>NZ_CM178655.1:0-3598088 GCF_058599505.1 Acinetobacter sp. CAU_H_29a_1
ATGCTTTGGACGGACTGCTTAACTCGCTTGCGACAAGAGCTCTCTGGGAATGTCTTTACAATGTGGATACGCCCTTTAGTTGCAGAAGAGTTAAATGACACACTACGTCTTTATGCTCCGAATCCCTATTGGACACGTTACATTCAAGAACATCACCTAGAGCTGATTACAATTTTAGTGGAGCAGCTCTCTGAAGGGCGTGTACGTAAAGTTGAAATTTTAGTCGACTCACGCCCAGGTGCAATTTTATCTGCGAGTGAGCAACCTGCAACGACGACTGCGGCTTTAGAGTCTGCTCCAGCACCTGTTGTACGTCCGAAAAAAGAAAAAGAAGAGGGGAATTCTAAAAACAGCCGTAAACGCCAGTTAAATCCTTTATTTTCCTTCTCACTTTTTGTGGAAGGTCGTTCAAACCAAATGGCTGCTGAAACGTGTCGTAAGGTTTTAACCCAGTTAGGTGCTTCTCAGCACAATCCCTTATTTTTATATGGCCCGACTGGATTGGGTAAAACACACTTAATGCAAGCAGTGGGCAATGCCTTGTTGCAAGCCAAACCGAATGCACGTGTCATGTATATGACGGCAGAAAGCTTTGTTCAAGATTTTGTTAGTTCTTTACAACAAGGCAAAGTAGAAGAATTTAAGAAAAATTGCCGATCTTTAGATCTATTGTTGGTCGATGATATTCATTTGCTGGCGGGTAAAGAGGCGAGTTTAGTTGAGTTTTTCTATACTTTTAACGCACTTTTGGATGAATCAAAACAAATTATTCTGACTTCTGATCGTTATCCAAAAGAATTAACGGAATTAGATCCACGTTTGGTTTCACGCTTTTCTTGGGGCTTGTCGGTTGGGGTTGAGCCACCAGATATTGAAACCCGTATTGAAATTTTGCTGAAAAAAGCAGAAAGCAATGATGTGGAATTACCACGAAACTGTGCGTTATTTATTGCGCAACAAGTGGTTGCAAACGTACGTGAATTGGAAGGTGCGCTGAATAAAGTGGTGGCCATTTCACGCTTTAAGGGTACAGCTATTGATTTGGATGTTGTGCGTGAGTCATTAAAAGACGTCTTGGCCATTCGTGCACGAACCATCAGTACTGAAAATATTCAACGTGTGGTGAGTGAGTACTTTAGAATCCCACTCAAAGAGTTGGTTGGGCCTAAACGGACCCGTATTTATGCTCGTCCACGCCAATTGGCAATGGGCTTGGCACGGGAGCTAACCGGAGACAGTTTCCCTGAAATTGGTATGGCCTTTGGCGGTCGAGATCACAGTACCGTCATGCATGCTTGTGAAAAAGTTTTAAGTCTGCGCGATGAAGATCCGATCTTCAATGAGGACTATAAAAACTTGCAACGCTTGCTGCAAAGTTAAGCAAAATTGCTCAAATTCTATTCTTGCAATGCGGCATGTTCTGCCGCATAGTACACTGCTAAAAACACATTTATTTATTATTTTATCTTCAGTTTTTCGAGGAATGTATCGTGCGTTTAAAAATCGCGAAAGAAAGCTTACTTAATGTTCTATCACATGTCGTAGGAGCGGTTGAACGTCGCCATACTTTAAACATTCTTTCAAATGTTAAAGTGCAAGTGAGCCAAGCGTCGTTGACGATTACAGGTTCGGACTTAGAGGTCGAATTGGTTGCAAGTACCACGCTTGCGGAAGGGGCGTGTTTGCAAGCGGGTGAAACCACAGTTCCTGCACGTAAGCTGATGGATATTTGCAAATCTTTACCGACTGCAGCACTGATAGACCTACAAATTACTGAAGATCAACGTTGTATCTTAAAGTCCGGTAATAGCCGTTTTGTGTTGGGGACTTTACCCGCTGAAGATTACCCGTTATTGACCACAGAGAACACGCAAGGCACGCAAGTTGCGGTGACACAGCGTGAATTAAAGCGTCTATTTGAAAAAACTGCATTTGCTATGGCGGTGCAGGATGTACGTTTTTATCTCACAGGAACCTTGCTCGAAATTGATAATAATCAACTGCGTGCAGTGACCACAGATGGCCACCGTTTAGCTCTGTGTGAAACTGTTGCTAGCTCAAATGCCACTCAATTGATTCAAGCGATTGTTCCACGTAAAGCGGTGGGTGAACTACAGCGTTTATTGAGCATTGAAGATGAACAATTGGCGTTGTTGATTGGTCGTGAACTATTGAATGTGACCATTTCTATTGCCAGCCGTGACAAAGAACAAGGGGATACAACGGTTCGTTTCACCACTAAACTGATTGACGGTAAATTCCCTGATTATCGTCGTGTGATTCCACGTGGTGGGGATAAAAATGTGTTAATTGCACATGATGTCTTTAAGCAATCTTTACAACGTGTTTCGATTTTAAGTAATGAAAAACTACGTGGTGTGTTCTTAAACTTTGCCGCAGATACTTTGCAGCTACGTGCCAATAACCCAGAGCAAGACGAAGCCGTAGAAGATTTGGCGATTCAATATAATAATGCGCCAATGGAAATGTCTTTTAATGCCCAATACATCTTGGAAGTTTTAGGTGCATTGGATGGTGATGATGTATCAATGACGATGACCGAAGCAAATCAATCGGTTCTAGTGCAAGATCCAGCCCATCAAGATCAGACCTATGTGGTCATGCCAATGCGTGTTTAAGCCCTAGGTTCAGGCATGCAAATCACGCGTTTAAACATCGAACGTGTTCGAAATCTCAGAACGGTTGCTCTCCATGGATTGCAACCGTTTAATGTTTTTTATGGACAAAATGGTTCAGGTAAAACCTCAATTTTAGAAGCCATTCATCTGTTGGCGACTGGGCGTTCCTTTCGGACCCATATTCCGAAACACTATATTCAAACCGACACCCAAGACGCGATTGTCTTTGCCCAATCCAGTTCTGAAAAAATAGGGATGCAAAAGCTGTTGTCTGGTGAACAGCTCATCAAGGTCAATGGCGACAACATTGCCACTCAAGGCCAGTTGGCTAAGATTCTTCCTTTGCAACTGATTGATCCGCAAAGTACCGATATTATTGATCATGGTGCCAAGCCTAGACGGCAACTATTAGATTGGCTGATGTTCCACGTGGAACCTGAGTTTTATCATGCATGGCAATATTATTCACGGGCATTAAAACAGCGTAATAGTTTACTGAAAACACGACGGAATCTAAGTCTGGCAGATTTGGAGCCGTGGAACAAAATGCTTGGTGATTATGGGGAAATGCTGCATTCGCAGCGCGTCAGCATTGTGGAGCAGTGGAAGGGCTTTTTTGAGCAAGATTTAAAACACCTGCTGCCAGATATCGAGGTTCAGTTAGAATATAGCCCTGGCTTTCATACCGAGGTAGGGTTGCTGCATGACCTGCAAAGTCATCATCAAAAAGACCTTGAACGGCGCTATACCGAGTATGGTCCACACAAGGCAGATTTGCGTTTAAAAACAAGCCTTGGCGATGCCGATGTCGTACTGTCACGTGGACAAAAAAAGCTGTTAATCATAGCCTTAAAACTGTCACAGATTGCAATGCTGCATGCTTGTAATAAGGAAACTGTGGTATTATTAGATGATCTGACAGCAGAATTAGATTTAACAGCACAACAACGTTTAATTGAGCGATTGAGCCAACTGGGTAGTCAAGTTTTTATTACCACTTTAGAGTATGAATCAGTCAAAAATCACTTACATGATTTATCTATTTCTTATCAATTATTCTGTGTTGAAAACGGTCAAGTTCAAGTTGTCGCACAATGATTTTAGATTTTACCCATCACGGGATAGACCTATTTTTCGCTAGGGAGAAACCATGAGTTCAGAAGATCAACAAGCTGCTTCTCAAACGGAACAAACCACAGAAAAAGCTTATGATTCCTCTAGTATCAAAGTATTACGTGGATTGGACGCAGTACGTAAACGTCCGGGTATGTATATTGGTGATACGGATGATGGTTCAGGCTTACACCATATGGTGTTTGAGGTGGTGGATAATGCGATCGATGAGGCGCTTGCAGGTCACTGTGATGAAATTTTGGTGACGATTCACGAAGATGAATCTGTAAGTGTATCGGACAATGGGCGCGGTATTCCGACCGATATTCACCCTGAAGAAGGGGTTTCTGCCGCAGAAGTGATTTTAACCATTCTGCACGCAGGTGGTAAGTTTGATGACAATAGCTACAAGGTTTCAGGTGGTCTACATGGTGTAGGTGTATCGGTTGTAAATGCCTTGTCGCGTAAGTTGGAACTGACGATTCATCGTGCAGGTCATATTCATCAACAAGAATATAAACACGGTGATCCGGTTTACCCACTGACTGTTGTGGGGAATACGGATACGACAGGAACAACTGTCCGTTTTTGGCCAAGTGCTGAAACTTTTAGCCAAACCATTTTCAATGTCGATATTCTAGCGCGTCGTTTACGTGAATTGTCTTTCTTAAACGCGGGCGTGCGCATTGTTTTGCGTGACGAGCGTATTCATGCAGAACATGTGTTTGACTACGAAGGTGGTCTGTCTGAGTTTGTGAAATATATTAACCAAGGCAAAACCCATCTGAACGACATTTTCCATTTCACCGTACAGGCTGAAAATGGCATTGGTGTTGAAGTGGCGTTGCAGTGGAATGATACCTATCAAGAAAATGTACGTTGCTTTACCAACAACATTCCACAAAAAGATGGTGGAACGCATTTAGCGGGTTTCCGTGCGGCATTAACGCGTGGTCTAAACAGCTACATGGAAAACGAAAACTTACTCAAAAAAGAGAAAGTAGCGGTTTCTGGTGATGATGCCCGTGAAGGTTTAACTGCGATTGTTTCAGTGAAAGTGCCTGATCCGAAGTTCTCTTCTCAGACCAAAGAAAAGTTGGTTTCAAGTGAAGTGAAACCTGCGGTTGAGCAGGCAATGAATAAATCATTCTCTGAATATTTGCTTGAAAACCCGCAAGCTGCAAAATCAATTGCAGGCAAAATCATTGATGCGGCACGTGCTCGTGATGCAGCACGTAAAGCGCGTGAAATGACGCGTCGTAAAAGTGCGTTAGACATTGCAGGCTTACCAGGCAAACTTGCGGATTGCCAAGAAAAAGACCCAGCATTATCTGAATTGTATCTGGTCGAGGGTGACTCTGCGGGCGGTTCAGCTAAACAAGGCCGTAACCGTAAGATGCAAGCGATTTTACCGTTGAAAGGTAAAATCCTAAACGTGGAACGTGCGCGTTTTGACAAGATGATTTCATCTCAAGAAGTCGGTACGCTGATCACGGCATTGGGTTGTGGTATTGGTCGTGAAGAGTACAATCCGGACAAGTTGCGTTATCACAAAATCATCATCATGACCGATGCTGACGTGGATGGTTCGCACATTCGTACGCTGTTGTTGACCTTCTTCTTCCGTCAAATGCCTGAGCTGGTGGAGCGTGGTTATATCTATATTGCTCAGCCACCGCTGTATAAGCTGAAAAAAGGCAAGCAAGAGCAATATCTGAAAGATAATGATGCGCTTGAAACCTATTTAATTTCAAACGCGATTGATGAGCTTGAATTGCACATCAGCGATGCTGCACCTGCGATCCGTGGTGAAGCTTTGGCGAATGTGATTGCGGACTATCAAACGTCTCAGAAGAGCTTACAGCGTTTAACTGTACGTTATCCTGCCAGTGTCTTAGATGCGTTGATTTCGGTTGAAGGCTTTAAGCTTGATCAAAACCATGACCGAGCTTATGTTGAGCAGTGGGCTGAACAAGTGCGCAGTGCTGTGGCAGAGATTCAACCGAGCTTGCGTCCTGAGTTAAGCTTAGAAACGTTTGAGAAAGAACTGGCAGATGGTCAAAAGATCGAGACTTACTTACCCCGTATCACCATCTATGTACACAATCTGCCGCACAGCTACTTATTAGATGCAGGCTTATTGGGTTCTGGTGAATATGCACGTTTGTTGAAAAACTCCAAGAGTTGGTTCACGTTGTTGGAAGATGGCGCATACCTACAAAAAGGTGATCGCAAGATTGCAGTCACTAACTTCCATCAGGTATGGCAGCATATTTTGTCTGATTCGCGTCGTGGCATGATGATTCAACGCTATAAAGGCTTGGGTGAGATGAATGCGGACCAGCTTTGGGAAACCACTATGGATCCTGAAAACCGCAACATGTTGCAAGTTACCATTCAGGATGCGATTGAAGCCGATCGTATGTTCTCTTGTTTGATGGGTGACGACGTGGAACCACGTCGTGCATTCATTGAAGAAAATGCATTGAATGCGGATATTGATGCCTAAGCGCTTTACAAAATAAGCCATAAAAGCACCCTACGGGGTGCTTTTTTTTACAGCATTTTTTATGCTTTTGAATAAAATATAAGCAATGTACACTGTTATTAAACTGACTTATAGCGATGTCATGATGTGAGTATCAAGTCTTTTGCACAGTGCAAAATGTGAGGTCATTATGATGGATAACCAACTAGAACAAGTACGCGACATTTGGGTGAATGCATTTTTTACGGGCAATTATGAAGTTTTAGCTCAATATGAAGATGAGCATTTTAAGGTGGTCTATGAGCAAGCTGATCGTGTGGAGAGTAACTATACCCGCTATGAAAAGATCGCACATGCTGTGAAAAATGGGGTTTGGAAACCTCAAAAACCCGATGTCGAATTTGAAGAATTTGAGTTTAACCGTGACCAAACACGCTGTCAGGTCTTGATTGGTTTGGTTGAAAATCGCCAACAAATCCAAGAAACATGGGTCTTTGATCAGGGGTGGAAAATACAAGAATTACGTTTTTTAAAGGCGCAAAGAGCCGTATTAAATTAAGGAAAAAGAGCGCAAAAAAGAGGATGGATTTGCCTAAAACAACTGAATAAATAAACAGCGCTGGCCTGTGGATAAATAAAAATAGCACTTTATATCAGCTGCTAAAATACGTATAATTTTATCCACAGATGTTTTAAGTGCGGTCTTTAAATTTAAAACCCTGCCTTATTTTTTAAATTTAAATCAGATCTTTTAAATTTATTTCCTCTTTTTAAATTCAAAACTTATTGTGCTGAAAGGTGCATGTCTGCACATGATGGATATTCGCTGTCTGTTGTGAAGGTTGTATTTGGTTTTATGTTGTGAAATGCATGTAAATAGGGCTGTATATAGCTGAATATTCAATTAATTAAGCTAAATTAAACAATCCTATTTTTCACTTTTTAAGAATATCTAAACAATAAAAATCCATCAATTTATCGCTTTATTTATTAAGCAATAATTTTAATTTCAATCACTTATATTTTTAAAATGCTCAGACTATGCGTGTCTTATTGAATTACATGTATAGACCGAAAAGGCACGTTTTTGGAAATCGATTGGTGTTGCAGCAAAGTAAATAGTTCAAAATGGTTAGGACATAAAAATGCCCGCCATGCATAAACAGAGCGGGCAGGGTGTATGAAGAAAGATTATTCGTTTTCGAATGAGCTTTCGAGCTCTTCAAGTTCCATCATCAGCTCTAGCATTTGTTCTTCAGCTTCACTGACTTGGTTTTTAAGTTCGGTTTGCTCATTCATCAGTTTCATGAGTTCATCTTTGCGTGCAGCGTCATATAGGCCAGCATCACCGAGTAAACTTTCGATGTCGAGTAAACGTGGTTGGTGTTTTGCCAGTAGGCTTTCACATTTTTCGATATTTTTACGAATCGGGCGCGTTTGTTCACGGCGCTGTGCAGCTAATTTACGCTGCGCTTCTTTATCAACCTTTGAAACGATGGTTTTTTGAGTGCTGACTTTAGACACGATCGGCGCTACGATTCCGCCTTGTTTAATCATTTCTAGGCGCGCTTGGCGTAACCAGTTGGCATAATCGTGTAGATCGCCTTCAAATTCGGTCGATTTTCCAGCATGGACTAAAATGAGGTCATCACATACGCTGGCAATCAGTTGGCGTTCGTGCGAAACCAAGACCACAGCACCTTCATAGTCTTGTAAAGCCATGGTCAGCGCATGGCGCATATCTAAGTCTAAATGGTTGGTCGGTTCATCTAGAATTAAGACATTGGGACGTAACCATACGATTAAAGCCAGTGCTAAACGTGCACGTTCACCACCAGAGAAGCTCTCGCAAGGGGTATCCATTCGCTCGCCACTAAAGCCGAAACTGCCTAAAAAGGCACGTAAGGTCGCTTCACTGATTTTTTTATCCGCAATCCGTGCCAATTGCAGCATTGGGCTGGCCGACTCATCCAGTGAATCCATTTGATGCTGTGCAAAATAGCCAATATTGAGTAGCTCTGAGGCTTTGCGTTGTCCTGCCAATAAAGGTAAATCGCCGACTAAGGATTTGATTAGGGTTGATTTACCTGCACCATTCATCCCCAATAAGCCAATTCGGCTCGTCGGGGTGATTTGTATGTTGATATTGGTGGCAATCAGTTTGTCGCCATAACCAATATCAGCCTGTTCTAGAGTGAGCAGTGGTGAACTCATTTTAGTGGGTTCACGGAAGCTAAAGGTAAATGGGGTATCGACATGCGCAGGGGCAAGCAGCTGCATCCGTTCCAATTGTTTAATTCGGCTTTGTGCCTGACGTGCTTTAGTGGCTTGGGCTTTAAAACGGTCAATATATTTTTGAATATGTGCCCGTGTTTCGAGCTGTTTTTCATAGGCTTGTTGTTGTTGTGCTAAACGTTCTGCACGAGTGGTTTCAAAGGTGGAATAGTTACCGCTATAGAGGGTGAGTTCTTGATTTTCGATATGTAAAATACGGTTGGTAATCGCATCTAAGAAATCGCGGTCATGCGAAATTAAAATTAGGGTGCCCGTATAGGCATTTAACCAATCTTCTAACCATAAAATAGCATCGAGATCTAAGTGGTTGGTCGGTTCATCCAGTAATAATAGATCCGAACGGCTCATCAGGGTACGCGCTAAGTTTAAACGCATCCGCCATCCACCAGAGAAACTCGAAACCAAGAGTTGGTTTTGATGTTCCATAAAACCCAGACCGGCCATAAGCTGAGCGGCTTTAGCGGGTGCGGAATAACCATTAATTTCGTCGAATCGGCCATGTAAATCAGCCAGTTCAGTGTCAGTTAACTGTTCAGGATGGTTGAGCTGTTGTTGAATGTTCCAATATTCTTCATCACCGGTCAGGACGAAATCAATCGCAGCCATATCTAAGGCTTTTACTTCCTGCGCCATGTGTGCCACCGTCCATACGGCAGGGCGGCTCAGGGTGCCATCATCAGGACCTATCGAGCCTAAGAGAGCAGCAAACAGGGTTGATTTTCCAGCACCGTTGACACCGGTGAGACCAACTTTCCAACCCGGATGGATTTGCATGGAGGCTTTTTGAAATAACACTCGTCCACCACGGCGCAATGAAACTTGATCAAGCTGAATCATGGAACTATCAAATATCAGAAAAAGGTGCGCCTATTCTAATGGATGCGTCAGCAAAAGACTAAACATTCAAAATTTATCTGAACTGAAATCTCTAAGGGTTTCTTTATAAGGGGAGGATGAAACCATTTGACCTTTGGTCGGAAAGCTAAAAGTTGACCTTTTTTGACCTATATTGAGGAATAGCACACAGATATATTTCCCCCAGTAAAACAAAAAACATGAAGGGTTTGTAACTGCTAATTGAAATCTACTTATTTCTATACTATTATATACAACATGAGTAAATATGTAAGCATTAGCGTTGCAGCTAAAACATTAGGTGTTTCCATTCAAACATTAAGGCGTTGGGATGAAGAAGGCACTTTGGTTGCAGATCGAACCCCTAAAAATCATAGACGATATGATCTGAGTAAGATCACGCCTGAGCAAATACACAAGCCCGATAGTCAACTTCAAAGGAAAACCATTGCATACGCAAGGGTATCGAGTCATGACCAAAAAGAAGATTTAATTCGACAGCAACAAGTTCTTGAAATGTACTGTGCAAATCAAGGTTGGACGTTTGAATTAATCTCCGATCTTGGTTCGGGTATGAACTATAGAAAAAAAGGCTTAAATAAGCTGCTAGAAGCAATCATGAATGATGAAATCGGACGTTTGGTTTTAACGCATAAAGATCGCTTATTGCGGTTTGGTGCTGAGTTGGTTTTTGCCTTATGTGAAGCTAAAAGCGTGGAGATCGTCATTCTTAATAAGGGTGAAAATTTGTCTTTTGAGGAAGAACTTGCTCAAGATGTTTTGGAAATCATTACAGTGTTTTCGGCAAGATTATATGGTAGTCGTAGTAAGAAAAACCAAAAGTTAATACAGGCAGTCAAAGACGCACTATGAGCCGATTCATACGAGGGCATGTAATCCAATTACTGCCAAATAATAAGCAAGCAAGTCATTTCGCTCAAGCGAGTGGTGTTGCTCGTTTGTCGTATAATTGGGCTTTAAAAGAATGGCAACGTCAATATAAAGCAGATAAGGAATATAGAGATCAGTGTGACTATTATGGCGTTCAGGTGGATAAAAAACTTCTAAATAAACCATCCGAAGCTAAAATAAGAAAGCACTTAAACTCGTTCAAGCGTGAGAAATACCCTTTCATGCTTAAAGTGACCAAATGTGCGCCACAACTTGCGATTAAGCAATTGGGTAGTTCATTTGATCGTTTTTTTAATGGTCAATCCAAATATCCAAAGCCTAGAAAAAAAGGCGTAGATGATCGCTTCTCATTATCAAATGACCAATTCAGCATTAAAGATAGAAAAATTAGTATCCCAAACTTGGGTTGGGTAAAAATGACTGAGGATTTGCGTTATCAAGGAAAAATATTATCAGCGAAAATATTTAAACAGGGTGGTAAGTGGTTTGCTTCGATTGCTGTTGAATTAAATCAGCCTGAGAAACTTCACCCCAAAACAGGTTTATCTGTTGGTATTGATTTAGGTGTTTCCAGTCTTGCCACTTTATCTAATGGCGAGGTTGTTCCATCAAGTGCGCCACTAAAGAAACAGCTTGCCAAGTTAAGACGACTTGCTAAGTCTTTTAGCCGTAAAAAGAAAGGTAGTCAAAACAGAGAAAAAGCGAAAACCAAGCTCTCTCGTTTGCACTACAAAATATCATGCTTGAGAAAAAACAATCTTCATCAAGTCACATCTGATTTAGTTAAGCGATTCGATCTGATTGCGATTGAGGATTTAAATGTGAAAGGTATGGTACAAAACCGTAAGCTCTCAAGAGCCATATCGGATATGGGCTTTTATGAGTTCAAGCGACAGTTGATTTACAAGGCTAAACAGCATGGCAAATCAATACTTTCTGTTGGACGATTCTTTCCAAGCAGCAAGATGTGTTCGAATTGTGGTGAATTAAACCAAAACCTGACACTTGCAATGCGTGAGTGGCGATGTTCATGTAACACCCTGCATCACAGGGATATTAATGCTGCCATCAATATTCTAAAACATGCAGATAAAGAATTGGTGGCTACATAAGCCACCAATGGCGGTGAGTTACACCGTGACAGCCTATGGAATTGAGGTAATCCCAAGCGCAATAGCAATTGGTTCTTGATGATGAAGTAGGAATTAAACATTAAACCCACGTAAGTAGGTTTAAGTAGGTTTAAGTAGGTTTTAAATAACGGATAATAATGAAAAGGAAAGGAATTTTTATTTTATCGACGCTCGCACTGTGCGCTTTCTCCAGTATGGTGCAGGCGAAGCAGCAGGTGTGTGTGTTTGATCTACTGGGTAAAGCTGGTGAATCTTATAAATTCTTAGAAGAATGGGCTTTGGTCAGTAAAAAATGGGGCGCACAGGTACAGTTGATTTCGTTTCAGGACGAAGACTTGGCCGATAAAGCCTTTCAAAATGATAAATGCGATGCGGTGTACATGACTTCAATGCGTGCACGCACTTATAACAAGTTCGCAGGTTCGATTAATGCCTTAGGCGGGGTACCGAGCAATAAAATTGCACAAAAGGCGGTGGAATATGTACTCGATCCAAGAAATACCAAACGCATGACCACCACGCTGCAAGGGGACAGTTATGAAGTGGCAGGCATTGGCTTGGCAGAGTAAAACTTGAAGTGCGACATAAACCACCTAATTAATTTAAAGGGTTTATGGAGTATATAAAATTGTCATACCATCATCTTAACTTTGAAGATCGTACTGCATTAATGCTTGAGTCAAGAAAAGAAGGCTTTTCACCAAGAAAATTTGCTGAACTCATTAAAAGACATCCGAGTACGATCTATCGTGAGCTTAAAAGAAATAGCATCAATGACGTTTATCAAGCTCAATATGCTTCTGATAACACCTTCGCTAGACGTAGACGCGGTCACAGAAAACTCAAAATCGATTCAATCCTCTGGAAATTTATTGTTGAAGCGATCCGTTGTTTATGGTCTCCTCAGCAAATAGCAAAGCGTTTAAAGACATTTCCTGATTTGGATCAAACAATGAATGTAAGCCATACAACGATTTATTCAACGATACGAGCATTACCAAAGGGTGAGTTGAAAAAAGACTTATTATCCTGTCTGCGTCATGAAAATAAAAAGCGAAAAGCTAACGGTGAACCTAAAAAAGATTCTATATTACAGGATATTAAAACTATTCATGAGCGCCCAGCCGAAGTTCAAGAAAGAAAAATACCGGGTCATTGGGAAGCTGATTTAATTAAAGGTAAAGACAATAAAAGTTCGATAGCAACACTTATTGAACGAAATACACGGCTCTGTATCTTGGCAACATTACCTGATGCAAAGGCAGAATCAGTGCGCAAGGCTTTAACTGAAGCTCTGAAATATTTACCTGCAGAACTGCGTAAAACGTTGACCTATGACCGTGGACGCGAGATGGCAGAACATAAAATACTTGAAGAAGATTTAGGCATAGATGTATATTTCTGTGACCCACATTCACCCTGGCAAAAAGGCACATGCGAAAATATGAATGGTTTAATTAGGCAATATTTACCTAAAGGGATTGATTTAAATCAGGCAGATCAGCATTATTTAAATCAAGTTGCCATGTCACTGAATACTCGTCCTAGAAAAGCGTTAGATTGGCTTACACCATTAGAGAAATTTGCTCAGCTTGTTGATTATCATAAGACTTTTCAAACTGTCGCACCTCATGTTTGAATTCGCCCTTTTGCATTGGATCAGCGTAATGCGACCAAAATGGTGACCAATCTTGGAGGTAAAAAATATGAAGTGGCAGGGATTGCACCTTTAGGTTCAGCTTTTATTTTTGTACGCGATAAAAGTATTAATTCCATTGAAAAAGCGGCAGGTAAAAAGTTTGCAGTCTTGGGCTATGACGATGCCCAAAAAATCATGGTACAACGCGTCGGTGCGCAAGCGGTGATTTCCGATGTGTCTAACTTTGTGGCGAAGTTTAATAATGGTCAAGTCGATATGGTCGGCGCACCGGCTTATGCCTATAAGCCCCTAGAAATTTATAAAGGTTTAGGCACGAACGGCGCCATGTTTAACTTCCCTGTACTACAAGTGACAGCTGACTTTGTGATTCGCCCAGATCAATTCCCCGCAGGCTTTGGACAAAAATCGCGAGATTGGTTTGTGAAAAACCTACCGAAAAGCATCGCGATGATAGGCCGTTTAGAAGCAGGCATTCCTGCAAAATACAAAATGAATCTCAGCGCAGAAGACAAAACCAAATATCAAAAAATGTTGCGTGATGGCCGGATGGATATGACCAAACGAGGCATTTATGACCCAGCGATGATGTCAGTCTTGAAAAAAGCCCGTTGCTCGGTGGATAAAGCCAACTTTGAATGCTCACTGGGCGGTGAGTAATTTGACGAGTGTAATCAAAGAAAGCTCAGTTTAATTGAGCTTTCTTTTTTGCTTTTAATCGACCGATTTAAATGCTCTTGAAGCGGCCAATTTGTATAGCGCGTAGGAAATGAGTGGTTTTGAACCGAATGAAGTGTCATTCGGGGCATTAAAAAATAACAAAGAGCACAAGTGAATGGCTCATCACAATAAACAACAATAAGTCAAAAGGAAGATACATGAAACAGTGGATGAAAAGCCTCAGTGTCGGGACATTAGTCATTTCTGCAACAGCGATGACACAGGCCAAACAAGTGGTTTGTGTATTCGACTTAGTCGGTAAAAATGGTGATGTGTATAGCCTGATGAAAGATTATCAGTTGGCGGCTAAAAACTGGGGCGCGGATATTGAACTGCGGGTCGGACAAAATGAAGCCGTGATTGCTGAGGATTTTAAAGCAGGAAAATGTGATGCCATTAGTGTTACAGGCATGCGCGGGCGTCAATTTAATTCGTTTACGGGTTCACTTGACGCGATTGGCGCGATTCCCGATCTCAATTTAGCGGTTAAAGTGATGCAAGGTTTGGCCAGCCCAACTTTTGCTAAACATATGGTCAATGGCAAGTACGAAGTGGCAGGTGTTATTCCTGTGGGGGATGCTTTTTTAATGGTGAATGATCGTAGCATCAATACTGTAGCGAAAGCTGCAGGCAAGAAAATTGCGGTTTTGGACTATGACCAAGCGCAAAAAGTCATGGTTCAACAAATTGGTGCGCAAGCTGTGAGTGCCGATGTCACGAACTTTGGTGCAAAGTTCAATAACGGTCAAGTCGATATTATTGGTGCGCCTGCTGCGGTTTTTAAGCCCTTAGAGTTACATAAAGGCTTGGGAACGAAAGGGGCGATTGTGAATTATCCGATTTTACAGGTCACAGGTAATATCATTATTCGTCCAGATAAATTCCCTGCAGGTTATGGACAAAAATCACGGGAATGGGTTAAAGGCCAGCTGCAGCGTGCATTCGGTATCTTGGGTAAAATGAAAGCTGAAATTCCGCAAAAATATTGGATGCAGGTGCCCGCTGCAGATCAACCTGGTTATCAAAAGATGATGCGGGAAGCACGAATTGATCTCACCAACCGCGGTATTTACGATAAGCGAATGATGAAACTGTTATGGCAATTCCGTTGTAAGCAAGCGGCGAAAAACTTTGAATGTGGATTACAGGATGAAAATTACAAACAATCTTGAGAAAATTAGTCTGATTTGACTTTAAATATTCAAATAGGGACCATATATTGAGTATGCTATACTCGAAATATGGTCTTTTTGATTTGAAAGACAGCTGAACCGAACTGAGGAATCTAAGATGAATGCCCAAGCACTTGAACTAAGCGACAATGCCGCAAATAAAGTACGTCAATTACGTGACAGTGAAGGTAATCAAGATTTAATGCTTCGTGTATATGTCACGGGCGGTGGTTGTTCAGGTTTTTCTTATGGTTTTAACTTTGCTGAAAACCAAAATGAAGACGACGCAGAATTTATCAATGGTGATGTGAAAATGTTGGTTGATTCATTGAGTTATCAATATTTGGTCGGTTCAGTGGTGGATTATATTGAAGGTTTAGAAGGATCACGTTTCATCGTGCAAAATCCAAATGCAACCACGACCTGTGGTTGTGGTTCATCTTTCTCGATCTAAACCTGATCTGATTAAAAAAGCCCTCATGATGAGTAATGCCAGTCAGTTAAGAAATTGACTGGCATTTTCTTGGGTACTTTTGAGGCTTTATTTTGACGACTCTAGGGCATTGCCTTGATCTTCTTTCAGGCAAAACAAACATTTTAGACTGTTCCAGCAAACGCTCTAAATGCTTGGGCAAATTCCCTGCCGATTCCAGCGGAGTATGCCTTAATATATTGATAATGCTGATTGAAGCAATATGGAAACTGATACGCAAAGGGCTGACTTTCGCCCGTTGAGCCATAAATTTCATTTGCCTTCTAAGAATATTATAAGCAATCAATACACCCCATAATTCCTGATACACCAATTCAGGCTGCTTGCTTCTTAAATGCATCCCATCTTGCAGGTCGCTCTTGATTTCACGGTAGCACATCTCGATTTCCCAGCGCTGAGCATACAGCGTACTGACCTCTTCCAGAGGATAAGCCTTTGAATCTAATAATGATGTAACGTATCGTCTAACCCTTCCAGACTGTTCAGTTTCAATCAGGCGGGCTTCCCAATAGTCACCTAAATCCGGATTCAGTTTCTTCGCTCTTGGAGAAACAGGCATTCTGATTTGAAAGTCATGCGCTGAGTTTTTCCTGATAATTTCATAGCGCAGATTGTCTTTAGCCCGCATAAGCCAATGGCAGTTTTCCCGAGACTGCCACCCTGATAAGAAATCAGCAGAGAAGTAGGCCCGGTCAAATAAAGTCAGGCTATTTGCAGGCACTTTCAATTTCTTCGCTAAAGTCAGCTCGCCTTGATCCATACTTCCAATCCCGGCATCAATCACTTCATGAGTATTGGTGTTGATCAGGCAAACCGCTCTGGCTTGCGGCCAAGGTGCTGCTATCGTTTTGCCTTTGGAAGAACCGAAGTGCCTGAAGTTCTCATCTGTGTGGGGCATGGACCAGACGGCTCCATCTACAGCGCAGATGCTTAGGCCATGAAAGGCGGAATATTGCGGCTGAGAATCTTCAAACCATGTCTGACTCAGTGTATTGAACAGGACATTTAAAGGCTCCAGACCCAAGCGCTGTCTGGCCTGCACTGATGCGCTTGGGGCGCAGCTTTCAGCCGTGCCAAAAACCAGCTGCAGCTGCTGAACAACATACCAGATGGGCTGGTCGCGGAACAATGCAAGTCCAATAACTAGCCATACAGCATGCTCTGCGGGGAGTTTTCTTTTTCTGACCGATGCTTTCCCGGTCCGTTTTAAACAGTCTTCAATCCAGTTTAAATCAATTAATTCGCTAAAATTAGAAAGTGAAGGAGCTGTCTGCTGAAATGCTGAACTTAAATTCTGAGAAAAAGTCATAAAAAAATGAGCGTATCTGGATACGCTCATTTTTACCGCATTTCAGCTATTTTGTCTTAACTGATCAGCATTACTGCATATGCAGGGCTTTTTTTATATGCAATCATTCGCTTTCAATCGAGTTTAATTGCATCGAGTAAGTCAAAAATAATCGTGGTGACATCTTGGCTTAAGTCACGGTTATTAAAAACTTCATAGGCAGTAATGGTGACATCGGTGTCACTCGGTAACAGTTTCTGTTCTTCTTCGATCAAGTCATTGATCGGTAAAAGCGTCTGTTTCACTTCCAGATGTAAAACATCCTTAAACTCTAAATTTTCATCTTCAAGTTCTAACAGTTGCTCGTTGAAATAGGGCAATAGAATAGAATGGAGATAAGGTTGAATCTCAACAATATCAAAGATTTCGATATCACGAGTTTCTTCAATCGTACTGATGTGGTCATTTACTTCGATTAAGATATGGTAGTAACTCACATTCGTCTCCAAAGCTTCTAGTGGATATTCAATTATTTACAATAACACGAACCCGAGTCAAGATGTGCTGTGATTGTATTTCATACACCCATTAAAATTAGGGGATTATTTTTAGTAATCCATCACTTCAACGGGCATTAAATAACGCAATATCAGCACTTTGTAAACGAAAATTCTGCATATTTTGCTCTTCTAGCATTGGGTACATCAGGGCTTTCGGATCATTATGATGTTTCATTCCGAGGGCATGGCCAAATTCATGCGCTAAAGTCAGACGTAAGTCTTCTTTGGACTCAAACTCATAAATATGAATTTCACGCCCATTGAACAGTCCTTTATCAAATAGACGGGGTTGAAAGCGCTGGTTGAACTGGTCGATGGCCAGATTATGGCCTTGATCCAAACGGTTCAGTTCATCTACCTTTTGATTGTAGGCATTCACTTGCAGGTTAAAGCTGGCAATTTGTTGGTCTAAAACGTGTTGCTGTTGACGCAGCTGCACCAAACTCTGTTGTACTGTAGCTTGCTGCGAAGCAGGGACTCCGCCGTGCTGGTTATACTGACGGATCATGGCATTATAGTTTTGGCTAAGGTCTTGTAGACTCTGTTTTTGCACATCTAAAGCCCCTGAGTGACGTGCCAGATTTTGCTGCATGGCTTTGAGTTCATTATTTTTTTGATTCAGCCCGTGTTCATTTTGTGTCAGTTTAGACAGTTGATCACGGCGTTGTAACGACTCATCTTGACGCTGGTCATAAATGAGTCGAATACTGAGCTGAGCATTGGGGTCATAGACAAAGTAGTCTTGGCCCAAACCCTGCTTCCAAATATCCGTGGCTTGCTGGCTAATGTACTTTAACTCATGTTCACTGAGACCAAAACGCGGATCGACTTCCGCAATACGATAGCGAATACGCTGATCGAATGGATGGGTGAGTCGATCCAGCAGTGGATTGAGACGCAGCTGGGGCTGTTGCATATTTTGATACAGAATCAATCCTAAAAAGCACAGTAAAGCAAACAAGAGACTTTGACGCATATTTCATTCATATATCTTTATTTTTAGCTACTTTAGCGTAAAAAATACCTTTGCAACATAAAAAATACGTCTTCTCTATGGGCTTAAATTATTCCCAGTGCTGTCAGATTTTGTTTGATCAGTTGCTCACGCACGCTGGCTGAAATCCCTGTTTTCATTTGCATATTCAAAGCAAAATACACTTTTTCACCTGTTGCTGTTTCGCCCCAGCCTGTCCACCAGCCCACTTGCGGTTCTAGGTCCATGCACTAACCTGATTTTGCATAGAGTTTATAATTCGGTTTTTGTTCAATCAGTAGGATATCTTGTACTGTATGTTGCACATCTGGCTTAAAAGCGAGTTGTGTATTGGCCAGCTTCTCTACAAAAAGGACTTCTTGAAGAGGCGTAATTTGCAGTGGACCGACTAACCAAAAATTATCGACAACGATGCCAATCTGTTGATTGCCATATCCAATGCGTTGTACTTCTTTTTGTATTAGGTCTAGGCCAATGCGCCGTGCTAGCTTCTGATAAACAGGAACGGTAGATGCTTGCATGGCTTGCCCTAAAGTCATGTCTTTTTCCTAAGTAGGGAAGCTGCGCTTTTGACCATCCCATTTAAACACCTCGGTGCTGGTTGCTTTACCATGTTCTAGTCCGATTAAGGCATTCAGCATTTTAAAGGCAGAGGCGGGTACATAGGGTGTCTGAGCACGGCTCAAGTCATTGCCGTAGCTGTGTAAGCCATACTTATCCTTAATGAAAATCACCCCAGTGGTTTGGAGTTGATCGAAGCCCTGTTGGATCTGCTGCTGCGCACTTTGTTGCTGTTGGTTTTTAGCTGTTTCTACGGAGGGGCTTATTGTGGTACACGCGGAACCGAAGGTTGTAATGAGGACGATGAGTCCCAACTGTAAATTTTTCATTGAAGGCTGAGATCTAAATTTTTTATCAGCCTAATGTAAAAGTGGAATGTGAAACAACAATATTTAGGTAATAAAAAAACCGCGCCTAAGCGCGGTTTTTTTATTAAAGAGACAAATTATTTTTTGTCATCTTTTACTTCAGTGAACTCAGCATCTACAACGCCATCGTCCGCTTTCTGTTGTTGACCAGCGTCACCACCGAATGCATTCGGGTCGAAACCTTCAGCACCGCCTTGACCTTGCGCAGCTTCATAAGCGCGTTGCGTGATCGGCATGATGATGTTTTGAAGTGCTTCAGTTTTCGCTTTGATGTCTTCTACATCATTTTCTTTAGTCGAAGTTTCAAGCTCAGCGACTGCAGTTTCAACAGCAGTTTTTTCGTCAGCAGTTACTTGCTCGCCTAGATCTTTCACTGCTTTTTGAGCAGAAGACACTAATGCATCCGCTTCGTTACGTGCTTTCGCAAGTTCTTCAAACTTACGGTCTTCTTCAGCATTCGCTTCAGCATCTTTGATCATTGCTTCGATTTCAGCATCAGACAAACCTGAGTTTGCTTTAATCTGGATTGATTGCTCTTTACCAGTGCTCTTATCTTTAGCCGATACTTTTAAGATACCGTCAGCGTTAATGTCGAACGATACTTCAATTTGTGGCACACCACGTGGAGCAGGTGGAATGTCGCCCAATTGGAAGTTACCCAACAATTTGTTTTGCTGTGCCATTTTACGTTCACCTTGGAACACAGAAATGTCTACAGCAGGTTGGTTGTCCGCAGCAGTTGAGAACACTTGAGATTTCTTCGCAGGAATCGTGGTGTTTTTCTCAATAATTGCTGTTAACACGCCACCCATGGTTTCGATACCAAGTGTCAACGGAGTAACATCAAGAAGAAGTACGTCAGTTTTGTCACCAGACAATACCGCACCTTGAATCGCAGCACCCATTGCTACCGCTTCGTCAGGGTTCACGTCTTTACGTGGTTCACGACCGAAGAACTCTTGTACTTTTTGTTGTACAAGAGGCATACGAGACTGACCACCCACCAAGATCACATCAGAAATCTCAGACGTTGAAAGACCTGCATCTTTAAGTGCAATACGGCAAGGTTCGATTGTACGTTCAACCAAATCAGCCACTAAACCTTCAAGTTTTGCACGCGTTACGTTGATCACTAAATGTTTAGGACCAGTCGCATCAGCCGTGATGTACGGAAGGTTAATTTCAGTTGCATTTGATGAAGAAAGCTCAATTTTTGCTTTCTCAGCGGCTTCTTTCAAACGTTGTAACGCAAGTGGATCATTTTTCAAGTTCACACTTTGTTCTTTCTTGAATTCTTCAACCAAGAATTCAATTAATGCGTTATCAAAGTCTTCACCACCAAGGAAGGTATCACCATTGGTTGATAACACTTCGATTTGTTGGTCGCCATCAAGGTCTGCGATTTCAATGATTGATACGTCAAAAGTACCACCACCTAAGTCGTAAACCGCGATTTTACGGTCGCCTTCTTTTTTGTCCATACCGAACGCAAGTGCAGCAGCCGTTGGTTCGTTGATGATACGTTTAACATCAAGACCTGCAATTTTACCTGCATCTTTAGTCGCTTGACGTTGTGCATCGTTAAAGTAAGCAGGAACCGTAATCACGGCTTCAGTAACCGTTTCACCTAAGTAATCTTCTGCTGTTTTCTTCATCTTTTTCAAGATTTCAGCAGAGATTTGTTGTGGTGCAAGTTTCTTGTCGTTTACTTCAACCCAAGCATCGCCATTGTCCGCTTGAATGATTTTGTAAGGGACAAGACCGATGTCCTTTTGAACTGCTTGGTCTTGGTACTTACGACCGATCAAGCGTTTGATTGCGAATAATGTGTTTTTAGGGTTAGTCACTGCTTGACGTTTTGCAGACTGACCCACCAAGATTTCGCCATCTTTATACGCAATAATCGATGGTGTTGTACGTGCACCTTCAGCGTTGTCGATCACTTTAACTTTGTCGCCTTCAAGTACAGCGACGCAAGAGTTTGTTGTACCTAAGTCAATACCAATGATTTTAGCCATTTGGATGATTCCTCAAAAATTTTTGCAATGTTTTTGCTTGTTATTCGATATGAGAGCCGTTCAATTTTTTTCAAGTGATAATCACGAAAAAATTTCAAAAACTCTCGAATTTATAGGGCTTATGCGCCAACCATGACCATTGCTGGACGGAGCAAACGACCATTTAAGGTATAACCTTTTTGTAATACCGTTCCGATCTCGTTGGCTTTCGCATTTGGATCAATCCCGACTGCTTGATGCAAGTCCGCATTGAAACCATTTGCTGTATCAACTGCAACCACACCAAATTTTTCCAGTGCAGTCAGTAACGATTTCAACGTCAGTTCCACACCTTCAAACATTGGTGTTTTTTCTTCACCCGATGCACTAATGGCACGTTCTAAATTATCCACTGAGTCAAGTAACTCTTTTGCGAATTTTTCGAGAACAGTGTCTTTATGCTTATCTGATTCACGTTGAATACGCTCTACACTTTTTTGTGCTTCGTATACAGCATTTGCAGTGCGTGCTTTTTCAAGCTTTAAGCTTTCTTCAAGATTGGTAATTTGAGCTTGTAAATCCTCAACTGAAACTTCAGCTTGCTCCGTTTCAGCTTGAGTTTGCGCTGTTTGTGAATCCGCTTGCTCTTGCCCTAGATCTTGAGCTTCTTGATTGTGCTCAGTCGCCATTGATTTACTCCGTTTAAATGGGTTCTTAAACATGTACAGTCCTTCAGGCATCAGTGTTAACTGGGTTAATCTGAACTGCCATGCGTTATTGAATTCAGGATTACTACAAAAGGTCGGGGCAACAGCCAAAAATTCAAGCGGCTTCAGTGATTAATTCATGTATTTTTGGTAAAAAATTGCTGAAATCAGGCTTTCTTGGTGCTTATTCTGTCCGAAGGTCCATTTCCAATCTGGCTTTAGTTTTTTTATGTTGAAAAAGGCTAATCGTTACATTGAATTATTTTAATCAAATTTATCTGTTTTACTAATTTTTCGCTTAATCACATAATGAGTCCATCAGCGGTGATCATACTTTGTGGAGAGAGCAAAGTATGGTGACTGCGACCTATTTGGATAGTTTGGGGAAACCCTCCTAATTTAGAGATTTAGGTTTTTGAATCGTACGTCTCCCAAAAGTACTTTATTCAGTGCAAAGGTATAATGCTGTCAGGATGCTTCGAGCTTTACGCTCAAAATTCGATTTTAAGGCTGTGGTTTCTTTATTTTTGTATGCTTTCTCGAGCTTAATCTACCTTGGATTAAGCTTTTTTTTTTTGCTTCAACTTTAAAAATAACATTATTTAATCGTGTATCAGCATACAAGAGTTCTGCAATACTGAAGAGTTGATGGGCCAAGTATAGATTTCCTTTTGTGCTGCTCATCGAAGAGAGAAACAATGAAGAATCAGCACATTAACTTGCATTGCTGTTGAGATGTAGTGCTAAGGCGGCATTTGTGCGCAATTAATAAAAAATTGCACAAGTTGTACTCGAGTCTGCAAAAACTACAACTCAGCACGTGTGTAAAAGTTTTCGGATTTGACAAAGATAGGCAGGGTAAAGTTTGGCTTTGCTATTTTGTATGACGTAAAAGGAAATGAAAGAATGTTAAATAAGAAAACTGCATTATTGTCTCTAGCGCTTTTAGGTTCAGCATTTGCCATTGTGGGCTGTAGCTCAAATGAAACCAATACAGCGCCTGAGTCCGCTCAAGTGACCACTGCACCGGATGCAACAGCAACCGTTGAGGGGAGTGCTGGAGTCGAGGTTCAAGCAGATCCTGCGGCTCAGATTGAACCCATCCAATCTACACCTGCGACAACACAACAATAAAGCTTAAAAGAGAACTTCTCTTACATTCGCTTTGTTAAAGACCTTCACAGGATGCCGTGAAGGTCTTTTTTTTAAGGGTAAATAATTAGAAGCTGTTCAGCCGTGTTATTTCATCAGTCTGATGTACGATGACGATTTTATCGTTCTTGACGTGAGTTATCCCAACCTTTGTTTTTATCGCGGCGTTGATCATCGGGACGTTGCTTACGATCCTTATGGGATTGTTTGCGTCGATCTTCAGTCCGTTGACGCTCTTGCTCACGACGTTTGCGTTCGGCATTTTGTCGTTGCTGACGCTCAGCATCATAACGTTTACGTTCTTGGTTTAATCGCTCTTGATCACGCTTTTTCTGTTGCCAGTCGTGATGACGTTGGTTAGCGATCCGTTTGCGCTCAGCTTCAATACGTTGCCGTTCTTGTTCGCGGTTTTGGCGTTCCCATTCAGCATGTCTTTGGCGGTTTCGGTCTGCCTCGCGACGTTCGCGTTCGATACGGTTTTGTCGTTGTTGGTATTCCCAACGTTGGCGGTCTCGTTCACGTTCATAGCGATCATGTTGGTCGTAGCGTCGATCATCATAATCATAGCGGTGGTCGTAGCGTCCGTCATAATAGCCATCCTCGGGAAAAGCCACACAACCAACAAACAAGGTGCTGATGAGCGAGAGGAATATTATTTTTTTCTCTGTACACGACAAATTTCACAGAACCCTTATCCTATCAGGATTCTGCCTTCTTAAAATTGCCAAAATTTCCTTAAACTCTTCTTTTTTCCCAAAACCAATTAAACGCTGAATCGCCATTTGAACATAGTCTAAACCATAGCGAAATAAACTCATTGAGAGTCGTCCATGCTTCTTTATTTTTATCGCTTTTTTTTGATCATGTTGCCATTCACCCGTTAAGTAACACCAACAGAAGCTTATAGCTAACACCGCAATCAATTTTTTCACTCGTCTAGGGTCTGTCAAGCGCGTATTTTCAAGATTAAACCCGCGTCCTTTGAGACAACTGAATAAGGTTTCAATTTCCCAGCGTAATGCATAATCCTGAATAGCATTGGCATTAAACTGAGGAGAAACGACGAGTAAAAGCTCTCCATTTTCTAACTGTAGTGCACTTATATATAGTTTCACCCGACCAACCAAAATCCGTCGTTTACGACATTCAATTTGACCAACTTTAAGATGGCGAAATAAATCACTAATTTTATGATTCTTTCCTAAATGATTGGTGACAATGAAGTTTTTTTAACACGAATGCAGAAGTTGATGTCTTGTTCAATTAACCATGTAAACCACTGCTCACCGATAAACTCTCTGTCTGCGAACACATTCACAATACGGTCTTTACCAAAAATGGCTATAAAGCGTTGAATCAAAGCAATGCGCTCTTTCGTATCTGAATTTCCACGTTTATTAAGCAATGTCCAAAGGATAGGTATCGCTATTCCACGATAAACGATTGCGAGCATCAGGATATTAATATTTCGTTTTCCCCATTTCCAATTGGTTCTATCTAAAGTCAGTTGCACTTGGTCGAATGAAAACATATTGAAAATCAACTGAGAAATTTGACGATAATCAAAATACTGACCTGCAAAGAAGCGCTGCATACGTCGATAAAATGATTGTGGTAAGCACTTGATGGGCAAGGCTTTAGATGCAGAAGAAAGATTACATGTTTGCTTTAAAATAATCACAAGCATGATGAGCGCAAAGCACTTTAAATGTGACTTGTTCCATTTTAGAGATTTGTTTAAGATAAGATATAACTCATTGAGATGTATCATAGTATTCGTCGTTAGAAAACAATTATTGTGACATTATTTCAATGAGTTATCTATTTTTGTCGTGTACAGAGTATTTTTTTAGTCATGGCATGTCTCCTTCATAAAACGGAGTAGCAAAACACTCCTAAATCGGCATAAAAATTGTCAATGACAAGCTCTGAAAAGAAGATTAGCGTATAGGGCGTATTGCTATGTATCTTGATGTGAAGACTTATATAAGAGAATGGTCACATAAGTGATGATCATGTAGAGAATATGAAGAACGATAAAAGGATATTATTGATATGGGCGTGTTGAATCAAACTTTACAACAATGGATGGAACAAGGCCAAGGCACTGCGGCACGTATGATTGATCGCTTACCGACAGTAGCACAAGAAGGCCTGGTGAAAGCACTAGGTTATCCTCACCAGTTTGAACAACTGGACCCCTTTATTAAATGCTTAATGGCGGCTCAATATAAGCAAGGCAAATCGGGCTTTATTTTTGAAGACTACCACCGTTCGCGTAAATTGTTTGATCATCAAATTCAAATGTTGACCGCCAAACCCAGCACGGTAAAACAAGTGGAGGATTTACGTCTACCTTTACAAAGTGGAACTGTGTTTGCGCGGCATTATCATCCTGCACCGAATAAGAAACTTCCGATGCTGGTGTTTTATCATGGCGGCGGCTTCGTGGTCGGCAGTCTCGACAGTCATGATGAAGTCTGTCGCTTACTGGCGATCCATGCCAAAGTGCAGGTGCTCAGTATTGATTATCCTTTGGCGCCAGAAGTTGGCCCGAATTTATTAATTCAATCTTGTGAAGATGCTTTGGCTTGGGTCTATCAAAACCGTCGTCAGTTCAAAATTTTGAAAAATCGAATTGCGGTGGCTGGCGATAGTGCCGGTGGTAATATCAGTGCCGTGGTGGCGCAGCGAACTGCTGCAAAAGCTTATGCGCCAAGTGCACAACTGTTAATTTACCCCGTGGTCGATTTCAAAAGTCGCCATCCATCGTTCTTTGCTTATAAAGATGGACTGACCTTAACGGGGCAAGATGTCGATAGAGTGACGTCGTTGTATGCTGAACAACATCAGGTAGCACTGGATGATCCTATTGTTTCGCCGACTTATGGTGTATTAAAAAGTGTCGCACCCGCTTTTGTCATCACCGCAGGTCATGATTTATTGCATGATGAAGGTGAAATTTATGCCATCAAATTAAAGCAGCAGAGCAATAAGGTTTATTATCAGAATTATCTAGATCAACCCCATGGGTTTGTGAACTTCACCATCATTTCTCGTCGGGCAAAAAAAATTACCATAGAAATGGCAAAGAATTTTAGAAAATTTTGGGATAAGAATGCCAAATAAAAAAGCATGGATTTTAAAAAGAATGTTTCACGTGGAACATTCTTTTTTTATTTAGGGCGGATTTTGGCTTCTGGAAAAACGAGCTGAAAACTCGGGACATAAAAACTTTGTAGAGCCTTGGCTTGGCCAAAGTCTGGGAAGAGGGTGGTATGGTTTTGCCATTCAAATTTTTTCAGTTTTATTAGCTTTGCGCGAAACTGTGGAGAAAACTCATAGCGTTGACCTTGCCATGCTTGTTGTATTTTGAGCATGGAACGTGGAATGTGATGACTATTAATATAAAACGGACGTGCCTTTTTGCATTGGGTGAGTGTTAAACACAGGGTTTGGTCTTGAGTGCTGAGTTGACATTGTGTTGTTTCGTGCTGCGTATGCCAGTCAAACTGAGCGAACTCTTTCGGAATGCCCCAAAGTTGTTGACCATGTTCAACTGAAATCTGTGTAGACACATAAATTTTAGGAATCGAGCTTAATCGCCGTTTGCTCAGTAAAGGGTGGTCGAGCAAAAGCAGTTCATCATAAGGTCCAACAGGGGATTGATGATAACGCACCAACATGACTTGAACCACACGACCAATCGGGGACGGGGCGATACGAAACGCTTTATATTGTCGGATAAATTGCGGACTGATCCAATAATTCAAAATAAAGGCTTCACCTTGTAAATGCCAAGGTGGAAATTGACTCAATTGAGACAGGGCTAAAGCTTCATTCATCGTTATTCTCGTTTTCTTAGAAGAAGTAGTGTTTTATTTATCCATTGGAGCGTAAAACCTCGGGGTTTAGCCCATAGGTATCTACACAATTTCCGAGCTTTGCGTTAAATTGAAGAGCATGCTCTTCAATTTAACATCTCTGGTCTGGATCAGCGTCTTGTCAAACGTTATAACAGCCTTGTAAAACTCAATATGAATCCTCTTGCTTCACTTGCTCCCGCAATCAAAGACCTGGCCTCTACCCAAAAGTCGAGTTTCTCAACTACACAGGCTGTTTGGCGATTCCTGAATAATAATAAAATCTCTTTTAGTCAATTAAACCAGCCGATTAAGCTTCTTGCATGCGAACAGATCAAGACATCACCGCATCAGTATGCATTAATCGTTCATGACTGGTCTCAACTGCAGTATGTGAAGCACAGTCATAAGGTTCGGCGTCTTCAAAGAACAGAGGCGAATTCAGGCTATGAATTGCAAAGCAGTTTACTTGTCGATGCGTCATCAGGGCTCCCAATTGCGCCATTAGCTCAGACGCTAACAGATGCATCCGGCTGTTATTCCACATTCAGTGAACAATACAGCGAGCGCAAGTCCCATTTGGACTCACTCGCAGAACAAATCAAAACGATTGAACAGTATCCGATTGAGAAAACAAAAGTCCATATCATTGACCGTGAAGGAGACTCGATTGCCCACTTGAGGGAAATCAGCAGCCATGGTTTCAAATGGTTGATTCGGGCCAAAGAAAGCCATCGGATTGAGCATCAAGGGGAAACCTACAAAGTTGCAGAAGTCGCAGAAAAAGTAGTAACTCAGCAAGTTAAGCCGATTGCTTATAAAGGAAACAGGCATATGCTGCATGTTGGAGAAACCGATATTCGGATAACGCGTGCAGCAAAACCGAAGAGAAAAGATGATTTAGGCCAACGGGTTGCTCCCCAGCCAGGCAAGGCAGTTACAGCCAGATTAATTGTTGCTGTGGTGAAAGATGCTCAAGGTAAAACAGTCGCGAGATGGTCGCTGATCAGCAATGTTTCTTCAGAGATTGATGCGGTAGAATTAACCACCTGGTATTACTGGCGCTGGACAATTGAGTGCTATTTCAAGCTTCTGAAGCAGGCAGGCCATGACGTTGAATCATGGCTTCAGACCACACCTGCAGCGATTTTAAGACGGCTCCTGATCAGCAGTATGGCGTGTGTACTGACTTGGCGAATACAGCGTTCTGAAGATGAACAAAATCAGAAAATTCGTATATTTCTGGCCCGTCTTTCAGGCCGACAGCAGAAGAGAGGTAAGTTGGAAAGTGCACCTGCAATATTGGCAGGACTTTCGATTTTACTGAACACTCTTCAACTGCTCTCAGAATATTCAATAGATGAACTGAATGAAATCGCAACAATTGCATTAGGTACATCAAGATGTGTAGATACCTATGGGTTTAGCCCGAGGATATAAGCGAGTGGCGTAAGCCATTAATGCGGTGTTTGCTGTTGTTGAATATATTGTTTAACAATTCCAATTGGCGCACCGCCACATGAAGCAGCGAAGTAACTAGGCGACCACAAAGCACTGCCCCATAGCTTGTTTTTAATTTCAGGGTGTTTGGTTCTTACAATGCGACTTGAAGCACCCTTTAAACTATTCACTAAGCTAGAAATTGCTATTTTAGGTGGATAATTCACAAGCAAATGAACATGATCGTGTTCACCATCAAACTCTACCAACTCGGTTTCAAAGTCTAAGCAGATACGCTCAAACACTTCACGCATTGTTTCAAGCATTGCTTTGGTAAAAACATCTCTACGGTATTTAGCCACAAAGACTAAATGTACATGCATATTAAAAACACAGTGGCGACCTGTTCTAATCTCTTGACTATTGCTCATAGACCAAATATATTTTAATCATGAAAACACTTAAATTACGCATAAAAGACAAACATTACAAGGTACTAGACCAACTCGCATTGGAAGTAAATTTTGTTTGGAATTATGTGAATGATTTAGGATTTAAACATCTAAAAAGAAAAGGTGAATTTCTTTCAGCTTACGATATTGCTAAATACACGAAAGGCACATCTAAAGAATGCAATCTGCATAGTCAAACTGTTCAAGCGATAACAGAAGAATTGGTTACTCGAAGAAAGCAGTTTAAAAAAGCAAAGCTAAAATGGCGGGTGAGTAATAAGAAGTCTGCAAGACGTTCTTTGGGTTGGATACCGTTCAAAAAGGTTGCAATCAAATATGCTGATGGCTACGTGCAGTATGGCAAGCATCAATTCAAGCTATGGGATAGCTATGGACTATCAAAATACAACGTCAAAACAGGCTCATTTGTAGAAGACAGTCGTGGACGTTGGTATGTTTGTTTAGTTGTTGATAAGACAAAACAAGTTAAATCAAAGGGTAATACCTCAATCGGTATAGATTTGGGCTTAAAAGACCTTGCAACCTGTTCAGATGGCGTAAAGCTCAAAGCCCCTCAAATCTATCGGCAATACGAACAAAAACTTGGCATTGCTCAACGTGCTAGAAATAAAAAGCGTGTTAAAGCGATTCATGCCAAGATTAGAAACATACGTCAAAATACGCTACATCAATTCAGTCATAAATTGGTGAATAAACATGCAGCCATCTTCGTTGGTAATGTGAATGCAAAGGCATTAGCACGGACTAAACTAGCGAAGTCTGTATTAGATGCAAGTTGGACAACACTTAGAACCATGCTCAAGTATAAATGCGAGAACGCAAGTGTATGGTATAAAGAAGTCAATGAAGCCTATACCACCCAAACTTGTTCGAGCTGTGGCTCACGCTGTAGTAGTCCGAAAGGTAGAACGGGACTTGGAATAAGAGAATGGCAGTGCATGGAATGCGGTACATTCCATGATAGGGATATAAATTCCGCACTGAATATTCTTGCGCTCGGACATGAGCGTCTAGCAGTAGGAATCCCCGTCCTTTAGCCCATAGGTATCTACACAATTTCCGAGCTTTGCGTTAAATTGAAGAGCATGCTCTTCAATTTAACATCTCTGGTCTGGATCAGCGTCTTGTCAAACGTTATAACAGCCTTGTAAAACTCAATATGAATCCTCTTGCTTCACTTGCTCCCGCAATCAAAGACCTGGCCTCTACCCAAAAGTCGAGTTTCTCAACTACACAGGCTGTTTGGCGATTCCTGAATAATAATAAAATCTCTTTTAGTCAATTAAACCAGCCGATTAAGCTTCTTGCATGCGAACAGATCAAGACATCACCGCATCAGTATGCATTAATCGTTCATGACTGGTCTCAACTGCAGTATGTGAAGCACAGTCATAAGGTTCGGCGTCTTCAAAGAACAGAGGCGAATTCAGGCTATGAATTGCAAAGCAGTTTACTTGTCGATGCGTCATCAGGGCTCCCAATTGCGCCATTAGCTCAGACGCTAACAGATGCATCCGGCTGTTATTCCACATTCAGTGAACAATACAGCGAGCGCAAGTCCCATTTGGACTCACTCGCAGAACAAATCAAAACGATTGAACAGTATCCGATTGAGAAAACAAAAGTCCATATCATTGACCGTGAAGGAGACTCGATTGCCCACTTGAGGGAAATCAGCAGCCATGGTTTCAAATGGTTGATTCGGGCCAAAGAAAGCCATCGGATTGAGCATCAAGGGGAAACCTACAAAGTTGCAGAAGTCGCAGAAAAAGTAGTAACTCAGCAAGTTAAGCCGATTGCTTATAAAGGAAACAGGCATATGCTGCATGTTGGAGAAACCGATATTCGGATAACGCGTGCAGCAAAACCGAAGAGAAAAGATGATTTAGGCCAACGGGTTGCTCCCCAGCCAGGCAAGGCAGTTACAGCCAGATTAATTGTTGCTGTGGTGAAAGATGCTCAAGGTAAAACAGTCGCGAGATGGTCGCTGATCAGCAATGTTTCTTCAGAGATTGATGCGGTAGAATTAACCACCTGGTATTACTGGCGCTGGACAATTGAGTGCTATTTCAAGCTTCTGAAGCAGGCAGGCCATGACGTTGAATCATGGCTTCAGACCACACCTGCAGCGATTTTAAGACGGCTCCTGATCAGCAGTATGGCGTGTGTACTGACTTGGCGAATACAGCGTTCTGAAGATGAACAAAATCAGAAAATTCGTATATTTCTGGCCCGTCTTTCAGGCCGACAGCAGAAGAGAGGTAAGTTGGAAAGTGCACCTGCAATATTGGCAGGACTTTCGATTTTACTGAACACTCTTCAACTGCTCTCAGAATATTCAATAGATGAACTGAATGAAATCGCAACAATTGCATTAGGTACATCAAGATGTGTAGATACCTATGCCTTTAGGTCGCGGAGGATGTCAAACTGAACGATTAATATACCGAAATCTAATAACATAGGACTTACGCATTGACGGATTCAAAAAAGTATTAAAATACTTTATAAAGTATCTGTGATCAGACGAATTAAACATGCTTCTACAGCAACTTGTACATTACCCATTTATATGGGCTTTCTCATGACAGAACCGAACTCTATTAGCTGCACACAACTTGCCGAGACTTATAACATCTCGCATGATAGTGTAAATCGCTTTCTAGAACGTGAAGACTACACACCTCACGACCTATATCAAGAAGCAATTCAACATATTGATAATAATAAACTTATAGTCAGTATTGATGATACTGTTTTAGATAAACCCTATAGTCAACATATGGACTTGGTTAGCTATTTTTGGTCAGGCAAACACCACCGATCCGTCAAGGGTATTAATCTCATTACCTTGTATGCGACAGATCAGAATGGTCAAAATATTCCAATTAATTTCCGAATTTATGACAAATCTGAAAGTAAAACCAAGAATGATTACTTTATGGATATGTTAAGTGAAGTACTCAGTTGGGGTGCAAAGATTCAATTTATTACAGGTGATAGTTGGTATTCATCGACTGGAAATCTAAAAACCATAAGAAAATATGGTATTCGATTTATGTTTGGTATCGACTGTAACCGTAAGGTTTCCCCAGAAAAAGGACAATGGTTTCAACTGCGTTTATTGCCAAATTTCCATCAGGGTCAAGTGGTCTGGCTCAAAGATTTTGGCTTTGTACAATTATTTAAGACTCAGTTAAAAGAACAGCAGAGGTTTTATATTGTGCATCAAGATGAAGATGATTTATTGTCCTTTGAGGGTTTTCATGAATTACATTCAAGTCATTGGAAAATAGAGCAATATCACCGGGTGATTAAACAGGTTTGTCATATTGAAAAGTTTCAAGTAAGACGATCTAAACTGATTTTGAATCATATTTTTTCAGCCTTGATGGCCTACGTCGAGATACAAAAGAACCAGTTTGAGCGGATCTTTGAAAATGTATATCGTTGGCAGAAGAAATTATTTAGACCAGTTATCAAAAACTTCATTGATGACTTTATTCTCGATAAAAATCATCTGCTACCACAGAGAATCTATAAATAATAGTGCGTAAGTCCTATAACATCTGAATGCTGTGAGTAAAGAAATGTTAAAGAAGAGTTTAGTTGCAGTGGCGGCTACATGTATGAGTATGGCGGTCATGGCAAATAACACGATTGTTGAAATGAAAACATCAATGGGCAACATAGAAATTGAACTGTTTAATGATAAAGCACCTATCTCAGCAAAAAACTTTGAAGACTATACGAAAGCTAAGTTTTATAACGGCACGATCTTTCATCGCGTCATTCCGGGTTTCATGGTACAAGGCGGGGGTATGACTGCGGACCTTGTAGAAAAGCCAACTCGACCAGCCATTCAAAATGAATCAAGCAATGGTCTATCTAATAAACGTGGCACTTTGGCGATGGCACGAACCAACCTACCGCATTCTGCAACCAGTCAGTTCTTTATTAATGTGGTGGATAATAACTTTCTAGATAGAAGTACCAATAACGCAGGTTATGCGGTTTTTGGTCAGGTCACTAAAGGTATGGATGTGGTGGATAAGATCACTAAAGTACCGACAGGACGTGCAGGGCCACATCAAGATGTACCGAAACAACCTGTTAAAATTCTCAGTGTGAATATTAAAGCAGCAGCAGTGCAAAAGTAATGAAAAAAGAGAGCAGAAATATTAAATTTATATTTCTGCTTTAAAATTATTAGGTTAGGTGTGTGACTGCATGTTTTTGAACCTTTTTAGTGCATAAAAATACAACACCCGATAAAACAACCAGTTAAAAGCACTTGCAAAGCTTTAGAAATCCTCTAGAATGCACCCCATACCGACGAGATAGACGGAAACGAACGAAGCACGAAGTGCTGAGTTGTTAAGTATATTGAGTCCAGCTTCTAGCACTGACGAGGTGTTAGAAAGATCATTAAGAGATTATGAAGAACAACTTGTGTGGATTTTTACTGATTGATCGATCGAAAATATTTCATTGATTGATGGTAGAAATTACTCGAAGTTTATTTGAGAAATATTTGTCAGAAAATTGATGAGCCAAGATTTGTAGCCATAAGCTACTAATGATTTTTAACTGAAGAGTTTGATCATGGCTCAGATTGAACGCTGGCGGCAGGCTTAACACATGCAAGTCGAGCGGGGAGATGTAGCTTGCTACATTACCTAGCGGCGGACGGGTGAGTAATGCTTAGGAATCTGCCTATTAGTGGGGGACAACATTCCGAAAGGAATGCTAATACCGCATACGCCCTACGGGGGAAAGCAGGGGATCTTCGGACCTTGCGCTAATAGATGAGCCTAAGTCAGATTAGCTAGTTGGTGGGGTAAAGGCCTACCAAGGCGACGATCTGTAGCGGGTCTGAGAGGATGATCCGCCACACTGGGACTGAGACACGGCCCAGACTCCTACGGGAGGCAGCAGTGGGGAATATTGGACAATGGGCGCAAGCCTGATCCAGCCATGCCGCGTGTGTGAAGAAGGCCTTTTGGTTGTAAAGCACTTTAAGCGAGGAGGAGGCTACTTGGATTAATACTCTGAGATAGTGGACGTTACTCGCAGAATAAGCACCGGCTAACTCTGTGCCAGCAGCCGCGGTAATACAGAGGGTGCGAGCGTTAATCGGATTTACTGGGCGTAAAGCGTGCGTAGGCGGCTTTTTAAGTCGGATGTGAAATCCCTGAGCTTAACTTAGGAATTGCATTCGATACTGGGAAGCTAGAGTATGGGAGAGGATGGTAGAATTCCAGGTGTAGCGGTGAAATGCGTAGAGATCTGGAGGAATACCGATGGCGAAGGCAGCCATCTGGCCTAATACTGACGCTGAGGTACGAAAGCATGGGGAGCAAACAGGATTAGATACCCTGGTAGTCCATGCCGTAAACGATGTCTACTAGCCGTTGGGGCCTTTGAGGCTTTAGTGGCGCAGCTAACGCGATAAGTAGACCGCCTGGGGAGTACGGTCGCAAGACTAAAACTCAAATGAATTGACGGGGGCCCGCACAAGCGGTGGAGCATGTGGTTTAATTCGATGCAACGCGAAGAACCTTACCTGGTCTTGACATAGTAAGAACTTTCCAGAGATGGATTGGTGCCTTCGGGAACTTACATACAGGTGCTGCATGGCTGTCGTCAGCTCGTGTCGTGAGATGTTGGGTTAAGTCCCGCAACGAGCGCAACCCTTTTCCTTATTTGCCAGCGGGTTAAGCCGGGAACTTTAAGGATACTGCCAGTGACAAACTGGAGGAAGGCGGGGACGACGTCAAGTCATCATGGCCCTTACGACCAGGGCTACACACGTGCTACAATGGTCGGTACAAAGGGTTGCTACCTAGCGATAGGATGCTAATCTCAAAAAGCCGATCGTAGTCCGGATTGGAGTCTGCAACTCGACTCCATGAAGTCGGAATCGCTAGTAATCGCGGATCAGAATGCCGCGGTGAATACGTTCCCGGGCCTTGTACACACCGCCCGTCACACCATGGGAATTTGTTGCACCAGAAGTAGGTAGTCTAACCGCAAGGAGGACGCTTACCACGGTGTGGCCGATGACTGGGGTGAAGTCGTAACAAGGTAGCCGTAGGGGAACCTGCGGCTGGATCACCTCCTTAACGAAAGATTGACGATTGGTAAGAATCCACAACAAGTTGTTCTTCATGACGATGTATCTGAGGGTCTGTAGCTCAGTTGGTTAGAGCACACGCTTGATAAGCGTGGGGTCACAAGTTCAAGTCTTGTCAGACCCACCAAATCTGACTAACAAGCATTGTTAAATGCTGAATACAGAAAAACAGAGACATTGACTTATTGATAAGCTGGGGACTTAGCTTAGTTGGTAGAGCGCCTGCTTTGCACGCAGGAGGTCAGGAGTTCGACTCTCCTAGTCTCCACCATAGATTATAGAATTTAGTAAGTTGAAGCTTATTAACTTCTGTGATTTATCACAGTTTCCTGACCTGACGAAGGCTGGAAAAATCATTAACAGAATATATTTGAGTTGAAATAATTTGTTCATACTTGTTTTTAAGATCGACATTAACAGTGATTTATTACTAGTTGATGAAGGTTGAAGAAATGAGTTACTAGCGAAATTAACTGAATCAAGCGTTTTGGTATGTGAATTGAATTGAAGCTGTACAGTGTTTAAGTACACAGAGCAACAAACTGTAAGGAAGTGATGAGAAATCATCATAGACTGTCTTAATCCTACTTGTAGGGATTAACGACTGTTTGGGGTTGTATAGTCAAGTAATTAAGTGCATGTGGTGGATGCCTTGGCAGTCAGAGGCGATGAAAGACGTAATAGCCTGCGATAAGCTCCGGGGAGGCGGCAAATATCCTGTGATCCGGAGATTTCTGAATGGGGAAACCCACCTGTCATAAGGCAGGTATCGTATGATGAATACATAGTCATACGAGGCGAACGAGGGGAAGTGAAACATCTCAGTACCCTTAGGAAAAGAAATCAATTGAGATTCCCTCAGTAGCGGCGAGCGAACGGGGAAAAGCCCATTAAGTCATATCAGTTTTAGTGGAATGCTCTGGGAAGTGCAACCATAGTGGGTGATAGTCCTGTACACGAAAGGGCTGATATGATGATGTCGAGTAGGGCGGGGCACGTGAAACCTTGTCTGAATATGGGGGGACCATCCTCCAAGGCTAAATACTCCTGACTGACCGATAGTGAACCAGTACCGTGAGGGAAAGGCGAAAAGAACCCCTGTGAGGGGAGTGAAATAGATCCTGAAACCGCATGCATACAAGCAGTGGGAGCCGACATGTTCGGTGACTGCGTACCTTTTGTATAATGGGTCAGCGACTTACATTCAGTAGCAAGGTTAACCGCATAGGGGAGCCGTAGAGAAATCGAGTCTTAATAGGGCGTTTAGTTGCTGGGTGTAGACCCGAAACCGGGTGATCTATCCATGAGCAGGTTGAAGGTTGGGTAACACTAACTGGAGGACCGAACCCACTGTCGTTGAAAAGCCAGGGGATGACTTGTGGATAGGGGTGAAAGGCTAATCAAACTCGGTGATAGCTGGTTCTCCCCGAAAGCTATTTAGGTAGCGCCTCGGACGAATACCATTGGGGGTAGAGCACTGTTTCGGCTAGGGGGTCATCCCGACTTACCAAACCGATGCAAACTCCGAATACCAATGAGTACTATCCGGGAGACAGACTGCGGGTGCTAACGTCCGTAGTCAAGAGGAAAACAATCCAGACCGCCAGCTAAGGCCCCAAAATTATAGTTAAGTGGGAAACGATGTGGGAAGGCATAGACAGCTAGGAGGTTGGCTTAGAAGCAGCCACCCTTTAAAGAAAGCGTAATAGCTCACTAGTCGAGTCGGCCTGCGCGGAAGATGTAACGGGGCTAAAACTATATGCCGAAGCTGCGGATTTGCAATTTATTGCAAGTGGTAGGGGAGCGTTCTGTAAGCCGATGAAGGTGTATTGAGAAGTATGCTGGAGGTATCAGAAGTGCGAATGCTGACGTGAGTAACGACAATGCGAGTGAAAAACTCGCACGCTGAAAGACCAAGGGTTCCAGTCCAACGTTAATCGGGGCTGGGTGAGTCGACCCCTAAGGCGAGGCCGAGAGGCGTAGTCGATGGGAAATTGGTTAATATTCCAATACTTCTATGTAATGCGATGAGAGGACGGAGAAGGTTAAGTCAGCCTGGCGTTGGTTGTCCAGGTGGAAGGTTGTAGGCATGTATCTTAGGCAAATCCGGGGTACTGTATGCTGAGAACTGATAGCAAGCTGTACTTGTACAGTGAAGTGGCTGATACCATGCTTCCAGGAAAAGTCTCTAAGCTTCAGTTACATAGGAATCGTACCCGAAACCGACACAGGTGGTCAGGTCGAGTAGACCAAAGCGCTTGAGAGAACTCTGCTGAAGGAACTAGGCAAAATGGTACCGTAACTTCGGGAGAAGGTACGCTGCCGACGGTGATAGGATTTACTCCTTGAGCTATTGGCAGCCACAGAAACCAGGCCCCTGCAACTGTTTATTAAAAACATAGCACTCTGCAAACACGAAAGTGGACGTATAGGGTGTGATGCCTGCCCGGTGCTGGAAGGTTAATTGATGGGGTTAGCGTAAGCGAAGCTCTTGATCGAAGCCCCAGTAAACGGCGGCCGTAACTATAACGGTCCTAAGGTAGCGAAATTCCTTGTCGGGTAAGTTCCGACCTGCACGAATGGCATAATGATGGGGGCGCTGTCTCCAGCAGAGACTCAGTGAAATCGAATTCGCCGTGAAGATGCGGTGTACCCGCGGCTAGACGGAAAGACCCCGTGAACCTTTACTGCAGCTTGACATTGAACTTTGATCTTACTTGTGTAGGATAGGTGGGAGGCTTTGAAACCGAGACGCTAGTTTCGGTGGAGCCAATCTTGAAATACCACCCTGGTAATATTGAGGTTCTAACTCTGTCCCGTTATCCGGGACGAGGACCATGTCTGGTGGGTAGTTTGACTGGGGCGGTCTCCTCCTAAAGAGTAACGGAGGAGTACGAAGGTGCGCTCAGCGTGGTCGGAAATCACGCGTAGAGTATAAAGGCAAAAGCGCGCTTAACTGCGAGACCCACAAGTCGAGCAGGTACGAAAGTAGGTCTTAGTGATCCGGTGGTTCTGTATGGAAGGGCCATCGCTCAACGGATAAAAGGTACTCTGGGGATAACAGGCTGATACCGCCCAAGAGTTCATATCGACGGCGGTGTTTGGCACCTCGATGTCGGCTCATCTCATCCTGGGGCTGAAGCAGGTCCCAAGGGTATGGCTGTTCGCCATTTAAAGAGGTACGCGAGCTGGGTTTAGAACGTCGTGAGACAGTTCGGTCCCTATCTACCGTGGGCGTTGGAAATTTGAGAGGATCTGCTCCTAGTACGAGAGGACCAGAGTGGACGAACCTCTGGTGTACCGGTTGTGACGCCAGTCGCATCGCCGGGTAGCTATGTTCGGAAGGGATAACCGCTGAAAGCATCTAAGCGGGAAGCCTACCTCAAGATAAGATTTCCCTAGGACTTTATGTCCTCTAAAGAGCCGTTGAAGACTACGACGTTGATAGGTTGGATGTGGAAGCATAGTGATATGTGAAGCTGACCAATACTAATTGCTCGTGAGGCTTGACTATACAACACCCAAACAGTTGGTGTTGTGGTTCAAATCACTGCAAACAACTTGATTTAGTTATAAAGCTAGATACAATATCCAACTCAAATATACCTGTTAATAACTCATTTGATGAAAGTTAGGCACGAAGAGCACTGCTCTGAGGTTAGACCCAACGAATAGTCATAAACAGTTGTGCTGGCGACAATAGCAAGAGTGAACCACCTGATCCCTTCCCGAACTCAGAAGTGAAACCTCTTAGCGCTGATGGTAGTGTGGAGTTATCCATGTGAGAGTAAGTCATCGCCAGCTCATTAATTCTAAATCCCCCTCCGCTTAATGCAGAGGGGGATTTTTTTATGCAAGGAAGGTTAAATAATAAAAATAAAGAATTATTAAGTGGAAAAGAAGAGAATTAGAGCGGAGAGTACACGCTAAATTATACAAAAATACATTTATATAAATTAAAATTATGTGAAACATCTATTATTTATCAAAGAATTTGATGTAGTGCAAATTATTTTTCGTCATTTTTATACAACTTTAGTCTAGTTTTTCCAAAAAAAGCTGTTTCAATTGTTTTATTTATAGACAAAAACTGAATTATGATTCATTTTATGTAAAAGTGAATTTGGATTCACTTTTTATAATAAAGCTCACAATTGGAGGTGAGGGAAAAATGACAGCGACAACAATGAATGTAAATGCTGTAATCGATCAGGCTAAGTTTAAGCCTTTTCATTTAACGGTTGTTTTGTGGTGCTTATTCGTCGTCTTGTTTGATGGTTATGATTTAGCAATTAACGGTGTTGCTTTACCGCTTTTAATGAAAGAGTGGGGTATGACGGCTGTTCAAGCGGGAATGCTAGCCAGTACTGCCCTAGCAGGCATGATGTTTGGTGCAATGCTATTTGGGATGCTGGCCGATAAAATTGGTCGTAAGAAAGTCATTATTATCTGTGTTACGTTGTTCAGTGGGTTCACTTTTGCGGGCGGCTTTGCTTCAAACCCGACTGAATTTGGTATTTTACGCTTTATCGCGGGTCTTGGAATTGGTGGTGTGTTACCGAACTTGGTCGCTTTAACTTCGGAATATGCGCCGCAGAAGTTTCGTAGCACCTTGGTGACCGCGATGTTTAGTGGCTATGCAATGGGTGGGATTATGGCAGCACTACTAGGTGTTGCGTTTACGCCAACCTTTGGCTGGAAGATCATGTTTTTCATTGCGGGTATTCCATTACTGTTTATTCCTATTTTATGGAAATTCTTACCTGAATCAGTCACTTTTTTAGTGAAAGACCAGCAAACAGAAAAGGCACGCAGCATTATTCAACGTCTGGTACCTGAAGAGACTGTAACTTCAGATACTGTTCTAGTGCTGAATGAAGCAAAAGTCCCTGATGCATCTGTCGCTGCCTTGTTTAAAAATGGCCGTGGTATGGGTACAGTTTTATTTTGGTGCTGCTTCTTCATGTGCTTATTGATGGTTTATGCCCTAGGAAGCTGGTTACCAAAACTGATGATGGCTGCGGGTTATTCGATGGGCAGCAGTTTAATGTTCCTCCTTTCCTTGAACATTGGTGCGGTGATTGGCACTGCTGGTGGTGGTGTGCTTGCGGATCGTTTCCACTTGAAACCTGTCATTATTAGCATGTTGACTGTCGGGGCATTTGCATTGGTGGGTTTAGGCTTTAATTCACCACAACCTGTAATTTATTTATTGGTTGCACTTGCAGGAGCTGCTTCAATCGGTTGTAGTATTTTACTATATAGCTATGTGGCGCAATATTATCCATTGGCTGTTCGTTCAACTGGGTTGGGTTGGGCATCAGGAATTGGCCGTGTGGGTGCAATCGTGGGTCCAATTTTCATTGGTGTATTGTTGGGCATGGAATTACCACATAAGTTGAATTTTATTGCTGTGGCGATTCCTGCGGTACTTGCTGCGATAGCGGTTTCTTTTATCCGTTTAAATAGTGCTGAAGAAGCAGTTAAAACTCAGGTGAAAGTTTCAAGTTCAATCAAAGCATCTTCTTAGTTAAATCTTAAATAAATAAAAGGCTCTCGTTGTGAGGGCCTTTATTTTTTTCAAAATAGATGTACCGTTGGGTGATATTTGGTCGTGTTTGAAGGAGAGTGCTATGCTAAAGGTAGCATTAAATAGGGCAGCACAATAACAATGATTAAGCAGCAGAAAAAACTCGAACCTGAGCAAATTAAACATTTATTCAATACCTTAGAACAACGGTTTCAACAACATACTGAACGTCATATGCAAATTAGTTGGGCATTTGTCCGAGAACAACTTTTGCAGTCTCCTGAAAAACTATATGCGTTACAACAAATGGAAATAAGTGGTGGTGAGCCCGATGTCGTAGCTTTACCGAATACACAAGATGTGTATTTTTTTGATTGTTCAATTGAGTCCCCAAAAGGGCGACGGAGCATGTGTTATGACCGAGAGGCACTATTGAGTCGTAAAGACCATCCGCCTGAAAATACAGTGCTAGATTGGGTACAGGCTTATGACTTAAGCTTAATGACGGAACAACAGTATTATGCTTTACAGCAGATTTTTAATTTCGACTTGAAAACATCCAGTTGGGTTGAAACTCCAGCTGAATTACGTCAGCAAGGCGGGGCAATTTTTTGTGATCAGCGCTATGGTCGTACGTTTACCTATCATAATAGCGCTGCTTCGTACTATGCGAGTCGAGGATTTCGGACTTATATTCAGCTTTAACTGTGGAATAGAGATAAAAAGAAACCCCGACATCCTGTCGAGGTTTCTTTGTATTTCAGTGTTTAGATACAACTCCTGTCATATCTCACATCCTGATGCTCAAACTGATTATTGTTGTTTTAAGTTTGGGGAACGTCCTGTTTCCTGATGATTTAAATATACATGGCGGTGGTTGTTGTTCATACAGCATTTTAACCACGCTATTTGTAAGCCTAAGCTGACAAAAGTGAATGGCTTATATAATTTTTGCTTAGTGCTTTAGATCAGCATCTTTTAAATAGTCTGATGAATGCTAGATTGATCGAGTGAAACTGATGATGTTCTACGAAATGACTGGCTTTGATGGTTCTCTTTTAAATATAGAGCATCACTGGTATAGCGCGGTTGTAAATAGACTGTGCTGTAAATACAGAACAATATTAAAAAGCTGTATTCATGCATGTGATGTTCATCAGAAAGATGATCAATCTTTCTAGATGGAGTGAATATTTGAATAAAAATGTGAAAAGTAATGTTTTTATGCAGGAGATTGATAGCTTTAGCGTCTTTTAGATTGATTTTTTTAGTAGGTTGAGTATCGATGCAGGATCTTGAAATTTTATGAAGGAAAATAGGCGCAATAAATCATTCCAAAAAGTTTGTTAATTTATAACTAATTTTGTACAATAAATAAGCTGATTAATTGAACGGTTGAATCAGCACACATTATAAAAATGGAATATTTGAAGTAGAAATTACAGAATATTTTTATAAAAGTGAGTATTGTTGAACCATATAAAAGGGAAGTTTAATCGACACACTTTAACCAAGGTTTTGTGAAAACTCCTCTGTTTGTCATTTAGAACCTTGTACCCAAAAGGTCGAAGCTAAATCAAACACTCAAGATTAATATTAAATGGTTCTTTTTTGTTGCGAGATAACCAAATAAAAAGCAATTAAAAGGGACCTAGGTTTAGGTGTTTTATGTCAGGAACTCGTGAAAACTGGACATCACGATCTGGTTTTATTATTGCAGCTGTAGGTTCGGCTGTAGGTTTAGGTAATATTTGGCGTTTCCCTTATGTTGCTTATGAAAATGGTGGCGGCGCCTTTCTTATTCCTTATTTATTGGCGTTAATTACCGCTGGTTTACCTCTGTTATTTTTAGATTATGCAACGGGACACCGTAGCTCGGGATCACCACCTAAAGCCTATCGGGCTTTGTTTAAAGGCGGTGAAACGCTGGGTTGGTGGCAAGTCTGTGTGTGTATCATCATTGGTTTGTACTATGCCAGCGTACTGACGTGGGCGGGAAGCTATGTTTACTTCTCGATTGGTCAGGCTTGGGGCAGTGACCCTGAAAGTTTCTTCTTTAATACCTACTTACAAACGTCGAAAGCAACAGGTTTTGATTTTCAGTTTGTGAGCCATTTATTTTGGCCAATCGTGGGAATTTGGGCACTGACCTTAATTATCCTCTTTGGTGGAGTTAAAAAAGGTGTTGAATTATCGAATAAAATTTTCATGCCTTTATTGTTCGTTTTATTTACCATTTTAGTGGTGCAATCACTTCGTTTACCCGGTGCCGCAGAAGGCTTAAATGCATTCTTTACACCAAACTGGTCTGCGATGATGGACTATAAAGTGTGGTTGGCGGCGTATGGTCATACCTTCTTCTCGCTTTCTGTGGGTTTCGGGATCATGGTGACTTATGCATCTTACTTAAAGCCAAAGACCAATTTGACAGGCTCAGGTTTAATCGTTGGTTTTGCCAATGCTTCAACTGAAATCTTGGCGGGTATTGGTATTTTTGCTGCATTGGGCTTTATGGCGCATGCCGCAGGCAAAGAAGTTCAAGATGTGGTGAGTGGTGGTATCGGTTTGGCATTTATTGCTTTCCCGAAAATCATTTCAAGCCTTGGAGCAGGTGCTGATTTATTCGGTCTATTGTTCTTCTCATCATTATTTGTTGCCGGTATTTCTTCCATGGTCAGTATCTTGGAAGTGCCGATTGCAGCGATGCAGGATAAGTTAAAATGGAGCCGTAAAAAAGCAGTTACCATTATCGGTGGTGGTAGTGCACTGGTTTCAGTGATCTTATTCTCAAGTGTGAACGCGATTAAACTGGTGGATATCGTGGATCACTTTATCAATAACATTGGCATTGTGGGTGGCGCACTTGTTTCTATTCTTTGTATTACTTGGTTTAAGCGTTCAGCATTGATTGAGTTGCGTGATCACGTAAACCGTATTTCCACAATTCAACTCGGTAAGGGTTGGGCATTTACCTTGACCGTGATTACTTCACTCGTGTTATTAACGACGTTGAGTATGACGTTATTTAATTTGGTGAAAAATGGTTACGATACCTATAGCATGAGTCTGCAAGGGCTATTTGGTTGGGGCAGTGTGATTTTCTGTGCTGTCGTCGCAATCGTACTCAGCAAAGTTAAAGATCGCTAGGAGAAAAAAATGAATACTTCAGCAATCATAATGATGGTGATTTCAATGTTGTTTGTTTGGGGAGGACTCGTATTGTCTATTCTCCACTTGATGAAAAATCCAGAAGAGCTCGATGATGTTCTTGAAGAAGTGAAAGACCAGCATACGTTGTAATACTGGATGAGAAAGGCAATTCATTGATTTGATTTGTGATCAGTGAATGATAAAAAAACCGAGTGAATGTCGCTCGGTTTTTTTATGGGTTTTTAACAGGCCTAAGTAAGAATTAGACGGCTTTGAGATAGTGTAAACACTGATCTAATGGTTTGTACTGGGAGTCAATTCATTAATCGTAGATTAAGTTAACTGTCGCAATACTTTTCACAACTCCAGGTGTTACGGGAACAGTCTCGGCATAGTAGGACGCCTTTAAGGCTTTAGACACAATTTTTGAGCTCTTCAGTGTTCCAAATGGCTTTGTTGCACAAACCTATCTGTAAAGGGTTTTTCAGCGATATAATTTTCAAATGAAGAAGCTTACACACAAAATCTACCGCACAACCAATTGGCCCGCATATAACCGAGCACTCATGAGTCGCGGAAATATTGCCATTTGGTTTGATCCTGCTACGCAATGGTATGCGCCATCAAAAGGCAAACAAGGGCGAAATCAAACCTACTCCGACGCAGCCATCCAATGCTGCTTAATGATTAAATCCTTATTCCGTCTGTCTTTACGTATGGTCACTGGCTTTGTGCAAAGTCTGATTAAACTTTGCGGATTAAATTGGATAGCTCCAGATTACACCACGCTTTGTAGAAGACAAAAGCATATTGATATTGTAATCAGCTACCAAAAAAGTAGCGATGGGCTGCATCTACTCATGGACTCTACAGGCATGAAGTTTCTAGGTGAGGGCGAATGGAAACGCAAGAAACATGGACCTGAATATCGTCGCCAATGGCGTAAACTTCATATTGGTATAGATGCTAAAACCCTACAAATACGAGCAGTTCAGCTTACAACCAATAATGTCAGTGATTCACAGGTGCTTGGTGATTTACTTAATCAGATTCCACAAGATGAGCGGATTGACTCTGTTTATACCGATGGAGCTTATGACACCAAGCAATGCCGTCAGGTCATTGCAGATCGGCAAGGGCATGCGGTGATTCCACCTAGAAAAAATGCGAAACCATGGAAAGATACAAAGAGTAGCTCGCTAGAGCGAAATGAATTACTTCGAACAATTAAACGTTTAGGCAGGACACTATGGAAAAAATGGTCAGGCTATCATCGGCGAAGTTTGGTTGAAACTAAGATGCATTGCATCAAATTATTAGGAGATAAACTCAGTGCAAGGAGTTTTGATAGCCAAGTGAATGAGATCCATGCACGTGTAGCAGTCCTTAACAGATTTACGGAATTAGGTCGACCACTTACCCAAGTTACGCCTTAAATTTGGCTCAATTAGGGGCGCTTTGCATTTCAAATCTTTGTGCAACAAAGCCGAAAATTTGGACCCATACCAGTTCTCGATTAAAAAAGGAGCCTTTCAGCTCCTTTAATTTTTAAATCTTTTCAATGCGACAATAATAAAAACCATCGCCACGCCCTACTTGTGGGAGTAGTTGGCGACCATGAATCTGCTCAATACCCCAATCGGCATCAATTTTAATTTCTTTCGCATCCGTATGTTCAGCAAAGAAGTCGACCATTTGCTGTTCATTTTCGGCTTTCAAAATCGAGCAGGTGATGTATAGCAATGTGCCGCCGACTTTAAGTTGTTGCCACATATTTTCAAGAATTTGCTTTTGGAGCTGTACTGTTTTGGCAATATCCCCTGACTGACGCAGTAAACGAATATCGGGATGGCGCCGAATCACCCCAATGGCAGAACAGGGTGCATCGAGGACGATACAATCTGCAAGCTCAGGCGATGTCCATTTCACAGCATCGGCAGTGATAATTTCCACAGGCTCTTCGCTTAAAGCCAAACGTTCTAAGTTTTCAGAGACACGTTTTAAGCGTTTTTCATCTTGGTCGAGTGCAATCAGTTTTTTTGGTTGATACATCTCTAAAATATGCGCTGTCTTGCCGCCAGGTGCTGCACAGGCATCAATTACAAATTTGCCATTTAAGTCTGGCAACAAGGTTGCACAGAGTTGCGCATGTTCATCTTGTACTGAAAAACCACCTACTTCAAAACCTGGTAGGCTTGGGATATGCAGACTGTTATCCAGCACAATGCCGACATTTGAAAGTTCACAGGCGTGTGCTTCAATGCCTTCATCTTCTAAAATTTCAAGATATTCGTCACGGCTGACTTGTAAGGTGTTCACTCTTAAGGTTAAGGGCGCAACTTGTTTAAGCTCGTAGCTAATTTCAGCCAGTTGCTCGCCCCAGTCCTTTTTCAAACGTTTGGATAACCAACTAGGCAGATTCGAGGCTTGTTCTAGAACATCGTAGAACTGTTCCGTTTCACGTGTTGCACGGCGCAAAATAGCATTCACCACACCGCTTAAGTTTTCCATACCCAATTGTTTAGCTGCTTCTACCGTTTCAGAAATCGCGGCATGCGCTGCAACGCGGGTACACAGCAATTGGTATAAACCCACATATAAACAGGTTTCAACGACTTGGTTTTCCAGTGGCTTAGTCAACAACGGTAAAGTCACTTGTTTAAGCGCATGCCATTGGCGTAAACAGCCAAGAACTAACTCATGGTACAAGGCACGGTCTTTGTTAGACACAATTGCCATGTGTTGCTGAAGTACCGATGCCAGTGATTGACCATTTTGGACAGCCAATAACGTTTTAACAACCTGAGCACGTAAGTTTAGGGTCTTACCTGAGGCGTGGGGAGATTGTTTCATTATAAAATTTGTCCAATATTCAGTTTTTGGGTTTGTAAAATTTGTACGGCATTCAGTGGCTTACCACCTGGCCATTGCAGAGATCTTAAACACACCGCATGTTCATCGCCACAAGCGACATGAACACCTTGTTTATCAATGGCTAAAATGGTCCCTGCAGCTTGAGCTTGGGCATTTTCTTGAGACAACATCGAACCCCAAACGCGCAGATTATTGCTTTCATCCAGTGCGATAAATGCGACAGGCCATGGGTTAAATGCGCGAATATTACGGTCAATTTGCACCGCTGTTGAAGTCCAATCAATTTGCGCTTCAGCCTTAGAGAGTTTGTGTGCATAGACTGTCAAAGCTTCATCTTGCACTTCGCGGTTGTCTAAATAGTGCTGCAATGTGCTTTCAGAGGCTAACACTTTGACCGTCGCTTCAGCCCCTTGGAGTGCCAGTTTGTCATGCAAACTTGCAGAGGTATCTGTAGCTTCAATCGGGCAGTAGGTTTTATACATCATATCGCCCGTATCCAAACCTGCGGCCATTTTCATAATGGTGACCCCAGTTTCGGTATCTCCAGTAGAAATTGCGCGTTGAATAGGTGCTGCACCCCGCCAGCGTGGCAACAGCGAACCGTGAATGTTTAAACAGCCATATTTAGGCGTATCCAAAACCACTTGAGGCAAAATCAGACCATAAGCCGCCACCACCATGACATCTGCATTTAAGGCTTTCAATTCAGCCTGAGCCGCTAAGCCTTCTTCAGTTGAAGACTTAAAATGCAGCGGTTGATACACAGGAATATCATGTGCTAAAGCCAACTGCTTCACGGCTGAAGCGGTAATTTTCTGCCCACGACCTGCTTTACGGTCAGGTTGCGTATAGACGGCTACAATTTCGTGTTCTGTTTTTAGGAGAGCGTCTAATGCCACAGCCGCAAATTCGGGCGTGCCTGCAAAGATGATTTTCAAGAAATACTCGGAAAAAAGGAGAAGATTAAAACAATTATAGCAAAACTCGAGCAGCTACAGATTTATCCTGCATAAAAAGCCGATAGAGCGGTTCTAACTGAATTATGTAAGAGAGTTTTATTCAAAAAATAGCGCATAGCTTATCGCTCAAAATTTGTATTTCATATAAATAAAACTCATGCAAAATTTAAAAATTATTCATAGAAGTTTTGTATTGCAAGGCGATTGAACGGGTTATAGTAGTTTCCACATGCAATTGAATGTCAGCTCATCGGTTAAAATGTAGCGCGCAAACTTACTGCCTTCGGTAATTTAGGTCGAGATGCCTCAAAACGAGATTCACGCAGAATGCGAATATGCTATGTTTAAATTTTTGACAGTTTGACACTCTCAGAACTCAGATTTTAGCCAGAGTGAATGTAGACATTCATCTCAAGCACAACTATGTTGGAAAAGTACAATGCCTGACTATCGTTCAAAAACATCAACACACGGAAGAAATATGGCGGGTGCGCGTGGCTTATGGCGCGCTACGGGGATGAAAGATGAAGACTTTGGTAAGCCGATTATTGCGGTAGTCAACTCATTCACTCAATTTGTACCAGGTCACGTTCATTTAAAAGACTTAGGTCAACTTGTAGCACGTCAAATTGAGAAAGCAGGTGGCGTAGCTAAAGAATTTAATACCATTGCCGTTGATGATGGTATTGCGATGGGCCACGATGGCATGCTGTATTCATTGCCTTCACGTGACCTCATCGCAGACTCGGTGGAATACATGGTCAATGCACACTGTGCAGATGCGATGGTGTGTATTTCAAACTGTGACAAAATTACCCCGGGCATGTTGATGGCGTCTATGCGCTTGAATATTCCAGTGGTGTTTGTCTCTGGCGGGCCGATGGAAGCGGGTAAAGTGAAAATTCGTGGCAATGAACACGCGATTGACCTTGTCGATGCCATGATTGTCGCAGCAGATGACAGCTTCACTGATGAAGAAGTGGCTGAATACGAACGTTCAGCTTGTCCAACCTGTGGTTCATGTTCAGGCATGTTTACAGCAAACTCAATGAACTGTTTAACCGAAGCGTTGGGTCTATCCCTTCCAGGCAATGGTTCAACCTTAGCGACACATGCGAATCGTAAAAAACTATTCGAGCGCGCTGGTCAGTTGATTGTTGAAATCACCAAACGCCATTACGAACAAAATGATTACAGTTTGTTGCCACGCTCAATTGCCACCAAAGCAGCCTTTGAAAATGCCATGACGCTTGATATTTCAATGGGCGGTTCAACCAATACCGTTCTACACTTGTTGGCAGCGGCGCATGAAGCAGAAGTTGACTTTACTATGACGGATATTGACCGTTTGTCACGTAAAGTGCCTGTACTGTGTAAAGTTGCCCCTGCAAAGCAAGATGTACACATGGAAGATGTCCATCGTGCGGGTGGCATCATGTCGATCTTGGGTGAGTTAGACCGTGCCGGTTTATTGGATACGTCTGTACCGACTGTGCATGAAAAAACCTTAAAAGATGCTTTGGACAAATGGGATATCATTCGTACGGAAGACGAAGAAGTGTATCAATTCTTCCGCTCAGCACCGGGCGGTGTACCGACGCAAACCGCATTTTCACAAGACCGTTATTATTCACGATTGGATGGTGACCGTGACAATGGCGTCATTCGTAATGCTGCACATGCCTTCTCTCAAGATGGTGGTTTGGCTGTGCTGTACGGCAACATCGCACTTGAAGGCTGTATTGTGAAAACAGCGGGTGTGGATGATTCCATCTTGAAATTCAACGGCACGGCACGTGTGTTTGAAAGCCAAGATGCAGCGGTAGAGGCGATTCTAGGTGGAAAAATCACTGCTGGTGATGTGGTGGTGATTCGTTACGAAGGTCCGCGTGGTGGTCCGGGTATGCAAGAAATGTTGTATCCAACCAGTTACTTAAAATCGAAAGGCCTTGGTAAAGACTGTGCTTTACTCACCGATGGGCGTTTCTCTGGCGGTTCATCAGGTCTATCGATTGGTCACGTGTCGCCTGAAGCGGCTGAAGGCGGTGCAATTGGTTTGGTGGAAGATGGCGACCGTATCGAAATCGATATTCCAAACCGTAGCATTCACTTAGCCGTGGATGAAGCAACGATGGCTGCGCGCCGTGAAGTGCAAGAAGCCAAAGGCTGGCAACCTGCTGAACAACGTCCACGTAAAGTGTCTAAAGCCTTAAAAGCTTATGCGATGCATACCACGAGTGCGTCTAAAGGTGCAGTACGTGAAATTTAATTGGTAGTTTTTTACCGGTTAGAAAAAGCACTCCATTTGGGGTGCTTTTTATTTAAAAGTCATTGGTTCAGCACAATGGAGTCTTAAAATAGGTTTCTCAAATTGCAGTTGATATCCTTCGGTTCGACCTACTTTTGTTTCGGCAAAAGTAGGCAAAACCATTGATCGTCCGCAAAACCTGTTTATTTTCTGCATCTAAAAGAATGCCTTGAAAAAAACCGCCCATTGAATCGGCTACGCAGGTTGCGGACGACGTTTCCGTGTATCAGACAACCTGATGGATTCAAGATCAATATGTTAAGACCGTGAAGAGCTTGATTGGGATTGACTCAAAAGTCTCATTGTACTTTTATGTCTAGCCTGCTTTCTATACAATAAAAACAGAAAAAATTGCCCAGACTGTAGAGCAATACGCAGCCATCGCTAAGGACAAATACAATGAGTAAAGACAATATCCGCGAACATTCAGCTCCTGTTTATGAAGGAATTGAAAATGCACCCGCACGTTCCATGATGCGTGCCACAGGCTTTAAAGATTCAGACTTTACTCGTCCCTTTGTCGGTATTGCTTCGACGTGGGCCAATGTCACGCCGTGTAATATGCATATTAATGAACTGGCACGTGAGGCCGAAAAAGGGGTCAATCAAGCAGGTGGTAAAGGTATTATTTTTAATACCATCACCATTTCAGATGGTATTTCTAACGGCACCGAAGGTATGAAGTATTCTTTGTTGAGCCGTGAAATTATTGCGGATTCGATAGAAGCGGTGGTGGGATGCCAAGCCTATGATGGGGTGATCGCGATTGGTGGCTGTGACAAAAACATGCCGGGTTGCATCATGGGCTTGGCCCGTTTAAACCGTCCGGGGTTGTTTGTCTATGGCGGTACAATTAAGCCGGGCGCAGGGCATACCGACATGATTTCTGTCTTTGAAGCTGTGGGTCAGCACGCCAAAGGTGAAATCAGTGCCATTCAGGTCAAACAGATTGAAGAAGTGGCGTTGCCGGGGCCGGGTTCATGTGGTGGCATGTACACTGCAAACTCGATGGCTTCTGCGATTGAAGCTTTGGGCATGAGTTTGCCGGGCTCCTCTGCACAAGAGGCGGTTTCGGATGACAAGCGGATCGACTGTCAAAAAGCAGGTGAAGCGGTGATGAATTTGCTGCGCTTAGACCTAAAGCCGCGCGACATTATGACCAAAGCTGCATTTGAAAACTCAATTAAAGTGCTGATTGCCTTGGGTGGTTCGACCAATGGTGTGCTGCACTTACTGGCGATGGCACATACCGCTGGAGTTGAACTGAGTTTGGATGATTTTGTCCGTATCGGGCAAGATATTCCCGTGGTGGCTGATGTGCGCCCATCTGGCAAATATTTGATGTCTGAGCTGATTGCGATTGGGGGTATTCAACCGCTGATGAAGCGCATGCTGGATGCTGGCATGCTGGATGGTTCATGTTTAACGGTCACTGGAAAGACTTTGGCGGAAAATTTGGCAGAGGTTGAAGACTATCCAGAAGGTCAGCAGATTATTTTACCGTTCGACGCGCCAATTAAAAAAGACTCTCACTTGGTGGTGCTCAAGGGTAACCTATCTCCAACAGGTGCTGTAGCTAAAATTACCGGCAAAGAAGGCCTTTACTTTGAAGGGCCAGCACGTGTCTTTGAAGGTGAAATCGGCGCAATGCGTGGCATTTTAGATGGCGAAGTTCAAGCAGGTGAGGTAGTGGTGATTCGTGGTGAAGGGCCTAAAGGTGGGCCGGGTATGCCAGAAATGCTGAAACCGACTTCAGCGATTATTGGTAAAGGTTTGGGTAAATCTGTGGCTTTAATCACCGATGGTCGTTTTTCTGGTGGCAGTCATGGCTTTGTCATTGGTCATGTGACCCCAGAAGCCTATGAAGGGGGGCCAATTGGTTTAGTGCAAAATGGCGATAAAATCTCGATTGATGCAGAAACTCGCGAAATGACATGGCATGTTTCGGCAGAAGAGATCGCAGCGCGTCAAGCCGCGTGGGTGAAACCGCAACCGAATTATCGTTATGGGGCTTTGGCCAAGTTTGCAAAACTGACCACTGGTGCGGAAAAAGGCGCGGTAACTGATCTAAATTTAGATGTCTAATTGATCATTTTGCTGTGAATTGATATAAACCCTTGTAGTACTTTCAAGGGTTTAATTTAGAGGCTTTGCTCATGTCACTGTTGCGTCGATGGTTCGATCCGATTCGATCGCGTTGGTTTTACCAAAAACCGATTCGTCAAACGGTCGTATCTACTGAACAAGGCTTGAGTATTCATTTACGCCTCGACGATGTATATAGCTATTTAGCGGTTCAGCAGTTACCACAAATTGAAGAAATTTTAGCGGACGAACTGAAACCATTGAAGGTGGTCATTTCCAGTCAGGCTGCTGCCCCCCCGAATCAAATGTCGGCTTTGGAGTGGCAAACTTATTGTTTAAATGATGCCAAAATTCTGTCGCGTCAACATCGTTTTAGCTTTCATGAAACGCCAGAACAACCCAGTCCTGAGGCGCTGAGCCAAGCGGAAACCATCTTGCGGCATACGCCGCTGCGAGGGCAGGACTTTTTGTATTTGCTGGAAGACGTATTTCACATGCTGTGGCAAAAACAAGAAGGTAAGCTGCGCACCTTATATGCGATGGCCAGCCGTCACCATCAAGAGCAAAACTTTCCAGAACGTATTTTTAATGATGATGCGGTACTAGCCAGTTACTTCCAACTCGGTGACCGTCAGTATCATGCGGTCGATGATCTGCTACGTTTAACGCGCCGGTTAAAACAACAAAAATTATTTACCGATAACCCAATTTTCTTGATCAATCATATTGATTGGCGTGAGCATTTGATTAGCGATGCTGAAGAGTTAAATGAAATTCAGGCGCTCGATCCAGAGTTAGATCTATACGTTGCGCTAGAAGATCCAATTTCATGGTTGTTATTGGCCTATATTAAAGAAGAACTGGCTGATTATTATAATATTCAGCTCAATGTCTACCCGCTCAGCTATCACGGTCGAGATGGGTTTGATTGGAGTTTGGCAACGCGCTTATCTAAACGGACAGAAATCAAATTCACACCGTTTTGCCGTCCGACGCAAGCAGCCACTTTGGCGATGGCGCAGTTATTTTATAGCGTGCCTGAAGAGCAGCGTATTGATGCCATGTATCGGATTTTGAAAGCCGTTTGGACCCAAGGCAAAGATTTATCCTTTAAATCGCATTTTGATCAACTGATGCAAGAATTGGAAATCACAGCATTGATCACCGAAGATGTGGAAGCCAAGCTTCAAGAAAATGACATGCTCTGTGAAATGAAATCCCAGCCTGATTTCCCCGTGATTGAACTGCGCGTGGATGGGCAGAGCTATGTCTTTAATAGTCTGTATCGCGTCTGGATGATTGAAAGTATTTTCAGTAATGTGCTGGAAGATCAATATAAAACCGACCCTGTGGATGAAAGCGAAGGCTGAGTTTTGTATATCTCTTATTGATCAAAACAGTCCAATAACATATGAAACCTAAAGCCGATGGTGTTTTTTGGCTGAGTTATTAAAGTGCTTATTAATAGTGTTAATGAGGTTTAACAATTAAATTTATTGTTAAATTTTATTAATAAATAGGCTTCCAAATGAAAATGATTATAATTGGCATTCTTTCTGTCTGTTGATCGATGTTATGCGTTTTCATATTTCTTCTTTGAGCTTATCCATTCTGGCCGTGATGACTACAGCAGCGTTTGCTCAGGGCGAGACACAAGAAACAGCATCATCCCAAGTTTTACCGACTTTGCAATTTGAAGCCCAAGGTGCTGATGACAAAGCGGCATATGCAGCAAAAACAGCATCAGCTGTTTTGCGTTCAGATGCCCCACTTTTTGAAACCGCACAATCGATCAGCGTGATTAGTGAAAAACAACTGGAACAGAAACAAGCAAAAACACTGTCTGAAGCCTTGCAGGGTGTAGCGGGGGTCACCGCAGGGCAGTATGGTCGCCGTGGTTGGGATGACTTTATTATTCGTGGTCAGGTTTCCAGCGCACAGACCTATGTCGATGGCTTGCGTATTCAAACTTCTGATAATGCCCTACGTTCAGAAGACATCAGTGGTTTACAGTCAATTGAGGTTGTCAAAGGGCCGACATCGACTGGTTTTGGCTTTGCCTTGCCGGGCGGCTTAGTTAACTTAACCACCAAACGTCCTGAAGCTGAAACTTTTTCTCGGGGCAGTGTGAGCTATGGCAGCAATGCCTTTGTGGATGGCACATTTGATATCAACTATGCGCCAAATGATAGCGAAAAAGGGGCGTTTCGTGTGGTGGGTCATGCCTCTGACCAAGATGATCCAACTGATTATGTTTATTATAAAAATTATTATATTGCACCGTCTTATAATTTTGACTTAGGTGAAAAAGACGAACTGTCTGTGATTGCCAGCTATCAGTATCGGGATTTTATTCGCCAGCAGGGGATTCCCTATAGCAATGGCGCTTATAAAAACTATTCACAGACCTTATTTTTTGGTGCGCCGAATCTAAGTAATACGGTCGATGTTTTGCGCTTAGGGTCGAACTATGCGCATTATTTTGATAATGGCTGGACCTTTAAACAAAATTTTGCGGTCACCAAAACCGATGCAGATAACAATCCGGTATTGGCGGGGAGTAATAACACATTACCGACCATCAAACGGACGGTGGAAAGACAGATTAAAGACGATGTGAATTTTGCGCTGGATCATAATTTGTCGCGTCATTTTGATTGGGGCAAAACCCAATATGATTTGATGGTTGGTTTGGACATGATGCATGAGCGCAGTGACTATGAGCGCCGTAGTAACAGCTTGTCATCCTTTAATGCCAATAATCCGATCTATACGCCTATCGCAAAGGCGACCACGACCAAATCGCATCAAATAACAGATACCCAATATATGGGCGTATATCTGCGTAATAATTTTAAAATTGATGATCATTGGATCTTAGGCTTATCGGGTCGTCATGACTGGACACAGGTCGAAGTCGATGACCTTTTCAATGATACGATGCTGAAAAACTCGGACAATGCTTTCACGGGTAATGCATCTTTGATGTATCAAATCAATGATAAGTTTGCGCCCTATGTGAGTTATGCAACCTCATTCTTTCCTGTGAGCGACACTGGCGCTGGCGGAACACTATTGGACCCTGAAGAGGGAGAACAGTTTGAGGTTGGGGTTAAGTTCCAAGGGCTGAATCAAAGACTGCAAGGTTATGTGGCTTATTATGATTTAACCCGTCAGAACGTGACTGAGTCGGATTCTACCCTCGGTTATTCTGTGCAAATCGGTGAACAAAAAACCAAAGGTTTTGAAACGGAATTATCCGCTGCATTGACGGATCAATGGAACCTGACTGCAACCTATAGTTATATTCCTACCGCGGAAACGACAGAAAGTACCACCAGCAGTGATATTGGTAAGCGGATTAACCATGTGCCTAAAAATGCAGCCTCTTTATCAACCCAATACTTCTTTGCTGATGAGCCACTGGGCTGGAATATTGGTGCCAGTGCGAATTATCAGGGCGAGCGTACAGCACAACGAGGGACTTCTTATGTACCGCTATCGAGCTATACGCTGTACGACGTCAGTGCTGGCTATGAAGCTAAAAATTGGGGCGCAAAGTTCAGTGTAAAAAACCTGTTTGATAAAGAGTATCTAGTCGGCACCACGCCAAATGCGCAATTGGTGAATTGGGGCGATCCACGTACTTTCCGCTTCAGCTTAAATTTTAAATACTAAGCAGAAGCACACTGCATCACATCTGGATTCAATAACAGTTGAGTCCAGACCATTCTTTCCAGTAAGCCTCAATCTTTGGTTGAGGCTTACTTCTAAAAACAGTGATATGAGCCCAGATTTAAATTTTATAGCATGGCGCTAAGTGTTTAGAGAGAAGCGTCATGCTTGCTTTTGTTATTTTTGTTTTTGCTGTCGCAGGCATGATTAAGGGTACCATTGGTCTGGGTTTGCCCGCCGTGTCGATGGGACTTTTATCTTTGGTGATTAGTCCATTTCAAGCGGCAACTTTGCTGATTATCCCTTCCATGGTCACGAACTTCTGGCAATTGTTTGCAGAAGGACGTGTACTGCGATTGGTACAACGCTTTTGGCCGTTGCTGGTGGGCATGATCATTGGTTCAGTTTGGAGTGTTTTTCCTACACTTGGACATGGCGAATTTCAAAGTGAAGCGCTGTTGGGCGGGATGTTGGCCATTTATGGTCTATATGGTTTGTTTGCCAAAAACATGCCCAACTTAGCCCCGTATGAAAAATATTTATCACCGATCATGGGCTATTTGGGTGGTGCTTTGACGGTGGCGACTGGAGTGGTGGTGATTCCTGTGGTGCCATATTTGCAGTCCTTGCATTTGAAACGGGATGATTTGGTACAATCGCTCGGCCTTGCCTTTACCGTTTCAACTTTATGTCTTGCTGTGTATTTACATCTAAATCCTGTTGAAGACACTCCCATTGACTATCAACTGTCGTTGATCGCTCTGCTTCCTGCATTGCTCGGAATGTGGTTGGGCACTAAAATTCGCTACCGCATCCCTGAACAAGCCTTTCGTAAGGTGTTCTTTGTGGGCCTAGTGCTATTTGGCAGTTATATGGTTTTACATCAACTGGGCTGGCTTTAATGCGCAATGAGTTGGTCATGTTGGCTCAAGAGGAATTGACTAAAGCGTTGGTAATCTACTGCGAGCTGATCAAAACACCGTGCCGCTAATAGCAACTTGCGGTTGGCCCATTTGCCTAAGAGTTCAACCTGCTGAAAATCATACTGTACTTTTAAACGTAGGGCTGCCCGTTTGGGAATAATCGCAATGCCGACGCCATTGGCAACGACTTGGGCGATCGCGGCAAAGTTCGGCACCCGTAGACGATAGTGGATGTCACAGCCTAAGCGTTTGGCTTGAGCTTCTATTGACTGTTGTAAGGAGTGATATTGCATGAGGCCCACAAACGGATGTTGCAATAATTCACCCAGCTCCAGTTGAGCCGCAGTGGCAAGTGGGTGTTGGCTTGGGCAGATCAGTACCAATGGGTCTTCAGCAAACTTTTGAGTTTCAAGCTGCCCTGCATCAAAAAAACCAGAGATCAGGCCCAACTGCGCCGTACCTGTACTAAGGGCCTGAATGATGTCATTGGTTTCGGCTTCTTTTAATTCAATATGAATCTTCGGATTTTCCATTAAATACTGCGGCAATAAATGCGGTAAGTACTCACTCTGTGCCGATGAGTTGCACCACAATATAATGTTGCTCGTTGCACTGTGGGCAAAGGACAACATGGCCTGTCGTAATTGCTGCTGTTGTTGCAGTAAGTGCTGCGCATGTTCCGCAAAGGTTTGCCCAGCAAGGGTCGCTTTTACCCCGGTTGCATGGCGGGTAAATAAACTGACTTCAAAATGCTGTTCTAATTTTTTAATCCGTTCACTGGCGGCCTGTAAAGAAATGGCGGAACGTCCTGCACCTTTGGTCAGACTGCCTGTATTCAGGATATTGATAAACAATTGCAGATCAAAAAAATCAAGGCGCATGGCAGGGTAAAAGCGGAAAATGTTGCTTTATCTTAGTCCTTTTTGCGTTTTGAGACATACCTTTAGGTGTAATAGGAGTCAGAGCATTAGACCAAAAAAAGCAGCCCGAAGGCTGCGATCAACAATGGATAATCAAAATATCAGATAGATTAATCTTTTTGCCCTAAGCTGAAGAACCAGTTTAAGAACAACGCTGCAAACGTAGCAGTACCAATACCACCCAAGTTAAAGTTGCCAATTTGTAAGGCAAAATCACCTGTACCTAAAATGATGGTGACTGCTGCGACCATCAGGTTTTTGTTCTGTGAAAAATCGACTTTGTTTTCAATCCAAATTTTTGCACCCGCGATGGTAATCAAACCAAACACTACAATCGACGCACCGGTTAAAATCGCGGTCGGAATGGTATGGATGATGGCACCAAATTTCGGTGACAGACCCAAGAAAATGGCAAACACACCTGCGATGGCAAAAATGATGGTCGAGTAAACTCGTGTGACTGCCATGACTCCAATGTTTTCACCATAGGTGGTCATGCCTGGTGCGCCGACACCGCCTGCTAATGTCGTTGCGACACCATCGGCAACAAACGCTTTACCAATGTGCGGATCAAGGTTTTCACCGGTCATCGCACTCACGGCTTTAATGTGACCGAGGTTTTCTGCCACCAAAATTAACGCAATTGGTGCAATGATCATCATGGCATTGGCATTAAATTCAGGCGCATGAAAAGTCGGTAAACCAAACCAAGCGGCTTGTTGAATTGGTGCAAAATTAATCGCTGCGCCATAGCCCATAACGTTGGTCACGATGAAATAGACCAAGTAAGACAGTAACAAACCAATTAATAATAAGAGACGCTGCAATAAACCACGGGTAAAGACTGCAATCGAGCCCATACATAATACGGTAACCAGTGCCATCCACATATTAAAGGAATTGCCCGCAACGCCTTTGACCGTCACTGGGGCAAGGTTGAGACCAATAATCATCACCACAGCACCTGTCACCACAGGCGGCATCAGTTTTTCAATCCACTTGGTGCCCGTTGCCATGACCATAAAACCAAACAAGGTATAGAGCACGCCGCAGGCAATAATACCGCCGCCCGCCATAGCTAAATTTGGATTGAGTGCGCCTGTGCCCGATGCGGTATAGCCCGTTGCTGCAATCACAACCCCAATAAAGGCAAAACTTGAACCTAAATAGCTTGGAACACGTCCACCCGTCATAATAAAGAACAAGATGGTACAAATCCCGGACATTAAAATGGCAAGGTTGGGATCGAAGCCCATTAAGAAAGGGGCAAGAACCGTTGCTCCAAACATGGCAAAGGCATGCTGAACACCTAAAATTGCACTTTGTGAAGCAGGGAGGTATTCACTTGTGCCAACAGGACGTGCATCGATATTGCCTTCGTACGGGCGCCATTTGGGAAACCAATTGGACATTTTTTGAGCACTCTAAAGATAAATTGTGCACATCATACTCTTGTTTTTTAGAAGATTTAATCAGTGATACAAAAAATTGTTCAAACTAATCTCATGACTTTTCAGAACTTTTTACCGCATGGTAAAAATTTTTATTTTTAAAAATAATCTCTGTACACGACAAAAATAGATAACTCATTGAAATAATGTCACAATAATTGTTTTCTAACGACGAATACTATGATACATCTCAATGAGTTATATCTTATCTTAAACAAATCTCTAAAATGGAACAAGTCACATTTAAAGTGCTTTGCGCTCATCATGCTTGTGATTATTTTAAAGCAAACATGTAATCTTTCTTCTGCATCTAAAGCCTTGCCCATCAAGTGCTTACCACAATCATTTTATCGACGTATGCAGCGCTTCTTTGCAGGTCAGTATTTTGATTATCGTCAAATTTCTCAGTTGATTTTCAATATGTTTTCATTCGACCAAGTGCAACTGACTTTAGATAGAACCAATTGGAAATGGGGAAAACGAAATATTAATATCCTGATGCTCGCAATCGTTTATCGTGGAATAGCGATACCTATCCTTTGGACATTGCTTAATAAACGTGGAAATTCAGATACGAAAGAGCGCATTGCTTTGATTCAACGCTTTATAGCCATTTTTGGTAAAGACCGTATTGTGAATGTGTTCGCAGACAGAGAGTTTATCGGTGAGCAGTGGTTTACATGGTTAATTGAACAAGACATCAACTTCTGCATTCGTGTTAAAAAAACTTCATTGTCACCAATCATTTAGGAAAGAATCATAAAATTAGTGATTTATTTCGCCATCTTAAAGTTGGTCAAATTGAATGTCGTAAACGACGGATTTTGGTTGGTCGGGTGAAACTATATATAAGTGCACTACAGTTAGAAAATGGAGAGCTTTTACTCGTCGTTTCTCCTCAGTTTAATGCCAATGCTATTCAGGATTATGCATTACGCTGGGAAATTGAAACCTTATTCAGTTGTCTCAAAGGACGCGGGTTTAATCTTGAAAATACGCGCTTGACAGACCCTAGACGAGTGAAAAAATTGATTGCGGTGTTAGCTATAAGCTTCTGTTGGTGTTACTTAACGGGTGAATGGCAACATGATCAAAAAAAAGCGATAAAAATAAAGAAGCATGGACGACTCTCAATGAGTTTATTTCGCTATGGTTTAGACTATGTTCAAATGGCGATTCAGCGTTTAATTGGTTTTGGGAAAAAAGAAGAGTTTAAGGAAATTTTGGCAATTTTAAGAAGGCAGAATCCTGATAGGATAAGGGTTCTGTGAAATTTGTCGTGTACAGAGAAAAATAATGATAAATCAAGGTTTAATTGGTAAATTTAGCCAATCGCTCATTCATAAATATTTATGATTGGATTGATAAAAAAAATTATAAAAGGTTTGACCATGCGGTCAATAAAAAAGCACATCATAGTGATGTGCTTTAAATGGAGCGGGCTTAAAACTTTATCCTGTGTTACGAAGACCTGCTGCAATACCGGCGATACTCACCATAAGTGCATGATCTACAGGTGTATTTGTTTCCTGACGCTCTTCTAGGTAGCGGCGGCGACGTTTCATTAACTCTGCTTGGAGTAAATGCAGCGGCAATAAATACGGTTTGCGCACTCTCATCGACTGATCTAAAACCTCGTTACTGCTGAGGAGTTTAGACTCACCTTTAAGCGCCAAGAGGGTTTGCACCGCATACTTTAAGCGCTGACGCAGATGTTCACCGAGCACTTTCAAGTCTTCATCATCGGTCAGGTGCGACTCATAATACAGCGCCACATGAGCATCAGACTTTGAGAGCACCATTTCCAACATATCAATCAGGGTTTGGAAATACGGCCATGCCACCAGCATTTCATCTAAGGTGGCTTTATGACCTTGATCAATCACTTGGTTAATTGCCGCGCCAGTACCTAGCCAAGCGGGTAACATCAAACGAATCTGGGTCCACGCAAATACCCAAGGAATGGCACGTAGGGACTCAATGCCGCCAGTGACTTTACGTTTTGCAGGGCGTGAGCCAAGCGGTAACATTTGCAGTTCAAGCTCTGGCGTGACTGTACGTAAGTACTTTACGAAGTGCGGGTTTTCTCGCACAGTCTGACGATACACTTGTACCGACAAATCGGTCATGCTGTGCATTAATTCGCGCCACTCAGGTTTTGGGACGGGCGGTGGAAGTAAAGTGGCTTCTAAAGTGGCAGCGGTATAAATCTCTAAGTTTTGTAGCGCAATGCCTTCTAAGCCAAACTTGAAGCGAATCATTTCACCTTGTTCAGTGACTCGAATTGCACCTGAAATCGAGCCAGGTGGCTGTGAAAACAAGGCTTGTTGTGTTGGCGCACCGCCACGGCTGATGGAACCGCCACGACCATGAAATAGTGTGAGTTGTACGCCATGCGTTTTTGCAATCGCGGTTAATTCTTCTTGCGCACGGTACTGTGCCCAATTGGCTGACATAAAGCCTGCATCTTTTGCTGAGTCCGAATAGCCAATCATCACTTCATGCTTGCCCTGAATATGCTGTTTATACCAATGCATATTGAATAGGGTATTCATGGTGGCTGCGGCGCCATCTAAGTCTTTTAATGTTTCAAACAATGGCACCACACGTAGAGGGTGTTGGATACCCGCTTCTTTTTGCAAAAGCAGTACCGCCAACACATCACTTGGATATTCAGCCATCGAAATAATATAGGCACCTAAACTTTCTTGAGGCTGAGCTGCCAAAGTGCGCATGGTGGCAAATACTTCTTGTACTTCAGGCTGCTCAATTAAGCTTTGTGCAGGTTCATTTAAATGCTTCGGCAACAGCGGACGTTTGCTTTGTAGCTCTTGTAATAAGAAGTTTTGGCGCGCTTGTTCGGTCCACGTTTCAAAATTACCCAGACCCAAATATTCAGTAATGGCCGAAATCGCTTGGCGATGACGTCCTGACTCTTGGCGAATATCCAGTTTCAGCAGTTCAATCCCGAAACAGTTCACCCGATGGATAAAGTCCAGCAGTTTCCCATTGGCAATTTCAGGCAGATTGCTGGCAATCAAAGAGCGATAGCACAGCAGTAGAGGTTGTAACAGTTCATCTTTGGCTTTAATCACCAAGCTGTCATCGGCATCGGCACCGCGCAGTTTTTCTGCGAGCCAATGGCGCGTAGCTTTCAGCCGTTCGCGAGTATCGCGCAAATATTCACGGTAGGGTTCAGGATGGTCTTGACCCAAGGCTTGGCGCAGTTCATCGCTACAGTTTTGAATCGACAGTTCCCAACGCAAGTCTTCAATGTCACGTAAGTAAAGGTCAGCCGCTTTCCAACGCGATAGCCACAGGACTTCTTGCGTAATGTTGTGTGTCACATTCGGGTTGCCGTCACGGTCACCCCCCATCCATGAAGCGAAACGTACAGGTGCGACATGGAGAGGCAAACGTTGCCCACAGTGCTCAATCACCATGTCGTCTAGTTCACGCATGAACTTCGGCACGGCATTCCATAAGGTTTGCTCAATAGTAGTAAAGCCCCATTTTGCTTCATCGACTGGGGTTGGACGGTGTTGACGAATTTCATCGGTCTGCCACGCCGAACAGATTAGTTGTTTTAAGTCTTCAAGGACTGTTTGGCGCTCACGAGGGGTCAGTTTTTGCTGATCCATTTTAAATAAGGCATCGTTGATACCATCATATTTTTGGATCAGAGTACGACGGCTGACTTCAGTGGGATGAGCGGTCAAAACCAGTTCAATATTTAAATCACAGATTTGCTGGAACAGCGTATCGGTTGAAATGTCGTTATTTTTAAATTTAGCAAAGAGGTGGTCGAGCGGATTTGGAGAGGGTGCGGTCTCATCAAATTCACTTTGACGACGGCTACGGACCACATGGTATTGCTCCGCAATATTGGCAAAGTTCAAAAAGTGGGTAAAGGCACGCGTCAGCGGCAGAATTTCATCATCTTCAAGGCTGAAAAACAGTTGTTCCAGCTGTTTTTCGGCTTCAACTTGACCATCCCGCGCCCCTTTGGATAAGGCCCGAATTTGCTCGACCTGATTAAACAAATCTTGTCCTGCATGCTCCTTGAGGGTTTCACCCAATAGGTTGCCGAGTAATCGGACATCTTCACGTAGTGGAGCATCAATTTGTTGAATCATGATTATTATTCCCTCGTTGTTCTTAATTTGACTATACCCCGATTCGATGACAATCCAAGTAGGGGCAGACAAAAGTAGGGGATTAATTGCTGAATTTAGAAGCAAATGAACAACTTAGGGCAAGAAATTGTTTTAAAGGAAAGAGGGTTTTTAATTTCAAGTATTTGAATTAATTATAAAAAATATAAATTTAATTAACCGAGTCTTAAGGTTTTTGTAAGGGGTATTTTAATAAAAAAACCGCCATAGCCTCTTGAATCAGTTGCTCGCGTTGTTCGGCATTGGGCACTTCATTCATCCCCAGTAACATTTCTTGGTGACGATATCCAAACAGTAAAGACATTAATAAGGTGATGACCTCATTGACCTGTTCAAACTGAAGAACGCCTAAGGCTTGAGCTTGGTCAAAGAACTGTTCCCAAATCGCCCGCATTTTGAGGTGAGAGGCTTTATAGAAGTTCTCTAGTAATGGGTTTTGTTCAGCGGCGAGCTGTAATAGTAGGTGCTCCAGCTTGATGGCCTCAGGCAGGTTAATAATATGCATCGATAACGCACAGATCTGTTTGAGCATAGGCACAAAGTCTTCGGCACGTTGCAATTGAAATGAACGACCCAGCATCAGCTTTTCACAGGTTTCCTCAATCGCACAACTGAACAGATTGGCTTTGTCTTGAAAATGGTTATACACCGTGAGTTTGGTGACGTGCGCTTCCTTGGCAATATGGTCCATGCTGGAGCCGTGGTAGCCATGTTGTAAAAACAACTGACGTGCCACCTCCAAAATACGTTGCCGTTTTTCTAAATCCTTGGGACGTCCTGCTGAAGCTTGCACACATTTTCCTAAAAAAAAGTTCAAAAAGTCATTTACATCTGAGCATATCTTTAATTAGTGTACTATGCAGTATATTAATTAAAAAATAACCAAGTTAAGTCTGGATATTGTGCCTGATTAATTGGTGGTTATGGAAGAAGAGCAGACTTCATGAGCAAAATTCAGACCCTTGTGGTAAGTATGATGGTGGTGTGTAGTATCACCTTGTGGGGATGTAGCAAAGACACGACTGAACCAGAGTCGGTACCTTTGGTAATGGTGAGCCAACCGAATACCACGCATCTAGAACAAAAAAGCTATGCAGGCGAAGTGCAAGCCCGTCAACAAACTGCACTGTCTTTTCGTGTTGGGGGACAAGTCACGGAGCGTCTGGTCGATGTCGGTGACCAAGTCAAAGTCGGACAAGTTTTAGCACGCTTAGATGTACAGGATGCCCAGTTACAATTAAATGCAGCTAAAGCACAGTTAGAGAGTGCCCAAGCGGCTGAAAAAAATGCGCAGGATGAACTCAAACGTTTTAAACAATTGTTACCGAGTAATGCAGTGAGTCGTTCACAGTACGACAGCGTTGAAAATCAATATAAAGCTGCGCTGTCGAGCTTGAAACAAGCACAAGCCAATTATAACGTTACGCAAAACCAAACCAGTTATAACCAACTGATTGCCAATAAAAACGGTGTGATTACCGAGCGTAATATTGAAATTGGACAGGTGATTTCAGCAGGGCAACCCGCGTTTCAACTGGCCATTTCAGGTGATCGTGAGGTGGTGATTGGTGTGCCTGAACAAGCCATTGCTCAGATTAAAGTTGGACAAGATGCAATCGTCACTTTGTGGTCCAAACCCGATGAACGTTTTGCTGCCTACGTCCGTGAAATTTCGCCTGCCGCAGATCAGTCACGTACTTTTAGTGTCAAAGTGGCTTTGCGTGAAGGGCAAAATACGATCCAACTGGGACAGAGTGCACGGGTGTTTTTCAGCTCAAGTGAAAGCAATGTGTTGAGTGTACCGTTAGCCAGTGTTTCTGCTGCGGGTAAAAATGCCTATGTCTGGGTGGTGAATGCTGACAACAGCATTCGTAAAGTCCCTGTCAGCGTGGGGGAGTATGGTCGAGACAGCGTTACCATTCGTTCAGGTTTACAGCCGAAGGACTATGTCGTGGTGGGTGGGGTGCATTTACTGCGTGAAAAACAAAAAATTCAACCGATTAGCCGTGACAATAAAACGGTCAAGATTGCGACAGGGAGTTAAGCATGAACTATAACCTGTCGGAATGGGCCTTAAAAAATAAGGGCTTGGTCCTTTATTTGATGTTGTTGCTGGGCATCGTGGGGGTGGTGTCTTATTCCAAACTTGCACAAAGCGAAGACCCGCCTTTTACCTTTAAAGTGATGGTGGTACAGACCTATTGGCCGGGTGCAACGGCGCGTGAGGTGTCTGAACAAGTGACCGACCGTATTGAAAAAGAGCTGATGACCACGGGTAAGTATGAGCGCATTATGGCCTACTCCAGACCCGGCGAGTCGATGGTGACTTTCGTGGCACGAGATGCCATGCGCTCCAGTGAGATACCGGATGTGTGGTATGACGTACGCAAGAAAGTTGGAGACATCAAACATCAGCTGCCCAATGGGGTACAAGGACCATTCTTTAATGATGAGTTTGGCGATACTTTCGGCAACATTTATGTGCTGACCGGTAAAGACTTTGATTATGCGCTGATGAAAGAATATGCCGACCGTTTACAGTTACAACTGCAACGCGTCAAAGATGTCGCCAAGGTCAACTTGGTTGGGCTGCAAGATCAAAAGATTTGGATTGAAATTTCCAACACCAAGTCGGCACAGTTAGGCATTCCTGTGACAGCAGTGCAACAAGCCCTGCAACAGCAAAATACCATGGCCAGTGCAGGCTTTTTTGAAACAGAATCGGATCGTATTCAACTTCGAGTCACAGGGCAAATTAAGAGCGTTGAAGAACTGCAACGTATGCCTTTATTGGTCAATGGAAAAACCATCCAGCTGAGCGATGTGGCTGATGTCTATCGTGGCTTTAGTGAACCTGCTCAACCCCGTATGCGCTTTATGGGGGAAAATGGCATTGGCATTGCGGTGTCGATGCGTAAAGGTGGCGACATCTTGGCTTTGGGTAAAAACTTAGAAACTGAGTTTTCCAAGCTGCAAAAAACTTTGCCTTTAGGTATGGAGCTGAAGAAAGTTTCAGACCAGCCTGTCGCGGTGAAGCGTAGTGTCAACGAGTTCATGAAAGTTTTGGCTGAAGCGGTGATTATTGTCTTGCTGGTTAGCTTTTTCTCGCTGGGTTTCCGTACTGGACTGGTGGTGGCATTCTCTATTCCACTGGTTTTGGCCATGACCTTTGCAGGTATGAATATTTTTGATGTCGGTCTACATAAAATTTCCTTGGGTGCACTGATTTTAGCGCTGGGACTCTTGGTCGATGACGCTATTATTGCCGTGGAAATGATGGCGATCAAAATGGAGCAAGGCTACAGTCGACTACAAGCAGCAGGGCATGCGTGGCGAACCACTGCCTTTCCTATGTTGACGGGAACCTTGATTACCGCTGCGGGCTTTTTACCGATTGCTACAGCAGCGTCCAGTACAGGTGAATACACTCGCTCTATTTTCCAAGTGGTGACCATTGCCTTAATTGTGTCATGGTTTGCAGCGGTGCTTTTTGTCCCTTATTTGGGTGACAAACTCCTGCCCGATTTTAATAAAGAGCTGATTCAAAAAGCGCCGTGGTATAGCCGTTTGTGGGCACGTTTGCGCAAACAGCCAGAACCTCTGCCGATGGTGCATCATGCAGGTGAGCATCATGATCCTTATCAAACCAAGTTCTATCAAGGTTTTCGCCGTTGGGTCGATCTGTGTGTGACCTATCGTAAAACGGTCATTGCGACGACGGTGGCTATTTTTGTGCTCTCGGTGTTGATGTTTAAGTTAGTACCACAGCAGTTTTTCCCACCCTCGAATCGTGCCGAAATTTTGGTCGACTTAAAACTTGAAGAAGGTGCATCTTTAACAGCAACTGAAAATGCGGTGAAAAAAGTTGAACAGTTCCTGTCGAAGCAAGAAGGTATAGATAATTATGTGGCATATGTGGGCACAGGCTCGCCACGTTTTTATTTACCGCTCGATCAGCAGCTACCACAGGCCAGCTTTGCTCAGTTTGTGGTCTTGGCCTCTTCACTGGATGATCGCAATGAAATTCGTAAATCCTTAGACACCCAAATCCGCCAGTTATTGCCCGATGTGCGTACTCGCGTCTCTTTACTTGAAAACGGTCCCCCTGTCGGTTATCCACTTCAATATCGCGTGTCGGGTGAAGACTTAACTCAAGTGCGTGCTTGGGCGGATAAAGTCGCAGCGATGCTGGGTGCTAACCCCAACACGACTAATGTGCATTTGGACTGGGGTGAACCAAGCAAGATGATCAATTTAGAGATTGACCAAGACCGTGCCCGCCAAATGGGGGTATCGAGTTTAGATTTGGCCAATTTCTTGAACAGCTCAATTTCGGGTGCCACCATTAACCAATACCGTGAGAAACGTGAGCTAATTGAAATCCGTTTACGTGGCGATCAAGCCGAGCGGGTTGAAGTGGCATCACTGGCAAGCCTTGCCGTTCCAACCTCAAATGGCGGAACAGTACCGTTGGCACAAATTGCAAAAATTGAGTATAGCTTTGAAGAAGGTTTGATTTGGCATCGTAACCGCCTACCGACTATTACGGTACGTGCAGATATTCGGACCAAGTTACAGCCGGCCACTGTGGTGGATGAAATGGCTGAGCAGATGAATCAGCTGCGTGCGGAATTGCCGAATGGTTATTTGGTTGAAGTGGGCGGCACAGTGGAGGAGTCTGCACGTGGGGGTAAATCGGTCGCAGCAGGCATGCCTTTGTTCTTGGCCGTGGTCATGACTTTGCTGATGATTCAACTGCGCAGTATGTCTCGTGCCACGATTGTCTTGCTCACTGCACCTTTAGGTTTAATCGGCGTGGTGTTGTTCCTGCTACTGTTCAATAAACCTTTTGGCTTTGTTGCGATGTTGGGCACCATTGCCTTGTCGGGAATGATCATGCGTAACTCGCTGATCTTGATTGATCAGATTGAGCAAGACATTCAAGCGGGGCATGAATCATGGGATGCGATCATCGATGCGACGGTGCGACGTTGTCGTCCAATTGTGCTGACGGCATTGGCAGCTGTTCTGGCTATGATCCCATTGTCTAGAAGTATTTTCTTTGGACCTATGGCCGTTGCGATCATGGGTGGATTGATTGTGGCGACACTATTAACCCTATTCTTTTTACCTGCCTTGTATGCGCAGTGGTTTAAAGTAAAAAAAATTAGCCATAAGCTGTAAATTTATGCCAATATCAGGTGCGAAACGTTGAAAATTTCAATATAGTAGCACCTGAAATTTATGGCATTTTTATAAAGCAGTTTTTTGCTACACATTAAAAAACCAACGATGTGGCAAATGGGGTTAAACGCATGATGCAAGACAATGTAACCAAGTATCGCCGCTCTATCGCGATTTCTTATGTCTTCATGTTTTTGGCTTTGTTTACTGTGATTAGTGGCGCATTTTCCTATTGGTATGCCCGAAAAGTCACGCAAATTGATCATGCCGAAGTGTGGTTACAAGCGCAAGCACTCTGGGTCATGCGCAATATTGTGATTTATAGCATTTTGGCTTTATTTGCAGCACTGTGGTTTATTCCTCTTATTTTCTTCACTTGGGACAGCGCATTGTGGGTGACTGCATGCACGGTTGCAGGTGTGGTTTTTAGCTGTATTGCATTTCTCTTCCTTCTAAATGGATGGTTTAAAGGCCTGTCTAAATTTTTGAAAAATAAAGCAGTTTTCTAATCCTACTGATTTTTTTTCAAACACCCCCTTGTAAAACTTGGTTTGAACCCAATTTCAGACCACAGTTGAGTATTAAATAAATTCCGTGAGGAGCATCGCCAGACATGGCTAAACGTGATTATTATGAGGTTTTAGGTGTTGCTAAAACCGCTAGTGATGATGAAATTAAAAAAGCCTACCGTAAGTTGGCGATGAAATATCATCCGGACCGCAACCCTGACAATGCTGAAGCTGAAGAGAAGTTTAAAGAAGCGGCTGAAGCTTATGAAATTTTATCGGATAGCGAAAAGCGTAGCATGTATGACCGTATGGGGCATCAAGCCTTTGAAGGTGGTATGGGCGGCGGAGGCGGCTTCGGTGGTGGTTTCAGCGCAGAAGACATTTTTAGTCAATTCGGTGACATTTTCGGTGGCGCATTTGGTGGCGGCGGTGGTCGTGGTCAACAGCGTGCACGTCGTGGTTCTGACTTACGTTATGTGATGGAACTGACGTTGGAAGAAGCAGTAAGAGGGGTGAAAAAAACCATTACTTTTACCGCACCAGCGCCGTGTGAAACCTGTGACGGTAAAGGCTCTAAAAACCCGAACGATGTTGAAACCTGTAAAACTTGTCATGGTGCAGGTCAGGTTCGCATGCAGCAAGGTTTCTTCTCTGTACAGCAGACTTGTAGCACCTGTCGCGGTCAGGGTAAGATCATTAAGAACCCATGTAATACCTGTCATGGTTCAGGCGTTAAAGACCGTCAACAAACCTTAGAAGTGACGATTCCTGCGGGCGTCGACAATGGTGACCGCGTTCGTTTAACGGGTAAAGGCGAAGCGATTCGTGATGGTCAGTCAGGCGATTTGTACGTAGAAGTGGTGGTGCGTGAGCACGAAATCTTCCAACGTGATGGTGCAGACCTGTATATGGATGTTCCTGTGAGCATTGCCGATGCTGCTTTGGGTAAAGAAATTGAAATCCCGACACTCGAAGGTCGTGTGAGTTTGAAAATTCCTGAAGGCACACAAACGGGTAAAATGTTCCGTTTACGTGGTAAAGGGGTTAAACCTGTACGTACCAGTATGCAAGGTGACTTACTGTGCCGTATCGTGATTGAAACACCCGTTAACTTGACGGCACGTCAACGTGAACTGTTGAAAGAGTTGCAAGAGACCTTGGATGGAGATGATCACAAATCATCACCAAAGAAGAAGTCTTTCTTTGACCGACTGTTTGATTAATTAAATACGGTACGTGTGAATCGGTGTTGAAAAGAGCGGGAATATTTTCCCGCTTTTTTTATGTTATTGCGCTTCTGTTGGCAGCTCAGGTTGATCGATCTCTTCAACCGACACCATTTCTTCAGCCATAGGTGCAGCGGCTTGTACTTGTTGCTCGGCCTGTGCTTTGGGATGTGTGCTAGTAGTGATCTTGACCTGTGACAAACTTTCTAAGGTGTCGCCTGCTTGAACAGCGGGTTCAGCCTGAACCTGTGCCCAACTACCCCCAAACGCCATCGCTAGAAAAAGTACCTTGGCTTTCATTCTATTTTCCTCATTTTAAAGTTGTTTTTAAAAGCGAACCTAGTCTGCGTAAGATTGATTGCAAATTTGTGAAAAGCATGAGAAAGCATGTCTGAAAATAAAGCGATTTTTTCGATGAAAATGGCCAACAAACCTTAGTCTGGGCAATCAGTTTTGCTATAGTAAGAGCAATTTTGAAGCTAGATTAGGAATATGTTATGTCAGCAGCTCCACGCATTGGTGTCTTAGGTGCCGGCGGTCGTATGGGTCGCATCCTTATTCAAGCGGTACACGAAGCAGGCTATCAACTGGCTGCGGCAGTGGAACGCCCTGAAAGCTCACTGGTTGGTACAGATGCAGGTGAGCTTGCAGGTATTGGCAGCCTCGGCGTGAAGGTGGTGGGTAGTCTGGAAGCGGTAGTGAAAGATTGTGATGTGATCATTGATTTCACTGCACCAGTAGCGACCGTTCAGCATTTAAAAATTTGTCGTGAAGCTGGGGTGGCCATTGTCATTGGGACCACGGGTATGAATGACGAACAAAAAGCTTATTTGGATGACTCTGCGACTCAAATACCTGTGGTCTATGCAGCCAACTATTCTGTGGGGGTCAACGTTTCGATTAAACTGTTGGAAATGGCGTCTAAAGTCTTTGGCGACACAGTGGATATTGAAGTGATTGAAGCGCATCACCGTCATAAAGTCGATGCACCATCAGGCACAGCGTTGATGATGGGTGAGGCCATTGCGGGTGCTTTAGGTCGTGACTTGAAAACCGATGCAGTGTATTGCCGTGAAGGTCATACAGGACCCCGTGAGCGTCAAAGTATTGGTTTCCAAACCATTCGAGGCGGCGATATTGTCGGTGAACATACAGCTATGTTTATTGCTGATGGTGAGCGTGTTGAAATTACCCATAAAGCGACTAACCGTATGAACTTTGCTTCGGGTGCGGTACGTGCTGCGGCTTGGGTGGTAGGACGTGAAGCACGTAAATATGACATGAAAGATGTACTGGGTTTTAACGACATTCAAGTTTAAAAACCTGCTTCATTCGCCATAAAAACAAGATAAAAAACTAAAATAAGACGAAGAATAGAATGAAAAAAGTCATGTATATGGCTTGTGTTGTTGTCGTGATGACGACAGCACAGGCCAAACCTATGGATCAAGCCAAACTCAGTATTCATAAAAATAATATTAAAGTTTGGACCTATCAAAATGCGCAAAATCCGGTCTTTTTATATAAGGCTGAAACCACGTTTGATGTACCGATTGAAAAAGCAGTGTCATTGATCTTAGATGTTGACCATGCGGTGAAATGGGTGCCGTATATGGGCAGTGTGAAAGTCTTGTCGCGCGATGATAAAAAAGGCGAGTTTCAGCTGTATATGGTGCTGGATTTTCCTTTTCCTTTAAAAGATCGCGACTTGGTGGTGCAGGGGAAAATGACCAAGGACAGTCAGGGCATTATTAGCATTAAAAATAAAGCGATTGATAAAAACATCCTTAAAAATCCAGATTATGTGCGTCTAAATCATTATGAGGGCGATTGGACCTTTCAGAAACTGGGACCAAATAAAGTCAAGGTTTCGACCTCGGGCTATGCCAACCCTGAGGGATCGATACCACTGAAGTTTGTGAATATGTTTGTCCAACAACAACCCTATCAAATGCTGCAAAAAATGAAAAATCAATTGCTGGAACAAGAGGGGACACCTGCCCACTTACCGACTGCCTTACGTTAATTTTGAAGACGAAGAAGCCTGCAATGCAGGCTTTTTATGTTTTAAAACTTAAGGCTGTTGATAAGCGCTCAGCAGCTCTAAGGTTGAAGCCTTAGGCAGGTCTAACTGGATTAAACTGAGCATGGCATCTCCTTCACCAGCGAGCGAGATCTTGAAGTTTTCAGCACTGCTTTGGTCACATTGAAACTGTAAATTTTTCTGGCGGGGCAAGTTCATCTGCATTTGACGTTCATTGTTTAACTGATATTGATAAGTTCGTTGGGTCGAGGTTTCAGTCAAGCTCGGCGCTAAACTTAAAAACTGATAATCAGTTAAATTTTGCGTTTTCAGAAACCCTTCAATCAGTGCTTTACAAATAAAATGCTGCTGTTGTACCTGCTGTGAAACATGTGGCGGTTGGCAAGCCGATAAGCTCAATAAGCAAAAGAGAGATATGATTATTTTTTTCATAAAAGTGCCTATTTATGGTTGTGAACGAATGACAGAAGCATAATTCTGTTGGCATAATGGATACAGATACATAAAATTTTAAAAAACAGGTACAGATGAATGGCATTTCAGTATCAAAGCTTAGCTGCACAGTTGCTTGAAAAAATTCAAAATGCTGAATTACCCGCAGGGCAAAAGTTGCTGTCGTTACGCCAGTTTGCTAACTTACAAAAGGTCAGCTTGAATACGGCCAAGAGCTGTTATGAGCTACTCGAGTCGCAGGGGTATATTCATGTGAAAAATAAGTCGGGCTATTTTGTCAGTTATCAGAAAAATACCAGCTCATCTATTCCTGTACCGCAGCATCCTGATTTTCAGTCTCAAGCCCGTGATATTTCTAATTTAGAGCTACAGCTAGAAATTCAACAGTCTTCCATTAATAGCCGTCTCATCCATTTGGGAGCGATTCAGCTTTCTCCAAAACATGTGCCTGTAGAGGCGCTCCGCCGCTCCATTCAACGTGCTTTAAAACACAGTCAACCTGAAGATTTTTTATATAGCGATAAGCAGGGTCATATTCGCTTACGGCAGGCTTTGTCTGAGCATTGGGCTGAAGATGGCTTTTATATTTCGCAGGATGATATCTACATCAGCAATGGCTGTATGCCTGCGTTGTCGGTGATGATCCAACACCTCAGCAAGGAAGGCGACAGCGTGATTGTGCCGACCCCAAATTTTAATGGCCAGTTGCAAATGCTGGCGGGGTTAAAGCGAAAAATTATTGAAATTCCAGCCGATACCCAAGGCTTTGATCTTGAACGTTTAGAGCAGGTCATGCAAAGTTCAGGCGCAAAAGCGTGCTTACTCACGGCCAATTATCAAAATCCATTGGGGTTTTGCTTAAGCAATGCAGAAAAAGAAAAAATTGCACAACTGGCGGCACGCTATCAGTGCTATGTGATTGAAGATGATATTTATGGTGAATGTAGTTTCAGCTCGAGTCGTCCGCTGCCGATTAAGTATTGGGATCAGCAGGGTTATGTGATTTTCTGTGGTTCGGTTTCCAAGTCACTTTCAACTGCGTATCGGGTAGGTTGGTTTTGTATTCCGCAGCGCTTAGCGCATTTGAAGGCTACGTTACTGATGCAAAATATCACAGTGAATACACCCTTGCAGTTGGCACTGGCCGATCTCATTTATAGTCGTGCTTATCGGGAGCATTTACAGCAGTTAAAGCCGATTTTGAAACAGCAAGTTGAGCAATACCGACACATGATTCAGCTTGCCTTTAACGGAGTTGAGTTACGTATCAATCAACCCTTAGGTGGTTATGCGCTGTGGTTACAGCTGCCCGAGTGTATTGATGGTTTAGATATGTACTATTTTGCTCAGCAGCACGGTATTAATATTGTGCCAGGAGAAGTCTTTGGTGAAGGGCAGCGTTATAAAAACTGTATCCGCCTCAATGCTGGTCATGAAATTTCAACAGATATTCGCGCGGCAGTCACTTTGTTGGCCGATTGGGTGAAAGCGCAACTCAGCAGTTCGACGTTGGTCAAACAAGCGGTATAAAAAGCGCCTCTTTTGAGGCGCTTTTGGATTAAAAATCGGCTTTGAGGACAATACGATAACGAGCTTTTCCAGAATGTAACCGTTCCAGTGCTTCATTCAACTGTGACATAGGATACAGTTCAATTTGTGGCGCAATTTTTTTACGTGCAGCGAATTTGAGTAGCTGACGTAATGCCGCAGGTGAGCCAGTGGGTGAACCCGTGATAGACTTTGCTCCACCAATCAGACTACCTGCATTTAACTTGATGGGCTCTAGAGGCAAGCCTAGCAGATGGATCGTGCCATTTGGTGCCAGTGTACTGATATAGGCAGGCCAATTGAGCGTGACATTCACGGTGCTGAGGATGAGATCAAATTTGCCCCGCTGGGTTTTAAGCGCATCCACATCACGGCTATTCACCACATGATCTGCACCCATGGCCTTGAGTTCTTCCGTTTTGTCGAGGTTCGAGGTGAATGCCGTGATTTCACAGCCCCATCCTCGAAGGAGCTTAATGGCCATATGCCCTAAACCACCGATGCCAATCACCCCAACATGGTGAATGGCTTGAATGCGGTGTTTTAAAATCGGATCAAAAACGGTAATACCGCCGCACAATAAAGGACCTGCTGACTCAGGATCCAGCTCTTCAGGTAAAGGAATAATCCACTGCCAACCTGCGCGAACTTTGTCGGCAAAGCCACCTGCATGACCGACGATGGTTGCTGTCGGCCCTCCTGTACAGAGCACTTGTTGGCCCGAAACACAGGGGTCACAGTGTTGGCAGCTTTCTGCCGTCCAGCCTATACCGACGCGCTGTCCAAGTTTAAGTCCTTTGGCTTCTGAGCCTAAGCGACTGATGGTGCCAATAATTTCATGACCAGCGACAACGGGATAGACCGAGGAGTTCCATTCATTATTAATGACCGAAACATCGGAATGGCACAATCCACAATATTCGACTTGGACTTCGACTTGATGTGGTTGCAGTTCACCCGCATCGAATTGATAGGGTTGTAACGCTGCGCCTGCTTGCATTGCCGCATAGGCACGAATGGTGTTATCCGACATATTCTATATCCTTATTTTCCTGTTTTTTATGTACTTTTATTTAAAATGACAGCTATTTTCATGGTCATTGACCATACCGACCGCTTGCATAAAGGCATAGCAGGTGGTGGGTCCGACAAATTTAAAGCCCTGTTTTTTTAGGGTTTTAGACATATTTTGGCTTTGAGGTGTCTGTGCAGGTGCTGTGCGGTAGTCTGGGACATCATTGTTGATTGCGTGTTGCTCGACAAAGTTCCAGAGCCACTCAACGGGGTTGATGCCTTGTTGCTTTAGGGCTTGCCATGCAAGCGCATTGTCACGAATGGCGGTCAGCTTCCCGATATGGCGAATTAAGCCGATATCTTGGACTTTTTCGGCTAAGTCTGTATCACTCAAAGCTGCAATTTGTTCAATAGAATATTGAAAAAACTGGCGATGATAATGTTCACGCTTTTTCAGGACGGTAATCCATGACAGCCCCGCTTGTTGACCTTCGAGGTAGAGCATCGCAAATAACTGCTTTTCATCATGTAGTGGTTTACCGTTATTTAAAACCTACTTAAACCTACTTACGTGGGTTTAATGTTTAATTCCTACTTCATCATCAAGAACCAATTGCTATTGCGCTTGGGATTACCTCAATTCCATAGGCTGTCACGGTGTAACTCACCGCCATTGGTGGCTTATGTAGCCACCAATTCTTTATCTGCATGTTTTAGAATATTGATGGCAGCATTAATATCCCTGTGATGCAGGGTGTTACATGAACATCGCCACTCACGCATTGCAAGTGTCAGGTTTTGGTTTAATTCACCACAATTCGAACACATCTTGCTGCTTGGAAAGAATCGTCCAACAGAAAGTATTGATTTGCCATGCTGTTTAGCCTTGTAAATCAACTGTCGCTTGAACTCATAAAAGCCCATATCCGATATGGCTCTTGAGAGCTTACGGTTTTGTACCATACCTTTCACATTTAAATCCTCAATCGCAATCAGATCGAATCGCTTAACTAAATCAGATGTGACTTGATGAAGATTGTTTTTTCTCAAGCATGATATTTTGTAGTGCAAACGAGAGAGCTTGGTTTTCGCTTTTTCTCTGTTTTGACTACCTTTCTTTTTACGGCTAAAAGACTTAGCAAGTCGTCTTAACTTGGCAAGCTGTTTCTTTAGTGGCGCACTTGATGGAACAACCTCGCCATTAGATAAAGTGGCAAGACTGGAAACACCTAAATCAATACCAACAGATAAACCTGTTTTGGGGTGAAGTTTCTCAGGCTGATTTAATTCAACAGCAATCGAAGCAAACCACTTACCACCCTGTTTAAATATTTTCGCTGATAATATTTTTCCTTGATAACGCAAATCCTCAGTCATTTTTACCCAACCCAAGTTTGGGATACTAATTTTTCTATCTTTAATGCTGAATTGGTCATTTGATAATGAGAAGCGATCATCTACGCCTTTTTTTCTAGGCTTTGGATATTTGGATTGACCATTAAAAAAACGATCAAATGAACTACCCAATTGCTTAATCGCAAGTTGTGGCGCACATTTGGTCACTTTAAGCATGAAAGGGTATTTCTCACGCTTGAACGAGTTTAAGTGCTTTCTTATTTTAGCTTCGGATGGTTTATTTAGAAGTTTTTTATCCACCTGAACGCCATAATAGTCACACTGATCTCTATATTCCTTATCTGCTTTATATTGACGTTGCCATTCTTTTAAAGCCCAATTATACGACAAACGAGCAACACCACTCGCTTGAGCGAAATGACTTGCTTGCTTATTATTTGGCAGTAATTGGATTACATGCCCTCGTATGAATCGGCTCATAGTGCGTCTTTGACTGCCTGTATTAACTTTTGGTTTTTCTTACTACGACTACCATATAATCTTGCCGAAAACACTGTAATGATTTCCAAAACATCTTGAGCAAGTTCTTCCTCAAAAGACAAATTTTCACCCTTATTAAGAATGACGATCTCCACGCTTTTAGCTTCACATAAGGCAAAAACCAACTCAGCACCAAACCGCAATAAGCGATCTTTATGCGTTAAAACCAAACGTCCGATTTCATCATTCATGATTGCTTCTAGCAGCTTATTTAAGCCTTTTTTTCTATAGTTCATACCCGAACCAAGATCGGAGATTAATTCAAACGTCCAACCTTGATTTGCACAGTACATTTCAAGAACTTGTTGCTGTCGAATTAAATCTTCTTTTTGGTCATGACTCGATACCCTTGCGTATGCAATGGTTTTCCTTTGAAGTTGACTATCGGGCTTGTGTATTTGCTCAGGCGTGATCTTACTCAGATCATATCGTCTATGATTTTTAGGGGTTCGATCTGCAACCAAAGTGCCTTCTTCATCCCAACGCCTTAATGTTTGAATGGAAACACCTAATGTTTTAGCTGCAACGCTAATGCTTACATATTTACTCATGTTGTATATAATAGTATAGAAATAAGTAGATTTCAATTAGCAGTTACAAACCCCACTCATGATCATGGTAGTCGATGTAAAGTGGGTCTGAGGAGCACCATCCGCAGCGTTGAGTGGTCATGAACATGCTCCTGATCTTTTTATAGGGTAAAGGGTGCCCATTGGTCGTGTTGATTGTCCCAATAAAATAATTGGGCGTGTTCGAGGTCGGAAAAGTTAATCCAAACATCTTTTCCTGTTTTTTCAGCAAATCCAGTACTGATTAAAAGCGCATCTTCAGTAATTTCCATGATCCAACCTTGGTGGTTTTGTCCAGCCAAGATGATTTTTTGTTGATTGCCTGATTCAGCAAATTCGACCAGACGGTTGATCAACGCTTCTGACATGAAAAATTCCTAAAGTTAACGTAAATAAGGATAGGGATTTACTGCACCACGGCCTTTACCTTGTAAATAAAGTCCATAATGCAAATGTGGGGCTGTGTGCCGTGCATTGCCTGTATTGCCGACATAGCCGATCAGGTCGCCTTTTTTGACATATTCGCCGACACTTAAGCCGCGTTTATGGTCATCAAGATGAGCATAGTAATGCCAAGTGCCTGCTGGCCCCATAATCCAAACCACTTTACCACCCAAATTGTTATTGCGTAAGTCTGCAACGAGACCTTCTGTGGCAGAAAAAACTTTTGTTCCACGTGGAGCCAGAATGTCGATGCCTTCATGCGTTCGTCCGCTACTGCGAGACGCTCCCCAAGTATCTGTGAGCCCGTGACGTTTAATGCCTTGAACGGGTACAGGCAGCTGCTGAGCTAAACGCATGTTTTTCAGCTGTTGAACTTGTGAGGCAGGTAAATGGCTTCCACTCGGCGCAGGCGGCGTGGTACGGCAAGCTGCGAGTAACAGAATCACAAAACTTAAACTGGCAAGCGCAGAAAGGCTGGGCAAACAATTACGCACGAACAATCCTTTATTATTTCAGTGATCTAATTTTAAAGTGTCAGGGTGAACCCAATGCATCGCCCAACTATGTCACAGTTGAATTGCCGAGATCAATTTTTTCATCGCAGTTGGGATGCCCATTTCTGTGACGTTTTGTATGTCTAGCCATGTGCTGGCCAATTCTATACTTAAATGTTCGAGCTGGTCGGCATCAACCTCAAAGCAAAGTGCTTCCAGTTGCCAAGTGAAGTGGGTGAAACTATGCGAAATTTCAGCGCGTTGCGAGATTTGTTTCAGTCCTAGACTTTGGCACAGTTGCGTGAGTTCATCACGATTTTCAAAAATAGGTAAACACCATAAACCGCCCCACAGTCCACTATTGGGGCGCTGTTGCCACAGCCATTGATTGTGATGACGCAGCACCAAAATTTGGGCAGACTTCACAGGTACAGCTTTCTTGGGCTTTTTAAAAGGCAGTTCAGTTTCTAGCCCTTGTGCATGGGCCTTACAGTGTTGCTGCATTGGGCAGTATAAACACAGCGGTTTTTTAGGGGTACAGACGGTTGCCCCCAAATCCATGATGGCTTGGGTATAGTCGTGGTTACGTTCAGTTGGACAGAGTTCAGTGGCCAGTTGCCACATGCTGCGTTCATGCACAGGTTTGCTTAGATCATCCTCAATGGCAAAAAAACGCGCGAGCACGCGTTTTACGTTGCCATCCATAATGACGCCGTACTGACGTAAACCCAAAGACATCAGCGCCCCTGCGGTTGATGGACCAATACCTGGCAGTTCAATCCAGTCCTCTAAAGTTTGAGGAAAGTGTCCCTGACGTGCCACAGCCACTGCGGCTTTATGTAGATTACGTGCACGGGCATAATAGCCCAGACCTGCCCAGTAAGGTGCGACCTCATCCCATGATGCTGTCCCTAAAGCTGCAACCGTTGGGAAGCGTTCGATAAAACGCTCGAAGTATTGCAGCACGGTTTTGACTTGGGTCTGTTGCAGCATAATTTCAGACACCCAGACTTTGTAGGGATCATCGGCGACTTGCCATGGCAGGTCATGTCGACCATGAACATCGAACCAAGTCAGTAATGCATCTGAAAAAGAGAAAGGAGACATCGGAGGCACAAGCAAAAAATTCGGCTTAGTATAACTGAATGTCTTTTCTGAGCCTGATTTTTTGCGCATAAAAAATGGCGCTTACGCGCCATTTAAAACCTTAAAACTTAGTCTTGCGTCATGCCCCAACGTGCATCGAGTTTGAGCTCTTGGTCTTTGTAGCGTGGAATAATATGGATATGTAAGTGTTCAGATACATTCCCAAATATTTCACCGTCATTAAAACCAATATGAAAGCCTGAAGGTTGATGACGCAATTGGAGTTCATTACGTGCCAATTCTAGTAAAGACATTAAACTTTTACGTTCTTTGTCGGTAATGTCAAAAAATGAGCTCACATGACGTAGAGGGATAATGACACAGTGACCTTTAGACAATGCATTGGGTTCGGGCAAAATTACCCCAAAGTCATTTTTATCAAGCACGTCATATTCATCAAAATTACAATATTGGCAGTGGGTCTCAGTCATTGTTATCTCCTCTAAAATCTAATTATGTATCCTGTTGGATCTGAAAAATCAAATAGTTGAATTCTCAGCTCTAGTTAAGCACTGAGATTGCGTTCTAGCAAGTCATACATTGCATCAAGCCCTTGTCTTTCTGCTTCTGGGTTATAGCCCAAGTCTACGCCATTGGCTTTGGCACGCTCATCGGCCAATGGATTGCTAAAGCCATGCTTCGCATCTTCAAAAATGATGACTTCATGGTCCACTTTTGCAGCATGCATTTCTTCACGGAAGCTGGCAACATCATCCAAAGTGACCATGCTGTCTAACTCACCATGTAAAACTAAAATTTCACCTTGAATTTGACCTTCGACCGCAGGGGCTTTCGGTGCCAATGTTGCATGGAAAGTCGCCACAGCTTTAAGTGGTGCGCCTGAGCGCGCTAAGTCTAAAACCACTTTACCGCCATAACAAAAACCAATCGCCGCCAGTTGATCGGCATTCACTTCAGGCTGGGCAGCAAGCGTATCTAAACCTGCTTGCACACGGTTGACGATGGTGTCTGCATCGGCAAAAGTTTGCATCATCCATTCATAGGCTTGTTTCGCATCTGTGGTGACATTTTTGTCTCCGTACATATCAATCGCCAGTGCGGCATAACCGTGTTCAGCCAGTTCGCGAGCACGTTGTTCAGTATATTCATTTCGGCCCCACCATTCGGGTGCAACGATGATACCTGCATGCGGTGTTTGAGAGCTTGGTGCTGCAAAATAACCGACTAAGCGTTGTCCATCGGCTGCGTTATATTGAATTTCTCGAGTTTGAATACTGATTGTCATGCTTAAATCCTGATAGATGATCTGTTCTGATTAAAGCATAAAAACTTTTACAAGGATTTGAAAAATATTCCGATGTACATGAGAAATGTGAGAAATTATTTTTAAAGGCACACATAAAAAAAGAAGGATCTGAATCCTTCTTTTTTCGTTATTAAGAGTCGCGTACTTTAGACTTTGCCACGGGATAAAAATCCGACAATCGCTAGAATCACAGCAATCACCAATAAAATAATCGCAAAGTCTTTGGATAAACCTGCTACGCCGCCAAAACCAAGTAAACTTGCAATCAGTGCAATCACTGCGAAGATAATCGCCCAACGAAACATAATTTTTCTCCATAGATGTTCTTATTTATTACTCTATTAGTATAGAAAGAAGGCTCGGACACACTGTGTTTCTTTTGTTTAAAAAGTGTTCTGTTTGTATTTTAAGTTTATGAATATGATGTAAATATTGAAAATTTGATGGTGCTGAAAAGTACAGTTACTATAGGGTATAATGTGCTATTGAGTTTATCGGCAAGCGTCATGTCACAGGAATTACGACCAGAGTTTTGGAAGCATTATGCGCTCACTGAGCTACGTTCAGCAGAGTGGGAAGCGTTGTGTGATGGTTGTGGTCTGTGCTGTTTGGTGAAACTTGAAGATGAAGAAAGCCAAGAAGTCGCCTATACCAAAGTGGCCTGTAAACTGCTGGACTGTCAAACGGCCAGTTGTCGGGATTATCCGAACCGCAAGCAGCATGTGCCCGATTGTATCCAGCTCACGCCCGAACTTTTAGACACGATTCATTGGTTACCACCGAGCTGTGCTTATCGCCGTCTGCATGAAGGTAAAAATTTGCCCAGATGGCACTATTTGAACACGGGCTCACGTCAAAGTATTCTGAAAGCGAAAAAGTCTGCAGCAGGACGCTGTATTTCTGAAGAAGAGGTTCAGGATGACGACATCGAAGACTATATTGTGCGTTGGGTTCGCTAGTCGATAAAAGCACCATCAAATTGCATGAAAAGCTTGTGTCATTTGCCTGAATTTGCCATAACATAAGCATTCGATGAACGCATGATAAGTCCTAGCCCTATGTCCGATAGCAATATTCCACTGCCTGAACGTTTACGCCCGCGTGATTTATCTGAAATTATTGGGCAGGATCACTTATTGGGTGAGCAGGCACCGCTCCGCCAAATGATCGATCAAGGGCATTTGCCATCGATCATTTTTTGGGGGCCGCCAGGCGTGGGGAAAACCACCATTGCTTTACTGTTGGCGCAAGCGATCGACCGACCATTTGTCAGTCTATCTGCACTCAATACGGGGGTCAAAGAACTCCGTGAGATCATTGCCGATGGCGGAGATTTAATGCCACCTGTGGTGTTTATTGATGAAATTCATCGCTTTAATAAATCACAGCAAGATGCCTTACTGAATGCTGTGGAGAAAGGCAAAATTACCCTCATTGGTGCCACCACCGAAAACCCTTCTTTTGAAGTCAACAGTGCATTGTTGTCGCGTTGTCAGGTCTATACCTTAAATGCGCTCGATGCCGATGCGATTCAAACTTTATTACTGCAAGCGATTAAGAACGATCCGTTTTTAAAAGAGCGTTATATTCAAATTGAAGAATTTGAAGCACTGGTGCAGTTTGCCGCAGGGGATGCCCGCAAAGCCTTAAATTTAATTGAACTGATTGCGGGCACCTTCGAGCCTGACGTTGAAAATATCGTGACCAATGCAATGGTGGTCAAAGTTGCACAGCAAAATATCGCCCGTTATGACAAATCGGGTGAGCAGCACTATGATTTGGTGTCAGCTTTTATTAAGTCGATTCGGGGGAGTGATCCCGATGCCACGTTATATTGGATGGCACGCATGCTCAAAGGTGGTGAAGATCCCGTTTTTATTGCCCGTCGGATGTTGATTGCAGCCTCTGAGGACATTGGTAACTCAAACCCCAATGCACTGCTGCTTGCTGGAGAATGCTTCCGTTCTGTTCAAGCGGTGGGCATGCCAGAGTGTCGAATTATTCTTGGGCAGTGTGCGGTGTATTTGGCGACCAGTGCCAAAAGTAACAGTACTTATCTTGCGATCAACAAAGCGTTGGATTTGGCCGAGAAAACAGCGAATTTACCTGTGCCGCTGCATTTAAGAAATGCACCGACCAAGTTGATGAAAGAGCAGGGCTATGGCGTCGACTACTTATATCCGCACAACTATCCAGAGCATTTTGTGATGCAAGAATATTTACCCCCTGAGCTCAAAGGAACCAAACTGTATGAGTCGGCACGCAATAAGCGTGAGGTTGAAGGTGAGCGTTTACAGCAACGCCGTTGGCAACAAGAGCAGCAACAGCAGCAGTAATAAAAAAGCCTGATGAAAAAATCAGGCTTTTTGCTTTTGAGGCATAGGATTTAGTCACATTCATTGAGCAGTTTTTTCTTTAAGCACTGTGGCGTTTTTATGTTCCGATGTGCGTATTCATCAATTTTAATGCCGCAGGTAACACAGCGGCTAATAAAGCGATTGCCATCGTGATGTTAAAGCTCAAGGCAAAGCGCGGTTTCATCAGAAATTGGCGTAAGAAAAGGCCACCGACTGCCCAAACCCGACACATGGAATGGAAACCACCATTAAAATCAGGGCCGCATAAAGAATATCACTGACATGATGGTTTAAAGCAAAATAAGTGGCAATGGTGCTGATGGAGATAATCCACGCTTTGGGATTGACCCACTGAAAAAGAGCCCCTTGTAGAAAACCCATCGATGGTTTTTGTTCTAATTCGATGTTGAGTGGCCCACTGGACGCGATTTTCCATGCGAGCCACAGAATATAAGCTGTGCCGATCAAACTTAAAATAAATTGGAGCTGGGGCAGGGCCAGAAACACCTGATTTAAGCCGATGCCGATGGCGAAGAGTTGCACGGCCACACCAAAGGCAATGCCTAAAACCAGAGGTAGAGTTTTACGGATACCAAATCGTGCACCAGACAGCATGACCAGTGCATTATTGGGCCCAGGGGTGCAGGTCATTACGACACAGAACAGCAGATAAGAGACAAACAGTGAAGCGTTCATAAAGGGGATGGAGTAATCAAATATGTATCATTTTATTGTTGATCTATCACAATTTTGTTGTATATTGATCGTTAATACTGAGTTTAATGCAACAAATGATTGAATTAGATCGATTAGACCGAAAAATATTGTGTGAGCTTGAGCGCGATGCACATTTAACCAATATTAAACTGGCAGAACGCGTGGGTTTGTCACCCTCGGCCTGCTTACGACGCGTGCAAGAGTTAGAAAGAATTGGTGTGATCCGAGGCTATAAAGCGGTGATTGACCGTTCGCTTTTGGGTGTTGGTTTAACGGTTTATGTGACCATCGGGCTGTCTTGTCACTCAAAAGAAAGCTTGAGTCAGTTTGAGGATGTGATCACTGCAACGGATGAAGTTACTGAGTGTCATACCATTACAGGCTCGGTCGAGTATTTGCTCAGGGTTGAAGTGGCTGACATTAAGTCTTATAAAAAGTTTCATACTGATGTTTTAGGAACGATTCCATCCATTAGCTCGATCACCAGTTTTTTGGTGATGGATACCACTAAAAATCGATATACCAATCTATAAAAGCTTAGGTGGAAAGGTAAAAAACCGAGCGAAATGGCTCGGTTTTTATCTGAGTGCATATAGTTTCGTGGGATCAGATCAAACAAGGCGCTTTATCTTTTCAACTAAGTATTGAATGTTGAATCATTGCTGCATCAAGCTCTTGAAGACTATTCAATTATTTAAAGTTACCCTCTAAAAACTGTTGCAGGCGTTCACTTTTGGGGTGAATCAAAACTTCTTTTGGATCACCTTGTTCTTCAATTTTGCCTTGATCTAAGAAAATGACATGATTGGATACATGGCGTGCGAAGCCCATTTCATGGGTGACCACAATCATGGTTCGGCCTTCTTCAGCTAAACTTTGCATCACTTTCAATACCTCACCCACCAGTTCAGGGTCTAGAGCACTGGTCGGCTCATCAAACAACATCACTTCAGGCTCCATTGCCAAGGCGCGGGCAATTGCAACACGCTGTTGCTGTCCTCCTGACAAAAAAGACGGATATTTCTTTTCGACACTTTCAGCAAGCCCAACTTTTCTTAAGTATTTTCGTGCACGCTCTTCCGCCTCACTCCGCTTTAGCCCCAAGACATGAATGGGTCCTTCAATAATATTTTCTAATACCGTCATATGCGACCATAAATTGAAATGTTGAAAGACCATCATCAGTTGGGTGCGCATTTTTTGCAGTTGTTTGGGATTTGTCGCTTTGAGATCGCCATTTTTATCTAAAGTGGTCTCTAACTGTTCACTATTGAGCTGAATGCTGCCTTGGCTTGGTTGTTCTAGAAAATTGATGCAACGAAGAAAGGTACTTTTACCTGAACCTGAGGAACCAATAATACTAATCACATCACCTGCGCGTGCCTCAAGTGAAACCCCTTTTAAGACTTCATGATCGCCAAAACTTTTACAAAGGTCTCGAATCACCAGTTTTGCTGAATTTTCCATTGTTTCTCCTAATGATTCGATGGTTTTAAAAACGCCAACCAGCGTTGTTCCAATTTACGAAAGATCCAAATGAGGATAAATGCCAGACAGGCATACAGCACAGCGGCAATGCCAAAGGCATCAAACGTGGCATAAGTGGCAGCATTGACATCCCGTGCAATTTTGAGAATATCAGGCACGGTTGCAGTGAAGGCAATGGTGGTTGCATGCAGCATCAAAATGACTTCATTGCCATAAAACGGCAATGCTCGGCGTAGCATCGACGGAATAATAATGCGGGTATAGCGTTTCCAAGGCGACATTCCAAAGGCTTTTGCTGCCTCAATTTCGCCGTAGGGAATCGAACGTATCGCCCCTGCAAAAATTTCAGTGGTATAAGCTGCTGTATTGAGTGCAAACGCTAAGATGGTGCAATTAAGCCCTTCTCTAAAAAACTCATCGAGCCGTTCATGGGCATGCACAAATTCAAGGCTATAAATTCCGGTATAAATAATCAGTAGCTGCACATATAAGGGGGTACCACGGAAAATATAAGTAAAAAACCAAACAGGTCCACGTACAAAAGCATGCTCAGAAACTCGAGCAATTGACAAAGGCACAGCCAGAACAAAACCAATCGCAATCGATAAGACCAGTAGCCACGCGGTCATGGCGACCCCAGTCATTTGAAAACCATCGGTCCACAGATAGGACTGCCAGTATTGTTGAATAATTTCAATCATAGTTGTCCCTTTTTCACACCAGCAGAATAACGACGTTCCAGCCACATGAGAATCAAATTCGAAAGGGTGGTGATGGCCAGATAAATGACGGCTGCAACAATACTGAAATAGAACACTTGCATGCTGCTTCGACCTGCATCTTGGGTAATTTTGACGATGTCGGTCAAACCAATTAAGGACACCAAGGCAGTGGCTTTGATGAGGACTTGCCAGTTATTGCCAATCCCCGGTAAGGCAAAACGCATCATTTGTGGAAAGAGGACACGCCTGAAGACTTGAAATGGGGTCATGCCATAGGCATATGCAGCTTCAAGTTGACCTTTGGGGACGGCTTGAAATGCGCCACGGAAGGTTTCCGTAAAATAGGCCCCATAAATAAAGGCTAAAGTAATCACCCCTGCCACAAAGGGATTGATGTCAATTTGCTCCATATGAATCGATTCGGTAATCGAGTTCAATCCAAGTTGCAGGCTATAGAACAACAACAACATGATTACCAGATCAGGAACACTACGAATGAGCGTGGTATAGAGGGTTGCAACATGACGTAAGATTTGAATACGAGAGAGTTTGGCACTTGCCCCAAACAATCCAATAATGATCGAAAGTACCAGTGATAACAAAGCAAGCTGTATGGTCATCCAAGTGCCACTGAGTAATACGGGACCATAGCCAGACAGAAACATACTCAGTTTCTCCGAGTAAAAATATAAAATTTTATAAATCAGCAATATATATAGGGTGTCGGTGTTGAACCGACACCCTATAAATTAATAAATGCTGAAGGAGAAGTATTTTTTCTCGAGTTTCTTATAGGTGCCGTCGGCAATAATTTCAGCTAACGCTTTATCAATATTCTTTTTAAGATCGGCATCTTCTTTACGTAAGCCGATTGCAGCACCTACACCGAGTGTTTTGGCATCGACAACATTATTGCCTGCAAAAGCAAAGCCTTTACCTTTCGCCGATTTCAGGAACCCTGCATCGACCATAATCGCATCTTGTAATGTTGCATCTAGACGCCCAGAAACCATGTCTTGGTAAAGCACATCTTGGTTTGGATAAGGAACCACATTCACACCCTTAGGTGCCCAATAGGCTTTTGCATAGCCTTCTTGAATGGTGCCTTGTTGTACACCCACACGTTTTCCTTTCAAAGATGCTGGTGTAGGGAGCAAAGGAGAACCTTTCTTTGCGACCATGCGGGTAGGCGTGTTGTAAATTTTATTACTAAATGCGATTTGTTTTGCGCGATCCGTAGTGACCGTCATTGAAGACAGGATACCGTCGAATTTCTTCGCTTTGAGTGCAGGAATCATCCCATCAAAGGAATTTTCTACCCAGACACATTTGGCTTTTAATTTGGCACAAATGGCATTGCCCAAGTCGATGTCAAAACCGACCAGCTTATTGTCTGGTGTTTTATATTCAAAAGGTGCATATGCGGATTCTGTACCAAAACGAATGGTTTTCCATTCTTTGGCTTGGACAGTACTGCTTAGTGCTACGGCTACGAATGTAGTGGAAAGTAGTAATTTTTTTTGCCAGTTTTTCATTTTAAATATAGTCATCCATAAAAAATCAAATCTAGGAAATAAGACGAAGATAGAACTTACCCTACTGAGTACTTTTGAATAAAAGCAACATCTATACCAGCTTTCTGCTCTTAGGGGATCGATGGATCTTGTCGCCATGAGAGATGAGGAAATAAGGGTATTTTTTCGGTTGGAATAATTTTTATCTGAGAACGTCCTGTTCATATGTTTTTATCATATGAAAAAATGAAGGTGAGACATAGCTGAAATACACCTGAAGTCTTGTGCGCTATGGCGTACAGAATTGATGATTTTTTAACAGTGGCTCAGTGTTTTACAAGACTATTTTTCAGTGTTGAATAGCTTATAAGTAAGCTGAAGTACTGCAATAGCACTGGATCTGAAAACAAAAAAACCGAACGTTTAAGCTCGGCTTTTTGAATGACGCAACTTAAAGGAGTGGTATTAGCTTAGAGGAAGAAGCTCATCTTTTAAGTTCAGCATTTGCTGCATTTGGGCGCGAATTTTTCGCTCAGTTTTTCGTACATTATGTGCATTAATTCTTTTGCTCATAGCCCGGATTGGAATAAATAATTTCTCACCCATACCATCGACCAAGACAAATTCGGGCTTATTATTTCGCTGCTCTGTATACATAATTCCTGCGATGTTTACCTCACCGAAGATAATGTGTAAGTCGCAGCAAAGCTGAAAAAAGTCATCTAGAGCTTTGGCGTGTTTTTCCTCAAATTGATGTGATTTGCATAACTCAAATAAAGTCATACCTTCACCACTTGGGCAGACAATTTTTTCAGTCACAAAACCCAAGCCTACAGAAGTTTTCACAAAACCATAAGGCATTTCGACAGGAAAGCTAAAGATATTATTTTTATAATGATTTTTACATAGCTGTAGATATTGCAATAATTCACGGCGGAATTGGCGATAAACGCCTTGCGACATTCTACGTTTAAGTTTGCCATGTCCTTTCCAGCCACCATCTTCATCCACTCGATTTGGATTCATGACTTTGATGATTTTGTTTTCATCCTCAGGATGCTTAAACACCATTTTTGAACAGCCTTGTCCGATACATTGCAGTTCATCTAATTGATAAATCATAGGGCCTTCTATCAGGAGATATACAAGAAAAGCATCATTAGAAATGTGATATTTCATGTGATTGAAATGACTATTTTACAAAAAAATAAATAAAATTTCATGAAACTTTAATATTTATGTTGTAGAGGGGGGATTAAAAAAGAACTTATAGGCTTGTATTGCAGTTATAACAAGACATTGGTCTAAAATGTAAAGAATAAAAAAACCGAGCGATTAAGCTCGGTTTTCTTGAATCTGTAACTGATTAGATATCAGAAAGGTCGATACCTAAACGTGCAGCAACTTCTTCATAAGCTTCAACCACACCGCCTAAACCTTGACGGAAACGGTCTTTGTCGAGTTTTTTCTTGGTTTCTTTGTCCCATAGACGACAACCGTCTGGAGAGAACTCATCACCTAAAACAATACGGTCGTGGAATACACCAAACTCAAGTTTGAAGTCCACAAGTAGCATGCCACCTTGGTCAAATAAGTTTTTAAGCACTTCGTTCACTTGGTAAGTGAGGACTTTCATTTGCTCAAGTTGCTCAGCAGTTGCCCAACCTAAAGCAATCGCTTGAGACTCATTGACCATTGGGTCACCAAGTGCATCGTCTTTGAAGAATAATTCGAAAGTCGGCGGTGTTAATTCCTTGCCTTCTTCTACACCTAAGCGACGGCATAAAGAACCTGCTGCATAATTACGAATTACACATTCAACAGGGATCATGCTGAGTTTTTTCACTAGAACTTCTGTTGGAGAAAGAAGTTTTTCAAAGTGAGTCTCAATGCCAGCCGCAGCCAATTTATCCATGATAAAGGCGTTAAAACGGTTGTTCACCTTACCTTTACGATCTAGTTGTTCGATCTTTTCACCATTGAATGCCGAAGCATCATCACGAAAGACTAAAATCAGGTGGTCTGCACTGTCTGTTTCATAGACAGATTTCGCTTTACCAGTATAGAGCAAGGTTTGTTTTAACATGAGGGAACCTTTTTCAAAAAAAAATGCCTAGTACGACTAGGCTGGCCAATTTTGGTAAATCTGGGTTAACAATTCTGTGGCTTTTTCAGGCGCTGCAAAACTGTTATCGGCATTGAACACAGCGAGGTTATTGCTGCTGCCGACCGCGGTTAGTCTTAACACATAGACCTGTTGATCGATTTTAATGGTTGCTTCATAACCATTTTTGCTTTGACCAACAATTTGATGGTTGAGGCTGCTGAGGGTGGCAAGCGTATATTGCCAAATTGTAGCAGAATTTCCCTCAATTTTGAGCAGCGGATTCTTATTTCCGTCAATAATCAATTGAGGGCGGCTCACAGCTGTATCAACTGTTTCCGTTGATTCTGCATTCGACATGACTTGAGCAGCTTGAGGGCGCGGCATTGCAAAACGGTTTCCGCGCTTATTTTCAAGTACAGGTGCATGTTCAAGAGCGAGCGCTTCAACCGTTGGAGCTGGATACAACGGCGTTGCAGGTCGAACCATAGAGCCTTCAGGGTACTTAAGAGGTTCTAAGGTTGCTGTTTCTTTATAGTCCAAACTACCGTTATTGACTGCAAGGGAACTACAACCCGCTAAACTGACAACTGAAAGTGCGAGAGTAAGACCTAAACGTAATTGCATATTGATGTGCTCTTTATTTAATGACACCCGCCGTTGTGAGTGCTTCACGGAGCGGTGTGCGATATTGTTCTGCAAGTGGTGTTAATGGTAAACGAATACCCGTTTCGATTAACTGCATTTCATGAAGTGCCCATTTCACAGGAATTGGGTTCGATTCGCAAAATAGAATTTCGTGTAAATTTGCAACTTGGGTATTTAGGTTTTCTGCTTTTTCAGCTTCGCCTGCCAGTGCTGCCGCGCAAACATCGCTCATTTCTTTGGGTGCAACGTTTGCAGTCACAGAAATATTGCCTTTTGCTCCCGACAGAATCAGTTGATAAGCCGTTGCATCATCACCTGAATAGACGGTCATCGCTTTGCCAGCAAGGCCTTCGAGCAGTGCTTGACCACGCGGGACATCACCTGTGGCATCTTTGATGCCCACAATTTGAGGAATATCGGCCAAACGAATGACCGTTTCATTCGCCATATCGACACCTGTACGACCAGGTACGTTATACAGAATTTGAGGAAGATCAACAGCTTCAGCAATAGCTTTATAGTGCTGATATAAGCCTTCTTGGGTCGGTTTATTATAATAAGGGGTAACCAGAAGAGCAGCATCTGCACCGAGTTCTTTGGCTTCTTTAGTCAACTCGATGGCTTCACGCGTTGAATTCGCGCCAGTACCCGCAATAATAGGGATGCGTTTGTTCGCGACACGAATGATTTCTTTAATCACTTGTGTATGCTCTTTCATGCTTAGAGTAGACGCTTCACCCGTTGTACCGACAGCAACAATGCTATTTGTGCCTTGTGCGATATGCCACTCAACGAGCTTCTCTAGACCCTTCCAATCTACGCTGCCATCTTCAAACATAGGGGTGACGATTGCGACAATTGAGCCTTGGATGGTCTGTGCTTGCTGAGTCATTTTAAAAAAATATCCTATTTGTCCATCCAGTTAGGCCAGAAAAACATAAGATTGGATGGGTGCGTATTTTAATTTATAGCATTTTCAAAGCGCTGATGCATTGAATAATGCTTATGCAAATTATGAACGAACACAACATGAAGAACAATATGCTTTAGTCAAAGTGTATAAAAACTTTATCTTTCGCTACAAAAATACAGCTTGTTCAAATGGTAGACAAAGAAAAGCATCTTATTTTGCATCTGAAAAGGGCGTTTTGCATAACCTATGGCCATGGATTGAAGCATTTAATGAAAGGAAATTCTTCATCTCAATTGAGGCTTAGAAGTCAATTAAACTGAATATCTGGATATAAAGTTCAGGATTGAAGCACTTTTAACGCTTACACAATTTCTCTAAACAGCGATGACATGTCCTTTTAACGTTATAGATCAATGTCCAGTATTTTGTTCTATATTCTATCTTCGCTTCAATTTGCCGCAATACCCATTGCACTCAAGGCTGTGGTCATTTAATTTTGACCCGCGAGGATGAATACTGTTTTATAAATTAAGCTATGCTTGGCCTTCGAGCGCAGAACAAAAAGGACAGAGAAGAATGCAGAAGAATATGGCATTGATTGTGGTGGATGTACAAAATGGTTTTACGCCTGGTGGAAATTTAGCGGTAGCAGGATCAGATCAAATTATTCCTAAAATTAATCAACTGGGGGATTATTTTGACAATATTGTACTCACCCAAGATTGGCATCCCGAAAATCATATTTCTTTTGCAGACAACCATCCCGATCAACAAGATTTTCAAACGATTGAATTGGACTATGGCACACAAGTACTCTGGCCACGTCACTGTGTACAAGGCACTCAGGATGCTGAATTGCATCCCGATCTTGACCTTGCCAAAGCGCAATTGATCATTCGTAAAGGATGTCATGTACACATTGATAGTTATTCCGCTTTTTTAGAAGCCGATCATAAAACCCAGACGGGACTCGCAGGCTATTTAAGAGAGCGTGGGATTGATACCGTGTTTATTGTTGGAATTGCAACTGACTTTTGTGTGGCATGGACGGCAATAGATGCCTGTAAACTCGGTTTTCAAACCTATGTGATTGCCGATGCCACCAAAGGCATTGATTTACATGGTTCTTTACAACATGCATGGCAAGAGATGCTGGCCCATGGTGTGAAACGTCTGTATTGCAAAGATATTGTGCAACAATATGCCGTGAATTGATGTGCTGAGCTAATCGGCTCACCTCAATCACCAATATCGACATTATAAAAACATGCAGTAGGGAAAGGTCATGGGCACTTTTTTAAAATTTACCGCTTGGATTCAAAAAACCTTTGCTCTGTGGGTGGTGTTATTTGCAGGCATTGCGCTCCTAAGCCCTGAAACTTTTGTCTGGATGAAAGCTTATATCACGTGGATGTTAGGGCTGATCATGTTTGGTATGGGTATGACCATGACACTGGATGATTTTAAAGGTGTGATGCAAAGTCCTAAAGCGGTTGCAATTGGGGTGGCGGCTCAGTTTGTGGTGATGCCAAGCGTGGCTTATCTGTTGTGTTTATTGTTTCGCTTGCCGACTGAAATTGCGATCGGGGTGATTTTAGTGGGTTGCTGTCCGGGTGGCACGGCATCCAATGTGATTACTTATATGGCGAAAGGCAATACGGCTTTGTCTGTCGCATGTACTACGGTATCGACCTTATTGGCACCTGTTCTGACTCCCGCGATTTTCTATCTGTTGGCCAGCCAATGGATTGAAATTAATGCATGGTCGATGCTGAGTTCAATTTTACAGGTGGTTCTGTTCCCGATTATTTTAGGGCTGGTGATACGCGCCGTGCTGAAACAGAAAGTCGAAAGTTATATTTCGGTGATGCCCTTAATTTCAGTGGTCGCAATTGTGCTGATTGTGGCAGCGATTATTGGCGGCTCAAAAGCACAAATTTTAGAATCAGGCTTATTGATTTTAGCTGTGGTGGCGTTACATAACGCGATTGGTTATTTACTTGGCTTTGCAGCAGCACGGATGTTTCACTTGCCACATGCCGACTGTAAAGCGGTTTCGATTGAGGTCGGGATGCAAAACTCAGGACTAGGCGTGGCTTTGGCGGCTGTGCATTTTGCTGCTTCACCAATTACGGCGGTACCCAGTGCGATCTTTAGTTTGTGGCATAACATTTCAGGGCCAATATTAGCCAGTTATTGGGCCGCGAAAGCAGACGCCACTGCCAAGGAAAAAAGTGAAAAGGAACATATGTCGGTTTGAGTATTGTACGCTGTTGCAGCTTCAAGCATAAAGTCAGGATGAATTTTCTATTTGGCATGAGGTTGTAACTAAACTGTCATAAAGACTACCTAACATCCCTGCCAAACACTTCATAACAGACTGTTGCAAACAGCATTGAGAGGGTATGGATAATTTTCAGCATTCATCGGCGACGTATTTTAACCGAGAGCTATCGTTATTTGAGTTTCATCAGCGGGTTTTAGCACAAGCATTAGATCCGAGTTTGCCTGTGCTGGAGCGCTTAACTTTTTTAATTATTTTTTCACGTAATTTAGATGAGTTTTTTGAAATTCGTATTGCGGGCTTAATGAAACAACGCGATATGAATGTGATAGCACGAACCCCTGATGCTGTTCCCACTGAAGTGATATTAGAAGACCTGTCCCAATCCATTCATCGTGCCGTTAAAAAACAGTTTGAAGTTTTAAATCATTCGATTTTGCCTGAGTTACAAGCACAAGGCATTCAGTTCATCCAGTTCCAAGATATTTTAGAAAAACATAAAGCGTGGATTGCAGAATATTTCGCCAGAGAAATTCAACCGGTTTTGACCCCAATCAGCTTAGATCCGTCACATCCTTTTCCTCGCCTCGTGAATAAAAGTCTGAATTTCATTGTGAGTTTACAAGGTAAAGATGCTTTTGGACGAAGCATTGAAATGGCGATTGTCCCTGCACCGCGCTCATTACCGCGTTTAATTCAGATGCCGAAAAACGTGGCAGGCAATATCGACACGCAGATTTTTTTAACCGCAATGATTCAGCAGCACATCAGTGATCTGTTTCCGGGGATGAAAGCCACGGGTTGTTATGCTTTTCGTGTGACGCGTAATGCCGATCTGATTTTGTCGGAAGATGTTGATGATTTGGCGGTGGCATTGAAAGATGAGCTGTCTTCACGCCGTTTTGGTCGTGCGGTGCGTTTAGAAATCGAAGATGACTGCCCCGAAACGGTGATTGATTATTTGCTTAAGGAGTTTGATTTAACCGAGCAGGAGCTTTATCGCATTGATGGGCCGATCAATCTTTCACGCCTCAGCACCAGTTGTGACCGGCCTGAATTAAAGCATCCAGTGTTTATTCCAGTCATTCCCAGAGTCTTGCGTAAACAAAAAAGTACCTTTGATACCTTAAAAGTACAGGATGTGTTGTTGCATCATCCTTTTGATTCTTTTCAGCCTGTGATTGGTTTATTAAAAGAAGCAGCGAAAGACCCAAATGTGCTGGCGATTAAACAAACCCTTTACCGCAGTGGACCTGACTCTGAAATTGTACAGGTCTTGGCAGAAGCAGCACGAAATGGCAAGGAAGTCACAGCCGTGATTGAGTTGCGGGCGCGTTTTGATGAAGAGTCGAATATTACCGTGGCGAATATTTTGCAAGAAGCTGGGGCGGTGGTGGTGTATGGCATTGTCGGTTATAAAACCCATGCCAAAATGATTTTGATCGTACGCCGTGAAAATGCCCAGTTGATCCGTTATGCCCATCTGGGCACAGGCAATTATCATGCGGGTAATGCGCGTATGTATACCGATTATGGGTTGATGACCACACAGCCTGACATTTGTGAAGATGTACATCGTATGTTCCAAGAACTGACGGGGATGGGCAAAATGGCCAAGTTGAAGGCGTTGTTACATGCGCCTTTTACGTTACACAGTGAACTGTTAAAACTGATTGAGCAAGAAATTCAGTTTGCACAAGCCGGTCAAAAGGCGCGTATCATCATTAAAGTCAATGCCTTAACGGAGCCGAAGTTAATTGCTGCACTGTATCGTGCATCACAAGCGGGGGTACAGGTCGATCTTATTATCCGTTCTATCTGCTGTTTGATTCCACAGGTCCAAGGCATGTCTGAGAATATTCGTGTGCGTTCGATTGTGGGCCGTTTTCTGGAACATACCCGCGTGTATTGTTTTGAGCATGGCGGTGAGAAAAAGCTGTACTGTGCCAGCGCAGACTGGATGGGACGTAATTTATTTTCGCGTGTTGAAACCTGCTTTCCAATATTAGATCGCGTTTTGAAAAAGCAGATTTATAAAGACGGATTAATCAGCTACTTAAATGATTGTTTGAATGCTTGGGAGCTACAAGCCGATGGTCATTGGCTTAAAGTGGCCTGTACCGATCCAGAGCAAAGGTATAGTGCACAGCAACATTTAATTGCGCAGAAGCAACTCAAAATTTAACAGTTGCCATAAAAAAAGCCTGATGTAGGTCAGGCTTTTTTTTATGATTGGATGTAATTAAGAGGCTTTAGATTGTTTTGCTTTTAAAATTTCCGTTCTTAAGCTTTGTGCCAATTCTGCAGACTCAGCACCCATGCCATTGACCATAAAGGCATGGCGGGTCAAGACATTGGTTGGATTAGGTAAATTCACCAGTTGGTAACTTTCAGAAATGTCTTTCAATAATTCGTTGCTTAAATATATGGCACTTTCTTTGGCCGATAACTGTTGGACCAAACGCTCAGCAGCTTGATTTGCAGACAGCTGCATCGCATCGACTGCAGTTGAAATGCCACAACGCGTTTGCAAAACAAAGCGCTTTTCTTCGCGGTAACGTTTATACAAAACCTCAGAAAGCAGTTGGAACACACTGCTGATCATCATTAAACATGGCACTGCATTGGGTGTGTCTGTCGACATGCTGAGGGTGGCACCATGCTCATTAAAGGATTGAACTGTAGTGATGTCCGAGCTGTTGAGTTTGTAGTGTTTTAAACACAGTTCTGTACTTTTATTGAGGAAAATCTGACACAAATTAAAGTATGGAATAGACACGGTTGTATTCACCGAGTCCATCAACTGTTTCGGGTCGTAGAATTGAATATTGAGCGCAACCGAATGATTGTCCACGATCACGGGTTTTTGTTCTTTAGGCTTCGCACTGGTTTTGATTTGTTGTTGTGCTTGAGCAATCGCGACCGCCGTATGGTGTTTTTCCTGTTCAAGGGTTTGGGTTAGAACTTGAATTTCGTGTTTTAAGCGGGATTCGTTATTGATCCGTGCCAAATATTCGGTACGGCTTGGACGCGCAATGGCGCGATAAGCTAACCACAGTAAACCATGAATCGCTAAGGACAATAAAATCGCTAACCACTGAGTACGTAAAATCTCACCCATACTTGGTTTAATGAGCGTGATTTCAATGCTACCCACTTTCTTTTCATTTTGCAGCACATCACGGACAAATACTTCGCCATCACGTGTTCGAACTTGGCCACCTGTCGCCAAGACTTGATTGTTGGCATCCAAAATCCGAATGGAAGCTACGCTTGGGTTGGTCGCATAGCGATCCACCAAAAGCGCAAGAGAAACCGTGTTGGCAGGCTCCAGCTCTGCAAGACTGTCTGTGACCAATTGAGAGGTCATCAGTTGGCCTTGGTTGGCACGGTTTTCATTCAGTTGATGAGTCGTTGCCAATACCAATAAAAAGGTATGTAAAGCAAAACTTACAATTAATAGGCTAGCAAATAGCCCTTGTCTAGGCGCATTCAACGTAAACTTCCAAAGAAAATATATTCAATTTCGATTATGATTCTAACAATAGTCGTAGCTCAGACCCGAGTCAATTCATGCGAGAAATCATTCTTATTTCATTTTTAGGACCAGACCAACCTAATCAGTTCACTCGATTAATGCAGGTATTGTCCACTCATTCACTACAAATTTTAGATGTCGGACAAGCAGTTATTCATAACCAATTGACCTTAGGTATTGTTATTTCTTCAGACGACCAAACCGCAACAGCTTTGGCGATGAAGGAAATTCTAATTTTAGCACATGATATTGGTTTAACTGTACGTTTTAAACCAATCACTACAACTGAATATGACCAGTGGGTGAGTGAAGGTGGGCGGACGCGTTATATAGTCACAGCTTTGGCGCCAGAGCTTGAGGCGTCTCACTTACAAGCAGTTACAAATATTGTGTCCAACCAAGGTTTCAACATCGAAACTGTGACCCGTTTGTCAGGTCGTCCAGTCTTAAATGGCGAAGTCGATGGGCCGAAACGCGCCTGTGTTCAATTTGGTTTAAGTGGTCAAATGCTGGATGCCGCCGCCATGCGTGCAGCCTGTTTACGTTTGTCACATGAACTAAATGTCGATGTGGCGGTACAAGAAGACAATGCCTACCGTCGTAACCGCCGTTTGGTGTGTTTTGACATGGACTCGACCTTAATCGAGCAAGAAGTGATTGATGAGTTGGCGATTGAAGCGGGTGTCGGCGCACAAGTCGCTGAAATTACGGAACGTGCAATGCAGGGTGAGCTGGATTTCCAACAAAGCTTCCGTGCACGCGTGGCACTGCTCAAAGGGATGGATGCCTCTGTCCTACCTAAAATTGCAGAACGTCTGACCGTTACAGAAGGTGCTGAACGCTTAATTTCAACTTTAAAAGCATTAGGTTACCGCACGGCTATCTTGTCGGGTGGTTTTCAGTACTTTGCAGAGTATCTACAAGCCAAACTTGGTATTGATGAAGTCCATGCCAATGTCTTAGACGTTGAAAATGGGGTGGTCACAGGCGAAGTTAAAGGTCATATTGTCGATGGTGCACGTAAGGCATTATTATTACGTGACTTAGCCGATAAGATGGGCATTTCTCTTGAGCAAGCGATTGCGGTGGGCGATGGTGCGAATGATTTACCGATGCTGTCGATTGCTGGCCTAGGTGTCGCTTTCCGTGCGAAACCGCTGGTGAGACAAAACGCCAATCAAGCCATTTCAAGTGTTGGCTTAGATGGGGTGTTGTATTTATTGGGTGTGCACGATAAAGATTTAAATCGTGCTTAAAGCATCTAGGTGTTATTAAAAACGCAGCCTTTGAGCTGCGTTTTTTTGTTGCAAATTTAAGCGAAAAACGATGAGCGGTCAGTGAAAAATGTCGATAAAAACAACGATCAACAGAATTGGAAAAAATATTTTTAAGCGCTGAAAATACGGGTTTTATTTTGTAATGACACGCCAAGACTGAGCGCGTCTTTGTTTTGGAAAAGTTCAAATCTAAAAAAATGTAATGACAATATAATATGGCGACAAGGTATGTCGCATTCTAAAAATACAAGCCTTTTTTTCTTTTCAAAACTGCTCATAATGCATGCATAGAGTTTGAAAGCTACACAATCCATTAATTTTAAACGGTATCGGGGATGAGTTCAGCACAGTGTACCAGTTGCCTGAATTTATCTTAGACGGAGGTTTTTATGGTAACAGCGAATTTAGCAACCATCGTTGGCTTAAGTTTAGTCGCCGCTGCGTTAATTGCTGTTTTCTTTTCGCCTTATCGTCGCTGGTTGAGTTTTATGGTGGCGGGTATGGTGTTTTGGGGAATATTGGAAGTCATTCGCCTAGGTGTGCAAGCAGTGTTTGAAATGCCGATCACTTATAGCTACTTAACTGCTTTAACTTCAGCGATGCTTATTGTGACGATGTTGCTTCTACGTGAAGATCGTCGCGCAGAACGTGCACTGGCGCAGCGCCGTTGTATTGAACATACACCTGTATATGAAGATGACCAACAGCAGTGTTCTAGCCGCTAAGTCATAACCTCATACCGTAAAAGAAGATGCCTAGAGCATCTTTTTTACGTTCTTACATGATTGTTATACAAAGCCTAGCGGTAAAAATGGCAACTTGTGGTAGCATTGAAAACAGTCAATTTATCAACAATTACAATAGGCTTTCATGTCATGAAACTATCTTCAATTCCTGTGGTTAAACTTCCATTGGTTGATGTCAGCACGGATCCGCTGGATTTAATGGTTACAGGTTTGGCACTTCGTATGAAACAGCTGGCGCGTACCAGTCCAAAATTTATTGAATTAGTTCATGAACGTCAGTTCCGTATTCAAATTGGTACGGATCTGGGTATGGCGCGCCAAATTATTGTGAACAATGGTCAGATTGATACCGTTTCAGGTGATGCTGAAAAAGCCGATTTTATTTTACAGTTTGCGGACAGTGAGCAGGGTGTGAAAACTTTAATCAAAGGTGACCCAACCGCATTTATGACGGGCATGCAAAACGGCAGCATTAAAATGGAAGGTGATTTTGGTCTCTTAGTTTGGTTTAACCAAGTTGCAAAATTGGTTCCACCCAAGCTACCAAAGCCTGTGAAAGCAAAAATTAAAGCCGCTCGCGCATTTTTGAAAGAAAAAACAGGTAAGTAAAAAGATTTTTTAAACGTCTCGATTCCGTCTCCTTTATAAAAGGCAGATTGAGCACCATGCATAAAAAAGCCCTCGATAGAGTAATGCCAGTCAGTTAAGCAAAAAAAGTTAAAATGCTGTAAAAAGAGCGTATGTAAATACGCTCTTTTTTTATGAATTTATCTCAGAATCTAGATTTAACATTAAAACAAACCTTACCTTCACTTTCACAATTCAGTGAATTGATTGATTTAAACTGGATTGAAGATTGCTTAGACCAAACAGGTAAAGCATCAATTCGAAAAAGAAAACTGCCTGCTGAACATGTTGTTTGGCTGGTAATCGGACTTGCTCTATTTCGAAATCAACCGATTTGGTATGTGGTTCAACAATTGCAACTTGTTTTCGGTACGGCAGAATACTGTGTACCGAGTGCATCCGTACAAGCAAGACAACGCTTAGGCTTAGAACCCATGAGTGCTTTATTTTCGACATTAAGTCAGGCATGGTTTAAAGACTCACAACAACAATATAGCAACTTTCACGGTCTATGCGTTTGTGCTGTAGATGGTGTGGTTTGGTCTATGCCTCATACAGAAGAAAACTTTAAGCACTTTGGTTCATCCAAAGGCAAAACAGCAGCTGCACCTTACCCACAAGTTAGAGCGACTTGCCTGGTGAATACCAATACCCATGAAATGATTGATGCCCAAATGGGCAGTATGGATCAAGGTGAATTAACCTTAGCCAGTCAATTAAAAGCACCAGTTCGCAGTATTACCCTATTTGATCGTGCTTACTTCTCTGCTGATTTTTTAGTGAGCTGGCAATCTCAGGCAGAAGAGAGTCATTGGTTGATGCGAGCAAAGGACAACCTGCGTTATGAAGTGATTCATCATAATGCGGCCCATGACTTTCAGATCAAAATGCCTGTTTCAGCAAGAGCAAAAAAGATAAATCCGTCATTGGGTGACTATTGGGAAGCACGTTTAATTGAAGTTGAATATGCAGGAAAAATAAGACGTTACATTACATCATTAACAGATTCTAAAGTTTATCCATTCAAAGACCTTGCAATGCTTTATATCCAGCGTTGGGAAATAGAAATGTGTTATCGGGAAATTAAAAGTGATTTACAGGATGCAAGGATTTTAAGAAGCAAACAACCTGATTTGGTCTATCAAGAATTGTGGGGGGTATTTATTGCATATAATATCTTAAGAAGACAGATGAGGTTTATCGCTGAACATGCAAAGGTGAGTCCTTTAAGGATCAGTTTCCATGTTGCATCTATGAGTATTATCAATATCTTAAGGCACACACCTTTAGAATCAGCAGGAAACCTACCCAAACATTTAGCGCAATTATTTGAACAATCTAAAATATTTGTATTACCTGAAAAAAGGCAAAGGCAATGTCCGCGAGTAGTGAAAATTAAAGCACAAAAATATCCAAGAAAATGCCAGTCAATTTCTTAACTGACTGGCATTACTCGATAGAGGGCTTTTTTATGCATGGTGCTTTTATTCGACTTCTAAATTGAAAGTCACGGGTCCATCATTGACCAAATGTACTTTCATGTCGGCAGCAAAAATACCGGTTTGCACATGCTCAAACTGGGTCTTGGCATATTCAACCAGTTGTTCGTATAAAGCCTCAGCATCATTTGGTGGCATGGCTGGTCCAAAGTCAGGGCGTAAGCCTTTTTGGGTTTGCGCCATTAAGGTGAACTGCGAAACCAGAAGAATACCCCCACCGGCTTGGCTGACATTCCAGCCCATTTTGCCTTGTTCGTCGTCAAAAAAACGATACTTTAAAATTTTATCGATCATTTTTTTGCCTTTGTCTAAAGTGTCTTCTTTCCCAAGACCTAAGAAAACCAAGATACCGTGTTGAATTTCGCCTGTGGTTTCACCATCGACCACCACTTTGGCTTCGAGAACGCGTTGTAATAAGGCCCGCATGACTGATTCTATCTACTATTTGATTGTGCAGACTGAAATTGTAGCAAACCTAGTGCAGGGCAGGAGAGACATCGATTGAAAAAACAAGGCCGTTGCGTTGATATCCATAGCAATGTTTAAGTAAAAGAACATAGGCCAAGAGCGATACAATAAAGACATCAACACTTGGATTCTGAATCAAGAGAAACAAGAAATGTCCCGAGTAATTGGTCGAATAGCAAGACCGAATTACCAAAACATGGCTATGCAGCTTAAAAAAATGTGCTTTAATGCAATAAGTTGCTAAAAACCGAAAATGATATGTCTGCCATCATCCAATCCTTATTAGATACTGATCTGTACAAATTTACGATGCTACAGGTGGTCCTGCATAAGTTTCCCCAAGCGCATAGTGTGTACCAGTTCCGTTGTCGCAATTTGGATGACACCGTCTATCCTTTGGTCGACATTCTCGATGATTTAAATCACCAATTAGATTTGCTCTGCCAATTACGTTTTCAAGACGATGAGCTGCAATACCTGCGTGGTTTGCGCTTTATCAAAAGTGATTTTGTCGATTATTTAGAATTGTTTCAGCTCAAACGCCGTTTTATTGTGGCCAGTATTGATCACCAAGGCCGTTTAGACATTCGGATTGAAGGGCCGATGGTTCAAGCCATGATGTTTGAAATCTTTGTGCTTGCTATCGTCAATGAGCTGTATTTCCGCCGTATTCGAAGTGAAGAGGTCATGGTTGAGGGCGAACGTCGCTTACAGGCCAAAGTGGCATTATTAAAACACTATGAAACATCGCAAACGCCAAATGATCCCCCATTTTTAGTCTCTGATTTTGGTACGCGGCGCCGCTATAGTTTGGCGTGGCAAAAACATGTGATTGAAGAGTTTAATCAAGCTGCATCGCATATTTTCCGTGGCACCAGTAATGTCTTAATTGCGAAGCAATTGGGCCTAACCCCGATTGGCACCATGGCACATGAATTCCTACAAGCATTCCAAGCGTTGGATGTACGTTTACGTAATTTCCAAAAATCAGCACTGGAAACCTGGGTACAAGAATACCGTGGTGACTTAGGTATTGCCTTGACGGATGTGGTGGGGATGGACGCATTCCTGCGAGATTTTGACTTGTACTTTGCCAAACTGTTCGATGGTTTGCGTCATGACAGTGGCGACCCGTATGAATGGGGCGATAAAGCCTATGCCCACTATAAAAAGTTGAAAATTGACAGTAAAACCAAAATGCTAACGTTTAGTGATGGACTGAATTTAGAGAAAGCGTGGGATCTGCACAACTATTTCAAAGACCGTTTCCAAGTCAGTTTTGGAATTGGTACCAATTTGACCAATGATATGGGGCAAACGCCATTAAATATTGTGCTTAAACTGGTCGAGTGTAATGGCCAGTCGGTTGCGAAAATTTCGGACAGTCCGGGTAAAACCATGACGGATAATGACACCTTTTTGGCGTATTTACGTCAGGTTTTTGAGATTGCTGAAGCAGAAGCCAATTAATCCAGAATATATACCATGCCAGAATCCGTTCTGGCATGGTTGTATTCAAAAACTGGTGAATAGTGATATCTATAATTCTGCTAAAAGAATGTAAAAAATCAGAATAATTGTAAAAATGAGTTGTGCTAAGATCAAAGCATAATCTGAAAACATACGAAATAATATGACACATTCTGCCTTTGATTTTGGCTTGTTGATAGACGCAGAGCAGTTGGTTCCGCATTTAGGGAATGACAAATTACGCATCGTCGATTTAAGCCGTGCTTCAGTCTATGACCAATTGCATATTCCACATGCTTTGCATTTAAAGCCGAAATTTTTGGTGCGCCAAGATGAACAAGCCACCGGCCTACTTCCCGATGTAGACGGTTTACAAGAGCTGATTCGTTATTTGAATATTTCACCCGAGCATCATGTCGTGGTCTATGATGATGAAGGTGGTGCTTGGGCGGGGCGTTTGATTTGGAATTTACACTGCTTAGGTTTTGAAAATACCAGCCTGCTGAACGGGGGAATTCATGCATGGCTTGCAGCAGGACTTCCAACCACTTCTGAAGTGGAGCAGTTTAAACCTGTCCGTGCTTTGGTGCAGGTCGATCAAGCCAAAATACAGCAGTATCGAATTGAATATGCTGAGTTATTAGAGAAAGTTCAAAGTAGCCAAGTCCAACTCTGGGACTGCCGCACAGAAGACGAATATACCGGCCTGCGTCTTGCAGCGCGACGCGGCGGTCACATTCCAAATGCACTACATTTTGAATGGAGTACTGCCCTTAACCGTGAAAATCATTTAAGATTGCACCCTTTAGAACGCACGCAGCAACGCTTAGAACAATTGGGTTTTAACTTAAATGAACCTGTGGTGGTGTACTGTCAGTCACATCACCGTTCAGGACTGGCTTATATTTTAGGTCGTTTATTGGGTTGGAATATTCAGGCGTATGACGGTGCGTGGAGTGAATGGGGCAACCGCCTCGACAGTCCTATCATTACCGGAGAGATGCCGTCTTGAGCCTCACATCACGCTTAAAAAAACAAATTTTCATTCAAGCTCAACGTGTTGTACCCCAACATCAGTTATCACGTGTCGTGGGCAGAGTCGCAGCCAGCGAAAATCCGATTGTGAAAAATGCGGTCATCACTGCGTTTAAAGCGCAGTACGGCATTGATATGTCGATTGCTGAGCAGAGTAATGCACTGAAATTCAAGTCCTTTAATGAGTTCTTTACCCGTGCATTAAAAGAGGGTGTACGTGATATTGATACCGATGCGACCAGTATTGTATCGCCTGCGGATGGTGCGATTTCACAGTTGGGTCCCATTGTGGAAGGTGATATTTTCCAAGCCAAAGGACAAAAATTCACCGTTGATAATTTAATTGCAGATCCGCAGTTGGCTGAACCATTTAAAAATGGTCAGTTTGCAACGGTGTATTTATCGCCTAAAGATTATCACCGTGTGCATATGCCATTTGCAGGCACATTGACGGAAACCTTATATGTGCCGGGTGAATTGTTCTCGGTCAATCAAACCACTGCTGAAAACATTCCAGGCTTGTTTGCCCGAAATGAACGTATGGTCTGTTTATTTGATACAGAAATCGGCCGTATGGCCGTAGTTCTCGTTGGCGCCATGATTGTGGCGGGGATTGAAACTGTTGCAACAGGAAAAGTGAAGCCTACTGGCCGTTTAGAATTAAATCAGCATAATTTATTCTTGGACAAAGGCGCTGAACTGGGTCGTTTCTACCTAGGTTCAACCGCTGTGGTACTGTTTGAAAAAGACAAAATGACGTGGGATGCAGCCTTTAAAGCCAACTCGACTGTGGTGATGGGTAAAGCGATGGGACATACGGTTTAATCGTTCAGCTCTCGGTCACCGTCCTTGTTAAAGGGACGTTGAGAGACAAAAAAAGCACCGATATCGGTGCTTTTTTATGTTTCTGAAGAAAGGTTTATTCAGGATTGTAGGTGCGTTCTTTGGGAAAAATCACTTTAAAAATAGAGCCTTGATTTTCTTTGGATTCAATTTCTAAATGTGCTTGGTGCTGCATTAATACGTGTTTCACAATTGCGAGTCCTAAGCCTGTGCCACCCGTTTGTCGACTGCGTGCGCTGTCGACACGGTAGAAGCGTTCGGTTAAACGCGGCAAGTGCTTAGGATCAATGCCGATACCAGTATCTTCCACGGTAAAATAAGCCTGCTCACCATTGTCATGCCAACCCATGGTCACCGTTCCGCCTTTCGGTGTGTATTTGATGGCATTGGTAATCAGATTACTAAAAGCGCTGGCCAACTCCATATCTGAACCGATTAAGTCGCAATGACTGTCGATATCGAGATTGAGCGTATGCCCATAATCAATATTATAGGCATGCGCATCGTCATAAAGTTGGTTCATTAAGCTAGGCATATCAATGATTTGATTTTTAGCAATTTGCTTGTCATTTTCTAGGCGTGACAGTAATAGCAAATCATTCACCAAGGCATTCATGCGTTTGGCCTGTGCCTGCATTTGGTCAAAGGCCCGCTTCCAACGTGGGTTGAGGTCTTCTTGGTCTGTAAAGGTTTCAATATAACCACTGAGTACTGTGAGCGGTGTGCGTAGTTCATGTGAAATGTTATCGACAAAGTCTTTACGCATTTGTTCGAGATTGTGCATGCGGGTCACGTCATAGGCGACTAGTAAGCGACTTTCACCCCCAAATCGGGTCATTTTGACTTGAACATAATGTTCATCAAAACTGGATGACTTCATTTTTAAGCCATCTGGTGCCGCATCAATATTATTGTAATAATCCACAAAACTCGGTTGGCGTAATAAAGTCAAAATATTACGGCCACGGTCATTTTGTTCGATGCCTAATAACCGTTCTGCGGCAGGGTTCCACCATTCAATTTGTTGCATGTCATCGATCAGCACCACGGCTTCTTGCAAAGCGACCAATGATGACTGTGCCCGATCAATCAACCCGACCATTTCCGCTTGTACAATCCGTTCTTGGCGCTGTGCACGATAAACATTGAACAATAATGCCCCCCAAATGCCCCCAAGGTTGGGTGGAACTTCGTAGGGACGATTGGAAATCCAGTCATTGACCAAATACAAAGAGCGCATTTGCAGAATGAAAAAAACGGCAAAGGCAAAGGAGATACACGTCCAAAAATAACCAACGCCAAAACCAATCAAGCTTGCAATCAGCAAGAAAAAGGCAAGGAGACGTAAGTCCTGTTTGGCAAAGCCCCATAAACTGCTGTATCGCGTTTTTTTATGCTCGCGCGCAAGTTCAGGGACCGGGTAGGGTTCATACATAAAACAAAATTAACCTAGGGCGATATCCGCACGTGTAGAGAATCGATAGCCTGTACCGCGAACTGTTTGCACAAAGCGATCTGCCGCATAAGGCTCAAGCACTTTACGTAAACGGCGAATATGCACGTCGATGGTACGGTCTTCAATATACACGTTTCCACCCCAGACTTGGTCAAGAAGTTGTGCACGGGTGTAGGCACGCTCAGGATGAGTCATGAAGAAGGCCAGTAAACGATACTCGGTTGGTCCCATGTCGAGGAAATTATTGCCAAAGCTGACCCGTTGGCTGACAGGGTCTAAGATTAAGCCATTGGCATCAATCGATTTTTCACCGCTGAGCGCATTAGCGCGGCGTAAAACGGCTTTAATGCGTGAAACCAATTCACGGGTCGAAAACGGTTTGGTCATGTAGTCATCTGCACCAGCGTCCAGACCTTGTACTTTATGGTCTTCTTCACCACGTGCCGTGAGCATAATCACTGGAATTTCAGAGAGATTTTCATCGCGCTTGAGACGGCGACATAAGTCTACGCCACTGACGCCACCAGGCATCATCCAGTCGAGCAAGATCAAAGCAGGGCGCTGATCCACAATCATTTGGTGGGCTTGTTTTGCATCTTCGGCTTGTAAGCATTGAAAGCCTGCCATATCCAACGAGGTGTGAATCATTTCTCGAATGGGAAGTTCATCATCGACGATTAAAATGTAGTCATCTTTCACAACGCAATATCCTATTGTAGGTAACGGCAGGCCGTTTTAATTTTATGACAGGCTTATTACAAAGATTAATTATGACAGTATCATTGCAAAAAACAGACGATTGATGAAATTTGCAAAAAAATGTGACAAAAAATCGTCATATTGGGATTCAAAATTAATGGAAGTTTAATCTAAATTGCATTCGAAAATGCCGATCTCATCCAAGTGAAAAGTCTTAGACATCCAATTTTTCCCGTGCATTCGGGTCAGAAAAGGTTTCTAGGAGTGAAATAAACACAATACGGCTGGAGGTTAAAACTTCTTCAAAGGATTGTTTAAACCCACTGACCACCCAACGGATCGCAATTTGCGTAACATAGCCATTGAGGCCTGTGGCGACCAGCGAAATTTCTCGTTCGGAACGATTAATTTGCGGCATCATCAGCATCACAAAGGCCTGAATCATTCGGTCAAAACGGGTCATGGTTTCATGAATGGTGGCTTGGTTATGTAATTCTTGGACCAACATTGCATCGATATAAATAATACGCGCCATGCGGGGATTATCTTTTAAGGTGGTGAGCAGGGCACGCAGTCCAGCATCAATCATTTTGTGTGGATCTGAAGAAGCTTGCATGATGGCTTGCATGACATTGTGCTGTAACTCATCGATCAGCTTTAAAAAAATAGTTTGAAACAGTTGCTCACTTTTTTTAAATGACTCATAAAAATAACGTTCAGTGAGCTTGGCTTCATTACAAATATCTTTCACCGTCACGGCAAAAAAGCCGTGAGTGCCGTAGGCTTCAATTCCTGCTTCAATCAGTTTTTCACGACGCAGCTGTTTACGTTCAGAAAGCGATAAGCCCTTGAATTGTCTTTCTTTGGTTTTATTGTTATCGCTGTTTTTTTGTACTGGTTCAGATGCCGTCATCAGATTTCATCGCCCTATTTTAAAGCCAAGGTTTTGCATAGTTTAGCAATAAACCACGACTCTACCTATGCGTAGGCTTTAATCTCTAGCTGGTTTTCATGGACTTGACACTTTTGGCTATTAAATTTATGACAATTGATATTGTCAATTATAAAAAAAGCATCTACAGTCGATGTACAAAGATAAAGGACAACCACAATCTCATGAAGAATTTTAAAAATAAAGTCGCGGCAATTACAGGTGCAGGATCGGGTATTGGCCAACAATTGGCACTTTTATTGGCCAAGGCAGGCTGTCATGTATCATTGAGTGATGTTAATGAGCAAGGTTTGGCGAAAACAGTTGAACTGCTACAAGGCAGCAATGTCCGTGTCACCACGAAAAGATTAGACGTCTCAGACCGTTTAGCGATGCAAGCGTGGGCTGAAGAAACCGTACAAAATCATGGTTCTGTGAATATGATTTTTAATAATGCTGGCGTTGCTTTGGGTTCAACCGTAGAAGGTGCATCCTATGAAGAGCTGGAATGGATCGTGGGGATTAATTTCTGGGGTGTGGTCTATGGCACCAAAGAGTTTCTGCCTTATATTAAGAAAACAGGAGATGGGCATATCATCAATATTTCCAGCTTATTTGGTCTCACGGCTCAACCGACTCAATCTGCTTACAATGCTACTAAATTTGCGGTGCGTGGCTTTACCGAGTCATTACGCCAAGAGTTAGATATGGAAAACTCTGGCGTGAGCGCATTGTGCGTGCATCCGGGTGGGATTCGAACCAATATTGCCAATGCAGCCAAAGTGAATGACAGCTTGCGTAGCATCGGGATGAACCCTGAGAAGTCTGCGCAGACCTTTAATAAATTATTACGCTGTCCACCTGAAGAAGCAGCGCGTCAGATTTTAGAGGCGGTACAAAAAGACAAGCGTCGTTTATTGATCGGCAATGATGCGAAAACGTTAGATTTGATTCAGCGTATCTTACCAACGGGCTACCAAAAAGTGACGGCTTTTGCGACCAAATTAAGCCAAAGAAAGTCTTAATGTCGTGATGTAAAAAACCCGCTTTGGCGGGTTCTTTTATGCTTAATTTTAATGAGTGTCATGATCAAAAACGTGTTCTATCAAATATCTGTTTAGCTTTAAATGAGCGTTTCAATGGTCTTTTTCTTCCAAATAAATTGATAATAAAGCCCCTGCATAATGCATAAGCTGACAAAGGCCAGTGCATAAGCATACCAAATACCTTGCAGTCCCCACCATTCACTAAATAAGTAGGCACAGGGCACTTCAATCGCAATAATCGCAATGATATTGATGATCATGGGCATGGTGACTGTACCGCTGGCCCGCATAATGGAGGCAAAAATGGCACTGGCACCAAAGAATAAAATGGACCACAGCACAATGAACAACAGCTGTTGCCCTAGCTCAACTACTGCATGGTCAGTGATAAAGAGTGCCATGAGGTATTTGGAGAAAAGATAAGCCAAGACCACCAAGGAACCTGTAATGATGATGTTCATGCCGAGCGCGGTACGTGTGACTTTGGCCAATAACTCGGATTTGCCTGCGCCAATGGCTTGCGCACCAAAAATCGATGCAGCAATGGCAATCGATAGAGCAGGGAATTGAATATAATTCAGGACCTGATTGACCGCACCATAAGCTGCGGTCGCATCGGCCCCGTGGCGGTTGACTAGGCCCACAATCACAAGACCCGCGACGGAGGTGGTGATCATTTGAATGCCTGTTGGAACTCCTAAGCGGAGAATGATTTTACTCAGCTGGCGGTCAAAGCGAATATGACGTAGCAGTTGTGCATCAAGCCTGAGTGGGTGCTGTTTATAGTTCAAATAGAAATACAAAAAGGTCAGCACAGAAACAAAGCCTAAAATGGTCGCAATGGCAGGTGCAACAATCCCCAGTTTGGGAAAGCCAAAATAACCCGCAATCAGAACTGGCGTGACACAAAGCCCAATCAAGATGGTCATGCCAGAAGCAATCAGAGGTGTCGTGCTGTCTCCGACACCGCGTAAAATTGAGGTATAAATAATATATACAAACAGTAGGGGACTACCTGCCAACATCCATTGCACATAAGGTAGCGAGAGATGCATAACATCTTCATCGATACCCAAAGCCGATAAAATTGGTCGCGCAAAAATCACCCCTAAAAATGCAATAAAGCTGCCACCAATGAGAGTCATAAAAATAGTGGAGCCGACCACCGCACGGACTTTTTCAATATTCTGTGCGCCCCATGCTTGACCAACCAAGACGGTAGAACCTGCTGATAGTCCAATTACGAAGGCCATTAAGCAAAATAGGATGGGGAAGAACACTGCAACCGCTGCAATCGCCTGCACACCCATCATCTGTCCGACAAAGATGGTATTAATCGTACCCGACAGATTTTGCAGAATATTGGTGGCAATCAAAGGCATCAGGAAAATAAAAAAGGCTTTCCATAGCTTTTGCTGTTGCACCAATGGGGTGTGTGCTGACATAGGTCATCCTGAGGTTATTTTTATTACATTTCTAAGGCTTACCCTAGCATAGTTCAGTGTTAAAAAGCCGATGTATTTCAGTAAGCGAAGCCTGTTCTTGTGCAAAAGCAAAGCTGAAAAAATTTATACGCTTTGCAAAATTTCAGCTGCCTGAGCCAAGGTTTGATCGGTCTTTGCAAAGCAAAAACGAATCATGCGCAAAGCCTCTGGTGCCTGCTGATAAAACACCGAAACAGGAATGCCAACAATGCCATGCTGCTCTGCCAGAAAGCGGCAAAATTCAACATCGTTTAAATCGGGACGAATGTGGCTGTAGTCGACATTTTGAAAGTAAGTGCCTTGCGAAGGCAACCATTGAAAGCGTGAACCGGTTAAACCCTCAATAAAACGATCGCGTTTTGCTTGATAAAAGCCCGCTAAGTTTTGAATATGCTCAGGATGTTGCTGCATATAATTGGCTAACGCCAGTTGTACCGGGGTGACTCCGCAGAAGTTGGCAAACTGATAGACCTGACGGAACAGTTGCATCAGCGCAGGTGTAGCAACGCAGTAGCCCGTTTTCCAACCCGTCACATGAAAGGTTTTGCCAAAGGACCCCACCACTACACTACGCTCACGCAGTTCAGGAAAAGACAAAGCCGAATAGTGACGTTGACCATCAAATACTAGATGTTCATAGACTTCATCAGACAGGACTAAAATATTGGTGTCGCGAATCAGTTCAATCAGCATCAACCAATCTTGCTTACTCCAAATGGCACCACTTGGGTTATGTGGTGTGTTGATAATGATCAGTTTGGTTTTGGCAGTGATGGCTGATTTGACCTGCTCCCAATCGACCGAAAAATGTGGGGGGTGGAGCGCAATATGAATGGCTTTGCCCCCAACCAAAGCCACACTTGGCGCATAGCTGTCATAACTGGGGTCAAAAATGATGACTTCATCATCCGCATGGACTACGGCTTGAATGGTGGCAAAAAGGCCAATGGTTGCGCCCGGAGTGATGGTAATTTCAGTCATCGGGTCGAGCTGAATCTGATCGCGGTGTGCAAATTGCTGCGCCAGTTGCTCGCGTAATAACCAGACTCCATCGCCTGGAGCATACTGATTGAAACCACTTTGAGTGGCCTGTGCTAAAGCATCCAGCAGTTCAGCAGGAGCTTCGAAGTCTGGAAAACCTTGGGATAGATTTAGTGCATTTAAGCGCTGTGCCATGGCAGTCATAGTGCTGAAAATAGTGACGCCTTGTGCAGGCAGTTTAGATGAAGGCAACTGAATCATGAATGCTTAAAAGTGTCTAAATATCAGCCCAAAATAGCATATTCATCCCCTTTTACTTATGCAAATTTTGCATGTAGGGCAGGGGTGAAGCATGCATTTTTGTGGATTGCTTTTATAAGAGCTGTTCAACTGCCGCGCGAATAATCCCCAGTGCTAAGCCAATAAATGCACCGACTACGACGCCATTGACCCGAATCATATGCAAGTCGCCACCGACTTCATTTTCGATCTTGTCAATCATCACACTGGAGTCCCATTCGTGAATACGTTCACTGATAAAACGAATGACTTTTTCACTGTATTGGTCACTGAGATTGACCGCAATGCCGCTGAGGCGTTGATTAAGCAAGTCTCTGACGGCTTGATTGGAGATGATGTTTTCCCCGATTTGTTGAATGGATACACGGATGTTGTGAGCAATACCAGAGTCTGGTTTTTGCAAGTCTTGTTTAATGGCATCACATAAAATGACCACTGCACCGCTAATAAAATTCAGCACTTGTGGGCTATCTAGCAGGGCGTCTTTGGTCTGGTTTAAACGCTGACTGGCCCTACTGTCGCTGTCTGCCAGTTCGAGCATAAGCGCGTGTCCTATTGCTTCAATCTTTTGACGCCATGGATGCTCAGGATCGGCCAACATCGATTCGACTCGTTGAATGAGTGAGTCGATGGTTCTTTGCTGCACATCGATGCCAATCCAACTGGCCCCTTTGGCCAGTTTCCAAACCCCGAGTTCTTTGAACAAGGTTCGGGTCAACTCACGACTTTGTTCAGGATGTTGGGTCATCCAGTCATGTGCCAAGTCGAGTCCGCGTTGTAATACATCTTGATGGAAATCATTTTCCAGCACTGCACGCAGCATTTCACTGGCCAAATGATTGACCTGAGTGTTACGCACCCACTGCACGCTGTTACTTTGAATAAAGCGTCCGATTTGTTCTTGGCCCACAAACTCAAAGACTTTAGGCACAGTTTGTTGAATGACTTGGGTGACTTGCAGATTGTTTTGTGGGTTGGCAAGCCATTGGCCAACGGCCAAAGACAGGTCGGTGCTTTGCAGGCTTTTTTCCACCACTTGTGGAGAAAGAAAGTTCTCTTGTACAAAGCGGCCCATAGACTCTGCAATACGGTCTTTGTTACGAGGAATAATTTCGGTGTGATCGCGTAAAAACTTTGGAATCGGCATTTTTCCAAAGGGATTACGGAACAGCACAGTAATGGCATACCAGTCAGCCAAGCCACCGACCACACCTGCTTCTGCGGATAACATTAAAATATGAATGATCCAAACCTTGTCTGTGGGGACAAACTTGGCCACGACCATCAGCAGCAGCCATGTCACCACTGCCGTGATTAGGGCAATGGTGGCAAAACGTTTGCTGCGTTTCAGACTCGATGGGACGGCTTGAGGTTCATTCATAGGCAGGCTCTATGCTTTATTTACTGGTCGACGCGGGGCTGCCAGGTTCAGGCGGTGGGAGCACTTCACCAGTTGGGCTCAAACCGTATTTTCCACCCAGCGATTTTAAAATCAGCGTGGCATCAAAGGCATCGCTTGGTGCAGATTTTTGGTCTTTAAAGCATTGAATGCTGTATGACACTTGTACGGGGTCAATGTCGACTACACGTGGTACATCGTAGAACGGATCAGGCCAAAAGGCTGGATGGCGAGAATAATAACCATATGGGTAGTAAGGCATTGGGTTTGAATACACCACGGCCTGCCTTGGGGGTTGGTTTTGGTTGCTTGGGTCATTCAGCACTTTAAAGAAGCGATAACCATTTTGCACTGTGGTTTGCGCGGCTTTGACCAGGGTAATTTCTTCAGCCGTGCCATAGCTCATATTTGGGCGCGCTTGGAAGCTGATGCGATAAGTCGAGGTGTTTAATGGCGTATTACTAAACCGACCTAACTGGTCGAAGGTTAAGGGCTTTGAGGGGGTAGAGGCACAGCCTACTAAACTCAGACCCGTCGCCAGTGCACAGGCGATTAAAATTTTCTTCATGAGATAGACTCCTTAGCACAGAGGGAGAAGCCGAACAGTTAAAAATGGCTGTTGGGCTGAGTCAAAAAATCCAGTTCTTCTTGGCTTGAGTTGCGGCCAAGGACTTGGTTCCGATGCGGATAGCGTCCAAAACGATCGATAATCACTTTGTGACGCTGTTCAAAATCGAGGTTAATCGGATTGCCTAAGTCTTCGAATAATTTTAAAGCATATTGATGAATAAGTTTCGATTCACTATGCATAAAGGGCATATATAAAAAACTACGTGGGTGGCAGTGCTGCATCCAGTTTTAGCGTGATGGCTTCTTGTGCCAAAGCCAAGGCCAAAGCGTCCTGAGCAAAGACCAAAGAACTGTTGCGATACAGGTTTCTCGACAGTTGGTCGAGCACAATAATTTCAGCCAAACGCCCCTCAGCACTACTGCGCCAAGACCATAGCTCAGCATGCGCCGCTTGTTGATGAATTGTCTTAAATTTTTCTTCGATGAGTGCATCGAACGCATCATTTTGGCTAAACCACCAGCTTTGGTTTTTGGGATCGAACCAAAAATCTAAAATTTCTTGATAATTCATAAAGTTTACAATTCTTTAGCATTTATTCTTCAATACAATCACACTTTTGATATGTCTAATAGCGTAACTTTGTGATAAATATTTTCCGAAAAAATAGAACAGATGGTTTACTTGAAAATAGGACTGGGTGTAATGTGCCGAATTAAAATCACGTTATACTGATATAAACTGATGATTTTATTTTATTCGTCGTTGTAATTGTTTCTTCCAAAAAGTGAGATTGTAATGGGTCAACCCGCATCTAAATCTACAGCTGTGTTACCGACTTGGGTCAATTCATCACTTTTGCAAGGGATGTTACGTGGGATTGAGCGTGAAAGTTTGCGCATGCAAAGTGATGGTTTTTTATCACAAGCCGACCACCCTCAAGCTTTGGGTTCTGCACTGACCCATCCGCATATTACGACGGATTATTCGGAAGCTTTATTAGAATTTATTACACCGCCCCAGCCCAGCATTACCGAGGCGTTGCACTATTTAAAAGACATTCATAGCGTGGCGCATCGTCATCTGGAACATGGTGAAAAGCTCTGGCCGCTGTCGATGCCATGTATGTTGGATGACAATGACGATAAAATCCGCTTAGCCCAATATGGCAGCTCAAATATCGGGAAGTTCAAGACCTTGTACCGTCATGGTTTAGGGGTACGTTATGGTCGCCGTATGCAAACCATTTCAGGTTTACACTATAACTTATCTTTTCCTGATCAACTGTTTGAACAATTACAACAACACGAAACAGATGAGGCACTAAAAGCCTTATCTGCACAAGACTATCGTAGTCACCGCTATTTTGGATTGATCCGCAACTTTATTCGCCTTACGCCGTTGGTGATGTTTTTGGTCGGGGCAAGTCCATCGGTCTGCCAGTGTTTTATGACAGGGCGTGAACATCATCTGTTGCCATTGCTGCGCGGGACCTTGTATTTACCTTATGCAACTGCTTTGCGAATGGGACGTTTTGGTTATCAAAACTCAGCACAAAAGCAGCTCGGGATTCATTACAACAATATCGACGGTTATCTCGAAGGCCTACAAAAAGCAGTCAAAACGGCTTATGCGCCGTTTAGTCGCTTAGGCCTCAACGATGCGCAGGGAGAGCCGATTCAAATTAATGATCATGTCCTGCAAATTGAAAATGAGTACTACAGTTTGGTGCGGCCAAAGCAAGTACCACAAGCAGGTGAAACTCCATCACAAGCGCTGAGCAATCGTGGTGTCGGTTATGTGGAACTGCGTGCGGTGGATGTGAACCCGTATAGCCCAATTGGGATCAATGAAGATACCGCAGGTTTCTTAGAAGTGCTGGCGCTGTACTGCTTATTGCTAGATAGCCCAGACTTATTGGCCGCAGAGCAAGATCAAATCGAGAAAAACCAAGCGGAAGTGGTCAATCGTGGTCGCGCACCGAATGCTGCAATTGCTGTGGGTGAGCAATCGTTCCCAATTGAAGCATGGAGTCAGTTTCATTTAGAGGCTATGCAAGAACTGGTTGTGTTGTTAGATCAGTGCTATGACACCACACTGTATAGTAAAGCGATGACAGTCATGCAACAGAGAGTCGCTGAAGTTGATGATACTTTGTCGGCGCAGATGATCGAAGATACTCTGGAAGCGGGTGGGACATGGGGCTTTGGTAGCCAAATGGCTGCACAACATGCATCGAGTTATGAGCGTCATCAGTTGAGTGCAGAGACATGGGCTTATTTTGACGATTTAGCTACGCAATCACTGCAACAACAACAGCAATTAGAGCAAGACAGTCAACTGAGTTTTGAACAGTATCTTGCGCAATTTAGATAAAAAATTAAGAGGATTGACCATGCAATGGAGTTATCGCTTCGTGAGTGGTGTTTTGGTTTTAGCCAGTATCATTGGGATGGCCTTTGCCTTATATTTAGAGCATGGCCCCCTACAGTTAAACCCATGTCCACTCTGTGTGTTCCAACGTGTGGGACTGATTGGACTGGGGATTATTTCGCTGATTGCCTTTTTGCATAACCCAGCATCGAATGGTTTTAAACGCTTTTATGCATTTTTAGGCAGCCTCTCGATCTTATGGTCGGCAGGTGTGGCAGCACGTCATGTTTGGTTACAGAGCTTACCGCCTGATCAAGTGCCGAGCTGTGGCCCAGGCTTGGATTATTGGTTAGACACGTTGCCACTGCGTGCTGTGTTTGAGCAAGTCTTAACAGGTTCAGGTGAATGTGCACTGGTAGATTGGGCGTTCTTAGGTCAGTCTTTACCTGTGTGGTCTTTGGTGTTTTTTGTGGCACTGGCGTTGATTAGCCTGTGGCAACTGTTGCGTAAATATCCAAGCCATGCGAAGAAAAAATAATAAAGATAAAAAAGCCAACGTCATATTGGCTGTTTTATTGGATGTATCAGTGGTTTAGGTGAGTGCAATGCCTTCTAAGTCATCTAGCCCGATCATGTATTCATGCACTTGACCATATTCCGTTTCAGTTGGATTTGGATAGAACCAATTGACGATTTGTTCGGCAACACTGGCATGGGTGTGTAGCTCAAAATGGTTTAAGCCATAGAAAATGGCTTTATGTGAATCGGGGACTTTCAGTTGAAAGCGTGGATTCATATGCTCGCCTAAGGCACTTTTCACACAGACCAAATAATCCCCAATCACATTGAGCGCACGATATTTGCGATGTTCAAACTCAATGGTACCTGCCACCAAGAAGGTATTGATATGGGAGGGCAATGGAGCAGGTTTACGGTTGTCATCAACATGACCAATACGCGCTTCATTATGTTCCCAGTCATCGTCCCGCACACTGCCATGACGTAAGTCTAAAATACCGTTGCTGCGAATGTTGACGATATGCCCAATAATTTTGACAAAAGGGAAACGTCCCAATTTGTCCTGCAAATGAAAGCCAAAACGTTCTAAAGCCGCACCATGATGGGGAGAACCAATACAGACCATGTTTTCCACCACATGAATCCAGCTTTGCATATTTTGTTTGCCGTAGAACAGCGCACTGCGCGAAACCAGTCCGCCCATACTGTGCCCAATCAGATCAATCGAGCTAATCCGTGGGTTGCGGTTGAGTAAATCTTGTAGTGAGTTGGCAAAGCTACGCCCATTGGCTGAAATACGACGACCCGTGTTGTAGTTGAGATATAGCATGGTATTTTGTGCACGTTGCGCCAGCAGTTTTTCCCCTATACCGCCATAACGCGCCGTGCTCCAGTACAAATGGTTCATGCATAGACCGTGGACCATAATCACCACGCGACCAGACAACTCGCCTTGCTGGATAGCACCGTAATGATCATAAAACACCATCGGTAGCGCCACAGGGTTGTGATATTTCAGTAAATAGTCGCCCAAAACGCCGTTGATTGCACCAACTAAATAATGCATGGTTGGGGTTAAGGGTTTGCGATGCAAATTTGGAAATTTTTCAATGATATGACGCAAACTTGGCGCCAATAAATAGCTACCGTAGTTTTGCAAGGTATTGAAGGAAAACTGGTAAATTTTTTCAATTGACCGTGTCGACAGAAACTTCTTGGAACTGGTTTCATTCATCCCAAATATACTGATTAAAATTTCTCGTTGAATGGCCTGAATTAAATCGTGGACGACATCGCCTAAGCGGGTTGTCACCAACTGAGCAATCCCTTCAAGCAGGTCGGCTTGGCTGGGAGGAGTACGATCCCATTTACAATAGGTCTCGTGCAGAGGCGTTAAACTTGGCATTTTTTCTACCCTTGTGTTTCTGTGTCCAAAGGGACTTTATTTTTTTCAACGATCACGGTATAAATTCTTAGCACTCTAGCTTATCTAATTCATCTCGAACAACTTTTACAATAGCGATGAATACACAGATGACCTTATTTTTTTGTCTGACAATTTTTATATCCATACAAAATAATACAGTCGGCTGATGCCATCTCTTTTGAGTTCAATAAAAATGATGTAGAAGAGTAAATGTACAGCATGAATATTATTTATTTACATGGCTTTCAAAGCAGTTCTTTATCGATTAAAGGTCAATTGCTGAAACGCTATTGCGAATCTCGTCCACAGTGGCATGTGCATTTGCCAGACTTGAACATGCCGCCACATTTGGCCTTAGAAAAATTGGCCGCCTTGATTCAGGAGTTGGATCAGGTGGTGCTGGTGGGCAGTAGTTTAGGTGGGTTTTATGCGACACAACTGGTCGCGAAGTTGGCAGTGCCGGCTGTGCTGATCAATCCAGCTATGCAACCATGGCATTTGTTCAGAGATCTATTTGGTGCGACTCAACTGCCCTATAGAGTCAATGAACATTGGACGCTCGATGATGCGCAATTGGACTATTTAGAGCAGATTGAGCTGCCATTTGTGCAAGATGCAGACAAAATTTTAGTGTTATTGCAACAAGGCGATGAAGTTTTGGATTATCGTGAAGCACAGCGCTATTATAATGGCGCAGCGCTCGTGATCTCGGAAACGCAAGGCAATCATGCGATGGAAGATTTCGCAGACAAAATACCGATGGCATTACAGTTTTTATCGGACTGCTTAAAATAAGGAAACAGTACAACGTGTCTCAATATACGGCTCAATCGCTTGAAGTATTATCTGGTTTAGATCCGGTACGTCGTCGTCCCGGCATGTATACCGATACCACACGCCCAAACCATTTGGCGCAAGAGGTTATTGATAATGCAGTCGATGAGGCACTGGCCGGTCATGCCAACAAAATTACTGTCACCGTTTATAAAGATGGTTCGCTCTCAGTCGAAGACAATGGTCGTGGCATGCCTGTCGATATTCACCCTGAATACGGTCAAAGCGGGATCGAGATCATCTTAACCAAACTGCATGCTGGTGGTAAATTCAGTACCGACAACTACCAGTTCTCAGGTGGTTTGCATGGCGTAGGCATTTCCGTGGTAAATGCCTTATCTAGCCGAGTCGAAGTAGAAGTTCAGCGTCAAGGCAACCTCTACCAAATGGCGTTTGAGCAGGGTGAACCGACTGCGCCCTTGACGGTGTTAGAAGGCAAAGCTCCGAAGCGTGCCACAGGAACCACCGTTCACTTTTGGCCTGAAGCCAAATATTTTGATTCACCGAAATTTGCTCTGAAAGCGCTGAAGCACAACTTAAAAGCCAAAGCCGTTTTGGCGGCAGGTTTGCAAATCAATTACGTTGACCAAATCAATGACGAAAAAATCGTTTGGCAGTTTGAAAATGGCCTCGTCGATTATTTGATGGATGAAATTGAAGATCGTGAGATTCTGCCTCATCCAGCCTTTGTGGCAACAGGAGATGCTGAGCGTGCCAGTGCTGAATTTGCCATTTGTTGGAATGTCGATGGCGGCGAATTGGTTCAAGAAAGTTATGTGAACTTGATTCCAACGGCACAGGGCGGAACCCATGTAAATGGTCTACGCTCAGGTGTGACCGATGCGATGCGCGAGTTTTGTGAACTGCGTAATTTGCTGCCACGTAATATGAAGCTGTCGGCTGAAGATGTTTGGGATGGTGTGAACTATATTTTGTCGTTGAAGTTCCAAGAGCCACAGTTTTCAGGCCAAACCAAAGAGCGTTTATCCAGCCGTGAAGCGTCAGGCATTGTTCAAAACATTGCCAAAGATGCTTTTGCACTGTGGTTGAACCAAAACTCCGATATTGCCATGCAGTTGGCTGAAATGGCGATCTCAAAAGCGGGTCGTCGTCTGAAAGCTGCGAAAAAAGTTGAACGTAAGAAAATTGTGGCAGGGCCGACGTTACCCGGCAAACTGTCAGACTGTGTTGGACATACCTTAGAAGAGTCTGAACTGTTCATTGTGGAAGGGGATTCTGCGGGTGGTTCAGCCAAGCAGGCGCGTGATAAAAACTTTCAAGCGATCATGCCTATTCGTGGAAAAATCTTAAATACGTGGGAAGTCTCTTCTGATGAAGTCTTGGCTTCGCAAGAAGTGCATAACATTGCCATTGCGATCGGGGTCGATCCGGGGTCGGATGATTTATCCGAATTACGTTATGGCAAGATTTGTATTTTGGCCGATGCTGACTCGGATGGTCTACACATTGCGACGCTGTTGTGTGCTTTGTTTGTGAAACATTTTCCAATCTTGGTTGAAGAAGGACATCTGTATGTGGCGATGCCACCGCTGTATCGAATTGATGATGCAAAAGATGTGCACTATGCCTTGGACGATGACGAGCTTGAAAGCATGTTGAAAAAATGCAAAACCAAGAACCCGCAAATTACTCGATTTAAAGGTTTGGGTGAAATGAACGCAAGCCAACTGCGTGAAACTACGCTGGATCCAAACACACGCCGTTTGGTGCAATTAGATTTGGATGACAGTCATTTTACTGCTGGTTTGTTGGACAAGTTGCTGGCCAAAAAACGTTCGAGTGACCGTAAAGAATGGTTAGAGCAGAAAGGTAACTTGGCCGAATTGGTGGTTTAAGATATTGATAAGCCTGCGTAAAGTGGGCTTATCTATTATGATGATTAAAAACTAAATTGGCTTTAAGAGAATAATAATGGAATATCAAGAAAAACATTTAGCGGAAAATATACGAAATGATATGGGCATGAATGAAGAAGAATTACAGGAAATGCGTCAAGCTGATGTGGATGATGAAACACTACATGCCTTAAGCTTAGCAGGGCGTGTCGAATGGAAAAAAAGAATTTTGTATTATGCCAATTTATTAAATTCTGAGATGAAAAAAATTTTAGACAATGAGTTAGCACTAGGTAATCGAATCAGTGATGCACATTGTGATTATCCTGAACAAGGCTCAATACACGTTACCCTTGCTGAAAAGTTTAAAGGAAATTATAAAGAACAAAATGTTAAATATACGAAAGGTAATGATCCACATTATTGGTTTGAAGATTACACATCACTAAATCAACCTAGGCATATGATTCTGCATTAAATGCATAAATTGTGTTATTTGAACACTTTTAATCTAAAAATAAAAAGCCCGTACATTGCGCAATGCTGTTCACTTAAGCAATTGAAGCGTGGCGGAGTTTGTTAGAGAATCCGATGTCGGGTTTGGCATTGGATTTTTTATGGTGTTTCAGCAGGATCTTCTCGACCTCAACAGTCTGTTTAACTTCTCGGATCTGAATACATTTACTCATAATATCCCCATTGAGTGGGTTGAATCTGCACTTAAATTGAGCAGTTCGGCTACTATCCGCAGGCGACGCTTGCCCGCAGATCAGGTTCTTTGGCTGGTTCTCGGAATGGCGATTTTTCGTGATGAGCCTGTCCATGAAGTGGCAAGAAGACTAAATATTTGCGCTCAAGGACTGGCCTCTCTTGACCTGTTGGCACGCAGCGGGGTAACTGAAGCACGTAAGCGTTTGGGTGCAGATCCTGTGGAGTGGCTGTTTCGCCAGACAGGTCAGCACTGGGGACATGAGCGTTACCCAGATGATCAATGGCAGGGGCTTCAGGTCTTTGCTGTCGACGGTGCACTCTTGCGAACCCAAGATACAAATGATCTTCGTGAGCATTTTGGCTCAGGGAATACTTCCACGCAGCGCCAGACGCCATTTCCGATGCTACGGCTCGTCGCACTGATGAATGTGCGCTCGCATATATTAGTCGATGCGCAGATCAGTCCCTATCGCCGGGGGGAGATTCCTCTGGCGTCGAAGTTTCTCAGCCAGATTCCCGATCATTCGATCACCTTGTTTGACAAGGGTTTTTGGAGTGCGGACTTATTGCTTTCACTCTCGATGCAGGGTCAAGGTCGTCACTGGTTGATTCCGGAACGCAAAAATCTGAAAAGTGAGGTGATCGAGACGTATGCAGAAGATGACGTGCGGGTACGGATGAAAGTATCACCCCAAGCAAGAAAGAACAACCCGATGCTCCCCGAATACTGGGAAGTCAGGCAAGTCAGTTATGCTGTGGATAAGGGACGAATAAAGACGGTTCTGACCTCGCTGCCGGCCGATCAGTATCCTGCAAAGGATATCGCTAGACTCTATCAAGAACGCTGGGAAATCGAATTAGGTTTTCGGGATATCAAAAGCTCGATGCAGCATAATGCCATCACGCTTCGCAGCAAGACAGTAGAGCTGGTTTATCAAGAGCTGTGGGGTCTATTGCTGACCTACAATATTATCCGGCGAGAAGCGGCATTTGCAGCGGTAGCCTTTGGGCGTTCACCTTCGGATATCCGTTTCAAGCCTGTATGCCAGTACATAGCCGTTCAGCTGATCGTGATGGCGAATGCCAACCCATTATCAAGAACTGGCAGGCGGCTATCGGAGCTGAGATCAGGGATAGGTAGCCTGTTTCTGGAAAGGCGTTCGAGGGCAACAACACCCCGAACGGTTAAGATGTCAAAAACCCGTTATCCAGTAGATCGAAATGCTGCTCCTCTTAAGTGAACAGCATTGCGTACATTGCGGGCTTTTTGTTGCGCAGATGGGCAATAAGATTGCGCTTAATCTGTGCACAATTTTTCAGTCAATCGATTGAATTAGGCGAAATGAATTGATTTGGAACACATGATGTATACAAGTTTGTATGCAGAAAAGTAGCCATTTGGGCGCAAATCAATCTAAAATACAGTGTATTTAAAAATTAATAAATTATTGATAAATATTAAAATAATTAAAAATTTGATAATGATTTGTATATCCTGAAATCCCGCTTGGCATAGAAATTGAATTGGCACTCATAGCGCGAATAACAATCATGCATTGCAAAATGCACCCTAAGTTTCAAGTTTGGAGAAAATCAAGATGTTCCAACAAAAATTACTCACGAAAACATTCCTTGCAACTGCAATGATGGGGACTATTGCTTTGACAGGTTGTTCAAAACCTGCGGAGAAAGTGGAAACAGCAACGTCTGAGCCAGCAGCAGTGAGCAGTGGTGACACCATCAAAGTCGGAATTTTGCACTCTCTGTCAGGCACCATGGCAATTTCTGAAACCTCACTCAAAGATACGGCCTTGATGACCATCAATGAAATTAACGCCAATGGTGGGGTACTGGGTAAAAAATTAGAACCTGTAGTGGTCGACCCAGCATCTGATTGGCCTTTATTTGCTGAAAAAGCACGTCAACTCATTACCCAAGATAAAGTCGCGGTGATTTTTGGTTCATGGACATCGGTATCGCGTAAGTCAGTGTTACCTGTGGTAGAAGAGTTGAATGGTTTATTGTTCTATCCCGTGCAGTATGAAGGGCAGGAGCAGTCGAAAAATATTTTCTATACAGGCGCCGCACCGAACCAACAGGCGATTCCTGCGGTGGAATATTTGATGAGCGAAGAGGGCGGTAAAGCAGAGCGCTTTGTGCTACTCGGTACGGACTATGTCTACCCACGCACCACCAATAAAATTTTACGTGCGTTCTTGAAGTCCAAAGGTGTGGCCGATGCGGACATCATGGAAGAGTACACCCCCTTCGGTCATAGTAACTATCAAACCATTGTCGGTAATGTGAAGAAATTTGCTGCGGGTAAGAAAACCGCAGTAATTTCAACCATCAATGGCGATTCTAACGTACCGTTCTATCGTGAGCTGGGTAACCAAGGCATTAAAGCTTCGGATATTCCAGTCATGGCTTTCTCTGTGGGGGAAGAAGAACTCCGTGGTATTGATACCAAACCATTGGTTGGACATTTGGCTGCTTGGAATTATTTCATGTCGGTGAAAAACCCGACCAATACTGAATTTGTGAATAAAATGAAGCAGTATGCGGTGCAGTATAAGCTGCCGAATGCTGACAAAATCGTAACCAATGACCCGATGGAAGCCACTTATGTGGGCATCAATATGTGGAAGCAAGCGGTTGAAAAAGCAGGCAGTACCGATGTTGATAAAGTTCGTGTTGCGATGGCTGGTCAAGAGTTCAAAGCACCTTCAGGCTATACCTTAAAAATGGATGCTGAAAATCATCATCTACAAAAACCAGTGATGATTGGTGAAATCCGTGGTGATGGTCAGTTTGATGTGGTCTATAAAACACCAACTGTGATTAAGGCGGAACCTTGGAGTCCGTACATTCCTAAATAATTTTCTTAAGCGTTGAGCCTACTGCGATTGCTGTGGGCTTTTCAGTAAGCACATCCCGATGTGGGGTGTTTTAAACAAGCTTAAGGAAGTCATATTATGAATCTTAAATTTTTTTGTGCCGCACTGCTGTGCGCAATGGCACAGCTCGTGAGTAGCAGTATTTGGGCTGAAGAGGCGCAACTTTCTGCTCAGGCCCAAAGCGTATCAGCATCGAATGATACGATTCAACGTTTTGTCAAAGCTGAGTTTGCTGAGCGCCGTGCCATGCTTAACCAATGGCCGGGGACGATTGAAGAATTTGATCGACTGGTGGCACTGATCGACAGTGATGAGCTGTATCGGGACAGTGCAGGCACGACGTATATTTTAAAAAATAATGAAAAATTATTGCGTTATCCCGATGAGCAAGTGATTGAAACTTGGCCGGGGGATTTGTCTCAGGTAACTTTGGTCAACACCTTACGTAAAGCCTTAAACTTTGGACAGGCACAGGCCAAATTAAAATCTGAAGAATCTGCCCAACGTTTAGCAGCCATTGATATTTTAGAAAATAATCTGTCTGAACTGAATGTTGCGCAGATTAATCAGCTCTATCTGCATGAACAAAATAATAAAGTTAAACAGCGCTTGGCACAGCTCAAAGCGCGCCTCGACTTTGAAAGTCCAGATGTTTTAGTCCAAATTCAGGCTGCTAAAGTCCTTACCAATTCCAACCGTCCCGAGGTGCTGGCACTGGTTGAGCAGGCTTTAACTCAATCAAATTTGAACCCCGAACTCAAAGCTGTTTTGCTGGATGCCAAAAGTCAGATTAAAACCCGCATTCAAGCCAGTGAATGGGCTGGACATGTGTTTTCAGGTTTCAGTACAGCCAGCATTTTACTGCTAGCAGCGCTCGGTTTAGCCATCACTTATGGCTTGCTGGGTGTGATTAATATGGCGCATGGTGAGTTGATTATGATTGGGGCCTATACCACCTATGTGGTGCAAAGCCTGTTTAAGACCTACTTGGGTAGCTATGTCGATTGGTATTTGATTGCTGCCATTCCCGCAGCCTTTTTGGTGAGCGCGTTGATTGGCATGTTGATTGAACGGACGGTAATTCGACCACTCTATGGTCGTCAGCTGGAAACACTGTTGGCGACTTTTGGGGTCAGTCTGATTTTGATGCAATTGGTGCGGATGATTTTTGGCGCACAAAATGTTGAAGTCTCGAATATTTCTTGGTTATCGGGCGGGATAGCGCTGAGTCCAAGTTTAATGCTGCCGTATAACCGGATTGCCATTATTGTGTTTACGGTTGCGGTGCTACTGCTGTTGGTTTACCTGCTTAATAAAACTCGCTTTGGTCTGTTTGTTCGTGCCGTGACACAAAACCGTCAAATGGCACGTGCTGTTGGTATTCGCTCTAGCCGTATCGATATGTTGGCCTTTGGGCTGGGTTCTGGGCTGGCTGGTCTAGCGGGCTGTGCCTTAGCGCAAGTGGGCAATGTTGGGCCTGATTTGGGTCAGAACTATATTATCGATGCTTTCTTGGTCGTTGTGGTGGGTGGTGTAGGACAAGTTTGGGGAGCTGTGCTGGCGGCACTTGGTTTAGGGATCAGCGGTACAGTCCTTGAAATTGGGATGGGGGCTGTTCTTGCTAAAATTATTCTACTGGTTCTTGTGATTTTGTTTATTCAAAAACGTCCACAAGGTTTGTTTGCCATCAAAGGCCGTTTTGTGGAGTAAGCGCATGAAAATCACTTCTTTATTTTCCGATAAACCTTATAGTGCGCTCGCTATTGCGGTCTGCTTTGCGGTGATGTTGATCCTGCCTTGGTTACATTTGCTACCAGTCGATGCAGCCTTTCATCTCTCTGCGTATTGGGTCACCTTGATTGGTAAAATCATGTGTTTGGCTTTGGTGGCTTTGGCGTTGGACTTGGTTTGGGGTTATGCAGGCATTTTAAGCCTAGGCCATGGCTTGTACTTTGCCCTTGGTGGCTACGCGTTTGGTATGTATCTGATGCGCCAGACGGCAGGTGACAGCCTGCCTGACTTTATGCGTTTTTTAAGCTGGACTGAACTACCGTGGTATTGGGTGGGCAGCAATCATTTCTTATGGGCTTTGGCCTTGGTGGTATTGGTGCCCGGTATGGTGGCCTTCATCTTTGGTTTCTTTGCCTTTCGCTCCAAAATTAAAGGCGTGTATTTCTCGATTATTACCCAAGCCATGACATTTGCTGCGGCACTGTTATTTTTCCGCAATGAAACAGGCTTTGGCGGAAACAATGGGTTTACTGGCTTTAAGACTATTTTAGGCATGGACATCACGTCTGCGCCCATGCGTACCACCTTATGTTCTCTAACGGCTTTGGTGTTGATGCTGTGCTTTGTGGGGTTGCGTCATCTCATGAATAAACCCTACGGTCGTGTGCTGGGGGCGATTCGGGACAGTGAAAACCGCTTGCAGTACTTGGGCTATCGTACGCTGTGGTACAAGCTTTCTGCATGGGTACTGTCCGCAGTGATTGCAGGTATTGCAGGAGCTTTGTATGTGCCTCAGGCTGGCATTATTAACCCGAGTGAAATGAACCCTGTCAATTCGATTGAAATGGCGGTATGGGTGGCTGCGGGTGGGCGTGGCACCTTGATTGGCCCAATTTTGGGTGCAGGGTTAATTAATGGCGTGAAAACTTATTTCACCGTGGCTTATCCAGAAGCATGGTTATTGATCTTGGGTGCTTTATTTATTGTGGTCACCATTTTCTTACCCAAAGGTGTCATTGGTCTGTTTGACCGTTTTAAAAAGGAGCGTAGCAAATGAGTGAGCTAATACAACCTCATGGTGGCCATGCTTCAGACGGCTATGGACGTCCCAAAGAGCAAGGCGCCGACTTCAGTCATGGGATTGCACTGTACTTGGAAAAAGTTAGTGTTTGGTTTGATGCTTTTCGTGCCTTAAATGATTTATCGCTATACATCCAAGAAGGCGAGCTACGCTGCATCATTGGGCCCAATGGGGCAGGTAAAACCACACTAATGGATGTGATTACGGGTAAAACCCGACCGACCGAAGGCTCCGCTTTTTTTGGGCAAAACTATGATTTGGCCAAGATGAGTACCGAGCAAATTGCGGAAGCAGGCATTGGACGTAAATTTCAAAAACCAACGGTGTTTGAAAACTTTAGCGTGATGGAAAACTTACTGCTTGCTGCACCCAAAGATAAGCGGGTGAAGAAAAGCTTTTTTAGCAAACTTGACCCAGATGCACAGCTGGCTTTGGACGAGTCTTTGGCTCAAATTCGCCTAGAAGAATGGGTACACAAACCTGCGGGGCTGTTGTCACATGGACAAAAGCAATGGTTGGAAATCGGTATGTTGCTTATGCAACGTCCTAAGCTGATTCTACTCGATGAACCTGTGGCGGGTATGACCGATGCCGAAACGGAACGAACCGCTGAGCTATGTTTAGAGCTGAAGAAAAATCACACCTTGGTGGTGGTTGAACATGATATGAGCTTTATCGACACCATCAGTGAGAAGGTGACGGTACTGGCTCAAGGGGCGATCTTAGCCGAAGGTACATTGGCTGAGGTACAGGCCAATGAAGATGTGATTGAGAAATATTTAGGACGTTAAGGAGCCGACCATGTTAGAAGTCAAAGACGTCAATCAGTTTTACGGTGGCAGCCATATTTTAAGAGATGTCTCCTTTCAGGCCCCTGTGGGAGAGTGCTCCGTGGTGCTGGGGCGTAATGGCGTAGGGAAAACCACTTTACTGAAATGTTTAATGGGGATTTTACCGATTAAGTCCGGACAGATTTTACTTGATGGTCAGGACATTTCGAAAATGAGTCCCGAGCAACGCGTGCGTGTAGGTTTGGCTTATGTGCCGCAAGGGCGTGATATTTTTTCAACCTTAACTGTCGAAGAAAATATCCTGATTGGCATGGCCAAGTTTAAGGGGGTGAAAACTCGAAAAGTGCCTGAGCATTTGTATGAAATTTTCCCAATTTTAGATGAAATGAAGCACCGCCGAGGCGGAGATTTATCAGGGGGGCAGCAGCAGCAACTGGCGATTGCGCGTGCTTTAGCATCAGAGCCTCGGGTGTTAATTTTGGATGAGCCTACAGAAGGCATTCAACCTTCTATTATCAAAGACATTGGCCGAGTGATTCGTAAACTGGCGGATGGCGGCGACATGGCGGTGGTTTTGGTCGAGCAGTTTTATGATTTTGCCGAGGAGCTGGCCGATGCATATACCGTCATGGCCCGTGGGCAAGTGATTGCGCAAGGCGCAGGCTGTGAAATGCCTGCAAAAGGTATTCGAGAATTGGTAGCGATTTAAGCTTTTTTATTCTCCCCCCTCTTCCCAAGGGAGAGGGGGGAGAATAATGAAAATCTTGAATATTGTATCGCGATCTTAGTCTACTTTTAGAAATAAACCGTCTGCTGAAATATTGTGCCCAAAACCACAGCTCATGTTATTGGTTTCGCTGACACGGATGGTGTGTCCCATTTTGGGATCGAAGGCGAACTTTAAATTAATTTTACAGTCGTCGACCTGATATTGCGCTTGAGTTCGATTGAGCGGCATGGTGGTTTCAAATTCGCCAATATTGGGTCCGTAGATGAGACTGCGTAGTCCCATATAAAGACCATGAAATTCAATTTTATACACATTTTTAAGCGGTTTTACCTCAATCTGATTCCACTGCCCAAAACCTGCATACTGTACATATTTGCCTGCCAGTGTTGCTGATTGTTTAGGGGGTGGCAGTTGCTTTAAATTAAATTGACTGGATTTAGACTCAGCATCACGCAAAAACCATGCTCTAGCCCAAAGCGGTTTTCCCAACTTGCTATAACTTAAACCGACATTGTTGTTGGCAATTTCGACATCACGTTCAGTGAGGGATACACCACTTTCAGGTTGATTCATTAAACAAAAAGAAGACCACGTCGCCTGATACTGAAATTGCTCTAACGCTTTTTGATATTGTTTTTGATCATAAAATTTCTTACCAGAGTTGGCAGAGCTTTTGACTTTAGCACAACCTTGGCGAAGTTCTTGTTCAAAGGTATCGTCTGCTGAAGCGAGTGTGCTTACAGTCAAAAGTCCAATCAAGAATGGATACTTAAGCATAATTTGATTCCATTTTCGTTATGCTTTGAATAAAACATAGGGAGCTATTCGAAGTAAAGGGACAATCTTTAGGGGCTCGGAATTATTATTCAAGATAGAGAGATGATGGAAACTGAAAAATTACTCATACAAATTGTTTGAGCAGTGTGCTTTTAGACGCGTTAAGCTAATGCAAAGCAACAACAATAAGAGCAGCTATATGGACACATTATTATTAAGTATTCCGCCCAATGCTTTGGAAACGTTGATTTTAGAATCTATTTCTGTCGACGATGTGCTGAATTCGGAGCACATCGAGTCACATCTGCTTTTAGGTAAAAACTGGAAAATCTTACAGACCTTATTGCAAGGCAGTTTTAAGTCTGGCACTTCATTACTGGCTTTGAGTGTACAAGCCGAGCATCACTTGGCAGAGCGCCAAAAACAACTTACAGAGGTACGTTATAACACCGCGGTTCGTGTCGTTGAAGTCCAAGAAGCTTTAGAAAAATTGGATATCGATGACTTTAAAAAACATATGCAAACCACGTGTTTGAAACGCTTAGAACAGGAACATGGCATTCAGACTGAATCGATTGAATTGCAATTTGCCGAGTTGAGTTTAGTCTTTGCTCAGCTCAGAAACTTTTATGAACATGCGGCCAAGCATACCTATGCCGTAATTAGCGTAACCAGTGACAATTTAGTCCCGACCTCACTGATTTAGCAGCAGTTGCATCAACACCAGATCACGCCATTGCCCAAACTTCTGTCCGACTTGGGGCATATAGCCAGTTTGTACAAAGCCAAACTTTTCATGTAAAGCAATTGAAGCCAGATTGGCGTGGTCAATTCCTGCAACCATGACATGCATGTGCTGCATTTTTGCTTGTTCAATCAAATACGCTAAAAGCTGTTGACCTAAGCCCTGACGGGCATAGTTGGGTGAAATATAAATCGAGTGTTCAACGGTATAACGATAGCCTGAAAAATTACGGAAGGTGGCATAGTCTGCAAAGCCTGCAATGGCCTGCATTTCTTGGTCTTCCACCACGCAAAATGGAAATTGGTTTTGTTGAAAGTGTAGTAGTTGTTTTTGGAAATGTGCTAAATCATAGGCATGTTCATTCCAAGTGGCCATGCCATGTAAGACTTCTGCATTATAAATATTTTGGATCTCGGGCAGATCGTGTTCAGTAGCCAGACGAATGAGAAAAGACATGAAGGCAAGGTTGTATGCGTTGGGAGGGTTATCATGCTGCTTTTACATAAAAAAAAGCAAGACAGAAGTCTTGCTTTTGGATATTCACAAAAGTGAATTAGAAGTGGTATTTAATTAACGCACTTACGTCATTTTGGTCAACGCCTTTATAGCCGTATTTGTTATTCCAAACTGAGTGCTCGATACCTACGTAAAGGCGTGTATCTGGAGAAATGTGTTTACCTACATTCCATTTATACTGACTAGTCCAGTTTAACTCGCTTGCATGATTTGCATTTTCACCTGTTGACCAGTCAAGGAAGGCATCAACTAAAAAGTCTTCAGAACCAAGTTTGAACGGTACTGCATAGTTGATGGTCATTTGATAATCATCATCAGTCAGGTCGTTATCTGCTTTGTAGAAGTTGATGTTTGCATACTGTGTATATGGCACGTTTAAGGTAAAACCAATACCATAGAGGTAGTTATTGAAACCTTCACCGCCTTCCCATGTCGTTGCAACTAGCACATCTTTAACTGGGCCAAGCTCAAGTTTAGTTCCTGTCATTGCACTTAAGCTGAAACGTGGTGCAACTTCAAAGTAAGTTTCATTGCCATCAGCATCGTTGTTGGTACGGTCAGCGAAAGCGAAGAAATCGCCATATTTGAAGCCCGCTGCGTATTCTGCAGTAATGGTTGTTTGCTCAAGCTTTTCGTCTTCAGTTTCGAACGGTGATTTGTAGTTTTCACCATATAAACCAGTGATGCTAAAGTCTTGCCAAATCGGCGCAGCTTGAGAAATTGCCGCAGCAGAAGATAATGCTACGAAAGCAGCAATTTGAGTCAGTTTCATGAATATTTCCCCAAAAAATCGAATACAGGATACCGATTATTAAGCAAAAATAAAGCCAAATTTGACGAACGTCATGGAAAATAGATATCAAAATGAGCCATTTTTTATACTTTTTTTACCAAATGGTTTAATGTTGCCTTTCAGGCATGACACTTAATTTGATATGGACCTTCTTGGAAAAAATGTTAGGTGATTGAATAATAAATTTAGCAATATCGACATGATACTGCTCGAGAGAATCCTAGAATGGAACAGGGTTTGCACTTATTGGGGGATGTTTGCAAAGAATGAATGATCGATGCGTGGAGTCATTCCTGCCGTAATTGAAGTTGTCATAATCATTAGATTTTTTTGTTCATTCTAGCCAATGAAGTCACGTGAATAGTTAGAAGATGGAATCAAATCCATCTGTTTTTAGCCATGTAAGTAAGGGCTTGTCACAATAAGTATCCTTTTCATATTTTTTTAAAAATATCACTTGCATAATTTTCAGTTAGGCCCGATATTCAAAGGAGAAGGACACAGATCTGCAGACTCAAAAGTGTTCATCATTCAATCGATGGAGGTTACATTCCAAAGCAATTGAAGATGGTCGAATACTGTTAAAACAGTAAGTTACAAGTGTGCCAAGAGATAAAAATCTTGGTACAAAAAAAGAGTCGAATAAAGAAAGAGAGAGGATGTTATTTTATGAACATAGAAATCCGTACAGATAAAAACATTCAAAATAGTGACCGTTTAATTAGTTATATACGCGAAGAGCTGAATCAAGAATTTCAACGTCACAGTGAGCGCATTACCCACTTTTCAGTGCATCTAAGTGATGCCAATAGCCATAAAGGCGGAGATGACGACATTCAATGTATGATTGAAGCGCGTCCAGCAGGTTTAAAACCCGTGGTTGTAAATCATAAAGGTCATAATGTCGATACTGCGATTCATGGCGCGATCGATCGCCTTAAACGTAGTTTAGAACATACCTTTGAAAAAAATGATAAACCACGTGCTGGCCAACCTGTATATGCAGATCAGGATGATGGCCTAGTTGATGATGAGGAAGATTAAACCTCACCGAATTTAAAGAAGCCCCTCAATCAGGGGCTTTTTTAATGCTGGACACTCACTTTTATCCAACATTACGGATAACAAATGTCCCGTTTATTCGGCATAATAGAATAAACTGAATTGAAGAGCGTCATCTCCATGTTAACCGCGCAACAACAAGCTTTCGTGCAAGCACTTGAAGAATTAGATCTTCAACAAGTTCAACGTCTATTGACCGATGGGTTAAGTCTCAATTTTATCGATCCTGAAAAAGGACCTGTGATTTCTGTTTGGTCAGACGGCTTATTCAAATGGTGGGAAGCGATTTGCGAAGCGTATGAAGCAGGCGCACCGCTGTCAGAACAAGAAAAACAACAGACTCTAGCGGTACATTTAGACATTTTAGAACAACTGATTCATGGCAAAGCAAACTTGCATTTGTGGGATACAGAAGAAATTTATGGCCCACTTTGGGATGCGGCAAGTGCTGCATGTGCGCCAGCGGTCAAACGTTTGTTGGACGAAAAAGTCGATCCAAACACCAAAGATGAAGATGGTTTAACCATTTTATCCTCCATTAGCGATTTATTCTTTGATTGTGAATTTGACGAAATTAATTGGGCCGAAGCATTGGCTGAAGAAAAGCAAACCTTAGAGTTGCTTCGCCAGCATGGTGCAAAAATGACAAAAGAATTAGCTTAAACAGCGAGATCATCATGATGCAATTAAAACATTTAGGTTTATGTGTAGCCACTGGGTTCAGTATGAATGCGATGGCTACAGATTTTTCCTTTGACCGCCCAGGTTCGGGTATAGGCACAGGGATTACGCCTGTGGGGCAGTTGGCTTGGGAGCAGGGCTTGGCCAATGCGCACTATGCTGAATCGACCACGGCTGATGGTGAAAAATTCAAAACCACCAGCTTAAATGCAGATATGTTATTGCGCACAGGTTTAGCTGAAAATATCGAATTGCAATTGGGTTGGGCTGGACCCTCTTGGCAACAAGTGAAAGTGGCTGGCCATAAGTCTGAAACAGACGGTTTGGGTGATGTCAGTGTCGGTGTAAAAGCGGCGATTCCCTTGGATGATGAACGCTTGAGTATGACGGTACTGGCTGAAGCAATTATTGCCACAGGTAATGATGGTTTCACCAATGAAGATGATATTTATAGCCTGTCATCTGTGGTGGCATACGATTATAGCGACCTCGTGTCGACATCCATCACCATGCGTTATGAAGTGCAAAATAGTGATTGGGCCATTTCTGCAATTCCGACTTTAGAGTACCAATTTACCGATAAACTCAGTGGTTTTTCTGAATTGGTTTATCGTAAAGCAGAAAGTCAAGACAATGAATATGCGCTCGGTACAGGTGTCATGTATGCGGTGAATAATCGGATGCAGTTGGATGCAAGTGTTGGTGTCGATTTAAATGGTTCAGATAAAAGTTATTATTCAGGCCTTGGCGTTTCATACTTATTTTAATTAGAAAAAAAGAACATATTATGAAAAAGCATCTTCATCTGAAACAGGGGATGAGCGGCAAAACGTGGTATCTGGCACTGTCGGTATTGATCATCAATCTGTGTATCTGGAACAGTATCCTAAACGTTCATGCGGAAACTCCACTCCTTTCAGCTGAAGATGCTTTTCCATTTACAGTGGAATCTACGACTGAGCATACGGCTCAACTGCACTGGAATATTCCTGAACAGTATTATCTGTATCAGCACAAATTTGAAGTGCAACAGGCGGGTCAGCCCCTTAAGCTTGAGCTACCGCCTGCGCATGATCTGTATGATGAAAACTATGGACACACCCAAGTTTATTATCAACAAGTGCAATTTGACTTAGACACACAGGCTTCACAAACTTATAAGGTGACTTGGCAAGGCTGTGCCAAAGATCGCATTTGCTATCCACCGCAAAGCATTGAGTTTAAAACTGATGTTAATGGCTTGGTCAGCCTACAAGATCAAGCGGGTGGATCAAAACGACTGTTAGATTTAGCCGCGCAGTCGAATCCGCAATTTGAGCCGATCAACCCCACAGTCACTGCTGAACCCGCCGCAACAGCTTCCGATGCAATGGCTGCGCAAGACCAAATTTGGTCTGAAGAGCTAGCCAAAAGCTCATTGGCTTATGGTTTATTACTGTTCTTTGGCCTCGGGATATTACTCGCGTTTACGCCGTGTTCTTTGCCGATGTTGCCGATTTTAACCTCATTAATTATTCGCGATAGCAAAGGCCTCAAAGCATGGATGATTGCCTTGGTCTTTGTGTGCAGTATGGCCATGGTCTATGCCATTTTGGGCTTGGTGGCCTCATCTGCGGGTTTGAACTTCCAGCGTTGGTTACAACAGCCATCTACCCTGATTGCTTTTAGCATTCTTTTTGTTTTATTCGCGCTCAATCTATTTGGTTTGTTTGAACTTAAACTGCCGCAAGCCGTGGTGAATAAACTCGATCATATCCAGTCTATGCAAAAGGGTGGCAGCCTGATCAGTGCCGCGATTATGGGCATGATCTCTGCGCTGTTGGTTGGACCGTGTATGACGGCACCTTTGGCAGGCGCTTTACTATTTATTTCACAGACACAAAGCCAGTGGCAAGGGGCCATTTTGCTGTTCACCTTAGGCTTTGGTATGGGGACACCATTGTTATTGGCAAGCGTGCTGGGTGCTAAGGTATTGCCTCGTGCTGGTCTGTGGATGAATCAGGTTCGGGTATTCTTTGCTTTCATCATGTTGGCTTTAGCGCTGTATTTTGTGCGTCCTTTGCTTTCTGAAACATGGATGCAAGCACTGAGTCTGCTGCTAGGCTTGAGCTTTATTATTTATGTGTTGTATCGTTTGATGTGGCATAAAACTCAGTTGCGTATGCTGTACATTGTGGCTTTAATCATTGGCGGGACGTACATTGCCTATAGCCAATATCAGCAGAGTCAGCGTTTCTTTGAAGCGCCAGTGGCTACATCTGCACGTTGGCATGTGGCAGCGACGGCAACGGAGTTTAAGCAGCTCTTGGCACAAGCACCAAAAGGTCAAAAGATCATTATCGATGTCTATGCTGATTGGTGTGTTGCTTGTCAGCCGATTGAACACCGTATATTAAAGTCTGCAACGGTACAGCAAGCGCTTGCGCCGTATTATTTGATCAAATTAGATTTGAGTCATTACGATGCAACCCATCAACTGCTCTTAAACCAGTGGGATATTTTAGGACCACCGACCTATCTATTCTTAGATGCCTCACAACAAGAAATTCGTGGTTTACGTTTAACGGGTGCATTTACTGAGGCTGAACTTTTAGCTCAATTACAACGTTTTTAAACCAGAGGGAGAAGGGTAATGCAACGTTTATATATTGCCAATAAAAATTACTCCAGTTGGTCGATGCGAGCATGGTTGGTCTTGACTGCATTTGATCTGGATTTTGAAGAAATCCTCATTCGCTTTGATGTAGAAGACCCGACCTTTAAGCAGCAACTGTCTCAGATTCATGCCAATGCTAAAGTGCCCGTATTGGATGTGGGTGAATTTAAAATTTGGGACTCTTTAGCTATCTGTGAATATTTGGCCGAGCAAAATTCCGATTTAGCCCTGTGGCCCAAACTGACCCATTTGAGAGCACAAGCACGTAGTATCAGTGGTGAGATGCACAGTAGTTTTATGGCGTTACGCCAATTGTGTCCGATGAATATTCAAGCGCAGTACAGCATAGCTGAGGGGCAAGATTTGTGGGCGCAGCATGCTGAATTAAGAGCAGATGTCGAACGAATTGAACAAATTTGGGCACAGCGTTCGGATGAGCAGACCTTTTTATTTGGTGATTTTTCTATAGCCGATGCCTTCTATGCCCCTGTAGTGATGCGTTTCAAGAGTTATGCACTACCTGTATCTAAACGCAGTCAGCAGTATATGCAACAAATTATGCAGCATCCTGCGGTCACACAATGGGTTGACGCGGCACGAGCAGAAGCAGTTTAGTTGGGTGAAATATGCTGTGTGTCACCACATGCAGCGCTATATTTGATCTCACAGGGATTGATTTCTAAATAGCATTTGATTTGATTGCGTCCACTGGCTTTAGCGGCATACAGTGCTTTGTCTGCTTGATCCAAAAGCTGTTGCGGTTTCAATTTATCCGTCGCTAGGGCAATGCCGAAACTGGCAGTAATGCGAATTGCACGTCCATCTTCATTTTGAATCGCTAAATCCTCAATGGCTGCACGGCAACGTTCCGCGATTTGACGAGCTTTAAGGGCAGAGGACTGCTTTAAAATGAGTATAAATTCTTCACCCCCAAAACGGCCCACTATATCACTTTCACGCAAATGAAGGCCTAATTTTTGACTTACGGCAATCAGAACCGTATCTCCCATATGATGTCCAAATTGATCATTGATATTTTTAAAGTGGTCGAGGTCTAAAAGCACGATGGCATAGGGGCAATCTTTATCATGATGCAACTCATTTAAGCTTTGGTTAATACTGCGGCGGTTCAAGGCGTTGGTGAGTTGGTCGGTCTAACTTAAATGTTGAATCAGTCGCTCACGATGCCGCCATTGGCTGAGTAAGATTTCAAATAAAATCAGACAAGTGACAAGAATAGGGGCAATGAAATACAGCATTGAAAATAACCAAAACCCATTATAAAACAGCTTGCCGTTAATGGTGAAAAGTGGAGAGTAGGGCATGACATCTATAAAACTGAGATAGCCTGAAAAGACCAAAAAGCTGGTTGCGGGAATCAGCATGATATAAATGATTTTGCGTTTAAACAGGACTAAGCCCACGGTCAGTAAACAAATGTAGGCAATCATAGTCATGGGGCTTAATACGTCAACGAAATAACTGTCTTGGCAAAGAGAAATGACAAAAATACCGATCGCGACATAGGGTAAAAAACGCTGCACCCAGACGCGATCATGTAGGACATAGCAGGGATAAATCAGTCCTGACAAGATCAGTAAAAAAATAGAGTTCAGTACGAATTGGATACGCACAATATCGAGATTGACCACCTGCCAATATTGCGGGTTCAGTAGGATAAAGCTATCCCAGCCAAGCCAAGCAATATGAATAATGCAAGCCAATACCAACATCAGAATGCACTTCTTCAAGGTACTCCAATTCATGATGACTTCCTCTTCCAGTAAATAGTGAGAAAGTTTATTTTTATTTAATTTTTTAGAGCTGGAGGCTAGTGAATTCATTCAATCTTTTTATCCTCATACTTTCATATTCTTTTTAATTTAAATAGTGTAATTAATTCTTAAAATTGAATTCAAAGATAGCATCTAAAATCATAGAAAAAATATCCCTATAAAAAGGGAAAAGTGTTCTATTTTTGCAACATAGTGTTTTAAATAAACCAATTATTCTAAGAGAAGGATTCTTTTAAGATGCAACTATTCAATAAAGATTATGCGGGAACCTCCCATGAAAGTTTTACACATCGATTCAAGTATTATGGCGGATGCCTCTGTATCTCGTCAGTTGAGCCAAGCCATTGTTTCGCAACTCAGCGAAAAGCATGCGCAAGTTGAGGTTGAATATTTGGACTTGGCAACGCAACCGATTCCACATTTAGACGCAGAAATTTTAATGGGTCAAAATGCAGAACAATCGGCTTTGGGCGAACGTATTATTCAACAATACTTAGATGCGGACGTTGTGGTGATTGGTGCGGCGATGTATAACTTCGGGATTACTTCGACTTTAAAAGCATGGATTGACCGCATTAGTGTTGCAGGTCGTACCTTTAAATATACGGAAAATGGTCCTGTCGGTTTGGCTGGTGACAAGAAAGCCTATATTGCCAGTAGTCGCGGTGGTGTCTATGGTGAAAATAGTCCTGTTGACTTCCAAGAAGGCTTCTTAAAAACCGTCTTTAATTTTACCGGTGTGACCGATGTTGAAATCATTCGTGCTGAAGGCGTGAATATGGGCCCAGAGCTGAAAGACAAAGCCATTGCAGCAGCTTTAGCGCAGGTGCAAGCAATCTAATAACAATAACTGTAGTTCCATGATTCCTCATTTGGTCAGCTTTAAGCTGACCTTTTTTTATGCGGAATTTGTCTAGTCTTGGTCGAGCGCTTGAGCAAAGGTTGCGATGTCATGCAACGCCATTTTAGCTTCTGGAAACCATGCATTAAACATTTGAAAGTTATGCCACATGCCTGTGTATAGTTTAAATGTCACATCTACACCTGCCTTGGTCGCTTTATCTCTAAACCGCTGGGCATCGTCCAAGAGAATTTCTTTCGAACCGACTTGTACAAGGGTTGGCGGGAGGTCTGCTAAATCATCAAATAAAGGTGAAACGAGCGGGTCCGCTGGGTCAATTTGCTCTGGGACATAATAGTCGATGCCTGTTTCAAGGGCTTCGATGGATAACAGTGCATCGAGCTTGCTGTTATAGCGAATAGACTCACTGGTTAAGCTTAAATCCAAAAACGGCGAAAGTAGAATTAGTCCACTGACTTGAGGACATTGCTCATCACGAATTCGCAGCGCCAAGGCTAGCGCTAAATTTGCACCACATGAATCCCCCGATAAAATAATATCTTTGGCCTGTATACCTTGCTCCAATAACAGCAGATAAACATCAAACAGCGCATCAATGGCTTCAGGATAGGGGTGTTCGGGTGACAACGGATAGTCAAGGTGAATGACTTGCATTTGTGTACTGGCTGCAAGGTCTGAGACAAACGCACGGTGGGTATTCATTGAACCTAAAAAGAAAGCTCCACCATGAATGTGCAAAATGAGCTGAGTGGCTTCAGTTTCAGGTTTTAACTCTTCCGCACGCAGGCCTGCAAGACGTAGAGGGCGAATGCGAATCGATTTATTGAGCGGAAATGCACGACACATTTGTTCAAGAAGAAAACGCTGACTACTGGGTGGGAGACTAAAGCGACTTGGGGTTCGAATCGTGGTTTTTAAAAACTGCTCTGTAATGATTTGTTTCCATGGATCGGCAATCTTCATAGTTATTCCATTTTGTTATTTGTTTTACCTTGAGTTTGTGTATTTACCAACATAATTTACAAGGTTACACTAATTGGTCACATTGAAAAATTGAAAAATTGTTGTGACTTTTTAATAATGATAGTCGTCTATACTAGACTAGGGAAATGACAAAAATGAAAAAAATTGCACTTGCACTAAGCGTACTAGGATTAACCGCTCTAGCTCATGCAGCAGATCCGCTGAATGGCACTGTTTGGAAAACGATTGATGACAAAACTAAACAAGCGAAAGCTTTGGTTAAATTCACTGAGCAAAAAAATGGAACTTTAACTGCGAGTATTCAAGGTATTTTGACGCCAGGTGAAGAAAATGCATGTACCAAGTGTGAAGGCCCGTATAAAAATAAATCTTTGAAAGGTTTAACGATTGTACATGGTCTGAAAAATGTGGGTGGTACAAGCTATGACGGTGGATCAATTTTAGATCCGCAAACGGGTAAAACCTATAAATTAAAAGGCAACATTGCTGCTGGTGGTAAAAAACTAGAGCTTCGTGGTTATATTGGCGTGGCTGCACTTGGCCGTAACCAAACTTGGATTCGCGCGAACTAATCCCATCCAACAAAAAAAGCCGAGCAATTGCTCGGCTTTTTTTGTTTTGTTATGCCTTTAGGGCACGAATTGCATCTTCATTGAAACCCACAATAAAACCCTTCGGGGTTGCAATCACGGGGCGCTTGATGAGGCTGTTATGTGTGGTGAGGGCATCAATCAGTCCTTGCTCTGAAGCTAAAGCAGTGTCTTGTTCTGCTTCAGTCAGCTTACGCCAAGTGGTACCTTTCTTATTCAGGACCACATCTGCCCCAATCTGATCGAGCCATGTTTTGACAGTCGTAGCATCAATGCCTTGTTTTTTATAATCATGAAACTCGTACGCTAAACCTAACTCATTCAGTAGGTCGAATGCTTTTTTCATTGAATTACAATTTTTAATGCCATACACGTTTAACATGGAACACCCTTTTGAATTTTAAGCTGGGTTTAGAGTAACGGAAAAAGCACAGCAGCTCTAGTGTCGCGATTTAAGCCAACAGCGTCATCGTCTTGTCATAAAAGCGATATAGAATCAAATCAAAGAAAAATAGAATGTAAAAAGAAGAAGCATTAAAAAAGGCAGAGACTAAAAAAGAGAAAACCCGCATTTAATCATCCTGATCATGCGGGTCTCATTACAACGTCCATTGTCACATCCTTGAAAACCAACTATTTCCATAGTTCGTTTTAATTTCATCCTACGGCGTCCTGTCCTTGTGCTGTCATCCTGACATCGTCCCTTTGCCGTGGAAACATAATGCACTGATTGATTGATCAGAAAAAGACTCAAAAAACGGCAGATAATGTAGGTTAAAAACTCATATTCAGTAAACAAATGTCCACTGAATATGAGATAAATACTTACATTTTTCTAGATTTTGTAGTCAATAATGACAGGTGCATGGTCGCTAAACCATGTTTCTTTATAGACCCAAGCATTGACTGTACGGGCTTTCCAGTCAGGTGAGCACGCTTGATAGTCAATGCGCCAGCCCACGTTCTTCGCACGAGCTTGTCCTCGGTTTGACCACCAAGAATAAAGCTCAGCCTCTGGACGCACTTCACGGAAAGTATCGACATAGCCAAGTTCATCATAAATATGATCGAGCCAAGCGCGTTCGTGCGGTAAGCAGCCCGATGCTTTTTGATTGCCAGACCAGTTTTTAATGTCGATGCGTTTATGCACGATGTTGTAGTCACCGCAGACAATCACGGATTTATTTTCATCGCGCCATTGTTTCAAAATTTGTTTGTATTCTTCTAAGAAGTGGTCTTTACGGACTTGTGCTTCTTCACCCGAAGAACCCGATGGTAAATAGAGTGAACAAATATGCACGTTTTGGTCTAAGCCTAAGTCAAACTCAGCTGAAATAAAGCGGCCTTGAGAATCGGCCAATTCAAAACCAAGTCCATCCGTGACTGAAACAAACGGTAAACGGCTATAAATAGCAGTGCCAGCGTACCCTGGACGTTCAGCAGGGAACAGGTGAGTATGCCAACCTTCAGGTTTAAATTTATTGGTCCATTGTTCGTGGGTGATGCGAGATTCTTGCATGCAAATCACATCAGCATCTGATGTGACAATCCAATCAAAAATCCCTTTTTTTTCGGCTGAACGTAGACCATTTACGTTAATTGAAACCACACGTAAAATTTTTTGATCACTTGGATAGCTACTCTTTGGTATCATGCGCAAGTCTTACCTCAATTTGAAAATACGGAGCACCGCATGACAATGCAAGCGACATTTAACCCTCAAGCTTTTATCGAACTCGCATTATCACGTGGCGTGCTTAAATTTGGTGAGTTTACTTTAAAATCGGGTCGTGTGAGTCCTTATTTTTTTAATGCAGGTCTACTTAATGACGGTGAAGCCTTGTCATTACTGGCGTCTGGCTATGCAACTAAACTGACAGAATGCAACAATGTTGAGGTGGTCTTTGGTCCTGCGTACAAAGGGATTCCTTTTGTTGCTGCAACAGCGGTTGCTTTGTCACAAAATCATGGGGTGAGCGTACCTTGGGGGTTTAACCGTAAAGAAGCCAAAGATCATGGTGAAGGCGGGGTCTTGGTTGGTGCATCCGTTGCAGGCAAAAAAGTCTGGATTATTGATGACGTGATTACTGCGGGCACAGCGATCCGTGAAGTAGTCACCATTTTGAAAAATGCGGGTGCGCAGATTGCAGGTGTGTTGGTGGCATTAGACCGTCAAGAAAAAGGTCAAGGTGAACTGTCTGCGATTCAAGAAGTCCAAAAAGAATTGGAAATTCCTGTGCATGCATTGGTGACCATGAAAGATTTGATGAATTATTTAGAGGCTAAAGGTGAGACAGAGGCTTTAGCAAAAATGGAAGCCTATCGCGTGAAGTATGGCGTCTAAGCATTGAAACAAAAAAGGGAAGCTTCGGCTTCCTTTTTTATTCGCTTTCTTTTTCAGTTGGTGTTTGGCTGTGCGCACCTTCCCACCCAATCATCGCGGTTTTACGTGTTGTTCCCCACATATAATTACCACGTTGTCCTGAAGACTGAATGACCCGATGGCATGGAATTAAAAAGGCAACGGGATTGTTACCAATTGCTGTTCCGACCGCTCGTGAGGCACGCTCTTGCCCAATCTCTTGAGCAATATATGCATAACTGCTGAGCTTTCCCATGGGAATTTTAAGCAGACTTTGCCACACCTTGAGCTGAAAGTCGGTGCCTTTCAGATGCAGTTTAATCTCTGATAGGCTGTTTTGATCGTGCTGAAAAATTGCAAGCGCTTTGCGTTGTAATTCATCCTGATCTCCAATAAATGTCGCACGTGGGAACTGTTTTTTCAGATAGGCCAATGCATCCCGATCTACTTCGGTAAAGGCCATATGACAAATCCCTTTAGGGGTCGAGGCAATAATGACGGAGCCAAAAATGGTTTCGGCAAAACTATAGTGAATGTCGAGTGCTTCACCGCCCTGTTTATATTCTGCGGGCGTCATCCCTTCGATTTGGACAAATAAATCATGCAATCGGCTGGTACTAGAAAGGCCAGTGTCAAAGGTTGCTGCAAAAATATTATTTTCTGTGTGATTGTTCAAAACCGACTTTGCATATTCCACACTAATATATTGCAGAAATTTCTTCGGGCTAATGCCTGCCCATTCGCTAAAGATACGCTGAAAATGTGTAGGACTTAAATGAACGTGTTCTGTAATCTCAGCCAAACTGGGTTGCTGTTTGAAGTTTTGTTCAATGTATTCAATTGCCTTTGCCACACGTGCGTAATTGCTATGTTCTGTCATGATTACTCGCGGAAATCATTTAACTTAAGAAAACACTAACAAATCCAGCGAGGCCTGAAAATCCGTTTCTTGCGCTTTATCAGAAAAGGTTAGAAGCATGCATTGATTGGCTTAGTCGTCCCTTGCTAAGCATAAAAAAACGGAACAGTGACCTGTTCCGCTTGAGATGGCGTTTTAACTAAATGGGTTTAGAACTGGTAGTTCAAACGCATGAGGAAGCTACGTGGTGTACCTGGCATAGAGTCCGAACGCCAGTATTCTTTGTTGGTCAAGTTGCTGACAGCTAAAGTCACGTTCCATGGGTCAGCACTATAACCAATGGCCGCATCGACGCGTGAGAAAGCTTTCATATCCAAGGGCTGGTTGCTTAAATTGCTATTAGGGTAGGCTTTGTAATCACCCACATAAGTCACACCAACTTCACCATAGAGTTTTTCTGTAGGTAAGTAACGAACAAATAAGTTACCCGTATGTTCAGGCGCATTATTTAGCACTTTATTCACATTACCTGGATTTTGCTTGTCTTTTTTAACTTCGGCTTGTAGATAACCATATCCACCACGGACAAATACATTATCCAATACGCGACCAATAAAACTAAACTCTAGACCTTTAGATTGATGTTCACCCGCAGTTGCCCATTCTTCAGGTTTAGTATCATCAGGTACATAACGAATATTATTTTTGCGAATGTCAAAAACTGAAAGTTGGGTATTTAAACGGTCGTCAAACCAGTCACTTTTGACCCCAATTTCATATTGCTCATTATATTGAGGTTCTGAATCAAAGGTATTCAGATTGGTATTTGCGGATACAACACTGACACCTACACGCCCACCAAACGGTGCAAAGCTTTTATTGTATGAAGCATAGAAGCTGTGTTGATCTGTGGGTTGCCAAATGAAACCAATGTTGGGGCTAAAGCTTTCGTCATTGATACTACGATGGTAATTGATGTCGGAAGAAGCTAATAATTTATTGGTGGTTGATGTATCGTAATAATCATAACGTGCACCAAGCATTACTTTGAAATATTCATTAAAACTAATTAAGTCTTGAATGAAAAAGCCGTAGCTTGTGCCTTCATTATAATTATGCTGAGTAATGGTTTTAGCACCGTTATCACGATTATTCTGTGTTAATTGACCTGTAATTGGGTCATAAAAACCATCAATTCGACTGCCATTGGCGTTTTTATTAGAAAGTTTCGGCTCTCTTTGTTCATAGGTCCAATCGGTACCCACTAAAAGATTATGTTTAATAGCGCCCGTATCAAACTCACCTGTAATATCCCACGTATTGGTGGTGGTTCGATTAGATGTTTGCTGCCAGTAATAGTTTTGCGAAATTTTTCCGACATTGTTATAGCAGCGACGTTGATCTACAGGGGTAAAACCGGCACCCGCTTTACTACTTTCACCATTACTGGTGGTTTCATTCGAAGCACAGTAGGTACCACCATAAAAATGATCAAAGTCTTGATCTGCTTGGCGGTAACTGGTTGCCCAATGGAATTTCCAATTCGGTGCAAACTCGTAATTTAAATCTGAACGAATGACTTGTAGTACATCATCAACGTAATCACCTTTTTGTGCAAAACTCGTTTTAATCGATGTGCCAGCAGGTAAAACACTATAACTTGGACCACGGTCAGGTACTCGACCTAATTTGTCATAGGTATATTGTGTGGTCCACGTAAGGGTTTCATCATCATTTTTATAAGTGAAACTTGGCGAGATCATCTCAATTTTACTGTTGATGCCTGAGCGGAAACTATCCGCTTCACCGTATTCACCTGTTAAACGGACAGCCCAGTTGTCATTTAAGACTTGGTTAATATCTGCGGTTGCACCGTAGTTATCATATGAGCCTACGTAAGTACCGACTGAGCTTTTCGAGTCAAAGTTGGCGTATTTACTCACCATATTGACCACACCACCGCCTGCACTTCGCCCGTATAACACCGAGGCAGGGCCTTTTAAAATTTCGATCCGTTCAATATTGGCTGTACTACGACGCACTTGGCCACTTTCACGGATACCATCACGGTAAATATCACCCGAGTCGGCAGAGAAACCACGGAGGGTAATGCCATCACCGCGCATATCGTAGCTGGTGGATACCCCTGGTGTGCCTTGTAGCATCACACTGAGGTCGTTAGAGCCATAGATTTTATATTTCTGTACATCAATGGTGTCGATGGTTTGAGGAATATCTTTTTTCGGTGGTGTTTCAAAAAGTATGCTGATTATATTTTAACCACAATTGAAATCTCATAAAGCATTAAAAATATAGTGAATTTAATTTACTTATTTTCAATTTCTCTATTGACAGAATTAACTAGCATACTTTTTGAAACACCACCCTTTTTTCTTTAAACCATTCCGTGTGACATTGGCCTGATCGTAATCAACATAGCTTTTGATTGGATCAAGTTCACTCATCGCCTCAATTTTCAAGGTAGGCAAAACTGCTGCTGTGCCCGATTTGTTTGTCGTCGCTTGAGAGGAGGGATTCTCATTATTTTGTAGCGTCGCTTCATCCGCATAGGCTGCATGCGCATTTAAAATCATAAAGCTGAGAAGGCTATATTTGAATAGGTTAGAACCACAAAGCGGCTGTGGTGAAAATTTCATCATGATTTAAGGCTCGGAGAGAGTGAATTGCCAATAAAAATGAGAAGTATAATCATTTACTAAAAATGAACAAGACTTATGGTAATATTCATTTTTTCTACATAGTTTTACTGGGTTGAAAAGTACAGCTGTACAGGCTTTTTAATTTTTCTAAAAAATTGATAAATAAGCATTAAAATTTAAAAAAAATGCAAAAGAATTATTTTTGTGGATTTTCCATGCATTTTTTACAGCTTAAAAGAACGCCTATTTTTTCTTGGCGTCCTTGCTCAGTTTGTACCCAAGGGCGGTTTTGCCACGGTGGAGTATGGCGGACATGTTGTGTGTGGCCACAGGCTAGTTCCGCCACCCAATGATGTTCTTCATCGAGATGAAAACCAACAATCGCTTGTTGCACTTAAGTATCTCCACTGGCGTGTTGAGGCTGTTCTAAGCCGTTTAAAAAACGCTGACACAGTTGATGGATGGCTACCAAATCATCGGGATCTAGGCCTAAAGAACATGCCAGCTCAAAAGGAATGGCCATAATTTTATCTTTGGCTAACAGTGCTTTTTCCAGCAGAACGACTTTTTTCATACGTTCATCTTCTTTGACGGCAACACGCTTCAAAAACTGTTTTTCTTCTAGTTTTTTAATAATTGGGGTTAAGGTGCCTGAGTCAAAAAAGGTTTTTTGTCCAATCTCGGTCAGCGTCACATTGTCCTGCTCGTATAAAGCCAACAAAACAATAAATTGTGGATAGGTCAGATCGTAAACCTGTAAGCGTGGACGGTATTGACGAACCATGGCATTGGTTGCGGAATACATGGCAAAACACACGCGGTTTTCTAAAAGAGGGGTGTCCGCCATGTTGAATGTCCTTGGGGTGTTAATGTCTGTAAAGCAGTATAAATGAAATAGGGATGGAAGTGTATTGCGCATTATAATCTTGTGCACAAGTTAATTGTGTGCGATATTTATCTAAGGCTAAGGTCGTTTCAGTCCTTGAAGCGACTTTAAGTAATGACATTTTGATGAATGGAAGAGATGTAATGACCACAATTTATGATTTTCAGGCCGAACTGTTGGAAGGTGAGCAAAAGAATCTGGCCGATTATCAGGGCAAGGTTTTATTGGTGGTGAATACCGCCAGCCAATGTGGTTTAACCCCGCAATTTGAAGGCTTGGAAAAGTTATATCAGGACTATCAACAGCAAGGTCTGCTGATTTTAGGTTTTCCCTGCAACCAATTTGCGCAGCAAGACCCTGCGAGTAATGAAGAGATCGGCAGCTTTTGTCAGCGTAATTATGGGGTCTCTTTCCCAATGTTTGCCAAAGTTGACGTGAATGGTCCTACAGCGCATCCGCTGTATCAGTATTTAACGTCTGAGGCGAAAGGCATTTTAGGTAGTCAAAGCATCAAGTGGAATTTCACCAAGTTTCTCATTAACCAAAAAGGGCAGGTGGTGAAACGCTATGCGCCAATTGTTAAACCTGAAAAAATTGCCAAGGATATTCAACGCCTTTTGGCTTAATGGAGACGGTTTGGAAAGGAGCTGTCGCGTGGTAATAGGCGCATACTTCCTTTGTTGAATTGAGCAGTTAGTATCTGATTTGTTACTGCAATGTGTTGTAGTTATTTGAATAAAATAGATTTTTTAATCTTTAATTATTACACAACTTGTTGCACCCAAACCTGAAAACTTCGCTATACTTTTTGCCAAGTTTAAAAAATATGAGCGTGAGAATTATGCGTGTACTGGTAGTGATGGATCCGATTGAAACGGTGAATCTGAAAAAAGATTCCACCATGGCCATGTTATGGGCAGCAAGCCGTCGTGGACATGAGCTGGGTTATGCATTACAACACGATTTATATATCGATCAAGGCAAAGCCTTTGGTCTGATTTCTCCCTTAAAAGTGTTTGAAGACTACGATCATTATTTTGAGTTGGGCGAACAGCAAAAAGAGTCCTTGGCCGATTACGATGTGATCTTGATGCGTAAAGATCCACCGTTTGACATGAACTTTGTCTACACCACCTATATTTTGGAACAAGCAGAACGTGAAGGCGCGTGGATTATCAATAAACCACAGTCCTTACGTGACTGTAATGAAAAACTGTTTGCCACGCAGTTCCCAGAACTCCAAGTCCCTACATTGGTGACTTCACAACAAAGCCTGATCCGTGAATTTATTAAAGAACATGGTGATGTGATTGTGAAGCCCCTTGATGGTATGGGTGGCATGGGAATTTTCCGTTTATATCAAGATGGTGTGAACATTGGCTCAACTTTGGAAATGTTGACGGAAATGGGCACACGTCCGATTATGGCGCAGCGTTATATTCCTGAAATTGTGGAAGGGGATAAACGTATCTTGCTGGTCAATGGTGAACCTATTCCGTACTGTTTGGCGCGTATTCCACAAAACGGCGAAGTGCGTGGGAATTTGGCCGCAGGTGGTTTGGGTCAAGCACGTCCGTTGACTGAAAACGACAAGGCGATTGCCGCAAAAGTGGGACCTTTCTTACGTGAAAAAGGTTTGGTTTTTGTCGGACTTGATGTGATTGGCAATTATGTGACCGAGATTAATGTCACCAGTCCAACCTGTATTCGTGAGATTGATGCGCAATTTGGTACCTCGATTGCCGATACTTTATTTGATATCTTAGAAGCAGGCAAAGCCAGCTAAAACGACAGAAAAGGAACCTGAAATGGTTCCTTTTTTCTTTCATGGTTGTGGTCGGTTTTGAAATAGAGCTGTACTTTGCTGCAAAGTGTATCAATTTGGTTGAAAATAAAGCGGATTATGTTGCTAGACACCACTAATTTTCATTCTGTTCAAATGTATGCACTCAGATTGTATTTCTAGCCGCTAAAATGAAGTGAATTACACTTTAGAATGATGTTAAATATTTGATTCAAATCAGCTTCATTGTTTTATTTTTAAATATCTCCAATTGCACTGTTGAGCCTGATTGTGTGCTGTAGTTTGAGTAAAAATGCACATCTGATAACAAATCTAGTTTAAACTTGAAAATCAGTAGAAAAAAACAATCAAATGCCTGTTGAAAAAAAGTAAATAATCTTTCGCGGCTATGCGTTTGTGATTACAATTGATCGCTTAAAATTGAATTTTGTTTCCATATTTTTAGAATTGAAGAATTAGACTGTGACCGAAGCAACACAAACAAAGCCGAAACATGTAATGATGATGGCTGCCGGAACGGGCGGACATGTTTTTCCAGCACTTGCTGTGGCTAAGGAATTACAGCAACAAGGCTGTCAAGTCTCGTGGCTTGCTACGCCTACAGGTATGGAAAATCGCCTGCTTAAAAATCATGATATCCCAATTTATCAAATTGATATTCAAGGTGTGCGCGGCAATGGCTTAGTCCGCAAAGTATTGGCACCCTTTAAAATTTTAAAAGCCACTTTAAGTGCAATGCGTTACATGAAGCAGCTCAAAGTCGATGCCGTCGCGGGCTTTGGGGGTTATGTCGCTGGGCCAGGTGGATTGGCTGCGCGCGCACTGGGTATTCCTGTGATTATTCATGAGCAGAATGCGATTGCGGGTTTTACCAATACGCAGTTATCACGTATTGCCAAAACAGTGTGCCAAGCTTTTCCAAATACCTTTGCTGCACAAGATAAAATTGTGACCACGGGTAATCCCGTCCGCAAAGAGATTACGGAAATTTTAAATCCGTCTTGGCGTTATCAAGAACGTGAAAAAGCTGGAGCCACGCTTCGAGTTTTAATTGTGGGTGGCTCGTTGGGTGCACAAGCGTTAAATGAGCGTGTTCCTGAAGCATTGAAGCAATTGAATGTGCCGTTAAGCATTTATCATCAGTGTGGTCAAAACCATGCAGATGCGACCCAAGCGCGTTATGCCGATGCCCCTGAACAGCTTCAGGTTGAAGTTCACCCTTTTATTGAAGATATGGCCAAAGCCTATAGCGATGCCGATTTAATTATTTGCCGTGCTGGGGCGTTAACCGTGACCGAGATTGCGACTGCGGGTGTGGCTGCGGTTTTTGTTCCGCTGCCAAGTGCAGTGGATGATCACCAAACGGCCAATGCAAAGTTTTTAGCCAATATCGGTGCAGCCAAAATTTGCCCACAAGCAAGCATGACGCCCGAGAGTTTAAAAGAATTATTATTACCCTTGATGAACCGTCAGTTATTGTCTGAAATGGCAGTGAAAGCACGTCAGCAAGCACAACCCGATGCAACCCAACATGTGGTTCGTTTAATTCAAGCATTGTAAACCGAGTATTTTATGTCGCCATCTACGCCTGCTGATCAAGCAAAAAAGTTAATTAAAGTGCCAGAAATGCGCCGTATTAAGCACATCCATTTTATTGGAATTGGTGGTGCGGGTATGTGTGGTATTGCTGAAGTGTTAAAGAACCAAGGCTACAAAGTCTCAGGTTCAGATATCAAGGCGTCAAAAACCACGGCTCAGCTTGAAGAAAATGGCATCAAAGTCTATATCGGGCATACCGCTGAAAATATTCAGGGTGCAAACGTGATTGTGGTGTCGACTGCAATTGATGCAGAAAACCCAGAAATTAAAGCGGCCATTGAAACGCGTACACCTGTGGTGCGCCGTGCAGAAATGCTGGGTGAGCTGATGCGCTACCGTCATGGGATTGCTGTTGCGGGAACGCATGGTAAAACCACGACCACTAGCCTTGTCACGTGTATGTTGGCAGAAGAAAATCTCGATCCAACTTATGTGATTGGTGGTTTGCTGAACCGTACTGGTGTGAATGCTGCACTGGGCGCGAGTCGTTTTATCGTTGCAGAAGCAGATGAATCAGATGCGTCATTCCTGCATTTGCAACCGATGGCCACCATCGTGACCAATATTGATGCAGACCATATGGACACCTATGGTGGTAGCTTCGATGTCTTAAAAGATACCTTTGTACAGTTCTTACAAAAACTACCGTTTTACGGCTTGGCTGTGGTGTGTGGCGATGATGCCAACATTCGTGAAATCATGCCGCGCATTGGTCGTCCATTGATCACGTATGGTTTTAACGAAGACAATGACATTCGTGCAGTGGATATTGAACAAGAAGGCATGCAGTCGCACTTTACCGTATTGCGGAAAGATCGAGAGCCTTTGCGTTTAACCATCAACTTGCCGGGTTTGCATAATATTTTAAATGCACTTGCGGCGATTGGTATTGCAACCGATGAAGGTGTGTCTGATGCTGCGATTGCACGTGCGTTGGAAAGTTTCAGCGGTGTAGGTCGTCGTTTCCAAGTACAGGGCGAATTTGACATCGACGGCGGCAACGTGAAATTGGTGGATGACTATGGTCACCATCCAAAAGAAGTCGAAGCGACCATTAAAGCGGCACGAGCGAGCCATCCAGACCGCCGTTTAGTGATGATGTTTCAGCCACACCGTTTTAGCCGTACCCGTGACTGTTTCGATGACTTTGTGGATGTACTGTCACATGTCGATCAGCTGTTGCTGCTTGAAGTCTATCCTGCGGGTGAAAAACCGATTGTGGGTGCAGACAGTCGTTCATTGGCGCGTAGTATTCGTTTACGTGGCGATGTAGAGCCGATTTTGATCGATCCAGTCGAAGGTAATTTGCAGCATGCGTTGAAAAAAGTGTTACAAGCGGATGACTTGTTATTGACGCAAGGCGCAGGTAATGTGGGGGCTATCTCGGTTGAGCTTGCAAGCAATCATTTATATTTAAAATAATCACGTTTTGTGATTACTCAATGAATAAAACAGTCATAAAGTTTAAGGATATCAACGTGTCAAATGCTTCAAAATTCGGCAAAGTAGCGGTGTTGCTTGGTGGTAAGTCTGCTGAGCGTGAGGTTTCTCTAGATAGTGGTGCAGCTGTACTTGAAGCATTGGTTCGTTCGGGTGTAAATGCAGAAGCTTTTGACCCGCAAGAGCGTAGTGTGACGGAATTGGTCGGGTATGACCGTGCGTTTATTGTGTTGCATGGTCGCGGTGGGGAAGATGGTCAAATCCAAGGTGTCTTGGAGTGGCTCAACATCCCGTATACTGGAACAGGCGTACAGGGTTCTGCTATTGGTATGGATAAAGTTAAAACCAAGCAAGTTTGGCAGGGTTCAGACTTACCGACAGCGCCCTATCGCATCATTAGCCAAGAGTCAGATTTGGCTGAAGTAGTGGCGAATTTGGGTCTTCCACTGATTATCAAGCCGGTACACGAAGGTTCAAGTGTCGGCATGAGTAAAGTTGAAAAAGCAGAAGATTTGGCAGCGGCAATTGCCAAAGCGACCCAACACGATGCTGTGGTGATGGCTGAAAAATGGATTACGGGACGTGAATTCACGATTTCATTTTTAGATGGTCAACCGCTACCTGTGATTCGTCTACAACCGCCTGCGGATGTGGCTTTTTATGATTATGAAGCGAAATATCAGCGTAATGATGTGGAATACGGAATTCCGTGTGGCTTAAGCACTGAAGAAGAGCAAAAGTTGCAAGCGCTTTGCCTCCGTGCATTCCAAGCGGTGGGTGCAAGTGGTTGGGGTCGTATTGATGCGATGCAAGATGAGCAAGGCAATTTCTGGTTACTAGAAGTGAATACAGTACCTGGGATGACCAGTCACTCTTTGGTGCCGAAAGCAGCAAATGCAGTGGGTTATAGCTTTGATGCGCTTTGTGTCCAAATTTTAGAGCAAACATTGACAGGTGCGGCTCACTAAATGGCGCAATTACCTGCTTCTATGCGCCGTAAACGCGCAGCGATTACTTCAATACACGATAAACCACCGACGCGTAAGGAAAAGCTTGCCAACTTTGGTGGTTGGGTGATGTTGGTCGTTGCCGTGGCGGTGCTGTTGGTTGGTATTTATGGCTTATATCAAGTCATGACAGATGCACGCGTGGCCGAACTTGATGTAGTAGGCGTACGTTCTGAGGCGGAAAAGAATCAGGTGATGGGACATGTTTCAGCGGCCATTACCCATAATTATTTCACCTCAGATTTAGAAGAAATTCGTGATCGAACTTTAGAGCTGGCTTGGGTCGATCGTGTGGTGGTTTCGCGGGCATGGCCGAATGCGATTCGCGTTCGCGTCATGCCTCGGCATGCAATTGCACGTTGGGGGACAGGGCGCCTCTTAAGTGACAGTGGTGACGTATTTAGCGAAGTGACACCGAAAAATAATCAGAATTTGTCTTTATTACACGGCCCAATCAGTCAGTCTAAAATGATGATGCGCCGTTATAATGAAATTAATCAATTATTCCAACCAGTCAACCTTCGTTTAAAAGAACTATATTTAACGGAGCGTATGACTTGGTTTATGCAGTTCGATTCAGGTTTACGTGTTATCGTAGATCAGGATCAAACCATGAGTAAGCTGCAACGTTTGAGTTATTTGGCTCAAAGTGATTTGAAGCCAGTTTGGGCCAAAGTATCTGCCATTGATTTGCGTTATCGGAATGGCTTGGCCATCCAATGGAAGAATGCTGCCGCACCAAAGATAGCAAATGGTCATTTTGTTGTAACGATTGATGACACAAGCATTGCAGGTGGAGCAGCAGCAAAGCCATAATACTTGGCTTTAAAACAGAGGCATAAAGCCATAAATTAAACAAACATGTGATGGTAGTAGTAAATAATGAATGAAGCGGTTCCCTCAGTTGTTGCGATTGACATTGGGACGCACAAAGTTTCAGTTTTGATTGGTAAGGTACATGCGCCAGACAATATCCAAGTGATAGGAATGGCAACTGCTCGTAACCGAGGCATGAATAAAGGAAAAATTGTAAGTCTTGATAAAGTCATTACAGCGATAAAAAATGCCGTGCAAGAAGCAGAAGATATGGCTGAATGCCGTGTCCATTCCGCGTGGGTGTCGATCCCAAGTGCCGAGTTAAAAAGCTTTTATGCATCTGGACGAACGCCAGTTGAAAATACTGACCATACAATTACAACAAGTGAAGTGGTTCGTGCATTAGAGTTGGCCAAAGCCAGCCACATGACCTCGGATCATTATTTGGTCAGTGCTGTTCCACTGGGCTTTGAGCTGGATGACTCCACTGAGTGGGTACAAAACCCAATACGGATGTCTGCACATAGCATGATTGGTCATTATCAGTTGATGATGTTACCAATTAGTACCATGCAAAACCTTGATCGGGCCTTAAAAGGTGCCAATATCGGGGTGGAGAAACTGGTGGTGTCTTGTTTGGCAACGGCAGAAGCGAGCCTACTCAAAGATGAAAAAGAGTATGGCGTCTGTTTAGTCGATATTGGTGCAGGTACCACCAACATTGCGGTGTATTTGGATGGTCGTTTGGCGTTGACACATACTTTGCAGCGTGGTGGCGAACATGTCACCCGTGATATTGCCGCTGTGTTACAAACCACCACTGAAGAAGCGGAGCGAATTAAATTACTCTATGGGTGTGTCGACATTAAGTCGGTTAAACCGGACCATATGATTCAGATCCAAGGGATTGATGGTCCGCAAACGATTAGTCGTATTGAGCTGACTGAAATCGTGATTGCGCGTTATGAAGAAATCTTAGGCCAAGTTCGCCAAGAGCTAGAGCGTAATGGTGCGATTCATGGTTTGTATCATGGTGTGGTGTTAACTGGTGATGCCAGTCAAATCGAAGGTATGGTGACGTTGACTCGTCGTATGTTGGGGGTGTCTGCGCATTTGGGGAATCCACCTGTGCAAGTGACAGCAGATGAGCAAAATATTGCCGCACTGCGTCGCTCTCAGTATGCCACTGCCGCAGGTTTGTTGATGTTTAGTCAGAGCGAAACACAAGAAACTATAGTGGAACCAGAAGATACAGAAAAACTGTCTTTGATTAAACGCGTTGGACGCGCTTGGTCGGGACTCAATGAAAAGCTGAAATCTGTTTTTTAAGTTGAATTTTTTTGGAATATTGTTAAGAAGTTGTACAACGCATCGCTTAAACTTGACAAGTTATGGCTTGCACAGCATGCTTAAAAGCAATTTTGTTTATTAAGATCAAGGCAGTATACGGGCTTAAGTGACTGCCAATAACGAATTAGGAAATCTATAGGTCATGGCCTCATTTGAATTTTTAGAAGATGATCAAACCGATAGCAACGGTCAAGCCCGTTTTACTGTGTTTGGTGTTGGTGGTGCAGGTGGTAACGCCGTACAACACATGCTTGAGTCAGATATTCAAGGTGTAAAATTTGTATGTGCCAATACGGACAAGCAAGCGCTAGACCGTATGAATGCACAATTCAAAATCCAGTTGGGCGAGCAAAATACCCGTGGCTTGGGTGCGGGCGCCAATCCAAATGTAGGTCAAGCCGCGGCTGAAGAAAGTCGTGACTTGATTCGTCAACACCTTGAAGGCACTGATATGGTGTTTGTCACTGCTGGTATGGGCGGTGGTACAGGTACAGGTGCTGCGCCAGTGGTTGCTGAAATTGCCAAAGAAATGGGCATTTTAACCGTAGGCGTGGTGACGACACCGTTTAACTTTGAAGGTAAACGTCGTCTTCAGTCTGCGGAGCAAGGCATTGAAGCATTAGAAGCGCATGTTGATTCTTTAATCATCATTCCAAACCAACGTTTGTTAAAAGTTTTCCGTGACATCTCAATGAAAGATGCCTACAAAAAAGCGGATGATGTCTTATTAAATGCGGTCCGTAGTATCTTTGATTTGGTGGTACGTCCAGGTCATATTAACCTTGACTTTGCCGACTTAAAAACTGCGATGAGCACACGTGGTTATGCCATGATGGGTGCGGGTTTAGGTCGTGGTGAAAACCGTGCACGCCAAGCGGCTGAGCAAGCGATCCGTAGTCCATTGCTGGATAACGTCACCATTATGAATGCCAAAGGGATTCTGATTAATGTGACGGGTGGTGATGACGTTACGTTTGGCGAAATCGAAGAAATTACTGATGTTGTGAACCAAATTGTCGATCTAGACGAAGGCCAAGTCTTCTATGGAACCGTATTTGATCCAGATGCGCGTGATGAAATCAGTGTCACTGTGATTGCAACTGGTTTGACTCGAAATTCAGCAGATTCTGCTGAACCAGTGAAGCGTCCAAATGCACATGTGCAGGTAGCACAACATGGGCATGCAACGCAAGCAGTTGTTGAAGATGATGATGTGCCTGCAATCCAGCGTCAGAACCAAGACGTGGCTGCAGCAGCGAGTTCTGCATCGACAGTGAGTGCTGCACGTCCAACACCAATGAGTATTCAAGATTACTTGAAAAATCAACAACGTAAGTAGTATTTGTCTATGTGGTTAAATCACATATGGTGAAGAAAAGGTAGTCTCTGACTACCTTTTTGTTTTTTATCAATGGCTAAATATGCTAACGTATAGCGGTTTAGTGGTGAGATGATATGAAACATGTTGAAACAAAGAACTCTACAACGTGTCGTTAAAGCAAGCGGCATTGGTTTGCATAGTGGTCAAAAAGTCTTAATTAACTTTGTGCCACATCATGCGGACGGAGGAATTGTGTTTCGTCGTATCGATCTCAATCCACCCGTCGACATTCGTGCAAATGCGATGTTGATCCAAGAAGCCTTCATGTGTTCAAACCTAGTTCAAGAAGATGCCAAAGTCGGTACCATTGAACATGTTATGAGTGCAATTGCAGGTCTGGGTATTGATAACTTGATCATTGAAGTGTCTGCCTCTGAAGTACCAATTATGGATGGCAGTGCAGGTCCGTTTATTTATTTATTGATGCAAGGCGGCCTTAAAGAACTGGATGCCCCTAAAAAATTTATAAAAATACTCAAACCTGTTGAAGCACTCATCGAAGACAAACGCGCTGTTTTCCGCCCACATGAGGGTTTTCAACTCAACTTTACCATTGACTTCGACCATCCCGCTTTTAAGAAAGAATATCAGTCTGCCACTATTGATTTTTCAACCGAAACCTTTGTTTATGAAGTCAGTGAAGCCCGTACTTTTGGTTTCATGAAAGATTTGGATTATCTCAAAGCCAATAATCTCGCTTTGGGGGCAAGTTTAGACAATGCCATTGGAGTCGATGAAACCGGTGTGGTGAATGAAGAAGGTTTACGCTTCTCAGATGAATTTGTTCGTCACAAAATATTAGATGCGGTGGGGGATCTTTACTTGCTCGGCCACCAAATTATTGCCAAATTTGATGGATATAAGTCTGGGCATGCTTTGAATAATCAATTATTGCGCAATGTCCAAAGTGATCCAAGCAGCTATGAAATTGTAACATTTAATGACGAAGATCAGTGTCCAATTCCTTATGTGAGTGTGACTTAAGTCATTGTCTTTATTGTGTGATGTTATATTGTAACAAGCATAAATGTGATGAATTTATCATTTTAAAAACGCAATTCTGACGCGGGTCGAGACGAGGTTACTTTTTTTTGCTTGCCAAACGGCGCATTGCTTGGCTAAGCTTAGGGTCGCTCACAAAGTCAGCAGCACCTCGAATTAAGTCTTGAGTTTCTGTGCTTAGCGATCTTGAAATAGATTGTATCTTTGCGGGTGTTTGAGAGGGGATTCTCAAACGAACTTGGAGTTTTTGTAGGTCTTTAAACTCATCAAGTTCCGACAGTTGTGCAATATATTGTTTTTGAAGGTAACCAAGTTGACTAATCATCGCTTGATTTTCGCCGGTAATCGTCAAAATACCATATTGATAACAAACAACCTGCCACTGCTCTGGTTGCGGTAGGATAGGTTGAATCACTTTTGTAAGTTTCTGCCATGCAGTCACTTGCTTTGAGAGAAACGTTAAGTTTCCTGTTTTTATGTGTTTTCTGGTTTGTTGAAAGAGATTCACTGGTTCGGACATACATATTTCCTTCATGTTAATGTCTTAATCTTATGCGCTTCTTTCGGTAGATATCAAGGACGAGATCACGCAAGAAACATTCGTAAGAACAGTTTTAAGAGGTTTTTTATGCATATGCGACGTATTTTGTTGGCTTTTTCTTTTGCGGCATCGGCTGCTTCAGTAGCCTTCGCTGATTTGGTAGAACTCAATACAAATAATGCTTCTTCGGATCGAATTGAGCAATTGACACGCACTTTATCGGAAGGCGCTTATACTGAATCTAATGATATTGATGTTCCTGCCGAAACGAAAATGACCGTTCAGCTCCGTGAAAAAACGGTTGAACTTAACAACGCTTCACTGTCGAAAAAATACGGTTCAGAATTCTCTGCAAAAAGTTTTTCAAATAATGCATATTCGTGGTTAGTGACACACCCACTTCCAAGCGCACGTGTGAGCTCAAGTTACGGCGGCCGTACTATGAATGGTCGTGCTGAGCGTCACTCAGGTCTAGATCTTGCTGCGCCAAGCGGTACACCGATTTATGCGACAGGTCCAGGGATTGTGACCAAGTCAGGTTGGGGTACAGGTTATGGTCAATATGTTGAAATTAACCATGGCAATGGTTACATCACGCGCTATGCTCATGCTTCACGTTTAATCGCTCGTGTTGGCGACCGTGTAGATGCGGGTGAACATATTGCCAATGTCGGTTGTACAGGTCGTTGTACAGGCCCACATTTACACTATGAAGTAGTTAAAGATGGTCAACGCAAAAACCCATCGACTTATCTAGCAATGTTGCCTTAAATCCGATTTGATCGATGATCCGAACTTACCGTTGGTCTGATGCTTGAAAAAGGAATACAGCTCTGACGAAATCTAAGTTAGCATCAAAAAGTAGCATTAAATGTATAAAAAACCGCCTAAATTGGCGGTTTTTTGTTATCTTGGGTAACAAATGGTTAATGACTATTTAGTTGCTAAATAGTATGGCTCAGCCATATTCAGCTGTGGCGATACTCTTATAGGACGAAAGTATGATACATATTAGCGTATAAGATTAGGATATCGAAATAGGTGAATTATGGCGTTTTATGGTGATACTGACGCGCAAGAAACGCAAGAATGGCAAGATGCGTTTGACTCCGTTTTACAACACATGGGGACTGAGCGTGCAGCTTTTCTACTAGAAAAACTGTATCAACAAGCAATCGCTAAACATGTCCCTATTCAGCGTTTAAACACGCCTTATTTAAATACAATTTCAGTGGCTGAAGAACCTGCAATGCCAGGCGATCAAGACATGGAGCGTCGTATCCGTGCGTTGATTCGTTGGAACGCCTTAGCGATGGTACTCCGTGCCAATAAAACGGGTGATGACTTAGGTGGTCACTTGGCAAGTTTTGCATCTTCAGCAACATTATATGATGTGGGTTTTAACCACTTTTTCCGTGCCAATAATGACAACTTTGGCGGGGACATGATTTATTATCAAGGTCACTGTGCGCCAGGTATTTATGCGCGTTCATTCCTTGAAGGTCGTTTGACTGAAGAGCATCTAAACAATTTCCGTCGCGAAGTGGACGGTGTTGGCTTACCTTCTTATCCACATCCATACTTAATGCCTGATTATTGGCAGTTCCCAACGGTATCGATGGGTCTTGGCCCAATCATGTCGATTTACCAAGCACATATTCAAAAATATTTGATGAATCGTGGTTTGATTAAAGAAGAAAATCGCAAAGTTTGGGCATACCTTGGCGATGGCGAGATGGATGAGCCAGAAAGCACAGGTGCAATTTCACTTGCGGGTCGTGAAAAATTAGACAATCTCATTTGGGTTGTAAACTGTAACTTACAGCGTCTAGATGGCCCAGTACGTGGTAACGGTAAAATTATTCAAGAATTAGAATCTTTATTCCGTGGTGCGGGCTGGCGTGTCATTAAAGTGGTTTGGGGTCGTCATTGGGACCCACTACTTGCAAAAGACAAAACTGGTGCTTTAAAGTCGGTTATGGAAGAAACACTGGATGGCGAATACCAGCGCTTACAAGTGAAGGGCGGTGCATATGCACGCGAAAAATTCTTTGGTAAATACCCAGAAGCGGCTGAGTTGATTAAAGACTTAAGCGATGAAGATATTGATAATCTAAATCGTGGTGGTCATGACCCGTACAAAGTTTTTGCAGCCTATGCAGAAGCATGTACAGCCAAAGGTCAACCAACTGTAATCTTAGCGAAAACTGTTAAAGGTTATGGTTTGTCTGATGAAATTGAAGCAGTAAACAAAACGCATCAAATCAAAAAGATGCAAATCGAATCTTTAAAATATGTACGTGATCGCTTCAATTTGCCATTTAACGATGAGCAATTAGAAGAAGTGCCTTTCTATCGTCCAAGCGAAAACTCGCCTGAATTGAAATATATGAAGGCACGTCGTGAAGCATTAGGTGGTTACTTACCTGCACGTCGTAAAGAAAGTGAACAGTTGGCTATTCCAGAACTTTCTGTGTTTGATGCAGTCTTAAAAGGCTCACAAGGCAAAGAACAATCAACCACCATGGTGATGGTTCGTTTAATCGCTGCATTGTTAAAAGAAAAAGCCATTAAAGACCGTGTTGTTCCTATTGTTCCAGATGAAGCACGTACTTTTGGTTTAGAAGGTATGTTCCGTCAATTGGGTATTTATGCAGCCAATGGTCAGCATTACACGCCTGAAGACCAAGAACAGTTGATGCATTACCGTGAAGCAAAAGATGGTCATATGCTTCAAGAAGGCATTAACGAAGCAGGTGCAATGAGCGCTTGGGCAGCATTGGCAACCAGTTATTCAACCAATAACTTACCCATGATTCCAATGTACATGTACTACTCTATGTTTGGTTTCCAACGTATTGGCGACATTGCATGGGCTGCAGGTGATGCACAAGCACAAGGTTTCTTATTGGGTGCAACAGCAGGCCGTACAACGCTCAATGGCGAAGGCTTACAACACCAAGATGGTCACTCACATATTCTTGCGAACACGATTCCGAACTGTGTGTCGTATGACCCATGTTTTGGTTATGAATTAGCAGTTATTGTGCATGATGGTTTACAACGCATGTATGTGAACCAAGAGCGTATTTTCTATTACTTAACGGTAATGAACGAAAACTACGAGCATCCTGAAATGCCACAAGGTGCTGAAGAAGGCATTAAACGTGGTATGTACTTACTTCAAAAAGATGAAAAAGCCACTGTTCAGTTGATGGGTTCAGGTGTGATTCTGCGTGAAGTCATTAAAGCGGCTCAAATCTTACGTGATGAATACCAAATCCATTCAAATGTATTTAGCGTAACAAGTTTCAATGAACTTGCACGTGATGGTATGGCATGTGAAGAATATAACCGCTTGCATCCAATGAGCGAGAATGTGAAAGAGGCTTGGGTGACTGAGCAACTGCGCGGTACAGAAGGTATCGTGGTTTCTGCAACAGATCATATGCGTGCTTATAGCGAACAAATTCGTGCATATCTTCCAGACAACCGTCCATTCGTAGCATTGGGTACAGATGGTTATGGTCGTTCAGATTCACGCGCTAAATTACGTAGCTACTTTGGTGTAGATGCAGCGCACATTGTTGTTGCCACACTGAAGAAATTGGCTGATGAAGGTGAAGTGGATGCACGCTTAGTGAAAGATGCCATCTCTACATTTGAATTAGATACGGACCGTCCAGTAGCTTGGGCTCCTCAAGCAACGCCATCTGTACACGCTGTAGCTGACTACAAAGAGGAGAAATAAGTATGCAAATTACAACTCCTGATATTGGTGTAGATAAAGCCGTTGTTGCTGAAATTTTGGTCAAAGTTGGCGATACCATTGCGGTTGATGACAGTGTCGTTCTATTAGAATCAGACAAAGCATCTGTTGAAGTGCCTAGCACTTCAGCAGGCGTTGTTAAAAGCATTTTAGTAAACTTAGGTGACCCAGTTGCTGAAGGTGCAGCGCTGATTGAGCTGGAAGCCGAGGGACAAACTGAAGCGCCAGCAGTACAAGCACAGGCTGACTTTGTACAAGCTGAAGAAAAGACTGCACCCACTGCTGTTGCTGAAACGGTTGCACCCGCTGCGACTACAGCATCACAAGTGGTTGATGTGCAAGTGCCAGATATTGGTGTGGAAAAAGCAACCGTTAGTGAAATTTTGGTGTCGGTTGGCGATCAAATTGACGTCGATCAAAGCATCCTCGTGGTTGAGTCAGACAAAGCGACTGTGGAAGTACCGAGTACGATTTCAGGCACAGTGGAATCAATTAGCGTTCAAGTTGGTGACAGTGTTAAAGAAGGCGTAGTGATCCTGACTGTAAAAACAGCAGCGTCAGTTGCACCAGTGACTGCTGAGCCTACGCCAGTTGCAGTACCTCAAACCACTGAAGTTCAGCCTGCTGAAGCGGCGCCACAAGCTGCTGCTGCGCCTGCAGGTGCGGTTGAAATTGCAGTGCCTGACTTGGGTGTAGACAAAGCGGCTGTTGCTGAAATTTTGGTGTCAGTAGGTGATACGGTTGAAAAAGATCAAAGTATCATCGTGGTTGAGTCAGACAAAGCAACGGTTGAAGTGCCTAGTACAACAGCGGGTGTGATTAAAGCCATTCATGTTGCATTGGGACAAAATGTATCGGAAGGTGTGGCTTTGGTGACCATTGAAGCTGAGGGCCAAGCCCCTGTACCAGTGGCACAAGCGGTTACTCAGACACCAGCGAAACCTGCAGCTGCTCAAGCTGCAACTGTGCCAGTGGTAGCATCTACTGTACAGGCTGCACCAGCAGTTCAAGGTGCAGATAAGCTAACCAAAGAGCAAAATGCAGCCAATGCTAAAGTCTACGCGGGTCCTGCGGTACGCAAGCTGGCGCGTGAATTGGGCGTGGTGCTGGCAGAAGTCAAAGCTTCTGGGCCGCATGCGCGTTTAATGAAAGATGACATTTTTGCTTATGTGAAAGGTCGCTTAACAGCACCGCAAACTGCACCTGTTGCGTCGGTTGTTGCTGCCGCTGGCTTACCGAAACTGCCTGACTTTAGTGCGTTTGGTGGTGTAGAAGAGAAAGTGCTGACACGTCTGCAACAAGTCTCTATTCCGCAGTTGTCTTTAAACAACTATATTCCGCAAGTGACTCAGTTTGATTTGGCGGATATTACTGAACTTGAAGCTTGGCGTAATGATCTTAAAGGTAACTTTAAGAAAGATGGTATTAGCTTGACCATTATGGCTTTCATTATTAAAGCTGTTGCGCATTTACTCAAAGAAGAGCGTGATTTTGCTGGTCACTTGGCTGATGATGGCAAGTCTGTACTCTTGCGGAACGAAATCCATATGGGCATTGCTGTAGCAACGCCAGATGGTTTAACTGTTCCTGTACTACGTAATCCAGACCAGAAATCGATTAAAGACATTGCGGTGGAGCTTGGTGTATTGGGCCAGAAAGCACGTGATAAGAAGCTTTCGCCGAAAGATCTACAAGGTGCAAACTTCACGATTTCAAGCTTAGGTGCAATTGGTGGTACAGCATTTACACCACTGGTGAACTGGCCGCAAGTCGCGATTTTGGGAATTTCTCCAGCGACGATGCAACCAGTATGGAATGGTCAAGGTTTTGATCCGAAACTGATGTTGCCGTTATCTCTGTCTTATGATCACCGTGTGATCAATGGGGCGGATGCAGCGCGCTTTACTAATAAGCTGACGAAGTTACTGAAAGACATCCGTACTTTACTGATCTGATGATCTAGGTTTTTGCCCTGTTGATTTCTCTTCTCAAAAGAGAAAAATAGCGGCTGGAAGCACTGCAAAAATACCTCAATAAAGACTCTGCTTCGGCAGGGTCTTTTGTATTTATAGATTGCCAAAAAACATATTTTCGCCTAACATGGTGTTACTTCATTGGGGAGTAGCCGCTGTTCTTCAGAACAGGTGATGATCAACATATTTGCTCTAAAACGAGCATGGTCATCATAGCAAAGAACCAAATGAGCTTCTAAAGAGCTTTCTTTTGTTGGCAAGACCTTTGATTTACCACTCTGCAGATTTTGGCTAGCAGGAGCGGTGAGTCATTGGTATTTGTTATGCTAGCCAGAGAAAGACATCATGTATGAATTCCTCCTCTCCACAGCCATCGTGGCTTTAGCTGAAATGGGCGATAAGACCCAATTGCTTGCATTGTTACTTGCTGCACGTTTCCGTAAACCCGTCCCAATTCTATTGGCTATTTTGCTGGCGACCATTATTAACCATGGCGTCTCTGCTGTTTTAGGCCAATGGATTACCACAGTTTTAAGCCCTGATACGCTGATCTGGATTCTCTCGATTGGTTTCATTGCTATGGCAGGTTGGATGTTGATTCCTGATCAGTTGGATGATGAGTCAGGCAGCATTAAGAAATGGCAGAAACTTGGGGTATTTGGCGCAACGTTTGTGTTGTTCTTCTTGGCCGAAATTGGCGATAAAACTCAAATTGCGACAGTGGCTTTAGCGGCACGTTTTGACAGTATAGTTTGGGTGATGTTGGGTACGACTTTAGGGATGATGTTGGCCAATGCGCCAGCGGTCTTTATTGGCGATAAGTTGGCGACCAAGTTGCCAATTGCCTTAATTCATAAAATTGGTGCGGCCATTTTCTTGGTCATTGGTGTTGCGACACTTGTACAGCATTATTTTTTCTAATTCACCTTAGAAAATAAGAATCCCGACTTAAAAAATCGGGATTTTTTGTTTAAAAATGATCTTCAATTTATTGATATATCAAATGATGTTGGTCGCAAATGCATTGTAAGTTTGTGTAAATCCATATATGTTGTAGGTATTAAAAAGTCTTTTAAGAAAAACAGCATTTTGAGGGGATGGGTATGGCATTTGACCGCACAACGTCACAGGTTTTATATGATGATGGCACACATAAGTGTATTAGCTTTACCAGCTTGGTCAAAGGCGAGGGTGTACAGGCAAATCAGTTTTTAATTATTGACCATGAGCGTGCAGCGGTCTTAGATCCCGGTGGTGATTTAACTTATGTACCGTTGACCATGGAGTTGAATAAATATACCCGTTTGACCAATCTTGATTTTGTGATGGCCTCACATCAAGACCCTGACATTATTACCTCAATGCCGCGTTGGTTGGTCTATACCGAAGCGAAAGTGGTGGCTTCTAAACTTTGGGCACGCTTTTTACCTCACTTGAACTCTGCCTTTATGAGTGAGCGGATGAAAGGCAACTGGTTGGACAGATTGGTGGAATTACCTGATCACGGTCAAGTGATTACGTTGGGACAATCCTCCATTATTGCTGTGCCTGCCCATTTTCTACATTCGGTAGGCAATTTTCAGTTTTATGACCCAATTGCCAAGATTCTATTTTCAGGCGATATGGGGGCATCGATGGTGGATGATGCCTCAAAACCTTTGGAAAACTTTGCTGCGCATATTCCTAAAATGAAAGGGTTTCATCAGCGCTATATGTGCAATAACAAAGTGATTCGTTTATGGGTCAATATGGTCCGCACCATGGATGTCGAAATGATTGTGCAGCAGCATGGTACACCGTTTATTGGGCAAGAGCAGATTCATCAATTTTTAGATTGGATTGAGACTTTGGAGTGCGGTACAGACTTGATGGATGAGAGTGTTTTTACCTGTCCAACTTAAGTGACAAAATAGTCGTAAATTTTGCTTGTTTGGCAACCACAATTTTTTTAATATTTTCTTCCAAAAAAACTTTTTGAAAATGAGAATATAAAGGATGTTGTCTCAAGTTCCAACGGAAGATGCCTGTTTAAGCTGCGGGGCATGTTGTGCCTTTTTTAGAGTCTCATTTTACTGGGCTGAAGGCATCTCCATGCCTGAACATTACACAGAGCCAGTGACTGCTGTGTATTCATGTATGGTTGGAACCAATCAAGCCAGTCCACGCTGTATCGCACTGCAAGGTACCATTGGTGAACACGTGAGTTGTGGGATGTATGAACAACGTAGCTCTTCATGTAAAGAAGTGCAAATCGCGGATGATCAATGCAACAAAGCGCGACGTGCGCACAATATGATTCCATTTGTGCAATTGGAAGCGAGCATTCCTGCCAACGATGAAGGTTTTGATCAAGTGTGTTAATCGGTAAAAGCAGAGTCAAGGCTCTGCTTTTTGAGTTTTAGAAAATAAATCGAATTCATCTTAAAACAAGAAATAAAAAATAAAGGTGGAAATGAGGGTCTCAAATAAAATATGGGTTTTATCACTTTATTTTTTAAGATAAAAAAAATAAATTTTCAATTGAAATGAAATTTAAGTTCATATTTGTTTATAATAGCGCACGGAAATTACCAGTGAGACTGCCATGTTGACCATCGTTCAAGACGCGTTAACTTTTGATGATGTCCTATTACTCCCTGCCTATTCTACTGTTCTCCCAAAAGATGTCTCATTAAAGACACGATTCACGCGCGGCATTAATTTAAATATCCCCCTTGTTTCAGCAGCAATGGATACGGTGACTGAATCACGTATGGCGATTGCGATGGCGCAAAACGGTGGTATTGGTATTTTGCACAAGAACATGGATATCGCTGCACAAGCTGCAGAAGTCCGTCGTGTGAAAAAATTTGAAGCAGGAATGGTTAAAGATCCAATTACTGTGACACCTGAAACTACAGTGCGCGAATTGATCTCGATTACTCAAGCCAACAACATCAGCGGTGTGCCTGTTGTGAAAGATGGCAAAGTGGTCGGTATTGTCACAGGTCGCGATACACGCTTTGAAACGAACCTTGAGCAACCTGTAAGCAACATCATGACCGGCCAAGACCGCCTTGTGACTGTTCGTGAAGGTGAGTCGAAAGAAAATATTCAAGCTTTACTGCAAAAGCACCGCATTGAAAAAGTTTTGGTCGTTGGTGAACACAACGAACTTAAAGGTTTAATTACAGTCACTGACTTCCGTAAAGCGGAAAGCTATCCAAGCAGCTGTAAAGATGATCTTGGTCGCTTACGCGTGGGGGCTGCAGTCGGTACAGGTGTAGAAACACCAAGCCGTGTAGAGGCTTTGGTTGAAGCGGGTGTTGATGCGATTGTCGTGGATACGGCGCATGGTCACTCTGCAGGTGTGATCGAGCGCGTACGTTGGGTGAAAGCGAATTACCCACAAGTCCAAGTGATTGGCGGTAACATTGCAACTGGTGATGCAGCATTGGCACTCCTCGATGCAGGCGCAGATGCGGTCAAAGTCGGTATCGGCCCAGGTTCAATTTGTACCACTCGTATTGTGGCGGGTATTGGTATGCCGCAGATTTCTGCAATTGACAGTGTGGCTAATGCACTGAAAGATCAAATTCCATTGATTGCAGATGGTGGTATTCGTTTCTCTGGCGATATGGCGAAAGCGATTGGCGCGGGTGCGAGTACGATTATGGTCGGTTCACTCCTTGCTGGGACTGAAGAAGCGCCAGGTGAAGTGGAATTCTTCCAAGGTCGTTACTATAAAGCGTATCGGGGTATGGGGTCATTGGGCGCGATGGCAGGCGCAACAGGTTCTGCGGATCGTTATTTCCAAGACTCTAAAGCAGGTGCTGAGAAACTTGTTCCTGAAGGGATCGAAGGTCGTGTGCCATACAAGGGACCAATGGGCAACATTGTGCACCAAATGATGGGCGGTTTACGTTCTTCTATGGGTTATACAGGTTCATCTGTGATTGAAGATCTTCGTCAAAATGCGAAGTTTGTGAAAATCACTTCGGCAGGTATGTCGGAGTCACATGTTCACGACGTGACGATTACCAAAGAAGCACCAAACTATCGCGTTGGCTAATTCAGCTATACCAATTGTTCAAAGTAAAAGCCGTCATTTTTATGACGGCTTTTTCGTTTTGGTGTAAAGTGGTGGCAGTAAAAAAGTGATGATTTAGATCACCATTAAGAAGTGAGTAAAATATGAGTTATTTTGGTACCGATGGTATTCGCGGTAAGTTTGGCGTCCTCCCTATTACCCCTGAATTTGCCCTTAAACTAGGCTTTGCCGCAGGGAAAGTTTTAAAACGCCACAGTAAAAAATCAAAACCATTGGTGGTACTTGGTAAAGACACACGTTTATCGGGTTATATTTTAGAGTCAGCATTACAAGCGGGTTTAAACGCAGCAGGGGTGTATGTACATTTACTAGGCCCATTGCCAACCCCAGCGATTGCACATTTGACCCGTGCTTTACACGCAAGTTTGGGCATTGTGATTTCAGCATCACATAATCCTTATTTTGATAATGGGATCAAGTTCTTTTCCAGTGAAGGCAAGAAACTACCAGATGCTATTCAAGAAGAAATTAACCAAGAATTAGAAAAAGACCTCATCATTGATGATATTGCCAATTTAGGTAAAAGTGTCCGTGTAAAAGATGCCAATGGTCGTTATATTGAATTTTGTAAATCCACATTTCCCTATCATTATGACTTGAATGATTTAACGATTGTGGTGGATTGTGCCAATGGTGCTGCATATAACGTGGGTCCATCGGTCTTTCGTGAGCTCGGTGCCAAAGTCATTGCCATTCATAATGAGCCTAACGGTGTAAATATCAATGAACAATGTGGTTCGACCCATCCTGAGCATTTGCAGCAACTCGTAGTGAAACACAAAGCTGATTTGGGTATTGCCTTTGATGGGGATGCAGACCGCGTTATTTTGGTGGATAAAGATGGCAAGCTGATTGATGGCGACCATATTCTATATATCTTAGCAACACAGAGCGCTAAAAAGCCTGCTGGAATAGTGGGTACCTTGATGTCAAACATGGCTTTAGAGTTGGCATTGGATAAAGCGGGTGTAGCGTTATTACGGGCCAAAGTAGGTGATCGTTATGTCCTACAAGGCCTAGAAGAAAAAGGTTGGGTCATTGGCGGTGAGCCATCAGGGCATATTTTAACCTTGGATAAAAGTACCACAGGTGATGCCATTATTGCCGCCCTACAAGTCCTTACCGTGATGGTCGAGCAGAAGAAAGCGCTTCATGAATTGGTTGCTGACTTTAAGCTTCTACCGAATGTGCTGGTGAATGTACGTTTAGAGGCGATGTTTGACCCTTATGCGGTGCCTGCTTTGGTGGCTGAATTTGATAAAGCCGAGCAACAACTCAAAGGTCGTGGTCGTTTGTTGATTCGTAAATCAGGTACTGAGCCTGTGATTCGTGTCATGGTGGAAGGGGATGACCTCGATGAAGTCAACACTTTAGCCCATACATTGGCTGATGCTGTACGTGCGAATGCAGCTTAATAAGGAGTGAAAAATGAGTGATTTAATTAAAGATCTCAGCGAGCTTCGTTTAAGTTATCAAAAAGGCGAGCTGCGAGAAGATCGTGTAGAAACCCATCCACATGCTCAGTTCTTGCTTTGGTTTAATCATGCTTTAGAAGCACAACTGCACGAACCCTATGCTATGTCACTGGCGACAGCAAGTGTCCAGGGTCGTCCGCATGTACGAACGGTATTGCTGCGCGGTGCAACTGAAGCAGGTTATGATTTTTATACCAATTATGACAGTCAAAAAGGCAATGATTTGGCTGAAAACCCATATGCAGAGTTACTGTTTTATTGGCAAGAGCAGGAACGTCAGATTCGCATTGGTGGTAAAGTGGTTAAAATTTCTGAAGCAGAATCGACGGACTACTATCATAAGCGCCCACGAGATAGCCAAATTGCGGCACATATCAGTACACCACAAAGTGGCGTGATTGAAAGCCGTGAAGTCTTGCAACAACGTTTTGAGCAATTGCAGAACCAAGTTGAAGGTAAATCAGAACTCAATAAACCCCTCTTTTGGGGTGGCTACCGTCTCGAGCCCGACTACTATGAGTTTTGGCAAGGGCGTCCGAACCGTTTACATGACCGTTTAAGTTATGAAAAACAGCAAGATGTCTGGATGCTGAAACGTTTGATGCCATAAATGTCAGCCATTCAAATTAAGCAAAGACCCTTTATTACCTGTCCTGAATTATTTCAGGACATTCCTGCGTTTATTGCAGAAATTTTAGCCCGCCGTGGGGTGGCGTCAACGCAGGAGCTGGAGTTAAAGCTCAAGCATTTACTGGCCCCTAGTCTGAAAGGCTTAAATGAAGCGGTTCAGTTGATGGATGCTGCAATTGATCAGCAACACAAAATTGTCATTGTGGGTGATTATGATGCAGATGGTGCAACCAGCACCGCTTTAATGATCTTGGCTTTGCGAGAAATGGGGGCGCAGGTAGAGTATCTGGTTCCAGATCGCTTTAAATATGGTTATGGCTTAACGCCTGCGATTGCGGATTTAGCATTTACCAGCTTTACACCTGATTTATTGATTACTGTTGATAATGGTATTTCCAGTCATGACGGCGTGAAACAAGCGCAAGATCATGGCATGCAGGTGATTATTACCGATCACCATTTGACCACCAAGCCGACTCCCAGTGCCCAAGCGGTAGTGAATCCGAACCAGTTGGGGTGTGATTTTCCAAGTAAAGCCTTAGCTGGGGTAGGTGTGGCCTTTTATGTCTTGGCTAACTTATCAACCTATCGTAAAAAACTGAATAAGTCTTCGGCAGTTATGAGTCAGTATTTGGATTTGGTGGCATTAGGCACCTATGCCGATGTTGCTAGTCTTGACTATAACAATCGTATCTTGGTCGATGTTGGCCTGAAGCGTATTCAACAACATTTATGTCGTCCGGGCATCAGCGCTTTACTGGAGATTGCAGGTCGAGAAGCTGCAAGTTTAAAAGCGCAAGATTTGGGGTTTGTACTGGGACCACGTATTAATGCGGCAGGTCGTATGGAAACCATGGATATCGGTATTGAATGTCTGTTGGCACAGGACTTTGCTTCCGCTTATCCATTGGCAGAACAACTGAATCAGTTGAATGTGGAACGTCGTCAGGTTGAAGCGACGATGAAACAAGAGGCATTAATAGCCTTGGATCAAATTCAACTGGATGATACGGTTTTACCTGCGGCTTTAATTATGTTCGAGCCGCATTGGCATCAAGGGGTGATTGGCATTGTTGCGGGGCGTTTAAAAGAACAGTTTCATCGTCCGAGTATTGTTTTTGCTGCAGATGAAGATGGGGTACATATCAAAGGTTCTGCACGTTCGATTGAAGGAGTGCATATCCGCGATGCCATTGAGTGTGTTGCTGAGCAATATCCACATTTGGTCAGCCACTTTGGTGGGCATGCTGCGGCAGCGGGTTTAACCATTCAAAAAGTCCATTTTGAAGAGTTTAAGCAGGCCTTTGAAGTACTGATGGCAGCTCAGGATGAAGGTTTATTTACGGCGACTTTATGGACCGATGGTGAGTTAGCAGCAGAAAATATTCAGGTTGAAACGGTCGATCTTCTACAGCAGATTAGTCCATGGGGGCAAAAGTTTCCAGCACCTATTTTTGAAGGAAACTTTCAAATTTTAGATTTCCGCTGGTTGAAAGAAGTGCATTTAAAATTACGTATAGCTTTAGACAATGGACAGGTTGTAGATGCCATTGCTTTTAATGCTGCAGACAAATACCAGTTCAATGAGATGAACCATCAAATTCGTTTGGTCTATGAGCTGGATAAAAATGAATTTCGTGGCAATGTCAGCGTACAACTTCGCATTTTGCATTTAGAACAACATTAAAAAACCGCTCTATAGAGCGGTTTTTTAATACATTTTTGTTTCAATTAGAAGCGGAATGTACCATTGATACCGTATGAATCAGCATCTTCCGTTGTTGTGTAGTTCAAGCCAACAGCAATAGCAGGCGTAAAGAATTTTTGCGCGCGAACAGCCCAAACAGTGTCAAAGTCATCGAATGTTGTATCCATAAATGAAACACCAACACTTAAGGTTGGATCGATATATAAATCGGCACCTAAGCGGTAAGCAGTTTCATCACCAAAGTATGTTGCACCTTCAAAATTGGTAAAATGGTTACCAATTTGAGTCACATATTTAGCGCGTAAGGTTACAGCTGTATCGTCTGCTACTGCGGAGATATTTGAGAATGTATCAATGAAGCCATTTTTTGAAACATACATTGGATCAAGATTTTCTTTGGCTACACCAGCCGCAATGAGTAGCCCATCGACAGGCAGGTAACCTGCTTCTAACGCATAACCGACATTATCATCTGATGCTTTACCAAACTCACCTTCAACCGTTACTTCAGAGCGGTTGAGGCTACCAGAAACATAAAATTGAGAGTTTGGGATGAAAAATTCACCATTTAAACCGACTGTGTCAATTTCTAAATCGGCGCCGTCTTCATCAATACTTGAGTTCGCATAACCAAGACCAATGTTGCTTGCTTTGCTTAAAAAAGCAGCCTCTGCAAGTGGCGAATTTTTAGTGTTGACTCCATTTAAGTAGTACTTGCCACCGATGCCAAAAGTATCAAGATCTTCACTGTCACCATCAAAGCTTGTATTTTCGTAGTTTGCATTGATTTCTGCTTGGTAAGCATGTGCAGTCCCGAAGCTCGCAATAAGTGCGGTAGTAAGTGCAAGTTGTTTAAGCATTTTAGAGGTTCTCTCTTTGTTATAAAAATATGACTGTTCTATGACAGTTGTAACGAAGTGTACGAAAAAGTAGCAGGGAGTCAATCTTTATTTATAACAATGCTTTATGAGAGTGCAAAAAGCCCATTCGAAAATGGGCTTTGAGTATTCAAGGTTTTTAATTGGTCTTAGAAACGGTATTTCGCAGCTACACCGAATTTGTTGTAGTCGTTGTTGCCAACTTCACCAAAGCCAACACGGCCTTCAAGGCTGACTTGTGGGGTAAAGAATTTACGGGCATTGATACCAAATTCGCTAGTATCACTTAAGTCATTGCTGTAATAGTCAGCACCTAAGCTTAAAGTTTTATCGATGAAGTAATCGCCTTTAAGATTGTATTCATCAAGATCACCAAAAGCTGCGCCTGCTTCTAAGTTAATGTCTTTACCATTGCTCAGTGTAGTCACATATTTAGCACGTAAAGTTGGATCGACACCGTCGTTATAGTCGTTGTCATAACCTTTTAAACCTGCAGCAATTAATAAACCTGGTGCAGGTAAATAACCGACTTCAGCGCTATAAACAGTGGTATCAAAGTCACCGCCATTGTCAAAAGAGTAATCATCACGGCCCACTTTACCACCTAGGTAAAAGTCTGAGTTCGGAATGAATACTTCAGCACCGACACCATATTGATGACGCTCATCATCACCTACTTCGTCGTATTGGTATTTTGCGTTAACGTTACTTGCACGGTCTAAGAATGCTGCCTCTGCAAGTGGCGCGTTACGTGTTTGAACTGGGTTGAAATAGTATGTGCCATCTACGCCAAAAGAGCCGCTTGAACTACCGTTGTCTGGATCAATTAGGCCAGCTGAAGCACCCACCTCTGCTTGGTATGCATGCGCAGTACCTGTGATCGCTAGAGCTGAAAGTAATGCTGAAGCAATTGCTAATTTTTTCATGGTATGTACCCCTCGTAAGTGGAACTGTATTTCATTAATTTTTTGTTACAACTTCAGTCTAGGGCAAAATAAAAAAGCGTCAACCAAAGGAAAGTTAATGCTCTGTATCTACGGTTACATCGTGTAATTTTTTAAATTTAAATGATTGATAATAAATTATAAATTTATAATGTTTTGTTTTATTAAAATTGTGTAGATTCTGTGGATTTCATAATTTTTGACGCTATTTTAATCAATTTTAACTCAAAATGTTTAGTCCGTTTGTCTGTTGAGAATACTTCTCCGGTATGTATTTTATGGGATGGTTCGCATTTATATGCAGCTTGATTGCGGTTCAAGAGAATGCTTTTTTGGAGGCTAAACAGTTTTAATCTCTAGAAAGAACGGTGTGTTTTTGTCGAATTTGAGATGAATAATCCTAGCCGTCGACTGTGATATAATCAGCGGCTATTTTTCGCTTTATATTGATTGAGAGTAATTCACGTGGAAATTAATCCGTATCTAAACCAATTAAAAGACTTAAACGACCGTGGTCTCACATTACGGGGGTATCTTTGACTACGATCTGAAAAAAGAGCGTTTAGAAGAGGTTCTCCGTGAATTAGAAGACCCAGCGATTTGGAATGATCAAAACCGTGCACAAGCCATGGCCAAAGAAAAAGGCGAACTTGAAAACGTCTTAAATGTGTTAGATGGTTTGGCAACGCAGCTTGAAGATGCGCAAGCGATGCTTGATTTGGCAGTAGAAGCAGATGATGAAAGTCTGTTGGCTGATGTCCAAGCTGAATTGACTTCTGCAGAAGAAGAGTTAGCGAAGCTTGAATTCCGCCGTATGTTCAGTAACCCAATGGACCCAAATCCATGTTATGTGGAAATTCAAGCCGGTTCAGGTGGGACAGAAGCACAAGACTGGGCTTCAATGCTACTGCGTATGTATATGCGCTGGATTGAACGTCATGGTTTTAAAGCTGAATTGATGGAAGAGTCAGACGGCGATGTGGCTGGGATTAAGTCGGCGACGATTCGTGTTGAAGGTGAATATGCCTATGGTTGGTTGCGTACCGAATCGGGCGTACATCGCTTAGTACGTAAATCGCCATTTGACTCGGGTAACCGCCGTCATACCTCATTCTCTGCTGTGTTTGTCTCGCCAGAAGTCGATGACAACATTGAAATTGATATCAACCCATCTGACGTGCGTACCGATACCTACCGTGCTTCTGGTGCAGGTGGTCAGCACATTAACAAAACAGACTCTGCGGTACGTTTAACCCACGCGCCAACAGGTATTGTGGTGGCGTGTCAGAACCAACGTTCACAGCATGCCAACCGTGACCATGCTTGGAAACAGTTACGTGCGAAGTTGTATGAATTGGAAATGAGCAAACGTAACGAAGCAGCTCAAGCACTTGAAGACTCGAAGTCGGATATTGGTTGGGGCAGTCAGATTCGTTCTTATGTGTTGGATGACTCGCGTATTAAAGACTTACGTACGGGTGTTGAAAACTCCAACACTGGTGCAGTACTAGATGGTGACCTTGATAAGTTTATTGAAGCAAGCTTAAAACAAGGTTTGTAATTTAAATGATGAATGAAAGCAAAGTGTTATCAGTTATTTTACAATATATCTAAAAAAATCGATATTAAAATCGAAAAAATGCGATATATTAAGTAAAACAAGCTGACAACGCTTTGTTGCCCATTAAACGTGTCTTGAGTATGGATATAGATTTAATTTTTAAAGCCTTGGCTAATCCAACGCGTCGCCAAATTTTGGAATGGTTAAAAAAACCGGAACAATTTTTATCGAGTGACGAATGTAGTGACTTTAGACGCGGCGTATGTGCAGGTCATATCGAACGGTTGGGAAATGTATCGCAATCGACGATGTCGAACCATTTGTCCGTTTTACAGCAGGCCGGTTTAATTCAAGTGGAAAAATATGGACAATGGTCTTATTTTTCTCGCAATGAAGCGTTGATTCAGCAATTTATCGAACACCTACAACAACACCTTTAACAGGTGGGAGTAACGATGGCTGAATTAAATTCTCCTTTAACGCTCGGTGCGTTAGAGCTTAAAAACCGTGTCATCATGGCGCCGCTGACCCGTAACCGCGCAACTGCTGATCGCGTTCCAACCCCAATGATGGTTGAGTACTATGCGCAACGTGCAAGTGCTGGCCTGATCATTTCTGAAGCTACAGTGATTTCTGAAGAAGCCAATGGCTATTTGAATACTCCAGGATTGTTTACCGATGCTCAGGTCGAAGGCTGGAAAAAGGTCACTCAAGCGGTTCATGAGAAGGGCGGTCTGATTATTGCCCAGCTTTGGCATGTTGGTCGTGTATCGCATCCGGATCTGTTAAATGGTGAAACACCAGTCTCTGCAAGTGCAGTACAACAGGCGGGTCATGTCAGCTTACTACGTCCAAAACGTCCTTATGTATTGCCACGTCCTTTGGAGGTTTCTGAAATTCACGCGATTACCGAGCAATATAAGCAAGCCGCGATTCGTGCTAAAGAAGCCGGTTTTGATGGTGTGGAATTACATGCTGCCAATGGTTATCTTATTGACCAGTTCTTGCAAAGCAAAACCAATCAGCGTGAAGATGAATACGGCGGTTCAGTGGAAAATCGTACACGGTTCCTGCTAGAAGCCACTGATGCACTGATTGAAGTATGGGGTGCAGATCGTGTAGGGGTACATTTTGCGCCGCGTTGTGATGACCATGACATGGGCGATGATAATCCACGTGAAACATTTGGCTATGCCATGGAGCAGCTGGGCAAACGCAAGATTGCCTTCTTCTTTACCCGTGAATATCTGGCTGAAGACAGTATTTCTGAATATATGAAAGAGCGTTCTGGTGGAGTGCCTTATATTGCCAATATGCAACTGAGTCGTGAAGATGCGATTCAGCTGTTGGCATCAGGCAAGGCTGGTGCGGTGTCTTTTGGTAAGGCGTATATTGCCAATCCAGACTTGTATGAGCGTTTACTGCAAGATGCACCACTGAATGAACTGAAACTGGAAAATATGATTGGAACGGATGTCGCTGAAGGCTATGTGGACTATCCGACTTTAGCTGAAATGGAAACTGCTGCGGTTTAAATTGCTTTTCCGTTCAATTCGCGACAAGATAACAGCGCAATTCATGGGATAATATGAGTTGCGCTGTTTTATTTTTGCATTGATTTTTGGAGCACGTATTTGGCTACTCCTTTTTGGTATAACGCAGCACTTGCGCTGATCAAACCGCTGTATAAGTCTAAAATAAAAAAACGTGCAGAGACTACAGAACAATTTCAACAAGAATGTCTCGAACGTTTCGGGCCATTTCAACCGGTTAAAAATCGCCAAGCGATTTGGTTTCATGTGGTGTCGGTGGGTGAAACCAATGCAGCGCAGCCTCTCATCGAGCATTATTTAAAAGCCGGTCATCCAGTCTTGGTGACCAATACCACCAAAACTGGACAGGCACGGGCCAAATCCCTATTCTTAAAAGCACCTTATTTAGACCTGTTCCAAGCTGTATATTTACCTGCGGATCAAAAACCTTTAGTTCGTCAGTTTTTTACATTGTATCAGCCTAAGCTGTTGGCTTTGGTTGAGACGGAACTGTGGCCGAATTTAATTGCCCAAGCGGGGCAGAGTCAGGTGCCATGTATCTTGATTAATGCACGTCTTTCTGAAAAATCAGCCAAAGGCTATGCCAAAGTATCTAGCCTTACGCAGCCGATGTTACACGGACTAGATCAGCTTTTGGTACAAGATCAGGCAACTGCAGAGCGCTTTATTCAGCTCGGTGCAGCACCATCGCTAACACAGGTGGTGGGGAGTATTAAGTTTGATATTCATGCGCCAGAATCGGCTGTCAAACAGGCAGCTCAGCTCAAGCAAGAATGGTCACTCGCTGGGCGTAAGATCATCACTATTGCCAGTACTCATGCACCCGAAGAACAAAAACTGTTAAGCGCGTTTAAGCCATATTTGGATACACAGCCTGAACTGTTGTGCATTGTTGTACCACGTCATCCAGAGCGTTTTGATGAGGTCTTTGCTGTTGCACAAAGTTTAAATTTAAATACCACTCGCAGAAGTACGGGACAAAGCATACAGGCGGACACCCAAGTCTATTTAGCCGATTCGATGGGGGAGATGTGGTTATGGTATGCCTTATCTAATGCCTGTTTTGTCGGAGGCTCACTGAATGAACCGGGTGGTGGGCATAATATTTTAGAGCCGATTGCGTTACATGTGCCGACGGTTTTGGGCAAAAACTATTTTAATTTCCAAACCATTGTCGATGAATTTGTACAAGCCGATGCAGTGAAAGTTGTTGAGGATGCTGAACAAGCTGCTGCGGTATTGATGACACTGTTAGAGGATACTGAGCAGGCCAATACACTGAATCAAGCGGCACAAAAGATTATGCAACTGAATACTGGTTCTCTAGCCAAGCATATTCAAGTGATTGATGCTTATTTATAGACTATTCACAATAAATAGGAACGGTGAGGTGGCAGGGATGCCACCGTTAGGCTGTGGTATAGGGATGTACTATCAGCCTAACAAAGAGTTTTGCCTACTTTTGCTCTTTCAAAAGTAGGGTCATGCCTACACAGGGGCTTTAAATTTATATTGTTATTTGTGGCTATGAGTGATTAAGCTGCTGAATATCACGAGTTCGCAAAGTTTAAAGTAGTTTTTTCAAATTATGAATATTGTTCTCTTAGATCCGCGCCAAACTGAATCTGAACTCTGGTCCATTAGTGCCAAGCGCCAGCTTGAACATTTGCATCGTCATTTAGAGCTGAAAGCCGGTGATACTTTAAAAGTCGGGATACAAAACGGAAAGCGTCATCTTACGCAAGTGGTTGAGGTTTCCGAAACAGCTGTACGCATAAAACCCTTATATGAAGAACCTGTACCAGCCAAACTACCAGTGACTTTAATTGTCGCGATGCCACGCCCTAAAGTTCTGCGTCGTTTGATTATGGATGCGGTGACTTTAGGGGTTGAAAAAATCATTTTGCTGCACAGCTATCGGGTCGATAAAAGTTATTGGCAAACTCCGTTCTTACAACAGTTGGATCAATATGTGACTTTGGGGCTAGAGCAGGCAGGCGATACGCTTGCACCGAAAATTGAAATTTATAAACGCTTTAAGCCTTTTGTTGAAGATCAATTGCCAAGTCTGATTTCAGCTGATTGTCCTGCTTATGTGGCACATCCTTATAGCGATGCCAAAATGCCTTTTGCGATTCAGCATCCGTGTACGGTTGTGATCGGACCGGAAGGTGGATTTATCCCTTACGAAGTTGAATTACTTGTAAAAAACGGCTGCCAAGCGATGAGCTTAGGCAACCGTATTATTCGGACTGAAACCGTGATCCCTTATGTTTTAGGGCGCTTATTTAGCGGTTGAGGCTTCTGTCGGGTAGCTGTCATTTTTTGCGACGCGAACTTCTTGAACTGGGTAAGGAATAGAAATCCCTTGCTCAGCAAAGGCCTGAACTACATATTCTTGTACTGAACTGATTGAGCCAGATACCGTGGTTTCTGTGGTGTTGACCCACCATTGGACTTTGAGGTTCACTGAAAAATCTGCAAGTGCAGCGACGTTCACGCTAAAACTTGGCTGACTTAAAATGGTCGTATCTCGGTCTAAAATACCTAAAATAATATCTTTGGCTTTTTTGATGTCATCTTCATAACCAATACCGACCAAGAACTCGCAGCGACGACGTGGATAGGCGGTGTTGACAGTGACCGCACTGGTATACACAGTCGCATTGGGGATCACGATACGGCGACCATCTGGCGCACGTAGGTAAGTGGCACGAATTTGAATATCTTCAACGTTACCTTCCATACCCGAGACAATGATGTCGTCACCAATCTTAAACGGTTCACCCAGTAAAATCAGGATTCCTGAAAGTAGGTTTTGGAAGATATCTTTAAATGCAAAACCAATGGCAACCGAGCCAATCCCCAAAGCACTCATCAGCTGACCGGGTGTGAAACCTGGAATCGCAATCACCATGGCAATCAGGAAGCCAATAAAGACGATGGCCGAACTGCCGACACGGTTCAGGACAAGGACAAGGTTTTGTTTGGTATAAGAACGATCAGATAGTGCTTTACGAACAAAAAGCTTAAACAGTTTGGAGAGCAAATAAAAAATGACGAAGGTAATCAGCGCAATACAAAAATAAGGCATACGCTCCCAAAAACTATCGACAAATTTGTCGATGGTGGAATAGGCATCATTATATTTTGCTGTATGTGCAATTACACTTTGGGTGGTTTTCGCTGTCGCGTCATGTAGCATCTCTGACGTACCTTGAGCAACCTCGCTCAAGGTATGGGTTTGTTCTGACACTGGTGCTCCAATCGCTGAAAATTTGGCATATTTTGCCTGAAAATTGTGTGTATTTAATAGAGAAAAGCGTATGAAATTATCGCATTCTGAGTGATTGATAAACGGATAAAAATCTATCTGTCTGTTTTTTAAATGCTTGATTTTTTGAATCAAGGTGCTGAGCCATGCTCCTATGTATGAAATAGCACAGCCTGAAGTGTAACAATATGTTTAAAAAGCCTAGCTGGAGCCACTTTACGGAGTTCGACGTTGTTCATGTTACGGATTAAACACAGGATCTCATTGAAAGATCACTATAAAATGTGTTTTAAATTGTAGAAATAATATACGACCAAAGCCGTGTTGATCTGTTTAAAAAACAATCGTCATACTGTGGTTATGCAGTCCAATAATAAACCAATAACTGTGGCATGAACTCTCGCGATGAGAGTCAGAATATAAGGAAGTATGATATGAAAGAAGTATATCCTGTACCTGCAGAATTTGAAAAAACTGCGCGCACCAATGAACAAGAATATTTTGAACGCTATCAAAAATCGATAGAACAACCTGACGAGTATTGGGCTGAACAAGCGTTGAAACTCGATTGGATCAAGCCTTTTAGCCAAGTTAAAAACACCAGTTATGATAAAGACAATTTTAAAATTGAATGGTTTGCCGATGGGCAGTTAAACCTAAGTGCTAACTGCCTTGATCGCCACTTAAAAGAGCATCCGTATAAACCTGCCATTATTTGGGAAGGTGACCATCCGTCGCGCCATAAAATCATTTCCTTTGCTGAACTGTATGACGAAGTGTGTCGTTTTGCCAATGTTTTGAAAAAGCATGGCGTGGTGAAGGGTGATCGTGTAGTGCTGTATATGCCGATGATTTCAGAAGCGGCCATTTCGATGTTGGCCTGTGCCCGAATCGGTGCCGTGCATTGTGTGGTGTTTGGTGGCTTTTCACCTGACTCATTGGCGAGCCGAATTGATGACAGTCAAGCCAAAATTGTGATTACCGCAGACTCTGGAATGCGGGGGGGTAAACCGATTCCGCTGAAAGAAAATGTAGATGCGGCATTGAATCTACCCGGTACAGACTCGGTACAAAACGTGATTGTGGTATATCGGACAGGTAATCCGATCACGCTGAAAGAAGGGCGTGACTTGTGGTATCACATGGAAATCATGACCGTCAATGAGATATGTCCACCTGAACCGATGAATGCCGAAGATCCCCTATTTATTTTATATACCTCAGGTTCAACCGGTAAGCCCAAAGGTGTGCTGCATACCACAGGGGGCTATTTAACTTATGTGAATAGTACCTTCCGTGAAGTATTCGACTTAAAACAAGATGATGTGTTTTGGTGTACCGCCGATGTGGGCTGGATTACGGGACACTCTTATGTGCTGTATGGACCATTGTCGAATGGAACCACAACGGTGATGTTTGAGGGGATTCCACAGTATCCAAGTTGGGCACGTACAGGGCACATTGTCGACAAACACAATGTGACGATTTTGTACACAGCACCGACAGCGATCCGCGCCATGATGCGTGAAGGGGATGCCTTTGTCCGTGAGAGTGACCGTAGCAGTTTGCGTTTAATTGGTTCCGTTGGAGAGCCGATCAACCCTGAAGCATGGAATTGGTACTACACAGTGGTGGGGGAAAGCCGTTGCCCAGTGGTGGATACTTGGTGGCAAACTGAAACAGGCGGGATTTTAATTTCTCCACTTCCGGGTGCGACACCACTTAAACCAGGGTCTGCAACGCGTCCTTTATTTGGGATTCAACCCGCTTTGGTTGATGCTGAAGGCAAAGAGTTAGAAGGTGAGGCCGAAGGCAATCTGGTGATTAAGGATTCATGGCCGGGACAAATGCGAACCATTTGGGGGGATCCTGATCGGTTTATCGAAGCGTATTTTGCAACTTATCCGGGAACCTATTTCACGGGCGATGGTGCACGCCGTGATAAAGATGGTTATTACTGGATCACAGGTCGAGTCGATGATGTACTGAATGTGTCAGGGCACCGCTTAGGCACGGCCGAAGTGGAAAGTGCTTTGGTGGCACATGAGGCGGTTGCTGAGGCTGCCGTAGTAGGAATGCCACATGAGATCAAAGGGCAGGGAATTTGTTCCTTTGTCACTTTACAAGCAGGCACAGCGCAAACGGAAGAACTCCGTGCAGAGCTGATTCAGTGGGTAAGAAAGGTGTTGGGCCCTGTGGCGACACCAGATGCCTTACATTGGGCACCGTCTTTACCCAAAACACGTTCAGGCAAAATTATGCGCCGTATTTTAAGAAAAATTGCGGCGAACGAATTAGATAGTTTGGGCGATACATCGACGCTGGCTGAACCGCAAGTGGTCGAAGTGTTGATTAAAGAAGTATATCCAAACGGATAAAATCGACCTAAAAAATACCGTCTTAAGCAGACGGTATTTTTTATTTTGGCATAAACAGCGAACAGATTTGGATTGTGCTATAAACCTGCATATATGGGGTGCAGTCCCATTAGAAGAGCTATCTTAACGCTGATGGATGCTTTCTAAGGTATCAACCATCGTCCGCGTCATCTGATCAATTTCATAATTGACCGCATCGCCGACTTGTACCGATGCCCACGTGGTCAGACGCAAGGTTTCAGGAATCAAATCGACAGAGATTTCATGGCTGTTACGATCAACACGGTTGACGGTGAGGCTACAACCATTCAGACCAATAAAACCTTTTAAGAAAAAGTATTTGATATTACCCTCGGGAATGTGGAGATCCACATGCAGAGTCTCGCCGTGACGGCTCAGCTGCTTTATCGTAGCCGTTCCTTCGATATGTCCATACAAGTTGTGTCCCCCATTTTCCATCCCGACTTTGGCTGAACGTTCGATATTCACCTCATCGCCTGTCTGTAAAGCCCCTAAAGTGGTCAGGCGTCGAGTCAAATCTGAGACATCAAAATGGACTTGACTGGTGGTCAGATCGATGTGCGTTGCAGTTAAGCAGGTGCCATTGATGGCTACACTTGCACCGATGAAGACATCGTGAAAAAAGTTGTGTGTATTTGAAACTACAAGGGTGCTAAAACCGTCGCCTTGACGGACATCTAAAATTTTCTCTAAGCCTTGTACGATACCTGTGTACATCAGAAGTCTTCCTAATTCGGGGGTATGTTTAATGTAAATGATCTACAACTTGATGTGGCATTATTTTGAGTTGAGATGTGCTAAAGCTGTATCTTTGATTGGATTTCGACGCCAATAATAGGGCCGAAAAAATCGGAGCAACAGACGTAAGGGCGTCATCCATACGATTCGAGTATGGCGACGTTTATTCTCTAAAATACGTTGAGCCAAATAGCGACAGACCACTTCGGGAGGATCGACAATAAACAAAAAAAGCCGTTTCATTTTGTTCCAGTGCTGAACATTGCCATTTTGCCATGAGGATACCAGTAGGTCGGTTGCTACCATTCCGGGACTGAGTGTGCCGACTTGAATGTTGGTCTGTTTGGTTTCTTTAAATAGGGCTTGACTAAAGTAACCTACGGCACGTTTGGTGGTGGCATAGACGGTCATGCCTGCACTCCATTCGCCGCGAGTACCCCAACCTTCCATATTGAAAATTTGACCATAGCCTTGTGCCAGCATGCCGTTTAAGGCCACTTGTGAGCCGAACATACTGCCTAGAATATTGGTCTGAACCACAGTCTGTATGTCTGCTGCTGCGAGATCTTTAAAGTCTAGTGACGCTGTACAACTGCCTGCATTATTAATCCAAATCTGAACAGCACCAAATTGTTGAATGGCTTCATCCCAAAGCATTTGTACTTCATGGATCTTCGTGACATCACAAGTGACAGCATGAATCAGCGCAGCGGGAAAACGATGCCGTAGCTGTTGCAGGGTGCGCTGTAAATCTGTGCTATTTCGCCCAGAAATCACAACGGCTTGTTGTTGTTCCAAGAAGGCTTGAGCTAAACCCAAGCCGATACCTTTAGAACTGCCTGTAATGACGATGCAACCTGATTTTGAATTCATATGGATCCTTTACTTTGTGAACTAAAGGAAGTCGCTTCTTGGTTGTGAAGCATGCAATAACAAATGGATAGGCTGATCATTGCAAGGTTCATAGCCACAGGATTAAAAGCACGAATGAGACTGTCTGGTATTAGAAAAGCGACCAGTGCGAATAAAAACACTAGGCTGAAGATACTGAGGTAATGCAGATATTTACTGGAGCTCAACAGAAATAATAAAGCAAAAACACACTCAAGCACACCTGAGCCCTGACCTGCCAGTTGGGCCTGTGCGTAGGACAGCCCAAAAGTTTGCCAAATGGCAATCTCATCGGGATTGATAAAAAGGATTTTAGGAATTAGACCTTGATAGCCCCATAAAAAGGCCAAAGAGAGATTAATGAATTTAGAGAGTTGGCTGTTGTTCATATAAAGGGGGGATTTTTACTTTGTGTGGATTATACACCAATAAAAAAACCCTCAAGCCGAGCCTTGAGGGAAGAATAGAGTCACCTATCATTATTATTTTTTAGTTCGTGTCTGCTGCTTACCGAGCTAAGCAGATTTGGCATTCTCAACGGATTGCTGTTGAGCTTCCAACTCACGAACCAATGGCAACACTTTGGCACCGAAGTATTCAACCTCTTCGATAAAATGTAAAAAACCTGAAAGGATTAAATCCACCCCAACGGCTTTTAATTCCACAATACGTTCGGCAATTTGGCGTGGTGTACCAATCAAATTGGTTTTAAAGCCATTATTATATTGAACCAAATCTTCAAAGGTCGATTTGGCCCAGTTGCCTTCACCTTCAAGTGTTGCTGCTCCCGCTTCACGGGTAGCCTCACCAAAGGCATGTACCGCTTGAATATTGGCTTTATCAATAATTTCTTGCAGAACCGTTTTCGCTTCTTCCTCGGTATCTCGTGCAATAATGAAAGCATTCACCCCAATTTTGACCTGATGGCCATTCTGTTGGGCTTTTGCACGAATATCATCAATCTGTTTTTTGAGTTCATCCGGTGTATTGCCATTGGTAAAATACCAGTCTGAAACCCGTGCAGCCATATCTCGTGCAGCGCGTGAACTGCCGCCTTGGAAAATTTCAATATGCGGCTTTTGCACAGGTTTGGGCGACAAGGTGTAGTCTTTGAACTGGTAGTATTTTCCATAGAAACTATAGTTGTCTTGGGTCCAAACGCCTTTTAATGCACGAATAAACTCTTCGGAGCGAGCATAGCGTTGGTCATGTTCAGGCCATGCTTCACCAATGGCATCAAATTCGCCGCGAAACCAACCACTGACCACATTAATCGCAATACGTCCTTGGGTTAAGTGGTCGATGGTTGCAAGCTGTTTTGCGGCAAGCACGGGTTTCCACGGGCCAGGTAAAATGGCGGCTATGACTTTGAGTTTGCTGGTTTTGGCTAAGATACCGTGACTAAAACTGACCGACTCATGTTGGTTTTGTGCGTTATAACCCGCAGTAAAACGAATCTGAGTCAGAGCATAGTCAAAGCCATTCTTTTCCGCAGTGTGTGCTAAACGGACGTTATAGTCATAGCTCCAATCTGTGCGTTGCTCAATATTACTTACCACTAAGCCACCGCTGACATTGGGTACCCAATAAGCAAACGTAATATTTTTATTCTGTTGTGACATGTGAAAACCCTCTCCATGCTTTTTGCGTTAAGCGACCTGTGGTTTGGCTTTTTTCTGATGCAAGCGAGACTCGGCTGCATCTAAATTTGGTACTGCCGCTGAAGGCAGCACATCGTCTTGTTCGATTTGCGTGTTGATACCCAAGTTCTGATTCGCAAGTTGGGTCTTTTCTTTCACCACTTCTGCACGCTGACCTTTCGCAGGTGCCCATTCTAGGATGGGTAAAGCACGAGCTACCGCAAGAGTAATCCGATCTCGTAATAATTCACTTTGGATGGTATACGCGGGTGTAAAGTCTTTGTCTGTGGCATAGACTCCAATAGGTAAAGTTTGCGCTTGGAAGAAACTAAATAGTGGGCGAAGTTGATGCTCCAGTACCAACGCATGACGTTCACTGCCGCCTGAGGCTGCAAGCAGTACCGGTACATCGACCAGCGCCGTTTGCTCAACAAAGTCGAAAAAGTGTTTGAATAAACCAGTAAATGAAGCACGGTAAACTGGCGTTCCAACAATCAACGCATCGGCAGCTTCGACCGCGGCTAAGTCATCTTGTACACGTTGTGGCAGTTGGTTGCGGTAAATCGCACCACCGAGTAGATGTCCAATTTCGCTGAATTTAATAAAATGTACATGGATTGGGGTTGCTTCCCCCAGTTCATTTAATATTTCTTGTACTAGCGCCTCAGTTTTAGACGGGGTATTTAAACCGCCTGACACAGCGACAATATTGAGTGGTTTTTGCAGTAAAGTAGACATAAGGACAGCCCTAAAGTGTTGTATCTCGGAATGGGCTTATTTATCTAATATCTACATTTGGTCTGTAAAATAAAGAAATAGCGTTAGGTTATCTGATTTTAAGATATATCTGCTGAGCCTGAAAAAGGTTGCTGAAATTTTTATTAAGTGGTTGTATTTTTTATATATATTTAAAATAAATAACCTTTTTCGATGTGCTGATAAATTTTATATCAAAATGTGATTAGTTATTTATATTTCAATATCGACTTGGAGTTGAGGCTATTTTTCTGAATAAAGCGTGATAAAGTGAAAAAAAGTTAGACTTTGCATATCCTTATCGGCACTTGTATGGTTAGAATAGTCAAGACTAGTGCACTCGAAATCTCTCGTTGCTTATGAATATATTAATCGTTGATGACCATCCGCTGTTTCGCCATGCGTTAATCCAAGCTGTTCGTTATAGCTTACCGCAAGCTCAAATTCATGAAACAGCCGCAGTAAACGAGTTTTATGAACGCCTTGAAAAAGGTCCTGAACCTGATTTGGTGCTATTGGACTTAAACTTACCAGGTGCTTCAGGTTTTTCTGCATTGGTACACGTTCGTGCCCAGTATCCATCATTACCGATTATTGTCGTTTCAGCGCATGAAGAGACGTCGATCATTCAGCGTTCAATTGCGCATGGTGCGATGGGGTATATTCCAAAGTCGGCACATCCAAGTCATATTGGCGAAGCAATTCGCGAAGTCTTAGATGGTGAAATTTGGTTGCCGCCAAATTTACCCGCTAACATGAACTTTGACCCACGTGCTGCCGATGAAACTGCACTGGCTGAGCGAATTCAATCCTTAACACCGCAGCAGTTCCGTGTATTGATGATGGTGGCAGAAGGTTTGCTGAATAAGCAGATTGCTTATGAACTTGACGTTTCAGAAGCGACGATTAAAGCACACGTGACTGCGATTTTCCGTAAGCTTGGAGTACAGAACCGAACTCAAGCGGTACTCGCGATCAATGCTTTAAATATTGAAGAAAAACGAATGTAAGCTGATCTATTGAATTAAAAAAAGCGCTGAATCATCAGCGCTTTTTTTCGGTCTTAAGTTTAAGCCAAGCAGTTTTGTTTGCTGGTGACATCGGTACAAAATAAAGGATTTAAAGCGCATTGCAAGTCATCAATTTGCTCTTCAGAGACATAGCCCTGTTGTTTCAAATAAGCGGCAACGCGGTCATCGCGCAGACTTAAAAAGGCTGCGTCATACACGCCAAGATCGACAAATAAAGCCGCCGTTTCCAAGCTATTGAAACGGTCTAAGTAGATTTCGTTGTCATACATAAGGAAAATATGGTCTTGTGTCCCTTGGGCATCAATACTTAAACGATCCGCCAAGACTTGTGGTGGTGTTTTTACAAAGAGCAGATCCGACAGTTGGTCAAACTGGGTGGTGTCGAGTTGATCCTGATCGGTTTTGACTTTACCGAGCCATGCTTTAAACACCAAAACTGCACCGCCGCGAAGGAGCATGCTCCAAATTTGATGGCGCACATCTTCACTGAGTCCGCTGGATTCGGCTTCCAATGCCAGCAAGAACGGGTCTTCTTGTTGCTGAAGTTTTTCAAATAGACCTAAACCTTGCGGTTGGTAAGCCGCGGGGCGAAACACATCAAAGTCGAGTTGTTCAAACACTTGTAATGCGAGGGGAATGGCGGTGTGATACAGCGTATCTAAGGCCTGAACATGAGTTTCATTGAGTCTACTTTGTTTAAAGAGTTCGACCCAGTCAATACTGGGTAAAAAGGCATTGGCACTATACTGGCGCAAAAATTGTTGTGACTGATCTGAGCCATGTGGCATTGCTTTAGAAATGTTCATCATAAAACTCCAAGAGAAGGATGATCAGTTTCTTCAGCGAAGGAAGGGGATATATAGGTAGAAAAACTGATCTTTTCTTAGTCCTAGTTATCTGCCAATCCCCTGTGGAGATGAATACGACTAAAGTCGTAGTTTGCGTTTTTATGTATATTTAGTTTAAATAAAACAAATGCTTAAAAAATTGTAACTAAGTATACAAGTGTTCACTAATGTAACTGGTGTATTTTGCCATAGTAAAAATAGATGTGTAATTTTTAGTCAATACTGTGGGGCTTCAACGTGCTGAAAATGAGCACTTTGGTCGAAATCTTTAAAATTTTAGTCAGTTTGCCATGTATACAGAGCCTAAAAAAGACAAAACCCAAGTCAGATGACTTGGGTTTTGTGAGCAAATGTAGTGAATTTATTCAGGATTTGAAATTTTTAAACCCGATAACCATGCTCGTAAAGAAGCAGGTTTTAATGGTTTTTTTAAAAGCACGATATTCATATCTTTGACCCGTTGTGGCAGTTCAGGATCTGAGTCTGCGGTAATCAAAGCGACAGGTACATTTTCTTGGCGATTGGCCAAAATAAAGTCCAAACCAATTTTGTCATGATTTAAGTGCTGATCGACCAACCAGACCTGAATGTTTTCTTGTTGAATCATCTCAAAAGCCTGTTCAGGTTCAGTTGCCTTAAACACTTGATAGCCCCATTTGGTCAGTAAAGTCGACATCCCTTCTAAAATGGTTTCGTCATTGTCCAAGCACAAAATCTTATAGGCTTTGGTTTTGAGTGGTACCGCTTGTACAGGCGCTGCCACGACTTTTGGTGGGTCAATGATTGGTACTTCAATCATAAAGCATGAACCTTTGCCATACTCTGAATAGACATGCACTGGGTAGTCGAGCAGGCTAGTCATCCGTTGTACGATGGCCAAACCCAAGCCAAGCCCTTGCTCACCCCACGGTGAGGTATGGCCACAGCGCTCAAACTCTTGGAATAGTTTAATCCGTTGTTCTTCTGCAATCCCGGGTCCTGTATCCCAAACTCCAATTCGAATATGGCGTGGTTTGTCCGTGGAGCGGAGTACACCCACCACCACTTTGCCTTTGGCGGTATAGCGTAGGGCATTACTGACAAAGTTTTGAATAATACGGCGAATCCACTGTGGGTCAGTATCAATCCAGAACTGAGCATCATGTACGCTAAAACGAATACCGCGCTGTGCGGCAATGGATTTAAACTGTAATTCAAGGTCGCTGAGTAAATCATGCAGCGGATAAGCCTGGCGGTTGGGTTGAATGGTGCCACCTTCAAGACGGGCAATATCCAGTAGAGCAGACAACATACTTTCTGCACCGTGTAAGGCACGATCAAGCTGTTGTAGCGTTTTACGGTCTTCTTCACTTTGTACGCTTTGTTCTAAAGCCGTACTGAACAGACGCGCAGCATGCATCGGTTGCAATAAGTCATGACTGGCCGCGGCAATAAAGCGGCTTTTCGACATATTGGCTTTATCGGCTTGTTCACGTGCCAGTTGTTGTTCAGTTAATGCATCTGCTAACTGTTGAGTTCGGTCTTGGACACGCGCCTCTAGCATGGCTTCATTTTCACGGAAGGCAGTAATGTCGGCAAAGGTGGTGACAAAGCCGCCGCCTTCAATTGGGTTACCACGCATCTGAATGACACGACCATCTTTACGAATGCGTTCAAACTCGTGCGCACTACCGACTTGCATCCAGTGCATCCGTTTCCGTACATGTTCTTCAACCGAACCTGGGCCACATTCGCCGCGCTCTGCGTTATACCGAATCAAATCGGAAATCGGACAACCGACATAGACAATGTCTTTCGGGTAATCAAACAATTTTAAATATTGGTTATTCCATGCCACCAAACACATATTTTCATCGACCACACTCACCCCTTGGGTCATGTGGTCAATCATGGTCATGATCAGGTTTTGATTAAAACGTTGCCACTGTGAGGCTTGGTCTAGAATGTTTGCTACTTGCCCCAAAGCGAGGCCATTGTTGACCATTGCGGTGGTGAGCAGGGTACGTGCCGATGCAGCACCAATAGTGCCTGCCAAATATTGTTCGGTAAAACGCCACCACATGCCGTTGGCATTGCTGTTTTCATTCAGCACCACATTGTTCTGGGCACAGAACTGTTGGAAAGCGCGCATGGTTGCGCCATCGCCAGTAATCCGTTTGGCTAAGGTGATTAAATCACCAACTTTTAAACGTGCAACATCGTGATGAATGTAGTTGATGTCTGTAGACGTGCTCTGTGTCGGCAGTGGCTTGGTTTCATAATAGAAAAAGCTTTCTGCTTGAATTTGTTCGGCCACGCTGGGGCGGAAAATTCGGGAAATCCAAATGTATAAAATAATATTTAGACCGAGTGCCCACACTACTCCATGAGTGAGTGCGGCAAAGGATTCAAAACCGAGCAGGGCTTCAGGGCGTAACCAGTTAATGCCCATTGGCCCGAAATTGAGAAAGCTTTCGGTAAAGTGTGAATATTCAGCAGGTAAACTGCGCAGTACAGTGGGTAATAACAGGGTGTAGGCCCACATACCAAAACCGGCCAATAAACCTGCATAGACGCCTTGTTTACTGCCGCCACGCCAGTACAGACCACCTATGAGGGCAGGTGAGAACTGAGCCACCGCACTAAAGGCCAATAAGCCAAAGACTGAAAGTTGGTCGATGTCATTAAAGAAATGGAAGAACAAAAAACCCAGGAGCATTACGGCTAAAATACAGACCCGACGGGTAAATTTAAGCACCAAGGGTAAGCGCTTATCGTGGCGGGACAGTAAATTGGTACGCCATAAGGCAGGCATGATCAAGTCATTACTGAGCATGATCGACAGGGCCACTGAAGACACCAACAGCATACCCGTAGAGGCAGAAAAGCCACCTAAAAAGGCTAATAAGGTTAACCAGTCTTGGCCATAACTTAAGGGTAAAGACAAAACCGCGACATCGGGGATCGCTAAGTAACCTGGCGTTGCATGCAGTGCCCAACTGGCAATTGGGATAATAGCAATGATGGTTAAAACTAAATAAACTGCGAACCAGCGCCGTGCCCCACGAATATGTTTTTCATCACGCAATTCGACCACAGCGACGTGGAACTGACGCGGTAAGCAAATGATCGCGAGTCCAGCCAATAAGGTTTGAATCCAAAACGTATCGGGCACACCAATCAGTTGTACTTGATGGAAAGTCTCCGCGACATCCTTAGAAATTTGATGGATGTTTTCAGGTGCAGCAAACACGAAAAAGAGTGCGACACACAGCAAAGCAAACAGTTTGACAAAAGACTCGAAGGCAACCGCCAACATCAGACCACCATGTTGTTCTGTATTGGCAATCTGTCTGGTCCCGAAAATCATGGCTAAAATCGCTAAAATACCGGTGAGGAATAGCACACCGTTGGTGGTTGAGGCGATACTGCCTGCGGTGGGCTCTAAAATCACCGCAGCACTAAGTGCAATAGCGCGTAACTGCAGGGCTAAGTAAGGAATAATCGCAATAACGGCGAGGATGGTCACCATCGAGGCCAAAGGCCCACTTTTACCATAACGTGCAGCAACAAAATCGGCAATTGATGAAATAGCATGGTGCTGACGGACGCGGCCTAAACGACGCCAAATGTCATAGCCCAGTGCGACGAAGAGTAGTGGGCCAAGGTAGATCGGCAGAAAGATAATGCCTTCACGAACTGCTGCACCTGTTGCGCCATAAAAGGTCCAAGATGAACAGTAGACCCCTAAAGTTAAACTAAACAATAGCATGCGCCCACGCGTGCTCAAGCGGCTGGCGTGTTTCTCACCAAAAAAGGCGCAGATAAAGAGTAAGACGATATAGAGGGCCAATACCCCGATAATGAGCCAGCTGTTCATTTTACCTAAAGTTTTTCCTTCATCTTGGCCATCATAGCGCATCTCGGATAGCGGCTGCTGAGCTTGTTTAAAATTTACAGACCAAAGTCTAAATTACAACCAATACAGAAGCTTGCTACTTTAGCAAATGTAATAATTCGAATTAAAAAATTGTATCTACGGTTGGATACAAACAGGAGTATGGTTATGGATGAGAGACAAGTAGAACAGATTCTACAAAATCCCAAATTCAAGGAAATGGTTAGTCGTAAAAGTAAACTGAGCTGGACACTGACAACTATTATGTTGGTTGTATACGTTGGTTTCATGTTGTTGGTCGGCTACAACAAAGAATTTTTAATGACTTCAGTCAGTGGTGGGGTGACCACGATTGGCATGCCATTGGGTCTAAGCATTATTGTATTGTCTTTTGTTTTGTGTGGTGTTTATTCGTATATCTCGAATAACAAACTCGACGCATTAAATGAAGAAGCAATGCGTGAAGTTGAAGCCATTGCGCAAGAGAAAGGACAGCACTAATGAAATGGAATTCATTGAAAGCGCTTACAGTCGCTGCTACAGCACTGTTGGCTTCGAGCCTAGCACTTGCAGGCCCAGATTTGGGTGAGGCTCAACAGCAAGCGACAAACTGGCATGCCATTATCATGTTCGGTATCTTTGTCGGATTTACTTTGCTCATCACCAAATGGGCAGCAAAACAAACCACCAACACTGCTGACTTCTACACAGCGGGTGGCGGGATCTCAGGTTTCCAAAATGGTTTAGCGATTGCGGGTGACTATATGTCCGCAGCGTCATTCTTGGGTATCTCTGCAATGGTTTTCAGTTCAGGCTTCGACGGCTTGCTGTATTCATTGGGTTTCATGGTCGGTTGGCCAATCGTATTGTTCTTGGTGGCTGAACGTCTACGTAACTTAGGTAAGTTCAACTTATCTGACGTGGTGTCATTCCGCTTAGCGGAAAAACCAGTGCGTACGCTTGCAGCAGTGAGTTCATTGGTTGTCGTTGCATTCTATCTGATCGCTCAGATGGTGGGTGCAGGTCAGTTGATCAAACTGTTATTTGGTTTGAACTACAACATTGCTGTAGTGATTGTCGGCCTTTTGATGATGGCTTACGTGATCTTCGGTGGGATGTTGGCAACGACTTGGGTACAGATTATTAAAGCTGTAATGCTTTTGTCTGGCGCGACATTCATGGCTTTCATGGTGATGAAAGGCGTAGGCTTCAGCTTCTCTGAAATGTTCACGCAGTCAATTCAAGTTTTCTCTAAAGTACATGACATTTCTCTAGCAGAAGCGGGCAATATCATGGGCCCAGGTAAACTTGCAGCGAACCCAATTGATGCCATTTCTTTAGGTTTGGCTTTAATGTTCGGTACAGCGGGTCTACCACACATCTTAATGCGTTTCTTTACCGTTAAAGATGCTAAAGAAGCACGTAAATCAGTGGTTGTAGCAACAGGTTTCATTGGTTACTTCTACCTTTTAACCTTCATCATTGGTTTTGGTGCGATCCTTTATGTATCGAACAACCCACAGTTCATTGATGTCGCGAAAATGGCAGTAACTGGCAAGCTAGAGCTTGTTGGTGGTAACAACATGGCAGCGGTTCACTTGTCTGATGCATTGGGCGGTGACTTGTTCATGGGCTTCATTTCAGCAGTGGCGTTCGCAACGATTCTTGCTGTTGTTGCAGGTCTGACCTTGTCAGGTGCTTCAGCAATCTCACATGACTTGTACGCAAACGTGTTCAAGAAAGGTCAAACGACTCCTGAATCTGAACTTCGTATGTCTAAAATCGCGACTTTAGGTCTTGCTATTTTTGCAATGATTTTAGGGATTCTATTTGAGAAACAAAACGTTGCCTTCATGGTCGGGTTAGCATTCTCTGTAGCAGCATGTGCGAACTTCCCAGTGCTTGTACTGTCAATGTTCTGGAAAGGTTTAACCACGCGTGGTGCGGTGATTGGAGGTGTGATTGGTCTAGTGACTGCAGTAACACTAATTATCTTATCTAAAGCCGTTTGGGTCGATACATTGGGCATTTCTGAAACGCCAGTGAACCCATTCAATGGTCCAGCAATCTTTGCAATGCCATTGGCGTTCTTCTGCTGCTGGTTGTTCTCTGTGACTGATAACTCAGCACGTGCACAAGCAGAACGTAAAGCATTTGATGCGCAGTATGTACGTTCACAAACAGGTATTGGTATCTCAGGTGCTTCAGATCACTAATCTGAACCTGAACTAAAAAAAGCCCCTTCATCGGTAATGCCAGTCAGTTAAGCAAAAAAAGTTAAAATGCTGTAAAAAGAGCGTATGTAAATACGCTCTTTTTTTATGAATTTATCTCAGAATCTAGATTTAACATTAAAACAAACCTTACCTTCACTTTCACAATTCAGTGAATTGATTGATTTAAACTGGATTGAAGATTGCTTAGACCAAACAGGTAAAGCATCAATTCGAAAAAGAAAACTGCCTGCTGAACATGTTGTTTGGCTGGTAATCGGACTTGCTCTATTTCGAAATCAACCGATTTGGTATGTGGTTCAACAATTGCAACTTGTTTTCGGTACGGCAGAATACTGTGTACCGAGTGCATCCGTACAAGCAAGACAACGCTTAGGCTTAGAACCCATGAGTGCTTTATTTTCGACATTAAGTCAGGCATGGTTTAAAGACTCACAACAACAATATAGCAACTTTCACGGTCTATGCGTTTGTGCTGTAGATGGTGTGGTTTGGTCTATGCCTCATACAGAAGAAAACTTTAAGCACTTTGGTTCATCCAAAGGCAAAACAGCAGCTGCACCTTACCCACAAGTTAGAGCGACTTGCCTGGTGAATACCAATACCCATGAAATGATTGATGCCCAAATGGGCAGTATGGATCAAGGTGAATTAACCTTAGCCAGTCAATTAAAAGCACCAGTTCGCAGTATTACCCTATTTGATCGTGCTTACTTCTCTGCTGATTTTTTAGTGAGCTGGCAATCTCAGGCAGAAGAGAGTCATTGGTTGATGCGAGCAAAGGACAACCTGCGTTATGAAGTGATTCATCATAATGCGGCCCATGACTTTCAGATCAAAATGCCTGTTTCAGCAAGAGCAAAAAAGATAAATCCGTCATTGGGTGACTATTGGGAAGCACGTTTAATTGAAGTTGAATATGCAGGAAAAATAAGACGTTACATTACATCATTAACAGATTCTAAAGTTTATCCATTCAAAGACCTTGCAATGCTTTATATCCAGCGTTGGGAAATAGAAATGTGTTATCGGGAAATTAAAAGTGATTTACAGGATGCAAGGATTTTAAGAAGCAAACAACCTGATTTGGTCTATCAAGAATTGTGGGGGGTATTTATTGCATATAATATCTTAAGAAGACAGATGAGGTTTATCGCTGAACATGCAAAGGTGAGTCCTTTAAGGATCAGTTTCCATGTTGCATCTATGAGTATTATCAATATCTTAAGGCACACACCTTTAGAATCAGCAGGAAACCTACCCAAACATTTAGCGCAATTATTTGAACAATCTAAAATATTTGTATTACCTGAAAAAAGGCAAAGGCAATGTCCGCGAGTAGTGAAAATTAAAGCACAAAAATATCCAAGAAAATGCCAGTCAATTTCTTAACTGACTGGCATTACCTTCATCGGGGCTTTTTTTTATGGTGTTGACGCTCTTAACTGTGTTGGCTTTGAATGCTGAAAGACCTAGATTGTGCTATTCAGTACTCAAGCAGTACTCAAATTGTTGGGCAAAATGAATCGACTGACATGAATAAAAAGCATCGGTTTCAGTGGCTATTCATGCTAAGTTAAAAAAAGCGAGAACAAGAAACAATCAAACTTGGCTTTAAAAACAACAGGCTGCATATGCAAGTATTTGTCGAATTTTGGAAAGGCTTCCGTCTACTGCCTTCAGCATGGTTACTGCTGTTGCAATTTATTATGCTGATTTTGGCGCTGTTGAGCGGCCATAGCCTGTCCTTACGTGTATTGGTTTGGGGCTTAGGTGTTTTGGTCCTGTTACTCATTGCCAAGGTCATTCGCCAAACCCCCGTGTTTACCATCCTCGGGTTGAGTTTTGTTGGTGGGGCATTGTTCTTTTCCTTACTGATTTTGCTGGGTGCGCGAGATCCGATGCTTTTGGTGATTAGCCATGCCTTTGAGGCGATGGCCTATTTTATTGCGGCCTATGGCTTGCTGCGCTATATGTTTGCAGACCGTTATTTGACCAAAGATGAGCTATTTGCTGCAGGGGCAGTTTTTACGCTTATTGCATGGGGTTTTGCCTTTTTATATAGCATTTGTCAGATTTTGGAACCAAATAGCTTTTTAAATCCCAACGTGGCGGGCGCACAATCATGGCTCGATTTACTTTTTTTAAGCTTTAGTTTGCAGTCGGCGACAGGTTTGTCCGATTTAATGCCACTAACACCGCTGGCTCGCATGATTGCGATGTTACAGATGTTTTGTGGGGTGATGTATTTGGCTTTAGTCGTCTCACGGTTGATTGCCTTGCAGTATATTCAGCATCGACCCAATGATCATAAAGAGAATTAAACTGTTACAGGATTCGCACTGCCTTATTTTTAAACATAAATTATGATGGAACAGAATCGTTAAATTTTAAGCTATTCATTCTTCAATCTTTATTAGACTCGTCTAATTAACCATTTTGGTTATATCTTTGTACTAAAAATAATTTTCTGGGGGAATTATGCCTTCCATAAAGCCATCGCTGTTTGCAAATATCAAACGGAATGTATTTCTCAGCACTGTCGTGATTCTGGTGCTTTTTCTGGCCTTGATTCTTTTTGACCCAAGTGGTTTTGAGGCTTTAACCAAACATTTAAATCAATGGATTATTGACTCATTTAGCTGGTTTTACGTTTTATCTGTCGCGTTATTTCTGATCTTACTGATCTTTATTGCACTCTCCGATATGGGGAAAATCAAACTCGGCCCTGATCATAGTCTGCCTGAATATAGCAGTGGTTCTTGGTTCGCCATGCTGTTTACCGCAGGGATGGGGATTGGTTTGATGTTCTTCGGTGTTGCTGAACCCGTGATGCACTATGTCAACCCGCCCACGGGCGATGGGCAAACCGTAGATGCTGCACAACAAGCGATGCGGATCACCTTTTTCCACTGGGGATTACATGCATGGGCCATTTATGCACTTGTGGGCTTGTCACTGGCTTATTTCTCTTTCCGACATAATTTACCTTTAAAGGTTCGCTCCGCTTTATATCCTTTGGTGGGCAAAAAAATCTATGGTGTAACGGGAGATGCGGTTGATACCTTTGCAACCTTAGGCACCATTTTCGGGGTTGCGACCACACTTGGTTTTGGGGTGACCCAAATTAATTCGGGACTGAATTATCTTTTTGGCATTCAGCAAAGTATTGGCATTCAGGTCGGGCTAATCATTTTTGTCACTTTTTTAGCTTCGCTCTCAGTCGGTTTTGGTTTGGACAAAGGCATTAAACGGCTATCTGAATTGAATTTGGTGCTGGCAGTGGTTTTACTGCTATTTGTGTTTTTTGCCAGTTCTTCCATTTATATCTTACAAACCAGCATTCAAAATGCAGGGCAATACGTATCCAATCTGTTCACGATGACCTTCAACCTCTATGCCTATCAACCCAATGGTTGGATTGGTGGTTGGACCATTATGTATTGGGCCTGGTGGATTTCGTGGTCGCCTTTTGTTGGAATGTTTATTGCCCGAGTGTCTAAAGGTCGAACTATTCGCGAGTTCATTGTCGGGGTGTTGTTCATTCCAACAGGTTTTACCCTGATTTGGATGGGCTTCATGGGGAATGCAGCGCTGTTCAGTATTATTCAAGATGGGCACACTTCTTTAATCTCAGCGGTACAACAAGATTCATCCGTCGCACTGTTTGAATTTTTGACCCATTTACCTTTCTCTCAAATATCGAGCCTGATTGCGACTGTTCTGGTGGTGCTATTCTTTGTGACTTCAGCCGACTCAGGCTCATTGGTGATTGATTACTTAACCGCAGAAACAGAAAATTCACCTTTATGGCAACGATTGTTTTGGACCATTTTGATTGCGTTACTGTCGATTATCTTACTGATGGCAGGCGGACTTTCGGCCTTACAATCGGCCACAATTATGAGTGCCTTGCCCTTTACTTTGATTATGTTACTGGTCTGTTGGGGCTTAGTGAAAGCACTGCGTTTGGATGTCACCAAAATGCGTGCACTACAAGATGCGCGAATCACGCCACGTGCGATTCAAAATCCACGCAGTTGGCAACAGCGTCTAGGTCTGATTATGCATTATCCACATACTCAGTCTGAGGTTGAAGAATTCATTGGTCAGCAAGTACAACATGCATTTTCAGCGGTGCAAAAGGAATTTCAGCGCCGTCAGCTAGACGTGACCATCCAACCGATTGAGCATGGCTTACAGTTACGCGTAGATCACCATAATGAAATTAACTTCATCTATCAGGTGGTTGCCCGTGAAACCCAGCCACCTAGTTTTATGGCAGATCGACTTGAAGAACAGCAGTTTTATCAAGCTGAAGTTTTCTTAAGAGAAGGTGGGCAGAATTATGATGTAATGGATTGGACTTTAGATGATCTCTTGCAAGATATTATTGACCAATATGAGCGTCATTTACATTTTTTAAATTTAGTTAGAGCCACAAACTAAAAAAAGGACGCTTAAAGCGTCCTTTTTTCTATTCAGTTTCTAAATTGAATTAGAAGCGGAATTTAGCGTTTACGCCAACAGTTTGTGTATCGAGATTCTCAGTATTGTCTTTAGCGTTAGCATTTACATAGCTTGCGCCTACAGCAACTGCTGGAGTGATGAAGTAGTTAACGTTTGCACCCCAAGCTGAATCTGGAGTACCAGCAAAGCTTGATTCAACATAAGAAGCACCAACACTTAACGCAGGTGTTAAGTAAAGGTCAGTTTTAAGTTGGTAAGCGGTGTCTTCACCGTAAACAAGACCAGCTTCTAAGCCGAGCGCCATGTTTGTACCGTCGATGTTACCTACGTATTTAGTACGTGCAGTAACCGCGTCTTGATCTTCACCGATCGTAGCAGCTTCACCAACAGCTTTAACAACACCATTGCCCATTACGTTGAACGCATCAAGAGCAAATTGGTCAGCAACGCTAGTATAACCTACAGCAACCAAGAAGTTCGGAGCAGCTAAAGCACCCACTTCAAGTGCATAACGGTCACCATTGTCATCAGGCGTTTCGCTGTTTTTACCATCCAAATGTGTGTGGCTATAAGACGCACTTGCATATGCTGGAACGAATTTAGTAGGAATATACGCTTCTGCTTTAGCGCCGTAGTTGTGTGCGATGAAATCAGTACCGTCAGTGCCTAATTCAGCATAGTTATATGCCAAAGAAACATTTGAAGCTTGGTTTAAAAAAGCAGCTTCAGCTAAAGGACCTTTAGATGAATCAACATCTTTAAAGTAGAAAGTACCTTGTAAACCGCCAGTAAAATCTTTGTCATTTGCATCAGATGCATCGATGTATTCAGATTGACCCTGTACTTCGAATTGGTATGCTTGAGCACCGGTCATGGCTAATAATAAAGCAGTGGCTAAACCGAGTTTTTTCATGATATTTACCAGATTGTTAACATTGGATTAAACTAATGCTATTCTATTGTAACAATTTATTAAGTCAATGAGCTCTAATGGTATTATATTATTGAGTAATTACTCTAGATATGTTAGAGGTTAAAAATTGCTCAATTGAGTGTATCCATGTCAACCAAAAAAAACTTACAGCAGAACAATAGGGTATACCTATTTAGAAAACAGAGAATGCAGGAAAATGAATTGTACTGAACTTGGTTTTTAATTGGTAAATTAGATTGAATATATGGATATAAACGGTAAAAAAGTTAAATAAGGCACCTCAAATATAGGCGTTTTTGTGTCCTAAATCTAAAAAACGCCTAAAATTAGCGCAAAAAGCTCGTTTTTTGCTTGCATAATGTACATATCCTCTGAGTATTTGTGATAATTTTCACGCAAATTATAGCGTTGTGTTAATCCATAGTGCTTTAGTTGGCTTTACAAGAGAACGGATTTATTTCATAATGACTTTAGCGAATCATTTAACAATATTGTTGTTTTCTGAGAAGCTAATTCTCCTCAAACAGTTTTTGTTTATCTGCCCAACTTTCCCCAAGGTTGGGCTTTTTTTTATTTAAATTTTCGAGATCTTCTTTTTTCTAATAAAAATCTATTGGAATTTAATGCACAATAATGGTGCGAATTTGAGGCTATATTTTTCATTAAAAACTTTTATTTAAGCAAAAAAAAACCAACTTCTAAAAGAGGTTGGTTTTTTCCGCCAAAATTTGTGGAAAAATTAGAATATTTGCTGAGGATATACTCTAATTCGCCCCAATATTGTGCATTATGCACTTAAATGTCGCATGTGTAAATATAGGCACTTTAAAAAATGGGAATTAAAAATATTGAATGAAATTCACACTAAACATGAATATTATTAAGGATGGATTGACTCAGCTTGGCTTTGTTGCACAAAGATTTGAAATGCAAAGCGCCCCTAATTGAGCCAAATTTAAGGCGTAACTTGGGTAAGTGGTCGACCTAATTCCGTAAATCTGTTAAGGACTGCTACACGTGCATGGATCTCATTCACTTGGCTATCAAAACTCCTTGCACTGAGTTTATCTCCTAATAATTTGATGCAATGCATCTTAGTTTCAACCAAACTTCGCCGATGATAGCCTGACCATTTTTTCCATAGTGTCCTGCCTAAACGTTTAATTGTTCGAAGTAATTCATTTCGCTCTAGCGAGCTACTCTTTGTATCTTTCCATGGTTTCGCATTTTTTCTAGGTGGAATCACCGCATGCGCTTGCCGATCTGCAATGACCTGACGGCATTGCTTGGTGTCATAAGCTCCATCGGTATAAACAGAGTCAATCCGCTCATCTTGTGGAATCTGATTAAGTAAATCACCAAGCACCTGTGAATCACTGACATTATTGGTTGTAAGCTGAACTGCTCGTATTTGTAGGGTTTTAGCATCTATACCAATATGAAGTTTACGCCATTGGCGACGATATTCAGGTCCATGTTTCTTGCGTTTCCATTCGCCCTCACCTAGAAACTTCATGCCTGTAGAGTCCATGAGTAGATGCAGCCCATCGCTACTTTTTTGGTAGCTGATTACAATATCAATATGCTTTTGTCTTCTACAAAGCGTGGTGTAATCTGGAGCTATCCAATTTAATCCGCAAAGTTTAATCAGACTTTGCACAAAGCCAGTGACCATACGTAAAGACAGACGGAATAAGGATTTAATCATTAAGCAGCATTGGATGGCTGCGTCGGAGTAGGTTTGATTTCGCCCTTGTTTGCCTTTTGATGGCGCATACCATTGCGTAGCAGGATCAAACCAAATGGCAATATTTCCGCGACTCATGAGTGCTCGGTTATATGCGGGCCAATTGGTTGTGCGGTAGATTTTGTGTGTAGGCTTCTTCATTTGAAAATTATATCGCTAAAAAAGCCTTTACAGATAGGTTTGTGCAACAAAGCCATGGTGATTTATCATACCGCTATATTAAACTTATTGCATGTTATTTAAGCAACGGCTTTAAAAACTTTGCAGTATGTGAAACTTTATTCTTCGCAACCTGTTCGGGCGTTCCTTCTGCAATAATCTGACCACCACCTGCACCACCTTCAGGGCCCAAATCAATCACCCAGTCAGCAGTTTTAATTACATCCAAATTATGCTCAATCACCACAATGGTATTGCCCTTATTGCGTAGCTCATGAAGGATATCTAACAGTTTAGCAATGTCATGGAAATGTAGACCAGTAGTGGGTTCATCCAAGATATACAGCGTTTTACCTGTATCACGTTTTGCCAATTCACGTGCCAATTTCACACGTTGCGCTTCACCACCTGAGAGTGTCGTTGCAGACTGACCTAAACGAATATAGCCTAAACCCACTTGATTCAATGTTTCCAAACGACGATGAATAACAGGAATCGCATCAAAGAAATGCATGGCATCTTCAACGGTCATATTCAGCACATCGGAAATGTTCTTACCCTTATAACCCACTTCTAAAGTTTCACGGTTATAACGTTCACCATGACAATTATCACAAGGCACATACATATCAGGTAAAAAGTGCATAGCCACTTTGATCATGCCGTCACCTTCGCAGGCTTCACAACGACCACCTTTCACGTTAAACGAGAAACGTCCCGCAGCATAACCACGTGCTTTGGCTTCAGGTGTTTGCGCAAACAATTCACGGATCGGAGTAAACAAACCCGTATACGTTGCAGGGTTGGAGCGAGGTGTACGACCAATTGGGCTTTGGTCAATATCAACAACTTTATCAAGGAATTGCAGACCATCAATCGAGTCAAATTTCTCAGCCGTTAATGTCGTTGCACCATTAAGCTGTGTCGCTGCTAAAGGCAATAAAGTACGGTTAATTAATGTCGATTTTCCTGAACCAGACACACCCGTGACACAGGTCATAATGCCCAAAGGAATAACTAAATCTACATTTTGTAGGTTATGACCCGCAGCACCCATCAATTTAATTTGTTCTTCAGGCTTTGGCGGTTCAGTGCGCTTTTTCGGCACTTCAATTTTCAGTTTGCCTGATAAATATTGACCCGTGAGAGATTCACTATTCGCAAGGATTTCATCATAAGTTCCTTCAGCAATCACATGACCACCATGAATACCTGCGCCTGGACCAATATCAATAATATGATCCGCTGCACGAATCGCATCTTCATCATGCTCAACGACTAAAACGGTATTCCCCAAATCACGTAAGCGGACTAAGGTTTCCAATAGGCGATCATTATCACGTTGATGTAGACCAATCGATGGTTCATCGAGGACATACATCACACCCATCAAACCTGCACCGATTTGCGAAGCCAAACGAATACGTTGCGCTTCACCACCAGACAATGTTTCTGCTGAACGAGATAGACTTAAATAATTCAAACCCACAGAGACTAGAAAGTGCAGGCGCTCACGAATTTCTTTAAAGATTTTATCGGCAATTTCGCCTTTTGCGCCATCAAGATTTAAGTCTTGATAATAACTTTCAGCATCACCAATCGACATTTTAGTAATTTGGGCAATGGTTTTGTCTTTCACCCGAACATGGCGTGAAATTTCATTCAGACGTGATCCACCGCAGGCATCACATGCTGCATTAGACAGATATTGTGCTAAATCATCACGAACATAGTTACTCTCAGTTTCACGATAGCGACGTTCTAAATGTGGCAAAATTCCTTCAAAAGGTTGTACACGATTATGTTTACGACCACGCTCATCGATATAACTTAAATCAACTTTTTCTTTGTCTGTGCCGTAGAGAAATTTCTTTTTGGTGTCGGCATCCAGTTCATTCCAAGGCTTATCCAAAGAAAAACCGAAATGCGACGCCACTTTTTCAATCATGCTGTAGTAGTACGGGCGTTGTCTGTCCCAACCACGAATCGCGCCTTGGCTAATAGAAACCTCAGGACTTGGAATGAGTTTTTCGGCACTAAAATGGCTACGGGTCCCTAAACCATCACAGGTTGGGCAGGCACCAAAGGGATTGTTAAATGAAAACAAACGCGGCTCAAGTTCTGCAACGGCACGGTCACATTCAGGACATGAGTGTTTAGCCGAAAAGACCCGATCTGGGTGTTCGCTGTTCATCCACGAGAGAATGGCAATATCACCACCCAAACGTAGAGCAGTTTCAAAAGATTCTGCAATGCGGTTGCCGAGATCATCACGAACTTTAAAACGATCGACGACCACTTCAATGGTGTGTTTTTTCTTTTTATCGAGTTCTGGAATTGGGTCGAGATCTACAATTTCACCATCGACACGTGCTCGTACAAAACCTTGACTTTGTAGCTGTTCAAACAGGTTGGAATATTCACCTTTACGCTCACGGACAACTGGTGCAAGCAGCATCAGCGCTGTCCCTTCATCCAATCCTTTTACTGCATCGACCATTTCTGATACGGTCTGTGCCACCATCGGCAAATCATGCTCTGGGCAAAATGGCGTGCCGACACGTGCGTAGAGTAGACGTAAATAGTCATAAATTTCGGTAATGGTTCCCACCGTAGAACGTGGGTTATGGCTGGTCGATTTCTGTTCAATTGCAATCGCTGGGCTTAAGCCTTCAATTGAATCAACTTCAGGTTTTTCCATTTGTGATAGGAACTGGCGCGCATAGGCCGAGAGTGATTCGACATAACGACGCTGGCCTTCGGCGTACAGCGTATCAAATGCAAGCGATGACTTACCTGAACCAGAAAGCCCCGTGATCACCACGAATTTGTCGCGGGGAATATCAAGGTTCACATTTTTTAAGTTATGGGTACGTGCGCCTCGAATACGGATATGACTTTGGCTCATAAAACTATCTCGAAATTGTGCAGATGAAGGAGGTATATGATAACGACTTATGCTTTATTCAAGTGTTAAACATGATTTTATAGCGACAAATCATGTCGGCCAAAAGAAAAGTGATGCTGCTAGACTGTAGCTAGATTTAAGTGTTGAAACAAGTCTCAACGTATCGACATTGGTTGTGACTGAAAACTGGAAGGTCTTTATAAGTTGCGTAAAAAAGAGAGGATCACCCATTCGGCGTAGCGCAAAAGTTGAATCATGGCTGTACTATTTTTTGTTTGCCGTACGCCTTCAGGGATAGAGCATTGTTATGGTTGCAGTATTTAGCATGCTAGCGTATAACGACGTTCAAAGATTGAATCGACCGTCTCAAAAGCAAAGGGACGGATAATGTCATGATGGAGACGGGCATAGAAATTGACTTCATGCTCAAGAGTTTGTAAGAAGGCGTCGTAGTCATCTTCAAAGTCTGGTAGGTCGAGTAAGTCTTGTTCTCGACTTAAAACACAATGATATTTCTTAATAAAAGCCAACATCAATTTTTGAATATGTGGATTGGTATAATAAATGAGATAGGTCGCGGCAGAACCGCAGTGTAAACAGCCTTTTTCAAGGTATATTTCTTCGTTATTTAGCCAGCAGCATTGTACGGTAAAAAATGCACGAATGGCTTCAGTACCTAGAGTATCAGGATGCATGAGAACGGCCCTCGAAAGTTAATTATGCAAATGATAATTATTATCATTATTAAAGTTTAGTTTTAAACGCTTAAAATAGCAATCGCGCCATCTGAAAAAATACGATATTCGGTCAATAAAAAGCCCTGAAGGGTTCAGGGCTTTTTGGATCATGTACGTTTTTAAGCGTGATCTAAACCGAGCCATTGTTGCTGTTTATAAGCGCTGTCCCAGAACAACCATTCGAGTTCAGCCCCTTTACGGTAGGCTTTATGCATTTTCTCAATGGTATCCGCATCGCAACGCGCAGCCACTTTATCGATGGTTGCAATTACATTACGCACAGCTTGGTTGAACTCTTCACCTGCGTAAGTATCGATCCAGGCTTGGTATGGATTGTTGGCGATAGAGTTACCCACAATGTCTTTACCGACTTCAGCATAAATCCAAAAACAAGGTAAGAGTGCCGCTAACACCACTGGGTAGCTTTCAGACCATGCTGTTGCCGTTAGAAATGAAGTGTAATGGTGACATGCCAAAGTCAGCGGTGTTTCTTCAAACTGCTGTTTTGAAATATCAAAATTTTTCATAAAGCCATCATGTAAACTGCGTTCCACCACAATCGCTTCTTTAGCCCCTTGGCTAAACTGAATAATGTCGTCAGCCTCATACGCTTTGGCACCACACACCGCTAAAGCACGACCATAAGCCACCAAGTAGTGCGCATCTTGAATCACATAATGACAAAATGCTTCTTTATTAAGTGTGCCAGAGGCCAATTCTTGGTTAAAAGGTAAAGCCAGTGTTTTTTGATATAAGTCGACATTACGTTGCCAAACGTCTTGAGAAAAAGCCATGATTAGATCCTAAGGGAAGCCAAAATATGGGCAAGACTATAACAACAGTTTGCTCGGAACAACAATCCATCTCCGTACATCGGTGAGATAAGTAAAAATTAACGAAGATGTTTTGGTTTCGGACTCAAAAAGCGTCATAATTGCGGCCATAAAACTCAACCTGTTTTTTAAGTTTTTGTTCATCTTCAAATTTTTTATAGGTCGATCTGTCATGATGAAACATTTTGGTTTCTCTATCATTTTTACGATCGTGTGTCTTGCGTTGTCTGCGTACTGGGGTTTTACCCATGGACCAGAAGCGGGCTTAAAGACCATGTTTACTGCTTTGACCATCACTGCAATTTTAGCGGTGATGGAGGTCTCGTTATCTTTTGATAATGCCGTTGTCAATGCATCTGTGTTACGAGGTTGGGATCATTTTTGGAAAATGTTATTCCTTACCGTGGGTATTTTAGTCGCTGTATTTGGTATGCGTTTAATCTTCCCTGTCGCAATTGTGGCGGTAACTGCAGATATGGGCTTCGTTGAAGTTGTTCAATTGGCTTTGAATGATCCAAAAACCTACTCACAACGTCTGATGGATCACCACCCTGAAATAGCTGCGTTTGGTGGTGCATTCTTGTTACTCGTGTTCTTAAACTTCTTCTTAGATGAAGAGAAAGATACACACTGGTTCCGCTGGTTAGAACGTCGTTTGACCAACTTAGCCAATGTTCCTGCAATGTCGGTCTTCCTTGCACTGATTGCACTTTTGGTGATGGCGGCCAATGTCGATGAAGCCAAACGTCTGGTGGTGACCATGGCGGGAATCTGGGGCATCGTGGTTTATATTGGTGTACAAGTCTTAAGTCATTTGTTGGGCGGTGAACCTGAAGTTGATGAAGACGGCAATGCGGTTACACATGATGCCAATGGCGCAACCACAGGTGTGGTCAAAGCAGGTATTGGTGGTTTCTTATACCTAGAAGTACTTGATGCATCGTTCAGTTTTGATGGTGTAATTGGTGCGTTTGCGATTACTTCCGATGTCGTGATTATTATGCTGGGTCTCGCGATTGGTGCGATTTTCGTGCGTTCGATGACCATTTACTTGGTCGAAAAAGGTACCTTGGATGCCTATGTCTTCCTTGAGCATGGTGCACACTACGCCATTGGTGCTTTAGCATTCATTATGTTGGCAAGTGGTACAGGTCTACATGTACCAGAAGTTGTCACGGGTTTAATTGGTGTGGCCTTTATTGTTTGGGCTGTTATTGCTTCTATTCAATACAAAAAACATCAAGCCGCTTAAAGCAGATGGCTTTAAACCGCAGAAAAGCGCAGCTCAGGCTGCGCTTTTTGTTTTTCAGATCAGGAAGGCTTTTATTAAACATAAAATTCATGCCGCTAGTCGGATTGAATAGCCTATAATCTTGATCCAAGATTAATTCAATACAGTCTGTCCACGTTTATGATGAATGCTTTAGAACGTCGTTCAACTTTTGCCTTAAGCAGTATTTTTGCCTTACGCATGTTGGGTTTGTTCATGATCATCCCTGTATTTTCTGTGGCAGGGCAGACCTATGAATATGCAACGCCTGCGTTGCTCGGTTTGGCTGTGGGGATTTATGGCTTAACACAGGCCATTTTACAGATTCCTTTCAGCTTGATTGCCGACCGTTATAGCCGTAAGCCTTTGGTGGTTTTTGGGCTACTTCTATTTGCTTTAGGTGGTGCAATTGCCGCAATGTCAGACACCATTTATGGGGTGATTATTGGCCGTGCCATTGCAGGTGGTGGTGCAGTGTCTGCCGTGGTGATGGCACTACTGGCGGATGTGACCCGTGAAGAAAACCGTATGAAAGCCATGGCAACCATGGGCATGAGTATCGGCGTTTCTTTTGCTGTGGCTTTTAGTTTGGGGCCGTGGCTTACCGGTTTAGTAGGGATTTCAGGATTATTCTGGGTAACGACCATCATGGGTTTGGCGGCTATTTCGATGCTGTTTTTGGTGCCAAAAGTCACCCGCCATCATCGTAATTATCATCAAGGTTATTTGGCTCAGCTCAAACAAGTCCTAAAAATGGGTGATCTAAACCGTCTGCATGTGTCGGTGTTTAGCTTACATTTATTGCTGACAGCAATGTTTATTTATGTTCCCTCACAGCTCATCGATTTTGCAAAAATTCCACTAAATTCGCATGGCTGGGTGTATTTGCCGCTGTTGGTGATTAGCCTATTTTTTGCTTTTCCAAGTATTGTATTGGCTGAAAAATATCGCAAGATGCGAGGCATCTTTTTAACGGCCATTGGCGGCATTATTTTAGGCTTGGGCATCCTAATTTTTGGCTTTGAGTCGAAGTATATTTTGCTGACAGGTTTGGGCTTATTCTTTATTGCTTTTAACGTCATGGAAGCCTTGTTGCCGTCATGGTTATCGAAAGCTGCACCGATTCAGTCCAAAGCCACCGCGATGGGCGTCAATGCCAGCAGCCAGTTTTTAGGCGCATTCTTTGGTGGTGTCACAGGCGGTCAGTTGCTGCTGTTAAACAATACAGCCTTGGGCTGGAGCATCCTGACTGGACTTGCGATTGTTTGGTTATTGATTAGTTTTGGCTTGGCACAACCGCGCTATTTGTCTTCGATGGTATTGCGTTTACCTGAGCATAAACAAACGGACGAATGGACTTCACAGCTTTTAGCGATTCGTGGTATTGAAGAGGTCGTGGTGATGTCTGATCAGCAAGTAGCGTATGTAAAAGTCGATAAGCAGCAAATAGATGATGCTACGCGACAAGATTTAACGCAGTTGTTGGGGAAAGAGGTAGCCATTTAAGCATAACTCTTATAAAGTAAATAATAGAAATAGATAGGAAGTAAACATCAGATGCGCGGTGTAAATAAAGTTATTTTAGTGGGCACATTAGGCCGAGATCCAGAGACGAAAACTTTCCCAAATGGTGGTTCGTTGACCCAGTTTTCAATTGCCACGAGCGACTCTTGGACAGATAAAAGCACCGGTGAGCGTAAAGAGCAAACCGAATGGCATCGTATTGTGTTACACAACCGTCTAGGTGAAATTGCGCAACAATACCTACGTAAAGGTTCGAAAGTTTATATTGAAGGTTCACTGCGTACTCGTCAGTGGACAGATCAAAATGGTCAAGAACGCTACACCACAGAAATTCGTGGTGAGCAAATGCAGATGCTCGACAACAACCGTCAGCAAGGTGAGCAAATGCAAGGCGGAAATGATGGTTATGCACAACCACGTTTCAACAATAACCAAGGTGGTGGTTATAACAATAACAACAACCAAGGTGGTTATGGCGGTAATCCAGCAGCGGGTAATAGCAATAACCAACAAAGTGGTTATGCGAACAACAACCCAAGCGGTTTTGCACCAAAGACGGCACCTCAGTCAGCGCCTGCGGCAGCACCAGCAGATATGGATGATGATCTTCCGTTCTAGATCATATATCTAAGTAATTTGTTAAGTTATTTAAGATTTTATTGTTTTAAATTTATTTAAACTCAATTGCTTAAATAGAAAAATGGCTTCTTTTATGTTGTTAATAAGAGGAGCTATTTTTTAACTATAGAAAATGTTAATTTAAAAGTGCATATATAATTTATTTTGTTAAGTTAGTATGTTGAAAAGAATATATCAAGATTGGAAATTTATAAGATGGATGTAGAGGTAATCTTGCATGATTCTGGAGAGTTATTGCCTATACTCTTAGATGATGATGGTATGCCAATACCTTTGCCAAATGAGTTTATTCTCTCCAAAAGGCATGCCAGCTCTAATACACTGATCAGGAATTTAAGAGAAATAAAATTACTATATCAATGGTTTCACATTCATAATATTGACTTATATGAAAGGTTGATTCAGAAGAGACCTTTTACTGAAGCTGAAATTACAGGAAGCCTTGTAGAGTTTCTAAGAAAAGATCATGAAAAAAGACATAAGACGATCAAGATCGCAGTCAAGCCAGATACCTTTAATCAAAGACTCATCACGATTAAACAGTTTTTAAACTGGTATATTGAGATGTATATCGGGACTCTACCTTTCACATCAAATAATTATCAATACTACATTACATATAAGACAAGGCTTATCTCCTTACTTGATCGCTGTTTTATAAATTCACCACCAACTAATAAAAGTCTTAGTAAAGGGTTAACTAGTAGTGAGCAATCTAATCTTATTAAGCTGATTAGACCAAAAAATGGAAGTCAAAATCCGATTGAATATAGAAATTATATTATGGTGATGCTAATGCTCTCCTTTGGATTACGTCCTGGAGAGTTATTGAGTTTAAGAGTTGAAGATGTACAGTTTGGGGGAATATCTTCCATAAGAGTGCATCGTCGCCCACCTGATGCTAAAGATAAAAGAAAGCAAAGACCTCAAATTAAGAGAAATGGACGTACATTATCAATTAATGATAAAGCTCTTGCGAAAGAGTTAGATGTCTATATTACAAAATGGAGAGAGAGGTTAGATCAGAGAAATCAAACTTCTATCGAATCGGATTACTTAATTCTTAATCAAGATGGAAAACCTCTTTCAATTCCATCAATCACTCAATATTTTCAAATCTTGAAAGAAAAGCATTCTGAATTTTTACCTACAAATTTTAGTCCAAAAACCTTAAGACATACTTTTTCATCTTCAATGGAGCGATTGTTAAGAGAAGCTGGTGTTGAAGAAGACAATAGAAAAAAAGCATTAGCATATTTGAGGGGGGATAGTTCGTTGTCCTCGCAAGATATCTATACATTCAAAGAAACTGAATTAGAAGCTAATAAGTATTTAGGACAATATCAACGTGAGATTTTTGGAATCTAAAACTATGCAACAGGATTTACTTGCTAATGAGAATGGTTGGAGAGAAATTCCGAATTTTATTACTAGTCGCGAAGGTAAAAAGATAAATACAGGGGGTAATGTATGGAATTTACCCTATGCTATTGATACTACTAGCTCAAAATTAGATTTTTCAAAAATTCCCAATGAAGACTTAAATTGGGTACTTAAATCTTTCATTATTGAAAAGATAGAAAAGGTATCAACTCATGCTGGCTTACAACACTTTCAAGATATTTGGGCAAAATTTTTTCGAACTAATGTAGAAATAATAAGTTGTGCCCAAGATATAGAAGAAACTCTAATCTTAGTGGTTGAGAAAGCAATCAATTTGGCACGGGAGCAAAAAAAGTTATGGGCGTTGTATAGACCTATCCAGTGGTATTTATATGGTGCTGAGCATTATCCTGAATTAGGTTTTTCAACAGCTTATGCCAGTATTTTAGAAACGATGTCTATTCCGGGGAATCCAAAAGGCGAAGCTGTACGGATAGAAGATCCAGACTCAGGACCTTTGAATCATAGTCTAGAGCTTCCTCTACTCATTCAGGCTTTGAAAAAAGATCAGAGTCAGGAATTTGAACATTTACAAGAAAAGGCTGCTATTGCTCTTTCAATTGCTTATGGTCGAAATCCAGCTAATCTAACTTATTTAAGACATTCTGATCTTGTTAATTTAACACCTAAATCAGATGATCCTATTTATGTCTTAAGAGTTCCGCGTATTAAAAAGAGGTTAGTCAATCCACGAGATGATTATATTGAGGAGTTTCTTGATCCAGCTTTCGCAGAATATATTCATAACTTAATCAAAGCCAATAATGAAACTAATACTATTCTCTACCATGAGGGTAAAAACCTACCAAATCCTCAGCCAATCTTTTTAAATACAAAAGGGAATAAAGCAGCGATATTGTCTGGTGATTATGATAATGCTTATAACTTTTCCTCTTCAATGATCACTTTTTTAATTAAAGGGTTTGTCAGACGACACAACATCATTTCGCCTCTGACAAAGGAATTAATGCATGTTTCAGCTCGAAGACTTCGATACACCCTTGCAACTGGTTTAGCTGCTGAGGGTATTAGTAAAGCTGCTCTAGCTAGAATTTTGGACCATACTGATACTCAGCATGTCCAAGTTTATTTTGAGCTAGCTGGTAAGATTGTTATTCAACTTGATAAGGCAATAGCTAAGGGGTTTTCTCAATACCTTAGCTATTTTACTGGACATATTATTGATTCCTCAAAAGATGCTATTAATGGTGATAATTCTGAAAAATACTTAGTTTTTAAGGGGGAAAAAATTGAGGATGAGATAGAGGATATTGGAGTATGTGGGGAATCCTCTATATGTCATTTAGATCCACCCTTCTCTTGCTATTTATGTCCAAAATTCCAGCCTTATAGACATGCTGACCATGAATACGTACTTGAGAGTCTACTTAACAGTAGAAATGAGCGTTTAGAAAAATATGAAAATGCTCGTTTAGGAATCCAGTTAGATGAAGTTATCTTTGCTGTGGCACAAGTAGCAGAAGCTTGTAAGAAGGAATATGTATGAGTACTGAAAAAGTTTTAAGAAAATCAAAGGTTATTCCTTTCTTAACAAGCTTAGAAATCGACAGACAAGAGAACTTTAATAATCTGGTTTCTAAGGCCAAACTATTAAAATTGGAGGGATTTGAGCGTGTTGAATGGGCTGATAAAGTCTGGGAAATAACAGGAGGGCGTTTACTAGAACAAAGTGGGAAGAATAATTTTACGGTCAAAATATATTTCTACTATTCACCCAAATTAGGTGGACAGCGTATAGGTGGAGATTTAGAGCAGCTTGCAAAAGCTTTATTTTTATTAAGATTGCATTCGAAGCAACAGAACTTATCGAATCAACGAGGATTTATTACGCTTGTTGGCTATATCGCTTATTTTATTAAACAGCGTAACGCTTCTATTTACGATATTACTAGAGCAGACTTTGATCTTGCATGCAATGAAATCGCAAAAGACTACTCAGAATCATCAGCCTACAATTTTCATAAGTTAGCTGCAGAATTTGCAGGTCATCTTGATGCAAATGGTTTATGTAAGAACCGTCTTAATTACAAATATTCTAAGCAAAAAAGACCAGAGTCTGTAAATGCTGTTGGTACGAAACGATTAGATGATCCAGATACTTTGATAACCAATGAAAAAGTATTAGCACCAATGGTCTTTAAAGTACTTGGACAGCTATATCAAAATTTACCCCACGATCATAAATATCGTTTTTATATACTGTTATTAACTTTCTTTGCTTGTACGGGGAGGCGATTTTCAGAACTTTCTTTATTGCCTAATCAAGAAATTCAAATTGATAAAGATGATGTATCGTACTTAGATTATTTTCCTAGAAAGGTATCAAAAGGTAATACGTTTACACCTAAAAGAAAGTTACATCTGCCCTCACAAATATTACCTCTAATAAAAGATATTATTTCCGAAATCCAATCTCTGACAAAAAAATGCAGGGTAACTGCTGTTGAAATGCATAGATCTCAAACGGTAGATCTTAGATTTTTAGAAAATTGTCCAAAAAAAATTTATAAGAATGACTTAAGAAAATTGGGAATAAGTCCTAGCATCTTAGACTCTAGAAGTAGGTTGGCTAAAGAAGGTTTGGTATTTCTTGATTATGAAAAGTTATCTTCTACAGGTCAAAAAACAACTCATCCAATATGTTATACAACTCATGAGGGAATAAAAATATATTGCAACTATAAGTTTAATCCAAGAAGTCTTTTACCCATTCATATTGATCAATTTGGGGAAAAGTTTTTTTTACATGACCTGATGTTTTTGCGTTATTACATGTTAGATAGTAAAGAAGCTTATTGGTTATCTGTAAAATGTACTCATTCTATGCTTAGTACATTTTTAAGACATATAGATAATTTAGTGACTGAATATGTTGGTTTGAGAGATATGCCTGAATTTACTACACATGATTTCAGGCATACATTAAATACGATGCTCGACGAAGGTGGTCTATCAGACTTATTGCAAACAGAATGGTTTGGACGCTCAGATCCTAAGGATACCAAGGCTTATCAACATACTAGTCCTGAAAAAAAAGCACTTATTATTAGAGAACAATTAAAAAATGGTGAAGCTAGAGGCATGTTAGCTGAACAGATTTTTAATCTACCAATCGAATTACAAGATGCTGTATTGGTTGCTAGAGTTCAGGCAGTACATGATGTTGGAACTGGATTATGTATTCATAATTTCTCACAGTTGCCTTGTGAGCGGCATTTACAGTGTTCTGCTGAGTGTAGGGACTATGTTTGGGTTAAAGACGATAAGCAGCGATTAGATGAGCAAAAACGTATCTTAGCGATTACTGTCCATGCTCAAGAAGCTGTACAGCAACAAAAGCAATCCAATCGGGTGAAGAAAAGTCTAGATTGGGAGTTGCACAACAATAAAAAAATTAATGTTTTGTCAAAGCAGCTAGAAGATAATGGTGTAATTGAATTTGACCCAAAAGCTTATTTAGAGGAACTTTCAAATGTCTAGTAAGTTTCAGCGTATGACCGAAGTTGATGAGCAAAGAATTATTCGTGAGTTAAACAAATGGGCGTTGGGTCATTTTGGATCTAAATTAACTTGGGCTATTTTAGAGGATAGATTCAAATTCTCTCGTCAGTCCATGCAAGCTAAGCCTCAAATAAAAGCTGCTTATGATGTTGCCAAGCAGTCGTTGTCCAAAGGTGAGGTTACTTCAAAGGAAGTTTTAGATAAAACTGTTGATGAGTTAAAAACAGAAATAGAGTCTTTAAAAATACAACTTAATTCTTTCCAAGAAAAGGAACTGAAATGGAAACAGAGATGGCAGCAAATTGCCTATCATATTCGTCAAAAAGGTATTCAAGTGTGTGATGTTGATAAGCCTGTTCATCCTGAAACAGCCTTACCAAGTCATACAACTACTGAAAAGACTCTGAAAGAATTTGATAAAGAAATCCCTTTCTCTGGACGAATTTGATATTTATCTAAGATGCGATAACGCTCTGAAGAGCAGAGCGATACGCTTTTAACTCAAGAAGTTGTGATGAGCAAACCGTTTTCGCATCACAAATTTTGTTTGAGATGCTAGGAAAACTTAGTTCTAGTTTTCTATATTTTTCAACTTGTTTTTCTAAAAACATAATTTCAGAACTGACTTTTACTTCCTCTAACTTGATTTTAGAAACATCAGATTCTTCTTTGTTTAAGATGTATATCACACCCAAAATCTGCCACCCATTTCACTTTAAAACCTACCACTCTTAAAGAGTGGTAGTTGTATCTAGCATTACAGTTTTCCTCATTGAGTCACCATCTATTTCCAGTGTATAAGAGTTATGGATAATTCGATCTAGAATTGCATCAGCAATGGTAGGATCATGGAATTTTGTGTGCCATAAATCATATGAGAATTGACTTGTGATCCTAGACAGTATCGTGGACAACCAGCCCCTCTAAACTTTTAAAATATTTCTGTTCAAAGGCTTCTGGGCTTAACCAGCCGTTTGCAGAATGTCTTCTGACCCGATTGTAATAAATTTCAATATAGTCAAACAAGAAAGCATTCGCTTCTTTTCGAGTCGAAAACACACTGCCATGTACCACATGACCTTTTAATGTATGAAAGAAGCTTTCAGTCACTGCATTATCCCAACAGTTTCCTCGTCTAGACATACTTTGAATACAATCATTTGTCAGTAATAGTGCTCTAAAATCACGACTACAGTACTGTGAACCTTGATCCGAATGAACCATAACATCAGTTGGATAACCCTGACGAGCCATTGCATAATTAAACGCATCACACACCAATTGGCGGTCTATTCGATGGCTGGTTTGCCACCCCACGATACGACGGCTAAATAAATCTAGCATCACACATAAGTACAACCAACCTTCTTTAGTGCGGATATAGGTAATGTCTGTTGTCCAGACTTTATTAGGCTGAGTAACTGTAAATTGGCGATCCAACAAGTTAGGTGCTGTAGGCAAACGATGGTTTGAATCAGTTGTATGCTTGTATTTACGTGCAATCCTGCTACGTAAACCAAGCTTTTTTAGCATCCTTCCAATAGTACGTTCGCTCATGTTGTAACCTAAATCATGCATGTCATGTACTAATGAAGGTGCACCCAATCGTGCATGATGCTGCCAATATACGGCTTTTAAGTCATTATATTTCTGTGCTGTATTGGCCTGACGTTTTCGCCAGGCATAATAGCCTGAAGTGCTGACATCTAGGCATTTACAGGCAGAAGATACGGTGACTTCATTCATATCAAGATCTTGAATTACCGTGTACTTTTCTTGGCATGATCTGTTAGAAAGTACACATGCGCTTTTTTTAAGATGTCATTGGCTTCCCTGAGCTGCTTGACTTCTTTCTCTAATTCCACGATCCGCTGTTTTTCTGGTGAAAGTTGACGTTTGCTTGAACCCACTGGATTGGCTTCACGAATCCATTTGTCTAAGGTTGAATAACCCACACCTAATTTCTGGGCGATTGCAGCTATAGGCTCGTGGGAGTTTGAAAGTGCATAATCAATTGCTTGCTGTTTAAATTCGGGATTAAAACGTTTAGCCATTTCTTGAATCTCCAAAGAGTAAAGTTACGTTATCTTTAGAGGGAAGTACTGTCCATTATTTTGTCTAGGATCATTGTAATAAGTAAGCTGCCGCATATTGAATAATTATCAATAAATTCTAGTAAATGACTTTCTATTTTTGGAGGAATATTACTAAGACCAAAATCATCAATTATAAGTAAATCATATCTAATCAATTTTTTAATAAAAAGCTTTTCATTTGATTGATCTATAGCTTGTTCTAATGCTTCAAAAAACTCAGATGCTCTATAAAAAATAGTCTTATAACCTTTTTTACATGCTTCAGTTGCGAAAGCACATGCAAGCCATGTTTTTCCTACCCCAGTTGGACCTTGTATGCTCATGTTCTTATGTAAATTAATCCAAGTGCACTCTGAGAATCTATTAACAAATTGCTTTGATAAGCCACGACGTTCTATATCAAACTTAATTTCATCAATACAAGCATGAGGATATCTTAGATGCGCATTTCGTATTAGTGGTTCAGTGAGCTTTCGTGCCCGAGTTAACAACTCGGTTTTACAAGCATCAATCATAGCTTCTTCAAAATTGATTTCACCTGAATAAACAGCATCAATCATAGCTTCTTCAAAATTGATTTCACCTGAATAAACAGCATCAATATTAGAATCTAATGATTGAGTAAAACCATGCAATTTCAACTGTGCAAGTAATGTTGATAAATGAGGATTTAACATTTATTTATCCCCTTTATAATAACTGGAACCACGCAGATTTTTATGTTCTTTTACAACATCTTGTTGATCAAACTCCAAATATGATCTTGATTCAATAATGGACTTTAATCTAGCCAAATTTTCTATTTTTAATTTATAGGCATAACATAAGGCCTGTTCAAGTCGATCAATGAATTGTTTACTATTAACCCAACTTCTGAAATCAAATAAATAATTTAAGTTGTTGTATAAATTTGAGTTTTTACAAATAATCATATTGCAGTAATTGAACGTGTTAGTGCCAATTGATTGGGACCAATTTAAAATACTTTCCTTAGATAGATAATCTGTAGTTCTATGATTTTCGGTTTTATGTTCATAAAATGTAGAGATTTTTCCTTCGCCTTGAAGAAGCGTACGTTGAGCGATTAGTTTTTTATCTTGATAGATATATAGCTGATTATTTAAAATTTTTAGCTCAACTTTTTCTCTAATATACTGATGAGGAACAGAGTAAGAATTGTTCAAATATTTCACATGATAATCAGAAGGTACTATTGTTTTCGAATATTCATTCAATACTTTGTATTTGATTAAAGGTATGGGTCTAAGTAATTTTTTTTCATGCTCAAGAAATATAGCCATCCGACCCTGCGAAAAAGTTTTAGTTTTTTTATGATTATAGCAATCCACCATATATTCAAGTCTTTCATTCAAAGCCTTTATACTTGTAAATTTTTCATGACGTATTCTCATTAAAATCTGCTTTTGTACAATATTTACGGCATTTTCACTGACTGCTTTATCTCTTGGTTTCCGTGGTCGAGCTGGAAGAACATTAATTTTATGAAATTCTAAAAATTCTTGAAAATATGGATTAACTTCAACGATTCGATTTCTATGTTTGGTAATTAATGCTTTAGCATTGTCACAAACAATAGTTTGAGGAATACCATCAATTTTATCAAACATCTGAGAGCATCCTCGAATCCAATCTTCGGTTTTTTGTGATTCCGTGGCATAAGCAAAAATTAAACTAGAAAAAGGTAAAGCCCCAACAAAAATATTGGCATTTATTACATCACCATTAAATAAGTCAATATCTACAAGATTCCCACTGTAATCAATTTGCACTATTTCACCCGGATAATATTCTTGCTTCATTGGAATGTCTTTATGTTTTTGTGCTTGTTTTATTAGTTCACAAAACCGTGTGTATCCAACACCATTTCCATGAGTTTTCAATCTATATTCTTCCCAAAGAATAGCCTTTGTAAGCCCTTTATACGTAGCTAACTCACTACATATCGCTTCGCAGTCAGGTTGTGACTTTTTGATACGTTTTATTGAGCGATTAATTTTTAATTTTTGTTCTAATTCTGAATTGTTTAGTTTAGTAAAATCTTCATAAGTTAATTCTGTCAAAATTAGTAAGGACTTGATTTTGGATACAGTTTCACGAGAGATTTCTACAATTTTAGCTATTTCTCGATTGCTTTTATGACTAAATATATAGCTAATTACTAGCCTAATTTTTTCAATAGATGTGTTCATAGAATCTATCTCAAAGTAAGAAAATGAGACAGAAAGCACCATAGACATTGATAAAAAAATCAATGCCACTTAGAATGAATTTGTCTTGCACTTCCAAGTAAAAGACAAATTTATAAAGACTCATGTTGACGCATGGGTCTTTATACTTTCTGCGGTTAAATAAAAATCACATTGAATTAATCCATATCTTTTTGCTCCTTGATGCCTAGTTTCACAGCTATCTTATGGCTTTCACCACGTCGTGGAACTTTATTATTTTTTAAAATTCGGTATACGAGGTCAGGTGAAAAATTAGGGTGTGTTGACACTTTTAGCTTAAAAAATAGCGAAGTAGTAAAATCAAATCGCCAAACCCAATTTTACTATTCGCTATGCCTCGTACCATGCTGACAGATCAACACTGACAAAAGTTGAAAGTTATTCTGCGTAATTTATCCATTCACCACAACTCAAATTTACGCAATTTTATTGAAGCTATTCTCTATAGAATTAGAACAGGCTGTCCGTGGCGAGATATTCCTTCCTATTTTGGTCAATCAAACTCTATTTTCAAACGTTTTAATCGTTGGTCAAGCAGTGGTAAGTTGCTTAGATTATTCAAATTATTAGCATCATGCGCCGATATAGAGTGGATTTTTATTGATGGCTCTCACGTACGTGCTCATCAACATTCTGCCGGTATAGCGAATCAATCCATTTCTAAAAGTGTAGGAGGAAACTCCTCAAAAATACATTTGATTGTTGATGCAAATGGCAATCCTGTTGATTTCATGATTACCGATGGAACCACACATGACGTCAAAGTTGCACCTGATTTAATATCAACATTAGACTTAAAAGAGACAAAAGTGGTCTGCGCAGATAAAGGCTATGATTCAGAACCACTGCGTGAACAGATCAGAAAAACAGGGACAAAAGCGAATATACCAAAGAAAATAAATAGCCAATCGAACAATGATCATATGGACTGGTATTTATATAAAATCAGGCATTTAGTTGAAAATATGTTTTGTAGATTAAAGCAATTTAGAGGAATAGCTACTCGATATGACAAGCTCAAAAGAAATTATCAAAGTGCTGTTGCCTTAGCCTGTATATTTTTATGGCTACCTTTATAGGTTTAATTATGAACAGTAAATGTCAACAGACCCTATTATCTCGTGCCCATTCTGCGATTGAAATTCCTGATTTTATAAAATCATCTCGAACTTGCTTAATTGACTTGATCATATCAGACGAATTTTGAATAAATTTGAGGAAAAAATATCGGATGGGTATGCTTAAGTCAAGTAATTATTTTTTATTTTAAGCTATTGTTTTTACTATAATAAATTAATTTAGAAACGTTTATTTATTCATTATATCGTCCATTAATTTAATATTTGATTTTAGATTTTTAATATCATTCTCCATAGTTTCTTTATGGTTAATAAAATATTTCTCTAATGTTTTATCATCCGATAATAATGATTGTAGAAACTCAATATTATTTTCTTTATCTTTAATTTGATCTAAAAATTCTGTTTTCTTTTTAGAAAAAATCTCTTCCAATTTTTGCTTCTTTGTTCGATTCCTGAGTTCATTCATACGTGGTGTTTCCGTATAAGAAAAGATATTTTTTTTGGATATTGACGGATTTACTTCTAAATATTGAAGTTGCATTAAAACTCTTAAACCAGAATACATAAGCCTCTTAGATTTTTCATTTCTGTTGTTCTGACTAATATTAAGTTTTTCCCAAAATTGTTTGGCTTCCCAATTTTGAATTTCGTAGTTATCGAATAATTCTAAGAATTCGTGATACAACGGCAAATGTACAGGTCTCTTCATGTTCAGTCTTTTAATCTTTTATTGAAAATGAGGATTATAGTCCGTGGATATTTAATCCTCAATTAGTGATATTTCTATTTTTTGAACAATTTATTTTAAATGTTAGAATTATCTATTGAGATTGGTCAATTAATACGCAAAAAAAGAAAAGAGAAAAAAATTACACAAGAAGCATTAGCGTTACAGTGTGGTATTGACCGTAGTTATCTTGGTCGTATTGAACGTGGAGAGGTCAATATTACAGTTTTAAAGCTTTATGAAATCGCGCATATTCTTAAAGTTGAACCTTATCATTTACTACCTAAAGATTAACTAGATAAGAACTTGTTTGCTAAAAAGCTAAATTTATAAATTGTGGTATTAGCATTTACCCTAAAGACTTATAGGGTTCTGCTTGGTATGAACTATTTGTTATAGTGCTAATGTTTCATTTTTTAATTTTATAAGTTCCTCTACTAGCAAATTTTTTGGCGAGATCGGGGTTACTTCTAAACAATTGTTTAATTAAGATGGGATCACCATTTGGAGCCTTACTCCATACAGCATCATTCTTTACATAAAGTACTGTTTCGGTGCGTGCAGCCTCAATAAATCTTTCATGCAGTACCTTAGCTGCTGTAGCAGCTATCTCCCTTTCATCCTCTATACTTTGAATTTTCATGTTTAAAACCTTATGTTGCTTTAAATGGGTTAAATTATAGACTAGCAGAATAGATACATTAGTACAGAGCCTCGTGATTTGGAATGATATAAATATAACGCCAAACCCTGTCGCATCTCCTTTAATTCAAATAGCTTTTTTTGTTGATTTCTCCCACAATACTCTCAAAGAAATTTGAGAGTCATCTACGTGATTACAGGCGAAATTAAAAGCAAAATTGACCAGATTTGGAATGCATTTTGGAGTGGCGGTATTTCCAATCCTTTAGAAGTCATGGAGCAAATGACTTATTTGCTGTTTATTCGCCGACTCGATGAAATTCAGATCACCAAAGAAAAGAAAGCCAACCGTTTAAAGAAGCCAGTAGAACATCCAATTTTCACGCCTGAGCAAGATCATCTTCGTTGGTCGAAGTTTATTACTTTGGGTGATGCAGCAACGCTGTATAACACCGTTGCCAATGAAGTTTTTCCATTCATTAAAAGCCTCGGTGCAGAAGACGAAACCACCTATAGCCATCACATGAAAGATGCGCGTTTTACCATTCCAACACCTGCGCTATTAACTAAAGTGGTGGATTTGGTTGCCGATGTGCCAATGGATGACAAAGACACCAAGGGCGATATTTACGAATATATGCTCGGTAAAATTGCTTCGGCAGGTCAAAACGGTCAGTTCCGTACCCCTCGCCACATTATTAAGATGATTGTGGAGCTGATGCAACCTAAGCCAACCGATACCATCTGTGACCCTGCGTGTGGTACAGCTGGCTTCCTTGTTGCTGCAAGTGAATATTTAAATGATCATTACAGCACTGAAATTTTTGCCAATCCTGAAGCGGCTAAGCGTTTTAGCTCCGACACCTTCTTTGGATATGACTTTGATAGCACCATGCTTCGTATTGGTTCAATGAACATGATGCTGCACGGTGTTGAAAACCCACGAATTGAAAACCGTGATTCTTTGAGTGAAGCACATTCACATATTGCTGAAAAATACAGTTTGATTTTAGCCAATCCACCATTTGCAGGTAGTTTGGACAATGAAAGCTGTGCTAAGAACATTCAAGCGGTAGTTAAAACCAAAAAGACTGAATTGCTCTTTTTAGCCTTGTTCTTACGTTTACTTAAAACAGGCGGTCGTGCTGCGGTGATTGTGCCTGATGGCGTGTTATTTGGTTCATCTAAAGCACATAAAGATTTGCGTCAAAAGATCGTAGAAGAGCAAAAGCTTGAAGCAATTATTTCGATGCCTTCAGGTGTGTTTAAGCCTTATGCAGGGGTTTCGACTGCGATTATGATTTTCACCAAAACTATGTCGGGCGGTACGGACAAAGTTTGGTTTTATGATATGCAGGCGGATGGTTATTCGCTGGATGATAAGCGTAATGAACTCGATGCGTCTAAGCATGAAAATAACAACATTCCTGACATTATTGCCCGTTTTAAAAACTTGGAAGCGGAAAGCACTCGTAAAGCCACTGAGCAAAGCTTTATGGTGGATAAAGCTGATATTGCTGCCAATGGTTATGATTTGTCGATTAACCGTTATAAGGAAGTGGTGTATGAACAAGTGGAATATGAAGCACCAAGTAAGATTTTGGCGGATTTAGAAGTGCTTGAGCAGGATATTTTAGAAGGAATGGCTACGCTTAAGGAGATGCTTAAGTGAGTTTTGAACTAAAAGCTCTGAAAGATATTTGTACTATTCAGATTGGCAAAACACCATCTCGTCATGAAAGTGATTATTGGAGAGATGGTACTCATGCTTGGCTATCTATTGCAGATATGAATCAAGGGAGATATTTAAATAATACAAAGGAATATATTACTGATCTTGGTGTAAAAGCATCAAATATAAAGCTTATTCCTAAAAATACATTGGTACTGAGTTATAAACTAAGTATTGGTAAAGTTGGTATAACTCAGAAACCGATGTATACAAATGAGGCTATTGCATCATTAACAGAGTTAGACTCACAAGTAGATATAAACTATTTATATTGGGCTTTACAGCATATAGATTTACTTGAAAATGCAGATCGTGCTGCAATGGGTAAAACATTAAATAAAGCTAAGTTAAGTGAAGTAAAAATCCCACTCCCACCACTTGCAGAACAACGCCGAATTGCATCAATTTTAGATCAAGCGGATGAGTTACGCCAAAAACGTCAGCAAGCGATTGAAAAGTTAGATCAGCTTTTACAAGCCACGTTTATCGATATGTTTGGTGATCCTGTCGATAACTTAAAAGAACTAGAAACAGTAGCCTTGTTAGATTTATGCAAAAAAGTTACTGATGGAACACATCAAAGCCCTAAGTGGACAACAAAAGGTATTCCATTTTTATTTATCAGCAATATAGTTGATGGAGAAATTGATTATTCTTCTCAAAAATTTATTGATCAAGCCACTTATGATTCATTAACAAAAAGTACGAAAATTGAGTTGAATGACATCCTTTATACAACTGTTGGTAGTTATGGTAATGTAGCAAAGGTTAAAAGCGATCAATTATTTTGTTTTCAAAGACATATAGCTCATATCAAACCTGATTTTGATAAGATAAATCCTAAGTTTTTGGAAAAGATGTTATCAAGTTATGGTGTCAGACGGCAGGCTGATCGCTTAGTACGTGGAGTTGCCCAAAAAACACTAAATCTTAAGGATTTAAAAGAAATCATAGTATTCAATATCCCTTTAGTTGAACAAAATCATTTTGTACAAAAGTGCGAAGTGATTGAAAGTTTAAAAATCAAATCTAAACTTGCATTGAATCAAGCAGATGATTTATTCAAATCACTACAAAACCAAGCATTTAGTGGAAATTTATAAAAGGTAGACTTAGAGTTCCAACAAAATAAATGCATCAGTCATCTTTTTTGACTACAATGACTCTATATTGATTTGAGTTTAAAGATGACTGATTTTGTCCAACATTCGCCCGTAGCGATTCAACGCTATATGCAACAGATAGGAAATCTATCTGCGAATGAACTCGCCAAAAAATCAGGACTTACGGCAGAAAAAGTTTATACATTACTCAATGACGCTACCCCTATTCTCAAGCTTAGTGAATTGGAACAGATCGCTAAAGTACTTTTTGTTCCGAGTGTATATCTGACCAATAATGAATTGGAATACATCCCTGAGATTCCAACAATTGTTGATCATCGTAATATGGAAGATGTATTTAACAGTTCTTATGCTTATCAAGCTGTTCTTCGGGAAGCTATTAAAGCAAGAAATGACTATCTCTATGTCTTGGAAACTATGGGAGAAGAGCCACTCGATTTTAATTTAATGCTTTCAGGTGATGATGCTGTCGAAGATGCAAAAATCATTTCTGATTATTTTGATCTGAATCACCAAAAACGAGCAGTAAAACATAATGACTATTACTCTGCTTGGCGCAGTATTTTTGAAGCTAAAGATATTTTAGTCATTGAAAAATCAAGCAAAGAGCCTTTCGGTTCAGATGGTTTTTGTTTGTGGTTTGATGTCGTTCCTGTAATAGTTGTTTTGAGTACAGGACAAGCCGCTGAAAGACGTTTGTTCACCATCATGCATGAATTAGTTCACTTGGGACTACGACAAAGTGTGTTCGATGGAAAAATAAATGCAATCAATACCAATAATCAAATGGAACGCTATTGTGACACTGTTGCGGGTCATGTTATTGCACCATTTGAATTATTAGAAAGTTGTTATCAGTCTGATATGACTGTAGAAGAATTGGTGTTAAAAGTTCGTTCTAAAGCAAAAGCGAGCCGACCAGCTATTGCAATTCAATTAAAACTAGCGGGATATATTTCTGATCAACAACTCAGAGATTATTTAAGACAACTTGACCAAATTAAAATTGCTAAAAATAAATCAGGTGAGGCAAAAATCCCTGCTTCAACTCGAATTATTAGCCATTTTGGTCGATATTTTGTGCAAACTGTGATTGCAGCAATGTCGCACAATACAATTTCAGCAAGTACAGCAAAAGATATTTTAGGAATTAAGCCAACATATAAACCAACTACATTACAAGATGTGCAAAGACAGGTGTATATGTAGATGATTTATTTAAGCTTAGACACAAACGCTCTGCTAGACATTTGCTTTCGAGTATATCCAGAACAAACTTTCCCAAAACTTTGGGAAATGTTAGATGATCTTACATTGACAACAACAATTAAGTTTTGTGCTTGTTCTTCAATATTAGAAGAAACTCGATCAAAATGTGCTTTCTTTGCGTATGATGAAAGTATCTTAGATAGTTTTCTCACTCGTTTTAGAGTGATCATTATTGATAGAGATGAAGTCGGAAGTCGTATCCTCAATATTCGAACAAAATTATTGGCATATCCATTTGCCGCTGGATCAGCTCATGCAACTAAAGATGAACCTGATGTGGATTTGATTGCAACAGCTCAAAAATATAATACCAGTGGTTTTGTTATTACTGGTGAAATTGGATTTATCGGGGCAGATTGGGATGCTTTTAATGCTAGAGCAAGAAGAAAGGAACAAATCAAGATTCCAGATATTTGTGCATTAATCGGTGTCCAGTCAAGCTCATGGTTACAATTATTTCAAAGGTATAATTTTACCTTAGATTAAATTTTAATGGTTAAAATCTTATTGAAATTATTTGAATTTTTAAGATATATTGAAAAAATTAAAAACAAGATTTTGAAATTAAAAAGTACAATGGGGTTAAGATGAGCAATTTTCAGTTTTTAGAACCTGAATTTAAAAGCTTGGCAGCGACTGCCAAAGAAGCCGAAAAGCTCACGTATATATCCCCTCAATTTGCCCTTGCTGCGGCTCGTACATCACTTGAAAACCTTGTGCTATGGCTCTATCAATATGATAAAAAACTGACCCAACCTTACGATGCTTCACTGCATAACTTACTCAATGACATCAAATTTAAAGACCTGATTCCTCCCTATATTTGGGACAAAATGGACAATATCCGCATGGTCGGCAACAGTGCCGTACATGGGAAAAAGTTCAAACAACTCACCACCGAAGAAACCGTAAAACACATCAGCCATTTATTCCTGATGTATGTCTGGTTTGAACGGAACTATGGCTCACCCTCAAAAGACCGCTCTCAGTCGATTTTATTTAACCCAAAACTAATACCAAATGCTGACAATACCCAGCAAATCACTGCCAACCAAGAACAACTACAGAAAGAAACAGAAGCTAAAGAAAAAAAGTTTGCTGAACAACATAAAGCTTTACGTGAACGTGAACAAAAACTATTTGAACTGTCCGCAAGTTTAGAAGAGCGTGAAAAATTACTTGCAAATATAGATGCTGAACTTGCACAAAAACGTGCAGACGTTGAACAAGCCAAAATTGCCAACAGCAAAATCGAAGACCCTACCGACTATAAAGAAGACGAAACTCGAAAACTTAAAATTGACCTCATGCTTGAAGAAGCAGGTTGGGAAATTGGCACAACGGTTCGAGAGGAAGTTGCTGTAACAGGTATGCCTAGCCCATCGGGTAAAGGTGCAGTGGATTATGTGCTGTATGATGCCAATGGCTTGCCTTTGGCTGTGGTTGAAGCTAAACGCACCTCGACCGATCCTGATATTGGACAACAACAAGCTAAACTCTATGCAGATTGCTTAGAACAACAAACAGGACAACGACCTGTTATTTTCTATACCAATGGCTATAAAACCCGAATCTGGAATGATGTGCAAGGTGGTCCACCACGCTTAGTTCATGGCTTTTACACACAAGCGGAACTCAAACGTCTGATCGAAAGACGTAAGAATAACCCTGATTTAAGCAGCTTCCCAATCAATGCGGACATTGTCGAGCGTTACTACCAAATTCGTGCCATCAAAGCCATGCTTGCAGCCTACCAACGCAAAGAACGTGCTGGTTTGCTCATCATGGCAACAGGTACAGGTAAGACTCGTACCGCTATTGCACTGGTCGATGTGCTAATGAAAGCCAATGTAGTGCAAAAGGCATTATTCCTTGCAGACCGCACTTCATTGGTCAATCAGGCGCACAATGCCTTTAAAGCCAATTTAAAAGATGCCTCATTCGTCAATTTACTTCAAGACAAGAACCAAGTCGGTCGAGTCTATTTCTCTACCTATCAAACCATGATCGGCTTAATTGACGAAAAAAATGCGGACGGTACACGACAATTTGGCACAGGTATGTTTGACCTGATTATTATTGATGAAGCACACCGCAGCGTTTATCAAAAATTTGGCGAGATTTTTAAATACTTCGATAGTTTGCTTGTTGGTTTAACCGCAACGCCACGAGATGAAGTTGACCGTGATACATACGCACTGTTTGGCTTGGAAAGCGGTGTTCCGACTGATTACTATGATTTAGATCAAGCCATTGCCGATGGCTATCTTGTGCCACCGAAAGCCTATTCTGTTCCGCTTAAATTTATGCGTGAGGGCGTGAAATATGACGAACTCTCTGAAGAAGAAAAACAACATTGGGATAGCCTAAATTGGGGCGATGAAGATGCACCTGAAGAAGTCTCAGCATCCAAGATTAATAAAGAGCTGTTTAATACAGGCACGATTGATTTAATGCTCAAGCACTTGATGGAAAATGGCATTAAAACCGAAGGCGGTGATCGTCTTGGTAAAACCATTATCTTTGCCGTCAATCAAAAACATGCCCAGTTTATTGCTGATCGCTTCAATGAAAACTATCCGCAATATGATGGCAAGTTTGCCCGTGTCATTACCCATGCAACCAAGTATCCTCAAAGCCTGATTGATGACTTTAGCAAGAAAGATTTACCTGAGCCACAGATCGCGATTTCAGTGGATATGCTCGATACAGGCATTGATGTGCCTGAAGTCGTCAATCTCGTATTCTTTAAAGCGGTTCGCTCTAAAGTGAAATTTATGCAGATGATTGGGCGTGGTACACGCCTCTGCAAAGAACTGTTTAGCCCTGAAGATGATAAAAAAGAATTCTTTATCTTCGACTATTGCTCTAACTTTGAATACTTCAATGAAAACCCTGATGGTGCACCTGTATCGACCACAGAGCCACTCGGACAACGTTTGTTTAAAGCACGTTTAAATATCCTGAGTTTACTGAATGCGAAGGACGATGCCACAGAAGAATTAAAAGCTGTACAGCAAGATCTACGTCAGAGTTTACAGACTGAAGTGAAGTCGATGAACAATGACAATTTCATTGTGAAATCTGAACTTGAGCATGTTGAACATTTCAAGAATGATGATGCTTGGAACAACTTGGATGACCTTGCCATTGGTACGTTACGAGAACACATCTCTAAGCTTCCAAATCAACTTGAGCCTGAAACTTTAGAAGCCAAATTGTTTGATATGTTGTGTTATAACCTTGAACTAGCAGTATTAGAAAAGAACAATACAGCGATTCAGAGTTATGCCAATCGAGTGATTGAAATTGCTTCTAAACTGGAAAGCAAAGAAAATATTCCTGTGGTTGCAGAACAGATTGCGCTGATTCAAGACATTCAAACCGTTGAATATTGGAAAGGCATTACCTTGCCAATGCTTGAGGCGATGCGTAAACGTATTCGCGGCTTGGTTAAACTGATTGAAAAATCAACCTCAACGATTGTTTATTCCATGCTGGATGATGAAATTGGAGAGATGCAAGCAGTCGATCTCCCAGTCGTTTCAAGTGGCGTAAACCTTGCACAATACCGTAAGCGTGTCGAAAGCTTTATTAAAGCCAATGAAAACCATATTACCATTGCCAAACTTAAGCGTGGTTTGGCTCTTACACCGACTGACTTAAGCGAGCTTGAACGCTTTGTCTTTGAAGCGCAAGAGGTTGAAAGCAAAGAAAAGTTTGAAGAATGCTTCGGAACAGAGCAAGGTTTACCCTTATTTATTCGTTCATTGGTTGGACTGGATCGCCAAGCTGTACAGGCAGCTTTCTCCAAGTATTTGCAAGGTACAACCTATAATGAAAAACAGATTCGTTTTGTTGAAATGGTCATTGAACACTTAACCATTCGGGGAACACTACAGCCAGAGCAGCTCTACGAACCACCTTTTAGTCAAATCCATTTTGAGGGGATTGATGGTGTGTTTACTGGTGGTGATGCTGATAATATTTTAAATGTGGTTGAAGCGTTTAATGAGAGTGCGGTGGCTTAATTTTTATAATTTTGAATTAATGAGATAAAAATGAATCACATTGTATTACCTGAATTAAAGAAATTAATTTTCAAGAACGTAGACTGTAAAAATAAAGTTGAGCACTTAATTTTAGAAAAAGATACTGTTGATTTTACATGGGTTGAGTCAAATCGAAGCTATGATGTAATCCAAGTTCAAAGTATAAATATACTAATCACCTCAAATAAAAATTTTGAAACATCAGCATTCGACTATGTAATTCACTCCAATCTTAAATTTAGTCAAAGTAATTTTTCACAAGGTAAGGTTCAACTAAAGGGCTGGATAAAACATCCTAGCTTCAGAGATTATAGTAATAGTGAAATTATTGGCTCTTGGGTTAATAACTTCAACTTCAAAGAAGAAAACCCTGCTACAAATTCTTATGGACTGCGTGAACCTCAGATTGCAGCTCTATATGCCATTTTAAGTCACTTAAAAAGTAAAGATGATGTCATTGGAACTGTAGTTATGCCTACAGGAACTGGTAAAACAGAAACAATGCTTTCAACACTAATCGCAAATAAACTAAATAAGATTATTATTGCTGTTCCGTCAGATGCTTTACGTGAACAAATATATGAAAAGTTTATTAAATTAGGTCTGTTAAAAAAATTTGGTATTGTAAGTAATGACGTTCTATATCCTAGAGTTGGCATTTGGTATGAAAATTTTAAAAAGTCGGAAGACTTAAACAACTTCGTTGATTCAAGTGATGTAATTGTTACCACTATGAATGTTCTAACAAACAACCATGGTGAAATTTTAGATGAAATTAATGAAAAAATAAGCAATATCTTTATTGATGAAGCACACCATGTCGAAGCTGATACATGGAAAAAAGTTAGTAATGCTTTCGCTAAACAAAAAATTCTACAATTTACTGCAACGCCTTTTCGTAATGATAGAAAACGATTAGATGGCAAAATTATCTATAGTTTCAGTTTAAAGAAAGCCCAAGAGCAAGGATACTTTAAACCGATTCACTTCAAATCTATTCGTGAATATGATCAAAAAAAAGCTGACGAATTGATCGCACATCAAGCAGTAGAAATTTTAAAAGAAGATTTGTCTAAAGGATTGGATCATATTTTAATGGCAAGATGTGCAGATAAAACTAGAGCTAATGAAGTCTTTGAATATTATAAGCAGTTTACCGAATTAAATCCTGTATTGGTTTATTCAGGGATTCCAAAGAAAAAAGAAATTCTAGAAGCTATTGTAAAAAAAGAGCACAAAATCATTGTTGCTGTGAATATGTTGGGTGAGGGTTTTGATCTTCCTCAATTAAAGATTGCAGCCTTTCATGATATTCGCAAAAGTTTACCCATAACCTTACAGTTTGCAGGTAGATTCACAAGAACATCAATAGACTCAACTTTAGGAAATGCGACCTTCATTGCTAACATTGCTATAGCAGAAACTGAAGAGGAATTAAGTGAATTATATGCTCAAGATTCTGATTGGAATTTACTATTATCAAACTTAAGTAGCGGGCAAATTAATGAACAGATTGATCTAGGAGATTTTATTAAAGGATTCCAAAATTTAGAAAATTCTAAAATACCTTTTCAAAATATTAGATTTGCTCTGAGCACTGTTGTTTTTAAAAATATTGGGAACTCATTTAATCTTTCTCGATTTAAAAAAGGAATAAAAGGATATGATGATTTAGAATATAAATTTTATGATATCAATAATGATGCAAATACAGCCGTAATTATTACAGCTTCAAAATCTGAAATAGAATGGGTGAATTATAAGGAAGTATATGGTTTAGATTGGACTCTTTACGTTATTTATTATGATGAAATAAATAAACTACTTTTTATTCATAGTTCAGATAAAAGTAGCCTATATCATGAGTTAGCTAATGCTGTTCTGTATAAAAATGCAACTTTAATCGAAAAACTAGATGTTTTTAAAAGTTTTTATGAAATTAAAAGAGTCTCTTTACAGAATGTTGGACTTAAAGAATATTTAAATAGAAAAATTCGTTTTTCAATGAAGGTTGGAACTGATATACAAGATGCATTATCTATTGCAGAACAACAAAGGGGAGAAAAAGCTTTTGTATTTGGCACAGGATACATTGAGGGGGAAAAAATTACTTTAGGTTGCTCTTATAAAGGACGGATATGGAGTTATTTAAAGAATGATATTAAGGAATTTATAAAATGGTGTAATGCAATTGGTGGAAAATTAATTAATCCTTCTATTGATCCAAATCAAATCCTTAAACATACATTGATTCCAGAATCAATAAGCAAACTTCCAGATATTCAACCAATCTATATTGATTGGAGCGATAGTTTTTATTTAAATACAGAATTTAAAATGAATATCAGAGATGAAAAAGATGAGACTAATATTGCTTTTTGTGAGCTAAAACTAATTAGCTATGATCTGATTAATGGTATTTCCTTTGAAATTTCAACGCCATCAAAGAGTTACAAGTTCAATAAATTGTTATTAGACGTAACAAGTCCAAATGGTAATAGTATTCCTGATTTCAACATATCTAAAGCTGACTCTGAAAATGCACAAATAAAAATTGGAAATAAAATTTATAGTTTAGAAGACTATTTAAATAGTAACCCTCCTATTGTTTGGTTTGCAGATGGTTCATCACTACAAGGTAATGAATTTGTTGAAATTAAATCTGTTATTCGTCCATATCCAATAGAAGCCCTAATTCCATGGAGTTGGGTTGGTGTTGACTTAAGTAAAGAAGCTCAAGGTGTTAATCCAATTCAAACAGATTCCATTCAATATAAAACTCTTCAAGTTTTAGAGCAGCAAGATTTTGATATTATTTATGATGATGATTTTTCAGGAGAAATTGCTGATATTATTACAATCAAAGAAACTACAGATAGTATTGATGTACAGTTTTACCATTTAAAATTTGCAAAAGATGGACTTGTGAGTGCCCGGGTTGATAATTTTTATGAGGTTTGTGGTCAGGCACAAAAGTCTATTCATTGGAAACATAAAAGTGGATTAGAGTTTTTTCAACACTTATTACGCCGAGAAGAGAAAAAGAAAAATGGGTTTTCAAGAAGTCGTATTGAAAAAGGTTCAAAAGAAGATCTTGAAAGATTATTGAGAATTGCAAAAAACCATAAACCTATGAATTTTGAAGTATTCATTGTTCAACCTAGTTTATCCAAGCAGGCAACTACAAGTTCAATTATGACTTTACTTGGAGTCACAGAAAACTATCTCAGAGAAGTTGCAGATATCGATCTTAGAGTGATTGTTAATGAGTAGTTTTTAACTTTAATCTGTCAGATTCTTAATAAATTTAGAGTAATCCTACAGATCAGTATGAGATGATTTTAGTTACGTTGAAGTTACCAAGTTAGATACGTCTAGCCATTAAAGTATTTTTGATATTTTGTATCCATGTTGATAGGAATTTGGACTACCTTTGTAAATATGTCTAAGATTAACTTGCTTGTTTTTGAGTGTATCCAGTGGACTACTCTTAAATGGAACTAGTGGACTACTATCAATGATATTTACATTTAAGAATCTGATTTCATTGATTTTAGGTGTTTCGTTAAAAAGAGAAAATCTAGGATGCTGCTGGTTTAACTCTTTATCTAAAAAACCAAATTCAACAAGTTTTCGTAATATCCGGTACATACGTTGACGATTAAAGCGATGACGTTCTTTTTTAGATAATTTCATTCGTTTCCAAAAATCATTTGCAGTCCAGTTATGAATTGAATTTGATTGAATAATAGGTAGAAAAACTTCGAACAACGGCATTCTAAGAAGTTGCATGATGAAATACTCTTCAAATTTCATGAAAAGAGGATTATAAGCCGTGGATATATAGTCCTCAAATAGTGATAGTTCTGTTTTTTGAGCAATTGATTCAAATATGTCAGAACTTACTGTTTCTTTTAGTTTGAAGGTTCGAGCACAGAGGAAACTAAAAAAACTAACGCAAGAAAAACTTGCTTTACTTTGTAATATAGATCGTAGCTATATGGGGCGAATAGAGCGTGGAGAAGTGAATATTACTTTAGAAAAAATTTATGAAATAGCTCAGGCATTAGAGATAGATATTTTAGATCTCATGCCCACTATATCTAGACATAACAAAAAATGATTATAGATATAAGTCTTGAATGCTTCATCTAACTTAAGCAATATAGAGAGACACATTTCTTGTTACTTTATTTGTATGGATCTAAGTTTTAACGTTAATCATTTGAGTAATGAATTCTATCAAACTTACACATTGGTAGATTATAGTGAACGTGAAATTTACAATCTATTGGTATGCGAATTTCAGGGGAAATATAGGCCGTTAATTGTTGATTTTAAATTAATTTTTGAAAATAAATATAAAAATGGATTAAGTCATGATATTCATAGCTATCCTGGAAAGTTGTATCCGAATTTAGCGAAATTTTTTTGTAAGGCCTTATATAAAGAGCGAAATACAAATAAATTTTTAGATCCTTTTGTCGGTTCAGGGACAACTATTGTTGAAGCAGCCGCAGAAGGGTATGAGGCTTTCTATTGTGATATTAATCCTTTAGCAAGACTTTTGACTAAAGTTAAGACTACGCAACTCGAAAAAGATGAAATAGACTTTCATTTAGAACAGCTATTTACCTTATATAAACAAGCTCATTCATTTGAAGCTATTGATGTTATTAATGCTAGTCACTGGTATGACGATAGGGTAAAAAATGAATTAGATAAATTAATGAGTTGTATAGACAGTCTAGATAAAGTGGATATAAAAGACTTTTTCAAAATAGCATTTAGCCATCTTGCTAGGAAAGTTAGCTATTGTGATTTACAAGTATCAGTTCCAGTTAAAATAAAAATTAAATCAAACTTTAGTGCCTTAAGAAAAGCTGAAATCGAAAAGAGACTTACTTATATTAAAAATGTAGATATCCTGATGGCATTTAAAGAAATTGTTGAAAAATATAGTATTTCCCTACAGAATTTTGCCAACTGTTTAAAGGAAAATAGTACAACCCCAAAATTGTTAGCTAATAATGTTACTTTAATTAAAGATGATGCTGTTTTTGATTTAATAATAACTTCACCACCCTATGGATCTGCACAAAAGTATATTAGAGCATCTAGCTTAAGTTTAAACTGGTTAAAACTTTCAAGACCTCAAGAGGTAACAACATTAGTTAATTCTTCTATCGGAAAAGAAAGAGTTACAAAAGAAGATAAAGAGAAAAGTGATAATTATTTCAAAAAACTTAATGTTAAGTTTCAAGATGTGCTGGAAAAAATAAAAGAGCAAAATTTAACCAGATATTATATTACCTTGACTTACTTAAAAGAAATGGATTCTAGTCTAGAAAATATTATAAAATCTTTAAAAGATGATGCAAGGCTTGTATTGGTGGTCGGTAATAATACAGTCTGTAGTCATATATTTTATAATGATGAGTTTTTAATAGATCTTCTTGAAAAGAAGGGACTAAAATTGGAAATACATTTAATTGATTTTATTAAATCAAGAGGACTTATGATCAAAAGGAATAAAACTTCTGGAATCATAAATTATGAAAGTATTTTGGTATTTAAAAAGTAAATTACGATGAAAACAGATAGTACATATGAAATATATAGGCAAAAAATACAAATTCTGAATGAATATGTTTGGAATAATGACAAGCCTTGGTATGTTATTGAAAAATGGTTAGAAAACTTTACAGGGTATTCTTTTTCTACACCAGAATGTGAAAAATTAATGGCTTTACATATGTTATGTAACTTTAATTATTTCAGTCAAGATATGGTTAGGCAGATGCTGAAATCATGTTATGAAGATCTACTAATTATACCTCTAAAACAAGAGATAAGAAAAAATAATAATAATACACTTGATGTAGATTTAATTAACTATGAGTTATCCAAAGAAATAGAAGCTACTCGTTTTTTAGGAGCTGGAAACCCTTCAGAAAGTGGGTCCCACTTATTATATTACTTTAGACAAATTAACGATCTTGATGTTAAATATTTTTGTGACTATTATGCTATCTTTCAGGAAGATCAAAGTGGAAACATAATCCTTAAAGATACTACTCTTAAGCGAGTTGTGTTTTTTGATGATTTAGTGGGAACGGGGCGTCAATTAAACACATTCATCAAAGAAAGAATAAAAAAAATAAGAGCTAGTCTCCCCGATCTAGAGATACAATTTATATCTTTATTTGCAACTTATAATGCATTTAATAAAATAAATCATGCCGAATCCTTTAATGAGAAAGCAAAAACATTATTTATTTTAGATGAAACTTATAAGGCTTTTGGAAGAAAGTCTAGATATTTTGCTAATCGTGAGTTTCCTTCTCGATCTAAGATTAAAACATTCAGCCGAAAATATTCACAATTATTAGGTTGCGGAATCCGAGATGTGCATGGTTTTGGGTATTCGCAATTAATGTTAGGTTTTTCATATAATACGCCTGACAATACTATACCAATTTTTTGGAAAACAGGCCCTCATTTCACTCCAATTTTTAAAAGATACAGTAAGCAAGGATCAGGGCTATGAAAAGAACTTTAAGTGACTATAGCTCCTTACGAGCAGCAGAATATAATGATAGCCAAATTAATGCTGCATGGTTAGATACTCGACAACAATCTTTTAGAGAAAAGCTATCATTAAGTGCTTTAGGATCGCGATATTTACTAGGGGCGAAAGGGACTGGAAAGACCCACCTGTTAAGATATTTTTCATTAAAAGTAGCCCTGAAAAGAAATTCTTATGATTTAAAGATTAGCCTGAATGAGTTAGGTGCAATAAGTATTTATTTAAGATTGCCAAATGATCTAAGTAAGTTTGATCATCTTGGTCGAGATCAAGGTAAAATCATCTTTAAAGTTTATTTCGAGCTTCTAATACTTCGTTCAACTTTTGATTTGATAGATAATATCTGTTCTGAAAGTAATATAAATGATTCTGCAGTATGTGAGGTTGCAGAAAAATATTTTAATAAAAAATTTGAGAATGTTAGTTATATTCTTGAATATATTAACAATCAGGCTAATAATATTGATGAGGCATTAAAATATTCTATATTATATGATGATGATAGTAATATAAAAAATATAACCATTATAAATAATATTATTTTTCGAACTAAAGAGTTTTTCAACTCTTTAAGTGAAGATTTTTTTAATTATAATGTTGTTTATCTTTTTGATGAATTTGAAAACGTAAATAATGATTATAAAAAAATAATTAATGAATTTGTTCGAATGGGTGAGCCTGGTTATTTCTTTAGAATAGCAGGAAGAAAGGAATCGGCTGTAACAAGCCAAACTTTAAATGAGAAGAATAAGGATGGAAATGAATTTATTCTAATTGATTTAGATGTTATATATAATCAGAATTCAAAACAAGCTAAAGAGCTAAGATTATTTATTTTAGACTTTGTTGAAAAACATTTGAGATTAATTGCATCTGATAATTCAAAAATTGATGTGGAGAAAATTTTTGGTACTGATGAAGATTTTTCTAAATATTTAAATAATGATTATTCTATTTCAAAGGAAAAAAACATGAAATTGTATAATTATATAAAAAATTCTTTCATACGTGCTTTGCCGATTAGTAAAAAAATCTCTGCTGAGATTTTCAGCATTCTTTCAAATGGGGTTGATTCACTTCTATTCTTAAAACTAAATATCATTAGATTTTTGAAGTCAAAAAAGATTAATGAAAATAATCTTTTGAGTTTAGCAGCCAAGGTTAATTTTGAATATAAAAGCTATCTTGAATTAGGTAGTAAAGAAAAGTCCTATTATACTGCATTAAATCATTATAAATCAGATATTATGTCTCAATTATATTATATGGAAAATCCGCAAAGGGTTCCTTTATATTATGGATTTGAGACATTGTGTCAATTAACTTCATATAATCCAAGAAATGTATTAAATGTATTATATAAAATTGAAAATCAATTAAAATTTAATAACAAGGATTTTTTCTCTGAAGATTATATTTGTTTTGAAGCTCAATCACGAGGTTTTAGAGAAGCTGCGAAACATTTTTTTAATGAAGATACCTCTTATGGTTCAATTAGTATGCAAGCAAAACAAGCTATTGAGAAAATTGGCTCATATTTACAAGCTGCTAGATTTTCTTTAAAAATTCCTGAGTCATCTCCATTAGCTATTAGTTTTGCTGAAGCTGATTTGGATGAGAACTGTAATAAAATTTTTAAAGCATGTATTGAGTTTTCACTATTGCAAAATATTGGCAAAAGAAATGACCGAAATTTAACCAATAAACAAAATATAAAAGTTAGATTAAATCCAATGTTATCTCCATTATGGTATTTGCCAGCAGTTTATCGTGGTGATTTAAGCTTAAGTAACAAGTTGGTAAATTTAATGTTTAGTCAATCCAATATGGATGAGTTTGATAAAGAGTTAAAACAGGTTAAAGTTAAGTGGAATACAATTCTTAATAAAAAGAATATTATCGTAGATCCTATAAAAGAAGATAGCCCAAAACAAGGGGAGCTATTCTAATGATAGATTATGATCTTTATTATAGAAGTCATACTAATCCAGAAAATTTGTCCAAAATTAATGATATAGATATATTTATTTCTGCCTTTAATAGGAGTAAACGTGTAGAAATTGTATATGAAAATATTAAATCAATAAAAAAATATTGGTTCATTCAACCTGAATATTATTTTAATTACGATGATATTAAAAACTTAAATGATGTAATTATTTCTGACAGCTTTCATGAAACTTTTCAGGTAAAAAGGATTGTTGACACTTTTAAAGAAAGCATTGGTGATAACTTTTCTGAGAAAAAGATTGTTATCGACTGTACTGGATTCATGCGCCATACATTAGCTTTTTTAGTAATAAAGTTAGCCGCACTTAAGTGTTCTAATGTAGAGGTAATCTACACTGAGCCTAAAACATATATAAATAATGATCGTACAAAATTTAGCGAATTATGCGATGAAGTAAGGCCAATTGGCGGAACAGAATTTACTAAAATTGGTTCAAAAGAAGCCGCAATTATGTCGATTGGTTATGATACTGAATTGATGTCTCAGATGCTTAATAGCTATGAAGGGGTAAAGTTATTTCCTCTATTCTCATTTCCCTCTTTAAGTGCTGATATGTTTCAACATAGCGTACTTCAATCTGTCAATATTCAATCACCGCACAAAAATATGATAAATAGTACTAGATACTTTGCGGCCGCTCACGATCCTTTTTCAACTGCTAAAGAGATTAGTAAGTTAGTATCTATCATCAGTAATGAGCAATACACCAAAAATATATATTTAGTACCTTTATCAACTAAAGCTCAAGTTATAGGTCATGTCTTCTTTTGGTGGAAAGAGCATAAAAAACTTAAAGAAAAAAATATTAATATCAATATTACTTTGCCTATTCCCAAAGCGTATAAATCGGTGACCAGTAAAGGGATCGGTAGAATATGGAAATATACTCTTGAGCTATAAATGAGAAGAAAGATTATAGCTTCTTTTTTTTTAAAATATGAGAAGCTATTTCTTTGACTAAGAAGAGTTATTCTGTGTGCTGAATCAATTGGTTTAGTGGCACATAAAGGTATTAATCCCAATAATCATCCATGATTTGGTCCCACTCTCGTTTAGCTTTTATATTTAAAAATTCTCCATTTGTTGAATTGTAGTCATAGTAGTCGTCAACATTGTAACCAAGATTTTCAAGTGCTTTATCAGTCTGGACATTTAGGCTTTGTTTTAAAAAACTTATGTCGTGAATCCACTTAAATCCATTCTTGATAAAAACTTCGCCACCGAAAGCTTCAGGAGCTTCAATTGGTTCGTACCCTAATTCAATAGCTCGTTGTTTACTTGCGATTAGCCAATCTATTTTTGCCATAAAATATCTGAATTTATCTAATATTATCTTAACTTTATCACTTGTTCTAAGCTACTTTTCGCTTATATTTAACTTATTGATTAAATTAGATTCGGTTGTCACAATGAGTGAACAATTACAGCAAAAACCTAAAGCTCCTCGTAAAAGGTTCAAACTGACAAAGCAATTAATCAGAATTGCTTTGGATAATGGGCATACTCAAATCAGCATACAAAAGATGTGTAGGTTAAGTAGTCAATCACAAGTAAGTGACTGGAAGAATGGGGTGAAATTAGCTTATGAAGATCAAATAAAGCCTCTTCTAGATTTATATGGTCATCAACTCAGAAAAGTTACCTCACAACTCTATCAGGTGCGAAAGTCTGATGAAGAAATGCGGTTGGAAGAAGAGAATGGCATTGAAGAGTCTTTTCCAATAAAGTTTGTTTTGGTTGAAGGTAAAGTGATTTTACGTGAAAAATTTATAAATCCCCAACGAGACTATCAAGGACGTATAAAACGAAAAGATGCACAAGCTATCTTATCTATTCATGATCAAGGTGATAATAAATTTAGATGTGTAATTCAGAAATTAATTACATTTAAGCCTAATAACAATCATCCAGCCCATCATGAGGTGAGTGCAAATTTTTTAGCTGAAATTACAGAACCTCTAGATATGAATGAATTGATTCAACTTGTGCGTAACTACCGTGAAGAGTCTTTAGTAAATGAAGAATACTTAGTAAATTATTTTACTATCGATTACCTATTATTAATTTCGTTAGTCATGAATGGTTATCAAGTAAAAGAGGTTGAAGTGCTTCCTGCAACTTGGTAACTTAAAGTAAACCTCAAGGCTGTAGGCGCCTAAAGCCTCACAATGAGTCGTAATCGACTTACTTGATTTTACCGCTTGAGTCTTACAGTTCAGCCAATTCGCTGCTGTAACGCGATGGTAAAATCCATTCTGGCATAGATTTAGATTCTGGAAACAGAATAGGAAACGAAAGTCCCGAAAACTAAGTTTATGAATTAAGGGTTAGGGGTGGGTAAGAAAGGGCAGCCAACGAAAGTTTTGCTGCCCTTTCGTCTATTAATAAATTTAAAAAGAGACTATTAACTCCCTTTTTTAAGCCTTTGAGTTTTATGTAACAGATTATCCAAGAATGGATCATCACAGTATTGCTTCATAATTTACTATTCCTAGTTCTCTTAGAATGCGTTTAACAGTATTTTTAAATTCAATATAGCTTCTCTGTTTACTCGGAGTGGAAGGTATAGCTAACTTCCGCTGTTCGAATATACACAGTTGATCGTGTTTTTTACCGCTAATGATACGAAAGCTCTTATGTTTAAGTAGTCGCTTTACGTATGCATTGATGTCCTTATCTTTTGAGTAATACATAGCTTTCCCTAAAACAAATAGGAGATCGAAATCTCCTAGATGCATAATGCTTTATCCTTGGTAGCGATCATTGTTTGGATTTAATTGATCTGAATGATTATCTAGAGAATCCCAATAGGCATCATTATTTGGATTCATGCTATCAGAGCGATCATCGTTAGGTGTTCTAGACATTCTATTTCTCCTATCAAAGTGATTATCTAGTGATAAGAATCATAGAAGTTATAAAGAAAATATTTCTGGATATAAAAAAGATAAAGTTAGATAATTTTAGATATTTTCATTTAAGTTATTTTTGTAAAGATAAATGTTAGAAGGAACTAAGAAAATGTAATCAACATTGATTAAAAGATATTTAACTTTACAAAAAATTAAAAATACTTTATAAGTATTTGAAATTTAATATTTATATTAAAATACATATGGATTTCCATTTTAACTTGTACAATAATTGATTGTTGTATTTAGTATTAAAGAAGAACTTGATTTATATCAAGTTCTTTTTTTATGGCTAGGCAAATTTGGTATTTAAAAAAGAGCTTTATAGAATAAAAATGTTCAGCTAATACGAGTGACATAGCATACTTTTCCTCTCTATAAAAAAGGGACCTCTGATGAGATCCCTTTTTAAAAAGACGAAATGCTAATAAATCATGATAAAGATTGCTGAGGATGAACCATATTTTTGATCGATAGCACATCAGCCAAAATTTGATCAGACAATAGGTTTTCAGCTTTAATTAAAGCCAATACACTTTGACCAGTTTCATTCGCTTGTTTTGCAATACGAGTCGTTGTTTCATAGCCCAAATATGGGTTGAGTGCAGTAATAATGCCAATTGAATTATCTACATTTGCCTGACAGTGTTCAGCATTGGCACGGATGTTTTCAATACATTTGTATTGGAACATTTGCATCGCTTTACCCAACAAATCGATCGATTCGAACAGTTTAAAAGCAATTAACGGCTCCATCGCATTGAGCTGTAACTGACCTGCTTCGGCCGCCAAAGTAATAGCTAAATCATTTGCAATGACTTGAAAACACACTAAATTCATTGCCTCTGGAATAACTGGGTTCACTTTACCAGGCATAATTGAGCTGCCTGGTTGACGCGGTTCTAAATGGATTTCATTCAGACCAGTACGAGGGCCACTAGACAGCAAACGCAGGTCATTGGCAATTTTTGAGAGTTTAGTCGCAGTACGTTTTAAGAAGCTCGATAATAAAACGAAATCACCCATATCGGAGGTTGCTTCAATTAAATCAGGTGAGCTGTTGATCTGCTTTTGCGTAATTTCAGACAATGCTGCGATGGCATATTCACGATATTTAACTTCGGTATTGATCCCTGTTCCAATTGCTGTTCCGCCCAAATTTACAACACTTAAAGCAGGCGGCATGATGTCATTGAGCTTGTTTAAATCATTTTGTAAGGTATTTGCAAATGCGCCAAATTCTTGACCCAAGGTCATTGGAACGGCATCTTGCAATTGGGTACGACCCATTTTTAAGATATGTGAAAACTCATCTGATTTATTCTTAAAACTTTGAATTAAATTTTGAAACGGGCTATTCAATTGATCTATTGCAAAAATTAAACCCACTTTAATTGCTGTTGGATAGACATCATTGGTTGATTGAGACATATTAATATCATTATTTGGATGTAAATATTGATATTCGCCTTTTAAATGATCTAAATGTTCTAAGCCAATATTAGCCAGCACTTCATTGATATTCATATTGGTGGATGTTCCCGCACCACCTTGAATCATATCAATTGGAAATTGGTCATGATACTTATAATTAATAACTTGTTCACATGCATACTGAATAGCATTGTATTTATTTTCTTCAAGTTTATTGAGTTTAAAATTGGCTTCTGCGCATGCAGCTTTAACCATTGCAAGGGCATTAATAAAAACAGGGAATTGATTGAGTTTATTTGGACTTAAATTAAAGTTCTCTAAAGCTCTTAAAGTTTGTACACCATAATAGCAATGAGTAGGAATTTCTTTATGTCCTAATAAATCCTTTTCAACGCGTGTGTTAATCTTAATGTTCATTTAAATAGACTCTAATCTCGAATAAATCGATATTAAAGTGCGCACAGTTTTTTTTCTAATGTAAAAATATATTACTACATGCATTTTTTGCATAATAGATTATAATTGATCAAAGGATGAGTGAAGAATGAGTTATGACTTTAGAAATTCGATGGATTGAAGATTTACTTGCGTTAGAGCAAGAAAAATCGATATCTCAAGCAGCAGCTCTACGACATGTCACACAGTCTGCCTTTACGCGCAGAATTCAGAATATTGAAAACTCACTTGGGTTCCAAATATTGAAAAGATATAGTAAAAATATTGATTTCACAGAAGCAGGTCAAGTTTTACTGGCTTCGGCAAAAAATATACAAAATCAACTCACTACAACAATAAAATATTTAGAAAAGAATGTGAGACATGATGAGTTAACCGTCAAGTTTGCAGTGTCACACTCGCTCATTACCCAGTTTTTCCCCCGCTTTATTCATGAGTTATCCATGGATATGACGGACTTAAAATTGGAAATTATTGCCTCTAATTTCAAACAGGGCATGCGCTTATTAAAAGATGGTTCGTGTGATTTTTTAATCAGCTATTGCGATCAAAAAACATTAGAACAATTCGATCGTTCTTTGTTCGAATTTCATAAAATTGTTGAAATGGAAATACTCCCGGTGACGGCCTTAGATCATGATGGGACGGCCAAATATTCACTCGATCAGTCTTTTCCTTTGTTGTCTTATAGTAAACAAGCATATTTAAGAAACTGTGTGGATGAAGCGATTGAAAATAAGTTGGATTATAGAACTTTATATGAGACGGATAATGCAGGTGATTTAAAAGAGTTGGTATTACAAGGTTTAGGTGTGGCATGGCTGCCTAAATTATTGGTTGAAAGAGAAATTCAAGAAAATAAATTAAAAGTACTGGACGGCAAGCAGTACTATTTATTTCAAGATGTCTATTTGGTTAAACGTGAAATGTCATTTTCAAATCGAATTAATTATATTTGGAATATTTTGATTCAGAAAAATAAATAATTGGATTTTATTAATTATTTTGGTTAATTGTTGTAAAGCATATTATTAATAATACATAAGGTAATTTTATGAATAGTAAATAAAGGACTTTTACTTACTATTTAAAAATCACCTTTTATTTTATCTATAAATAATTCTAACTGTTATCGGCCAATTGGTTTGCGGGAGGAATGTTGTTCACCATGATACCTTCTTGCTCCGTAAGCTCATCTTTATTGCCCTCAGTACGTGCAATCACGGCAGTTGCAATACTATTTCCAATCACATTGGTTGCCGTACGGCCCATATCTAAAAACTGATCAATCGCTAAAATTAATAGAATACCGGCTTCAGGAAGCTTGAACATAGCCAGTGTGGAGGCAATCACCACAATGGATGCTCGTGAAACACCTGCAATCCCTTTACTCGTAATCATGAGGGTAAAGAGTATGAGTGCTTGCTGGGAAAAACTTAAATCAATGTTGTAGGCTTGTGCAATAAATAACACGGCAAATGCCATATACATCATCGATCCGTCGAGGTTGAAAGAATAACCTAAAGGGAGCACGAAACTAGTAATACGTTTAGGAACACCGAATTTATCCAAAGCTTCCATGGTTTTCGGATAAGCCGATTCGCTACTTGCGGTCGCAAATGCCAACATGGTGGGTTCACGCACGATTCGCATCAATCTAAAAATATCTTTTTTCAAGAAGATATAGCCGAAAGCAATCAGGAGAGTCCAAAGCACCAGTAATCCTACATAGAACTGTCCAATGAAAATACTATAATCGATAATCAGCTTAGGGCCTTGAATGGTAATCGCGGAAGCAATGGCTGCAAAAACGGCGATAGGGGCAAATGCCATGACATAATCTGTAATTCGGAACATCACCTTACAGAGTTCATCAATAATTTTGCCAATGACGGTCACTTCACTATGATGTTGAACATAGGCCAGTGCAGAACCAAAGAAAATTGAGAAAACCAAAATCTGTAATATCTCATTATTGGCCATGGCTTCAGCAAAACTACGCGGGAAAATATGCGTAATGAACGTTTCTAAGCTCAGACTTGTCGCACTGACACCAATATCAACCGCTGTTTGAGGGACGGTGAGATTCATTCCAGCGCCAGGTTGGAATAAATTGGCTAAGCCCATGCCCAGTAAAAGTGAAATAAATGATGCACCAATGAACCAACTCATGGCTTTTAAGGTAATTGATCCCAGCGATGAGGATTTTCCCATTGAGACAAGACCAGAAACGATTGTTGCAAAAACTAAGGGTGCAATAATCATTTTAATTAATCTTAAGAATACATCGGTCACTATTTTAAAATAGGCGGCAAGTTCTGTGGTTTGTGCAGTCGTTAACGTGCTATGAAAAGCCCAACCAATCAGTATTCCAGAGATCATGGCAATCAGAATATATTTCAGTAATTTCTTCTGCTTCATACTTATCGTTCCTTCTTTAATCTTCTTTTCATCAACTTTTGGCCTGATGTAGCAAGGCATTGATGACATTCCATGTTGATCAATTTATATAGGCATTGCTTTAGATATTGAGTGCTAAATCGTCGATTGGGGATTTAACTGTGGCAAGTGTTACTTTTTTTTAAAAAAAACGACAATGCAATTTTTAATTCAGTTATGCAAAAAATGCATGAGATGATTCTTTAGTTTTACTTGATATAGATGAGCTGTTCTTAATATAAAGACCGAATGTTTGTTTTTTTAATTCTGATTGGTGATAGGAAAGATACTAAATTTCCTGACTCTGTGAGGAAGAGCCAAGGTCTGAAAGCGAAACCAAAGTTAATGAATACACGAACTCAAAACTAAGCTTTCGCCCATCATTTTCACACGGACAAAAACCATTGAATTGACAGGTTTATCTAATCTTTTAATAATCATCTCATGATTTTAAGTTACTGATATAAATAGATAATTAAAATATAGAGGTAGCGTGTTGATGGCGTTGATTTAGCAATATCATGACTTTTCACAGCTCACGTACGAGGGCTTGATGTTTTCATTCTTTCCTTTCGTACATCCACAAAAAATTATCCACGCACAATTCATTGTTAAAGCGACAGAATTTACAAACATGAATTTAGTTCACTTTGGTGTGAGATTAAATCATTTTTATTCATGTGATCATTCAGGTATAAATTAAACCACGCTCTTAACGATAGATCATATTCATCGTTGCTTCTTAGCCTGATGCTCAGAAAAATATGAGAAGGCTGGAAAGACGATTTGCTAGAAAGATCCAAAAAGAAAATTGGACCCTCTAGAAAGAGCATGAAAGAAATTCAGTTTTATCGCAGAAATATAGGGTAACAGATCGCCATGAGTACAGAGTTTGCATGTTCAATTAAACGCATTCGTTTTGATGAAAACTATCAACCAGCAGATAACACACGTCTAACGACGAACTTTGCTAACTTGGCGCGTGGTGAAAGCCGTGAGCAGAACCTACGTAATACACTTCGTATGATCAATAATCGTTTCAATGCCTTAGCACAAACAGATAACCCGAATGGTGATCGTTATTCGCTTGAAATCGATATTATTTCTGCAAATTTAGACATTGAGGGGAATGGTCAAACTTTCCCAATTATTGAAATGCTGAAAAGCACAATTAATGATCATCATAACCATCAACGTATTGAAGGCATGATTGGCAATAGCTTCTCGTCTTATGTACGTGACTACGATTTTAGCGTGGTGCTGAAAGAACATAATAAAGAGAATTCGACGTCGTATGCACCTGAAGGTTTTGGTGATCTACATGGCAAACTGTATCAATACTTGGTGAACTCAGAGACTTTTAAAGCAGAGTTTAATCAACAGCCTGTGATTTGTTTGAGTGTTTCAACGGCGAAGAAGTACCACCGTACTGCCAATGAGCATCCTGTTTTAGGCGTTGAGTATAAACAAGATGAATATTCACGTACCGATGAGTATTTCCATAAAATGGGCTTACGGGTTCGCTTCTTTATGCCAAAAGGGAGCGCTGCGCCTTTAGCATTCTATTTTGCGGGTGATTTACTGCGTGATTACACCGATCTTGAATTGATCAGTGCGATTAGCACCATGGAAACCTTCCAAAAGATTTATCGCCCTGAAATTTACAATGCAAATTCATCAGCAGCTCAAGTCTATCAAGCCAGCTTAGAGTATCCAGATTACTCATTAACACAAATTGTCTATGACCGTGTTGAACGTGGTCAGCTCGCGGTCAAGCAAGGTAAATGGACGGAAGAGAACTTTATTAAGCCTTATCAAGACATCCTTGAACAATGGGCTGCGAATTATACCGTAAACAGCAACGCTGCTTAATTTAACTGAAATAGAATATTGAAATAGAGATTTAAAATGGCCATTTTATTACCAACATCAACTGCGGGCAGTTTACCGAAACCTTCTTGGCTTGCTGAGCCTGAAAAACTTTGGTCACCTTGGAAACTCGAAGGTGAGGCATTACTCGAAGCGAAACAAGATGCCTTACGTTTGTCATTGCAAGAACAACTCCATGCAGGTATTGATATCGTTAGTGATGGCGAACAAACCCGCCAACATTTTGTGACGACGTTTATTGAACATCTGGATGGCGTTGATTTTGAGAAACGCGAAACGGTTCGTATCCGTAATCGTTATGATGCGAGTGTACCTTCAGTGGTAGGTGCTGTAAGCCGTCAAAAACCAGTATTTGTAGAAGATGCTAAGTTTTTACGTAGCCAAACAAATCAGCCGATCAAGTGGGCGCTTCCTGGTCCAATGACTATGATTGATACGCTGTATGATGGTCACTATAAAAGCCGTGAAAAACTGGCTTGGGAATTTGCCAAAATTTTGAATCAAGAAGCACGTGAGTTAGAAGCTGCTGGCGTGGATATCATTCAGTTCGATGAACCTGCATTTAATGTGTTCTTTGATGAAGTAAATGACTGGGGTGTTGCAACGCTTGAACGAGCACTTGAAGGTCTGAAATGTGAAACTGCTGTACATATTTGCTATGGCTATGGCATCAAAGCCAATACCGATTGGAAAAAGACCTTGGGTTCAGAGTGGCGTCAATACGAAGAAGCTTTTCCTAAACTGCAACAATCTAAAGTTGATATCATCTCACTTGAATGTCAAAACTCGCGTGTGCCGATGGATCTGATCGAGCTGATTCGCGGTAAAAAAGTCATGGTGGGTGCGATTGATGTCGCAACCAACACCGTTGAAACACCTGAAGAAGTTGCGAATACACTACGTAAAGCACTTCAGTTTGTCGATGCAGATAAGCTTTATCCATCGACCAACTGTGGCATGGCCCCTTTAGCACGTGAAGTCGCACGTGGTAAGCTGAATGCGTTAAGCGCAGGTGCAGAAATTATTCGTAAAGAACTTTCGGCTTCATACGCAGCAAGCGCGTGATGTGAGAGGGCTACCTGTTTGATAAAATAGGTAGCTTTTATCTGAGTCAAAGCATGTGTCCGTTCTACTGAGGAATAAAATGATGATTGAAGCAACAGACTTTAGAGATGCAATGTCTTTGTTAACCAGTGCAGTGAGTGTCGTAACTACGGCAGGCATGGCTGATCGTCATGGATTCACAGCATCTGCCGTATGCAGTGTGACGGATACACCACCGACATTATTGGTCTGTATGAATAAAGCATCGCGTTCACATGCACATTTTGTCGATAATAAAATCCTCACTGTGAATGTGTTAGGTGCACAACATCAGCATATTTCGAATGTCTTTGCATCTAAAATGACGTCTGAAGAGCGTTTCAAACATGGTGTTTGGACAGAGCTAGAAACTGGCGCACCTGTTTTAAAGGATGCTTTGGTCAATTTTGATTGTGAAATTGATGACATTCAAGAGGTGGGAACACATACGGTTTTTATGTGCCGTATTGTCGCGATTCAACAAAGCCAGCATGAGCAAAGTTTAGTTTATTTTAATCGTGCTTATCATCAGGTAGGCCAGACCGAAACGGCTTAAATTCACTTTTTATTGAACATCAAGACTCTGAAATGGCTTCCCAAATCATAGATTTTCCACTGCTTGACTCTAGATTTGACTGTATTAGCTCGATTTGAAAAATCGAAAGGTTTTCATTTAGGTCACAAGATGGTGAAAATCGGGCAACAGTGTCGGGAAATAATAAATCTAAAAATCCGATAAAAATAATAAAAACTTACTGTTTTACCAATTTTTGGTTTGTGCGTATTCTTGCTTCATCACTTAAGCACTCTCACAAATCTTTTGAGGACGAATACATGAGTTTAATCAATACTGAAGTTAAGGCGTTTAATGCAACTGCTTACCAAAATGGTGAATTCATTGAGTTATCTGAGCAACACTTAAAAGGCAAATGGTCTGTTGTATTTTTTTATCCTGCTGATTTCACCTTTGTGTGTCCAACAGAATTGGGCGACTTAGCCGATCACTATGCTGAGTTTAAAAAACTCGGTGTGGAAATTTACGGCGTATCGACCGATACCCACTTTACCCATAAAGCATGGCACGACACTTCAGATGTGATTGGTAAAATTCAGTATCCCTTGATTGGCGATCCAACTTGGACTTTGTCTAAAAACTTTGATGTGCTGATTGAAACAGAAGGTCTAGCAGACCGTGGTACTTTTGTGATTGATCCTGAAGGTAAAATCCAAATTATTGAAATTAATGCCGGCGGTATTGGTCGCGATGCGTCTGAACTATTACGCAAAGTGAAAGCAGCACAATATGTGCATGCGCACCCAGGCGAAGTATGTCCTGCAAAATGGAAAGAAGGTGAAGCAACGCTTGCGCCGTCAATCGACTTGGTTGGTAAAATCTAAGTCAACCTCGATGGTTGCATTGTGCTAAGTCATGAGCATGATACCTGTAAAAAATCAGCCCAAGTGGCTGATTTTTTTATGCAAGGTTCTTTTAGCTTTTACAGATGGTAACCCTTGCTGGTGCTGGCAAAGTCTCTTAAACCCTGAATCAAATGCTCAATCAGTTTTTCCATGACCAAACGTTGTCCTTTACGTGAAGCATAGACCAACTGTACGGTTCCAATATTGGAACACCAGTCGGGCAAAATGTGAATCAGGCGACCTGAAGCAATATCTGCCTCTACCGTTAAGTAAGGCAGGTTGGCAATGCCGAGTCCATCTAGAGCCGAATAATACACACCTGCGACATCATTACTTTTGACCCGTGGTTCTAAAGGAATCACGATCTGTTCATCACTCTGGGTATGATGCAATATCCATTGATAATCGGACTTTTGTACCCCCAGTGCGAGCGTCGGAAAGTCATTCAGCTCGGTGGCAAATTGAATTTCACGGCCTTGTAGCAGATCAGGACTGGCCACCAAACAATGCGTGGTTTTGACCACATCACGGACCACAATACTCGAGTCTTCATTGGCACTAAAATTGGTCCGAATGGCAAGATCAATGTCATCATGCAAGACATCGACACGACGGCTGGTCAGCTCCATTTCCACTTGGACTTTGGGATATTGTTTTAAAAAATGATTGAGTAAACTTCGTACTTGATAGCGCATCATCGCAGAAGGGCAGCTGATCTTGATTAAACCTTGCGGTTCACTTTTCTGTTTCAGTAAAACATTGTGTGCACTTTCGACTTGCTGAATGATTTGACGACATTCTTCAAACAGCTCTTGTCCCAAAGGTGTGACTTTAAAATGTCGTGTTGAACGCTGAATCAGGGTCACGTTGTACTTGGCTTCAAGGTCTAAAATACGGCGACTAAGCTTAGACTTGGTGATGTTCGAGGCATCACTTGCTGCACTGAAACCGCCGTGTTTGACCACAAGATAAAAATAATAATAGTCGTCAAATGAATGCATGATGGGTTCAAGCCTGTATTGATTTGTGACCGAAGGCAGTCTGTGATGGATGATCTGATACTGTATCATCGCTAACGATTGCGCACGACAAAAAAGCGATCCGAAGATCGCTTTTGCTCAGGTTGAATTATTTCTGCGCTGTATTTTTGCTATAGCTTTGAATCAGGTTTTTATAGTCTGGAATATGCGCTGCAAAGAGTGAACCGAGGCCTTCAATATCATTACGCCAGTCGCGGTGTAATTCGCAAGCTGCACCAAACCATGACATTAGCTGTGCGCCTGCCTGAGACATGCGATCCCATGCTGCATCACGGGTGATGGGGTTAAAGGTTCCCGATGCATCAGTAATCACAAAGACATCAAACTCTTCTTCCAGTGCCGACAGTGCAGGGAAGGCCACACAGACTTCAGTTACTACACCCGCAATAATCAATTGTTTTTTACCTGTGGCTTTTACGGCTTGAACAAAGTCTTCATTGTCCCATGCATTGATTTGCCCTGGGCGTGCAATATAGGGTGCATCGGGGAACATTTCGACCAACTCAGGGACCAAAGGACCGTTTGGACCCTCTTCAAAACTGGTGGTCAGAATGGTGGGAAGATTAAAATATTTCGCGGCAGCAGCCAGTGCGAGTACGTTATTTTTAAATTTGTCAGGGTCAATGTCACGGACCAGTGAAAGTAGACCCGCTTGGTGGTCAACCAAAAGAACCGCTGCATTATCTTTATCTAAACGAATATAAGGTTTCGCCATTTTTCTGTTCTCGTTGTGATTATCAGTCGAGTCTCAGGGCAATCAGTAAGAAGGTTAGTGCCTTGAGCTTGAACATCATCATAGGTAGGAAAATGAGACAATAAAATAAGCCAAACGAGATGCTTAATCTTAAAAATAGGAAAATTTGAGCAAAAATATGCCATAAAGATAAAGAAAGGCTTTGTTTTTAAATTGGTTTTTATGTGGGTGATACGATTTTAACGAGATTGTCCTATTCGTGTGATTGTGTGTACTAGCGCAGTGCTATAAGACGGCTGAGGAAAGGGGTAGTATAGATTGCATATTCATCCTATCGATATAGGAGTTCCAAGATGAAAAAAGTAATTGGTGTTTATCGTAATCAAGACATGCATTGGGTTGGTGATGGTTTTCCTGTCAAAAACCTCTTTTCATATGACCGCTTAGGACAAGCGATTAGCCCGTTTCTACTTTTGGACTATGCAGCACCTTACAAATTTGATCCAACCACATCGCAACGTGGTGTGGGTTCACACCCGCATCGTGGTTTTGAAACGGTTACCATCGCCTATAGTGGTGAAGTGACGCACAAAGACTCTAGCGGCGGCGGTGGTACCATCAATACTGGCGATGTACAGTGGATGACTGCGGGTTCAGGTGTGGTACATGAAGAGTTTCATTCTCCTGCCTTTGCTGAGCATGGTGGTTTGTTTGAAATGGTGCAACTTTGGGTGAATTTGCCAGCCAAAGACAAAATGACCACACCGCGTTATCAAGCCTTGACCGTGGCGGATATCCCGCGCATCGAAATGGATGACAATGCTGGACATCTACGTGTGATTGCGGGTGAGTTTGGTGGTCATCATGGCCCTGCTCAAACGTATAGTCCCGTCAATGTTTGGGATGGTGAATTAAAAGCAGAGTATGAAACTTTTATCCATGTGCCCGTCACGCATAACACGATTGTGGTGGTACTCAGTGGTGAAGTGCTGATTAATGGCACGCAAAAAGTGGTGGATAGTTCCATTGTGATGTTTGCTCAAGATGGCGAAGCTGCAATTCAACTACAAGCGCTGCAAGACACTAAGTTCTTGGTGTTGACTGGTGAACCACTAAATGAGCCAATTCAAGGTTATGGTCCATTTGTGATGAATAGCAAAGCGGAAATTGTGCAAGCTTTTGATGATTTTAATCGTGGCAAGTTTGGTGAAATCCCTGTTGCTGTGGTGGACTAAAATCTTGTCGCTAAAAAGAAGAAATCCCTACTCGGTCAAGGGTAGGGATTTTTTAGGCGCTGTAGTCTTCTTGTTTTGCATAGTTGGTCATGAATTATTATGTGATGTAATTATCTTTTTTATGCGAGGCGTATATTAGCGCTTTTTCGCTGTTTTGTAAAACAGATGTTATAAAAATAGTTAATTTATATACTTTGTTTTTAAAGGGTTTATATTTTTATTTAAAATAAAATTCATAAAAAACCTGTGTTTATTTAAGTGGCTTTTTAGTGTAATGAAATGTAATTTAAGCAAATATCGTTCTACTGGTGCGGCACATGAAAAAATGTGATTCTGGTATTTTTTAATAGCCCTATTTTTTCGACATTGGGTCATAATTTCAGTCAATATAAGTCAGACTGACGGATCATAATTTTGGATATTGCAGTTATTGGTAGCGGCATGGCCGGTCTTGCTACCGCAAGAATTCTAAAGGATGCTGGGCATAATATTACTATTTTCGAAGCACTGACTGGGCGAGGGATGGATAGCCACAGTACAGAGTTTGAAGGTGGTCTGATTGATGCTCCGTTACGTGTCATGAACCCACACTTATGGAAAAACACCTTAAGTCTTGCGACTTATTTAGGCATCAAAACGTATCCAGTACGCACTTACATGGCATGTAGTTGGTTGTTTGAAGACCGTACAGAAACATGGTTAACCACTACCCGTAGCCGCATTGGCAATTTCCCGATTATCAATAACCGTAAAGGCCTACAGCAGTATGGATGGCGCTTGGTTAAAGGTATGTTGCAGCTTAAAACCGCGATTGCTAAATTCTTCAAATCTAAAGATCAAGACATTACCTTGGCTGAATTTATCAACCAGCATGACATTGAAGAAGTGTTTTGGCATGGCGCAGTCATGCCTGTGCTTTACACCATCTGTACCTGTAATCCAAAAACCATCGGCGAATGGCCAGCGAAACCGCTGCTGATCTTTTTACGTCAGTTGACGGATGGCGATGCTTTATTGCGTATACAAGGTGGAACACCTGCCTTAGTCGATAAATTGATTGAAAACATCAATATCCAAAGCGGATCTGCTATTAGCAAAGTCACTGAACAAGGTGACAAAGTTTTGGTTGAAAATAATAAGGGCGAACAGCAATTGTTTGACCGTGTGGTGGTGGCAACGCCAACCACAAAAATTGAAGAGTTTTTAGATCCTGTTCAGTTTGCAGATGATATTGCGCTGTTAAAGCAGTTCCGTTTTGAGCAAGGTCAGCTGGTGATCCATACTGATCCTTCCGTGATGCCGCCTAAGCGTAAAGACTGGTCAGTGCTGAGCTATATGATGGACCGTAAGTTTACCCGTCAACAGTTCACGGTTTGGCTTAATTCAGTCGAACCAAGTTTGGTCGGTAAAAACGCTGTGTTCCAAACGTGGCAGCCTGTGACCGAGATTGACCCGAAAAAAGTGATTTCAACTGTAACTTTGACCCGTGCGGTGGTGGACTCGCAAACGGTGGCTTTGAATAAAGAGTTACAACAACGCCATAAAAGTGCTAACCGAAAAGTCTTCTTCTGTGGTTCATGGTCGTGCGATGGTCTGCCTATTTTAGAGTCTGCCGTAACTTCAGCAATGCATATTGCAGAAATTTTCGGTGCACCATTGCCGTTTGTTGGATTAAAACCTAAAGTTGAGGTTGCCCCACAACTCGGCTACTAAAGCATGAAATGGCTCCAAACCTTACAGCGACATCTGCCCAAACATAAATATGCAATTGATGCAAAACAATTGGGAGATCACGCTGTATTGGCTTGGAGCAATCTTGGCTATTGGGATGATGCAAGGTTATCCTATCCTGAGGCTTGCCAAACACTAGCCATACACCTTGCTGATCGATTACAGCTAAAATCAAATGACCGTGTTCTAGACTTGGGCTGTGGACAGGGTGCGAGTCTATTGCTGTGGCAGCAGCATTACCATGTTCAGCAACTTTGTGCGGTTGAGTTACAAGCCGAATGTGTTCAGCACATACAACACACTTTAAATTCAAAGATACACATCATTCAAACGTCATTTTTAAATTTAAATTCAAAGCTATTTTCAGCACCTTTTAATGTGGTGTTGTGCCTCGATGCCGCTTATCACAGTGATGTAAATTCATTTCTAAGATCAACCCATTCTGTTTTAAATTCAAAAGGGCGCATCGGTTTTCACTATCTGATGTTGAGTGATGCATTTTTGAATTTAAATCGTTTTGAGAAGCTTCAACTGAAAATGCTGTTAAAAGCAGCCGATGTTCATTTGGAACATCTTCAGTTAGAGACGAATTTAAAGCATTCGATAGAAGCACAAGGCTATCAGCAGGTTGCTATTGAAGATTTATCAGATGCAGTTTTGGCGGGGTTTTCTCGTTATTATCATGTGCATTTAGTCCAACAGGCCGCTCAAAATTTGGATTATTTCAAAATTAAAATGACGGCTAAGCTTTGCCAAAAATTATTTGAACAGGGCATTGTGCGCTATGTTCAAATTACAGCAGTTAAAGACATTTAAAATGAAATAAAAAACCAAAAGGCCAGAAACAACAAAGCCTCACTAAAAAGCGAGGCTAAGTATAAAATGGTGCCGGCACACGGATTCGAACTGTGGACCTACTGATTACAAGTCAGTTGCTCTACCAACTGAGCTATGCCGGCAACGTGGTGAGAATAATAGCGGATTTTCTTGAAAACGCAAGCCAAAAAGTGAGCGATTGAAATGCACATGATTTTTTGTGCAAACTTCACCCACCTAAGGGTGGGTGAAAGCTAAGAATAAAATTCGGGGGCTGTGATGAAACTGTTTTTAAATAGGGTTAAATGAAAACATGGAACTTATTTGCTCCTTAAAATTTGATCGAGGTCTTGGGCACATTCTTCCAACGTAAAAGCCATGTCGAGTTGCATTTGAGGTTTGAGTTCATTGGCCAGCGCTCTCCATTGTTCAATCAGACGAATTGCTTTTTGAATTTTATGTTTGTTGACATCCTTTGCAAGGGTTGGGGTATAACCGCCTCGTTTAGCGTTTTTAATTTGTTTGACATAATTGGTGCTGTTATTCATTCTGACTCCCGAATAGCAGTTTTATTGGTCAATTTTGTGTTTCGCTAGTTATATACCGCAAATGAATTGTGCTTCATAAACATTGCATCTAGATGATCATTGATGATTTATTTTAACCTCCCTTAGAAATTGTTTTAGCTCAAGTTTGAATCAGGTTCAAGCGTTTATTTTTGAATAAATATTTCACTTTGTGGTGCAAATTATCCTATTGGGTGAAGAGTCATTTTTATGAAGCAGACTTTGTGCCAAGTCTAAATAAGAATGTTCAGTATAAAAAAAGACCTTAATCTTTCGATTAAGGTCTTTAAAATTTTGGCGAAAGAGGGAGTCATAGTTTTAATTTAAATATATGAAATTAATATATATTTAAATTTGGTTAATCTGGTGTTACCCCCAATTATACCCCCAATAATTTTGAAAGATCCGCCATTAGAAGATTTTTTATTAACTAGGTTCCGTACGCTGAACTGCTCTAATTACATTTTCAAACGTATGATAATTATCCTCAAAATTGTTAGATAGATCGAAATACTCTGGTTTGTGAGGATAATCTCTCCATATGTCTTGAAGATATTGTTTGAAACCTAAAGCTCTTTCTAAGCGATGTTCAATATTGAGGGACTCAAGATTATTAAAAAAAGAGTGCTTTATCTCATCTTTGAAGATAGGAGTATCGAATATCATTGCATCAAGGTATGTAAATGATCCCATCCATTTTTTTAAATGATAGGCACCAATAGTGGTAATTCGGAAATTTTCAGGCATATCACCGATAAGCAGACCATTATCATCTTCATCAAATGTTATTCTCTGAGAAGTTTCTATTAATTTTCGATTAGTAGAACGTCTAATCGCATTGTGAATTTGATCAATTGTAAATCCATTATTTTGTAATTCATCCTGAATAAGTTCTAATGTGAAAAAACTGTCTCTATCTTGTTTAGAGTTATTAGAAAAAAGAAATGCTAATAGTATTGGGGTTAAAAAGTGTTCATAGATGTCAGAACTAGATACATCAAATAGATTTGTTGCGATTGAAGTATCAGCATTATAGTGGGAGTAATCACCTAAAAGCGCAGATTTTGTAAATTCATGCAATGGTACAATATATTTTTGGTTATCTGAATTCTGTTCAGTAATATTAATAATTTTCTGAGCATCAACATTTGGGCTACCAATAAAATTCACGATTAATTCAATAGCATTTCTGATATTGCCGCCTGTTATATTAGTTAAAAATTCTTTTAGATCGTTATTGATTGCTAATGACTGAATAAGTACTTTTAGAAAAATAGCTAAATTCTTAGAATTAACTTTTACATAATTTACTGTTTCTAATGGAATTTTACCTTCAGCCATGTCTAGGGCAAAAGAAAGTCTTTTTGCAATGACTAAGTCTATTCGAGGTGGTGAGATAGTAAAAACTTTATGAGGATAAGCTGACAATGCACCAGATCTTTTAGATTTAAAAAAAGTTTGTGGGCGAACGGAAACAAAAACAGTTGTGTTCCAATCTTTAGCTAATTCTTGTGAAATGATAAAAGTATCTTGTTGAATTTCATAATCACGCTGATCTGCATTATCTAGACAAATAATTATTTGTCTATTTTCAGATTTTGATCTGGTGTTAATAGCTCTTTTTAAATGAATATCTCTTTTTTGACACTGCTCTTCTATCATCTCTAAAAGTTTAGTTTCATACAAAGCAGGTTCGGATTCTTTTTTTTGTCCCCATAGACCTTTAGAGAATCTGCTTATCTCAGACGCATAAACTCCTTTTATGAAGTTATAATCATTAATATCTACGTCATATTTTTCTAAAAGCTGATTTTCAATTTCATCTAAAACAAAACTTTTTAAGTCACTGGCAAGTGCTCCACTCGAGCCTAAATCAATGTAAATATAAAAAGCTCTTTTGAACTCTTCGGAAGCACCTTGATATATGAGGTTCTTTACGAAAGAAGTTTTACCAACCCCCACATCACCTAGTAGGACAATTGGTCTACGTGACAAAGCTTCGGATAGAATTTCTGGTGAGATGTTGTTATTTCTTTTTTCTTTGACTGGAGAAATGTAAGGTGCAGTCTCCGCTTTATTAAATAGGGAAGCATAGCGTGCTTCTAATATGTTTTTGCTAAGTAAAGAATATTTAGATAATGCTCCACTTTCACAATAGCATTCTTTAAAAAATCGTTCTTCAATCTGCTCATTCTCGACAATATCCTGAAAAAATATTTCTGCCAATTGTCTAAGAGTCGTTTGTAATTCACTTCCATACCGTACAATTGGATATTGTTTTAATTTAGAAGATAATTTTGATGGGATAGCATCAAAATCGGGTTTTAAGTATTTATATATATTTTTCTCTTTTACACCATAAATTGACATTATTTGCCAAGCATCTTTAAAGTTTTTAGCGAGATGTTCAAGGCTTTTAAAAACAATAGCTTTACCATCTTTGATTGATACGCCATCCTGTCTTGAGGCTATAAAAATAATGTATTGATGCCCATTACTGATAATCCCAATAGGAGCACCGCGTTGGTTACAATAAAAAATTGCTTGATCAATAGTAGCCTCAGTATCTGGTGACATCTTAATAAGAGATGAACCGTACCGGGTTTGTCGGAGAGTCAATATTCTGAGAGACTACCCCGATGACAAAATTAAAATATACCCCTGAAATCAGAGAAAGAGCGGTTCAATTACTAATTGAATCTGAAAAAGATTATCCTTCTACTTGGGCTGCAATCACAGCAATTGCTTCTAAGATAGGTTGTACTCCTGAAACACTACGTGTTTGGTATCAAAAATATTTAGATAAACAAAATCCAGTTAAAGTACAGCAGCTTTCAGACCAAGAACGTATCAAACAACTCGAACGCGAAAATAAAGAACTGCAACGCGCCAATGAGATTCTACGTAAAGCAGCCGCTTTTTTCGCCCAGGCGGAGCTCGACCGCCCACACAAATAATGGTGGATTTTATCCATAACAATAAAGATCGATATGGTGTTGAAGCGATTTGTAGAATTTTACCGATTGCAGCTTCGACCTATTATCGGGCTTTAGATCTCGTTGATAACCCAGAACATCGAGCGAAACGTGCTCTGCATGATTTACATCATGCAGAGCAAATCAAACGTATTTGGAAAGAAAGTTCAGGTCGATATGGTGTACGTAAAGTTTGGCAAAAATTGAAACGTGAGGGTTATATTATTGCACGTTGTACAGTTGCTCGATTGATGCAAAAGCTAGGTATACAAGGTGTTTGGCGTGGTAAGAATAAACAAACCACCCGTAGCCGAGATGACCAAAAACGAGCAGATGATTTAGTGAAACGTAATTTTACTGCTGATCATCCTGACCAACTGTGGGTCAGTGACTTTACGTATATTCAAACAAATTCAGGCTGGGTCTATACCGCCTTTATTATTGATGTGTTCTCACGAGCAATTGTTGGATGGAAAGTATCTACACGGATGAATACAGATATGGTACTCGATGCACTTGAGCAAGCATTGCACGATCGAGGTATGCCAAAGAATGTGATTCATCATTCCGATAGAGGTGTTCAATATCTTTCTATTCGCTATACCAATCGTTTAGAAGCAGCAAATTTACGAGCATCAGTCGGTACGACTGGTGATTCATACGATAATGCTTTGGCTGAAACGGTGAATGGCTTATACAAAACAGAGGTGATTGAATATTTAAAAGCAGATTGGCAAGGTTTAGCAGATGTACAGCTTGCGACACTAAACTGGGTAGATTGGTTCAATAAAAAGCGTGTACACAGTGCACTGGGTTATGTATCGCCTTTTGAGTTTGAAGCAATGTACTATGATAAGATTAACCCGTTAGGTCAGGTGGCCTAACTTAAATAAAAAGTCTCCGACAAACCCGGTACGGTTCAAGATTTGATGTCAAAGATTAAAGAGTTGGAGTCATAAGCTGGTATTTCAAAAGTTTTACCTTCTCGTTTGGCTTCTAAAATAGCTATTCTAGGTTTACCTAATTCATAGTCTGTAAATTTATTTTCTTCATTTTTTTCAATTGATACTTCATCTTTGCGCCACCCTAAACATTCAAACAATATGTAATCAATAATAAAAAAACGAGTCTGGGATTCATTTTGATTAGTATGAAATTCACTTTTGTTTTTTTCTAAAAATTCAATTAATTTCGTTTCTGCTTCAGAAAAACTTAGCATAAGCCCTCTTTTTTATTAAGTTTAGTTTTAGATGGTGCTAATTATAATTAGCTTTATCTTTGTATCAACATAGAATTCAATTAAGTGGTAAAGCAAATATAAGAACCTAAAAAAATCTCCAAATTGTATAAATGGTCTGCATTGATTACTTTCAAAATTGTCTAGGACTTCGACTATTTGAGTGAAATGGGTTAAATGGCGGTGTAGTAAATGTTAAGTATTCCTACGGGTATAGATACTTAATAGAATATATAAGTTATTAGGCAGACAGATCTTCAGCAATGTGCCGTAAGCCTTATGATTTAAGGCTTACGAAAGTTTGGGTGCTATTTTGGACTGACAGTAAAATTGCGCAGTAGGTTTTGCACAGCATTTGAAATAAGTTGGTTCAGTGCTGTGTTCTTTTCGATATGTTCTGGCAAGGTTCGCTTATGACGCGACTTGTCATAGTAAATTTCCTGCTCTAGTCCAAAGGCATTAACTGAATCTTTATATTTTGCTTTCATGTCTAATGGAGCAGTTTCCTTCAATTGGGTAAAGCTTAAACCTTTGAATCCCTCGCTCAAAACTTGTCTCACATTTGGAAGCCGATTATCCATTTGAGCTAATACATTAAATTTAATGTTTTTCTCGGCACGAATGCGCCAATCAACCCGAGGTAGTAACTGCTTATTTTGGTCCGTTGTTTTTACATATAAATGCCAATATTCATCGGCATTTTTGTGATTAATCCCAATGTTATAGTCTTGATTCAATTTTCTGATCATGGCGAGAGGGGTATCAGGCATAGCTGTAAATTCACCTAATTTGCTTTTAAAGACACGGAAGTTATTTGTTGAGCTTGGCAAACGAATAGATTTAAAAAGGGCTGTAGCGAGCGCTCTGTGCTTAAATTGATAGAAGTCTATGGCTAGTTCCATTTCCATAACTTGCAAGCTATTGGCATTACAATCAAAGTGACGTAAATATTGGATACGGCGCTGTAGTTGAAGTAATGAATTCATATCATGTAGGCGAATGATGAAGCCATTTCTATGTTCGGAAATGTAGTGAGTAATTCTTGTTTTTTCAGTCAAATACTTTTTAATATCATGCCGTGTAGAGGCTTTCCCAATTTCAAAGTATAGGTCTAAAAAATCAATTTGAGCTTTAACTTTAATCTTCATGGCTTTGAAATCATAGTTATTGATATTTGAATAGATCAATGTCTCTAACTCATCTGCTGATTTCGCATTAGCTGAATAACGCTCTGTAAGTGAATGGAGAACAGAGATTAAGTTTTGTTCCGAAATGTCAGCATTAACTTCCACGAAGTTCGGCATTTCAATTGTCGTAACTGGAGCATGATCTAACTTGTCGAGAAGAGACATTTCAAATTCGATAGCTTTCATTTCCTTATAGTATTCAGCACTAAAAGGATCAACGAAATCCAAACGATTCAAGCGTTCAATTAGGTTGTGGCACTTTTGACTGATAGAGTGCTTATTCATCATTTTAATCCTCTATGAATTGTGAGAAATAAAAAACGGCTCAATGAGCCGTTTTAAGTCGCACCTTCAGTTATGGTAAGAAGGGAGTTGAATTTTTCTTAAGGTCTTCGGAAAGTTGATCCAAAGATTCGCCAAATTCCTGAGATGCTTGTGTCATTGCTTCATCAAAGATTTGATTCCCATAATGAATAAGATCCATGTATTCCTTGCATTGGAGTAATTTCTGAATTTTTGAAGAGATCTCTTGATGATTGATTTCACAATCAAATAGGGAGCAATCAGTTAAATTCATCATCGAATCCCAATTGGGATGATGACTCATGTCGTCCACAATTTGTGTGATAACGTTAGTGAGTACTTGAGTTTTAATGTCCATTTTGAACTCCTTTGTTCATTTGGTTGTATGGGGTTGTTGTGGATTTAATGAAAGCGCGAAGACTGGTCTCTGAATAGAAGATTTGCCTTCCGATTTCTTTAAATGCCAATTTGTAAACGTGCTTTGATTGCCGAATATTTCGCACAAGAAAGTTTTCCCACTGTGAAGCGGTTTTTTCTTTCAAATGTAGTGCGAGAAATTCAGATGCCTGCTTACGGTTGTAAATTTTGGGCTCTGTCATTTTTAGTGTTGAGCCTTCATCCATTCTTGGACTTCAGACATACGCCAAACAGCAATATTAGAGCCGAGTAATTTCGAGGGGGCTGGGAAGCGATTCTGTTGAATCCATCGCCATAAGGTAGATTTTGAGATTCCTAATAGTCCTCGTTGCTTGGAGTTACCAACCAAATCAATAGATCTTAGGAATTGCTCATATGTAGGATTAGGGTTGTTCATACTGCACCTTTACGACTTAAACAGCCTCATGCTGTTTATGGATGCAGTATGTGAAAAAGTGATTGGATATAGGTCTATATAGATAAATGAGTTTTCTATATAGAATGAATTTTTTTTATCCAATTTCCAGTAAAGTCTTTTTCGGGACAAGATAAGTCATTTAAATCAGCATGTGCTTTTATTGCTGCAAAGCAGACTTGCGGTTTTTGAATTGGCAATTTATTCATATGACAAAGAACGTGGATTAATTTCACTACTTGATTTCGAGTTCTGGTATGAGGAACTTCTTTTTCAGGCAATAAGATTTCATTAGTTATCAAACTGTGTTCGTTGAGTTTATTTTGAAGTTCAGCATTAAGCGCAGATTGTTCAGTTAATTGATTTTGTAATAATAGGATTGTTTTTTTTAATTCATTAAGTTCGATATTTAGGATTTCATTAAAATCTTCACTTTTAAGCAGAAGCTTTTCTTGCATAAGTCGTGTTTGTGACAAGCTTTCATAGATCGAATTTATTTCATATGAAACCTCCTTTTGGATATGAGATAAAGTTTCATCTTTATCTAAATCATTGTTAAATAAAGCAACTGGTTGATTATTGATTAATGCAATAGAGGTACTCAGCTCGTGATTAGGTGAAATTACAATACTCCGTATTGATCCGAATGGTTTCAGATATCCTTCATAATGCCTTAGTGTTTGACCCTTGATACAGCTCTCTTGTAATGTTGAATCTAAGAAGGCTATCTCCGCTATATAACCTTCAAAGTAAAAATAATAGTCTAGTTTGGAATCTTGAATAAAATCAGCTAAAGAATCTAATGAAAGATTATTTCCTCTGCATTTGCAAAATTGTGCATAAGCTTCAGATATAGAAATTGAATCCATAATTTCAACTAACTTTATGTTTAGGAAAAGGGATTACATTATTCCGCAAACTATCAATGAAATCAGACCATTCCTGCATCATCTTGATTCGATAGTCCATATGTTGAGCATGATTGTAAGCTTGAGACACAGCATTACCAACTGTATGTGCTAATTGTATTTCAATTGCATCATGCATATAGCCTTGTTCATGTAATGTTGTAGATGCAAGCCCCCGAAAGCCGTGACCAGTCATTTTTCCTGAATATCCCATAGTACGAATCGCACTTAAAAGAGCATTATTGCTGAGTGGTTTCGCCGTGCTGTGATTATAAAAAACAAAATTTTTATTACCTGTTAATGGTTTTAAGCTTTCTAACAGTGCTATAGATTGCCTTGATAAAGGAACTATGTGAGGTAGTGCCATTTTCATTTTATAAGCAGGGATGCGCCATAACTTATTTTCAAAATCAATTTCGCCCCATTCCATGTTAATCAGTTCAGCCGTTCTAACGAAAGTTAAAGTCATGAACTGTAAAGCTGTTTTAACCAAGATGTTGCCGTGATAGCGATCCATTCGTTCAAGGAAAGGAGGGAACTCCGAAATATCCAAGCGAGCCATATGCTTCACTTTACGAGGTTTTAAAGCTTCTTGAAGGTGGGGTGTTGGGTCATTCTCGATTAGCCCTTTACGAATCGCATAACGAAAAATACGCCCAGCTAGAGGGATAGAACGCTTAGCCATTTCTTGTGCGCCACGTGCTTCAATTTTCTTTGCACATGCAAGCACATCTTTGCCTTTAATCTGGTCAATAGGCATATTGCCTAGCGCAGGGAAAAGGTCTTTTTCAAATACGGATAAGTCACGTAAATAAGTGCCTTCTTTAATGACAGCCTTACGATCTTCCATCCATTCCATAGCAAGTGCTTTGAAAAGAATACTTTCATCAGCTTGTTGTTTCTTTTGCTTTTTCTCTTCATTGGGATTGATCCCATCTTTAAGCTTTAATCGTGCCTCATCTCTAGCACGGCGAGCCTGTGCAAGTGAGGTTTCAGGATATGTCCCAATACTAAAGATATTCTCTTTGCCATGAACCCGAAATTTCATTCGCCAATACATGCCACCTGAAGGTGTGACTTCTAAGTACATGCCTTTTTCATCAGAATATCGTGCTTTTTTTTCTAATGGTTTGATCTTTCTTATTTTTACATCTGTAAGCATGACAGCATGTCCTATAGTGTATTTGGGGGTATAAAAACAGGGGGTATAAATATTTACCCTCATTTATACCCCCAATAAGTAGGGTATTTCAAGGGATTGTCTGATATTGTATGAGACAACAAAAAAGGCTTAAACCCTTTAGATTTAAACCTTTTGAGACATCATGCGGCTACATGATTAGAGAATTTGGCGGTGAAAGAGGGATTCGAACCCTCGAAACGCTATAAACGTTTACACACTTTCCAGGCGTGCTCCTTCAGCCACTCGGACACTTCACCATGGCCGAGGATAATATCGAAAAACATAGCCATCGACAAGGTGAAACAATTGATTTAGAGAAAAACTTTTAGCGTGATGATATGATTCGCAAAAATACTGTCTAAATTGAAGACACCCTATGCAAAGTACTGCAAAAAAAGCCGCATTGCCCGCAATCACCTTAGCCGCCCTTGGGGTCGTGTTTGGAGATATTGGAACCAGTCCACTTTATGCACTGCGCCAATGTTTTTTAACAGCCCATCTAGCGATATCAGAAGCGTCAGTTTTAGGCATTTTGTCCCTCATTTTTTGGTGCATGATGCTAACGGTGAGTTTTAAATACGTTACGATTATTATGCGAGCAGACAATAACGGTGAGGGCGGAATTATGTCCTTACTGGCACTAAATCTGCGAACCACCTTAATTAGTGATAACAAGAAAATTTATCTTATTGCTCTGGGATTTATTGGTGCATCACTGTTTTTTGGTGATGGAATTATTACTCCTGCAATTTCGGTTCTTTCTGCAATAGAAGGTCTCAGTATTGCTACGCCTATTTTTAATCAGTGGTTAGAGCCCTTATCCATAGGAATTATCACTGGCTTATTTTTGGTACAGCGCCATGGGACAGGGACAATGGGGAAATTCTTTGGGCCATTAACCCTACTGTGGTTCTTAGCGATTGGTGCTTTAGGGCTGTGGAGTATTTTTCAGACCCCTCATGTATTATTGATGGTTAATCCGTACTGGGCATTGAGTTTTGTCTTTAATCAACCCTATGTGGCTTTTCTGACTATGGGTGCCGTGATTTTGACTATGACGGGCGGTGAAGCACTTTACGCCGATATGGGACATTTTGGTCGTCTTCCGATTCGTTTAGCTTGGTTTATTATTGTATTACCATGTTTGTTATTGAATTATGCAGGGCAAGGAGCATTGTTATTGCGTGACGCGGATGCACTCGCGAATCCTTTTTATATGCTTATTCCAGAATGGGCACTATTTCCAATGATTGGTTTGGCCACAGCAGCAGCAGTTATCGCATCTCAGGCGGTTATTACGGGCGTATTTTCTATGGTTAATCAAGCCATTCAATTACGTTATTTACCTCGTTTGGCAGTGCGACATACTTCAGAGGTAGAGCGCGGTCAGATTTATTTGCCATTTATTAATTGGGCGCTGTATATCTCTGTACTGATCTTAATTTTATTGTTTGAGAATAGTGAGAATTTGGCTAGTGCTTATGGGGTTGCTGTCACCATGACTATGTTGTGTGGCACTATTTTAATCTCTATTTTGGCCTATGGGTTGTGGCGTTGGCCAATGTGGAAAGTTGCATTATTCGCCGTGCCATTTTTGTTACTTGATACAGTTTTTGTTGCCTCGACTTCGCTTAAAATTTTATCAGGTGGATGGGTTCCAATTTTAATTGGTGCAGTGCTGTATACTATTTTAATGACATGGAAAGATGGTCGTGCATTAGTGTTGAAGCGTCTTGAAAAGGATTCATTGCCAATAGACCTATTTATTAAAAGCATTAGTATGGGTAGTGAAACTAAGTTCGTTCCAGGTGATGCAGTCTTTTTGACTGGTACACCAAATATTGTGCCACACGCAATGCTTCACAATATTAAGCACAACAAAGTCCTGCATGAACGCAACATCATGGTAACGGTTATTACACGCGATATTCCTTTTGTTCCGTCACAAGAACGCAGTAGTGTTGAAAAACTGGATGTCCGTTTTTATCGTATTACTTTGTATTATGGTTTTAAAGATCAGCCAAATATTCCGCAAGCCTTGGAAATGGCCTATGCTGAACTTGGTTTTGAATATGATCTAATGCAAATTAGTTTTTTCATCTCGCGTGAACGGATTATCAGTACTGTAGGGGATGGTATGGCGCCGTGGCGTGAAAAGCTCTTTATCTCAATGCAACGGAATACCAGTCCTGTGAGCGACTTCTATCAAATTCCAACCAATCGCGTGGTTGAGCTGGGTAGTCAGATCCAGATTTAAACTTCAATAAAAAACCAGCATATATGCTGGTTTTTTTGGAGGATAAATCAGTTGAAGTCTTAGTTCATTGGATCATTTTCAGGTGCTTCAGGCATCGCTTGGACAGGTTGTTCTGCTGAAGCGTCAGGAAGTGCTTGAGCAGGGGCATCTGGTAATGGCAGTGAATCAGGCTCAACCGCATTGACAGGTGCCTCTGCTGATGAATCTAATGGCGGTGTAGCAGCTGGGGCAGCATTCATGTCTGCATTTCCCGTGGGTGCGACAGCATCATTTAACGCCGCTTCAGCTTGTTGCGCTGAGAGTTCTGCATTTGGTGCCAGCGGATGTTGCTCTGTTGGAGTCGCAGCGACTTGTTGTTGCACTGTGGTGTCAGGTGCGGCCTGTTGAACAGGGGCTTCACTCTGTGGTGATGTTGGCATCACTGCTTGGTCATTGGGTACACCTTGGCTCGCTGGGCTGATAGGTGCTGCATTTGGATCAAGCAATTTAATTTGCCCTGAGCTTACGAGTTCTTGAATAGAACCCGGTTGACCATTAACAGTAGTCGTGACTTTGGCTTGAGAGAGACTTTCTAAGGTGTCACCCGGTTGGATAGGTGGCTCGGCGAAGGCTGAAGCACTTATCACTGTGCCGATTAAACCAAGAGAAGCTAAAATCTTAGAATGCATAAGAACTCCGTAAATTGCATGTATTATTTCGTTCGATTCATTTTTACCTTGGCATATTTTTTGAAGCGACAGCAATCAAAGATACGCAATCGCATCACGTTGTCGTAGAAAAACTCTACAAAAAAGACATTTTGTTACATGCAAAATCATCTAAATATGGCGTTTTGTTTAATTGTTATGCGAATAGAACTCGAGCGATATACTTCGTATACGCTGATTGTTAAGCTCGTGAAAAACCGATGTTTATTGTAGTTGTAATGGCGAAGAAGAAAAGTAGTTCAGGTAAGTCAGTGTTTAACATGTTTAATCAAAATGGCCTGAAAGTGATTTTAGGATTGGTGGCAACGGGAAGTTTTGCGATTGCTTTTGGTCAAGAAAAAATTCAGCAATACGTGTCTTTAAGCCCAAGCTCAAATTCAGCCTGTTTAGAACAATTTTATAGGGAAATTCCGCCCTATTTACTCAAAGAAAGTTTAAGTAAACACAGCTATGCACTGTGCTTTAACGGCTTTAATGTGATGTATTCGGGCGTTTCGAAAACCCCCCTCTGGGTTGCAGAGGCTCTGACGCCGCAGCGCCTGAGCCAAAAAATTCCACGTGAAGATAGTTTTCACGAAGAAAATAATGTTGCAACTGAACATCGAGCGACATTGTCGGACTACCGTGGTTCAGGCTATGACCGTGGACATATGGCACCGAATGCTGATATGCCGAATAAAGCCGCACAATTCGACAGTTTTTCTTTGGCCAACATGGTGCCACAGGCTCCTAAAAATAATCAGCAAGTGTGGCGTGAATTGGAAGAAGCCACACGGGCGCTTGTGACCAAGCAAAAGCTAGATGTTTTTGTGGTGACTGGGCCAGTATTTCAGGGCAAAAAACTTAAGACCATTGGTCAGGGAGTGATTGTTCCGAGTGCGGTTTATAAAGCGGTCTATATGCCAAAAACGGGTGCAATCGGCGCTTATTACGCACCGAATGATAATTCACAGCAGGTAAGAATTGTCAGTGTCTGCTATTTGGAAGAGCAGTTGGGTGTGAATTTATTTCCGCAACTGACAGAAGAGCAAAAACGTAATACTTATAAACTACCGTTGACAGCAACGGCGGTAAAAGCCAATAGTGCAATTCAATACTCACATTGGGATGCGGAAAGTCAGTGCGCAGAAGAGGTTTCATCCGAGCAGCTCAAAGCCTTACAAAAAAACTTTAAATCGGGCTCTACTCAGTCGAGTAGTGGTAGCACAGTCACAAAAGGCACGGGTATTGATGCGGCGGATCAAGATGCGATTGTGAAACAATTGGTCGACGTCTTATTGCAATATATTTTGCAGCTGTTACGTTAAAGTTCTACGCAGTTGGATGTGTAGGCATTCGACTGCAGTGCCCGATGCCTGAAGAATAAAGAAGAGTAAAAATAAAATGTTTAAACCTTTTGTACATGGCAATGAGTCCCATGCCATCCATGATTTGACCCTTGAAAATGACACGGACTGCGTGAGTATTTATGGCAATTTACAACTCACCAAAGACCAAGCCGGTTTAGCTGCGGCCAAAGCATTGCAGGCGTATCTGAATGCGATTGTGCAACAGCTTGAAAGTGAAGCCCAGCTTCCTGAGAAAATTGAACATCTGCAGTCGGGTGAAATTGACAATCCGTTTTTATAACATAAGCCTATCTATGTTCCATGTGGAACAATAAGAAAAGCCCACAGATTGTGGGCTTTTTCTTTTAAGGGATAGAGAAAAAATTAATCCTCTTTTTCTAAAATTTTATAAATAATAGCGCCGATAATGGCACCGACAATCGGAGCAACCCAGAACAACCAGAGTTGGCTTAAAGCGGCTGTTTCAGCAAATATGGCAACACCTGTACTTCGTGCAGGGTTAACCGAGGTGTTGGTCACAGGAATACTGATCAGGTGAATCAAGGTCAAAGCTAAACCAATCGCAATCGGCGCGAAACCAGCAGGCGCACGCTTATCTGTGGCGCCCATAATCACGATCAAGAACATTGCAGTCAGTACAATTTCAATCATTAAAGCGGAGATTAAGGAGTATTTTCCTGGTGACAGTTCGGCATAACCATTGGTCGCAAAGCCGCCTGTACCAGCAAAACCGGCTTGGCCTTGGACAATCAGGTATAACACCCAAGCGGCTAAAACTGCACCGACCACTTGGGAGACCACATAGGGGATCAGATCTTTGGTATCAAAACGTCCACCGACCCATAAGCCGACACTGACCGCAGGGTTAAAGTGCCCGCCAGAGATATGTCCAAGTGCAAAGGCACCGGTTAAAACGGTTAAACCAAAGGCAAGTGCAACGCCAAGAAAGCCGATGCCCAACTCGGGAAAAGCTGCTGCAAAAATGGCACTGCCACAGCCTCCGAAGACCAACCAAAACGTTCCGATGAATTCAGCAAGATATTTATTCATAATGCACTTTTTGTAGTTATTGATGTTTTATTCGCGTAGAACTTTATATTTAATGAGAAATGCTCGTTTTTTAATCAATTTAACAAAAAAAGCATGACATCCTGATGACGTGGATCAAACAGATCCGATTTTAGTGAAAATGCTGGATACGCCACTGCTGAGGTGTGACTTGGGTCCAGTGTTTAAAGGCACGTTGAAAAGCACTTTGTTCAGAGTAACTTAGCAACAGTGCAATTTCCTGTAAGCTGAGGTGTGGATCTCTTAAGTATTGCTCCGCCAAAATACGTCGAACTTCTTGCATCCGCTGTTGGTAGGTCGTGCCTTGTTGTTGTAAGTAACGTTGCAGCTGTCGGACTGAAAAATTCAGTTGCCGTGCAATATGTTCAATTTGATATTGGTTTTTTTGTAACCCCGTTAAAATCGCATGCTGTAAGCGCTGGTCGATGTGAGTAGAGTTGGGAAGTTTTTCCAGTAAGGCTTCGGCTTGCTGTAAGAGCAGTTTTTGCAGGGTTTGATCACCTTGCTGAAAGGGCATGGATAATTCGCTGAGAGGAATCATCATCATCGGCCTGCTTTGAGAGAAGCGAACTTTACAATTAAAGTACTGCTCATACAGTGCCGTATTTTTCGGAGCAGTGTGAGTGAAATGAACCTCGCTGAGCTGGATGTCATCATGGGCGACAAAGTGTTTCATAAACTGAATGATCAGCGCCATTGCCACTTCATTGCTGAGTTGTGTGGTGAGTTCAATCGGCATCTCCACCCAACCAAAGCATAGATTTTCACCTTCAATTGCAACATATAGTGAACTGCCATCATAAATGAGGCGGTGAAAGTCATGATAACGGGTGAGCGCTTCGCCTAAATTTTCGCAGGACAGCGCAATATAGCCCAAAATGCCTAAATGCTTGGGCTGTACATACTTTGCAATATCAAGTCCGAGCGCAGGGATGTACAGATGGCTGTCAAGATCATTCAGTAACTCTAACCACAGGGCATAATCAAAACGTTCTAAGTTCTGTGCTTTTTCAAGCTGTTCAGAAATTGGATAGCCCACGGCTTGGCAATAGGCATAGAGTAAATGCCCCAGTCCACCGTAGACAGAACCTGTGTAGTCTTTGAAATGTTGCATTTATTGGCTCTATTGTTCTTGTCGTAATTTGTCAATGAATTTGAATGCTAGGGTCAATATTTAGCATAGTTTGCACATTATATTCAATCTGAATATAGGAGGAATTTGCCATGTGGAAGGGTTTTGTCGCAGGACTAGTAGTTGCCAATGCGTTTGAGTGGGTTGCACATAAATATATTTTGCATGGAACACACCGTGCTGGAAAGCCACGTTATAGCCCTGTGCCTGACAGCATGAAATCGCATTGGGAGCATCACCGAGAAGTGCGGAAAACCACGTTTCACGATCATGGTTATGTTGAAGGTTGGAGCAATTGGCGTACCAAAAATGAAATCGTATCACTCGCTGTCGTGGCGGGTGTGTTTGTGACGTTATTTTATCCTGTTTCCAAAGGCATGACGTTGTCTGTGTTGTACAGTGCAGGAAATTATTATTATATCCACCGCCGTGCGCACTTAGAGCCAGACTGGGCAATGCGTAAGATTCCTTGGCATTAGATCATCATATGAACTCCAATCAGGATGCCAACTGGTGTGTGACCAAACCGTGGTTTGATTATATTTTAGGAACGCGGGTCATTTCCTCGCTGGATTTGCAAGAGCAAAATCCGTTGGGTATTGCTTTACCCCAAGTGGTGTCGAATAAGCTCACCCAGTGGGTCAATCAGGTCTTCCCTGCAAAATGGGTTGAGGCACCAGAAGCGATAACACTGAATTCTGCGCAGACGACAGAAACAGTTGCAGGATAACTGAATAGATATTTTTGTCGTGATTTGTCAATAATATTGGTATGTATTGTCAATATTTCGTCATTTGAACATTCTATAGTAAAGCTGTTGATGAGGTGAAATCATCTCATGAGCACTAGTACGTCATTTTTCATTTTCCAGTTTAACAAGACAATGTTGTAGTTATTCTAGGTTTATAGGGAGTCGCAAGACTCCCTTTTTTTATCTCAAAAATTGAGAACATAAGTTCGGTCAAGATCCAGCGAGCATTCTAAGCTTTAACATCTACTACATAATAGAGGCACTGGCTGTGCAGAAGTACAGCGTAATTGAGCCTTTTAATTCGTCTGTTTTTTAAAGTCGGTTAAAATATAGCGATCCATTTCATCGGTGTAGTCCGGGGAAAACTGAAAGCAAACATGCTCGTTGATGTTTAAGGTTTTGAGATCAGGGAAGCTTTGTCTGGCACGCGGACTATTGCTAAATAAAAAAGCTTGTCGATCACTCTGAAAGTAAAACACTTTTTCAGTACTAATGTTGTGCCGTCGATAATGGGTGACCTCCGACCATTGTGTAAAAATACCACAAGCCCGAATTTGGTCAGGTGCAATCAGCGCTTTGTCATAATACTGTTTAAACTGGTATTTGCAGAAGCTGATATAGCTATACAGGCATAAACCGAGGAGTAACAGTACGGCCAGCATACCGAAAGGGCGGTCAGCATATTTCTTCATCAAAAGGATGAAAACAAAACAGATCAATAGACCACAAATAAATAAGATTAGTTCTAAGTGATACATTTTTTCTCATCTTTAAAATGATGAAAAGAGTACTCGAAAGTACTCTTTTCATAGGTTTTATGGTTATGGTCTGTTTATAGACGCATTTCAATACCTTGTTCCGCAAGGTATTTTTTCGCTTCAGGAATGGTGTGTTGTCCAAAGTGGAAAATCGAAGCAGCCAGTACAGAGTCTGCGCCACCTTTTAAAATACCATCGGCCAAGTGTTGTAAGTTACCGACACCGCCCGAAGCAATGGTTGGAATGGTGACGCGGTCATTGATTTGACGCATCAGCTCGAGGTCATAACCTGCTTTAGTACCATCGGCATCCATCGAAGTAATCAGCAGTTCGCCTGCACCAAAGTCGGCCATTTTCACGGACCATTCAATTGCATCAATACCCGTTGGTTTACGGCCGCCATGGGTAAAAATTTCCCATTTATTCTCGCCCGTTTTTTTTGCGTCAATGGCAACCACAATACATTGTGCGCCAAAGCGTTGCGATGCTTCTTGTACAAATTCTGGGTTAAACACCGCTGCTGAGTTAATGCTGACTTTGTCCGCGCCAGCATTGAGTAAGAGACGAATGTCTTCAACTTTGCGAACGCCACCACCGACCGTTAAGGGAACAAAAACCGTTTCAGCCATACGTTCAACCGTACGATAAGTCGTGTCACGACCATTCGAAGTTGCGGTAATGTCTAAGAAGGTAATTTCATCAGCACCTTGTTCGTTATATCGACGTGCTACTTCTACTGGGTCACCTGCATCACGAATATCAAGGAATTGAACACCTTTCACTACACGACCGTTGTCCACGTCGAGGCAAGGAATAATACGTTTAGCTAGCATAATTTTTTCCAAAAATAACAGCCGATTATGAAACTTCGCGACTTAGATGCTACACCTTAATAGTCGGAGCGGGTATTCTATCAAACTTATGTAAGTTTTTTTGCAGGTTTTATATGTCGGTTTATACCACTTTGACTTTACAGGAAGTTCAGGCGTTTGCAGCACCTTATGGACTTGAGGTAATCGATCTGATCCCAATTCAAGGCGGTATTCAAAATACGAACTATTTTATTGTGTGTGAAAATGCTGTGCAGTATGTATTGACTGTATTTGAAGAAATGGATGAACAGGGTGCAGGCGAGTTGGTTCCTGTGCTTGAGCATTTAGGTCAGGCTGGTTTAGCGGTTCCTGTACCTTTAAGTCATTCAGGCAAAGCCATTCATAGTTTAAAAGCTAAACCCGCACAAATTGCCCCACGGATGATGGGCAAACACCCCATGCCTGCGACCCTTGAGCAAGCCGAGGCGATTGCGGTTGCACAAGCACAAATGCACGTCGCACTGCAAGATTTTCCACTGGAGCGTGCAGAATACCGTGACCATGACTACTGGCTCGCTGTAGCGTTACAGATGAAACCAACTTTAAGTGAAGCGGATCAAGCGCTGCTGAGTAAGTTGTTGGGTTTATATGATGCATTATCGGCGGTTTATCCGAATCGTCCAAAGGGCTTTATCCACTCGGATTTATTCCGTGACAACACTTTGTTTGAGGGCAATCAGCTCAAAGGCATTTTAGATTTTTATGAACTGAATAAAGATGAGTTCTTGTTTGATATTGCGATTACACTGAATGACTTCTGTACCGAATATCCAAGTGTGCACTTAAATGAAGACAAGGCCATCGCATTCTTAAACGCCTATGAAAGTATTCGTCCTTTGACGACTGATGAAAAATCTTGCCTAGGGCTGTATCTGGCAATGGCTGCTGCACGTTTTTGGATGATGCGTTTACAAGTGGCACAAAAAAATGCTGAACAAGGCCGTACGGGGGATGATATTTTGCAGAAAAATCCTGCTGAAATGCGTAATATGGTGATTGACCGCCTAAAATTTGTAACTGCTTAAATAGGAAAGAAAAATGCGTGACCAAGGACGACTCGTTGAATGGTTCGATGAAAAAGGCTATGGCTTTATTCAGCCCAACGATGACAGTAAAGATCGCGTGTTTTTACATATCAAGGACTTTGCACGGCAAGGTCCTCGTCCTATTTTAGGCTGTGCGTTGGAATACAACGTGTTTGTGGATGCGCAAGGGCGTTATCGTGCACAGCAAGTCAGTTATTTAAAAGCATCACAAACCCAAAAGAGTCGTACCCAAAAGGTCTCACTGAAAAAGACCGAACAGGGTCAACGCTGGAGTCCAATGCAAATTGCGTCGGTGGCATACATCGTGTTTTTGGCACTATTGGTATTGCTGGGGCGTTTGAGTGGATTAGTGCTGCTGTTGATTAGTGTGATGAATGCGGCCAGTTATTGGTTCTATGCACAAGACAAAGAGGCTGCACAAAATGGGCAGCGCCGTGTACCTGAAAATACATTACATCTCCTTTCATTTTTAGGGGGATGGCCTGCAGCATGGTTAGCGCAGCAAAAGCTACGACATAAAACACAAAAACAACCGTTTAGAAAGATTTACTTTTGTACAATTCTATTCAATATTCTTTTAATTTTATGGCTTATTTCTCCTTTCAATAGTTTGCCTATTTAAAGTTCAAGCCCGCTTCCTGAGGGACAATATGAATTATTCAGTCGATCAAGATCCGAATCGTAGTCTGACTTTTATTCTTTATATTTTGTATATCGTTGCGATTTTTTCCGCAGGGATTCTAGCCATTATTGCTTTAGTGATTAATTATGTGAAGCGTGGCTCTGTGCGTGGTTCCATTTTTGAGAGCCATTTTACTTGGCAGATTCGCACCTTTTGGTGGTATTTGATTTGGAACGTGATTGCCTTTGTGCCATTTATTTTCTTATTCTTTACGGGTGAAAATGCCACCGCTTTCGCAGGTGTTGCACTCGGTGCTTCAACCTTCTGCGTGTCTGTGATTGGGTTGTCATGGGTGTGGATTGTATATCGTGCCATTAAAGGCATTATTCGTTTAAACGACAATCAACCGATGTATCAATAAAAATAGGTTAACCCGTATTCAACATCAGAACATTCCTTTTGGTCGTGCACTGGCGCCGTTGGTCATTCCAATAGCCAAAAGCATGTATGGAATTGGAGCAATGATTAATCCGGGCAAGATGGTGTCATTCTAACCACCTGACCATACTGCTGAATTGGGGGCTATTGATCACTCGATTCAGCAGTTTTTTCGTTTCGGAGATAGGCTAAAGTTGTTCGAGGTTCTTTTTCGATTTCAGCAGTTTCGGTTTCCATTCACTAATCATAATGCCAAACACCACCAAAAGTCCGCCCAACAAAGCCAGTGGTGCTAAGCGTTCTCCTGCAAGACGCCCAAACAGTGCTGCCCATACAGGCTCTCCTGCGTAAATAATCGCTGCTTGAGATGGATTGACTGAGCGCTGTGCCCAATTCATTACATATTGAATCACGGCACTGGCAAGACCCAAGCCGAGTGCGATACTCAGTAAAGGCCATGAAAAGTCTGGAATGCGGTGTTCACCTGCCAATGGCATGGCTGCAAAGGCGAGCACAGAGGCCACTGCCAGTTGAATGACCGTCACTCGACCAATGTCGACTGTTGGGGCAAAATAACCAATCAGGATAATTTCCATCGCTATAGCAATTGCACCGAGTAGGGTTAAGGTCTGGCCAAAGTTCAGTGAAATTGAATTCAGGCTATTGCCTGTAAGTAAGACTAAGCCCATGAACGCACAGAGCGCACCAATCCAAATCATAAAATGGGGCACTTTACGAAAGATTAACCATAATAGTACGGGTACTAGGGGTACATACAGTGCAGTTAAAAAGGCAGACTCACTGCTACTGACTGTTTGTAGTCCGACCGTTTGTGTGCCATAGCCAATAGTGACCATACAGCCAATGAGTGCACCTGCCCACAAGTCCTGTCGGGTAATATGTTTTAAATGTTGATAGGAAAATAAGCCAATAATTGTCGCGGCGCAGGCGAAACGACAGCCCACAAAGAACATGGGAGAGCTGAAATTTAAGGCGTATTTCACAGCTAAGAAGGTGCCGCCCCAAATAAAGGTAATTAAAATCAGTGCAATGACAGGCGCTTTAGAACCGAGCTGAGTATTCAACATAAAAGAACTGGTGTGCAATATATTGCACATAGCTTGTCATGCTTTGTTTTTGTGTGCAATATATTGCTCAATATTTTTTTGATTGAACTTTATGAAGTCTCCTGCGGTACTACAACACGTCAGTCAAAATGTGCGTCATTATCGAAGTTTAAAAGGCTTGAGCCAGCAACAACTGGCGGATTTGGCTGGTTTAAGCCGTCGTATGGTGGCTGGGGTTGAATCAGGGCAGGACAATATTAGTTTGGCGAAACTCAGCTTGATTGCCGATGTGCTTGAGGTCGATTTTGTACAGATCATTGCCGCGCCTGAACAGCAAGGGCAAGCGGTGGTCAACGTTCTGGCTTGGCAGGGTACACAAGCATACAGTGAAGCAAAATTAATGGCCTCGGCGGCAGCAACACAAAAAGTTGAATTGTGGACATGGGTACTGGCCCCAAATGAACACTATAGTGCAGAACCTGACCCAGAAGGTTGGCGTGAGATGCTCTATGTGATGGAGGGTGAGCTAACTTTAGATTTGGCAGGAGACATGAAAGTCTTGGGTGTAGGAGAGTCGATTGTTTTTTCGAGTGCCATCGAATACCAATATATCAACCGTGGAACTGTACCGTTAAAGTTTATTCGTAATGCGATTTATTAAATAAGATGCAGATCTTACACACTGATATTTAGCGCATAAAAAAGAGGTCAAAAGACCTCTTTTTAAAATTCTACAATTAGAGCGATTGTTCATCTAACAGCAATTGTGCTTCACGTAGGTTTAAACTGCCTTCGTAAATTGCACGACCGGTAATTGCACCCAAAATACCCGGTTGACCTTTAAGGTTACGTACGTCATCAAGGTTGGTCACACCACCTGATGCAATCACAGGTAGGCCAGAGTATTGTGCCAGTTGAACAGTTTGCTCAACGTTCACACCTTGCATCATCCCGTCACGAGCAATGTCGGTATAGACAATGCTCGATACGCCCGCATCGGCAAAACGTTTGGCCAAATCAGTTGCTTTCACATCCGTCACATTGGCCCAACCATCGGTGGCCACCATGCCATTCATGGCATCGATACCGACAATGATATGACCTGCAAATTTCTTACAAGCTTCTTCTACAAACTCAGGATCTTGAACTGCTTTGGTGCCAATAATGACAAAAGACACACCCGCTTCTAAGTAGTGTTCGATGGTTTCTAGTGAGCGAATACCGCCGCCGATTTGAATTGGCAGTTCAGGTTGTGCGCGAGCAATGGCTTCAACCACAGGTTTATGAATTGGCGTACCAGCGAAAGCACCATTTAAATCGACCAAATGTAAGCGACGCGCGCCTTCATTTACCCAGTGCTGTGCAGTTGCAACAGGATCATCAGAAAAAACCGTATCGTCTTCCATACGACCTTGTTTTAAACGAACACATTTGCCATCTTTCAGGTCAATTGCAGGGATGATCAGCATGCTTTCGCTCCTAGCCAAATCTTAAATAAAATCAATGTCCGTCATCTTAGCAAAGTATTGGCAATTTTCTAAGCATCTGTTACAGCTTTTCATGACGACAAGGTTTTGTTGTTTTCTCTAATTCTTTGGAAATATCTTTTGGGAGTCGCTCTAAACGCCGCAATTCTTCAAAAACCAACAGAGCGGCATAGGCATCGGCAGCGGCATAGTCAACTTGTTCAGGCGTGAGTATCTTCCTTGCCCAATTTGAAGTGCTGACTTTTTTGCTTTTGGGGAAGTTGAGTTGAAACAGCAGGGCCATGGCATTTTTAATGCCGACAGGGTTAGTCAAACCAAAGCTTGCAAAGCATTTTGACAGCTCAACCACACCCTTGAGCTCAAAACCTTTTTTACGGAACAGATGGGCATCATTTTTTAAACCAAAGCCCACTTTGAGTTGGGCGGGATTCGCCAAAAATGGCGCAAGGAAGTTCCAAATGGGTGGACTCATTTGAAACAAATAAGCATGCTCGACGCTGGCCAGTTGAATTAAATGCGGGCCTGTGGAGATTTCTCCCACTTGAAAGGTCGGTTTGGATTCGCTGTCAAAACCGAAGATGGAAACCTGTTCCAGTTCAGCGCGGATTGCTTCACACTGTTCTAAGTTTTGAATGACATGAACTGCTTGTTTTGGCAAATTTTGAAAACGAGGAAATTGTTGAATTTCGACTTTGCTGGGAAGGATGTGTTGAAAAGAAGAATCCATCATGCTTTGACTATGCCATTGTTGCTTAAGCCTAAAGCTTTTAGGTTGATTTAGCAAAACAGCCGACCTAGGCAGGCTGTTTTGCACAGGTGATTTTAGGACATAAAACCAGCCGCAATACCGCCGATAATCGCTAAAACGAAAATCAGGATGTAAATCCATGCCAAAACGGCTTCCCAGCCTGCGGTTGGGCGTGGTGAGCCATAGCTGTTGCTACGATTATCGCCTGGTGCGAAAATCAGGTAAAGCATTAGGATCACGTTGGCAAGAGGCACTAGCATCAACAGTGATAACCAGCCCGTATGGTTGCGGTCATGTAGGCGACGAATAGTAAATACAAAAGTGAAGTACATGAGCGCAACATAGATCAGGACGATAAAAATCATGCCGCCACCGAAGTTGCCTGTTTCCAAGTTCACGAAAGTATTAGGAAAGATGGCGATGAATATACCTAGAATAATTGACGCTACAATGGCAAGTAGACAGTTCCATGCAAGGTATGAAAAACGGCCGAAACGACCTGCGGCATTTAGCGCAGATTCTTGTGCATATTGAGTCATAGTGACTTACCTTATCGTTGTAAATTAAGTTTTTTATAAATAAAAATGTCTAAAAAGCAGGCAAATCATAATCAAATTTGGTGACAATGAAAAGGCATCATAGTCATCTTGAGTATACTAGTCTGCTGTAAAGCAAAGATTTTATATATTGAAAGGTACAGGAGTGAGGTAACACGCCTCATTTACTTAAGCTGTTTCTGATTTATTTTGAGCTTAGATGCATCAATTTTGGATAAACAAAAGCCCAACCGAAGTTGAGCTTTTCAATCAAACAGAGGCTGGAATAAATTAAATTTTCCATTCCACAAAGTTTTTCAGCAGTTGTAAACCTGCGGTATGACTTTTTTCAGGGTGGAACTGGGTCGCAAACAAATTTTCTTGATGGATGGCTGTGCAGAACTCTAAACCGTAGTCACAGGTCGCCGCCACAATGCCAGAGTTCTTCGGTTCAACATAAAAGCTGTGCACGAAGTAAAAACGTGCATCTTGCTCAATGTCTTTCCACATTGGATGACTCGGATCGGCTTGATGAACTTGGTTCCAACCCATATGGGGTACTTTCAAGCCGTCTACATCAGGAAAGCGTTTCACACTGCCTTCAAAAATACCGAGAGCATCGACTCCGCCATTTTCTTCAGAGCGTTGCATCAGCGCTTGCATACCCACACAAATCGCTAATACAGGCTTATTAAATGCCGCATGGCGAACGACTTCATCAATCCCTGCTTCATGCATGCCTTGCATACAGTCACGCATAGCACCTACGCCAGGGAATACAATTTTGTCAGCTTGAGCCACTAACTTGGGATCATTGGTCACATCGACCGTTGCACCAACATGCTCAAGCGCTTTTGCTGCTGAGTGTAGGTTACCCATACCATAGTCAAGAAGGGCAATACGGGTCATTACAAACTACCTTTGGTTGAAGCAATGGTGTTGGTTGCACGTGGGTCAATTTCACAGGCCATACGAAGTGCACGCGCAAATGCTTTGAACACACTTTCAATTTGGTGGTGGCTATTTTTCCCTTTCAGGTTGTCAATGTGTACTGTCATGAGTGCATGGTTCACAAAGCCTTGGAAAAACTCAGAGAATAGATCCACATCAAAACGACCAATCATGGCACGGGTAAATGGAATATCCATAAATAAACCTGGACGGCCAGATAAGTCCACCACAGCACGGCTTAAAGATTCATCTAACGGTGCATAAAAATGACCATAACGACGTAAACCTTTTTTGTCACCTAAAGCTTTAGCAAAAGCCTGTCCAAGCGTGATACCACAGTCTTCAACCGTGTGGTGATCATCAATTTCCAAGTCGCCATCACATTCAAGATCAATATCAAATAAGCCATGTCGCTTGATTTGATCAATCATATGATCTAAAAAGGGAATACCTGTGTTGAGCGTGCCTTGACCCGTACCATCGAGGTTTACACGAACTCGAATTTTGGTTTCGTTGGTATTTCTTACCACTTCACTGATACGTTCTGTCATAGACACGTTCCTCAAAGACGTCAAATAATTGATGTAAAATGTTTCGCCGTAACGAAGTCACCGCATATTAGATTGCTCAGGAGGGTTTATCAATGCCTATTACCGTACACGCTTATACTTCACTGGAAAAAGAAGAGTTGCGCAGCCAGCTAGAGCGACTGTACGACACTAGTCCTGAATTTGGCGATGGGCATGATGCCGTAGAACAACTTGAGCAAAATCTAGCTCAGTATACCTTACTTTACACCGCAGAATTTAATACTAAAGTCATTGGCGCCATTTGGTGTAGTGGGCAGGGTGAAAATAAAACCTTAGAATACATCGTAGTACATCCTGCAAACCGTGGACGAGGTGTTGCGGAGCGGCTGGTTGAAGAAGTCTGTCGTATGGAAGAAGCCAAAGGTGTCAAAGTGTTCGAGCCGGGCTGTGGTGCAATTCACCGTTGCTTAGAGCACATTGGTAAAATTTAAGCTTTTTTAAAGCAGTCTTTGGGCTGCTTTTTTCATGAATAACGATGGTGATGCGCTTTAATTTTAAAGAATGACTCAAAAAATGTACGAAGGGCGCTGGGTTTGCTGTAAAAGTAAACACTCAAATGATTTTTTTGAAAACGGACTTGACGCTGCTTCGCTTAAACTGTTTAATACGCGACATCGGCGTGATAGCTCAGTAGGTAGAGCAACGGATTGAAAATCCGTGTGTCCCCAGTTCGATCCTGGGTCTCGCCACCATATTCAAAATCTTATTTAAAAATTTCAATCCCTGATCCCATCAGGGATTTTTTTTGCCTGAAATTTATTCGATCAAATAAAAAAGTGATGATTTTTATTGACTATTCACCCGAGATACGGCTTAATACACGGCATCGGCGTGATAGCTCAGTAGGTAGAGCAACGGATTGAAAATCCGTGTGTCCCCAGTTCGATCCTGGGTCTCGCCACCATATTCAAAAAAGCCTCAAACAATGTTTGGGGCTTTTTTTTGTCTCATGAAAAGTTGGATTGTATAAGATGTTGGACAACATCATGCTTTGGTTGATGGAAAATGTGCTAATTTTGAGTCAAAAATAAGACTGAGGATGGCTTATGAAAGACCGCTTTTCATCGGGAAGTCAGCTTTATCAACTCGCACGTCCGAGTTATCCAGCGAGTTTGATTCAAGAAATACTCAAGCATGTAGTAACTCCTCAATTTGCGTGGGACTGTGGTGCAGGATCGGGGCAATTAACTCAATTGTTGGCGCCGCATTTTGATGCCGTGGTGGCGACAGATATCAGTGTGCATCAGTTACAACATGCACCTTATTTTGAAAATGTTAGTTATCAAGTTCAGTCTGCAGAGCACACCAGTTTTGCCGAGCAGAGTTTTGATTTAATCACGGTGGCTCAAGCCATTCATTGGTTTGATTTTGATGGTTTTTATGCAGAAGTGCGGCGGACTTTGCGACCTGACGGCATTTTGGCGGTCATTGGCTATGGTTTAATTCAGCTGCAGCAACCTGAGTTACAGGGCTGTATTGAACGACTTTATTTTAAGACTTTGAAAGGCTATTGGGATGCCGAACGTCGTTATATCGACGAGGCCTATCAAACCATTCCTTTTCCCTTTGAGGAAATAGCGACGCCTGAATTGTCGATGTCGTTTCAATGGTCTGCTGCTCAATTGTTGGATTATTTAAATACATGGTCTGCACTGAAACATTATCGAGCGAAAAATTCAGATGACCCCTTATATAAGTTCAAAGCATTCTTTGCCGTTGATGATTATGCGAACCAAGTCTTTGCGCTTAAATTTCCAATTTTTTTAAGATTGGGCCGTCTACCTGTATCGGCGCATTGAGTGTCTAAGCTTAATCGGCAATCAGACGTTTACCGAAGCACACGACTTCGATTTCCTCATAACCCAGTTGCTCATAGAAGCTTTGCACGTCGATGTTTTCTTTACGTACAAGCAGTTGTAGTTTGGGACAGCCTAACGCAATCAGGCGCTTCTCTAGTTGCTGTATAAGTGCGGTTGCGACCCCATTGCGTTGAAAGTGCGGATGTACTGCCAAATAATTAATCCAGCCGCGATGGCCATCATAACCACCCATCAATGTGGCGATGAGTTGTTCATCTTTAACCGCTAATAAAAATAAACCATCTTTTTGTGCGGTTTTTCTAAAAATATCAATTTCAGGGTTGTTCCAAGGGCGAGTGAGGTCGCATACCTCCCAAAGTGCAATGACGTCTTCTAAATCTGTTTCGAGATAGGGGCGAATAATGAACATGAGCTTGGCATTTTTATTTTTTGGATGCCTTTAGATTAATTGAGTTTTTTTATTTTGATAAGTGTTTTATTACACTTTTCATCAGACATAAAAAAACGCCCAAGAGGGCGCTTTTCTTAAACTTTAAATTAAGCAGATTTTGCTTCTGCTTGAACAGGAAGCATGTGGCCTGTTTCTTCAAAGTTAGAATGCCAAGACAACGCTTCACGAAGAAGGTGAGGTGTATGACCACCTTTTGCACATGAACGATCAAAGTAGTCATTTAATGCATCACGGTACAGTGGGTGTGCACAGTTGTCGATAATCGCACGAGCACGCTCACGTGGTGCTAAACCACGCAGGTCAGCCAAACCTTGTTCTGTTACCAGGATGTCAACATCATGTTCTGCGTGATCGATATGCGACGCAAACGGTACGATTGAAGAGATGTCGCCACCTTTTGCAATTGATTTGGTCACGAAGATTGCCAAGTGTGCATTACGTGCGAAGTCACCTGAACCACCGATACCGTTCATCATTTTCGTACCGCAAACGTGAGTTGAGTTCACGTTACCGTAAATGTCAAATTCAAGTGCAGTGTTGATGCCGATAATACCTAAACGACGAACCAATTCAGGGTGGTTCGAAATTTCTTGCGGACGTAAAACCAATTTATCTTTGTACGCTTCAAGGTTATTAAATACTTTCTCGCCGTATTTTGCAGAAAGGGTAATTGATGAACCTGAAGCAAACTTCATTTTACCTGCATCAATCAATTCGAAAGTACAGTCTTGCAACACTTCTGAGTACATGACGAGGTCTTCGAAGTTCGAATCTTTAAGGCCTGTAAGTACAGCATTGGCAATTGAGCCAATCCCTGCTTGTAATGGGCCTAAGTTTTTCGGTAGACGCTCTTCAGCTACTTCTTTTTCAAAGAATGCGATTAAGTGATCTGCAATGCCTTGAGTTTCATCATCTGGCGCAGTTACAGTCGATGGAGAATCGTGTAAGTCGTTGTTGATGACGATACCCACGATTTTTGCAGGGTCGATATTGATCGCGTGCGTACCAATACGCTCATCCACTTGAGTCAATGGAATCGGTTGACGTGTTGGACGGTAAGTTGGGATGTAAATATCGTGTAAGCCTTCAAATGCAGGGCTTAAGTTGGTGTTGATTTCAACAATCACTTTTTCTGCAAAAATTGCGAAGCTTGCAGAGTTGCCCACAGATGTTGTTGGAATGATGCCGCCATCTTCAGTAATCGCAACCGCTTCAATGATAGCTACATCTGGCTTTTTCAACTGAAGGTTACGCATTTGCTCAACAGTTTCAGACAAGTGTTGGTCAATGAACATCACTTCGCCATTGTTGATAGCTTTACGTAAAGTGTTGTCCACTTGGAACGGTAAACGACGTGCCAATACACCCGCTTCAGTCAATTGCTTGTCTAGGTCATTACCTAAAGAAGCACCAGTAATTAATGTGATTTTTAAAGGATTTGTGTGTGCACGTTTAACCAATGCCAAAGGTACAGCTTTCGCTTCGCCAGCACGAGTGAAGCCACTCATACCTACAGTCATGCCATCTTCAATAAAAGCAGACGCTTCTTCTGCACTGATGACTTTATCGTGAAGTGAAGCTAAACGGATACGATCTAAAGACATGGTTTACTCTCGTTAATATTCTGGATCTGGCACTGATTGTACCGATCAAGAACGACATTGTGCATACCTGTTAGGCTAAGGTCTAATTTTTTGAAAAAATGTGGGTATAAGGGATTCTGATGATTTGTAAGTGGTTGAAATATATTTGGTAAAATTAAATTGTTGAATAGTTGAACAAAATCGTTTGATCAACTATTGTACAAAGTTTAAAAATGCTCAACCAAGGTTTGCTTTAATTTTTCGAGTGGGTTGTTGCTGGAAATTTCAGCATCTTGATTGTGATGAAGAGGCAGCGAAATAATTGCTTCAAGTCCGCCTTGTTCCCGATTATGAATGCTGAGTTGACCTTGGTGAATGTCGACAATTCGTTTCACAATGGCGAGACCTAAACCACTGCCTTGAACTGTTCTGGCTTCATTGCCACGCACAAAAGGTTGCATGAGCTCTTCAATTTGATCGTCAGGAATGCCTTCACCATGGTCTGCTACGCTAATTAAAATATGTTCATTTTCCACTGTTGCGGAAAGTTCAATCGGCTCAGCACCGTAGCGTTTTGAATTATTAATCAAGTTACCAATCAGGCGTTTAAGAGATAGACTACGTGCCTGAATAATCGGTAATTCAGCAGGTTCAAAACGAATATCCAGCGGTTTGAATTGCACCACCAATTCTTGTAACAGCATATTTAAATCGGTGTCTTGAATTTCCTCATCTGAGCCGTCACGCATATAGGAAATGAACTGATTTAAGATCGCGTCCATATCTTCAACGTCATAAATCAGCCCTTCTTTTAAAAAATCATCATCGGGCATCATTTCTGCACTGAGTCGAATACGGGTCAGTGGGGTGCGTAAGTCATGTGAAATCCCCGCCAGCATAATCCGGCGGTCACGTTCAGTCTGATCAAGGGTATAGATCATGTGATTAAACGCTTGGTTGACCTCGCGAATTTCTTGAGGGCCGTGATTGGTCTCTAAATACGGTGCTGTGCCTGTTTTACTATAACTGTTGGCAGCATTTTGCAGACGACGCAGCGGGCGATTGAGCTGACGAACCAAGGTTAAAATAATGGCTGCTGCAATAAGGGGTACGCCAAGCAGCCAACCGAAAATTAACTCAGGGCTGTAGTTGGCATAGGTTTTCAGTGGTTCCCGTACCCAGTTGCCGTTCATTTCAGGCGTTTGAATCCAAATGCGCGGGCTAGGTTTAAATTGGAAATATACTGTGGCATGTTCGACTTTTAATTCTTTGGCCAGCTTAGCTTCAATTTGATTGGTAAAGAACTCGGCAATCACCTTATCTTTAACATTGGGATATTCTTTGGGATCGGTGACGTATTCAATCCCGACGCGGCTTCTTAGCCAGTCATCGACATCGACTTCAGTATTTTGATGATAAATCCGTAAATCGGGGTTGTTGAGAATTTCTATTTCAACAGCAAGATAACGAGCATGTTGTTGAATTTCTGGAAGATATAAGGTGCGCCAAAAGAACCACAAAGACATAAATAAACTGAAAAATACAATGAAGAGTACCAGTACGGTGGTGCGCATGGCAGCAGAACGCGGCTTGATTTTATCTAAAAAGCGTTCCCAACGCGTGCGTTTACGTTCTGAATACGCTTCGTAATCTGTAAATTTTTGAGGGTCGATGGGTTCGAGTTTCACGTGATTTCCTGTTTCTATGTAAGAGACATAGTTCAATGGTGACAGGTATGCGATACGCGAAAAGTCATCTGCAATTGTTCGAGGCAGGAGGTCTGGGTGTTATAAAGTTTCTGCGAGCATGATGTTGAAATGCAGAAATATGCCGAGTTTTGCAGATGACAATGGTTTTGCTTACTTTTGTCGAAACAAAAGTAAGGCGAACCGCAGGTTAATCGATAAAGTTGAGCTTAATTTTAGGACTCCGTCGTGCTGATTATTGCTACTCAGCTTAAAAAGACCGAAGCCGTATTTTTTAGTTTTGAATTATTCCGCGCCATCTGGAACGAACACATAACCCACACCCCAAACCGTTTGGATATAACGTGCACGAGCAGGGTTTTCTTCCACAAGACGACGTAGGCGCGATACCTGAACATCAATCGAACGTTCCATTGCACCCCATTCACGGCCACGCGCAAGGTTCATCAATTTGTCGCGAGTCAAAGGCTCACGTGGATGTTGTACCAAGGCTTTCAGTACCGCAAACTCACCTGTAGTTAGGGTTACGACTTGACCTTCACGCGTTAGGGTACGTGTTGATAAATCAAGTGACCATGGCCCAAAGCTGACCACTTCCATTTGTTGGCTTGGTGCGCCTGGAACTTCACGCACTTGGCGGCGCAGTACAGCGCGAATACGTGCTAACAACTCATTTGGATTAAATGGTTTCGGTAAGTAATCATCTGCACCCGCTTCTAGACCTGCAATACGGTCTGAATCACTGCCACGAGCGGTAAGCATAATAATAGGCGTATCAATATTGGATTGGCGTAGACGACGACAGATACTTAAACCATCTTCAACAGGGAGCATGAAGTCGAGCACAATCAGTGAAAACAGTTCGCGCTGTAAGAGACGATCCATTTGAGTTGCGTCATGCGCTGTTTTCACCACAAAGCCTTTATCTTCTAAAAAGCGTTGAAGTAGCGTACGTAAACGCACATCGTCATCTACCACTAAAATGCGTTCAACGCGATCTGCATCGCTATGTACAGCATCTGTTTTTTCAGCAGGTACAACTAAACTCATTGAAGTGCTCCTTTATTCTTTATTGTCATCGTAAACAAAAGTCGGGATAGTCTTGAGTATACGACTCATTTGTATGTCTTTACTATGCTCTAAAGCAACAAATATTGCAGGTAAAATCAAGACATAGATACTAAATGTATACATCTTAGCCCATAGAAAAAAATGGCAAAGAATACCTAAAAATAAGATTTAACACTGAAAATGAGATGGATTTATGAAATTTGCCTGAAATATGTCACATTTAAGCCATTAAATTAATAAAAACAGTTGTGGATTTTATAGTCTTGGTCTTTATAATCATGGCTTTTAGTACATATCCTTGTGGGATCACATACGATGACTGACTTAGTTCAGCAGTTGGCAAAAGAAATTGCCGTACGTCCAAATCAAATCGAGGCTGCCATCAAGTTGATTGATGAAGGTGCTAGCGTTCCATTTATTGCGCGTTACCGTAAAGAAGTCACGCAAGGCTTAGATGATGCGCAGTTACGTCAGCTCGATACACGTTTGGCTTATTTACGTGACTTATTTGAACGTCGCGACAAGGTAATCGAATCATTAAAAGAACAAGACAAATTGTCTGATGATTTATTGGCACGTGTAAATGCTGCTGAAACTAAAAATGCCTTAGAAGAAATTTACGCACCGTACCGTCCAAAACGGACCAGTAAATCATTTAAAGCCAAAGAAGCAGGCTTAGGCCCGATTGCAGAGAAAATCTTTGCAGAAGCGGTTGATCCAGCTGATGCATTGGCAGGCTTTAGCCATGAAGACTATCCAGATCTAGAAAGTCAGTTGGATGCGATTCAACATATTTTAATTGATGACTGGGCGCAGAATATTGCACTGACCACTGAACTTAAGGCCACGTTTGCAAAAACAGCCACTTTAAAAAGTTTAGTGGCAAGTGATGAGAAAAAAGAAGTTGGCAAAAAATTTCGCGATTACTTCGACTTTTCTGAAAATTTAAATAAAGTCCCGTCACACCGTTTATTGGCTATGTTACGTGGCCGTCAAGAAAACGTTTTAGGTTTAAAAGTTGATGGCGAAGATGATGCACCAGTGGCGCGTATTGAAAATGAATACAGCCTTGAAACTGCACAGCCGCAAGCACGTCAAGACTATTTAAAACAAACAGCTAAATTGTTCTGGTTAGGTAAGGTTCGTCCAAGTATCGAACATTCGTTGCTCACCGAAAAACGTCTTGCAGCTGAATCTGAAGCAATGGATGTTTTTGCTGAAAACTTACGTCATTTGCTGTTGTCTGCACCCGCGGGCGCACGTACAACGTTGGGTGTAGATCCTGGCATCCGTACAGGGGTGAAATTGGCTGTGGTGAATGCATCAGGTGATGTACTTGCACATAGCACGATTTATCCATTTGCACCCAAAGATGATAAAGCGGGTTCAATAGCAGAACTTGCCCGTTTATGTCGCGAGTTCAATGTTGACCTGATTGCCATTGGCAATGGTACAGCAAGCCGTGAAACAGAAAGCGTTGTGGCTGAAATGATGGCTGCAAATAGCGATCTTAAATTGACGCGTGTTTCTGTATCAGAAGCCGGTGCATCGGTTTATTCAGCATCTGAATTGGCTTCTGCGGAGTTACCAGAGCTAGATGTGTCGATTCGTGGTGCAGTGTCGATTGCACGTCGTTTACAAGACCCATTGGCTGAACTGGTGAAAATCGATCCAAAATCGATTGGTGTAGGTCAGTACCAACATGATGTGAACCAAACTGGTTTAGCTAAAACCCTTGAAGCAGTCGTTGAAGACTGTGTGAACTCGGTAGGTGTGGATGTTAATACTGCATCATCTGCTATCTTGGGTTATATCGCAGGTTTGAATAAGTCGATTGCGCAGCAAATTGTTGATTTCCGTAAAGAAAATGGCCGTTTTGACAACCGCCAAGATTTGAAGAAAGTGCCACGTTTAGGCGAGCGTACTTTTGAACAAGCGGCAGGTTTCTTACGTATTCAAGATGGTTCAGAGCCACTGGATGCTTCTGCTGTTCACCCAGAGTCTTATGCGCTGGTGGGTAAAATTGTTGAAGCGAAAGCGACGACAGTGAAGGATATCATTGGTAACTCTGAAATCATTCGCCAAGTGAATGCTGAAGAATTTGCAGATGAGAAATTTGGTTTACCAACTATTCAAGATGTACTGTCTGAACTGGAAAAACCAGGTCGTGACCCGCGTCCAGAGTTCCGTACAGCAAAATTCCGTGAAGATATTACCGAAGTTGCGCAACTGACTGAAGGCATGCAGCTTGAAGGTGTCGTGACCAATGTGACGAACTTCGGTGCTTTTGTGGATGTGGGTGTACACCAAGACGGTTTAGTTCATATTTCAGAATTGGCCAATGAATTCGTTGCAGATCCGCATAAAGTGGTGAAGCCGGGGCAAATTGTGCAAGTACGTGTGCTCACAGTAGATGCTGAGCGTAATCGTGTGAATTTGTCGATGCGTCCGGAAGGTGCTGAAGCGGCTAAAGCTCCGCGTCAACCACGTCGTGAAAATACAGAGCGTAGTGAACGTAAACCACAAGGTAAACGTCCACAACAAACACGTCCTCAAGGCGAGCGTGCTCAAACAAATAAGAAGCCGCAAACGGCTAAACCTCAAGAAAATAAAATTGGTGGTTTAGGTGCATTGTTACTTCAAGCAGGGATTAAAGGTTCGAAATAATCTTTAAGATTTGAATAAAAAAACCTCCCAAGTGGGAGGTTTTTTTTATGGTTACTTTTATCCGGTGATGATTGGCACGATCCAACTGGTGATAATCAGCATAATGCCAAAGTGCCCAAGCTTTCGGCAAACTTTGACAAAAGTTGGAGCGGGTTGTTCCAGTCGAGTGGCATAATCTTTGAGGCTTATGGCTTGGGTGCTGCGGCTATGCCACAGGAAAACAGCAAGATCGATACAGATTAGAATCGTCCCGACATTGGCCACGATATCCATCATCACATAATCTTGTAAATACAGGCTACTGCCTACTCGGTAGCAGAGATAAATCGCAAAAGCGATACACACATATTGCAGTACGAAAGTAAAAGCGCGCATAAATTCACAAGATAAAAAAAGACGGCTGTTTATAACACAAAAAGTAGAAGGGTTACGTCGTCTTTATCTTTTGTCCACAAAAAAAGGTATGAGTCTTAACTGATTAGGCTTTGTGCAATCAGGCTGGAAAAAATGGAGACTAAACCTATTTTTGAAAAAATATTGCTATACATGCTTGAGGGTTGTGAGGTTGGCTTGTTTTTTGTTTCTAGCGAGTGTATTTCACTCGTTGGTAGGGTAGGCTGTTGCGATACGTGTTGGCTCTTAAAGCCAAATTCGAGCAAGATCATCAGCAAACCGCCATGAATCAGCACTTGCCATATTGAAATATGAGAAAGAGTAAGTTCTGTATACAGATTAAAAGCAGTGATTGCAGCAAAGATGAAGCAAAAAAGCTTGAATAAATAAAGTGCCTGCATTTCTTTTCCCCTTTTATTGTTGCTCTTATGGTGGACTTTTTTTCTTAAGCGAATATTAAGGGCTATAAAAGAGTGGTGAAAAATTGAGTTACCCAACCTTTAATCAAAGGTTGGGTAAATTGTAAGAAAACTTACCAGTGTTCACCTGGGAACAAGCGTGCATATGCTTTTTGTACCCAGTTGAGTTTTTGCTGTTCGCCTACAGACGCGGTAGAACTTGGAAATAAGTTATAACCAATCGACATGAGCTTATTGTTGATGTCTGGTGCAATTGAATAAGTAATCGATGCCAAACGACCTAAGTTGGTTGCGACTTTCTTCGGGCGTTTCACAATCGCATAAGCAACTAGATCTGCTGCTTGTTCAGGCGAAAGAGTCGGGACGTATTTATAAATTTTCGTCGGCGCAATCATTGGCGTACGTACCAAAGGCATATACACCGAAGTAATCGCAATTTTATGTGAATGCACTTCAGCAGAAAGACAGCGACTGAATGCATCTAATGCGGCTTTAGACGCCACATAAGCCGAGAAACGAGTGGCATTTGCCAATACACCAATCGAGCTAATGTTAATAATATGCCCATCACGACGAATCATCATTTGTGGCAGGATGTTCATGACTAAACGTACAGCACCAAAGTAGTTGAGCTGCATGGTGCGTTCAAAGTCGTGGAAGCGTTCTGCTGACTCATGTACAGCACGGCGGATCGAACGACCTGCGTTATTAATTAAAATATCAATATGATCGACTGAAGCTAAAATTTGCTTAGAGACTTCATCAATCGAGTCTAAATCATTTAGGTCACATGGAAAAACAGAGGCTGAACCCCCTTTGGCTTCGATTTCTGCTTTAACTTCTTCTAGTGTTTCTTTGGTGCGCGAAACTAAAAGGACGTGTGCTCCTGCATCAGCCAGTTTGTGTGCAACGGTTAAACCAATACCACTTGAAGCGCCTGTAATTAAGACGGTTTTTCCATTTACGCGTTCTTTAAAAAGTCTATCCATTCTTGAATTCACGTTATCATTCCTGATCTAAGTCAAATATTTGAGGGTTATGGCTATTTTTATATTCGATTATTAAGGCTACATTTTCTGAGAAATGTAGCGGCTTTCCTTCACGGTATAATACCTAAACTGCTTAAAAATATCACTGCATAAGTTATTGAAATAATAAATAAAATTAGAGTAAAAGCTCTATTTTATTGGTTCTAATTACTTGTTTTTACCACGAATTCAAGTGAAGTGAAAGGGCTATAAATATAAAAGACAAGCGTATAAAAAACCTCAATCATGTGATTGAGGTTTTAAGTTTAGCAGTCTGTATTTTAGACTTGAGCCAAGGTCTGCTCTAAATCTGCAATCAAATCATCAATATGTTCAATACCTACAGATAAACGCACCATATCAAGACTTACTCCAGCAGACTTTAATTCTGCTTCATTCAGTTGGCGATGTGTGGTGGTGGCGGGGTGGCAGGCCAGACTTTTGGCATCGCCAATATTGACCAAGCGAGTGAAGAGTTGCAGAGCATCAATAAAGCGGGTGCCACCTTCACGGCCATCTTGTACCCCAAAGGATAAAATTGCCGAAGGTTTTCCTTTGACATATTTTTGCGCCAAGCCATGCTGAGGGTGATCTTTCAGGCCAGCATAGTTGACCCATTTCACTTTGGGGTGGGCTTGTAAATATTCTGCGACTTTCTGCGCATTTTCAGTATGACGTTCCATACGCAGGTTTAGCGTTTCTAAGCCTTGTAGAATCAAGAACACGCTTAAAGGGCTAATCGCAGCGCCAGTATTACGTAGTGGTACCACGCGGGCACGCGCGATATAAGCTGCTTCGCCTAAAGCTTCGACATAGTTCACGCCGTGATAACTTGGGTCTGGCGTATTCAGCACTTTAAAGCGCTCAGGATGCTTGCCCCAAGGAAATTTACCGCTGTCGACAATCGCACCGCCAATCGAGTTACCATGCCCACCAATATATTTGGTCAAGGAATGCACCACAATATCTGCCCCATATTCAAAGGGTTTCAGCAGTGCAGGCGTTGCAACCGTGTTATCGACCACCACAGGCACGCCATATTCATGCGCGATTTTGGCGATCGCTTCTAGGTCAATGATGTTGCCGAGTGGATTGCCAATCGATTCAACAAAGACCAACTTGGTTTTTTCATCAATTAAACCGCGTAGGGCTTCTGGGTCTTGATAATCAAAGAAACGGACTTCAATGCCTTGTTTCGGTAGAGTATGGGCAAACAGGTTATAGGTGCCACCGTATAAGGTCGAAACAGAAGCAATGTTGTCGCCTGCTTCGGTAATGGTTTGAATGGCATAAGTAATGGCTGCCATGCCAGAGGCTAAGGCTAACGCACCAATGCCTCCTTCGAGTGCAGCCAAACGTTGTTCTAGCACCGCAGTGGTCGGGTTCATAATTCGGGTATAAATATTGCCTTGGACTTTAAGGTCAAATAAATCCGCACCATGTTGCGTATTATCAAAGGCATAAGACGTGGTTTGATAAATCGGTACGGCCACTGCTTTGGTGGTGGCTTCGGGGCTATAACCAGCATGGATAGCCAAAGTTTCATCTTTATAGGTCATGGGACTTCATCTGCGTGAGTTAAATATTGCACAGTCTACCATCAATGAATATGAGTGAAAGTGTGAAAATAATGAATATTTATCTAAAAAATTCATAAAGATGAGCTGCGATCAGCTACTTGGCTGCGGAAAAGTGAGATAAAGAGGGTGTTTAAAAAACAACCGCACTGAAAGTTGTAACATTGCATTGAAGATCGGTTTCATGCCTTATTTTTTCAACGTATTCATCGTATAATGCCCGCAAATATTTTTTCGCTTCTTGCGATTTTTTGGTTTTTCTATTGAGGAGTCCTACGTGGCCCAATATATTTATACGATGAACCGAGTGTCTAAGATGGTTCCGCCTAAGCGCGAAATCTTAAAAGACATCTCTTTGTCATTTTTCCCGGGTGCAAAAATTGGTGTACTTGGTTTAAACGGTGCAGGTAAATCGACCTTGCTTCGTATTATGGCGGGCGTAGACAAAGATTTCTCTGGTGAAGCGCGTGCGCAACCGGGTATCAAAATTGGTTACCTAGAACAAGAACCGCCACTTGATCCAAATAAAGATGTCCGTGGAAACGTAGAAGATGGTTTACGTGAACCATTGGATGCTTTGGCACGTTTGGACGAAGTGTTTGCTGAATATGCAGCAGAAGATGCAGACTTTGATGCATTGGCAAAAGAGCAAGAAAAACTTGAAGCGATTATCCATTCATGGGATGCGCATAACCTTAGCAACCAAATGGATCAAGCTGCAGCTGCCTTGAATCTACCAGCTTGGGATGCGGATGTAAGCTTGCTTTCAGGTGGTGAGCGTCGTCGTGTTGCATTGTGTCGTTTGCTTTTATCTAAGCCAGACATGTTACTTCTAGACGAACCAACGAACCACTTGGATGCAGAATCTGTGTCTTGGTTAGAGCGTTTCTTGAAAGACTTTGCTGGCACGATTGTGGCGATTACGCACGACCGTTATTTCTTGGATAACGTGGCGGAATGGATTCTTGAGCTTGACCGCGGTATGGGTATTCCATATCAAGGCAACTATTCTTCTTGGTTAGAGCAGAAGAATGCGCGTCTAGAGCAAGAGAACAAACAAGAAGAATCTTTTGCTAAAGCATTGAAGAAAGAACTTGAATGGGTTCGTTCAAATGCGAAAGGTCAGCAAAAGAAAAACAAAGCGCGTATGGAGCGTTTTGAAGAGCTTAACTCACGCGAATTCCAACAGCGTAACGAAACTTCTGAAATCTATATTCCACCTGGTCCACGTCTAGGAAATAAAGTCGTAGAAGTGGAAGGCATCAGTAAATCATTTGATGGTCGCGTGCTGTACGAAAACCTAAGCTTTACCGTACCGCCTACAGCAATTGTGGGTATCGTGGGTCCAAACGGTGCGGGTAAAACCACACTATTCCGTATGATGACGGGTGAACAACAGCCAGACACAGGTACGGTGACTTTGGGTGAGTCGGTTAAAGTGGCGTATGTGGGTCAGATTCGTGACACTTTGGATAACAACAAAACCGTTTGGGAAGAAGTTTCTGGCGGTTTAGATATCTTAAGAATTGGCGAATACGAAATTGCATCGCGTGCTTATATCGGTCGTTTTAACTTTAAAGGTCAAGACCAGCAGAAGCGTGTAGGTGAGTTGTCAGGTGGTGAGCGTAACCGTTTACAACTGGCGAAAATCCTGCAAATGGGCGCAAACGTAATCTTGCTGGATGAGCCATCGAACGACTTGGATATCGAAACCTTACGTGCACTTGAGGATGCAATTCTTGTATTCCCAGGTACGGTAATGGTGGTGTCGCACGACCGTTGGTTCCTTGACCGTATTGCAACGCACATCTTGTCGTTTGAGAACGAACAGCCTGAATTCTATGAAGGCAACTATGCTGAATATGAAGCCTATCGTTTAGCGCGTTTGGGTGATGCTGCAGTTCAAAAACGCACCAAATACAAGAAAATTGGCGGTTAATGCTTCCGTTAATTTAATTAAAAAAACCAGCCTTCGGGCTGGTTTTTTTATGCTTAGCAATTGCCTCTTAATGCGTTTTAGGGGCATTCACTTGTAAGCTGATAATGGTGTAATACTGATTTTTAGGTTTTGCTTTAGCATCGACTTTTTCGCTCACTTCAATCAGGTATTGCCCAGCTTGTGCAAAAGTGAGTGTGGCATGGCCTTGTGCGTCGACAGGTGTGCTTTTCGCTTGCTGCTCAAGCTCACCTTGAGCGCGAATCATGAGTTCTGCATGTGCGAGGGCTTTGCCTGCTTGAGTAATTTGCAGTTGTATAGGTTGTTGCACCGTGATTTCATTTGGATGGGTTTTGAAGTTGACTTGAATTGGGGCTGGCGTTACAGCAACAGGTGAGGTGCTGTCTTTGCTCACATAGCTTTGAATGCTCCATTCGCGAACCGTAGAGACCTTACTTGGAACTTTGCCTTTAAAGTCACTTGGAATGACATAGTCACGCTCGCTTAGGGCAGGGACTTTATCTGCAGCAACATCAGCAAAGATTTTCCATTGACGATTATGTTGTACATATTCAATTGGATATGATGTTTTGGCGAAAATGGTATAGGTGCCTTTTTCTGGTAGTTTAAGATCAAATGCAGTTGCAGATTCTAAGTGCTTTTGTGCTTGAATCGTCGTCTGTGTTTGGTTGGGTTGGAAAACGCTGAATGAAATATCTTTTAGGGCATATTCAGGATGAAAGGCTTGTTCCGCATAGGCGCTCAATACAGGGACTTGGGTATTTTCAGTGTGATACGCCAGTGGAGCGACGTAGGGTTCATGTGCTTGAGCCACTGAAAAGAACAAGAGTGTGCAGAGTAGAGCGTTTTTCATAGAGACTAGGCCTAAAAATATTTCGTAAGATGAGGTTTTTGATTATATCGAGAAAAACTAACAGGTGATAATAATTATTATTTATTCTTTGAGCAGATAAAAAGGGAGTACATAGACTCCCTTTTTGGATGCAGGTTCTAAGTTAAGGCTTAGATTTCCCACTCATGGTCGCATTCGCGGCATTTCCATTTTTTCTGAGACTGCATGAAGCCTTGCATTGAAATCTTAAAATCAGGAAGGTCGCGGTAAAATAAGAAGCCTGCAATTACACACACGATGAAAACCACAACCGTTGCAATTTGTAGTGTTGAGCCAGCGCCATCCCCAAATAGCCACATTGCGATGCTAATGAGCACCAAAAGTAATAATACAAAAATGGCTGGAACCAAAAAAACCAGACTTTTAGGCACAACAGGGCGCGTTGCTGGAACCCCTGCTTGAGCAACTGGCATAATTTTTGGGCTTTGACATTGAGGACAACGATATTGCATTACAACTCCAAAATTCGAATCTATGCCGTATTCTAATCGGATTGGAGCAGAAAGCCAAAAAAGCGTGGTAATGAAGTGCTGATAATTTTGAGGCAATAAAAAACCCAAGTCATAATGCTTGGGTTTTTTACCAGATGTTGCCATCTTAAATATGGCGTCCCTACGGGGATTCGAACCCCGGTTACCGCCGTGAAAGGGCGATGTCCTAGGCCTCTAGACGATAGGGACTTATTGAGGCATCACGTTGAGTGGTTAACACCGTCTCTCTGTGTGAGCGCTATATTAGGGATATAACGCCCATGCGTCAACTAAAAAATCAATTAAGCTTCATCAACTGCGTCATTTTTCGGCAATTTTAGGCTTTCATTGAGTTTTTCCCAAACTTTTGCTTCTTTTTTGCTTGGACCACCGACAATTTCAAGGGCATGACGTAAGCGCGCGAAGGTTAAGTCAGGGCCAATGGTGACCATGGTTTGCATCACTGGAGTCGAAGCGGTTGAACCGGCAATCGCAATAAAGAACGCTGGCATAAAGTCACGGAGCTTAATTTCCATTTGGTTGGCTAAGTCCATCAAGGTTTGACTTACGGTGTCATTGTTCCATGTGAACATGCTTTCCAAACGCCAAATCGCAAATTGCAGACTTTGACGAACTTGTTCTTCGCTCAGTTTCTTGCTTTCAAACTGTTCTTTGGTCAAGCTTGGGAACTGGTTAAAGTAATGCGCAGACCAGTTCACCGCTTCTGAAAGTAAGTTGATACGAGGTTGAATTGCTGCGGCGATGTCTTCGAGCATCTTACGATCTGCTTTCCATGCCAATAGGGTATCTAACAGTTCAGCAGGGCTTAAGCCTTTGATCCATTGACCATTGAGCCAATTCAGTTTTTCCACATCAAAAATTGGACCACCGAGGGATACACGTTGAATGTCAAAGTGTTCAATCATCTCGGCCAATGTGAATTTTTCGCGTTCATCTGGCATCGACCAGCCCATACGGCCTAAGTAATTCAACAAGGCTTCAGGCAAGACACCAATATTTTTGTAGTAGTTAATAGAGGTTGGGTTCTTACGTTTCGACAGTTTTGATTTGTCTGGGTTACGTAGTAATGGCATATGACCCAGTACAGGCATTTCCCAACCAAAGTATTGATACAGCAACTGATGTTTAGGTGCAGAAGGCAACCATTCTTCGCCACGGAAAACGTGGGTGATTTGCATCAAATGGTCATCGACCACATTGGCAAGGTGATATGTCGGTAAACCATCGGTTTTAAGCAAGACTTGCATGTCCACTTGTGCCCAAGGGATTTCTACTTCCCCGCGCAGTAAGTCATTGACTGTACAAATGCCTTCTTCGGGCACTTTCATACGAATCACGTGTGGCTCACCTGCAGCAAGGCGACTTTGAACTTCTTCAGCAGATAATTTTAAACCACGACCATCGTACTTTGGTGTTTCACCACGGGCCTGTTGTTCTGCACGCATTTGATCCAACTCTTCGCTCGTAGCAAAGCAGTAGAACGCATGACCTTTTTCAACCAAATCCAGTGCATATTGTTTATAAATATGCATGCGTTCAGACTGGCGATACGGTGCATATGGCCCGCCAATGTCCGGACCTTCAGACCAATTCAATCCTAACCAACGCAATGAATCTAAAATCATTTTTTCCGATTCAGGAGTCGAACGAAGTTGGTCGGTATCTTCGATACGCAGAATAAATTCACCACCATGTTGCTTGGCATAGCATAAGTTAAATAGCGCAATATATGCTGTGCCCACATGCGGGAAGCCAGTTGGAGAGGGTGCAATACGAGTACGAACAGTCATAGCCAATTATGATTCAGAATGTAAATTGAGGTCTATTATAACGAAAAAGCCCGACCACTTAATGCTTAATTCAACATTCAGTGATCAGGCTTTTGTGCGCAAATGTCATAACTTGAGAGAGGTTACGACACTGTGGCTTATTTTTAGTTTAGAGGAACAATGATTGCACAAAACGGCTAAAGCGCTGGTTTTGTGTAGCAAAGAAATTTTGTGTCGGTGCAACTTTGATTGAGGTCATGATTTTTAAATCATTATCCATCATCGTGGTTCGGTCACTGCCTTTTTGTTGGCTGAGCGCTTTTTCAATCAACGATGTTTTCTCAGTGGGCATCGTCGCTTTATCATTGCTTTGAATGGCTGCACTATGTCCCAGTTGGCTAAAACAAGCCAAGCCGATACTCAACGTAACGGTATGTAAAAATGTTGCTTTCATGTCCTTTTCCCCTCTCAACATGGTATTGGAACAGATTTTTATTAAAGTCATTGGTAATCTAGTTTCAATTTAACCGATTTCACAAATAAAAAAGTAGAACCGTGTCACACAATTTACAAAATTATAAACAAATTTGGGCTAAATTGACATTTAAACATCAAATATAAATCATTTGGCTTTTTGTACCAAATAACTGTGGAGATAGCATGGAGATTTTGAGCTTGATCTGTGGAGGGTGGATATGGGTTATCCTTAAAAGTGCACAAAATAGTCCTTTTAGAGATATCTTTTTATCAGTATAGCCGTAAAACCTCGCCTTCAGGGCATAGGTATCTATGATCCTAGCCAAAATAATGGACAGCACGTCCCTCTAAAGATAACGTAACTTTAATCTTTGGAGATTCAAGAAATGGCTAAACGTTTTAGTCCTGAATTTAAACAGCAAGCGATTGATTATGCACTTTCAAACCCCCACGAACCTATAGCTGCAATCGCCCAGAAATTAGGTGTTGGTTATTCAACATTGGATAAATGGATTCGTGAAGCCAATCCAGTGGGTTCAAGCAAACGCCAACTTTCATCAGAACAACAGCGGATTTTAGAATTAGAGAAAGAAGTCAAACAGCTCAGGGACGCCAATGACATCTTAAAAAAAGCGCATGTGTACTTTCTGACAGATCATGCCAAGAAAAGTACACGGTAATTCAAGATCTGGATGTGAATGAAGTCACTGTATCTTCTGCCTGTAAATGCCTGGGTGTCAGCACTTCAGGCTATTATGCCTGGCGAAAATGCCAGGCCAATCTAGCGCAGAAATATAATGATTTAAAAGCCGTATATTGGCAGCATCATGCACGATTGGGTGCACCTTCATTGGTACATGACATGCATGATTTAGGTTACAGCATGAGCGAACGAACCGTTGGAAGAATGCTTAAAAAGCTTGGTTTACGTAGCAGGATTGCACGTAAATACAAGCATACGACTGATTCAAACCATCGTTTGCCTACAGCGCCTAACTTGTTGGATCGTCAATTTGGCGTTGGTCAATTGAAAGCTACTTCAAGCTTCTAAAACAAGCGGGTCATGATGTTGAATCGTGGCTCCAAACGACCCCTCAAGCAATTTTAAGAAAACTACTTGTTGCGAGTATGGCCTGCGTACTGACATGGCGAATAAAACGCTGTAATGATGAACAAACTACTCGAGTAAGAGCCGTACTAACACGACTATCTGGGCGACAGCAAAAGCGAGGGAAAAGAGAAAGTGCACCATCAATACTTGCTGGACTTTCAATCTTATTAAACACCTTGAAGCTACTGGAAAGTTATTCGGTGGATGAGTTAAAGGAAATGGCTAAAATTGCGTTGGGGTATCCACACGAAGATGTGTAGATACCTATACCTTCAGGGCGGGGATGTAAGGCTGCAATCCGCTAGTCCCCTTGTGGGGATTAGCTAGGATTGCTAATGCGGAGTTTGCTGTTGCTGAATATATTGTTTGATAATCCCAATAGGTGTACCATCACATGATGCAGCGAAATAGCTAGGCGACCACAAAGCATTACCCCATAACTTGCTTCTAATTTCAGGGTGCTTGGTTCGTAAAATACGACTGGAAGCACCTTTTAAACTATTTACCAAGCTAGAAATAGCGACCTTTGGCGGATAATGCACAAGTAGATGGACATGATCATCTTCACCATCAAATTCTGCCAACTCGGCTTCAAAGGTAAGCGTGCGCTGAACCCCATAGCTATTTTTTAACTTGGGTTGGATTTCCAGCGGTGTGGCAGTAATTCTTCTATTTGGGTCACTTTATGGATCGGTAACCTTTTCAGCACATCACTGAGATAGGCATACGGATCCAGCCCATTCAGTTTTGCTGACTGGATCAGGGTCATGATATTGGCCGCTCGTTGACCACTACGCAGCGAACCTGCAAATAGCCAGTTCTTGCGCCCCAACGCCCAGGGACGCATCTGATTCTCAACCCAATTATTATCTATAGGTAAATTGCCATCATCCAGATAGCGGCTTAAGGCTGGCCAACGCTTCAGAGTGTAATTGATGGCCTTGGCGGTGGGAGAACTCGATGCCACTGTCAGATGATGTTGGTTGAGCCATTCATATAGTTGTTGCATCACTGGTTGACTATGCTGTTGTCGGTATTCGCGGCGGTGTTCTGCTGTACCATCCGTCTTTTTCCTGAGTTCTGCTTCTATGGCATACAGTTTCTGAATCAGCACTAATACCTGTTCAGCGACCTGACTTTTTTTGGTCACATGCAGTTCATGCAATTTACGACGTGCATGCGCCATACAGCCCACCTCAATGACCTGGCCTGATTTAAAGCGTGCTTTATAACCACTGTAATCATCACAGACCAGATGCCCCTGCCAGCCTTTCAGGAACTCTTCAGCATGCTGACCTGAACGGCTATCTTGAAAGTCATAGATCACCGCCTGAACTGGATTGTACTGTGTGGTGGCATAGGCCCAGACATAACCTTTCTTCGGTTTTTTCTCATCATCCCCCATCTGCATGATGATGACTGGTGTTTCATCTGCATGAATCACCCGCTGTTGAAGCACAAGCTGTTTTAAGGCATTGGTCAGAGGTTCAAGTTCTACCCCACAGCGTCCAATCCAGTCAGATAAAGTTGATCTAGAAAGCTCGATTCCCGCCCGCTGATAGATCAGACGTTGACGGTACAGCGGTAAATGATCTGCGTATTTCGAGACCAACACATGGCTCAGTAGTTCAGGACTGGCAATACCTTTATCAATCACATAGGCGGGCATCGCTTGCTGAGTCAGGGTGTCACACTGATCACAGACCCATTTGCCACGCACATGCTGTTCCTTATAGAACTGTGCCGGTCTGAAATGTAGTTTTTCACTGATATCTTCGCCGATACGACGCAAGGTGCAGCCACAAGCACATTGGGTTGATGTTGGTTCATGCTCGATACGGATGGTGTGTAGATGATCGGGCAGCAGTCGACGTTTAGGTTTGTTGACTGTGGCTTTGTGTGTCGCTGCATCAGTTTTATCTGCATTCAGCCGTTCCAGTTCCAGATCAACAGCGGCAATATCTTCTTCGACCGCTTCATCCCACAGATGGATTTGTTTTGCGGTGAGATGTTCGTTTTTACTGCCAAATTTGTGCTGTTTAAATAGTGCGAGCTCATGCTCGTATTTTTGCGTGAGAATGGAAAGATGTTGAACTTTAGAATCTAATTGCTGATTGGATACTTCAAGATGCTGAACTTTGGCATCTAATTGCTGGTTTGATTGTGCCAGAGACTGATGTTGCATTGCCAACTGTCTAGTAAATTCCAGCAGTTGTTCATGGGTCAGTTGGCTTAAATCAGGCAGTGTATTCATGACCGCAGTATGCCTGAGGTCATGAGAAGAATGAAATAGAACGTTTGGAGAATAGCAGAATGGACCAAGCTAGTTTAGAGCATTGTGACCAATTGCTGTCGTCCAATGCGCTGCCAAGGCAAACCCTGGATCAGTGCCTGTAACTGTTCTGGACTGAGTGCCAGGGTTTCACCCTGATGAAGCTGAACCCAGTGGAATTTTCCCTGTTCCAGCCGCCGGGCACACAGCCAGATACCCAATCCATCATGTACCAGCAGTTTCATGCGATGGCCACGTTTATTACAGAACAGGTAAGCGCAATGCGGTTTGATGTAGCCAAAGGCTCTCAGCACCTGAGTCATGACAGTATCCATACCTGCACGCATATCCATCGGCTGGGTAGCAAGCCAGATTTCATCAATACGGATCATTGAGTCAAACCCTGGATCAGCACCAGTAATTCAGTTACTGACTCCACCGGCCAGTCGATCTCGATCATCTGACCCCTTACGGAACCTGGTTCCTCATGTAGTGGAATCCTAATATGAGCGACAACTTTCTTCTCTGGTACAGGTGGCGGAGGTGCTTCTTGTCTGACTGGAGTCGGGTGAAGAATGACGGGAAGGAAGTCGGTCTGTGGAATAGATGGGGGTGTTAATGATGGAACCATTGATCTGGACTGACGAATCCATTTATGCAACAGATTCGCATTGACCTGATGTTGCATTGCCACCTTGGCCACTGATGTGTCTGGCTGCTGACATTGCTGAATAAGTTGATGTTTAAATTCAGCCGTGAAGGTTCGACGGGGCTTTTTTAGGGTTGGTGTGCTGTCTATAACTGTCTTTAAATCCATAAATAGGTGTCCACTTAAATTTTAGTGGACACTATCGCGGTATTAATGAGTTAGAAAAAGTGGGGTTCAGCGGACGCTTACCTTCAAAGTCTAAACAAACACGCTCAAACACTTCACGCATTGTTTCAAGCATTGCTTTGGTAAAAACATCTCTACGATATTTAGCGACAAAGACTAAATGAACGTGCATATTAAAAACACAATGACGACCTGTTCTAATCTCTTGACTATTGCTCATAGACCAAATATATTTTAGTAATGAAAACACTTAAATTACGAATAAAAGACAAACATTGCAAGATGCTAGACCAACTAGCAGTAGAGGTGAACTTTGTTTGGAATTATGTCAATGATTTGTGTTTCAAGCACCTACAACGTAAACAACAATTCTTTTCAGCATACGATATTGCTCAATACACGAAAGGCACATCAAAAGAATGTAACTTACATAGCCAAACCATACAGGCAATTGCAGAAGAATTAGTTACACGAAGAAAGCAGTTTAAAAAAGCCAAGCTAAAATGGCGTGTCAGTAACAACAAATCTGCAAGACGCTCATTAGGCTGGATACCTTTTAAGAAAGTAGCCATTAAATACGCCGATGGCTATGTGCAATATGGCAAGCACCAATTCAAACTATGGGACAGCTACGGACTAAGCAAATACAACGTCAAAACAGGCTCATTTGTAGAAGACAGTCGTGGACGTTGGTATGTTTGCCTTGTGGTTGATGATATTCAACAAGTTAAAGCTATAGCTAAAGGCTCAATTGGCATAGACTTGGGTTTGAAAGATTTAGCCACTTGTTCAGATGGTGTGAAACTCGAAGCTCCTAAAATCTATCGCCAATATGAGGAAAAACTTGGCATTGCTCAAAGAGCAAAAAATAAGAAACGTGTCAAAGCGATTCACGCCAAGATTAAAAATATACGCCAAAATATGTTGCATCAATTCAGCCATAAACTGGTGAATGCACATGCAGCAATCTTTGTTGGCAATGTGAATGCTAAAGCATTAGCACAAACTAGATTAGCGAAGTCAGTGTTAGATGCCAGTTGGACAACACTAAGAACCATGCTCAAGTATAAATGCGAGAACGCAGGAGTATGGTATGGAGAAGTCAACGAAGCCTATACGACCCAAACATGTTCGTGCTGTGGCTCACGCTCTAGCAGTCCGAAAGGTAGAGCAGGTCTTGGAATAAGAGAATGGCAGTGTATGGAGTGCGGTACGCTCCATGATCGGGATATAAATTCCGCACTGAATATTCTTGCGCTCGGACATGAGCGTCTCGGAGGAGGAATCCCCGTTCTTTAGGTCTGGGAGGATGTCAACAAGAATATAACCAAGCCTTTGGACAGTATCAGTATTGGAAAAGCAAAGCTGGGCAGGAGGTCAACTTTAAACAGTCTCATGGTGGATCGGGCAAGCAAGCACGTGCCGTTGCAACGGGTCTCCAAGCAGATGTGGTGGCCTTGGCCAATGATATTGATGAAATTGTGAATACTGGACAAATTGATAAAAACTGGCAAAAAGAATTTCTAAATAATTCTGCACCTTATACTTCAACCATTGTTTTTTTAGTGCGTAAAGGTAATCCAAACAAATTAAAGACTGGAATGATTTAACCAAGCTGGGGGTGAGATCATTACCTCAAAACCAAAAACAAGCGATGCGCCGCGTTGGATCTATTTATCTGCTTGGGGGTATGCGTTAAAACAACCTGGAGGTAATGATGCTAAAGCCAAAGAATTGGTGAAAAACTGTATCAAAATGTCAAAGTTCTTGATTCAGGCGCGCGAGGTTCATTGACCACGTTTGCTGAACGGGGCATAGGTGATGTGTTGTTGTCTTGGGAAAATGAAGCTTTACTGGCAACTCAAGGCCTAGGTAAAGACAAATACGATATTGTTTATCCGTCTATTTCGTTTTTAGCGGAGCCGTCAGTTGCGATTGTAGACAAAACCGTGGACAAAAATGGCAATCGAAATTTGGCCAAGGGCTATTTAAACTATCTGTATTCGCCAAAAGGGCAGGAGTTGGCGGCGAAGCATTTCTTCCGTCCACGAAATAAACAAGTGGCGAACAAATACCTTGCGCAATTTCCAAAGCAAAAAACCTTTAATATTAATGATGTCTTTGGAGGGTGGGCCAAAGCGCAGAAAACTCACTTTGTAAATGGTGCGATCTTTGATCAAATTTATACTGAAAAATAAACGTGCTGCGGTTTAATGAGATCACGTTCGGACATAAAAGTGGATATACGCATATCCACTTTTATTATATTTTAAGCATAAAAATGTATATAATAAGAATAAGTAAAGTGTTTGCTATTATTTTAAATAAAAACAATTCATTAAGTCTTAGTGATGTAAAAATAATGTGTATTTAAAAAACAAAAGCGAATTGCGATTTATGATTTTGTTTCATATATTTAGCATAATTCTTGATATTTAATTTAATACGCTATGAAAACGCATTTGAAATCTCTCTGGGCTGCTGCCGTAGTGGCAACAGGTCTGACATTCAGTATGACATCAGCTCAAGCAGCTGACCGTACTATGCTCAATGTCTCCTATGATGCAACACGTGAATTTTACGATGAGTTCAATAAATCCTTTGGTGCTTATTGGTAAAGTCGTACAGGGCAAACGGTTGACTTTAAACAGTCACACGGGGGTTCAGGTAAACAAGCCCGTTCGGTCGTGGATGGTCTAAAAGGGGATGTGGTGACCTTGGCCTTAGCCAATGACATTGAAGAAATTGTCAAATCAGGTCAAATTCAGCCGGGTTGGCAAAAAGAGTTCCCAAATAACTCTGCACCTTATACATCGACCATTGTGTTCATGGTACGCAAAGGCAACCCGAAAAAAATTAAGGACTGGTCTGATTTAACCAAACCGGGTGTACAAATTATTACGCCTAATCCTAAAACAGGTGGTCTACCACGTTGGGTGTATCTGTCTGCTTGGGGTTACGCACTGAAACAACCTGGTGGCAATGAGGCCAAAGCCAAAGAGTTCGTAGGTAAAATGTACCATAACGTGAAAGTCATGGACTCTGCGGCACGGGCGTCTATGACCACCTTTGCAGAACGTCGCATTGGTGATGTGTTATTGACTTGGGAAAATGAAGCCTTAGTGACACAAAAAACTTTAGGTAAAAATCAGTTCGATATTGTTTATCCATCGATCTCGATTTTAACCGAGCCTTCGGTGGCAATCGTGGATAAGACCGTGGCGAAAAATGGCAACAAGTGGTTAGCACAGGGTTATATCAACTATTTATATTCACCACTGGGTCAGGAAATGGCGGCGAAACACTTCTATCGTCCACGTAATGCTGCGGTTTTAGAAAAATATAAAGCGCAATTTCCACCGTTAAAAACCTTCACCATTGATGAAGTGTTTGGTGGTTGGGCCAATGCTCAAAAGACCCACTTTGTGAATGGGGCGACTTTCGACCAAATCTATAATAGCCGTAAATAATCCAGTTAATTATTTCAGCTGCTGCTTACAAAGCCTCCCTTGGGAGGCTTTTTTGATAATGAATGCCGTTTAAAAACGGTTTTGTCTATGAAAAGTAATATTTCCCTACAAAAAGTCGTTTGGAGCTTTGTTAAAACAAGGTAATAATGTGCAGTTACATTTTTCCTTCCGATCATATTGAGTCTTTATGTCGCATATTTCTGTATTACTTCACGAAACTGTTGATGCTTTGGTAGCAGATCGCAATACAGGGATTTTCATTGACGGGACGTTTGGTCGTGGCGGACATACGCGTTTGCTGTTGTCTAAGCTAGATGAAAATGCACGTGTCTATGGTTTTGATAAAGACCCGCAAGCACTGGAAACAGCCGCGATTTTAGAACAAGAAGATCCACGTTTTAAAATTATTCATGCCAGCTTTGCTGACCTTAAACATGAGTTAGAAGTACGCGGCATTGGCTTGGTCGATGGGGTTATGGCCGATCTGGGCGTGTCTTCACCGCAGCTTGATCAGGCGGAGCGTGGTTTTAGTTTTATGAAAGATGGACCACTGGATATGCGTATGGACAATTCAAAAGGTCCAACCGCAGCGCAGTGGTTGGTTAATATTGAGGAAGAGGCGTTAGCCAATATTATTTTTCAATATGGTGAAGAGCGTTATAGCCGTCGTATTGCCAAAGCGATTAAAGCGGCCGGATTGATTGAAACCACAGCGCAGTTGGCTGAAATTGTGAAAGTAGCGCACCCGAAATGGGAAAAAAATAAACATGCCGCAACACGAACTTTCCAAGCAATTCGTATTGCCATTAATAAAGAATTAGAAGATATTGAAGTTTTCCTACCGCAAGCGGTAGAAGTATTAAAACCGAATGGTCGCTTGGCTGTGATTAGCTTCCATTCCTTAGAAGATCGATTAATTAAACAATTTATTCAAAAAGAGTCGACACTTGAGGAAGATATGGGTTGGGGTATGCCACAACAACGACCAGATACGCGTCGTTTAAAGAAAGTATCACGTGTGAAAGCAAGTGATGCAGAGGTTAAAGCTAATCCACGTTCACGTAGTGCATGGCTTAGAGTTGCAGAGCGCTTAGCACTTAAAGGCGAATAATGAAAACTGAAGTCGTTGAAAAAATTCCAACAAAGTTAAAGTTTAAGAAGTTGATTGCCTATGTCATTTTATTGGTGCTGGTGTTTATCAGTGCCATGATGGTGGTGTTCCAAGTGTTTGAATACCGTCATGACTATCGCGAAATGAGCTCTTTTATGCGCGAGCGTGATGACTTAAATGCAGAGTGGGGCCGTTTGCTGATTGAACAGCAAACTTTTGGCGCAACTGCACAAATTGGAACGCGCGCGGTGACGCAACTGCGGATGTATTCACCACCTGCGGCGCAAACCGTAGTGATTTCTTTACCCACGACTTCAGAAGACAAAAAATAAGGCCGCTGTAACATGGTAGAAAAGCGTAAACCCACTCGTAAAAAACAGCAAGCGGTGACTGAAAAATCGGCTCTACAGGTTGAAATGTGGCGCTTTTATCTCATGTGGGCGGTGGTTTTAGCCTGCTTTATTGCTTTGGTTGGACGTGCTTTTTACGTACAAGTCATTAATACCGAATTTTTGCAAAATAAAGCCAATGCCAATATTTTAAGAACTGAAAAAATTAAGGCCATGCGCGGTGTGATTTATGACCGTCATGGTGTGCCTTTGGCGATCAGTACGCCGATTATGAAAGTGGTGATTGACCCACGTGATTATTTTGATAATAAAAAACTATTTGATGAAATTACCGCTGAATTAGCCAAAGATCCACACAATCGTAAATTGAAGCGTCAATTACCAGACAAAAATCTAAATCTGGATGAACTGGCTGATGCCGTGGGCATGGATCGTGCGGAACTGAAGCGGAAACTCAATGAACGTCCGCGTTCGCGCTACTTGGTTTTGAAAAAAGAAGTGCCACCTCAGCAAGCCGAACTGATTGCAAAACGTGAGTTCCAAGGTGTGTATACCGAAAAGAACTACAAACGTTACTATCCGCAGCCACAACCGAATGCGCAAATTATTGGTTTGACCAACAGTGAAGGTTCGGGCATTGAAGGTTTAGAAATGCAGCTGAATCAACGCTTGTCGGGTATTGATGGTGAGCAGCAAATTGTTCGAGATAAAAAGGGCAATCGTTTTAAAGATGCCGAGGTGGTTAAAGAAGTTGAGCCGGGCGAAAATATTACGCTCAGTATTGATTCGCGCCTTCAGTACATTATGTACCGTGAACTGACCGCTGCGGGTGTAGCCAATAATGCTCGTTCTGCCACAGCAATTGCGGTCGATGTGAAAACGGGTGAAATTTTAGCGATGGCGTCGTGGCCGTCGTATAACCCGAACGATAAAAACAGTTTGTCCAATAAAGACGCCATGCGTAACCGTGGTGCGGTTGACTCTTTCGAACCGGGTTCAACCATGAAGCCTTTGACCATTTCAATGGCCTTGGAAAGCGGCAAATACATGCCGAATACTGTGGTTAATACCACTCCGGGTTCGATGCGAGTCGGCAACCACACCATTCGAGATACACATAACTATGGTCCACTGACTTTGGGTGGAATTATTCAAAAATCGTCTAACGTGGGTGTGGCTAAAATTGCTTTGTCTCTCCCTTATGCAACTTTACCGACTTTTTATAAACGTCTCGGTTTTGGTCAGCGTTCAGCTGTTAAATTCCCGGGTGAAAGTGGTGGTTTAATTCTTCCACCAAGTAAATGGAATGTATCGGAAGTGGCGACCATGGCGTATGGCTATGGCTTAAATGCGACTGTGCTGCAAATGGTGGATGCTTATGCCATGTTGGCTAACAAAGGTGTGAAAATGCCTTTGAGTTTGTATAAGTTAGATGCGCCTCCCCGTGGTGAACAAATGATTGATCCAAAAATTGCGGATCAAGTTTTGTTGATGATGGAAACGGCAACCTTACCGGGTGGTACCGCGACTCGTGCAACCATTCCGGGTTACCGTGTAGGTGGTAAAACAGGAACCGCGCATAAGTTACGTGCTGACCGTAAAGGCTACTCAACCAATGAATATCGTGCACTTTTTGCCGGTGTTGCACCAGTCAGCGACCCGCGTTTAGCGATGGTGGTTGTGGTCGAAAACCCGCAAGGGACCTACTATGGTGGTACGGTGTCTGCGCCTGTATTTGCCCGTGTTATGCAAGAATCCTTACGTTTAATGAACGTGCCTTTAGATAAACCTTTAGATGCTCCTGTAATCAAGAGATAGGTGATGAATGTCCATTACATTTCAACAACTCTACACCGCTAACTTAAGCGCTGAATGGATGGCACAGCCATTTCAAGGTTTTGTTCTTGATAGTCGTAAAGTACAGGCAGGGCAAATTTTTATTGCGCTGACATCACTTTCACAACCTGAGAAAACAGAGCAGTTTGCGCAAATAGCCTTGGACAAAGGGGCTTTAGCAGTGGTGAGTGAAACTGAGCTTGCACTTGCAAACAGTATTGTGGTGCCGAATGTGCGTCACTTGATGGGAGGCTGGCAAAAGCAATTTTTGTTGGCCACTAGCCAAGTACAGCCTGCTCGTATTTTAGCGGTGACAGGAACCAATGGTAAAACCACCATTTCTCGTTTAGTCGCAGAACTGTTGATGCTACAAGGCAAATCATGTGCGGTAATGGGCACGACAGGTAATGGCATTTTGCCCAATTTAGAAGCATCGTCGCATACCACCTTGGATGCGCTGCATCTACAAAATGCACTACATAGCTATGCCAAGCAAGGTGCTGAATTTGCATCGATTGAAGCCTCTTCACATGGTTTGGAACAAGGCCGTTTAGCGGGCAGTGAAATTGAAATTGCTGCATATAGCAACTTAAGTCGCGACCATTTGGACTACCATGGCACGCTTGAGGTCTATGCCGAAGCTAAATCTCGCTTATTTCAATTTCCATCATTGAAAGTTGCAGTCATCAATCTGGATGATGAGCATGCTGGAGTCATGATTCAAGCGGCACAAAATAATCCAGCCCAACCGAAAATTTTAACTTATTCAACCACGCAGCCTGCAGACTATCTGGTAAAGAATATTCAATATAGCCTGACGGGTGCAAACTTTAGCTTGTGTACGGCACAGGCCGAATATCAGGTACAGAACCCATTATTGGGTCATTTTAATATTGAAAATTTGGTCGCCAGTTTAATTATGGTTGAACAAGCGGGTTTTGATTTAGCCGATGTGGTTGCTACAACAGCACAGCTCAAGGGTGCGCCAGGTCGTATGCAAGTGATTCGTGATGATGCGCGTTTGTTTGTGGTTGATTATGCGCATACGCCTGATGCTCTGGTGCAAGTCTTAAGTACGTTGAAGCGCCATGTGGAACAGCAACTCTGGGCAGTATTTGGCTGTGGTGGAGACCGCGACCGTGGCAAACGGCCACTCATGACCCAAGCAGCATTAAACGGAGCAGATGTGGTGTTGTTGACTTCAGATAACCCACGTACAGAAAATCCTGAGCAAATTTTTGCCGATATGAAAGCGGGGATTGATTTCTCAAACCGTGTGGTTCATGAAATCCATGATCGTCGTGAAGCGATTAAATTTGCCGTTCAACAGGCCCAAGCGGGTGATATTGTCGTGATTGCAGGCAAAGGTCATGAAAACTATCAAGAAATAGAGGGTGTTCGGCATTGGTTTGACGATGTCGTCGAAGTGCAATCCGCGATTGATACACAGCACCACACTACTGATTCTGCTTATCCTGCACACTAAGGAAGTCGTATGCATACCTCAACAACAAGCACAGTGCCTTTAGTGTCATGGACCGCCGCACAGTTGCTCGAAGCTACCCAAGGTTATTGGCTAAATGATCAAGCGCCAAATACTGAAATTAAACGCATTTTGACGGATTCACGTGATGCAGAAGCAGGAGATGCTTTCTTAGCACTCAAAGGCGAACGTTTTGATGCACATGCTTTTATTACGCAAGTTGCTGAACAAGGTTGCCAAGTGGCCATTGTGAGTCAGCCTATAGATGCAGAGGTTTGTCAGTTGGTGGTGCCCGATACACGTTTGGCATTGGGACAACTGGGGGCTTATCGCCGTGCACAAAACCCACAGCTAAAAGTGATTGCGCTGACGGGTAGTAGTGGTAAAACCACCACCAAAGAAATGTTAGGCAGTATTTTGTCACGTATAGCACCAACGTTGGTGACCCGTGGCAATCTGAATAATGACTTGGGTGTGCCAGTCATGTTATTGGAATTACATCCAGAGCATCAATATGCAGTGATGGAGTTGGGTGCAAGCCATCAAGGTGAAATTGACTATACTTCGAATTTGGTCCAGCCCTTGGTTGCAGGCATTATCAATATTGGTACAGCACACTTGGGTGAGTTTGGTGGACGCGATGGCATCTGCCGTGCTAAGTCTGAGATTTATGCGCATATTGCTCCAAATGGCACATCAATTGTTCCTGCAGCCGATGATTTTGCCGATAGCATTCGCCAAGCAGTGCAAACTGAACAGGTGCTCAGCTTTGGTGCGGGTGGTGAAATCTTTGCCACTGAGATTGAGTTACAGGCACAATCTGCAACGTTTAAGCTAAATACCCCGCAAGGCGTGCGTCAGGTGAATTTACCATTTGCTGGGGAGCATAATGTTCAAAATGCAACTGCTGCGGCAGCTTTTGCTTTAGCGATTGGTATTAGCTTGGATGATATTGTGCTTGGCCTTGAGCAAGCGGTCGGTGCAAAAGGGCGTTTGAACTTTATTCAACAAGGCCGTCATTTGTTGATTGATGATACCTACAATGCCAACCCAACCTCTATGCGTGCCGCTGCTGAAGTGCTTGCACAGCAAGAGGGGGTTCGAGTGATGGTGATGGGTGATATCGGTGAGCTAGGTAGCTCTGCTGCACAGCAGCACTATATGCTGGGGCGCGATTTGGTCTCAGTGAAAGGGCTGAACTTCGTGGTGGCTGTCGGTGAATTTGCACCTGCGGCACAAGAAGGTGCACGCAGCACCCAATATGGCAAAAAAATGCAGGCTTTTTTAACTCAAGAGCAGGCTTTGCCGTTCTTACTCAGTTTAATTGAAACACATCAACCCCAGTCTATGAGTTTCCTGTTTAAAGGTTCTCGTTATACCCATATGGAAACGTTGATGGCTGATTTGATGGAGAAACTCTAAATGTTGTTATGGTTGTTTGAACAACTGGCGGGCTACCATAGTTCGTTTCAGGTGGTTCGTTATTTAACATTGCGTTCTTTGCTCAGTGTTTTAACCGCACTGACCATTGGTCTAGTGCTCGGTCCTGTGATGATTCGCAAGTTGCAAGCACTCAAATATGGTCAAGCCGTGAGTTCATATGCTCCTGAAAATCATGCCAAAAAAATGGGCACACCAACCATGGGTGGTGTGTTGATCTTACTCTCAATTGGTATCTCCACACTGTTGTGGGCAGATTTATCCAACCCTTATGTATGGATTGTCTTGGCAGTGATGGTGATTTTTGGTGCAGTGGGTTGGGCCGATGACTGGATCAAGATTCGCTATAAAGACAATGCAGGCTTACCTGCCCGTAAAAAGTTCTTTTGGACGTCGCTTGCATCATTGGGCGCAGGTATTGCGCTATATGTAATTGCGCAACAACAGAGCAATCCTGTGCATACCGCAAATATGCTGGATCTGCTGATTCCATTTTTTAAAGATTTAAGTATTCCTTTGTCGGTGATTCCGTTGGGTATTGGTTTTATCATTTTCACCTATTTGGTAATTAATGGTGCATCAAATGCCGTGAACCTGACCGATGGTTTGGACGGTTTAGCGATTATGCCTGTAGTGCTTGTTGCAGCGGGTTTAGGTGTATTTGCATATTTGGCTGGTGATGTCCGTTTTGCCAATTATTTACATATTCCTTATGTGCGCTTTGCTTCTGAGTTGGTGGTGATTTGTGCAGCCATGATTGGCGCGGGTCTAGCCTTCCTCTGGTTTAATGCACACCCTGCACAGGTTTTTATGGGCGATGTGGGCGCATTATCATTGGGTGCAATGCTCGGTACAATTGCGGTCATGGTTCGTCAGGAAATTGTCTTTGCCATTATGGCTGGTGTGTTTTTGGTCGAAGCGATTTCAGTCTTCTTGCAAATTGGTTCCCTCAGAATGCGCAATAAACGGGTATTCCTGATGGCACCATTACACCACCATTATGAGAAAAAAGGCTGGCGTGAAACCCAAGTGGTGATTCGTTTTTGGATTATCACAATTATGCTGGTAGTTTTAGGTCTAATGACCTTAAAATTGCGTTAAGCAAAAGTATGAAAAGAGTCGGTATTTGCCGGCTTTTTTTATGCCTGAGGTAAGGTCTTGGAGAAAATAATGAATCTGCTCATGTGTCCTGTGTGTCGTGAGGCTTTAACTTTAAACGAAAGAACATGGCGCTGTGCGAATTCACATAGTTATGATGTGGCGAAACAAGGCTACGTCAATTTGCATGTCGTTCAACACAAGCACAGCAAAAATCCGGGGGATACGCGTGAGTCGGTACAAGCCCGCCGTGCCTTCTTAAGTGCAGGTCATTACGCGCCTTTACAGCAAGCAGTGATCAATAAGGTACGTGAGTTACGTATTGAAAATTTACTCGATATTGGTTGTGGTGAAGGCTATTACACCGATGCAATGCAGTCGGAGGTACTGCAATGTGTCGGTGTAGATATTGCAAAAAATGCAGTGCAAGTGGCTGCGAAAATCAATAAAAATATCACGTGGGTAGTGGGTACAGGAGCAACTTTACCCGTGTTGGATCAATCGATTGATTTATGTAGTAGTTTGTTTAGCCCGATTCCAATACAAGAGATTTTAAGGGTACTCAAACCGCAAGGATATTTGTTGGTGGTGACGCCTGCGCCTCAGCATTTATATGCCATGCGTGAGGCTTTGTTCGAAGAGGTGAAGCCGCATGAACCGAGCAAATTTGTAGAGCAGTTGAGTGATGCGTTTGATTTGGTGAGTGATGATGTTGTTGATGCTGATCTTAAGCTTAATCAGCAGGACTTAAAAAACCTGATTGCCATGACACCTTATGCCTATAAGGCGAAACAAGAGCGCCGTGAAGCTTTAGAGGCTCAAACAGCTTTTGAACTACAGGCACAGTATCAAATTTTACTGTTTCAGAAAAAAGCATAAGTATAAAAAAGCCCGCAGATGCGGGCTTTTATTATTGGACTTGATCAATCAAATGATCGAGCGCATCCGATTTAGGTTTTGGTTGTTCTTTGGGTGCTTGCATGGTGGGTGGGGTGCTGTTCTTTGGAACCAGCGTTTCCTCTTCACCCGGCAAATCATCAAAGTCATGCTCAGGAGCACGTGGAACTACCACCGGTGCAGGGCGATACAACGGCTGCGCCAAAGGTGGGGTTGGGCCTAAGTTACTCTGAGGTGTTTCTTTCTGATGGCGTTGAATCGGTGCTTTGGCTTTGGCATCGAGTTGAACCCACGCCGAAGGCGTGCCTTGTAAGGCTTTGCCCATGAAGTCCGTCCAAATTGGAAGCGCAGCCACACCGCCGTATTCGCGGCGTCCTAAAGTTGTTGGTTGGTCGAAACCAACCCACGCTACAGTGACCAATTTGCCATTAAAGCCGGCAAACCAAGCATCTTTTGCATCATTGGTGGTTCCTGTTTTACCGCCCAAGTCATCTCGTCCAATACGCAGCGCAGCACGGCCTGTACCATGTTGAATCACGTCTTTTAAAATATTCGCCATATCATAAGCAGAGCTAGATTTTAAAATACGTTGCGCTTGACGATAGTCACTGTTGATCTCAACAGGATTTGCCGATTTTTCAGCAGGGTTCAGCTCTTGGTTGGTGACTTCAATTACTTCATCATCAGGCGTGATGGTGTCAGCAGACTGAGGCTTTGATTCTTGTTGAGAGATACAACTGATACATGCATATTCAGGGTTGTTCTGATAAATGATCTTGCCATAGGCATCTTCAATACGATTAATGAAGTGCGGTTGAATACGATAACCGCCATTGGCAAAGGCTGAGTATCCAGTAGCCATTTGAATTGGTAAAACCTGAGGTGTTCCGAGTGCAATCGTGTAGTTGCGTGGAATCTGTTCATCAGTTAAGCCGAAGTCCATGAACAATTGGCGTGTACGTTCAATGCCCACGGTTTGCAGGAGTCGAACTGACACGGTGTTACGCGATAAATAGAGTGCACGACGCAGGGGAATCATGCCTAAATAGCGGCCATCGGCATTGCGTGGTGACCATTTCCCAATCGTGATTGGGCTGTCATTGACCATGCTATACGGTGTCATACCGCGCTCTAAAGCGAGTGCATAGACAAAGGGTTTAATAATTGAACCTGGTTGGCGCCAGCCTTGGGTGGTTCGGTTAAATTTAGATTGATAAAAATTATAACCACCAACCAGTGCTTCTACAGCGCCATTGTTTGGGTTAAGTGCAATCAGTTGGCCCTGAACTCTAGGCAGTTGCACCAAAGCCCATGAGGTTTTGTTGTCATTGGGGCGCAGACGTACGATGTCTTTCACTTTAACAATTTGAGATGCTCTTGATGGTGTACCGCCTACGGCATTCGCGTTGCGATAAGGACGTGTCCAAGACATGCCAGACCATGGCACGGTTACTGTTGAGCCATCTTGCATTAAGGCATCAAAACTATTTTGATTCACACGGGTGACTTCGGCAGGGAAGGTATTGGCAAAAGCACTAAAGCTACTTAAGGGTTTGTCATGGGCTTCCGCACCACGCCAACCATGACGACGGTCATAGGCTTCTAAACCATCTTGTACCGCTTGTTCGGCATAGGCTTGGCGTTCGCTGTTGATGGTGGTGTAAACCTTATAACCAGAGTCAATCGCGTGCTCGCCGAACTTTTCAATCAGTTCGCTACGGACCATTTCACCGATGTAGGGAAATCGGTTGCTTACCCCGCGGTCAGGCATATCGAGGTTAATTGGTTCTGCAATGCCTTTTTCATATTGGCTTTGGTTAATGTAGCCTAGCTGGAGCATACGACCCAAAATCCAGTTACGACGTTCTAAAGCACGTTCGGGGTTGACCACTGGATTGTATTTAGACGGCGCTTTAGGCAGACCTGCAATCATTGCCATTTGCGCAATGCTGAGTTCATCTAAGCTTTTGTTGTAGTAGATTTTAGCTGCCGCTGCGATACCGTAGGCATTTTTACCTAAGAAAATCTTATTGACATAGAGGGTTAAGATTTCCTCTTTCGTCAAATTTTGTTCAATTTTTCGGGCTAGAAAAACCTCAGTCAATTTACGTTTTAATGTACGCTCGGGACTGAGATAATAGTTTTTTGCCACTTGCATGGTGATGGTCGAGCCACCCGTTTGGACATTTGAGCCAGTAATACTTTCACTGACTGCACGTCCTAAACCTTTAAAACTGATACCACTATGCTCAAAAAAAGAAGAATCTTCCGCCGCTAAGAAGGCATGAATAAAACTTCGTGGGATCTGATCGTAATCTACGGGTACAGATAGCTTGCCACCGTATTCCGAAATGAGTTGGTTATCCGCACTATAAACTTGTAAAGGTTTTAGTAATGGCGCCTTTTTTAGAGTTGTCATTTGCGGCAAAGATGGGGCAATATAGAGATACATGCCATAAAAACCCATTGGAATTGAGACCAACATTATAATAATGATCAAAAAAAATGGATGAACACGGCCCGAACAAGATAGCTTTTTCATAACAAGTAAGTTTTAATAAGAGCTAATGGCAAACTAATTAGCGGTCAGTATATCCTGTACACATACGGAATGTTAGATGAGTTATTGTATCCGTATAAAATTATAGACGCGGACTAATTAGTGGGTTACTTTTTTTGGGGGATAAAAAAATAATAGGAATGATACTGTGCTCAGGTTATATCGTAAGCCAAGTAAGGGGTTAATAGGAGTAGATATTAGTTCGACTTCTGTTAAGGTATTGGAACTTTCTGTTAAAAACAATCGGTATTGGGTGGAGAGCTATGCACTAGTCCCATTACCAGAAGGAAGTGTGGTCGAAAAAAATATATTGAATCCAGAAGCAGTTGGTGATGCCCTTGAGCGTGCGGTAAATTTGGCCAATGTTCAATCGACAGACGTAGCGCTGGCAGTTCCGACTTCCATGGTGATTACTAAAATCATTGAAATGGATGCCGATATGAACGATGACGAACGTGAAATTCAGATTCGTGATGATGCTGAGCAATATATTCCATTCCCATTAGATGAGGCGAGTTTGGACTTTGAAGTCCTTCCAGACCGTTTACCAATCCAAATCGTGTCAATGTACTCCTCGTTGCAACCCGCATTGAAAATGTAGAGGCACGTGCCGAAGCATTGGAGTTGGGCGGTTTAACGCCTAAGATTGCCGATGTTGAAAGTTTCGCCATTGAAAATGCATTCAAAGTCTTTTCAGATACGCTTCCAATGGGCGTAAATACCGTTGGGATTTTAGACATTGGTCATACCATGACCACCTTGTCCGTTATGAGAAATAATAAAGTCATTTATACGCGTGAGCAGGTGTTCGGGGGGGAAACAACTGACCCAGGAAATTCAAAACCGTTATGGTTTATCTTTTGCGGAAGCAGGGCGTGCCAAAAAAAGCCGTACTTTGCCTGATGATTATGATATTGAAGTCCTTGAGCCATTTCTTGAAGCTTTAGTGGAGCAAGCTGCACGCTCTATGCAGTTCTTCTTTGCGTCCTCTCAATTTAATGAGATCGACCATATTTTATTGGCAGGGGGGAATGCTAATATTCCAGGACTGGCGAAGTTATTACAACAAAAATTAGGTTATCGGGTCACCATTGCCAACCCATTTTTACAGATGGGCTTTTCTCCACAAATCGACATTAAAAAAATTGAAAATGATGCTTCATCACTCATGGTGGCATGTGGATTGGCATTGAGGAGTTTTGATTAATGGCAAAAATAAACCTACTCCCTTGGCGTGATGCGTTAAGAGAGAAACGAAAAAAAGAATTTATTGCCTATTGTGTTGGGGCTGCATTAGTTGGGGTTTTAGCTGTTGCTTTGGCGTGGTTTTTTTACAGTCAAAAACTTGAAGATCAAGAACAAGCCAATCAGTTGGTGGTGAGTACCAATCAAAACTTAGATGTCCAATTAAAGTCATTGGAAGGTTTGCAAGAACAGCGAAATGCGATTGTTGAACGGATGAAGTTGATCCAAGGCTTGCAAGGTCAACGTCCTGTGGCTGTGCGTTTGGTCGATGAAATGGTACGTGTTACACCGAGTAATATGTACATTACTAAGTTTGTGCGTACAGGTGATAAATTTACCATTGAAGGTAAAGCGGAAAGCCCGAATACAGTTGCGGAATTCTTACGTAATCTCGAAGCATCTGCGTGGTATCGCAATGCCTTTATGAATTCATTCTTGGTTGCTGAAGAGAAAAAAGATAAAGCACCAAGTTCTATCGTGCCACGTGTTGAAGAAACCTATGGCACCTTTGTGGTCACGGCAGATTTAGATGAGATTGCACAGCCAGTAGCGCCTGATGCGACTACACCTGAAGCCGCAAGCACAGTTAATAATTCAACAGCGGGGGCAGCACAATGAGTCGCGATGAATTTGAAGAATTAACATCAGAAAACCATGCTGTAGCCAAGAAAAAAATGACGGTTGATAAATTTTTTCAACAGTTTAATACCTTAGATCCAAACAATTACGGTAGTTGGCCCTTTTCAGTCAAATTGACTTGTTGGATCTTTATCATTTTAGTGATTGGGGCATTGGGTTATTTTGTCGTGATTAAGCCGAAGCTTGATGCGATTTCAAATGCACATGCACAAGAACAAAATTTACTGAATGAGTTTCGTGAAAAAGATTCAAAATTACGTAATTTGCAGCAATATCAAGTGCAATTGCAAGAAATGGAAGCCAATTTTAATCAGCAGTTAGAACAGCTGCCGAAAGAAACTGAAATTCCTGGCTTGGTTGAAGATATCAACGTGAGCGGCGTAAATTCTGGATTAAAGTTTAAAAATATTCGTTTAGAACCAGAAATTCGCCAAGAGTTCTTTATCGAACAGCCGATTTCCATTGAAGCGACGGGTGATTATCATTCTTTTGGTTCATTTGTCAGTGGAATTGCAGCTTTACCGCGTATTGTTACCTTGCATGACTTCGATATCTCAGCATCAAGTAACAATGATAAAAAGACGGATATTCCGCAAATTTCATATAGTGTAAAAGCGAAAACCTACCGTTATGTCGGGGCAACGGCTATAACGGATGTTGATGTAAAAGATACAAAAAATGATAAGAAAGCCGATGCGGGAGGTGCCAAGTAATGAAACATCAAAACCTCTTACTTAGTCTCTGCGTAGGACTATTCCTTGTCGGTTGTGATTCACGTATTGATGCGGTCAATATGCAAATGGCTGAAATTCGCAATCAGCCACCATTGCCGATTGAGCCAGCGCCAGATTTCCCACCTGTACCGACCTTTAACTATGCTGCGCACCAATTAAAGAGCCCGTTTATGCCAAGCTCTTTAGCGGCTGAACTGAAGATTATGGCTGGAAAGCGTGTCTATCTAAACCTATCGCGCCAATTACAACCCTTGGAAAGTTATGCGATTGAATCGCTTAACATGAAAGGAAGCATGCGCGGACAAAATGGACAAATTTTGGCGTTGATTCAAACACCGGATGGTGAAATTGAACGCGTGCAGCGTGGTAGTTATTTGGGGATGAATCATGGTCGTGTGATTAATATCACCGCTACACAAATTGATTTGATTGAAATTATTCTGGATGGGCGTGAGGGCTATGTCGAGCGCCCGAGAAGCCTAGTATTAATTGGGCCGGCGCCTTAAAAAAGGAAAAGGAATAAAAATGAAAAATAGTGCTAAAGATTTTATATTTGGGGATGGCAATACGATGAACCATATGTTCCGTCAGTTTTCAATGGGTGCAATTGCAATGGCGGTGATGCAGGCTGCAAGTGCGCAAGTCAGTATTACGAATATTGTGCCGATGCAAATTCCGGGACAGGGAACAGAAATTCGTGTCATGTTCAACGGTTTGCCACCACAGCCGCAAGCCTATCAGTTGGAACAGCCATCACGTTTGGTTTTGGATTTTGATAAAGCGCAGCAGAGCTTAAAACAAGGCAGTATTGCGGTGGCAACGGCTGAAGCAAGTACAGTAGATGTAACTTCAGCTGCGCAGCGTTCACGTTTAACTGTAAATTTGGCTGATGCTGGTGCATTTACTACACGTGTTGAAGGTAATACTTTTATTCTGAAAATTAACTCAGCGAACCCAGCGCTAGCAACACCTGTTGCTGCAGCGCGTTCAGAGCAAGGTATTTCAAATATTGGATTCCAACGTGGTTCAGACGGCGAAGGCCAAGTTGTCATTGATTTAAAAGGTAGCAATACCCCTGTCGATGTGAAACAACAAGGCAGTAAAATTGTGGTGCGCGTTTTGGGGAATAAAATTCCTGCCCACTTATCGCGCCGTCTCAATGTGAATGATTTCGCAACGCCTGTATCGACCACTGATGCACAAAATGATGGCAGTAACGGCCTGATCACGATCCAATCGAATGGCAGTTTTGAATATATGGCTTATCAGGCAGAAGATAAGCTCACCATTAGTTTAAAGCGTCCTGAAGATAAAAATCCAATGAAGCCTAGGTGTTTAGTCCCGGCATTTGATGGATCGGATCAATTTTAAAAAGTTCAGGTTCATCTGTCCACTGTTTGCAGATGAATTCGTAGGGAGTCAGGCCCCTGAGTGTTTTGAGTCTGCGGCCGAAGTTGTATGCAGCAATAAAATCAGCAAGGTGAATGCATAGCTGAGTGTGATCGTCGTAATGGAACCGTTTGACAGTAGCTTCTTTAATCGTTCGGTTCATCCTCTCGACCTGTCCATTGGTCCATGGATGCTTAACCTTGGTAAGACGATGTTCAATGCCACATTCAGTACAAACCCGATCAAAGATGTGCTCAGAGGCGTAGCGATCACAGGTGCGGTTCGTGAACTGGATGCCGTTATCTGTTAGCACCGTATGGATTCTATAGGGCACAGCCTTAACCAGATTGCGCATGAACTCCGCGGCTGCCATCTTACTGGCTTTAGTATGCAATTCAGTGAACGCAAACTTGGAAGTGCGATCAATGGCAACGAAGAGATAAAGCTTACCCTGTGCTGTTTGCATCTCAGCGATGTCGATATGAAAGTAACCAATGGGGTAGCTCTTGAAGCGCTTCCTGACAGGGCGATCACCTTGTACCTCAGGCAGTCGTGAAATACCATGCCGCTGTAAGCAGCGGTGTAACGACGAGCGTGTCAGATAAGGAATACTCGGCTGCAATGCATAAAAGCAATCGTCTAGCGGCAACAAAGTGCGTTTTCGAAAAGCAACAATTGCCGCCTCATCTTCAGGCGATAACACGCTTGAGCGAGGATTCTTTGGGCCGGTTGTAAGATCATCTACTGAAGTACGTTTCTTCCATTTTGCGACGGTCTTTTGATTGATGCCGTAACGCTTGGCTAGCGTTCTTAAGCTCTCTTGACTATTTTGTATTGCTCGACGCACTGCCTGTGTCGTTGTGGCGCTGCTGTGTAGAACTTGTCCCATAGTGCTTCCTTCCATTTATCTGAGAATATTGCACCATTAAAATCTGGGACTAAACACCTAAAGCACCAAGTGCTTATACGGGCAAAAAGATTTCTTTAGATTTCCAAGATATTGAAGTACGCCGTGTATTACAGCTCTTAGCTGATTTTACAGGCATTAACATGGTGGCCTCGGATACGGTACAAGGTAATATTACCTTGCGCCTTAAAGATGTACCTTGGGATCAGGCACTTGATATCATAATGAAAACCAAGAATTTGGATAAGCGACGCAATGGTAATGTGATTTGGATTGCACCTGTAGCTGAGCTGATTAAATCTGAGGAAGAAGAGGCGAAAGCCATCGCGCAAAGTATTAAGCTTTCACCTATTCAAACCGATTATATTCAATTGAGTTATGCTAAATCGGCGGATGTACTGAAGTTATTGGAGGACTCTCGTGATAGTAAAGGAGGTGAGTCGAACCGAACAGCGGGTTCAGACTCCTTAGCTTTGGAAAGTTTATTGAGTGCTCGTGGTAGTGCGGTTTCTGATTCGCGTACCAATACTTTAATTATTAATGATAGGCAGCAAAATATTGACAAGATTCGTCGCATGATTGACTTGCTGGATGTCGCAGTTAAACAGGTGATGGTCGAAGCCCGTATTGTAACGGCGTCAACAGATTTTTCTCGCGAATTGGGGATTAAGTGGAGCGCGAAGAAGCTGGGCAATAGCCCAGTATGGGGCGGAGATTTCCAGCCAAGTTTTGATTTGGGGGTGGATTTAGCAACAAACACGGCTGGTACGTTTAACTTTGGTTTACTGAAGATCTCAGATTATATGTTAAACCTTGAGTTAAGCGCACTTCAAGCGGATGGTCATGGTGAAGTGTTATCAGCACCTAAAGTACTGACTGGTGATAAACAGAAAGCCTATATCTTGCGTGGTACAGAGATTCCTTATCAAACATGGAGTGCGACGGAAGGCTTAAAAACCGAATTCCGTGCGGCTAACTTAAAGTTAGAGGTGACTCCAAGTATCACCCCTGATGGTAAAGTTCAAATGGCGCTAAAAATTGAAAAAGATACAGTTGGTACACTAACATCAGCAGGGTATTTAATTAATACAAATGAACTTGAAACTAATGTTTTGGTTGATGATGGTGAAACAGTCGTACTTGGCGGTATTTTTGATGACATTAAGCAAAATCAATATGAGAAAGTTCCATTTTTTGGGGATTTGCCTGTAGTGGGTGCTTTATTTAAAAATAACACCAGATCTAGTGCGCAAACTGAGTTATTGATTTTTGTGACACCACGAATTGTTAATGACAGTGTTTCAAGAAATCATTAATATATTTTTAATTTGAACAAATCTAAAAGGTGACTCCTTGCCAAGCAAAGAGTTTGAAACCCTACCAAATATTTATTTGGTAGGGCCTATGGGGGCTGGAAAAACAACGGTAGGACGACATTTAGCTGAACTGTTAGGACGAGAGTTTCTTGATAGCGATCATGAGATTGAGCGTAAAACAGGGGCAACGATTCCATGGATCTTTGAAAAAGAGGGCGAGCTTGGATTTCGTAGTCGTGAAACGGTTGTAATCGATGAGTTAACCTCTCGACCCAACTTGGTCTTGGCCACAGGTGGTGGGGCGGTGACTCAGGCTCCAAATCGCGCATTTCTCAAACAACGTGGTATTGTTGTTTATCTTTATACTCCTGTAGAGATTCAACTACAGCGAACCTATCGTGATAAAAATCGTCCACTGCTTCAAGTGGAGAATCCTGAACAAAAGTTAACTGACTTGCTCAGCGTTCGAGATCCTTTATATCGTGAAGTTGCCCATTATATTATTGAGACCAATCAAGGGGCTGCACGTGATCTTGCGCAGCGTATCTTAAACTTGATTCTTTTAAAGTAGTTTTGATTCAGTTTTGAAGTGATTTGATCCATGCAAACCTTATATGTTGAACTTGGCGAACGCCGTTACCCGATCTTTATTGGTAGTGATTTAGATCCAAACGCTTTACTTGAGCCGTATATTCATGGTCGCCAAGTGATGATTGTGAGTAATGAAACGGTCGCGCCTTTGTATTTAGCGCGTTACGTGGCAGCAATTGAAGCGTTGGGAAAAACAGTTGCAACCTGTATTTTGCCTGATGGAGAAAAATATAAGAATATTGAGCACCTCAACCTGATTTTTGATGCATTGCTAGCGTCAGGCTTCAACCGTGATTGTACAGTTTTAGCTTTAGGTGGTGGTGTGATTGGAGATATGGCGGGCTTTGCTTCAGCATGCTTCCAGCGTGGGGTCTATTTTATTCAGGTGCCAACGACACTTCTTTCACAGGTTGATTCGAGTGTTGGTGGTAAAACAGGGATTAATCATCCGCTGGGTAAAAACATGATCGGGGCATTTCAACAACCGCAAGTGGTCTTGGCGGATATGTCTCAACTTAAAACGCTGCCAGCACGTGAGTTATCCGCAGGTTTGGCAGAAGTGATTAAGTACGCACTCTTGGGGGATACAGACTTTCTCACTTGGTTGGAACAACATATAGATGATTTGGTGCAGGGTGATGAAGCTGCACTGGCTGAAGCTGTGTATCGTTCTTGTGCCCATAAAGCGCGTATTGTTGCCAATGATGAAAAAGAGCAAGGTGAGCGTGCCTTATTGAATCTTGGGCATACCTTTGGACATGCGATTGAATCTTATCTAGGCTATGGTGAATGGCTCCATGGTGAAGCTGTGGCAACAGGTATGGTGATGGCAGCAGATTTATCGCAGCGTATGGGATGGATCAGTGCAGAAGATTTGGCGCGTACAAAAAATATCATTCAACGCGCGAATTTACCGATAGTATGTCCGCAGATTCCCCTCGATGACTTTTTGGCGTATATGGCTCATGATAAAAAAGTCTTGAACGGGCAACTGCGTTTGGTTTTGATGCAAGCGGTAGGACAGGCCATCATTACCAAAACATTTGATGTAGAATTGATGAAACAGGCGATTTTAGCCAACCAAGAGCAGGCATAACTTTATTATGGCAACAACCCTTCGAACCCAGTGGCAGACAAAGCAAAATTATATTTGGCTTGCATTCGGAGGGGTATGCTTGTTTGGCGCCTTAGTCTTTTGGGCCATTACAGATCAAGAGACTGTGGTTGAAGTTGAAAAAAAAGCTGAATCTGAAGTTGAGTTACAAATTCAGCCAGAAAAAGTCGCAACAACCGCACATTTAGGTTCATTCCTCGATGAAGTAAAACCTTTGGATATGACGACACGTGTTGTAGCAATCGCGCAGCATGAAGCTGAATTCCGTGGGACCAAATTTATTCAGGAAAATAAAAAGAACAGTGCAGTTGAGTTGTTTAGAGTTTCAGAAGAGGCGATTATTAAGCGCTTTTTGCAAAGACAATCTGATCGTCAAGCGTTTAGTTACTTAAGACTGACGGGTGAAAACCAAATTGAGCAATATGTGCTGATCTATGGTGTGTATAAAAATGCCAATGAGGCGCAAAAGGCATTGGCGGATTTAAAACTGACGTTGCCGAAGTCGGTGCAACCCAAAGTTGAAAAAATTGAAAGCTATGCTGAATATGTCAATGATCTCGGTTCTGATGAACTTGGACTTAGCAATAAGCTCTATGCCGTGCAGTTGAAACCAGCCGCTGTGCCTGTGATTGATGAAGCTACGCTTGCTGCGCGTCAACAAGCGGCACGTGCAGCAGTTGAACAAAATAAACAATCGACCACATCGACAACGGTTACTCGTCGTGATGCGGATGGAAATGTGGTTGATGTGCAAAAGTCACAAACGACCGTAGAGAATGCGCCACAAAATAAAACAAATGAACCTGAAGTGACCGACCCATTTAATTAAAATTGGATCATTATGGCGCATCAAAAAATGTAAATTCCATATGTGCACAGATATGGTGCAATAAATGGATTATCCTCGAACTAGTTTTTTACGTAAAAAACACAAACCTAATAAAACTAAAGCGCTTAACACACAAAATAAATAATTGGCATAAAACTTGCTTTAATGGTGCATGAATTGAGTTGATGTCACTGTTTTGGCGCAAAAAAGATTCGATTTATGAGCGAAATAGTAGCGGCCAAGTGCCTTATAAAAGTGCGTGACTGCTGCATACATTTTTTCAATTAAGACATGCATAAAGACGAAAATCAGTCTATCTTGGGTGTGAAGAAAAAATGCTGTACTTCAATCAGAATCTGAATATGAGTCAATTGAACGAATCGGCAAGAAGTAATTAGATTGTTAGACGCCCGACAGGGCCTGTAGAAAGAAGGGTACGCTATGCACATGCCATCGCCTAATACTGTAGCTCCCGCTCAAGGTTTATACCAACCGGATGAGTTTAAAGATAACTGTGGTTTTGGTTTAATCGCCCATATGCAGGGTGATGCAAGCCATGATCTTGTCAAGACTGCTATGCACAGTCTGAGCTGTATGACCCACCGCGGTGGTATTGCTGCAGATGGTAAGACAGGGGATGGTTGCGGTTTACTCTTAGCAATGCCAAAACAGTTTTTCCGTGAAGAAGCGAAAAAACTCAGTGATATTACACTCAGTGAAGTTTTTGCTGTCGGCACGGTGTTTTTAAGCCTCGATCCAGCAATTGCAGCACATGCAAAACAAATTCTAACTAAAGAAATTGAATCTGAAGGCTGTCGAGTATTGGCGTGGCGTGTGATTCCGACCAATAACGATGCTTTAGGTTCGATTGCGATGCAGTCACTTCCTGCATTTGAGCAAATTATTGTGAACTGCCCAATGGGTGTGTCTGAAGTTGAGTTTAACCGTAAACTCTTCTTGGCACGCCGCCGTGCAGAACAGCAGCTTACTAATGACCCTTCATTTTATGTAACCACATTATGTTCAACAGTGATTAGCTATAAAGGCTTGATGATGCCTGAAGCGATTGCTGACTTCTACACAGACTTGGCAGACCCACGTCTTGAGTCACATATTGTGGTGTTCCACCAACGTTTCTCGACCAATACATTGCCGCGTTGGCCTTTGGCTCAGCCATTCCGTTATCTTGCACACAATGGTGAAATTAATACCATTACTGCGAACCGTAACTGGGCGATGGCGCGTACGCCAAAGTTTGAAAACCCATTATTGCCTGGTTTAACTGAGCTCAATCCAATCGTGAACCGTACTGGCTCGGATTCTTCAAGCTTAGATAACATGCTTGAAATTCTTGTGGGCGGCGGTATGGACTTGTTCCGTGCACTGCGTATGTTGGTTCCTCCAGCATGGCAGAACGTGGAAACTTTAGATGCTGATTTACGTGCATTCTATGAGTTTAACTCGAAGCATATGGAAGCGTGGGATGGTCCTGCTGGTCTCGTGATTCAAGATGGTCGTCATGCGATTTGTATGTTGGACCGTAACGGTTTACGTCCAGCACGTTGGGTGATTACCAAAAATGGTTACATCACACTGGCGTCTGAAATTGGTGTATGGGGCTACGAGCCTGAAGATGTAATTTCTAAAGGTCGTGTCGGTCCAGGTCAAATCCTAGTGATTGATACCTTCACAGGTAAAATGCTCGACACTAAAGATGTCAGCACGCATTTGAAAAAAATGCGTCCTTACCGTGAATGGTTACGTGAAAACTCAGTTCGTGTACAAGGTAGTCCAGAGCTTGAAGAATATTTATGTGATCAAGGCTTAAAAGGCGACGACCTTAAAGCATCACAAAAAATGTTTATGGTGACCTTTGAAGAACGTGATCAATTGCTTCGTCCAATCGCTGAAAGTGGTCAGGAAGCAGTGGGTTCAATGGGTGATGATACGCCAATGGCAGTTTTGTCTCGCCAAGTACGTCATGTGTCGGATTACTTCCGTCAACAGTTTGCTCAGGTCACCAACCCACCAATCGACCCATTACGTGAATCGATTGTGATGTCATTGGAAACGTGTTTAGGTCGTGAGCAAAACGTTTTTGAACAAAGCCCTGAGCATGCGGATCGTTTGATCATTTCAAGCCCAGTGTTGTCAAATTCGAAAATGCATCAAATCCGTACGCTGGGTCGTAAGGGTTATGAGATTGCAGATATCGATTTAAATTATGCGGAAGATGAAGGTCTAGAAGCTGCAATTGCGCGTATCTGTGAAGAAGCAGCGCAAGCGATTCGTGACGGCAAAACCTTATTGGTGTTGTCTGATAAGAAAATTCGTCAAGGTTTCTTGCCTGCCAATGCATTGATGGCAACTGGTGCTGTGCACCATTATCTAATTAATGTCGGTTTACGTACCGATGCCAACATTATTGTTGAAACAGCACTGGCACGTGACCCGCACCAATTTGCGGTTATTCTCGGTTTTGGTGCGACAGCAATTTATCCTTACCTTGCTTATGATGTGATCAATGACTTGGTTGCAAAAGGCGAGCTATTAGGTGACCCAATTCAAGCACAAGTGAATTTCCGTAAAGGCATTGAAAAAGGCTTGTTAAAAGTCCTTTCAAAAATGGGGATTTCTACGGTTGCCTCTTACCGTGGTGGTCAGTTGTTTGAAGCGGTGGGTCTGTCTGAAGAAGTGGTTTCAAAATGCTTCACGGGTGTACCGAGCCGTATCAAAGGTGCAACCTTTATTGACCTTGAAAATGACCAAAAGAAATTGGCCGATACCGCATGGAAAACACGTAAACCAATCGATCAAGGTGGTTTGCTGAAATTTGTCTTTGATAAGGAATACCATGCGTTCAACCCAGACGTAATCAATGCCTTGCATAAATCAGTGCGTTCTGGTCAATATGCAGACTTTAAAGAATATGCTGAGCTGGTGAATAACCGTCCAGTGGCAACAATTCGCGACTTATTAAAGTTAAAAACAGATAACTCGATTGCTCTAGATCAAGTGGAGTCTGTAGAAGCGATTTTACCGCGCTTTGACTCTGCAGGCATGTCTTTAGGAGCATTGTCTCCTGAAGCGCATGAGGCGATTGCGATTGCGATGAACACCATTGGTGGTCGTTCAAACTCGGGTGAGGGCGGTGAAGATCCAGCGCGTTATGGCACCATTCGTAACTCGAAAATCAAACAGATTGCATCAGGTCGTTTTGGTGTAACACCTGCGTATTTAACCTCTGCTGAAGTCTTGCAGATTAAAGTGGCGCAAGGGGCTAAACCGGGTGAAGGTGGTCAATTACCAGGTGGTAAAGTGAATGGATTAATTGCACGTTTACGTTATTCTGTGCCGGGAGTGACCCTCATTTCTCCACCACCGCACCATGACATTTACTCGATTGAAGATTTATCACAATTGATCTTTGACTTAAAACAAGTCAATCCTCAAGCGATGGTTTCAGTAAAACTGGTGTCTGAGCCGGGTGTAGGTACCATTGCAGCAGGTGTGGCAAAAGCCTATGCTGACTTCATTACTATTTCAGGTTATGACGGTGGTACAGCAGCCTCTCCATTGTCTTCAATTCACCATGCAGGTTCGCCTTGGGAGTTGGGTCTTTCTGAAGCGCATCAAGCACTTCGTGTCAATGACTTACGTGGTAAAGTTCGTGTTCAAACCGACGGCGGTTTGAAAACAGGTCTAGATGTGGTGAAAGCAGCCATTTTAGGTGCAGAAAGCTTTGGCTTTGGTTCTACACCAATGATTGCTTTAGGTTGTAAATACCTGCGTATTTGTCACCTGAATAACTGTGCAACGGGTGTTGCGACTCAACAAGATCATTTACGCCAAGAACATTATATTGGCGAGCCACAAATGCTCATCAACTTCTTCACCTTCATTGCTGAAGAAACACGTGAGTGGCTGGCAGCGTTGGGTGTTTCAAGCCTCAAAGACTTGATTGGTCGTACAGATTTGCTTGAAATGCTTCCAGGTGAAACGGAGAAACATGCGCACCTTGATTTGAGCGCATTACTGGAGTCACATCCTTCTGCGCAAGGTAAGGCGCAGTACTGTGAAGTTGAAGGTAACGCACCGTTTGATAAAGGCTTGCTTGCTGAGAAAATGGTTGCTGAAATGCTACCAGCAATTGAAGCTGGGACCACAGGTGAATATCACTTCACCATTGGTAACTGTGACCGTTCAATTGGTGCACGTATTTCAGGTGAGATTGCGCGTCGTTATGGCAACCTCAGCATGGAAGCGCACCCAGTGAAGATGAACTTGGTGGGTACTGCGGGTCAATCCCTCGGTGTTTGGAATGCGGGTGGTTTGCACATTCGATTAGAAGGTGATGCGAACGACTACGTGGGTAAAGGCATGGCAGGTGGTCGTGTGTCGATCTTCCCACCAAAAGGTTCACCTTTCCAAACCCAAGAAACGGCAATCATTGGTAACACCTGTTTATATGGTGCAACGGGTGGTAAATTGTTCGCAGCAGGTACAGCAGGTGAGCGTTTTGCAGTACGTAACTCGGGTGCTTTCGCTGTAATTGAAGGTGCAGGCGATCACTGTTGTGAATATATGACAGGTGGTATCGTGACTGTACTTGGTAAAGTGGGGCACAACTTCGGTGCAGGGATGACAGGTGGTTTTGCTTACGTTCTTGACCTTGATAATGACTTCGTTGATCATTACAACCACGAACTGATTGAGCTGAATCGTATTTCGACTGAATCGATGGAAGAACATAAAGAGTTCTTAAGCCGTATCTTAGATGAACACATTGCTGAGACTGGTAGTGCTTGGGCGTACAAGATCCGTAACGAGTTTGATTTCTACAGTCGTAAATTCTGGTTGGTGAAACCGAAAGCTGCCAACTTACAGACTTTGTTGAAAACCACTCAAGCTGATCCACAATAATTCCACTACTGCTGATACATAGGCAGGTGCAGACGATAGATAAACGGGCTGCACCTACCCACGGAGAGAGACATGGCAGAGCGCCTAAACAATGACTTTCAATTTCTGGATGTAGCACGCCAAGATCCAGAGAAAAAAGAGATTCAGGTCCGCAAAGCAGAGTTTGTGGAAATTTATAAACCTTTTACAGCGGAAGTGGCAGCAAATCAGACCCACCGTTGTTTAGGGTGTGGTAACCCATATTGTGAATGGAAATGTCCAGTACATAACTATATTCCAAACTGGTTAAAGTTGATTGCTGAAGGCCGTATTTTCCAAGCAGCAGAACTGTGTCACCAAACCAACACGCTACCAGAAGTGTGTGGTCGTGTTTGTCCGCAAGACCGTTTATGTGAAGGGGCTTGTACCTTAAACGATGGTTTTGGTGCAGTGACGATTGGTAACGCTGAAAAATATATCAATGACACTGCGTTTGCACTGGGCTGGCGTCCAGATATGTCTTCAGTAAAGTGGACAGATAAAAAAGTCGCGATCATTGGTGCAGGCCCTGCTGGTCTAGGCTGTGCTGATATTTTGGTGCGTAGTGGGGTTAAACCTGTAGTATTCGACAAACGCCCTGAAATTGGTGGTCTACTGACTTTTGGTATTCCAGAATTTAAAATGGAAAAAGATGTGATGAAGCGTCGCCGTGAAATCTTCACGGGCATGGGCGTGGAATTCCGTTTAAATACTGAAATTGGTACAGATGTCACCATCGATCAATTGCTTACTGAATACGATGCGGTGTTCATGGGTATGGGTACTTATACCTACATGAAAGGTGGCTTCGCAGGTGAAGATCTAAATGGTGTCTATGATGCCTTGGATTTCTTGATTGCCAATGTCAACCGTACTCAAGGTTGGGAAAAAGACCCAAGCGAGTACATCAGTGTTGAAGGTAAAAAGGTGATTGTCCTAGGTGGTGGTGACACTGCAATGGACTGTAACCGTACTTCGATTCGTCAGGGTGCAGAAGTGGTGAGCTGTGCATACCGTCGTGATGAAGAAAATATGCCAGGTTCACGTCGTGAAGTGCAAAATGCCAAAGAAGAAGGAGTGAACTTCTTGTTTAATCGCCAACCAATTGAAATTGTAGGTGAAAATGGTAAAGTCACAGGCGTAAAAGTGGTTACGACTCAACTTGGCGAGCCTGATAGCCGTGGTCGTCGCAGCCCAGAACCAATTCCGGGTTCAGAAGAAATTTTACCTGCAGATGCAGTTTTATTGGCATTTGGTTTCCGTACCAGCCCTGCGGATTGGTTTACAAATGTGAATATTAACCTTGATGGTTCAGGTCGTGTAGTTGCGGCTGAACAGCAAACCTATAAATTCCAAACCTCAAATCCGAAAATCTTTGCGGGTGGTGATATGGTTCGTGGTTCAGACCTTGTTGTCACAGCGATTTGGGAAGGCCGTCAAGCAGCTGAAGGTATTTTGGATTATTTAGACATTTAATCTAAATCGTTCAACACAAAAACCCGCTTCGGCGGGTTTTTTATGATCACTGTTTGCTTGAGATGATATGAAAGAGGTGGATCGGGATAAATCGAAAAAGATCTGGTGGAGAGTCCGATAAAAATGGACGAATTTGCAAACGTACTAAGCACTTTTGCCATATGTGAACGGTCTCTAAATTCAGATACTGAAGATCGCTCGGTTAAATGTTAGGAAATAGACATGACTCAAGTGACGACAGAAAAACTATATCAACATCGTCCAAAAGCTCAGGGTATTACGATTCGACGTTTGCAATTCAACCCCAAAGCCATTCGCAGGCATTATTTTGCCAATTCACCGGTCATGTCACATTTGCTGACGGCATTGTCTTCGACTTTTCCCATAGGTGAGCAGTTCTTTGTGCATAGCGTGCGTAATGTACGTGACCAAGTGAAGGATGAAAATCTGCAAGTGCAGATTGCGGCATTTATTGGTCAAGAGGCGATGCATTCTCAAGCACACACGGCATTTAATGCTGCATGGCGCCGTGATGATTATAATCTCGACCGTTTTCAGGCATGGTTGGCGCGTAAAGATGATGATGTGAAAAACCTGCATCCTAAAATTCAGCTCGCAATCACCTGTGCTTTTGAGCATTTTACGGCACTGCTAGGCGGCTATATCTTAAGGCATCCTGAGGTATTGAGCACCTTGGATGATGATGCGGTTAAACTCTGGGTGTGGCATGCCATTGAAGAAATTGAGCATCGTGCGGTTGCCTTCGATGTTTATCAAGATGTGTATGGTGATGACAAGATTCGCCGTTTAATTATGCGCAGTGTAACGACAGGTTTCGCCAGTTTAACTTTTTACTCAGCCAGTCGATTATTTTTACAAGACCACAAAAAGAGTATACCGAAATTGGGTGGGAATCTCTTTGGGTTGTATTTACTGGCGAAGATGTTTGTGCAATTGCTGCCTGAATATCTGTCTTATTACAAAAGCAACTTTCATCCCTCAGATATTGATTACACCCAACTGTTGAAATACTGGAAAACCCGTTTGGCAGACAACTATCAACTCGAAGGTTTTCAGCAGGAATTGCACGCGGCTATTTAGTTTAAGTATAAAAATAAATAATCAAAACCGAGTGAATATCGCTCGGTTCTTTCATTTTTAGCTACTTTAACTAAAAGTAACAAAAGGATAATCAAATGTGTTTACAATCAGGTTATTGCAATAAATACAAAAGAAAGAGGATAGCTGAATGAATTTTATGAAAAAAACTGCTGTCGTTGTTGCCCTTGTGAGCACGTTAACGCTATCGGGCTGTGGTTATAATACCTTACAGGTCAAAGATGAGGCAGTTACAGCTGCTTGGTCGGAAGTACAAAACCAATATCAGCGCCGTGCAGATTTGGTGCCGAACTTGGTGAATGTAGTGAAGGGGTATGCTAAGCATGAAGAGCAAGTCCTAACTGAGGTCACACAGGCTCGTGCCAATGTGGCAGGTTTAAAAGTCGATAAAGAAGTATTAGAAGACCCTGCATTATTCCAAAAATATCAAGAAGCTCAGGCGCAAATGACAGGTGCATTGTCGCGTTTAATTGCGGTCTCAGAAAACTATCCAGACTTAAAAGCCAATGAGCAATTCCGTGATTTACAGGTTCAACTCGAAGGTACCGAAAACCGTATTGCGGTAGCGCGTAATCGCTACATTAGTACAGTACAAGACTTTAACTCCTATGCACGTCAGTTCCCACAAGTCATGACTGCGAAGGTGATTGGGATGGACACCAAACCGAACTTTAGTGCGGAGCAAAGTGCGCAAAAAGCACCAACGGTATCATTTAACTAGTTGAAACCTCAGTGATCTCACGCAATCGTAGCTATAGGGTGAATGAATGATAGGACGGCAGCAGTTCTTACGGTTTTCCTATAAATGGATGCTTGCATTCATTTTATCAGGACTGCTGTGTCTAAGTTCTTTAACATGGGCGGAAGTTGCTACAGCAACAGATGGTGCTGCGGAAACAATCGTTGCTGGAAAGATGATTCAAGGTCAGCAAGCAGCGAGTTCTAATAAGGTAAGCTCTACCAATACTGATGCCGTGCCACAACCACCCATTGCCAATGATATGGCAGAAGGTGAATTGATATGGGCGTTACCGACCTTAAATGAACCCGTGATCGATCAAGCACATATTTTAAGTGCTGAAGATAAGGAAGCTATTGGCCAAAAAATTCGTGCCTTGCATGACACAGGAAAAGCCCAAATAGGCGTAGTGATTGTCCCGACCACAGGTCAAGAGGATATTTTTGGTTTTGCAATGCGTATTGCAGACCAATGGCAGCTCGGTTCAGCAAAGCAGGACAACGGTTTGCTGATTGCAATTGCCGTTAATGACCGACGTATGCAAATTCTTACGGGTTATGGTTTGGAAGGCGTCATTCCTGACATTATTGCGAATCGCATTATTAATCAACAAATCACACCGTATTTTAAACAAGCTCAGTATGCTCAAGGGATCAATGCAGGGCTTACTGAAATTGAACGTATTTTAAATCTTGACCCTGAAGTTGCAGCCCAAGCAGCGCAGGAATTACAAGAACGCCAAGACCAAGCCATTCGAGAGCAGGAAGCCAAAAGTAAAACCTTTAGTACTGCTTTATTTATCTTAATTGCTGGCGCAATTGGCTCATTTGTGGTGGGGAAGCGTTTAAGTGCCTCGACGGCTGCAGTTGCAGGCATCGTGGCAGGCTTGGTCAATGGAGCTGGTTTAGTCACCAGTTTGCTAATTGGTGGTGGGATTTTCTTTTTACTCATCACGGCCTTAGCCCAAACGATATTTCAGCTCTTTCTCTCTTCTGGCGGTGGAGGTGGGCGCGGAGGTCGTGGCGGCGGCGGTTTTGGTGGAGGTGGATATAGTGGCGGGGGCGGCGGCTTCGGCGGTGGAGGAGCATCAGGGTCATGGTAACAACAACTGAAACGACGGACATCGTTACTAAACCAAAGCTAGATGAAGTTGTACAACCGAGTTTTAAGCGTTGGTTAAAGCATTTATTACATATGCCAGCTAGTAAACGCTTTTTTAATCAGCAAGATCAACATGCGATTGCGCAAGCGGTATCTGCTGCTGAACATGGGCACATTGGTGAAATCCAAGTGGTGATCGAAGGGCACATGCCTGCTCGAGAAGCCTATTATTTAGATACTCGTGGACGTGCGAAACAACTGTTTGCTGAGCTCGGTGTGTGGGATACCGAGTTGAATAGCGGGATTTTACTGTACTTAAACTTGTGTGAGCGTAAAGTCGAGATTGTCATTGACCGTGGAATACAGTTAGCTACTACACAGCAGGTGTGGGACGAGGTCTGCCAAAGTATTATTGCAAAAATGGCACAGCAACAGTATCGGCAGGCTTTAGTCGATGCCGTTACTGAAGTTGGGACTATTTTGGATCATTTCTATGCCAATAAAATAGAGGATAAAGCTGATGAATTGAGCAATTCGCCAATTATGTTGAACTAGAAAGAGGGAAACTGACAATATTTGTCAGTTTTTTACATAAAAACACAATGCTCAAAAATAAATTTTTAAATAGTGAAATAAAGTGCTGTTTTTTATTTAAAAATAAATATAATAAAAGTTGGCATAATACATGCTAATTACAAAGTAGCTTAAAAAGCTTATAAAAAATTAACAAAACATTTGTGGAGAATGTTATGAACGCTCAAAAGGGTTTCACTCTTATTGATACTCCATAAGTGTCCATATAAAATGAACAATCCATAAGTAAGTCAATATGGACATAAAAATAATAAATTTGATATGAAGAATCACTATTATCTTTTTCTACTTTTTTCAATCTCCGGTTTTACTCATGCTCAAGAACTAGACTTCATTCAATATTCAGATATTTCATCAATTCCTCAAATTGTTTTGAATCCAAAAATCCAAACAGAACTTCAAACATTGTTAAAGCATGATTATCTAAAATTTCAGGTGGTGTTTCAAAAAGTATGCTAGTTAATTCTGTCAATAGAGAAATTGAAAATAAGTAAATTAAATTCACTATATTTTTAATGCTTTATGAGATTTCAATTGTGGTTAAAATATAATCAGTATACTTTTTGAAACACCACCAAATTTCAATCTAATTTTGACAATTACTCAGCGCCATATTTACTGAAAACAGATGAGGCGCTGTATTATGAAGGTCGGTCTGGAAGCACTTTAGATGCTTCATCCGCGATTGTGTTTAAAGATGGGCGATTGTTTGCTGCAATATATTTTTCCAATACCAAGACTTTAAAATACTTTAGCAACGATGCCAGTTGCTCAGAACAGTTACATCCTGCGATTCAAGTTTTTGCTCAGCAGCGTGAAATTCAAGGTATTGAATATGCAACAGCTAGAGCCAATACCGCTTTAAAATATAATTTTGGCCCCGCTTCAAAATGTGAAACCTATTTTAAAAAATTAGGAAGATAGCTGTGTTAGCGGCAGTGTAAAAATGCCCCCCTAACGGCATTTAAAAACTGCCCCCCTTGGTTAATATAGTGGTCGATTTATTGTTCGTGTTCCATCATTGTTCATCAAAAACTTGCCTTGGAAGCAGCAGGGCGTGGTGTAAGTATGAATCATCAGGTGTTGGCAAAAATTAGCTTATGTGACTATTTCTGGTCGTCTAACAAGTAAGAATAACTGGTATGCTACGAACAGTAATAGGTGATCGTTTTATCTAGTAATTTGTATGATATTGTTAGATTTAAGGCTTGATCAGTAAAATTAGAGCTTGAGGTGATGCTATGACGTTATTGGAACAGCAGGTAGTACCAGCAGCTGTATTGGGAAAGTCAGTACTTAGGGCTGCTAAACTGCTTTCCCTTAGTCAGTCTCCGCTCGCAATAGTGCTAGATATGGATGTTGAGGCAATCACTCAATTGCAAAACCAACCTGAATTAGATCCAAATGGCTTTGTTGCACAAACCTAGCCTATAAGGTTTATTCAGTCCTATAATTTCAAAATGAATAAACCTACTCCTAAAACTTATCGTACAACCAACTGGTCTTCCTATAATCGCGCTCTCATTAATTGGGGCAACATTTCCATTTGGTTTGATCCAAACACTCAGTGGTATGCACAACCACAAAACAAGCAAGGTCGAAATCAAACTTACTCCGATACGGCTATTCAATGCTGTTTAATGATCAAATCTTTATTTAGACTCTCTTTACGCATGGTCACAGGTTTTGTTCAAAGTCTGATTAAACTTTGTGGATTAAATTGGACCGCACCAGATTACAGTACGCTTTGTCGAAGACAAAAACATATTGATATTGCGATTAGCTATCAAAAAAGTAGTGATGGGCTACATCTACTCGTCGACTCAACTGGCTTAAAGTTTCTAGGTGAAGGTGAGTGGAAACGTAAGAAACATGGACCTGAATATCGTCGCCAATGGCGTAAGCTTCATATTGGTATCGATGCTGAAACCTTGCAAATACGTGCAGTACAGCTTACTACAAATAATGTGAGCGATTCGCAAGTACTCGGTGATTTACTTGCTCAAATTCCCTTAGATGAACGAATTGATTCGGTCTATACCGATGGTGCTTATGACACGAAGCACTGCAGACAAGTCATTCTAGATCGAGATGCACATGCGCTCATTCCGCCAAGAAAAAATGCAAAACCATGGAAAGATCAGAAATTGAGATCTTTAGAGCGGAATGAGTTACTGAAAACAGTTAAACGTTTAGGAAGAACGCTTTGGAAAAAATGGTCTGGTTATCATCGTCGAAGTTTAGTTGAAACCAAGATGCATTGCATCAAACTATTAGGTGATAAATTAACAGCAAGGAGTTTTTCTAGTCAGGTGAATGAGATTCATGCACGCATAGCCGTATTGAACAAATTTACAGAATTAGGTCGTCCTCATACCCAAGTTGTCATTTGAATTCTGTTCAAATGAGCAGAGTGTTATCTTTTAAATCTTTGTGCAACAAAGCCCCTGAGAACTGTACTCAAAATTAATGATTATTTTATCTTTGGAAATAAGCATAAACAGTAAAAAACCTGCATATGCAGGTTTTTTTTAAACAGTAGAAAAGTCTTAAATTTGACTCTGTATATAATTTTCTACACCGACGGTTTCAACCAAATCGAGTTGTGTAGTTGTCCAATCTAACCACTCTTCTTCTTTTTCTAAAATCTCTTGAACAAGATCTCGAGTAACGTAGTCCAGTTGTTCTTCGGCAAGCTTAACAGCGGCTTGAATGGATTCAATGTTCTCTTTAACTTTACGGACATCACAGTTTAGAACTTCAACAGTATGTTGGCCGATATAGAGTTTACCCAAGTGTTGTAAGTTTGGTAGACCTTCTAAAAAAAGAATGCGCTCAATAATTTTGTCAGCATGCTTCATTTGACGGATTGACTCTTTATATTCAGCTGAACCGAGTTGCTCAATTCCCCAATCATTAAACATACGAGAGTGCAGGAAATTTTGGTTAATGGCAGTTAAATGATGATAAAGCACCTGATTTAACTGATTAATTACATCACGATTGCCTTTCATGAGAAAGCTCCATTCAAACTGCGGCTTAAAAATAATATCAATAACTTATGAGAAATATCTTAAACAACAAAGTGGATTTTGGCGAGTAATTTATAGAACAGCAAATGAAAATCGCAATCAAAAGCATACGAGGTGGAAATTGGATTTTTAGGCATTTAAAAGGAAAACCCGCTTAGAGTCATAAGCGGGGGAGGAGCTACTCATAAAGAGTACGTTTATAATTATGGTTATTCTAAAAACGAATAAAATATCTAGGCAGCAATAGCTAAGCGTGAGGCAATCGCAGAGACTTCTGCGCTGATGATTGAGCGTGCTTCTGGTGCACAGCGACCACAGCATGTCCCGAGATCCAGCATCTCGCGAACTTCGCGATAACTGCCCGCACCATTTTCAACAGCGTCTTTAATATCTTGATCTGTAATACCACGGCATAAGCACACGTACATTTCAGCAAGCCACATGAATGAAATAAGATAAGTGATATTATTGATAATTGTTATCGTTTGTCAATAAAAATCATTTGAAATCTCATTTGTCTTTATTGGAATTTTGGATAAAAAAAAGCCACTCAATCGGTGGCTTTTTCTTAAAAAAATATAACTTATTGATTAATAATCACAATGCCATCCATCTCAACCAATGCATTTTTAGGTAGGCTAGCCACACCGAGTGCAGCGCGTGCAGGGTAAGGTTGTGCGAAATACTCGCCCATAATTTGATTGACCAACTGGAAGTTTGAAAGATCGGTTAAGAAAATATTCAACTTCGCGATATCAGCCAGTGTTCCACCAGCAGCTTCACAGACAGCTTTTAAATTATCAAACACACGACGAATTTGTGCTTCAATGCCTTCAACCAACTCCATACTGTATGGGTCTAAACCGATCTGACCAGAAAGGTAAAGTGTATTGCCGACTAAGATTGCTTGCGAATAAGTGCCGATCGCAGCAGGGGCATTTTCAGTATGAATTACTTGGCGGGACATCGTGTTCTCCTATTATATTCACCATCAATCATAGCCTAGATTGGCATTAAAATGTGTGGATTTAAACAATTAACTCGCAATCGATGTTTCCGCAATACTAACAGGTTGAGCCAACCGACTGATACGTGGGAAGCCAAAATGCATACGTAGATCACGAATGATTTTTGCAATTTGCTTACGGTTGTGCACCACAACATTGACATAAGTCTTATCATCTTGATTACACACCATTTCGACCCCGATTTTTTCTTTACGGCATTGATAAATTAGGTCAGAAATTTGTTCGTCATCCATGGCCATGTTAATCAATAAATATGCAGTAAAACTAATTTCTTCTTCATTCTCGTTAGTCCACTGCAACGGCATGATATTTTCAGGGTGCAGATGTTGTTCATGTAGGAGGTTATGACAACGTGCACGATGCACAATAAGACCGCGGCGTGATAAATGTCCTTGAATTGGGTCACCCAACACAGGGTTACAGCAATGTGCGTATTTAACATCGACACCCTCAGTACCTTGAATGAGTCTGTCAGATTCCTGTGCACTTTGGTCATGCGCAAACAAATGATTCGCAACCAATTGCGGCAGTAAATCGCCCACGGCAATTTGTTCAAAGAGTTGGTCTTTACTTTCAATATGTCGCCATTGTAAAAGTTCTAACCAATCTGATTCGGTTAAATCTTTAATGGATACATTGAATAGCTTTAAAGCGCGATTTAAAGCTTGTTGTCCAACAAGGCGTTGTTCTTCGATGTCTTGCTCACGCAGTATATTTTGTAAGGCACGACGGGCTTTTTGCGTGTTGACAAAGCTGAGCCAATCTGGGTTTGGGGTGGCCAAGACATCAGTAATAATTTCAATCACCTGACCACTGTGCAATGGCGTAGAAAGTGGTTTAGTTTCCCCATTGATTTTCGCACCTACCGCATGGTTACCTAAAAATAAGCTAGCAGAGTAGGCAAAATCGACTACCGTTGCACCTTGTGGTAACTCGTGTAGATGACCTTGTGGGGTATACACCCAAATTTTCTCTTGGTGTAAATAATCGAGCAGTTCGCTAAAAGTGGTTTTAGCACAGGCTCCATCGATCAAGACATTCAAGTTCTGCATCGAGGCTTGAATCGCAGAGCGGCAAGCTTGCGGAGCACTATCGCCTAGGACTACACCAAAACGCGCAGCTTTGCGCATCAGTTCGGTTTGAATGGTGACTGATAAGGTTGTGTTTTCACCTTTTAAACGTAGTAGTAGCGATTGGTTACCACCTGGGAGTGGTTTACGAATATGGTCTGCAAAGTGTAAAACTTGAAAACTCTCTCGCAACACATCGGCTAAGCGGTCACAGTCAGCAATACTATTTAGAATAATTTCAAAGGCATGACTATGCGTAAGTTCATGTAGATCAATGTCATTTTTTACAAAGTGACGTAACAGTTCGATATTATTATTTTTCTTTTTAATTCGACCTGAGATTTGATGGGTTTTTAATAGCTCAGTAAGATTATTTTCCCATTTGCTTTGATATTCACAGCGTTTGGGTTTGGTTTGCAGGAGGGCTTCTTGGACATTGTTATACATGTCGAGATCAAGGTTTTGATAACACAGATGTTCGAGGTTATCGCCCATCTCATTCATACCAACAATACGTGCCATTGGGACAAAAATATCAAAGGTTTCTTGAGCAATACGCGCACGCTTATCGGGACGTAGTGCATCCAAGGTAGTCATGTTGTGATAGCGGTCAGCCAGTTTAATAATAATGACACGTGGGTCTTGTAATGTGGCTTGCAGAATTTTTCGGAAAGAAGCGGCTTTATTATATTCTTTATCGCTGGATTGACTAAGTTTGGTGACGCCATCGACCAGTTCGGAAACGGTTTTTCCAAATTTTTCTGCAATATCTTCTTTGCTAAAGTCTGTGTCTTCAATCACATCATGTAAAAGTGCCGCCATCAGGGTTTCGGGATCTAGACGCATATGCGCTAAAATGCAGCTTACCGCAATCGGGTGCAAAATATAGGGTTCGCCACTTTTACGGGTAATACCATCATGGGCAATATCCGCATAATCACAGGCCGCAAGCACTCGTTCGACGTCGCTTTCAGTTAAGTAAGCATCGATAATAGTTTTGAGCTGTTGTTTAGCTTGGCTGACCATTGGGCCTGGCATAAAACACCTTTAAGACGTAGCAATTACAAGAAAATTTTACTGATCCTCTAATGAAAAACATATTGCATGAGTTGTCAAATTTTTCATTGAGAGAAAAGCAAAAAAGATACACCTAAACCACGATGAATCCTATCTTCTAGTTATAACGTGTATTGCACAAATATAAAAGTTATCCAATAAAAAAGCCTAGTTAAAAACTAGGCTTTTAAGCGATAAATTTTTCTTATTGGAAAGAAAAACCATCTAAATTCAAATTGTTTGCAGAAAGTGCAAGATCAAGACTCGAAGTTTGGTAGTCTTGCTCACGTTGTTTCAAAATATCTTTAGAAACATGACCGATTGCGATTTCACGTAATGCAACAACAGTCGGTTTGTCATTGTCCCACTCAACAGTAGGTTCAATGCCTTGACGTGCCAATTGACGCGCGCGTTTGCTTGCCACTAGTACAAGCTCAAAGCGGTTGTCTACATGGTCTAAACAATCTTCAACGGTTACGCGTGCCATAAGAGTTCTCGTTACAAAGGCTAAAATTAAACAGACTGTGCAGTATAAAGTGCTTTGTCTGTAGACTCAAGTTTTAATCACTTTTCAACTGGGGTGATCAGCTCAGAAATCATTTTCTGATGACGACTTGCTTGCTGAGTAATGACTAAACGATTGGCAATAATCACAGACTCAAGATCGTGCAAAGCTTTATTAAAGTCATCGTTGATAATGACATAGTCGAAGTTAACATATTGTTGCATGTCTTCAACTGCACAGCCTAAACGCCGCTCAATCACTTCAACCGAGTCTGTGCCACGGTTAGACAGACGCTGACGCAGATCAAACTGGCTTGGTGGTAAAATGAAAATTTGTTTAGAGTCAGGAAAAAGCTTGCGAACTTGCTGTGCGCCTTGCCAGTCAATTTCTAATAGAACATCATGACCTTTCGCGAGTTGTTCTTTCACAGTAGCTTGAGCTGTACCATAGTAATTGCCAAAGACTTCAGCGTATTCAATAAAACCACCTTGTTCAACCAAGGCCAAAAATGAGTCTTTTTCGGTAAAATGGTAATGTACACCATCAAGTTCGCCGGGACGTTGCCCACGTGTAGTATGAGAAACAGAAACGTGAAGATTCGTTACACGATCGAGGAGGGCTTTTACGAGGGATGTTTTGCCTGTTCCTGAAGCTGCAGAAACGACAAACAAGAGACCCGACATGATATTTTTCCTGATATGATAAAATATCTTCTCTATTTTAGAGCAGACAAGGTTTAAACGAAATAGCAAGGCGTCACTTTGTTTGCATTTATTTTATTAGTTTCCGCTGATTGAAAAGTGGTATCGAGGAACATATGGAAATTGTATTGGCCAATCCACGTGGTTTTTGTGCAGGTGTTGACCGTGCGATTGCCATCGTAAATCGTGCACTTGAGTGTTTTAATCCCCCCATTTATGTAAGACATGAAGTGGTACACAATAAATTTGTCGTGGACGATTTACGTCAACGGGGTGCAATTTTTGTCGATGAGCTAGATGAAGTACCCGATGACAATATTGTAATTTTTAGTGCGCATGGGGTTTCTAAAGCGGTACAGATCGAAGCCGAGCGTCGTGGTTTAAAAGTTTTTGATGCAACCTGTCCATTGGTGACCAAGGTTCATATTGAAGTTACTAAATATGCTCGTGAGGGAGTTGAGGCTATCTTAATTGGTCATGAAGGCCACCCTGAAGTTGAAGGTACCATGGGGCAATATGACCTGAAAAATGGTGGTGCGATTTATTTGGTTGAAGATGAACAAGACGTGGCTGAGCTTCAAGTGCATCATCCTGAGCGAGTGGCTTTTGTGACTCAAACAACTTTATCGATCGATGATACTGCAAAAGTGATTGATGCTTTACGGGCGAAATTTCCTGAGATTCAAGGGCCGCGTAAAGATGACATTTGTTATGCGACTCAAAATCGTCAAGATGCGGTGCGTGATTTAGCAACCCAATGTGATGTGGTGTTGGTGGTCGGTTCACCAAACTCATCGAATTCAAATCGTTTACGAGAATTGGCCGAGCGAATGGGTAAAGCGGCTTATTTGGTCGATAATGCAGATGAACTTCAACAGGCATGGTTTGAAAATATTGCTAAAGTTGGCGTCACAGCGGGTGCATCTGCACCTGAAATTTTAATTAAGCAAGTGATTCAACGATTACAAGACTGGGGTGCAACACCACCACAAGAGCTGGCCGGAACGGAAGAAAATATTACCTTTAGTTTGCCAAAAGAGTTACGTATTGCAGTAACTCAAGCCTAAAGTGTTAATTTCATTTAATAAGTTTTTATATGTAGTTGAAAATGCCCCTTCTTTAAAAAAAGGGGGCATTTAGTTATTGATAACTGATAGAGGATGGGGTGACGGATTTAACTGTGACTGGGATAGAGTTGCCAGCAGCATCAGAATTTCCTAGTACAACATGGCTTTGTTGCATAAAGATTTAAAAGTTAAATTTACCCTGTTCTACTCAAATTCAAGTGACAACTTGGGTGAGAGGTCGACCTAACTCCGTAAATTTATTTAATACTGCCACACGTGCATGCATTTCATTGACTTGACTTTGAAAGTTTCTCGTACTGAGTTTATCCCCCAATAATTTGATGCAATGCATCTTGGTTTCGACCAAACTTCGCCGATGATAGCCTGACCATTTTTTCCATAGTGTCCTGCCGAAACGTTTAACTGTTCGAAGTAATTCATTTCGCTCTCGCGAATGAACTTTGTTATCTTTCCAAGGCTTTGTATTTTTTCTGGGTGGAATCACTGCATACGCTTGCCGATCTGCAATGACCTGACGGCATTGTTTGGTGTCATAAGCCCCGTCTGTATAGACTGAATCAATCTGCTCATCCAATGGGATTTGATCAAGTAAATCTCCAAGGACTTGCGAATCACTGACATTATTTGTTGTCAGCTGTACAGCTCGTATTTGCAAGGTTCTAGCATCTATACCAATATGTAATTTACGCCATTGCCGACGATATTCAGGCTGATGTTTCTTACGTTTCCATTCACCTTCGCCTAAAAACTTAAGGCCAGTTGAGTCTATCAATAGATGTAATCCTTCATGACTTTTTTGATAGCTGATCGCAATATCAATCTGCTTTTGTCGTCTGCAAAGTGTGGAATAATCTGGTGCTGTCCAACTTAACCCACTGAGTTGAATTAGGCTTTGCACAAAGCCTGTGACCATACGCAAAGAAAGTCGAAAGATAGATTTGATCATCAAACAGCACTGAATTGCTGTATCAGAATAAGTTTGATTTCTTCCATGCTTAGCCTGTGGCTGAGCATACCATTTAGTCTGAGGATCGAACCAAGTTGAAATATTTCCTCGCTTGATTAGAGCTTGGTTATAAGAGGACCAATTCGTTGTGCGATAAATTTTAGATGCAGGATTCTTCATTTGGAAATTATATTGCTGAAGAAGCCTTTAAGAATAGCTTTGTGCAACAAAGCCCATCGCAACTATAAAACTAGAGAAGAAGCTAAAGCAGATATTACAAAATACATAGATAGAGCTATTTTATAATCAGCAGAGAATTCAGAAAGGATTAGATTTTAAGACACCAAATTAAATGGCAGAGGACTTTTACAAGTTGGCTGCCTAGAATCTCCCAAGTGGAAGTGTCCTATTATTTCAGCACACATCACAAAGGAACAGACATTAATAGCGGTTCTGCCTGTACTCCTTCAGCCACCTCCAACTGGGACGGCAGATAAAATCCAAATTCAAAATTGTGGATAAACAAATTTTGATCTTCCTTTCGCAGTAAAGATAACGTAAAATATTGCCCTCTATGAAAGGGGTTTGAAATGTTCCGGTGGTCGGGGCAGGGATAATCCGTAAAAACTATAAGGTTGTATCATGGTAGTTATTCGTCTTGCACGCGGTGGTGCTAAAAAACGTCCGTTCTATCAAGTTATTGTAACTGATAGCCGTAATGCACGTGACGGTCGTTTCATCGAACGTATTGGTTTCTTCAACCCAACAGCTCAAGGTAAAGCAGAAAAACTTCGTTTAGATGCTGATCGTTTTGCACACTGGGTTGCTCAAGGTGCTCAACCATCTGAACGTGTTGCTTCTTTAGCTGCTCAAGCTAAGAAAGCTGCAGCTACTGCATAATTTTTGCTAATTAAGTAGTAGGTAGCCCATGACACCAACACAGAATGTTCCCGAAGATCGTATTCAGATTGGACAGTTACGTTCAGCATATGGATTAAATGGGTGGCTCTGGATCTATTCCAATACAGAACCGATGAGCAACATCTTTGACTATCTGCCTTGGTACATTGAAACCAAAGCAGGTTGGCAAACAATAGATGTAAAACGTTGGAAACCGCATGGCAAAGGCTTAGTTGTTTCGCTCAAAGGCGTCATTGATCGCACTGCAGCAGATAACCTAGTTGGCGCAAATGTTTGGATTTCAAAAGCGCAACTTCCTAAAGCAGGAATGGATGAGTTTTACTGGTCAGATTTGAAAGGCTTAACAGTGTTAGGTTTGGATGATGAAGAACAAGAAGTAAATCTCGGAAAAATCCATGAAATGTTTGAGACAGGTGCCAATGATGTGATGGTGGTTCACGCAACACCAGACAGTATTGATACTGAAGAACGTATGATTCCATGGCATAAAGATGTGGTGCACCGCGTTGATCTCGAAGCTGGTCGTATCTACGTTAATTGGGGCGTAGATTACTAATTATTTTGGAAATACGGGGGTCTGCGATGTTTTTTGCAGTCATTACGCTTTTTCCTGAAATGTTTGAAGCGATTACAGCCTACGGTATTAGCGGGCGTGCAGCAAAAAGTGATTTAGTACAAGTAACTTGTATTAATCCTCGTGATTATGCTGAGGGCAACTACAAACGAGTGGATGAACGTCCATTTGGTGGTGGTCCAGGTATGGTGATGATGGCTGAGCCTCTGGCAAAAGCAATTCAACATGCCAAAGAGCTTGCCATGCAAGCAGGTGCAGTTCATGTTCCTGTGGTGTATATGTCACCGCAAGGAAAAACCTTAAATGAGCCTGCAGTACAACAATTTGTCGACTATGATGGATTGATTGTGCTGTGTGGTCGTTATGAAGGGGTCGATGAACGTTTGATCCAAAAATATGTTGATCAGGAATGGTCCATAGGGGATTACGTTTTATCGGGTGGAGAACTTCCTGCGATGGTTTTATTAGACAGTATTATTCGGAGACTTCCGGGTGCAATGTCTGATGAACAGTCTCATGTGCAAGACTCATTCGTGGATGGTCTTTTGGACTGCCCACAATATACCAAGCCAGACCATTTTGAAGGTTTGGATGTCCCTGAAGTCTTAAAGTCGGGACATCATGCCAATATTGAGAAATGGCGGTTTTTGCAGCGTTATCAACGAACACAACAACGCCGACCTGAGTTGGTGGACAATGTAGAGTTGACGAAGCAGCAAAAGAAATGGCTAACAGATTTGAATACTTAATTCAGAGTATTCTTTTAATAGGCTCTTTGTGCATTGAAGTGGTCAAGCATAAAGAGAAAGATAATCGGGTCTATGCGATTTAGCCTCTATACCCAGCGGATATCAGACCTCTTCTGACCCGCACATATTGGAGATACCCCATGAGCGGTAAGCATCCTTTAGTACAAGCTGTTGAAAATGCACAGCTTAAACAAGACATCCCAGCTTTTGCACCAGGCGATACAGTTATCGTTCAGGTTAAAGTAAAAGAGGGTGACCGTGAGCGTCTTCAGGCATTTGAAGGTGTTGTAATCGCGAAGAAAAACCGTGGCTTGAACTCTGCGTTCACGGTACGTAAAATTTCTAGCGGTGTTGGTGTTGAGCGTGTTTTCCAAACTCACTCTCCAATCGTTGCTAAAATCGAAGTGAAACGTCGTGGTGACGTTCGTCGTGCTAAACTTTACTACCTACGTGAATTGTCTGGTAAAGCTGCACGTATTCGTGAAAAGTTACCAGCTCGTAAAGTTAAAGCTTAATTTTAAGTTTTATACGAGTAAAAAATGCGCCCAATGGCGCATTTTTTATGCCTAAATTTTAGAGTCCTTGAAGCTTCAATCGGTTGGCGTGTTGTCGGTAAACATCAACAGGGTCTGGAGCAAAAATAGAACGTAATCCAAAGAACTGGTTAATCACATCTAAATGGTTCCAATTATAGTTATCGCGCACGGTCTTACCATACTTGGCACTACAACGTGAAACTAAGCCATCGTTATCATTGGGCGCTTGCATGAGTAAGCCTGTCGCCGCCAGTAATGAGTCTGGATCAAGTACGTTCGTCAACGTTGAGTTGCCAGAGAAAGAGTAAAAATAAATTCCATTTTCTTTCGCTAAACCTTCACCACAGCTTGTTTTTGGCATACCCAGTGGATATTTTTGTGCAAAAGCTTTAGCCCCAGCTTGACTTAAACTTTTACCCGCACCGAGTGCATCATGTGGAAGTGAGTTTGGGTTTTGCTGTTGTGCCCAAACAATAGCCTTGGACCCAAAGTTGATTAAGCCCACCAGTGGTTGTTCTAGCGGTGTACCTTGCGCGGAAATAATCAAATCCGCCACAGGAGAGCCTTTTAAAGGACTAGAAATGGCTGTTGCAGACGCGATTTTATTGGGCATAACATTTGAGACATAAGCAATACTATGCCCGCCGTGACTATGCCCAAGCAAATTGACTTTGGGTGCTCCTGTAATCGCTAAGATTTCACCAACTTGTTGCAGCAGTTGTTCACCACGAACTTCAGATGTGTTGAATGGAGAAACGCGTGTTGCCCATGCGTTTGCACCGTTACGGGCTAAATCTGGCAAGATTTGATACCAATATAGTCAACACGTCAAAAAACCAATACAATACTGATATGAGTTATCCAATACATTTTAGAAAAAAAATATTAGCCAAGCTTGAAGAAGGTCAATCTATCCGAGCGGTTGCTCAGCACTTCGAAATTAATAAAAATACAATTGTCGAATGGAAAAAGCGAATCGAAATAAAAAGAACTCGACCAAGAAAACCATCTAAAGTTGATGATGATGCCTTACGTGCAGATGTTGAGCAATATCCCGATGATTATCAATATGAACGCGCTGCTCGTTTTGGTTGTGCTACTTCTACAATTGGAGATGCGCTCAAGCGTCTAAATATTACAGTTAAAAAAAGACCTTACGGCACCCGAAAGCAAAAACAGAACTCAGAGAGCAGTATTTAAAAGATTTAAACCGATTAAGGTATCAACACCCGATCATCTATCTTGATGAAAGTGGATTTAAATCTCATGAACATAGACCTCATGGTTATTCAAAACAGGGAACTCCTTGTTATGGAACATATAATTGGCAATTAAAAAATCAAACCAATGCAATAGGAGCAATCCATGAGGGTAAGTTATTTGCAGTGGGTTTATTTGATAGCAAAGTAAATTCGGATGTATTTTATTTTTGGGTAGATCAGTTTTTATTACCAGAACTACCCTCGAATAGTGTAATTGTCATGGACAATGCAGCCTTCCATAAACGACCAGATATACAAGATCTATTAAGCCAACATGGGCATCAAATACTTTGGTTACCACCTTATAGTCCTGACCTTAATCCTATTGAAAAAATGTGGGCATGGGTGAAAGCAAAAAGGAAAAAATGGTTGGTTAACTCAATAGATAAGCTTTTTAGTCGTTTCTTTAACGAGTGTATGGGTAATTAAGCGGTTTGACTATAATCCACACCAAGTTCATCGGTTCCTGCTCGAATCCAGCCACCCATACCATGTGCAAAAACCAAAGGGTATTTGGTCTTTGCATAATTAGAGGCAACGTAGTTTGATTTAATTTGTGAAGCAGCTGCTTGCGTTTGTGTAACAGCAAGTGCGCAGGTCGACAGCAGTCCAGCTATCAATAATCCATATTTCATTGATCATCCTCGTTTTTTAGTTTTTATGACGACAATTTAAGTTGTCAAAAATGAGTATAAAGGTGAGGGAGGAGGAGCGTAGAGAAATCCGATTAAATTAAATACAGTTTGTAACTGGATAATTCTAGGAGGCATCCCTCCGAAACGTTAAAGATTCGAAGGGAAAAATAGAACTAGAGTCCTTGCATTTTTAAGCGATTGGCATGTTGGCGATAGACATCAACAGGGTCTGCGCTAAATAGTCCACGTAGTCCCATAACTTGGTTGACCTCATCTAAATGGTTCCAGTCATAGTTATCACGGATGACTTTACCGAAGTGTGTACTACAGCGTGCCACTAAACCATCATTGTCTAAATGTCCATAGGCCAAAGGCCCCAACAGTGAGATCGCACTATCTGCGACATCGAGAATGTTCGTGACTTGAGACGTACCAGTCCACGAATAGTAATACACGCCATTGCTGGATGTTGCACCGCTCTTGTTACAGTCCGAAGCCAGTGCTGTTGTTGGATATTTCTGATTAAAAACACTGGAACCTTGCTCACTAATTGAGGTGAGTGATGCTGTTAAATTGCTTTTTAAGGCAGGGTTACTTTGCCCATAAGCAAGCATAGGACCAATAATATAATCCGCCGCTAGACTGAGTAGTTGCGTTCCACCTTGATTGGCGAGAAGTTTATCCGCGACTTTTGAACCTCTAAACGTTGCCCCCACACCTGTCAGTGAGGCCACATATTGCGGTTTAACTGCTTCTACATAGCGGATGGTTGGTCCACCATGGCTATGCCCAATCAAATTGACTTTAGGTTTATTGGTTAGGGCGATGACCTCTTCAACTTGTTGTAGTAACTGTTCACCTCGTACTTCAGTTGATTCTAAAGGGGAAATTTGTGCTGCAAAGGTGGTCGCACCATTTCGAGCCAAGTCGGGTAAAATTTGATACCAGTAATCTAGTCCAAGTTCGGCAACGCCCACTCGGCTGAACCCAAACATGCCATGAGTAAATAGCAATGGATATTTAGTTTGAGCATAATTACTTTTTACGCTTGCAGTCACCGTCTGCAATCCAGCTGTGGCTGTGGTTGCGCTGAGTCCAAGGCTGGTAACCAGACCTACGAGTGACATTGTTTGTATCATTCTTTTCGTTATAAACATTTTTTTCATCCTGAAAAAGTCAAACACGGTATAGCTTTAATCTGCGAACGGAAGTTTTCCTCCCGTGTCATGCGTGGTTTCAAAGGCTCCTAGTCGAAGTTGTTCTTGTGAATTATTAAACTGTTGATCACGTAGTTTTTGAATGGCTTGCTGCTGCGCGTCTTGACTCATGTTGCTGTTGAGAATGCTGTCGCGTTGTTCTAAGTAGGTATTGACCCGAGATTTCCAATTGTTTCGATCTTTGTCGAGTTTTTCTAAGCGTACGGTCGCTTCGGCACCGACAAGATTCTGGCGCATTTGGCGAATTTCTTCGGCAGAGCCGCCGCGCGCTTTAATATCTGAGGTCAGTTTACGCAGATCTTCGAGTTTGGAGAGTTGTTCTAGGTTTTCTTTCCAATCTTCAGGCAGTTGAGCAAACAACTCTTTCAGTTTCTGCGCTTTTTGTACTTCAGTTAAGGACTGATCTGCCATGATGCTCATGCGGTCTAAGGTATATTCATGGTAGGTATTTTCAGCGCCAAAGAGGCCTTCGATTTCATAGTCGGAAAAGAACTGGCTACGTAGGTTTTTCATCAAAGTAAAAATTTTACGATAGTACTCAGGGTCTTCTTTATTTAGGCTTGGCTCCTTCAGGCTACCCAATTGCACACGATAATCTATATAGCGAGTCCAAAGATCTAAAATCTGCTTAAGCGCAGGTTCTTGATAACCTTGCTGGATATAGGCTTTAAAATCTTGCTTGATCTGGTCAATATTTTTTTCACCATATTGGGTAATGAAATATTCAAAACAGTTACGTGTTTGTTCATTAACAACTAAGCGATTATTTTGGTCGAGCACCAGTTGGCAGTTGACTTCAGTGTCCTGTTGGCTGTTGCTGACAAAAGGCAGCCCCGATGCATGTGGCAAGTCTGACGCTGCGGGTAATAAGCCTGTCGTATTTTGAGCACTAGAGCGAATCGGCCCTTGGTTTGAGCCAACAGTTGCATTGGGTGCGAGCCAAATGAGAAAACCAAGAATGACAACGATGATCACGGCGAAAATGAGCCATAATTTCTTTTTTTGCATATCCTATGCCTAACATCCCTATTGTATTTTTTATTTGGTTCATATGAATGAACTCAGTTTATTCTGAAACAAAAGAGCAAATAAACAACAGAAAAGTTGTAAAACTAGACAAGCGGTTGATAGTATTGCGGCAGCTTTAAGACGTGTCTATGTTATGAAATCATCTGCTTCAAAAATCCAGCGCCGTGCCGTGAATGGTGTATTTTTATTGAATAAGCCATTGGGGATTAGTTCAAATGCGGCATTGCAAAAAGTACGTTGGTTATACCGTGCGCAAAAGGCGGGGCATACGGGAGCGCTTGATCCATTGGCATCGGGACTGCTGCCGATTTGTTTGGGCGAAGCGACCAAGTTTTCACACTTTTTGTTGGACTCGGTGAAGCGCTACCAAACCACCATTCAGCTGGGTCACAGTACCACCACAGGTGATGTAGAAGGTGAGCAACTGTTAAAGCAGGCTGTACCTGAGTTAACCGAAGATTTGATTGAAGCCGTTTTGGCTCAGTTTATGGGTGATATTAAGCAAGTTCCACCAATGTATTCCGCTTTGAAGAAAGATGGTCGTCCTTTATATGAGCTAGCCCGTAAAGGGATTGAAATTGAGCGTGAAGCCCGTCCGGTTACCATCTCTGCGATTGAGTTGCTTTCATTCACAGCAGACAGCGTCACCCTTGATATTACCTGCTCGAAAGGCACATATATTCGTGTTTTAGGCGAAGATATTGCGAAGGCATTGGGTACTTATGGTCATTTAACTTATTTACACCGTATTAAAACAGGTCATTTTGATCTGATTCCAAGTTATACCATTGAGTATTTGGAAAGTTTGTCTGAACAAGAGCGCGAAGCACTGTTGTTACCTGTATATGCACCTGTAGATCATTTTCCTAAAGTACAAGTTCCAGAAGGACGCAGTGAATACTTTAGTCGCGGTATGGAAAGTAATACTGAGCATACGGCCGAAGCACAGGTCTTGGTTTTCGATGGGGAAAAATGCTTAGGCTTAGCTGAAGTTACGGATAAGAAAAGATTGGTTCCAAAGCGGGTTTTAAATCTATAATCGAAATATATCACTCGGTAAAAAAGGATAAGGCGTGGACATTGACATTATTATCAGTCTGATCTTTTTTGCCTTTTGTGCAGGCGCAATTGACGCTGCCGTTGGCGGTGGTGGGCTGATCCAAATTCCCGCTTTGATGAATGCCTTTCCGTCGATGGCGCCTGCCACTTTATTTGGCACCAACAAATTAGCGGCAGTGGTGGGTACAGCCACTTCAGCCGTTTCCTTTGCCCGTAAAGTTCGCTTTGAATGGAAACTTTTGGCTGTGGTCGCAGTATGTGCCACCATCAGTTCATTTGGGGGCGCGGCTAGTGTCGCTATGATTCCAAAAGAGGTTCTCCAACCCTTTGTCTTGCTCATGTTGATTGTGATGGCGGTCTATACCCTCATGAAGAAGCAATTTGGGCAAGTGCATATGGCGCAAACTGTGACGCCTAAAATTTTGTTGTTGGCGGGTCTCGGAAGTTTAGCCATTGGCTTTTATGATGGTTTGTTTGGCCCAGGCACGGGCAGTTTCTTTATTTTCTATTTTATTCGCTATTTACGCGTTGATTTTTTGCATGCGGCGGCATTGGCTAAAATTGGCAATGTGATGACCAATCTTGCGGCGCTAAGCTTTTTCATTCCCTCGGGGCATGTGCTCTTTGCTGTAGGAGGCACGATGGCCGTCGCAAATATGATCGGGTCTATTTGTGGGGTAAAAATGGCGCTGAAATATGGCAGCGGCTTTATTCGTATTTTATTTCTTATTTTGGTAACTATTTTAATTCTCAGATTGAGCTATCAAATGTTTTTGATGTAATGGTGCGATACCTTTAAAACTTCATTACAAAAAACGCGCAGTCTGTGACCTCATTTCTCGTTTATTGCATTTAAGATCAATACAGCGCACTCAATGCTGTGCCAAGAAGCTTTTCAATAAAAAATGATGTTTTAAGTTGAACTGAACTGGAGCATAGAATGAATATATTTGAAGCCTTAAGAGAAAGTCACGTTATACAACGAAATTTGGCTGAACGACTACTCCAAACTTCAGGGGATACGCCTGAGCGCCGTGAGCTATTTGAACGCCTTAAAAATGAATTATTTGCCCATGCTGTGGCAGAAGACCGTTATTTTTATATCCCTTTAATGATGACTGATTCGGGTCTTAACATTACCCGCCATGCTTTGGCAGAACACCATAAAATGGATGAGTTATTGGAACAATTGACCGAGACGGAGTTCTCCAATCCGGGCTGGTTGGCAATTGCAAAAAAATTATCGGAAACTGTACATCATCACTTACAAGAAGAGGAGCATGGTTTTTTTCAGCAAGCCGGAAAAATTTTACTCGATGCTCAAAAGACTGCGCTCGCCAAGCAGTATCAGCAGGAATACAAAAAGTACAAAAAAATTGAAAAAGACAGTTTGGTTTAAGTCCATTTTAAACAAAAGATGGCGAGTGCCATCTTTTGTGATTAAATCGCGTCATCACTTTGCTGTTTGGCTCTAAAGGTAACCCCAACAGAGGCAATCATAATGCAAACCAGCGCCAACGTTTGCCACATGCTAATTTGTTCTTTCAGTAGTAACCAACCTGCCAAGGCTGCTAAAGCCGGTGACAAACTTGAAAGCGTCCCATAGCTGAGTTTACTTAAACGTTTCAACGCCATGAGGTCTAGAGCATAGGGAATGGTTGTGGCGAGTAGTGCAATCAATAAGGCTTTGGGCCAGTATTCCGTTTGCATTAGCGCTGTAGGGTTATGCGTGGCGCTAATGGGCAGTAGCACCAAGGCTGAGATCACAATAGCAATACTGAGGGCATGCATGCCGATATTTTGACGGACGACTTTTTGCCCAAAATAAATATACAGCGCCCAGCACGCACCCGCTGAAACCGCAAATGCAGCACCTAAGAAAGAGAAGTTGGTTGCATTCGCTTGATGCCACGGCACCATCAGTGCAATGCCTAAAATCGCTAATCCGACCCAGATATAATCACGACGTTGTTTAATCGAGAGTAGCGCTAAAGTTAAAGGACCTAAAAACTCTAAACCGACGGCAATACCTTGCGGCAGTTTACCCAGCGAAGCGTAGAATAAAATATTCATGAGGCATAAGGCTGCCGTGTAGCTGAGTAAATCTTTCCACTTTAAATGCGGTAGGCGTTTCATGATGCTCCATGAGCGGAACATCAGCACAATTAAAATTGCCGCAAAGCACAGTCTAAGGGTCACCACGGTTAGCGGGTCAAGGATGGCAATCAACTGCTTGGCAAAAGAAGCACTGATTTGATAGGACAGCATGGACAAGACCATGAACATCACTGCCATCAGTTGAGAATTAGGCATCATGCACACATCAGGTCATGGCGACCTGTTATTTTAAGAAGGTGGATTAGTATAACGATTCACAACCCAAGTTGGATGCTGAATAAGCTGATTTTTTGAAATGCAACGACATGAATTTAAAAGTAATCGATAGAGCCGTTGGATTTAAAAGCTAAATTCAAACTCTGGATTACATCGTTTAAACTGTAGCTTGGCGGTTTTTCTGAGCTGTATAGGTACAACCAATAGATGCCATGATAATCACGCTAAGTGCAAGCCACTGTGACCACAATAGTTGCTCGCCTAGAAAGACAAAACCAGATAGTGCTGCAATGGCAGGCTCAAGGCTCATGAGCGTTCCAAAACTTAGAGCGGTTAAATTGCGTAGCGCAATCATTTCCAAGCTAAAAGGCAAAGCGCTGGCTAAAACTGCTAAAGCCACGAAATAAATCAGGTTTGAGGGTTCAAACACATTTGTGGGTAAACCACTGAATAGGGCAAGCGGCATTAATATCAGCATGCCGACAAACATGCCCAAGCACACGGTATGGTTGCCCGAAACACCCGATGGGCGCTGCCCCGCCACGATATACAAGGCCCAACATGCACCTGCACCTAGGGCAAATGCGATCCCAAGAGGATCTAAAGGTTGAGCTGCTTGGTCGAAAGGAAAAAGTAAAACCAAGCCTAAAATAGCCAGCCCGACCCAAACAAAGTCAAAGCGTTGTTTGGCATAAAACAGCGCAACACTGAGCGGGCCAATAAACTCAAACGACACTGCAATGCCGAGTGGCAGGCGAGCAATGGATAAATAAAACAATAGGTTCATACCTGCTAAAGCAAAACCATAGCTGAGAATGGCTTTATATTTGACTTGCTTAAAATCAACCTGCCAAATTTTAAACAGCACGGCCAAGATGATTGATCCCAACAGCAAGCGCATGGCGGAAACAGTTAAAATGGGAAATTGATCAAACAAAACTTTGGCCAGTGAACCACTACTTTGCAAGCTAAGCATTGCAATCAGCAATAAAAAGGTCGCTTGGAGGTGGGGAGTACTTTTTAGATTTGGCATTATTGGAATACTAGATAGGGAAGTGAATACTTGGAAAAAGTAGCGGAGAATGTGCTTGGGTCGCACATAAAATTTTAACAAGTATTCAAAAATAAAAAAACCACAGCTTGGCAGCTGTGGTTTTTAAATAGAGTCGAATTAGAACAATACGCGAACGCGGATTGTGCCTTCAACGTCTTGTAGAGTATCTAAAGCTTCTTGAGATGCTGTTGCGTCTACATCCATCACCAAGTAACCAACATCACCTTTGGTCATGAGAGACTGACCAGAAATGTTGATGCCGTGTTCAGCAAACAAGTTGTTGATTTTTGACAACACGCCTGGCACGTTTTTGTGGATGTGAAGTAAACGGTGTTTGCCTTCGGTCAATGGTAACGCGATTTCTGGGAAGTTCACCGCAGATAAAGTCATGCCTTTATCTGAATAAGAAACGAATTTCTCAGCCACTTCTAAACCAATGTTCGCTTGAGCTTCCATAGTCGAACCACCCACGTGAGGGGTTAAGATCACGTTTGGAATATTACGTAGTGGAGAAATGAACTCTTCACCATTGGCTTTTGGTTCTTTCGGGAACACGTCAACCGCAGCACCAGCAACATGACCTGATTTCAAGGCATCTGCTAAGTCTTCAATCACGACACATGTACCACGTGCAGCATTGATGAAGATTGCACCTTCTTTCATTTGTGCAAATTTTTCTTTGGTCATGAAGTTACGTGTAGAAGGAACATCAGGTACATGCAAAGAAACGACATCAGCATTGGCTAAAAGTTCGTTTAAGCTACCGACTTGACGTGCATTACCTAATGGTAGTTTCGTTACTGTGTCGAAGTAGATCACTTTCATACCTAAGCTTTCAGCAAGGACAGAAAGTTGTGAACCGATTGAACCGTAACCGACAATCCCTAAAGTTTTACCACGAGTTTCGAACGAACCAACAGCTGACTTGTTCCAACCGCCTGCATGTGTATCTGTCGATTTTTCAGGGACACGGCGAAGAAGAAGAATAGCTTCAGCAAGTACAAGTTCAGCCACTGAACGTGTATTTGAGTATGGTGCGTTAAATACTGGAATACCACGAACCATCGCAGCATTTAAGTTCACTTGGTTGGTACCAATACAGAAACAACCAACAGCGATTAATTTATTCGCTGCTTCAAACACTTCTTCAGTGAGTTGTGTACGGGAACGAATACCAATGAAATGTGCATCTTTAATCGCTTCTTTCAACGCTTCACCTTCAAGCGCTGTTTTACGATAATCGATGTTGGTGTATCCGGCAGCATTTAGTGTGTCGATTGCGTTTTGGTGAACGCCTTCTAACAACAAGAAACGAATTTTATCTTTAGGAAGTGAAAGATGTTGGCTCATTACGGCTCCGCTACAAAGGCCAAATTTAGTGGCGATATAATAGCACGTACCGCGCCCGATATACATTTCCTTTATGCGGACTCTGCTGGGTATTTTTAGCCTCTATAGTGCGTAAAAAAGTCTTTTTGGTCTAATTAAACTAATCATTTCAAAGGTATCCTGAATAAAACAGCTTTTTCTGCGGGAAACAGAAAAAATGCCTTATAATATGACTCCGTGAAAATAAGCCAGTTGCACACTGCTGCTTAAATCCTCACGAACTGCCTGAGCCTTAGGGCATGGAAAGACTGAAATGAAGCGCTTTTCATGCAGAGAACCCTAGCGCCACAAACAACTTGTTTACTTCTTGCAAGGTCTGAAAACGATGAATGCTCCAGTCGCTTTAACCCCAGAGTTATTGACCCAATTGACAGCAATTGTAGGTGAAAACCGCATTAAAACCGATGCGGATAGCCTTGAAAATTGGGGACGCGATCATACCAAACATTTTGATCCAAACCCGTCAGTCATCGTTTTTCCATCGAGCACGGAACAAGTGCAAGCCGTTGTGAAACTTGCAAATGAGTTCAATGTTGCCATTACACCATCAGGTGGTCGTACTGGCTTATCTGCCGGTGCAGTCGCTGCCAATGGTGAAATTGTGGTAAGCATGGACAAGATGAACCAAATCTTGGAATTCTTCCCAGCAGACCGTATGGTTCGCGTTCAAGCAGGTGTGGTGACTGAACAGCTGCAAAACTATGCTGAAGAGCAAGGCATGTATTACCCAGTCGATTTTGCTTCTGCGGGCTCGAGTCAAATTGGTGGAAACATTGGCACCAATGCAGGCGGTATTAAAGTCATTAAATATGGCATGACGCGTAACTGGGTACTCGGTTTAACTGTAGTCACGGGTAAGGGTGATGTGCTGCGTTTGAACAAAGGCATGATCAAAAACGCAACCGGTTATGCACTACAACATTTATTCATTGGTGGTGAAGGGACACTAGGCTTAGTGACTGAAGCTGAAATCAAATTGGAACGCCAACCGCAAGACCTTCAAGTAATGGTATTGGGCGTGCCTGACTTTGATGCTGTAATGCCTGTACTTCATGCTTTCCAAGCAAAAATTGACCTGACTGCATTTGAGTTCTTTGGTGAACTGGCAATGCAAAAAGTGTTGGCACATGGTCATGTACAACGTCCATTCGAAACCGAATGTCCATTCTATGTATTGTTAGAATTTGAAGCGCCATTTGAGCCAATTATGGACAAGGCGATGGAAATTTTTGAGCACTGCATGGAACAAGGTTGGGTACTGGATGGCGTGTTGAGCCAAAGCCTCGATCAAGTGGAAAGCTTATGGCGTTTACGTGAAGACATTTCTGAGTCGATTGCTCCATTTACACCATACAAAAACGACATTTCAGTTTTGATTACCCACGTTCCTGCATTTATTAAAGAAATTGATGCGATTGTGGCAAGTAACTACCCAGACTTTGAAATCTGCTGGTTCGGTCATATTGGTGACGGTAATTTACACTTAAATATTTTAAAACCTGCTGACTTAAGCAAAGATGAGTTCTTTGCCAAATGTCAGGTGGTGAATAAATATGTCTTCGAAACTGTGAAAAAATACGACGGCTCAATTTCTGCGGAGCACGGTGTTGGTATGACCAAAAAGCCATACCTTGACTACACCCGTTCAGCAGAAGAAATTGAATATATGAAGGCATTGAAGCAAGTTTTCGATCCAAATGGCATTATGAACCCTGGTAAATTATTCGACCTTTAAGTTTGAATTGAGTTTTAAAAGCGCATCCATCGTGATGCGCTTTTTTTTATGGTTGAAGGGACTGAATTACATTTACTAAATAGTGTAATAGGCTTAAAAAAGGCATGATAGATTGATAAATAATAAATTTTGGGTGGGATTTATGTTGCGTCTTATTTTAGCTTCAGCCGTATGTGTGGGACTTTTGTCAGGTTGTGCGACGACCAAAGAGTTAGTGAATAAAGTCGGTTCGTCAGATACGCCGTTGGCTCAGGTACTTAAAGAGCGTCCAGATTTGCGTAATGAGTTGGCTACGGTTGAAATCCGTCAATACTTTAATACAGTGGAGTCACCGACCGCGGCAGAAGTCAAAGTGACTGAAACAGGGTTGTTAGATGATTCGGTAAAGTCGGTGCGTACCGTGTATAACTTTAAGTTGGTCGATGGCGACTGGGAAAAAACTGCGACGAAAACCTCTTACCAATGTGCGCGCGGTAAAAATACCAAGAACTTCCAAACAGCGAAGTGTTCATAATAAATCTTTGATTTATGGTTGAACTTTAGACAATTTTGCCTCATAAAAAGCGTATCGGTTGATGCGTTTTTTTGCTTTTTGGGGTTTTATAAAAATGAATATTTTGATTGTTGGGAACGGTTTTGATTTGTTGCACTATTTGCCGACGAAGTACGACCATTTTATGGTCGCAATGGAAGCAATAGAAAAGGCTCTAGACTAGCAGATTTGCACTTAGTTTTACCTAATGAGGTCCCACAACTCTGTTGCTAGCTCATTAGGCTCCCTCATCCAACGCCATTCTGTATCTTTAAGATGATAATCAAAATACTCTTTTGATATACCGTTGAACTTTGCTAGCCTTCTTTTACAAAAGCTCCAGAATGATTCTATTCCATTTATATGACATTGTCCTCTGGCAAATTCATTCGCTCCATGATTTACTCTAAAATGCTTTGAGTAACCAACATCTACCAAACCATTGTATCCACGCCAACCATCACTATAAATTACACTTTCAAGTGCAACTTTACCTAAGATAACTTGTTGTAATGTAGTCTTTTTACAATCAGGGACTATTTCTGTATAAACTCGACCATTCCTTTCAAATATTCCAAATACAGGTTGTTTTAAAGTACCTCGACCTCGCTTCAATTTCCCATGAAAACCACGTTGTCTTTTTGCTCCAAAATAGCTCTCATCAACTTCAATAGAACCTACAAACTTTGCTCTTAAATCTGTTTGATGATCGTAGATTGCTTCTCTAAAAAGCATGTACCAATAGTTGATGGTATTACGGTTCAAGTTAAGCAATAAGGCTGTTTTAGAAGCAGGAATATCAATGCAAAAGCACTGAATAATTTTTTTAATCTTATAGTGACTTAATTTACTGTTTTCTATCATGATTCTAGACTAACATATCTATTCTGCTAGTCTAGAGCCTAGAAAATTGGGATGTGTTAAAAGGTGACATGAATTTTGATGATCTGTTTGGTGCTTTATATGAGAAAGAAAGCTATTTTTTTGATAAAACAAAAGTAATCTATAAGACTGAAAAGGCTTTGTTGCATAAATATGTAAGCATCTGATTTAAATAAATTTAATTTTGGATCAAAAAATAATCAAAACTTTTAAAATCATATAGTTATGAAATCTTTGTGCAACAAAGCCCCGTGTTGGATGTTCAGCTTACAGCGGGTACGAAAACAGTTTTACCTGTATCGGAAGGTGAGACGACACTGCTGTATATCCGTAGTGGTCGTCTTCAGCTCAATAGCGGAGAAATGATAGAAGCACAGCAGATGGCAGTCATGTCTAATCATGGTGAGCATCTCGAAATACAAGCGGTACAAGACAGCGCTTTTTTATTACTCAGTGGGCAGCCTTTAAATGAACCGATTTATGGACGCGGTTATTTTGTCATGAACACCTTCAACGAAGTTTTACAGGCGTATGAGGACTTAAAACAAGGGCATTTTATTGCGCCTAATACAAAACCAAATGCGACAGATGAAACTTAAAAAAGTAACAATACAAACAGATGCAACACTGCTAAAATAGCTTAACTGAGCTTTGTCAGTGTCACCGCTCAGTCTATTTTAATAACACCTTTTCTAAAAACGCTTTGTGAATACAGCGTAAAACCAGTGTGCATTTCTCGCACCCATACATTTTTTATTCAATTTTACAGTGCTTGCCATTGGGCTTAGTCGTCTCTCCCTCTAACTGACTTTGCTCAGGCTTGTACGCATTTTATATGTAGATAACAATGCAAAACGTACAAACTTTAAAGTTAAGCCGTGCCACATTGATGTTTCCTTTGACATTGGTTTTATTCGAATTTTCGGTCTATATCGGTAACGATTTAGTCCAGCCTGCTATGCTCGCGATTACCCAAGACTTTGGAGTAAGCAGTGCGTGGGCACCATCCTCTATGTCCTTTTACTTACTGGGCGGTGCTTGTGTCGCGTGGCTGCTTGGACCACTCTCAGACCGTTTAGGCCGTAAAAAAGTGTTGCTTGCAGGTGTGGCATTTTTTGTGCTGACTTGCCTCGCGATTTTACTCACTCAAAATATTGAGTCTTTTTTGGCGCTCCGCTTTTTACAAGGCGTGGGACTATCGATGATTTCTGCTGTGGGTTATGCCGCAGTACAGGAAAGTTTTGAAGAGCGTGATGCCATTAAAGTCATGGCACTCATGGCCAATATTTCTCTGCTGGCACCGCTGCTTGGCCCTGTAGTGGGCGCGTTTATGATTGACCATGTGTCATGGCATTGGGGCTTTATTGGCATCGCCTTTTTGGCTTTTTTAAGTTGGTTTGGTTTAAAAGCCAAAATGCCTGCGACACAACAGCGTCATTCTAAAAAGCCGCTGCGCTATATTTGGGATGACTATAAAACGGTCTATAAAAATAAGACCTTTTTGGCGCTCACCTTTGGCCTACCGATGGTCGCGATGCCTTTGATGCTGTGGATTGCGCTGTCGCCTGTGATCTTGGTAGAAGAACTTGGCTTGAGCAGTATGCAATATGGCTTGGCACAGTTCCCCGTCTTGGGCGGTCTCATTCTGGGCAACATTGTATTGATTAAAGTCATCGACAAAATGGCACTCGGTAAAACTGTGTTACTCGGTTTGCCTTTAATGTTCGTCGGTACGCTGTTGGTGGTGCTCGGCACCATTTTCCAAAGCTATTTCTTGCCGTTACTGATTGTGGGGATGACTTTGGTGAGCTTTGGCGAAGGTATCAGTTTTTCGGTGTTATATCGCTTTGCGTTGATGTCATCGGAGGTGTCCAAAGGGACGGTTGCCGCAGCCGTTTCGGTACTGATGATGTTTACGTTTTTCTTCGTGATTGAACTGGTGCGTATGGCTTATGTGGCATTTGGTCTTTGGGCCTACAGTTTGGTCTGCCTCAGTTTAATTGCGTTGTGGTTTAGCTTTCCACGTGCGACCGTGAAAAAAGTGATGCAAAAACGTCTTGAGAGTGGTGTTTACTAAGATTTTATTCGCTGAATTCAGCTAAGTTCACATTATAAAAAAAGCGCGCATTCATTTGAATGGGCGCTTTTTTATTACTGCTTTAAAAAATCCTTTTTAAAGCCAGTTTTTTTAAACTTAGGCTTCAGCTTGCTCTGGTTCCAATTTTTTAATTTTGGCATCAAACACAAAAGGCCCAAAAGGTAAGATTGAAGCGATCAAACCTAAAATAAACATCTTCAAAGACCATTTTTGTTTTTCACAGACCACAAACAGCACGATGAGAAACAAGATAAATAATACGCCATGCCCCATACCCACGTATTTGACTAGGATCGGGTTATCAAAGATGTATTTCATTGGCATCGCAACGAATAACAACAGTAAAAAAGAAATCCCTTCTAAAAATCCTACAACACGTAATGTCTGAATGTTCATGGTCAAAAAATCTATGAGAATGAAGCTCGAGTGTACGCAAGAACCAGATAAAAATGAACCACAATACACCCGTACATCATGACGCTTTTAAAGATCTTCGTTGTATCGTCCGTTTTATTTAATGTCTCGGGCCAGCAGTTCAGTTTTTAACTTCAGCAATTCGGGCAGAGTTTCCAGTAGTAGACTGATTTGTTTGAGGACCAAGTGTAAATTCGGACTCATTGTTTCTTGCGCATTTAGGCTTTTAATCTCTGCCAGTTTTTGCTGGATGTCGAGTTCAGCTAATGCCTGCTGATGGAGCAGTACATGATTCAGCGTATTTTGACACCACAGCATCAGTTCCAACACTTGCGTATCCTGCACCAAATCTCGGTGACTTCCCAAAGCAGAAATATAACTGAGTTGACTGTGGCTATATACCAAGTAGCGAAAAGCATGATGTACCAGTTCTGGGTTGGGATTGGGCTCGGTACTGAGACTGGAGATCATGTTCGCCAGTTCGGTTTGGGCATTATGCGCAGTACGACGCGCACTGCGGTAAGCCAGACTATTATTTTTACCGTGTTGATATTGCTCACAGATGGCATTGAAATAGTTGAGGGTTGCATCGGATGCTTTTTTAATGGTGTTGGAAATATTGCGGAAGTCCCAATCCGGCCAAATAAAACTCACTGCGAACCAAGCAATGGCACAACCAATGAGGGTGTCTATAATTCGCGGTAAAATAATGGCATAACCTGCACCTTTTAAATTAAAAATCAGCAGCACCATGAGTGTTGCCATAAGGGTCGCCATGGCATATTTCTTGGAACTGAGATAGAAAAAGCACACGCCAAAAATAATGGTTAGTAGCAGTTGTCCTTCAATACTTGGGACGAAATACAGCAGTGGAACCCCTAAGACAACGCCCAAAATAGTGCCCAAGGTTCGCATTTTTAAGCGGCTTTTGGTGGCGAAATAACGCATTTGGCAAACAAATAAACTGGTGAGCAAAATCCAATAGCCATGTTGCGCAAAGGGTAGCAGTGAGATGCCATAACCTACAGTAAAGACAAAGGCGATACGCACCGCATGGCGAAACAGTGCGGATTGGGGGGTGAGATGTTGACTGAGTTTGAGCCACAGATCATGCCAATCATGGATATCATCATCATATAAATTGAGGTTATCAATATGCTGTTGATAACGCTGTTCTTGGCGCGATTGTAGTTCGTTGAGGTGCTGAAAACGTTCATGCACACTGTCCAAATTATTTAAAATCAGTTGTAGATTTTTGACTTCAATATTGTGTGGATGATCTCGAATCCAGTCCTGCATGGAACTGTGTAAATTCAGCAACGCCTGAGTGGTCGTTGGATCTGATACATAGGTTTGATTGTTCAAAATACACCGTGCCAAAGCCTGACAGGCAAGGGCTTGCAGTCGAATATTTTTTTGAATACGAAAAATGAGATCAGTTCGGCTAAAGTTTTGATGTAACTGCTCATAGTGCAAATAATTAGAGCTGGCTTGTTCATGAATGTCTTGAACGAGAAAATAGAGGTTGAGCCAATAAATTATATTTTGGTTGGCGCGAGATGCTTTTAGTCGCGTCAGTAGTGAGCTTTTGGTGTGGTTAAAACTTTGTACCACAGTACTGTTTTGTAAGGATAAATCATAGAGCAGCGCTTCTACATTGTCTCGATTGTCTGGGTCGAATAGACGTGCTTTTGCGTTGAGCAAATCGGCGACTTGATTAAAACAGCGGGCTAAGTTGTCCTGAACGGCCAAGGTGGGTTTAAGAATATAAAACACAATGGCGGTACAGCCATACCACAATGCTCCCAAGACAAAACAACTGGGTTGAAAGTACCAAACCGAATATTCACCTAGGCCAAACATGCTGTATAGGGAAAGTAGAATGGTGCCAAAGCTCATCGCTGCATAGCGTTGCCCCAGTGCCCCCAGTAAAATAAAACAAGCACTAGACAGTGATAAATATAAGATGAAGAAGAATTTATAAGGATGCAAAAAATCTAAGATGCTACTGACGCTAAAGAACAAGACACAGACATAGGCAAGGTTTCTGAGACGAATACTGAGCCGATCGTCGAAGTCGGTCAGGGCTGTTGCAATTGCACCTAATGTGGTCGGAACGATGAGCTGTTGCAGTCCTAAGAAATATAAACCTAAGGTTGTACCACTCAGCACAATCAAAATTTGCAAGCAATACATAAAAATTGCATTGGACTGAAAGGACTGAAACCACTGACGAAGATTGTTCACGATGTAATAGTCTAGGCTTAGTTTTATTTTAGTTTTAGCCTGAACTTTTTTCAGGGCACTGTCAATTTAATGCTGTGGTCCATCACATCAGAAATTCACCTATGACAATAAAAATGCAGCGGAACATGACTCCGCTGCATTGTGTGTATAAGTCGAAACTTATCCACAGATACGAGGTCAGAACACTACTTTATTCACAGTGCACGGGGCGATAGAGTTACTTAATCACGCCACAGGCGATACGGTCACCGCCACCGCCAAGTGGTTTAGGGGTATCTGAATAGTTATCACCACCTGCATGTACCATTACGGCTAAGCCTTCAACGTCGGCTAAACTTAAGCGAGGAGCGAGTAAATTGACTTTTGCATTACCTGCTGAGTCGACATTCAAGATTGGTAAATCACCCATATGGCCATTGAGTGGTGTGCCGTGGTTTGGCGCTTTTTCTGGGTTAAAGTGTCCCCCAGCGGCTAAAGCAGCCACAGGTTTTCCTTCTTTTTCAGCTACATCACACGAACCTTTTTCATGGATATGAAAACCGTGTGGGCCGGGTGGAAGTTGAGTCAAATTGGTTTGAATCGCCAAACCAACAGGGCTATCAATAAAACGAATGGTGCCAATTTTTTGTCCCACACCTGCAGTTGAAACGGCGTGTACATCGACATCTTTAACCATCGTATTGGTTTCAGTGGGAGTAGTGGTGCATGCCACAGTCCCTAAACCGATTAAAGTCACAAGTGCGCTTAGTTTGAAAGCAGAAGACAACATGTTGGATCCTTTTTTCCTTAAAATTCAGAACCATTCAAACAAAGGCAGGGCTTCGGTTCAATGTTGTCCGTACAGCGTTTTTGTATCTGACATAAAAAAACGCATACTTTAGAGGAAAGCATGCGCTCAAGTCATTTCACTGAACTTATTTTTTGGGCGTATCTAAAGGCTCTTCAGGTGGATCATAAGCCAATGTCGCTTTCGGCATCATTAGGGGGTCATGGACTTGTTCATGTAGCCATTCTCGCCAAATGGCTAACAGTACCGCTAGAATCACGGGGCCGACAAATAAGCCGACCATACCAAAGCTGGCTAAACCACCCAATACACCAAACATGATCAGTAAGAATGGAATTTGCGTTGCACCTGAGATCACCAATGGGCGAATCACATTGTCTGCTGTGCTGACCACACAAACCCCCCACACCATCACTCCAATCGCTTCAATAGTCTGCCCTTGAGAGAATAACCATAAAGACACGGCGCTATATGCCACAGGTGGGCCAAAAGGAATGAGTGCAAAGATAAAGGTTACAATGGTCAGTACCATTGGGTTTGGGACACCAGCAACAAAATAGCTCAGGCCTGCCAAGAGTGCTTGCGCAATTGCAGTCAGGCCAACTCCATAGACCACAGCACGCGTGGTTTCGGAAATGGTGTCTAAATAGTGGTGGATACGTGGGCCAATCACCATTTCTAGCGCTTTACTGACCTGATTTAAAATGGTTTGTCCGTCACGATAGAAGAAGAATAACGACATCACCGCAAAACAGAGTTTAAAAATATTCTTACTGATTTCACTCAGCACCAAACGACCATAATTTAAGTGGCTTTGAAACCAGCCCGAGACATTTTGTACAATACTGTTCGGATCGGTGTTGATTTCTTTTAAAGTACGGGTGACTTCTTTGCCAATAATGGGCAAGTCCCGAATAAATTGCGGAACATCTAAATGACCTGAGAACACTTGTCTTTGCAGTTCATAAAATAGATTACGACCTTCATGCTGCAGCATAAAGATGGCAAAGGTCAGCGGGATACCGACAACTAACACCACCATACTGATCATGATAGTGGCACTTAAGGTTGGACGTGGTCCACAGAGTTTCTGCACTGAGTGATATAAAGGCCATGTGATGTAGGCAATAATCGCAGCCCAAAGCACAGGTACAATAAAGTATTTCAGGACTTGAAAGCTCAAATAGAACAGAATAAAAATCAGTCCAAATAACAATACTTTTTGTAAGGCTGGTGCGTATCGTTGCACGGTATTCACTGCTATATCTCTAAGGTCAAAGTCATATTAACTGAAAAAAATGCGCACGAGAACGTACCCTTGGTAAGTTCTCGTGAATAACCGACTATAAATAGGGAATAGCCCCGTTTTATCTATAGCAAAATATTTTAGAACCAAGCACTTGGATCATCGACAATGGCGTTGAGTAGCGGTTGCCATTGGCTTTGAATGGAGAGGTAATTCTTTTGTGTTTTATCAAATACGCTTAAACCTTGCATTGCCAACTGACCATATGCAGTACGTTCTGAAATCCACGCTACAGGTTGCTGTTCAATTTTCGCAAAAAAATCTTGGATGTCTTTGGCACTGGCGCTGTTGGCTTTGACACGATTGGCCAAAAGCAAAATTTGCACTTTGCCTTTACGAATGCGTTTAATGTCTTGTAAATGCTTTAAAAAACGACGGGTACTGTCAATATCAAAAAACGAGGGTTGCAGTGGGGTCACAATCGCGTGCGCCTCACTGACCAGTTGTTCGGCATGCTCACCAGACAGTGCACCTGGTGCATCGATAATTAAATATTCAATATTTTTAGGCACTTCACCAATCGATTTCTCATGGCGCCAATCTAAACTTTGAATATGCGCCACTTGCTCTGGACGCTGTTTTAACCACTGACGAGCAGATTTTTGATTATCGGCATCGGCCAAAGCCACTTTATAACCTTTTTGTGCGAGTGCCGAAGCTAAATTGATTGCGGTTATCGTTTTGCCACAGCCACCTTTTTGGTTGGCGATTAATATCGTTTTCATGACCTTAAATGATTTTATTCTGCTCACCCCTAGCATATCATTCTTTTGTGTGTCGCATATGACACCAAACCAAAGTTGTAAGTTTAAATCTTGCTACCTGTAGCACAAAATTAGGAAAGAACCATGTCCATATGGATGGCAATGTTGATCGGTGCAGCAATTGGTGTGGTATTGACCACCCTTATTTTAAGTCACAGCCGAAATGGACGCATCAAAGCAGAATATGAGCGCTACATTGCCGAATTAGAACTAGAGCATCAGCAGGCTTTGGCTCAAGCACAAAAGCGCAGTGTCAATACCAGTCGTGCAGTGCTCAAAGGTAAAATGGCGGAGCAACTGGCACCGATTATGCCGCAGTTTGAATACTTACCCAGTGATGCCAAGTTTTTGGGTGATCCTGTCGACTATGTGGTCTTTGATGGTTATACCGACCTACGAGATGGTGAAGGGCGACCAGAGGATATTGAAATTGTTCTCATTGATATTAAAAGCGGTGGGGCGAGGTTAACCAAAGGACAAGTTGCCATTGCGCAAGCGATTCAAGCAGGGCGGGTTCGTTTTGAAACGGTCCGCATCGACTTCGATACGATCGAATAAGCTTGATAATGTCTACCCATGAAAGTATCTTGCTTGATATAGAACAGATACCTTCTACATGACTATCATGACCCATCGCTTGAGTGTGGCTTTTGAGCACGTGCAAAAAACATCAATTGTCCGAGTTTAGGAATACCTTCGGCATAAAAGTAGTGTTGTTCTATCAAATTAAAACCTGCTGCTTTTAAGGCCTGTTCAATGTTTCGATTGAGATGGCAACCATCGGCTAAACGCTTTTGCACAGGTGTGAGTAAGTGTTGTAGACGTTGAATATAAAGGTTATTTGTATTTAATACATGTTCGACTACATGTAAGGTGCCACCCGGTTTGAGCACGCGTAATATTTCCGCCAAAGCCAGTTCTAGCTCAGCAATACTACACAGAGTCCATGTACTGACCACATGCTCAAGGGTCTGGTCAGCAAAAGGCAGCTTTTCCGCACGGGCTTGTACATGATGCACTTCAAATGCTGCTGTTTGTACCCGCTCTAAAGCCAAATGATAAATTTCAGGACTGGGTTCAAGGGCAAAGACAGTATCGACATTTTGATAAAAGGGTAGATTCAGTCCTGTACCAAAACCAATTTCCAATACCCCTCCCTGAATTGGCAAAAGCAGATCGCGGCGCTTGTCCATTAAGCTTGGTACTTGCATGACCTGATTCAGGACATGCGGAAAGATGTGCTGTTGATAGTATTTATAAAGCATGATTGTTTTTTGGGGCTCTGTTCTTCAGCTCTAGCCTAACTGAAAAGTGCTGTGGCTAAAAGTAGACTGCATAATTCGTTCACAATGTTACTAAGTTCATAAGCTTCTTTTCAGGAAACTGGACTAAGATGAAATTGGTTCGTATTTTCCTAGGTCGATGGGAATGAGGTTTGCAATGAAATCTAAATTTATCCTGCTCGGTTTACTCAGCAGTTTGCTGTTGCCCATCAGTGCAAGTGCCACTGTGGATTACAACATTGCCAAAGGTTTAGCGCCGACCTCTAAAGATCAATCGATTTCGGTATTGAAACCGTTTAAAGGTGATTTTCGAATTTTAGGTTCTAAAATGTATTCGGATGATGCACAAGCCAAATTCTCTCCGATTGACTACGCCGTGAGTTGGGGCTTATTTGCTGAACCTGAAATTGCACGCCATATTACGGTGAATCAATACGACCGTTATCTCAACTGGAAAATCGATCGTTTGCCTGTGCCTGCCGAGCAAGCTATGCAAATGGTGTCGAATATGCACATTATTCCAGCCAACCCAGAAATTGCTAAACAAATTAAACACGTGAAACGTGGTGATTTGGTTCGTTTAAAAGGTGAGTTGGTTGAAATTAAAGACAAAGATATGGTCTGGACCTCATCCTTAACCCCGACTGATACGGGCGATGGTGCGTGTGAAGTATTTCGGGTCAACTCAATCCAATGGATTGAACGGGTAAAGGGGTAATGTGAAAGTAGCGCTGGGTTACTTCATCGTGCTGTTTTAATGTTTTATAGTTGATTAACACCCATATGACGTCTTGCTCCACGTGAAACCTATTGGTCAAATCTGTGGATGCTTATAGGTGTATCAATGTTAATAGTGTTTATAAATATCTGATAATAAAATTAATCTTGTATTTGTTTAAAACCACGCTCAAGTAACTTGAACGTGGTTTTTTATCTTTATTTTGCAGTTAATGCCGTACCGTCAAATTCAATACCGTCCCATCCATTCAACATGAACTGACGAATATTTTGATGATCTGTTGCATCAGGTGTGGCTAAAACAGAAGCATAGTGTTCTGCAAATAGGCTTAAAGTTTGCGTTTGATCGAGACCTTGAAGTTGTGCAAACGAAAACACTTTTGCGCTGCCTTGGTTTTCAGTTGCCGCATTGTGCTGCAAACCATTTTTAAATGCAGTTGGTGTATGTGTATAGGCTGCTTCAATAAAAGCCAATACATCTGAAAATTTTGCTTCGCCCGCTGCAAGCTGAGCCAATAATACCTGTGCCATGCGTCTATTTCCGACTAAATTTATGTCCACATCATACCCAAAAACTGCACGATTGGGAGTTTTTACCTGAGATAAAACCGTCTGTTTTGCATGAAGAACGGATGCTAGTGATTTTGGGAATCTATGTTGTCTTGGTCATAGAGCACACTAGGGTGAAGTAAAGATATTCGGCGATGGTGGGTTTTCAATATCCCATGTAAAGCATGTGTGAGTTTGAATGCTGATGCTCACTATGAGAGTGAGACAAGAAGATATGTAAGGATCAACAACCGATGTTAAAAAACCTTGAAGTGCGAGGATTGATTCAGGTTTAATAGCATTATAGTTGATGAACTGTGGATAACTTCGGACTTATCCATACCGCATTTTGTAAAGAATAGGATAGGTCAATGAATTGGATCTTGGTGGCAATGGGGGGGGGAATAGGAGCCTGTTTACGCTACGGTGCCGGATTATGGTTGTTTAAACCCAGTATGAGTTTTCCATGGCCGACATGGTGGATCAACATCGTCGGTTGTTTTGCTGCGGGTATTTTCTTTGCTTTTAGCCAGAAGTTTCCAGTACTACAACAAGAAGCGCGTTTATTTTTGATGGTGGGCATATTGGGCGGTTTTACGACATTTTCGAGTTTTGGCCTCGAAACTTTTCAGTTATTTAGACAGGGACAAACAGTGCTGGCTTTGAGTTATGCACTGTCGAGTTTAGTGGTGGGTGTCATTGTGCTTGGGATCGGATTTTATCTGTTGGATAGTGTGCTTAAACATTAAGAAAAAAGCTGGTCAAAATCAGAACCAGAAAAGAACGCATAAAAAAGAAGCCTAAGCTGGAGGAGGTCTTAGGCTTCTTGATATCTTTACTATAACGCGTATAGCTTAAAGAAAAATGAAATTATTGTGAGCGTTTGAAACGCGCGAAACGTTTATTGAAGCTTGCAACACGACCTTCATTACTGGTTTGACGTTGCTCACCGGTATAAAACGGATGTGACGCACTTGAAATATCCAAACTGACGTAAGGATAAGCCTTGCCTTCATACTCACGAGTTTGATGACTTTGTAAGGTACTGCCGATCACGAAAAACGCGTCGGCATTGGTGTCGTGGAACAGAACTTCACGATACTCTGGATGAATATTGGCACGCATAGACTTCTCCTTAAATGTGTTATTTTGAAATGTTATAATATAACAATAAATAAGTCAAAACAAACCCAGTGACTTTATGTAACTGGGTTTATTGAGTTGTAGTGATTTTATCGTGCCTGCAGTTCTTATTTAGGCAGGAGGTGGCACCAACTCTTCAAATAGATCATTGAGATTGTCGTGCACTTTGAGATGAATCAGGTTCCAATAATGTCCTGAGACTGTGCGATTGACCATTAGTGTATCGGGTGAGGGTTTAAACACATCCCAGTATTTTAGCGATGGTTTGACCAGTTCAATACCATCATGATGCGCTGAGTTTTCGGCAAAGTCATACAAAGTGGTCAGTGGACGCATGAGCACTTCTAACCATGCTTCATACAGTTCGGCAGGGAACTTGCCTTGCTCAGACATAGAGTGCAAAGCAGTCAGTTGCTGTTCCATGGCCAAGATATCACTGTCGCGCGCTGCTTGAATCAGCTGCTTAAAATGCATCACGATTTCAGTCGATAGGGTTTTTACACCGCCATAGTCATATACGATCACGCTACCATCTTCTCGGAAAGCAAAGTTGCCCGGATGTGGGTCGCAGTGGAAGCGCTTTAAGAAGAAAATCTCACGGCCAATGGCACGAAATAAACGACGCCCCAGTTCATTGCGTGTGTCTTGTGACCATGTACTGGCAGTTTCAATGCTTTCGCCGTGCTCTAAGCTTAAGGTTAAAATATGGCGGCTTGAATAGTCTTTATAGACTTGAGGAATAATAATTTTAGGGTCTAAAGCTTGATGAAAGGTACGTGCGACCTCTAAGTTTTGCGCTTCTATTTGATAGTTTAGTTCGTTGTCTAAACTGTCCTGAATTTCTATAAAGAGTTGATCTTGCAGCTTACGGTCAATTTTGAGCACACCCATCAAGCGAAGCGCTAAACGTACTTGTTTTAAGTCACTTTCACAGGCTTCTTCTACACCCGGATATTGAACTTTAACCACAACTTGCTCACCACTCGGTAAAGTGGCTTTATGCACTTGGCCAATGGAGGCCGCGGCAAAGGGTTGTTCTTCAAAGGCTGTAAAAATTTGATTGAGCGGCTTGCCGAGTTCTTTTTCAACTTGAGCTTTGATCTCTTGAAAAGGCATCGCAGGCGCTTGACGTTGTAATTTACTAATCGCACGTGCCACTTCAGGCGGGAAAATATCTTTGTATTGAGATGCAATTTGCCCGACTTTCATCACGGCACCTTTCATTTCACCTAAGGTGTCTGCAATTTGAAGTCCAATGTCCTGAAAAAGCTGACTGCGCGCCGCATTTTTTTTATCTTCATCGGCATTGAAGTTTTTAATTGAATTGGTCACAGTCTTGGTTGCGATACTTGCCGTCATGCTGGCAAGTTTCATAAAGCGACGACCGGGCGTACGAGTCGTATTTGCCATGCGATATTCCTCGGGGCATCTTCATTACATCTCAGATTTGATCATAGGCGACAAATGCAAAACTGCCTACTTTAAATTGTTAAGCTGATGTTTCTATTTAAATAATAGTGGTCAGTTGAGTGAATTGCACACAGGATGCTTTTGTATTTAAAAATCGCGTTACACTGTGCAAAAAATTTTGAGTATGAAATAAATGAAAGTTTATCGTTATTTTACAGGCAAGGATGATGTGCATTTTTGTGCGCGCGTCACCCAAGCACTCAATGAAGGCTATAGTCTGTATGGTTCACCTACCATGACCTTTAATGGTAGTGAGGTGATCGTTGGGCAAGTGGTGGTTAAAGACGTTGAGGATGAAAGTGAAGTGCCACAAGGTCTGAAAGACGCTTTGGCACAGCAGTAAAATAGCTGGAATAGGAGAAGAAACGGCCTCCTTCCTATTCAGTGCCATGCATGACTTATGGATAGTCCTGACTGAGGCGTTTATTGTTGTTATAAAGTCTGAGCAAGAGCAGGGCACACGCCACGCTTAAACCGACAATCAGTCCAATCCAAACACCTGCTGCACCTATGTTGGTGTAGCGTGCCAAATAGATACTGACTGGGAAAGCCACGATCCAATAGGCGACCATTGTGATCCACATTGGGCCTTTGGTATCTTGCATGCCGCGTAAACAGCCTGCGGCACTAATTTGCCAAGCATCCATCAGCTGGTAGGCGAGTGCGAACAGCAGTAAATACATCGCAACTTCTGATACTTCATGATCCGAGGTATAAATCGCCACAATTTCAGGACGAAACAGTGCAATCAGCAGCATGGTCATCAGTGCCAAAACTGTACCTGTCGCCAGTCCGAGTTTTTGAACCTTTCGCATAGCCTCCCAGTTTTTTTCGCCATAGTAGGTCCCAACACGAATGGTTAAGGCGATGGCAAGGGACATCGGAATCATAAACAACTGAGAGGTGACCGACATCGCAATTTGATGCGCCGCCACAATGGTTTCACCCAATGGACTGAGAATAATTGCAGCGGTACTAAAAATACTGACTTCGAAGAAAATAGCTAAGCCAATGGGTAGACCAAGTTTTAAAATACGCTCGATCCAGTAGCGATCCATCTTCTCCCAAGTGCTAAACACTTGAGTTTTTTGATATGCCGAGGCTTTAAAAATATAAGCGGCTAAGGTGAAAAACATGATCCACTGTAAAATTGCAGTGGCAAATCCACAGCCTGCTGAACCGAGTGCTGGAATCGGGCCGAAACCATACATAAAGACAAAGTTCAGTGGAACCAAAAGAACCAAGGCCGCTAAGCTAATGACGGTCACAGGACGTGGATGGCCGAGTGCCTCAGAGTATCCACGCAGTGCTGCATACATAGTCACCGCAGGCATGCCAAAGCCAATGGCATGTAAAAATAGGCTGGCTTTCGGCAGTAAGTTTGCAGGTACACCCATGAGTGGCAGTAAGAGCGGCATGCTTTGTAAAATTAAACCCGCAATGCTCCCCAAAATAAAGGCCACCCAAAGGGATTGGCGGGCAATGGTGGCGATTTTTTCAGGGGTACGTGCACCATTGGCTTCAGCCACCAATGGTGTTGTCGCAATCATGATGCCACTGAACAGCAACATCACTGGTATCCATAAACCGACACCGACGGCAATCGAGGCTAAATCAGTAGGAGATAAATGTCCCGCCATGATGGTATCAATCAACCCGAGACCCGCTTGAGAAAACTGCGTGATCAGGATGGGCAGCATTAACACCAATAACTTTTTTAATTCGAAACGATGGGACGTGATTTTACTTGTAGTCGACACAAAAATTACTCATATTCATCATGTGCTTGGTCTAAATAAATTCAGCGTTGTAAAGTGAGAAGCACACCAATAAAAATTACGACGCCACCAAGTAAACGCTGCCAATTGACAGGGGTTTTTTCGGTACCAAGTAGACCATAGTGGTCAAAAATCATCGAGGTCAGGATTTGTCCAAAAATAACCAAACCTGAAAACGTGAGAAAGCCTAATTTAGGCGCAGTATAGATGCTTATACTGATGGCATAAACCCCTAAGCAACCACCGAGCCATAAGTACCATGGAATATTGGAAAAATCATGTAACTGCGGTTTGTCCACAGGTTGGAGTACAACCAAAAGTGCTAAAACGCAGGTTCCAATGAAGAAGGATAACAATGCGGCTTGTAGTGGAGAGTAAAAATATTCTCTGAGCTGTGTATTCAGCGCCGTTTGAAAAGTCATAGCAATGCCAATACCAAAGGCCAGTGGTAGCATAAACAGCAAGTGGCTCGATATTTTCATCATTTTAAACCATTCATTCTTCTTGTCTTTTTATCAGTCTAATCCAAATAGACACAGATTTCATAAGTGTCTTGATGCAGTCATGTTAAAATATGCAAGATTACCGCTGTGCTTTAGAGTCTCTTCCTTGACTGATTTACATCCTGCAAATATTCCGTTGTCTTTATATATTCACATGCCGTGGTGTGTGCGTAAGTGTCCCTATTGCGACTTTAACTCGCATGCGGTGCCAGATGGCAAACTGTCTTTAGATCTAGAGCAAGAATATTTACATGCTTTGGTGGAAGACTTTAAAACTCAACTCGAGTTTGCTCAAGGGCGTCATATTCATAGTGTGTTTATTGGCGGCGGAACGCCGTCTTTGATTTCAGCGCAAGGGTATCAATGGTTATTTGCCCAGTTAAAAGCACTACTGCCTTTTGAGGTGGATTGTGAAATTACCTTAGAAGCCAATCCAGGTACAGTCGAACATGATCCTTTTGCCGATTATTTGGCGGTTGGTATCAATCGGTTATCGATAGGGGTTCAAAGTTTTAATACTGAACATTTAACCAAATTGGGACGAATTCACAGCAATACCGATGCGATTTCTGCGATTGACCTTGCGCGTGATGCAGGCTTTAAACGCATTAATGTCGACCTGATGCATGGTTTACCTGAGCAAACTTTAGAACAAGCTTTACTGGATTTAAAGCTGGCCGTGGACAATGGTGCAACCCATATTTCATGGTATCAACTCACGATTGAACCGAATACCGTGTTCTTTAGAACCAAGCCTGTCTTACCTGTGGACGATGTGCTTGAAGAGATTCAAGCCCAAGGTGAAGCTTATTTAAAAGCGCAGGGTTTTATCAATTATGAAGTTTCGGCATGGCGTAAAGAGCAGCCTTCCGCGCATAATTTGAATTATTGGCAGTTTGGCGACTATTTAGCAATTGGGGCTGGTGCACATGCCAAAGTGACCCAGCCAGATGGGGTTTATCGGTTCCAAAAAACTCGTTTACCCAAAGACTATTTGGCGAAAGTCCCTGCGGAGCATGTACAGTTTAAGCGAATTGAAGCCGACGAACTTCCATTTGAATTTATGATGAATGCTTTGCGTTTAAATGATGGGGTTGCAGCTGAATATTATGCGCAGCGTACAGGTTTGAATCTGGATAGTTTGGCTGAAACGTTAGACTCACTACGCAGTCGAAAATTAATGGTGGATGATGCCATGCGCTTAGCATGTACCGAGCAAGGGCATGTATTTTTAAACTCAGTGTTGGAAGAATTTATCTAAGTTTTATAAAGCCATGCTTGTGTGAGTTGCCATCATGGCTTGAGTGAAGATCTCAAGCCAATTTTTTAACTTGGATGATTACTTAAATGGCATTCGATCAAGCCAAGAATTCCAATTAGTATAACCATCATCAAAGCCGATATATTTCAACATCACCAGTGGGACTAGCATACTGAAATTAGCATAATATTCTGACATTTCGAGTTTTATATATGTTCCATTTATATTTGGCTCACATTCCAATTTTCCATTATGAAATAAAGCATTGCGTAAATGGGTATATGTGGAAACGGATTGTGTTAAATTTTTGACATTGTCTTGAGATATATCAAAGTTATATGGCTTAAGAAATTTTGCAATAGGAGTGGAGACATTCTTTGAATCATAATCATCAAGATGATATCGACTTAATGATTCTAATGCAGAAAAAAGCAGATAATAATTTACATCAATGAAGCTCTCACTGCCTCTAAACGGCTCTATAGATTTAAAAAAAGCACTACGAAAAACTCCTTGGTTTTGGTCAGACTCTTTCAAATTATTGAGAGCTTTTTGTATACAATCTTTTCTAGATTCAGGGCTAACTGTATCTCTTAAAATCAAAGACCCAATACCATTTAATCGTCCAATAAAAGTAATTTTTAAGGGATAGTCTTGATCTAATGTTTGATCGGTTTCATGCGGGCGTAAGGGATGGGTAATAATCACATTCTTTTGATCAATAAAAGATAAGATACCCTGTAAATCAAAAATTAAAGTGTGTTGATTTAAAATTTGATTTTCATCTATTTCAAGAAATCCCGTTAAATGATAATGATCTCGATCTGCGGCTAATTTTTTAACTTCTCTATGGTTTTGAGAGCGTGGGATCAGTTTGAAACCCTTTAATTCAGCAGTTTTTGTAATTTCATATCCGTAGATACCATAAGTGATCATTGATTAATCCTGAGTATTTTTAGATTTTTATGGAAGTCTTAAAATTTATAATAAGATGAATTCTATTTAATTTGTACGAATTAGCTTACATCAATTCCCGCTTTTTGCGCCTATACGCCTGCATGTAAGTTTTTTAATATAGAACCATAGAGAGCAGGATGCTCCAATAGAATAACAATAAAGATTAGCTCAAGGACGAAGGTATGACTCCTGTCGTACCTCAGCACTTAATACGAAAAACCCCGACAGGATGTCGGGGTTTTTTATTGTCCAAATGTTTATCTTGTCATATAGGCAAGCTTATATTTACATCTTAAAACAGAGCCACGTTGAAACTTTGTTATGCTGAATAAATGAGCTGTGGTACAGAACTCTAGGTTTCGTAAAACTGAAAATAACCAAGCAATAATAAAGGAGAATCAGCATGGCACAGACCAGCCAAGACCGTAATCCAAGCCCTGATTTAGCTGAAGATAATGCGTTTTTTCCATCACCTTATTCACTTTCCCAATATACCGCCAGTAAAACCGACTTCGATGGAACTGACTATCCAACACCCTATATTGGGCATAAAAAAGTTTTGATGGTCGCAAGCGATGAGCGTTATCTACTGATGAAAAATGGCAAGTTCTTCTCCACAGGCAACCACCCAGTAGAAACTTTACTGCCTATGTATCATTTAGACCGCGCGGGCTTTGACATTGATATTGCGACGTTATCCGGCAATCCAGTTAAACTTGAAATGTGGGCGATGCCCCATGAAGATGCTGTTGTGCCTGCAACATTCCAAAAATACTTAGCCCAATTTAAGAAACCTTTAAAACTGGCAGATGTACTGAAAAATAGTTTAGGTGATGACTCTCCCTATTTGGCTGTCCTTATTCCCGGTGGGCATGGTGCTTTAATTGGTCTACCTGACAGTGAAGACTTAAAAACCTTACTGAAGTGGGCGGTGGCAAAAGATAAATTTGTCATTTCGCTGTGTCATGGGCCAGCAGGCTTATTGGCTGCCGCGGTTAATGAAACCCCTGAAAACTATATTTTTAAAGGCTATAAAATGTGTGTGTTCCCCGACGCACTCGACCAAGGGGCAAACTTAGACATTGGTTATATGCCGGGGGAATTACCATGGTTGCTGGCAGATCGCTTAGAAAAGTTGAGTGTCGAAGTGGTCAATAAAGAGATGTCGGGACAGTGTATTCAAGACCGTAAGTTAATTACAGGAGATAGTCCTTTGGCCTCAAACACTTTGGGTAAAATGGCAGCACAGGCGCTTTTGGCCGAGGTTCAGTAGTTATATTTTTTCAATCAAGAGCGCCGTGGCGCTCTTTTTTATGTCCAATTTACTTGTTAAAAGTTCTAGTATTTAAGATTGGAAACTGATCTTTTATGTGGAAAAAAGATTAAAATTAAGCACTCATTTGTTCCAACCAAACTGTTTAAAAATCGCACTGCCTTGAGCAGAACTTAAAAACGTAATAAAACTTTTCGCTTCAGGATTTTTTAGACTGTGTTGTGTCAGGGCGATACCTGCATCACGGTAAATCACCAGTTCAGGTTCGATCGGAATAATTTGCCCAATGTCTGGATTACTGACCCCCCAAATATTAAACACTAACCATGCATCATAGCTGCTGTCCGCTTCCCATGCTTTTTTCGCTGCGCCTGTATTGGGTGCATACATGGCGATATTTTTACGGAATGATTTTGTGAGCTGAATATTACCGGTTCTACCCGCAATATCTTCCCACATGCCCACTTGGCCTGCGCCATGTGTGACCAAAACTTTAGTGTTTGGTTTGCTTAGGTCTTTAAACCCTTGAATATGTTTGGGATTACCTTTTCTGACTAAAATGGCGGCAGGGCGTAAGTAGAGTGGCTCAATTGAGTCCTTTACGATTTTGTTGGCAAATACGCTTTCGAAATCTGACATCATGGCTTCCGAACCGCTATAGATGACGTCGGCATCGAATTTGGCTTTGTCGGCCCATTGTGAAGTAGGACCAGCGGTTACATGGACATCTATCCCTGTCTTATTTTTAAATTGTTTCGCTGCTTCATGCATCGCTGGTGCTGGCCCACCTGGACCATAAACATTGATTGCCGCAATAGTGTCCATTGATAAAAAGCCCAGCATGAGCGGAAAGATATAGTAGCTCAGCTTATACATTTTTAACATTGTTATTTCCTTTATTGATATTTGAACGCTGATCATATTTTTTTTCTGATGTATTTGAATCTTTATATTATTTTTTTTGTTAAATGATTTTTTAAACATGTGGACAGAAAACAATAGCAACTGCGAAGTTGCAGGACAGTTGAATTGTAAGGTCGACCAAGAAATAAAAAGAGCGCCTAGGCGCTCTTTTTATCATTTTGACACTATTAATTAGTAGTCAAAGCTAAAGTGTTCAGGTGCTAAAGAAGTCATGGTTTTTGAAGGATTGACCATTGCTTCGGCATGACCTTGGGTCCGTGGCAATAAACGGTCGAAGTAGAAGTCAGCGACTTTAATTTTCGCTTTATAGAATTCAGCAGATTCTTTGCCATCACCAGAAGCCAGTTTTTCTGAAGCCACAGCCGCTTGTTGTGCCCAGAAATACGCCATCATCACATAGCCAGAGAACATCAAGAAATCGACAGAAGCTGAAGATACCACGTCACGGTCTTTACGAGCTGCAAGCATAATGCGAACAGTTAAGGCATTCCACTGTGCACATACTTTGGTTAAGTCCCATGCAAAACGACGCATGTATTTGTTACGTGCCTGTTGGCCACAGAATTTTAAAATTTCAGTGGTGTAGTCGCGAATCACTTTACCTTTAGAGGTCAGAAGTACTTTACGACCAATTAAGTCCAGTGCTTGAACACCTGTTGTGCCTTCATATAATGTCGCAATACGTGCATCACGTGCAATTTGCTCCATGCCCCATTCTTTAATGTAGCCATGACCGCCATAGACTTGCATACCATGGTTTGCAGCTTCCAAGCCTAATTCAGTTAAGAAGCCTTTTAAAATTGGGGTATAGAATCCTAAGTGATCATCATGTGCTTCAAATGCAGCAGTATCGCCACGTTCAAGCGCATCTGCCATTTTGTCGGCAATTTGCGCTGCGTAATAAATCATTGAGCGACCGCCTTCAGCAATCGCTTTTTGTGTCAGCAACATACGGCGAACGTCAGCGTGATGAATAATGGCATCAGCGACTTTTTCAGGGTCTTTCTTGCCAGAAAGTGCACGCATCGACATACGTTCTTTGGCATATGGAAGTGCACCTTGGAAAGAAAGCTCAGCATGTGCAATACCTTGAATTGCTGTACCGATACGTGCGGTGTTCATAAAGGTAAACATGGCATGTAAGCCTTTGTTTGGCTCACCAATCAAGTAACCGACAGCATTGTCAAAGTTCAGCACTGCGGTTGCAGAAGCGCGAATCCCCATCTTATGTTCAATTGAACCACAAGTCACAGGGTTACGTTCACCAAGGCTACTGTCTGCATTGACCAAGAATTTAGGCACAATGAACAGTGAAATGCCTTTGGTGCCTGTAGGTGCATCTGGAAGACGAGCAAGTACGATGTGAATGATGTTTTCAGTTAAATCTTGCTCACCTGCAGAGATGAAGATTTTGGTGCCTGAGATGTTATAAGTGCCATCGGCATTTAATTCTGCTTTGGTCTTTACTTGGCCTAAGTCGGTGCCACACTGAGGTTCAGTTAAACACATGGTACCTGACCATGTACCTGCCACTAAGTTCGGCATATACAGATTTTTTTGTTCGTCTGTACCAAACTGTAAAATGGTGTTCATACAGCCGATGCTTAAACCTGGGTACATTTGGAAAGACCAGTTTGCGGTGCCCATCATTTCCGATTTAATCAGATTTAAAGATTGAGGCAGGTTCTGACCGCCAAATTCTTCAGGGAAAGACAAACCTTGCCAGCCACCTTGGACAAACTGGTCGTAAGCGTCTTTGAAGCCTTTTGGTGTTTTCACTTCACCATTGTCGAAGGTACAACCTTCTTCATCGCCCGATTGGTTTAAGGGAGATAAAATATTTTCACAAAAATCTGCTGCGCCTTCTAAGATCATATCTACCGTATCAGCGTCGGCAGCTTCACCATTCGATAGGGTTTGATAATGTGCAGGATAGTCCAGCACTTCATTCATTAAGAAGCGAATATCATGTAAGGGAGCTTTATATGCAGGCATGTGTGTAATCCTAATTTAGAAATAGTATTGGATTATTTAAATCGATCATTTCATTATTCATACATCGTATCAAAATACATTGATAGATCCGACTTGAGAAAATGTCAGAAAGGCGAATTTGTAGATAAAATCATCAATCTAAAAAGACAGTTCTGTTACACTGACTCGATGGTCTTTTGATCATGTACTTTTTTAATAAACTATAATTAACTCAGGTTTTCAGCAAGTATTATGCGCTTAAAATATATAACACTTTGTTTATTGGGTTTGAGTATCAGTGGGTGTACTCAGCATGTCATTAAATCCAATGCCTCTTCAGATCAGCAGCTCGGGCAACAAGCCACGCAAGGCCTTAATGCCATGTTTGAAAATGCCAGCTATGATTTTAAAGGTCAGTTCTCTATTCAATCTGACTTTAATTTTAATGAGTCCAAGCTAAATTCTAAGTCGAATACTCAGTCAAATGGGACGAACTTAGATCCAGAGTTGAAAAAACAATTAGATCAACTATTAAAAAATCAAAAAATTTCTTTTACGGCCAAAGAAAAACAAGCCTTATATGATGCACTTGCACGTGAACAAAATCCGTATGCATCGCTGTATGGCAGTGGTGAATCACGTTCTGCTAAGGTTCAAATCGCAGAATCTTTGGTAAATTTACTCAATGACTTACAGTTTAGTTATCAGGGCTCTGTGCATTTCCGTCAAAAATTGGCAGCATTGACTTTGCAGTTAAGTTATCAAAAACCAACCTTACAAGTGCAAGCACAGTTGCCGATGGTGGTTGATTTTAATGACTATAAATTTTACACCAACTACTTTGCCTTTATGCCGTTTATGGTAAACCGTGAAAGTCAGGATCGCTTTGCCTATATTGACTTTTCTAAGCATAAAGACGCATTCGGTCATATTGATTTTAAAAAGTTTGCAGAATATTTAAAGCAAATGAATGCACTGCCATATGCTTTGGCAGAGCCAAATCAAGTGCATAGTGTTGATTTAAGCAAGTCAGAAAAAGAAGCAGGCCTAAGCAAAAAAATTCGCTATATGGGTGACTTAGAAACAGCACAAGTACAATTGGGCTTGTTTGAATACGTCAATAAACTGCACTATACCCAGCAGATACAAGCTTTTGATGCTGAGCGTCTGATTGAGGATGCTGCAAAAACACCAAGCGCAGCGGAAGATGCAATGCAGGCGGCGAAAGAAGCAGAGATTGCTGCAAGTAGCGCAAGTGAAGACCCAGCCTATGATTCACTCGAACGTGTCAGTCATTTGGTGAACCAAAAAATGCAGAACTTGAGTGGTTATGGGCAGAGCGATGAACAAGACATTGTTGTAGATGCCGCTGCCGATGCTACGGTTGATGCAGCAGCAGATGTGGCTTATGCGCAGGCCGCGACAGAAGATGCTGATGAGACAGCAACTGAAGTGACTGCTTCTGCAGCACCAAATACGCTATCTGAAGAAGCTTGCGATGCGCTCATCAACAGCAAGAACATTCCTATTGGTAAAGTGACCGCATGCCGTGATTATCAAGATATTGATGTACTTGCACCTAAAGTAACCAATGAATCTATAGATGAAGAGACTTTTGGACAAGCAGCGACCAATGTTTTGGAAGAGTTGAAACCACTCTTTAGCGCGTATCAAACAGAGCAACTGGTAGACGCACAAAGCTTTAAACAACTTTGGCAAAAACATCAGGCTGAAATTACACCGATCATGGCACAGCTGGGTAGCGAGCGTTCACCGTTTGTGATGGATGTTGGACTCGACCAAAAAGGTCGTGCGCAAAACATGGATTACAACATTGTGATTAGCGATGAGCAAATTGGTAAGCTACAAATTAAGAGCACCAATCAGGTGTTTAATTATGGCAGTGCGACCGCCATTGACCGTCAAGCTTTAAGAAATGCCAAATCGATTGAGGAAGTATCTAAAGGTTCACTGCTGGAAAATGTAGTGAAAGGCATGCTGGGCCCGTTAGGTGCAGATTCATCAAGTGTAGAGAGCGCATCATCAAGTACAACAGAATTACCTAAGGCTATTTCAGATTATTACCAGCAGGCAGCGCAGCAAAGCTATGCACGTCATCATTCTGAAGTTAAAGCGTATCAAGCGGTATTTGCTTTGATGTTTGCCGCACAACGTCCAGAGTATATTCGTTACTATAGCTCAGCGACCATCAATGAAATTTCAGAAGTGTATGCCTATGAGTTCATGGATGTTGCAGAGCCGAAGGGTGCAGCACTTAAGCGTCTGACTCAGCTACGTCAAAAACATGCTTTACAGCACGAACAAGACTTTGATGAGCTGGGAGAAAGTATCGCCAATATCGTTAATGATGCACTGGAAGATGTACAAGAAAATCAGCAATGGAAGGATTTGGCGAAGAAATACAAAACCAAGCAAGCGGTTTTTGCTCAGGTCTATCAAGACAAATTCACCGATACCTATGAGATTGACCAAGAGCAAACTGCATATTTGACTCAGTCTGCACACGTCTTTGCTAAAGCATTTGCAGATGACTTAAAAGGTCAATTGACAGAAAAATCGTTGCAAGGTTTGAAGCTTGAACATGACGACTTCTTTAGCGATTCGACCTATTACGAGACCTATAAAGCCGTACAGAAACACATGAACTAATCTGAAAAAAAGAACCTCTGCGGAGGTTCTTTTTTATTTGTGCTTATAAAAAATCTTTCAGGTTCGGTTTGACGCTATTCCAAATTGAAAAAGATTCAATCGCCTGACCAACCAGCATGCCGTAGCCTTCTGAGGTAGGTACGCCGCGAGCTTTGGCTTGATCTAAAAAGGTTGAGGGTTTGCCATAGGCCATTTCATAAGCATGTTGAAAGTGCAAAGCTTCAGGCAGAATGAGGGCATCGCCACTTAGGCTGGCAGAGGTTGCATTAATCACCAAGTCAAACTGACCTTCGAGCGCATCTAAGCCGATGGCTTGCAATTCGGCTTGCGGCACAGCTGTTTTTAAGTCAGCAACCAGTTGCTCAGCACGAGCAAGGGTACGATTGGCAATCACAATTTTTTTCACCCCTGCTTGGACCAGTGGATAAATGACGCCGCGAGTTGCACCACCTGCACCGATGATCAGTAAATCTGTCTGGTCTAAGTTCCAGTTCAAAGCATGAATGGCATCGACTAGCCCTTGTCCATCGGTGTTGTCACCATGTAATTGACCATCGACCATCCACAGCGTATTGACTGCTTTTGCGATTTTAGCGCGTTCAGTGAGGACTGCGCAGGCTGTAAAGGCTTGTTCTTTAAACGGGACCGTGACATTAAGACCAATGCCACCCTGTGAGAAAAATTCTTGGATATTGGCGAGGAAGCCATCGAGTGGCGCAAGACGTTTACTATAGTTGAGGTCGAGCCCCATTTTTTGTGCAAACGCATGGTGAAGTTCAGGTGAGCGAGACTGCTCAATCGGGTTGCCAATGACAGCGAATTGTTTGTTCATCGCACCAAATCCATGTGAGAAATGCCGTTCAATATACGGCAAATTACACACAGGCTAAAGGGTTCAGTGGTTTTTTATCAACAGAAAAAAGAAAGGCGACTTATGGGTTACAGATGCTGTGAATCGCATCAAACAATAATTTTGCTGCGGTCAGGGTTAAGCCGATAACTGCAAATACGGTGATGCTGATGGATGCATTGTCATTAAACGCACTTTCAGAAAAAATCGTGGTACTGATCGAGCTTAGCAACACAATAGCAAAGCAGAAAAGAACCATGGTGGTCGAGCTAACTCTTTTTGCGAACATGTTTGGGACCTCAGAGAACAGCAAAGGAGGATACTAAAGGTTGATGTCATTAAAATGAATACATTGAAAATGACTTAATTTAGCTTACGGTTTTTGCGAACTTAAAAGAACCCAATTGCTGTTTTAAACCTGTGACAATGCTTTAATAAATGCAAAGAAATGACGCTTTGTGTAGTGGCCATTCTACGAGGAATTGATCGGGAAATATATAAAATTTAATATATAAGCTGCCCTAATCTGGTGAAAAGGGCATGCGTGGGGGATATAAAATTGTAAGCCTGTGTGTCTATTTGAGTAGCTTGAGCCAATCTTGGGGTTTCAGGTAAAAGTCGGTCAATTTTTTCTCAGCAGAATCGGCCTCCCATTCAGGTCGATATGACCAACCCGCCAAATTCGGCAAGCTCACTAAAATCGATTCAATCCGGCCACCTGTTTGTAAACCAAAGAGCGTGCCGCGGTCATAAACTAAGTTATATTCGACATAACGACCACGACGATAGATTTGAAAGTCGCGTTGCGCCTCGCTATAAGGCTTGTCTTGGTTGCGCTGGAAGATTGGAAGAATGGCGTTGAGGTAGCCATTGCCGACTGCTTGAATATATTGGAAACAGGTTTCAAAGTCCCATTGATTGAGATCATCAAAGAACAATCCACCGACACCACGTTGTTCGTCACGGTGTTTTAAATAGAAGTAGTCATCACACCATTGTTTATGTTCGGCATAGACTTCATCGCCAAAGGGCGCACATAAGTCATGTGCCGCCTGATGCCATGACAGTACATCTTCATCATTTGGGTAAAATGGTGTGAGGTCAAAACCACCCCCAAACCACCAAATTGGATCTTGGCCTTCTTTTTCAGCCACGAATAAGCGTACATTGGCATGTGACGTCGGGACATTCGGGTTTTTTGGATGGATCACCAGAGACACGCCCATTGCTTGCGCTTTGGCGCCTGCAATTTGCGGATGGCGTTCAGTCGCTGAAGCAGGGAGTTTAGAGATGTTGATGTGTGAGAACATCACTCCACCTTTTTCAATCACCGTACCATTTTGCAGTACGCGTGAACGACCCCCACCGCCTTCAGGACGCTCCCAATCATCTATTTCAAACTGCGCAGTCCCGCCACCTGCACGTTCTTGTTGTTCAAGTGCGGCACAAATACGAGCTTGTAAGTCGAGGAGAAATTCGCGAACACGTTGGATATCCGCAGACGTTGGGTGCTGCATGAAAAGCCTCATGGGAAAAGATGAAAACTGCTTACATCAAAACATAAAACAGCAAAAAGATTAAGAATATTTTCCGAAGAGTCCTACTGCAGCATTCGATGTTGTGAAGCAATTCAAAAATGAAATGCTGCCATTCGAAAATAACCTGACCAATTCGCTAGGTTGAATTCTGATTCTAAGCTCAGCAGAATAACCACAGTACAGACCCGAGTTTGGCGATGCAGAATAGGCTGCATCTTCTGAATACGGAAGAGCTGATGGTAAATATGCGCGATTCATTGATTCAAAAATACAATGTTCCTGGTCCACGTTATACCAGTTATCCAACGGTGCCGTATTGGGAAGAGGCGCAGTTTTCCTTAGATCAATGGAAACAGACGCTGAAAACATCGTTTGCTGAATCTAATTCGACTGAAGGCATAAGTCTGTATATTCATCTGCCTTTTTGCGAAAGTCTCTGTACTTTTTGTGGTTGCCACAAACGCGTGACCAAAAAGCATGAGATGGAGCAGCCCTATATTCAGGCCGTTTTAAAGGAATGGTCTCTTTATTGTGAATGGCTTGAAGAAAAGCCGCGCATTAAAGAAATTCATTTGGGTGGAGGAACGCCCACTTTCTTTTCTCCAGCACATTTAACTCAGTTAATTGAAGGCATCCTTGCGCAAGCAGAGATTGCCGAGCAGTATGAGTTTAGCTTTGAAGGGCATCCGAACAATACGACTCGGGAGCATTTGCAAGCCTTGTATGACTTGGGCTTTCGCCGTGTCAGTTATGGAGTACAGGATTATAATGAAACCGTACAAAAAGCCATTCATCGGATACAGCCTTTTGAAAATGTCCAGCAAGTGACGCAGTGGGCACGTGAAATAGGCTATAGCTCAATTTCACATGATTTGGTCTTTGGTCTGCCTTTTCAAAACCTTGATGATGTGCTCAACACCATTGATCAAACCAATCGTTTACGCCCAGATCGTCTGGCTTTTTATAGTTATGCGCATGTGCCTTGGATCAAAGGCAATGGGCAACGTGGTTTTAAAGATCATGATGTGCCGAAAGATGAAATAAAACGGCAGTGCTATGAGGAAGGAAAAAATAAGTTACTTGCACAAGGTTATCATGAAATTGGTATGGATCATTTTGCTTTAGAAAGTGATGCCATGTATCAATCATTTCAGGCAGGCATTCTGCATCGCAATTTTATGGGTTACACCGCATCGAAAACTCAAGTGATGATTGGTTTAGGGATTTCATCGATCAGCGACAGCTGGTATAGCTTTGCGCAAAATGAAAAAAAACTCGAAGATTATTATGCGCGACTGGAAAACAATGAACTTCCGGTCTATCGCGGGCATATTTTGAATGCTGAAGATCTGATGATTCGTCGTCACATTTTAAATTTGATGTGTAGCTTTCAGACGTCGTGGGCGGATCCAAGTATGCAGTTTCCTGAATTGGCTGAGGTCTTGGGACAACTGGAAGAAATGCGGGACGATGGTTTATTAGAGATTAGACCACACAGTATACGGGTGACTGAGCAGGGCAAAGCCTTTTTACGCAACATTTGTATGGCGTTCGATTTGCATTTAAAACGCCGTCGACCTGAGAGTCGTATTTTCTCCATGACCATCTAATCTGATTGAAGCGCTCTAAACCGGCTTTTTCAAGTAGGCTTAGAGCAAATGATTAAATTTTAAAAATCATCTTTCTTGTACAAGTGTGCCATGCGTTCATGTTTGGTTTTTAAATATTCTTCATTGAAAGGATTTAAACCGACCGTCAATGGTACACGATCCACCACATTGATCCCTTGCTCTTGCAGTGCTGCAATCTTCAATGGATTGTTGGTAATCAAACGGACTTGTTGAATATTGAGATGATCCAACATAATGCTGACCATGTCATAACGACGTGCATCGGCAGGTAGGTTGAGCATTAGGTTGGCATCGACCGTGTCATGCCCTTGATCTTGTAGCGCATAAGCACGAATTTTATTGGTAAGCCCAATGCCACGACCTTCTTGGCGCAAATACAGAATCACGCCTTGCCCAGCTTCATTAATCAGTTTTTGCGTGGCTTGCAATTGTGGGCCACAGTCACATTTCAAGGAAGCAAAGGCATCGCCCGTGAGACATTCGGAATGAACACGGACTAAAACGGGTTCAATGATCGGCTGATCCAAACCTTTTGAGAGTGCAACATGTTCTTCACCGGTCTTAGGATCTTGAAATACGGTGATGTTAAACTCACCAAAAGCAGTCGGTAAACGGGATGTGGCAACAAATTCAATAGGCACAGCTAAACCTGTAAATAGTTCAGAAATTGGCTAAAGTATAGCGTAATGCATCGACATTGGTAGAATTGCATCCACGAATTTATGCAGAAGATTTTCTTTTTTGTATAAAGCGAACGATAATAGTTGATAAATAGTAAGATTATTCAGGATAATCACCTGCACTAAACGAACACCCAGTGAGAGCACTGCTCAAAACTGCATCGCTAGAAATATGGCTGATTGAAGGTGATAGCATTCGACGATATGATCGAATTACCCATTTGACCTAGCTAGATTTGCCAGGCTTTAGAAGGCTTTGCCATATTATGTTGTATACAGAAATACCAGCTCATCGCCCTGTAACACCGTTGTTGGATACGATTGATCATCCTCAACAACTTCGCTCGCTTGAGCAAAGTCAATTAGCACAAGTGGCAGACGAGCTACGTCAATTTATTCTGTATGCCGCAGGACAAAGTGGGGGACACTTTGGTGCAAACCTCGGTGTAGTCGAGCTCACCGTGGCATTACATTATTGCTTTAACACACCGAATGACCGCTTAATTTGGGATGTCGGTCATCAAGCTTATCCGCATAAAGCCTTGACGGGCCGCCGTGAACAGCTCACGACTATTCGTGCTAAAGATGGTTTGGCTGCCTTTCCTGCGCGTGATGAATCGGTGTTTGATACCTTTGGAGTCGGACATTCTTCGACTGCGATTTCAGCAGGGCTAGGTATGGCGCTGGCACGTCGTTATCAAAACAATCCATGTGAAGTGGTCGCGATCATTGGCGATGGGGCGATGACAGCAGGTATGGCCTTTGAAGCTATGAATGATGCAGTCGCGCATGATGCGGACCTGATGGTGGTGCTAAATGACAACGATATGTCGATTTCATGCAGCACAGGTGGTTTTGCTAAACATTTGGCTTCGATTTGGGAAAGTGGTCAGTCCATTAATATTTCAGCGGATGGCGAAGCTTATGTACAGCCACATCCTGAATGGACCTATAACTCACGCTTACACAGTGCAGCGACAGATGCGGCTGACAACGTCTTTAAAGCGATTGGTTTTGATTACTTTGGGCCTTTCGATGGGCACGATGTCGAACAGCTGACACAAGTCTTTACCGCATTGAAAAAACGTAAAGGGCCACGTTTAATTCATATCTATACCAAAAAAGGGAAAGGCTTCGCCCCTGCTGAAGCTGACCAAATCAAATATCACGCGATTACAAAAATAAATGCCAAGTCTGCTCCGCAAACGGCGCCCAAATATTCAGATGTCTTTGGTCAATGGTTATGTGATGAAGCCGCACAAGATGAGCGTTTACTGGCGATTACCCCTGCCATGTGCGAAGGCTCAGGGATGGTGGATTTTGCTAAACAGTATCCACAGCGCTTTTTTGATGTTGCGATTGCAGAACAGCATGCCGTAACTTTGGCGGCGGGTATGGCGTGTGAAGGCTTAAAACCTGTGGTGGCCATTTACTCGACTTTCTTGCAGCGTGGCTATGATCAATTGATTCATGATGTGGCCCTGCAAAATCTAGATGTTACCTTTGGTATCGACCGTGCAGGCTTAGTGGGTGAAGATGGCCCGACTCATGCTGGGGCCTATGACTATGCCTTTATGCGTACCGTACCGAATTTGGTGATTATGGCGCCAAAAGACGAAAATGAATGTCGTCAAATGTTGCATACCGCTTATTTATATAATGGTCCTGCTGCAGTGCGTTACCCGCGTGGCAATGGTTTGGGTGTTGAAATTCAACAACAGATGACCCCGATGGAAATTGGTCAGGCTGAAATTGTAGCGAGCTTTAATGATGCCCAAGACGACGTTATTAGCATTCTCGCTTTTGGTAGTCGTGTTCAGGCCGCAGTAGAGGCAGCACAGAAATTAGCTGAACAAGATTTGGCGGTTCGTGTGGTGAATATGCGCTTTGTTAAACCGCTTGATGAAAAGATGATAGCGACTTTAGCACCATCAACGGCTTTATTTGTTACGGTTGAAGAACATGCGGTGATGGCGGGTGCGGGCAGTGCGGTCAATGAATATTTGGTACAAGCTCAAATCGTGAAACCGATGTTAAATCTCGGATTAGCGGATACATTCATGCATCAAGCGACTCATGCGCAAATGTTGCATCAGGCGGGACTAGATGCAGAAGGCATTGAAAGCTCGGTGCGCCAAGCATGGTCAAAACTTGTACACATGGTTTAAGCACCGTTTTTAAATTTTAGAAACATTTTTTCCCTAAAAGCCCCGATCTTTGATAAGATGCGCGGGCTTTTATGCATTATTCTTTATCAATATCTTCAAATTGTAGTGGGTGTTCAATGGAACCTATGGTGGTGATGGCTGCGCGTGCGGCTCAATTAGTCGGTCAAGAGCTTTTAAAAGCGCATCAAAATCGTCATAAGCTCGATCTACAAGTCGAAGAAAAAGGAATTGATGGTCCTGTAACGCGTGTAGACCGTTATTTGGAACAATTGGCTATCGATACCCTACGTAAAAGCTATAAAAATCACAGCTTCCTTGGTGAAGAGTTTGGTTTTCAAGAAGGTAAAGGTCACGACGCAGATTGGTGTTGGATCATCGACCCACTTGATGGCACTCTAAACTTCATTAACGGTGTTCCTCACTTCTGTATCTCTATTGCAGTTCAACATAAAGGCATTACTCAACATGGCGTAATTTACGACCCTGTGAAAGATGAGTTGTTCTCTGCAAGTCGTGGTCGTGGTGCCATGATGAACCAACGCCGTATTCGTGTAAATGTGAAAGACAGCCTTGAAAATACATTCATGTCTGTGGGTCATGCTTACCGTGCAAAACGTAATGGTGAAGTGATTTCTTATGCAAAAAATCATTTTGATTCATTGTTAAATGTGACTGAAGCTGGCGCGCAATACCGTCGTACAGGTTCTGCAGCATTAGATTTGGCATATGTTGCAGCAGGTCGTTTCGATGCGTACTTCGAACTTGGCTTAAAGCCTTGGGATATCGCAGCTGGTGAGTTGATCGTGAAAGAAGCGGGCGGTACAGTAGTTGATGCACGTGGTGGTAGCGAATCTATGGAAAATGGCCAAGTACTGGCATGTTCTATGAAAATGTTGAAACCTCTGATGAAAGCAGTTGTACCTGCTTGGGGTGAGGCTGCTAAGTAATAGCATGTAGATCGTGTTTTAAGACATTGAAAAAGCCCTCATAAGAGTAATGCTGATCAGTTAAGACAAAATAGCTGAAATGCGGTAAAAATGAGCGTATCCAGATACGCTCATTTTTTTATGACTTTTTCTCAGAATTTAAGTTCAGCATTTCAGCAGACAGCTCCTTCACTTTCTAATTTTAGCGAATTAATTGATTTAAACTGGATTGAAGACTGTTTAAAACGGACCGGGAAAGCATCGGTCAGAAAAAGAAAACTCCCCGCAGAGCATGCTGTATGGCTAGTTATTGGACTTGCATTGTTCCGCGACCAGCCCATCTGGTATGTTGTTCAGCAGCTGCAGCTGGTTTTTGGCACGGCTGAAAGCTGCGCCCCAAGCGCATCAGTGCAGGCCAGACAGCGCTTGGGTCTGGAGCCTTTAAATGTCCTGTTCAATACACTGAGTCAGACATGGTTTGAAGATTCTCAGCCGCAATATTCCGCCTTTCATGGCCTAAGCATCTGCGCTGTAGATGGAGCCGTCTGGTCCATGCCCCACACAGATGAGAACTTCAGGCACTTCGGTTCTTCCAAAGGCAAAACGATAGCAGCACCTTGGCCGCAAGCCAGAGCGGTTTGCCTGATCAACACCAATACTCATGAAGTGATTGATGCCGGGATTGGAAGTATGGATCAAGGCGAGCTGACTTTAGCGAAGAAATTGAAAGTGCCTGCAAATAGCCTGACTTTATTTGACCGGGCCTACTTCTCTGCTGATTTCTTATCAGGGTGGCAGTCTCGGGAAAACTGCCATTGGCTTATGCGGGCTAAAGACAATCTGCGCTATGAAATTATCAGGAAAAACTCAGCGCATGACTTTCAAATCAGAATGCCTGTTTCTCCAAGAGCGAAGAAACTGAATCCGGATTTAGGTGACTATTGGGAAGCCCGCCTGATTGAAACTGAACAGTCTGGAAGGGTTAGACGATACGTTACATCATTATTAGATTCAAAGGCTTATCCTCTGGAAGAGGTCAGTACGCTGTATGCTCAGCGCTGGGAAATCGAGATGTGCTACCGTGAAATCAAGAGCGACCTGCAAGATGGGATGCATTTAAGAAGCAAGCAGCCTGAATTGGTGTATCAGGAATTATGGGGTGTATTGATTGCTTATAATATTCTTAGAAGGCAAATGAAATTTATGGCTCAACGGGCGAAAGTCAGCCCTTTGCGTATCAGTTTCCATATTGCTTCAATCAGCATTATCAATATATTAAGGCATACTCCGCTGGAATCGGCAGGGAATTTGCCCAAGCATTTAGAGCGTTTGCTGGAACAGTCTAAAATGTTTGTTTTGCCTGAAAGAAGATCAAGGCAATGCCCTAGAGTCGTCAAAATAAAGCCTCAAAAGTACCCAAGAAAATGCCAGTCAATTTCTTAACTGACTGGCATTACTCATAAGAGGGCTTTTTCTTTGATGAGACATGAAAAAAATAAAGGCTTTGTAGTGATTTATTTTATGGCTTTGACTTCTATTCAATTGTAAAACATAGGCTGTGCCAGATTCTGATCAACTCTGAATGAAGATCACTCTATCTCAGAAATAAAGTGGGTTAAAATTAGCCAGCGTATAGACACCTATTTAAGCTTGCTGTGTGTAATGTTCATTACAGGTCAGATACCATGTCAAATCACGGCAGCATTAGAAAAAGAGCTAGTACAATTAATTGCGTTTTATGGCTGATAGTTGAGGGATAGAACGTAGAATGCTATTCAATATTTTTCTAGATGGTCAAAAAAATTAAAGTGAAAACCTGCATTTATTCAATCTTTGAGGAAAATATTGTATCAATTTCACGAAAAGAGGTGACTTTTAAAAATATCCTGCTATACTCCGCCCACGCACTAAATTTCGTTCATTACCTGAACATTCTCTTCTATCATTGTGTATGCGCGTCCGGTCCAAAGAGAGGACATTATTTCGCGCCCCACCCAATCGCTTAAGCGATTCCTTCAGGTTGCGGCTGTAATCAAATGTGCGTTATACGCATCGTCGTTCTCGGATCGCCGCTGATTCTATATTTTCAGCGATTATTGCTGTGCCGCTTTTTGCCGATGTCCATCAGACCATATATTTAATGGAGCACCCATTTTTCGGGTGAAATACTCTATGAGCAAAACTTTTGCTGATTTTCCTTTACATGAATCGTTACAACAAGCTTTACAAAGCTTAGGTTTTACTTCTCCTACGCCTGTACAGGAACAATCGATTCCTGCAGCTTTAGAAGGTAAAGACCTTTTAGTATCTAGCCAAACAGGTTCAGGTAAAACTGCGGCGTTCTTACTTCCAACGTTAAACGCACTTGCAGCCCAAGAGACTTTTGTTCCGTTCAAAGAACGTATGAAAGCAATTACTCAACCAAATATTTTGGTTCTTTGCCCAACTCGTGAGTTGGCGCAGCAAGTAAGCCAAGATGCGATTGGATTTGTCCGTCACATGAAAGGTGCACGTATTGCAGCGATCATGGGTGGTATGCCGTTTGGTAAGCAAATCCAACAGTTAAAAGGTGCGCAAGTTGTTGTTGCAACACCAGGTCGTTTACTTGACCTTGTAAACCGTCGTCAAATTAAATTAGACCAAGTTGATGCGCTTATTGTTGACGAAGCAGACCGTATGCTTGATCTAGGTTTCTCTGAAGACTTAGAAGCAATTAGCGATCTTGCTGCAAATCGTAAACAGACTTTAATGTTCTCTGCAACATTTGCTGGTCGTATCATTACACTTGCTGAACGCATGATGAATGATCCACAACGTATTGCAATCGAAACTGGTCACTCTACGAATACTGACATCACTCAGACTTTACACTGGACTGATGGCTTTGAGCACAAGAAAAAATTACTAACGCATTGGTTAAGTGCTGAAGACGTAGATCAAGCTGTTGTATTCGCTTCTACTCAAGAAGACACCGATATGTTGGCTGAAGAACTTGCTGAAGCAGGTTTATCAGTTGTAGCACTTCATGGTGCTATGCCACAAACTGTGCGTAACCGTCGTTTACGTAGCATCCGTGAAGGTCGTGCAAAAATTTTAGTTGCGACTGACGTTGCTGCACGTGGTCTTGACGTACCAACCATTTCACACGTAATCAACTTCGGTCTTCCAATGAAGAACGAAGACTATGTACACCGTATTGGTCGTACAGGTCGTGCGGGTCGTACTGGTAAAGCAATCACTTTAGCAACTTACCGTGAACGCGGTAAAATCCGTGCTTTAGAAGATTTCTTAGATGCGCGTTTGAATGTATCTGAAATTGAAGGCCTTGAGCCATCTCCACCTCCTGCACGCGGTAGTCGTGATGGCGGCGGTCGTGGTCGTGATGGTCGTGGTCGTGATGGCGGCGGTCGTGGTCGCGGTGGTTTCGGTGGTCGCGATGGCGGCGGTCGTGCTCGTTTCGAAGGTGAGTCTAACTTTAAACGTCGTGAAGGTGGTGATGACCGTCCACGTCGTAGCTACGATGACAAACCTCGTGGTGATCGTCCATCATTTGGTGGTGAAGATCGTCCACGTCGTGAGTTTAATAATGATCGTCCACGTCGTGAAGGCGGTTTCGGTGATCGTCCACAACGTTCTTTTGATGACCGTCCAAAACGTGATTTTGGTGATCGTCCAGCGCCACGTCGTGAAGGCGGTTTCGGTGATCGTCCGCAACGTTCTTTTGATGATCGTCCAAAGCGTGAATTCAACTCTGATCGTCCACGTCGCGAAGGCGGTTTCAACGATAAACCACGTTTTGACTCGAATGATGACAACCGCGGTAACCGTGTAGACTACAAACCACGTCGTGAAGGTTCTTTTGGTGACCGCCCAAAACGTGATTTTGGTGATCGTCCAGCGCCACGTCGTGAAGGTGGTTTTGGTGACCGTCCACAACGTTCTTTTGGTGATGACCGTCCAAAACGTACTTTCGGTGGTGAAGACCGTCCTAAGCGTACTTTTGGTGGCGAAGACCGTCCGAAGCGTGAATTTAATTCAGATCGTCCACGTACTGAAGGTGGTTTTGACCGCCCACGTCGTAAGTTTAACGACTAAGTCTGAATGAATAAAAAAACCAGTGGAAACACTGGTTTTTTTTGTCTACGGCTGTAAAAAAATAAATTAAAATGTATACTGAGTCATATTTTAATTGTATTGATAATAATGATGCACAATAATGAGGTTGAATCAATCGCCACACTCTCTGACGTGAAAGAGGTCAATATGGCACATTATCTCGGACTCTTTTTGCTTATTTGCAACATTCTTTTCTTTGTCTATGGTCGTTATGGATGAAGCAATTCATCTTATGTAGCTTGTTTTCGCCGTTCAAATAAATATAAATACAACCAACTGAAATCAATTCGTGCACAAAATTAGACACGGAATACGCTAACATATCGTTTTTTAATCCTTTATAGTATGCATGCTGAAAAAATGCAGGAAAACGCACAGCTATGAATAATCAAGCGCCTCTGACTGCTCAAGCCCTCATTGAGGTTAAAGACCTGAGCTTTAAACGAGGGGAACGTGTCATTTATGATCAGGTCAATTTAAAAATTCGACAAGGTCAAATTACGGGCATTATGGGACCATCGGGTACAGGTAAAACCACTTTACTACGTTTAATTGGCGGTCAATTGACGCCTGACCAAGGTGAAGTGCTTTTTGATGGGCAAAATATTGCGAAAATGTCACGCAAAGAGTTATTCGCTGCGCGTGCGCGTATGGGTATGCTTTTTCAAAGTGGCGCATTGTTTACCGATATGTCGGTTTATGAAAATGTGGCCTTTCCGATAAGAGCACATACCAAGCTGCCTGAGCATTTACTGTCAGAAATTATATCTTTAAAACTAGAATCTGTCGGTTTACGTGGCGCAGAACAGATGATGCCTTCTGAGCTCTCAGGCGGGATGAACCGTCGTGTGGCTTTGGCACGTGCAATTGCGCTAGATCCTGAGCTGATCATGTACGATGAGCCATTTGCAGGACAAGATCCAATTGTGAAGGGTGTACTTACACGTCTGATTCGGTCATTGCGAGAAGCTCTTGATTTAACAACAATTATTGTCTCGCATGATGTGGCTGAAACCTTATCGATCGCAGACTATATCTATGTTGTTGCGGAAGGTAAGGTACAAGGTGAAGGCACGCCTGAACAGTTGCAGGCGAATGCCTCTCCGTTTGTTAAACAGTTTTTAACAGGTGCAGTTGAAGGGCCTGTCGATTATCAATTTAGCCATAAGGCATATCTAAATACTGAGGTGCAAGCATGAATGCGATAGCACTCTTAGGTCGACGCGTGATTGAACGGATTCGTGGCATTGGTGTTGCCAGCCTGATGTTATTACAAATTTTATTTTCGATGCCCACTGCTTTAGGTGTTCGGTTATTTGTTTATCAAATGTACCGTGTTGGAGTGTTATCACTGCTTATTATTGTGGTGTCAGGGCTATTTATTGGCGCGGTACTGGGCTTACAGATGTATAGCATCTTGGTGACCTTTGGTAGTGAAGCGATGCTGGGTACAGCAGTTGCGTTGACCTTACTTCGTGAGTTAGCACCTGTAGTTGCAGCATTGCTGTTTGCAGGTCGTGCGGGTTCTGCATTGACGGCTGAGATTGGCTTAATGAAAGCCACAGAGCAGTTGTCCAGTATGGAAATGATTGGGGTTGATCCACTTAAACGTGTGATTTCGCCGCGACTTTGGGCCGGTATTTTCAGTTTACCGATGTTGTCTGTCATTTTCGCTGCGGTGGGGATTATGGGTGGTAAAATGGTGGGTGTGGACTTCTTGGGTGCAGATGAGGGTTCTTACTGGAGTGGCATTCAAAGTAGCGTAGAGTTCTATAAAGATGTCCTGAATGGCACCATCATTAAAAGTTTTGTTTTTGCTTTAATTTGTACATGGATTGCGGTGTATCAAGGCTATGCCTGTGAACCGACATCTGAAGGTATTGCGACATCAACCACACGCACTGTGGTGTATTCATCGCTCTGTGTTTTAGGTTTTGATTTTGTGTTGACTGCGGTCATGTTTGGAGGTGTTTAATGAAATCACGTGCAAGTGAGCTGGCAGTCGGCATATTTGTCATTTTATTCGGTATCGCTTTGTTCTTTATTGCGATGCGAGTGAGTGGTTTGGTGGGATCAAATCTCAGTGATCGCTATGAAATGAGTGCAACCTTCGATAATGTAAATGGTTTAAAACCACGTGCGAAAGTGACGATGAGTGGGGTGAAAATTGGTCAAGTTGATCAAATTAGCTTAGATCCTGTGACACGTTTAGCGACGGTTTCTTTTTCTTTAGATGGTAAATTAACGACCTTTAATGCAGCACAACTCAAAGAAGTTGAAAAGAATGCACTTGAAGAGCTTCGTTACAGTAGCGACTATACCTCTGCGGATGCTGCGCAACAAAAAGAAATGGAAAAGCAACTTATTGCGAACATGAAGTCCATCACCAGCATTGATGAAGATGCTTATATTATGGTGGCAACCAATGGTCTGCTAGGTGAGAAGTACTTGAAAATTGTTCCAGGGGGCGGTTTGAACTACGTGAAACGTGGTGAAAGCATTGGCAATACCCAAGGCACAATGGACCTAGAAGACTTAATTACTAAATTTATTACGGGTGGTGCAGGTAAATCGAAAGATGCTTCAGCAACAACTGAGCAACCTGAAACCGCTGAAACAGCAGATGCCAATGTGTCATTTGTTGAATGATTTGAAGAGGACCAATTGTAGTGAATACTTTATTGAAACAAACACTGACAGCTAGCATTTTAACTACAATGTTTGCAGGTACTGCTTTTGCAGCACCAAGTGAAGCACCACCTGCTTTTGTTAAAAAAGTGGCAGATGGCTTGATTGCGCGTTTAAAAGCGGATCATGCCAAGCTACAAAACAACCCAGCTGCTGTGAAAACGATTGTTCGTCAAAACTTAGACCCGTATGTGGATTCACAAGCGTTTTCACGTATTGTGATGGGGACTTATGCAACCAATCAATACAGTACAGCTGCACAACGCGCGAAGTTTGAAAACAATTTCCGTGAAACACTGATTGAAAACTACGGTACTGCATTTGCGAAGTTCAGCAATCAGACATATACCATCCGTCCGTATAAAGAAACCAATAGCAAAAACCCTGTGGTGACGATCGACTTTAATAACAAAGACGAAAAAATCCCAGTGTCTTTCCAGTTGGCGGATAAAGGTAACCAATGGAAAATCCGTAATATCAATGTGTCGGGTATAGACCTTGGTTTACAGTTCCGTAATCAGTTCGCGGCAACGGTTAAACGTAATGGCGGCGACCTAGATAAAGCGATTGCAAATTTCCAACCTGATGCAGAAGCGGCGGTTGAAAAGAAAAAATAAGTAGGTGAAAGGTGATTAACTTTAGCAATCAGGAAATGCAGCTTTCAGGTCAGATTACATATGACAATGCTGAAAGCTATTATCAACAAGGTTTGAAGGTGATTCAGTCACAGTCTTATCCTGTGGTGGTGAATCTGGCCCAGCTTGAGCATGGTAGTACATTGGCACTGGCAGTTTTGGTGCGTTGGTTGCGTCAAACACCCGATGCACATAGTTTACATTTTAAAGCTATACCTGAAAAAATGATGAAAGTGATTCAAGCCTGTCATTTACAGGATGACTTAAAGTTAATCCCTTAAATAAAAAAAGCACCTTAAGGTGCTTTTTTTATATGTTGCGTTTCTTAAATCTATTTTGAAAAGTAATGTCTTAACGTGTACTCAAATCCATTTTTTCCAGCGGAAGTAAATGAGCGGACCAATCAAGAAGGTCATTAAGATCAGGCTCACCACAATAAAACTGGTGCCGCCTTTGGCAAAAGGCAACACATCGGTGTTCATGCCGTAAATACTGGCAATCAGCATTGGTGGAGCGAGCATACTGGGTAAGATAGAGAAGCGACGAATAGTGTCATTCTGTTCGGTGTTAATGAAGCCTGAGGTGGTATCCAGTAAGAATCGCACTTTTTGGAACAAGAAGGCATCGTGCTCAACCAGTGAGCGAACGTCTTCACTGAGCTCTCGAATATCCGCATCATAAATATGACTGCCTAAAGCACGTGGGCGTGATAGAAAGGTCAGTACACGGCGTAAGTCAATCAAACACAACTGTGCTTTTCCAAGCATATCTTCCAAGTGTGCCAGACGGGTAATCATGTCATCTAAGTCGAGAATCATCTCGCGGTGACGGTTATTCAGTACTTCTGTGGAATACTTTTCCAAGTCCTTGTGGATATCTTCTAAGATATCCGCAAGCTCGTCCAGCTTGGCCTCGAGTAAACCGAGTAAGATCCACGTTGGATCTTTATAGTCGATTTCGTAGTCATTGCGGCGCGCACGCGCACGAAAGGCACGGAACGCCACCAATTTTTCCCCACGAAGGGTAAAGAGCCGTTCTTTATGCAAAATGAAAGCCACAGTTTGTACCGTGGCAAGGGCACCGCTGCTTTCTTCAGGCTCACCATCGACTTGATAGTTTTTATTTTTCGTTAAAAAATACGTACTGATATGCAAAATACCGTCGTCATCACGGTAGAATCGAGCTGAAGATGAAATGTCTTCGAGTGATTTTAGCGTAGGTAAATTTTGTTCATATGCATCTAAAATCCACTGTTGTTCTTCTTGGGAGGGAGCAATAAGGTCAAGCCAGACCAAATCGGGCTGAAGATCGAAATCGCCATTAATGGTGATGTCTTCTAAGCTACCGCGCTCTGTGGCGTAAAAGGCTTCAAGCATGCCGTCTTTCTCCTTTGCGCAGTAATGGTTGAAGTGGATGGGTGTATTTTAGACAAGGATTGCAATAAAAACACTGATCGAATGGTTAAATTGCTAAAAAATATCCATTCATTTTAGTGAAGTTGCATGACAATTAAATATCAGAGTAAAAAATGACAAATTCAATTGCGATCTTTTGTGGTTCCGCATTAGGTTCAGATCAAATCTTTTCCGAAACAGCACGTCAGGTTGGACACGCCATTGCAGAACAAGGCAAAACCTTAGTCTATGGTGGTGGCCGTTCGGGCTTAATGGGTATTGTGGCAGACAGTGCTTTAGAGGCAGGTGGTCAAGTGATTGGCGTGATTCCACACGTGCTGGTGGATCGTGAGTTGGCGCATCAAGGCCTGACCGAGTTACATGTCGTCAAAGACATGCAAGAGCGTAAACTGAAAATGTCAGCTTTGTCGGATGGATTTATTGCAATGCCTGGCGGCGCAGGGACTTTAGAAGAAATTTTTGAACAATGGACGTGGGCGCAGCTCGGCATTCACCTTAAGCCGAATGCCTTTTTAAATGTAAATGGCTTTTATGATGATTTAATCAAGTTTCTAAAAATGACCTCTGTACACGACAAAAATAGATAACTCATTGAAATAATGTCACAATAATTGTTTTCTAACGACGAATACTATGATACATCTCAATGAGTTATATCTTATCTTAAACAAATCTCTAAAATGGAACAAGTCACATTTAAAGTGCTTTGCGCTCATCATGCTTGTGATTATTTTAAAGCAAACATGTAATCTTTCTTCTGCATCTAAAGCCTTGCCCATCAAGTGCTTACCACAATCATTTTATCGACGTATGCAGCGCTTCTTTGCAGGTCAGTATTTTGATTATCGTCAAATTTCTCAGTTGATTTTCAATATGTTTTCATTCGACCAAGTGCAACTGACTTTAGATAGAACCAATTGGAAATGGGGAAAACGAAATATTAATATCCTGATGCTCGCAATCGTTTATCGTGGAATAGCGATACCTATCCTTTGGACATTGCTTAATAAACGTGGAAATTCAGATACGAAAGAGCGCATTGCTTTGATTCAACGCTTTATAGCCATTTTTGGTAAAGACCGTATTGTGAATGTGTTCGCAGACAGAGAGTTTATCGGTGAGCAGTGGTTTACATGGTTAATTGAACAAGACATCAACTTCTGCATTCGTGTTAAAAAAACTTCATTGTCACCAATCATTTAGGAAAGAATCATAAAATTAGTGATTTATTTCGCCATCTTAAAGTTGGTCAAATTGAATGTCGTAAACGACGGATTTTGGTTGGTCGGGTGAAACTATATATAAGTGCACTACAGTTAGAAAATGGAGAGCTTTTACTCGTCGTTTCTCCTCAGTTTAATGCCAATGCTATTCAGGATTATGCATTACGCTGGGAAATTGAAACCTTATTCAGTTGTCTCAAAGGACGCGGGTTTAATCTTGAAAATACGCGCTTGACAGACCCTAGACGAGTGAAAAAATTGATTGCGGTGTTAGCTATAAGCTTCTGTTGGTGTTACTTAACGGGTGAATGGCAACATGATCAAAAAAAAGCGATAAAAATAAAGAAGCATGGACGACTCTCAATGAGTTTATTTCGCTATGGTTTAGACTATGTTCAAATGGCGATTCAGCGTTTAATTGGTTTTGGGAAAAAAGAAGAGTTTAAGGAAATTTTGGCAATTTTAAGAAGGCAGAATCCTGATAGGATAAGGGTTCTGTGAAATTTGTCGTGTACAGAGAAAAATGACAACCAGCAAAGGTTTTACCCATGCACGTTTTACCGATAGCCTGATTGTATCGGATTCGGTGAAAGCCATTTTAAAGCAGATGGATCAGTTCCAAGCACCTGAACCGAAGTGGGGCATGGTTGATCCTGAGTTGTTGGATGTCAAAGCATGAAGGCGATTACGGTCGCTGCGGCTATTATTGTGAATGAACAGCAGCAGCTTTTGTTGGTGCGTAAGCAGAACACCGCGTGTTTTATGCAAGTGGGCGGTAAGCTTGAGCCCAATGAAGCACCTGAGCAAACCATGCTGCGTGAGATTCGGGAGGAAATTGGAAGTGATGCGACGATTGAACAGTTTGTTGGTCGTTTTGAAACAGCCACCGCCAATGAACCTGATTTTAAATTGGTGAGCTATGTTTACCATGTTCAGCTTCAGCAAGCGCCGCAAATTGCGGCTGAAATTGCAGAAATGAAGTGGGTCAGTTTGAATGACCAGCAGGCTGCACTTGCACCGCTAACCACTGAGGTGGTCATGCCATGGGTACGTGAACATTTGCTGATTGACGTAGTCTAATTATTCAAGTGCATAGGCAATACACGCGGCGCTGACTTTATGACAACCCAATTGTTCTAGCTGTAAAGTCAGTGCCTGAATCGAGCTGCCTGTGGTCACGACATCATCCAAAATCAAAACACGTCGGTAGAGTTTTACGTACTGACGTTGCTGTGGATCGATTTTAAACTGTTGATGAATTTGATCTAAGCGTTCCAGTCGACTGAGTCCTTTTTGCGAATGTTGATGCAGTCGTATCACAGGCTGCCAAATGGGAACATTTAACTGCTTGGCTAAGTCTTTGGCGAGGATCATTGATTGGTTGTAGCCACGTTCCGCTAAACGTTGGGTTGAAATCGGCATTGGGACAATTGCTTGTACTTTAGGTAAGCGAATTTGCTGAAGAATGCCTGACAGTAGAGGTTGCCAATGCAGTTGTTGTTCATATTTGAACTGCTGAATTAGATGATCTAAAGGATATTGATACTGCCCTGCGACATGAATACTCAGCTCTTGTTTTTCAATGGTCTGTGGATGCAGTGGAAGTTGTTGCCAGCAGTCCAAACAGACCGAGTGCAGATCTGCGCGTACAATGCCACACAAGTGGCAAGGCTGTGCTTTGTGTAGCAACTGTTTGGCGGTGTGCAGTAAATGACTAAACATAGGCATAGCGTGGTGCTTCAGGTAGCCAGCGTTTCAGTAAGGCTTCAGCATTTCTAGGATAGTCTTTTAAAATCTGTGCTGCGACAAAATGGGCTTGATTGAGCAAATGATCATCGCGTTCCAGTTTCGCTACACGAAAGCCCATATCACCCGTTTGTTTGGTGCCAAGCAATTCACCGGGACCGCGGATTTCCAAATCTTTTTCGGCAATTAAAAAGCCATCATTGGTTTCACGCATGATGCGTAAGCGTTCTTGTCCATTTTGAGACAGCGGGCTTTTATATAACAGAGCGCAAAAACTAGCTTTGGCACCTCGACCGACACGGCCACGTAATTGGTGTAATTGAGAGAGTCCTAAACGTTCCGCATTTTCAATCACCATGATCGAGGCATTCGGTATATCGACCCCCACTTCAATCACTGTGGTCGCAATCAAGAGTTGTAATTCATTGGCTTTAAACTGTTGCATCACGGCTTGTTTTTCGTCGGCTTTCATTTTGCCATGTACAAGGCCAATGTTGAGCTCAGGGAAGCGTTCTTTAATTTCTAAATAGGTTGTTTCAGCAGCTTGAGCATCTAAGGTTTCAGACTCTTCAACTAAGGTGCAGACCCAGTAAGCTTGTTTGCCTTCGAGGCAGTTGCTGGCAATACGCTGTAGGACTTCTTCTCGACGGTCAAGTGGAATGGTTACGGTTTGAATAGGCGTTCGTCCGGGTGGAAGTTCATCGATCACAGATGTGTCCAAGTCTCCATAGGCGGACATGGCTAAAGTTCGTGGAATAGGCGTTGCGGTCATGACCAATTGATGTGGGGTCATATTTTGTGCGCCTTTATTACGCAGGGCTAAACGCTGATCGACCCCGAAGCGGTGCTGCTCATCAATAATTACTAATCCAAGTTTGGCAAAGTGGACATTGTCTTGAAACAGGGCGTGTGTACCCACCACCAGATGCGCTGTGCCATCGACAATTGCTTGTTCGGCTGCGGCACGGGCTTTGCCTTTTTGTTTACCTGAAAGCCAAGATACACTGAGTCCCAAAGGCTCAAACCATTTTTTAAAATTGAGATAATGTTGTTCCGCCAAAATTTCAGTCGGTGCCATTAACGCCACTTGCCAACCTTCTTCTAAGGCATGGCAGGCTGCGACTCCTGCGACCAAGGTTTTGCCTGCACCGACATCGCCTTGAACCAAACGTAACATCGGTTTATTGAGTTTTAAGTCGTGTACAATTTCTTTGGAGACGCGCTTTTGTGCATTGGTCATTTCAAAAGACAGACTGCTGAGCAGTTGTTTGGCAAACTGACGACTGGCAGAAATACGTGGTGCTTCAATCTGTTGGATATAGGCACGACGGCTTAATAGACTGACCTGATGCGCAACCAACTCTTCAAAAATCAAACGTTGCTGGGCAGGGTGTGAGCCTTGGCCCAGTTGCAGCATATTGGCATCTACAGGAGGGTGATGGATGTAGTCCAACGCCTGTTTAAGTGCATAGCCATTGGTAAATTTTGCGGGTAGCAGTTCAGGTAAATCATCACTGTGCTTGGCTAAAGCCTGTTTGATGTATTCACGAAACTTAGGCTGAGTCAGACCTTCTGTGCTGGGGTAAATCGCAGTTAGTTGGGTTTGTGGAAGGGGCGTATGTTCTGTAATGAGTTGGATTTCGGGATGATACATTTCCAAGCCACGTGCACCCACACGGACTTCACCAAAAATGCGTAGACGATTACCGATCTTTGCACGGTCCGTTAAGCCTTTATAAATATGGTAAAAGCGCAAAGTCACTTTGCCAAAGTCGTCTTGCAGTCCAATCGCCATCGATTTACGTTTACCCGGCGGAAAGTCCACGCCTTGAATCGTGCCTTCAAGTAAGTAGCTACGCCCAACCGTCAATTGGTTCATGGGGATGATCGTGCTACGATCTTCATAGTCTCGTGGCAGATGAAACAGCAGATCATCTGTAGTGAAGAGATTCAACTTTTCAAGTAGTGCAGCAGAGGCAGCTCCGACCCCCTGCAACTGATGGACTGCAGCCATGTTCCCTCAACTTTGTCTGTGATTTGGTGCTAAATGCATATTTTATTTATAGGTTATGGTAAAACATCTCAGCGTGTTACTAAACAGTTATTTCAGCAAGGCCATCAAATTACCACAATTAGCCGAAGTCCGAAATCAGATGATTGGGCTGAGCATTTGATCCAAGATATTCATCAGTTGGATTTGTTTCAAGTTGCACCGATTGATGCTGTGTATGTCTTACTCTCACCTCAGAGCAGTACGGTGGAGGCGTATCAGCGAACTTTTGTAGACTCGATTGCACCCATGCTACATGCCTTAAAAAATCATCCTTTAAAAAAAGTGATCGTGGTTTCTTCCACACGTGTTTATGGTGAAAGTGCAGGGGAGCGAGTTGATGATAAGACCTATCCTCAGCCGAGCGATGCGCAAGGGCAGGTGCTATTGAACATGGAAGCAGCATGGCAACAGGCTTATCCCTCTGAGTGTGTGATTGTACGCCCAACAGGCATTTATGGAACCTCAGTTACTCGTATGATTAAACTTGCGGGAACCACAAAATCTTATCCAAAACTGCATTGGTCAAACCGAATTCATGTTGATGATTTGGCTGCTTTTTTAGTGTACTTGCTTCACGTGGAACATACTGAAAAGTCTTATATTTGTAGCGATAGCCAGCCACTGCCTTTACATGAAATCATCCAATGGTTTCAACAGCAGTTAGGACTGCCAGTTTTGATTTTGGAAAGTGCTGTGTCATCAGGCAAACAAATTCATGCTACGCGTATGCAGCAGATGAATTTTGAATTACAGCATCCACATTGTTTTGATGATTATTTGGCGTTGTTAGAAGAGTGTGAGTCAAAATAATTTTTTATTTTTACTCATAAAAAATGTGAAGCATCGTTTGGAAAATGGCTGTGGAACGTGAAGAATCATGACAAATCCGTTCCAGTGCGCTTAACCCTAGAACGGCTTTTATTAAGATATTGATGCTTATAGGAAAATTTTAAGAATTTCGTATAAGGTGTATTATTTTGATTTTAAAAGTATTGATAATCCCCTAAATTATGTACTACTCAAAATTCAAAAAATTGATGATAGGAAAAAGATGAGAAATTACAAATTTTATCTAATGTTTATTTTATCGATATTGATACTTATTATTTTTATAACATCATCGCCACTATTAAAAAATAATTTTTTTTAATGACTCATAGTAATTGGGTTAAAGTTAATAATTTTAAGATTATGGAAACATATACTTATTGTTCAAGTGAACCTTGGAGGAGGGGCATCGATAGAGCTGCTTATCGATACATCAAGTATGAATACTCTTTTGATAAAAGGAAATATATTGAAGAAAACGAAAAACTTTTTGGAGTATATAGAATCAATCTTTTAGACAACTGTGAAAAACTTAAAGAAAAAAATGAAGTGCTATGGAATGAATGCAATAAGAATAATTATCCATTATATGCAAATACAAGTAATAGTAAAATACTAGACTTCCTTCATAAATCATTTTTCAATCAATTTAATTGTTTATATTTCACCCAATCTAAATTGTATATGCCAGCAAGTAAATTAAACCGCAGGTTTAATCGTTTACGACGATTTCTATATACACAAGATAAAATCTTAAAACATTTCATCCTTCCAAATACATGCTCTACTTGAATTCGTCTACGACCAATCTCTCTATTTAACTTTTTTAATTCAGAATCTAGTTTTTCAGTTTTCTTTGCTTTAGATGGCATGAGGCATCCAAAACCCAATTTCTTTATCCCTAAATACCCCTTATCAACGATAAAAAAGGGCTTAAATTTTAATTTCCTCATGCTTTTTTTAAATATTTTAAAATCATGCATGCTTCCATGACTTCCACATACACTCAGTATTTCACCTGTTGTATAGTGCATAGATAGCTGAAATTTAAAGGTATGTCGCTTTTTTTTACCGCTATACCATTTCTTCTGTTTTTTTTGGACGTTGAACTAATATTTCAGTGGCATCAATCACAACAACTTCCCAATCCACTTCATCTCGATTAGGAAGTTGTTTTGGCAAGTTAAATTTTCCAGAACCGATTAAGGTATCTTCAATAGCACGTGTGATACGAATTGCACTCGTTTCAGATACACCGTAACTCATACCAAGATGGAAAAATGTTCGATATTCTCTCCAATATTCTATACATAAGAGCAAACGATCTTCCAACGGTAATTTATGCGGTCGTCCTTTACCAATATGACGAGGTAAATGCTTATTTAGCTCGGCCAACATGAGGTTAAATGTAGCCCAACTAACACCGGTAAGCCTACGAAACTTAACGTCTGATAATTTTTGAATGGCTCTAGACTAGCAGATTTGCACTTAGTTTTACCTAATGAGGTCCCACAACTCTGTTGCTAGCTCATTAGGCTCCCTCATCCAACGCCATTCTGTTTCTTTAAGATGATAATCAAAATACTCTTTTGATATACCGTTGAACTTTGCTAGCCTTCTTTTACAAAAGCTCCAGAATGATTCTATTCCATTTATATGACATTGTCCTCTGGCAAATTCATTCGCTCCATGATTTACTCTAAAATGCTTTGAGTAACCAACATCTACCAAACCATTGTATCCACGCCAACCATCACTATAAATTACACTTTCAAGTGCAACTTTACCTAAGATAACTTGTTGTAATGTAGTCTTTTTACAATCAGGGACTATTTCTGTATAAACTCGACCATTCCTTTCAAATATTCCAAATACAGGTTGTTTTAAAGTACCTCGACCTCGCTTCAATTTCCCATGAAAACCACGTTGTCTTTTTGCTCCAAAATAGCTCTCATCAACTTCAATAGAACCTACAAACTTTGCTCTTAAATCTGTTTGATGATCGTAGATTGCTTCTCTAAAAAGCATGTACCAATAGTTGATGGTATTACGGTTCAAGTTAAGCAATAAGGCTGTTTTAGAAGCAGGAATATCAATGCAAAAGCACTGAATAATTTTTTTAATCTTATAGTGACTTAATTTACTGTTTTCTATCATGATTCTAGACTAACATATCTATTCTGCTAGTCTAGAGCCTTTGAATATCTTTGAATTTCATCCAAGGATTATCTCTTGAATTAAATAATTTTGCTGATTAATTTAAGATCAAATAAATTGTACGTTTTTTGATTTATGACGGAAGTCTACTAATTTCAAATGATTTATTTAAAATTGGTACATCTTCATTTTTATCTATACTATTTGAAATACAAGGAGTAATTATTACTCTAGTTATAGTTGTTTCATGTGCGTTATTCTATGATTTAATTAGAAGATAGTTTATTCAACTCTTTTAAAGCTTCACCTGCTGCCGCATTGCCATTTTCATATGATTTAGTAAACCAAAATTTTGCTTTTTCTAAATCATTATAAGTATTTGCATATATATATGCTGCATTATTCTGAGCTTCAGGTAGGTTTTGTTCTGCTGCTTTAAGATAAAGTTCTAGAGCCTTTTCTTCATTTTTCTGAACAACTACACCATCACGATAAGCATTAGCTAAATTATATTGAGCCTCTGGTAAATTTTGCTCTGCAGATTGCTTATAAAGTTCTATCGCTTTCTTAGGATCTTTATCAATACCATTGCCTGAGAAGTAGGCATTAGCTAAATTATATTGAGCTTTACTTAATCCAGACTTAGCTGCTAACTGATAAAATTCTAAGGCTTTTTTTCTATCTTTAGTAACGTAATTCCCTGAATCATACATTAACCCTAAATTATATTGAGCTTCGGGAAAATTTTGTTCCGCGGCTTTATTAAGCCAAAACAATGCTTTCTCAGGATTTTTATCTGCACCTATTCCCTTAGTTAACATGGCTGCTAAATCATTTTGAATGACAGCATTTCCATTGCTTTGATGATTATTTGGCGTTGTTAGTAAAAGCTCAGTAACAACTGGTTTTAGTGAGATGAGCTCTTGGGTATATTTTAATTAAAGTTTTGGTATTTATATAAAAAATTAATAATATAATGTAAGAGGTGTTATGTTAACTGTATAAAAAACAACATTATTCGCATACTTCTATACTTTTTTCTCTTTTAGTAAAATTAATTAAGTTATTATTCTTTATGCAAAAATAATTTTTAAATTCGTATTGTTGAAAAGTTTTCCCTATTTGTAGTTCAACTTGAATATGCGTTTCTAAAAAATCTGATTTCAAACTACTCTTTGGAAAACAAAAAATATATTTACTACTTGTATTAGATAGATTTTTTAAACTTTCTTTATAAAAAGTTTCTGATAATTCATCATTAGGATTTCCATCCATATCTCTAAAAAATGTATCGAACATTGAAAGCTCTTTAGAATCAAAAAATTCCTTAGGTTTCAATGAACAAATACTTTCATTGTTTACAATTTCGTATTTAAAATAACGAACACGTTTTTCTTTACAACCTATAATTGAGAGTGATGCCAATAAAATACTTAAAAAAACTATATATTTCATTATTGTATACTTTGGTAAATTAAAAAAAGCAGTGGAACTACTGGAATTAGAGTTATATTTGAAACTAATCTATATCCTACTGGATCATTAATGATTGGTTGTACTAGCTTGTTGTTCAGTATTTAATTTTAAAGTTTATATTTCTTGCTAATTCATGGATATATGGATCATAAATAGAATTAGGTAAAGTCCAAATTTATAAAAAGTATTCCTCAACTATTTATCTATTTAACCTATATTGGCTTAAATTTTTTATTTAGTATTTTCTTGTTGAACAGCATAGGCACCTACATTTTGTAGATACCTATGCTTTAAAAAAAGAAATTACTTCTTCTTACGTTTCAAACGCTTCTTCGCTTGTTCAGCAGCCACTTTGTCTAGCGTGTCTTTCAGCTCTTCATCGCTGAAAGTAGTAATGTGTTGCAACATTTGTAGCGTGACATCATCTAGTACTAAGTTGGCATATTGAGCAACGTTTTGGAAGTTCTCATCAAACACGATCGCGTTGTCTGAGTTGGTGCTGATATAACCCTGTTGCGTCAGCACTTTAATAAAGCTTTGGAACAGGGCTTTATCAAAGAATTCAGGCGAATTGAACTCATATAGGACAGATAGACGCTGACCGACCAAATGACTAAGCTCTTCCACCTGACGTGCTGAAATGTTCCCAGAATCGCGCTGTGTAATGAGCGCAAGCGTCATGTAGTAACGCTCAAGACTCTGCATGACTGGTGCCGCCAATACCACCAATTGGTTATGATCTTCACTGTTTGGAGCAGGAGAAATCAAGTGACCTTCAGTATCTTCAGAAATCAGTTTGGCTTGAATCAAACCATCTACATAGGCACAGATTTGATCTTTGAGTTCAGCATCTTCCCATTTTAAAAACAATTCTGCTTTTAAAAATGGATATAGCGTGCGAATCACATTGATTAAATCACCACGGCCAATGGTTCCATTGTGTTCAACCAAAGCAGCAACTAATGATGGCAAGACAAAGGCATGCAAAATGTTATTACGGAAGTAGGTCAGCAGTACGGCTTGATTGTCCGCAATCGCAATAATGTCACCAAGAACGTGATTGATACGCTTGATCAGTTTTAGCTTTAAACCATAAGCAATGATTTCTTTACCTGATAATGGCGTGACCAAGAGGCGCTCATCATAAGGAAGTGTCGTCAACAACTTACGATAGGTATCAAGCTGTTTGATGCAGATTTCTTCATCCAGCGTATGCTTCTCAGTGGCCAACAGAACCAAAGACAAGAGTGAAACAGGATTCACCACAGCTGCACGGTTAATATTTTCTAAAATTGCATGTGCTGAACTGTTGACTGCATCAGAGACTTCTTGCGGAATGGGATCATCATTTTTAGCAATTTGCACATTCTCAGCGCCATGCTTTTTCAGCATGTCATCGAGGAAAACAGGCTCGCCAAAGTTGAGATGGACTTTTCCGAAAATACGTTCAATTTTGCGTAAGGTTTGCAGAATCCCAAAGACAGACTCGGCTTCTTTTGGTTTACCGTTCATCTCGCCGACGTAGGTTGCACCTTCCATCAATCGTTCATAGCCAATATAGGTCGGAACAAAGACAATCGGTTTGGCACGCCCACGCAAGTGACTGTGCACCGTCATGGCTAACATACCTGTCTTTGGTGGTAGCAGACGACCTGTACGTGAACGACCACCTTCGATGAAGTATTCCAAAGGCGTGTTACGCGACAAAATGCTATATAGGTATTCTTTAAAGACCGAAGTGTAGAGCGCGTTACCGCGGAAAGTACGGCGAATAAAGAATGCACCGCCACCACGTAAAATTTGCCCAACAAATGGCATATTCAGGTTATCGCCCGCAGCAATATAAGGCACCATCAAACCACGGTTATACACCACATAAGACAGCAGTAAATAGTCGATATGGCTACGGTGACATGGGGTATACACAATTTCGTAGTCTTTAGCCAGCTCACGGACCGTATTGAAGTTATGAACTTCAACCCCGTCATAGAGCTGCGTCCATAATCGTGCCAGCGCCATTTCCGCAAAACGGATGGTTGAATGTGAGTAGTCCGATACGATTTCATTGACATAACCAATGGCACGACGTTCAGCATCCAACATGCTAATTTTGCCGCGGATACTTTCGCGGCGAATCGCATCTTGTACATCATTGGCTTTAATCAATGAATGCATCACGTTGCGACGGTCCGAAAGATCGGGACCGAGTACCGCTTCACGGTGTGCATCGAGCTGATTATTTAAGGTATTTAGAATGTAGGTCGCAGGGGATAAATTCGGATAGGTGGTTTTTGCAAAGTCAACCAAAGCACGTAAAGACTGACTTTCATGAAACTCTAAAAATGACTGACGACCATGTAAACCGATATTCATCAGCTGTTTCACCGTACTTGGAGTTGCCCAAGTGTCGGTAAATAACAATTTAAACCAAGAGTCTTCTTTATCTGGTGAACGTCCCCACAGTACCGTCACAGGTACCAGTTCCACGTCTAAATCGGGTTGTTGTTCTAAAGCTTCAACGAGACGTAATAAGCGCGGTGGAAAGGTGTGTGGTGAAGGGTTAAGTAAATTATTTTCATCGTTATGCTGTAAAAACACGATCGATGCTTTTTCTTGATGTGTCCCCACGACCAAAGGATCGAGTGCAGGAGCAAGCTTTAAACGACGTGTTTCACCATCCACCAACAGCGCGTTACTGCGTGAGTGATTTTGAAGCACATAACAGACAATTTTTTTGGGATGGCCTGAAGCTGCTGGGTCAGCATCTGTTGCTGTCGGTTCTGTTGGAACCTCACCCAATACATGTGGGGTTACTATGAGGTCAAGAAGCTTACTTGAAAGCTTTCTATACATTTGACCAAAGCCACTTTTGGACATATACACTCCTGCTTAAATGACCAATCCCGCAGTTTGTCTGAAGGGGTATTTATTTTGCGTAATTGTAAACATAAACCGTATGTCATTTCCTGACAAATTTGTTTTATATGGTGAATTTTATCGTTAAAAATCGTATTTTTAGTGGGAAATAACGAAAAAAACTTATGACAACTCAGTCAAGTAATCTATAGGGTTTTAGTCTGAATTTATGGCAAAATAGATTTTAATATCGATATCACACCTCATCACTTTACAGAAAAATCTGGTCTCTCACCATTAAGTAGGTTGCTTATGAATGCCTTAACCCAAGAGTTGGTTGAATTACTGAGCCTCGAAAAAATTGAGGAAAATATCTTTCGTGGACAAAGCCGTAATTTGGTTGGGAAGCGTGTTTTTGGCGGACAAGTCTTAGGTCAGGCCCTACGTGCGGCGTCATATACGACGGATCGTCCAGCTCATTCTTTACATGCATACTTTTTATTTGGTGGCGATGTGAACGCGCCGATTATCTATGAAGTTGATCGAATTCGTGATGGCCGTAGTTTTGTCAGTCGCCAAGTGCGTGCTATTCAGCATGGTAAAACCATCTTTATGTGCATGGTGTCTTTTGCTGACAATGAAGAAGGGCTGAATTACCAAATCGGTGAGCCTGAGTATCCAGCACCAGAGTCTTTAAAGTCTGAGGCTGAACTGAAAAAAATGATGGTGGAATTTGTGCCTGAAAATGTGCGTGCAAGTTTCATGCGGGATCGTCATGTGGAAATTCGTCCCATCAATCCACAGAACCCGTATCAACCGCAGCCTGAAGCACCTGTGTATGCGCACTATATTCGCACGCATGACCGCATTGCAGCAGAAGTGGATGAAATTTCGTTGCATCAGTCAATTGCAGCATTCTATTCAGATTTCACTTTAATGACCACGGCACTGCGCCCACATGGTTTAAGTTATCTTTCGCCAAGTTTGCAGTGTGCGAGTATCGACCATGCTATGTATTTCCATAAACCCTTTCGTGTAGATGACTGGATGCTGTATGACATGGACGCCACAGTCAGTGCCAGTTCACGTGGTTTAAACTTTGGACGAATGTGGCAAAACGGTGAGTTGGTGTGTAGTACCACTCAAGAAGGTTTGATTCGGCTCCGTGAAATCGAAGCCCAATAAAGCCTAAGTACAGAAAAAGCTGAGTGATATGACTCAGCTTTTTTTATGACCGACTTTATGACTGAAAGGTGGTCAGAGCAGAGCTAGAAGTTGAGCTTGAATTGTAATGGTCTCATCTTTTGGGGAGAGGTATATGGGGAAATGTGCAGTACTTGTGACAAAAAAATGCTCGATTCTCACCTGTTCACATGGCATAGTTTCCCAAAGAAATCTTTGAAAAGCATGAAGCTATGAGCTTAAACACGCAAATTCTAATTGCAGCGATCTTTGGGGTCATCTTCGGATTTGTTCTCAATCTTTTCCCGGGTACCGTTTTTTTAGAGATGAGTTTGTATGGAATCGGGGTGGTCAGCAGTATTTTTATTGGTCTGTTAAAAATGCTATTGATTCCCCTCATTTTTAGCTCAATTGTGGTGGGAGTATCCAACTTGCAAGCGGGCGGACAGCTCTCCCGTGTTTGGAAAATTACGGTGGCATGCTGTGTCACCACCACGACTTTGGCCTTGATATTGGGTTTAAGCTGCGCGCATTTATTTGAAGTCGGCAAAGGTGTCGATATCGCCATGTTCCAAGACGCCATGGCCGCTCATCAAACTCCAGATACGCTCACCCCATCTTCGTTCTTCACCAACTTTATTCAAAATACGCTGATTAATCCCTTCAAAGCCTTTGCCGAAGGCAATGTTTTAGCGGTAGTGGTTTTTGCGTTGTTCATAGGTGTGGCACTCGTCAAGGGCGGCGAAAAATTCCGTACCGTACGTAAGCTGAGTCAACAGTTCTTTGACATCATGATGTTGATGATTGGTTGGGTGATGAAGCTAGCCCCGCTAGGAATTTTTGCCTTACTTGCTAAGTTGATTGCCACTGAAGACATTTCTGTATTGAGTCGTTTGGCAGAGTTTGCGGCTGTGGTAACGGGCACTACCATTTTTCATGGTCTGGTGGTTTTGCCGCTATTACTGTGGATTTTTGGCAAGATGAACCCGATGACCTTTTTTAAAGGCACGCGTGTGGCGTTGATTACGGCTTTTGCCACCAGTTCAAGCTCGGCAACTATGCCTTTATCCCTCAAGTGTGCGCAAGAAAATCTTGGTGTACGTCCGCAAACGGCAGGCTTTGTGATTCCGTTGGGGACGCAGCTCAATATGGATGGTACTGCGCTGTATGAGGCAGCGGCGGCTTTGTTTATTGCCAACTTGATGGGACTCGATTTGACCTTGAGTCAGCAGCTGGTGGTGTGTCTGACGGCGATGATTGCTTCTTTAGGTGCTCCAGGGATTCCGAGTGCAGGCATGGTCACTATGATTATGGTATTGCAGTCTGTCGGGCTTCCTGCTGAAGCGATTGCGATTTTATTACCGATTGATCGCTTACTGGATACCGTGCGTACTGTGGTGAATGTACAAGGTGACATGATGATTAGTGTGGTGGTGGATCGACATACCCAGGATCTGGATGCACCTTTGCCCAATTTATCGAATCCGTCTTAAGTTTTGCTCTAAAATAAAAAAGCAGCTATTAAGCTGCTTTTTTTATTTTAGGATTTAAGCGACTTTGAGCATGGCACGTTTAGCCGCTGGGGATTGGTCTAAGTAGGCAATCGCATCTTCTGTTTTGGCTTCGTGTACAGGGTCATACCACGGCACTAAATAGCCAAATTGCTGTGAGATGAGCCATAACGGACTTGGTAAAACTTGATGATTCCGTTTAGAAATAGACAGCCACTCACGCCAAATCCAAGGTTTAAACAGACTGGGTTGAATCGACTTAAAGCGGTCATCTTGTTTCATAATATGAGCTGCACCATCGACCCATAAGCCCAGAACGGCAGCAATCACCACCAGACTCAAATAATAGCGCGCAATATAACCCCCGCCTAAATGTCGGTACAAATCAAATGCGACGGTACGGTGTTCAATTTCTTCTGCGCCGTGCCATTTGATCAAGTCTAACATCGCAGGGTCAGCGCCCATTTTCTCCCATTCGGTGTTGTCCAGTGCATATTTTCCAAGGACACAGGTCATGTGTTCCACCGTGGCAATAATATCGAGTCGAAACAGATCCCACTGGTGCTCAAGTGCTTTAGGTACAGTGAGATCTAGTGGTTTATCGGCCAGTAATTTTCCAAATAAGAAATCCATCAACTCTAGATTACGGGAGACATCAATCTTTCTTTGGCTGAGATACTCTTTATTGGCTGAGTTGTGTGCCTGCGCATGCATGGCTTCTTGGCGGATAAAGGCTTGTACATCTTGCTTCAGTTTTTCATCGCTAATTTGTGGTAAGACTTTGTTATAGAGGCGGCAGAACCAGAACTCACCTGCGGGCAGGATCATATTAATTTCATTGATGAAATAGCTGGCAAAAGGTTGGTTGGGAATCCAATCAATCGGACTGTCTTGCCACTCAAATTTAACTTTGCGGGGCTTAATTGTGTAGGCAATAGAGGAACGAATTTTGTTTTTTTTCAATCGAGACCATAATTTCATATGCTGACCTATTTTTATATGTGTTGAATTTTTTCACGAGCTGAATAAAGTCAGTATAAAAAAAGTCCCCGATTGCGATTAGCAATAGGGGACACAGATACAGCAATAGATGATGCTTTTTTAGGTTGGCGTTTAAAACTTAAGCCTCAGGCTGTGGTTTGGTTTCCACATCGTCTTCAGCATCAAGATCCATAGCGGCTTCAGGATCTTCATCGAATTCGTCTGCATCCAGCTCATCGGCTGTTGCATCTGGAATGCTGCTTAAGTCAAAGTGTTGGGCTTGGTCTAAAGTAAAATTCAGTCGTCCGCCCATCACACTTGCCAGTTCTTCTAGGCCTTGTTTATTGAGGGAAGAGAACAATTGAATTGAGAAATCCAGTTTCATCTTTTTCAATTGGGCTTTAACTTCTTGCAATGCTTTAGAGGCAGGGCCACGGTTGAGTTTATCGGACTTGGTTAGCAGTACATGCACAAACAATTTACGTGAATAAGCCCATTCCAACATCATCACGTCAAAGTGCTGTAGTGGATGACGAATATCCATCAACAAGACTAAGCCTTGTAAGCTTTTACGCTGAATCAGGTAATTTTCTAACTCTTTTTGCCACACGATTTTCATCGCTTCAGGCACGGCTGCATAACCATAACCAGGTAAGTCGACGAGACGTTGGTCAGGATTACCCAGACTGAAAAAGTTAATCATCTGCGTACGACCCGGTCTTTTCGAGGCACGAGCCAATTGCTTTTGGTTGGTTAAGGCGTTGATAGCACTAGACTTACCTGCATTTGAACGACCCGCAAAGGCAATTTCATAGCCTGTATCTTCTACACACAGGTTGAGCTTCGGAGCACTCATTAAAAACTCTGCTTTACGCAGCCAGTTGAGAGCGCGCACAGCATATTCAGTAACTGCAGAATCTACCTTTTTTTCATAGCTAATTTTTTGCTTTGGGGCAGCAGCAATTTTACTGTTTTTGGATTTTCCTCGGCTGTGGTGCATAACTCAACTTCAATTTATGATCTACAATCAGCCATTATAATGGAAGTCGAGCGGGCAATCGACCTTTGCAGCGTAAAGTCCGCAATCTTGTCTATAAAAGACCTTAATCGGCGAGATTGATCAGGTTAATCGGCGAGTGGGTCGTGAACTTATTCTGAGCTTCAGTACCCAGTACATCCGCTAAGGTATATTGGTCTAAGCTGTGATAGAACTGGTCTAGCGCTTGATCTAAGATCCCTTTCAGTCCGCAATTCGAACGGAGTACGCAAGGCGGGGTATTGCATTCCACAATATTCTGATCCGCTTGCAAGACCCGCACAATTTCGCCCAGTCTTAAATGTAGGGTTTCTGGATTGAGTCGAATCCCACCGCCACGACCGCGTGCGGTAATAATCCACTGCTGTTTCGCCATAAAGTGTACGATTTTCATCAAGTGGTTTTCAGACACTTGTAGAGCTTGTGCCAGTTCTGCGATGGTATGCGGCAGCGCTTTCGGCTGTGAAACATACATCAGAATTCGCAAAGCATAATCGGTAAATTTATTGAGCTGCATGAGGGTACTGATCGTTGATAAGCAAAAAAACAAAGGGCTAGCCTAGCATAACCTGACTAACCCTCTCTATTTTATGCTGATGGCATGGGTTAGTGGTGAACACCACCTGTGCCAAAAGCTTCACTGTGAATATTTTCAGCAGGAACACCACGGGCAATCAGGGCTTTTTGTTGTTCTGCCATAAATGGCATTGGGCCGCATAAGTAGTAGTCTGCTTGAACAGGTAAAATTGCGCTATCAATGGTACTCAAATCAAGGCGACCCTTCGCATCATAATCTTGACCCAAAACATCACTTTGATGTGGGAACTCATATGCAGTAAAGGTACTTAAACGTGGATATTTGGCTTTTAAGTCATGAATATGTTGTTTCATGGCATGCACTTGTTTGCTACGGCAGGCGTGCACAAAAGTCACAGGCTCTGGCATATCCAAAGTCACCAATTGATTCAGCATCGCCACCATTGGCGTGAGGCCTACACCACCACTAATAAAGACATTGCGTTTATTTGGGTCAATCAGGTAGAAGTTACCTGTTGGTGCAGACACTTCAATTTCAGCACCTTCGGCTAAACCATGCAGAGTATTTGACACCCAGCCTCCCGCCAAATCACCTTTTTCATCTTCGCGTTTGACCGAGATACGTAAATAGTCAGCTTGAGGGCTGGTTGAAAGGGTGTATTGGCGAGGTTGTTTTAGACCAAGTTCCTCAACAAATACACGTACTGAAATGTACTGACCTGCTTCATATTTTGGTAAATCACCACCGTCCACAGGGGCAAGATAGAAAGAAGTTATTTCATCGCTTTCAACCACTTTCTTCGCGATTTTAAAGTTGCGCCAGCCTAACCAGCTCCCTTTGGTTTGTTGATGTTGCTCATAAATCGCTTTTTCAGTGCTAATGAATAAATCAGCCAATTGACCATACGCCGCAGCCCAAGCATCAATCAATGGATCCTCCATTGAAATACTTAAAACTTCACTAATCGAATGGAGGAGGTTTTCCCCAACAATATTGTAGTCGGGTGCTTGAATATTCAAGCTGACATGTTTGTGGGCAATCAGCTCAACCACAGGGAGTAATACTGAAGGATCTTCAATGTTTTCTGCATAGGCCAACACAGCACCCGCCAAAGCTTGGGCTTGAGCACCACTGCGTTGATGCCCCATATTAAAGGTTTCTTTTAAATTAGGATTGTTGCCTAACATGCGGTTATAAAAATAACCTGTGAGTGCGACACCATTTTCACGAAGGACAGGAACAGTTGCTTTTACAAGTTCAATTTGCTGCGGAGTCATGTTTGATCTCTCTTGGCTATCATTTATAAGATGTATTTAAAATATACCTTTAAGGATGTAATGTAAATACATCTTTAAAGAAAAGCTTAACTTTTATATGGGATATATGAATATCCTATAAATTTTGATTTTTAGATTTAAAAAGTAGATCACTTACGACCAAACAATGAGCCGAGTAAACCACGGACGATTTTTTGTCCCGTACTGCCCCCGAGACTACGTGCGGCGCTTTTGGCAAAAGTTCCTACTGTGTCTTGAATTAGCTTCTCACGCTGTTTTGCTTCACGTTCAGCTTCTTTTTGCTGTTCTTTCGCAATCCGCTCTTGCTCACGTGCTTGTTGCTTCGCTAGTGTTTCAGCTTCTTTGGCCTTCTGTTTCGCTAGCGCCTCTTGTTCTTTGGTTTGTTGTTTCTCTTGCTCTATCTGTACAGCTTGTTGTTGGCGTTCAACCACTTTATTTTGTAGAAGTTCAAAAGCGCTTTCACGGTCTAGGCTTTTTTCATAAATGCCTGCCACGATACTTTGTGAAATCAAGGCTTGACGTTGCTCTGGGCTAATCGGAGTGAAAGACGAATAGGGTGGCATCACCCATGCACGCTCTACGACTTGCGGCGTGCCTTGTTCATCTAGGCAACTAATTAAAGCTTCACCCACAGCTAGTTCAGTGATGGCTTGCTCAACTTTAAATTCAGGATTGGCACGGAAGGTGTCTGCAGCTGTTTTAACTGCTTTTTGATCTTTCGGGGTAAAGGCACGTAAGGCATGTTGTACGCGATTTCCGAGCTGCCCTAACACGCTTTCAGGCAAATCCAGTGGGTTTTGCGTGACAAAGTAAATACCCACCCCCTTGGAGCGGATCAGACGCACCACTTGTTCAATTTTTTCTTGCAGCGCTGCACTGGCATTATCAAATAGCAAATGCGCTTCATCAAAAAAGAACACCAGCTTAGGTTTGTCCATATCGCCAACCTCAGGCAGCTGTTCAAATAATTCTGAAAGCATCCAGAGCAGAAAAGTGGCATAGAGCTTTGGGGTGTTCATGAGTTTGTCTGCGGCTAGGATATTGATATAGCCACGACCATTACTGTCGGTCTGAATAAAGTCGAGAATATTTAAGCTGGGCTCTCCGAAGAATTGATCACCGCCTTGATCAGCTAGTGCCAATAAATTCCGTTGAATCGCACCAAGGCTGGCAGGAGATAGGTTGCCATATTCGGCTTTAAACTCTGCGGCATGTTCACTGACATAACCAATCATGGCTTTTAAGTCTTTAAAGTCGATCAGTAACATGCCTTGATCATCTGCAATACGAAATACCGCAGAAAGTACCCCTTCTTGGGTGTCATTTAAATTCAGCATACGTGCCAGCAACAGCGGGCCAATTTCGGTAATCGTGGTACGAATAGGATGACCTTGTTCAGCAAATAAATCCCAAAACACCACGGGGGATGCAGCAAAGGGAATGCTGTCGATGCCTAAACTTTTAATGCGTTCATCAAATTTGGGATTGGATGCGCCTGCCTGCGCTAAGCTGGAAACATCGCCTTTGGCATCGGCTAAAAATACGGGCACCCCGAGTCTGGAAAAACTTTCAGCCAACACCTTCAGGGTTACGGTTTTACCTGTCCCTGTTGCCCCTGCAATTAAGCCATGACGGTTGGCAAACTTCGAGTGTAGAACAACATCTTGTTGGGTATTTGTGGTTTTCTTAGCAATGATGATCGGGGTGCTCATACTTCTTCCTATTCAATTTTCTTGTGATGGTTATTCAGTTGTTTTAGTGCATTTTCTATATCTTGAATTAAATCGGTAGGATGTTCTAGTCCTATACAAAAGCGAACCAATAAACCTTGTTGTAAATGTGTATGCTCAAGTGCACGCATGTCTTTGACGTCATACAGCATCACCAAACTGACAGGACCGCCCCAACTAAAGCCGAGTTTGAAGAGTGATAGGGCATCACAAAATTGACGAATATCCTGCAGATCAAATTCGGGCTTGAAAATGACACTGACCAAACCTGCACTGTGTTGATCGACACAAATGTCTTTCCAATATGAATGACCCGCAGCACTCGAGTCAGCAGGGTGTAAGACCTGCACAAATTCCGGTTGTTGTTTTAGCCATGCTAGGAGTTGCAGCGCACTTTCAGACTGTGCGGCATAACGAATGCGCATTGATGCTAGACTGCGTTGGACTTGAGCAACATCATCCCCAGAGACGCTAATGCCTTGAATGGCATGCGTGCGAAAGAGTTGATGATGTAAAGCTCGCTCGCGTGTCACGACTGAGCCCATTAAAATGTCTCCGCCGCCACTTGGGTATTTGGTCAAAGCATTTACCGTCACATCTACACTTAAGTGCGCATCACTAAAATCAAAAGCATTAAAGGCAAGACCTGCGCCCCACGTATTGTCTAAAGCAGTGAGCACATGATGCGTTTGTGCCTTTTTCACCAGTCCGACCAAATCTGGAAACTCCAGTGTGACCGACCCTGCGGCTTCTAGCCAAATCAGTTTAGCTTTTTCCGTCGGTTGGAAAGAAGACACATCAATAGGGTTATAAACACGAACATCAATGCCATAGCGTTTTTCTAGATTACGAAGATGCTCCATGTTTGGCCCGTAAATATTATCCGCTACCCAAACTTCATCACCATGACTTAAAAAACATGAGTTCACTAGGTTAATGGCAGATAAACCACTTGGTGCGAGTAGGCAGTACTTTCCACCCTCAATTTGTGCAATGTTATCGCCCAATGTAAATGTGGTGGGGGTGCCATGGGTACCATAACTATAGTCATAGTCATCGGTCCAATGGCGATTAAACAGTGCATTGGTATCTTTAAAAATAATCGTCGATGCACGATACAGGGGAGGTTGGACCGTTGAAATGTACTGAGGCGCTTGTCTTGGTGCATGAACCAATGCGGTTTGCGGTTTTTTTTTCACGAATCGACTCATCATAAAGCGATAAATTGTTTTTAGCTTAAGAGAAAGTTTCTAAATAGGCGAGAAAATTGAACAAATGTGAATAAAGGTAAACAAAATAAAAAGTTGGCTTCAATTTTGCTAAATCATCGATAAGGATAGTAAAAAGAAGGCATAAGCGCATGACGTCGCATTTAAAAGTACATTATTTTCAGCATATTGCTGGTGAAGGGTTCGGCAGTTGCTATACATATTTAAAACAACAAGGTGCTGTAATCAGTGCAACAGAGTTTTTTGCTTTACCTATAGATCAAGCCTTAGAGATAGAAGCTTTACCGAGTGTTGAGGATGTTGACTTACTCATCATTATGGGGGGCACCATGAGTGTGAATGATGAAGTGAATTTTCCATGGTTAAAGATCGAGAAGCGTTGGTTAAGACGTTACTTGGCCGCAGGAAAACCCGCGATTGGTTTATGCTTGGGTGGGCAATTGATTGCCAATGCGCTCGGTGCTGCGGTCAGTCGCAATGAACAACAGGAGTTGGGTTGGGCGACAGTACGTAAAATCCAGCACGTCCCAACAGAATGCTTTGAATTGCCTGAACAGTTTAATGTAATGCAATGGCATAGCGAGACCTTTGAAATTCCAAAAGGTGCTGTACATTTGGCTGAAAATACCGTGTGTCGTAATCAAATGTACCAAATTGGAAAGAATGTATTGGGTTTTCAATTTCACCCAGAGATCGTGCCAGAAACCTTGGCACTCTTTTTAGAAAATGATGACGAGCTGAATAAGTTTTCGGGGCAATACGTGGCAACTGAAACCGAATTGAAAAAATCGCCAAAATTAAATTTTATTGAGGGAAATCAAATTCTTAATAGTGCAATTGATTATGTGTTGCGGCAAACAGTCTATTGATGCTTTTTTAAGCTACTGATAATCCAAACAAATTGAATATATTGTAAAAAATCAAAAATGGATTTGCTTATGCATTAAACAATGGCTATAATGAGCGACCCTTTAATGAAAGGGGGTTAACTGCGAATAAAGTAGTTAACATCGTGACAGTCGTGGCATCGATCATGACCTTAGTGATATTTCACTGCTCTTGACACTTACCTTTTAGTGGGGTGAGATGCGTCAGGAGTGATTCTTTATATATTTGGCTTGGAGTTTACTGGTATGTCTAACCAGAGAATTCGTATCCGTTTGAAGTCTTTTGATCACCGTTTAATTGATCAATCAGCTCAAGAAATCGTAGAAACAGCAAAACGTACTGGCGCACAAGTTTGTGGTCCAATTCCAATGCCTACACGCATTGAACGTTTTAACGTTTTAACATCACCACACGTTAACAAAGATGCGCGTGACCAATACGAGATCCGCACTTATAAACGTTTGATCGACATCGTTCAACCTACAGACAAAACTGTAGATGCATTGATGAAGTTAGATCTTGCAGCTGGTGTTGATGTTCAGATCGCATTGGGTTAAGGCTTTCGGGTTAATTAACGCTCTAAGTTAATTAGGCCGCTTTTTTAGAGGTTTATGCACATGGCTATTGGTTTAGTCGGTCGCAAGTGCGGTATGACACGTATCTTTACAGATGCTGGTGTTTCTGTGCCTGTTACAGTGATTGAGGTTGATCCTAACCGCATCACTCAAATCAAAACGCTTGAAACTGATGGTTATCAAGCGATTCAAATCACTACTGGTGAACGTCGCGAATCTCGCGTAACTAACGCTCAGAAAGGTCACTTCGCGAAAGCGGGTGTTGCTGCTGGTCGTCTAGTTCAAGAATTCCGTGCAACAGAAGCTGATCTTGAAGGTCGTGAAGTTGGTGGAACTATCGGTGTAGACATGTTCACAGTTGGTCAAGTTGTTGACGTAACTGGTCAGTCGAAAGGTAAAGGTTTCCAAGGTGGTGTTAAGCGTTGGAACTTCCGTACGCAAGATGCTACTCACGGTAACTCACTTTCTCACCGTGTTCTGGGTTCTACAGGTCAAAACCAGACTCCTGGTCGCGTATTCAAAGGCAAAAAAATGGCTGGCCATTTAGGTGCTGAACGCGTAACTGTACAGGGTCTAGAAATTGTATCTATCGACGCAGAACGTTCAGTTTTAGTAGTGAAAGGTGCAATTCCTGGCGCTACTGGTGGTGACGTAACTGTTCGTCCTACGATCAAGGCCTGAGGGGAAATAACGTGAATTTAAATACTGTTTCCGGCTCTGCTGTTGAATTATCAGAAGTTGCGTTCGGTCGTGAATTCAATGAAGCTCTTGTACACCAGGTTGTTACAGCTTATTTAGCTGGTGGCCGTCAAGGTTCAAAAGCTCAGAAATCACGTGCAGACGTTTCTGGCGGTGGCAAAAAGCCATTCCGTCAAAAAGGTACTGGTCGCGCTCGTGCTGGTTCTATTCGTAGCCCAATCTGGGTAGGTGGTGGTAAAACTTTTGCTGCTCGCCCACAAGATTGGTCTCAAAAAGTTAACCGCAAAATGTATCGCGGTGCAATGCAATGTATCTTAGCTGAACTTGTTCGCCAAGATCGTCTTGTATTGGTTGAAGAGTTTGCTGTTGCTGCTCCAAAAACTAAAGAGTTGCTTGCAAAACTTAACGACTTGAATGCTACTCGTGCATTGATCGTTACAGAATCTGTAGATGAGAATCTATACCTTGCAGCGCGCAACATTCCACACGTTGATGTGGTTGATGCTGCTGCTATCGATCCTGTTAGCTTGATTGCGTTCGATAAAGTTGTTATGTCTGTAGCTGCTGCTAAGAAAATTGAGGTAGAACTCGGATGAACAACGAACGTATCTATCAAGTCCTACAAGGACCTGTATTCTCAGAAAAAGCACAAGTTTTAGGCGAAACTGCTGGTGTTCAAGTTTTCAAAGTTGCACTTGATGCAAACAAACTTGAAATTAAAAAAGCTGTTGAGCAATTGTTTGGTGTTCAGGTTGTTAAAGTTAACACAACGATCACTAAAGGTAAGACTAAACGCTTTGGTAAAACATTAGGACGTCGTTCTGATGTTAAAAAAGCATACGTCACCCTGAAAGCTGGCCAAGATGTTGAAATGGCTGACTTGGGCGATACCGCTGAAAGCGCAGCGGAATAAGGACGAGAATTATGCCAATTCAAAAATGTAAGCCAACGTCTCCTGGACGTCGCTTTGTAGAGAAAGTCGTTCACGACCATCTTCACAAAGGTGCGCCTTATGCTCCGTTGGTTGAAGCTAAAAAACGTACTGGTGGTCGTAATAACAACGGTCACATCACGACTCGTCACGTTGGTGGCGGTCACAAGCAGCACTACCGTCTAGTTGACTTTAAGCGTAACAAAGATGGTATTCCTGCAACTGTAGAGCGTATTGAATACGATCCTAACCGTACAGCACACATTGCATTAGTATTGTATGCTGATGGTGAGCGTCGCTACATCATCGCGCCTAAAGGCCTTCGCGCTGGCGATAAAGTTCAATCTGGTAACGATGCTCCAATTCGTCCAGGTAACTGTTTACCGCTTCGCAACATGCCTATCGGTTCTACTCTTCACAACATCGAACTTAAAATCGGTAAGGGCGCGCAATTAGCTCGTTCTGCTGGTACTTCAGTTCAGTTGTTGGGTCGTGACGGTTCTTACGCTATCGTTCGTTTACGTTCTGGTGAAATGCGTAAAATTCACGTTGAGTGCCGTGCAGTTCTTGGTGAAGTTTCTAACCAAGAAAGCAACCTTCGTTCACTTGGTAAAGCAGGTGCAGCACGCTGGCGTGGCGTTCGTCCTACCGTTCGAGGTATGGCGATGAACCCAGTAGATCACCCGCACGGTGGTGGTGAAGGTCGTAGCAAAGGTATTCAACCTGTAAGCCCATGGGGTCAAAAAGCTAAAGGGTACAAGACACGTACCAATAAGCGTACGACTAAGATGATTATTCGCGACCGTCGCGTTAAGTAACAAGTAAAGGAATCTGACAATGCCTCGTTCTCTGAAAAAAGGCCCATTCGTCGATGCGCACTTGTTCGCTAAGGTTGAAGCGGCTATCGCGGCTAATAACCGTAAGCCGATCAAAACTTGGTCGCGTCGTTCGATGATCCTCCCAGATTTTGTTGGTTTAACAATTTCTGTACATAATGGCCGTAACCATGTTCCAGTGATCGTATCTGAACATATGGTTGGTCACAAACTTGGTGAATTCGCGCCAACTCGTACCTATCGTGGTCACGGTGTTGACAAGAAATCTAAACGTTAAGGTGCTATGATGGAAGTTACTGCTAAATTACGCGGTGCCGCTATCTCGGCACAAAAAACTCGTTTGGTTGCAGACCTAATCCGTGGCAAATCTGTTGCTCACGCGCTTAATATTCTCAACTTCAGCAACAAAAAAGCTGCGGTTTTGGTTAAAAAAGCATTGGAATCTGCAATTGCAAACGCTGAACACAATAACAGTTTAGATGTAGACGACCTTAAGGTTACTACGATTTACGTTGATGAAGGCACTAGCCTTAAACGTATTATGCCACGTGCTAAAGGCCGTGCAGATCGTATTACTAAGCGTACTTGTCACATTACCGTTAAGGTAGGGGTTTGATATGGGTCAGAAGGTTCATCCAATCGGTATCCGCCTTGGTGTTGTAAAACGTCATAACGCCAACTGGTATGCGAGTCCGAAACAATACGCTGAATACTTGCTTAAAGATCTTCAAGTTCGTGAGTTTTTAACTAAAAAACTTAAGAATGCAATGATCAGCAATATTCTTATCGAACGTCCTACGGGCGCTGCTAAAGTAACTATTAGCACTGCACGTCCTGGTATCGTTATCGGTAAAAAAGGCGAAGACATTGAGAAACTACAGCGTGAACTTACTCAAATTATGGGTATTCCAGCGCAAGTTAGCATCAATGAAATCGATCGCCCAGACTTAGACGCTCGTTTAGTTGCTGAAGCTATCGCTTCTCAATTAGAAAAACGTGTAATGTTCCGTCGTGCTATGAAGCGTGCGGTTCAAAACACAATGCGTGCTGGTGCTAAAGGTATCAAAGTTGAAGTATCAGGCCGTTTAGGTGGTGCTGAGATTGCTCGTACTGAGTGGTATCGTGAAGGTCGCGTACCTTTGCATACACTTCGTGCAGACATCGATTATTCAACTATGCGTGCTGAAACGACTTACGGTACGATTGGTGTTAAAGTTTGGATCTTCCGTGGTGAGATCTTGGGTGGCATGAAACAAGTCATGAACCCAGCTCCAGCTGAAGAGCGTCCAGCTAAACGCGGTCGTGGTCGTGGTGAAGGTCAAGAGCGTCGTGGTCGTCGCAATGATCGTTCTGCTGAAAAAGGAGAATAATCCATGTTACAACCTAAACGTACTAAATTCCGTAAAGTGCAGAAAGGCCGTAACACTGGTCTAGCTCACCGCGGTAGCTCGGTATCTTTTGGTACAATCGCACTTAAATCTGTTGAGCGTGGTCAAATGACTGCTCGTCAAATTGAAGCAGCGCGTCGTACAATCAGCCGTCGTATTAAACGTGGTGGTAAGATCTTTATCCGTGTTTTTCCAGACAAGCCGATTACTTCTAAGCCTCTTGAAGTGCGTATGGGTAAAGGTAAAGGTTCTGTGGAATACTGGGTTTGTCAAATCAAACCAGGTAAAGTCTTGTACGAAATTGATGGTGTTAACGAAGAATTGGCTCGCGAAGCGTTTACGCTTGCAGCTGCTAAACTTCCGTTTAAAACCACTATCGTGACTCGGACGGTAATGTAATGAAAACTAAAGATCTACGTGAAAAGTCGGTAGAAGAGTTGACAGCTTTGCTTGATGAGCAACAGCTTAACCAATTCCGTCTTCGTATGGCAAAAGCAACTGGTCAATTGGGTAAATCGCACGAAGTTGCACTTACTCGTAAGACAATTGCTCGTATTAAGACACTCCTTACCGAAAAACAGGGGAACGGACAATGAGTGAACAAACAGTTCGCACGTTAACCGGCAAAGTAGTAAGCGACAAAATGGACAAGTCTATTGTTGTACTTATCGAACGCCGCGTTCAACACCCGTTGTATGGCAAATCAATCCGCCGTTCAACTAAATTACATGCTCACGATGAGAACAACACAGCTAAAACTGGCGACGTTGTGACTATCAAAGAAAGCCGCCCAATTTCTAAAACTAAGTCTTGGACTCTAGTTGAAGTTGTTGAAGCTGCTGCTGAGTAATTAGACGTATCTGTTGCATCATCGGTTAATTTCGAGTACTCTTTGAGCCTTTCGAAATTGTGACCGGTGATGCTCGGTTTTGGAGTAGGGCAATGATTCAAACCGAAAGTATGCTAGACGTAGCAGACAATAGTGGTGCTCGCCGCGTACAATGTATTAAAGTACTTGGTGGTTCACACCGTCGTTATGCTTCTGTTGGCGACATTATTAAAGTTACTGTAAAAGAAGCTATTCCACGCGCACGTGTTAAAAAAGGTGACGTGATGAATGCTGTTGTAGTTCGTACAAAATTCGGTATCCGTCGTCCAGACGGTTCAGTGATTCGTTTCGACGATAACGCTGCTGTTATTTTGAACAACAACAAAGCGCCGATTGCAACTCGTATTTTCGGACCAGTGACTCGTGAACTTCGTACTGAACAGTTCATGAAAATTATTTCACTGGCTCCTGAAGTTCTATAAGAGGCAATCATGGCTAAGATTAAAAAAGGCGATCAAGTTATTGTGATCGCAGGTAAAGAAAAAGGCAAACAGGGTACTGTTCTGTCTGTTTCAAATGACCGTGTTATGGTTGAAGGCCTTAACTTGGTTAAGAAGCATCAAAAGCCGAACCGTGCAACAGGTGCTGAAGGCGCTGTAGTTACACAAGAAGCTTCGCTTCATATCTCTAACGTGGCAATTTTTAATGCTACAACCCAAAAGGCTGACCGTGTTGGTTACCAAGTGACTGAAGGCGTGAAAACTCGCGTTTACAAGTCAAATGGTGAATCAGTGGCGGTAGCGAAGTAATAGGTTGAAAAGGCAATGGCCAGACTTAAAACGCGTTACAACGACGAACTTAAGGCTCAATTACAAGAGACTTTAGCCGTTAAAAATGTGATGGATATTCCTCGCATTACTAAAATCACGATCAACATGGGTGTTGGCGCAGCTGCTGCTGACAAAAAACTCCTTGATGGTGCTCTTGCTGATATGCAAGCTATCGCTGGTCAAAAACCAGTTCTTACGTTAGCTCGCAAATCAATCGCTGGTTTCAAAATCCGTGATGGTTGGCCGATTGGTTGTAAAGTTACTTTACGCGGCGAACGTATGTACGAATTCTTAGACCGTCTAATCTCGATTGCGATCCCTCGTATCCGTGACTTCCGTGGTTTCTCTGCGAAATCATTTGACGGTCGCGGCAACTACTCAATGGGTCTTAAGGAACAAATCATGTTCCCTGAAATCGATTTTGATAAGATTGATCGTATTCGTGGTATGGATATTACCATCACTACGACTGCTCGCACCGATGACGAAGGCCGTGCGCTTATGCGTGCATTCGGCTTCCCGTTCAAATAAGAGGTCGATATGGCTAAGAAAAGTATGATTAATCGCGAATTGAAACGCGAAGCTACTGTTGCTAAATACGCTGCAAAACGTGCTGAATTAAAAGCTGTTATTGCAAACGTAAATGCTAGCGACGAAGAGCGTTTCGAAGCGATGATGAAATTCCAAGCATTACCACGTAATGCGTCTCCAGTACGTTTACGTAACCGTTGTGGTTTAACTGGTCGTCCTCATGGTTACTTCCGTAAGTTCGGTTTAAGCCGTAACAAATTACGCGATACAGTAATGCAAGGTGATGTACCGGGCGTTGTTAAGGCAAGCTGGTAAGGAGCGCTATAGATGAGTATGCAAGATACCGTTGCCGACATGTTAACTCGTGTTCGTAACGCGCAAATGGCAAAGAAACAAACAGTTTCTATGCCTAACTCTAAGTTGAAGGTTGCTATTGCAAACGTTCTTCAACAAGAAGGTTACATTTCAAACGTAGAAGTTGCTGATGCTGAAGGCAAAGCAACTCTTACTTTGACTTTAAAGTATTTCGAAGGCAAACCAGTTATCGAAACTGTGAAACGCGTAAGCCGTCCAGGTCTACGTCAGTATCGCGGTAAAGATGCACTTCCGAGCGTTAAGCAAGGTTTAGGTATTGCAATTGTTTCTACAAGCAAAGGCATCATGACTGATCGCGCTGCACGTGCTGCAGGTATCGGTGGTGAAGTTATTGCTTTTGTTTCTTAATAGGTGATTCCTCATGTCTCGTGTGGCTAAAGCCCCAGTAACTGTACCTAACGGTGTAACAGTTACTCAGAACGGCCGGCAGGTCGAAGTGAAAGGTAGCAAAGGTACTTTGTCTTTCACCCTGCATGCGCTGGTCGAGCTTAAACAGGAAGACGGTATTTTAGCGATTGCTCCAAAAGCTGAGTCGAAAGACGCTTGGATGCAAGCTGGTACTGCTCGCGCTGTGCTTAACAACCTTGTAAAAGGTGTGAGCGAAGGCTTCGAACGTAAGTTACAACTTATCGGTGTTGGTTATAAAGCTGCGGTTAAAGGTAACATTGTTAACCTTAACCTTGGTTTCTCTCACCCGATCGACTATACGCTTCCTGAAGGTGTAACTGCTGAAACTCCTACCGCAACTGAAATTGTTCTTAAATCTGCTGATAAAGCACGTTTAGGTCAGGTTGCTGCAGATATCCGTGGTTACCGTCCACCAGAGCCTTATAAAGGTAAAGGTGTTCGTTATTCTGACGAAGTTGTACTTCGTAAAGAAGCTAAGAAGAAATAAGGCGCGAGGTTCTTATGAACGAAAAGAAACAATCCCGTTTGCGTCGTGCGAAAAGCACACGCTTGCACATCCGTGCGTTGGGTGCGACTCGTTTGTGTGTAAACCGCACTCCGCGTCACATCTACGCTCAAGTTATTTCAGCAGATGGTGGCAAAGTTTTAGCGCAAGCTTCAACTTTAGATGCTACTTTACGTGCTGGCACAACTGGTAACGTTGAAGCAGCTACTAAAGTAGGTGCTTTAATCGCAGAACGCGCTAAAGCAGCTGGTGTTACTAAAGTTGCATTTGACCGTTCTGGTTTCAAATATCATGGTCGTATCAAAGCCTTGGCTGATGCTGCTCGTGAAAACGGCTTGGAGTTCTAATCATGGCTAAAGTTGAACAAAACGAAGGTCTTGTTGAAAAGCTGGTTGCCGTTGATCGTGTAGCCAAAGTTGTTAAGGGTGGTCGTATCTTCTCTTTCACAGCATTGACTGTGGTTGGTGATGGTAATGGTCGTGTAGGTTTTGGTCGTGGTAAAGCACGTGAAGTTCCAGCTGCTATTTCTAAAGCACTTGAAGCTGCTCGTCGCAACATGATTACTGTTGACCTTGTTAACGGTACTGTACAGCACCCTATTAACGCGCGTCACGGTGCAAGCCGTGTTTACATGCAGCCTGCTTCTGAAGGTACTGGTGTAATCGCTGGTGGTGCTATGCGTGCAGTTCTAGAAGCTGTAGGCGTACGTAACGTATTAACAAAATGTTATGGTTCTACTAACGCTGCAAACGTAGTAAACGCGACTTTTAACGGTCTGCGTGATATGACTTCTCCTGAGAAGGTTGCTGCGAAACGTGGTCTTACAGTAGAACAAATTCAAGGGTAATCAATCATGAAAACGATTAAAGTTACCCAGACTAAATCTTCTGCGCATCGCTTGAAAAATCACAAGCTTAGCCTACAAGGTTTAGGTCTGCGTCGTATTGGTCATACTGTAGAAGTGCAAGATACGCCTTCTAACCGTGGTATGATCAACCAAGTCTACTATATGGTTAGTGTAGAGGAATAAGCCATGACTCTGCGTTTAAATGAGCTTGCACCTGCTGAAGGTGCAAAACGTGAAAATCGTCGTCTAGGCCGTGGTATCGGTTCTGGCGTTGGTAAGACTGGTGGCCGTGGTGTCAAAGGTCAGAATTCACGTAAGAGCGGTGGTACTCGTCCAGGCTTTGAAGGTGGTCAAACTGCGTTATATCGTCGTTTACCTAAATTCGGTTTCACTAGCCAAATCGCTTTGAAAACTGCTGAAGTACGTTTATCTGAGCTTACTAAAGTGGAAGGCGACATCGTTAGCCTAGAAACTTTAAAAGCTGCAAACGTTGTACGTAAAGATATGTTACGTGCTCGTATCGTACTTTCTGGTGAAATTACTCGTGCATTCACTGTTCAAGGTGTTGCTGTGACTAAAGGCGCTAAAGCTGCTGTTGAAGCTGCTGGCGGTAAAGTCGAGGAGTAATCGCTAGTGTCTATGTCTCCTAGTTCTTCAGGTCATGTCAATATGATGAAAGGCCAGCCATTTCATGTGAAATACCGTGAAATTATTCGCCGCATGATGTTTCTCATCGGTGCATTATTGGTTTTTCGACTAGGAGCACATATTCCAGTACCAGGCATTAATAATGCCGCACTTGAAAATCTTTTTAATGCAAACCAAGGCACGATCCTTGGTTTGTTTAACATGTTTTCGGGTGGTGCATTAGAGCGTATGTCCATTCTTGCTCTTGGGATTATGCCGTACATTTCTGCATCGATTATCGTGCAGTTAATGTCTACAGTTATTCCTTCGCTGGAAGCTTTAAAGAAAGAAGGCGAACAAGGCAAGCGTAAGATTAATCAATATACGCGACAGGGTACATTGTTCCTTGCACTCGTGCAGGCAATTGGGATGTGTGCTGGTCTGATCAGTCAAGGGATTACCTTAACTGCAGGTCTGGCTTTCTACGTACCAGCTGTAACCTCTTTGGTTGCAGGTACAATGTTCTTGATGTGGTTGGGTGAGCAAATTACTGAACGTGGGGTGGGCAATGGTATTTCCATGATCATCTTCGCCGGTATCGTTGCAGGTTTGCCGAATTTAATTCTGCAATCAATATCATCAGTAGATAATGGTCAGACCAGTCTAATCGGCTTGGTAATTTTTGGCGTGTTGTCTCTGGCTGTATTAGCTGCAATTGTGTTTATTGAGAAGGCGCAACGTCGTATTCCAGTAAACTATGCTCAAAAACAACAAGGACGTCGTGTATTTACTGCACAACAGTCGCATTTGCCATTAAAAATTAATATGGCGGGTGTGATCCCTGCGATTTTCGCAAGTTCATTGCTTTTGTTCCCTGCGAGCTTAGGTCAATGGGTGGGTAGTGCAGATCCGAATGCGGGTATTATCAAACGTAGTTTGCAAGATTTGGCATTGGTGCTTTCGCCTGGTCAGCCGTTGTATTTGGTGCTCTTTGGTGCGTTAATTATCTTTTTCTGTTACTTTTATACAGCGCTTGTATTTAGCCCGAAAGAAGTATCGGAAAACTTGAAACGCAGCGGGGCTTATGTACCTGGTATTCGTCCAGGTGAGCAAACTGCTCGTTACTTAGATCATATTCTTAACCGTTTGACATTTATTGGCGCGATTTATATCACCATCATTTGCTTAATGCCGATGATTTTACAAAGCTCATTTGGTATTCCATTCTCTTTAGGTGGAACATCTTTGCTTATTGTTGTGGTGGTAGTGATGGACTTTATGGCTCAGCTGCAAGCACATCTCACCTCGCATCAGTACGATAATCAAACGTTAATGAGAAAAACGACTGCTCATCCTAAGGGATAAGCGCACTTGAGGTTTCATCATGAAAGTACAAGCTTCTGTAAAGAAAATTTGTGGTAGCTGTAAAGTTATCCGTCGTAATGGGGTTATTCGCGTAATTTGTAGCGCAGAACCTCGTCATAAGCAGCGTCAAGGTTAATCTGATCAAGACCTGTTGATTTCAGTAGGCTAATTAGGTTATTATCCGCCCCTCAAGATTTTTGTGGGGCGGTTGATTGTCTTAACTGCCTTTTTGGAGAAAATTGAATGGCTCGTATTGCCGGTGTAAACATTCCGGATAACAAGCATGCTGTTATCTCTCTAACGTACATCTTTGGTGTAGGTCGCCACACTGCTAAAAATATTTTAGCTGCTGTTGGTATCGCGCCGACTACAAAGATCCGTGAATTAGATGACGCTCAGCTTGATGCGATTCGTGCAGAAGTTGCTAAGGTTCCGACCGAAGGTGATTTACGTCGCGAAATTTCCATGAACATTAAACGTTTAATGGATTTAGGCTGCTACCGCGGTCTTCGTCATCGTCGCAGCTTGCCTGTCCGTGGACAACGCACCAAAACTAACGCACGTACCCGTAAAGGTCCGCGCAAACCTATTAAGAAATAAGATTTCTGGAAGCTAAAAGATGGCTAAAGATACTCGCACACGCAAGAAGGTCACTCGTACCGTCTCTGAAGGTGTTGCACACATTCACGCTTCTTTTAATAACACCATTGTGACTATTACCGATCGTCAAGGTAATGCACTGGCTTGGGCTACCTCTGGTGGACAAGGCTTCCGTGGATCACGTAAATCAACTCCGTTTGCTGCTCAGGTAGCTGCTGAAGTTGCTGGTAAAGCTGCTTTAGACTACGGTTTGAAAAACTTGGACGTCCTTGTAAAAGGTCCTGGTCCTGGTCGTGAATCTGCGGTTCGTGCTTTAGGTGCAGTGGGTTATAAAATTAACAGCATTACCGATGTGACGCCAATCCCGCACAACGGTTGCCGTCCACCTAAAAAACGTCGCGTGTAAGGAGAAACATTCATGGCTCGTTATATTGGTCCAAAATGCAAACTCTCTCGCCGCGAAGGGACAGACCTGCAATTAAAATCTGGCGTTAAACCATTTGACGTCAAAACTAAAAAAGCTGCTAAAGCTCCTGGCCAACATGGCGGAGCGCGTGGTGGTAAACAATCTGAGTACTCACTACAATTACGTGAAAAACAAAAAGTACGTCGTATGTACGGTGTTTTAGAGCGTCAATTTAGTAATTACTATAAAGAAGCTGCTCGTGTGAAAGGCGCAACTGGTGAAAACTTGTTGAAACTGCTTGAAAGCCGTCTTGATAACGTCGTTTATCGCATGGGTTTTGGTTCTACACGTGCAGAAGCTCGTCAGCTTGTATCTCACCGCTCGATCACTTTGAATGGCCGTCGTGTTAACATCGCGTCTATCCAAGTTAAAGCTGGTGATGTAATTGCTGTGCATGAAGGTGCTAAACAACAATTGCGTATCAAAAACGCAGTTGAATTAGCTGCACAACGTGGTATTCCTTCTTGGATGGAAATTGACCATTCTAAGTTGGAAGGTACGTTTAAAGCTGCACCAGATCGTTCAGATTTACCTGCTGAAATCAACGAAAGCTTGATTGTAGAATTGTATTCTAAATAATCCTTGAGGTAGCAATATGACGCGTACTGCAAATGAGTTTCTAACTCCGCAAGCGATCAAGGTCGAAGCGGTTAGCGGGACCTCGGCAAAAGTTATTCTAGAACCCTTAGAGCGTGGCTTTGGTCATACTCTGGGCAATGCTTTACGTCGCATCCTTCTTTCTTCTTTACCTGGCGCTGCTGTGGTTGAAGTTGAGATTGAAGGTGTCGAGCACGAGTACAGTACTTTGGAAGGCTTGCAGCAGGACATCGTCGAGCTCTTGCTGAACCTAAAAGGATTGTCTATTAAGCTGTTCGATCAAAATGAAGCTTATTTGACATTAGAGAAACAAGGTCCTGGCGACGTAACTGCCGCTGACCTTCGTTTACCTCATAATGTTGAAGTGGTTAACCCTGAACATTTGATCGGTACTTTAAGTGCTTCAGGCTCATTAAAAATGCGCTTGAAAGTTTCTCAAGGTCGTGGTTATGAAACTTCTGACTCGCGTTTCCCAGAAGGCGAAACTCGCCCTGTAGGTCGCTTACAGTTAGATGCTTCTTATAGCCCAATCAAACGTGTGTCTTACACAGTGGAAAACGCTCGTGTAGAACAACGTACAGACCTTGATAAATTGGTCATTGATCTTGAGACCAACGGTACAGTTGATCCTGAAGAAGCGATCCGCAAAGCGGCAACAATCTTGCAACAACAAATTGCAATTTTTGTTGATCTTCAGAAAGATCAAGCTCCTGTTGCTCAAGAACCTCGTGAAGAAGTTGATCCGATTTTGCTTCGTCCAGTAGATGATCTAGAGCTTACTGTTCGTTCTGCTAACTGTTTGAAAGCAGAAAACATTTACTACATTGGTGATCTTGTACAGCGCACTGAGGTTGAGTTACTCAAAACTCCTAACCTTGGTAAAAAATCGCTTACTGAGATCAAAGATGTTCTGGCTTCAAAAGGCTTACAACTCGGCATGCGTTTAGAGAACTGGCCACCAGCTAGTCTCCGTATGGACGATCGTTTCGCCTATCGTAGCCGTTAATTAAGTAGGACTATCACCATGCGTCATCGTAATAGTGGTGTGAAATTAGGCCGTACAAGCAGCCATCGTAAAGCGATGTTTCAAAACATGGCTAACTCTTTGTTTGAGCACGAGTTGATCAAAACAACTGTGCCTAAAGCAAAAGAGTTACGTCGTGTAGCTGAGCCTTTAATCACTTTAGCTAAAAACGATACTGTTGCAAACCGTCGCTTAGCGTTTGCTCGTACTCGTTCAGCAGCAACTGTTGGTAAATTATTTACCGTTCTTGGCCCTCGTTACAAAGAACGTAACGGCGGTTATCTACGTGTTCTTAAAGCGGGCTTCCGTGCAGGTGATGCTGCGCCGATGGCTTACGTTGAACTAGTAGATCGCGAAGTTAAATAATTTCGTAGAACTATTCAGTTGTTCTTAGAAAAAGACCAGTGTTTCACTGGTCTTTTTTTATGGGTTTTTGTTCGACAATCTTTGTATTTTGGCCTGTAGTGACATATTTTACGAAAGATCTGCTTAAACTTGACATTATATATTGTCAGTTTTATGGTTTAATAAGAACAGAATATAAGACAGGATAAAAACAACATGGATAAGCACGTCGATCTGCTCATTGTAGGTGCTGGTATTTCAGGTATCGGCCTTGCGGCACATTTAACCAAGCATTGTCCACAACGTTCGTTTGAAATTATTGAACGTCGTGACAGCTTTGGTGGAACATGGGATTTGTTTAAATACCCAGGTATTCGTTCTGATTCAGATATGTCGACCTTTGGTTTTAATTTTAAACCGTGGCAACAAGCCAGTGTTTTGGCAGATGGTTCTTCGATTAAGGGCTATTTGGCGGAAGTCATTGATGAACAGAAATTCAAAGAAAAAATTCATTTTAAGCATCGCGTACTCAGCGCCAATTATGATTCTGCTCAGAAAAAGTGGCAGGTGGTGATTGAGAATGCAAAAGGCAAAAAAGAAAACTGGATTGCAAATTTTGTGTTTGGCTGTACCGGCTATTATAACTACGACCAAGGCTACCAACCTGATTTTCCAAATCAACAGGAATTCAAAGGGCAGTTTATTCACCCACAGTTATGGCCTGAAAACTTAGATTATCGCGGCAAAAAAGTGGTGATCATAGGTAGTGGTGCGACTGCGATTACACTGGTGCCTGCGATGGCGAAAGGTGGGGCCGCGCATGTCACCATGCTACAGCGTTCGCCAACCTATATTGCTTCGGTGCCATCGATCGATTTTGTTTATGACAAAATGCGTAAAGTGTTGCCTGAAGATGTGGCTTATAAAGTGACTCGGGCACGTAATATTGGGATGCAACGTGGGATTTATGCACTTGCGCAGAAGCAACCGAAATTGCTACGCCGACTGCTGCTCCAGTCGATTAAGATGCAGCTCAAAGGTAAAGTGGATATGAAACACTTCACCCCTGAATATAATCCTTGGGACCAACGTTTATGTGTGGTGCCAGACGGTGATTTATTTAAAATTCTTCGTTCAGGCCAAGCCAGTGTTGAGACAGATCAGATTGAGCGCTTTACTGAAACGGGTCTCCAATTAAAGTCTGGTGAGCATTTAGAGGCCGATATTGTCGTCTCAGCCACTGGTCTAGAAATTCAAATCTTGGGTGGTATACAAGCGACCATTGACGGTAAACCGTTAGATACCTCTAAACATATGTTGTATCAGGGCGTGATGGTCAGTGATGTACCGAATATGGCGATGATTATTGGCTATATTAATGCGTCATGGACCTTGAAAGTGGATATTGCAGCTGAATATATTTGCCGCTTACTCAACTATATGGATCAAAAGCAGTGGGCTGAAGTGATCCCGCAAGGGGATGCGACAGAGCTGATGGACGATACGGTCATGGGTAGTTTGAGTTCGGGTTATATTGCACGTGCTGCTAATGTAATGCCAAAACAGGGTAAACATGCACCATGGAAAGTCAGCAATAATTATCTTGCGGATCGGAAAATATTGAAAAGTGCTTCTTTTGAGGATGGAGTACTGAAATTTGCTAAACGTGATGCAGCATTGGATCAGAAACCTAAACTGGTATCCTAGGTTGAGTGGTTGATTTTAAAAGGAGCGTAGCGCTCCTTTTTTTAAGGAAATGACTTTAGGGTGTTCTGTTTTTACTTTCTTAAACTGTTGGATGATTTTAAAAACTTAAAAGATAAAGAATAGGGAATATTTTGAATATCTTAGAACAAAGTTACCAAGTCCCATCTGCGTCGAATATGATTCATGCCAAAAAATGGCACACTGATGTAGCAGATCATGCTTTAGCTCCGATTATTTTAATGCACGATTCATTAGGTTGTGTGGCTTTGTGGCGGGATTTTCCTGCTCAACTGGCACAAGCGACCGCGCGTGTGGTCTATGCCTATGATCGCTTAGGTTTTGGTTTATCTGATCCGAGTACGCAGCCACTGGCACATAGTTTCGTCATCACTGAAGCAGAACAGACCTTTAAAGCTGTATTGGATTATTTTTCGATCCAGGATTTTGTCATCCTCGGGCATAGCGTGGGTGGGGGGATGTCTGTTGCGATTGCTGCGGCTTATCTAGAGCGTTGCCAAGGATTAATTTCAATCTCTGCACAGTATGCGGTTGAAGCGCTAACACTGGCGGGTATAAGTGAAGCAAAAGTTGGTTTTCAACAAGCGGGACAAATGGAACGTTTGGAGAAATATCACCCTGAAAAGGCGCAGTGGGTGCTTGATGCATGGACTGAAACATGGCTATCGCCCGCTTTTCAAGATTGGAATTTGGCCAGAGTGATTGATGGTGTGTGTTGTCCAACGTTGGTTATTCATGGTGAACTGGATGAATATGGCAGTACGGCACAACCTCAGCAGATTTTTGAAGGGGTATCTGGGCAGGCTGAACTGCACATATTAGAAGGTTTACATCATATGCCACATAAAGAGCAACCAGAGTTGGTGGTTGCTTTGATTGCGGAGTTTCATCAAACACATTGTTAAAAGTAAAAGCCCATCCAAAGATGGGCTATTTGAGTTAAAGAGAACGTGAAATGAGCTCTTTCATAATTTCATTGGTTCCTGCATAAATGCGATTGGCACGATTATCTAGATAAGCTCGTGCAATCGGGTATTCCAGCATATAACCATAGCCGCCATGCAGTTGTAGACATTCATCGACAACTTTAGAAAACATCTCGGAAATTTTATATTTGGCGGCTGCAGCGGCATCAATACCGAGACTCTCTTCCAGTTGCAATTGCATACAGCGGTCAAGATAAGCGCGGCAAAAATCGATTTCTGTACGTAACTCCGCCAGTTTAAAGCGGGTATTTTGAAAGCTCGAAATCGTTTTTCCAAAAGCTTTACGCTCTTTGGTGTACTGAACGGTATGCGCCAGTGCTGCTTCTGCACCCGCTTGGCAGATAATGGCCACCAACATGCGCTCCCAAGCCAGTTCTTTCATCAGCATCATAAAGCCCATGCCTTCCATACCCAGTAGATTTTCTTTGGGGACTCGGACATGATCAAAAAATAATTCGCAGGTGTCTTGTCCTTTCATTCCAATTTTATTGAGGGGTTTGTAACTGCTAATTGAAATCTACTTATTTCTATACTATTATATACAACATGAGTAAATATGTAAGCATTAGCGTTGCAGCTAAAACATTAGGTGTTTCCATTCAAACATTAAGGCGTTGGGATGAAGAAGGCACTTTGGTTGCAGATCGAACCCCTAAAAATCATAGACGATATGATCTGAGTAAGATCACGCCTGAGCAAATACACAAGCCCGATAGTCAACTTCAAAGGAAAACCATTGCATACGCAAGGGTATCGAGTCATGACCAAAAAGAAGATTTAATTCGACAGCAACAAGTTCTTGAAATGTACTGTGCAAATCAAGGTTGGACGTTTGAATTAATCTCCGATCTTGGTTCGGGTATGAACTATAGAAAAAAAGGCTTAAATAAGCTGCTAGAAGCAATCATGAATGATGAAATCGGACGTTTGGTTTTAACGCATAAAGATCGCTTATTGCGGTTTGGTGCTGAGTTGGTTTTTGCCTTATGTGAAGCTAAAAGCGTGGAGATCGTCATTCTTAATAAGGGTGAAAATTTGTCTTTTGAGGAAGAACTTGCTCAAGATGTTTTGGAAATCATTACAGTGTTTTCGGCAAGATTATATGGTAGTCGTAGTAAGAAAAACCAAAAGTTAATACAGGCAGTCAAAGACGCACTATGAGCCGATTCATACGAGGGCATGTAATCCAATTACTGCCAAATAATAAGCAAGCAAGTCATTTCGCTCAAGCGAGTGGTGTTGCTCGTTTGTCGTATAATTGGGCTTTAAAAGAATGGCAACGTCAATATAAAGCAGATAAGGAATATAGAGATCAGTGTGACTATTATGGCGTTCAGGTGGATAAAAAACTTCTAAATAAACCATCCGAAGCTAAAATAAGAAAGCACTTAAACTCGTTCAAGCGTGAGAAATACCCTTTCATGCTTAAAGTGACCAAATGTGCGCCACAACTTGCGATTAAGCAATTGGGTAGTTCATTTGATCGTTTTTTTAATGGTCAATCCAAATATCCAAAGCCTAGAAAAAAAGGCGTAGATGATCGCTTCTCATTATCAAATGACCAATTCAGCATTAAAGATAGAAAAATTAGTATCCCAAACTTGGGTTGGGTAAAAATGACTGAGGATTTGCGTTATCAAGGAAAAATATTATCAGCGAAAATATTTAAACAGGGTGGTAAGTGGTTTGCTTCGATTGCTGTTGAATTAAATCAGCCTGAGAAACTTCACCCCAAAACAGGTTTATCTGTTGGTATTGATTTAGGTGTTTCCAGTCTTGCCACTTTATCTAATGGCGAGGTTGTTCCATCAAGTGCGCCACTAAAGAAACAGCTTGCCAAGTTAAGACGACTTGCTAAGTCTTTTAGCCGTAAAAAGAAAGGTAGTCAAAACAGAGAAAAAGCGAAAACCAAGCTCTCTCGTTTGCACTACAAAATATCATGCTTGAGAAAAAACAATCTTCATCAAGTCACATCTGATTTAGTTAAGCGATTCGATCTGATTGCGATTGAGGATTTAAATGTGAAAGGTATGGTACAAAACCGTAAGCTCTCAAGAGCCATATCGGATATGGGCTTTTATGAGTTCAAGCGACAGTTGATTTACAAGGCTAAACAGCATGGCAAATCAATACTTTCTGTTGGACGATTCTTTCCAAGCAGCAAGATGTGTTCGAATTGTGGTGAATTAAACCAAAACCTGACACTTGCAATGCGTGAGTGGCGATGTTCATGTAACACCCTGCATCACAGGGATATTAATGCTGCCATCAATATTCTAAAACATGCAGATAAAGAATTGGTGGCTACATAAGCCACCAATGGCGGTGAGTTACACCGTGACAGCCTATGGAATTGAGGTAATCCCAAGCGCAATAGCAATTGGTTCTTGATGATGAAGTAGGAATTAAACATTAAACCCACGTAAGTAGGTTTAAGTAGGTTTTAAATAACGGTTTACCTTTACTGAATCCCATACGATCAGCTTCAACGATGATTAATGAGAGGTTGGCTGAACCTTTTTCGCTGTCGCCTGTCTTGCAGACCACAATCGCCATATCGCAGAGATAGCCGTTGGTAATGAAGATTTTGGAGCCATTGATAATATAGTCATCCCCGTCTAAAACAGCCGTTGTTCGTACCGCTTGCAAGTCTGAGCCTGTACCAGGTTCAGTCATCGCAATGGCTGTGACGGCTTCACCCGAAGCCATCCGCGTTAACCAATGGTGTTTTTGTGCTTCACTGCCAAAGTTATTGATATAGTTTGCGACAATGTCCGAGTGTAGTGAAAACCCAGTTGAGGAATCCATGGCATAGGCTTGCTCCTCAATCAAAATCATACTGTACAAGCGGTCTACACCCGAGCCACCATAAGCTTCAGGCATGGTGGCACACAGTAGCCCCATGGCACCTGCTTTATTCCATAGCTCACGATCTACATGCTGCTGTTGTTCATATTTTTCAATATTTGGAACAACTTCTTTGGCATAAAACTTTCGCACAGTTTCTCGAAATGCCTCATGTTCAGTATTAAATAAGTTGCGCGGCAGCATATTGTTTAACGGGCGAATTGCGCCTGATTGCATGGAAGCTCATCCTGATGTTGTTATTTTGCTAAGAGAGTAGTGAAAAGCAGGACATGCGACAATGGACTGAATGCTCAAATCTATTTGATTTTTTGATGAGTTTTGCCAGTTGTTAAAATTGCGACATTTAACTAGTGGCGAGGGCGGTGTGATCGGTTAAACTAAGCCGTTTCAATTAATTTGGGGAATGTAATGTCTGAAGAAATGAGCTTGGAAGAACGTAAAGTAATCTACCGTGCACGTCGTGGTTTAAAAGAAATTGATGTGTACTTTGACCCTTATGTGAAAAATTATTATCTTCAGGCAGATCCTGCGGAAAAGGCCATATTTGCTGCCTTGGTTGAACAAGAAGATCCAGATTTGTTGGATTGGTTTATGGAAGTCTCTGAGCCGCCACGCCCTGAAATGAAAACCTTGATTCAAAAATTAAAGCATTATGTACACGGATAAGTGCAATGGAACATCGTCATTTTCAACTTAAACCCAGCCGTCTGGCTTATGTGTTTCAGTTGTCGATTTATGCCGTTCTGATGCTGGTCTTGTATCAGCTACTTCCTTTAGGAGTGTGGCTGATCGCTTTGGTTGCAGGCTTTGTGCTGTATTTGTTTTTTCTACGTGGGCCGCGACATTTTCAGCTTCAGCATTTAGATGGCCGTGATTGGTCTTTGTCACTTCAGAAACAAACCAATGTGCAACGAGTGCAAATCAGCCATATTGTTGATCATCGTGCTTATATTGTGATTTATTTTCAACACTTTAGAGCAAAACCGATGTTGGTTTGGTGTGATCAGTTACCCATCACACAATGGAAAGCTCTGAAAATACTCACTAAAATGCAATAATTGTTGGACAATTTTAACTCATACAATTTAATTAAGTTATTGAAAAATAATAAGTATAAATATATGGAGTCTTGCTTTGTCTGACATATCTGAAGAAACTGATGTGCTTTTTGGGATTGTCAGACAACTTTCCTACAGTTTTTTGATTTTAAAATGTACATTCAAATCACCAACAGCAAACAAGGAAAATCGTATGATGGTCCCAACTTGGATGTTTCTAGTGGTAGCAATTGTGTTAGCGATTGTTATAGGACGATTAGGAACTGTGCTGAAGGAACGATTTGCACCAAATAAAGCCTAGCTAGGCTTCCCAGTTGATAAGTAGCATGTGCCGAACCGTCGCTATGCTACTTTTTTTTGCCTAAAAAAAAGTTGAGGCGTCATTTTAGTCAATTTTCCGCTTTTTATTTCATGGCAGAGTAGTGATCTGATTTAGAGTAAATACTCTTTTCTTCGGAAAATGCTTCTGCTATGTTTGTCAGCATGGACACATACAATTATACAAATAGAGGACAGGAAAATGTCGCAAGTCCAAAAAATAGGCCAAGGTGTGGCTGTTGTAGCGCTTACAAGTTTATTATTTTCGGGTTGTTCACAAGTGGTTAAAACAGGTGCCAATGTTGCGCTTGGGTTTAGTGAAAAACATATAGTACCGCCTATTTTAGCCATGGAAGACGCTGAGATGGTGTGTAACTCAGGCAATGCTTTGACTCCTGCGATTATGTCGACCAAAGACATGGGGGCAGATCCAACTCGTGTGGCGGTTCTACTTTATTCAGCATCAGGTATTTGTGCGGAGAATCAGGCGCTTGAGGCAGAGTTACGTTATTTGCGTGCCTCGAAAGCAGGCAATGTCTCTGAAGCACAGGATGCTCGAATTGAACAAAAGCGTTGGGCGGCGACAGCAGCACAACGGCAATATACTGGTTATCAACTTTTTCAAAACCGCTGGGAAAAGAAATATAAGAAACCATTGGGCGAAGGCTGTCCAAAAATGAACAGCGATTTGGATCAAACTGTATATATGCTGGGGATGTTGAGTGGGCTACAAGCCATGACCAATGATATTAACTCAGGTGGTGCAGTCAATGTTCCTAAAGACATTGCGGCTATTGTTGAACGTGGGATGGTGTGTCTAGACAATGAAAAGTTTTGGGGTGCACCGAATGCAACACGTGCGGTGATTTGGACCTTATTGCCAGGTGCGGGTGAAGGCAAACCTGATCCGTATCAGACCTTGAAACAATCGATGCAAATTGGGGAGCAAAAAGGGGTTAGTTTATCTCATGCAATGTATGCTGTAGCGGCTCAAGCCAGTGGTGACGATGCCAAGATTCGTGATGCATTGAAAAGTTATGCGGCTTCCTATAGCGATGAAAAACAGAGCAATCCACAATTTAAACTGATTGATAGTATGGCCTCGAGTATGGTTCAGGGGATTTCAGATCGTTATTGGACTGAACACACGGGGACACGAACTGGGGATGGTGGTATGGCGCATTTCTGGGATGAAAAAGAAGACCGCTCTGAGCTAGATGAGTTGTTTAGTGAAAGTTAACCAATTTTAAACTGAGCCGCAGCGCAGAAAAAATAACAATAAATAAATGAGCAACACGATAAGGACATGTGATGCATGATCAATTTCTGAATCGAAAAATCATTTTGATTGCGTTTGTCGTGTCGATCTCGGCATGCCTACAGATTTTTAAAGATCAATTTATTTATTGGCGAGTGGATATTTTTCCTGAAATTTGGCGCTTGTGGACCGCGCACTGGGTGCATGTGGGATGGATTCATTTTGCACTCAATATGCTGGCTTTTATGTGTTTGCCTTTTATTTTTCCACGGGCCCGTGTCTGGCATTTTGTGGCGTTATTGCTGATTTTACCGCCGTTGATTAGTCTCAGTTTTTATTATTTTCTGGCGGATATTGAAGCTTATGCAGGGCTGTCTGGTGTGCTGCATGGAATGTTCACTGCCATAGCCATTGTCCATTTGCTATACCGTAAAGAACGGATGTTTGCGAGTTTGGTGTTGTTTCTTATTTTAGGCAAATTGATTTGGGAAAACACCTTTGGCGAGAGTGCTACGGCGGAACTGATCGGGAGTCCAGTTTTGGTTGAAGCACATTTGTTGGGCGTGATCTGGGGAATTGTGATTGCAGCTTTGTATTTAATCGGGGTGAATCTATTTGATGAATAGAGGATTGACCTAAATTCTAAAAAGAAAATCCAGATTGTCATATTCAAAAATATAAATTTGATGCAAAGATAAACAAAACAAAAATCTAAAGGTATAGAGAAAGGACAAGCTCGAGCCGACTAAAACGACAGGTTCTGCGGTGCATAACGCTGGACAGAGCGGTAATAAAAATAGGAAACAACATGCAGAATCATGGACAGCGCAGATCAGGACTCGATCTGCTGAAGTATATATGGACCGAGTGGATTTCTACTTTTGTCATTCTGATTTTACTGTTACTTACGCTGTTAATTGGTACAGGTGAAATGATTCATGGCCAATTACTGCGTATGGGTGAGCGCTTATATGGCGATCCAGCCACGGGTATGCAGTACTCTTTTTTAAGGGCAGAGCCAGCCAAGCCAGAGTGTAATCGTCAGCCGAATGTGGATGCTTTGGTCAAGACTCAAATGCAAGCCAACGCTGCAGATGAGTTCGCAGACTTTTTTGGTACGGCTTCGGAGGCTGATGTGCGTGCGTCCATTTTGGCAGGTGTGCAGCAGTGTGAAGAAAAGTATCAGTTTTATGATAAAGCCATGCAACATATGGAGGCACATCCAAGTATCCGTGCCTATCGTAATTTTGAAACCACTTTTTTTGGTATTTTTAAGTTTGGAACAGAAAATCGCGCCATTCTATTAATTTTTATGGTGGTTTTAGCTGCGATTAGTGCCACCTTAAAAATCCATCATATTGGTTTGCGTGGCCCTGCAACCAAGCTGGATTATCGAGTTTATAGCCTACTGATGACACTGGGTAATGGTTTATTGACTTACTCGAGTATTAGCCAATTTAACTCAGTCAAAGACTCGGGTGTACCGATGAATGGCGAAACCCAGCTGATTTATTGGCTGTGGATGATTCTGTTTTCGGTACTCACCTTGATAAGTGTGTGGCAGCTGTTTAGCCCACCGAAAGAGACCAAAGCCGGCGGGCGTCTAGGCTTTGCTTTCCTGAGTGTGCCTCTGTATGCCTACATGGCGGTGATTACGGGTGTGGCGTTTATCTTCTTCATGGACTACCCCATGGGGCAAGGGATTTACTTGGGACAGCTGGTTGAATTCTCCAGTATTTTCCTGAATTTAGCCCTATTTATTTGGGCGGGTATGTTGTTGAAACAAACTCGTGTCGTGGATCTGTTCTTAAATATTTTGCGTCCATGGAATTTGGCGCCTAAAACTTTAACTTGGTTGATTTTAATCGCTGCGGCTTTACCGACCGCATATACCGGTGCATCGGGGATCTTTGTGATTGCAGCAGGGGCGATTATTTATAAAGAAGTCTGGAATGCAGGTGGACGTCGTCAGTTTGCTTTGGCTGCAACGGCAATGTCGGGTTCGCTGGGTGTAGTTTTGCGTCCATGCTTATAGTCAAACTACTTTATTATCCATACAGGATTCGAAAAAAACTCGAAATAATTCATCGACTGAGTCGATCAACCATTCTTTACGCTTACGTTTAACCCATGCCCACATCTGTTCTATAGGATTTAAATCAGGGCTGTATGCAGGAAGCCAAAGAATTTTATGCCCTTGTTGTTCCAATAACTCCAGAATATCTGCTCTTTTATGAAATGCTGCATTATCCATAACCACTACACTATTTTCAGGTAATGCTGGTATGAGGAATTGCTCAATCCAAAAATGAAAAACATCTGAATTGATTTTGCAGTCAAATAAACCTACTGAAAATAAATACCCTTTATGGATTGCTCCAATGGCATTGGTCTGATTCTTTAATTGCCAATTATATTGCCCTAAACAGGGTACTCCTTTTCGTGAGTAGCCATGAGGTCTGTAATCATGTGACTTAAAACCACTTTCATCCAGATAAATAATCGGGTGGGTTTTTTCTAATTCATTCACTTGCTGAATAAATTTATCCCTAAGCTTTGTATCTGCTTTAGGATGGCTTAACGTCTTTTTTTAACTGTAATATTTAAGCGCTTTAATGCAGCACCAATAGATGAAACACCACAATTAAAACGTGCAGCACGTTCATATTGATAAGCATCAGGATACTTTTCAACATCTTCACGTAAAGCATCATCGTTAATTTTAGAAGGTTTACGTACACGAGTTTTTTTAATCTCTATACGTTTCTTCCATTCAACAATGGTATTTTTATTAATTTCAAATTGTGCAGCTACCGCTCGAATAGAATAACCTTCCTCAAGCTTAGCTAAAATTTTACGTCTAAAATGTTCTGAATAACTCATTGCACCATTGTATTAGTTTTATAATGATTTGACTATATTGATTGTCGTGGTGGCATCCTTAAACAAAGAAGTCACGACGGACCTGCTTTATCAATATGGTGTTTACACGTTCTTACTGACCTCAACACTGTTTTTAGTAGTTTCACTCTTCTTTGCAGAGAGTAAATTCCGCATCGCGGCACCGAGTTTGGCCGCACCGAAATCAGGGCGCGCATTCCTAGCAGTTGTGCCTTATATCGTGATTTTTGTCCTCACGTGGATGTTCTATAAATTCTTATTAGACACTGACCTAAATGAATTTACTGCACCCGTGATGATGCCTGTGATTTTATTGATGATCGTGTTGTTTGATAAATTACGTCATCAGCCTGCGCCTTTGCCTGCTGTGGGGCATTGGGATGAGACACTCAGCGCAAATTATAACTCGGGTGGTGAACCTGTATTGGCAGGGGCTCAAGTTGCCCATGCAGAATACCGTGAAGGGCTACATGGTAATGCCGCAGATGATGGACAAGTGGTGAATCATGGGGTGGTTCAATCTAGTTCCATGGACGTGTTACGCCAAGTCGGTTTTTGGAAGTCGATGCATATCTCGACCAGTGAAACCGTTGGACACATTGGTGCTTTGGTCATTTTAATGGCGCTGTCGGTGAGCGTGGGCGGATTGCTTGAACGTACGGAGGTGATGAGTTTCTTCCCAACTGATATTAGCAGTACGTTCTTGGTCATTACTCTGATTTTGGGGTTGATGGTCTTTGTTGGGATGATTATGGATCCGTTTGGCGCCGTGATCTTGATTTCTGCGACGGTTGCACCTGTGGCCTATCAATATGGTATTCATCCTGTCCATTTTTGGATGATCACCTTGATTGGCTTTGAGTTGGGCTATGTGACACCACCTGTGGCCCTTAATCATCTTTTAGCAAGACAATCCATTGGTGATGCCGAGGTGAATGAGGCCGATGAGGAAGTGCGTCATTTGTCTTTCTATTATCGTTATGAACGTTGGATTTTACCCTTGATCGTGTTGTTCCCAGCGATGCTGATCATTGCTTATGTTCCATACTTCTTTAAGTTATTTGGCTGGTATCACTAAGTTGTGAACTTGAGTTAGAACATAAAAAAAGCATCTTCGGATGCTTTTTTTATGTTTTGGAGTTATTGGAGATACTTCTGAAGAAAATAGCTTCTTTCTAGGAATTACCCACTCAAATCGTCACTTATATCAAATCAAAGTACAACGATATTGCTAAGCATCCTATCTTAAAAAATCAGCCCGTACTTAGGCTCAATGATAAGAGCCAATCGACAAATAAAGTCCATCTAAAAGATATCCTTGGCATGAGCTAGGGGTTGTGATGTATAGCGACTAGAGACTTTATTAGTGGAGGTAGTTCAAAAGAGATGATGAGTTGTGTAATGGCTTTGCGCTGATTGAATAGGTGGGTGAAGCAGCAGGGCAAAAGAAGACGTTAGCATATCAGTCGATAGGCTAACGTCTTTAAAATAATAACCGTATTTTACTGAGCAGCCAATTGGGCTTCTAACAGTTTAATTTGTTCTTCTTTGAGCTTTACCAGTTCATCGGCATCTTTGTGCTGTGCTTGCAAGCTCTTTTCCTGTTCCTTCAACTGGCTTTGAATATCGTCCAGTTTCGCCACTTCTTCTTTGGCAAGTGAGGCATTTTCAGGTACAGGTGCTTTTAAAATATCTTCTTCGACCAATTTAATGGTGTTGTCAGCCATGGCGGTCGAAGCTGCTTTTTCAGCTTCTGGAAGCGCCTTCACGGTCGGTTGAATCAACTCCGCTTGGTGCATCGGTGTTGCAGACTCTTGTGCAGCAAACAACCATTGATAAAGTGCAAAAATCGCAATGATTGCGACTAAACCTGCTGTAATACCCCAGAGTAATTTAGGGTTGTTGTGTTGTACGGACGACATTCGATTCAACCTTTATTCTTTGGATTGACGTGGTTTAAATTGAATGACCCCAACCTCGTCAGGGATAGCGGGGATCTGAGGCTCGTCTACATGAGTTGGACGATTCTCAGAATAACTACAGTCGATACATTCAATCCATTCATCGTCATTCGAGGTAAGCATAACAACTCGATCCATCGCCTGACATTTAGGACATTTTGCACCTGCAATGAAACGACGTTTAATAGTCATTAGACTTACCTTCTGAACAATTTAGGCGCCTAGTTTACTCACTTTTTTAGCGGTTCGTCCAACCTTGATGACGAAGTAAAGCATCTATTTTTGGCTCGCGCCCACGGAAATTGATAAATGCATCAAGCGCTGTATCTTTTCCGCCAACTGCTAGAATAAACTGGCGAAATTCTTTTCCAGTGGCAGTATTAAAAATCCCTTCATTTTCGAAACGATCGAAGGCATCACTGGCCAAAACTTCCGCCCATTTATAAGAATAATAACCCGCTGCATAGCCGCCTGCGAAAATATGGCTGAAGCTATGTTGGAAGCGGTTATAAGGAGTAGTCTCTAAAACAGCGTATTGTGCACGGATGTCATTTAAGGTGGCTTGGATCTGATCTGCTTTCAAAGCAGGGGCTGCTTTATGAATGCTGAGATCGAACAGGGCAAACTCAATTTGACGTAAACTTTGCATGCCAGATTGGAAGAAACGCGCGTCCAGCAAGGCTTTCAGTAGACTTTCTGGTAAGGTTTCTTGGGTCTCAATATGTGCACTGAGCAGGTCTAAGCTTTCGGTATCCCATGCCCAAAACTCCATGAATTGGCTTGGTAACTCTACCGCATCCCATGCCACGCCGTGTGTCCCCGCAACCGCAATATTGTCGACTTCTGTCAACATATGATGTAAACCATGTCCAAATTCATGGAACAATGTGATCACTTCATCATGTGTCAGTAGCGCTGCTTGATCTCCCACTGGTGGCGTAAAGTTACACACCATATAGCAAATCGGTTTTTGTAGGCCGTGCGTTGTTTGGGTGCGAGAGCGGAAACCACTCATCCATGCGCCACCACGTTTGCCCTGACGTGCATAGAGGTCAAAGTAGAATCCACCGACCACTGCGCCTTGATCTTCTAGTTCAAAATAGCGTGCATCTGGGTGCCAAACGGGGGCTTCACGCTCCACAATTTGAATCCCATAAAGACGATTCACAATGCTAAATAAGCCCTGCAAAATCTTGGGTGCAGGGAAGTAGGGCTTGAGTGCTTCTTGAGATAAATTGAACTGTTGGACTTTCAATTTTTCCGAATAATACGTGCTGTCCCACGGTTTTAAATCATCAATGCCATCTTCAGCGGCAATGGCTTTCAGCTCCGCCACTTCTTTGAGCGCAGGGGCACGTGAATGTTCAGCCAAATCACGTAAGAACTGATCTACCGTTGCTACATTTGGCGCCATTTTGCTGGCCAATGAAAGCTCGGCATAATTATTGAAACCTAACAGTGCAGCCATTTCCAGACGTAGGCTTAAGATTTCTTCCATCACTGCGGTGTTATCAAACTCAGCGTGTTCAGACTGATCTGATGCACGTGTGGTATAGGCACGATACAGTTCTTCGCGTAAAGGACGGTTTTCCGCGTAGGTCATAATTGCCAGATACGACGGGAAGTCTAAAGTGGCAACGGGTTGATCCAGTTCGCGCTGCTGACCATATTGTTTTAATAGATCTACACTGCTTTGTGGTAAGCCTGCCAGTTCGTGGTCCGCTAAAGGTTTGAAATAGGCTTGTGTTGCATCAAGAACATGGTTGGAAAAGTCTGAAGACAGTTGTGATAAACGTGCCGAAATTTCTGCATAACGTTTTTTGGCTTCACCTTCTAAAGCCACCCCTGACAGTTTGAAGTCGCGCAGTGCAAGTTTAATCGCACTTTGTTGGGCTTCAGGGAGGTGATCAAATTGCGCAGCATCATGAATGTGTTGATAGGTTTGATACAGCGCTGTGTGTTGACCTAACTCGGTATAGTATTCACTTAAACTTGGTAATAGTGACTGGTATACCTCACGAGTCTCGGCATTGTTCATGACCGCATTGAGGTGGGACAGTACGCCCCATGCTTCACTCATATTATTTTCTAAATGATCAACTTGTTCTAAGATCGCAAGCTGTGCCTGAATTGATTCAGGGACTTCGCTCAGGTCTTTTAAGAAATGTTGACCCTGTTGAATGGCTTGTTCGATCTGCTGTTGGAGTTGTACTAAGGTGATTTGATCAAACTGTGGAACAGGCAAGGTTGCTTTTTCTAATGTCATGCGTTTAAGCCAAATTAAATGTTCAGTTATCACTAGATGTAAGGGTGATGCCGCGGGAAATCAAGTTTTAATTGGTTTTGATGTTTTGCGCCGCTTGAAATTCAGCCCATGATGGGTAGTGCTGATCAATGCGTGAGGGCTGATAAAGCACTTTGGCAAAGTTACGGGTCATACATTCAGTTGCTAAGATTTCACCGCTTTTATATTTTTCTTTGCGGTGTCGCCAAATTTCGTTTTGTCGGTAGTAGTCCGTCTCGATTTTTAGGAAGGCATGCTGTTGTTCAAACACGTGATAGACATAGCCTAAATCGACTGAGCAACGCAGTTCACCTTCTAGGCATTTCTCACTAAACCACAGCCGAATTTGAAAGCTATGCGGGGTGGGGTTGTAAAATTGATAATCAATATAGTTATAAAAAATTGCAGCGCCACTACCAAATGGAAGTACACGACCATGATCTGGAAAAGGGTCAAAGGAATGCTGTGAACGTTGTACCACTTGCAATGGGCTATGCAAGACAAGCCAGTGAATGAGATTAGCAATTTGGCAAATACCGCCACCAATACCACCGCGTGCTTGACCAAAGCTGAGTTCCATTCCCTCAACATAGCCTTTTTGAGTTGTTGGTTGTCCTACCAACTGACAAAAAGAAAAAGTCTGTTGTGGATGGATTAAAATCCCGGAAATACACGGACTGGCAATTTTGAGATTGATGAGTTTATTGTGTTGCCAGTGTTGATCGCTGTCGCCTAATTTACGAATCAGAACGGACTGATGCTTTTTGACGCGAAAAGCCAAAGGGACGTCAGAAAATGAATGGGCATAGTCTTTCCCATCTGTTTTCCACTGCCAATAGCGCCTCATACGTCGGCTACGCGTCGCCATGAAATAAAGCAGGGGATGGTATTGGCTGATGGGTTTGCTTAAAAATAAACGCAAAAAATTCATGTTGGCCCTATGAAAAAAGGTGCTAGGACACATTAAGCCCTAGCACCTTTTACATCATTTACTCAGTTTTCGCTTTTGCGTTTGATTTTTTCTTTTTAGGTTTCGACTTTTTCTTCACTTTATCTTTAACCTTTGTTTCAGACTTTGATGAAGATTTTTTACCAGGCTTTTTGCTGTAGGAGCTAGGTTGGGATTTATCTTTTTTGCGTCGTATGGGCTGGTCTCCGCTGTTACTGGGAGAGGCGTTTGTCGACTCGCTGAAGACTTCTTCTTTACTTTCGCTTCGTGCTGTTTTGGCTTTACCAACACGGGGTGCTCGACTACGTATGGGCCGACCACCATGTGAGAGTTGCTGCAATAATTCAAAATCAATTTTGCGGTCTTCTAAATTCACTGCTGCAACTTTGATTTTCACTTCATCGCCCAAGCTAAAGCTTTGACCGCGTGCCTGCCCAATCAAGCTCTGACTTGGTTGGTCATAGACAAAGTAGTCATCGCCTAGTTGGCTGACATGGATCATGCCGTCAACATATAAGTCTTTGAGTGTCACAAACAGACCAAATTCCGCTACGGCAGAAATGGTACCGACAAATTCTTCACCCAAATGCTGCTGCATATAATGACATTTCAACCATGTTGTGACAGAGCGAGACGCTTCATCTGCACGACGTTCAGTCGCCGAGAAATGTTGACCAGCATCATCCAAAGCAGCCCCTGAAAGAGGTGCCGGTTTATGTTTTAACTTGGCTTTAATGGCACGGTGTAACAACAAGTCTGGGTAACGACGAATTGGAGAAGTGAAGTGCGTATATGCTTCATATGCCAAACCAAAGTGACCCGCGTTATTCGCGCCGTAGTAGGCTTGCATCATTGAACGTAACAGTACTGCATGGATACTTGGAGCATCAATACGGTCTTTGGTTGCATCAATCACGGCTTGGTAGTCTTTCTGAGTCGGCTGTTCTGGGAACGGTAGACCTAGCAGTTTGACAAAGTCGCGTACTTTTTGAATACGTGAAAACTCAGGTGGCTCATGAATACGGTATAACATTGGCACATCATGTTGTAGCGCATATTCAGCCGCTGCTACGTTTGCCAACAACATACATTCTTCGATCAATTTGTGCGCATCATTACGCGTACGCGGTAAAATTTCCTTAATGCCACCGAGCTCATCAAAGGTCATGTAGGTTTCAACGGTTTCAAATTCCATGGCATGGCGTTCAGCACGTAAACCTTTGAGGACTTGATAGAGTTGGAACAGGGTGTTCAAGGATTTGCGCACATCACGGTCTTCAGGAATGGCACTGCTGTCGCCTTCAAAGTATTGGGCAACATTGGTATAGGTTAAACGTGCCTTTGAGTGCATCACAGACGGGTAGAACTCAAACTTGGTGACGCGACCGGCACGTGACAGGTTTAGATCACAGACCATACATAGACGGTCTACATGTGGATTGAGTGAGCATAAGCCATTCGAAAGAGCTTCAGGCAACATCGGTAAAACAAAATGCGGGAAATACACCGATGTACCCCGTTCTTGGGCTTCATCATCCAGTGGTTTGCCAGAACGGACATAGTGACTGACATCTGCAATAGCCACAACCACACGGTAACCGCCGCCTGGACGTTTTTCTGCATAGACCGCGTCATCGAAGTCGCGTGCATCTTCACCATCAATAGTGACTAAGGCTAAATCACGTAGGTCAATACGACCTTCACGGTCTTGCGCTGAAGGCTCTTTAAAGCTTTCTGCTTCTTTAATCACTTCTTCTGGGAACTCATAAGGCAAACCAAACTCTAAAATGGTTTGCGGAATAATAATTTCAGTGTCGGCCTTGTCTGCCATCGATTGCACAATATGACCTGTCGCCAACTCATCTTTGGTTGGGTAGTCATCAATTGCGACACGAACCGAATCGCCCACTTTGACTTGTGCGTGTTCGATTAACTCTTTTTCTAAAGTAATCGGTTGGTGCGCATTCGGATTTGCTGGCTGAATAAAGTATTCACCATCATGTATTGATACTTTACCAATGATTTGCTTCACACGGTGTTGCACTACCTCAGTAATAAAGCCCCAAGCTTTACCTTTGCGGTCTACTGAGGTTTGACGCACTTTAACACGGTCACCATTAAACACTTGGCGCAGTTCGCGTTCAGGTAGAAGTAAGTCTTCATGACCTGCAATATTCGCCGTGCCAAAGCCTTTACTGTTGATGTAAACCGTTGCTTCATGTTCAGGTTGCTCTTCGGCAATTTGAAACTTGAAGCCATCTTTCATCAGTTGACCATCACGAACCATCGCAATTAAGCGGTGGCTGAGCGCTTCAATGCTTTTTTGATCTGCAATTTCAAAAATTTCGACCAAGTCCGCATGCGATAAAGCCGTCTTTTTTTCTTCGATGGTTTCTAAAATGAGCGTGCGGCTCGGAATAGGGTTGTCATAACGTTCAGCTTCAGCTTTTGCTTCAGGATCGACCCAATTTTTCATAATGTCTTTGGCTGTATGTCAGTAGATAGGATTAGCATAAGTCATGCGAAGACAGACTGCACGCAAATGATTGCAATATTGTGTTTTATGTCGGCAATTTAGAATATCTGCTGTTTTATTCAACATGCAGATATAGAGAAAAGAATAAATTCGGCTGAATCCGCTCTAAATTGTTTAAAAAGTATTTAATTGAACAGAAATATGCAAAAAATTGAGTGTCTGTGCTTGCAGTGCTAGCATGAAGTTTGTATTATGGCCGCACGTTACGGTGAGATGGGTGAGTGGCTGAAACCACATCCCTGCTAAGGATGCGTACGGGTAACTGTACCGAGGGTTCGAATCCCTCTCTCACCGCCAACTTTACTTATGTCGCGCTCATAGCTCAGCTGGATAGAGCACTTGGCTACGAACTAAGGGGTCGGGAGTTCGAATCTCTCTGAGCGCACCAATAAGTAAACTGTATGTAACGTATCGCCTGAATGGGCACACAAGTAATGCGCTCATAGCTCAGCTGGATAGAGCACTTGGCTACGAACTAAGGGGTCGGGAGTTCGAATCTCTCTGAGCGCACCAACTTGAACAAACAATCGCACATGTTGCGGTTTTTTTGTGTCTGATCGTTTTATATTTGAAAAATATTAATTTCTCAAGAATGTAATTAATGTGATTGCAATTAAATGGCAGTAACATATACAGATTGCGATAATAATAGTTTTATTGATCTTTTTTTGCATTTTAATATTTTGAGGAATGCTATCGGAAATCTGAAAAGATGCCACAGATCCGAAGAATAAATAACTTATAAATATGAGTATGAGTGAAATCCATACGCTATTTTTTTTATTAGAAATAGAGTTTTGATCATCTGGAGAAGTAGTTAAATAATTAAATGTTTGTTGGCGATTATTTTGATCTATGAAAATGATGTCTTTTAAATGTAGTGAAGTATATCGCCCTGTCCGTTTATGTATTTGAGCATAAAATAGTACACTTTCAACTTTTATTTCAGATGAATAAGCTAATTTACAGATATTTTTTAGTTTGTTAGTGCAAAGTTGAGAATAAAATACGTCACCATTCTGGCTTATATATAGGCTTTTACTATTATCTCGAAATTTTGACACGGTAAAAAAATAGTTTGAAGTCATATGCCTTTCAAATACGTGCCATTCGTTTGAGTGTAAGCTTTCAATATATCGAACTTGATTTTTTATTGTTTTAATAGAATAGCCAATGACGATGAGCAGGATAAGTACAGATGCTATTGCTGGTCCAATTTTACTCATGTTTAAAGTTGATTGATCTGCTTGATTTGGCATTTGTATCTTAAATAGGACTTACGCATTGACGGATTCAAAAAAGTATTAAAATACTTTATAAAGTATCTGTGATCAGACGAATTAAAAATGCTTCTACAGCAACTTGTACTCTACCCATTTATATGGGCTTTCTCATGACAGAACCGAACTCTATTAGCTGCACACAACTTGCCGAGACTTATAACATCTCGCATGATAGTGTAAATCGCTTTCTAGAACGTGAAGACTACACACCTCACGACCTATATCAAGAAGCAATTCAACATATTGATAATAATAAACTTATAGTCAGTATTGATGATACTGTTTTAGATAAACCATATAGTCAGCATATGGACTTAGTTAGCTATTTTTGGTCAGGCAAACACCACCGATCCGTCAAGGGTATTAATCTCATTACCTTGTATGCGACAGATCAAAATGGTCAAAATATTCCAATTAATTTCCGAATTTATGACAAATCTGAAGGTAAAACCAAGAATGATTACTTTATGGATATGTTAAGTGAAGTACTCAGTTGGGGTGCAAAGATTCAATTTATTACAGGTGATAGTTGGTATTCATCGACTGCAAATCTAAAAACCATAAGAAAATATGGTATTCGATTTATGTTTGGTATCGACTGTAACCGTAAGGTTTCCCCAGAAAAAGGACAATGGTTTCAACTGCGTTTATTGCCGAATTTCCATCAGGGTCAAGTGGTCTGGCTCAAAGATTTTGGCTTTGTACAATTATTTAAGACTCAGTTAAAAGAACAGCAGAGGTTTTATATTGTGCATCAAGATGAAGATGATTTATTGTCCTTTGAGGGTTTTCATGAATTACATTCAAGTCATTGGAAAATAGAACAATATCACCGAGTGATTAAACAGGTTTGTCATATTGAAAAGTTTCAAGTAAGACGATCTAAACTGATTTTGAATCATATTTTTTCAGCCTTGATGGCCTACGTCGAGATACAAAAGAACCAGTTTGAGCGGATCTTTGAAAATGTATATCGTTGGCAGAAGAAATTATTTAGACCAGTTATCAAAAACTTCATTGATGACTTTATTCTCGATAAAAATCATCTGCTACCACAGAGAATCTATAAATAATAGTGCGTAAGTCCTATTAAATTAATTTTATGTAATTTTTCTATTTGATTATAAAGAATCTCATACTAGTTGTGGTTGCTGTTTGTGAATTTGCACTAATTTTTAATGTATTGAGTGAATGTTGTAATTATTTATATATTTTTTAGCGACTTAATCTGATTTATGTACGATTAATAAACATTTGATGGTTTGTTACTACAAAATGACTTACCAAAATGAAATAAACCATATACAATGCACCCCATCAAGACGTCGCGCTCATAGCTCAGCTGGATAGAGCACTTGGCTACGAACTAAGGGGTCGGGAGTTCGAATCTCTCTGAGCGCACCAACTTGAACAATCAACCGCACATGTTGCGGTTTTTTTGTGCCTGCACTTTCTGTTCAGTAGAAATCCATAGCAGGGATGGATCTTTTTGCGTATGTATGCAGTTGTTTCTTACATCTCAGTTTTATAATGTGGCTCTGATATCGGTATGGCCTCGGCTTAAGTGGATCGCCACTAATCAACATCGATCTGCTAAAGTCCTAAAAAAATGACCGATTGTGTTGTAGTATTGAGCACAATATTTTTAGCTATTTGATATGACCCTATGTCAGAGAACAAGCCTGCATTATCGACACGTTATTTCCTCACTTTAGAAGAGTCCCAAGATGGTTTTGCCTTAGCGACCTTTGGTAAAAAGCAAATGACGCGTTTTATCACGCCGTTGATTAGTGTCGGGATTATTGTGTGGGGCTTTATGCTCGGCTTTTCAGGTGTCGGTCGCTACTATGTGGCGTTGGGTATATTTTTCTTGGTTTTACAAATTCTCATGCGCTATTGGTTTCTGCCGATGATGTTTAAGCGCCAATTTGTGAAATATCAGTTTGGTAAAAGTGAGCAAGGCATCGATTTATACCAAGATTATGCGGAAATTTATGCCAATGGTCGCAAGCAAGTGGTCCATTATAATGAAGTGCAAAAGTTTGCCAGTGGCAAGTTGACCTATATGCTTGAGCTGAAAAACCGTACTGTGGTGATTGTGCCTAAGCGTGCGTTGGCCGATAGTGCGGATCAAGCAAAATTTGAAAATACTTTCAAAAAATAAGCATTTTGTTCCATAACACCATCAACAAATCAGAGGAAGATCATGAGTACACGTCCATCTAAAATTGTCTGTGTCGGTCGTAGTTATGCAGACCATGCCAAAGAATTAGGCAATGCGATTCCTGATCGTCCCGTTTTATTTATCAAACCACCGAGCAGTTTGCTCAGTTTAGATGCGGGCATTTCTTGGAATCCTGCATGGGGCAGCTGCCATTATGAATGTGAACTGGTTTTACGCATTGACCATCGCCTAAGCAAAGCCGCCGATCCAGCTCAAGCCCTGCAAGCGGTGGGAGCTGTGACTTTAGGTTTGGACTTAACCTTGCGTGACTTACAAGATGACTTAAAAACCAAAGGCCAGCCTTGGGAACGTGCTAAAGCCTTTGATGGTTCGTGTGTGCTGGCAGACTGGGTTGCTGTTTCCGATGTGGTACAGGACTGGGATGATGTGCATTACAGTTTTCATGTTAATGATGAGCTGCGCCAAGCGGGCAACACTGCACACTTAATTTTTGACATTGGCACCTTGCTGGCCGACATTAGCCAAGTCTTCACTTTGGAAGCAGGCGATGTGGTCATGACAGGCACACCTGCTGGGGTCGCTGCATTACAGGCGGGTGAGCAGTTGAAAATGACCCTAAAAGGCAAAAAACAAGACTATTCGTGGAATACCTTTGTCAAAGCTTAATTTGCAGACTTTCAAACCTTCATCATTCAAAAGATCACTTCGGTGATCTTTTTTTTTAGCGTTATTGGTGACTATGGTACAGTTTGCGAAACTGATCGGGGGTATATACCATCCAGCGTTTAAACATATTAATAAAGGCCGATGCATTGGCATAGCCCAAATCCAGTGCGATACTTTCGACCTTTTTTCCCTCTGTCAGCATGCTCATGGCTTTCATGACTTTTAAGCGCTGTCGCCATTCATTCAAGGACATGCCAAGTTCTTTTTGACTATAACGTGCGAGTGTGCGTTCAGTCATATTGTGCTGTACTGCCAGTTGTTGCAAAGAACTGTTGTCCGCAGGGTGCATATGTAAAAAATCTAAAATGCTTTTTAGGGTCGGGTGTTCAGAGTGCGGTAAATAGCTACTGACCAATTCTGCATGGTGTAATTGGTCAAGCAAGACATAGAGTAAGCGCATGTGTTCAGGTGCATCATCTGGCAGGCTATGTTGTCTCAAATGCTTAAATAGTGCCGAGACCAAAGGTGAGCTGAGCATAATACCTGCTTGTTGAGGCAGATGAGTGCATAAGCTTTCATGGATATACAAGGTGCCATGCGAAACATCGGTACGATTTAAGCTGCTATGAGCCACATTGGGGGGAAGCCAAATGCCATAAGGTGGCGGGGTAAGGTAGTCAATCTGGTTGATATTCACCTCCATCACACCATTAAAGGCATATACAAATTCGCCCCATGCATGTCCATGCACAGGATAAACCGACTGCGCGGGGTCTTCGCGAAAGCTGATCCACAATAATTTATCAATATGATCATTGGTCGGTAATTGTTTGAGTGGCACGCTCTTTTTTTGTTGTCGTTGGGGCATGGCTGAAATTGCCTGAATAAGAAGATCTCTTGTCTGTTTTAAATTATATGTTTTATTTCAGACAAATCTATAGTGAGCTTTGATCTTTTTCAGTGGAGCAGGTCGTGAGTAGTCGTCAAGCGCTGGACAGTAAAGCTTCAGGGATTATGTTTGGGCTGTGTATTTTGTGGGGATTACAACAAGTGGTGTTAAAGCTTGCTGCCCCCGATATTTCTGCAGTGATGCAAATTGCGCTTCGCTCAGGTTTATCTGCGTTGATGGTTTACCCCATGATCAAGTTGGCAAAGGGCACATCTTTGTGGGGGCGAGACTACTTACCCGCAGGAATTTTAGTTGGGCTTTTATTTGCAGCAGAATTTTTTCTGGTCGCTCAAGCTTTACGTTTTACCTCAGCGGCGCATACCGTGGTTTTGCTTTATACCGCGCCTATTTTTGTCGCATTGGGTTTGCACTGGAAGCTGCCTTCAGAACGTTTATCACTTATCCAGTGGTTGGGCATTGCATGTGCATTTTTCGGGATCGTGATTGCATTTTTATTTCGCCCTGCAGCTTCGCAAGCAGCCGCAAGTTCTGCACTTTGGGGCGATGCTTTAGCACTCTTGGCAGGGGTATTGTGGGCAGCCACGACCATTGCAGTTCGGTTGACTAAACTAGCAGAAGCACCTGCGACCCAAACTTTGTTTTATCAGCTCTTTATCGCTTTCTTAGTGTTATTGCCTGTGGCTTTTTTCATGGGACAAGCGACGATTCACTGGTCTGTATTATCCCTTACAAGTTTGCTTTTCCATACCGTTGTCGTGTCATTTGCCAGTTATCTGATTTGGTTTTGGCTGTTGAAAAAATATTTGGCATCCCAGTTGGGAGTCTTTTCTTTTTTGACCCCAATCTTTGGGATGTGTTTTGGTGTGGTGTTACTCAATGAACGGCTGGAACTCAACTTTTTGGTGGGAACATGCTTTGTGTTGATGGGTGTGATGGTGGTGAGTTTGCATCACAAAATTAAGCAGTATATACAGGCCTTTAAAATGGCTTTGCAGTAAATACTGAGTCGGCTTGAATCTGTCTTAAATTCAAGGTGAAGGTTGAACTTAGATTGTTTTGATTCAACATATAAAAAACGTGTCTTGGACACGTTTTTTATATGAAGTCTTAAGATTTATCATCAAAAATTGTAGACAGCGGAATGGCGAGTTTGGCCGCCAAGTAATCATCCGACTCAACTAACGCTGGGCCAATTTTCTGTATCCAGACATCATCAGGATGCACATTACCCAAATCTTTACGCTTTGGTAAAGGGTAAGGAAGTCTGCTGTAAAAACTCCAAAAATCGACTTGAGATAAATTACGTACTAGTACAAATTGGTTGTCATCGGTACGTTTGACTAAGTTTTGCTGTTCAAGCATAAACACGTAACTCGGCCAACGGCCCAATTCATCTCTTCCTAAAACATCTAAAGCTTCATCATCAGAGACACTGAGTCCTTGCTGTTGCTTTTTATAAAACAGCTCCAGCAAATCTAGTAGCATAATGACAGGGTGCCGTTTTTGCTCTTTATGGGAAGTAAATGCGGTCAGTGCATAACTAATTTCGACCCCGATCAGGACAATATTCCACGACAAAAAAATCCATAATAAGAAAATAGGAATCGCAGCAAAGGCACCATAAACGACTTCATAACTGGTGAAGTTTGACATGATAAAGCCGAACAAATTTTTCAGGAGTTCAAACACGACAGCACTAAATAAGCCTGCAATCAAAGCGGATTTAATTGGGACACTTCGGTTTGGAATAGTCCAATTCAGGATAAAAAATCCTAAAACCGTTAGACAGAAAGAAATCAACCACAGGACAAATGCGCCATTGAGTTCATAGCCTGCAAAATTATTGCTCAAAACATTGAGGGAAGCCATCGTCGACGAAATAACAAAGGCACTACCGAGTAGAATAGGGCCCAAAGAAATAATGGTCCAATAGCGCATAAAGCCAATAATGCCGCCGCGGGTTTCGCGGACTCGCCAAATACGGTTAAAGACTTTTTCAATGCTGGTTAGCATCATGACGGTAGTGACGAATAAAAATAAGATCCCAATAATGGTTAAATTACTGGATTTATCGGTAAACGCATTTAAGGCCTTATCAAAAGCAATCGTGGTTTTCGGTAAAAAATTACTATAGATCAGTTGTTGTAATTGCTGCCGTGCAGGTTCAAGCGCTTTAATTGAGGAAATGATCACCAAAAAAACGGTCAGCATCGGAACGACGGCAAACAGGGTGGTATAGGTTAGTGAACCTGCTTGTTCACGACATCGATCAGCCTCAAAGCGTCGCAGTACAAATAAAACGAACTGAAACCAAGTTTTCTCATAGAAAGGAAGTTTTCTTAAGTACTGTTCTAACATAGGCAAAGTATCTCTTTTGTTTTCTTCATCTTTTCTACATTTTTCACTCTAAGCTTAACCAAAAAATAGGAAAAATACCGTATAGTTTTATTTTTTCTGTCGCCGAACTCTATTCATGCAAACCTATGTTTTAGTTTTATATTACAGCAAATACGGCAGTACCCGTGAAATGGCGCATCTGATTGCAAATGGAATTGAAGCCAGTGGTGTTGCAGTTAAAATTCGAACGGTGCCGAATATTGCGGCTGTGGTGAAGGAAGCAGAGCCGAGTATTCCTGCAGAAGGCGATATTTATTGTAGTTTAGAGGACTTGGCAAACTGTGCAGGTTTGGCACTAGGCTCACCAACCCGTTTTGGTAACATGGCCTCTGAAATGAAATATTTCCTCGACCAGACCACCAGTCTATGGCTCAATGGAGCACTGCATGGCAAGCCGGCTTGTGTGTTTACCTCATCAGGTTCGATGCATGGTGGCCAAGAAAGTACTTTATTGACCATGCTGCCACCGTTATTTCATCATGGCATGATGATTTTAGGGTTGAACAATGCCATTCCCGCATTGTCACATACTAAAACAGGTGGAACACCGTATGGTGCGAGCCATGTCAGCGGGCCTCGACATGATCAAAGCTTAAGCCAAGATGAAAAAGTGCTGTGCGAAGCTCAAGGTAAGCGTCTTGGGGAAGTTGTGAAGAAACTACAAGCCTAGAACACTGAGACATGAAAAAAGCCCATCCATGATGGCAATGCTGTTCACTTAAGCAATTGAAGCGTGGCGGAGTTTGTTAGAGAATCCGATGTCGGGTTTGGCATTGGATTTTTTATGGTGTTTCAGCAGGATCTTCTCGACCTCAACAGTCTGTTTAACTTCTCGGATCTGAATACATTTACTCATAATATCCCCATTGAGTGGGTTGAATCTGCACTTAAATTGAGCAGTTCGGCTACTATCCGCAGGCGACGCTTGCCCGCAGATCAGGTTCTTTGGCTGGTTCTCGGAATGGCGATTTTTCGTGATGAGCCTGTCCATGAAGTGGCAAGAAGACTAAATATTTGCGCTCAAGGACTGGCCTCTCTTGACCTGTTGGCACGCAGCGGGGTAACTGAAGCACGTAAGCGTTTGGGTGCAGATCCTGTGGAGTGGCTGTTTCGCCAGACAGGTCAGCACTGGGGACATGAGCGTTACCCAGATGATCAATGGCAGGGGCTTCAGGTCTTTGCTGTCGACGGTGCACTCTTGCGAACCCAAGATACAAATGATCTTCGTGAGCATTTTGGCTCAGGGAATACTTCCACGCAGCGCCAGACGCCATTTCCGATGCTACGGCTCGTCGCACTGATGAATGTGCGCTCGCATATATTAGTCGATGCGCAGATCAGTCCCTATCGCCGGGGGGAGATTCCTCTGGCGTCGAAGTTTCTCAGCCAGATTCCCGATCATTCGATCACCTTGTTTGACAAGGGTTTTTGGAGTGCGGACTTATTGCTTTCACTCTCGATGCAGGGTCAAGGTCGTCACTGGTTGATTCCGGAACGCAAAAATCTGAAAAGTGAGGTGATCGAGACGTATGCAGAAGATGACGTGCGGGTACGGATGAAAGTATCACCCCAAGCAAGAAAGAACAACCCGATGCTCCCCGAATACTGGGAAGTCAGGCAAGTCAGTTATGCTGTGGATAAGGGACGAATAAAGACGGTTCTGACCTCGCTGCCGGCCGATCAGTATCCTGCAAAGGATATCGCTAGACTCTATCAAGAACGCTGGGAAATCGAATTAGGTTTTCGGGATATCAAAAGCTCGATGCAGCATAATGCCATCACGCTTCGCAGCAAGACAGTAGAGCTGGTTTATCAAGAGCTGTGGGGTCTATTGCTGACCTACAATATTATCCGGCGAGAAGCGGCATTTGCAGCGGTAGCCTTTGGGCGTTCACCTTCGGATATCCGTTTCAAGCCTGTATGCCAGTACATAGCCGTTCAGCTGATCGTGATGGCGAATGCCAACCCATTATCAAGAACTGGCAGGCGGCTATCGGAGCTGAGATCAGGGATAGGTAGCCTGTTTCTGGAAAGGCGTTCGAGGGCAACAACACCCCGAACGGTTAAGATGTCAAAAACCCGTTATCCAGTAGATCGAAATGCTGCTCCTCTTAAGTGAACAGCATTGCATCCATGATGGGCTTTTTATTATTGAGCTGGCGTCAGATGCTGTTCTTTGAACTTTGTACCGCACTTGAGACATTTATAGTCAAGAAATACATTTTTATCGACAATCACACCCGCTTTTTTACCAAAACGATGTCCTAAAAACCCGCCTGTTACACCAATACTGACTGCACCGACAAAAGTGCCAATGGTACCACCCATAATCACCCCAAGAGGTCCAGCCGCTGCACCGATCGCTGCACCAATAGAGGCCCCAGATGCTGCACCACCGACGGTACCAGCGGTAGCACCTGCCGAACTGAGCAATACGCCCCCAATTTTAGTCAGTTGTTGCTCGTGATTGCGTTTTTCAACCTCACTAAAGCCACATTTTGGGCAGAGAATTGTATTTTCCATAGTCTATTGGCCTATTCGGGTGACCAGTGATTGAAGCTGGCAGCCGTTTTACGGTGTGGATGACACGTTGCGCAGAACAACCGTGTTTTGCGCTTGAATTTGAAAGATCTAAACAACTAAATCTAGAGTAAATCTTAGTTGAACTTGCAGCAATAATATTTATTAAACTTGTAATTTTCTTAAGTACTTTATGCTGAATTTTTAAATATGGTTTAGTTGGCAAAGTGAATTCGGTTTCGTCCTGCTTGCTTGGCACAGTGCAAGGCTTTATCTGCACGTTTAAAGACACGCATGGCTTCATCACCCAAGCAGGCAGGTAAAATAATCGCAAATTCCTCACCGCCAATACGAGCTAAAAAATCGCCCTCACGTAGGATATCTTTTATTTTTTTGGTCATCTTTTTCAGCACATGGTCACCTGCGGTATGCCCATAACAGCCATTCAGCTGTTTAAAGTGATCAATATCTAAGATGCCTATCGTAAATGGCACGCGAGCATGGCTGAAATGTTGCATGGTTTGATTGCTTTCTTGCACAAATTCACGACGGTTAAAGGTTCCTGTAAGCTCATCTGCGGACGCTAAGACCGCCATTTCTTGCACTTGTAAATGCAATTTAATGTTTAAAGCTAACCATGTGGCGAGGCTCTGTAAAAGAATCGCTTGTTGTAGGGTGTAGTGATGCTTACGTTGATCTGCCACATTTAAGGTACCAATACACACGCCATTGTGAATCATGGGTGCATCCATACAGGTTCCCATGCCATGCTCAGAAAGCATTCTACAATCCAGCTCATCCGACTGAGCGAGGTCATCGCAAATGATTAGCTTTGCGCAGGCAAAAACTCGTCCGACAAAAGTCTGCCCAATCGGAATTTTAAAATCCATCGGAATCGCATGATTGCCTGAGATCGAATACAGCTTGAGATATTCTTCAGTATCTTGCAGGGTAATACTGGCCCGATCCGCATCAAACACGTGAGAAATCCAGTAAGCAATGGTATCTAGAACAGCTTGCAAGGAGTCTGCTTTACTCAAGTCGTGAATGAAGTCTACAGGGAGTTGGATGGAGTGCGCGCCATCAAAGCCAGATAATTGGCTTGGGGTAAATGATCATTCAGTTAATTGATTCTTGTTTATCATTCAATTCGGTATCTCTATAAAATAGTATCCAATTTAGTCTTTGTTTGTTTTGCTCTTAGAAAGTGGACATTACCTTTTAGATTTGATCATGCTATATAAATCGCATTTCTCCAACTTCAATGTGTAATTAAATTGAAAAAAACGATATATTTTTACTTTAAATTAAAAATAACCTACAGCGCAAATGTGGCATTTACATGTGGATGACCCGCGGGTCATCTGAGTGACAAAAAAAGAGCACCTGAAGTGCTCTTTTTTGAAGTTAAACGCCGTGATTAGTCACGAACAAATTCAACAGTGCCATTTGCCAATGACTTTACGCGTGCCAAAGATTCAACGCGGTAGCCTTTTTCAAGCAAAATGTCACGACCAGGTTGGAATGATTTTTCAATCACAATACCCACACCAACAACTTCTGCTTTCGCTTGGTGAATTAAGTCAATCAGACCCAATGCCGCTTGACCATTGGCCAAGAAGTCATCAATCACGAGGGCTTTGTCTGCTGAGCTGATGTGCTTATTTGAAATTGCAATCGTGCTTTCGGTTTGTTTGGTAAACGAAAAGACTTTTGAGCGGTAAAGGTCATCTTTTAAGGTTAAAGATTGGTATTTACGCGCAAAAATAACAGGCACGCCCAGTTCTAAACCTGCCATGATTGCAGGTGCAATACCTGATGCTTCAATCGTGATGATTTTAGTGATGCCTGCATCTTTAAAACGAGCAGCAAATTCTTTACCGATTAATTGCATCATAACTGGATCAATTTGGTGGTTTAAGAAAGCATCAACTTTCAGAACTTCATCAGATAGAACGATACCTTCGCTTAAGATTTTCTGTTCTAGTGCGTACACGGGAGAATCCTCTAGGGGCAGGTGCTTTTTCAAGCAAAAGCGTATTTTAGGAAGCACCTGAAAAAATGCAAGTAAAATTCGTCAAAATGACTAATTGCTTGCACCTTTATAACCCGTTAATAGCAATCCATAGGATGTTTTCTTATCCACATGGCTGACTTTGACTGGAAGGTAGTCCAATTTAGGTGCTAACCAAAAAATGGTTTCGCGGCCAGGTTTGTCATGTTTCATGACCACTTTAATGGTGTCAAAGGTGCCATAGTCGGTTTTGATTGACTCAGAACCTTGCTTTACAAATTTACGTGCTTCCACTTCTTTGGCATCGGCCAAATAATAAGTTGATTTTAAACCGCCATTTTTGATGTCTTCCCGAAGCTGTAATTCAGCATTCAGTTCATCCAGTACGCCTACTTTCCACGCGAAAGAACGCGCTTCTTTGTCTTTCTTGGTATTGATGGTTTTTGCCGCTGGATTGAAGTTAATACTCATGGTGTTGTTATGCACCAAAATTTTACTACTACGACTAAAGCTGCTGGACTGAATTTGCTTACCATTAAAACTAAAGCGACTACTTTCAGTTGCAGAGGCGATACCACCAGCTTTGGCTGCAAAGACATAGTTCCAGTTGTTGCCCGATTTCGATAACGTACGCGTCGCTGAGCCCATGTTTTTGCCATTATAGTTAAATTGATAACTGGCCTGGAATGGACTCATGGCAAAGGTTTGACTTGAGAAACCGACAAAGAGCAAGGTGCTGACACCTGTTGCCATTGCGACTGTTTTCAACATTGATTTAGCCATAAGAAAAAGTTTCCTATTCAGTTGTAGGCACAAATTTTTTGCATAGAAATATTATGCACGTTGATTATGAAGAAAAAATTCGAAACATAGGGCAAACTGTAGTTTTATGTTTCTTTTACCCACCTTAAGTCACATTTTAGTCGCAGCATCCCGAGTTATTTTTGTCGAATTGGCGAGACCGTGCTTTCGTCTAGATTGGGTTCAATCAAGTCATCGATCGAGGTTTGCGAAAACTTATTGAACAATGCCGTTAAGTTGACATTACCGATCACCACCAATTCTGCTTCACGCAATACAGCATGATTGACATGGACCTTACCTAAGGTATCGATAATAGAACGATTTTTTCCTAACCAACGATTCAGATCCAAATGCAGTAGATCATCTTTGACTTTAATCACATTTAGTTTTTCTAAAATCATGCCTAAGGGGTCTTGGTTCAGGACTTTTTGATAAAAGAATAGGGCACAGCGCACACCCATTTTATGAAATACCGTTGGGTATTCAGCATCCAGCACACTGGTGTCACTGATTTGCTCAAATACGATCAACTGCGTTTTTTTATTTAATTCCATTTGTGCCAGCTTCAAATCTACCGAAAGCGTGAGTTTGAGTCCGTTATAGTCGAGCGTGGCATATAAACGTAACCAATCATCATGTAAGTCGGCATGCAGGTCTTTCAACATTCTCACGTTGTCGGTCACAAAACGTTGAAAAGTGGCATTTAAAAAGACTTGAGACATTGGAAACTCGCGCTCATCCTCAATAAATCCTTCCGCCTTTTGATAAACTTGGCGTAAACGATTTGAAATGTTGGAAATAAGCGTTTGCATAAGAGGCGTCCTAGCGAATCAACGTGTTTGAGCGATCAGATCTCTGGTCGAAATGTTTGAAAAATACTGCTCATGAACCTTGCAGTTTAGCAAAATTAATTGCACCATTTTCATGATTTTATGAAACAGTGAATCTAAATGGCACAAGGTCTCATTCTACGCAATAAAATGAAGACTGTGTCTATTTTATACTGCGCGCCTGCGCTTTGGGGAACAAGACAAATTGTCGGTTTGGTGTGATGCTTAGAAAAATAAATGTAATGCCTTTGGCTCATGATTGGTGGAAAGACCCAATAGACTTCCTTCATAAATCATTTTTCAATCAATTTAATTGTTTATCTTTCACCCAATCTAAATTGTATATGCCAGCAAGTAAATTAAACCGCAGGTTTAATCTTTTACGACGATTTCTATATACACAAGATAAAATCTTAAAACATTTCATCCTTCCAAATACATGCTCTACTTGAATTCGTCTACGACCAATCTCTCTATTTAACTTTTTTAATTCAGAATCTAGTTTTTCAGTTTTCTTTGCTTTAGATGGCATGAGGCATCCAAAACCCAATTTCTTTATCCCTAAATACCCCTTATCAACGATAAAAAAGGGCTTAAATTTTAATTTCCTCATGCTTTTTTTAAATATTTTAAAATCATGCATGCTTCCATGACTTCCACATACACTCAGTATTTCACCTGTTGTATAGTGCATAGATAGCTGAAATTTAAAGGTATGTCGCTTTTTTTTACCGCTATACCATTTCTTCTGTTTTTTTTGGACGTTGAACTAATATTTCAGTGGCATCAATCACAACAACTTCCCAATCCACTTCATCTCGATTAGGAAGTTGTTTTGGCAAGTTAAATTTTCCAGAACGGATTAAGGTATCTTCAATAACACGTGTGATACGAATTGCACTCGTTTCAGATACACCGTAACTCATACCAAGATGGAAAAATGTTCGATATTCTCTCCAATATTCTATACATAAGAGCAAACGATCTTCCAACGGTAATTTATGCGGTCGTCCTTTACCAATATGACCAGGTAAATGCTTATTTAGCTCGGCCAACATGAGGTTAAATGTAGCCCAACTAACACCGGTAAGCCTACGAAACTTAACGTCTGATAATTTTTGAATATCTTTGAATTTCATCCAAGGATTATCTCTTGAATTAAATAATTTTGCTGATTAGTTTAAGATCAAATAAATTGTACGTTTTTTGATTTATGACGGAAGTCTAATTTTTACAGCGACTGTCGTACTGGCGGTATTTTTGCATCTCGTGATTTTGACTTTGCAATTTGCGATGCCTCAAGAAAATGATGCGGCAGTGAAAGAAATTGCCGTTACTTTGCGTCCTTCTGATCAAAAAATTGAAAATGCAGATTTTTTAGCACAAGCCGATCAACAAGGTTCAGGGACCTTTCGTGAGTCACATCGCATGTCGAGTGACATGCCCGCACCGATGCTTGAGCAAAGTACAGGCGAACAGCAGCGTGAAACTTTAGAACAGATCCAACAAAAACGTGAGCTGAATTTTGAAGAAAAACTGTTAATGACGACTTTGAGTTGGCAAAAACAAGCTGAGGATAACCAGCGCAAAAAAGCCATGGAAGAAATGAACAGTCAGTTTCAAGCCAAAGCAGCAATGGTGGCCAGCCTTGAAGCGCAATATTTACAACGCCAACAAAACTTTAGCCGTCAGCAAAAAATTAAAACAGTCGATGGTATTCAAGCCAAGCAAGATATTTCGGCCGCCTATCTTGAAAAGTTCCGTCAGAAAGTGGAATTTTATGGCAACCGTTACTATCCAGAAGCTGCTAAACAGCAGCGGCTGGCGGGTGAAGTACGTTTAATGGTGATTCTAAATGCATCAGGAGGCATCCGAGCTATTCGCCTGATTGATAGTTCAGGTCATGAGATGCTCGATGAGGCTGCAAAAGCCTCGGTGCGCAAGGCTGCACCATTTGGTGGATTTGATGCCAAAATGAAGGATATTTCTGAGTTACGCATTGTGCGTACATGGCGTTTTGATCCAGCAGAGGCAGAGTTTGAAGTGCACTGAACTGTGCACTTCTTTATGCGAAATTATTATAATTAATTTAAATTTAATAAAATTTTAAAAAACAATATGTTATTTATTTGTTTTGGCTTTTAATTATTTTAAGTAATAAAAAACAATAAATTAGGTTTACTTTTTAAAACTTGAATTGATAATAAAAATAATTATCATTTGCAGTGTGTTTTTTGTTAAATATTTTTAAGCATTGAGGCATCTTTCTTTATAGCGAAGCGATGGGGTGAGAGTGTGCATGCCTTTAAATATTCGATCCCTGTTATAAGGACATAGTTTTATGTACAACTCTCCAACATTGAATCGCTTCAAAGTTAGCCCACTGATGTTAGCTATGGCAGCAGCAACGGTATTTCTCCCGACGTTTGTATCTGCAGCATCTACAGTAGGCAATGAAAGTACACAGCTTGAAACCATTACTGTTCAAGCTGAGAAAGAGAATCCAGCCGTAACAGAAGGAACTAAGAGCTATACTGCTAAAAGTGCCAGTACCTCTACCAAATTAAATTTGTCGCTTCGCGAAACACCGCAGTCGGTTAAAGTTTTAACCCGCGAGTATTTAGATGATGCAAATATTAATTCTTTCCAAGATATGTTGAACAGCGTGACAGGAGTCACTACCAATCGCTGGGATGAACGTCAATATCCGACAGCACGTGGGTTTGATGTGGATTACTATTTATTTGATGGTGTTCCGAGTTCGTCTGAATTGGACATTGCAAGTGATCCAGACCTGAGTATGTATGATCGTGTGGAATTGGTGAAAGGCGCTAATGGGCTAATGACAGGGGCAGGAAACCCAGCAATTGCTATTAATATGATCCGAAAACATGCCAATGCAAAAGAGTTAACGGGGACATTAAGCAGCTCTTATGGTTCGTGGAATGCATGGAATAGCATGGCAGATATTTCTGCACCTTTAAATGCGGATGGTACTGTGCGTGGGCGAGTTGTTGTTAAACATGAAAGCACAGACTCTTTCGCAGATTTGTACGAAAAAGAAAATAATTTATTTTATGGCGTGCTTGATGCAGATCTGACCGATAGCACCTATCTGTCCGTCGGTGCAAGTTATCAGGAACTTGATCGTTCAGGCATTAAATGGGGTGGTTTACCTGCATTTTATAATGATGGTTCGCTAACAGATTTTGATCGTGATTTAACGGTAACCAGTGATTGGACCTATTGGAATACCAATACAACTACAGCATTTGCCCAGTTTAAGCAGAAGTTGTTTAATGATATTACGTTGAATGTTAATTATGATTACCGCGAAATTGATGCAGAGACAGCATTATTATATCTGTGGTCCGAATCTGTAGATAAAACAACCAATAGCAGTGGCGGGTTATATCCATACACAGATACTTCAAAGACTACGCAAAATAATGCGGATGTTTATTTTTCTGCACCTTTCACTTTGGGTGGCCTACAGCAAGAGGTTGTTGCTGGATTTATGTATAACCAAAGTGAGCTGACTGACCGTTATTATGGATCACCAACTTTAGATAATGGGACGATTGATTTTAATAATTTTACGCCATCAAAAATTATTGGATCCATTAATAATAATGTCGCAAATCCATCTAATAAAACCACGCAAACAGGGGCTTATCTAGCGGGTAAGTTCACTTTGTTAGAGCCTTTAAAGTTAGTAACAGGTGTACGTGTATCTAACTGGGAGTATGAAAGTGAGGATGGCAATGGCAATCGTAAATATAATAATAAAGTGACGCCATACGCAGGATTGATTTACGACTTCTTAGAAGATTACTCATGGTATGCAAGTTATACCGAGATTTTTAAACCAGAAAATAAGCAAGACGCGAATCAGCAATATCTTGACCCACGTGAAGGTAAAAGCTATGAAACGGGCTTGAAGGGAGAGTTTTTTGACAAACAACTTAATGCATCAATGTCGGTATTTTTAACCCAGCAAGATAATGTGGCTGAGAAAATTGGATCAATTAAGATTGGCGATGAATTCAAAGATGTCTATAGCAGTACAGATAGTGTAGAGAGTAAAGGGTTTGAAATAGAACTAGATGGTAAAATTACCAATAACTGGGACATGAGTTTTGGTGTCGCTCATTTTAATGTCGAAGATGCGAATGGCAAAAAAGTACAAACGACTGCTGCGAGAACTTCAGCCAATCTATTTACCAAATATACACTCTATAAATGGAGTTTAGGTGGTGGCTTAAACTATAAGAGCGAGGCATATAAAGATGAGGCTGCGGGGCGCATTACGCAAGATGCCTATGTGTTGGCGAACTTGATGGCAGCTTATCAAGTTGATCAAAATATTAAACTTCAACTGAATGTGAACAATTTGTTTGATGAGAAATATTACGAAGGCTTAGGTAAAAATAGTATGGTATATGGTGCACCACGTAATGCAACGCTAACTTTCCGCTATCAATTCTAAAAATCTTGAGAAATACAGAAACGGCTTATTAATAGCCGTTTTTTATTAAAATGTGGATAAGTCTCGGCTTATTCACATGCTGTCTTGACTTGAGTAAGCATGTTCTCATTTTCAGACTTAAATGGCCGTATATTGGTTTTAAGTTGTTATGCTATTTGGGTTCGCTCAGTTTATTGGGTTGCGCGTACATAGGCACCGTCTTGACGTCCACCGATCCAAGTCACAGTTAAATGAGACTCTTCCACATCTAGGCGGGTAGGAAAGATTTCTAAATGCTTGCTATATTTCGGCAGAGCCTTTAAACCAATGCAGTTGCCATTTTTCCACCATGTCCCCTCAGCATATTGATCTAAAGAGCCGACAGCTAAGTACCATTTAAATTTACCGTTGGTCTCTAGTAAAAGCTCGGAACCGACCTCCATAACACCCTGCAAATAATAATGTCCAGCCCACGCCTGAGCAGTGTCTTGAAACTTCACTTCTTGACAGGATGTTTGATTTTTATCATTGCTCTTGGCATAAAGTGGTGTAGTGCAAGATAGGGCGATAATGCAGAGTAGTTTTGAAATTGGTGTATGCATTTTTATAATCTCTTCATCTATTTTTTCATCTTGTATTATTTTTAGCATAAATAAACCCGACACATCGAGATGAATCGGGTGAGTTGTTTCAGATCTAATAGCTATTGTTCTAAATAAGGGTTTTCAAAACCAAGTTTAGCCAAAATTTCAATTTCGATACCTTCCATTTCTTCAGCATCTGCTTCTGACGTTTCATGGTCATAGCCCATGAGGTGCAAAGTGCCATGGACCAGCATATGGGTGAAATGCGTCAGTGGCGCTTTGTTTTGTTCTTTCGCTTCTAACAGCACCACAGGAATACAAATGACCAAATCACCAATAGGAAATGAGTCAAGGATTTGCGCCATTTCATCGGGTAAGTCGCTCGGGAAAGACAATACATTGGTTGATTTATCTTTGCCGCGATATTCCAAATTCAATTTATGACTTTCGTCATGGTCGACACAAGCAATGCCAATTTCACAGTTACTTTGTGTGCCAATATGACGTAAAACAGTTTCTACAACTTTTTTGATATAGCCACGTTTCAAGACCAAATCAGGTGCTTGAAAGTCCTGTTGTAGAGAAAGACTCAGTTTCAAAATAGATCCTTAAATAATGATATCTGCGGGCATTTTAAAATGCCCGCAGACTTTAACTTAATGCTGAGCATCGGCAGCGGCATCATTTTCAGCAACTAAGGCCTCTTGACGCGCTTTGCGTTCAGCACGAGCTTCAGCCGTTAAGCGATGTTGTTCAGCATCCCATCCCTCATAAGCTTCAACAATTTTTTGCACTAATTGGTGACGTACTACATCACGAGAGTGGAAGCGGGTAATGTGAATTTCTTTGATTTTGTCGATGATGCGTAAAGCATGCGCCAGACCAGATTGCTGACCACGTGGTAAGTCGACCTGTGTGATATCGCCTGTAATCACCGCACGCGAACCAAAGCCTAAACGTGTGAGAAACATTTTCATTTGTTCAGGCGTGGTGTTTTGCGCTTCGTCTAAAATCACGAAAGAGTGGTTTAAAGTTCGACCACGCATATAAGCCAGTGGTGCCACTTCAATCACCTGACGTTCAATCAGTTTGGCTACCTTTTCAAAGCCAAGCATTTCATACAAGGCGTCGTAGAGTGGGCGTAAATACGGATCAATTTTCTGGCTTAAATCACCCGGTAGAAAGCCGAGTTTTTCACCCGCTTCAACGGCAGGACGAACCAATAAAATCCGTTGAATTTCATTACGTTCTAGCATGTCGACTGCGGCCGCAACTGCGAGATAGGTTTTACCTGTACCCGCAGGTCCAATACCAAAAGAAATATCACTTTGTAGAATACGCTGCACATAACGCTTTTGGTTGGCACCGCGTGGATTGATACGACCTTTACGGGTTTGGAGCCACACTTCATCTAAACCAGTGTGCTCTTGCCCGTCGAGGTCTTCTTGCAATTCACGGTCAGTCTGACTGCCTTGAATCATGAGGTGTAAGGTATCGGCACTGATTTGTGCCGTATTTTCTGCTTCTTCATGCAGGCGATGGAGCAGACCTTCGGCTCTCTCAACTGCATCCATTTCACCATCGACATAAAATGCATCACCTCGATGGGAAATAGTGACATCTAAACGCTGTTCGATTTGTTTCAAATGACCGTTATAAGCACCGAGCATGCTCTTTAAACGTTCTATTGAAACCCCAGGAAAAGTTACTGTACGTCGAATCGCTGCAGTCAAGAGAATTCCTTTAAGTAGTCAGAATCTATTCCCTTACATTACGCCACGTCAGGCTCAAGATTCAAGAGTTCACCATAAACAAAATTCAAAGTTTTAATCTCTGTCACTTCGATTTCAGCGAAACGTCCGACCCATGCTGCATCACCAATAAAACTCACATAACGAGTGTTATCCGCCGTGCCAATCAGTAGGTTTGGATCTTTGTCTGAAACTTTCTCGACCAAAACGCGTTGAATGGTGCCGAGCATGGCATCGGTCTTGTCAATACTCGATTGCTTAATCCACTTTTGGACTTTGGATAAACGTTCTTTTTTCACGTCTTCAGAGGTGGTGTCTTCAAGGTCAGACGCAGGTGTACCCGGACGTTTTGAATAGACAAAACTGTAGGAATGGTCGAAGTCCATATCTTTGATGAATTGATAGGTTTCTTCAAAGTGCTCATCGGTTTCACCCGGGAAGCCAATGATGAAGTCACTGGATAAATGCATATCTGGACGGACTTTGCGTAATTTGGCAATTTTGTCGATATACACATCAATGGTGTGGTTACGCTTCATGGCTTGCAATACATCGTTTGAGCCACTTTGTACAGGCAAATGCAGATGCGACACCATTTGCGGTAGGTCGCGGTAACATTCAATCAAGTCATCATTAAATTCAAGCGGATGTGAAGTGGTGTAGCGTAAACGCCCAATCCCCGGGATTTCTGCAACAAGACGTAACAAGTCTGCAAAAGTACAGATATTGCCTTCGAACGTTTCACCGCGGTAACCATTCACGTTTTGACCCAATAAAGAAATCTCACGTACGCCTTTTTCGGCTAATGTCGCAATTTCTGCTAAAACATCATCCAATGGGCGAGAAACTTCTTCACCACGAGTGTAGGGCACCACACAGAATGAACAATATTTTGAACAACCTTCCATAATTGAAACAAAAGCCTTGTAACCTTCCACACGCGGTTCAGGTAAAAAGTCGAATTTTTCAATGTCAGGGAAAGAAATATCCACCAATTTGATTTTTTCTTTCTTGGGTTTTTCGATTTGATCAAAGTGCTGATCCAGCATTTGTGGCAAACGGTGCAAGGTCTGTGGGCCGAAAATCATGTCGACATAGTTGGCACGTTTTTGAATGTTGTCACCTTCTTGAGAGGCCACACAACCACCGACACCAATGATCAGGTCTGGATTTTTGTCTTTCAGCTTGCGCCAGCGACCCAATTCAGAGAACACTTTTTCTTGGGCTTTTTCACGAATCGAGCAGGTATTCATCAGTAGAATATCGGCTTCTTTCGGATCTTGGGTCAGCACATAACCGTGCGAGTCGCCAAGTAAGTCTGCCATACGGTGACTGTCATACTCATTCATCTGACACCCTTGCGTTTCGATATACAGTTTTTTAACTGATCCATCGATGGCTGGGGTGTGCTGTGGCTGGGTAACAGTGTTTTCTGAGGCAGCTTGGGCACCATTTGGAATGAAGGTTTGAACCGTCATGTAGGCTCCTAAGGGGGATAAATCTAGGTTTTTGTGTCTGATCGGTATCTGTGGCGGCGAAAGCAGAGCTTGGCTGGCGACAAAAAGGGGCGATCAAACACCATGTGAAATCTACGAAAGGCGCATATTTTAGCAGGAAATCTGAATAAACTTATAGCTTTAAATCTGAAGCTAAAAAGATTGATTTGTGAAGCGAAAATGCAGGAAAATTAATATTGTCTAATCATAAGGTTACATAAGAGAACAATAGAGTCTGTTATGAGTTATTAAACTAATGAAAATGATGAGACGAGACTAGGCAATCCAAAGATGACTGAAGGCAAACCCATGTTAAAACGATTACAGAATAAATATTATCAAGTGTTTGCGTTGGGTGTGGCTGCCTTAGGTCTATCGGCATTGACACATGCCGCAGATGAACAGTTTAATGATGCCTTGCGTGCAGCAAATGCAGGCAATGTTGGTTTATTACAACAATATCAAAGCAGTATGCAGGGTGATGTACTGGGTTATTATCCTGAATACTGGGTGCTTAACAGTAATTTGGCATTGCAACCTGCTGCGAATATTGTCGGATTTGCACAGCGCTATCCCCAATCTGCTATGGCTGAGAAGTTAGCAGCAGATTACATCGAAGAAAAAGTCAAAATGGCCGACTTTACTTCTGCGCAGCCGGTATTGGCCTATGTGTCCAATGCAGATCGCGCAGAAAGTTGTGCTATAGCACAAGTCCGTGCCAAGTCTGGCGACCCTTTGGTTTTTGCTGAATATAAAGATGTTTGGCTCACGACCAATTCACAGCCTGAGTCTTGTACGGGGCTAGGGCGCATGATGTTGTCTAGTCCACTGATGACGGAACAAGACAAACAACAACGTTTATGGGCGCAGCTACGTGCAGGGCAGTCAGGTCAAGCGATTGCAACTGCACAGACCATTGACATGAATCTGTCTTTGGCCCAGCTGAATAGCATTCAAGCCGATCCGCTGAACTATCTCTGGTCAGCACCGAAAGCGTCGGCGGCAGATCAAGCGTATTTAATTTATGCCATTGGCCGTTTAGCCGACAGTGATCTAAATACTGCACTGGCGTCGGTCAAGCGTGCTGCAGAAGGAACACCTGAGTCGGTGCAAAAAGCGTTGTATCGCGCTGTGGGGTATATCGGTGGCACAACCGTTATGAAAAACAATTTTAATGTGGAAGTGTTGCAAGCCTTCGATCGGAGTTATGGTTTAGCACTGAGTGAAGAAGAAGCTGAAATCTATGCACGCCAAGCCATTCGTTTCGGTGCATGGGAGAGTGTCATTCGTGCCATTGATGGCATGAGTGTGACGCAGAAACAAGAAGACCGCTGGCAATATTGGCTAGCCCGAGCTTCAGAACAACGTGGTGATGCAAAGTCAAAAGCACTGGCGCGCGAGATCTTCAAAAAATTGTCAGTAGGTGACGATTATCATAACTTATTGGCAAAAGATCGTATTGGTCAGCGTTATCAAACGATTCCAGCCAATACCCAACCGAGCAATGCGGATGCGCAGCGTTTGAGCCAAGATATTCACTTTAGCCGCGCTTTTGCACTGCGCAACGTCAATGCGCCAGACAATTATGTCAACCGTGAATGGAATTGGGCAGTTCGACAAGCGTATTTAAAACAAGATGATGGCTTAATTTTGGCTGCTGCCAAACGTGCAACCGAAATGGGATGGTATGACCGCGCGATCTATGCAGCCGATCGAACCGTCAAGCAACATAACTACAGTTATCGTTATGCCATGCCGCATCAAAGCTATGTGGTCAGCCATAGTCGCAATGCAGGCATAGATCCTGCATGGGCGTATGGATTAATGCGCCAAGAAAGCCGATTTGTTACCCATGCTCGCTCGCATGTGGGGGCAGGTGGTTTGATGCAAATCATGCCAGATACGGCAAAACTAGTCGCTAGACAAATGGGTGAAACCTATAATCCTGCTGCACTGAGTGATATGAATACCAATGTTCGTTATGGCACATTCTACTTGTCCATGATTCAAAGCCAATTAAGCAACAGTCCTGTACTTGCCACAGCAGGTTATAACGCAGGGCCAAATCGTGCGCGCCGTTGGCAGCCTGATAATCAGCCGATTGCGGCGGATCAATACACAGAAAGTATTCCTCTGACTGAAACTCGCGATTACGTTAAGCATGTCATGAGTAATGCGACACATTATGGTGTTCTGCTTGGACAGGGCCCACAGTCAATCACCCAGCGCATGCAAAATATTCCATTTAGAAGTCAATAATAAAGGCCTAGGCATTTTATGGTTTTGATGTCATCCCAATCAGTCTTAACGCAAAAGCTTCTGCTGTTGATCAGCAGCGGCATTGCTATGGGGTTTTTTGCGACATCAGCCCATGCAACACCGACCGTGTTTGGCTATGTGATGGAAGTTCAAATGACACCCGCCGTGTGTTTGTTCGATAACCAAGGCTCAAAGAAACGGAAATGTTTGGAAGGCTATTCACTCAATATTACAGGCTTGTACCCTGAAACCACGATACGAGAGTGTCAGACCAAGTCTTCAGCTGTATTGTCTCCGCTTCAAACTAAAGTGGTGGCTAGGGTCATGCCCGATGAGCATGCACGTCGTCAGTTGTGGGCAGAGATTGGGGGGTGTGTGCCGATGAGTGCCAGTCAATATTTCCGTAACGTGATTAATTATGCAGAACGTTTAAAAATCCCTGCAGATTTGACTTCATCTGAAAATAAAACCGCGCAACTGCATAGCTTACGTGGACAGTTCCAACGTTTGAATCCTGGACTGCCTGCAAGCGGGTTACGTTTTAGCTGCCGTACTCACCGTCAAACCAATATTTTGACCGAAGTCAAAGTTTGTTATAAACCCAATGGTCAGTACAAAGGCTGTGCAGAGAATATACAAGAAAACTGCCCAAATTCTTTTGCGATCAAGGGTTCTTACTAATCTCTTTCCTTAAATTAATTTATATTTCCTATCATACTTTTGTTGGAATTCATTCTCTTTTACATGCATCTGCCAAAGTATTGGAGTACAATCTTTGCCGTTTATGATTATTAAGATTAGATAGAACAGCTATTTAATCATATAACGTTCCTCAAATGGAGATAAGTACATGAAGCAACCTGTTCGCGTTGCCGTTACTGGCGCTGCTGGTCAAATCGGTTATAGCCTATTATTCCGTATCGCTAGTGGCGAAATGTTAGGTAAAGACCAACCAGTTATTCTGCAATTGTTAGAAGTTCCTTTTGAGAAAGCTCAAGCTGCGCTTAAAGGCGTAATGATGGAATTAGACGACTGTGCTTTCCCATTATTGGCTGGCATGATCGGTACTGATGATCCAAAAGTTGCATTTAAAGATGCTGACTACGCGTTATTGGTTGGTTCACGTCCACGTGGTCCTGGTATGGAACGTGCTGACTTATTGAAAGTGAACGGTGAAATCTTCATCGGTCAAGGTCAAGCACTAAACGAAGTTGCTAGCCGTGACGTTAAAGTACTTGTTGTAGGTAACCCTGCAAATACAAATGCTTACATCGCAATGAAATCTGCTCCAGATCTTCCAGCGAAAAACTTCACAGCAATGTTACGTCTTGACCACAACCGTGCGTTGACTCAAATTGCTCAAAAAGCGGGTGTTGCTGTAGCAGACATCAAAAACATGACTGTTTGGGGTAACCACTCTCCAACGATGTATGCTGACTACCGTTTTGCAACTGTAAACGGCGAAAGCTTAAAAGACAAAATCAACGATGCTGACTGGAACGCGAATGTATTCCTTCCAACTGTTGGTAAACGTGGTGCTGCGATTATCGAAGCGCGTGGTTTGTCTTCAGCTGCTTCAGCTGCGAACGCTGCTATCGACCATATGCGCGATTGGGCTCTTGGCACAAATGGCGAATGGGTAACGATGGGTATTCCTTCTGACGGTTCTTATGGTATTCCTGAAGGCGTAATGTACGGTGTTCCTGTAACTTGCGAAAATGGCGAATACACACGTGTTGAAGGCCTAGAAATCGATGCGTTCAGCCGTGAGCGTATGGACAAAACTCTTCAAGAACTTGAAGAAGAGCGCGCAGCAATTGCTGACATGCTTAAATAATTAAAAACCGATCGGTTTAAGATCTGTTTTGAAAAAGCACTCCATTTGGGGTGCTTTTTTATATGGGGTGTTTATTGAACAAAAAATAACATGCTGTGATGTAGATACAACTGAGCGTAGATGGGCAAAGGTTTATTCTAAAAGGGCATGATCAGGGCTTGAGGAGAACAATGATGTTTGACCAACAACCGACTTTAGAACTTTTATTTGAACAATTGGGGCTTGATGCGAGTGCGGAAGCAATCGATCAGTTTATTGAAACACACCAACTTACTTCAGACGTTCCATTACATAAAGCACCCTTTTGGTCAAAAGCACAGCATGACTTCATTATCAGTAATTGGAAAAAAGATGATGAATGGGCAATGGTGGTCGACCTGTTAAATGAACAATTGCATACAGAACATACGCTTTCAGGTTCGTGTCATTTATAATCACAAATTGAAACAACAAACCTAGTTTTATGACTAGGTTTTTTTAGAAAATACATATAAGTTAATTCAATAATAATTGACAATAGTATTGATAAGGAGGCCGAGATGCTCAGTCAACATAAACCATCCTTAGAGCTTTTATTTTCGCAACTGGGACTCGCCAATAGTGCGGCTGCCATCGAGTTGTATATTCGTACGCATCAACTTCCTGCTCATCAATCTTTACACGACGCACCGTTTTGGAATTCCGCACAACGTGCGCTATTAATCAGTCATTTGGTTCAAGATGATGATTGGGCGATTATGGTTGATGAACTCAATCAACAGCTACATCTTGATGCTTATAAACTTCAAACTGCCTAAATTGATTTTATGCCGTTGTCATTTGAATAGTAGAATTGACCCATAAAAAAACGCCTGATTTCAGGCGTTTTTTATTTGTGCATTTTAGTGTAATTTACTTTGCATCAGCTTGATAAACCAATCTTCTTGATGAAGGTCAACAAAAGCGGCATGTTCACGCAGTAAAACGAAATCAAACTCGGTGCTTTTCGCATATTTACCAAGCCAGTGTCGTGCCAATGCTGACTCTTTTCTACTGACCGAGGCATAGGCCAAAAACAGGTAAATATCGCCCTGACCATAGCTGGTCAGTGGTTTTAAAATTTGCTGTGTAATCAACGCAAAGCGATCTTCTTTGGTAATTTCAAAGTACAACATATAAGCCTTAGCAAGGTGCAAAGACAAATTGAGGTACAAAGACAGAGGCATTTCCTCAAACTCAATTCGACCTTGCTCAAGTAATACTACTGCTTCTTGTAAAAAGTGGACTTGCTCTTGGCGCAGTTGGCTCAGTGTGACTAACTGTAAGCGCAAATCAGCGCGCTCAAGGGCTAATTCAGGGCTATTGCCTTGTAGGTAGAGTTGATCTGTTTCACCAATACGCTGAATAATTTGTTGACTGCTGGCACGCATCGGTTACATCCTCATCAATTGATGTTCAGTATATGAGGATACTTCTTACAATTTAAAGTCTTTTTGCTTGAATCACAGGATTGTACTGTCACTCCGTAACCATCCAGTAATCGATAAACGCTGATGTTTAGCTTCTAAGACCTCATGCAGTAAGTCACTTTGAAACAGCGCAATACGATTCGGTTTGGGTTGTAGCACATGCCAAATGTCATTTTTATCTTGCAGATGAAGTTCACCGCCCCAATCGTCTTGCCAGTCTTCGTGTAAATAATAAACCGTAGAAATCATGCGGCCATTTTTGCCTTGAGGATTATCACGGTGTAGGGCATAAAACTCGCCAGCGTTATAGCAAGCAAAATGTGCTTCTACGTCTCGAATACCAAGATAAAAGGCACGATTTAGTTCCTGACCCAAACTATAAAGGGCTTGAACATGATGATTGGAAATAACGAGCTCGGGATTGAGCCATAAAATGTGATCACTACGGATCTTGCTGATGACACCGTTTTGAATAGCGGCTTCACGAAAGCGGTTTAAGTTCGAAGTACATTCTTCAATGAGTTGATGTATATAGTCATTAGAGTAGGCGTCATCAATGGTGGCAAAACCATGTTGATCTAAATCATCTAGGATTTGATCAACATTCCAAGACTTTGGGAGAAGAACTGCTTCCATTACATTAACCTAAAAAAGACAAAGAAAAGCCACGGTTATTCTAGTGTATGAAAGCAATCTGAACGAAACTATTTTTCATGCTAAAATACTCATTGATTTTAGGAATGATAGAAACATGAATTACCGTCACCACTTCCATGCAGGTAACTTTGCAGATGTCATGAAGCATGTCCTTTTGCTTCAGATTTTGACTCGCCTCAATCAAAAAGATAAACCGTATCGTTATATTGATACGCATGGCGGTGCTGGTAAATATGATTTATCGACTTCAGAAGCACAAAAGTCGGGTGAGTTCTTAAATGGTATTCACCGTTTAGTAAAACTTGATGACTCGATTAAGCGTAATGCGCCTGAAGGTGTTCAGCAGTATTTAAAAATTGTTGAAAAAATGCGTGAAGGTTCAGGTAAGGGCGCTTATCCAGGTTCGCCGTGGTTTGCACTGGAAGGCATGCGCGAAATCGATAAAGCCACCATTTTTGAAATGCAGCGTGATGTATTCCAACAGTTGTATTACAACGTTCGTGATAAACGCGCAGGCTTACATGAGCGCGATGCGTATGAAGGGCTATTTGGCGTTATTCCACCCAAAGAAAAACGCGGATTGGTGATGATTGATCCACCTTACGAAGTAGAGCGTAAAGATTTCCCTCAATTGGTTGATCTCATAGCGACTGCATATAAAAAATGGCCAACGGGTGTGTTTGCAATTTGGTATCCAATCAAAGACCGAGCAATGATTGACCGTTTTGAAAAGAAAATGATTAAAACCGGTATTCGCCGTCAGTTGATCTGTGAAGTATGTGTTTGGCCAGATGATACCCCTGTGGGCTTAAACGGTTGTGGTCTGTTGGTGATTAACCCACCTTGGAAGTTTTCTGAAGATGCAGATGAAGCACTACAATGGTTATTCCCACATTTGCGTATGAGTGAAAATGGTGGTCATGCTGCTGTTCGTTGGTTAGTTGGCGAATAAAGATAGACTATAAGAGAAAAGGCTACATTAGGATCGACAGAGAATGACAAATATAAATAAACCTGAAAGCGAATCTTCACCCCGCAGTACGCCTACTTTTGATGGGATTACTTTCGAGGTGGAAGAAGAAGAGCACACACAGGAAGGTCAAAAAGTAAAACGTCGAGGTATTTATTTGTGGCCGAACCTGATTACAACGGCAGCGTTGTTGTCAGGCTTTTATTCCATCATTGCCAGTATGAATGGCAACTTCCAGCAAGCGATTTATGCCATTTTCTTGGCAGCTTTGTTGGATGGCTTGGACGGCCGCGTTGCACGAGCCATTGGTGCGCAGAGTGCTTTTGGTGAGCAGTATGATTCTTTATCGGATCTATTGGCGTTCGGTGTTGCACCCGCTATTTTGATGTATAGCTGGAGTTTGGATTCGCTCGGTCGTATTGGTTTGGCGTGTTGTTTTGTCTACACCGCCTGTGCTGCGTTCCGTTTAGCACGTTTTAATGTGCAAATCGGTGTGGTCGATAAGCGTTACTTTATTGGTGTAGCTAGTCCACTTGCTGCCATTATTATTATTTCATTGGTTTGGGTCGGACTAGATTTCCCAGAAATTTTTGATATTCGTGAGCGGGGTATTCAAGCCATCAGCGCAGCAGTGATTGTGTCTGTCGGACTCCTCATGATTTCGAATATTAAATATTATTCATTTAAAACGGTAGATCGTAAGCGAGTACCATTTTTTGTCCTTCCTATCGCGGTCTTTATTTTTGCTGCAATGACTTACAATATTCCTGTCGGTATTTTGGTCATTTCCTTGATTTATGCATTATCTGGCTTTATTACTACGTTTTTAGCACGACGTCAGCACAGCCCATCATGAGTTAATGATATGTAGAAGGAGTATGATATGTGGTTGTTTCAAGATTTTCTCGATCAGTCTAAACAACTTAATCAGACTCCTTCACGGTCACTCCCTGCTTATCATCCACCCAATAAAAAATATAAAATTATTCATCAAGCTTTAACCATTCCCAATCTTCCTGCACCATTACATTATTTAAATTTTTTGAGCATGATTGGTCAGCCCAATACGCCTATGTTTCGCAATAACAGTGCAATCAGAACTACACCTTTAGATACTGCTACGGTATTGGCCAGCAGTAGTCCACATATGGCAGGGCAGCTGAACCGTTATTCAATTTCTGCGGAATGTTCATTTCAAGAAAAAACATTTAAATTTGCCAATAAAGAACAGCTCATGGGAACCTTCCCAAAATTTCAAATTCAAAGAAAAGACACCGAATTGAGTTTTGAAATTGAAATAACAACAACACCGCTGATTTCACATTTCACCAAATTGCGTTTTGGTCTTGCCGAGCATTGGTCCGTATTGTGTCGATGTCAGGGAGAAATTAAATATAAAGAACAGCGCTATGACATTGACCAGTTAGGGGCTTTTGAATACGCGCGCAGTATCGACTTTAGTTATTTACCCTTGGCCTTTTTCACATATCAAGTCATTAATCTGCTGGATCAGCGCCAGCTATTGCTAGAACAAATTCGGGATTCGTTTAATCGAATTGTACAGTCACGTATCTATATACGTGATTTGCACAAACAACAAACCCATATGTTTGATCGGATGGTGCGCTTTCAAGTTCATCGTGTTTATCCTGCTGTGAAAACTCCCAATGGGCAAAAAATGTATTTACCGCGAGAGTTTGAATGGCATTATCAAGATGAGCAGGGACATAACATTCATATTTACGCTCAAAGTCGTGGTGATTTTAAATTTGGTTTGGCTGCGGGTTATGTAGGTAGCTTTAAATATCAACTCAAACTGGATAATTATGAGGAACAGGGCGAAAGTGGTTATTGTGAATATGTGGATTGTCGTGCATTAAAGTGGCAAGAAAAAAAATCGCAAGAAAAAAACCGAAATGAAATTGGAGAAATTGTTCCCTTTTCACTCAAAAAATAAGAAAAAAGCGATATTTTGCTGAATAAATAAACAAGTGGGAGTTTTTTTATAAAAAATTGAGTAAAGGGGGTTGTGTTGGTTTGGAAATACTGTAGAATGCACATCCATCGGCGGTGATGTTGATTAAAACTTGTTAAGAAACAAGGATTTAGCCCAAGTGGTAGAATCTGAGAGTCTTGAATAAGTTTAAAAATAATTAACAAAACCAGTTGACTTCTTCTTGAAAGAGAGTAGTATAGCCGACCTAGCTTGCTGATGACGAATCAGCAAGAAGATCATTAAGAGATTATGAAGAACAACTTGTGTGGATTTTTACTAATTGATCGATCGAAAATATTTCATTGATTGATGGTAGAAATTACTCGAAGTTTATTTGAGAAATATTTGTCAGAAAATTGATGAGCCAAGATTTGTAGCCATAAGCTACTAATGATTTTTAACTGAAGAGTTTGATCATGGCTCAGATTGAACGCTGGCGGCAGGCTTAACACATGCAAGTCGAGCGGGGTGATGTAGCTTGCTACATTACCTAGCGGCGGACGGGTGAGTAATGCTTAGGAATCTGCCTATTAGTGGGGGACAACATTCCGAAAGGAATGCTAATACCGCATACGCCCTACGGGGGAAAGCAGGGGATCTTCGGACCTTGCGCTAATAGATGAGCCTAAGTCAGATTAGCTAGTTGGTGGGGTAAAGGCCTACCAAGGCGACGATCTGTAGCGGGTCTGAGAGGATGATCCGCCACACTGGGACTGAGACACGGCCCAGACTCCTACGGGAGGCAGCAGTGGGGAATATTGGACAATGGGCGAAAGCCTGATCCAGCCATGCCGCGTGTGTGAAGAAGGCCTTTTGGTTGTAAAGCACTTTAAGCGAGGAGGAGGCTACTTGGATTAATACTCTAGGATAGTGGACGTTACTCGCAGAATAAGCACCGGCTAACTCTGTGCCAGCAGCCGCGGTAATACAGAGGGTGCGAGCGTTAATCGGATTTACTGGGCGTAAAGCGTGCGTAGGCGGCTTTTTAAGTCGGATGTGAAATCCCTGAGCTTAACTTAGGAATTGCATTCGATACTGGGAAGCTAGAGTATGGGAGAGGATGGTAGAATTCCAGGTGTAGCGGTGAAATGCGTAGAGATCTGGAGGAATACCGATGGCGAAGGCAGCCATCTGGCCTAATACTGACGCTGAGGTACGAAAGCATGGGGAGCAAACAGGATTAGATACCCTGGTAGTCCATGCCGTAAACGATGTCTACTAGCCGTTGGGGCCTTTGAGGCTTTAGTGGCGCAGCTAACGCGATAAGTAGACCGCCTGGGGAGTACGGTCGCAAGACTAAAACTCAAATGAATTGACGGGGGCCCGCACAAGCGGTGGAGCATGTGGTTTAATTCGATGCAACGCGAAGAACCTTACCTGGTCTTGACATAGTAAGAACTTTCCAGAGATGGATTGGTGCCTTCGGGAACTTACATACAGGTGCTGCATGGCTGTCGTCAGCTCGTGTCGTGAGATGTTGGGTTAAGTCCCGCAACGAGCGCAACCCTTTTCCTTATTTGCCAGCGGGTTAAGCCGGGAACTTTAAGGATACTGCCAGTGACAAACTGGAGGAAGGCGGGGACGACGTCAAGTCATCATGGCCCTTACGACCAGGGCTACACACGTGCTACAATGGTCGGTACAAAGGGTTGCTACCTAGCGATAGGATGCTAATCTCAAAAAGCCGATCGTAGTCCGGATTGGAGTCTGCAACTCGACTCCATGAAGTCGGAATCGCTAGTAATCGCGGATCAGAATGCCGCGGTGAATACGTTCCCGGGCCTTGTACACACCGCCCGTCACACCATGGGAATTTGTTGCACCAGAAGTAGGTAGTCTAACCGCAAGGAGGACGCTTACCACGGTGTGGCCGATGACTGGGGTGAAGTCGTAACAAGGTAGCCGTAGGGGAACCTGCGGCTGGATCACCTCCTTAACGAAAGATTGACGATTGGTAAGAATCCACAACAAGTTGTTCTTCATGACGATGTATCTGAGGGTCTGTAGCTCAGTTGGTTAGAGCACACGCTTGATAAGCGTGGGGTCACAAGTTCAAGTCTTGTCAGACCCACCAAATCTGACTAACAAGCATTGTTAAATGCTGAATACAGAAAACAGAAACATTGACTTATTGATAAGCTGGGGACTTAGCTTAGTTGGTAGAGCGCCTGCTTTGCACGCAGGAGGTCAGGAGTTCGACTCTCCTAGTCTCCACCAAATTTTAAGAATAGAAAACTTAAAGCACTGCTTTAAGGCTTTTCCTTGAAATTTAAGCAAGAAGCTATGCTTCGCGCAGATAGGTTGGATTACAGAAATTAGTAAGTAGATAACTTATTAACTTCTGTGATTTATCACAGTTTCCTGACCTGACGAAGGCTGGAAAAATCATTAACAGAATATATTTGAGTTGAAATAATTTGTTCATACTCGTTTTTAAGATCGACATTAACAGTGATTTATTACTGATTGATGAAGATTGAAGAAATGAGTTACTAGCGAAATTAACTGAATCAAGCGTTTTGGTATGTGAATTGAATTGAAGCTGTACAGTGTTTAAGTACACAGAACAACAAACTGTAAGGAAGTGATGAGAAATCATCATAGACTGTCTTAATCCTACTTGTAGGGATTAACGACTGTTTGGGGTTGTATAGTCAAGTAATTAAGTGCATGTGGTGGATGCCTTGGCAGTCAGAGGCGATGAAAGACGTAATAGCCTGCGATAAGCTCCGGGGAGGCGGCAAATATCCTGTGATCCGGAGATTTCTGAATGGGGAAACCCACCTGTCATAAGGCAGGTATCGTATGATGAATACATAGTCATACGAGGCGAACGAGGGGAAGTGAAACATCTCAGTACCCTTAGGAAAAGAAATCAATTGAGATTCCCTCAGTAGCGGCGAGCGAACGGGGAAAAGCCCATTAAGTCATATCAGTTTTAGTGGAATGCTCTGGGAAGTGCAACCATAGTGGGTGATAGTCCTGTACACGAAAGGGCTGATATGATGATGTCGAGTAGGGCGGGGCACGTGAAACCTTGTCTGAATATGGGGGGACCATCCTCCAAGGCTAAATACTCCTGACTGACCGATAGTGAACCAGTACCGTGAGGGAAAGGCGAAAAGAACCCCTGTGAGGGGAGTGAAATAGATCCTGAAACCGCATGCATACAAGCAGTGGGAGCCGACATGTTCGGTGACTGCGTACCTTTTGTATAATGGGTCAGCGACTTACATTCAGTAGCGAGGTTAACCGCATAGGGGAGCCGTAGAGAAATCGAGTCTTAATAGGGCGTTTAGTTGCTGGGTGTAGACCCGAAACCGGGTGATCTATCCATGAGCAGGTTGAAGGTTGGGTAACACTAACTGGAGGACCGAACCCACTGTCGTTGAAAAGCCAGGGGATGACTTGTGGATAGGGGTGAAAGGCTAATCAAACTCGGTGATAGCTGGTTCTCCCCGAAAGCTATTTAGGTAGCGCCTCGGACGAATACCATTGGGGGTAGAGCACTGTTTCGGCTAGGGGGTCATCCCGACTTACCAAACCGATGCAAACTCCGAATACCAATGAGTACTATCCGGGAGACAGACTGCGGGTGCTAACGTCCGTAGTCAAGAGGAAAACAATCCAGACCGCCAGCTAAGGCCCCAAAATTATAGTTAAGTGGGAAACGATGTGGGAAGGCATAGACAGCTAGGAGGTTGGCTTAGAAGCAGCCACCCTTTAAAGAAAGCGTAATAGCTCACTAGTCGAGTCGGCCTGCGCGGAAGATGTAACGGGGCTAAAACTATATGCCGAAGCTGCGGATTTGCAATTTATTGCAAGTGGTAGGGGAGCGTTCTGTAAGCCGATGAAGGTGTATTGAGAAGTATGCTGGAGGTATCAGAAGTGCGAATGCTGACGTGAGTAACGACAATGCGAGTGAAAAACTCGCACGCTGAAAGACCAAGGGTTCCAGTCCAACGTTAATCGGGGCTGGGTGAGTCGACCCCTAAGGCGAGGCCGAGAGGCGTAGTCGATGGGAAATTGGTTAATATTCCAATACTTCTATGTAATGCGATGAGAGGACGGAGAAGGTTAAGTCAGCCTGGCGTTGGTTGTCCAGGTGGAAGGTTGTAGGCATGTATCTTAGGCAAATCCGGGGTACTGTATGCTGAGAACTGATAGCAAGCTGTACTTGTACAGTGAAGTGGCTGATACCATGCTTCCAGGAAAAGTCTCTAAGCTTCAGTTACATAGGAATCGTACCCGAAACCGACACAGGTGGTCAGGTCGAGTAGACCAAAGCGCTTGAGAGAACTCTGCTGAAGGAACTAGGCAAAATGGTACCGTAACTTCGGGAGAAGGTACGCTGCCGACGGTGATAGGATTTACTCCTTGAGCTATTGGCAGCCACAGAAACCAGGCCCCTGCAACTGTTTATTAAAAACATAGCACTCTGCAAACACGAAAGTGGACGTATAGGGTGTGATGCCTGCCCGGTGCTGGAAGGTTAATTGATGGGGTTAGCGTAAGCGAAGCTCTTGATCGAAGCCCCAGTAAACGGCGGCCGTAACTATAACGGTCCTAAGGTAGCGAAATTCCTTGTCGGGTAAGTTCCGACCTGCACGAATGGCATAATGATGGGGGCGCTGTCTCCAGCAGAGACTCAGTGAAATCGAATTCGCCGTGAAGATGCGGTGTACCCGCGGCTAGACGGAAAGACCCCGTGAACCTTTACTGCAGCTTGACATTGAACTTTGATCTTACTTGTGTAGGATAGGTGGGAGGCTTTGAAACCGAGACGCTAGTTTCGGTGGAGCCAATCTTGAAATACCACCCTGGTAATATTGAGGTTCTAACTCTGTCCCGTTATCCGGGACGAGGACCATGTCTGGTGGGTAGTTTGACTGGGGCGGTCTCCTCCTAAAGAGTAACGGAGGAGTACGAAGGTGCGCTCAGCGTGGTCGGAAATCACGCGTAGAGTATAAAGGCAAAAGCGCGCTTAACTGCGAGACCCACAAGTCGAGCAGGTACGAAAGTAGGTCTTAGTGATCCGGTGGTTCTGTATGGAAGGGCCATCGCTCAACGGATAAAAGGTACTCTGGGGATAACAGGCTGATACCGCCCAAGAGTTCATATCGACGGCGGTGTTTGGCACCTCGATGTCGGCTCATCTCATCCTGGGGCTGAAGCAGGTCCCAAGGGTATGGCTGTTCGCCATTTAAAGAGGTACGCGAGCTGGGTTTAGAACGTCGTGAGACAGTTCGGTCCCTATCTACCGTGGGCGTTGGAAATTTGAGAGGATCTGCTCCTAGTACGAGAGGACCAGAGTGGACGAACCTCTGGTGTACCGGTTGTGACGCCAGTCGCATCGCCGGGTAGCTATGTTCGGAAGGGATAACCGCTGAAAGCATCTAAGCGGGAAGCCTACCTCAAGATAAGATTTCCCTAGGACTTTATGTCCTCTAAAGAGCCGTTGAAGACTACGACGTTGATAGGTTGGATGTGGAAGCATAGTGATATGTGAAGCTGACCAATACTAATTGCTCGTGAGGCTTGACTATACAACACCCAAACAGTTGGTGTTGTGGTTCAAATCACTGCAAACAACTTGATTTAGTTATAAAGCTAGATAAAATATCCAACTCAAATATACCTGTTAATAACTCATTTGATGAAAGTTAGGCACGAAGAGCACTGCTCTGAGGTTAGACCCAACGAATAGTCATAAACAGTTGTGCTGGCGACAATAGCAAGAGTGAACCACCTGATCCCTTCCCGAACTCAGAAGTGAAACCTCTTAGCGCTGATGGTAGTGTGGAGTTATCCATGTGAGAGTAAGTCATCGCCAGCTCATTAATTCTAAATCCCCCTAACTCAAATGAGATAGGGGGATTTTTTTATGCAGGAAGGTTGAAAATAGGGAAAAATAAGAAGAAGTAACCAGATGAAAAGAGCAGAAAATAAGCTATCTATAAGGGCATAAATGGTAAAATGGTAAAAAAGCCAGCATTTGCTGGTTTTTTATGTCTTATTTACAAGAAGTTATAGAGCACCTTTTAAGTTTTCTTAATGTTCACTAAACTATTTGATTGGCATGCTTTCTATAGTGGCAATAAATTTATTCTCTAAACAAAAGTAAGAATATTGTGGAATTATTCAGTAATTAAGCAATTATTTGGAGAAAATAGCTATTCCTGAGATGAAAATAAATATATTACAACTCATAGTTTATTAGGGGCATTAATGTGTTTTAGATTAGTTAAGTTACGCACTAAAATAAGAACTTTACCGCAAATCTACCAAGCGTGTGTCTTGTAATTAAATCAACGTATGCAGCGAATGGTTTATAGCTTGCTGCCCAGCGTTGATGAAATCGTTTAATTGCACACAGAAAACCTTATTAAAAGAACATGAATCATGAATTTCGCAGTTTAGGTATCTAGCTGTCGACGTGCATGTTTTAATGCCGTTCGTAAACCCTCTTCAAGGGTTGGGTGATAAAATGGTTTTTCTAAAATTTCATCGACAGTGAGCTGTTCTGCAATCATCCATGCCAGTAAATGGGCCAAATGTTCAGTAGACTCTGTGAGTAATTCAGCACCCAGTAGTTTTCGGCTGCTTTTATCCACATAAATCTCAATGGCCCCATGGTTCTTACCCAGAACCAATGCACGTCCTTGTTTAGCATAAGATACTTCGCCTATGACAAAATCGATAGGTGCACTTTGTAGTTGCTTAAAGTTTTGTCCAACCATTGCCATTTCTGGGCTACTAAACACGATACCTAAAGGCGTTAGGGTCTTACATGATTCTATAGTGGGAAAGTTCAATGCATTTTTGACCGAAACTTTACCTTCGTGAGCGGCTTCATGTTGTAATGGAGTATCAGTATGTGCATCGCCAATGATAAAAATCGGATAGTCGGCGAGTTGTTTGGTCTCAGGATCAACAGGTAAATGTTTTAAGTCCGTGAATGAGGTATCGATATTTTCGAGTTTAAGGGTATTTAAAAGACTACTTCGTCCTGTGGCAACCAGTAAGTAATCAACGTTGAGTGTTTTAGGCTGACCATTTTCAATAAAACTAATTTCAACTTGATCGTTTATATACTTAATTTTAGTGGGTAAAACTTCGAACTTGATCTCAAGTTCAGTGCTAATTTCTGTTTGTGCCAACTGCTGCAATTTCGGGCTGGTCAGAACGCCGACTTTACGACTACGTGCAAAGACTGTGGTATTGACGCCAAGTCGTTGCATGGCTTGCGCAAGTTCAATCGCGATGACTCCGCTCCCAATCACCGCTAAAGATTTGGGTAAAGCATTGAGTTCAAAGATTTGATCGGAGGTGATGAGACGATCACCAAGTTCATCCTTCCATGCTGGGTCAAAGCTAGGTGTGGAGCCTACAGCTAAAATAAAGCTTTTGGCTTGGTAGTGTTGCCCATTAACTTCGACCGTTTTTGAATCGACAAAGCGAGCACGGCCCTGAATTTTATGAGACTCAGGCCAGCTCTCTACGGTTTTAAGGGTGTTGTGGGTAAAGCGATCACGGAGTTTTTGTACGTGTTGCATGACCTGACTATTGTCTATTTTTGACTCTACTTGCAATCCGACACGATCCGCATGTTGAATATCATGCATACGATTTGCTGTAGAAATCAGGACTTTTGAGGGCATACAGCCGACACGTGCACAAGTGGTGTCCCATGGCCCATCATTAATGATTAATAGATTTTGTGTGGACTTCACGGCTTGTTGGTAGGCTGCGATACCCGCAGTTCCAGCCCCAATAATAATCAGATCATACATAAGCAAACGTTTATCTAAGCGAGACATACTCTATAGTTAACATATTCAGGGCTGTAGATGATTATATTTTGTAAAAAAAAACGGCACTAGATGCCGTCTTTACTTTCATTTGACTTATAAGCCAGTACCAACGCTTACCCCAACGGTAGGACGTACATTCATTGAACTACATGCTGTCATTAAGGTACAGCAGAGTAAAAGCAGCAACAGTTTATTCATGGAGTAATCCTCGTTGTTTTGCCTGATTGAACAGCAGACTAGAGCGAGCACCACTCTTACAGACCATTAAAATAGGCTTGGGCAATTCATTATAATATTTAGCAAATTCGACCACGTCTGTTTCAGAAATTTTACTGCTGGTAACCGGTTGGTAAATTACGCTGACTTTGGACTGTTCCGCAATATTACGCAGTTGATCAACGCGAACGGTATTACCTTGTTCTTGATCTGGTCGATTGACTATGACCGACTTAAAACCTTGTTTTATCAACCGTTGAAACTTGTCTTGGGTCATTTCCCCTGAAATACTGAGCTGTGGGCTGAGTGCTTGACTCAGGTTATTCGTTGCCGCCCACAATACACTGTTCGTTAAAATCAGAGCAGTGCAGATGACACTTTTAAACAACCGTTTAGTCATCTAACAGGTCCATTTGCTTCGCTAGTTGGTATAAGTTGTTTGAGCGATTGCCTGTACGGCAGAACATTAAAACAGGTTTTGGTAGCTCATTGAAATGATTGGCAAAAGTTCGTACATCCACTTCTGTGATTTGCCCTGCAACCACAGGTTGATAGACATAATCTAGGCCTGCAACACGTGCTGCTTCTTCAATTTGAGCGCTGGTTGGTTGTTCTGAACCACCTTCCATATCTGGGCGGTTATTGATCACAGATTTAAACCCTTTTTCAACCACTTGAACCAAATGTTCTGGGCCAATTTGACCTGCAAAGCCTACATTTTCGCTCATGCTGTCACTCCAAAATTAAACTAATCGAGATATGCTTTATGATAGCATTAAGCTGAAAGCTCAGCCTATGCTGTTGAAATATTTATAAGCGATTACAACCATAAAATAACGCAATGGAGCAGGTATGCACGCCTATACCGTTGAACCGCTATATGTCAAAAGTGGCCAAGAGGTCATTGCTGCGGATTTTTATCGTCCGAAAACCGAAGAGAAACCAGCAGTGATTGTGATGGCCCATGGTTTGGCTGGGCTTCGCCAATTCAAACTGATCCAATTTGCACAACGTTTTGCACAAGCGGGTTATGCAGTCGTATTATTTGACTACCGTTATTGGGGCGGGAGTACTGGACGTCCACGAGAGTTGGTCTCGATTAAGAAGCAGCTTGAAGATTGGCAGACCATGATTAACCACCTCAAAGAACGTAAGTCGATCGATAGTCGACGGATCGTGCTGTGGGGGACGGCGCTCAGTGGCGGTTATGTGCTCGATATTGCAGCAGAATTCAAGAATGTACAGGCAGTGATGGCGCAAGTACCCTTTGTAGATGGGGCAGCAAGTGCTAAGTTATATCCTTTGCAACAGTTCCCTAAAGCCTTAAAACTATCGAGCCAAGATTATATGGGTGGAAAAGTGGGGATATCTCCGACCACTTTACCTGTGGTTGATCCACGAGAGTTATGTTTTTTACCGACGCAAGATGCGTATTTGGGTTATCGTTCGATTATTAATCCTGATTATTATTGGAGTGGTGAGATACCTGCCCGATTATTTTTTAATTTAATTCGTTATCGTCCGATTCAAAATGTCAGACAAATTAATATTCCTGTACTTTTCATTGCCGCCAAGCATGATAGTTTAATTCCGATTGAATCCAGTCGTGAAGCCGCGACCAATATTGCCCCTTTTGTTCAATATCATGAATGGGAGATGCAGCATTTTGATATTTATCATGCCAGTTGGTTTGAAAAAGCCATTTCGACCCAATTAGAATTCTTACATCAACATATTGGAGTCAACTAAATGATTATCGTCTGTCCTACTTGTTTGGCCAAAAATCGTGTGCCTGAAGAGAAATTGAGTGCCAATCCGAGCTGTGGCCAATGCCACGCAGCGCTGTTACCTGCGGCGCCGATTGAATTGAATGAGCAGAATTTTAGCCAGTACATTAGCCATAGCGATTTGCCAGTGTTTATTGATTTATGGGCAGAGTGGTGTGGTCCATGTAAAATGATGGCTCCGCACTTTGCTGAAGTGGCCAAGCAAAATCCGCAGGTTATTTTTGCTAAAATAAATACCGAAGAGTCTCCGCGATTGAGCAGTGCATTTAATGTACGCAGCATTCCGACCTTGGTTTTAATGAATAAAACCACGGAAATTGCTAGAATAAGCGGTGCGCTCCGTGCGCCACAATTGCAACAATGGTTAGATCAACAGTTGCAAGCCCAGTCATAACGAAAATTGGAGTCAACGTGTCAGAGATTCATGTGAAACCAGAAGGGATGTTGTCTCTTCAGACAATTGCAATGCCAGCCGATACCAACTGGAGTGGAGATGTTTTTGGTGGTTGGATTGTGTCACAAATGGATTTGGCGGGTGCAATTCACGCAGAGCGTTTTAGTAAGGGACGCTGTGCAACGATTTCAATTAATCAGATGACGTTCTTAGTCCCAGTGAAAGTTGGCGATGTCATCAGTTGTTATACCAAACTGTTAAAAGTGGGCAATACGTCTATTCAGATGGAAATTGAAGTGTGGGATAGTCATGACAGTTCACGTCCACCTGTACGTGTGACTGAAGGTGTATTTACCTTTGTTGCGGTTGATGTCAAAGGCAATAAACGTCAGATTCCAGCGGATGTTAAAGAAAAGTTTCTTGCAAGCCAATCCAACTAAAGCTTGAGTTGGTCTGCAAAAAAAGCCAGTGTAATCACTGGCTTTTTATTGCTATTCAATGCAGTCCGATGGATTAAAACATAGTATTGCGGTTGGCGGACTCCGCGGGAATACTTTGTATCACATCCCAATGTTCTACAATTTTGCCTTGTTCGACGCGGAAAATATCGACAACGGCCTCACCACGATCTTGTGCATTTTGAGTGGAATGTACATGGAGCACCACCAAATCACCTTCGGCTACGACACGCTTGATGGTGTTTCTTGCATCAGGATGTTCTTTAAAGTACTGGGTGAAGTAGTTTACAAAAGGCGCTTTGCCGTCTGCAACATAGGGTTTGTAACTGCTAATTGAAATCTACTTATTTCTATACTATTATATACAACATGAGTAAATATGTAAGCATTAGCGTTGCAGCTAAAACATTAGGTGTTTCCATTCAAACATTAAGGCGTTGGGATGAAGAAGGCACTTTGGTTGCAGATCGAACCCCTAAAAATCATAGACGATATGATCTGAGTAAGATCACGCCTGAGCAAATACACAAGCCCGATAGTCAACTTCAAAGGAAAACCATTGCATACGCAAGGGTATCGAGTCATGACCAAAAAGAAGATTTAATTCGACAGCAACAAGTTCTTGAAATGTACTGTGCAAATCAAGGTTGGACGTTTGAATTAATCTCCGATCTTGGTTCGGGTATGAACTATAGAAAAAAAGGCTTAAATAAGCTGCTAGAAGCAATCATGAATGATGAAATCGGACGTTTGGTTTTAACGCATAAAGATCGCTTATTGCGGTTTGGTGCTGAGTTGGTTTTTGCCTTATGTGAAGCTAAAAGCGTGGAGATCGTCATTCTTAATAAGGGTGAAAATTTGTCTTTTGAGGAAGAACTTGCTCAAGATGTTTTGGAAATCATTACAGTGTTTTCGGCAAGATTATATGGTAGTCGTAGTAAGAAAAACCAAAAGTTAATACAGGCAGTCAAAGACGCACTATGAGCCGATTCATACGAGGGCATGTAATCCAATTACTGCCAAATAATAAGCAAGCAAGTCATTTCGCTCAAGCGAGTGGTGTTGCTCGTTTGTCGTATAATTGGGCTTTAAAAGAATGGCAACGTCAATATAAAGCAGATAAGGAATATAGAGATCAGTGTGACTATTATGGCGTTCAGGTGGATAAAAAACTTCTAAATAAACCATCCGAAGCTAAAATAAGAAAGCACTTAAACTCGTTCAAGCGTGAGAAATACCCTTTCATGCTTAAAGTGACCAAATGTGCGCCACAACTTGCGATTAAGCAATTGGGTAGTTCATTTGATCGTTTTTTTAATGGTCAATCCAAATATCCAAAGCCTAGAAAAAAAGGCGTAGATGATCGCTTCTCATTATCAAATGACCAATTCAGCATTAAAGATAGAAAAATTAGTATCCCAAACTTGGGTTGGGTAAAAATGACTGAGGATTTGCGTTATCAAGGAAAAATATTATCAGCGAAAATATTTAAACAGGGTGGTAAGTGGTTTGCTTCGATTGCTGTTGAATTAAATCAGCCTGAGAAACTTCACCCCAAAACAGGTTTATCTGTTGGTATTGATTTAGGTGTTTCCAGTCTTGCCACTTTATCTAATGGCGAGGTTGTTCCATCAAGTGCGCCACTAAAGAAACAGCTTGCCAAGTTAAGACGACTTGCTAAGTCTTTTAGCCGTAAAAAGAAAGGTAGTCAAAACAGAGAAAAAGCGAAAACCAAGCTCTCTCGTTTGCACTACAAAATATCATGCTTGAGAAAAAACAATCTTCATCAAGTCACATCTGATTTAGTTAAGCGATTCGATCTGATTGCGATTGAGGATTTAAATGTGAAAGGTATGGTACAAAACCGTAAGCTCTCAAGAGCCATATCGGATATGGGCTTTTATGAGTTCAAGCGACAGTTGATTTACAAGGCTAAACAGCATGGCAAATCAATACTTTCTGTTGGACGATTCTTTCCAAGCAGCAAGATGTGTTCGAATTGTGGTGAATTAAACCAAAACCTGACACTTGCAATGCGTGAGTGGCGATGTTCATGTAACACCCTGCATCACAGGGATATTAATGCTGCCATCAATATTCTAAAACATGCAGATAAAGAATTGGTGGCTACATAAGCCACCAATGGCGGTGAGTTACACCGTGACAGCCTATGGAATTGAGGTAATCCCAAGCGCAATAGCAATTGGTTCTTGATGATGAAGTAGGAATTAAACATTAAACCCACGTAAGTAGGTTTAAGTAGGTTTTAAATAACGGATTATGTTGAATGTATTGTGTACCAATATAGCGGTCTGAATAGGTTTGAACCTGATGTTTGCTAAAAACGCCTTCATAAAAGTCCACTATAATTTTTTTATTTTGTTCAGTCAGGGCAGAGGCAGAATGGTGACTCGGCGTTGTTGAAACCGATGAGTTGGCTGGGTTGTGCTGTTGGCAGGCCACCAGCCCCAAAGAAAATAAGGCAGTCGCTAAAATTAGTATTTTTTTCATCAAGTCAGCTCAAATATTCATGTTATGTAGCATGATTTTGAGCTGAGTCGAAACAAAGATATAGTAAGTTTTAGTCGCAGCTTTAGCGTGTTGTTGTAAATTTTATACTTACCAAACAGTAAGTTATATTTACATTTTTACTTTTTTAATGATGCTTTGTCGAGCCACGCCCATAACATTTCACATTGAACGGGTGCTTCACCCGATTCATCCATTACTGTCACAGAAACTAAAGTTTCACCTTTAGCGGTGGTTTGCATCACCTGCTGTTGTTCTGGTGTTAAGGTGGCTGTCGCTGTCATGGCACCTTTACTCGGACGTTTAAAGTCAACGTGCATGCTTTTAATCAGAACGATGCAATGATCAGGTACATTCATCCCTGTTACAAAACCCGTTGCCGTTTCAGCAATTAAGGCCATGGCACAGGCATGCAGTTGACCAATATGGTTTTGCATGGCACGGTGATTTTCGATTTTGACCACGACTTCGCTATGACTGACTTGTAAATAACGAATATTGGCACTGCCGACCATGGGAACTATGCGACCAAAAGCTTGATTCCATAATCGCGTACGTAATGCTTTCGGCAAGCGTGACGTGGTTTTTACAAGTTTTGATAAGCGATTGGCCTTTGGCATAGTTACCTCAAATGATCAAACAAGAGTATTAGTCTTTAAAGTTATTGAACTGTAAAGGCAGACCAAATTGTTGTTCTTTTAAAAAGGTCATTACTTGCTGTAATGTATCGCGCTTTTTATCAGTCACACGAATTTTGTCGCCTTGAATTGAAGATTGCACTTTAATACCGCTTTCTTTAATGGCCTTGTTAATTTTTTTTGCGGTATCTGAGTCAAGTCCGTCTTTTAATTTCACCACTTGAAGTACATTTTTACCTGAAGCAGTCATTTTTTGTGGATCAAGCGCTTGAATATCGACTTTACGCTTAAAGAAATGGTTCTCTAACATGGTGTACACTTGTTCACACTGGAAATCACTTTCAGTTGAAATTTTGATTTCTTTGTTTTTTTCATTGAGTTCAATTGAAACGTCCTGACCACGGAAGTCGAAACGGGTTGCGATTTCCTTTTGGGTGTTCTGAACGGCATGATTTACTTCAAAAATTTCTAATTCTGAAACAATATCAAAAGATGGCATGGATTAAACCTTTACAAATGGAAAGAATATCTGAGATGCTAGGGATGTTTTCTTCATTTGCCAAGTGTTGTTTACATCAAAGGAGTGCGCAATGATCCGTAAACAAGAAATTACAACATTTGAGTTCCCAGAGGATGCGATCATCTGGGATGTACGCGATTCAAGTGCTTATGCTGAAGCACACGTGAAAGGGGCGATTAATCAGCCAATCACAGAACTTTCAGCACAAAGCCTTACTCAAGTGTCGACGGATCAACCGATTTACATTTTATGTGGTGGCGGTAGTAAAGCGCCACGTGCTGCAGAGTTACTCGAAGGTTTTGACAGTGCGCGTGAGTATGTGATTTTAATGGGTGGTACCCGTGCTGCTCGTGATGCTGGTTTAGCCTTAGAACAAAGTAATTAAGCAGAAGCAAAAAAAGCGCCGTAAGGCGCTTTTTTAATGTCTTAGAAATTTACATTTCTCTATTTATAGCGCCATATGCTGTACTTGAGTCATAAGCAGAACTAAGACTGCGCTTTAAAATAAGGCTTTTTGGCTTTGAGCTTTTTATGGAATCGGGTCGGACTGAGCTTTTGTAGCAGTGACTCAGGAACAGGGCAGGCCTCTTTTAGTATCTGTGCCGCTAAAATTTCACTACATAAAGGCGCAAACAAAAAGCCTTTAGAACCCAAGCCCGCAAAGCTATAAATTTCAGTCTGTTCAGACATTTTTCCAAGGACTGGAAAATAGTCCAAACTTTGCGCGCGAACGGATGCACGGCCTTGCCAAGTCGTCACATCAGGAAGTGATTGTGCATAATGTGGAAAGATACTGTGGATAAGCTCGTAGTTATGCACATGGTCTTCAAGTAAAACATCGCTGTCATCTCGATTGGGATAGAAAGATGCACCTAGAATGAATTGTTGAGCATCAAGCTGCATACAGTAGCCGCCATAGCTATAAGCTTGATTGAGGGCTAAAGGTTGCGCAGTATTCTCCACCCAACTGACTTGTCCGCGAATGGGCTTCAGCACAGGATATTGCTCAAAGAAAGCTGCCGTCTGGCGTGCACAACAGACAATCACGTAATCAAATTGACCAAGAGATTGAGCTTGTTCATTGAAAAGTTCATTGTGCTCTGGATGGATTTGAGTAATTTTGGCTTGTACGAACTGAATCAGCGGATGCGCTAAGATTTGATCTCTGAGCTGATGTGGTGAGACAGCGCCAGCTTCAGTTAGATTCAGACTTGGATATTCAGTGATTAACGCAGAATCAGCAGCAGTTTCTGCTGTCAGAAGACCCGCAGGGTATTGTTGTTCGAGATCGAGTAAGTCTTCGGCTTTTTTCAGTGCCAGTTGATGTACTTGAATGGGGCGAAAAGCCTGAAACTTGGGATAGTGCTGTAAAGCATGTTGCCAAGCCAAAGTCATTAAATGCTCATGACTTTGTTCAATTGGACAAAGTTTGGGGTTGAGTAAGGCCAGAGGATTGCCTGAACCTCCTGCAAGTGGCTCAGATTGGTCGTAGAGCGTGACTTGGTGCCCGCGCTCAGCAAAGGCCCATGCACTACTTAAACCTGCAATCCCTGCGCCAATGATAGCAATTTGGCGTTGTTTAAAAGCGTGTAGTACTTGATCAGGTCGATTTTGATTTAATACTGATTGGGTATCGATAGCGTCTGATGTGTTTTCAGGTTCAGCAGCTAACCAGATGGCTTTCAGCATTTCGCGTTTATGCTTATAGCCACGCGGACGTGAAATAGAAATACCATGCTGCGTTAAACCACGTTTGAGCACGCCTGCGACACTAAATGAAGAAAATGTCGTTCCAATACCAGATAGGCGAACGATGTGATTCAGTACTTGCTCTTCCCATATGTCTGGGTTACAGGCAGGTGCGAAACCATCGAGGAACCATGCGTTAACGCGACTGGTTTTTGCCATACTGGGGAAAACATCGTGGGCATCGCCTAACCAAAGGTCAAGGCTGAAACGTTCCTTAGGGAAGCACAGGCGATGACAACCTGCAATCGGGTACGGGTACTGTGCAATTAGTTGATCGGCAATCGGTTTGAGTTCAGGCCAGACATTGAGTGCGCGTATTAGATCCGTTTTAGACAGCGGAAATTTTTCAACTGAAATGGCATGAAGGTGGCTGTGGTTATTTGGGCGCACCTGTTGCCAAAGTTGCCAAAGCGCTAAGATGTTGAGCCCTGTGCCAAAGCCTGTTTCACCAACACTAAAATATTCAAAGGGCTGAAGATTGGACAGACGCTCAGGTAAATCATTGCCATTTAAAAACACATGGCGAGTTTCGAGTAGACCATTGTCCTTGGAAAAATAGACATCGCCAAATTGTTTTGAGACTGGCACATCTATGCCATCAATCTGTTGCCATTCTAAATCGGCAGTTTGAATTGCACGCGACACAACCACAGCACCCTATTGTTTTCAATAGGGCTTAGCTTACCACTGACGACGACGTTTGGTATAAACGTAACTGGCAATTAAGAAACCCAGTAATACACCAACAGCGATGGTTGCTGCGCCGTAGAGGAACATTTGCGCACTGCGTTCGCTTTGTAAGACTTGAACTTGTACACCGAGGCTATCATTTTTGAGTTGTAGCTCTTGGTTTTGCGCCAAAGCATCAAGGTTGGCTTTTTCCAATTGTGCAAGACGTGAAGCTTGGTCTTTGACCAGTGCTTTGACTTTGGCATCTTGCAATGCTTTGTTCTTAGCCAGTTGTTCAGCGGTGAGTGGTTTGGCTTCTTGCGGTTGGCCTGTTGGACTAACTGTGGCCACCGCAGGAATGATTTTCGGCTGAGTTGTACTGCCTTGCACTTGAACAGGTACGGCAGTCGTTGCTGGTACAGCAGGGGCTACACTCGGGGCAGGAGCGGTTTCAACAGCCCACGCCATAGAAGAAAGAAGAGATAAGCCCAATAAGCTTGTGACAACAACGCGCATGACCTTATCCTTGAGGGAATGCTTTATTAAATGGTTTAACATCAATCTGACGATAAACCCCTGCTTTTAAGAAAGGCTCTTCCTGTAACCAGACATCGAGTGCTTCACGTGAGTCAAAGTCAACAATGATTGTACTGCCATAAAAGCCTGCTTGTGGATTGCTTGGATCTTTCGGCATCGCTCCTGCAACAATTAAACGACCTTCATCATCGAGCTTTTGTAAACGAGCAAGATGTTCTGGACGTGTGGCAAGACGTTTTTCGACTGTACCTTCTTGATCGGTACATGTGACGACGAATAGCGGCATAAGAGTTCTCGATGTATGTTCTGGCTAAATTACTCTTCAGAAGATTTAAAGTATTTACGCAATACAATAAACTGAATAATGATAAAGGAAAACATCACGATCATGTCACCAAAAGCCGTGAATTCTCCCCAATATTTTCCGTCCATAAATAAAAATGCGAAAAATACGTGTAAAAAAGACATGAGGGCAAACATAGCAGCCCATGCAAAGTTTAAGTTTTTCCAACCTGCGTCGGTTAAATTGAAGATTGGGCCGAACAAACGTTTGATCAGCGGTTTACGTTCTTTGCCAAAATAAGGAGAAAGTAAGAAAGCACCTGAGAAAATAATGTTCAGCAAGGCCGCTTTAAGTTTGATGTAAAAGTCATCTGACAGCATTAAGGTAACACCGCCGAAAATAACCGTCATAAACAACACAATCCACTGTTGTTTGTCTAAACGGAACTTTTGCATGAAGAACAGTGCGCCGTAAACCATCAGCATCGAAATAATTAAACCTGTGGTGGCTACAAGAATATTATTATTATCGACACCCCCAGCAGAACCAATCAATTGAAGTAATGGGTGATCAGTATTTTTCGGATCTACAGTTTTATATAAATAAAAGAAAATGATCAGCGGCACAAAGTCTAAAAGTGCTTTCATGTTAGAGTATCTAAATCTGTTCAAATAAATAGCTAGTATAAGTGATGGAAGGCGTAGATTTACATACTCACAGCAATATTTCTGATGGCACTTTCACACCGAAGCAATTGGTTGATGCTGCAGCAGAAAAAGGTATTCATACCTTGGCTTTGACAGACCATGACACCATGGATGGCCTTGCTTTAGCAGAGTTGGCTGCAAAGTCGCATGCGATGCGTATTATTTCAGGTGTAGAAATTTCCAGTCAGTGGTCGAGACCCTCGACTAAGAAAAACTATGGCGTGCATGTGGTTGCATTGAATATGCAAGATTTAAAGCCACTACAAAAATGTCTTGAACAGCAAAAACAAATCCGCGCGCGCCGCGCCAAAGAAATTTGTGATTTATTGATTCCACTGATTGGTGAAGATATTTATCTCGATGTTTTGGCGAAAGTTGAACAGATGCCTGACCGTGTGACTCGAACCCATATTGCCAAGACCTTGGTTGAAAAAAAGTATGTGAGTCGTGCGCAACAAGCGTTTGATAAATATATTAAGGAAGGCAAAAAAGCCTACGTGAAATTTGATGGACTGGGCTTAGAAGAAACCATTCAGGTGATTCATGCCAGTGGCGGTTTTGCCGTATTGGCGCATCCGACACGGTATGACTTATCTGCTACGAACATTCGTTATCTGATTGAAATATTTGCGCAGTTTGGTGGGGATGCGGTTGAATTGCCCCCCAATGTTGAACCAACATCTACCCGCCAAATGGTGGATAGGATGATTGCTGAGCACGGTTTAAAAGTATCGGTCGGTAGTGACTTTCATGGCGACAATATGCCGTGGATTAAGTTGGGCAATATTCCCAGAGTTAAAGACGGGCAAGTGGGGATTTGGGAAAGTTTTGTTTAAAGAGTACTGGTCATTCCCACCTTCTCCAAGAGTTATCTAGCATAAGAGAAGGTCAGCGTGCGCTTGATTAGAGTAAGTTATTGTCTTGTGCTTGAATGGGGGGAGGGGTAGGTTTACCTAAAGTTCCAAGCAGTTCAATTTCGATAGTCCGTACCATCGAGTCCAGCGGCAAGTCATTACTTTGCGTTCCGAAAGGTTCTTCAATTTCCGAGCTCAAAGCATCGAGTCCTAAGAAGGTATAGGCCAACACACCAACCAAGAGCGGGGTGAAAATACCCAAGGTTGAGCCTAAGCTAAACGGTAAAATGAGACAGAAAAAATATACCGTACGATTGAGTAATACAGAGTAGGCAAAAGGTAGCGGTGTTGTCGCAATACGATCACAGCCAGTTTGCACCACACTCAAGTCAGCAACGTGCTGATTCAACTGCGCATAGACAATGTCGCTAATTTCACCTTCTTTTAATGCTTGCATCAACTCCCACTGAATCAGACTAAGCGTGTACTGCGGGGCATTGGCTTGTTGATACAGCTGAGTCAGCGCATTTTGACTTAAGCCACTAGTTTCTACCAGTTCTGTTGGATTGGCTGTTTGATGGCGTAAACGGTCACGTAAAACATTGGCAAACACAATCACATGTTGAATCACACGTTCACGCCGACCTTGAGTCAAGATACGACAGTCGCGGTCAAAGTGACGTGAATTGGCAATTAAAATACCCCATAATTTACGCGCTTCCCACCAACGATCATAGCAGGCACTATTTTTAAAGCCGAGGAAAATGGAAAGTACCACCCCAATGAGGGTGAAGCCGACCAAAGGCAGTTCAGGGAAGTGGAAATAGCCGACATAGGACAAAATGCCAATAATGGCAGAGACCAACATGACCACGCCCAAAGGGGGTAAAACTTTGGGAAGAATGGTGCCACGCCATGAAAAAAGCACCTTAAAAATACTGGGCTGATCACGCACAATCATGTGATTAGAATTCTTTTACAATTTTGCTTGATCTTCATATTTGTCACCGTATTTGTCAATCATTTGTCTGCATATTTAAATGGATTGGATCAGACCGTGTTCAGCAAAAGAAAAAGCACCTTCGGGTGATAAAATGAAATGATCAATCAGTTGAATATCCACGAGCTGACTGGCTTGAAGAATGCGCTTGGTCAGTTCGATGTCCGCCGTGGAGGGTTGAGCTTTTCCAAGTGGATGATTATGTGCAATCACGATAAAGGTAGCGTGTTGAGCAATACAGTAACGGAGCAATTGATTGATCGATATTTCACAAGAATTGACTGCGCCAAAAAACAATTTTTTAAAATTTATTTTTCTTAAATGTGCATCCAAGCAGAGCACCGCAAAGACTTCTTGGTTCTCGCCTGAAAATTCATACTGTAAAAACTTGAGCAATTGAGCTGAATGATTGAGTTCCAACTTTTGTTGCTTGAGTTCCTGGCTACTGTAGCGTCGCCCCAATTCTTTGACGGCCATTAATTGTGAATACTTGGTCGGACCAATGCCGTGAAATTGGCTGAGCTCGGGCAGTTCAGCATCAAAAACCGCATTCAGACTGCCAAAATGTTGCAACAAAAGACGTGCCAATTCGACCGCAGAATGTTGCGTTGAACCCGAACGGATGAAAATAGCAAGCAGTTCTGCATCGGAGAGGCTGGCAGGCCCTTGTTGTAATAAGCGTTCACGTGGCCGCTCTTGTTCGGGCCATTTTTTTATGGATAAGTGCATTATTTAATACTTTTTTATTCTTAATCTGAGAAACAGGGCCCAATCGATGATTGGGTACGAGACTATTTAATGCTATTGTGAGCGCCACTGCAACAGAAAGGTAGCCTGTTCGTGAGCTTTGATCTCAGTGTAATTCCAAATAAAAATATCCTTTTAGCTGTTACGGGTGGTATTGCTGCCTATAAAAGTGCCATTTTGGTTCGCCGTTTAAAAGATGCGGGTTTTCAAGTCCGTGTGGTGATGACCGAAGGTGCACAGGCTTTTATTACGCCGCTAACTTTTCAAGCTTTGTCGGGCAACCCTGTCCATACCGCACTTCTCGATCCTGAAGCTGAAGCGGGCATGGGGCATATTGAGCTGGCACGTTGGGCAAACTTACTCTTGGTTGCGCCTGCCAGTTGCAACACCATCGCAAAGTTTGCTGCGGGTTTAGCCGATGATCTGCTTTCTACTTTATATTTAGCCACCAAAGCCCCTGTATGGGTCGCACCAGCCATGAACCAACAAATGTGGGCGGCAAAAGCCACACAGCGTAATTTAGCGACTTTGGTGGAAGATGGCGTGCATGTAATCATGCCAGATGCAGGTGCGCAAGCTTGTGGTGATGTCGGTTTAGGCCGTATGCCTGAGCCTGAGGATTTGGCACATCAAGTGACAGAATACTTCCATAAAGCGCAGCGTGCCATGGCTGAAAAATTTGGGATGCTGGCGGGTAAAAAAGTCACCATTACTGCTGGGCCAACGCGTGAAGCGATTGATCCTGTGCGTTATATTTCCAACCACAGTACAGGGAAAATGGGCTTTGCTATTGCTGCTGCCTGTTATGCGGCAGGAGCCAAAGTGACTTTAATTGCAGGTCCTGTCAGCTTAGACACACCGAACGGTGTACGCCGAATCAATGTTTCATCTGCCATGAAAATGCTGGATACCAGCATGCAAATGTTAGATGAAGGCTGTGATGTGTTTATCGCGACAGCCGCTGTTGCTGATTATCGTGTCGCAGAAGTTGCAGAGCATAAGATTAAGAAAGCAGGGGACGAGCTCAATGTTTCTTTAATCAAAAACCCTGATATTGTGGCGACCATTGCACAGCAAGATAAACGCCCGTTCATGGTGGGTTTCGCAGCAGAAACACGCAATGTCGAGGAGTATGCCGCAGGTAAATTGGTGGCGAAAAAGCTCGATATGATTGCCTGTAATGATGTGTCACGTCCTGATATTGGTTTTGCGTCTGATGAAAATGCGATGACGGTCTTTTTTGCAGAAAGCTATAAAATGGACAAGCGCGATTTGGAAAAAGCATCGAAACAAGAAATTGCTTTGCAGTTGGTTGAAGCGATTCACGATGCTTTACATCGAGACCCTGAAAGTGATGATGATTTTTAATTTACATCGGTCTTAATTTTTGCGATATTCAATGCAGCCTTAGGCTGCATTTTTTTTGCAAACTCATAGGAATAAGAATGAAAACATTATTAAAGGTTGTGCTGTTGAGCAGTGGTTTATGTTTGGCAGGACTTGCACAAGCGTCGGAAGTGCTAGAAGGTGCGATGAAATCTTTGGCGAAAAACTCAAAAGCTTTTGCTCAAGCCAAGACTGCCACAGAGGCGAATACCGCATTAACTGAAATGCAAAAAGCCGCGGCAACTGCCAAGCAAAACAAGCCTGACACTTTGGTGAAACAACCCAAAGACAGTGTTAAAGTGAAACAATATGAACAAAAGTTTGATGCATTAACCCAAGAAATTGAACATGCTCAGCATTTGGTACAGGCAGGGAAACTTGCGGAAGCTAAACAAAGTTCAGCCAAGTTTGAGGCTATTAAGCAGCAAGGCCATAAAGCATTTAAATAATTCAGTACAATAAAAAAGACCGCAAAAGCGGTCTTTTTTATGTATGAAGAGCTTAAAGTTTTAAGCTTGACCTTCAACAGCGGCTGCTTGAGCACGCTGCATATTTGCTTCGAACTCAGCATCAAAGTTAATTGGTGTAAGTAACAATTGTGGGAAACTGCCTTTAGTCACCATATCATTCACCGCTTCACGAAGGAACGGGAACAAGATGTTTGGGCAATATGCACCTAAGATGTACGGAAGACGTTCTTCTTCAACACCATCTACAAGGAAAATACCCGCTTGAGTAACATCGACAATAAACGCCGTGTCGCCTGCATTGTTTGCTTGTACAACCACTTTAAGTGAAACTTCGTAGTGAGTTGGATCAACTTTTTCAGCAGAAGATGATAAGTTGATGTTCAACTCTGGTTGCCATTCTTTGGTAAAAACTTGCGCCCCAGGGACTTCAAAAGAAATATCTTTTGTGTAAATACGTTCTAAAGCAAGTTGTGGTTGAGCTTCACTCATTTTCTAATCCTTAATATGCTGAGCTAATTATGCCAATAGTTGGTCGAGTTTGCCTTCACGCTCTAAAGCATAAAGCTGATCAAAACCACCAATAAATTGGTCATCAATAAAAATTTGTGGAACCGTACGGTGATTGGTGCGTTGCATCAATTCAATGCGGACTTCTGGCGCTTCTTTAGATAAATTAATTTCTTTATATTCAACGCCTTTACGCTCAAGGAGCTGCTTTGCGCGAACGCAATATGGACATACAGTCGTTGAGTAAATAGTGACTTGAGCCATGAGTTTCTCCTTGTGCAAATTATTTAGCTTTAACCAGTGGTAAGCCTTGAGCCTTCCAGTTGCTAATCCCGCCATCTAAACGATAGCTGTCAGTATGTGCAACTTGTTGTAAAGCAGTACCTGCCACTTGGCCTAAATTACAGATGAAGACGAGTGGACGATCTGCAGCTTTTAACTCTTCAGCATGTTTTGTAATTTGGCTGTAGGGAATGTTGCGACTTCCACTGATATGACCTTCACGGAAATCTTTGGCATCACGTAAGTCAATCAACATGGCATTTTTAGCTTTCACTAAAATACCTAAAGATTGTGGTGAAATTTTGCGACCATTGCGTTGTCCTTCAAGTACGAAAAACAAAACAACCAATACCGCAAGTGTTCCAAATAAGAAGGGGTGATTCCCCATAAACTCGAACCAACGTTCCACAAGTCACCTAAATTACAATTCAAAAATTGCTAGAGAGTATAGCTTATAAAATATGGTGATCAAAATCACCGCTTCAAGGGCTAAGGTTGAATAAAAATTAATTTTTTTGCTGAGCTTCAGCAATTTCATCAATCAGACGTAAATAGCTGTCTAAACGGCGCGTTAAAATTTCACCATTTGCCGCAGCTAAGCGTAAAGCACATTGTTTTTCATGTTTATGGGTGCAGTTACGGAACTGACAGTAGCCCAACAAGTTTTCAATTTCAGGAAAGCCACGTTGTACTTTGTCCGCATCTAAGTGCCATAAACCAAACTCACGAATTCCTGGTGAGTCAATCAGCGAAGCGCCTTCGCCAAAACCAATCAAACGGGTAGAGGTCGTGGTGTGCTGCCCTAGGGCTGAGTTTTCAGAAATCACATTGGTTTTCTGTGCAGCGTCTGGCACGATGGCATTAATCAGCGTGCTTTTACCAACGCCAGATTGGCCAACAAAAGCCACAGTTTCATTTTTTAAACGCTGAGTCAGTGCTGTTAAATCACCATCGGCTTGTGTTTGCATCACTTCATAGCCTAAGGCTTGATATTCCGCAATCAACGCTAAAATCGGGTCATTGTCTTTGAGCAAATCGGTTTTGTTCAGCACTAAAAGTGCTGGAATGTTGGCATCGGCACAGGCCACCAAATAACGGTCAATCAGACCTGGTGCTGGCTCAGGCAGTGGCGCAAATACAATCACAATCAGGCTGATATTGGCAGCGACAGGTTTTACTTTATGATAACGGTCTGGACGAGTCAGTAGTGATTGACGTGGCTGTATGGCATTGATGATCCCGAGCCCCGTATTTGGGTCGGCTTGCCATTTGACACGATCACCTGTGACCAGTAGTTCGAGGTTGGTGCGTGTATGACAGCGCCAAATGCTGCCGAGTTCAATTGGTTTCCAAAACGGTTCAGGTTCACCTGCTTGTACCGTCGGTTTGATGGGATGTGGGTCTGGAGTCGTAAGGGCTTGCACTTCAAGCTGACGACCGTAGTGTTGTACCACCAAGCCTTCTAAGTCATTTGAAGTGTCGATATCTTCTTGACGTGTTTGCTGTTGTTTCTGAATGCGGCGTTGTTGCTGTTCAGTTAAACGACGTTTACGAATTAAAGCCATTCATATCCTAAAAAACCATGAATTCAAGATGGCAAAAATAGCACGAAGCAGGGTATCAGTTACAGCATCGAAGCAATTAATTTGCTACTATCATCGTTTTTAAGCCGAATAAGATTGCACATTTATGAGCAGCACCGCTGATACGCGTTTGATTTGGATTGACCTTGAAATGACAGGTCTCGATACTGATAATGACCAAATTATTGAAGTTGCTACAATTGTGACGGATGATAACTTAAATATTTTAGCTGAAGGGCCTGTGCTTGCTGTACATCAGCCAGACCGTGTACTGAATGCAATGGATGAGTGGAACACTCGCCAACATGGTCAATCAGGCTTAATTGAACGTGTACGTCGCAGTAAATTGACTGCGCAAGATGCTGAGCAGCAAACTTTAGAATTTCTAAAGAAATGGGTCAATCCAAAAAGCTCACCAATGTGTGGCAATTCAATCTGCCAAGACCGCCGTTTTTTACACCGTTTAATGCCTGAAATGGAACAGTATTTCCACTACCGTAATTTAGATGTGTCTTCGGTAAAAGAGTTGGCAAAACGCTGGCGTCCAGAAATTATGAGTGGCTTGAAAAAGAATGCTTCACATTTAGCGATGGATGACATTCGTGATTCGATTGCGGAACTGAAGTATTATCGTGAATACTTTTTTATTATGAATAAATAAGTAGTAAAGAAAGAGGCGCTAGCCTCTTTTTTATTGAAATCGAATAGAGCTGAGGGTATTTGTGTAGAAAAAAGAAACACTTTTTTGCTATACAAGTTTAAAACAAGCTTTATGATAAAGTAAATTAATTAAATTATAACAAAGAGTTGAGTTATGCAAAGTAATAACCCTATTTTGAACCGCGTGGAAACACATGCGGACTATAGTCAACCGATGACTGTTCAAGGTGCTATTCAGAAGTCTGTATTACTTACAGTGATTGCGGCTGTGGTCGGTATAGCACTGTTTTTATACTGTTTCATGACCTTAAATATTTCGCTAGCCTATGCTGCAACCTTAGTCGGTGCGATTGGTGGTCTAATTTTAGGCCTGATTGCAACTTTTAAACCAAATACCGCACGTACCCTTGCCATTCCATATGCCTTGTTTGAAGGTGCTTTTTTAGGTGGGGTGTCGGTCATTTTCCAATTGAAATATCCGGGTGTACCTTTACAAGCGCTCTTGGCAACTTTTGTCACCACTTTAGTGATGTTTGGCCTGTATCGTTTTCAAATTATTCGTGCCACTGAAAAATTCAAATCGGTAGTGATGTCGGCATCGATTGCCATCGCGATTGTGTTTGTGGTGCAAATGGTTATGCGTTTGGCTTTTGGTTCAAGCATTCCATTTTTATTTGAAAACAACTTATTAGGCCTAGGTTTTGCCGCTTTTGTTGCAGTGATTGCATCACTGAACTTAATTCTAGATTTTGATTTGATTGAAAGTGCTGCGGCACAACACGCTCCGAAAGCGATGGAATGGCTGTGTGGTATTGCGCTACTAGCAACTTTGGTGTGGATGTACTATTCATTTCTACGCCTACTCAGCATGTTGCGTGGCGACGACTAATCTCCCTAGTTTTAATAAATACGCCCCTTCATTGGGGCGTATTTGTTATTGAATGTTGATGAATTGAAAAAAGGCGCATTATGCAATTTCGGTTTCAACTTAAACTTGGCATTATGCAGATAAATTATTTTGAGTGAGAGTCACATGGCACAAGGACTATTGGCTGGAAAGCGTTTTTTAGTAGCGGGTATTGCAAGTAAATTATCAATTGCATTTGGTATTGCTCAAGCGCTTCACCGTGAAGGTGCGGAACTTGCGTTTACTTATCCAAATGAAAAACTGAAAAAACGTGTAGATGAATTTGCAGCACAATTTGGCTCAACGATTGTTCTACCATGTGATGTGGCTGTCGATGCTGAAATTGAACAAACTTTTGTTGAATTGGCAAAACATTGGGATGGTTTAGACGGTGTGGTGCATTCGATTGGTTTTGCACCTGCGCATACTTTAGATGGTGACTTTACCGATGTAACGGATCGTGATGGTTTTAAAGTGGCACATGACATCAGTGCATATAGCTTTATTGCTATGGCGCGTGCTGCGAAGCCATTACTTTTAGCTCGTCAAGGTTGCTTATTGACCTTGACTTACCAAGGTTCTGAGCGTGTGATGCCAAACTACAACGTGATGGGGATGGCGAAGGCATCATTAGAAGCAGGCGTACGTTACTTGGCTTCTAGTTTGGGTGCAGAAGGGATTCGTGTGAATGCGATTTCAGCAGGCCCAATTCGTACTTTGGCGGCATCTGGTATTAAATCGTTCCGCAAAATGTTAGATGTAAACGAAAAAATTTCACCACTTAAACGTAATGTGACCATTGAAGATGTGGGTAATGCCGCATTATTTCTTTGCTCACCTTGGGCAAATGGTATTACTGGTGAAATCATGTATGTCGATGCAGGTTTCAACACTGTGGGGATGAGCCCAGACTTGATGCTCGATGAGTAATTAGACTGATTCAAGTTATATGATAAAGCCGCTTTTATAGCGGCTTTGTTTTCAAAATGGTAGCGAGACTCTAAAAATTATAGCAATATGTTAAGCTCCTAATATTGTTGCTTTAAAGTTAATTTAATTTGTTGTTTTATAAAATAAAAATTTATTAAAACTAAAGAGCTGAAACGTTGATAATCATTTTCAAAAGATTTAAAATTTGATTGAGTTTACAAGAAAAATGTCAACTCATATACTTCATCTAGAGATAGCGCATGGTCACTCTACACACTGAAACACCTTTAGCAAAGGCTATTTTTGAACTATTCAATGATTTGGCTCAATTAATCAAAGACAATCACAGAGACTTAGTTGCTGGTTCAATAACTGCTTATATATTTGGAGGTTGTGCAGTTCACTTGTATACAAATGCACGTGGAAGTAATGATTTAGATGCAGAATTAATCGCTGCAAACAAACTTGATATCAACAGCATAATTTTAGAGCTTGATCCTGTCTATTTTGATGATCCAGAGGCAGGTGAGTCAAGCCTAGATTTTGATATAAATTTTAATATTGGTTTGCCATCCTTAGGTCCTGATTACAAAGAAAATGCTATACCTTTAGTAAGTGAGGACAGTGTATTACATATATTCTTAGTGAGTGCGGTTGATATTGCTGTATCTAAGCTATCTAGATTGGCGGAAGATGATTTAAAAGATATTATTTCACTTTATAAAGCAGAACGTTTTAGTTTAGAAGACTTTCAACGTGTAGCAAGAGATGCTGTGTATTACAGTCCTACGCCTGATAGTTTGCAAAAGAACGTAGACTATGCTATAAGATGCATAGAGGAAGTATGATTATTAATCATCGTAGGTTTGTAACAATGAAACGTACACAAGAAGTTTTTGATAGATTGGTCAGTAGTGAGTTCAGTTTAGTATCTTTTGAAGATGTCAAGACTGTTGCTTTAGCTATGTGGCATGAAAATTTCGTACCTCAAGTGAAACATTTATCTGAATTCTCTGCAAAAGCTGCTGGTTATATAGTAGATAAATTAATGCGCTTTAATTGTGTTTCTCAAGAGCTTAAAGCAAAACTACGAAATGTACTGACAGAACTTAAAGCGAAGTTTAGTTTCACACCAGTTAAAGTCAAAAATTGTGATAAGTTGGCTCAAAACTGGGGGTTAGCAGAAGACCTGAAACAACAAGTTCGAGAACTTCTCGAATATCAAACGAGACACTATAAACATACTTAAGCAATAAATTAAAGCACCTTATGAGGTGCTTTTTTATTTATGCATATATTACTGCGACTATACAACAATTTATAGCTAAAAATTTTAATGTGATACTCAATTTAATAATTAACTATATTTATAAACATATCGAAAAATATACCTAATCATTTGTCATCTAATATTTTATATGCTAATAAATCCTAGTTTTTGTTGAATTAAAATTCTAAAGATAAAGTCAATAAGCATATAATTTTGAGCTTTCGGGGTAGGTTAAAGCGTGAAAAAAATAACTGTTGTTTTTGGATTAGTCACTCTTCTTTCACTTCAAGGTTGTGCCGCGGTGATGGCGAGTAACCAGCCGCATAAAAAGAATTTGACAGTTTTAGAGGTTGGAAAACACCGTAATTATGTGATTTCTGAATTGGGTGCACCAGTCACCTCAGAAAACGTCAATGGAGAACATAAAGAGATTTATACTTTCCAACAGGGCTACTCAAAAGCAGCCAGAATCAGCCGTACGTTATGGCACACGACTGCGGATATTGCCTCGATTGGTCTATGGGAAGTGATTGGCTCTCCAGCCGAGATGTATTTCGATGGTCAGCAACTTTCGTATGAAGTTGTTTTTGATGATCAGGACAATATTAAATGTATTCACCAGATCCAGAATAATCCAGATCTGGTGAAAGAATAAGAGAACAAAACAATAGCGCGAGGACTATTGTTTTGCTAGTTCTTTTACAGGACTTCCACCCAAGGCTTGCATCAACGTCACATAGGCGTTGTATTGGCTTTGTTTGGTATTGACCAACGTTAAGCGCGCAGTGCGCGTGGTTTCTTGTTGATCCAAAAAAGTTTTTAAAGCCACAGCTCCATAGCGATAACGCACTTGGGTCAACCGTTCCACTTTCTCAGCAAGTTCTAAATTACGCTGTTGCAATTGTACTTGTTGGCTCAACTCAGTTCGCGCAGACAGGGCATTTTCCACATCGGCAAAAGCTTGGTACAAGGTTTGACGATATTGCACGATGGCTTTTTCATAGTCTAATTGACTAATCGCAAGGTCACGTTTCATGTCGTTATATTGCAAGAACGGCAGACTTAAACTTGCACCTAAGGTTAGGGCTGGGTTCTTCAGCAGTTGGGTGAGTGAGGTACTGCTTGAACCAAGATTCCCAGTCAAACTGATCGAAGGATAATAGCTCGCCGTGGTGGCATCTTTGGTCGCTAAGCTTTCACGTAAACGAAGCTCAGCCGCTTTTAAGTCTGGACGGCGCGACAAGATGTCGGCAGGTAAACCCGCAACAATACTAGGCAAAGCTAATTGTGGTAAACGCTGAGGTTCATCAATACTTAACTGCTGTACAGGCATATGGAGTAACACTGCAATTGCGGTACGGGTCTCGACCAGACTTTGCTGAATTTGACTCAGATTGGCTTTTTGACTTTGTACTGACTGTTCAGCTTGGGTTAAGTCCAGTCCTGATACAGCCCCAGCTTGATACTGAACTTTAACCAGATCGTAGAGTTTTTGTGAGGTGGCAAGACTTTGCTCGGCAGTTGTACGGCTTTCATTATAATAGGCCAACTGCCAATATAGCTTCGCCGTGGTACCAATTAAGCTTTGAGCAGTGGCTTGTAAATCTTGCTCAGTTGCCAGTGCTTCCCATCTCTTTGCTTCAGTTTGACGGGCCAATTTACCAAATAAATCGACTTCATAACTTAAGCCAGCACCCAAAGACAGACCACTTGAGCTGTCATTGCCTGAGTTTAAGTCAAACTGATGGCCTGTAGACACCGTAGAGTTCACTCGTGGCTTTTGCTGATTCTCAGCCAGTTCTGCTTGTAAGCGCGCTTGCTTTAAGGTCATCCCTGCAACGGCCAAATCAGCATTTTTTGCTAGCACGGCATCGACCAGTTGATTGAGTTGTGCATCACCAAATAACGTCCACCATTGATCGGCATACAAGGCTTGTTGACGTTGTTGCGATGTTGCTTTGTCGTATTGAAACTGAGTCGGCGTCTGTACTGCTGGTGCTTGATAAGGTGTTTTAACCACAGCTGCACAGCCAACCAACGTGCTGCCAAGCAGCATCACGGTACAAAGGCGCGTTAATAAAAAAGGCATATTTTTTCCTTATTCTCTGGCAAGTGCTGCAACAGGGTCGAGTTTGGCTGCATTTTTTGCAGGCAAGAAACCAAACACCACACCAATTAAAGTCGAGCATACAAATGCGGCGATAATAGACGTGGTTGAGTAAGCAACCCCGAAATTACCCCCAGCAAATTTTTGAATGATTTGTCCTAGACCCAGAGAGAGCAACACGCCTAAAACCCCACCAATCAGGCAGACTAAGATGGCTTCAATCAGGAACTGCTGCAAAATATCACTTTGACGCGCACCCACTGCCATCCGAACCCCAATTTCTTGCGTCCGTTCGGTCACTGAAACCAACATAATATTCATTACACCGATACCACCTACCACCAAAGAAATCACGGCAATTGCGGAAACCAGCAGAGTCATGGTACTGGTGGTCTTTTCAATGGTTTGGCGAATACTGTCACTGTTCATGGTGAACACATCTTGTTGACCATGACGCAAGGTGAGTAAGTTCACAATTGCGTTTTCAGCCGCGCTGGTGGAGTACTTATCGTTGATTTGCACCACGATATTACGCACATTACTTTGACCGAGCATACGACTCATGACCGTAGTGTAGGGCATATATACATTCAAAGTATCATCGGAACCCATAGCACTGGTTTGTGGTTCGACTACACCAATAATTCGTGCAGGAACACTGCCCAAAAGTACAACTTGCCCAATCGGACTGCTACCATCACTAAAAAACTGTTTTTGTGTATTGGTGTCAATGACCACGTCTTGGGTGCGGTCGCGGACACTTCGCTGGTCAAAGGTTTGTCCATTTTTGAAGGTCAGGCCTTTCACTGTGAAATAATCGCCACCGACACCATTAATGGTGGCATTGGCTTCACTTTGTTGATAGCGAATCGTTTTGGATGAACTCACCATGGGACTAACCGCACTCACATACGGTTGGGTGGCGAGCGCTTCAGCATCGGCAGGAACAAGAGTTTTAAAGTTGGCCGTTTTGGAGTTGTCACCAAAACCGCGACCTTGGAACACCGTAATAGTGTTGGTACCTAAACTACTGATGTTACTTAAAATCTGCTGTTGTGATCCATTTCCTAAGGCGACTACCGTTACGACCGAGGCAATCCCAATAATAATGCCGAGCATGGTCAAAAAGGTTCGCATGCGGTGTGCATTCATGGACAAAAGTGCCATACGGAAGGCTTCACCTAAACGGTCGAGTAGGGAGCGCCATGCAGAGACACTTTTATTTTTTTCTTGCTGGGCAGAAATCGCAGTTTCTGCATCAGGGTCGCTGTGTAGTTCAGTGTCATGCTCAGGTTGATTGACACGGTCTGCAATGATTTTCCCATCACTGATCTCGATAATCCGTGAGGCATTTTTCGCCACTTGCATATCGTGGGTGACCAAAATAATGGTATGGCCTGCGGCATTTAACTCACGCAAAATCCGCATCACTTCCACGCCACTATGCGAGTCTAGGGCACCTGTCGGTTCGTCAGCGAGAATGACATCACCGCCATTCATCAAGGCACGTGCAATCGAGACACGTTGTTGCTGCCCGCCAGATAGTTGACTTGGTCGGTTTTGAGTTTTATTACCCAATCCCAATTCTGTCAGTAAAGCAGTGGCACGTTGTTTACGCGCATATGGTGTTGCCCCTGCATAAACCGCAGGGACTTCAACATTACCTTCTGCGGTTAAGTCGCCTAAAAGGTGGTAACGCTGGAAAATAAAACCAAAATACTCACGACGTAATTCGGCCAACTGATCCGGTTCGAGTTTACCAGTTTCGCGACCATTGACCTGATAACTTCCTGAGGTTGGGCGGTCGAGACAGCCTAAAATATTCATCAGGGTCGATTTACCTGAACCTGACTGGCCGACAATGGCAACCAATTCACCTTCGTAAATGGTCAGATCAATGCCTTTGAGAATTTGGACAGTACTTTCGCCAGCTGGAAACTCTCGCACCAAATTACTGACTTTAAGCAAGGCTTTTTTGGTCATGCTTACATTCCCATTGGTGGACTGTTACGACGGCGGTTGCTGCTATTGGCAGAAGCCGCAGAGTTCTCCGAACTGTCTGCAATCACCACTTGATCGCCTTCTTTTAAGCCTGCAAGCACTTGTGCATTGACGCGGTTATTGATCCCCACCAAAATTTGTTTGGGTTGAGCTGAGCCGTCCGTTTGTAAGACACGAACCACGCTCAGCGTAGCTTTGCCTTCTTTAACCAATTGTTGTTGTGCTGCATTTAAATTTAGACGTTCAAGACGAGGACCTTGTGGACGGTCTGAGTCTGATTTGCTTTGTGTCGATGACGCTGCTTGCGTGTTTGAACCACTGTTACGCTTTGCATTTGCAGGGCGAGTGGAAATCGCAGAAGAAGGGACTAATAACGCATTTTTTGCAGAATCGAGCACGATGTAGACTTGTGCAGTCATATCAATACGTAGCTTGCCGTCATGGTTGGGTACATCAAACAGCGCATTGTAGTAAATTGCGGTGCTGGTTGATGTGCTGGTGGTACTTTCATCGGTAATCGAGTCTGGCGCGGGCTCAACTTGACGTAGGCTAGCATAGCGCTTGCTGTCATCACCTAAAGTGGTGAAATACACCTGTTGGCCTTTTTCAACTTTCATGATGTCCGCTTCACTGACCTGCGCCTTAATGGTCATGTTTTGCAATTTTGCAATTTTAACAATGGTCGGCGCACTTTGATTGGCGTTTACAGTTTGACCTTCCTCAGTCACGATCGCCACCACAGTACCATCAGTCGGTGCCACAATGCGGGTATAACCGATATTGGTTTGTGCCGTCGATTTAGTCACCTTTGCAGATTCAATCTGTGCATCAATCGCTTTAATTTGTGCTTGTGCTGTTTTATAGCTGGCCTCAGCCGATTCTAATTCTGCTTTTGATGTAGCATCTTGTGCATACATTTGTTGTTGACGTTTATATGCCAGTTGCGCCTCATTAAGACTGGCTTCTTGTTGTAGACGCTGTGCTTGCAAATTTTTAATGTTGGCTTCTGCTGTTTTAAAGCTGTTTTCTTGGGTGGTTGAATCAATTTGCGCAATCAATTGACCTTGTTTAACTTCATCACCCAGTTGCACATACATTTTCTGTACTTGACCTGAGACCTGTGCGCCGACACTCACCAGTTTGGTTGCATCTAAAGTACCTGTCGCCAATACCGTATTTTCAAGATCACCACGAGTGACAGATTCGCTAATATATTGTGGTTGTTCTTGTTTTGGTTTGAAATATGTCCACGCGACATAAGCAAGTACGGCAACACATATAGTCAACACGTCAAAAAACCAATACAATACTGATATGAGTTATCCAATACATTTTAGAAAAAAAATATTAGCCAAGCTTGAAGAAGGTCAATCTATCCGAGCGGTTGCTCAGCACTTCGAAATTAATAAAAATACAATTGTCGAATGGAAAAAGCGAATCGAAATAAAAAGAACTCGACCAAGAAAACCATCTAAAGTTGATGATGATGCCTTACGTGCAGATGTTGAGCAATATCCCGATGATTATCAATATGAACGCGCTGCTCGTTTTGGTTGTGCTACTTCTACAATTGGAGATGCGCTCAAGCGTCTAAATATTACAGTTAAAAAAAGACCTTACGGCACCCGAAAGCAAAAACAGAACTCAGAGAGCAGTATTTAAAAGATTTAAACCGATTAAGGTATCAACACCCGATCATCTATCTTGATGAAAGTGGATTTAAATCTCATGAACATAGACCTCATGGTTATTCAAAACAGGGAACTCCTTGTTATGGAACATATAATTGGCAATTAAAAAATCAAACCAATGCAATAGGAGCAATCCATGAGGGTAAGTTATTTGCAGTGGGTTTATTTGATAGCAAAGTAAATTCGGATGTATTTTATTTTTGGGTAGATCAGTTTTTATTACCAGAACTACCCTCGAATAGTGTAATTGTCATGGACAATGCAGCCTTCCATAAACGACCAGATATACAAGATCTATTAAGCCAACATGGGCATCAAATACTTTGGTTACCACCTTATAGTCCTGACCTTAATCCTATTGAAAAAATGTGGGCATGGGTGAAAGCAAAAAGGAAAAAATGGTTGGTTAACTCAATAGATAAGCTTTTTAGTCGTTTCTTTAACGAGTGTATGGGTAATTAAGCGGTTTGACTATAGTACCGCGATAACCATTTTGACAGCTTTTATTTTTTGCATTGGAATCAGGGAGTAAACAGAATTGCAGATAGTATAAAAGCGAAATACGGATAAATCGTGAATTTTTTGAACAAATAGAAATGATTATTATTTTAAAAAGACTCGTTGCGGTAATTTAAGCGGGAAAGAGTGACTTTCCACACAGCGTTGCAATGGCTTGCATCACGACATGTTCAGCATTTTCATGCCCCAAACCTTTAATCGAAGCATCAATGCGAAGCAGGAGACTGGGCCACGTTAAAAAGCACTGCGGGTTCAGTCGACGTAAGGCGTGTTGATAGACGCTGACTTTATTCTTCCAAATCCCCAGTTGCAGTGCATTTTGCGGTTGCTCAAACAGTTGCATGAGTAAACGCATTTCTTTACTGATGCTCCACAAAATCAAACTGAGGGGTTCACCGGAGGCAATCAGGTATTGGTAAATTTTAATGGACTGTGCCAAATTGCCTTCGAGCAGAGCATCACTCAAATCGAAAGTACTATAGCGGGACTGGTCTTGTAAGCAGGTATGTAAATGATCAATCTGAATCAGCTCAACCTCGGCAAAGGTGTCGCTGACACGCATTAAGCTATTTTTAGCTGCGAGTAAGTTGTGTTCATGGTGTTGTTCTAACCACTGCCATGCATCCTGACTCAGTTTAACCCCAAGCTTATCTGCTTCAATGCTTAAAATCTGCTGACGGTCACGCGGATAATTCGCGGTCAGGGCAACATGCACTCCATTGGCTTCAACCGTTTGGAAAAAGCCCGTTTTTAGGCTGGCGCTGTCCTGTTTTGGCATCACCACCAAAAGCAAGTTTTGTTCATTGCTTTGGATATAGCTTTTTAGCAACTTTAAAGCGTTAGCATCGGGCTTAATATTGCCATGAACTTCAATGGCAAGCTGACTTGAAAATAAGGACAAGCTGTTGAGTGCATTAAAGACATTTTTCCAGTCATTGACATTGCTGATGTCATGCCGTTGTCGTTCAATTTCTTGCTTTTGCCAACTTGCTCGAAATGCATCCAGTAAATTTTGCTCAAGCAATGGTTCTTGACCTTGCATAATCCACGCGCCGCGAGCTTCATCGACACGTTTTAGGGCCTGCAAATAGTCAAGTTTCATTGTTAAACCTTACTGCTGTGCTGGTGGTAGGCGGTTCGAAGAAATCTGACGCACAATTTGCTGCGCGACATCATCCACGATGACTTGATTCAAATAGTTTTTCTCTTGGTCATCGGTGTTGACGGTTTCAACGTTGTATTGATAACTACGCGTTGCAACTACGGTGCGTGGTTCAGTGATTGGACGGCCTTGTGCGTCTTCAATACGGAAGGTGACATTGAGGCGTAGTAATACTTCAATCAGTTTACCATTCAGCTCTAAACGCTGTGGTTTATAGTCTAGCACGCGAAGCACATAGGCATCTGATCCACTGCTCAGCTGTACACCCGACGCACCTAAATAAATGGCCAATTTTTCATGCAGTTCATCGGTGTTCTTCGGAAGCACCAAATTCATTTTTGAATAAGCAATCGGTGTTGCGCTTGGATTGGTGCCTTTTAAATGAAAGCCACACCCGACCAAGCCAGCACTTAGGCCACAAGTTAAAACAATAGCTGCCAAACGTTTGCCTAAATGCATGTGTTGTCCTCTGTTTGCTCTTTTTGATAAAAGAAAAATAATATGTCGTGATTGTATGTGCAAAGCCCGTTGACTGGCAACGGGCTTTGTTTGGGTTTTGTTTAGAAATCCCTCCCGACCTCCCTTTGAAAAGGGAGGAGTTCCCCTCTTTAATAAAGAGGGGTTAGGGGAGATTGAATTAAACCACCAAATTGACTAATTTATTTGGCACCACAATTTCTTTCTTGGTTGGACCGGTTAAGAATTGTTGTACTTCAGGCAATGCTTTGGCTTGAGCCAAAATATCTTCTTTAGACAGATCAACAGACACTTCCAGCTTGCCACGAAGTTTACCATTGACCTGTACCACAATGGTTTGCGTGTTGCGGGTTAGCGCAGACTCATCCACAACAGGGAATAGGGTTTCAGTTAACTCAATACCGAACTGAGCCAATAAGGTCTGACTTAAATGTGGTGCAAATGGTGCAAGCAAAGTGAGCAAGCTAATAATGGCATCACGTTCAACCGCAACGTCATTATCATCGTTGGCTTCAAATTTATTGCAGGCATTCAATAATTCCATTTGCGCGGCAATGGCCGTATTGAAAGCATGACGACGTTCAATGTCATCACCCACTTTTTGAATGGTTTCGTGGGTTTTACGACGTAAATCTTGTGCCGCTGATGACAAATTCGCAGCATCAATTGCAGCGGCATGGTTGTCTTTTTCCAAGAAACCTGTGGTTAAACGCCATACACGTTTTAAGAAACGGTTTGCACCTTCCACACCGGCATCAGACCATTCAAGCGATTGATCGGGTGGGGCCGCAAACATCATAAATACACGTGCAGTATCTGCGCCGTATTGATCAATAATCGATTGCGGGTCGATGCCATTATTTTTCGATTTCGACATTTTTTCTTGACCGCCAACCACAACGTCTTGACCATCACCTGTGTATTTGGCAGAAAGAACACGACCTTTTTCGTCTTTTTCTAATTCAATATCCGCAGGATTAAACCACGTTTTCTTACCTGATTCGGCTTCACGGTAGAAGGTATCAGCTAAAACCATACCTTGAGTCAGCAAGTTGGCGAAAGGTTCATTGCCTTCAACGACGCCTTCATCACGCATCAATTTATGGAAGAAACGGGCATACAATAAATGCAAGATTGCATGTTCTACACCACCAATATATTGGTTGACGGGTAGCCATGATTTTGCAGCTTCAGGTTTAACTAAACCACCGGTGAAATCTGGAGATGCATAACGAGCATAATACCAAGATGATTCTACGAACGTATCTAAAGTATCGGTTTCACGGCGTGCATCTGCACCACAACATGGACATTGGGTTTCATAAAATTCAGGCATTTTATTGAGTGGGTTGCCTGAACCATCTGGCACCACATCAGTCGGTAAAATTACTGGAAGTTGTTCTTCTGGTACAGGTACTTGACCACAAGTTTCACAGTTGATCATTGGAATTGGACAACCCCAATAACGCTGACGCGAAACACCCCAGTCACGTAGACGGAACTGAACTTTCGTATTTGCCAGTTGTTGTGGTTCTAATTTTGTAATAAACGCATCAAATGCAGCTTGGAAATCTAAACCATCAAATTCGCCAGAATTAACCAGTTTGCCTTCTTTCGAGCCATACCATTCCTGCCACTCAGTTGCAGAAAATTCAGCATCGTCTGCACCTTTGGCATCAATCACTTGCTGAATGGTTAAACCATATTTGTTGGCAAATTCAAAATCACGTTCGTCGTGTGCTGGAACTGCCATCACTGCACCTGAACCGTATGACATCAATACATAGTTCGCAATCCACACTGGAACCGCTTCACCCGTTACAGGATGCTTCACAGACAAACCAGTGGCCATGCCTTTTTTCTCGGCAGTGGCAAGATCCGCTTCAGCCACAGAACCCATACGGCATTCTTCAATAAATGCTTTAAGTTCAGCATTATTTTCCGCAGCTTTCAGCGCCATTGGATGTTCTGCTGCAACAGCAACATAAGTCACACCCATTAAGGTGTCAGCACGTGTTGTAAATACTGTTAAGCCATCTGCATATACGTCAGGATTTGCAGAAGGGAAGGTAATATCCATCCCTTGTGAACGACCAATCCAGTTGCGTTGCATGGTCAAGACTTGCTGTGGCCAACCGTCTTTTAATGTGTCTAAATCGTCTAATAATTCTTGTGCATAGTCGGTGATGCGGAAGTAGTACATTGGAATATCACGTTTTTCAACCAATGCACCTGAGCGCCAGCCACGACCATTTTCAACTTGTTCATTGGCCAGTACCGTCTGATCCACAGGATCCCAGTTTACTGTTGAAAGTTTACGGTAAATAAGGCCTTTTTTATAAAGTTGCACGAACAACCACTGTTCCCAGCGGTAGTACTCAGGGGTACACGTTGCAAATTCACGATCCCAATCGACTGATAGACCTAATTTTTTTAATTGGTCACGCATATATGCGATGTTTTCAAAGGTCCATTTCGCAGGTGCAACTTGGTGTGCAATCGCAGCGTTTTCAGCAGGTAAACCAAAAGCATCCCAACCCATAGGTTGCAGGACAGTTTCCCCTTTGAGACGGTGGAAACGGCTGATGACATCACCAATAGTGTAGTTACGCACATGACCCATATGCAGTTTGCCACTTGGATAAGGGAACATCGAGAGGATATAACGACGTGGACCTTCTACAGAGTCGGCAACTTTAAAGGCTTTACGAGCTTCCCAGTCTTGTTGGACGGTAGGTTCAATCGCGCTCGCTTGATATTCAGGGTCAATGTGAGTAGTCATATACGTATGTAGAACAATGGTTAAAAAGTTTGTTGCACAGCATAGCGCAAAATGCACCTAAAAGTGAATTTTGCGCTATGTTTTGTGCAGGAAATTAAACAAGCTGAAAATAAATCTGGAACCGTACGGAATGATTAAACCGCAGGGCGGACTTGTTGGCCTTGTTGAAGTGCTTCATTCGCTTCACGTCGTTGATTTTCTAAATCAACCGCTGGTGCTGGGGCAGCACTTGGTACAGCATTGGGGGGAGCTGGTACGGTATTTGGCATATTGGCAGGTGGAGGTGCTTCCGGTGAAGCAGCTGGTGGCGAATTTTTCCAACCATAGGTATCGACTTTGCCTTTTTTCTTTGCTGTTTTGGGTGGAGGTGTCGTGGTGTAATGTGTCGAGCCTTGGCTATCAACCCACTTATAATACGTCTTGGCAAAGCTTTGTGTACTGCCCATTGCAAGCGCCATCCCCACCAAACATACTGCCATTTTTGCAAACTGAATACTCATCTACCATTGTCCTTTTTATATCCGTAATCATTAGATTTTATCGGGTTTATCGTTGTCGTTATTTTATGCCAATTTTAGAGCAATAAGCAGTGTTTGATGTGTTTTTCATCTGAGTTTTTTGAAATATTTTGCAGGTCAAATCCTCAGTCTAACGCGTGAAATATGTGTTATGACAAAGTATCAAAATAAGAAAGTTGTGTTAAAACCTGATGAGCAAATGCTGATCTATATTTAAAACTGAAAAAATCTGAGATAGATGTTGGATGTAAATTGGGGGGAATATCTTATTAAACTTATTTATGGGTTTTATTATGTTTTTTTATTAATAAATTCAGTCAAATAGAAATCTATTTGTTTTTGCACTAAAAAACCAAGAAAAAGCGGTTCAGTTTTCTTTGTTCGCGATGAATAAAAAACAAACGCTCTGTAAATAAACAAAAAAAGCTAATTTTTAAACTTGACTTTAGTCACGAAACTCCTAAAAATGCTGTCTTTAGTTTTATATGCCTTTACTCGATCACCCTTCGATAAAGTGTCATTTCATGCAATGGACACGCTTTCTAGCCGAGACCGTGAACAAAGTAAAAAAATGTGTTTATCCCAACACGTTTTAGATCTCATATTGCTCAAACAGCATACAGATCAGAATTTTTTCCTATTGCTATGAAAACTAAGAAATATGTGTGCTATAACAGTGCAGACAATCAATGAATGAAACACTGCTGGTGCCTTCCACCATTGCAGTGATAAAGATTAGGGTGAATCACGTTGGAACTTTTATCTGGTGGTGAAATGCTCGTTCGCGCATTGGCGGACGAAGGCGTTGAACATGTATTTGGATACCCAGGCGGCGCAGTTTTACATATCTACGACGCGTTCTTTCAACAAGACAAAATCAATCATTACCTCGTGCGCCATGAACAAGCTGCTGGTCATATGGCAGATGCTTACTCACGCGTAACAGGTAAGACGGGTGTGGTTCTCGTGACTTCAGGTCCGGGTGCAACCAATACTGTGACTCCAATTGCAACGGCTTATATGGACTCAATCCCAATGGTGATTTTGTCCGGTCAGGTTGCGTCACATTTAATTGGTGAAGATGCATTCCAAGAAACAGATATGGTCGGTATTTCTCGTCCGATCGTAAAACATAGTTTCCAAGTGCGCCATGCCAGCGAAATTCCTTCGATTATTAAGAAGGCATTTTATATTGCAGCTTCAGGTCGTCCAGGTCCAGTTGTGGTCGATATTCCAAAAGATGCAACCAATCCTGCTGAGAAATTTGCTTACGAATACCCAGAAAAAGTGAAGATGCGTTCGTATCAACCGCCGCATCGTGGTCACTCAGGTCAAATTCGTAAAGCGATTGAAGAGCTGATTCACGCTAAACGTCCTGTGATTTATACTGGCGGTGGCGTGGTTCAAGGTAATGCTTCTGCTCAGTTAACTGAACTGGCACATATTTTGGGCTTCCCAGTCACCAATACCTTGATGGGGCTTGGTGCCTTTCCTGGCAATGATCCGCAGTTTATTGGCATGTTGGGTATGCATGGTACCTATGAAGCCAATATGACTATGCACAATGCTGATGTTATTTTGTGTATCGGTGCGCGTTTCGATGACCGTGTAACCAATAATCCAGCAAAATTCTGTCCAAATGCCAAAGTGATTCATATTGATATCGACCCTGCGACGATTTCAAAAACCATCATGGCGCATATCCCGATCGTGGGTGCGGTAGAACCTGTCCTTCAAGAAATGTTGACACAGTTGAAACAAATGAATGTGTCTAAACCAAATCCTGAAGACATGGCTGCTTGGTGGGCGCAAATCAATGAATGGCGTAAAGTTCATGGCATGCGTTATGAGTCAGGTGCAAATGGGGTAATGAAACCACAACAAGTGGTGGAAGCGTTGGATAAAATCACCAATGGTGATGCGATCATTACTTCTGACGTAGGTCAGCATCAAATGTTTGGTGCGAACTATTATAAGTATAAACGTCCACGCCAATGGATTAACTCAGGTGGCCTAGGTACCATGGGTGTTGGTTTACCCTATGCGATGGCGGCGAAATTGGCTTTCCCTGACCAACAAGTAGTGTGTATCACAGGTGAAGCATCGATTCAGATGTGTATCCAAGAGCTTTCGACGTGTAAGCAATATGGTCTAAACGTAAAAATCCTCTGCTTGAATAACCAAGCTTTAGGGATGGTGAAGCAGTGGCAAGATATGAACTATGAAGGACGTCACTCAAGTTCTTATATCGATTCATTGCCTGACTTCCCTAAATTAATGGAAGCATATGGTCATGTTGGCATCCAAATTGACCATGCGGATGAGCTAGAGTCGAAGCTTGCTGAAGCAATGGCGATCAATGATAAATGTGTATTTATTAATGTGATGGTTGACCGTACAGAGCATGTTTATCCAATGCTTATCGCAGGTCAGTCAATGCAAGATATGTGGTTAGGTAAAGGGGAGCGCACGTCATGAGACACATTATCTCTGTACTTGTAGAAAACGAAGCTGGTGCGCTTTCTCGTTTGGTGGGTTTATTCTCTCAACGTGGTTATAACATTGAGACCTTAAACGTTGCGCCAACTGAAGATCCGACCTTATCTCGTTTGACGTTAACGACTTATGGCGATGACCATAAAATTGAACAAATCACCAAACAGCTCAACAAATTGGTTGAAGTGGTGAAAGTGGTTGATTTGTCTGAAGGTGCGCACATTGAGCGTGAGTTGATGTTGATTAAAGTCAAATCACTTGGCTCGGCACGTGCTGAAATCAAACGAACTGCGGACATTTTCCGTGCGCAAATTGTTGATGTCACCCCAACGACTTACACCATTCAAATCGCGGGTACGACTGAAAAAATTGATGGTTTTATTGATGCACTCGCAGAAAACACTATCCTAGAAGTTGTACGCTCAGGTGTTTCAGGCATCGCGCGTGGCGAAAAAGTTTTAACCATTTAATTCATTAACACGATTCAACCTCCTTTTGAGTAAGAGGGGGATTTCATCAAACAATAAATCCCTTGATGGAATTACAGAATACCAAGCATTTTAGCGGAGACAGCAATGCAAATTTTTTACGATAAAGACTGCGACTTATCTATCATCCAATCTAAGAAAGTAGCGATCATTGGTTACGGTTCACAAGGCCACGCACACGCGCTTAACCTTAAAGATTCTGGTGTAGACGTAACTGTAGGTTTACGCGCTGGTTCTACTTCTTGGAAAAAAGCTGAAAATTCAGGTCTTAAAGTTGCTGAAGTTCCTGCTGCTGTAGCACAAGCTGACGTAGTCATGATCTTGACTCCAGATGAATTTCAATCACAACTTTACCGTGACGTGATTGAGCCAAACATCAAAGAAGGCGCGACTTTAGCATTTGCTCATGGTTTCTCTGTTCTTTACAACCAAGTAGTTCCACGTGCTGATCTTGACGTAATCATGGTTGCACCAAAAGCACCAGGCCATACTGTACGTTCTGAATACCAACGTGGTTCAGGCGTTCCTGACTTAATCGCGATTCATCAAGATGCGTCTGGTAATGCACGTAACCTAGCACTTTCTTATGCTTCAGGCGTAGGTGGTGGTCGTACAGGTATTATCGAGACTTCTTTCCGTGAAGAAACTGAAACTGACTTATTTGGTGAGCAAGCAGTTCTTTGTGGTGGTGCGGTAGAACTTGTGAAAATGGGCTTCGAAACTTTGGTAGAAGCAGGTTATGCACCTGAAATGGCTTACTTCGAATGCTTACACGAACTTAAGTTAATCGTTGACTTGATGTTTGAAGGTGGTATCGCGGACATGAACTATTCAGTGTCAAACAACGCTGAATATGGTGAGTACGTAACTGGCGTTGAAGTAATCAACGAACAGTCTCGTGAAGCGATGCGCAATGCACTTAAACGTATTCAATCTGGTGAATACGCGAAGATGTTTATTAACGAAGGTGCGTTGAACTACCCATCAATGACTGCGCGTCGTCGTCAAAACGCAGCGCATGGTATTGAGGTAACAGGTAATAAACTTCGTGCAATGATGCCGTGGATTCAAGCGAACAAAATCGTTGATAAAGAGAAGAATTAATTTCTCGAATCAATTGATTTGAATGCGAAAACCCACTCTATTTGAGTGGGTTTTTTCTATTTTTATTGTTACGTGCCTCAAAAAGATGAAAGCAGTGCTTTCATCTTTTTCGTACTTTGGATTCAAGCAAACAAGATTGTAGATAAAGAAAAGAACTAAGGTTACGTTACGTGCCTTTAAAAAAGGGAAAGCAATGCTTTCCCTTTTTTTTCGTACCTTAGATTTAAGCAAACAAAATTGTAGATAAAGAAAAGAACTAAGTTTCTGATCTAGCTGATTTTAAGTACTAAAACCCTGCCTCGGCAGGGTTTTTTATTGATCTACTATTATATTTTATGTAGGGCAAAGCTATTAATTAAAAAGATGTGAGTATAAATAGGGCCATGATATGGCTATAGGTACACAGCTATAAGTTGATCTTACCCGTGTTCAAAATCGTTATATGGAGTCAACGAGAATTCCATTTCAGTGCTAGATATATGGGCAGCATATATTGTCAAAAAACTATTGGATTAATAACGTATCCATGGGCTTTATTGCAATAAATGAAACTCTCAAAAAAGTGTACCTATCATTACGTTTGGGTTTTTAGTGTGAGTTTTTGATTTCTAAAATAGTAGGTCATGTAAATTTAAGGCTTGATTATGTGATTTTAGTCATATTGTTCAATCACTGAAATTGGGTAAATAGCATGTGAATAAACTTTGAATTTTAGCGAGATGATCGACCTAAATTGAATAATTAGTAGAAATGTAAAGTAAAAAAAAGATGGAAAATGGATTTTTTAGCGGGTTAAGAAATTATTCACCCAAATATGTAATTAAATGTAAATTTGAAATATTGAAAATTTCTAAGATAAAACAGAGATCTATTTAAAATATAAAAAAGCACTAAAATTGTGCATCACTGAAAGTAGTGTAACTATTTTTAGGGATTTACAAAGTTAATGAGTAAATAAAATATAAATAAAAACATTATTTTAATTTTACTTTTTTGAGGTTTTAAAGTTGGGTCTCTATTTGAGTGAAAAAGGCTGCATAGATGGTTTTTTATACAGAACAACTAGAATAAAAACACACTTAAGAAAAGCTTGGTAGCCAAACAAGGTCCAGTTTAATTAAGGGTAACCATAACAATTGATCAGGTTTTAAAAGAAAAATCTCGGAGAGTAGCTATGAATAAATTACTACAAGCATCGCTAGTTGCAACACTATTAGGTGCAGGTTCTACAGCCCTTTATGCAGAGGATGATACAGCATCACGCCCTAGTTATAACTGGGGGAACTGTACTTCTCTAGGTTGTGAAAAAGATATTCCTATTAAATTAGAAATCCCTAAAAAATGTGAAGTGCTTGGCGGTAGTGCCATTACGTTAAGTAAAGATGGTGGTCCAAAAACTTCAAGCTATACTGTGCGTAGTAATACCCACTATACGCTTAACATTCAAACAGCGAATGCTGGAACTTCAAATACTACTTTTGTGAAGCACGAAGATGATGCTAACGTTAAAGTTCCAACAACAATTACTACGGCTAAAGCAGGCGGCGGCAGTGTTGGTTGGGGTAATTCAAACCATGCAGGATTAGCGGATGATATCTACACAGTGACAGTGAATAACTCTGCAGTCAGTGCCTTCCAACGTGCGGGTACATACAACGATACTTATAAAATTAAAGTTTACTACTAATTTAGTTAAACTAAGCCTAACTTGATTACAGTATCAGGTTAGGTTTTTTAAAATTATAATAAGGGGTGTAATATGAAAAGAATAATATCAATTTTGGTGTCTTCGATGCTGTATATGTCGGGAACACATGCTGGTGTTTCAGTTGACCCAGTTCAAATGTATATTCAAAATCCCGCAAAGCAAAGAACAACAACATTAACCCTAGAATCTAAAGATGAGACAGAAAAGAGAATTTTTGAAGTAAAAGCATTTAAGTGGACGCAAAAAGAAAATGGCGAAAACGTACTGGAGCCTGATAACTCCTTAATTATTAATCCTAAAAACTTTATTTTGCAGCCGAATGGTAAACAGACTATTCGTGTGGGCTTTAACCGTCCCATTGAGTCTATTTTAAGTGGACAGCAAGAAGGTACATGGCGTGTGATTGTTGATGAAATTCCACAGGCTGTAAAAGAATCTTCAGTAAATTTTCTGGTTAGCTTTAATTTACCCCTCTTTGTTGGTAAGCAGGAAGATATTAAACTAAATTTCAACGTTGAAAATAATAAGCTGATTGTTAAAAATAATGCAAAATCGCATATTCAAATCGCAAATTTGAAAATTGTAGATGCAAATAAAAAAGAAGTTTTTAAAACGGAAACCATGAATTATTTGCTTGCAAATAAAAGCGCGTCCTATGATTTAAACAAAATACGAATATCAAATCCTAAAAATTATTATGTTCAATTGTTTACTGATAAGAACGATAAAATGGTGGAGCTCAAATTCTCGGATTAGTTTGAGGTGGGGAGTTTACGATGAATACGAAAATAAGAATACTTATCGCTATTCATATTTTTTTTGCACTAAATGTGAATGCCAGTGAGGGTATGCTGGAAGAAAATATTGCGAATCTTTGGATTAATGATCTAGATCATCATACAGATGTCGCCTTATTAAAAGAAGGCGATCAATACTATATTGAATGTAATATACTGGCAGAACGTCAAATTACAACGAGCCAATTAAAAACGCTCTCCTCTCGGCCAGAGTTTTGTTCAGTGTCATCAGGAGTAATTCAGTCAACTTTTGATGATTCATCGCAATCCATTAAGCTCACGATTCCAACAGAACTTTTTGAAACGGACTTTAATGCATTAAACAATAGCATCATTCCTGAAAAGGCCAGTTTTGGCGGTTTCATAAATTATGATTTTCTTTATGCAACTAGTAATTCTAATAACTCTTATAGTGGACTGATGGAGTTAGGGGTTTTCAAAGATTATTGGATCATGAAAAACTCGATGTTGTATCAGAATACCCCCACAGATGAGCGAGTGGTTCGCTTAAGTAGTAGTGTCGATTTTGAATTTCCTAAACACATGACCCGCTTAACGGTAGGGGATACTACAACTACATATAACCCTTTGATTAATTCTTTACGTTTTGCAGGTTTAAATTGGGGGACGAATTACACTGAAAGACCGAATTTTGTGTACTGGAATATGCCAAGTTTACAAGGGAGTGCGCGCGTTCCTTCTACTGTTGATTTATATATAAATGGCGTAAATATTTATAATCAGAAGGTGAGCCCTGGTGATTATAACTTACTAATGGGGGCACAAATCCAACAAGCTGGTAATGCGCAAATTGTAGTTGAGGATGTACTCGGGAATCGAAGTGTACAAAGCTTTCCTATTATGGTGACCAATAGACTATTACGATCTGGTTTGAATGAATATAGTGTTGCAGCAGGTAAACTTCGTTATAACTATAATGTGGATAGCAGTGATTATAGGGACTTCTTTGTGAATACTTATTTTCGCAGAGGTATGTCAAACTCAACTACGTTAGGAAGCAATTTATCTTACAGTAAAGATATACAAAATATAGGGTTCATGTGGACACAAGCGATTAGTAATATTTTTGTTCTCGATAGTGTTGTTCTTGCTTCTCATGATGATGAAAACCAATTTAATTATTCCTATGGGTTATCCGCAAGTAAAGACTTTGGTCGATTTTCAATGGGGGCGAGTTCAAAATATACAGAAAAAGATTTTAAATTTTTAGGAGATGAGTTAGGTGCCAATTCTAACTATCCGAAGTTTGAAAATCTTGCATATTTTGGTATGAGTAATGTGCCCTATTTGCATAATCTAAATATTAACTATGCAGAACAAAAATATTATGAAAATCCTGAGTTTCCTAATAGTAACCAAAAGGTAATAAATGTTGGGTTTAATCGGAATTTTGGTCGTCGAATTTCATTTGGTTTGAGTTATTTCAACTCTTTTGGTGACAGGAAAGGCTCAGGCGGCATTTTCTCACTTAGCTACAGTTTTGATAATAAGTCCGTTTACTTTAGTCAATCAGCTGACCAAAATACAAACCTCCAGTTAGTGAAATATGACTCCAATCAAGTCGGTTTTGATTATTCTCTTGGCGTAAACCGTCGTAGTGAAGACACGATGTTTAACTTTAATGGTGTTGTTAAAACAGATGTAGGAGATTTAGATTTCTATCATGTGCAAGGTCGTGAAGATCGTGAATCACAGTTAAATTATCGAGGAGCAGTTGTTTGGTTGGGTAATAAAATCAGTTTTACTAAAATGGTTGATAATGCATTTACTCTAGTCAAAGTAGGGGATTACCAAGATATTGATATTTTAAGATCGCTGACCTATGTTGATAAAACTAATAAAAAGGGGTATGCCTTTATTCATGATGTTATTCCTTATGTTAAATACGACATTGCATTTGATCAAAATCAACTACCTATCGAAGATAAAATACAGTATTCAAGCAAACAATTAACAGCTTTAAATCAACGCGGCTATATAATCAATTTCCCAGTATTCCATGCGAAACAAGTCACTGTTAAGCCAGTAGACAGTAACAATCGGTCTTTTGCTGCTGGTTCAGAGCTTTATATTGATAATAATGGTGAAGGAGAGGTTTATCCGATTTCTACCGATGGTAGCGTAACGCTTTATGGTTTGATTCCGGGAACATATAAGATACAAATTAAAACTAAAGAAGCACGCAGTTGTTCGGCAGAACTTACAATTACAGATACTAAGAATGATGACAACTCATCAGTACTGGATCTTCAGTGTAAATAAATGGAGTAGAGCCATGAAACTGAACATTATTATACTGCTGTTTTGTGTGGCGGCTACCCCAATAGCTTATGCAAAACAGTGTCAAATTGAGCGTTTAACTTCAAGCCAGTTGAATCTAAGTTCATCGTATCTTAGTCAAGCTGCAACTTCTTTCTCAGTGGCTTGTGATAGTAATTACGCGATCAAATTCAATTCGCGTAATTTAACTAATGCAACAGGGAGTAGTTATTTAGTCAATGAGAAAAACTATAAATTGAGAACTCAAATGAATATTTCAGGAGCAAGTGCATCACGTTGGAATAGCCCTATTGCTCAACCAGCAACTGAGCAAAATAAGTTTGTAGTCTTGGTGCAATTGATGGAACGCCCAACTGCCTTAACCCCAGCAGGTGTGTATAAGGATAGCTTGTATATTAATTTGATGTTTTAAATTTTAGGCATTTAAACTATTAATATGTAAAAAGATACCTACTAATCATAGGTGTCTTTTTATTTTATTGTATTCATTATCATAAAACTGTCAAAAAGTTTAACTAAACTTGGAGGAAAATAAGAAAAGTTTGGAATAACATGATCGGTTCAATGACAACAAAATTATTCAAACAGCACAATTTCCCAGAACCTCAGCGGTTTTACCTCAAACAACAACATCGGCATGATCTTCAGCAAGAACTCTCTATCCTTGAAGAAACACTCAAGCCTAAGTTAAAAATAACCATCGTGACGGAAACATGGTCACCAGAAATCAATGGTGTTGCGAACTCTTTATTACAACTGTGTAAAGGTTTGCAGAAACTGGGGCATCGTATTCAGCTCATCCGCCCAATACAAAAAACCATATGTACCGACTTTCAGGCAGAGCAGGAGTGTTTGGTCTGGGCAAAGAGCATTCCTAAATATGCTGACATGCAATTTGGTATGCCTCAGTATGTTAAAGTCAGCAAAGCGATTGAGCGCTTCGCACCAGATGTGGTCCATATTGTGACGGAAGGTCCTCTAGGTCTGACTGCACTGTATGCAGCTCAAGCACACCAAATTCCAGTATCTAGTGGCTTTCATTCAACTTTTCATGATTTTAGCCGTTTTTTTGATTTGGCTTTGCTGGTCAAACCAATTGAAAGCTATCTTCGCTGGTTTCATAACCATACGGTACTCACCTGTGTGCCGAGTCAAACGACGTTAAATCAACTCCAGGCCTTTGGAGTGACTTGTCCTTTGGTTGAGGTTGGCCGAGGGGTGGATACAACTCGCTTCAATCCAGAGCATCGCTCAGAACAATTGCGTCAGCGTTGGCAAGCAGATGCCAATACTTCTGTGTTGTTATATGTGGGACGTTTATCTCCAGAAAAAGAAGTCGATGTGCTCATTGAAAGCTATTTAAATATCAAGAAGCAGCAATCGCGCAAGTTGAAAATGGTGATTGTGGGAGATGGCCCGGATCGTAAGCGCTTAACTGATATGGCAAATGGCTCAGATGTTATTTTTACAGGAAGCTTAACAGGGCAGTCACTCGCTCAAGCCTACGCCAGTGCAGATGCTTTTGTTTTTGCCAGTCAAATAGAGACTTTTGGTAATGTGGTACTCGAAGCCATGGCCAGTGGCTTACCTGTGGTGGCCTATAACTATGCCAGTCCGCAGCGTTATATCAAGCAAGGTATAACAGGGTGGTTGAGTCCTTTTGGACAAGTGGCACACTTTATGCAGACTATTATTCAACTGCCAGAGCAAAAGGTGCTTAGATGTATGGGAACTCAAGCACGCCAAGATATTGAAAGTGTAGGCTGGCAGTATCCTGTGAAACAGTTTGAGCAAGCCTTATATCATGTGGCCAATATTAAGGCAGCACTTTAGCCAATAGCTGTTTTAAAAGTGTCAGTGATAAAGACGAGTTGGGTAATTTTGATGGGTTTTAACTTAAATCATCAAACTGTCAAAAACACCCTTTATTATGAGCTTAACGAGAAGCGATTTTGATGAATTAAATCGTCATAGAACAATGATTTTCCAGCTGAACTTTCAACATTGTTGTTAAGGAGAAGTGGTATGAATCTTAAAACTGCAAAAATAAGAATATTAGATTTAGATTTAAAAGGCTGTGTCTATCTCAATCATTTTTCCCATTCGCATGTTGTAGCCAATTTTTTTAAGCGGATCAGTCGATTGGGAGATGGCATCTTTTGGTACATCATGTTGGCCTTAACTTGGTTGTTGCAAGGATTGGTCTACAGTTTACAAATCGTGTATTTGATTCTTGGTTCATTGTGTGGGACTTTAATTTATAAAGTTTTAAAAATCAAAACTATTCGCCCAAGACCCTATCAAGTACATCAGGTGATTCGAATGGGTGAGCGACCGCTTGACCATTTTAGTTTTCCTTCAGGTCATACTCTACATGCAGTGATGGTCAGTACGTTATTGGGCTTTGTACAGCCAATTTTATTGGTGCTCATGTTGCCTTTTACTGTTTTGGTTGCCGCGTCACGCATGATTTTAGGGCTACATTATCCAAGTGATGTGTTGGTGGGAGCGGCTATAGGTGCTGTGGTAGCTGTTACTTTAATTTGTAGTGCACCATTTTTAAATATCGTGTTGTAAAAAAGCCCAATTTTATCTCAAACAAACTAGCGCTTAAATTTCAGAGTTTGCTACAGTACAGGATCTTCTACATTGTGATGAGACTCCACCATGGGCTTACGTTGGTCAGACACTATTGATATTGCTATTGAGTTGTATGAAGCTCATCCAGATGTCGATCCGCAGTGGATTCGCTTTACAGACTTACATGCGTGGGTGTGTGCCTTACCAGACTTTAGTGATGATCCGACCAAGTCGACTGAAGGTTTGCTTGAAGCAATTCAAATGGCATGGATTGACGAAGCACGATAATCCTTGCATCGAAAAAAGCAACTTTTTACAGAGTAAAAGCAGAAAATTGTGCATTATGTCGGTATAATGCGCCAAAATTTTCATGTCTACATTGACTTAAGGAGCCAATCATGGCTATTGAACGTACTTTATCTATCGTAAAACCAGACGCAGTTGCTAAAAACCACATCGGTGACATTTTTGCTCGTTTTGAAAAAGCTGGTCTTCAAATCGTTGCAACTAAAATGAAACACTTGACTCAAACTGAAGCTGAAGGTTTCTACGCAGAGCACAAAGAACGTGGTTTCTTTGCTGACCTAGTTGCGTTCATGACTTCTGGTCCAGTTGTTGTTTCAGTTCTTGAAGGCGAAAACGCAGTTCTTGCTCACCGCGAAATTCTTGGCGCAACTAACCCTAAAGAAGCTGCTCCAGGCACTATCCGCGCTGACTTCGCTGTAAGCATCGACGAAAATGCTGCTCACGGTTCTGACTCTGTAGCATCTGCTGATCGTGAAGTTAACTACTTCTTCGCTCAAACTGAGATTGCTCCACGTACTCGTTAATTCGAAGTATTCAAACCAGATAAGTGTTATTATACTTATCTGGTTTTTTTATTCCCTGAATAAATTTCTGCTCGTTTATTGAGCTTCTCCTTTCATCGTTAGACATGGTTTAGGTAATACACATGAGTACTGAAGTGGTCGCTGTCTCTACAGTTTCGGCTGAACAGCAACAATCTCCATCCGCTCCTGCACAGCAAAACTCTGTTGCGAAAGTGAACTTACTTGGCATGTCACGTCCGCAGCTTGAAAAATTCTTCGAAGATATGGGAGAAAAAAAGTTTCGTGCAGGACAGGTGATGAAATGGATTCACCAGTTTTTTGTGACTGATTTTGCTGAGATGACCAATATCTCAGGTAAATTGCGTGAAAAACTTGAAAAGCTCTGTGAAATTAAAGCGCCAGAAGTGGTGCATAAAAACTATTCTAAAGATGGTACGCGTAAGTGGGTCTTTCGTGTCGGTGAGGGCGAAGGTTCTTTGGTTGAAACCGTATTGATTCCTGCTGAACATCGCAGTGGTTTACGCCGTACTTTATGTATTTCATCTCAAGTAGGCTGTGCACTGGATTGTTCATTCTGTTCAACCGGTAAACAAGGCTTTCAGCGCGACTTAAACCCAGATGAGATTATTGGTCAGTTATGGGTCGCAAACTATTCTTATATGGAAGATGTGCCTGTAGCTGAGCGTGAGCGCTCGGTGACCAACGTCGTAATGATGGGGATGGGCGAGCCATTACTGAACTATGATGCCGTATTGAGCTCAATGCGTATTATGCTAGACGATTTTGCTTATGGTATGTCTAAGCGCCGTGTGACCTTGTCAACTTCAGGTGTAGTGCCGAAAATTGATCAATTGGCACAAGATATTGATGTTGCATTGGCAATCTCCCTACACGCACCAAATGACGAACTGCGAAATGAATTGGTTCCAATCAATAAAAAATATCCATTGGCACAGCTGATTGCAGCATGTCAGCGTTATATCGCTAAAGACGGTAATGAAAGTGCGCGTAAGCATGTCACGATTGAATATGTGATGTTGGATGGGGTGAATGATCATCCTGAGCATGCACAGCAGATGATTAAACTGTTGAAGAATTTACCAAGTAAAATTAATTTAATTCCGTTTAATCCATTTCCACATGCGCCTTATGGTCGTTCAAGTCGCAACCGCATTATTTCTTTCCAAAAAACTTTGTCTGACGCCGGATTTGTGTGTACGATTCGTCAAACGCGTGGTGATGATATTGATGCTGCCTGCGGACAATTGGTCGGTCAAGTGGCCGATCGAACACGTCGTGCTGAGCAGTGGAAAAAGAAAGTAGCAGAGAAAAACGAGATTCTACGTTCACAAGGATAATATAAGGGGATGCCAATTGAAAAAACCCGTTTCTAAACTTTGCCTTGCGCTGACACTGGGTGTGTCAGTGTGGTACTTGGTGGGTTGCCAAACCGTGAATACGAAAGGTGATCCAAGTAAAGCGGTACAAGTTAGAACGCAGTTGGCGGCTGAATATATTAAGTCGAATGATTACGATGCTGCGAAACGTACATTGGATCAAGCATTAGACATCGACTCTCGTGATGCATCTGCAAATATGATGATGGGCGTGTTGTTACAGCGTGAAGGCAGTCCACAAAATGTGGAAAAGGCAGAGCGTTATTTTAAGCATGCAATTGCGGCTGAGCCAAAAAATGCACAGGCTCGTAACAACTACGGTACGTATTTATATCAAATTGGGCGTTATAATGACGCGATTGATCAACTTCAAGTTGCAGGTTCAACTTTAGGGTATGATCAACGTTATCGAGCATTGGAAAATTTAGGTCGTGCGTATCTACAAGTAGGTCGAGTGGCGGAAGCAGAAGCTGCTTTTAAACAAGCCCTACAGGTAAACTCAGGTGCCTATCTTGCCATGATCGAAATGGCGGAAATTTCATATTTACGTCAGCAAAATGCTGAAGCTACGCAGTACTATGAACAGTTTGTGCGAGCGGTTGGCGAGAAAAACTTAGATGCACGTGCGCTTTGGATTGGGATCCGAATTGCGCGAGCAAATCATGACACGATGGGTTCGCAAGTACTGGTCAACCAGCTACGTGCATTGTATCCAGACAGTCAAGAATACAAACGTTATTTGCAATTACAGTACACTACTGAGGCCGTATGGAAGTAAATCCTAATTCACCACAATCGAATGGTTCTAGCAATGCTTTAGGAAATATCCAACGTCCGGGTGATTATCTTCGTCAAATTCGTATTACACAAAAACGTGAATTAAGCGACGTTGCCAAAGAGTTGAATATTCCACTCAAGACCTTAACTGCGCTTGAGCAGGACGAATATACAGCGCTTCCAGAAGCAACCTTCATTAAGGGTTACTATCGTACTTATGCGAAGTTCCTAAAAGTGGATGCTACTACGATTATTCAGCGTTTTGATGACATCTATGCCAATGATACGGGGCTATTGCCAAATCACGCATTGAATAATTCACCGATTAAAATCATGGGTAAATTACCCGGTTCTAACCGTGACCGTAACCGTAAATGGTTGAAACGTGGGCTGATTGCAATTGTTGTAATTGCGATTTTGGCAGCGTTGTTCGGTATGATTCAGAATTGGTCAGGCAGTACAGATGAGGCTGCGACTCCGCAGACGGAATCTGATGTACAAATCATCAATATGAATGGGGCTGCTGCAACCACAGGGGATCAGTTGAAACTTGAGTTCAATCGTCCTACTTCTGTACATATTGTTGATTCAACGGGGAAAGTACTGGCAACAGGGCGTCAAGCCTCTACACTTGAGCTTGCGGGTGAGACACCTTTTCAAATTCGTATCGATGATGCCGCTGCTGTGTCACTCAGCTTAAATAATGAAAGTATTTCATTGTCACCATATACCGTCGGTGGAAAAGCAGATTTCCGCTTGTCACGTTAATGGGATCAAGGAAAAGCAATGATTGTAAATCCAATTAAACGCAAGCCTACTCGTAAGATTCGTGTAGGTTCAGTCTATGTCGGTGGCGATGCACCCATCAGCATTCAAAGTATGACCAATACTGAAACTTGTGATGTGGAAGCAACGCTAGCGCAAATTCAGCGCTGTGCAGATGTAGGTGCGGACATCATGCGTGTTTCTGTACCAACGATGGAAGCGGCAGAGGCTTTTGGTGAAATTCGTAAGCGTTCATCAGTGCCGTTGGTTGCAGATATTCATTTTGACTACAAGATTGCACTGCGTGTTGCAGACTTGGGTGCGGACTGTTTACGGATTAACCCTGGAAATATTGGCTCTGAAGCTAAAATCCGTGAAGTGGTGGCTGCAGCGCGTCATAACGATATTTCTATGCGTATTGGGGTGAATGCAGGTTCACTGGAAAAAGATATTCAAAAGAAATACGGTGAGCCAACTGGTCAGGCATTGCTTGAGTCGGCGATGCGTCATATTGATATTCTAGACCGTTTAGATTTCCACGAATTCAAAGTCTCAGTGAAAGCATCCAATGTGTTTTTAACCATGGACGCTTATCGCCTACTTTCACAGCAAATTGATAATCCGTTACACCTGGGTGTAACGGAAGCTGGGATTTACCGTACAGGTTCAGTGAAGTCTGCGATTGCATTGGGCGGTTTGTTATTGGATGGCATTGGTGACACCATGCGTATTTCCTTGGCAGCGGAACCTGAAGAAGAGATTAAGATTGGTTTTGATATTTTAAAATCACTCAGTCTTCGTTCAAATGGAATCAACTTCATTGCTTGTCCAAGTTGTTCACGTCAAGAGTTTAACGTGATTTCAGTGATGCAAGCCCTAGAAGAGCGTTTAGAAGATATTCGTACCCCAATGGATGTGTCGGTGATTGGGTGTAAAGTGAATGGTCCGGGTGAAGCCAAAGAAGCCGATATTGGTGTAGTTGGTGCAAGTCCCCGTTCACTGGTGTATCGTAATGGTGAAAAGAGTCATTTAATTGACACAAATCAGTTGGTTGACGAAATCGAAACGATGGTTCGTCAGCGTGTTTCAGAGCTTGAAGAAGCTAAATCTAAAGAGATCATCCGTAGTTCATCATGAGTTCAATTGTCGCAATCAAAGGTTTTAATGACATTCTTCCTACGCAAACACCAGCGTGGAGACGTCTTGAACAGCATCTCGCATCATTGATGGATGCGTATGGCTACCAGCAAATTCGTTTGCCTATTGTTGAGCAAACCAATTTGTTCAAACGTTCGATTGGTGATGCAACGGATATCGTTGAAAAAGAAATGTACACCTTCTTGGACAAAGGTAATCCGCCTGAGTCTTTGACTTTGCGTCCTGAAGGAACAGCAGGCTGTGTACGTGCCATGCTGGAGCATAACTTGCTTCGCGGTGCAACGCCTCGTGTCTGGTATATTGGGCCGATGTTCCGTTATGAAAAGCCGCAAAAGGGTCGTTACCGTCAGTTCCACCAGTTCGGCGTGGAAACCTTTGGTGTTGCAACCCCAGATATGGATGCGGAGCTGATTTTGATGACGGCACGTCTGTGGAAACGCATGGGTGTAGCAGATAAAGTTCAACTTGAGTTGAATACTTTAGGTGAGTCTGATGAGCGTGCAGCTTATCGTGCGGCATTGGTGGAGTTCTTAGAATCACATAAAAATGATTTGGATGAAGATTCACAGCGTCGTTTAACCACCAACCCACTACGTATCCTTGACTCTAAAGATGCAAAAACCCAAGCCATTTTAGAAAATGCGCCGAAGTTGCATGACTTTATGGGGGAAGAGACACTACAGCACTTTGCCACTTTGCAGCAGTATTTAACCGATGCAGGCATTGAGTTTGTGATTAACCAGAAATTGGTGCGTGGCTTAGATTATTACAACAAAACAGTTTTTGAGTGGACCACCACGCATTTGGGCTCACAAGGTACAGTCTGTGCGGGCGGTCGTTACGATGGCTTAGTGGGTCAGCTTAAAGGCAAGGCCGATCAGTCTGTACCTGCAGTTGGCTTTGCGATGGGTATGGAGCGTCTGTTGTTGTTGCTTGAGCAAGTCGAAGACGCTACACCTATACGTGATTGCGAAATGTTTTTATTGGCAGATCCTGCTTCTCAAGGCAAAGCTTTGGTCTTTGCAGAACAAATTCGTAACCAGTTAGATGCTGCATCAAGTACGCTTCGTTTGAAAGTTGGTTCACATGGTTCAATGAAGTCGCAAATGAAAAAAGCGGATCAGTCTGGCGCATTGTTTGCCCTCATTTTGGGTGAGCGCGAGGTGGAAGCTGCACAGTTTGCCGTAAAAGAGTTGGCAACAGCTGAACAAACTTTGGTTGCGGTGGATGACATCGTGCCATTTATGATTGAAAAATTTTCTTCAAAATAAGCCAAAATATAAGGAAAGGGTAGTCACATGAGCGCATTAAGTGATGAAGAACAACTTGATAGTTTAAAGTCTTTCACTAAGAAATATGGTTCAGCCATTATTAGTGGGATTTTAATTGCGCTGATTGCCTTTTTTGGATGGCAATACTGGCAGAAGAAAACTTTGGCCGAGAACCAAATGAACACGGCTAAAGTTCAGCAATTGATGGATGAAGCACGTGCAACGCAAGGCGATGCATTTACAGCCTTGTCTGCAACTGCGGACAAAATTGTGAAAGAAGCACCAGATTCGGCGCAAGCCATTCAAACGCAATTGTTGATGGCAAAATTGGCCTATGACAAAGCGGATTATGCTAGTGCTGAAAAAGCGTTGAAGAAAGTTGAAAACTCTAAAGTGGATGACGACGGCTTAGTGCAAATTGTGAAATTGCGTTTAGCGTATGCACAACTGGCTCAAAAGAAGTTTGATGATGCGATTAAAAACCTCGCATTGGTAAAAGATCCTGCTTTTAAAGCGACAGCCGATGAAGCTTTGGGTGATGTCTATGTGGCTAAAAACGACATCGAAAATGCGAAAAAAGCCTACCAAAGTGCATGGGATCAGTTGGTTGAACGTAAACAAGAACGCCAAATTTTACAAATTAAACTCGAAAGTGTTGGTATTTTAGTTGATGATCCTGAAATCGAACGTCCACTTATAGAAACAGCAGCGGAAGAAACTGAATGAATAGAAAATACAAAATTTCGTGCGCATTAACCGTATTAACTTTAGCGCTTGCGGGTTGTGCAAGTAGTGGAAAAGTAGAAGAAGTTAAGCCGAACCCACTTCCAAAATTGACTCAGGCGAAAACTCTGACTCCTGTATTTTCTCAAAGTGTGTCTTCAACTTCGACTGCTGATCCTTTACGTTTACGCCTAGATGCAGACAACGGTGTAGTTTTTGCACTTGATCCTAAAGGTGTAGTGACGGCATATCAAGGCAAACAAAAACTATGGCAGAAAGAAGTATCTAAAGCCGGTTTGAGTTCAGGCGTCGAAGCTGCAGATGGTCATGTCATTGTAGGTAACGCCAAAGGTCAGTTGTTTGCTTTAGATCAAGCAACTGGCGAGCAAAAATGGACAGCACAATTAACGGGTGCACTTCTTGCGCCATCGTTGATTCAAGCTGGTCGTGTTATTTCTGTAAGTAATGATGGTACTGTTTTTGCGCATGATTTGGCAACAGGCCAGCAAGTGTGGACCTATAACTTACCGAATGTGCAACTTAGCTTGCGTGGCAACGCAGCGCCTGTTCCTGTCGATGCACGTACAGTGCTGATTTCTTCAGCTAATGCCTATGTTTATGCTTTAGATGTGCTCACAGGTGTGCCACGTATGCAGCGCCGTGTGGCTGTGTCGGATGGTCGTTCGGATATTCAACGTTTGAATGATGTTGATGGTGATCCTGTAGTGGCAGGTCAGTACTTGATTACGACCAGCTATCAAGGTCAAGTGACTATGACAGATTTGGCTTCACAGCAGGTGGTGTGGAGTGAAGACTCAAGCAGTACGCAGCGCCCTGAAGTTGTGGGTAATGGTGTATTTGTAGCGCAAACTGACGGCAAGTTGGTGGCTTATGAAATTAGCACGGGTCAAAAGCTTTGGGAAAATGACAGCCTGCTGAACCGCCAATTGAGTAATCCTGTGATGTTGGGCCAAGACCTAATTGTTGGTGATCTAGATGGCGTTTTGCACATGCTGAACCCTGCGACAGGTGAATTGATCGGTCGTGCGAAGACGTCTGGTGAAGTGCGTACTTTACGTGTGATTGATGATCAACTCTATGTTGCAACACGAAAGGGTGCATTAAGCATTTGGCAGAATCGTTAATTCTGTTCGACTTATGTTAAACTAGTCGAAATTCGTATTTTTTTAAATTCCTCGGGGTGTTTGCTTAGTCAAAACCCCGAGTTTTTATTCAGGTTTTTCACCTAATTTTCTTCCAGTTTCTGATGTTCAGACCAGTCTCACTGGCTGATCTTGAATAAAGGTTAATCTATGAAACCCGTAATTGCGCTCATTGGTCGTCCGAACGTCGGAAAATCAACGCTATTTAACCAGATCACCAAAAGCCGAGACGCGCTTGTTGCTGACTTTGCCGGTCTGACTCGTGACCGTAAATATGGTGATGCTGTATTTCAAAATAAGTCTTTCATTGTGGTTGATACTGGTGGTATTGGCGAAAATGAAGGTGGTATCGACTCTTACATGGCAGAACAGTCTAAAACTGCCATCAATGAAGCCGATATTATTGTATTCGTAGTTGATGCACGCGCAGGCCTGCTCGCATCGGATGAGCAAATTGCGCGTGAGCTACGTACACTCGGTAAGAAAGTTTACCTTGTGGCGAATAAAGTTGATGGTGTACATGCCGAAGCTGCACTTGTTGAATTTTACAAGTTGGGTATGGGCGAACCTATGCAAGTGGCTGCGAGCCATGGTCGCGGTGTACAGCAAATGCTTGAAGATGTGCTTTCAAGTGTGCCTGAAGATGAAGATGCAGATGAGCACGATAAGAACACAGGCTTACGTTTAGCGATTATTGGTCGTCCAAACGTCGGTAAATCGACGCTAGTGAACCGTTTATTGGGTGAAGAGCGTGTAGTTGCATTTGACCAACCGGGTACAACCCGCGACTCGATCTATATCCCGTATGAACGTGATGGCCGTCAGTACACCTTAATCGATACTGCAGGTGTGCGTCGTAAAGGTAAAGTCGATGAAATGATTGAGAAGTTCTCAATTGTGAAAACGCTACAGGCCATTAAAGATGCCCATGTCATTGTGGTTGTACTTGATGCACGTGAAGGTGTGGTTGAGCAAGATTTACATTTGATTGGTTATGCGCTTGAAGCGGGCCGAGCGATGGTGATTGCGATTAATAAATGGGACAACATGTCTGAGTATGATCGCAAACAATGTAAATTGGATGTCGATCGTCGCTTTGACTTTATTCCTTGGGCAAAAGTACATTTAATTTCTGCATTGCATGGTACGGGGGTGGGGGATCTATATCCATCGATTCACCGTGCTTATGATTCGTCACATTTGAAAGTTTCACCTGCAAAAATCACACAAATTTTAAATGATGCTACAGATGCGCACCAACCACCAATGGTCGGTGGTCGCCGTATTAAAATGCGTTATGCCCATATGGGCGGACAAAATCCACCTACGATTGTGGTGCATGGTAACAAAGTTGATAAAACGCCTGCGGATTATCGTCGTTATTTAGAAAACGTATTCCGTAAAGTGTACAAACTTGAAGGTACGCCAGTACGTATTGAGTTTAAAACCTCTGAAAACCCATTTGAAGGACGTAAGTCACAGGTGGATGAACGTACAGCAGCGCGTAAGCGTCGTTATGTTCAGAAGTTTAAGAAAGCTGAGAAGAAATTCAAGCGCTAATCTGGCATTAAGTTTTTGATGCTGAAAAGCCCAAAGTGATTTTTGGGCTTTTTTATTTTATCCATTGGAGCGTAAAACCTCGGGGTTTAGCCCATAGGTATCTACACATCTTGATGTACCTAATGCAATTGTTGCGATTTCATTCAGTTCATCTATTGAATATTCTGAGAGCAGTTGAAGAGTGTTCAGTAAAATCGAAAGTCCTGCCAATATTGCAGGTGCACTTTCCAACTTACCTCTCTTCTGCTGTCGGCCTGAAAGACGGGCCAGAAATATACGAATTTTCTGATTTTGTTCATCTTCAGAACGCTGTATTCGCCAAGTCAGTACACACGCCATACTGCTGATCAGGAGCCGTCTTAAAATCGCTGCAGGTGTGGTCTGAAGCCATGATTCAACGTCATGGCCTGCCTGCTTCAGAAGCTTGAAATAGCACTCAATTGTCCAGCGCCAGTAATACCAGGTGGTTAATTCTACCGCATCAATCTCTGAAGAAACATTGCTGATCAGCGACCATCTCGCGACTGTTTTACCTTGAGCATCTTTCACCACAGCAACAATTAATCTGGCTGTAACTGCCTTGCCTGGCTGGGGAGCAACCCGTTGGCCTAAATCATCTTTTCTCTTCGGTTTTGCTGCACGCGTTATCCGAATATCGGTTTCTCCAACATGCAGCATATGCCTGTTTCCTTTATAAGCAATCGGCTTAACTTGCTGAGTTACTACTTTTTCTGCGACTTCTGCAACTTTGTAGGTTTCCCCTTGATGCTCAATCCGATGGCTTTCTTTGGCCCGAATCAACCATTTGAAACCATGGCTGCTGATTTCCCTCAAGTGGGCAATCGAGTCTCCTTCACGGTCAATGATATGGACTTTTGTTTTCTCAATCGGATACTGTTCAATCGTTTTGATTTGTTCTGCGAGTGAGTCCAAATGGGACTTGCGCTCGCTGTATTGTTCACTGAATGTGGAATAACAGCCGGATGCATCTGTTAGCGTCTGAGCTAATGGCGCAATTGGGAGCCCTGATGACGCATCGACAAGTAAACTGCTTTGCAATTCATAGCCTGAATTCGCCTCTGTTCTTTGAAGACGCCGAACCTTATGACTGTGCTTCACATACTGCAGTTGAGACCAGTCATGAACGATTAATGCATACTGATGCGGTGATGTCTTGATCTGTTCGCATGCAAGAAGCTTAATCGGCTGGTTTAATTGACTAAAAGAGATTTTATTATTATTCAGGAATCGCCAAACAGCCTGTGTAGTTGAGAAACTCGACTTTTGGGTAGAGGCCAGGTCTTTGATTGCGGGAGCAAGTGAAGCAAGAGGATTCATATTGAGTTTTACAAGGCTGTTATAACGTTTGACAAGACGCTGATCCAGACCAGAGATGTTAAATTGAAGAGCATGCTCTTCAATTTAACGCAAAGCTCGGAAATTGTGTAGATACCTATGGGTTTAGCCCGAGGATATAAGCGAGTGGCGTAAGCCATTAATGCGGTGTTTGCTGTTGTTGAATATATTGTTTAACAATTCCAATTGGCGCACCGCCACATGAAGCAGCGAAGTAACTAGGCGACCACAAAGCACTGCCCCATAGCTTGTTTTTAATTTCAGGGTGTTTGGTTCTTACAATGCGACTTGAAGCACCCTTTAAACTATTCACTAAGCTAGAAATTGCTATTTTAGGTGGATAATTCACAAGCAAATGAACATGATCGTGTTCACCATCAAACTCTACCAACTCGGCTTCAAAGTCTAAGCAGATACGCTCAAACACTTCACGCATTGTTTCAAGCATTGCTTTGGTAAAAACATCTCTACGGTATTTAGCCACAAAGACTAAATGTACATGCATATTAAAAACACAGTGGCGACCTGTTCTAATCTCTTGACTATTGCTCATAGACCAAATATATTTTAATCATGAAAACACTTAAATTACGCATAAAAGACAAACATTACAAGGTACTAGACCAACTCGCATTGGAAGTAAATTTTGTTTGGAATTATGTGAATGATTTAGGATTTAAACATCTAAAAAGAAAAGGTGAATTTCTTTCAGCTTACGATATTGCTAAATACACGAAAGGCACATCTAAAGAATGCAATCTGCATAGTCAAACTGTTCAAGCGATAACAGAAGAATTGGTTACTCGAAGAAAGCAGTTTAAAAAAGCAAAGCTAAAATGGCGGGTGAGTAATAAGAAGTCTGCAAGACGTTCTTTGGGTTGGATACCCTTCAAAAAGGTTGCAATCAAATATGCTGATGGCTACGTGCAGTATGGCAAGCATCAATTCAAGCTATGGGATAGCTATGGACTATCAAAATACAACGTCAAAACAGGCTCATTTGTAGAAGACAGTCGTGGACGTTGGTATGTTTGTTTAGTTGTTGATAAGACAAAACAAGTTAAATCAAAGGGTAATACCTCAATCGGTATAGATTTGGGCTTAAAAGACCTTGCAACCTGTTCAGATGGCGTAAAGCTCAAAGCCCCTCAAATCTATCGGCAATACGAACAAAAACTTGGCATTGCTCAACGTGCTAGAAATAAAAAGCGTGTTAAAGCGATTCATGCCAAGATTAGAAACATACGTCAAAATACGCTACATCAATTCAGTCATAAATTGGTGAATAAACATGCAGCCATCTTCGTTGGTAATGTGAATGCAAAGGCATTAGCACGGACTAAACTAGCGAAGTCTGTATTAGATGCAAGTTGGACAACACTTAGAACCATGCTCAAGTATAAATGCGAGAACGCAAGTGTATGGTATAAAGAAGTCAATGAAGCCTATACCACCCAAACTTGTTCGAGCTGTGGCTCACGCTGTAGTAGTCCGAAAGGTAGAACGGGACTTGGAATAAGAGAATGGCAGTGCATGGAATGCGGTACATTCCATGATAGGGATATAAATTCCGCACTGAATATTCTTGCGCTCGGACATGAGCGTCTAGCAGTAGGAATCCCCGTCCTTTAGGTCGCGGAGGATGTCAAGATGCATGAAACCATGATAGGAACGAAAAGTGGCAAGGACAATACGTGTTGAGCTGAAAAAGATTGGTGACATTGTGCAGGTGGATCACAGCCTGTCACGTGTCGAGCAAATTGCACAGCGAAAACAAGCCATTTATCAATATCGCAATCAATGCTTATCCAAACAACGGCAGATGGTTGTAGATGATCACTCCATTGCACTGAGTGAGATAGGTAAACCCTATTGGGTTGATCAGCCTTCTTTTCATTTCAATCATAGCCACAGCCAAAATTACTATGCTTTAGCTACGAGTGAGCGGATGCAGGATCTAGGCGTGGACGTGGAGGAGTTAAACCGAAAAGTTCGCTTTGAGGCTTTGGCTAAACATGCTTTTCACGTAGAGGAACTTCGCGTGTGGCAACAGTATGATCAGGACAAAGCATACTGGTTTAAGGTCTGGACAACCAAAGAAGCGGTGCTTAAAGCATCAGGTTTAGGCATTCGTTTAAACTTAAATGAACTGAACACCCAAGCACATCCAACGCATAATGGTGGCATGTGTAGTCATCCGCTGATTGGGAGTTTTGCCTATCAAAATTTTGAGTTAGGAGATGTGATGTTGACCGTGGCTTGGCGGGCAGAGCAGTCCTGCCGTGGCTATGCGTTGCCTCAGATAGAGCTGGTACAACATCTTCACACCGACATAAAAAAGCCTCTCAATTGAGAGGCTTTCTTTTTTCACACTATGGTGTGCATTTATGGAATTTCATTTTCTTCTTCAAACTCAGGCTTCACTTGAACAATGAAGTCTTGACGGTTTAAGCCACGCCATAAAGCAAAAGCTGTACCGATGTAGATTGAGGAGTAGGTACCCACAAAAACGCCCACAAACATTGCAACAGAGAACCATTTAAGGCCATCACCACCGAGGATCATCATCGAGATCACCACCAACAATAAAGTCATTGAGGTGTGAATGGTACGACGTAGGGTCTCAGTTAAAGCGATGTTAACGATCTCTAAAGGTGAAGCGCCACGAATCTTACGGAAGTTTTCACGAATACGATCCGAAACAACAATGTTGTCATTCAGTGAGAAACCAATCAGAGCCAGAATTGCAGCCAATACAGTTAAGTCAAATGGCCACTGCATCATGGCAAAAATACCGATGGTGACCACCACGTCATGGAACAACGACAGTACCGCACCCATTGCCAGTTTGAACTCAAAGCGAATTGTTACGTAGACCAACATCAGCAGTAATGCTAAAGCCACAGCACCCGCTGAGCGAATGTAGAGTTCATTCCCGACTTGTCCACCCACCACATCAACTTTGTTAACTGAAGCAGAGTTACCCGGTAGCTGTACAGCTTGGGTAATGCTTTTGGTTAAGTCTTCTGCGGCTGTGTCTTCTTGTACAGGCATACGCACAATCAAATCACGATCTGAACCAATGGTTTGTACCACAGGGTCATGAAAGCCAGCTTTGGTCAGTGCAGCAGAGACATCGGCCGACTTCACGGGTTTGCTATAGTTCAATTCGGCAGAAATACCACCAGTAAAGTCCAAACCTAAGTTAAGACCCTTGGTGAAAATAAAGAATAGGCTGCCAATGGTTAAGACAATAGAAAGAATGGCTGCAGGCAGCGCAATCTTCATAAAATCAATTACACGTTCATCATCTGGACGGCCGTATTTTTTTGAATCTTGTTGAGTCACATCAGTCATCATCGATCTCCTTATATGCTCAACTTTTTCAAGTTACGTTTTTTGCCATAAATGAGCTGTACAATCGCACGTGTTACTGTAATAGCAGTAAACATAGAGCAGATAATACCGATCATTAAGGTCACAGCGAAGCCTTTAATTGGGCCTGTACCGATAGCAAATAGGATAAACGCAACCAAGAATGTGGTTAAGTTTGAGTCGAAAATGGTGTTATAAGCACGGTCATAACCCGCCACAATGGCTTGTTTGGGTGATGCTCCCCACTTCATTTCTTCACGTATTCGCTCACAGATCAAGACGTTGGCATCGACCGCCATACCAATGGTAATCACGATACCCGCAATACCCGGCAGGGTGAGGGAAGCACCAATCCATGACATGACGGTTAGAATCATGGCTAAGTTGAAGACCAAGGCAAAGTTAGCAATTAAGCCAAAGAGACGGAAGAAGACTACCATCCAGATTGCGACTAGTAAGAAGCCGATTTGAGTTGATAGCACACCTTTATCAATGTTTTCTTGACCGAGGCTTGGACCCACTACACGTTCTTCAACAAAGTACATTGGCGCAGCAAGTGCACCAGCACGTAGCATTAGTGCAAGTTCAGACGCTTCTTGAGGTGAATCTAGACCCGTGATACGGAATTGAGAGCCGAGGACTGCTTGAATGGTTGCAGCGTTAATCACGACAGACTCTGCATAGGGTGTACGGACTTCAGTTTGCGCACCAGTGGTAGGATCGGTGATATAGCTAATACGTTGTTTATTTTCAATGAACAACACAGCCATACGCTTACCCACCGCATTCCGGGTTGCATCGGCCATCAGTTTGCCACCTGCTGTGTCTAATGTAATGTTTACCTCAGCACCGCCAGTGTCTTGGCTAAAGCCACTTGATGCGTTTTGAACACGTTCACCCGTTAAAATACGGTTACGGTTTAAAAGTAATTCACGTCCGCTGTCTAAAGACTGATAGGCAAAAAGTTCGGTTCCTGGTGGAAGCGGTTGACCATTGCTCTTGCCCGTATAAGGGTCAATCACTTGGTCATTTTGGTCAGAGACCAAACGGAACTCTAGGTTTGCTGTACGACCCAAGACACGTTTTGCTTCAGCAGTGTCCTGAACACCTGGGAGCTCAACCACGATGCGGTTACTACCTTGTGTTTGTACCAAGGCTTCTGCCACACCTAACTCGTTAATACGGTTACGTAAAGTGGTTAAGTTTTGGTTCACGGCATAAGATTGAATTTCTTGGCGGCGAACATCGGTATAGGTTAAGCGTAAGGTTGAACCTGTCGCAGTTGCGACCGCTTGCTGATTAAACTCATTACCACTGCTACGTAAGTAGTCTTGAGCCGCAGTACGATCATCATTGTTGGCGAACTGAACGGTAATGGTGTTGTTGTTTAATACAAGGCTGTTAAATTTAATTTTGTTGTCACGGAACTGACGACGTAAATCTGTCGCAGAGGTTTCCATGCGCTGAGCAATCGCTTTATCCATATCCACTTCTAATAAGAAGTGAACACCACCACGTAAGTCCAGACCGAGCTTCATTGGTTTTGCACCAATTTTTTGTAGCCACTCTGGCGTGGTTGGTGCCAAGTTCAACGCGACAACATAGTCATCACCAAGGCCACGACGTAACGCTTCTTTGGCTTTTAATTGTGCTTCGCTAGAGTCAAGACGTAACAGTGCAGCATTATTGCTAAAACTGTTGTCATGGCTTGAAATGCTTTCAGATTTTAAAATCTGCTCTGCTTTTTGTACGATGCTTTGGTCAATTTGGGTACCAGCTTTGGCACCAGAAATTTGAACCGCAGGCTCATCTGGATACAAACTAGGCAGGGCATATAATGTACTGATCGTCAAAACCACGAGAATCAGTAGATATTTCCATGCTGGGTAACGCATTTGTTTTCTTCTTAAAATGAAAAAAGTCGTGCGGATGCACGACTAATTTTTTTGATTAAAGGTTATTTAATGTGCCTTCAGGAAGAACTGAAATCACACTTGCGCGTTGGATTTTTACGTCTACACCACGGCTCAGTTCAACCACTGCAAAGTCACCTTCGAGTTTAGTGATTTTACCCATGAGACCACCAGCAAAAACAACTTCACTGCCTACACCAAGACTTTCAACCAAAGAGCGGTGCTCTTTGGCACGTTTAGCTTGAGGGCGCCAAATTAAGAAGTAGAAGATTGCAATAAAAACAGCAATCATCAATAAGTTTGCGACCATACTTGGTTGTTGCGCAGCTTCACCCGCTGCGTGAGCTGTAGAAATAAAAAGGCTCATTTCAAATTCCTAAACTAAAAAAACGGTGACCAACGAATTGATCATAAATAGACTTGTTCTGCAATTTACCTTGTCTTTTTACCAAGCGCAAATGCTCACAACAATTAATCTTGGGGGCAAGGTGGAACTTCTAAACCACGACGTGCATAAAAATCTTCAACAAAGGCATCAAAGCGATCATTATCCAAGGCGTCACGAATGTCTTGAGTGAAGCGTTGGTAGTAACGTAAGTTGTGAATAGTACCGAGCATTGAACCCAGCATCTCGCCACATTTTTCCAAATGGAATAAGTACGCGCGAGTAAAGTTAGTACAGGTATAACAGTCACAGTGTGGGTCCAGCGGACTTTGATCATGACGGTATTTGCTGTTACGGATACGTACTAAACCATCGGTCACAAAATAATGTCCATTTCGGGCATTACGTGTAGGCATGACACAGTCAAACATATCGACGCCACGGCGGATGCCTTCTACGATGTCCTCAGGTTTACCCACGCCCATCAGGTAGCGCGGTTTGTCTGCTGGCATTTTTTCTGGAAGATAATCCAGCACTTTAATCATTTCTTCTTTCGGTTCGCCGACGGACAGACCACCAATGGCATAACCGTCAAAACCAACTTCAAGCAAGCCTTTTAAAGACTCATCACGTAAGTCTTCATACATACCACCTTGAATAATGCCGAATAGCGCATTTTTATTTTCAAGAACATCATGATGCTGAGTCTTACAACGCTTTGCCCAACGCAATGACAATTGTAGCGACTTTTGTGTTTCTTCATGCGTTGCAGGATAAGGCGTACATTCGTCAAAAATCATCACGATGTCAGAGTTCAATGTATGTTGGATGTCCATTGAGATTTCAGGAGACAAAAATACTTTAGAACCGTCAATTGGAGAGCGGAACGTTACGCCATCTTCTTTAATTTTACGCATCGCGCCCAAACTGAAGACTTGGAAGCCGCCTGAATCGGTCAGAATGGGTTTATCCCACTTCATGAATTTATGCAGACCGCCGTGCTCTTTAATCACTTCAAGGCCAGGGCGTAGGTAAAGATGGAAGGTGTTGCCTAAAATAATTTGCGCTTTGATGTCTTCAATATCACGCGGGAGCATGCCTTTCACCGTACCATAAGTACCGACAGGCATGAACACGGGGGTTTCAACCACACCATGCTCTAAAGTTAAACGACCACGACGGGCGCGACCCGACTGACCTAATTTTTCAAACTTCATAAAATATCCTGAACAAGAGCAAAGCACTGCTCTGCTTGCAGTGCAAGAGCGAAAAAACAGTTCGCCGCTAAAAGGAGGCTATTTTCCTTGATTATGCAAATAAACACCAGTGTTGTAACACTTTTAACGCAAAGCTTTTCTGTACGAAATTGTGTGCGGTGACAACGGTTTTGATTTGAGTATGTTGGGGAGAGTGGGAGATGAATTGCCGTGGCATAGCAAGCGATAGCTGCCAGAAGTGAAGTAAATGTAGATATTAAAAAAGGCAATCAAAATGAGTGCCTTGGATGTGTTCTTTGTGTTAGCGCGATCTTTTTAGTTGAAATTGGGACGGTAATCAAAATTTTGCAGCGCAGCAGCGTCACGGAATGGACGCACAGCTTTTTTACCGACAGTCATGGTGTTTACAATGTTGTTGGGAAAGATTTGAATGTGGTTGTTAAACAGTTCGACATTGCGGTTAAAGATGCTGATCGCAGCACCGACATTTTCGTTTTGCTCATGAACTACTCGCAGCTAAAGCAACGAGTTTCTGAAAGCAACTTAAGCTGCAATCATCTCTTTTGACGTTTCATCGGCAATGCGAGAAAGAGTTTTAACACTCTTTTTCGTCTTACGACTACCTCCACGCCCACTAGAGGAAGACATTAAGCCTTTCTCCAACACCGTTCCAGTGTCTAAAATTAATTTTATTGCTCGGCTTTTTATCACTTTGGATGCGTTTTTATCCGCATTATCAGTGTGACCACAACTCACGCATTTAAACTTTTCTTGAGTTTTGCGATTGTCGGGATGAGTGTGACCGCATGAAGCACACTCCTGACTTGTGTAAGCTGCCTGAACCTTAAATACAGCTTTTCCTAAACGAATGGCTTTGTATTTAACATATGCCTCAAGCATATACCAACCAACATTTAGAATTGCTTTATTTAAACCTGCTTTTGCCTTTGCCTTGTTGGGGATAAATCGACCTAATTCATCCTTTTTAGGGTTTGGCTTTTTCGTCATTTTTTGAGTATTTAACTTCTCAAAAATGAATACTTTATTTCGCTCATTGCTTACTAGGCTATGGCTAGTCTTGTGATTGAAATCCTTTCGGATATTGGCTTTCTTAGCGTGATGGATCGCAATACGGTGCTTGGTTTTAGCTCTACGGTTTGACCCTTTTTGCTGTTTGGCTAACTTGCGCTGTAATCGTTTAATGTAGCGCTCAGCTTTGGTTAGATGGTTCTTTTGTTCCCTGGTAAAATCAAATTCTTGCGCTGGTGTACAAACAGGGATTGCCACGCCACGATCAATACCAACAACGTGCTTATTTAGTTCATTGGCATCAGTATCACTTAATAATGCTAATTGCTTTTCCAGGTACTTATCTTCATTGAATTTTTTGCCATCAAAATCCTCCATCTCAATTCCATCTTCATAGCAGAATGAAACAAAGTATTGACCACGCTCTTTACGGATATAAAGAGATTTTGGCTCATTAAAATCGGCATGTTTATTGAAGCTCAGATAGCCAATATTGTATTTACGACCACCAATTTGAAGTCGTGTTTTACCAAATTGATCTTTCTCGAAAGAGAACAGGTCACGAGTCAGGTAGATGCTACCTTTATCGGTTTTGGCTTTGCGCTTTGGTCGGCCACAAATCCCCTTGGTTGATTTTTTGAGGGTGTTGTACCAATTCACAGTCGAGTTCTTGAGAATGGTACTTGGACATTTATCAAGCCATGGGGTCAGTTCTTCTGACTTAAACTGAGCGTATTTCTGATCTTGAGTATCAAAATACTGCTTAAACGGTGTGAACTTACGAGCAAAACCTCGGAAATACTTATCCTCATCACATTTAGCATTCCAAGCAAATCTCGCACAGCCCATCCATTGGCTCAGAATTAACTTCTGTTCCTCTGTTGGGTATGCTCGAAATTTAATGCCTGAAATCATTACTAAGTGAAGTGTTCTTGCTATTTATATGCTGGAATTTTATACTATCTTTTATCTTAAGTAAATCTAGTATGTGATAAAAATGTATGAGTGGAGAACAGGTAGAAGCTGTATTTTTAAGAATTATGTTCATCTAGTATTTGTAACTAAATACCGTAGAGATGTGCTAACCCAAGAAATGTTAGATTCATTAAAAGAAATAATGAAGGAAACCTGCGAACAAATGGATTGTGAGTTGATGGAGTTTAATGGCGAGGATGACCATGTTCACATGATGGTTAATGTTCACCCTAAAATTGCTATCTCTAATCTAGCTGGAAAACTAAAAGGGAAAAGTTCTTATTTGCTACGAAAAAGCTTTTGGGACTCAATTAAAACAAAGCTATGGGGTAATCATTTTTGGTCGCCTAGTTACTGTGTAGTTTCGTGTGGTGGTGCAAGCCTTGAAACGGTTAAACAGTACATTGAAAACCAAAGACAACCACCATCTGAAATAGCAGTTAAACGCTCAAAAAACCTGAGTGCTAAAAGTGGCTTGACTCGCCCCTAAAGAAGCGAGAATGCGCCACTAAACTTGTTCAAATTTAAGGGTAATCGGTGCTTTCCATGGATGCAACCGATCCAAGATTTCTTGGGCAGTGTCCGCACTCCGAGCAATGCCCCAAAGCTTGTCGATATTATCAAACTCGACCTGATTCTTTTTACGTCGAATATGAATAGAATGTTTGATCGTATCGAGAGGCATGTGAGGTTCTTATTTGGGTTGAAGTTGGTCAACTAACATGGCATCGCCATAACTAAAGAAGCGGTACTGGTTTGCAACTGCATGTTGATAAGCCATCAAAATATTATCACGATTTGATAGCGCTGAAACCAACATCAAGAGAGTCGATTCAGGCAGATGGAAGTTGGTGATAAGACGATCCACCACTTTGAACTCATAACCTGGGTAGATAAAAATTTGGGTATCTCCAGTCCAAGCTTTGAGTTCACCATCATGTGCCTGCGCTGCACTTTCAACCGCACGTGTCGCTGTCGTTCCGACAGAAATGACTTTATTACCACGCGCTTTGGTTTGACGAATAAGCTCAACTGAATGCTCAGGAACATCACACCATTCACTGTGCATAATGTGATTGGCAATGTCATCGGTACGTACAGGCAGAAAGGTACCAGCACCCACGTGTAAAGTGACAAAGGTTTTCTGAATACCTTTGGCTTCAAGTTGATCCAACAGCTTTTGGTCGAAGTGTAAGCTTGCGGTAGGTGCAGCGACACTGGCTAACTTGGTTGGATCATTAAATACTGTTTGATAACGCTCGGTATCAATGGCTTCAGCTTCACGGTTGAAGTAGGGAGGGATCGGAAGTTGTCCGTATAATTCCAGCACCGTTAAAATTGGCTGGGAAAACTCCACAATAAATAAATTTTCATGACGACCTAGTATAGTGACTTTAACGGCATCTGGGCCAATAAAGAGCTCAGCGCCTGCTTTGGGTGTGTTACTAGCTTTGATGTGGCAGTGTGCAATAAATGCATCTTGCATGCGTTCTACCAGAACCTCGACAGCTCCACCGCTGGCACGTTTGCCTTTGAGGCGTGCTTTCATCACTTTCGTGTCATTTAAGACCAGTAAATCACCTGCATTGAGCAAATTTAAAATGTCGGTGAATTGAAAGTCATGATGCTGACCTTGAGCATCGAGGTGTAACAGTCGAGAAGCACTACGCGTGTCTAAAGGGTAACGGGCAATGAGTTCATCAGGGAGGTCGAAATTAAAATCAGAAAGTTGCATGATCGGAAAGCAGCGTCAAAATAAGGGAGGTCAAAATTGCGCTTAGTATATGCGTTTTTGCAGAAAAACGCTGAAATTGCACAAATATAAAGCTAAAAAATCAAATGTGACTTAAAAATAGCCAATCACTATCAACTTGCATTGACAAGTTTTTCAAAAAGTTTAATATACGCATCAACACCTTCCCGAGGTGGTGAAATTGGTAGACGCGGCGGACTCAAAATCCGCTGTCAGAGATGACGTGTCGGTTCGAGTCCGACCCTCGGGACCAAGATATTAAAAAACCCAAGCATATTCAGTCTTGGGTTTTTTATTGCCTGAAATTTAAGATTTGAATCAAATCGCCATAAAACATTACAGATGACTTAAAGCAATTGAATGTTTGTTGCGGGTTTGCTTAATTATGTCCTCATATGATGGACTCACAATTTTGTTTTAATCCTTCTGATAAATAACGAGTTTTCTAAAAAGAGAAAGTAGTCACAATATAAAATTCTGAAATAATTAATTTTTTTTTAAATGCCACGCTTGTATTGTTGTATTTTTATATTGTTTTAATGTTGAAAATTTGCTAATAAATACAAGTAAATAATAGGTTTGTGCCGAAAATCACAAAAGATGAGGCAGAAATGGGTATTCAATTGCTAGATATCGGGTCTGATACAGAACAGTTAAGTGCTTGTCACTTATCTTTATTGTTGGGCGTGAACAGTAATGACAATAAAATTAAGAGCTTTCTCAAATTTGCGCGAAAAATTTTAGGTGCAGATGCCGCAATTTTAACGTTTAGCAATGAACCTTATAGTTGGTATGCGGGCAAACACGCATTCAATGCTTTTCAGTTACCCGCTGCAGCCAATTTTGCTACTCATTTTGAAGGGGAGATTGCGATTGATAGCCTGCATTCCCATTATCATCATCTTTCTCAGCAGGTGAGTGCTTTAGGGTTTAAACATCAGCGGATCATCGCATTGGATTTAAAGGTATCGGATAAATCTGTAGGGCAAGTGATTTTCTTTGATGAACAGTTGGACGCTTTTACGCAAGATGCTGTAGAAAATGTCTATGAACTGGCCTCTGGGTTTCTTAATCTGCTGCATTTACGCATGGAAAATGCGGAGCTCAAAGAGTTATATGAACAACAGGTGGCTATGAATGTCAGTAAAACCAAATTTTTCCAAATTATTGCACATGACTTAAGGGCGCCTTTTCATGGCTTAATTGGTTTCTCAGAAGTGTTGGCTGAAGAGCGCGAAAGTTTGGATGAGTCTGGTGTGCAAAGCATTGCAGATTATTTGCATGATACCGCGCAATCGACTTATAGCTTGTTAGAGAGCCTACTGAATTGGGCGATGGCAGAGGGCGGACGTTTTGTTTATCACCCCATCCATTACAAACTTAAGCACTCCTCTCAAATTGTTTTTGATGTGTTGCATGCGTTGGCTATCAATAAAAATATTCAACTGATTGACCGTGTCCCCGATGATTTAAAAATTTTTGCAGATATCAATATGGTGACCTCAGTGATCCAAAACTTGGTCTCAAATGCACTGAAATTTACCCATATGCATGGCGAAGGTGTTGTGACGATTGATGCCAAACAGCGTGATGATTTTATCGATATCTACATTCAAGATACAGGTTTAGGTATGACCTTAGGGCAAATTGAATCTTTGTTTGAACCGAAACTAACCGTTAGTTTTAAGGGGACAGCTGGGGAGAAAGGTACGGGGCTAGGTCTGGTGTTGTGTAAGCGTTTTGTTGATTTGAATAAAGGTGAAATTTCAGTCACATCGAAAGAAGGTGTAGGTTCAACTTTTATCGTCAGCCTGCCCCGTTCGAACAGCGCACATTAAGCATTGTCACTCGAGACATCCCAGCAAGAATTTAGTGAATAATCATACTTTTCTTATAAAATAATTCACCTAATCTCATGATCTGCTGTTATAAATAACCAAAACAATGCGAAAGAGTCGATCATGAATGCTGAGCAATTGCAAAAGACATTGCGCGCAAGTCAATATGCGGAACAAGTCCTATCTATACATCAGGTTTATCTTGAACAAGATTATGCAATTGATCAATTTTCTCAGCCATTGACCACCGAACAAATTTTCGATGTCGTTCAAAACACCTTAAAAGACATCAGTGATGAAATCACGTGGATGCGCACCATCCGAATTTTACGTGCGCGTTTAATGTTTCGCTGGATTTGGCAGGATGCCAATCAATTGATCGATGTGATGACGCTAACGCGTGAGTTATCTGATTTTGCCGATGCAGCCATTTGTGTGGCAAAAGCGTTTGCCTTAGCACCATTGGTGGCTAAACATGGTCAGCCTGTGGGTTATAACCATAAAATTCAAGATTTAATTGTGGTCGCGATGGGGAAGCTCGGTGCACAAGAGCTGAATCTGTCCAGTGATATTGACTTGATTTTTGCTTTTGATGAACAAGGTGAAACTGATGGTCGTAAATGCATAGATGTACAACAGTTTTGCATTTTGTGGGGTCAGAAACTCATTTACTTGTTGGACCATATCACGGCTGATGGTTTTGTCTTCCGTGTGGATATGCGCTTACGTCCTTGGGGTGATGGTTCTGCACTGGCGATTAGTCATGCGGCGCTGGAGAAGTATTTAAGCCAGCATGGTCGCGAGTGGGAGCGCTATGCGTGGATCAAGGCGCGGATTGTAACAGGGGGCAAAGAGGGGTATGAGTTGTTGGACATGACTCGTCCTTTCGTGTTCCGTAAGTATGTCGATTACACCGCTTTTGAAGCCATGCGCGAAATGAAAGCCATGATTGAGCGTGAAGTATTACGCCGCAATATCGAAGATGATATTAAGCTGGGTGCGGGCGGTATTCGTGAAGTCGAATTTATTGTGCAGGTTTTTCAGCTAATTTATGGTGGGGCAAAATTAGAATTACAAGACCGTCAATGTTTAGTGAGCTTACATCATTTGGGCGAAGTGGGTTTGCTGGATGGGCAAGCGGTCAGTGAGCTGGAAGATGCCTACTTATTTCTGCGCCGTGTAGAGCATGCCATTCAAGCTCTGAATGATCAACAAACCCAGTCTTTGCCAACGGAACCAGAACTTAGACAAAGGATGATTGACACCTTGGGTTTTGTAAGCTGGGATGCATTTATTGAACATTTAAATCAAAAGCGCGCCAAAGTCATTTACCAGTTTGAGCATTTAATTAAAGAAAAAGAGCATGACCCTTTCGTAGAAAGTTTTAGTCAGTTAGAAGCGCGGTTAAATGAAGTCTTAGATGCGAATGCAAAAAATCTCATCCATGAATTTTGGAATGGTCATGCGCTAAAAAAGCTGCCTGCAAAAGCGGTGCAGCGTTTAAAAATGTTTTGGCCGCATTTGATTGAAGCGATTTTACAGTCAGATAAGCCGCAAGCCGCGCTGCTTCGCCTCATGCCTTTGGTTGAGTCGGTGATGCGACGCACCGTATATTTGGTCATGTTGATTGAGAGTAAAGGGGCTTTACAGCGCTTAGTGAAAATGGCAACCGTAAGTCCATGGATTTGTGAAGAATTGACCCATTATCCAGTGCTCTTGGATGAATTTTTGTCCATGGACTTTGAGCTGCCGCGCCGTCAAGATTTGGAAGATTCACTGCGTCAACAGTTGCTTCGCATTGAGCTTGATGACGTTGAGGATTTGATGCGTGTGCTGCGCCTATTTAAAAAATCCAATGTTTTGGCAGTTGCGGCTAGTGATGTCTTGGCTGAAAGTCCATTGATGAAAGTATCCGATGCTTTGACCGATATTGCAGAAGTTTCGGTCAGTACGACTTTAAATTTAGCCTATCAAATGACGGCAAAGAAACATGGTTATCCGCTCGATGTAGAAGGGCAGCGTTGTTCGATTGATCATTTGGCATTTGCTGTGGTGGGCTATGGCAAGGTTGGTGGGATTGAGCTGGGTTATGGCTCGGACTTAGATCTGGTCTTTATTCATTATATGGATGAGCAAGCCGATACCGATGGGCTGAAGTCGATCAGTGGATTCGAGTTTGCAATGCGTGTTGCGCAGAAATTTATGTCATTGATGACCACGCAGACCCTCGATGGCCGGGTTTATGAAATCGATACGCGCTTACGCCCATCGGGTGAAGCAGGGGTATTGGTTACCAGTTTAAAAGCCTTTGAACAGTATCAGTTGAAAAATGCATGGGTCTGGGAGCATCAAGCATTGGTACGTGCTCGTTCGATTGCGGGTGAGCCAAGTTTGCGTGATAGGTTTGAAGCATTGCGCTGTCGGATTTTGACGCAGCCACGTGATGAAGAAAATGTACGAGCAGAAGTGCTGAAGATGCGTCAAAAAATGAAAGACCATTTGGGTTCTTCTAAAGAACAACAAAAAGATGGAATTTTTCATTTAAAACAAGACGCAGGTGGTATCGTCGATATCGAATTTATGGCACAGTATGCTGTGTTGGCATGGAGCGGATCTCATCCAGATCTTGCCCATTATTCCGACAATGTACGAATCCTTGAAGACGCCGCAAAAGCCAGTTGCTTATCCAGTGACGATGCGACTGCATTGATTCAAGCTTATCTCAGTGAACGAGCCGAGAGCCACCGTTTAGCCCTTGCGAATCAATCCATGCAAGTAAATGCTGCGGACTGGCGCGATACCCGAGTGATCGTTTGCAAATTATGGCAAAGATTAATTGATCCAAGCTCAATCGTGAGCATTGGGTAACATGACTGTGTATATAAATTTGGAGTGTGTGTCATGAATTTGGCTGATCGTGATGGTTTTATTTGGCAAGATGGACAATTGGTTGACTGGCGTGAGGCAAAAACTCACGTATTAACACATACCTTGCACTACAGCATGGGTGTGTTTGAAGGTGTCCGTGCCTATGAAACACCGAATGGCACGGCTATTTTCCGTCTAAAAGAACACACTAAGCGTTTATTGAACTCTGCAAAAATTTATCAAATGAAAGTCCCATTTGATCAAGCAACACTAGAGCAAGCTCAAATTGATGTGGTTCGTGAAAATAAATTAGCGTCTTGCTACTTGCGCCCAATTATTTTTATTGGTTCGGAAAAATTAGGTATTGCTGCAACAGACAATACGATTCATGCAGTAGTAGCGGCATGGAGCTGGGGTGCATACCTCGGTGATGAAGCAATGGCGAAAGGTATTCGTGTGAAAACCTCATCATTTACCCATCACCATCCAAACGTGACGATGTGTAAAGCGAAAGCGTCAGGTAACTATACCTTGTCGATTTTGGCTCACCAAGAAGTAGCGCACTCAGGTTATGACGAAGCAATGTTGCTCGACCCTCAAGGTTATGTATGCCAAGGTTCTGGCGAAAACGTATTCTTGGTGAAAGATGGTGTTTTACATACGCCAGATATCGCAGGTGGTGCACTTGATGGCATTACGCGTCAAACCATTATTACCATCGCAAAAGACTTGGGCTATGACGTGGTTGAGCGTCGTATTACGCGTGATGAATTCTACATTGCGGATGAAGCATTCTTTACAGGTACTGCTGCTGAAGTGACGCCTATTCGTGAATATGATGACCGTGAAATCGGTTCAGGCACGCGTGGTCCTATTACTGAACAAATTCAAACCACATTCTTTAATGCGGTTAAGGGTAAAGACCCGAAATACGCGCACTGGTTGACTTATGTAAAATAAATGGTTCGATGAAAAAAAGGGCTCTTTGGAGTAATGCCAGTCAGTTAAGAAATTGACTGGCATTTTCTTGGATATTTTTGTGCTTTAATTTTCACTACTCGCGGACATTGCCTTTGCCTTTTTTCAGGTAATACAAATATTTTAGATTGTTCAAATAATTGCGCTAAATGTTTGGGTAGGTTTCCTGCTGATTCTAAAGGTGTGTGCCTTAAGATATTGATAATACTCATAGATGCAACATGGAAACTGATCCTTAAAGGACTCACCTTTGCATGTTCAGCGATAAACCTCATCTGTCTTCTTAAGATATTATATGCAATAAATACCCCCCACAATTCTTGATAGACCAAATCAGGTTGTTTGCTTCTTAAAATCCTTGCATCCTGTAAATCACTTTTAATTTCCCGATAACACATTTCTATTTCCCAACGCTGGATATAAAGCATTGCAAGGTCTTTGAATGGATAAACTTTAGAATCTGTTAATGATGTAATGTAACGTCTTATTTTTCCTGCATATTCAACTTCAATTAAACGTGCTTCCCAATAGTCACCCAATGACGGATTTATCTTTTTTGCTCTTGCTGAAACAGGCATTTTGATCTGAAAGTCATGGGCCGCATTATGATGAATCACTTCATAACGCAGGTTGTCCTTTGCTCGCATCAACCAATGACTCTCTTCTGCCTGAGATTGCCAGCTCACTAAAAAATCAGCAGAGAAGTAAGCACGATCAAATAGGGTAATACTGCGAACTGGTGCTTTTAATTGACTGGCTAAGGTTAATTCACCTTGATCCATACTGCCAATTTGGGCATCAATCATTTCATGCGTATTGGTATTCACCAGGCAAGTCGCTCTGACTTGTGTGTAAGGGGCAGCTGCTGTTTTGCCTTTGGATGAACCAAAGTGCTTAAAGTTTTCTTCTGTATGAGGCATAGACCAAACAACACCATCTACAGCACAAACGCATAGACCGTGAAAGTTGCTATATTGTTGTTGTGAGTCTTTAAACAGAGGTGGATCAGGAAATTTGAACAACACTTATAAGTGATATTTTGCTCCCCAAATGATGTTATAAACATCAATATATGGAGTATTTTATGGCACGTAGACCAAGAAGAAATCATTCAAATGATTTTAAAGCTAAGGTAGCACTTGCTGCGATTAAAGCAGAAAAAACACTTGCTGAATTGAGTGCTGAATTTGATGTTCATCAAAACCAAATTATCGACTGGAAAAATCAACTGATTTCAGCTTCCTCGCAAGCTTTCGATCAATCAAAAGCTCCAACAGAACCACCCATCGATCTAAAAAAACTACATGCAAAAATCGGTGAGCAGGCATTAGAAATTGATTTTTTAGAAGGTGTGTTGAAGAAACTGGGCCGCTTCAACCACAAAAGTTAATCGATGACTCACTTCAGATTTCAGTATCTAAGCAAGCTCAGCTGCTGAAAGTCTCCCGTGGTTGTTATTACTATCGCCCAAAACCTGTGAGTGCATCAGATCTGAAGCTGATGCGGTGTATGGATGAGTTACATATGCAATACCCTTTTGCAGGTAGCTGTATGATGCGTGATTTGTTGAATCGTCAAGGACATCATATAGGACGACGTCATACACGTACTTTAATGAAGAAAATGGGCATTAATGCGTTATATTGCAAACCAAATTTAAGCCAGGCTAATCAAGCTCACCGCAAATATCCATATCTGCTCAAAGGATTGGCTATTCAGCGCAGTAATCAAGTGTGGTCTACGGATATAACGTATATCCCTATGGCAAAAGGCTTTGTTTATTTATGTGCTGTGATTGATTGGCATAGCCGCAAGGTACTTGCGCATAGAGTATCGATTAGTATGGAGGTTACATTTTGCATAGAAACATTAGGGTGTGTTGACACTTTTAGCTTAAAAAAATAGCGAAGTACTTTGTACACGACAAAAAAAGATAACTCATTGAAATAATGGCATAATACTTGTTTTCTGACGACGAATATGATGACACATTTCAATGAGTTACATCTCATCTTAAACAAATATCTAAAGTGGAACAAGTCACATGCAAAATGTTTTACACTGATTATGCTTGCATTAATTGTAAAACAGACATGTAATCTTTCTTCTGCATCTAAAGCCTTACCCATCAAGTGCTTACCACAATCATTTTATCGACGTATACAACGCTTCTTTGCAGATCAGTATTTCGATTATCGTCAAATTTCTCAGTTAATTTTCTATATATTTTCATTCGATAAAGTCCAATTAACTTTGGATAGAACCAACTGGAAATGGGGAAAACGAGATATCAATATCTTGATGTTAGCCATCGTCTATCGTGGAATAGCGATACCTATTGTTTGGACATTGCTCAATAAACGTGGAAATTCAGATACAAAAGAGCGTATTGCTTTGATTCAACGCTTTATCTCTATTTTTGGTAAAGACCGTATTGTGAATGTGTTCGCAGACAGAGAATTTATCGGTGAGAAATGGTTTACATGGTTAATTGAAAATGACATTAACTTCTGTATACGTGTTAAAAAAACTTTATTGTGACCAATCACTTAGCCAAGAATCATAAAATTAGTGATTTATTTCGTCATCTTCAAGTTGGTCAAACTGAATGTCGTAAACGACGTATTTGGGTTGGTCGAGTGAAACTGTATATTAGTGCGCTACGATTAGAAGATGGAGAACTTTTACTTGTTGTTTCTCCTATGTTTAATGCTTCTGCTATTCGTGATTATGCATTACGCTGGGAAATCGAAACCTTATTTAGTTGTCTCAAAGGACGTGGATTCAATCTTGAAAATACTCGTTTAACAGACCCTAGACGAGTCAAGAAATTGATAGCAGTGCTAGCTATCGGTTTCTGTTGGTGCTATTTAACAGGTGAATGGCAACATGATCGAAAAAAAGCGATAAAAATAAAGAAGCATGGACGACTTTCAGTAAGTTTATTTCGCTACGGTTTGGACTATGTTCAAATGGCTATTCTACGTTTGATTGGTTTTGGAAAAAAAGAGGAATTTAAGAAAATTCTAGCAATTTTAAGAAAGAAAAAGCCTGATAGGACAAGGATCCTATGAAATTTGTCGTGTACAGAGAGCGAAGTAGTAAAATCAAATCGCCAAACCCAATTTTACTATTCGCTATGCCTCGTACCATGCTGACAGATCAACACTGGCAAAAGTTGAAAGTTATTCTGCGTAATTTATCCATTCACCACAACTCAAATTTACGCAATTTTATTGAAGCTATTCTCTATAGAATTAGAACAGGCTGTCCGTGGCGAGATATTCCTTGTTGTTTTGGTCATTCAAACTCTATTTTCAAACGTTTTAATCGTTGGTCAAGCAGCGGTAAGTTACTTAGATTATTCAAATTATTAGCCTCATGCCCCGATATGGAGTGGATTTTTATTGATGGCTCTCATGTACGTGCTCATCAACATTCTGCCGGCATAGCGAATCAATCTATTTCTAAAAGTGTAGGAGGAAACTCCTCAAAAATACATTTGATTGTTGATGCACATGGCAATCCTATTGATTTCATGATTACCGATGGAACCACACATGATGTTAAAGTTGCACCTGATTTAATATCAACATTAGATTTAAAAGAGACAAAAGTGGTATGTGCAGATAAAGGCTATGATTCAGAACCACTGCGTGAACAGATCAGGAAAACAGGGACTAAAGCGAATATACCAAAGAAAACAAATAGCCAATCGAACAATGACCATATGGACTGGTATTTATATAAAATCAGGCATTTAGTTGAAAATATGTTTTGTAGATTAAAGCAATTTAGAGGAATAGCTACTCGATATGACAAGCTCAAAAGAAATTATCAAAGTTCTGTTGCTTTAGCCTGTATATTTTTATGGCTACCTTTATAGGGTTAATTATGAACAGTAAATGTCAACAGACCCTAAATGAAGCTATTGAAAAATATGGTCGACCTGAAATATTTAATACAGACCAAGGCAGTCAGTTTACCAGTGATGCATTTATTGATGTATTGAAATCAAATGGCATTCAAATCAGTATGGATGGTAAAGGTCGATGGGTTGATAATGTGATGGTTGAACGATTATGGCGGAGCGTTAAATATGAAGAGGTGTATCTCAAAGCCTACAGCAATGTTTTGGATGCGAAGAAGCAATTAAACGCATATTTTGAATTTTATAATTTGAAACGACCTCATTCGAGTCTGGACAAAATGACTCCAGATGAGTTTTACTATGACCAGCTACCACAACAAAATAAGGTAGCTTAACTAGAGCAGAGTATCACTTATAAATAAGCTTTTAGTTGTTCAAACATGTGGGACCACCTCTCTCGGTACACAGTATAGCTAAATACTAAATAAATCATTACAGTAATCTTTAAACAATTTATCAATATCTTTAACTCTAAATTTATTGCGAATCATTTTTACTCGTGACCACATTTTTTCTATAGGATTTAAGTCCGGGCTATATTTAGGAAGCCACACAATGTAATGGCCTGCACAACATATCAACTCCTGAAGCCTTGTTCCTTTGTGAAAGGTGGCATTATCCATAATCAATACACTGGTTTTTTTCAGCTTTGGCAATAAATCCTGTTCAATCCAGCATTCAAATACCTCGGTATTCACTGAACAATCAAATACTCCAACTGTAAGCAATCTATTTTCGATTAATGCGCCAATCGCATTGCTACAATTTTTTAACTGCCAGTTAAATTCAGCTTCAGCTCGCGCTCCTTTAGGGCTATAACTATGCGATCTCGTACTTTCGCTTTGAAAACCACTTTCATCGATATAAACCAGTGGTAATTGTTGTTCTAAACATTCAATCAAGTTCTGAAATTGCCGACGTTGATTTTGATCTGCTTTAGGGTGCTTTAACGTCTTTTTTTACGCGATATTCCTGCAGCATGTAGCGCATTAAATACTGCATGTGTACTGACACCAAAACGTTCTGCCCGTTCACTGATGTAATCATCGGGATATTGTTCAACATCATTCAATATTTGCTCTTTGCTAATTTTAGCTGGGCGACCAGGAATAGGTTTAGTTACAGTGGACTTTTTCCAATTCTGAATCGTCTGTATACAGACGTTAAAATGCTGTGCTGCTTTTCGCACAGACATTTTATCTCTAGTCATAATTTCTATGACTTTGTCTTTAAAATCTTTTGAATATCCCATGTTTCTATTGTTCTATATTTTTAAGTATTTGGCTATATTCTGCCGTACCGAAAACAAGTTGCAATTGTTGAACCACATACCAAATCGGTTGATTTCGAAATAGAGCAAGTCCGATCACCAGCCAAACAACATGTTCAGCAGGCAGTTTTCTTTTTCGAATTGATGCTTTACCTGTTTGGTTTAAGCAATCTTCAATCCAGTTTAAATCAATCAATTCACTGAATTGTGAAAGTGAAGGTAGGGTTTGTTTTAATGTTAAATCTAAATTCTGAGATAAATTCATAAAAAAAGAGCGTATTTACATACGCTCTTTTTACAGTATTTTAACTTTTTTTGCTTAACTGACTGGCATTAGCTCTTTGGAGCCTTTTTTTGTTGGTCTTCAGTTTAGTCATCGATACCGAAAATATCTCGAGTGTAGAGTTTATTTTGGACGTCATTTAGTTCTGATGTTTGACGATTGCTAATAATTAAGTCAGCTACTTGCTTAAATTTTTTTAGATCGCGAATAATTTTACTATTGGCAAATTTTTTTTCTGAAATATTTGGCTCGTAAATAATCACCTTAATGCCTTGCGCCTTAATTCGGCGCATAATCCCTAAAATTGCGGATGAGCGGAAATTATCAGATCCTGATTTCATGACCAACCGGTAGATACCAACCACTTTGGGATTTTTATGAATAATCGTTTCAGCAATGAAATCCTTACGGGTCCTATTTGCATCTACAACCGCTTGAATTAAGTTACTTGGGACTTGCTCATAATTTGCTAAAAGTTGTTTAGTGTCTTTAGGGAGACAATATCCACCATAGCCAAAAGAAGGGTTGTTGTAAAACTTTCCAATACGCGGATCAAGGCACACGCCATCAATAATTTGACGAGTATCTAAATCAAAAACTTGTGCATAGGTGTCAAGTTCATTGAAATAAGCGACACGCATGGCGAGATAAGTATTGGCAAATAATTTGATAGCCTCTGCTTCAGTCGAGTGAGTAAATAGTACAGGGCAGTCTTTTTTAATAGCACTATTAAGAAAGAGTTGTGCCAATGTTTCAGCACGTTCCGATTGCTCTCCTATAATAATTCGAGAAGGGTAAAGATTATCCTGAAGTGCTTTGCCCTCACGTAAGAATTCTGGTGAAAAAATAATATTGTTTGTGTTAAATCGCAGTCGCATTCTTTGTGTAAAACCGACAGGCACTGTTGATTTAATGATGATGGTCGCAAGCGGGTTGGTGTGTTGGATGTCGTGAATGACTTGCTCCACACTTGAAGTATCAAATTGATTGGTAATGGTGTCGTAATTGGTGGGCGTTGCAATGAGAATAACCTCAGCATTGATGTAACTGTCTATTTTATTTGATGTTGCTTTAAAATGAAGCTTGTCATTTTCTAGGAATAATGAGATGTCTTTATCTTGAATTGGGGAGATTCTTTGATTTAACTGATGAATACGATTTTCATCGAGATCAAATGCAGTGACACAGTGCTGCTGCGCTAAAATCAAAGCATTAGAGAGTCCAACATAGCCTAAACCGACCACTGTAATTTTCATTCTGTTGATTCTGAATTATTTTTTATTACGGTGCAGGAACAAGATGTCATGTAAATGAACAATACATTTCAGTTTAATTACCGTGTAATTACTTGGGATTTTATGGCTCTAATCTTCAATCAAACCTAGACTATGTTATGATGCAAAATACTATGTAGATTGGTAGTTTCAAGCATGTCTGTACCTGAAAATGATGACGTTTTAAATACGACAGAGCAACAAAATCAGAATATTGTGCTGTGTATGAAGTGGGGGACCAAATATGGTTCGGACTACGTTAATCGTTTGTATAACATGGTAAAACGCCACACTACTGTTGACTTTAAAATGGTGTGCTTAACGGATCGTACAGAAGGTATTGATCCGAATGTACAATGCTTTCCGATTCCTCCATTAGATTTGCCTGCAGGAAGTCCAGAGCGCGGATGGAATAAACTCTCAACTTTTGAACCTGATCTGTATGGTTTAAAAGGCAATGCGCTCTTTTTAGACTTAGATGTAGTGATTGTTGATAACATCGATAGTTTCTTTACCCATTCTGGGGATTTTCTGATTATTCATGACTGGAAGCGCCCTTGGCGTATTACGGGAAATAGTTCAGTTTACCGTTTTAAGTTGGGTGCTTTTCCTGGATTGATGCCCTATTTCCGTGAGCATTTTGATGAAATTCGTCAAAAGTTCCGCAATGAGCAAGCTTATTTGTCTTGGTATATCGATCAAGAGAAAAAGCTCTCTTACTGGCCTGACAGTTGGTGTAAAAGTTATAAGTATCATTGCTTGCAAAAAATACCTTTGGCGTACTTTAAACCACCAGTAAAACCCGAAGGTGCAAAAATTATTGTTTTCCATGGGGAAATTAATCCACCTGATGCAGTAAATGGTGGTGGTGGTAAATGGTATCGCTATGTGTTGCCATCAGATTGGATTAAAGAGGCTTGGCATTAAAAACCCAATGTTGGTTTACTTTTGATTAGAAAATTATGAAAAAACTAGATTTTGTTATTGCTTGGGTTGATGGAAGTGATGAAAATCATCGATTGAAACGTCAACAATTTCAACCTGAAAATGTTGTAAAAGGTGCAGCGGAAGACACTCGATTTGCCCATAATGATGAAATCTATTTTTCGATTGCTTCAATTCTGAAATATGTTCCGTATTGTGGAACGATTTACATTATAACTGATCACCAACAGCCGAGTTTTGTTGGGGAGTTTGAAGCGCAGGGGCTATGTCGCTCTGGTCAAATTCAAGTGGTTGATCATCAAGAAATATTTAGAAATTACCAACAGTATTTACCTACTTTCAATTCATTAAGTATTGAAAGTATGTTGTGGAATATTAAAGGGATTTCAAATCATTTTATTTATCTGAATGATGATTTCTTTTTCAATCAACAGTCTGATTTAAGTGATTTTCTTATTGATGGTCAGATGGTGATATATGGACATTGGCAAGCAACACTCATCAAGAAAATGAAATATATTTTCCGAAAATTCTTACAGCAGAATTTTGGAATGGTAGCTGAAGCGAAATATTCAACGGCTCAAATGCTGAGTGCAGATCGTGTGGGAATGACTAGATATTACGAAATTCATCATCGCCCTCATATTCTCAGTCGTGATTTGCTCAGTACTTACTTTAAGAATAATAAAGAGCTTTTAGAGCAGCAAATTCAGTTCAAATTTAGGAACATTGATCAACTGTTACCAGTGGGATTGTCTAATCATTTAGCAATTCAATCTGATCAAGCCATTTTAAAAGATGATATTGATATTGCTTATTTAAAAGATGGTCGTGATTTGGAAAAATTTATATTAGCTTTATCTAATTCTGAGATTAAATTTGGCTGTATACAAAGTCTAGATCAATTGGAATCATTAGCTGAAGGACGCATCCGAGCCGCACTGATTCAAAAATTTACAGGGTTTTTACCCAGCCAAATTCAACCGACTACTGTGGTCTAAACGAAGGAAAGCAAATGAAAGTTGTGACTTATCTTATTAATTTAGACGGCAGTGATCAACGTTTAGCAAGTGCGACAGCTCAGCTCAATCAAGCGGGATGGGATTTTAGCCGATTCTCTGCTTATGATGGGCGAGGTAAAGCCTTATCTGAATTTGAAAACTACGATGATCTTGCTGCTCAGAAAATATTAGGGCGTAGTTTAATGAATTCTGAGTTGGGTTGTTATCTAAGTCACTACGGTTGTGCTGAAAAATTTCTAGAAACGGATGCCGATTATTTAGTTGTCTTAGAAGATGACATTGAAGTGTTGCCTAACTTTAAACAGAAGCTTGAATCTTTATTAAGTTATTTAGATCAACATAAAGAGTTGGATTGGTATACCGTCAATATTGCTGCTAAAAAGAAAAAATTAGCAAAAGACATTGTTGAGTTTGATCATTATACCTTGTGGCATGCATATTATTTCCCAATACGTGGTGTAGGCTTGGTTTGGTCTCGAAAAGGAGCTGAACAGTTTGTACAACTGGGTAAAATCATGACCGTTCCAGTCGATATTTTCTTCCAAAGTTGGTTAAGTAAAACAGGAAAAGGGCTTGGCGTTTGGCAGCCATTTGTGCAGCCAGCAGGTCTGGATAGTGATATTTTAGGTACTGTTGCTGCTCAAGGTATCAAACGGAAGCAACTTGAGAATCGAAGTGCTTCTCATGGATTTAAGAAACAGAAGCGTATGTGGCGTGATCGCTTTTATGCAATTAAACATTTAATGTCTTGAGTCCTAGTTATAGACTGTAATAAATAATTTTCTTTATTTTGTTGAGTACATTTTATGAAGTTTTTTAAGAAGCTCTTCTATCTTTTGAAATTTTATACAATGTATTCAAAACAAAAAAGAGAAATCAATGAGTCAATAGATAACTACGCGGACCTGATCGTTCTCAATCCTGGTCAGAAAAATGCAGTTATTCCCAAAATTATCTGGATGTATTGGGAAGGCTCACTCCCTGAGTTTGTGCAGAAGTGCGTTGATAATATAAAAAAGAACAATCCAAACTATGTTGTAAACTTTCTAACACCTAATAATGTCAAAGAGTTTTGTGATATTGATTATGGTCGTTTAAAGCATGCGACACCACAACAGAAAGCTGATCTCATTCGATTTGAATTAATTTATCAACACGGTGGGATATGGTTAGATGCCAGTACAATTGTTTATGAAAATCTAGATTGGATTGAAAGGTTAGTTACTCAACATCAAACTAACAGTTTTGCCTATTATCGAAAGAAAAATACGACTTGCCCAGACTTTCCTGTTTTAGAGAATTGGTTATTGGCAAGTTCTGCCAAAAATATGTTTTTTAAGTCTTGGTTTGAGGAGTTATTAAAAGCTATAGAATTAACACCAAAGGTTTATATTCAGCAGATTAAAGAAAATAACGAAAATTATCAGGACTATTTTCAAGAGATAGGCCGTTTAGAATATTTGGTTGCTTATGTTGCCTGCCAAAAAATTATGCGTACAACTTTACCGAGTATGACCTTGATTAACTGTGATCGGAATGCTTTTTTCTATCAAGTAAAAAATAAATGGATGAAAGAAAAAGTGTTGATTGATCTTGCCCTCAATTATCCGCCAGTTGAAAAGCCTAAGCTGATCAAACTGGCAGGAAAAGAAAGGGGAATATTAAGTCGTTATTACAGTAAAAAAATGTATTTTAACGACTCGTTTATTGATATCTAATCACTACTTTTTAGCAATAAAGTTTTCTAATACTTTAAATTTTGGTCGTGTTTCAAAGTATTGTTCAGATGCTAATGACCCAACAATTGAGATATGACGTCCATCAAATGAATACGGTGTGTTTTTGGTTGCCATATGATCTGATTTAAATAGATCTGCTTGGCTTAACAAGAGTGTATTCGGATGTTCTGAAACGATTTTATTAATCACACTCGTTGCATATTTTTGCTTTGTAGCGAGTGGTTTGTTCATATACTCATTTAGATTAAAGTCTCGCTCTAACCATATTGCACGTTTGAAAATTGAGCTGATGTTTTGATCAAAAGTATATGGTTCAGACATTACAATCACTTTCTTATTATTCATTTGTGCAACTTTGAGTAGCTCACTAAATGAATTCTGCTGATTTTGACGAACAATATCAGTCCAACGACCAGCAAAAATAAGAACGTCATACTGAGCTATATGATTCTTCAGATAGTTTCGATTGATTAAGCACTGCTGATAAGCGGTAGATGACTTGTCACCTGTAAATTCTTTATCAAGACTTGGATAGCACCAATTCGTACTGATCGTATGGATGTTCAAGTTTAGCTTTTTGCCTAGATGATCCCAAAATGGAATATTGTGACCTGCAAATGAATCTCCAAACAAAAGAGCTGATTTAGCATTTGTTGAGTTAGATGCTATATGACATTTTAATCCATTTTCTCCAACAGTCAGACTATGATCATCTTTAATGTTATAGAAACACCAACCATTCGAGACCATAGGCATCTGTATTTTCTCAATACGCTTTAGGTATTCTGCATCGGCTCGATTTTCTAACCCATCCTTACCTAGAAACTTATAAAATGGATAGAGAATCGCAATACTTAAGATAAAAAGTAGATAAACATACTTTTTATTGATTTTATTCAGATGAATACGACAGGGTTCAATATGTTTGTAACTCAACCATCCTAAAATAAAAGATAATAAAAGAGCAAAACTGATATTGATAATATTTTTTTGAATTAGGAAATAGCTCAATAAAAATGAGATCGGCCAATGCCACAAATAAATAGAATATGAAGCACTGCCTAAACTCTGTATAAACTTGGGTTTCGTTAGTATAGAGTTTTGACGGTTGGCGATTAGAATTAAAACTGTACCCAAAACAGGAAGGGATGCAGCATAACCAGGCCAAGGCGTATCTTTGGTTAAAAAAATCAAGCTTAGCGCTAAAAGTCCAAAACCTGTATATTCAATAATTTTTTGCTTAATAGATGATAAAGAATATTGGTTAAAATAAAAGTACACCAGTCCACCTGCAATTAACTCCCATGCACGTGTTGAGAGTTTAAAGAAAGCATATATCGGATTTTCTGGTGTAAGTTTTACAGACAACAAAAATGAGCAAGAAAATAATATTAGAAGTAATATGCCTATATATTTAGTTTGTTTTGTAAGCTTTTTAAATGTGTACAAAATGATGGGAAAAAGGATGTAGAACTGCCATTCAACAGCTAAAGACCAGGTATGCAGTAATGCTTTATCATGTGAACTAGTTGCAAAATAGTCTCCTGATTGTTCATAGAAGAGATTATTTGATAAGAAAGTGAGACTGTATCTCGCATCTTTAGCAAAGTTTTTTAGATCTTCTGGGATAAACACAAATAGCCCCAAAGCCGTTAAAACTAAGACTAAGAATAATAGTGCGGGATAAATACGAATAATTCGAGATAAGTAAAAATCAACAAAAGAAAAATTATTGTGTTCAAGCTTTTCCACAATGATTTTTGTCATCAGATAGCCTGATATCACGAAGAAAACATCAACGCCCAAGTACCCAGCAGAGAAACCGAATACATTGAAATGGAAAAGAACAACAAAAACTACAGCATATGCTCGAAGTCCATTAATATCAGTTCTAAATTGATGATTATTCATATATTTGGGATGACTACAGAAAGACTTGAGCGTTCACATAAGGATGGAAGGAAATTACAGGTGAATTGTAAGCTCTACTCACCACTTTGTGTCAATAGAGTATTTTGTAATTGTTCAGGAGGTATTTTTTCAAAAGCTTTTACTGCACTGTTCTGAGATAAATTATAGACATTTATTTGCTGAGATTTTAGAAAGCGGGCAGCGGCATCGAATGCAGGCAATGTTACATCTAAATACTGATTCAACATAGTGGGTTGTTTATTTTCTTTATTTTCATAGAATCTGGGTTGGGAAAAATTATTCATATCCAAACCTGCAATATAAATGTCTTTATATTTCAAATGATAAGTGATTTGAAGTGCAACATAAGCCACTGTAAAATAGTCAAAAACAGCATTAAAAATGTGACTAGAAAACCCTAAGCGGTCATAGATATGAAAATAATTTGGAGTTTCAGTCACGCGTATCCGCTCACCTAAAAATCGCTCAATTTCACCTTCAGTTATAGGCTCAACAACTTTAATGTCGCAAAGAATATTTTCTAATTTTATTTTTCTTAAAATCAGGTCTAAACAACGTGGTGTTGTAAATAGTGTACAAAAGGAAGTTTTAAGTACATTTTCAATTAGATCAAAACGATTGTTGGTGAAATTGTGATCAATGATCACATAATATTTAAATTTGACACCACTTAAGGCAATTGCACCATTTACACCAATATAATCAATATCCGATCGCTGTAAATATGACGTTTCTAGTTGATGCACAGATGGACCTGTTGCAATTAGCATACATTTTCGATTGGGACTAAAATTTAATTGGGAATTATCGACAATAAGTTGTTTTTTAAAATAAATTTTTTGCAAATCACCATCGGGACTACGTTCTACTTGATAGTATGGCCAATAGCGACGATTGTGTTTATATGATTTTGGATGACTATACTTGTAAATAAATTTATACAGATTTCTAAGGATATAATTTGAAAAAAAACGTTGGGCTGAGATTATTGGTTGAGACATAAAGATCAAATTCTATGTAAGAAAATATGAAACAGGATACAACGTAGCCTGCTACCAATTTTAGTCATCTAAAGTAAAATTAGGTTTTTTACTAAACTTTGATTTTATGGCTTTGATGCTAGCTGTAAGCCAAGTTGTCCCTTTGACAGGGCGTGTAACTTTATTGCCTTGATAATTGATTTGAGTCGCTTTTTGAAATGGACCATAAGCTTTTACTAAATAGTCTTCAGGTTTATAACCATTATCCAATGCTTCTTGATAATATTGATCAAATAACTCAACTAAGTCTTGTCTTGGATGAGGCATGATTTTTCCATCAAACCAATGTTTTTGATTGTTTTTTTCTAGGCGCGGTAACGAGTATTTATGGCTAAACTGAGTACCCATGTCGGAGTAATGTAGAATTTTGATGTCTTCTATTTTTAAGCCTTCACCATCAATACAGTTATATGAATTATTGTAGTTTTGGACTAAATGCGGTTGGTCTTTGATTAGTTGCATTAACTTCTTGTGACCATCTGGATCCGATTGCAACGTTTTAAGTGAAGGTAAATATTGTTTAGCTTTTTTACAATCCCAAACACAAGTACATAAACGAGCTGAACTTTTGCCACCTTTGGCGATGACGATTGCATCATCTTTCATCGGATGCGACCATAACTCTGCGATATCACATAAAACGATGACATCAGCATCCATATAGATCGAACGCCCTTCAAAGTTGGATGATTCAGGAATTGCCCAACGGAAACCAGAAAATGGGGTTGCCCATTTCTCAGTATGCCATCCTTCATGCGTTTCTTGATTGCTATACCACGGACTAGTAGGATCATGGCTCAACTGCATCCATGTAATTTCAATTGGGTGCTGTGTATTTTTACGGATGCTATAATCAAGCACCATCATTTGTTCTAAATCACAGTTATTTGGATCACAGCCAACAAAAATTTTAATTGTTTCTTTGGGCATTCTGATTCTCGTCACGCAGAAGATAGCAAGCAGTTTGATAAGTATAATCTGAAAGCAAATAATACAAAACCCTTTGTTAAAATGAATTCAAATAATGTCTAGTTTAATTTTATAGAAAATTGTTATTATTGAATTTAAGAATAAATTTAGCCTTAGTTTATGAGAAATTTTGTTATTAGTTTGTCTAGCGCGACTCTTCGACGAGCGCATATAAGTTCGGAGTTTGCTAAAGAAAAGGTCGATTTCGAGTTTTTTGATGCAATTACCCCTGTGACATTACAAGCAACTTCATCTGCAATAGGCTTAGTAACTAAGCAAACTGATTTACATCAGAATGAAGTTGCTTGTCTATTGAGTCATGTGGTGTTGTGGAAAAAAGCAGTAGATGAACAGTTAGACTATATTGCTATTTTTGAAGATGATATTTATTTGGGTAAACAGGCTGTTTCGTTTCTTACCAATGTTGCGTGGATACCATCTTTCTGCGGCATCATTAAATTAGAAACCTTAAATAAAAAGATTCAACTTCCTAAGATGCAATCAATTATTCCTTTGCATTTGAATAGAAAACTCATGTTATTGGGCGAGCCACATATGGGTGCAGGTGGTTATATACTTTCATTAAATGTCGCGAAGGAATTATTGGAGTATGTATTGCGAAGTCCAAAACTAATACCAATTGATCATATTCTTTTTAGAGAATTCCCTGAGTCCTCAGGCGAAAAGATTTTTCAATTGTCCCCAGCAATATGTATTCAAGATGTGATTTTAACCAAAGGCAAGACAAACTTTCCAAGTTCACTTGAAAACGTGAGAAATGCGCGAAAGGGTGAGGATAAAAGTAAGAAGAAATTAACTTTATTGGGCAAAATGAAACGTGAAATGAGTCGTTTAATCTTGCAAGTTCATGTATTTTTCCAAGAAAGAATTCAATCTATCAAGGGTAAGGCTTTGATTAAAATAAAATTTAAGTAATACGGCGGCGGTTATGAGTGATGAACAGACTTCTGAGTCGATTATTTGCTTAGTTAAATTTAGGAAGGAATGATTATTATTGAGATGATGGTTGGTAGTAATTTTCAAAATTAGGATTTCCCTTAAACCGCTTATATCCCCACATATATTCAGCAGGAAAGCGGTTGATCATTTGCTCTACCGCTTTATTTAATGCAGTTGTCGCAACTTCTATATCTCGATCATAAAGTTCAGGATCATTGAGATCATCACAGTAGACCTCAAAACCTTCACCATCCTCTCTACGGAAACAACTTAATCCCACTAAGCGGCATTGAGTTTTTTGTGCCATTTTGCTGGCTAAAGTACTGGTTAAGCAAGGAATTCAAAAAAAAGGAACCACGACACCACCAGAGGGTTGAGGGACATGATCTGGCAGAATTACACTGAAACCACCTTGTTTGAGGTTTTTGAATAATGCTTTAACACCGTTGGCATCAGTTGGAACTAATGTCGCGTTTAACCGTTGGCGAGCATGTAAAGCAAAAGCATTAAATCCTGAGTCTTTCATGGGTTTATACATAATGGTAGGAATACCATATTGGTGTACCCACGCATTCATCATTTCCCATGTACCGAGGTGAGGGGTAATAATTAAAGCACCGCGGTGATCATTTAATGCATTTGTTAGTACATCTAAGTGATGAACCGTCTTTATTTGCTGGATACTCCATTCGGGAGGCATTGCCCAGCATTTCCCAGATTCGATATAACTTAGACATTGCTTCGTTACGCTTTCTTTAGCAAGCTTTTCACGCTCACTCTCAGGAATATCTGGATAAGTAAGACTTAGATTTACCCGTGTTTTCCAAAGCATACTTTTATCTGGGTTTTGATTAATAAAGTAAGCCGCCACTTTTGCAATACTGCGCAAAAATGCTAAAGGTAGGATACGGAGTAAAGTGGTATAAAACGACATTGCGATTAATCTTGTTTATTCGCGTTGCCTTTCAGCACCATATAAATCAAACCGACAAAAATGACAAAAGCACCCGCAAGGCTACTTACACAGAAAAAGACAATACGGTCATAGGTGGTTAAATTAAATAATTGATTGTCTAGAATATAGCGCATGAAAAACCATTGTACGATTGCAAAAACAATTAGCACAATACCACGACGACGGACTTCAGGACGCATAGCCATTTGGTTGCTCGCAACTTATCTAAAACAGTGCGCTATTATGCCACTGCTGAGAATTGATCTCAAATGAATAAAAGTATTCTATTCAGGCCTCTAGGAAATAACTACATGATTGTTTTCAGACGGCTTGAGATCGCGTGTTGGTTTGTGGAGCCTACTTTGGAGGCTTTATCCGATAAGCATTGATATTGCCGTAACAATTTCGAAAACGTTTATAGGACCAAATATACTGTTCAGGTGCTTGGTTAATTATGTCTTGCATGGCAAGATTTAAACTGTCCACCGACAGCTGTAGATCTGTCGATAAAATATCTTGAGATAATTCTGTACAGTACACATCAAAACTCGCTGCGTTAGCACTACGAATACAACTTAATCCAACCACATTGCATTGTGTTTTAGCCGCCATTTTAGAGACCAGTGTCGTGGACAAAGTATTTTGCTGGAAAAAATATGAATAAATACCGCCACTCGGTTTTGGCAGATGATCCGGTAAAATCACCGTCAGCCCACCTTGTTTTAAGTGTCTGAAGATACTGCGGATACCCGTTTCATTAGTGGGAACAAGGGTTGCATTAAACTTTTGCCGTGCAGCTAAAATATAGCGATTAACACCTTTAATTTTATAGGGTTTGTACATAATCATGGGTTGCGTATAGACATTTAACCATGCATTTAACAGCTCCCAACAACCAAAATGAGGAATGACCACAATCACGCCTTTTTTATTGGCTAAAGCCTCTGTTAGAACAGATTCCCCCTGAATATTTTTTAATAAATCTAGGTTGTATTGTGGTGGCATTCCCCAACATTTTAAAAATTCAATATAGGTCTGGCACTGGCTTTGAATGCTGAGATGAACACGTTTCTGGAGTGCTATTGGGTCGAGCTCAGGGTAGGCCAACTGCAGATTAATAGTGGTGATACGCTTGATTGAAGAGTCACTATAGTAAAGCAGGTGTGCAATTCCGCGTGCGATGTATTGTAAAAAGAACAATGGAAAAAGTGAGATGATTTTAAGCAGATAATAAATAGCCATATTTTGACTCAGAAATCTTTTGAAAAGATGAGATGAGAGAAAATTTTGCAAAGAGACTTAAAAATCTAAGATAGATAGAATCAAAAAAAGATGAGCGTCTTAAGAACAAAATAAATGAATAAATCAATAGAGTGATTCAGTGCCAGAACTGCTGCAATAAAATATAGACTATCGTGAATCACTGTAAGGGGGATAGATCAAAAGTTCAAAAGAAATTTTGGAAAATTTGAAGCGAAAATAATATCTATGGAATGGATGGTCTGGTCTTGAATGAAAAAACCCTGCGCATGGCAGGGTTTCTTTAATCAAAATCTAAAGATTATTTTGTTTCTTCAGCTTTTGGTTTTTCACGTAAGCGAATACCTAAATCACGTAGTTGATTTGATTCAACTGGTGCAGGCGCTTGCGTTAATGGACATTCAGCAGTTTTGGTTTTCGGGAATGCAATCACATCACGAATAGACGCACCACCCGTCATGAGCATGACTAAACGGTCTAGACCGAATGCTAAACCACCATGCGGAGGAGCACCGTAACGTAATGCATTGAGTAAGAAGCTAAATTTCTCTTCTGCTTCTTCTTCACCAATACCTAAAGCTTCAAAAATTGCTTTTTGCATTTCTAGGTTATGAATACGCAGTGAACCACCACCAATTTCAGTACCGTTTAAAACCATGTCATAAGCCACAGAAAGCGCAGCACCTGGGTTATTTTTCACATCTTCAACGCTTGATTTAGGCAGTGTGAATGGGTGGTGAACAGAAGTCCATTTGCCATCATCTGTTTCTTCAAACATTGGGAAGTCAACCACCCAAAGCGGTGCCCATTCGCAAGTCGACATTTTCAAGTCATGACCGACTTTAATACGTAAAGCACCCATGGCATCGTTCACAACTTTAGCTTTGTCTGCACCAAAGAACACGATATCGCCATTTTCTGCGCCAACACGTTTCAAGAGATCAAGCACGATTGGCTCGATGAATTTCACGATTGGAGATTGTAAACCTTCGATACCTTTTTCAAGCTCGTTTACTTTGATGTACGCTAAACCTTTTGCACCATAGATGCCGACAAATTTCGTGTATTCATCGATTTGGCTACGTGGTAAAGAACCTGCACCTGGAACACGTAATGCAACGATACGGCCTTTAGGATCTTTCGCTGGACCTGCGAATACTTTGAATTCAACTTCTTGCATCAGGTCTGCAACGTCAACCAATTTCAAAGGAATACGTAAGTCTGGTTTGTCCGATGCATAGTCACGCATAGCATCTGTATAGGTCATGCGCGGGAATTTATCGAATTGAACATTAAGCAGTTCTTTGAACATCTTAACCGTCAACGTTTCCATTAAATCCATGATGTCATCGTCACTCATGAACGATGTTTCAACGTCGATTTGGGTGAATTCAGGCTGACGGTCTGCACGTAAGTCTTCATCACGGAAACATTTTGCGATTTGGTAGTAACGATCGATACCACCGACCATCAATAATTGTTTGAATAATTGTGGTGATTGTGGAAGTGCGTAGAAGCTACCGTTTGAAACACGGCTTGGCACTAAGTAGTCACGCGCACCTTCAGGCGTTGCACGGGTTAAAATCGGAGTTTCAACGTCCAAGAAACCATTGTCTTCGAAATAGTTACGAATTAAGTTGGTTAGTTTAGAACGGAAACGTAAACGATCTAACATTTCAGGACGACGGATGTCCAAGAAACGGTATTTCAAACGAATTTCTTCAGAAATATTGGTGTTGTCGTCATTCAATGGGAACGGCGGAGTTTCTGATGCAGCAAGAACTTCGATTTCTTTACCCAACACTTCGATTTGACCGCTCACCATATTGGCATTTTCTGTGCCTTCATAACGGCGACGTACACGACCTGTAATTTTTAATACGAATTCTGAACGTACTTTATCTGCAGTTGCGAATGCTTCAGGAGTGTCTGGGTCAATAACCACTTGCACAAGACCATCACGGTCACGCATATCAAGGAAGATGACACCACCGTGGTCACGGCGACGGTGTACCCAACCGCAGAGAGTTACTGTTTCATCAATTTGAGTTTCGGTTAAAGAACCGCAGTAATGAGTTCGCATCATGGCGTTAAAAATCCAACTATATGGCTAAAGGTAGCGAATACGTAAACAGCGTACCGCCAGAAATAAAGGTAGGATTATGCCTCTTTGGGCATTGACTCTCAAGGCATAGCTTAAAAAAGGCATGAAATAGCATTTAAGCGTTGGTCTAAATTCAGCCTAAACGATAGTCTCGATCTAAAAATAAAAACAGAATGCAGCCAAAGATTAGAATTAGCAAAGCGACTTGGCTAAATTCATTAATACTTCGCCCCGTAAAATAATACAGGTCTGACTGCCACACTTGAGTGGGGATATAACGTGCATAGTCCCAAACACTGACTAAACCGCCCAACAGGCTCAGTATGAACAGCCCCATCGCGAAGCGTTTGATTTTTAGACTGACAGGAAAATGTTGCTGATAGGTTTGGTAATAACGCCAACACATCCACGCCAACAAGGGGAGGGCCAGTGCCGATGTACCAATTTGTAAAATGCGGTGTAGAGGATAATAGTGCCCTAACAAAGGAATCTTCTGGCTTAAAAATTCATGTCCGAACAAGGTGCGGAAGTCGACATGGGTGAGTCCATCCCATAACAGATGCGTTGCTGTGCCGAGCAGTATCGCGAGAATAACGCCCACCGAAAATTTAAAAAAACGCAGCATATTGCTGAGTCTTAATTCATGCTGAATGCCTAAAAAACGATAAAAACAGGGCCGTAATAGCGCGTACCACAAAACACAAAAACTGAGTCCAATCCAAAGATCGGGGTGAATCAGTGAAGTCCAGTAGTGGGTCGTATTTGAATTGGCTTGTGTAAACAGTCGATAAAGATCGGGGGTCATACTGCCAATGGCAATGGCAGCAATCGGTAAACGGTCACCACTGAGTTTGGCTAAAGGGGGCGCGAGAACGGCATGTGAAATGGTAAAGGGCATTGATCTGTTGGTGTTGGCATCGACTTAGTTGGATAGGGCAGTTTATCTTTTTTCTGCGATTGGAATGTTTTTTATTGCAATGAATTTGAAATGTTATATTATAACGTTATTCAAAAATTGTACGCTTGAGTGAGTTCCATGGCTTTCCATAAAAATTTGATAACGCTCTCTATTTTGGCGGTGGTCGCACCTGCCGTTTTTGCAGATGACACAACAACACAACAACTTGAAACGTTGACCAGCCAAGCACATCCACTCGTTCAGACCGCTGCTGATTTTGCCGTCGCCGATCAGATTATCGAGCAAAAAAGCTTAAAAGAACGTGCACCGACCATCGGGGATGCTTTGGCCGATGAGCTAGGCTTATATTCAAATCAATATGGTTCAGGTTCAAGTCGACCCGTGATTCGTGGTCAAGATGGCCCACGCGTGAAAGTCTTACAACATGCTTCAGAAACTGCTGATGTCTCGTGTTTATCGCCAGACCATGCCGTGACGGTCGATCCGATTTTGGCCAAGCAAATTGAAATCATCCGTGGCCCTTCAACCCTGTTATATAGTGCAGGTACCGTGGGCGGTTTGGTCAATGTCACCGATCAAAAAATTCCAACCAGCATGCCTGAAAAAGGTTTAGAAGGTACGGCTGGATTACGCTACAACTCTGGCAGTGATGAAAAGTTGGCCAGTGCTGGGGCGACGGTTGCTTTGGGCAGTCAGTTTGCTCTACGGGTTGAAGGTTCAAAGCGTGAAGCGAATGACTATATTGCGCCGAACTATTTCCATGAGCATGAGGGTGAACTCGAAAAAGAACGTCGTGTCGGAAATACCTTTGCCAAAGGCGAAACTGTCAGTGTTGGTGGTTCATGGATTGGTGAGCGTGGTTTTGCGGGTATCGCCTATACCAACCGTCAAGATCAATACGGTTTACCTGGGCACAGCCATGAATATGAAAGTTGCACTGTATCAGGTAATTTATTAATTGGATGTGGTGAGGAAGATTATGGCGACGAACATGAGACAGGGCCTTGGGTTGATTTAAAGTCGGAGCGTTATGACTTCCGTACAGAAATTTTAAATCCGCTTGCAGGGTTTGAGAAGTTACGTGCCCATGCCAGTTATACCGACTACCAACATGATGAAATTGAAGGCGATAGTGTTGCAACTACCTTTAAAAGTAAAGGTTATGATGCGCGTCTAGAAATGGTGCATCAGCCGATTGCGGATTGGGAAGGTGTGGTTGGCGTACAGTACAATCAACAAAAACTAGATATCACTGGTGAAGAGTCTATTTTAGAACCGGCCAAGACGCAAAAGTGGAGCGTATTTGGTTTAGAACATAAGCAGTGGAATGACTTTCATTTTGAGTTAGGGGCACGTGTCGATCATCAGACCATTGATATTGAGTCCAATCGAAAAGACTATGATGATTATGCCGTGTCCTATTCGAGTGCTGTGAATTGGATGTTTGCACCGAACTATAAGCTGTCTTTGGTTGGATCACATCAAGAGCGTTTACCTTTGGCGCAAGAGCTTTATGCTGATGGTAAGCATCTTGCAACCAATACCTATGAACGTGGCAATGAAAATCTCGATGTCGAAAAGTCCAATAACTTAGAGTTAGGTTTCCATTACGATACGGATAAAATTGATTATCACGTTCATGTTTACCACAACTGGTATGACAACTACATTTATGCTCAAACCGCAGACCGATACGAAAACTTCCGTCTAGTGGACTACACCCAAGACAAAGCACGTTTTTATGGGACTGAAGCGGAAGCGTCTTATACCATCAATGATGTGTATAAAATGAGTGTCTTTGGTGATTATGTCCGTGGCAAAATTGACAATGAAAATGCTCCGCGGGTGCCTGCTGGCCGTTTAGGAACAAAAGTGAATGCGAACTTTAGTGACACGTGGTCGGGAACGGCAGAGTACTACCATGTGTTTGAGCAAGATCGAATTGCAAGCTATGAGACCGAAACCGAGGGTTATAACATGGTGAATTTGGGCTTGGCGTATAATGGTCAGTATATGCAGGGCAATGATTATCGCGTGTATTTCAAAGCCAATAACCTCCTAGATGAGACGGTTTATTCGCATACCTCTTTCTTATCGACCATTCCACAAGTTGGGCGTAACTTCACAGTTGGACTGGACTTTAGTTTCTAAGACGCTGTTTAAAGTGATTTAAGCAAAGCGTTCGACAACAGAAATCCTCTTGAAAAATCAAACAATAAAACCTAGTCTGAGTATATTGGATTAGGTTTTTTGTTATGCGTATCTTTCGAAAATTACATCAAAAGCTCAACTGGACATCGACCCGTTATGTCGGTGTCGTGGTGGGTTTATTGGCTCTGACTTATTTAACCTCCGCAGTTTACCATAGCGTTAAACCACTGCCTGATGGGTTGGACTATACAGGCAAGTTACGTCATGCCGATGTCAAATTTATTGCAGATCAAACCTACATCGATGCACAAGGCAAGCAGCAACAAAATCATCATATTTTCAACGCAGTATTTAAACTGATTGAAGATGCACAAACCACGATTGTGTTGGATATGTTCTTGTTTAATGATGATGTGGGGACATCTCAAGCATCACAACGTGCTTTGACTCGTCAGCTGACCGATGCGTTGATTGTCAAGCGAAGCTTGCATCCGAATATTGAAATCAAAGTCATTACTGACCCGATTAACTCGGTATATGGTGGGCTATTACCTGAGCATTACCGTAAGTTACGTCAGGCAGGCGTGGATGTAATTGAAACCGATTTACGTCCGCTCCGTGCATCGAATCCAGTTTGGTCTGGTTTTTGGTATCTCTGTTGCCAAAATGCAGGCAATAATCCCGACGGCGGTTGGTTAAGAAACCCGTTTGGGGATGAAAAAATTACCCTACGTAGTTATTTAAACTTATTTAACTTTAAAGCCAATCACCGCAAAACATTGGTGGTCGATACCGCGGAAGGTTGGAAAACCTTGGTCACATCTGCGAATCCACATGATGGCAGTTCGCGACACTCCAATGTAGCGCTGTTGGTGACAGGCAATACGGCAATTGATGTCTTGAAAACCGAGCAAACTGTGGCTCACCTGTCTCAGGGCGATGTGCCGATGGTGATTCTAGGCGAAATTGCAGGAAATCCATCTCAACCGCAGGTACAGGTGCTGACGGAAAAAGCAATCCTAGACGCAACACTCAACTTGTTGAATACGGCAAAAACCAATGACCAGATTGATTTGGCGATGTTCTATTTGTCTGAGCGTCAAATTATCAATGCTTTAAAAGATGCGCAGAACCGCGGCGTTAAACTTCGGATTTTACTCGACCCAAATAAAGATGCATTTGGTCGTCAAAAGAATGGAATTCCCAACCGTCAAGTTGCGTCTGAGCTTAACGATGCAGGTATTACAGTACGTTGGTGTAATACTCAAGGAGAGCAGTGTCATAGCAAAATGATTTTAAAACGCCATGCGCAAGAAGCAGAGCTCATTTTAGGTTCTGCGAATTTTACCGCACGGAATTTGAAGAATTATAACTTAGAGACCAATTTACGTGTGATTGGCCAGTCTAACGCAGCGGTGTTTACAGATGCACAGCAATATTTTGATGGGGCATGGTCGAACTTAAATGGTCGTCAAATGAGTGTGGGCTATGAGCAATATAAAGATGAGTCGAAACTCAAATATGGGCTATACCGCTTTATGGAGTGGAGTGGTTTGTCGACGTTTTAATTTCGAATTCCTTTTGCCGTTTCATGAAAAGCGGCACTCCCTCTATTGTGCAAGATGAAAAGTCCCTCTTTTTAAAGAGGGATTTAGGGAGATTTAATTTTTAAGATTTTACTGTTCAGGATTTGGCGGGATGATCTCATCCAAATCTTTATCGGTCATCTTATCGAGTTCATGCAGATCAGTTTTGATTTTCCATTTTTCAATATCTTCTACAGGGCTTGGTAGGCGTGCTTCTAACCAGTCACAAATGACATCAGGTGGAAAATCAGGATGGTTACACTGAATGACCCATGCCAAGAATTGCTTGGCTTCACCATTCATATACGGCGGCGGTGACACAGGTAAAAACTGCGTCGGTAGGCGCTCATTTTTAGAAATATAGTTCAGTACATGTCCCAACTCTTGTACCGTTTGCCATGCCAAAGGATGATCTACATCAATTTGAAACTTAAACCACCATGCACTTTTTCCATCTGTGCCATAAGCATCAATCAGATTTTTTTGAATACTGGGCACTTTTGCAAAATATTCATAGAGTCGATCAAAACTTAATTCAGCCACGATTGTTCATCCAATACATTTATAAACAAAGATTAAGTATAAACTGAAAACATATACGATTTTTTGCTTTTCAAAGAAATCCTGCTTCATACCTTATAGTGGTGATAATGGTCAGTGATCCAAAATTGATGGCTTGTACATTTTTCATCCATAAAATAGGTTTAAAATAATAATATAGGACTTACGCACTGTTATTTATAGACTCTCTGTGGTAGCAGATGATTTTTATCGAGAATAAAGTCATCAATGAAGTTTTTGATCATTGGTCTAAATAACTTCTTCTGCCAACGATATACATTTTCAAAGATCCGCTCAAACTGGTTCTTTTGTATCTCAACATAGGCCATCAAGGCTGAAAAAATATGATTCGAAATCAGTTTAGATCGTCTTACTTGAAACTTTTCAATATGACAAACCTGTTTAATCACTCGGTGATATTGTTCTATTTTCCAATGACTTGAATGTAATTCATGAAAACCCTCAAAGGACAATAAATCATCTTCATCTTGATGCACAATATAAAACCTCTGCTGTTCTTTTAACTGAGTCTTAAATAATTGTACAAAGCCAAAATCTTTGAGCCAGACCACTTGACCCTGATGGAAATTTGGCAATAAACGCAGTTGAAACCATTGTCCTTTTTCTGGGGAAACCTTACGGTTACAGTCGATACCAAACATAAATCGAATACCATGTTTTCTTATGGTTTTTAGATTTCCAGTCGATGAATACCAACTATCACCTGTAATAAATTGAATCTTTGCACCCCAACTGAGTACTTCACTTAACATATCCATAAAGTAATCATTCTTGGTTTTACCTTCAGATTTGTCATAAATTCGGAAATTAATTGGAATATTTTGACCATTTTGATCTGTCGCATACAAGGTAATGAGATTAATACCCTTGACGGATCGGTGGTGTTTGCCTGACCAAAAATAGCTAACTAAGTCCATATGCTGACTATATGGTTTATCTAAAACAGTATCATCAATACTGACTATAAGTTTATTATTATCAATATGTTGAATTGCTTCTTGATATAGGTCGTGAGGTGTGTAGTCTTCACGTTCTAGAAAGCGATTTACACTATCATGCGAGATGTTATAAGTCTCGGCAAGTTGTGTGCAGCTAATAGAGTTCGGTTCTGTCATGAGAAAGCCCATATAAATGGGTAGAGTACAAGTTGCTGTAGAAGCATTTTTAATTCGTCTGATCACAGATACTTTATAAAGTATTTTAATACTTTTTTGAATCCGTCAATGCGTAAGTCCTATAATATTAACCTCAGTGGAGGAAGATGATGAAATATTTAAAAATAATCTATGGAATAAGTTTACTCAGCTTATTTCCTGCACTGAGTTTTGCTCAACCAGCGACGCGTTATTATGGAAAACCGCTGACTTCGCAAACCCAGCGTTTCCCAACCTATGCTGGACCGTATCAAGGTGCAATGCCCAGACCTACATCACCGCCTCAAATTGAACCCCCTCATCACAGACCACCTCCGCACCATCCATCACATGGCGGATATCCAATGCGACCCGGTGTGAGTATTATTTACCGAGCGCCCAGCTATTCAACCTATAGTCAGGAAACCAATAGCTATGTGTATGGGGATGGCGACTCCAGTATTGAAAGCCGTGATTATGTGTTGATTAGCGATTGGCGACGTTTGGGATTGCCAGACCCACCTGAAGGTATGCACTGGATCTATGAAAATGGGCGCTACACTTTAGAACCTGATTCAAAATAAATGAATCTTTGCTTGATACAGAAAACCCTCCCTTGTTTAGACGGAGGGTTTTTTAGTGGTCAATAAAGAATTAAGCGAGTTCATCATCTTGTGGGCGTGGTGTTTTCCCTTCAGGCAAAGGCTTGTCGGCATGTTTATCCCGAATAACTGAAGGGTAATTCCACGATGCATAACGCACCACCAAAATTGCAATCGCCATAATTAAAATTGAACCCGTAATAATCACCAAATCCATATCAGCTTTGTGGTCATGCTGGATATCGGAAATTAAAAGTCGGGTGAGGGCAGTGATGGCAATATAAATTAAAAAGCGGACAGGCATGTGGTTGGTTTTAAAATAGATACCAACCATTGCACCAAGTTCTAAGTAGATGAATAACAGTAAAATATCATCAATTGAGGCATATTGTTTAATGGTCAGGATCTCATAAACGGTATGTCCTGCCGACCAAATCACCATACAGCCAATAATAAATAAAGCCACATAGTGAAAGCTTTCTACTGCAGTATTGCCCAGTTTATCGAGGAGGGTTTCTATTTTCTCTATTTTAGGGTCACGGTTAGTCATGGCTGCCTCCTGATATGTTGATGGTGGTTTATTGCATCATAAGCAAATTTCATGCACATGACGTATAAAAGCAAAAATAAAGCTGAGCCATAAAAAAACGCCTGACGAAGCAGGCGTTTTTTTATTCAGTCTTTAAGCGATTAAGCTTGGCTGGTGAAGTAGTCTTCAGAGAAGTTCATGATGACTTCTGCACCTGCTTTTACTTTTGCAATACGTAAGTCGATTTCAGGCAAAATACGTTGAGCAAAATAAGCTGCAAGTGCCAGTTTGTTTTGATAGAAGTCACCATCTTTAGCTTTTGCAGCATTGGCAATTCTTGCAAACATATAGGCAAAGCTGAGTAGGCCGACTGCATGTAAGTAATCTACTGCTGCTGCATTCGGGAACTCTGCACTTTCAGCAGCACGTTCAAGAACATACTTGGTCACTTCTTCCACTTCAGTTGCTGCATCGAGTGTTGCATCTTTAATGAAGTTTAGGTCTGCATCTAAGCCGTTAGCAAAGTCACGGATTTCAGTAATGTAGTCTGCGATGAATGCACCACCACATTTAATGGTTTTACGACCGATTAAATCTTGAGACTGAACGCCGTTGGTACCTTCATAGATTTGTGCAATACGTAAGTCACGTACACATTGCTCCATGCCCCATTCACGAATATAACCATGACCACCGAAGACCATTTGTGCATCTAAAGTTGCTTGGAATGCTGTGTCGGTTAAATACGCTTTTGCAATTGGGGTTAACAATGCCACGCGGTCATTGGCTGCTTTCACAGCTTCAGGGTCTGTTGAGAACTTGGTGATATCCAGTTGCTGACCCACGTAAACTGCAAATGCGCGAGATGCTTCATTATTGGCACGTGCATTAAGCAACATGCGACGCACATCACCATGAACTAGAATGCTATCAGCAGGTTTAGCTGGCGATTGAACACCAGAAGCGCTACGACCTTGTAGACGGTCTGTTGCGTACTGTGCCGCATTTTGGTAAGCAAATTCAGATGCGCCTAAACCTTGAATACCCATCGACAAACGTTCGTAGTTCATCATCACGAACATTGCCGCAAGGCCTTCATTTTCTTTACCCACCAAGTAACCTTTGGCACCGTCAAAGTTCATTACACAAGTTGCAGACGCTTTGATCCCCATTTTGTGTTCAATTGAACCTGGACCTGCCGCATTACGCTCGCCTACAGAACCATCTGCATTCACTAAGAATTTAGGTACGATGAATAATGAAATACCACGTGAACCCGCAGGTGCATCAGGAGTTTTTGCCAAAACTAAGTGAATGATGTTTTCAGCTAAGTCGTGGTCACCGCCAGTAATAAAGATTTTGGTCCCTGTAATGTTATAGGTGCCGTCTTCGTTACGTTCAGCTTTAGTTTTGATAATGCCTAAATCTGTACCTGCATGTGGCTCAGTTAAACACATGGTCCCAGACCATTCGCCTGAGTAAATTTTAGGTAAATAGGTTTCTTTTTGTTCTTGCGATGCATAGCTGTTCAGCGCCATGCCAGCACCGACAGAAAGAAGCGGGTAGAGCATGAATGATGGGTTAGTTGCGAACAGCATTTCATCTGCAAGAACAGTCAGCATTTTTGGCATGCCTTGACCGCCCCATTCTTCATCAGCCGCTAAGCCAATCCAACCGCCTTCAGCATATTGCTTAAACGCTTCTTTAAAACCCGCAGGGGTAGTCACTGCACCATTACTAAATGTTGCACCTTCTTCATCACCTGTACGGTTTATAGGTAGGGTGACGTTCTGCGCAAATTTAGCCATTTCCTCGAGGATCGCTTCAGCCGTCGCACTGTCTACATGAGCTAGATTTTCATTAGACTGCCAGAACTGATCTGCATTGAAAACGTCATTGAGGATAAACTTCATATCCGCAAGTGGGGCATTATAAATTGGCATGTTCGTTCACCTGTTTATTGTTTGAATTTCTGTAGACTTAGGACAGCTTAATTAACAACGGAGAGTGTTGTCAGATGACCCAAGCGAAATAACGCTCTATTTATAAAGAAAAAGGACTGCCAAAGCTATGACTGTCCTTTTTCATTTCTGTACTCAAGAGTACAACTATTTCGAATATCGAATTAGTTATTAACTACTTAGAATGCAAAGTGCTCTGCATCTAATGCGAATAACGGTTCTACGCCACCAGCAATCACGTCAACGTGTGAGCGAACACGTGGAAGGATCTTCTTGAAGTAGAAACGTGCAGTCGTTGTTTTTGCGTTGTAGAAGTCAACTTCAGTGGTACCTGCAGCCAATGTTTCTTGTGCTACAAGTGCCATGCGCGCCCATAGGTAAGCAAGGGTTACATAACCAGAGAAGTAGAGGTAATCGACCGCAGCAGCACCCACTTCATCTGGGTTTTGCATTGCTTTCATACCAATTTGCATGGTTAAGTCGCCCCACTCTTTGTTCAGAGCAGCAAGAGGTTCAACAAACTCTTTCATTGCAGCATTGTCTTTGTTTGCTTCAACAAATTTGTGAATAATCTTAGTGAAGTCTTTCAACATTGCACCTTGAGTACCCAAAACTTTACGACCTAACAAGTCAAGCGCTTGGATTTCAGTTGTCCCTTCGTATAGACACGCAATACGTGTATCACGAACGATTTGTTCCATACCATGCTCTGAAATAAAACCATGACCACCAAACACTTGAACGCCGTGTTTTGCAGATTCAGAACCTGTTTCAGTCAAGAATGCTTTTGCAATTGGGGTAAGGAGTGACAAGATGTTGTCAGAAGATTTACGCTCTTCTTCAGTTGCACCTTGCTCAACTACGTCAGCATGTAGAGACAATAAGTAAACCAGTGCACGACCACCTTCAGCAAATGCTTTTTGAGTTAACAGCATGTTACGAACAGCAGGGTGAACAATAATTGGATCGGCTTCTTTTTCTGGTGCTTTAGGACCTGTCAAAGAACGCATTGCCAAACGGTCTTTCGCATAAGTTAATGCACCTTGGAATGCACCTTCAGATGCAGCAAGACCTTGAACAGCAGTACCAATACGTGCGGTGTTCATGAAAGTGAACATGCAGTTTAAGCCACGGTTTTCAGGGCCAATCAGGAAACCTTTTGCATTGTCAAAGTTGATCACGCAAGTTGAGTTACCATGGATACCCATTTTGTGTTCGATAGAACCACAACGCACCGCGTTACGCTCACCCACAGTACCGTCTGCGTTTAAATTAAACTTTGGTACGATGAATAAAGAAATACCTTTGGTGCCTTTAGGTGCGCCAGGAAGACGAGCAAGGACGATGTGAACAATGTTCTCAGCCATGTCATGTTCACCCGCTGAGATAAAGATTTTCTCACCCGTGATTGCATAGCTACCGTCTGCTTGTGGTTCAGCTTTCGTACGGATAATCCCCAAGTCAGAACCTGCATGAGATTCTGTCAAGCACATCGTACCTGTCCAAACACCTGAAACAAGGTTTGGTAAGTAAGCATCTTTTTGTTCAGCAGAACCGTGATGTTCTAAAGTACGAACTGCACCATGAGAAAGACCTGGGTACATGCCCCATGCCCAGTTTGCAGTACCGACCATTTCTGAAATCACGTTACCCAAAGAAACAGGTAATGCTTGACCGCCGTATTGCTCTTCAGCAGAAAGAGAAGGGAAGCCAAGTTCGATATATTTTTGATACGCTTCTTTAAAGCCAGTTGGAGTTGTAACAACGCCATCATTCCAAGTACAACCTTCGCGGTCGCCGCTTTGGTTGATTGGAGACAATTCGTTTTCACAGAAATCTGCAGCAGCTTCTAAATATTGGTCAACCAATTCACGGCTTACGGTTTCCTGAAATGCAGGCAATTTAGAATAGTGTTCTTCTGCATTCAATAGCTCATGCAGTACGAATTGCATATCACGTAAGGGCGCTTTGTATTGTGGCATATCGGTTTCCTCAATACTGGTTTAACCAGCTTATAATCCTAATAAACATAAAAACGTGTCTTCTTTGACACGGATTGGAATAACTTAATCGTGCAACATCTTCTAATTTGGTACAAGCGGTTCGGGTGCTTTTCTTGGTGACTGTAAAGTCAAATAAATATTATTCAAAATCGCTAAGTGCACTGAGTGTAAACAGTTTTGCTGCTTTTGGCATGACATAAATAGTCAAAAAGCGTAAAAAGTTATGTCCAATAAAAAAGGCGCAATTTGCGCCTTTTTTATCTATTTATGCTTTTTAGAGTGGCTTAAGCGGCCTTATTCGGTGCTGAAACAGGGGCTTTAGGCTGGAAGTGAACTATACATTTGCCATCTACTGTTTGTGTGCCAACTTTTAACTGCACGGCTTTACCATCGGTTTGACCTTGGCAGGCTTTGGTTGCGGCTTGTTGACGCGCTTGACGTTCAGCTAAACGTTGATCGTATTGCTGGGTTAACTCAGCACGTTTCGCATCGGTTAGTGGTTCGCCACGCTGCATATGCATGCCACGGAATTCACCACGATCGGCTTGATCACCACGCATTGGTCGATGTTCACCACGTTTCATTTCATCACGGTTCGGTTTAAACGAAATCGCACATGTGCCTTCTAGTGTTTGTTCACCTGCTTTAACTTGGACTGCTGAACCCACTGCTTTGCCATCGCAGGCTTTTTTAATGTCTTGCATGACCTGTTTACGTTCAGTACGCATTTTTTCAAACTGTTCGCGTTGTTCAGGTGTCATGTGACGGTCTTTCTGATAATGACCATGCATATGTTGCGACTGCTCCATATCTTTCGGTGCTTGGGTGGATTGACAGGCAGTCAACGCACCTACAGATAAAACGCTGGCAGTGGCTAAAGCCATTTTTGTCATCTTATTCATTCTACAACTCCCCCATACAAGAGCATCTCATTTTGGATGATTAAAGATTAAATAATAAAGATGTAGAAACAATGGAGAGTTTTTTGGTGCAGTGTTCTATACAATAACAAGGCAAAAGAACGACCGAGAGATTGCTTTTGAAGATTCGCCGCGTACCGATTGCTTTACGCTTATTCCTCACTGTATTGCTGACCACTTTGGTGATTACCACGGTGAGTTTAGGTGTGCTGCATTGGACGATGCAAAAGAATTTTGCCAAATATGTGGCGGACGTGGAAATGCAAAAGCTCGATCATCTGATTGATAACTTGGCTGGCGTTTATAGTACCTATCATGACTGGGGCAATGCCATTCAAGCACAAATTTTGCAGATTGAAGGACATGCCGCGCCAGATGATTATGACCGTCTCTCTCGTTGGTGGCTGCGCCGCCAGTACGATATTGCTCTGCAACAGCGTTATTTTAAAGAGAATACCAAAACCTTACTCAGTGATGTCTCTACCACTGAAGTCAAACATGAAAAACAGATTTTAACCGAACAAGAACTGCAAGCTTTGGAGGAAAACTTACCTTCGGAGTTTCAACCCTTTGAAGGTTTAAAGTTTCCGCTCAGCGCCAATCAAAATGTTTTCCGTCCAGATCGTAAAAAAGAAGAGATTGAACAAGAGAGCAAACAAAACGCAGGCAAAAAACAGTTTATTTCCACGCCTGACCGTTTAGGTCTTAGCTCGCGTTTGTCTTTATACGATACGCAGCGTCAGTTTGTGGTCGGTGAACCCTCGGATGATCAAGTTTCTTTCCGTCCTATTGTGGTGAATAACCAAGTGGTGGGCTACTTGGGGCTGAAACCAGTTCTCGATCAAGATGATGCGTTGAGTATCAACTTCTTTAGTAACCAAAAACGTTATTTATTGCTGGTCTATGGTTTAACCGTTTTTGCTAGTTTAATTGCTGCACTGTTACTTGCGACTTATTTTAAGACGCCAATTCAACGTTTATTGAATGGTACGCGTGAATTAACCAAGGGTAATTTTCAGCATCAAGTTAAAGTGAATCGAAACGATGAGCTGGGTGATTTATCCAATGAACTGAACCAACTGGCGGTGATTTTAGATCAGCATGAAATTTCACGTCGTCAGTGGGTGTCAGATACTTCGCACGAGTTGAAAACACCGCTGGCAGTGTTACAAGCGCAGATCGAAGCGATGCAAGACGGAATTCGAAAACCAACGCCTGAGCATTTTGAATCGATGTTACGTCAAGTCACCAGCTTGAAAAAACTCACGCATGACTTGGCTGATTTGGCACAAGCGGAAGCACAGCAATTAAACTGTTACTTTGCAACCGTGAACCCGTGGGCGGTGATTGAGCAAGAAGTGGAAAACTTTAAGCCTAAATTTGAACAGGCCCATTTAAGCATTAGTGTCGAAGGTGAGGGCGCCGAGTTACAACTTGATATTGACCGCTTTAAGCAAATCATGGTCAATTTGTTGGGCAATAGCATTCGTTATACCGAAGCGGGTGGTCAGGTTCGAGTCCATACGGAACAGTCTGCAACAGATTGGACAGTCTATGTCGATGACAGTCCATATGGTTTAACTGATGAGCAACTGGCACGACTCGGTGAGCGTTTCTATCGAGTCGATGACTCGCGTACGCGGAGCACAGGTGGTACAGGTTTAGGTTTGGCTTTATCGGCTAAACTGGCTCAGGCTTTGGGCGGCGAATTGAGTTTTGATCATTCGCCTTTGGGTGGTTTACGTTGCAAGTTAACGTTCCCAAAAAAATGAAACACAAAAGGAAGTATGTATGAAACATATTATGCTGGTTGAAGATGAAGTAGAACTTGCACAATTGGTCCGCGATTATCTTGAAGCAGGGGGCTTTGAAGTCAGTATGTTTCACGATGGTCAGGACGCATTTGATAGCTTTACGCAGCGTAAACCGAGTCTGATGATTTTAGATTTAATGGTGCCGCGTATGGATGGCTTGACCATTTGCCGTAAAGTCCGTGAACAGTCTGATTTGCCGATCATTATGGTCACTGCACGTACGGAAGAAATTGACCGCGTGCTTGGCTTGAACATGGGGGCAGATGACTATGTGTGTAAACCCTTTAGCCCGAAAGAATTGGTAGCGCGTGTCCAAGCTGTGTTACGCCGTTTAGAGCGTAAGGCTGAGCCTGAAGATCAGTCTTTGTTCCGTATGGATAAAGCGCAGCAACGTATTTGGTATCAACAAAAGCCTTTAAACCTAACACCGACCGAGTTTCGTTTACTGGAGTTGTTTTTAGAGCATGTGGGACAAGTCTATTCACGTGCGCAGTTACTAGATCATATTAACCCAGACAGTTTTGAAGTAGCTGACCGTGTGATTGATAGCCATATTAAGAACTTACGTCGTAAGATTTCGGATGCAGCTGAAACAGGTAACCGTCATGAATGGGTGCAGGCGGTATATGGTGTAGGCTACCGTTTTGAATATCCTGAAGATTAATTCAGTTTTCTGAACGATAAAAAAAGCGGATAAGCTGAGGTTTATCCGCTTTTTTTATGGGATTCAAGCAAAGGCGGCAATCGAAATCAGCAGTTCGCTTAAACCTCTAGCTTGTGAAATGAAACCGAGCAATCTGCAATTTAAAAGGACAAGACTGGTTGATCGTCTGTGCAAGCGGTACAATTCATTTTTTTATCAGATGAGCATGTGTTTTGAGCAGCGAGACGCCTAAACTTCAGCGCCGTTTAAAGAACCGCCATATCCAGTTGATCGCCATGGGTGGTGCAATTGGCACAGGGCTGTTCTTAGGTTCAGCACATATTATTGAATCTGCTGGCCCATCGATTATTTTGGGTTATATGATTGGCGGTTTGATTGCATTTTTAATTATGCGTCAGCTCGGTGAGATGATTGTGCATGAGCCAGTGACGGGTTCATTTAGCTACTTTGCTTTTAAATATTGGGGGCGGTTTTCAGGCTTTTTAACGGGCTGGAACTACTGGGTGCTGTACATCTTAGTGGTGATGACTGAGCTGACCGCGATTGGTAAATATGTGAATTACTGGTGGCCACATATTCCTGCGTGGGTCTCGGTGCTGGTGTTTTTTGTGGTGATCACACTGGCCAATCTTGCCAATGTCAAACTGTATGCGGAGTCTGAGTTTTGGCTGTCGATGATTAAAGTTGTGGCGATTATCGCCATGATCATCTTCGGGGTTTATCTGTTGTTGACGGCTGATGTCGGTTCAACCGCATCCGTCACGAACTTATGGGCACATGGCGGGTTTTTCCCGCATGGCTTTGAAGGCTTGTTTTATATGCTGGCCTTTATGATGTTTGCCTTTGGCGGCATTGAGCTGATCAGTATGGCGGCTGCGGAAACAGAAGATCCTGAAAAGAACATTCCAAAAGCCGTCAATCAAACGGTGATTCGGGTTTTCCTGTTCTATATTTGCTCACTGGCGATTCTTTTGTCTTTAGTGCCTTGGAATGAATTGGATTTGGGTGGCTTAGATAAAAGTCCATTTGTGCTTATTTTTAAGCAAATTGGCATTGATTGGGCAGCGCATTTACTGAATTTTATTATTCTGACGGCATCAGTTTCTGTTTGTAATAGTGGGATGTATGCCAATAGTCGCATGCTTTTAGGTCTGGCAGAACAAGGCAATGCCCCGCAAGTTTTTAAGCAGGTGAATCGGCAAGGGACACCGATTGCGGCTGTTTTATTTTCAGCATTACTGATTTTTGGGTGTGTGCTGCTAAATTACTTCTTGCCTGAAAAAGCGCTCAGTTATCTGATTTATATTGTGGTCAGTGCGGCGGTGTTGAATTGGATGATGATCAGTTTGATCCATCTTAAATTTAGACAGAGTATGAAAAAGCAGGGCATTCAAACTAAGTTTCCAGCGTTATTTACACCGTTTAGCAATTATTTTGTTTTAGTGTTTATGCTGATGATTTTATATATCATGTGGAATCAGGGTTTTATGCTTTCCGTGTTGATGCTTCCTGTGTGGATCCTCGTGTTATTTGTGTTATTTAAAACATTGAAGCCGAAGAAGAGCTAAAGCGCAAGTGATGATGTTGAAAAGGACTCATATTGAGTACTTTTTTTATTGGGTTTTTGATCATTTAGGGTTCTGGTTCATGGGTGAATTATAAGTATCTAAAATAATGTTTTAGTTTGTCTTTTTACTTTTACGTTTGTTTTAGACAAAGTTGATGAGTCGATATTCAAATCAGCAACTGAATATGAAAATGAACAAGATTTTACTGATTCTCAATGGGTCTTTATCTGAGGTTTGGCATGACCTGCTGATTAACTTGGGTGGAGAGTGAGCGACTCTCATACTTCATCTTTTCGGATTGATATGTATAGATAATTAAATAGGCAAAATCGAGAAAGAGTGATTGTATTTCCAACAGATTGAAGTACTGAGCTATAAAGTTGCTTTTAAAGTACTCAAAAATTCATTTTAAGGAGTCAAGTTTAGCTTCAGTTGTCCTGAAAACTATCCACAATTTCTGCGGATAATTTTGGGGGTAAGTCTAATTAAGCTTATTTTTCCATGTACGTTTTGGCTTACAACTATTCAAGCGGATTGCGTCTAGGTCAGTCCCAAGATTTTTTATATGATGCAGTCATAGAGAACAGGAAGTTCCAAAACATAAAACAAAAATGATAAGTTCAACACTAGGATGTGAGGTACGACAGGAGTTATACCTAGCTAACCAATACGAAAAAGCCCGACAGGATGTCGCAATGCTGTTCACTTAAGCAATTGAAGCGTGGCGGAGTTTGTTAGAGAATCCGATGTCGGGTTTGGCATTGGATTTTTTATGGTGTTTCAGCAGGATCTTCTCGACCTCAACAGTCTGTTTAACTTCTCGGATCTGAATACATTTACTCATAATATCCCCATTGAGTGGGTTGAATCTGCACTTAAATTGAGCAGTTCGGCTACTATCCGCAGGCGACGCTTGCCCGCAGATCAGGTTCTTTGGCTGGTTCTCGGAATGGCGATTTTTCGTGATGAGCCTGTCCATGAAGTGGCAAGAAGACTAAATATTTGCGCTCAAGGACTGGCCTCTCTTGACCTGTTGGCACGCAGCGGGGTAACTGAAGCACGTAAGCGTTTGGGTGCAGATCCTGTGGAGTGGCTGTTTCGCCAGACAGGTCAGCACTGGGGACATGAGCGTTACCCAGATGATCAATGGCAGGGGCTTCAGGTCTTTGCTGTCGACGGTGCACTCTTGCGAACCCAAGATACAAATGATCTTCGTGAGCATTTTGGCTCAGGGAATACTTCCACGCAGCGCCAGACGCCATTTCCGATGCTACGGCTCGTCGCACTGATGAATGTGCGCTCGCATATATTAGTCGATGCGCAGATCAGTCCCTATCGCCGGGGGGAGATTCCTCTGGCGTCGAAGTTTCTCAGCCAGATTCCCGATCATTCGATCACCTTGTTTGACAAGGGTTTTTGGAGTGCGGACTTATTGCTTTCACTCTCGATGCAGGGTCAAGGTCGTCACTGGTTGATTCCGGAACGCAAAAATCTGAAAAGTGAGGTGATCGAGACGTATGCAGAAGATGACGTGCGGGTACGGATGAAAGTATCACCCCAAGCAAGAAAGAACAACCCGATGCTCCCCGAATACTGGGAAGTCAGGCAAGTCAGTTATGCTGTGGATAAGGGACGAATAAAGACGGTTCTGACCTCGCTGCCGGCCGATCAGTATCCTGCAAAGGATATCGCTAGACTCTATCAAGAACGCTGGGAAATCGAATTAGGTTTTCGGGATATCAAAAGCTCGATGCAGCATAATGCCATCACGCTTCGCAGCAAGACAGTAGAGCTGGTTTATCAAGAGCTGTGGGGTCTATTGCTGACCTACAATATTATCCGGCGAGAAGCGGCATTTGCAGCGGTAGCCTTTGGGCGTTCACCTTCGGATATCCGTTTCAAGCCTGTATGCCAGTACATAGCCGTTCAGCTGATCGTGATGGCGAATGCCAACCCATTATCAAGAACTGGCAGGCGGCTATCGGAGCTGAGATCAGGGATAGGTAGCCTGTTTCTGGAAAGGCGTTCGAGGGCAACAACACCCCGAACGGTTAAGATGTCAAAAACCCGTTATCCAGTAGATCGAAATGCTGCTCCTCTTAAGTGAACAGCATTGCGACAGGATGTCGGGCTTTTTTTATGATCTATGAATGCCTCATTTCACTTTTAGTTTCAAAATTTGGGTTCAAATGGGCAATACGTAGAAAACGTCGAAAAACTGTCTAGCCGAGACAATATACGTTCAAATCCATGACCTGTTTGATGCAGTGATAGGGTTGAGCTTTACAAAATGTAATAGGAATAATTAAAAATTTTTTCATTCAATACATATTTAGGTGATGGCTTGAAGCGCAGCGATTCGCTGTCTTTGTAGTTTATTCAGCTTGGATACCACGAGCTCATAAGAGCTATGTACCAGATCAATGACTAAATCCGGATCTAAGTCTTCATCTTCATATATTGAAATCCAATGCTTTTTATTCATATGCCAACCTGCATGAATATACGGATAAATATCACGTAGCATCGCGCCGTGGTCAGGCGTAACTTTTAAGTTACTTAAAGCCGCGCCACTTAAAGATGAATTGAGCAAAAACATTTTATCCATGACTTTATATACATCACAGCCTTCACCAAAGGGCTGACTACACGTCACTTCTGGCAGGGCAAGTGCAGCTTTTGCAGCAATAAGGTGTAAGGACATGTTGATCATCACTCTAGTGGGCGAAGCCCTGTGGATATTGTTTAATTTATCCACAGTTTAAGCCAAATGCTTAAGAGGAACAACTCACCATCACCTCAGGAACATCCGTTGGTAAAGGTGCTAAATCCTCAGCTTTCTCTAGTGCTAGATTCCGCTCAAACGGGCGGCTAAGCAGGTCAAATAAGCGTTCGACTTCTGAGAAGTCATTCCGCTCAGCTAGTTCAATCGCTTTTTGTGCCATGTGATTGCGTAGGATATAAACGGGATTGGCTTGTTGCATGGCTACATTGAGTTCTGTTGTGTCTTGATTTGCACGAATTTGTTCATATTGTGCGAGGAAACTTTCAAATTGACGACGGTCAAGGCAGTCATCTTTAATCGTTTCATATTGTTGATTCTGTAAACGCGTAAAGCTTTGTGTGTAGTCGAGCTGTTCGGTTTGTAGAATCCGTAAGAAAGTCATGGCACAGTCAAAACTGTCCATGTGGAAATGAGGTAAGCCCATTTTTTGACTTAAACCCAGTTTGTAGTGCTCCAAGAACGTGGGTTCATAGTGCTCTAAGCAATCTGCAAGGTCTTGCTTCCATTGTTCTTTGTCATAGTCTTGCGGACAAAGTGGAATGAGGTTATTCAACCATGTCCATAAGTTCCAGTGTCCAATGCTCGGCTGCTGCTGATAGGTATAGCGACCTTGGTAGTCGGAGTGATTGTTAATCCAATTCGGGCGGAAGCGCTCCATAAAACCATAAGGGCCAAAATCGAGGGTTGAACCTGTAATGTTTAAATTATCAGTATTCATCACCCCATGTGCGAAGCCGACCAGTTGCCATTTGGCAATCATTACTGCAGTCCGTTGAATCACTTGAGTTGCAAATGCCAAAACAGGTTGCTCTGCCTCTAAACACTCGGGGTAATGCCAAGCGATGCATTTTTGGGTAAATTCGTCGAGTAAATTAGGTTGGTACTGGTTTATCCACTCAAAATGTCCCAAGCGAATATGACAGTCCGATGTACGTAACATCATCGCACCGAGTTCCAGTTTCTCCCGCTGCACACCTTGAGCTGATGAAGTAAAGCCCACCGCGTTGCTTGAAGCCACGCCTAAACTATTCAGCGCATGTCCAGCCAAGTACTCACGAATGACGGAGCGAAGTACCGCACGACCATCTCCCATACGTGAGTAAGGAGTAGAGCCGGCACCCTTTAAATGCAGGTCAATGGTTTGCCCATGTTGATTGAGAATCTGTGCGATCAATAAACCCCGACCATCACCGAGCTGTCCTGCCCACTGACCAAATTGATGTCCTGCATAGACCATTGCCAATGGTTCAAATTCACTAAAGGTTTTTTGTCCGCTACAAATCTCTACCCAAGACTGTTTGTCGGCTTCAGACCATTGCAACTGTTCTGCCAAGGCTGCATTGAAGTGACCTGCTTTTGCGCCTTTTAGTGGCAGGGGCTGTTGATGGTGATAAAGTTTTGACGGAAGGAGAGAATAGCGTGAATTGAACTGCATAGTGAAGGATCACAAGGGATAAGCCATGACCCCATCAATATAGCAAAGTTTTAGTGTTAAGACATATATCCAACTGTTTCAGTCAACTATAAACAGTTTGGCACCTTTTGAGGTGGATGAGCGATGGGCTTCGGCTTGATCCGCAACTTGGTAACTCATGCCAGCCGTGAGGGTAAAGCTACGACCATCATCTAGTTCGGTGTGTAGTTCGCCTTCTAAGCACAACAGGATATGTCCTTTAGAACACCAATGGTCGGCCAGATAGTTTTCCGAATACTCCACCATACGCACGCGAATCGCGTCAAATTGCTGAGTACGCCATAGGGCATAACCCTGATCACCTGTATGGCGGGTGGTTGGTATCTCGGCCCAGTTGGTGATACCGAAAGGAATATTCTTAATATCCATGCTGTTATCCTTTATGAACTGCTAAAAAAAGCCCCTTGCGGAGCTTTCTTTTGAAATGCTGAATCAGAGATTAATTATTGTGAAACAGGGGCTTTTTTAATGCTACGCATCAGTGTGGTCAAGGTTTGACGGTGATGACCTAAGCGCTGTTCAACCAATTGAAATTCAATTTTGAGCTTCTCATCCATTTGATGGATTTTTTCAGCCACTGCTGTTTTCTTGGCTTGAATTTCTTGTTCTTTCAATTTTGCCCAGTCATTCAAGGTTTGGGTGAATGCATCATACTCTTGCGCAATACGAGCTTTCGCGGAACTAATGTCATCACTGACATTCAGACCATGAACTTCTAAGTCTTGTTCAGCATATTTAAACTTCATTGCAAGTTCAGCTTTTTTAATATTAAAGCTCGGAATACGACGTAAGTTTTTAGCTAAACCCAGTTTTGAGCATGACCAAATCAACCATTTGGTTGGGTCATATTGCCACCATTTCACCCCGTTACGATAGTCGTATTGGAAAATGTGGTGGTAGTTATGATAACCCTCACCCCAAGTGGCAATGGCTAACCAGAAGTTGTCACGTGCAGTATTTTCGTCGGTATATGGACGTTTGCCCCACATGTGGCATAAAGAGTTAATGAAGAACGTGACGTGGTGGCTCAGGATTAAACGCATTAATCCACCCAATAATAACACGCCCCATAAGTCACCTACGGCCCAACCAATCGGTAATAAAATACCCATGTGGACGCTGATTACTAAAGGAACATAGTATTTGTGTTGGAACATCACCAATTTATCATTCAGTAAATCGGGTGCATTTTTAAAATCAGGTTCTGCTGATGGATAGTCACGAAGCATCCACCCCATGTGCGCATACCAAAAACCATTGTTAATCGAGTACGGATCTTTCTCGATATCATCGACATGGCGGTGATGGGTCCGGTGACCTGAACTCCAAAATAAAATACTGTTTTGCACGGCAAAGGTACCCATAATCATCAAAATGATTTTTAAAGGTAAGCTTGCTTCATAAGCACGGTGTGCCCATAAGCGGTGATAGCCAGCGGTAATACCTAAGCTACTAACACCCAGTAATACAAACATGCTGATCCAAGCGGCTAAGCTGAAATCATGCTGAAAGGCATATAAGGGAATTGCAATCACAGCCACAATGGGAAGAAAAACCAATGCAAAAATTGCAACCCAGTTAAATGGGGCTTTGGGTAGGGGAGCATTCATCTCCAACAGCACTCCTGAAACCTTGGGAGGTATAAATGGAAGGTCAATCCATTACTTTTTGCATGGATTAAGCTACAGCATATTAGCATGAGCGAACCTTGGTTCACTAGCATTATTGTACAGATGTATTGTACTAAACAGTAACAGAATACGAATGTTTAGATATCGAAATTATCGAAGCATTTCTAGGCTTTATCGTAGCAGAGCGATCAATATGAAAAATAAACATTTTCAGTGCCACTGCTCATGTAAAACTCAAGTCAATCTGTGGCCTGTTCAATGCACATCTATCAAATGTTGTAGCATCATTTTAGGAAAATCTGTAATTAATCCATCAATGCCGCAGTCACGTAAATGTTTGGCGCGCTCGATGTCATTTACCGTCCAGACACTAGTGGCTAAATTCGCTTGTTGTGTGGCTTTTAACAAGTCATCGGTTGCCAGTTGGTTCATCCAGCCGATTTGGCAACAGTCGTATTTGAGCGCTTGTTCAATCGCAAGATGTTGAATATCGTCTTCAATCAATAAGCCACGTTTAAATGTTGAGTGTTGATCTTGGAGTGCTTGTAGGATTTTAAGATCAAAACTGGTGATGACCGCACTGTGTTCAAAGCCTCTAAGTTGCTGTGTGAGATGGTGTGTTAGTCGTTCCGCTTCAGCTTGTGTTTCTACAGCTTTGACTTCAACTTCAAGATGTTCAAAGTCCTGCATAATCTGGAGTGCTTGTCGTAGTGTTGGGGTACTTTGCTTTTCCCAGTCTAGCCAAATATGTGCTTGGTTATAGCTATCGAGTTGTGTGCTGCTTAATGGGTAGAGCGCTTGGTCGATCCCAGTGGTTCGGAGCATGTTGTCATCATGCATAATGATCAGCTCATGGTCGTTGAGCTGACGAACATCAAATTCAACCGCACGTATGCCTAGATCATGAATATATCGAAAACCGCCGAGTGTATTTTCTGGGGCTTCGCCACGTGCACCACGATGTCCGATGATTCTCATATTGAACCTGATCTATATACGTCTTTTGCGTGATTGTAGCGCTAAAAATATCTGATTGGGATAGATTCTAAGGTGGAAATATCAGATATGCGTAAATGCGATTCGTAATGGTTTGAGGTAGGACTGAATTTGAATGAAATGTTTCTGTGATATTTAGGATAAGAGATGGTAGTAGACGAGTTTTACGGTAAGCATCCGGCTAACACAGCCTTACCAAGCGATCCTATAAGCCTTAATTTAGTTCCCACCTAAAAACAAGTGGGGACTTAATCCATGAACATGGATATATATTCAGCAACACTTCCTGTTGCTAAAAAACGCCGAAAATACAGCAAAGAATTCAAACTCAGTATTGTCAATGCCTGCAAAAATCCTAATACCTCGATCGCTTCGGTCGCACTGCAACATAGTATTAATGCCAACCTTGTCAGTCGTTGGATCAGGATCTTCAGCCATCATGATGGTGCCGTGCAGGATCCTACTCATGTGAATCCAGCATTTATTGCTTTGCCTTACACTGCTGCAATCAGCCAACCTATTGATGAGAGGATCACGTTGTGTATCACCGTGCCTCATACGAATAATGATATTCAGCTAAAATGGCAGACATCAGAAATACCTGCCTTGGCAGAATTACTCAAGGCACTTGCAACATGATCCGTATCAATGAAATTTGGCTCTCTACCCAGCCCATGGATATGCGAGCAGGTATGGATACTGTCATGGCTCAGGTGGTGAGAGCCTTTGGCTACATCAAACCGCATTGCGCCTACCTGTTCTGTAATAAACGTGGTCATCGTATGAAAGTGTTGGTACATGATGGACTGGGCATCTGGCTGTGTGCCCGGCGTTTGGAACAGGGTAAATTTCACTGGGCTCAAGTTCACCAAGGTGAAACCGTGGCCCTCAGCCCGGAACAGTTACAGGCATTAATCCAAGGTTTGCCCTGGCAGAGAATTGGATTGCAGCAAGTGGTGAATATGCTCTAAACCAAGCTCGACCATTCTGCCATCCTCCAAACGTTCTATTTCATTATCTTCATGACCTCAGGCATACTGCGGTCATGAATACGCTGCCTGACTTAAGCCAACTGACCCATGAACAACTGCTGGAATTCACCAGACAGTTGGCGATGCAGCATCAGTCTCTGGCACAATCTAAACAACAACTGGAACAATCAAATCAGCAATTAGATGCCAGAGTTCAACATCTTGAAGTCACCAATCAGCAATTAGATTCTAAAGTTCAACATCTTTCTATTCTCAATCAAAAATACGAGCATGAACTGGCGCTGTTTAAAAAGCACAAATTCGCCCAAAAGAATGAACACTTAACGGCAAAACAAATCCATCTGTGGGATGAAGCGGTTGAAGAAGATATTGCCGCGGTTGATCTAGAACTGGAACGGCTAAATGCAGATAAAACCAATGCAGCGACACAGAAAGCCAAAACCAATAAACCTAAACGTCGACCACTGCCAGATCATCTACACACCATCCGTATTGAGCATGAACCTGCATCAACCCAATGTGCTTGTGGCTGCCAACTTCGTCGTATCGGCGAAGATGTCAGTGAAAAACTGCATTTCAGACCGGCACAGTTCTATAAGGAACAGCATGTGCGTGGTAAATGGGTCTGTGATCAGTGTGACACTCTGACTCAGCAAGCGATGCCCGCCTATGTGATTGATAAAGGCATTGCTTCACCTGAATTGCTCAGCCATGTGCTGGTATCGAAGTATGCCGATCATTTGCCGCTGTACCGTCAACGTCTGATCTATCAGCGGGCGGGAATCGAACTTTCTAGATCAACTTTATCTGACTGGATAGGTCGCTGCGGTGTAGAACTGGAACCTCTGGCCAATGCCTTAAAAGAGGTGGTACTACAACAGCAGGTGCTGCATGCAGATGAAACACCGGTCACCATCATGCGGATGGGGGAGAATGATAAAAAACCGAAGAAAGGTTATGTCTGGGCCTATGCCACTACACAGTACAATCCAGTTCAGGCGGTGATCTATGACTTTCAGGATAGTCGTTCAGGCCAGCATGCTGCAGAGTTCTTGAAAGGCTGGCAGGGTTATCTAGTCTGTGATGATTACAGTGGTTATAAAGCACGCTTTAAATCAGGCCAGGTCATAGAGGTGGGCTGCATGGCCCATGCACGTCGTAAATTCCATGAACTGCATGTAACTGGGAAAAGTCAGGTCGCTGAACAGGCATTGGTGCTGATTCAGAAACTGTATGCGATAGAAGCAGAACTCAGGAAAAAGACCGATGGTACAGCGGAAGACCGCCGCGAATACCGACAACAGCATAGTCAACCAGTGATGCAACAACTATATGAATGGCTCAACCAACATCATCTGACAGTGCCATCGAGTTCTCCCACCGCCAAGGCCATCAATTACACTCTGAAGCGTTGGCCAGCTTTAAGCCGCTATTTGGATGATGGCAATCTACCGATTTGCAATAATTGGGTAGAGAATCAAATGCGACCTTGGGCCTTAGGGCACAAGAACTGGCTGTTTGCTGGCTCGCTGCGCAGCGGCCAGCGAGCGGCGAATATCATGACTTTAATCCAGTCAGCAAAGCTGAATGGCTTGGATCCGTATGCCTATTTAAGTGATGTGCTGAAAAGGCTGCCGACGCATAAAGTGACCCAGATTGAAGAATTGCTGCCGCACTGCTGGAAACCTAAATCGAATTAAAAATTGGTATGGGATTCAGCGGACGCTTACGTTTTACGCTTGGAAAATGGTTTTGGTTTCTTTTCACAAAAGAAAAATAATATCAAAAAGTCTTCCAGTGAATTGATCACAGGAAGACTCTGAAAAAATCTATTTCGTTCTAAAAACTTAGAATCGTTTAAATAGTTTCATTGATATTTTTTTGCCAAAGTACTTCCGAGCCACCTTCAGCACGCTGTAAAGCACGCGATGCAACAAAAAGCCAATCAGATAAGCGGTTGAGTAACTGTAGTGCGGTGCTTTGAATATTTTGATCACGAGTGTGCACCGACATTAAGCTACGTTCAGCTCGGCGACATACCGCTCGTGCTTGATGGGCATAGCTACATGCTAAAGAACCTGAAGGTAAGATAAATTCTTTAAGCATAGGTAAGTCTTCATTCATACGGTCAATTTCTTGTTCAAGAAACTCAATACAAACCGGTTGAAGCAAGTGATAGTTTGGAATACACACTTCACCACCTAAGTCGAAAAGCCAATGTTGAATGAGGCTTAAGCTTTTGTCCCATGTGGCTTTGTCTGTGATTTGGCTTACATTAATTTGAGCACGAAGTACACCAATTGTTGAATTGAGCTCATCGACATCACCAAGTGCGGTAATTCGTAGATCATCTTTAGTTACACGTGATCCATCACCCAGACCTGTGGTGCCTGAGTCGCCAGTACGGGTATAAATTTTACTTAAACGGTGGCCCATAACTTTTCCTTATGTTGAAATGAAAAAAAAAGGATAATGCCGGTCAAAACATTATCCATAAACTGCGCTGTTTTAAATTGTTTTTTGAGTCTTTACATTAAATTAATAACGGAAAGTGACTCCGGCGGTAGCAAGGCGACCGCCATTCACATAATAGTATCCGCTACCATAAGATGTCGTTTTGTATTCAACATCACCAATATTCTGAATATTTGTAAATAATTTAACGTTAGGATTTACATTCCAGAATGCATTTACATCAACAGTAGCATATCCAGAAATTGTACTATTTTTGGGTCTAGATTTAGCTGAAAGTGATGCACTAATGCCATACACTTCATTTTGTAGTCCTGATGTCAAAGTCAGACTTTGGCGTGAACGGCGAGATATATCTTTATCAGTTTCTTTGTCTTTTGGTTGTACATAAGCATATGAAAGATTGGTAAATAACTCATCTTTTGCCCAATCAAGGTTAAACTCGCCACCTGTAAATGTTGCTTTTTTAACATTGTATAGGCGACCTTCATATGTAATTGGATCGGTTACATAAGTAATCAGATCATCAACTTCATTTCGGTATGCAGATAAGCCCATTGTTAAGTGATCTGTAAGTTGTTGGTCGAGACCAATTTCATATGAAATACTTTCTTCTGGTTTCAACTCAGGATTCCCACCCCAGCTTAATGCATATAAGTCATTATTCGTTGGAGCGCGGAAAGCAGTACCAATATTGGTATAAATACTAGTAGCTGGTAAAATTTGATAACGTGCAGCAGCTTGTCCTACTGTATGAGTCCCAAATGTCTCATGATCTTCTACACGGACACCTAATTGGGTGTGTAGTTTTTCGGATTGGTATTGGTGTTGAACAAAATAACCTGTACTTTCAACGGTTTTATCGTAGTCGACAATACCAAAAGAACTTACAGAAAAGACATCAGATTTAATATTTTTTGTTGCAATTCCTGCCAAGAGATTCTGAGTAGAGCTAAATTGCCATTTACTATAAAGTTCAGCTTCTTTTGTTGTATTGTAGATTGCATCATGAGAATCATTTTGCTCAAGTTCATCTTTGAATTGAGATAAGCGAGCATGAAGTGCAAAGTTATCGCTTAGGTTTATACGACCTTTCACATTAATGATTTCATTTTTAAAATCTTGCGAGATATTTTCTAAGCCTATGACGTTCCAATCATTATCATATATACCATCAACATAAGTTGAATTACCTTGGTTTTCCGAATAATCAACAGAAGCCGCATATAGTTCTTTTTCTACACCGAATTTTGCACTAAAACCCTTTTGATCATAGGCTCCTGCATTGACTTGAGCATCTTTGAAGTCTGTAACTTGTGTACCATCAGATTCTAAGCGTTGTCCACGAATTTGTGCATAAATTCCATTCTCAGCCAAATCTGCACCAATGACAGACTTATAGGTATTATGCTCACCGATTTCACCAGTTACAAAAGCCCCAGTTTTTTCTGGTGTTTTGGATACGAGTTGTACTACGCCACCAATTGCATCTGTTCCATATAATACAGAGGCTGGACCTTTGAGTACTTCAATTTTTTTAATATCAGTGGTATCAATGAATGAGAGTGAAGCAGAACCTGCAGAGCCAGTATTTAGACGAACACCATCTCGTAATACAAGAGTATGAGTATCGTTTGTTCCACGCATATAGATAGATGCAGTTTGACCATAACCGCCATATTGCATCATATCGATAGAAGCATCACTCATGAGCAAATGTGGTAATTCTGCAATAGGAGATTGTTCAACAATTTGTGGTTCAATAATAGAGATTCTTGAAGGAACGTCTTTAATCTTTTCTTCAGAACGTGTTGCAGTTACAACGAGTGTGTCTAAAGAAGCATTAACAACATTCGTATTGTCTTGTGCAAATGCTGTTGCGGAGAAACCCATCGCAATAGCGATTGCGCCCACTAAAGCTGTAGGCTGAAATAAATTTGGCATGCTGGCTCCATACATTCACCCCCCGTGAATGATTGAGTTAAATGGCGCAATAAGCAGGTCTCCGGACTTAAATATAAATATTGCGAACAATATTGGTATATCCATCTTCCCACACGAGTGCAGTGATGTAAGTGTAAACACTTATAAAGATATACGTTTCGTTTTACCGTTGCGGGGGCAGTGTTGGACTCTCACCAACTTCCCTAAAGCATAGTGCTCAGACTTATTGCATTTGGGCGAAGTATAAGGTTTGTATGCGAATTAAACAATCTATGTAAAGATTTTTCAGGATGAACTTTACGCAAGGTGAAAAAATTGCATTACAATGATTCGCCCTGTTATTTATAGATCAGCTATAAATAGGGTTGAGCCAGAGTCATAACCTATGCGAACCCGTGCCAAAATTTGTGGAATTACCCGTAGCCAAGATATTCAAGCTGTGGTCAATGCTGGGGCTGATGCGATTGGTTTTGTATTTTTCCCGCCTAGTCCACGTCATGTCAGTGCAGCTCAAGCCAAAGAATTGATTCGATATGTGCCTGCCTATGTGCAAACTGTTGGGCTTTTTGTGAATGCAACTGCGGATGACATTGCCGATGTGTTAAAACAAGTGGCACTGGATATTATTCAGTTTCATGGTGATGAAACACCAAAAGACTGTCAGGCAATTGCGGCACAAGTAGGACGTCGTTGGTATAAAGCCATTCAGGTGAAACCTGAACTGGATGTGGTTGCAGAAGTTCAACGCTTCCAACAGGCCGGGGCAAGTGCAGTGCTCTTAGATGCATGGCATCCTGAACTGAAAGGGGGAACAGGACACAGTTTTGACTGGTCACAATTCCCTAAGCTCGATATTCCTTTAATTTTAGCTGGTGGTTTAACCCCAACTAATGTTGAAGACGCTATAAAGACGACTGGGGCTTATGCTGTAGATGTCAGCGGAGGCGTCGAATCCGCTAAAGGTATAAAAGACCAACAACTTATAGAAAACTTCATGCAAGGAGTCCATCGTGGATCAGCAAAGTAATGTGATTGACTATACCCAATACCCAGATGAACGTGGGCATTTTGGTATCCATGGCGGACGTTTTGTGTCAGAAACTCTAATGGCAGCATTAGAAGACTTAGAAAAGCTCTATTTCCGTATGAAGGATGATGAGCAGTTTCTGGCAGAATTCGACCGTGACCTCGCCTATTATGTAGGTCGTCCTAGTCCTTTATATTATGCTGAGCGATGGTCGAAAGAATTGGGTGGTGCGCAAATTTACTTAAAACGTGAAGACCTCAATCATACAGGTTCACATAAAGTGAACAACACCATTGGTCAGGCTTTATTGGCAAAATTGTCGGGTAAAAAACGAATTATTGCTGAAACTGGCGCAGGTCAGCACGGTGTTGCAACGGCTACGATTGCAGCGCGTTTAGGGCTTGAATGTGTGGTATTCATGGGTGCAGAAGACGTGAAACGTCAAGCCATGAATGTCTATCGTATGCGTTTACTCGGTGCGACCGTTGTGCCTGTGGAAAGTGGCTCTAAAACATTGAAAGATGCCATGAACGAAGCAATGCGTGATTGGGTGACCAATGTTGATTCAACTTACTATGTGATTGGTACAGTTGCAGGCCCGCACCCATATCCTCAATTGGTTCGTGATTTCCAATCGATTATTGGTCGTGAAGCTCGCAAACAAATTCAGGAACAAGCAGGGCGTTTACCTGATGCCTTGGTAGCATGTGTAGGTGGTGGTTCAAATGCAATGGGCTTGTTCTACCCATTCTTAAACGATGCTGATGTGAAAATGTACGGTGTTGAAGCTGCAGGTTATGGCATTGAAACGGGCAAACATTCTGCACCGTTAAATGCTGGTCATGTTGGTGTATTGCATGGTAACCGTACATATTTGATGTCTGATGAACAAGGTCAGATCATTGAAACCCATTCGATTTCAGCAGGTTTAGATTATCCAGGTGTAGGCCCTGAGCATAGTTTCTTAAAAGATATGCACCGCGTGGATTATGTGCCAATCAATGACAATGAGGCTTTACAAGGTTTCCGTGATTTAACCCAGATTGAAGGGATTATTCCAGCACTGGAAAGCTCTCATGCCATGGCCTATGTGACTAAACTTGCGCCAACCATGTCTAAAGACCAAATTATTATTGCGACGGTTTCAGGCCGTGGTGATAAGGACTTAATGACTGTGGCACGTATTGATGGCGTAGAAATGGTTGAGATGTAATTACTTCCTTGAAGCCTCCCCCATGTAGGGGAGGTTTTACGACTAGATTTAAAGAATCGTGTTGGGTGAAAGCTCAGCACGATTTTTTCTTATGTAGATAGTTTTGGTTCAAAAATGAGCGCTTAAGAGTTTAAAAATTAATATAATTATTTGATTCGAGGAAAGACTGTTTGCAATTGTTTGAGGCAGACTATTAGTTGAACTATACAGTTTCTGCGATATAGTGAACGAATTGATGATATGTGCCGAGTTTTGCAAACGGAAATGCCTTTGGTTACTTTGGGCAAAACCAAAGTAACATGACGAGCTCTGCAAATAAGAAGTACAAACTGTAAGACTCCGTCATGTACATTTTAATTTGAAAAGGAGTAAAACATGCCTAGCCTATTTATGGTCATGCTTGGTGGTCGTCATGCCCGTGCCAATACCGAAGTTCATGATGTTGTATTTGCAGTCGCTGACAGTTTAGAAGAGAGTTACCCGCAACTTAAAAATGCGTGGTTTGGTGAACAAAAAGGCTTACATATTGATGCTTGGACGCAAGTGAATGGTATTGAATGTCGAGGGAAAAAATATCAAATACAGTTTAGCGATGCACAGCCTCAAGTCACAGATGAAAAACTGTGGTTAATCAACTTGGGTGGCTATGACACACGTGAATTTGGTGAGTTACATCGTTATGTACTCGTCGTTGCCCAACATGCCTCAGAAGCCAAACAGCTTGGCAAACAATATTTTGATCAAAAGTGGCAAAAGCAACATACTGACCGTGTTTTAGATGTCGATGATTGTATTGCGATTGATTGTGTACATGGGCGTTATGTGGTTTTGGTTGAAGCTGAATTCGATGCAAACACATGGGAAAATACATATCTCATGTTAAATTAGGTTGGATTATTCCTAATTTTTTAAGTGATGTATTAAAACGAAAAGCAGGTTTAGCGAATAATTTGATGAAAAAACAAACTAAATACTTTTCACCTTTAAAATTATAGGCATAATAGGCTTATGGATATTAATTAACTTTTGCTTAAGGATAAAGCATCAATGGATTTGATACAGTCCAACGGACAACCACATTATGGTCGGTTTAGCGAACTTCCAAAAACCATTGATTTAAATAAGTATCAGTATAAAACCCCATATGGTGAAGTACTCACCGGTTGGCGGAAAAAGCTGAAATATAAGAAATTCAAGTTTTGTAGTATTCAACATGAGCATTACACCATTGGCTTAGCGATTGCTGATATTGCTTGGGCTGGCCATGGTTTTGTTTATATTTATGATCATCTCAAAAATGAAGTGCTTGAATGGAACGCCGTCAATTTTCTGGCGCGTAAAACTGTATTAGATGAACAGCCTTTATATAATCAAAGTGTATTTGCAAATTCACCTTTTCAAATTGAAATTCAGCATGCCAATGGTGTGCGCTATGTTCAAGTCACCAAGTATGGTGAAATTAAGCTGAGTGCCCGTATTTTCTGCGCAGGCACTGATCCATTGAGTATGTGCAGTCCAACAGGGATTAATGGTTGGACTTATACCCAAAAATTGACCACCTTAGCCTGTGAGGGTTTTTTTACCAATAAAGTGGGGCAGATCATTCAGTTTAATGAGCGAACCTTGGCTGCGATAGATGATACCTGTGGTTTCCTCCGACCGGAAACAGCTTGGTTTTGGCTCTCTTGTAGTTTTTGGGATGCTGAGGGCAGACGTATTGGGCTCAATTTAGCTTCTGGTGTGAATGAAAGTTATGGTAATGAAAACTGTCTGTGGATGAATGGAAAGCTCTATACCGTGAGTGATGTTCTGTTCCAAATGGAAGAAGAAGGACATTGGAGCATTCGCTCGTTAGATGAACGCTTAAATTTAACAGTGACTACGGGTTGGCGCCGTTTTGAAAACCTAAATTTGCGTCTTGTGGGCAGTCAGTTTAGTCAGTGGCAAGCCAAAATTAGCGGTACGATTCAGCAGGATGATCAAGAAATTGTATTGCTAAATGAATATGGACTGCTCGAACAGCACTATGCAAAGTGGTAAAAGACCTATAACAAAAAAACCAGCATCATGCTGGTTTTTTCTTTTGTTATGTTTATGAATTTATTTCCCTGCTTGCCAAAAAGCTTCACCGGCTAAAATCGGATCATGACTTTCTGCTAGGGTATCGATCCAAACATCGTACTGTTCAATCACAGGATGTTGATTGGGATGAAAGTCTTTCTTAAACCAATCCAGATATTGACCACGCATCCGAGACAGTATCCCTTTTTGCCCAAAGAACCAAGGCAGCCCTTTACGCATCATTTGCAAGCGCTGAATACGGTTAAAGCCATCATGTTTGAGCATGACATCTGCACGATAGGTGGTGAAACCAAACATCATCACCGTGGTAAAGGCCAATGCAAATAGACGCGTCGCTTCAGGCACATGTCCGACTTGTTTCATCACATCAAATGCGACATCACGGTGTTCCATTTCTTCAATGGCATGCCATGCAAATAAAGCACGCACATAGGGGTGGGCCTCAGCCAACGTGGCTTTATGGCTATAAAAAGTCTCGGCCATCAGTGCGGTTAAATGTTCTGCTGCCGCAGTCATGGCAATGTTGTATTGCGGCGAGCGTTTGCTTAATTCGAACTTAAAGATTTTATTTAAACGCTGAATAAACTGATCGACAGGCATGCCTTGTTCTCGCATGACCTGATTCATTTTGTCGTGGACAATGCCATGCTGTGCTTCTTGCTTAATAAAGTCGCTTACACGAGCCGCTAAGCTTGGGTCTGTAATTTGGTCCCGAAACAAACGCACGCTTTGAATAAAATAGCGTTCTCCATCGGGGAAAGTGAGGCTGAGTGCATCGAACATGCGCGTCCGAAATGGGTCGCCGCCAAACCAAAAACGGGGCACTTCATCGAGCTTAAAATTGAGTTGGGTTCGCACAATCGGTTCAACAGGGGCTTTAACAATGGCATTCATTTTGTTTTACTTCATTTGCCTTGGATGATTGCAGTATGTCGGAGAAAATGCAGTTTGTTTTGACAGATATTGCCATTTTTTATACATTTTACGCCAATGTGAAAATATCGCATGTCAAATAGCGGGTGGGCCGTCATGCAAGAATTACAAATCCCCAATGGTTATTTTCAGCTCTGGAATATGTATCTCATAGAGCAAGGAATTGATTTTCATCAACTCGGTTTTTTAGCGCAATATCAGTATGAACTGGAGCATGTATTACAACTGCCAATCGATACCCAATCGCCATTTTCATTCTTTCAAACGATTTTACAACTGACGCGAGAACAATTGGATTGTCCTCAGTTGATTATGGAGATGGCAAAATTTATTCAACCTGAGCATTTTGGTGTTTTGGGCTATATGGCCACACGCAGTAATAGCGTGGCTGAAGCACTGAGTTATGTGATGCGTTTTAGTCGTTTGGTGATTGATGGGGCGGAAGTTAGTCCCATGCAGATGCAACAAAGGGGCAATGAAATTTGGCTGACTTGGCCTTTTCTCAATGAGAAATATGCTTCACTGAATGAAATAACCATGGCATCTATTGTTCATTTGGCCAAGAAAATTTTCCCCGATCAATTACAATTCTTAAAAATCCAAATGGCGCATCCAGCCCAGATGGCACAGTATCATTATCAAAAATTTTATGGCTGTGAAGTGAGCTTTAATCAAGCCTGCTATGCCTATGTGATGAGTGCGGACAGTTTGATTTTAAAATCGGGCTTTGCTGATCCTTCTTTAACGCAGCTTTTACTGAAACAAGCAGAGGTTGCAATTGCCCTCAAGCCTCGTTATGAAAGCGTATTACAACAGATTCATAGCGCCGTGGCTGATTATCTTAAAGCGTATGCGGAAGTCCCTAAAATCGAACAGATTGCCAATGAATTACACTTGTCGACGCGAACCTTACAACGCCAGTTGCAAGACTGGGATAGTTCATTTAAGCGAGTACTTGAGTCAGAGCGCATGAAACGATGTGAATATCTCTTACAACAAGGTTTGAGTTTAACTGAAATCGCCTTACAACTCGGCTATTCGGGACAGTCTGCTTTAGCGCGTGCCTATAAACAGCACAGTGGACAGACATTATTACAGTTGAAACGACAACTGAAATAACAGCTGGCATAAAAAAAGCGCCTTTGGGGAGGCGCTGAAATGTATGCAATGATCAGACTGATTTCAGTCGTGGAAAACGGAATGCAATCGCAAGGATGGCAAAAATTGCCAGTATCCAACAGTAGTAAATGCTGCCGATGAGTTCAACTGGCGAAAGCTTTGCAATTGAGCAGGCCAATAGAAGCTGTGCACCATAGGGAATAAGCCCTTGTACAACACATGAAAAGATGTCGAGCAAAGCGGCTGCACGTTTGGGGTCTACGCCATATTCTTTCGCGACTTCACGTGCCATATCTCCCGATAAAATAATCGCTACAGTATTGTTGGCCACAAAAATGTTGGAGAAAACCACCAAAAAGCTCAATCCGATTTCACCTGCGCGCTCACGACCCACTTTAAATAAACGGGTTAGGCTGTAAATGCGTTGAATAAGCCAGTCGAGACCACCTTCTTTTTGCATAATGGTCGAAAGACCGCCCAAGAACATCGACAGTAAAGCGACTTCAAACATACCGACAAAACCATCATAGATGGCTGTGTTGAGTTGAATGACCGTAAATTCTGGCTGTGTAATCAGTCCCATCACCCCAGAGAGCACTACACCGACTGTAAGTACCGCAAGCACGTGTAAACGACTGAATGCGAGGAAAAATACCACCACATAGGGTAATACTAGCCAAGGATTAAAGTCTTTCGACTGAACGGTTTCGGTTTGGTGAATACTAAAGACATAAATCGCGATTGTGATTAAAGCCGCAGGTACTGCAATCCAGACATTGACGCGAAACTTGTCTCGAAGTTGAACTTTTTGACTGGTGGTGGCTGCAATGGTGGTATCCGAAATCATCGATAGGTTATCACCAAACATCGCACCGCCCACGACCGCACCTATGGCATAGACCGCAGCAATATCGGTGGCTTGAGAGAAACCAAAGGCAATCGGTGCACAGGCCGCAATGGTGCCCATCGAGGTGCCCATTGCTGTTGCAATGAACGCTGAAATAATAAATAGCATCGGTAACACAAAGGCGGGTGGAATTGCAGACAAGCCCATTTGTACTGTGGCTTCAACACTACCAATGGCGTTGGTGGTACTGGCAAATGCACCTGCCAGCATGAACACCATAAACATTAAGATGAGGTTCGGGTGACTTGCACCGCGCAGAAAGGTTTCGATGCCTTGATTCAGCTCACCGCGGTAAATCAACACCGCCAAGATAATGGCAGGAATGGCCGCAACAGGCGCTTTCATTTGATAGAACGCAAACTCGGTTCCAATCACAGAATGGTAAATACCACTGCCTAAGAAAATGGCTAAAAAAACAATAAGCGGTAACAGCGCAAGCGCACGTGCTTGCACTAAACCTGAGTTATCGGTGGTCATAGGAGATAGGGAAATGAAAGAATGTGCGTAGTATAATGCAGGTTTTGCTATTTCATAAAACTTTAAATGTAAAAGCTAAACCACCTATTTTTATCATTTTTTTGCAAATAAAAATAAGTTTATCTAAAACTTAGACATTTTGGTATTTCCTAAAATTAGGCATCTTTGATCATTGAGAAAAAAACCGAAATATCAGTAAATGGTGCTTTACGGTTGTTCTGAGAATATTTGACGAAAAATGAATTGGAACGCGAACGCGATGTGCTCTATTCAATGAGTAAAAAATAGCGTTACAATGCAGCGTCTTGTATTTTTACAAAGCCAACTCCTCAGTAGTTTTAATTTTAAACAAGTTAAGGAAAGCACAACCCTATGTCACGTTTAGCCACTCGTTTTGGACAGCTTAAATCTCAACAGCGTAAAGCTTTGGTTTCTTATGTTATGGCTGGTGACCCTCATCCACAGGTAACAGTTCCTTTGTTACATCAGATGGTCGAGGCGGGTGTAGATGTGATTGAACTCGGTCTTCCATTTTCAGACCCTATGGCAGATGGTCCTGTGATTGCCCTTGCTGCAGAACGCGCATTGGCAGGTGGCACCAATACCTTAGACGCTTTGAATATGGTCAAAGAGTTCCGTCAAAAGGATCAAGAGACCCCAGTCGTATTGATGGGTTATCTGAATCCAGTTGAAGTCATTGGTTATGAAAAGTTTGTATCGACTGCGCATGCATGTGGTGTCGATGGCATTCTACTGGTGGACTTACCACCAGAAGAAGCAGCAGAGCTTGATGTTGTATTGAAGCAATTTGATATGGATCAAATCTTTTTACTAGCGCCAACGTCAACGGACGAACGCATTAAACATGTGGTGAAACAGGCGAGTGGTTTCATCTATTACGTGTCTTTAAAAGGGGTCACAGGTGCAGCAACTTTAGACGTTGCTGAAGCTGCAAACCGAATTGCGAAAATTAAAGCAGAAACAGATATTCCTGTCGGTGTTGGTTTTGGGATCAGTGATGCGACATCTGCCAAAGCAATGGGCGGAGTGGCTGATGCTGTGATTGTTGGTAGTGCTTTTGTTAAGCAATTTGCAAACTTAGCACCAGAACAAGCCGTGGTTGAAACGGTTAATAAAGTCAAGGAGCTTCGAGCAGCGCTCGATGAGTTAGTATGAGTCAAGATGTTAAATCAGGGAAAATCCTAAGCCCATCGACGCCATGGACTGAACGTGGTGTACCCGGTATTCAAGTACCTGATGAGCAAACCTCACTCAAGGCGACGTTTACAGAACCAACGATTGAATGCCCTGAGTGCCATGCACTTGTTACACGTACTGCAATGTCATTTAACGCGTATGTTTGCCCTCAGTGTGATGAACATTTGCGTATGAAAGCCCGTGATCGTTTGAATTGGTTCTTTGACCAAGTGCAAACAGAATTGGGACAGGAATTTAAAGCCAAAGATCCGTTGAAATTTGTCGACTCAAAGCCATATCCAGCGCGTATGAGTGAAGCGCAGACCAAAACAGGTGAAACTGAAGCCTTGGTGGTGATGCAAGGTTTACTCAAAGGTATTCCTTTGGTTGCCTGTGCCTTTGAATTTGACTTCATGGGTGGTTCAATGGGTACGGTTGTTGGTGACCGTTTTGTGCAAGCGGCTGAAAAAGCCATTGCGGACAAACAACCTTTGATTTGCTTTGCTGCTTCGGGCGGTGCGCGTATGCAAGAAGGCATGTTGTCTTTGATGCAAATGGCGCGTACTTCAGCAGCCATCCAAAAAATGAAAGATGCTGGCTTACCTTATTTGGTGGTGTTGACCCATCCTGTTTATGGTGGTGTAACCGCATCTTTAGCAATGCTCGGTGATGTACATATTGCAGAGCCGAAAGCGATGATTGGCTTTGCAGGTAAACGGGTGATCGAACAAACTGTGCGTGAAAAGCTAGAAGAGCCGTTCCAGCGTGCGGAATACTTGCTTGATCATGGTGTAATCGATCAAATTGTTCACCGTCACGCATTACGTGATACAGTTTATCGTATTGTCGCGAAACTGATGAATTTGTCTTGAACACAGCACCACTTGCAACAGACTCTTTAGAAACATGGCTCGATTATTGGGGCCATGTTCACGTTACGGGGATTGATTTAGGATTGGAACGGGTTATTCCTGTAGCTGAAAAGCTCGGTGTAACGCGTCCCGATGCCAAAGTTTTAACTGTAGCGGGAACCAACGGGAAAGGTTCGACCACCACCACACTGGCTGCCATTTTAAATGCGCAAGGCTATAAGGTGGGACTGTATCAGTCACCACATATTTACCGTTTTAATGAGCGGATTAAATTACGTGGTGTAGAGGTCGATAACCAAAGCTTGGTCGATGCTTTTGTACAAGTGGATCAAGCGCGCCGTGATTGTGATTTAAGCCTCTCGTTCTTTGAGGCGACCACACTCGCGGCTTTTGTCATTTTTAAAGACCAAGTATGTGATGTTTGGGTCCTTGAAGTCGGTCTAGGTGGTCGCTTAGATGTGGTCAACGTGATTGAACCCGATGTTGCGGTGATCACCAATATTGGTTTAGACCATACTGACTGGCTGGGCGATACCATTGAAAAGATTGCCTTTGAAAAGGCAGGCATTATCCGTCCCAATATTCCTGTGGTGTTTGGCGGCTTACAACAAATCCCTCAAGCGATTATCGATAAAGCGGATGCTTGTGCTGCAAAACTTTATGCAGTGAATCGTGACTATTTTTATCAACGCAGTGAGCATGGTCAGTCATGGATGTTTGCATCCAGCGGCACTACTTTAAATTTACCTCTCGGCACATTGGCGGTTGAGAATATTTCAACAGCTGTTGCTGCTGTTTTATTGAGTGGTTTAACTGTCACTCAAGCGGCTATTTCTGAAGGAATTCAAAACGCAAAATTGCAAGGTCGTTTTGAAATTCGCCAAATACAGAACAAAACGGTAATTTTTGATGCAGGGCATAACCCGCATGGTGTTGCTTTTTTATTAAATCAATTGCGAAATTTCCTAAAATACAATAAACAGTACACTGAAGTAGTCAGTGTTTTCTCGATGTTGGCAGATAAAGATGTGAAATCTGTCACAGAGTTATTGAAAGACTCCATACAAATGTGGAAAATTGCGGCATTAACTGTCCCGCGTGCAGCTCCAATTGAACAATTGGATCAAGCGCTGCAAGGGCAACATGTGCAGCACTTTGACAGTGTGAAATTGGCTTTTAAATCAGCGCTCGACGAAACAAAGAATAATCAGCTGATTTTGGTATGTGGTTCATTTCATACCTTAGAAGCGGTATGGGAGTATTTGGAAGAATGTCAATGAATAGCAAACAACGTTGGATGGGTGGCGTTGTTTTATTAGGTGGTGGTGTCCTTTTGGCGGCATTACTGCTTAAAGGCAAAGAAGAAATACATCAAAATAATATTAAAACACCAGAGCTAGTCACACAAAATGTGCAACGCAATGCCGAAGGTGAGTTGGTTCAACTTCAGCCGTTAACGGTTGATGTCGAAACAGAAAAGCGTTTACTTGAACAACAACGTGTAGCACGTGAAAAATCGGTTGCTGAACAAGAAGCTCGTGCGGCCGAATTTTTAGCAATGCAACAGCAAGCCGAAGCAGATGCTGCGCGTAAAGCAGCGGAAGAATATGCCGCGTTGAATGCGCACCGTAATGCTGCACAGCAAAGCTCGGACAACATTCCACCAGAATTGGTTGAAGATGAAAAAGCCAAGCAACAGCGAATTGCTGCGGACAAAGCGGCTGAAGTAAAGAAGTTGGAACAGCAAAAGCTGCAAGCGCGTACTGAAGCTGAAAAAGCAGCGGCTGCAAAAAAACTGGCTGAGCAAAAAGCCTTAGCAGAAAAGCAAGCGCTTGAAGATAAAGCTAAGCGAGAAGCTGAGGCTAAACGTAAAGCAGAAGATGAGCGTAAAGCTGAAGCGAAAAAAGAAGCCGAACGTAAAGCAGATGCTGAGAAAAAAGCGGAAGACAAACGTAAGGCAGATGAAAAGCGTAAAGCTGATGAAGCCAAGAAAAAGGCGGAAGCTGAGAAAGCGCGTGATTTGCTTGAACATGGCGATAAGCAGTGGATGGTACAGGTGGCATTGGCTGCCAATGAAGCCAATGCGGATGCACTGGCTGCTAAGCTTCGTGCCAAGGGCTATAAGGTCACTAAAAGTCCAACATCTAAAGGTGTAAGGATTATGGTGGGGCCATCTAAAGACCGTGATACTGCCGATGCAGCCCGCAAAAAGATTACTGCAGATGCGAGCCTCGGTATGAAGTCCGCATGGGTGATTGACTGGGTGCCACTCGACAAACGTTAAGATCGGGTTAAATCCAATTGCCTTCACTAAGATGGATTTAACAGTTGCTGTTGAATCCATTTTATATTTTCGGGGCTAAATAAAGGCTCGATATTTTGCCAAATTGGATGAAAACCATAACCCCCATGTTTCATCTCAGCCAAGGCATCAGCGGTAGACCAGTTTTGAAAAATAATGCGGTACATAGCCACACTGGCGCCTGTACGGTCTGAACCATGGTAGCAATGCAATAAAACTTTTTGCTGGTTTTGCTGCGCATGTTGGATTTGCTGCATCACCTTTAACAAGTCTTCTCGGTCAATCGCCCATGTATGAATGGGGATATGCACCAGTTTAAACCCTTGGTTGGACAGTTTTTTCAGGTCTTGATTGCGTGAGCGTAAATTAATAATTACATCAATTTTCTGTGCTTTTAAACTCGGAACTAAATTTTGATCGGGTTGCTCACTACGAAAAACAGTTTCACTGATTTGATAGAAATTATGCGCAGGCTGCATCGACTGCCCCCAGTGTTGTGGGCGCTCTGTATCTGGCAGTGAAGGTGTAGTCATACAGCCAGAAACACTGATACACAGAGAAAGCATAACAAGATATTTGGTCATAGGATCAGGCTCTGATGGTGTGAAAGTTCAACCGGATCATGCGCGCAAAAGATTTCGATACGTGGTTCAGACTGTGCCAAGTGTTGAATTTTATGCAAGTTACTTAAACGCTGTGCATTATCTTCGGCAAAAAATACTTCCAAGGCATTTAAGCTGCGAAGTCTGTTTTGGGGGGTAAGTTCTAGGTGGGAGTAGTAAGCATCCCCGCAGAAGAGTTTCCAACCTTGTTGGGTTTTAATGGCAATGCCACAGTGGCCTTCAGTATGCCCAAACAGTGGAATCAAAAGAATCTCATTATGAAATAAGTCAAACCCTTGCACTTGAGTCAAATTAAACCATGCGTCACCGTGAATCGGCTCAATAAAGTGCCAATGGCGATGCTGCTGAAATTGTTGTGTTTTATAACGGGCTTTATTTTTAAATGACTTCAGGTTTTGTGCAGCATTATATTCGTTAGAAAGTATATGTACTGTTGCATTGGGAAAGTCGGAAATACCCCCCGCATGGTCAAAATCCAGATGTGAAACCAAAATGTGTTTGACATCCTTTGGGCTAAAGCCAAGTTTTTGGATTTGTGCAATGGCTGTTAATTCTAAGTTTTGTTCAATTTTTCCAATTCGAGCCACCAACTGCCCCAAACGCTGTTTGGTGTGTAGATAGTCCTGTATGCCTAAGCCCGTATCAATCAGCACCAGCCCTTGATCTGTTTCAACCAAAAGACAATGGCACACGACCTTAGCTTGAAAACCTTTTTGACCAAAGAGTGGGGCACACACTGGACACATGGTGCCGCAATGTAAATGGTGAATGTTATAGATCATAAAGTCATTTTTATCGTATTGTTTTGACTGTTATAGCGGAAGATTTTAGTTTTAACAGTTTGATTTTGTTAAAGAGTCATGCATGCCTGCTTTAAGCGGAAAAAAGCCTGTCGATTGACAGGCTTTCAAAAGTTCAAACCCGGCTCGTCATTGGAGTTTGAAACGATCATACAAGGTGACTCAGAGCGTATTTTTATGGGTTAGTCTCCTCTTTTGATTGCTTGAAGTTCGGGCCCCATTTTGTTTTCAATGGAGCTGCTCGGTCAAAACCTCGGGCTTCACTTGTCTGCTGCCACAGCAGAATATTTTATCTTTGCTCAGGCTGTGGAGTCAGGCGTAAATACGGGGTAACTGCTTTATAACCTTTCGGAAAGCGCTGTGCGATTTCAGCTTCATCTTTGAGTGACGGCACAATCACCACATCTTCGCCTTGTTGCCAGTTCGCAGGAGTTGCAACTTTGTGGTGATCGGTCAGTTGCAGTGAGTCAATCACGCGTAAGATTTCATGGAAATTACGACCAGTCGATGCAGGATAAGTGATAATCAAACGGACTTTTTTGTTTGGATCGATAATCACTAAAGAGCGAACTGTTAATGTTTCACTGGCATTAGGATGGATAAAACCATATAGCTCAGACACTTTACGGTCTTGGTCGGCAATGATCGGGAAATTCACCGTGGTATTTTGGGTTGCATTGATGTCTTTAATCCAACCTAGATGTGACTCAACATCATCGACCGAGAGAGCAATGGCTTTTACCCCACGTTTTTCAAATTCATCTTTGAGTTTTGCGGTAAAGCCAAGCTCGGTGGTACATACTGGCGTGTAGTCAGCAGGATGTGAAAACAGTACTCCCCAGCTATCGCCTAAAAATTGATAAAAATCGATTTTGCCTTCGCTCGAAGCCTGTTGAAAGTTGGGTGCGATGTCGCCTAAACGTAAACTCATGTTGAACCTCAAATTATCTTTATGTCTATGGGATGAACATCACTATGGCGCAATTTCTTTTGCATGAAAAATAGTGTTTTATTATTTATTTATACAAAATATTCATAATTGGTCGGATAGCTGTTATGTATTTGGGGATGCCAAAGATGACCTCATTGTTGCTCTAGAGACCGTTTATTTGCATATTTGGTAACGGTGTTTAGACGAGATTTTTTCTGCTTCTGTGAAGTGTATCGCTCTATAGAATTGATTGCGCATTCGATCGGTTTATGATTGGATATAATTCTTTTCATCATTGATTTATAGTTGTTTTTTAAAGCAATTTCACAAAGTATAAAAAACTTGAGTATTAGAACAATGAAAAAAATAGGGATAGCCCTGACTTTAGTGTTATGGGGACTGGAAGTAACCCATGCGCAGAATGGTGGGCAATTGAAACAAGCCCAAGTCAGTACTGCTCGTCAAACGCCACAACAAATTACAGATCAATATCTAGCGTCTCAAAAAAGCCTCAAACAGCGTAAAGCCACCCTTTCACAGGCTCTCGAGCGAGAGTTAGCTCAAGGTCAGAATACGAATAATATTTATCAAGTTGCTTGTGTACAGCTTGTTCCGATTCTTACCGCAATGCGAGTCAATGATGAACAACTCTTGGGTTTTCTACAGAGCATGAATCCAAGTCAGTCCAATAATGGGGTGAAAGCCTCGCTGCGGAAAAATCAAGCGCTTGAAAGCAAAACCTTGAATAACTGCAAACAATTAAAGTCGCTACTTTAAAAAGACTGTTGAATCCTGATGAGTTCGGATGAAATCTCTATGTCGGCTGTTTAAAATTTGTTACATTAGTTTGCCTTAGATTCGACGGGCTAGAAACAATGAATAGATTTTTTAAATGGTTTTGTGTAAAGCCCTTGTACTTCAAATTTCTAGCACCATAATAACGACTAAGAAAACATATTCATTTGACAAGCAAGATTTAGAGAGTCTATTCATGTTGGCAAGTCTGATCGGAGGAATCTTCGGTACCAAAAATGAGCGCGAACTCAAACGCATGCGTAAAATCGTAGACAAGATTAATGCGCTCGAGCCGACGATATCCGCTCTTGGCGATGCAGACTTATCTGCAAAAACTGAAGAATTTAAACAACGATATAACAAGGGCGAAAGCCTCGATAAATTACTCCCGGAAGCATTTGCCGTCTGCCGTGAAGCAGCTAAGCGTGTCATGGGCATGCGTCATTATGATGTACAGTTGATTGGTGGTATTACCTTACACGAAGGTAAAATTGCAGAGATGCGTACAGGTGAAGGTAAAACCCTAATGGGTACCTTGGCGTGTTATTTAAACGCGATTAGTGCTCAAGGTGTTCACGTCATTACCGTGAATGACTATTTGGCACAGCGTGATGCTGAATTAAACCGTCCGCTCTTTGAATTTTTGGGTTTAAGCATCGGGATTATCTATTCCATGCAAGATCCAACAGAGAAAGCTGAAGCCTATCGTGCCGATATTACCTACGGTACCAACAACGAATTTGGCTTTGACTATCTACGTGACAACATGGTGTTCTCGCTTGCTGAGAAAAAACAACGTGGTTTGATCTATGCCATCATAGATGAAGTCGATTCGATCTTAATTGATGAAGCACGTACGCCGTTGATTATTTCAGGTCAAAGTGATGACTCTTCACAGTTGTATGCTGCAATCAATAGCATTCCACCCAAACTGCATGCGCAGAAAGAAGAAAAAGTCGCGGATGGCGGGCATTTCTGGATTGATGAAAAACAACGTTCTGTTGAAATGACAGAAATTGGTTTTGAAACGGTTGAAAATGAACTGATTGAGATGGGCTTGTTGGCTGAAGGTGAAAGTCTATATTCATCGACCAACCTGAACTTGGTTCACCATGTGACTGCTGCCATTCGTGCGCATTACTTATATCAACGCAATGTGCACTACATCATCAATGATGGTGAAGTGATCATTGTCGATGAAAACACAGGACGTACCATGCCAGGTCGTCGCTGGTCAGAAGGTTTACACCAAGCAGTTGAAGCAAAAGAAGGCTTAGAAATCCAGCCTGAAAACCAAACGCTTGCAACCACAACCTTCCAAAACTATTTCCGTCTATACAAAAAGCTTTCGGGTATGACCGGTACTGCCGATACTGAAGCTGCGGAAATGAAAGAAATTTATGGTCTAGACGTGGTGATCATTCCGACGCATCGTCCAATGATTCGTCTCGACCAAAACGATTTAATCTATTTAAATCGTAATGGTAAATACAACGCGATTATTCAAGAAATTCAACGCGTGCATGAGTCTGGTGTAGCCCCAATTTTGATTGGTACTGCAACGATTGAAGCGTCTGAGATTCTTTCTGATAAATTGCGTGATGCAGGCATTCAGCATGAAGTGTTGAACGCAAAACAACACGAACGTGAAGCGGATATTATTGCGCAAGCGGGTGCACCGCGAGCAGTAACCATTGCAACCAACATGGCAGGTCGTGGTACAGACATTCTGCTCGGTGGTAACTGGAAAGCTTTACTGGCAAAAATTGAAAACCCAACTGCTGAAGACGAAGCGCGCTTAAAAGCCGAATGGGAACAAAACCATGAAATGGTATTGAGTTCGGGTGGCTTACACATCATTGGTTCTGAGCGTCATGAATCACGTCGTATTGATAACCAGCTTCGTGGTCGTGCAGGTCGTCAGGGTGACCCAGGTGTGTCACGTTTCTACTTGTCACTTGAAGATGACTTAATGCGTATCTTTGCGGGTGATCGTGTTGTGGGCATGATGCGTGCGATGGGCTTACAAGAAGACGAAGCCATTGAGCATAAAATGGTGTCACGTTCGATTGAAAATGCGCAGCGTAAAGTTGAAGCACGTAACTTCGATATTCGTAAGAACTTATTGAAATACGATGACGTCAACAACGAACAGCGTAAAATTATTTACTCTCAACGTGATGAGGTTTTGGCCGAAAGCACATTGCAAGATTATATCGAAGAGATGCAACGTGATGTGATGCAAGGCGTGATTTCTAACTATATTCCACCTGAGTCAATTCATGATCAATGGGATATTGACGGGCTTGAAAAAGCGTTACGTGAAGACCTCGCGATTGATTTGCCAATCAATCAATGGTTGGAAGATGACCGTCGTTTAGATGAAGAATCTTTGGTTGAACGTATTACTGATGAAGTGGTACAGCGCTACCGTAGCCGCCGTGAGCAAATGGGCGATGAAACAGCAGTTATGCTGGAGCGTCACTTCATGTTGAACTCGCTGGATCGTCACTGGAAAGATCACTTGGCAGCGATGGATTATTTACGTCAAGGCATTCACTTACGTGGTTATGCACAGAAAAATCCTGAGCAAGAATACAAAAAAGAAGCGTATAACTTATTTGTAAATATGTTGGCGATTATCAAATCGGATGTTGTAACTGACTTATCTCGCGTACATGTACCAACGGCTGAAGAGCTGGCTGAAATGGAAGCTCAAAAGCAAGCTCAAGCTGAAGCGATGCAATTGAACTTGTCGCATGCCGACTTTGATGGTTTGTTGACCGATGATCAAAGCCAATTCGCAGAAGTAGATGCACAGTACGAGCCAGTCGAAGAGTTTGCGGCACCTGCGAGTCGTAACGCGCCTTGCCCATGTGGTTCAGGTCTAAAATATAAACAGTGCCACGGTAAAATCTAAACTGTGAACGAGTGAAAAAGCAGAACTTCGGTTCTGCTTTTTATTGATATGACTAAAAAATTGACGTTAAGATCAGTCCAAATACGATTCTGATTACAGTTAAAGCGTTGCATAATGTGAATAGCATTTGCAGTGTTAGGCATTAAATGCTATTTAGTTGCTCATCATCTAAACCTCTAAAGTGGAAAGACAATGAAAAAAGTATTAAAACCAATCATGATTGCAGCTTTAGCGCTTCCAACTTTTGCATTTGCAGATACCACTACCGCAGCTAAAGTTCAACAAGCACGCGGTGCAACCACAGCACCTGCGGCACAAGCCAATGGTAATATTACGGTACAAAGTCCGCGTACAGGTATTCGCTATACCTTTGCCAATCCAAATCAACGCCCAGTGGTTCTGCAAACGGCTGCTATTGCTCCTGTAAATGCAGCAACGGTGAACCGTATTGTGGCTTCAAACCCAGCGCTTTCTCCTGTAAGTCAAGAAAATGCTAAACAAGCGCTTTTGTCTAGCTCAGCACAGCTTGCTTCAAATTAATCAAATGCTGCTGCATAAAACCAATCTTCGGATTGGTTTTTTTATCCATTGGAGCGTAAAACCTCGGGGTTTAGCCCATAGGTATCTACACAATTTCCGAGCTTTGCGTTAAATTGAAGAGCATGCTCTTCAATTTAACATCTCTGGTCTGGATCAGCGTCTTGTCAAACGTTATAACAGCCTTGTAAAACTCAATATGAATCCTCTTGCTTCACTTGCTCCCGCAATCAAAGACCTGGCCTCTACCCAAAAGTCGAGTTTCTCAACTACACAGGCTGTTTGGCGATTCCTGAATAATAATAAAATCTCTTTTAGTCAATTAAACCAGCCGATTAAGCTTCTTGCATGCGAACAGATCAAGACATCACCGCATCAGTATGCATTAATCGTTCATGACTGGTCTCAACTGCAGTATGTGAAGCACAGTCATAAGGTTCGGCGTCTTCAAAGAACAGAGGCGAATTCAGGCTATGAATTGCAAAGCAGTTTACTTGTCGATGCGTCATCAGGGCTCCCAATTGCGCCATTAGCTCAGACGCTAACAGATGCATCCGGCTGTTATTCCACATTCAGTGAACAATACAGCGAGCGCAAGTCCCATTTGGACTCACTCGCAGAACAAATCAAAACGATTGAACAGTATCCGATTGAGAAAACAAAAGTCCATATCATTGACCGTGAAGGAGACTCGATTGCCCACTTGAGGGAAATCAGCAGCCATGGTTTCAAATGGTTGATTCGGGCCAAAGAAAGCCATCGGATTGAGCATCAAGGGGAAACCTACAAAGTTGCAGAAGTCGCAGAAAAAGTAGTAACTCAGCAAGTTAAGCCGATTGCTTATAAAGGAAACAGGCATATGCTGCATGTTGGAGAAACCGATATTCGGATAACGCGTGCAGCAAAACCGAAGAGAAAAGATGATTTAGGCCAACGGGTTGCTCCCCAGCCAGGCAAGGCAGTTACAGCCAGATTAATTGTTGCTGTGGTGAAAGATGCTCAAGGTAAAACAGTCGCGAGATGGTCGCTGATCAGCAATGTTTCTTCAGAGATTGATGCGGTAGAATTAACCACCTGGTATTACTGGCGCTGGACAATTGAGTGCTATTTCAAGCTTCTGAAGCAGGCAGGCCATGACGTTGAATCATGGCTTCAGACCACACCTGCAGCGATTTTAAGACGGCTCCTCTTTCAGGCCGACAGCAGAAGAGAGGTAAGTTGGAAAGTGCACCTGCAATATTGGCAGGACTTTCGATTTTACTGAACACTCTTCAACTGCTCTCAGAATATTCAATAGATGAACTGAATGAAATCGCAACAATTGCATTAGGTACATCAAGATGTGTAGATACCTATGGGTTTAGCCCGAGGATATAAGCGAGTGGCGTAAGCCATTAATGCGGTGTTTGCTGTTGTTGAATATATTGTTTAACAATTCCAATTGGCGCACCGCCACATGAAGCAGCGAAGTAACTAGGCGACCACAAAGCACTGCCCCATAGCTTGTTTTTAATTTCAGGGTGTTTGGTTCTTACAATGCGACTTGAAGCACCCTTTAAACTATTCACTAAGCTAGAAATTGCTATTTTAGGTGGATAATTCACAAGCAAATGAACATGATCGTGTTCACCATCAAACTCTACCAACTCGGCTTCAAAGTCTAAGCAGATACGCTCAAACACTTCACGCATTGTTTCAAGCATTGCTTTGGTAAAAACATCTCTACGGTATTTAGCCACAAAGACTAAATGTACATGCATATTAAAAACACAGTGGCGACCTGTTCTAATCTCTTGACTATTGCTCATAGACCAAATATATTTTAATCATGAAAACACTTAAATTACGCATAAAAGACAAACATTACAAGGTACTAGACCAACTCGCATTGGAAGTAAATTTTGTTTGGAATTATGTGAATGATTTAGGATTTAAACATCTAAAAAGAAAAGGTGAATTTCTTTCAGCTTACGATATTGCTAAATACACGAAAGGCACATCTAAAGAATGCAATCTGCATAGTCAAACTGTTCAAGCGATAACAGAAGAATTGGTTACTCGAAGAAAGCAGTTTAAAAAAGCAAAGCTAAAATGGCGGGTGAGTAATAAGAAGTCTGCAAGACGTTCTTTGGGTTGGATACCCTTCAAAAAGGTTGCAATCAAATATGCTGATGGCTACGTGCAGTATGGCAAGCATCAATTCAAGCTATGGGATAGCTATGGACTATCAAAATACAACGTCAAAACAGGCTCATTTGTAGAAGACAGTCGTGGACGTTGGTATGTTTGTTTAGTTGTTGATAAGACAAAACAAGTTAAATCAAAGGGTAATACCTCAATCGGTATAGATTTGGGCTTAAAAGACCTTGCAACCTGTTCAGATGGCGTAAAGCTCAAAGCCCCTCAAATCTATCGGCAATACGAACAAAAACTTGGCATTGCTCAACGTGCTAGAAATAAAAAGCGTGTTAAAGCGATTCATGCCAAGATTAGAAACATACGTCAAAATACGCTACATCAATTCAGTCATAAATTGGTGAATAAACATGCAGCCATCTTCGTTGGTAATGTGAATGCAAAGGCATTAGCACGGACTAAACTAGCGAAGTCTGTATTAGATGCAAGTTGGACAACACTTAGAACCATGCTCAAGTATAAATGCGAGAACGCAAGTGTATGGTATAAAGAAGTCAATGAAGCCTATACCACCCAAACTTGTTCGAGCTGTGGCTCACGCTGTAGTAGTCCGAAAGGTAGAACGGGACTTGGAATAAGAGAATGGCAGTGCATGGAATGCGGTACATTCCATGATAGGGATATAAATTCCGCACTGAATATTCTTGCGCTCGGACATGAGCGTCTAGCAGTAGGAATCCCCGTCCTTTAGGTCATAGGTATCTACACATCTTGATGTACCTAATGCAATTGTTGCGATTTCATTCAGTTCATCTATTGAATATTCTGAGAGCAGTTGAAGAGTGTTCAGTAAAATCGAAAGTCCTGCCAATATTGCAGGTGCACTTTCCAACTTACCTCTCTTCTGCTGTCGGCCTGAAAGACGGGCCAGAAATATACGAATTTTCTGATTTTGTTCATCTTCAGAACGCTGTATTCGCCAAGTCAGTACACACGCCATACTGCTGATCAGGAGCCGTCTTAAAATCGCTGCAGGTGTGGTCTGAAGCCATGATTCAACGTCATGGCCTGCCTGCTTCAGAAGCTTGAAATAGCACTCAATTGTCCAGCGCCAGTAATACCAGGTGGTTAATTCTACCGCATCAATCTCTGAAGAAACATTGCTGATCAGCGACCATCTCGCGACTGTTTTACCTTGAGCATCTTTCACCACAGCAACAATTAATCTGGCTGTAACTGCCTTGCCTGGCTGGGGAGCAACCCGTTGGCCTAAATCATCTTTTCTCTTCGGTTTTGCTGCACGCGTTATCCGAATATCGGTTTCTCCAACATGCAGCATATGCCTGTTTCCTTTATAAGCAATCGGCTTAACTTGCTGAGTTACTACTTTTTCTGCGACTTCTGCAACTTTGTAGGTTTCCCCTTGATGCTCAATCCGATGGCTTTCTTTGGCCCGAATCAACCATTTGAAACCATGGCTGCTGATTTCCCTCAAGTGGGCAATCGAGTCTCCTTCACGGTCAATGATATGGACTTTTGTTTTCTCAATCGGATACTGTTCAATCGTTTTGATTTGTTCTGCGAGTGAGTCCAAATGGGACTTGCGCTCGCTGTATTGTTCACTGAATGTGGAATAACAGCCGGATGCATCTGTTAGCGTCTGAGCTAATGGCGCAATTGGGAGCCCTGATGACGCATCGACAAGTAAACTGCTTTGCAATTCATAGCCTGAATTCGCCTCTGTTCTTTGAAGACGCCGAACCTTATGACTGTGCTTCACATACTGCAGTTGAGACCAGTCATGAACGATTAATGCATACTGATGCGGTGATGTCTTGATCTGTTCGCATGCAAGAAGCTTAATCGGCTGGTTTAATTGACTAAAAGAGATTTTATTATTATTCAGGAATCGCCAAACAGCCTGTGTAGTTGAGAAACTCGACTTTTGGGTAGAGGCCAGGTCTTTGATTGCGGGAGCAAGTGAAGCAAGAGGATTCATATTGAGTTTTACAAGGCTGTTATAACGTTTGACAAGACGCTGATCCAGACCAGAGATGTTAAATTGAAGAGCATGCTCTTCAATTTAACGCAAAGCTCGGAAATTGTGTAGATACCTATGCCTTTAGGTCGCGGAGGATGTCAAGTCAAAAATGAGTGTGCATTGAAAAGTTAAAGCAAACAAAGTCTTCTGCTCGATTTTTTCTGAAAATTCTAATAAGCTGTGTTTTTTCTAACAAATGAATTGGACGTTTAAAATGCCAGTAGGTGACGTATCAATGCCACAAATGCACGTGGTGAAAGGGGTAAGAATCGGAACGGCTGAAGCTTATGTGCGCTATCAGAACCGACGTGATCTTGTCATTTTCGAATTTGCTGAAGGAACGAATGTTGCGGGTGTTTTCACTCAAAATGCGTTCTGTGCAGCGCCCGTGCATGTGTCTAAAGCGCACTTACAAGTGGCGAATCCGCGCTACCTCATTATTAACACTGGCAATGCCAATGCAGGTACAGGCAAGACAGGCATGCTGAATGCTGAGCGTACTTGTGCAAAATTGGCTGAGCTTGCCGGTGTGCAAGCAACGGAAGTGTTACCGTTTTCAACAGGGGTGATTGGTGAACAATTGCCGTTGGAGCGTTTGTTAAATGGTTTACAGCCTGCATTAAATAGTTTGCGTGCTGATGCTTGGGGTGCTGCTGCTACTGGGATTATGACCACAGACACCACACCAAAAGGTGCATCTGAGCAATTCGAATTGGATGGCATCACGTATACCATGACGGGTATTTCTAAGGGTGCAGGCATGATTCGTCCCAATATGGCAACGATGTTGGGCTATGTAGCAACCGATGCACCTATCAGCCACGAGTTGGTTCAGCAACTGTTGAGCGAAACGGTCAATGTTTCTTTCAACCGAATTACCATTGATGGTGATACTTCAACCAATGACTCCTGTATCTTTGCAGCTACGGGTCAAGCGGGTGGTGTTGAAATTAGCTCAACCCAAGATCCACGCTATACCGTAGTGCTAGATGTACTCACGCGTATGATGAAACGTCTTGCACAACTGATTGTACGTGATGGTGAAGGTGCAACTAAGTTTATTACGGTTGCTGTTGAAGGTGGGTATGACACGCAAGAATGCTGTGATATTGCTTATAGTATTGCACATTCACCTTTGGTTAAAACTGCGATTTTTGCGTCAGATCCGAACTGGGGACGTATCTTGGCTGCGATTGGTTATGCTGGGGTTAAGAATTTAGATGTTGAAAAAATTCAAGTTTGGTTAGATGATGTGCAAATCTGTAAGGATGGTGGTGCGGCTGCCGATTACACGGAAGCGGAAGGTGCTCGTGTAATGTCACAAGCTGAAATGACCATTCGTGTAGATCTAGGACGCGGGGCAGCGAAAGACACAGTGTATACCTGTGACTTATCTTATGACTATGTGAAGATTAATGCGGATTATCGCTCTTAATCTTAACGAGTTTAAAAAAAGCCTCCTTTGGAGGCTTTTTTAGCATAAGAACTTTTGAATGATTGGTCAAAAGCCGAGAAGCCATTTGACCAATAAATTAAGTGCGGGACTTGCTTGCCGACAAGCATGAAGGGATGAATGAATGATGAACAATGCGACCAATTTAATTGCCAATGACGCAAAATCAATTGTACAGGCGCATTTGGACCGTTTGGGTGAAACCAAAGACTCCAAGCTCAGTGAAGAAGTGAAGCAAGAAAAATTTGCTTTAATTTTAGCCGAGTTGAAAAAGCGTGATGCAGTATTGGTAGCGCACTACTATTGCGATCCTGAAGTGCAGGAATTGGCCGAGTTAAGTGGTGGCTGTGTTTCTGATTCATTGGAAATGGCCCGTTTTGGTCGTGATCATCCAGCATCGACCTTGGTGGTGGCGGGCGTTAAATTTATGGGGGAAACCTCAAAAATTTTATCACCGAATAAAACCATTCTGATGCCCACTTTAGAGGCTACATGTTCTTTAGATTTGGGTTGCCCTGTTGAAGAATTTAGTCAGTTTTGTGATGCCCATCCAGACCATACAGTAGTGGTCTATGCCAACACTTCAGCAGCCGTTAAAGCCCGTGCCGATTGGGTGGTGACCTCAAGCTGTGCAGTCGAAATTATTGAGCATTTAGACAGTTTGGGTGAAAAAATTATTTGGGCACCTGATCAGCATTTAGGCCGTTATATCCAAAAGAAAACAGGCGCTGACATGTTGCTTTGGGATGGTGCATGTATTGTGCATGAAGAATTCCGTGCACGTGGCATCGCGCAAATGAAGGCGCTGTATCCTGATGCTGCGGTACTGGTACATCCTGAGTCGCCTGAGTCAGTGGTGGATGTTGCTGATGCTGTTGGAAGTACTTCACAGCTGATTAAAGCTGCACAAGCCTTACCCAATGAGCGACTGATTGTGGCAACCGATCGGGGTATTTTCTACAAAATGCAACAAGCGGTGCCCAACAAAATTTTGGTTGAAGCACCAACAGCCGGAGAGGGTGCAACCTGTCGTTCTTGTGCACACTGCCCGTGGATGGCAATGAATGAGCTGGATGGTATTTTAGAGGTATTACAGCGTGGCGATCAGGAAATATTCGTAGATCCTGCACTTGCTGAGCGTGCGAAATTACCTTTAGATCGCATGTTGGATTTTAGTGCATCGCTAAAACGTTAAAATTTGTATAAAAAATGCCTGAAACGCTTGATTAATATACATTTGACGTGATTTTTTTATTTTTTTTAAATATAGGTGTTGACGTTATCAAGCGTCACGCCTAGAATGCACACCGTACCGAACGAGATGTTCGATACAAAAGCTGAGATGAATCGGAGCATAGCACAGCCTGGTAGTGCACCTGGTTTGGGACCAGGGGGTCGTAGGTTCGAATCCTACTGCTCCGACCAATTCTTCAAGGCAAGGTTATCCATAATACCTCGTATTATTGGTCATGCGCCTGTAGCTCAGTTGGATAGAGCATCCGCCTTCTAAGCGGATGGTCACAGGTTCGAATCCTGTCAGGCGCGCCATTAGGTAGCTTGGTATTAAGAACCGACACGTTATGGTGGATGTAGCTCAGTTGGTAGAGCCCTGGATTGTGATTCCAGTTGTCGCGGGTTCGAATCCCGTCATTCACCCCAACTTTAAAAAGTTGAAATCGGAGCATAGCACAGCCTGGTAGTGCACCTGGTTTGGGACCAGGGGGTCGTAGGTTCGAATCCTACTGCTCCGACCATTTCTTGAAATGGTCAAGATAAAGATGCCGCGTTGAGCGGTTTTTTTATGCCTGAAATTTAGTAAAGTGCATAAAAAAGCCTTCGTGACGAAGGCTAAAGGTAAGCGTCCGCTGAACACACCTTATGAATTCGTCCTATAAGCCTTAATTTAGTCCTCACTTAAAAACAAGTGGGAACTTAAATTTATGACTACAAATAACCAGACATCCATCGCATCTCTTACGATAAAACGAAGAACATATAGTGCTGAATTTAAACAGCAGATCGTTCAGGCGTGTAAAGCATCGGAGGTTTCAATTGCTTCGGTCGCTTTGCAACATGGATTGAATACACATCTTGTATCCAAATGGATTCGCTTAATTGATGCTAAGCCAGGGAATGATCGCTCACTACTACCGAATAAACCTGCATTTATTGCCTTATCTTGCTCTGCACCATTAGATCCTATTTCTACTGGCATGTTAACGGTTCAAATTACTTTACCCCACTCAAAAGCAGAAATTGGCTTGAAATGGCAAGTATCAGAAATATCTGCTTTAGCAGAATTACTCAAGGCACTTACAACATGATCCGTATCGATGAAATCTGGTTGTCTACCCAGCCCATGGACATGCGTGCAGGTATGGATACGGCCATGGCTCAGGTGGTGAGAGCCTTTGGCTACATCAAACCGCATTGTGCTTACCTGTTCTGTAATAAACGTGGCCATCGCATGAAAGTGCTGGTACATGATGGACTGGGCATCTGGCTGTGTGCCCGGCGGTTGGAACAGGGAAAATTTCACTGGGCTAAAGTTCACCAGGGTGAAAGTGTAGCCCTCAGCCCAGAACAGTTACAGGCACTGATCCAGGGTTTGCCTTGGCAGCGCATTGGACGACAGCAGGTGGTGACGATGCTCTAAACTAGCTTGGTCCATTCTGCTATAGTCAAACTACTTTATTATTCATACAAGATTCGAAAAAAACTCGAAATAACTCATCGACTGAGTCGATCAACCATTCTTTACGCTTACGTTTAACCCATGCCCACATGTGTTCTATAGGATTTAAATCAGGGCTGTATGCAGGAAGCCAAAGAATTTTATGCCCTTGTTGTTCCAATAACTCCTGAATATCTGCTCTTTTATGAAATGCTGCATTATCCATAACCACTACACTATTTTCTGGTAATGCTGGTATGAGGAATTGCTCAATCCAAAAATGAAAAACATCTGAATTGATTTTGCAGTCAAATAAACCGACTGAAAATAACTTACCCTCATGGATTGCTCCAATGGCATTGGTCTGATTCTTTAATTGCCAATTATATTGCCATAAACAGGGTACTCCTTTTCGTGAGTAGCCATGAGGTCTATAATCATGTGACTTAAAACCACTTTCATCCAGATAAATAATCGGATGGTTTTTTTCTAATTCATTCACTTGCAGAATAAATTTATCCCTAAGCTTTGTATCTGCTTTAGGATGGCTTAACGTCTTTTTTTAACTGTAATATTTAAGCGCTTTAATGCAGCACCAATAGATGAAACACCACAATTAAAACGTGCAGCACGTTCATATTGATAAGCATCAGGATACTTTTCAACATCTTCACGTAAAGCATCATCGTTAATTTTAGAAGGTTTACGTACACGAGTTTTTTTAATCTCTATACGTTTCTTCCATTCAACAATGGTATTTTTATTAATTTCAAATTGTGCAGCTACCGCTCGAATAGAATAACCTTCCTCAAGCTTAGCTAAAATTTTACGTCTAAAATGTTCTGAATAACTCATTGCACCATTGTATTGGTTTTATAATGATTTGACTATATTCTCCAAACGTTCTATTTCCTCTGCGTCATGACCTCAGGCATACTGCGGTCATGAATACGCTGCCTGATTTAAGCCAACTGACCCATGAACAACTGCTGGAATTTACCCGGCAGTTGGCAATGCAGCATCAGTCTTTGGCACAATCAAATCAAGAATTAGAAAAATCAAACCAGCAATTGGATGCCAAAGTTCAACATCTTTCCATTCTCACGCAAAAATACGAGCATGAGCTCGCACTATTTAAACAGCACAAATTTGGCAGTAAAAACGAACATCTCACCGCAAAACAAATCCATCTGTGGGATGAAGCGGTCGAAGAAGATATTGCCGCTGTTGATCTGGAACTGGAACGGCTGAATGCAGATAAAACTGATGCAGCGACACACAAAGCCACAGTCAACAAACCTAAACGTCGACTGCTGCCCGATCATCTACACACCATCCGTATCGAGCATGAACCAACATCAACCCAATGTGCTTGTGGCTGCACCTTGCGTCGTATCGGCGAAGATATCAGTGAAAAACTACATTTCAGACCGGCACAGTTCTATAAGGAACAGCATGTGCGTGGCAAATGGGTCTGTGATCAGTGTGACACACTGACTCAGCAAGCGATGCCCGCCTATGTGATTGATAAAGGCATTGCCAGTCCTGAACTGCTTAGCCATGTGTTGGTCTCGAAATACGCAGATCATTTACCGCTGTACCGTCAACGTCTGATCTATCAGCGGGCGGGAATCGAGCTTTCTAGATCAACTTTATCTGACTGGATAGGTCGCTGCGGTGTAGAACTGGAACCTCTGGCCAATGCTTTAAAAGAGGTGGTGCTGCAACAGCGGGTGATCCATGCCGATGAAACGCCGGTCACCATCATGCGGATGAGTGATGATGAGAAAAAACCGAAGAAAGGTTATGTCTGGGCCTATGCAACAACCCAATATAATCCAATTCAAGCCGTGATTTATGACTTTCAGGATAGTCGTTCAGGCCAGCATGCTGAAGCGTTCCTGAAAGACTGGCAGGGCCATCTGGTCTGTGATGATTACAGTGGTTATAAAGCACGCTTTAAATCAGGCCAAGTCATTGAGGTGGGCTGCATGGCGCATGCTCGTCGTAAATTCCATGAACTGCATGTGACCAAGAAAAGTCAGGTCGCTGAACAGGCCTTAGTGCTGATTCAGAAACTGTATGCCATAGAAGCAGAACTCAGGAGAAAGACCGATGGTACAGCAGAACAGCGCCGCGAATACCGACAACAGCATAGTCAACCGGTGATGCAACAACTGTATGAATGGCTCAACCAGCATCAACTGACGGTGCCATCGAGTTCTCCAACCGCCAAGGCCATCAATTACACTCTGAAGCGTTGGCCAGCTTTAAGCCGCTATCTGGATGATGGCAATCTACCGATTTGCAATAATTGGGTGGAAAACCAGGTGCGGCCTTGGGCGTTGGGACGTAAGAACTGGTTATTTGCAGGTTCGCTGCGTAGTGGTCAGCGAGCGGCAAACATCATGACTTTAATCCAGTCAGCAAAGCTGAATGGGTTGGATCCGTATGCCTATTTAAGTGATGTGCTGAAAAGATTGCCGACCCATAAAGTGACCCAAATAGAAGAATTGCTACCACACCGCTGGAAATCCAACTCAAATTAAAAAATAGACATGGGGTTCAGCGGACGCTTACGGCTAAAGATAAAACATAAATGCTTAAGGAATAATAATAATATTCACACGACGATTCAGCGCTCGATTTTCCTTGCTGCTATTTTCTACCAGAGGTTGTGATGCACCGCGACCCATGCTCTGAATATTTTGAGTTTTAAACCCTGTTTCGATAAAAATCTGGCTAACTGTTGATGCGCGTTTCTTCGAGAGTATTTGGTTGTAGCTTGGGTCACCAATATTGTCTGTATGTCCAACCACTTTAATTTTATTTAAATTGTATTGCTGTAGCTGTTTAGAAAGCGCTTCGAGTGCGGATTTTTGAGAGGCTTGAATATAGTCAAACCGCTTATTTACCCATACACTCGTTAAAGAAACGACTAAAAAGCTTATCTATTGAGTTAACCAACCATTTTTTCCTTTTTGCTTTCACCCATGCCCACATTTTTTCAATAGGATTAAGGTCAGGACTATAAGGTGGTAACCAAAGTATTTGATGCCCATGTTGGCTTAATAGATCTTGTATATCTGGTCGTTTATGGAAGGCTGCATTGTCCATGACAATTACACTATTCGAGGGTAGTTCTGGTAATAAAAACTGATCTACCCAAAAATAAAATACATCCGAATTTACTTTGCTATCAAATAAACCCACTGCAAATAACTTACCCTCATGGATTGCTCCTATTGCATTGGTTTGATTTTTTAATTGCCAATTATATGTTCCATAACAAGGAGTTCCCTGTTTTGAATAACCATGAGGTCTATGTTCATGAGATTTAAATCCACTTTCATCAAGATAGATGATCGGGTGTTGATACCTTAATCGGTTTAAATCTTTTAAATACTGCTCTCTGAGTTCTGTTTTTGCTTTCGGGTGCCGTAAGGTCTTTTTTTAACTGTAATATTTAGACGCTTGAGCGCATCTCCAATTGTAGAAGTAGCACAACCAAAACGAGCAGCGCGTTCATATTGATAATCATCGGGATATTGCTCAACATCTGCACGTAAGGCATCATCATCAACTTTAGATGGTTTTCTTGGTCGAGTTCTTTTTATTTCGATTCGCTTTTTCCATTCGACAATTGTATTTTTATTAAGGCTCTAGACTAACATATCTATTCTGCTAGTCTAGAGCCTTATTAATTTCGAAGTGCTGAGCAACCGCTCGGATAGATTGACCTTCTTCAAGCTTGGCTAATATTTTCTTTCTAAAATGTATTGGATAACTCATATCAGTATTGTATTGGTTTTTTGGCGTGCGGACTATATCGGATTGCTCAAATCCAAACAATAATTTTCAGGCAGTCTCAGCGTCCAGCCTTCTTCGTTCAGGGTAAAGCCTTGTTTCTTCAGCATGCGTGTTTGCTTATAGTTGAGGTACCCTAAACTCAGGCAGTCAGATAAAGCAGTGATAAGCATAAATTTGCAAACATGTTTTAACATGAGGGTTCCTGATCAGGATTTATGCAAGGTGTGATATACCACCCTTGAGCTAAGTTTTTGGCTTTATACATGGCATTGTCTGCTTCAGCAATCAAATCTTCAGGCGTTGTTGCACATTTTGAGAAAGCAACGCCAATACTGAAACTAAAATGAATCTGTTGTTGATCAAAAGACAACGGGGCTTTACTGCATTCGATTAAATGCTTGCAAATTAGTTCTAAATGATCATAGTGTTTGATATTACGAAGCAGAATTGCAAACTCATCACCACCTAATCGTGCTACCACATCGTGGCTTCTGACATTCTTTTTTAAGCGTTGAGCCATTTCTTTGAGCACGGCATCACCTGCTAAGTGCCCATAAACATCATTAATGTTTTTAAAGTTATAGGACTTACGCAGTATTATTTATAGATTCTCTGTGGTAGCAGATGATTTTTATCGAGAATAAAGTCATCAATGAAGTTTTTGATCATTGGTCTAAATAATTTCTTCTGCCAACAATATACATTTTCAAAGATCTGCTCAAACTGGTTCTTTTGTATCTCCACGTAGGCCATCAAGGCTGAAAAAATATGATTCGAAATCAGTTTAGATCGTCTTACTTGAAACTTTTCAATATGACAAACCTGTTTAATCACTCGGTGATATTGTTCTATTTTCCAATGACTTGAATGTAATTCATGAAAACCCTCAAAGGACAATAAATCATCTTCATCTTGATGCACAATATAAAACCTCTGCTGTTCTTTTAACTGAGTCTTAAATAATTGTACAAAGCCAAAATCTTTGAGCCAGACCACTTGACCCTGATGGAAATTTGGCAATAAACGCAGTTGAAACCATTGTCCTTTTTCTGGGGAAACCTTACGGTTACAGTCGATACCAAACATAAATCGAATACCATATTTTCTTATGGTTTTTAGATTTGCAGTCGATGAATACCAACTATCACCTGTAATAAATTGAATCTTTGCACCCCAACTGAGTACTTCACTTAACATATCCATAAAGTAATCATTCTTGGTTTTACCTTCAGATTTGTCATAAATTCGGAAATTAATTGGAATATTTTGACCATTTTGATCTGTCGCATACAAGGTAATGAGATTAATACCCTTGACGGATCGGTGGTGTTTGCCTGACCAAAAATAGCTAACTAAGTCCATATGCTGACTATATGGTTTATCTAAAACAGTATCATCAATACTGACTATAAGTTTATTATTATCAATATGTTGAATTGCTTCTTGATATAGGTCGTGAGGTGTGTAGTCTTCACGCTCTAGAAAGCGATTTACACTATCATGCGAGATGTTATAAGTCTCGGCAAGTTGTGTGCAGCTAATAGAGTTCGGTTCTGTCATGAGAAAGCCCATATAAATGGGTAGTGTACAAGTTGCTGTAGAAGCATGTTTAATTCGTCTGATCACAGATACTTTATAAAGTATTTTAATACTTTTTTGAATCCGTCAATGCGTAAGTCCTAAGTTATTGTTGTCGATAAAAAAGAGAGCTGTCTGGTTTTTCTCGGGGTGCTCAAATTGATTGAACAAAATATTGTAAAAATAATGACGATTCGGGAGTTTAGTTAACTGATCATGCAACGCTTGATGTGATAACTGAGAGTTTTCGCTTTGTAGTTTTTCATTGGTACGCTGCACTTTATCTAATAAATTATTAAATGCACCACTGATGACGCGAAATTCATAAATGGGAGATGATGGAAGACGTGCTTGATATTGAGTATCAAGATTAAGGCTTTCAACGGTATTGACCATGGGTTGAATCGAGTGCATCAGTTTTTGATAGGTTGAATGTACCAACCACAACATAATCAACAGGATGACAAAAATTCCAACGGAGAGACAAATCAAAAGCTGAAAGAAAAAGCTCATGAGTTGGGTAGCACTTCCGTAAATGATCAATGTCCCGTACTGGTTGTTTTGATGTTTAATGGTGCGTGTCACAGGGTGTTTAAAGAAGACCTTATCAAACAGATTTTCCATCCAGGCAAACTCAGGTGTTGGTTTGTATGCTTCGGCCAGTGGTTTCCCTTGTAGGTTGATAACTTTAATAACGCGAATTGGATATTGCTGAATATGATTGTTCAGTGTTTGCTGTAGCGTAATACGATCATTGAAAATGACAGCAGGTTGAATTTGCTCACTTAAGGTTGCGCTAAAAATATTGAGGCTTTGTTTGGCATAGGTATTGATGGTGTAGATGGAAATTACCACGAAAATTAAACTACAAATTCCAAGAGTAAGAGCAAAAATCAGCAATTGAGACTGACTAAAAATTTTTTGTAGGGAGGTATTAGAGCTTTTACGAAACACTGACTTAAGGCTCCGTAGATTTTGCTAATAAGACACGTGGATCTACACGCGCTTGGGATTGGGACAGGTTGGCCAAGTTTACCTTAAAGGAAGTTCGTGTTTTGTTTTGATATAAGCAAAATGCGCTGCCTAATTCGCATTCAGTATTGTTGGAGCTGAAAGTCAGTGGAGCATCTTTTAAGCTATTTATAATATTTTGCTCTTGACGTGGCGTGTAGGTTGAGAAAAAAACAGCATTACACATAACCTTATTCAATTCAGACAAACTGACCGCTTGAATTTGATACGCACTTTCGAGTTGCTGATTCACTTGAATGAACTGATTGGATAATTGGTTGTTATTTAAAATGCATAAAGAAATGGGATTGGGGGTATTCCAACGTACATAGCTCAAAATCGTCAATGTGGTTGCAGGGAGATTTAATTGTGGTTGTGCCTGCACCTGAGAAATCATTAAGCAGGACAAGAGGGTTAAATAAATTTTGTATTTAAAAGCTGTCATTATTCATTTTGCTTGGCAGCGAAAGTGAGCTTATTTTAACGAAAAATAAACAGTGATGGTTAAAATTGCTTTAATAATCGACAAAAATCACATTTTTGACCAAAAAATATGCGCTTGAAATAAAATAATAGAAAAAGTTGTTGCAAGGGATTAGAAATGCTGTAGAATGCACATCCATCGGCGGTGATGTTGATTAAAACTTGTTAAGAAACAAGGATTTAGCCCAAGTGGTAGAATCTGGAAGTCTTGAATAAGTTTAAAAATAATTAACAAAACCAGTTGACTTCTTCTTGAAAGAGAGTAGTATAGCCGACCTAGCTTGCTGATGACGAATCAGCAAGAAGATCATTAAGAGATTATGAAGAACAACTTGTGTGGATTTTTACTAATTGATCGATCGAAAATATTTCATTGATTGATGGTAGAAATTACTCGAAGTTTATTTGAGAAATATTTGTCAGAAAATTGATGAGCCAAGATTTGTAGCCATAAGCTACTAATGATTTTTAACTGAAGAGTTTGATCATGGCTCAGATTGAACGCTGGCGGCAGGCTTAACACATGCAAGTCGAGCGGGGAGATGTAGCTTGCTACATTTCCTAGCGGCGGACGGGTGAGTAATGCTTAGGAATCTGCCTATTAGTGGGGGACAACATTCCGAAAGGAATGCTAATACCGCATACGCCCTACGGGGGAAAGCAGGGGATCTTCGGACCTTGCGCTAATAGATGAGCCTAAGTCAGATTAGCTAGTTGGTGGGGTAAAGGCCTACCAAGGCGACGATCTGTAGCGGGTCTGAGAGGATGATCCGCCACACTGGGACTGAGACACGGCCCAGACTCCTACGGGAGGCAGCAGTGGGGAATATTGGACAATGGGCGCAAGCCTGATCCAGCCATGCCGCGTGTGTGAAGAAGGCCTTTTGGTTGTAAAGCACTTTAAGCGAGGAGGAGGCTACTTGGATTAATACTCTGAGATAGTGGACGTTACTCGCAGAATAAGCACCGGCTAACTCTGTGCCAGCAGCCGCGGTAATACAGAGGGTGCGAGCGTTAATCGGATTTACTGGGCGTAAAGCGTGCGTAGGCGGCTTTTTAAGTCGGATGTGAAATCCCTGAGCTTAACTTAGGAATTGCATTCGATACTGGGAAGCTAGAGTATGGGAGAGGATGGTAGAATTCCAGGTGTAGCGGTGAAATGCGTAGAGATCTGGAGGAATACCGATGGCGAAGGCAGCCATCTGGCCTAATACTGACGCTGAGGTACGAAAGCATGGGGAGCAAACAGGATTAGATACCCTGGTAGTCCATGCCGTAAACGATGTCTACTAGCCGTTGGGGCCTTTGAGGCTTTAGTGGCGCAGCTAACGCGATAAGTAGACCGCCTGGGGAGTACGGTCGCAAGACTAAAACTCAAATGAATTGACGGGGGCCCGCACAAGCGGTGGAGCATGTGGTTTAATTCGATGCAACGCGAAGAACCTTACCTGGTCTTGACATAGTAAGAACTTTCCAGAGATGGATTGGTGCCTTCGGGAACTTACATACAGGTGCTGCATGGCTGTCGTCAGCTCGTGTCGTGAGATGTTGGGTTAAGTCCCGCAACGAGCGCAACCCTTTTCCTTATTTGCCAGCGGGTTAAGCCGGGAACTTTAAGGATACTGCCAGTGACAAACTGGAGGAAGGCGGGGACGACGTCAAGTCATCATGGCCCTTACGACCAGGGCTACACACGTGCTACAATGGTCGGTACAAAGGGTTGCTACCTAGCGATAGGATGCTAATCTCAAAAAGCCGATCGTAGTCCGGATTGGAGTCTGCAACTCGACTCCATGAAGTCGGAATCGCTAGTAATCGCGGATCAGAATGCCGCGGTGAATACGTTCCCGGGCCTTGTACACACCGCCCGTCACACCATGGGAATTTGTTGCACCAGAAGTAGGTAGTCTAACCGCAAGGAGGACGCTTACCACGGTGTGGCCGATGACTGGGGTGAAGTCGTAACAAGGTAGCCGTAGGGGAACCTGCGGCTGGATCACCTCCTTAACGAAAGATTGACGATTGGTAAGAATCCACAACAAGTTGTTCTTCATGACGATGTATCTGAGGGTCTGTAGCTCAGTTGGTTAGAGCACACGCTTGATAAGCGTGGGGTCACAAGTTCAAGTCTTGTCAGACCCACCAAATCTGACTAACAAGCATTGTTAAATGCTGAATACAGAAAACAGAAACATTGACTTATTGATAAGCTGGGGACTTAGCTTAGTTGGTAGAGCGCCTGCTTTGCACGCAGGAGGTCAGGAGTTCGACTCTCCTAGTCTCCACCAAATTTTAAGAATAGAAAACTTAAAGCACTGCTTTAAGGCTTTTCCTTGAAATTTAAGCAAGAAGCTATGCTTCGCGCAGATAGGTTGGATTACAGAAATTAGTAAGTAGATAACTTATTAACTTCTGTGATTTATCACAGTTTCCTGACCTGACGAAGGCTGGAAAAATCATTAACAGAATATATTTGAGTTGAAATAATTTGTTCATACTCGTTTTTAAGATCGACATTAACAGTGATTTATTACTGATTGATGAAGATTGAAGAAATGAGTTACTAGCGAAATTAACTGAATCAAGCGTTTTGGTATGTGAATTGAATTGAAGCTGTACAGTGTTTAAGTACACAGAACAACAAACTGTAAGGAAGTGATGAGAAATCATCATAGACTGTCTTAATCCTACTTGTAGGGATTAACGACTGTTTGGGGTTGTATAGTCAAGTAATTAAGTGCATGTGGTGGATGCCTTGGCAGTCAGAGGCGATGAAAGACGTAATAGCCTGCGATAAGCTCCGGGGAGGCGGCAAATATCCTGTGATCCGGAGATTTCTGAATGGGGAAACCCACCTGTCATAAGGCAGGTATCGTATGATGAATACATAGTCATACGAGGCGAACGAGGGGAAGTGAAACATCTCAGTACCCTTAGGAAAAGAAATCAATTGAGATTCCCTCAGTAGCGGCGAGCGAACGGGGAAAAGCCCATTAAGTCATATCAGTTTTAGTGGAATGCTCTGGGAAGTGCAACCATAGTGGGTGATAGTCCTGTACACGAAAGGGCTGATATGATGATGTCGAGTAGGGCGGGGCACGTGAAACCTTGTCTGAATATGGGGGGACCATCCTCCAAGGCTAAATACTCCTGACTGACCGATAGTGAACCAGTACCGTGAGGGAAAGGCGAAAAGAACCCCTGTGAGGGGAGTGAAATAGATCCTGAAACCGCATGCATACAAGCAGTGGGAGCCGACATGTTCGGTGACTGCGTACCTTTTGTATAATGGGTCAGCGACTTACATTCAGTAGCGAGGTTAACCGCATAGGGGAGCCGTAGAGAAATCGAGTCTTAATAGGGCGTTTAGTTGCTGGGTGTAGACCCGAAACCGGGTGATCTATCCATGAGCAGGTTGAAGGTTGGGTAACACTAACTGGAGGACCGAACCCACTGTCGTTGAAAAGCCAGGGGATGACTTGTGGATAGGGGTGAAAGGCTAATCAAACTCGGTGATAGCTGGTTCTCCCCGAAAGCTATTTAGGTAGCGCCTCGGACGAATACCATTGGGGGTAGAGCACTGTTTCGGCTAGGGGGTCATCCCGACTTACCAAACCGATGCAAACTCCGAATACCAATGAGTACTATCCGGGAGACAGACTGCGGGTGCTAACGTCCGTAGTCAAGAGGAAAACAATCCAGACCGCCAGCTAAGGCCCCAAAATTATAGTTAAGTGGGAAACGATGTGGGAAGGCATAGACAGCTAGGAGGTTGGCTTAGAAGCAGCCACCCTTTAAAGAAAGCGTAATAGCTCACTAGTCGAGTCGGCCTGCGCGGAAGATGTAACGGGGCTAAAACTATATGCCGAAGCTGCGGATTTGCAATTTATTGCAAGTGGTAGGGGAGCGTTCTGTAAGCCGATGAAGGTGTATTGAGAAGTATGCTGGAGGTATCAGAAGTGCGAATGCTGACGTGAGTAACGACAATGCGAGTGAAAAACTCGCACGCTGAAAGACCAAGGGTTCCAGTCCAACGTTAATCGGGGCTGGGTGAGTCGACCCCTAAGGCGAGGCCGAGAGGCGTAGTCGATGGGAAATTGGTTAATATTCCAATACTTCTATGTAATGCGATGAGAGGACGGAGAAGGTTAAGTCAGCCTGGCGTTGGTTGTCCAGGTGGAAGGTTGTAGGCATGTATCTTAGGCAAATCCGGGGTACTGTATGCTGAGAACTGATAGCAAGCTGTACTTGTACAGTGAAGTGGCTGATACCATGCTTCCAGGAAAAGTCTCTAAGCTTCAGTTACATAGGAATCGTACCCGAAACCGACACAGGTGGTCAGGTCGAGTAGACCAAAGCGCTTGAGAGAACTCTGCTGAAGGAACTAGGCAAAATGGTACCGTAACTTCGGGAGAAGGTACGCTGCCGACGGTGATAGGATTTACTCCTTGAGCTATTGGCAGCCACAGAAACCAGGCCCCTGCAACTGTTTATTAAAAACATAGCACTCTGCAAACACGAAAGTGGACGTATAGGGTGTGATGCCTGCCCGGTGCTGGAAGGTTAATTGATGGGGTTAGCGTAAGCGAAGCTCTTGATCGAAGCCCCAGTAAACGGCGGCCGTAACTATAACGGTCCTAAGGTAGCGAAATTCCTTGTCGGGTAAGTTCCGACCTGCACGAATGGCATAATGATGGGGGCGCTGTCTCCAGCAGAGACTCAGTGAAATCGAATTCGCCGTGAAGATGCGGTGTACCCGCGGCTAGACGGAAAGACCCCGTGAACCTTTACTGCAGCTTGACATTGAACTTTGATCTTACTTGTGTAGGATAGGTGGGAGGCTTTGAAACCGAGACGCTAGTTTCGGTGGAGCCAATCTTGAAATACCACCCTGGTAATATTGAGGTTCTAACTCTGTCCCGTTATCCGGGACGAGGACCATGTCTGGTGGGTAGTTTGACTGGGGCGGTCTCCTCCTAAAGAGTAACGGAGGAGTACGAAGGTGCGCTCAGCGTGGTCGGAAATCACGCGTAGAGTATAAAGGCAAAAGCGCGCTTAACTGCGAGACCCACAAGTCGAGCAGGTACGAAAGTAGGTCTTAGTGATCCGGTGGTTCTGTATGGAAGGGCCATCGCTCAACGGATAAAAGGTACTCTGGGGATAACAGGCTGATACCGCCCAAGAGTTCATATCGACGGCGGTGTTTGGCACCTCGATGTCGGCTCATCTCATCCTGGGGCTGAAGCAGGTCCCAAGGGTATGGCTGTTCGCCATTTAAAGAGGTACGCGAGCTGGGTTTAGAACGTCGTGAGACAGTTCGGTCCCTATCTACCGTGGGCGTTGGAAATTTGAGAGGATCTGCTCCTAGTACGAGAGGACCAGAGTGGACGAACCTCTGGTGTACCGGTTGTGACGCCAGTCGCATCGCCGGGTAGCTATGTTCGGAAGGGATAACCGCTGAAAGCATCTAAGCGGGAAGCCTACCTCAAGATAAGATTTCCCTAGGACTTTATGTCCTCTAAAGAGCCGTTGAAGACTACGACGTTGATAGGTTGGATGTGGAAGCATAGTGATATGTGAAGCTGACCAATACTAATTGCTCGTGAGGCTTGACTATACAACACCCAAACAGTTGGTGTTGTGGTTCAAATCACTGCAAACAACTTGATTTAGTTATAAAGCTAGATAAAATATCCAACTCAAATATACCTGTTAATAACTCATTTGATGAAAGTTAGGCACGAAGAGCACTGCTCTGAGGTTAGACCCAACGAATAGTCATAAACAGTTGTGCTGGCGACAATAGCAAGAGTGAACCACCTGATCCCTTCCCGAACTCAGAAGTGAAACCTCTTAGCGCTGATGGTAGTGTGGAGTTATCCATGTGAGAGTAAGTCATCGCCAGCTCATTAATTCAAATCCCCCTAACTTAATAGTTAGGGGGATTTTTTTATGCAAGGAATGGTAAATAATAAAAAATAAACGAATCAATCGTCTAATTGAGATATATAGTCAAATCATTATAAAACCAATACAATGGTGCAATGAGTTATTCAGAACATTTTAGACGTAAAATTTTAGCTAAGCTTGAGGAAGGTTATTCTATTCGAGCGGTAGCTGCACAATTTGAAATTAATAAAAATACCATTGTTGAATGGAAGAAACGTATAGAGATTAAAAAAACTCGTGTACGTAAACCTTCTAAAATTAACGATGATGCTTTACGTGAAGATGTTGAAAAGTATCCTGATGCTTATCAATATGAACGTGCTGCACGTTTTAATTGTGGTGTTTCATCTATTGGTGCTGCATTAAAGCGCTTAAATATTACAGTTAAAAAAAGACGTTAAGCCATCCTAAAGCAGATACAAAGCTTAGGGATAAATTTATTCTGCAAGTGAATGAATTAGAAAAAAACCATCCGATTATTTATCTGGATGAAAGTGGTTTTAAGTCACATGATTATAGACCTCATGGCTACTCACGAAAAGGAGTACCCTGTTTATGGCAATATAATTGGCAATTAAAGAATCAGACCAATGCCATTGGAGCAATCCATGAGGGTAAGTTATTTTCAGTCGGTTTATTTGACTGCAAAATCAATTCAGATGTTTTTCATTTTTGGATTGAGCAATTCCTCATACCAGCATTACCAGAAAATAGTGTAGTGGTTATGGATAATGCAGCATTTCATAAAAGAGCAGATATTCAGGAGTTATTGGAACAACAAGGGCATAAAATTCTTTGGCTTCCTGCATACAGCCCTGATTTAAATCCTATAGAACACATGTGGGCATGGGTTAAACGTAAGCGTAAAGAATGGTTAATCGACTCAGTCGATGAGTTATTTCGATTTTTTTTCGAATCCTGTATGAATAATAAAGTAGTTTGACTATAACTTGTTGTTTAACAAGTGGGTTTAATTATATGGACGTCGTCAAAAAATTATCAATATAAATAAATGTAACAAAAAAAGATGAATAAATGTACGACTGAATCCGAGGCTTTTAGTCAGTTTTCGCTACAGATTATGTGATTAATTTTGTGTATTTTAAAAGGAGTGTGATAAAGTTCATTGTTATTTGAAAAAGTGTTTAATTTATTTACTATTGTAACGAAATGTAAATTTTACCATTTGGACAAATAAAAGCAAAAAATAAATTGATTTTTTTGATTTATAACGATGAAATATATAATTATTTTTCATTAAAAAATAAAGGGATGCGCAAAATGAGTGCATCCCTTGGGAATTAGAAAAACATTTGACTTGCTGCGCAATAAAGTCCCCATAAAATAACAATAGCCACAGCAGGCTCAATCAGTTTTGCCCATGTTGGCGTTGGATTTTGCTCTACTACCTGTGTGTGTAGCTGATCTGAGTGGTCTGTTGTGTGTTGATTAACCATTTGATTAAACTCCTTCATCGTCTCTTCTAATGATAGCTCTTCTTCAGGCTTTGGTTTAGAGCCAATCAGTTCTGTTAGCTCACTTGTTGTCCAAACCCAGTCATCAGCCAGACCTGAGAGGTGCTCAATTTGACCGACAAGCAGCTCACGAATTCCATGTTCACCAAAGTTCCCCGTGACATCAAGTTGTTTGAGTTCAGCAAGCTGAAGATCTAACATGGTGGTCAGGCTATGCTCTAAGTCTGGCTTCGCTAACAGTGATTGATTTTGCGGAGACGTGGTGAGGTGTCTTGCAAGTTCTTGAATATAGAGATGATCTTGGGTTTGAATCTCATGATAGAGCTTGGTGCCATCTTGACGCATCAAGGTGATGAGTTTTCCAAGCGAGAGAGTGTTGGCCTCAGAAATATATTGAAGTCGCTCCTCGTCTGAATATTGAATCAGAAGCTCAGGCTTTTGAATTTTAATCTGCTCTGCAAAATATTGTACTAAATCAAAAGCCATATAATTACTCCATTTTATTAATCTAATAATCTTAAACTTGGTTTTTTCTTAGCGGGTTCAGTTTTTTCTTGATTGTCTGATTTTAAAGCATTTTGCTCACTTTGGGTATGATTGTCATACTCACTTGGATCGAAGAATAAGCCCTGTCCATTTTCACGGGCATAAATGCCTATCACAGCATTAAGTGGGACATAAATATCACGAGATACGCCACCAAAACGTGCTGAGAATGTAATCGCATCGTTGCTCATATGTAGCGCATGTACGGCATGAGGGACAATGTTTAAGACAATTTGGCCATCTTGAATAAACTGTTCAGGAACGAGAGTATTGGGCTGGGTTGCATCGACCAATAAATGCGGTGTTAATTGGTTATCACAAATCCATTCATAAATGGCGCGAGCTAAATATGGACGAGTCGGCGTAAGGTTTAATTCTTGATCAGACATAATGTTCTCTACGGCTGTTTAAATTCAGATTGATAATGGTTTTTCTCCTGCAAAGTTAAAGACTTTAAAAATGCAGGACGACTAAAAATACGTTGACAATATAAATAGATTGGGCGGCATTGCTGTTTCGGTAAATGCACGCCCATGCTGTTTAAGCGTAGAAAGATAGGCGCAAGCATGCAATCTAAAATACTAAAGCTTTCCGACATGAAATAGGGGAAATGCTGGAACAATGGTGTTAAGGAAATGAGCGTATCTTTCAGTTTTTTTTGTGCTTTCAGTTTTGCTTGTTCATCGAGTGTATCTGGATGTCGCAGCATCATATCGGCAAGCTTTAACCAATCTTGTTCAAAGCGCCAAATATACTGCCGCTGTTCCGCACGAGGCATAGGTGCATCGGCATAGAGCTTGTTTTGACGATAACGATCGTCTAAATACTCAGAGATGATATTGGCATTAAATAGTTTTAAATCATTTTCAATCAACGTCGGTAGCTGATTATAAGGGTTTAAGCTGGCGAGATCTTCATCATCTGCATCACTTAAAACCAAATGGTATTTGATTTGCTTCTCTGCAAGTACATAACGAATCCAATGGGAGCGAAAATCATCTGCATGGCTATACAGCGTAATTCCTTGAAGCGGAGTAGTTTCGACAGACATATTTCAAGAAACTAGGTGAAGTGAATCGGTTAGAATACTAAAAATAGCCAATAAAATCATCTTAACTTTAATATGCTTATACAATAGAACAACTTGGAATAAATGAAAAAGAAGGATAGAACCATGCAGCTTTGGCTCAGAACCACCCAGTCGATCGCAGTTATTATACTAATGACTTCCATTTCAAGTAGTTATGCTCAAAATCAAGATGCAGCCGAACAAGTAGATGTAGCGCAGCAGAATGCTGAATATGCAGCTTGTATTGCCGATGAAGCCTGTGATGTTGCTACTTCTGTATCTGAGGATTAGATGTATGGCGGCATTCAGCAACAATATACAGTAAAAGGCTGTAAGGTCACTGTTTATAATGATGGGCCTGTGAAAATGGTCGATGAGAAAACCGACGAGCCGTGTAATGCACCACTTCCCAAAGATCATCAATTATCAAAATAAGCTGGAATATGCAACTAGAGGCATGTATAGTCAAATCATTATAAAACTAATACAAATAAGTCGATGAATTATTTCGAGTTTTTTTCGAATCCTGTATGGATAATAAAGTAGTTTGACTATAGTAAGAATAGAGCAGGAAACTTATACTTAAAACTTGAAAATGACGCATAAAAAAAGCCTTGGATAAACCAAGGCTTTTTTGTCCGATTCGGTAAACGAATTAACGTTTAGAGAATTGAGGACGTTTACGAGCTTTACGCAAACCAAGTTTCTTACGTTCAACTTCACGAGCATCACGAGTAACGAAACCAGCTTGACGAAGAGCAGGTTTAAGTGTTTCGTCAGAAGCGATCAACGCACGAGTAATACCGTGACGGATAGCGCCAGCTTGACCACCGATACCACCACCAGCAACAGTGATGTAAAGGTCATACTTTTCAGTAACTTCAAGAAGCTCTAAAGGTTGACGAACAACCATACGAGCAGTTTCACGACCGAAGTATTGCTCAAGAGTACGGTTGTTAATTACGAGCTTGCCTGTACCAGCTGACAAGAAAACACGTGCAGTTGCGGTCTTACGGCGACCTGTACCATAATTAGTAGCCATGTGCTGTATCCCTTAGATGTCCAAAACTTGTGGCTGTTGAGCAGCGTGTGGATGCTCTGTACCTGCATACACTTTCATTTTCTTGATCATTGCATAACCAAGAGGACCTTTTGGTAACATACCTTTAACAGCTTTTTCTAAAACTGCTTCAGGTTTGTGAGCGATTAACTTTTCAAAGTTAGTCTCACGGATACCACCAGGGAAGCCAGTGTGGCGATAGTATTTTTTATCAAGCGCTTTTTTACCAGTCACTTGAATTTCTTCAGCATTGATTACAACGATATAATCGCCAGTGTCAACGTGAGGAGTATAAGAAGTCTTGTGCTTACCACGTAGACGACGAGCGATTTCAGTCGCAAGGCGACCTAAAGTTTTGCCAGAAGCATCAACAACGTACCAGTCGTGTTGAACTTCAGCAGGCTTAGCGCTGAGAGTTTTCATTAAACCACTACCTATTATAGTTGGTTTGGACTATGGAATCTGTCCAAACAAAAGGAGACGCGATTCTAAACGAAGTTGCTCAGAATCACAAATGAAAATATAAAATTTCAAGAGCAGTATTTTAAGATATTTCCCAGTATAAAGGAAGAGATCAAAGTTTATTCTTTTTAAAAAAAACACAAAAGAGTTCAAATTTTAAAATGAGGAAACAGCGATATTGAACTTGATGACTTCACTGAATGAAATGCGGGATCATCAGCATAGAACCATTTTAAAATAACGGATAATACAGGAGTTACGACTCGCAATTTCTTTGCTCATGTTTTATATGTTTAAGGCTTTATTTTTTCTTTGAAAGTCGGTGGAATGTGAAAACAGGATAAGTGAGGATTTAAATATAAAAGAATAGGTTCAAGTTGAGTACGGTGAATGCGGAGATACTGGGTGAGACGTTGTATAATAGTCAAAACGCATTTTACTTGAGTTGATTATGCTGCCTTTATATGTCACCAGTGGTGAACCTGCTGGGATTGGTCCAGATATTTGTTTAAGCCTTGCTGCTCGTATAGATGAGCGTCCGATCGTGGTCCTTGGTGATATGAACTTGCTACGTACACGTGCAGCATGTTTGGGATTAGACATTGAACTGATTGAATATTCAGGGCAAGAAGCATCATCAACTCAGGGGCAACTTTATGTTGAGCATGTACCGTTAAGCGAAGCTGTTGTAATGGGTAAGCTCAATTCTCAAAATGCGCCTTATGTCTTAGAGCAGCTACGACGTTCGGCCGATTATGCCATGGCAGGTAAAAGTGTAGGTGTTGCAACTGCACCTGTACAAAAGTCAGTTATCAATGATGCTGGGATTCACTTTAGTGGACACACCGAATACTACCAAGAGTTTGCTGGAGTTGAACGTGTGGTGATGATGCTCGCAACCAAGACGTTGCGTGTCGCGCTGGCTACTACACATTTGCCATTAAGAGCTGTACCTGATGCGATTACCAAAAAACGATTGCATCAAGTGATTGATATTTTAATTCAGGACTTAAAAAGCAAATTCAAAAAAGAGCATCCCCACATTTTAGTGTGTGGCTTAAACCCACATGCAGGGGAGGATGGTTATTTGGGTATGGAAGAAATTGAGGTGATTAACCCTGTGCTGGAAAGCTACCGTACTCAAGGCATAAATATCAGCCTGAGCCTACCTGCCGACACCTTATTTACCCCAGAAAACTTAAAAGATGCCGATGCTGTTTTGGCGATGTATCACGATCAGGGCTTACCTGTGTTAAAATCGCAAGGGTTTGGTGAAGCTATTAATATTACTTTGGGCTTACCGTTTATTCGTACCTCAGTTGATCATGGCACAGCTCTGTCCCTCGCAGGCACAGGTCTTGCGAAAAGCTCAAGCTTACAGGTCGCTGTTGATTTAGCATTAGAATTAGCTCGTCATTAAATAGCACAATCATAATTTTATAGGACTTACGCATTGACGGATTCAAAAAAGTATTAAAATACTAGACTTCCGTCATAAATCAAAAAATGTACAATTTGTTTGATCTTAAATTAATCAGTAAAATTATTTAATTCAATGGATAATCCTTGGATGAAATTCAAAGATATTCAAAAATTATCAGACGTTAATTTTCGTAGGCTTACCGGTGTTAGTTGGGCTACATTTAACCTCATGTTGGCCGAGCTAAATAAGCATTTACCTGGTCATATTGGTAAAGGACGACCGCATAAATTACCGTTGGAAGATCGTTTGCTCTTATGTATAGAATATTGGAGAGAATATCGAACATTTTTCCATCTTGGTATGAGTTACGGTGTATCTGAAACGAGTGCAATTCGTATCACACGTGTTATTGAAGATACCTTAATCGGTTCTGGAAAATTTAACTTGCCAAAACAACTTCCTAATCGAGATGAAGTGGATTGGGAAGTTGTTGTGATTGATGCCACTGAAATATTAGTTCAACGTCCAAAAAAAACAGAAGAAATGGTATAGCGGTAAAAAAAAGCGACATACCTTTAAATTTCAGCTATCTATGCACTATACAACAGGTGAAATACTGAGTGTATGTGGAAGTCATGGAAGCATGCATGATTTTAAAATATTTAAAAAAAGCATGAGGAAATTAAAATTTAAGCCCTTTTTTATCGTTGATAAGGGGTATTTAGGGATAAAGAAATTGGGTTTTGGATGCCTCATGCCATCTAAAGCAAAGAAAACTGAAAAACTAGATTCTGAATTAAAAAAGTTAAATAGAGAGATTGGTCGTAGACGAATTCAAGTAGAGCATGTATTTGGAAGGATGAAATGTTTTAAGATTTTATCTTGTGTATATAGAAATCGTCGTAAAAGATTAAACCTGCGGTTTAATTTACTTGCTGGCATATACAATTTAGATTGGGTGAAAGATAAACAATTAAATTGATTGAAAAATGATTTATGAAGGAAGTCTACTTTATAAAGTATCTGTGATCAGACGAATTAAAAATGCTTCTACAGCAACTTGTACACTACCCATTTATATGGGCTTTCTCATGACAGAACCGAACTCTATTAGCTGCACACAACTTGCCGAGACTTATAACATCTCGCATGATAGTGTAAATCGCTTTCTAGAGCGTGAAGACTACACACCTCACGACCTATATCAAGAAGCAATTCAACATATTGATAATAATAAACTTATAGTCAGTATTGATGATACTGTTTTAGATAAACCATATAGTCAGCATATGGACTTAGTTAGCTATTTTTGGTCAGGCAAACACCACCGATCCGTCAAGGGTATTAATCTCATTACCTTGTATGCGACAGATCAAAATGGTCAAAATATTCCAATTAATTTCCGAATTTATGACAAATCTGAAAGTAAAACCAAGAATGATTACTTTATGGATATGTTAAGTGAAGTACTCAGTTGGGGTGCAAAGATTCAATTCATTACAGGTGATAGTTGGTATTCATCGATTGCAAATCTAAAAACCATAAGAAAACATGGTATTCGATTTATGTTTGGTATAGTCAAACTACTTTATTATCCATACAGGATTCGAAAAAAACTCGAAATAATTCATCGACTTATTTGTATTAGTTTTATAATGATTTGACTATATCGACTGTAACCGTAAGGTTTCCCTTGAAAAAGGACAATGGTTTCAACTGCGTTTATTGCCGAATTTCCATCAGGGTCAAGTGGTCTGGCTCAAAGATTTTGGCTTTGTACAATTATTTAAGACTCAGTTAAAAGAACAGCAGAGGTTTTATATTGTGCATCAAGATGAAGATGATTTATTGTCCTTTGAGGGTTTTCATGAATTACATTCAAGTCATTGGAAAATAGAACAATATCACCGAGTGATTAAACAGGTTTGTCATATTGAAAAGTTTCAAGTAAGACGATCTAAACTGATTTCGAATCATATTTTTTCAGCCTTGATGGCCTACGTTGAGATACAAAAGAACCAGTTTGAGCGGATCTTTGAAAATGTATATTATTGGCAGAAGAAATTATTTAGACCAATGATCAAAAACTTCATTGATGACTTTATAATGTGGTTCTAGGATTTTAGACCACGCCTATAAGTGATAATCTACTCCCCAATAAGCATGGGAAATGCTTGTTTTTGGAGTCAACCATGACACGAAGAAAACGTCGTAATCATTCAGCAGAGTTTAAAGTTAAAGTTGCTCTCGCAGCAATTAAAGGCGACCACACACTCGCTGAACTTTCTACTCAATTCGACTTACATCAAAACCAAATCATCGATTGGAAAAATCAACTGCTTGAGCAATCAGTCAATATTTTTTCACGACCAACAGCACAACAAGAACCAGAGATTGACCTCAAAGCTCTACATGCCAAGATAGGACATCAGGCATTGCAAATTGATTTTTTAGAAGGTGCGCTCAGAAAAATAGGGCAGCTGAGCGGCAAAAAATGATCGATAAGACCCATCAACTTTCGGTACGACAACAATCGCAATTGATTCAAATCAATCGCAGTACGTTGTATTACAAGCCCAAAGAGATTTCATCAACTGATTTGAGTTGGATGCGTCTAATCGATGAAATTCATCTCGACTACCCATTTATGGGCAGTCGAATGATACGAGATATGCTACAGCGTCAAGGACATCAAATAGGTCGGCGTAAAGTCCGACGTTTAATGCGCTTGATGGGAATACATGCCTTGTATCCAAAACCCAATACCAGTAAGCCTAATCTTGCACACCGTATTTTCCCATATCTGTTGAAAAACATGGTCATCGATCACTCTAATCAAGTCTGGTGTACAGATATAAGTGTGCCGCAGCAAGCGGCGTAAGAGATGAGGGTATGGCCCCTCGCTATCGGCTTGCAGGAGCAGGTAGCAAACCACCATAAGCGGCTTGGATCAAAAGTCCCGGTCTTGAGCGTTATGGAAAAGGCGTTGTAAAGGCGTCAGGTAAGAATTAGGAAGGCGAACACCAGTGAACTGCCGTTCAAGTGTCGAAAGTACTCAAATGACATCAAAACCGGGGATGGATGTTGCCCCGCGATCAGTTTGGCCGTTACCTGCTTACGGGCCATTCGGTGTCCGGCGTAGAGGCAGCGCGATCCTAATTCAGGCTTTTACGTTGAACTGCGGGAACCTTCGGTTGCGATGTCAAGCGAAAGGTACAAGCTCAAAAGGCAAGGCCGATAATAGCAATGCGTCACCAAGGGGCGGAGCAGCTCGTAGTAGTGTTGAAGTTACTGTAATGGTAATGGAGCGAAGGGGCTGCATTATCCAGGTCTGCGGTCTTGTCAACTGCACAAGCAGGAGGAACAAGGCTTTATGACCAAACCATTTAACATTCCTAAAGCGTTAATTTGGGAGGCATTCAAGAAAGTCAAAGAGAATGGCGGTGCTGCAGGCATCGATCATGAATCTATTGAGCAATTCGAACACCACTTAAAAGGCAACCTGTATAAACTATGGAATCGACTTTGTTCAGGCAGTTATTTTCCACCGCCAGTCAAAGGTGTTCCGATTCCAAAGAAATCAGGTGGGGTACGTATGTTAGGCATTCCAACAGTAGCGGATCGAGTAGCACAAACAGCTGTCAAGCTTATATTGGAGCCACAGATTGATCCTCTATTTTCATCCAAACTCTTATGGATATCGTCCAGGGCGTTCTGCCCATGATGCGATAGCTGTGGTGAGACGACGAAGTTGGGAGTATGACTGGGTTGTGGAATTTGATATCAAAGGTCTATTTGATAACATTGACCATAATCTACTCATGCGTGCACTTAAGAAACACTGCGAAATTCCATGGATTCTTCTCTATGTAGAACGCTGGTTAAAAGCACCTATGCAAAATGTAGATGGTCAAGTTTTAGAAAGGAATCACGGCACACCGCAAGGTGGAGTTATCAGTCCTCTATTGGCTAATTTATTTATGCATTATGCTTTTGACATGTGGATTACCAAGAATCTTGTGAGTGTAAGATTCTGCCGCTATGCGGATGATGGAGTAATTCATTGCCGAAGTTTATCTCAAGCCAAACTTGTTTTACAAAAGATTGGTGCACGATTTCGTGAATGTGGACTCGAATTGCATCCAGATAAGACAAAGATTGTTTATTGCCAAGATGTGAATCGTCGCCAAGCATATCCAGATGTTCAATTTACTTTTCTCGGATACACGTTTAGGCCCCGTAAGGCTGTGGACAAGTATAAAAGAGTTTATGTAAATTTCTCTCCTGCAGTCAGTCGTGATGCACTTAAAACAATGCGACAGACTATTCGGAAATGGCATCTACATCTGATGTGTAATCGCGAATTAAGTGATTTATCTGCAATATTTAATCCAATTCTTCAAGGTTGGCAGCAGTACTATGGTCGATTCCATGGTTCAGCAATGTCAGCGATCTGGCAACACATGAATGCTTATCTTATACGCTGGATGAGGCGTAAGTATAAAAACTTGGCCCGTCATAAAAGACGGGCTAGATATGCCTTAGGGCGACTTGCGCGTGATTTTCCAAATGCCTTTGTGCACTGGAAAATGGGATGTTTACCATCGGTTGGATAATGGGAGCCGGATGAGCTGAGAGGTTCATGTCCGGTTCTGCGAGGGGCTAAGGGTGAAATTCCCTTGGTCTACTCACCCGTACATTCCTATGGCTAAAGGCTTTGTCTATCTGTGTGCAATTATAGATTGGCATAGTCGTAAAGTACTGGCTCATCGTGTATCGATCAGTATGGAAACAGACTTTTGCATAGATGCGTTGCAAGAAGCAATTGTGAAATATGGTTGTCCAGAGGTGTTTAATACAGACCAAGGCAGTCAATTCACAAGCGAGGCATTTTTGAATGAGTTAAAATTGCGAAATATCCGTATCAGTATGGATGGGAAAGGACGATGGATGGATAATGTGATGATTGAGCGTTTATGGCGCAGCGTGAAGCATGAGGAAGTCTATTTGAAGGCTTACGATACGGTTAAACAAGCGAAACAATCAATTGCTGAATATTTGGATTTTTATAACATGATACGTCCTCATTCAAGTTTGAATAAGGCAACACCGGATGAATTTTATGATCAACATTTACTAAAAGTAATGGCAGCATAATTTAAATATTTAGAGCGGATTTATCACTTATAAAACTGAATTGAGTGGTCTAATTAACGGAACCACATTATTATTCTCGATAAAAATCATCTGCTACCACAGAGAGTCTATAAATAACAGTGCGTAAGTCCTATTTTAATAAATTTTATATCAATAAGAGGTTTATCATGTCGATGCTTCTTCACAAGAAGCAGCAGATAAAAACGCCATCGGTGATGAGGAACATAAGCATTGTATCTGTTGTGTGTATGACAAGTATTTTATCGGCTTGTACGAGTATGGCTACAGACAAAAGTCTTTGTGAATTAAAAGTCTTATCACTGTTAATTCCGAGGCAGTCTGAAGAAGCTGTTCAATCGGGTTATATGGAATCAATACGTGCCTTAAAGCAGAGCCAAGAAAAATTAAATCAAACGATGGCTTTAGTACGGCGGATTCAAGCGGCAAGTGCAACAGTATAAAAACCAGCCATAACTTCACTCGGTGTATACCAACCTAGTGTTTTTCTAGGACGATGGTTGAGTGCAAATTCTATCTGCTCTATTTGTTCGTTTGACACGCCATCAAACGATGATGATTTTGGCAGATATTGACGGATTAAACCATTCGTATTTTCATTTCTAGCTCGCTGAATAGACTTGTAAGGATCAGCAAAATACGTCTCTATGCCAGCATCAGTAATTCTTTTGTGTTCGGAAAATTCTTTGCCATTATCAAATGTCACACTATAAGCATGGCTCATTTGTAAACGATCTAATGCACAAGTAATCGTTTGAGAGGATGCTCTTGTTGGCCCTAAATGAACAATATGTACATACAGGCTCTTTCGATCAACGAGAGTCAATAAAGCACCTTTATGATGTTTACCAATCACCGTGTCACCTTCGAAATCTCCTAAACGTTGTCGTTGATCAATGACCTGGTGTCGGCAGTGAATACTTGTTTTATCAATGATTTGACCCCTACGATCCGTGTTTTTGTAACCGCGTTTTCGATATTTCTTCTGATGCCTTAAATGTAGATGAAGTTTACCGCCTTTTGATTTATCTTGATAAATGTACTGGTAAATCCACTCATGTGAAGGTACATCCAGCCAACCGCGTTGTGTTAAAGCACCTGAAATTTGTTCGGGTGACCAGTCCAAACCAATCAAATAATCAATATAGTCAAACTACTTTATTATTCATACAAGATTCGAAAAAAACTCGAAATAACTCATCGACTGAGTCGATCAACCATTCTTTACGCTTACGCTCTGTACACGACAAATTTCACAGGGCCCTTGTCCTATCAGGCTTATTCTTTCTTAAAATTGCGAGCACTTTCTTAAATTCTTCTTTTTTTCCAAAACCAATCAAACGTAGAATAGCCATTTGAACATAGTCCAAACCGTAGCGAAATAAACTTACTGAAAGTCGTCCATGCTTCTTTATTTTTATCGCTTTTTTCCGATCATGTTGCCATTCACCTGTTAAATAGCACCAACAGAAACCGATAGCTAGCACTGCTATCAATTTCTTGACTCGTCTAGGGTCTGTTAAACGAGTATTTTCAAGATTGAATCCACGTCCTTTGAGACAACTAAATAACGTTTCGATTTCCCAGCGTAATGCATAATCACGAATAGCAGAAGCATTAAACATAGGAGAAACAACAAGTAAAAGTTCTCCATCTTCTAATCGTAGCGCACTAATATACAGTTTCACTCGACCAACCCAAATACGTCGTTTACGACATTCAGTTTGACCAACTTGAAGATGACGAAATAAATCACTAATTTTATGATTCTTGGCTAAGTGATTGGTCACAATAAAGTTTTTTTAACACGTATACAGAAGTTAATGTCATTTTCAATTAACCATGTAAACCATTTCTCACCGATAAATTCTCTGTCTGCAAACACATTCACAATACGATCTTTACCAAAAATGGAGATAAAGCGTTGAATCAAAGCAATACGCTCTTTTGTATCTGAATTTCCACGTTTATTGAGCAATGTCCAAACAATAGGTATCGCTATTCCACGATAGACGATGGCTAACATCAAGATATTGATATCTCGTTTTCCCCATTTCCAATTAGTTCTATCCAAAGTTAATTGGACTTTATCGAATGAAAATATATTGAAAATTAACTGAGAAATTTGACGATAATCGAAATACTGATCTGCAAAGAAGCGTTGTATACGTCGATAAAATGATTGTGGTAAGCACTTGATGGGTAAGGCTTTAGATGCAGAAGAAAGATTACATGTCTGTTTTACAATTAATGCAAGCATAATCAGTGTAAAACATTTTACATGTGACTTGTTCCACTTTAGATATTTGTTTAAGATGAGATGTAACTCATTGAAATGTGTCATCATATTCGTCGTCAGAAAACAAGTATTATGCCATTATTTCAATGAGTTATCTTTTTTTGTCGTGTACAAAGACGCTTACGTTTAACCCATGCCCACATGTGTTCTATAGGATTTAAATCAGGGCTGTATGCAGGAAGCCAAAGAATTTTATGCCCTTGTTGTTCCAATAACTCCTGAATATCTGCTCTTTTATGAAATGCTGCATTATCCATAACCACTACACTATTTTCTGGTAATGCTGGTATGAGGAATTGCTCAATCCAAAAATGAAAAACATCTGAATTGATTTTGCAGTCAAATAAACCGACTGAAAATAACTTACCCTCATGGATTGCTCCAATGGCATTGGTCTGATTCTTTAATTGCCAATTATATTGCCATAAACAGGGTACTCCTTTTCGTGAGTAGCCATGAGGTCTATAATCATGTGACTTAAAACCACTTTCATCCAGATAAATAATCGGATGGTTTTTTTCTAATTCATTCACTTGCAGAATAAATTTATCCCTAAGCTTTGTATCTGCTTTAGGATGGCTTAACGTCTTTTTTTAACTGTAATATTTAAGCGCTTTAATGCAGCACCAATAGATGAAACACCACAATTAAAACGTGCAGCACGTTCATATTGATAAGCATCAGGATACTTTTCAACATCTTCACGTAAAGCATCATCGTTAATTTTAGAAGGTTTACGTACACGAGTTTTTTTAATCTCTATACGTTTCTTCCATTCAACAATGGTATTTTTATTAATTTCAAATTGTGCAGCTACCGCTCGAATAGAATAACCTTCCTCAAGCTTAGCTAAAATTTTACGTCTAAAATGTTCTGAATAACTCATTGCACCATTGTATTGGTTTTATAATGATTTGACTATATAAGCGAAGGCAAATGCTGTCATTGATGATGAAGGACGGTACCGTCTTTGACTTGCAAATTTAGCTGCCTGTTGAGCTCTATATCCACGTTGCCCAGTATTTCTTTTTAATTCACGGTAGATGGTTGATCGTGAACGTCCTAATTCCCGAGCAAGGGTAGCGATTGAACTTTTACTTTTCAAAGTAGCATAAATTTCGTATCTTTCATCTTGAGAAAGTTGGGTGTATTTCTTCATTGTGTGCTTTCCAATTACGAGTTGAAAAAGTCTAATGATTCTATGAATATACCTAACTTTTTCAACTAACTACAAATGTGTTGCACTTGGGATTTGAATCTGCGTACAAAAAAATGAACCGAATGATAGCGCTTTAGCTAATCTGCTTAAGGATGGTCAAATGATCAATAAGAACATTGATATTATTGCGAATAACCAACGTCATTTGAATAGTTTATATGATTACAAACTCGTTGTTTTTGAAAAGATTCCAGGTATTCAGGCTGAATATAATTTATTGACCGATATGATGGCACGCCAAAATTATCCTTCAGATCAAGTGATCATCGCAAAAAATCAAGTTTTCATAGCTGAAAGAATATTACGTTCAATCAATAGTTTATCTGAAATTAATGAGTTTTCTTCAGACAGTATGGAAGATTTTTTAGCTGATTTTGATGTATTCAATACTTATCTTCAGGCACAGCTTAATGGTAATGCTGAATTGGGTGTTAAGCGTGTCAATGATGCAAAAATGCGTGAAGGCCTGCTTTCAATTCAAGAAGATATTCAGATAATTTTAGAATCGAAAGCATTTAATTTACTGCAAAAACGTGAGCCTTTAGAGAGTACATATCAAGCAGCAAGAGAAAATGCAAAAATCTCTGATGACATGTTTATCAAATTGAATCGATTAGAAAGAACTCGACAATAGCGTGTATAGATTTGCTAAATTGATATCTAGGTTGAAAATGATTGGGGCGAAGGTCTTAGATTTTACTTCAAGTATTTTTAAAAGATTCATTTAAGGTCTAAAAAATGAAAACATACAGACGCTGTTTTGGCGATGTATCACGATCAGGGCTTACCTGTGTTAAAATCGCAAGGGTTTGGTGAAGCCATTAATATTACTTTGGGCTTACCGTTTATTCGTACCTCAGTCGATCATCGCACAGCTCTCTCCCTCGCAGGCACTGGTCTTGCGAAAAGCTCAAGCTTACAGGTCGCTGTTGATTTAGCGTTAGAATTAGCTCGTCACTAATGTTCAGTGATTAACTCACGTTGGAAAATTTTATGTATCAAATTAATGCCTTAAACCCTAAAGATGAAGGGCACCATACGCGGAAGCGTTTTGGGCAAAACTTCTTACATGACCAACGTGTGATTGCCAAGATTGTACGTTCAGTTGCACCACGTTCAGGTGATAACATTGTGGAAATTGGGCCGGGTTTGGCAGCCTTAACCTCTCCGTTGATTGGCGAGTGTGACGCACTCACGGTGGTCGAATTAGACCGTGATTTGGCGGCAGGTTTGCCAGGGCGTGTGCCACATCCTGAACGTTTAACCATTATTGAAACTGATGCACTGAAGTACGACTTCACCAATTTATTTGAAGATGGTCGTCCTTTACGGGTTGTGGGTAATTTGCCGTATAACATTTCGACGCCACTTTTGTTTCACCTCTTGGAGTTTGGTGACAAAGTTAAAGACATGCACTTTATGCTACAAAAAGAAGTGGTTGACCGTATTACGGCTTCTCCAAATAGCAAAGAATATGGTCGTTTGTCGGTGATGATTCAGTATTTCTGTAAACCTACGTTCTTGTTTGAAGTACCACCGGGTTCATTTAACCCGCCACCAAAAGTGACTTCTGCGGTGTTCCGTCTAGAGCCGTATGCTGTTAAGCCTATTGTGGCAAAAAATGAAAAAGCCTTGGCACGTTTGGTCTCGCACGTCTTTACCCAGCGTCGTAAAACTTTGCGTAATAGCTTAAAAGGCATGTTGGTTGAAGATGGTTTTGAACAAGCGGGTGTTGATCCGATGGCACGTCCAGAGACTTTAACACTGGCTCAATTTGTGGCATTAGCAGATCAAATGGTGACTTAAGGTGACAGGTGCAGAGATTCGATACAATTATGTCATTGGTGATGTGCAGGGTTGTTTTGAAGCACTAAAAGCCTTGCTAAAGACTATTCAGTTTGATCCTGACCAAGATTTTATTTGGTTTGCTGGGGATTTGGTTGCCCGTGGTGAAAACTCATTGGGTGCTTTACGCTTTATTAAAAAATTAGTAGAGCGTAATGCGGCTGCAATAGTTTTAGGCAATCATGATTTAACTTTGCTGGCGGCTGCACGTGGCATTAAAGCAATTAAAGACAAAGATAACATTCGTGATGTAATTGATGCGATTGATAGTGATGATTTGATTGATTGGCTACGGAAACAACCCCTGTGTGTGTTTCCAAATGCAACCACGGTTCTGACGCATGCGGGCATTCCAACCAATTGGACAGCGGAACAAACTGCTGCTTTAGCCGCAGAAGTTGAGGCGGTCATTGCAGCGGATGATTTTGATGTTGTGGATGCCTTTTTAAAAGAAATGTATGGTAAAGAGCCCACGTTGTGGTCGGATGAACTAACGGGACACGCACGTTTACGTTGTATCGTGAATTATTTGACCCGTATGCGTTTAACCGATAGTACAGGGCGTTTGGAGTTTAGTTTTAAAGACTCACTCAGTGACCCAATGCCAGAAGGCTTCAAACCATGGTTTGAATTTGCTTCACAAGCAGCGCAAACCCATAAAGTTGTGTTTGGTCACTGGGCAGCTTTACAAGGTAAAACCATTTCGGATTCGATTCAAAATGTAGATGGCGGTTGTGTTTGGGGGCATCAATTAATGGCTTACCGTTTAGAAGATGAGGCCTTATTTGCAGTTGATAATCCAGTTCAATAGCACATGCATTAAAAAAGCCACGAACTTCGTGGCTTTTTTATTCTTAGTCGATTCTTAACCAGGTTTGGTTACGACCTAAAGCAGAAACACCGATGTATGCACGTAGAGAAAGACGCTTTCCTGTGGCATTCAGTTTCATTTTCGCATCATAAAGTTTGCCAGACAAAGGATCAATCACACGACCTTTTTCATAATTATTGGTGCCGTCGACATGCTTTAAGCCTTTAATAATGTCCATACCTAAAATTGGTTTATTGGTATATGGCGTAGGGCAATTCACACAAGTTTCTTTTGGGGTATAACCTGGGCGTGGTGTAATTTTTACAATTTTTCCAGTATAAGTATTATTCGATTCTTTACGAATTTCGATAATGGCTTTTGGCGAGCCTGACTTATCATCAATTTGTTGCCATGTCCCTGTTAAGTCCTGTGCAAATGCTCCCCCGCAAAGCATGGACAATGTTAATCCCGCGATAAAAAACTTACTTTTCATATAAGGTTCTCTATAGTTTCACAAAAAGATATCCAAGACACAAAAAAATAAACAGTTTGCACAAGGCAAACTGTTTTGTGTTTAGATATGAGTTAGACAGTTGCCTTTAAAAATTGAAAAATCATACATGTTTAGCTGAAACTCTTTTATTCATTGAATTTGAAACAATCAGACTAAGTTTGATGCAATGTATGAGTGACTCAGGTGGTCTACAAAATCTAAAATGAATCGATCAAATGATTGCGTAGACCAAGCCTGTTCAGTAATAGAACTTAGATTATTCTCGAATCCACGTTTGACTACGACCTAGAGCCGATATGCCCACGTATCCTCGCAAGGTTAAGCGTTTGCCATTCGAACTGAGTTTTGCTTTACAGCTATAAATATTACCAGACAGTGGATCAATGATTTTTCCACCCGTGTAATTGGTATCACCGCTGTGTTTCAAACCTTTCATCACATCCATGCCTAAAATAGGCTTATTGGTATACGGCGCAGGGCAATTAATACACGTTTCTTTTGGTGTGTAACCCGGACGAGGCGTCACTTTAACGATCTTAGCGGTATAGGTCCCATTTGATTCTTGGCGAATCTCAAGGATGGCTTTTGACGCCCCAGTTTTGTCATCAATATTTTTCCAAGTGCCGCTAATATCTTCAGCGAAAGCTGTACTACCCATAACGGTTGTAGCGAATGCGATTGCAAGTGTCAATTTGCTCATGAACAAAATCCTTTTATCATTTAATCAACGACAAACTCATCTTAAGTCGATTTTTTAAACAATACAATTGTTTATGTGAGGAACGTATCACATTTTTTGCAAGTATAGAATAAACAACGGTAACCAGATTGCTGTAAATACCGCATTGACAGCCATTCCAAAGGCTGCATAACGTCCAGCAATACTTCCCCGTTGCCATGCTTGAGCTGTACCGATGGCATGAGCTGCAAGACCTAGCGCTAAGCCCGATGCTCGTTCGTCATTAATGTGTTTGAGGATCACTGGCGAAAATGCAGCACCAATCACACCGGATAAAATCACGATTAAAATTGCCAGACTCACAGGGGCTTGCAGCAGTGTTGCAATGTTAATCGCAATTGGTGTTGTGACTGCGCGCGTGGCAAATGCCATAATGGTAGGGTCAGACAAATGTAATAGATAAGCCAGTCCCATCGGCAGTCCGACCGCACTGATACTGGCAAAGACTAAGATGCCCACCACTGCTTTGAGGGGGAGGTCATCATAGCGCATAGCAGCCAATGGAATAGCTAATGCGACCGTCACATAACCGAGCAGATGGTTAAACACTGGATTTACCTGTGCCATATATTGCTCATACGGAATGTTTAAAAACAACAGCAGGGCAATCACAAAGCACATGCCAAAAACAATCACGGGAATTTGTGGCAGTTTTTTGTTGAGTGGCTTTGCCAGTAAGTAGGCAACGAGGGTTAGGAAAAAACCGAAAATAATGGGAATCATGTGCACACTCCTAAAGCCATTTCTTAGACATTTTTGCGTAAACCCACAGTGGAATTAGTGTGCTGACAAATAGCACCACCAAAAACATTGGGATTTCACTGCCTAAATGGGTCATCATCAGCAGGGAGCCTGCACTGATAGGTAGAAAAGCAAAGGCACTTTCTTTCATGATTTTATTGTTGGTATCCACCAAACGTGCTGGAATTTTATGAAATTTTCTCCAACCCAAAAGGACGATTAATAAACTAATCAGTCCAATTAAATTGCCCAGTTCAGGATGTCCAAAACGTCCAGTGATCCACACAGCCGCTTCACGAAAGATGATGATCAGGGCAACCGTGCCGATCCATGCTTTCCAATCAACAGTTTTTATCCATTCCATTTTGTTCTGTCATTAACATTTTACTTATCACGTTTTAACCGATTTAGCTTTTGATTTCAAATTCTTCGAGTTCACGATGAAATTGTTTTGCTTTCAAACCTAAAATTTCATTAATCGGTAAATGTGCTTGTTTAATCAATTGTTCAAGTTTATGTGGTGCAATATACACTTGTAGGTGTAGGTTGCCCTCATCATCATAATTTTCAGATTGAATCACATTTAGGGCGTACAGTTGATTACGCAATTTTCCATAGGCAGGTTTGAGCAGGACATCAAAATTTTGAATTTGGCCCATCAAGCACTCTTGGACCGCTTGGCGTAGTAGATCAAATCCTTCGCCTGTATGTGCTGAGACATAGACACGCTCAGGTACATTGGGTTTAGCGTAAATGATTTTGGCTTGTTCGCCACTTTGATCGATCTTGTTATACACCCGTAGGATTGGAATATCTGCGCCAATTTCTTTGAGCACTTTTTCAACAGCTTCAATTTGTTCCATATGGTCTGGACTGCTCGAATCAATCACATGCAACAGCAAACTGGCTTCTAATGTTTCCTCTAGCGTCGCTTTAAACGATTCCACTAAAGCATGCGCAAGATTACGCACAAAACCAACCGTGTCTGCTAGGACAAGCGGGCCAATACCGTCCCATTCCAAACGTCTTAAGGTTGGATCTAAGGTTGCAAATAATTGATCTGCGGCATAAACATCAGATTTGGCAAGGGTGTTAAACAGGGTCGATTTGCCCGCATTGGTATAACCAACCAAAGAAACGGTTGGAATCGCGGCTTTTTGACGTGCAGCACGCCCTTGGATACGGGTCTGACGGACTTTTTCTAATTTATCTTTAAGTTGTCCAACACGGACACGAAGTAAACGACGGTCAGTTTCGAGTTGCGTTTCACCTGGACCACGGAGTCCAATCCCGCCTTTTTGGCTATCGAGGCTAATGCCTGTACCGACCAGTCGAGAAGACAAGTGATCCAATTGAGCCAATTCGACTTGAAGTTTCCCTTCATGGGTACGGGCACGTTGTGCAAAGATATCTAGAATAAGGCGTGTACGGTCAATGACGCGGCACTTGATAATGCGACTCAGATTACGTTCCTGACTAGGGGTTAGGGCATGGTCAATAATCACCAGTGTGGCTTCAAGCTCCTCAACACGAGCAGCAATTTCTTCTGCTTTGCCTGAACCAATGAAATATTTAGCATCGGGTTTGAATCTTTGAGCGTGAACATGCTCCAGAATTTCTGCACCTGCCGACTTAGCAAGCAAGCGAAATTCTTCTGCATCAAGGTCTTCCAGAATATGGATGGCAACACTGACTAAAATGGTTTTTTCGCCACCTTGCTTCTGCTCAAAATATTCCACTAAATTCGATCTCACATTGAAAACTCTAGTGTAGATGAATTTGTTGAGATTGAGCGAAATAGTTATGCTGTTGCCTTACATTGAGCGAAATAAGTGAACCAAAAGCAGCAAGGTGCCAAAGTATAAAATACTGAGCCCTATAATAAATTTCAGTGCCTGAACAGGATTTAACGGCGGAGCTGGAGGATTCATTTGATCGTTCATGTGCGCACCATGTTTTGTTATTTCGATTGATTTATTTTAATTAATTTGTTTAAACGATTAAAATTGAAAATAATCATCTGGTCCTTCGGTTTTTATGATCAATGCAAGTTAGTTAAGATCAGTATAGAATGAGCCGAAATCAATGATTAAATGTTGAATGAAGCTGTGCCAAGTGAACCGTCTATGCAATCGAATACTGAAATAAAAACAACATCAATAAAAGGTGTCTCTAAGCTTTTTCTGTATGGTAAAAAGCTGGCTTCAGGGCTTGGCGCCGTGTCCGAAGGGTTTTATTTGGTCTATCGACATGGCTTGTATAAAGACATTAACAATCCACAAAATACCCGTTACGTGCAGTATTTCTGTCGTCGACTGTGCAAGGTTTTTAACATTGATGTTCATGTCCACGGGGATATTCCACGTAAGCCTGCCCTTTGGGTCAGCAATCATATTTCATGGTTAGATGTCGCGGTTTTAGGCTCAGGCGCACGAGTTTTCTTTTTGGCCAAGGCTGAAATTGAAAAATGGCCTGTGTTTGGCAAATTGGCAAAAAGTGGTGGAACCTTGTTTATTCAACGTGGTTCAGGCGATTCCATCAAAATTCGAGAGCAAATTACAGCGTTTTTAAAACAAGATATTCCTGTGTTGTTTTTCCCTGAAGCGACCACGACCGATGGTTCTAAAGTGAAAAAAGTTCATGGACGTATATTAGGCGCAGCAATTGAGGCCCAGCGTGATGTGCAAATTTGTTTGATTTGCTATGTGAATCAACAAGGCGGACTTGACCAAGTCTCTCCGTTTATCGGTAACATTAGTTTTGCCGAGCATGTTAAAAAAGTACTAGAAATGCCACAAGTCACGGCACATTTAGTTGCGCTCCCGGCCATTTGTACCGCAGGACATACGGTTGAGAGTTTAACGGCATTGGTCCAACAAAAAATGGTGCAAGGTTTGGCTGATTTACATCAGAAAGTTTTGAAGTCCCAGCCCAACATGCAACAAGCTTGAAGGCTTACATAAAGCCTTCAATCGGGAGCCAAGAGACGACTTTGAGACCAGCACGTTTGAACCAATTCATTTTGGGTTCAGTGGTATAGGTTTTGGTAGAGCCATCAGCTTGTTTGATTTGCCAGTTAATGTTTTTGTTTGCATCTAGGACCAGCTTATAGGCATATTTACTGAGGTTTTGGTCCATGGTGTAGTGTACCGCTTTGGCCAGCGGTGGACTGTTCAGTAAAACCCCAATTTCTGTATTTAAGTTGGCAGAGCGGGGATCAAAATTAAATGAACCAATAAAAACCTGTTTCTCATCAATGGCCATGAGTTTGGCATGCAGACTCGAGCGGCTTAATCCTTTGATGCTGACTTTGGCTTTTTTCGAAATTTCTTCATTGTTTTCGTTTAGGGCTTCGGCCGCAGGCGTGGCTAAAAACTCATAGAGTTGAACACCGCTTTCCAGCAAGTCTTCACGATATTTTCCATAGAAAGCATGCACCAGCGGCACATCATTGGCTTTAAATGAGTTGGTCAGTACGCGAACTTGAATGTCACTCTGTGCTAGGTTGGCCAGATGTTTTTTGCCTTTACGCTCAGGTACAAAATAGGCTGAAATAATGTCGATGCTTTCTAGTGGCTTTTCTAAATGGGTTTGCAACTGGAAGTTTAAATGTTCTTCTTTTTTTGCCCGTGATTTGATTTTACTCGGTGAGTCTTTGACCACTTCGGCTTTGACCCAATCGAATTGGATACTATCATTTAACCAGTGTTCAAAGGCTTGCGAACGATTGGCTAGATCGAGATAATTTTGGACGGTCACTTCCTGATAGTGCTGCGCTAACTGGGTTTTTAAACCTTCATAACGTAAGCTGTAATGGTTGGCGTTGACAATTTGACGCACTGGAAAGGCATAATCGTCATTCCAGTATTCATCGAAAGAATGCACAATTTCATCTGAGGCAGAGCCGACCAACATTACATCAACATCGGAAAACTGATAACTGTCGCTGACGTTATAATATTGATTGCTCATGTTGCGCCCACCAATCAACGAAATTTGATTATCGGCAATGAAGCTTTTGTTGTGCATACGACGGTTGATGCGTTTTAGATTTAAGACCATATCCATCGCACGATAGTGACGGAAGCGGTAGGGGTTATACAGTTTGATGTCGATATTGGCGTGTTGATCGAGCGCCAAATAAATGCCTTCCATTTTCTTGGCATTGTTATCATCGATTAGTAAACGAACTTTCACCCCGCGATCAGCGGCTTTCAAAATAGAATAAAGCGCTAAAGAACCAATACGATCGTTGTCCCAAATATAGTATTGTAGATCTAAGGTCTTTTCTGCCTTATCAATGAGATGGATACGTGCGGCCAATGCTTCGAGTGGATTATAGAGAACATGGAAACCTGTAAGGCCTGGATTTTGTTCACGTAAAGGCAGTACGATTTTGCCTAAACTGGTTTGATCGGTTGGCAAATCAAAGGCATAGACGGGCGTCTGCGGTATCTGTTTAGGTAAGGTATTACACGCGGGAACAGTCAAAACCATACAGCTCAGCAACAACAATTTGGCATTTTGCTGAGTCGAAGATGAACGGAATGAAGTTTGTTTTGCTAAGCCGTGAGGTTTTTCCATCATCATAAAGTCTATAAATTTGGTTTGAGTATAATTCTGAGCTGTGAAAAGATAAACAGAAGATTATGTGTTCTTGATGAACAAATTGTGAGTAAAAGTCTATGATCAATACACACTCCGTCGTGTTCTATTTTTATATTGCGATGGCCTTGCTTGCAGGGTGGGCGGTGTATCAGGCATGGATCAGTCAAACCAATACGGAGACGATTCATCCGTTTAAAGCCTTTGTGCATTTATTGGCTTTTTATCTTTCGTATTTACTCATTCCTTTGTTTTTCTTTAGCATATACGCAGGTTTTCAGGGCTATTATTCATGGCATGAAGCTATTTTTGTATTTTTGGTCAGTGGTATATTGTGCTATGCACGTTTCATTGAACCACATTTTGTGCATGTCAAAACCACTCAATATCAAATTCAAAAAGATTATAAATTACTCAAACCCGTCCGTATCGCCTTAATTGCCGATTTACATATTGGTCTATTTTCAGGGCATGAGCGGCAGCTGAAAACCATTGTCAAACGAGTCAATGAGCAAAAGCCTGATTTGGTGGTGGTTGCAGGGGATTGGACTTATGAACCCGAAAATAAACTGGCAAAAGAGTTAGAGGTGTTAAAGCAAATCAATGCACCTGTCTATTCAGTGAATGGTAACCATGACGAACAATATCCTGGACCACCAATTCAAAATTTATTAAGACATGCTTTGAAGGTCAACAATGTCATTGATATTGAAGGTCAGATTGTGGAATTCGAAGAATTTCGTCTGATGGGTGTTGGGGATTTGTGGGCAGGTAAGGCAGATATGCGTTTTATGCCGCATTTACCGCGAGACAAACCTTGGGTGATTTTGTCGCATAATCCTGACACGGTCGATATGGTACCTGCTTTACCCAGTCGTCCTTTAATGCTTTCAGGTCATACGCATGGTGGTCAAGTTGAGCTGCCATGGCTTACAGATTATGTGATGAAGAAGGTGTCTATATTAGGACACAAAAAAGGTTTGTACCGACATGAACATGCGGATGTGTTTGTCACGGTTGGAACAGGCATGGTGGGTGTGCCGTTTCGTTTTCGTGTACCACCGACCATCGATATTATTGAACTGATTTAAGTTGGGCTTAGAACCAATAAAAAATAAAGCTTAAAACCAAAATGACCACAGCCAAGATAATCCAAAGGTTGTGGTTTTTTGTATGGAGCTCTTGTAGGTCTTGCATAGTATCGAGGTTATTCACTGCTGGGCTATGCGGGCTTTGTGGCTGTTGTTGTGTAAAGCTCCGTCCTTCAGACACAAGGGAGCTGTGGTGTCTTAATTCAGCGGTTGATATGCGTTGTTGTTGGTGTCGTTTATGGCGATACATGCTTTTTAGTGCAGCATCATGCCGCTTCGTGAGTTCAGTCACGATCTCTTGTGCATCATCGTATTGAAAAGCGGTATGTGTGGCGATGTATTGAATGGCTTGAATAATTTTATTTTCTTCAACTAATACGATGACATCAAGGAGTTGTTCATTGGTGAGTTGTTGTATTTTTTCATCCATTTTTCGATCCTATTCATCTGTATCTCTCTCTATTTATGAAGTAAAACGACAGATTTTAAATATGGTTTTTGTAGCGTTTGTTAAAGCATTGGTATAAAAAAACCAGCATCACTGTGCTGGTTTTTAGACATCAAATTCAGGGTTAAATTTGATTATTTACATCATCATTTTTAGTTTCACGAATCATTAAGAACGCACATAAAGACAGAAGCGATGCCGCTGTGAGGTAGTAACCTACTGCGTGTAAACCATAGGTGGTTGCAAGCTTGGTGGCAATGAGAGGTGCAAATGAAGCCCCAAAGATCCCCGCAAGGTTAAAGGTTAGTGCTGAACCTGTATAACGAACGGATATTGGAAAAATTTCAGAGAGCACAGTACCAATTGGTCCATAGGTTAAACCCATGATGGATAAACCAATACACAGGAACAAGAACACAACAAGGGTATTGCCTGATTCCAACATGCTTGAGAATACTAAACCAAATAATGCCGCAGCAATACAGACTGCAATAGAGGTGGTTTTACGACCAAATTTTTCCGCAAAAACCGCCGACAAGGGGATGAATGCAGCAAAGCAGAGGGTTGCGACCAGTTGAAGTTGTAAGAACTGTTCACGGGTGTAACCGAGCTGTTTGGTACCCCATTGTAAAGCGAATACGGTTGTGAGGTAGAACAGAGGTGGATCAGGAAATTTGAACAACACTTATAAGTGATATTTTGCTCCCCAAATGATGTTATAAACATCAATATATGGAGTATTTTATGGCACGTAGACCAAGAAGAAATCATTCAAATGATTTTAAAGCTAAGGTAGCACTTGCTGCGATTAAAGCAGAAAAAACACTTGCTGAATTGAGTGCTGAATTTGATGTTCATCAAAACCAAATTATCGACTGGAAAAATCAACTGATTTCAGCTTCCTCGCAAGCTTTCGATCAATCAAAAGCTCCAACAGAACCACCCATCGATCTAAAAAAACTACATGCAAAAATCGGTGAGCAGGCATTAGAAATTGATTTTTTAGAAGGTGTGTTGAAGAAACTGGGCCGCTTCAACCACAAAAGTTAATCGATGACTCACTTCAGATTTCAGTATCTAAGCAAGCTCAGCTGCTGAAAGTCTCCCGTGGTTGTTATTACTATCGCCCAAAACCTGTGAGTACATCAGATCTGAAGCTGATGCGGTGTATGGATGAGTTACATATGCAATACCCTTTTGCAGGTAGCCGTATGATGCGTGATTTGTTGAATCGTCAAGGACATCATATAGGACGACGTCATACACGTACTTTAATGAAGAAAATGGGCATTAATGCGTTATATTGCAAACCAAATTTAAGCCAGGCTAATCAAGCTCACCGCAAATATCCATATCTGCTCAAAGGATTGGCTATTCAGCGCAGTAATCAAGTGTGGTCTACGGATATAACGTATATCCCTATGGCAAAAGGCTTTGTTTATTTATGTGCTGTGATTGATTGGCATAGCCGCAAGGTACTTGCGCATAGAGTATCGATTAGTATGGAGGTTACATTTTGCATAGAAACATTAAATGAAGCTATTGAAAAATATGGTCGACCTGAAATATTTAATACAGACCAAGGCAGTCAGTTTACCAGTGATGCATTTATTGATGTATTGAAATCAAATGGCATTCAAATCAGTATGGATGGTAAAGGTCGATGGGTTGATAATGTGATGGTTGAACGATTATGGCGGAGCGTTAAATATGAAGAGGTGTATCTCAAAGCCTACAGCAATGTTTTGGATGCGAAGAAGCAATTAAACGCATATTTTGAATTTTATAATTTGAAACGACCTCATTCGAGTCTGGACAAAATGACTCCAGATGAGTTTTACTATGACCAGCTACCACAACAAAATAAGGTAGCTTAACTAGAGCAGAGTATCACTTATAAATAAGCTTTTAGTTGTTCAAACATGTGGGACCACCTCTAACACCACAAAAGTGCAGATGGCTGCAATGGTACCTAAAATCAACATGCCCCAGTGCTTGGTGATCACTTCTTTAAATGGAATGTTAACTTCTTTTTGCTTGTCTAAAACTTTCTGGAACGCGGGGGTTTCATGGAGTTGTAAACGAATCCACAGACCTACAATCACCAGTAAAGCACTTGAGATAAAGGGAATACGCCAGCCCCAAGTCATGAACGCCTCTTCAGTCATAAAATGACCCAGCGTTAAGAATGAACCAGTTGCTAAGATAAAGCCAATCGGCGCGCCCAGTTGGGGAAACATGCCATACCAAGCACGTTTACCTTCAGGTGCATTTTCCGTGGCAAGCAATACAGCACCCGACCATTCACCACCTAAGCCGAGTCCTTGACCTAAACGACACAGCGCAAGCAGTAATGGCGCGGCAATTCCAATTTGTGCATAGGTGGGTAATAAGCCGATACACACGGTTGAAAGTCCCATGGTCAGCAAAGCTGCAACCAAGGTCGCCTTTCGGCCGATACGATCACCTAAATGTCCAAACAGTGCAGCACCAATCGGGCGTGCAATAAAGGCAATCGCAAAGGTTGCTAATGACTGAATTGTAGCGGTCATCGGGTCGGTACTTGCTGGAAAGAACAAATACGGAAAAATGATGACTGCAGCAGTCGCATAAATATAAAAATCGAAGAATTCGATTGTGGTACCTACGAGACTGGCTGTAAGTACGCGAAATTTTGAGTTTACAGGCTGCTGTTTTTCAGCAACAGCAGTATTTAATGACGCCATGGTAGACCTTACACTTAAAAAATAGTCGAACTGAGTTTTAAAAGCGTCATCTTTTTAAAAAAGGCGTAATTTTTTAAAAAAATACGAATGTTCCTCGGGCAGACTGCGGAATTAGGGTTACTAAAAAATGTAGTGTGCGCGGGTTATATCACGTAAAGATAGATGGACAGGAAATGTGATCCTGCACCAATCAATACAAAAATATGCCAGATAGCGTGCGTATATCTTACCTTTTTTAGCGCATAAAACAATGCACCGATGGTATAGGAAAGTCCACCAATGATTAAAAAAGTCAAAGCAGGTTTAGATAAAAAGCGTTGCATATCATCCATTACCAGCACAGCCAGCCATCCCATGAGCAGATAAGCAATCAGTGAAATTTTTTCAAAGCGATGAATGAAAACTAACTTGAATAGTGTACCAATGATTGCAATCACCCAAAGTGCAATGAGTAGGTAATGGGCTTTTTGTGTGGGCAGTGCAATAGACAAAAATGGAGTGTAGGTGCCCGCAATCAGATAATAAATGGCAGTGTGATCTAATTTTTTATACCAGCCGCGACGCTCTGGAGATTCGGCAAAATGATACAAGCTTGATGCGGCAAATAATAAAAATAGGCTCAAAGCATAGACCCACAGCCCGATCCACTGCGCTGTTTCTAAGTAAGATCCTTTGATAATCAATAAAATACCCGCTATGAGTGCAAGACCTGCACCAATAGCATGGCTAATAAAGTTGATTTTTTCTTCAACTGGATCGTAGTTTACAACAGGGCGAGCGCTCATAAGTCATGTGCATTTTTATAAAATATACAACTGTATCGTAATTCAAATTTGCATTTAGCGTAAGACGCTTTAAAATTTAATCGCAATTCTTTTTTTGGTTTCTATTATGACCGTTTCGGTATCGTCCTTTGCACAAGAGCAGCAATTCCTTCAGGCCTTTCAGCAAGCGCTTGAATCTCAAAGTTTTGATCGGATGATTCTGAGTCAATATCAGGGTGAACTAGAGCAACTCGAGAAGATGACTTTTCGAGTCGTCATGTTGCAAGGACAGCCTGTATTGAGCTGTTTATATCGCCATAAAACCCAAGATGTCACCAAAAATTATTCATTAGACATAGCACTTGAAACGGTAGCTGCACTGTTGGCGCGGTGTAAACAAGCCAATTTGATGACGACTGAACAAGAGTGGCAACTGAAGAAGAACAAGAAGAAAGCCATGCTGACGCAAAGTAAAAATAAAACGGCAGCCAAAGCTTTTGAGCAGCAAGGTCATGACCGTGTCAAACAGCGTTTTGTCGATCAAGACAGTTATTTCTTACAGCCTCTAGGCATTACCGATGCAAAATCGCACATCATTCCCAGTATGGCGCGTAAGTGGAAGCAGATTAATAAGTTTGTCGAAATTTTCTCAGGGGCATTAAGTCATATTCAGCTGCCTGAACAACTGCGCGTGGTCGATTTTGGCTCAGGAAAGGGCTACTTAACCTTTGCTTTGTATGATTATTTGCTAAAGCAAGATCTGAATCCTTTTGTGACTGGGGTTGAGCTAAACAGCAAGATGGTAGAATTCTGTCAGGAGGTTGCGAACAAGTCGGAGTTTCAGCAACTTGATTTTTTTCAGGGCGATGTTCGGACGTACCAACCTGAACGCCTCGATGTGATGATTGCGCTGCATGCGTGCGATGTCGCGACTGACTTTGCGATCCATACGGGTATTCGTTTAAATGCTGAAATGATCATGTGCGCGCCGTGTTGTCATAAAGAATTACGCCCACAGCTGAAAGCTCCGCTCGTGTTACAACCGATGTTGCAGTTTGGCATTCATGCGGGACAGCAAGCTGAAATGCTGACGGATACTATTCGTGCCTTATTACTCAAAGCCTATGGCTATGAAACCAAAGTGTTTGAGTTTGTAGCACTTGAGCATACCAGCAAGAACAAAATGATTTTGGCAACCAAGCGTAAGGACTATCAAGCGCCCGATGTTGCTGTCTTGGCACAAATTCAAGCCTTGAAAGAGATGTATGGTATTCAAAAGCACTCACTGGAATTGCTGTTGAATGATCAATGGGATCAGCAAGATGTAGGCTGTAAATGCTGATTTGAACATCACCTTTTAGTGCAATGACTAATACAGAGATGATTTATAGGGAAATGAAAATGCCGAGCTTGAGAATTACACACGGAACATGGGAAGAGTTGCAACATGCTGCGAAAATGATTCGTGAGCAGGTCTTTATTCAAGAGCAAAACATTGCTGCTGAAGATGAATGGGATGAGCAAGATGAAATCGCAGTTCATTTTGTGGTCTATGAACAAGATCAAGCCATCGCCACCGCACGACTTTTGCAAAATCATAGTATTGGTCGTGTTGCAGTTTTGAAGTCACATCGTGGTTTGGGCGTAGGCAAAGTTCTGATGCAGGCGGTGATTGCATATGCTCAACAGCAACAGCGTCCATTTTTAGTCTTATCCTCTCAAGTACATGCGCAAGCGTTTTATCAGGCTTTGGGCTTTATGCAAGAGGGTGAGGAGTATTTGGATTGTGGTATTCCGCATATCCATATGCGTTTATCATCCATAAAAAAGCCCTGATCTTTCAGGGCTTTTTTATTAGTCACAGCATATTAGTGACCATGTTCAGACGACATTTTCGCGTGTTCATCGGCATTCATACTGTGCTCATCAGCGTTTGCATGTTCTGTGGTATCTTCAGAAGCTGCTTGAGCTCTTGCTTCACGCGCTTCTTTATCCGCTTGTGCTTTGGCCATGGCTTCTTCAGACATCGCAGGCGCATTTTTAAAGGCATGTTGCTGAGAGTTTTGCTGCGTTTGCTGACTTGGCATATAGTCAGGCTCATTGGTAATCGCAAGGTAGAAGATACCTAAGAAAATCCCACTTAAAATGAAAGCAATAATCAGTGCTTTCCAACCCCATGGTGATTTTTCAGGAGAAGTATTGTCAGTCATGTGCAACAGCCCAATTGAATAAAAATAAATCTAAAACTATGTAACTTTATAACACAAAAAACTACGTCGAGCTTGAAAAGAATACACTAAAATAAGTCAAAATTAGATGCTGAATCAGCAGGTTAATTTTGTTGTGTGCTGAGAACATAAAAAAGGGATCTGCCGATCCCTTTTTTAAGGTGGAAGTTTTAGCGAATCTGATCCGATGATACCGACTCAACCAGACGTTGCGGTGCTTTGAAACGCTCACCGTATTTCGCTTCAAGTTCATTGGCACGTTGTACAGCTTGGTCTAAACCATATTGATTTAAAAACTGAATTGCACCACCTGTCCACGGCGCAAAACCAATCCCAAAGATCGAACCGATATTGGCGTCAATCACAGATTCAAGAACATTTTCTTCATAACAACGTAAAGTATCTAGTGATTGTACAAACAGGAAGCGGTCTATCATTTCTTGTTCAGAAATATCTACGTCTTGCTTCCAATGGTTCAAACCCTCCCAAAGATGCTTTTTCCCACCTTCCGGGTAATCATAGAAACCTGCACCAGCAGCTTTACCTTTACGGTCAAAAGTATGAATCATGGTTTGAATCACATCATCTGCACCTGAACGAGGTAAATCTTTACCTTCAGCTTGAAGCGCCTTACGGGTTTCATTGGCAACATGTTCAGAAAGTGTCAATGCAACTTCATCTTGAATGGCTAATGGGCCAACTGGCATGCCTGCTTTGAGTGCTGCCATTTCAATACGAGCTGGATGTACACCTTCATGCAGTAAACGCAGACCTTCCTGAACAAAAGTACCAAATACACGACTGGTGAAGAAACCACGGCTATCATTCACAACAATCGGAATTTTGCCAATTTGCTGTACATAGTCATATGCTTTTGCCAAAGTTTCAGCAGAAGTGTTTTTACCTTTAATAATTTCAACCAATTGCATTTTATCGACTGGACTAAAGAAATGCAGACCAATGAAATTTGCTTGATCTTTCGATGCATTTGCCAAACCAGTAATCGGTAATGTCGAAGTATTTGAAGCCATCACACCACCTTCTACAAGGAATACTTCGGCTTCTTGAGTGACTTTCGCTTTGAGTTCTTGATTTTCAAATACAGCTTCGATAATTAAATCACAGCCTTTTAAATCTTCCGCAGATGCTGTTGCTGTAATTAAACTTAAAACCTGATCACGTTTTTCAGCCGTCATACGACCTTGAGAGACCTTTTTATCCAGTAGCTTTTGGCTATAGGCTTTACCTTTTTCTGCATTTTCTACAGAAACATCTTTCAGTATAACGGGAACTCCTTTGATTGCTGTAGAGTAAGCAATACCAGCACCCATCATCCCTGCACCAAGTACACCGACTTTGCTTGATTGCCATTTTGTAACATCTTTAGGACGGCTTGCACCTGCTTTAATGGCATTTAATCCATGCCAAAAAGTACCGATCATATTTTTTGAAATTTGACCTGTCGCAAGATAAGTAAAATAACGAGATTCAATAGTCAGTGCCGTATCCACATCGACTTGCGCACCTTCAACCGCAGCCGCCATGATCGCTTCAGGAGCAGGATAGCAACCTTTGGTTTTATCACGGAGCATCGCTGGAGCAATCGCCAGCATTTGTGCAACCGCAGGTGTTTTCGGATCGCCGTCTGGGATTCTATAGCCTTTAACATCAAAAGGTTGTTGTGATTTCGGATTAGCTTTTACCCAAGCAATCGCTTTGTCCATCAACTCTTCAGGTGTTTCCGCAGTATCTTGAATTAAACCAAGAGATTTTGCTTTATCTACACCAAACTGCTTACCTTCCATTAAGAATGGAAAAGCATTTTGTAATCCTAAAAGCCGTACTATACGCACGATACCACCACCACCCGGCAGCAGACCTAAAGTCACTTCTGGCAAGCCAAACTTCGTTTTAGGATCATTCAATGCAATACGTGCATGACAACCTAAAGCGATTTCCCAACCACCACCTAAAGCTGTACCATTCAATGCTGCAACGACAGGAACACCTAGAGTTTCGATATAGCGAAACTCTGCTTTCATTTTCTGAATCATTTCAAAAAATGGCGTGGCATCTTCCAAACGTGCTTGAATTAACTCATCTAAATCGCCGCCTGCAAAGAAAGTTTTTTTCGCTGAACGAAAAATAATCCCTGTAATAGAAGTTTCAGATTTCAGTTTAGAAACAATATTTTCCAAAGCTACACGGAAATCTGCATTCATAGTATTTGCAGATTGGTTTGGAGAATCTAAAGTTAGAATAATAATGCCATCGTCATTTTTTAAATATTGAATTGCGCTCATAAAGTTTTTATCCAAATGATTTTTTGAACTTGAAATGTATACTTCTGCATAGTTGTATGAATTTTCAGCATCGCAGAGTCATTCCAAATTTATTTTAATTTCGGGTTTAACCTTCGGTTCGACCTACTTTTGTTTCGGCAAAAGTAGGCAAAACCATTGTCATACGCAAAACCTGTTTTAATTACTATTCCTATCGAAAGGATTGCAAAAACATTAGATTCAAAAAATGGGTAGGTTGCGTATGACTGATTTGTGTATCAAATGCTCAATAAAATTTAGGTGGTTATACCAACTCAATAATGGTCGCAATACCCATGCCACCACCCACACATAATGTTGCCAAACCACGCTTTTTGCCTTGACGCTCTAATTCATCCAGTAATGTTCCAAGAATCATTGCACCCGTCGCACCCAATGGATGTCCCATCGCAATTGCACCACCATTTACATTAACTTTCTCAGCAGGTACTTTTAATTCCGTCATAAAACGCATCACCACAGATGCAAAAGCCTCATTGACTTCAAATAGATCAATATCGTCAATCGTTAAACCAGCTTTTGCCAATGCTTTACGAGCAGCAGGTGCAGGCCCTGTCAGCATAATGGTTGGATCTGAACCCACCAAAGCGGTCGCCAATACTTTGGCACGCGGTTTTAAACCTTGTTCTTTGACCGCTTTCTCGGAAGCAAGTAATACAAGTGCTGCACCATCGACAATACCCGATGAGTTTCCGGCATGATGTACATGGTTAATTTTTTGTGCTTCTGGATATTGTTGTAATGCAATCGCATCAAAACCCATTGCACCCATCATTTCAAAACTTGGATTGAGTTTTGCTAAACCATCTGCTGTTGTTGACGGTTTGATAAATTCATCTTGATCTAAAATGGTCACGCCGGCTTTGTCTTTAATAGCAACCACTGATTGATTGAAATAACCCGCAGCTTGTGCAGCTGCTGCTTTGCGTTGCGAATTTGCTGCAAATGCGTCGACATCTGAACGTGTATAACCATCCAATGTTGCAATTAAATCTGCGCCAATCCCTTGCGGAACAAAGTGTGATTTTAAATTTGTTTCAGGGTCTAATGCCCATGGCCCACCATCTGAACCCATTGCAATACGTGACATCGACTCGACACCACCTGCAACAACCACATCTTCCCAACCTGAACGTACTTTTTGTGCAGCCATATTGACAGCTTCAAGACCTGAAGCACAGAAACGGTTGATTTGCACACCGGCAACATCGTTGTCCCAACCCGCTGCGATTGCCGCAGTTTTAGCAATATCACCACCTTGGTCTGCAATAGGCGTGACACAACCCAAGACAATATCATCTACTTTAGAAGTATCTAAATGGTGACGATCTTTCAATTCATTCAACAATGTGGTCAATAGCGTAATCGGTTTCACTTCATGCAGTGAACCATCTTTCTTTCCTTTTCCGCGTGGTGTGCGAATGGCGTCAATGATATAAGCCTCGCTCATAGCTGTTCCTTTTTATGACTTTTAAGTTGTTATGCATTTGAGTGTACAAATTAATGGCTGTGTTGCAATGACTAGAACGGGTCAGGTCAGATGAGTCTTTTTGCCAATAGACTGAAGAGTTGAGCATAAAAAAACCCAAGATCGAAATCTTGGGTTTAGCAATGTGCCGAACCGTCGTTAAACTAGAAAATTAGTGATAGCCGTGTAGTTGGCGATATAAACCGGGTGTGACCCCAGTCCACTTTTTAAATGCACGGTGGAAGGTACTGGTTTCACTAAAGCCCACTTGTTGTGCCACATCTTCTAAAGTCAAACCTGGGTTCAATAGTAGGTGGATCGCGGCATCACGACGTAATGCATCTTTCACGCCTTGGTAACTTTTACCTTCAGCGGCTAAGCGGCGACGCAACGTTTGTGGAGATAAATACAGCATAGAAGCCACATCATTCAGAGTTGGCATTTCCTCACCAATTTGGCTCTTCAATACATCACGAATACGTGAAGTGAGTGAGTTGGTGTTTTTAAATTTCACCAACAACTGTGCAGGCGCGGCTTTTAAGAACTCTTCTAATGTTTCTTCATTCTGACGAATTGGTAAGTCCAAATAATCTGCCGCAAAAGTGATTTCGGTACGCGGCATGTCGAACTGCATCACAGGTGCGAAGAACAGGGCATCGTACTCATCTGCATGAGTCGGACGTTCATAACCAAAGTGCACACGTTCCAGCGGTAAACGACGTTCAATCAACCAAGACGCGAGACCATGCCAAATCATCAGCATACTTTCGGTAATGAAGTGATCTGGGTCCATCGATTTCGGAATCTGAGGAACAAGACGAGCTTCATGCTTGTCGCGCTCTAATGTCACCGACCACTCATCACCAAACAATTTATAAAACTGTGAAGACAGTTCTAAAGCATCACCTAAGGTTTTGGCATGAATAATCAACTGACACATGATGGCAAACGTACCTAAACGACGTGGTTGCTTATCGAAGCCGACATGTTCGTCTTGGGTCACCATCCATAACATTTTAACGAAGCGAGTATATTGTTCTGGAGAAATACGGGCTTTAGGTTGACGCAGCAGTTCTGCCTCAATCCCTACGTGAGAAAGTAATGTTTCGACATCCATGCCGAGACGTTTTACGCCAGTTAAAGCCGCATTGACGAAATGGATACTAATGGTATCACGGCTCATATTTAATCCTTCAGTCTCTTTTATATTCACTTGCGTTTGACCTAAATGACGCTAAAAAAAGTATTTTAGGCAATTTACACTAAAGTTTTTTGCCTTTTTACATGTTAAATTGCCGAAATGATCAAGGTAAATGGCTGAACATGACATTGTTTTGTTGCTTTTATATTTCTAAAATAGCTAAAAAATCAACATAAAAAGAGAAAATAAACATGGATATGGCATTGAAAGGATTGAAAGTTCTCGATTTTTCTACACTTTTACCTGGACCTTTTGCAACAATGTACTTAGCAGACTTAGGTGCAGAAGTGATCCACATCGAGTCTCCAACCCGCCCCGATCTGATCCGTTTAATGCCACCTTATGCCAATGGACAGGCCACAGCACATAGTTATCTCAACCGAAATAAGCATGCAGTGGCATTGGATTTGAAAGATCCTGCCAATATTGAACTGATCAAATCGAAAATTTCAGACTATGACATTGTGATTGAACAATTCCGTCCAGGTGTGATGCAAAGATTGGGACTCGACTATCAGACCTTATCTGAAATTAATCCACGCTTGATCTATTGTTCCATTACGGGTTATGGGCAAACAGGGGGGTATCAAAATAAAGCAGGACACGATATCAACTATGTGGCTTTGTCAGGGATCGCGGGACATAGCGGACGACAGCACAGTGGGCCACCACCAATGGGGATTCAAATTGCGGATATTGCAGGCGGCTCTTTGCATAGCGTGATTGGAATTTTAGCCGCAGTAATTGAAAGACAGCGTAGTGGTTTGGGGCAGTATATTGATATTTCTATGACCGACTGTGTGGTGGGGCTCAGTAGCATGGCCGCAGCTGCGAGCTTAGCAGGACAGGAAAAACAAGGGCCTGAGCAAAGCTATCTCAATGGTGCGACTTTTTATGACTATTATGAAACGCAAGATGGACGTTATTTATCGATTGGGAGTTTAGAGCCACAGTTTTTACATGGGTTGGCCCAGATTTTAGAATTGCCGATTGTGGCTGAAAAAGGAGCCTCACTGGCAACCGAAGACCGTCAGGTGGTGAAACAAGCAATAAAAGACAAAATTAAAACTCAAGATTTTGCCACGTGGAACGCAATTTTTCAGCAGCAAGATGTCTGCGTTGAGCCTGTATTAAAGTTGGATGAAGCACTCGATTCGCAGTTAGCCAAAGATCGTGCATGGGTGATTTCTGTACCTTTACAAGAGGGGAGTACAAAAAGCGAACAACAATTAGCTTGTCCAATTAAGTTTTCACGTTCAAAAATAAGATATGAATTTATAGGCAAACCACTTGGTTTTGATTCCTTGTAAATATCATATAACGATAATTTGGATATATTTAAAACAAAAAAAACGTCATAAAATGGGTTTTTATACAAATAAAGCGTATCATATCGATTAGTTGTAATTTTGTAAGAAAGGTCACCAATTATGAATAAATGTAAAAGAAGTTGGTGTTTTAACCTCAGTCTCTTAGCGCTCAGTTGCTGTTTTCAAAGTGTGTATGCTGCAAATGCCTTTGAGGCACAAAGCCCTTGGATGCTGGGTGACTGGAATGGTCAGCGCAGCGCATTACAGCAAAAAGGCTACGACTTTAGCTTTGGCTATACGGGTGAAATGGCAACATTGCTCGATGCCTCACATTCTTCAAGTCATGGTACCGAATATGCAGACCAGTTTGCATTTGGTACGCATTTCGATTTAGACAAGATTTTGGGCTGGCAGGATACTGAGGCCCAAATCACCATTACCGAACGCAATGGGCGTTCACTTTCTCAAACATCCGATGCTTTAGATGGACATTTAAGTTCCACTCAAGAAGTGTGGGGACGTGGTCAAACGTGGCGTTTAACCGATTTGTGGATTAAGAAAAAGTTCATGGATCAAAAGTTAGACATCAAAGTCGGTCGTTTTGGTGAAGGTGAAGACTTCAACAGTTTCGACTGTGATTTCCAAAACCTTGCGCTCTGTGGCTCTCAAGTTGGTAACGGGGTCGGTGACCAGTGGTACAACTGGCCTGTCAGCCAATGGGCTGCGCGAGTCAAATATAACCTTCGGCCAGACCTGTATGCACAAGTTGGGGTGTATGAATACAACCCTGAAAATTTAGAGCGCGGTAAAGGCTTTAATCTCAGCACCGATGGTTCTCATGGTGCCATTATTCCTGCGGAACTGGTTTGGACACCGAAAATAGGTGCACAAAAACTTCCAGGTGAATACCGTGCCGGTTATTACTACAGCACAGCTGATGCTGTAGTCATTGCTCATCAAGATCAAAAAGATCAGCATCAAGGTGGCTGGATTGTTGCGAAGCAACAATTAACTGCACATAACGGTGATGTCTCTCGTGGTCTCACTGGTTTTGTCAACGCGACTGTGCATGATTCAGAAACCAACAACGTTAGCGATATGCAAAATATCGGTCTGGTTTATAAAGGCGCGATGGATTCACGTCCTAAAGATGAAATTGCTTTCGGTCTTGCACGTATCAACTTGAACGATGATCTAAATGATGGTCGTAGCGAAGAATATGATGCAGAAGTTTACTACGGTTTACATGCAACCAACTGGTTAACCATTCGTCCGAATATTCAATATATCCGCCATGTAGGCGCGTATAAAAATGGTGAAAATGCATGGGTCGGCGGAATTAAATTCCAGACCGCATTTTAGTTTCTAGATCGATAAGTATTTGTCCAGCAAGGTTGATAAATACTTTTTACGGTTGTTCAAAGCATAAAACTGTTCGAAATAAGTCGTTTGGACAGATACTTAAAATCTAAAAACTGTCTAGGTGCTCATATCGATATTGAAACGATATGGGCTTTTAACAGAATCTAAGAAAAAGGTGGTCAATATGAGTACTCCGTCTTCAGGTTCAGGGCTTAAAACTTTTACAGCTGTGATTGCTGTGATCTTTGGTTTAGTCCTGCTGATAGGAGGGATTTATCTTGCAGTGCTTGGTGGGTCTTGGTACTACATCATTGCAGGTTTACTCTTCATCGCGACTGCAGTTCTACTGCAAAAATTAAAAAGTACGGCATTAATCGTTTATGCGTTGTTGGTCTTGGGTACAGTGGTTTGGGGCTTATGGGAAGTGGGTTCAGACTTCTTTGCCTTGGCGCCACGTTTAGATATCCTTGGTTTATTTGGCTTATGGTTACTCATTCCAGCGGTAACGCGTGGTTTTGACAACGTAAAAAGTGCAAAACTGGTTTTAACAGGTTCACTGGCGGTGACTATTGCCGTGATGATTTTTGCTGTGTTTAATGATCCTCAAGAAATTCGAGGTGAACTAAGTAGCAAGCAGCCTGCAACTGCACAGTCCATTCCGGGTGTTGCTGATGGCGACTGGCCTGCTTATGGCCGTACTCAGTCTGGCTTGCGCTATTCTCCTTTAACGCAAATTAATTCTGAGAATGTTAAAGATTTAAAAGTCGCTTGGACCTATAACACAGGCGACTTTAAAACAGAAAATGACTCTGGTGAAACCACCAATCAGGTCACCCCAATTAAAGTTGGGGGCAATATGTATATTTGTACCACGCACCAAAAACTGGTTGCACTTGACCCAGCTACAGGTAAGGCGAAATGGACTTTTGATCCGAAACTCAAAGCGGACAATACTTTCCAACATTTAACCTGTCGTGGCGTGTCTTATTATGATGCGAACAATACGGCTGGTTTTGAAGCCAGCTTGCAGAATAAAAAGTCATCGTCTGAGCTGTGTCCACGTAAAGTAATCTTACCTGTGAATGATGGCCGTTTGGTTGCTATCAACGCTGATACTGGTGAGCGTTGTACTGACTTTGGTAAAAATGGTGAAGTTGACTTACAAAAAGATATGCCGTTCCCTTATCCGGGCGGTTATATCCCAACGTCGCCACCTGTGGTCACAGGAACGACTATTATTATTGCGGGTTCAACCACAGATAACTATTCAACTGAAGAACCTTCAGGTGTGATCCGTGGTTATGATGTGAATACAGGCGCATTGTTGTGGGTGTTTGACACAGGTGCAGAAGATCCAAATGCGATTCCAGCTCCAGGTCAAAAGTATGTTCAAAACTCACCGAATGCTTGGGCACCATTAGCCTATGATGCAGCTTTGGATATGGTTTACATTCCAACGGGTGTGGGTAAGCCAGATATTTGGGGCGGTAACCGTACCGAGTTGCATGAGCGTTATGCCAACTCAATGCTGGCACTGAATGCCTCAACAGGTAAGTTGGTGTGGAATTTCCAAACCACGCATCATGATTTGTGGGATATGGATGTACCATCACAACCGACATTGACTGACATTAAAGACAAGTCGGGCAAAATGGTTCCTGCCATTTACGTGTTAACGAAAACAGGTAATGCCTTTGTTCTAGACCGTCGTACTGGTGCAGCCATTGTTCCAATTACGGAAAAACCTGTACCACAAACGGTGAAACGTGGGCCGCAAACCAAAGGTGAGCGTTACTCTGCGACACAACCTTTCTCTGACTTTGACCTTGCGCCAAAAGAGAAATTGACAGATAAGCAAATGTGGGGCGCAACCATGTTTGACCAGTTGATGTGCCGTGTGTCTTTCCACAAACTGAACTATGACGGTATTTATACCCCACCTTCAGAAAATGGAACTTTGGTTTTTCCAGGTAATTTAGGTGTATTTGAATGGGGCGGTATGTCCGTTAACCCTGACCGTCAAATTGCGGTGATGAACCCAATCGGTTTACCGTTTGTCTCTCGACTCATTCCAGCCGATCCAAACCGTCCGAAAACAGCCAAAGGTGCAGGCACCGAAGCGGGTGTACAACCGATGTATGGTGTGCCTTACGGTGTAGAGATCAGTGCGTTCTTGTCTCCATTTGGTTTGCCATGTAAACAGCCTGCTTGGGGCTTTGTGGCAGGTGTAGATTTAAATACTCACGAAGTTGCATGGAAACGTCGTATTGGTACGATCCGTGACAGCTTACCGGGGATTCAATTACCACCATTTAAAATGGGGGTTCCTATGCTTGGTGGTTCAATCTCAACTGCGGGGAATGTAATGTTTGTCGGTGGTACGCAGGATAATTATATCCGTGCCATCAACGTGACCAATGGTGATGAACTTTGGAAAGGTCGTCTACCAGCGGGCGGTCAAGCAACACCAATGACCTATGAAGCCAATGGCAAACAGTATGTGGTCATTATGGCGGGTGGTCATGGTTCATTTGGCACCAAGATGGGAGATGCTTTGGTGGCGTATGCCTTGCCCGATGCAAAATAATCTTCTGTAGTCATTTAAACTTTCAAATAGCCTGATTCGTCAGGCTATTTTTATGTGAAGTCGGTTTAAAAGGGCAAAGTGAGAACGAGGAAGCAATAGAAAAATTGAGATCTGCCCAGAAAGCCGGGTTTAAAATTTATGCGGTAGCAATGCATTGGTTAGTGTGTATGTGATCGGCTGAACGGAGTTAGCTGAATAATGTATAAGTATCTAATAAAAAATACTTTAATCAGAAAAAACCTTTAGGATTAGGGACAAACAGTACATCTACTTATCCTTATCAATAAAACAGCTATGAAATATGTAAAAAACGCATTTTGTTGATAGTTTAAATCTCGTTATGCTGTCAGCCGTTATAATGAAACTACTAGCTGTACGCCATGTATTTATATACTGATTTCGATCAGCAACTGATCAATGAACGTGTTGCACAGTTCCGTGACCAAACGGAACGTTATTTAGCTGGAAAACTCACTGAAGATGAGTACCGCCCATTACGTCTTCAAAACGGTCTCTATGTACAACGCTATGCGCCAATGTTACGTATTGCTGTGCCTTATGGCTTAATGAACTCAACGCAATTGCGCAAAGTTGCAGAACTTGCAACTGAGTTTGACCGTGGTTATGCACACGTTTCAACCCGTCAGAATATTCAGTTTAACTGGCCTGCGCTAGAAAATGTTCCAGACATGCTTCAAGAGCTAGCTTCTGTACAAATGCATGCGATCCAAACTTCAGGTAACTGTATTCGTAACACGACTACAGACCAATATGCAGGTGTGGTTGCTGGTGAAGTGGCTGACCCACGTCCAACGTGTGAATTGATCCGTCAATGGTCAACCTTCCACCCAGAGTTTGCTTTCTTGCCACGTAAGTTCAAGATCGCGGTATCCGCACTTGAAGAAACCGATCGTGCAGCGACCTCATTCCATGATATTGGGGTGTATATCGTTAAAAATGAAGCGGGCGAAATTGGCTATAAAATTAAAGTCGGTGGAGGCTTAGGTCGTACCCCGGTGATTGGTAGTTTCATTCGTGACTTCTTGCCACGTGAAGACCTGATTGCTTACTTAGAAGCCGTACTGCGTGTTTATAACTTACATGGTCGCCGTGATAACAAATACAAAGCACGTATTAAGATTTTGGTGAAAGCGTTGACGCCTCAAGTTTTTGCTGAAAAAGTCGAAGCTGAGTTTGCGCACACCATTAAAACTTTAAAAATTCAGCCTGAAATTTTGCAGAAATTAGACGAAGAATTTATACCGTTTGATTATCAAGATTATGCAAATGAAGATTTTTCTGAACAGTTTGCTGCACATCCGAAATTCAAACAGTGGTTCAATATCAATACCAATGCGCATAAAGTGAAGGGCTATCGTATTGTAACGATTTCGTTGAAACGTACGGGTATTGCACCGGGTGACGTGACTACGGAAGAGATGAATTTGATTGCAGACCTTGCAGACAAATACACCTTTGGTGAACTGCGAACCACGCATGAGCAAAATATTTCTTTGGTGGATGTTCCGCAGAAAGATTTATTTGAACTGTGGACTATTCTTGAGAAAAATAATCTAGCACGTGCACACATTGGTTTCTTAACAGACATTATTTGCTGCCCAGGCGGTGACTTCTGTTCACTGGCAAATGCAAAATCAATTCCAATTTCTGAAGCGATTTCACGTCGTTTTGATGATTTAGATACCATTTATAACCTTGGCAAACTGGATCTGAATATTTCAGGTTGTATGAATGCCTGTGGTCATCACCATGTGGGCAACATTGGTATTTTAGGTGTGGACAAAAAAGGCGCTGAATTCTACCAAATCACTTTGGGTGGTAATGCAGATCATGATGCTTCAATTGGTGACATTTTAGGCCCATCATTTGCAGCTGAAGTTGTGCCAGACATTGTTGAAGAAATTTTAAATACCTATCTTGACCTTCGTGCTGAGGGTGAAGAATTCATCGATACTTATCGCCGTGTGGGCATTCAACCCTTTAAGGAGCGTGCATATGCTTAATCTAGCACTACAAGTCCTCTCTAAAGATGGCTCGATTGCAGACAATACTTATCAAGTGATTGGTGAAGATGGTGTTTTACCGCAAGGTGATGTGGTTTTAACGGTTGAGCAGTTAGATCAATTGACTCAAGTTTCAGGTAAAAAAGCACTACTGGTTACAGTTGATGCTTCTCCTGAAACGCATGAGTTCCCTTTAGATCAGCTAGATGCCATCTTTATTGATTTTGCGGGTTTTAACGATGGTCGTGGCTATTCATTTGCAGCGCTATTACGTCGCCAAGGTTTCCAAGGTGAACTACGCGCAACAGGTGATGTGTTTAAAGATGTCTTGAACTACATGAAACGTTCAGGTTTTGATACCTTTGTTATTAAAGAAGGTAAAGACATTCTTGAAGCTGCTGCGGGTTTAAATGATTTTAGAAATCCGTATCAAGCATCAACAGCCGTTGCACAAGCCAGTTATCAAACGGGCGCTTAAATTTTTAAGTGAATAAAAAGCTGGACTTCGGTTCAGCTTTTTTGTATTTATACGCAGCATTTTTGAAGAACAAATTGAAGAAAAAGAAGCAGGTAAATTGGACATGATGGCACTTTTTGCAAAAATTAATCCCGGTGTCATTTGGTTACTTATTGCTATTGCTACAGATGTGCTTTCGACTTTTTATTCCGCGAAAGGCAATGGCTTGGTTAATAAGTTGGATCAAGGTATTGCACTGGTGCTTTATATGATTTCTTTTGCGTGTGCCGCCTATGCCTTGAAATTTATGCAAGCGGGAATTTTATATGTGCTGTGGTCTGGCATTGGTGTCATCGCCACAGCACTCCTTGCTAAAACATTCTTAGGACAGGACATTGATTTGGCTGGATGGCTCGGTATCGGTTTTATTACTGTTGGACTCACTATTATTGCGCAATTTTCAAATATTGATGTTTAAAAAAGAAGATGTATTTATCCTTCTTGTAATTGGCAATTCACCATCCACTTCACTCCAAATTGATCGGTAAATGCACCATAGAGTGCGCCCCAAAATGTTTTCTCTAAAGGCATCTCTATTTTTCCATTGACTGAAAGTGCATCAAATAAGCGTTTAGCATCGGCTTGTTCATGGGCATCTAAGTTAATCGAAATATAGTGGTTGTTACCTACAGTAAAGACAGTATTGCTTTGAGCACAAAACTGATCGTCTGTATCCGAAGTCGTCAGAATCGTGCTGGCATTGATGGGAAGTGAAAGATGCATGATATTTGTTGGTCAGCTTCGGAAAGGGTGACGGAACTTTCAACTGAATGTAAATCTCCATAACGCATAAACGTTGCAAACTCTCCACCAAAGACAGATTTGTAAAAGTTAAAAGCGGCTTCAGTTTGACCGTCAAAGTTGAGGTAGTGATTCAGTTGCATTGTCTTATCCTTGTTGTTTTTTTCGTCGTTATTTTAACAAGTCGTTGAGATCGGCCCTAATACAATCTTGTAATAAAAAATCCCTCGAAGTCGAGGGATTTTCATAAATGTCGCTTTTATATCAGCGAATAATCCAATCTTTTATTGTATCAAATATGTTGATAAAAGATGGTTACTTGCATCTTAAAGTAATTCAATCGCTACAGCCGTCGCTTCACCACCCCCGATGCATAGTGCCGCAATCCCTTTTTTACCCCCTGTACGTTTAAGCGCATGAATCAAAGTTAGGATAATACGTGAACCAGTTGAACCGACAGGGTGACCCAATGCGCAAGCTCCACCATTGATGTTCACTTTTGCTGGATCAAGTTTGAAGTCATCGATTGGACACATGGTCACCATTGCAAAAGCTTCATTGATTTCCCAAAGGTCTACGTCTTGCGCATTCCAACCTGTTTTCTTAAGCACTTTTTCAATTGCACCGACTGGTGCAATGGTGAACTCTGATGGATGTTGTGAATTCGAGGCATAAGCCACAATTTTCGCTAATGGTGCTAAACCTTTGTTCGATGCATTTTCTGCTGAAGTTAAAACCAGTGCGGATGCACCATCCGAGATTGAGCTTGCATTTGCTGCAGTGATGGTGCCATCTTTAGCGAAAGCAGGACGAAGGCTTGGAATTTTTGCAATATTGGCATTGAACGGTTGCTCATCTTTATCAACGACAACATCACCTTTGCGAGATGAAACGGTCACAGGCACGATTTCATCTGCAAAGTAACCTTCGTTGACCGCTGTTTGTGCACGCTCTAAAGAACGAATCGCGAAGGCATCCATTTGCTCACGCGTATAGCCACGGGTATTGGCCATATCTTGTGCAAAAGAACCCATCAATCGACCTGTTTCTGCATCTTCTAAGCCATCAAGGAACATGTGGTCTTTGACATCGCCATGTCCCATACGGTAGCCCGCACGCGCTTTGGTTAAAATATAAGGAGCATTGGTCATCGACTCCATGCCACCTGCAACCACGATATTTGCTGAACCAGCTTTGATCATATCCGCAGCTTGCATTACCGCTTTCATGCCAGAACCACATAATTTATTGATGGTCACGGCACCTGTTGAATCAGGTAAACCTGCTTGGCGCATAGCTTGACGTGCTGGACCTTGCTTTAATCCCGCAGGTAGAACGCAGCCCATAATGACTTCTTCTACATCGTTTGCGTGTAGGCCAGCACGAGCAATCGCTTCTTTAATTGTCACAGCACCGAGTTCAGGAGCAGTCACACTGGCTAAACTGCCTTGAAAACCGCCCATTGCTGTACGAGCACCATTCACAATTACGATGTCTGTCATTTTCTTCTCCGAATCACTTATACGTTTTGTTGGAAACTTAAGCAGTATATGCAAATTTGCTAGCGAGAAAAGCTTAAAACGTGATTATGGACTCATGGGTCTAGTTACAGGTATTGAGTCGTTCTGTTCGGATCTGCCCCATTTTGCTCATGACCAGTTTAAAGTGATCCTGACTTTGTATAGAGCAGTAATAGAAGGTTCCATTTGAGCCAAGGGGGAGGCCATTTTCAGCTTTAAAGCTTAATGATGGAAGGTTGAGTGCACCACGCCAATCAAGATTGCCATATTTGAGCTGCTGTTGTTCTGTCCGAATAATCGTTTCACTGGTATCTACTCGTCGGTTTTTATTATTATCGATAAATACAATAAAACCTGTGTTCCATTGATGATTTTGGCATTGAACAAGGTCTTGACTCGGACAAATGGTGATATTTTGACGTTGCAGGTTAGCCATGTTTTTGGCTGCCTGAATACTATTTCTTAATGTATTCAGTGTTTTGCTTCGCTCTTGTGAGGCCATATACTGATGAAAGTGAGGAAGTGCGATTGTACAAATGGTCAGAATAATGCTAATAGTGATCAGGAGTTCAAATAATGTGAACCCTTTTTTATTGATAAAAAACATATGGTTATCCAGTTTTATTGTTGTGGGCTATTTTTTATTTATTAAAGCTTTGTTTATCAAACAAATTTTATACATAATTAGTAGTACTCAACTTGTTTAAAAAGCTGTTAAAATGTAAGACAAGTGAAAATAAGCTATTCACAAGTAAAAATTGAGTAAAAAATTACCGAATTACAACGGAATTTGTAAGTAATTTTGTCAATAATTTACTTGATTAAAGTTATCAAGCACTTGGAAAAAAAATAAAGTGTTTGTATGATTCATTGCGAATAGCTTAAAAATAAAACTGGGGTATAAAAAAGCCTATCTCAGAATGGTTAAATAATTTTAAGCTTAGCTTGAAAAACAATTGTTATCTCTGGAGGATAAATCCATGAAAATGAGTCGTATTGCATTAGCAATGCTCGTAGCTGCTCCTTTAGCTGCTGCAAACGCGGGCGTAACTGTTACACCATTAATGCTTGGTTACAACTTTGTTGATACTAAACACAACAATAACAAGCTAACTGAAAGCGATATCGAACTTCAAGACGATTTGTTCGTAGGTGCTGCTCTTGGTGTTGAACTAACTCCGTGGTTAGGTTTTGAAGCTGAATATTCTCAAGTAAAAGGTGATATCGAAGCAACTGGTCTTGCAGACTCTTTTGGGGATATAGCAGGTGCAGCTGGTGAAACTGTTGGTGAATATAAGAAACAGCAGCTTGCCGGTAACTTTTATGTTACTTCTGATTTGATCACGAAAAATTATGACAGCAAAATCAAGCCATACGTACTTTTAGGTGCTGGCCACTATAAATACTCTTCAGATGATAGTGACGAAGATATCGAAGGTACAATCGGTAATGCTGGTATAGGTGCGTTCTTCCGTTTGAACGATGCTTTATCTCTTCGTACAGAAGCACGTAGTACTTATAACTTTGATGAAAAATTTTGGGACTACACAGCTTTAGCTGGTCTTAACGTAGTTCTTGGTGGTCACTTGAAGCCAGCTGCTCCTGTAGTAGAAGTTGCTCCAGTTGAGCCAGTTGCTCCAGTTCAGCCACAAGAGTTAACTGAAGACCTTAACATGGAACTTCGTGTGTTCTTTGATACAAACAAGTCAAACATCAAAGACCAATACAAGCCTGAAATCGCTAAAGTTGCTGAGAAGTTAGTGGAATATCCAAACGCTACTGCTCGCATCGAAGGTCACACAGACAACACTGGTCCACGTGCATTGAACGAACGTTTATCTTTAGCTCGTGCTAACTCTGTTAAATCGTCTCTAGTAAACGAATACAACGTTGACCCAGCTCGTTTGTCTACTCAAGGTTTCGCTTGGGACCAACCGATTGCTGACAACAACACTAAAGAAGGCCGTGCTATGAACCGTCGTGTATTCGCGACAATTTCTGGCAGCCGTACAGTTCAAGCTCAATAATCTGAGTTTTAACTAATAAACGACTCTTCGGAGTCGTTTTTTTATGTCTAAAATAATGAAATTTATGTTAACTCAAATCGTTGAAAATAAACTCAAGCTCAATACAAGAGTCTTTAATAGTTACGGTGGTCATGGTCCTTTACGCATAGGATATAAGACACTGTTAGAAGTATTTCATTTTAGAGGATGAATATAAGAAGAATGAAGAGTGGATTTTAGTCACTCATGCTTCACGACATTGATAATAACTTTGCCTTTAGAATGAATGGATATTTCTAAGGGTTTAGTTTTATAAAGATTTGTTTACCAATGAGATAACATTTCTAGCTTGGGATAATTTGAAGTTACTTTATTTTCTGTCTAAAAATTAGATAGAGATCAGTACTCAATGATCCGTAACATTTGGTTATGGCAGTGCGAATAGGGAGGGAGCTAAATCAAATATGTCCTTTTTACTGCCTAAGTATGTAAATTGTTCATCGCGCAAGTGAACGGATGCTAGTTACAGAATATTAACTAAGTTTAGGATGGATCCGAGTCATAACTATCGATTCTATGTAACTTCAATAATTGAACTGTCTTATTGAAAATTGCGTTATTAATTTATGCTTTACGGCTTTAGTAAATGAATAAATGATAATAAAAAAACAGCCCGAAGGCTGTTTTTTTATTATGAAAGAATTTTATTCGCGATCAGGATTCATTGGACTGACATCCATTTCTTGGTAAGAAACCAGTTTGGTTTTGTATTTCCATTTATAACCAAGCCAAATTGTCAAGAATAAGAAAATACCAATATAGGTCGATAAAACAGAGAGCCATTCGCCATCAAGTACTGCTTGGTAGTTTTGACCTAAAACAACAATTGCACACAGGATAAAGGCAAACCACGGTGCAAAGGGAAAGAATTTCGCACGATAAGCTAAGTCTTCAACCTTATGACCTTGGGCAACATAGCCTTTACGGAAACGATAATGTGAAACAGCAATCCCTAACCAAACGATAAAGCCACACATCCCAGACATGTTGAGCAGCCAGTTGAAGACTTGTTCTTCACCAATGAAGGTGGTTAAGAAGCAAAGTGCCGCAATTGCTGTTGTCGCATAAAGTGCATTCATGGGTACGCCGCGTGGGTCTAATTTGGCAAACACTTTAGGTGCACTACCATTTTGAGCCATATTGAACAGCATACGCGTCGATGAATACATCCCTGAGTTACCTGCCGATAGAATCGCAGTTAAAATCACAGCATTCATCACGCTGGCAGCAAAGGCAAATCCAGCTTTTTCATAGAGGAGGGTAAATGGCGAGAGTGCAATATTCTCTGATGAAGCTGCTTGTAATAGAAGTGGATCATCATATGAAATGAGTGTGCCGATAATGAAAATACACACCACATAAAACAGTAGAATCCGCCAAAAAATCTGTTTGATGGCAATCGGGATCGTCTTTTGTGGATCTTTCGATTCACCTGCAGCAACACCGACCATTTCGGTACCTTGGAACGAGAACCCTGCAATCATCGCCACACCAATCAGTGCAGATAAGCCACCAACGAAGGGCGCTTCACCTTTGGTCCAGTTGGCAAAAGTTGCGACACCAGGCGTCATCATGATTTTAGCAATCATGAAAATACCAATGATGATAAACACAATGATGGCAAGGACTTTGACTAAGGAGAAGAAGAATTCACTTTCACCAAAGCCTTTGACTGTCAGTGCATTGATCCCAAAGACAACAGCTAAGAAGAGAGCACTCCAGTAGAAACCGGGCAGGTCGGGAAACCAGAATTTCATGATGAATTGAACTGCAACCAATTCAAATGCAACCGTAATGGCCCAGTTATACCAATAGTTCCAGCCAAGGGCGAAACCAAAACCGCCTTCAACATACTTGGTGCCATAGGTGAAAAATGCACCCGATGTTGGGTTGTGTGTTGCCAACTCACCCAGACTGGTCATGAGAAAGTAAATCATCACACCAATTAAGCAGTAGGCCAATAACGCCCCGCCAGGGCCAGCATTTGCAATGGTTGCACCTGAGGCAAGGAATAAACCTGTACCAATTGAACCACCAATGGCGATCATATTCAGATGGCGAGCTCCAAGCTTCCGCTTGAGTTGAGCTGGTTGAGTCGTTTCGCTCATCATTGTTCCTTAAGATTTCTTTTGTGTGCTAGCAAAAAGCACTTTAAAGCCTTGTTGATCGGCTTTGGTTGTACATTGGCCAAAACTTTGCTCAATGAGTAATGGATAATTCAGAAAGCGGTTGGCAACAATCCACAACTCGCCATCCGATTTAAGATGGCGACGGGATGTTTTGCATAAATTTTCGCTGGCATTGTAATCTGTATGAATGCCTTGATGGAATGGGGGATTGCTGACGATTGCGTGTAAAAACAGAGGAGCATCCTCAATTCCGTGTACCGCTTTAATCTCAAGTTGTTCTGGTAAAAGGTTATTTTTCTCAAAAGTCATTTTTGTTGAAGCGAGTGCAAAGGCATCGACATCCAGTGCAAAAATGCGATTTTTCTGATTTAACTTGGCCAAATAAGCACTGATCACGCCTGCACCACAGCCAAAGTCTGCAATTTTTCCAGAAGTGACCTGTGAAAGATGAGGCAATAAAACCGCTGTGCCCACGTCTAGACGATTTTGACTAAACACACCCGGTAATGCGCAAATCTGTAATTCACCTTTCGGGGTTGGCACTGTATAGAGTTGTGCCCAATCAGCCAAAGGTTTTGCGGTTACGGTTTTTTCGGTGATTAACTGCCACATTTGACAATGTCGAGCGCTGTCTAATTTGAGGGTTTTACCAAAAGGTTGCAGCTGTTTAGAAGCGCGCTCTACACCGCCCTTCTTTTCACCGACTAAAAAGATCGATGCGCCTACGGCCAAACGACTCACCAGTTGGTGTAGCACATAATTGAGTAGTTCTTTTGACTTTGGAACAAACACGATGGCTTGATCAAAAGCGACATCAGGCAAATCTGTACCAAAATGCACATCACTTTGTTGGTTTTGGAAATATTGTAATTCGTTAAAATTCCATGTCCAAAAATGTGGTTCTACAGTACCAATTAACTGTGTGTTTAATTCGTCACACGGTGCATTGACCAGTAAAACTGAACCAGAGAGAAATTCTTGCTGGCGAAGAACAACTTCACTTCGTGGATCCATTTTATATACTCCATTGTAAAAACGATGCCCAGACAGTGCTGGGCAAAGTGCATACTGAAATGAACAATTATTTCTTCGTTTCAGGAAGAATAATATTTAATAACAAAGCTGCAATACCACCTGTCGCAACACCTGAACTGAAGATGTTACGGAATAATTCAGGTAAGTGTTCCAAAATTTGTGGAACTTGTGCAACACCTAAACCGAGTGCCAATGAAATGGCAATAATCAGTAGTGCGCGGCGGTCAAGATGAATACCTGACAGAATGTTAATTCCAGAAGCTGCTACAGCTCCAAACATCACCATCACAGCGCCGCCTAAAACAGCTTGAGGCACTGCCTGAATCACACCTGCAACAGCAGGGAGTAAACCTAGAATCACCAATAATGCGGCAATCCAGATGCCGACATAACGGCTCGCAACGCCAGTGAGTTGAATTACGCCATTGTTTTGTGCAAAGACCGAGCTAGGGAAGGTGTTGAAAATACCCGCAAGGAAAGAGTTTGCACCATTCACCAAGACACCACCTTTAATACGCTCCATCCATGTTGCACCATCGACAGGTTGGTTCGAGAGTTTAGAGGTTGCCGTAATATCACCAATCGCCTCTAAAGAGGTCACAAGGTAAATAAAGGCCATTGGAATAAACAAACTCCAAGAGAAGTCTAAACCAAAGTGCATTGGGGTTGGAATTTGAACCAGAGGTGCATCCTGAAGACCTGAAAAGTCGAGATGCCCCATAAAGCCTGCCAACACATAACCGACAATCAGTGCGATTAAAATAGCCGAACTTTTTACCCAAGTAATGCGAATACGGTTCAATATAATGATCAGTGCCAGTACTGTACAGGACATGATTAAGTTGTCTGTATTGGCAAAGGTATTGTTTGACATGGCTTGATAGCCACCACCCATGCTGATCAGACCTTCTTTAATGAGAGTCAAACCAATCAATAACACCACAATGCCTGTTACCAATGGGGTAATGAGCATTTTCACCCACGGCAGAATACGTGACACGCCCATTTCAATAAATGAACCTGCGATTACCACACCAAAAATTGCAGCCATGACGGATTCTACAGGAGTACCTGCAGCAACCATGGTAGAGCCAATTCCAATAATCGGGCCGATAAAGTTAAAACTGGTGCCCTGAACAATCAATAAGCCTGCACCAAAAGGTCCAACTTTTTTACATTGTAAGAAGGTTGCAATCCCTGAAATGACCAAAGACATGGATAAAATCATGTTGGTGTCTTCTTTCGATACACCAAGCGCTAGACAGATGAGTAAGCCCGGAGTAACAATTGGGACAATAATTGCAAGGAGATGTTGAAAGGCAGCAAGAAAAGCAATGATTGGGCGAGGGCGGTCGTTTAAACCATAGACCAAATCGAGTTGATCTGTTTGATTGGAAGAGAGATTTTGATCAGACATATGTCAAAGGGTGTTAGCAAGGTGGCGCTATTCTAATCGCTTTACACAGCTTTACAAAATTAATTACACACCACTTATCAAAAAAAATGAGTCTGTCAATAAACTGTCACTACTAAATTCTATTATTTTTCTGTATAATTTGCCCTCAAACTTTAGGCGTATCGAATTTACATGTCAGATATCAAAACTCTCCGCAACATTGCCATCATTGCGCACGTTGACCACGGTAAAACCACTCTAGTAGACAAACTTTTACAGCAATCAGGTGCACTTGGCGATCGTGCAGGCGAGATTGAGCGTGTCATGGATTCAGGCGCGATTGAAAGTGAACGTGGTATTACCATTCTTGCAAAAAACACTGCAATCAAATGGTTAGATGCACGTACCAATACAGAATACCGTATTAACATCGTCGACACCCCAGGACACGCAGACTTCGGTGGTGAAGTTGAACGCGTAATGTCTATGGTTGACTGTGTACTTCTTCTTGTTGACTCTCAAGAAGGTCCAATGCCACAAACTCGTTTCGTAACGCAAAAAGCGTTCGCACGTGGTTTGAAGCCAATCGTAATTATCAACAAAGTCGACAAGCCAAGCGCACGTCCAGATTGGGTTATTGACCAAGTATTTGATTTGTTTGATAACCTTGGTGGTTCTGACGAACAGTTAGACTTCCCAGTTGTTTACGCTTCAGGTCTTCGTGGTGTTGCTGGTCCATCTCCAGAAGAACTTGCTGAAGATATGACTCCATTGTTCCAAACCATCGTAGACATTGTTGAGCCACCAGCAGTTGATGTTGATGGTCCATTCCAAATGCAGATTTCTTCACTTGACTATAACAGCTTCGTAGGTGTTATTGGTGTTGGTCGTATTCAACGTGGTTCAGTTGGTCTGAACACTCAAGTTACTGTAATTGATAAAGAAGGTAAGACTCGTAACGGTCGTATCTTAAAAATCATGGGTTACCACGGTTTAGAACGTGTTGATGTTGATTCTGCTCAAGCAGGCGATATCGTATGTATCACAGGTATTGATGAACTTCATATCTCAGACACAATTTGTGATCCGAAAAATGTTGAAGCTTTACCACCATTGTCTGTAGATGAACCTACAGTAACGATGACTTTCCAAGTAAACAACTCACCGTTTGCTGGTAAAGAAGGTAAATTTGTAACTTCACGTAACATCCGTGAGCGTTTAGACCGCGAATTGATTCATAACGTAGCGTTACGTGTTGAAGACACTGATAGTCCAGACCGTTTCAAAGTATCTGGTCGTGGTGAACTTCACCTTTCAGTTCTTATTGAAAACATGCGTCGTGAAGGCTTCGAGATGGGCGTATCTCGTCCACAAGTAATCTTGAAAGAAGTTGATGGCGAAAAGCAAGAACCATACGAAAACGTAACATTTGACGTTGAAGAACAGCACCAAGGTTCTGTAATGGAACAAATGGGTCATCGTAAAGGCGAAATGACGAATATGGAAGTTGACGGTAAAGGCCGTATCCGTATTGAGGCAACTGTTCCTTCACGTGGTTTAATTGGCTTCCGTTCAGAATTCTTGACCATGACTTCTGGTACAGGAATCATGACATCAAGCTTCTCGCATTACGGTCCAATGAAACAAGGTACTGTTGCGAAACGTCAAAACGGTGTGTTGATTTCTATGGTTCAAGGTACTTGCCTTGGCTATGCATTGTTCACATTGCAAGACCGTGGTCGTCTATTTGCTAAACCTCAGTTAGAAGTTTACGAAGGTATGATCATTGGTATTAACTCTCGTTCAGATGACATGACAGTTAACCCAACTAAAGCAAAACAGTTAACAAACGTACGTGCTTCTGGTACTGATGATGCGTTGACTCTTGTTCCTGCTGTTGAATATACGCTTGAACAAGCACTTGAATTCATTGAAGATGATGAATTAGTTGAAGTAACACCTAAGTCAATCCGTATCCGTAAGCGTTACTTGACTGAAAACGAACGTAAACGTAACCGTTCTGGTAAATAAGTTTTAAAAATGATGTTGCCCCATGCGGGGCCGCGACATTTAAAAATGCCATCAATTTATTGATGGCATTTTTTTGTTTAAAATTAGCAAACCAATATATAAAAGCAGATGATTTCCGAGTAAATTACGTGGAAATGAAGCTATAAAATTAATGTATACTTCGTCACATAAATTAAAGTCAAAAAAAACTGGAGATTTAAATGAGTATTATTCAAGAGTTCCGCGAATTTGCGGTAAAAGGCAACATGATCGACTTGGCTGTCGGTGTGATTATTGGTGGTGCATTTGGTAAAATTGTTGACTCATTAGTGAAAGACATCATCATGCCATTGATCACGGTTGTGACTGGTGGTGGTGTAGATTTCACACAGAAATTCTTTGTTTTAGGGGATAACCCAAATAATTTACAGTCTTTAGATGAGCTAACCAAAGCTGGGGTAAACGTCCTGACTTATGGTAACTTCCTTACGATTTTAATTAACTTCATCATTTTGGCATGGGTGGTGTTCTTAATGGTGAAAATGATTAATCGTATGCGCCGTAAACAAGAAGAAGCAGCGCCAGAACCAGCAGCAACGCCAGAAGATATCGCGTTGCTACGTGAAATTCGTGATGAATTGAAAAAACGTCAGTAATCGAACGGTTAAAATAAAACGGCACATCAAGTGCCGTTTTTTATGTCTGAGACTTATCCAAAGACTGGTTTTTGTACAATTTTGACTTTATGATGCGCGCTGATTGAATAGCTATGGGGATGCCGAATGAACCAATTATTTGTCTACGGGACACTTCGTCCAAATCATGAAAATGCCCATCTTTTAGAGTGCATAGGTGGAACATGGCAAAAAGGTTATGTGCATGGCGTGGTGCATATTTTGGATTGGGGACCCGACAAAGGCTTATTCGCCATTGTTTTAGATCCGCAAGCAGCAGCGGTTGAAGGATATTTTTTTAGCAGTGAAAAATTAACCGAACATTGGGATGCGTTGGATGCGTTTGAAGGGATACAGTATCAACGGGTGAGGGTACAAGGGACGTTGGAATCTGGCGAACACGTTGATGCTTGGATATATGAGATGAAAGAGGCTTAATCAAATACAGTGTTCGTGATGTGTTTAGGCTTAAACACATCACACAACGCACAGCTTTTAAAAATCCATACGGAATTTAATTTCTAGTAAATGAAAACCAAATTGGCTCTTGATGGGACCATGTAGTACTTTTTCAGCAGCACTAAAGACCAATTTATCAATCACAGGCACCAGTTGGCCTTTTTTGACTTCACCCAGTTCACCACCGCGTTTAGCTGAATTACAGGTGGAATATTGCTTGGCAATTTTGGCGAAATCGGCGCCATCGTGGATTTTCTTTTTCAGTTGTTCAGCGAGGTCTTTGTCTTTGACCAAAATATGACGAACAATGGCAGTTTTCATTTGGTTTTTCCTCGAGCTGTGGCTTTGGGCTTAGGTTGCACTTTTTTCAGCGGTTGGCATTCGGGACAAAATACAGAAGCACGCTGTCCCAGTTTGATGTTTTCAAGCGTGGTTTCGCAGTTCACACACATTTCACCTGCTCGGCCATAAGCCAATAAGGTTTGTTGAAAGTAGCCATTTTCACCCATAGCATTGGAATAGTCCCGCAGGGTAGACCCACCTAAATCGATGGCCTGCTGCAAAATACGTTTAATTTCGACCACCAATTTTTCAATTTGGTTGGACGTTAAACTAGATGCCACTTGCGCAGGGTGTATGCCCAAATTAAACAAACTCTCTGTGGCATAGATATTTCCGACACCAACCACCACGTGATTATCCATGATTGCAACTTTTATGCCGACCTGTTTGTTTTTCAACTTTTGACTTAAATATTCAGCGTTAAAATCAGCACTCAGTGGTTCAGGCCCAAGGGTATCGATTAACTTAGTTTGCGAATATTCATCCAACCATAAAATACAGCCGAAGCGGCGCGGATCATGGTAGCGTAGCTCGACATCTTCAAAACGAATAATCAAATGATCGTGTTTACGCAGGGTTTCACCCACCTCACAAATACGGAAACTACCAGACATACCCAAATGCCAAAGCATAGTGTCTTGTTCAAAAATGGCCAAAATGTATTTAGAGCGGCGTTTGAGTTGAATTAAACGCTGACCCACCAGTTTGTTGAGATCTGCGGGAATCGGCCAGCGTAGGCTCGACTGGCGAACTTCAACACTAAGCACCTGTTGATCTAATAACGGCGCTAAACTGGCTTTGGTGGTTTCAACTTCTGGTAATTCTGGCATGGCAACATGAGATGATAAAACTTGAGGCTAATATTGCGGTGTACACGCAAGATTGCAAGTGATTTCAACGAGAGACTTGCCTTTAGCACATTTGTACAAAACTTAGTGCGGAATTGTTTGTGGTGATCAGGAATCCTCCTCCTCAAATTACACTCTTGAATTGACTGAAAGCTGTTATGAATCACCCAAATCAAATCTTCTATTTATAGCTGTGGACGATATTGATAACTTTTTTTTGACTTAATGATAAAAATTTTGCTGAGATCTTTGTTTAAAAATTATGTACTTTTCATTAAATTTTTCATTTAAATGAAATGGATTGTTCTTCATTTTAGTTTGGGGCTTAGGTTTTATGCGACAGTTTTCTTTCTCTTTATTTGTAACAGCAATGTGTGCTTGGGCGACAGTGAGTCATGCGGAGCAAATGTTGGATGTACATGGCCAGTATTTGTTTGGTGACTGGCAGGGAAAACGAACTGAATTGGCGCAAAAAGGCATTAAGTTTGAAGCCAATGCTTTAACAGATACCAACTATTTGGCGGATGGCGGTCGCAATGCAGGTGCAAGCCCAAGTACCGCTTCGCAGTTTTGGTTAGGAACACAATTTGATTTAGAAAAGCTAGCGGGCTGGGAAGGGGTCACTGTTCGTTTTGTTGCGACTGCGCGTCAAGGACAAAGTACCTCAATTCGAGATTTGCAAGATCCTTCTGCACCGCAATTAGCCAATGTGCAAGCCACTTATGGCCGTGGAAACCAAGACAGCCGTTTATCTGAGCTTTCGATTGAAAAGCGTTTTAAAGAACAAGGGCTCAGTGTCAAAGTTGGGCGACTGGGTTTGGGTTCTGATTTTGATGTGATGGCCTGTGATTTTGTCAGTAATGCCTTTTGTGCCGCGCAAATGGGGAAATGGCAGGGCAATATCTGGATGAATACGCCGGTTTCACAATGGGGCGGTCGCATTAAATATCAAGTGACTCCTGAAGTGGCAACGCAAATTGGGGTGTACGAATTTAATCCAGATAATGGCAATGGCAAAGCCGAGGGACAAGGTTGGAGCCTAGACACAGAACATGCCGACGGTGTGACTATTCCAGTAGAAGTGATTTGGACACCGAAAGCACTATTCAATGGTTTGGCGGGGAGTTATCGGGTCGGTGGGATATATAACACCGCAGATGATCCAAATAACCAATATGACGTGGCTTATGGCAAAGGTGTGGTTGGCGAAGACCGGACATTTGCAGGATGGATTGCCATCGAACAGCAACTGACTTCAACGGGTGCAGGGCGCCAAGGCTTGCATAGTTTTGCCAACTTTACATGGCATGATCGCATTACTAATAAAGTAGATAACTCACAACAAGTGGGGCTGAAATATATTGGGGTATTTGAGCAGCATCCGACGGATATTGTAGGTTTGGGGGTGAATCGTGTACATCTGAATGAGCGATTCACTGCGGGTAAAGTACAGTATGATGCGAGCGCGGAATACAATATTGAACTGAACTATAGCTATAACGCTACGCCGTGGTTAATGCTACGTCCCAACATCCAATATGTGATCAACTCAGGTTCCAGCCATGTGGTGGATAATGCGTTGGTCTTGGGGCTTGGAAGCCGCATTATTTTTTAAATAGATAGCTATAAAAGTGCAAAGATCTGACAGCAGATTTGCACTTTTAGCGTTGAATGCAAGGCACTTTATTTGTTATAGATCATAGTGAGTACAGGGAGAGCTGTGATGCCATTATTATTTCAACCCATTCAATTTGGGGATCTAAACTTAACAAATAAAATCGTGATTGCACCGATGTGCCAATACTCAGCCAATGATGCGGGTGAGCTGAGCTATTGGCATGAGCAACAATGGGCCAATTATGCTTTGTCAGGTGCGGGCTTATGTATTGTTGAAGCGACAGCCGTACAAGCGGTAGGACGGATCAGTTTTGCGGACTTAGGACTGTGGAATGATTTGCAACGTGCACAAATGAAAGCCTTGCTCAGAAAAGTCAAAACACTCTCTCCAATGCCTTTTGCCATTCAACTGGCACATGCGGGACGTAAAGCATCGACCGATCGTCCTTGGTCGGGAAAAGGTCAGATCAAACCGAATGAACCGCATGGTTGGCAAACGGTGTCTGCCAGTGATGTGCCCTTTAAGCTTGAAGAGCATGCACCACATGCTTTGAGTGTGGCGGAGATGCAAGACATCATCGATGACTTTGCCAGTGCTGCAGTACGCGCTGTAGATGCAGGTTTTGAGCTGATCGAACTACATGCAGCCCATGGCTATTTGTTGCATCAGTTCATGTCACCGCTGTCGAACCGACGGACTGATGAATATGGCGGAAGTTTTGAAAACCGCATTCGATTTACCTTAGAAGTATTCCAAGCCATTAAACAAGCTGTTCCTGAAAATTATCCCGTAGGTATACGTTTATCTGCGACCGACTGGATGGAGTCGACTGCAACAGAAAGTTGGGATATTGATTCAACGGTTGGGCTATCGAAAGCGTTAGAGCAACTCGGTGCGGCTTATATTCATGTTTCAAGTGGCGGCTTGCATGTGGAACAAGACATTCAGATTAAGCCCAAGTATCAAGTGCCTTTTGCCCATGCAGTGAAACAAGCGGTGAAAATTCCAGTCATTGCGGTGGGCTTGATTACAGAAGCTAAGCAGGCTGAACATATTTTAGAAGCGCAAGAAGCCGATGCAATTGGTCTGGCGCGTGCCATGTTGTATGACCCACGATGGCCGTGGCATGCCGCTGCAGAACTGGGTGGGAAAGTCTCTATCGCACCGCAGTATTTACGGTGTCAGCCACATGGGATCAAAGATTTGTTTTCTGCGTTTTAATCATATATTCGCCCATTGGTCTTTTAAAATATTTCAACTGAGTAAAGGTGTATCCTAGGATAAGTCTTTACTTACATCATCTGGAAAAGGAACAGCTTGAATGATTTTTTCGGTAATTTTTCCAGTATTTTTCCTGCTCTTCCTTGGTTTTGCCTCTGTCAAAATCCAGTTGCTCGCTAAAGAGCAAATGACTGCGATCAGTGCTTTTGTCATCAAAATTGCGTTACCTGCTTTATTGTTGCATGCCTTAGCTTCAAAAGATTTGCATGAAATTTGGTATCCCGCTTATTTTTATGTTTATGCAGCTGTGACCTTTGGCTTATTTTTTACGGCTTTTATTTTAGGTCAAAAGCTATTTAAGGATCACTTTACCCATGCTGCAGTTTTTTCACTGGGTGCATCCATGTCCAATACGGGGTTATTGGGAGCAGCAATTTTGACGCTGCTGATGGGAAGTGAAGCGATGATTTATATTTCATTGGTGGTGATCATTGAAAGTGTATTTCTTGTACCGCTGATGCTCACTCTGGCAGAAATAGGGCGACAAAGACAAGCCAATTTAGCCTCCATTTTAAAAACCACATTTCTCACGCTACTCAAAAATCCACTGTTTTTGTCGGTGATGCTTGGCATGAGTTGTGCGATTTTCGAACTTCAAATTCCACATTTAATTGACCAAGTGTTTGCGATGTTAGGTCAGACTGCTGCACCTCTAGCGCTCTTTATTATTGGTGGGGGAATGGTGGGGCTAACCATTCAATCGTTTAACTTACAAACCGTTTATCTGGTGATATCTAAAAATATTTGTATGCCAATATTGGTTTATTTAGGGCTGACCTATTTGACTGAGTTGGACCCAAAGATGATTTATGCAGGGACCTTGATTGCGGCTTTACCGATGCCTTCTCTATTTGGAATTTTTGGGCAAGTGTATGGCTTAAATGAAAAAGCATTCACTCCACTGATGATCAGCACGCTATTGAGTTTTGTGGTGGTCAGTGTCTTGATTGGTCTTTGGTGGTGAAAAAAATACTCTCAATTGAGAGTATTTTTTGAAGAAGAGATTTATTTTTTGACCGCAGCTGTTGCAGCTGGAGCTTTAGCTTGATCGGCAATCATTTTATCAACCATCGCCAAAGACTCTTTGGCCTGTGGCACATTTTCCTTGGCTAAAGCGGTGAAAATTTTCTTCGCTTCAGGCAAGTTCTGCGGAATGATATTGCCATTAGCAAACATATTGCCTACGGCCATCAGGGCAGGAATGTAACCTTTTTTGGCTAAGTCTTGAATGCTGTTGAGGCCTTTTTGAATGGGTGCTTCTTGTTTGTTTTTAAAGCCTGTGCTGATGTCATATAAAGCTTGTGCATGAATGGCTTGATAGTTGCCTTTTTTCACCAAAGGCTCAAGTTTTTTAAGGGCTAACTTTTCAGACTCTGGTTTATTTTCAGAAAATAACAGCACGGCATATTCAACGGTTGCATCATCAAAGCCTAGTTTAGATGCGGCTTCAAAGTGTTGTTTGGCTTTGTTAATGTCTTGAGGTAAGCCTAAAGTACCCGTGACATAGTTTTTCGCAAGCACATAATGCGCAACAGGGTAGCCTTTGTTTGCAGCATCTTGATAGAGCTGAATGGCTTTCTTCTCATTCTTCGCTGTGCCTTGGCCAGTCTGAGTCAAATAAGCCAAGTTATACATGGCTTGTGGGTTGCCAGACTTTGCCAGTTTTTCTAAAGCCTGATATGCCCCCGTCATATTGTTGGCTTTGACCATTTCCTCTATCTTGGCAAATTCGGGGTTGATGGTATCTTGAGTGGTGGCTGCAAGTGCAAGCTGGCTAGTGAGTGCAATTAAGCTTGCAAGTACGATTTTCTTCATGTTTTATAAACCTTTTTCTTACACATAAGTCCATCTATGTGTGTATTTGTTTTGAGTCATTTCACATCATAAGTTGAATTGTGTGAATGTAAATATCTGAATTGTGTCTTGGTCTTACAAATTTTCGTTGATTGTGTTGATCGGTATATCTTTTTCCAATACAACCCGCGTGATGTACAGTGGAAAGGAGTGCAATGGGTTATTGGTAGTTGTAGGTGATGGCTTCGGGTTTTATTAGGATTCTGGCTTAGATTCTGTTTAAATAGCGCTGAAAATGAGTAGTGAGTTCAGCATGTTTATTAAGTCAATTAAGCGAAATTATTTAAAAGTTTTGGCCGATGAGTCGATTCCAGATGGTGAAAAAATTGATGCCTTATTGATGAAATTGGGTGGTGAGTTTTTAGTGAGCAAAGATGACCGTGTATATATCTTTGAAAAAGATGGTGTGACCGCAAAATTTGATGCTAAACATGCACGAGACTTTTCATTTAAAGACTATCTCTGCAAAGACATGAATAAGCTGTTTCATGATTTTTGATGTTTAATATTCATTGTAAATGAGTGAACTATTAAATAAGGCTCTAAAAGGGTTTAAGTCCTTGTATGAGCCTTTTTTATCCAAGGACTGATGGTTACTATAGCGTTCTAAAGCAATACTTTTTTATGTTCTTTTTATAGCCACAGAACGAGAATGAAGGCTTTAACCCACTGTAAAGACACTTGCAGTGGTTAGGCTAAAAGATAATATAAAATAATATTTTGTATATGAAGAGCCTATACGATTTTCTAGCAAAAGCGTTTGACTATGTGCTCATCATCCAAGTTATATCATATAAAAAAGAAGGTTACTTTTCATAAGATGAATCGAGACGTCTCTAAAATGATAAAAATATTCTCAATCTTATTCATATGTTTAGTTGGTTCAATGGCAGTTTTAGCAGGGCAGCCAAATCTTGTGCCTCATCAAATCAGCTTGAAAAATGGGAAGCGTTTTTCTCTCAATCTGCCAGCAAATTACGACATCATTCCTGCGGCTGAGGGTTTAAAACGTGTTCGTTTTTTTAGCAAAGCACCTGACGGTAGAATGTTTGTCACAGATATGCAGGATTTGACCGACAATAATAAAGGCATCGTTTATATTTTGGATGAATGGAATGCTGAAACAGGAAAATTCGGCAAAATTATTCCTTATATGACAGGTTTGAAAAATCCAAATTCAGTCCAATTTTATACCGATTCTTCAGGGCAAGATTGGTTATATTTAGCTGAAACGCATCAGCTCACCCGACAGAAATTTACCCAAGGCGAAATTAAACCCACGGCCAAAGCTGAAGTTTTAGCGACTTTTCCTGATTATGGTTTAAGTTATAAATATGGTGGCTGGCATCTAACACGAACTATTGCCGTGGGTGGAAACGGGAAAATTTATGTTTCAGTCGGCTCAAGTTGTAATGCTTGTACTGAGAAAGAAAAAGTTCGAGCAACAGTTTTAGAAATGAATCCCGATAGTTCGGAACAAAAGATTTATGCCACAGGCTTGCGTAATGCCGTCGGTTTGAAATGGGTGGGTAAATTTTTATTTGCCACCAATCAAGGTGCAGACCATTTGGGTAAACATAAACCTGATGAAACTTTTTATGCACTCAAGCGTGATGCAGATTATGGTTGGCCATCTTGTTATTCGTTTAAAGGTAAAATTTTTGCAGATCCAAATTTTAAACGTCCAACAGGATGTAAAAATGTACCATCTCCTTATGCCTATTTCCCATCACATTCATCAGCACTAGGCTTTGACTATTTTGATCATCCAAATACGGATGACCTCATTAAAAACTCTTTTTTAGTGGCTCTTCATGGTTCTACGGATGCCACAATTGGTCATGGCTATAAAATTGTGATTATGCGTAAAGGGCAAAAACTTGAAACCTTTATGGATGGTTTTTTAGTGGGGAATAAGGTGAATGGTCGACCTGCGGATATTTACCGTATAGATGCAAATTCATTTTATTTTTCAGATGATAAGGGTGGAGTGATTTATTATGTGAGGAAGAAAGAGTCCTCATCACTTTAAGTTTTAAAAAAGCCCCTAAAAGCAAGAATAAGTTTTAGAGGCTCATTTATCATAACAGCATAAAATTTAAAGATTTACTGTGGTCTTGCCACATCACCATTTAAGCGTTCTGGTAAGTCTAAAACTGTCACATCCAGTTCACTCAAAGACTCAGGACGTGCCACCACCAACGCGACATAACCGCCATCAATCGCAGCGCTATTCACCACTTGAATACCTTTATTCAACTGTTCAGCTTGTGCAGGCGCGCTGCCTGTACCCTGAATTAAATGCAACCATGCTTTGGGTTTGGCTTTAAACCATAAACGTGCAATCACTTCCTGACCCAAGTAACACCCTTTGTCATAGTGCACGCCCTCACGTTGGTGTAAACGTAGCTCTTGAGGTTGAAACACATGCTCAATCGCTTGTTCGATAAACGCTTCACCATGGGTGATGGCTTGCACTTGCCATGCTGCAATATCTGTAGGCTCAGCAGAGAAGGTGGTACGGTCTTGCGTGAAGGTTGGAAAAACTGAACCCATAGATTCAAGTTTCATTTTAGAGAAAGCACCAAACTTTTTAATGTGCTTGGCAAACTCTTCCGACTGGTCTTGAGTGGTGACAATTTCAAAATGTTCAGGGTTACGTTTTGTCAGCCACAAACCAAAGTGAATACGGCCTTTCAAGTCGCAAATGGCGGTGTATTGCGTTGTATTTTCAGCTAAAGTTTCAACGTTGACCGTCACTTGGCCTTGTAAAAATTTGAGTGCATCTACACCAATTAAAGTGAAAGAGGAGAAAGCTAGATCGCTCATGAATTGCTCGCCTACCTTAAAATCTAATACTAAAGAATTAGGGCTATTTTCCGCTATTTTTCAGAAAAAATCATATTTAGAGTAAATATTTAAAAGTTAATGTAACTAAATATTTCAAAACCCCCTATTTTTATACCTAAGCTTATGAAATATAAACGATTTGGGAAATGGGTTTTCGACAGTGTAGTATGCCTAGCAGACAAAGATTAATTGTCTAGTAAAGACAGTGAAGAAAAATGAAACACCAAAGGCAGGAACGCTATGAACAAGAATCACCGCAAACCACTGCAAGGCACCCAGCTAGAATACTTTGATGTGCGAGAAGCCGTTGAACAGATTCAGCCAGGCGCTTATGCAAAACTTCCATACACCTCAAAAGTATTGGCTGAACAGTTAGTGCGTCGTTGTGATCCTGCCATTTTGGAGCAGTCACTAAAAGAACTGATTTTCTCAAAACAAGATCACGATTTCCCTTGGTATCCTGCGCGTGTGGTGTGCCATGACATTCTTGGACAAACGGCATTGGTTGACCTTGCAGGTTTACGTGATGCCATTGCAGATCAAGGCGGTGACCCATCGAAAGTGAATCCTGTTGTGCCAACACAGTTGATTGTCGATCACTCTTTGGCTGTGGAATACGGTGGTTTTGATCCCGAGGCGTTTGAGAAAAACCGTGCTATTGAAGACCGCCGTAACGAGGACCGTTTCCACTTCATTGAATGGACCAAGACAGCATTTGAAAATGTTGATGTGATTCCTGCGGGTAATGGCATCATGCACCAAATCAACTTGGAGAAAATGTCTCCTGTGGTGCAAAGCCGTGAAGGCGTGGCATTCCCAGATACGTGTGTCGGTACAGATTCACACACACCGCATACCGATGCACTTGGTGTGATTTCGATTGGTGTCGGTGGTTTAGAAGCTGAAAATGTAATGTTAGGTCGTGCTTCTTGGATGCGTCTTCCAGATATTATCGGGGTTGAGTTTGTTGGACAACGTCAAGCGGGGATTACTGCAACAGATATCGTTTTAGCGTTAACTGAATTCTTACGTAAAGAACGTGTTGTCGGTGCGTACCTTGAGTTCTTTGGTGAAGGTGCAGACAGCATGTCAGTGGGGGATCGTGCCACGATTTCCAATATGACACCTGAATATGGCGCAACTGCGGCAATGTTCTATATCGACCAAAACACGATTGATTATTTAACCCTGACAGGTCGTGAAGCAGATCAAATCAAACTTGTAGAAACTTATGCCAAAGAAGTTGGTCTTTGGGCATCTGAAATGACTCAGGCAGAATATCCGCGTGTACTGCGTTTTGATTTATCGACTGTAACGCGTAATATTGCAGGGCCATCGAATCCACATGCACGTGTATCAACCAGCGACTTAAAAGCCAAAGGCATTGCAGGTGTGGTTGAACAGCGTACCGATGGTTTAATGCCTGACGGTGCTGTGATTATCGCTGCCATTACTTCTTGTACCAATACATCAAACCCACGTAACACGGTTGCAGCAGGTTTATTGGCACGTAAAGCCAATGAATTAGGCTTAACACGTAAACCTTGGGTGAAATCTTCTTTTGCACCTGGTTCTAAAGCTGCTGCTTTATATCTTGAAGAAGCAGGCGTATTGACTGATTTAGAAAAACTCGGTTTTGGTATCGTGGCGTATGCATGTACCACCTGTAACGGTATGTCAGGTGCTTTAGACCCTAAATTACAACAAGAAATTATTGACCGTGACCTGTATGCAACTGCGGTACTTTCGGGTAACCGTAACTTCGATGGTCGTATCCATCCTTATGCAAAACAAGCGTTCTTGGCATCTCCTCCGCTGGTTGTAGCGTATGCGATTGCAGGAACCATTCGTTTTGATATTGAAAAAGATGCATTAGGAAACGACAAAGACGGTAACCCAATTTACCTCAAAGACATCTGGCCTTCAGATGAAGAAATTGATGCTTTGGTCAAAGAAGCGGTAAAACCTGAACAGTTCCGTAAAGTGTACATTCCAATGTTTGACTTGGGTGTAACGGAAAAAGCGGCAAGTCCGTTATATGACTGGCGTCCACAAAGTACGTATATCCGCCGTCCACCGTACTGGGAAGGGGCTTTGGCTGCACCTCGTACACTGGCAAATATGCGTCCACTTGCGATCTTGCCTGACAACATCACCACAGATCATTTGTCACCATCGAATGCAATTATGATGGATTCGGCAGCGGGTGAGTACCTACATAAAATGGGCGTACCTGAGGAAGACTTTAACTCCTATGCAACGCACCGTGGTGACCACTTGACGGCACAACGTGCAACGTTTGCGAATCCGAAACTGTTTAATGAAATGGTGGTTCGTGCGGACGGTACGATCAAGCAAGGTTCGAAAGCACGTGTTGAGCCTGAAGGCGAAGTGATGCGTATGTGGGAAGCGATTGAAACTTATATGAATCGTAAGCAACCGCTCATCATCATTGCAGGTAAAGACTATGGTCAGGGTTCTAGCCGTGACTGGGCTGCAAAAGGTGTGCGTCTTGCTGGTGTTGAAGCGATTGTGGCGGAAGGATTTGAGCGTATTCACCGTACTAACCTTGTGGGTATGGGCGTGTTACCGCTTGAGTTTAAAGCAGGAACTGACCGTAAAACTTTAGGTTTAGATGGTACTGAGCTATATAGCGTGATTGGTAATATTGCGCCGCGTTCGACGTTAACTTTAGTCATTGAACGTGCGACGGATGAAGGTAAGAGTGAAATCGTTGAAGTTCCTGTAACGTGTCGTTTAGATACCGAAGAAGAAGTGTCTGTATATGAAGCGGGTGGTGTATTGCAACGCTTTGCACAGGATTTCTTGGAAGGGAATGTGGCTTGATGATTTAAGCTGAAAGTAATTGAAAATGTTGTAAAAATACCCTACTTTAAGTAGGGTATTTTTATTTAGAAAATGGGGGGAATATGTCAGAAGGTCTGGAATTAACTAAAAATATGCAGTTTTACAAAACAAAGAAATCTTTGAGTGACAATATCCTTTCAAATGTGTTAGATCAGGCGGTGTCAAATAAAGAACAAGGTAAAGATTTTATAATTGATGTTTATAGGGACATTAGATCTATTTCTAATGATGTAGAATATAAAGTTACAATAAAAGTTTTTCCTACTGAAAAGCCAGTATATTTTCTTAAAGATTCTGATTTAAAAGATAGAATATTTGCCTATATTATTTTACTTGAACTAGATGATTATTTGATTGTAATGAGTAAAAGTTGTGCAAATTTTTCGCAATTGTTAAATAATAATTTTGACCTAGTTTTAAGCCAGGAGTTGAGTAAATTATTAGGGAAAGATGCAGAATTCCAAAAGCTATCCCTTAGAAATATGACTATATCTGATAAAGCAGTTCGTAACCGTTCTTATGAAGCAGTTAATTTAAAAGGAACGTTATCAACTCATGCAGCTGGCCGCTCAATTCCATCCCACATAAAAGTAAGAGATGGCGGTAATATAAAATCTATATCAGGTACTGGAAGAGTTGTAGAGTCTTCAACAAGACTGCCCCTCGATGATATTGTTAAATGGATACATGAACAAATTAAACTTTTACAAACAGCTAATTCAAATGAATTTTTAAATCTTTTTGCTAGAAAGGTTCAGTTAGTAGATGTACTTAAAGTTACTAAACCAGCTGCATTACTTGTAGACGCTTCATTCATTGAAGATGAATTGTTAAGTGGAAATATTAAAATAAAATGGCAAACTTCTAGAAAGGTTAGAGGCCAAAGAAAGAAAAAAATAATTGAAAAATATATTAAAGAGAATATAAAAGTTGTGTTGCTAGATGAACTTAGGAAAGTTTATGAAATTGATGCAAATAACAATATTATTGAGCCAAAAAATAAATCAAAATTAAAGGTTAACTCTAAAAGTTTATCAATCTCAACTAAAGCATTTAAAAATTTTAAAATTGAAGAAAATAATAAAGCAATAAGCTTAATAAGTTATATAAATAAAAAGGGGCTTTATAGTATTACTTTTGATGATCCTAAATACATGTATTTTATTGATCATTGTTTTGAAGATGTATCTGGAGTATCAGAAGTTGATAGTATTTTAGATATTTTAGTTCCTAAATTGGGAATTGATAAGGTTATAAATGAGAAAGGTAATTTTAGAAAAAATCAAAAAGTATTTAATAAAAATTCAATGTTTGGTTTTGTGGAAAAGTTACATTTAAAGGATCATTATATCTTTTGTGATGATTTGGGGGATGAATGGGCAGACCATATAACATTAAATTTGTCAGATCCTAGTATTAATTTTATTCATTCTAAGCATGGGAAAAAATCAACATCAGCTAGTAATTTGCATGATGTGGTAGGACAAGGTCTTAAGAATTTACTCTGTACACGACAAATTTCACAGAACCCTTATCCTATCAGGGTTCTGCCTTCTTAAAATTGCCAAAATTTCCTTAAACTCTTCTTTTTTCCCAAAACCAATTAAACGCTGAATCGCCATTTGAACATAGTCTAAACCATAGCGAAATAAACTCATTGAGAGTCGTCCATGCTTCTTTATTTTTATCGCTTTTTTTTGATCATGTTGCCATTCACCCGTTAAGTAACACCAACAGAAGCTTATAGCTAACACCGCAATCAATTTTTTCACTCGTCTAGGGTCTGTCAAGCGCGTATTTTCAAGATTAAACCCGCGTCCTTTGAGACAACTGAATAAGGTTTCAATTTCCCAGCGTAATGCATAATCCTGAATAGCATTGGCATTAAACTGAGGAGAAACGACGAGTAAAAGCTCTCCATTTTCTAACTGTAGTGCACTTATATATAGTTTCACCCGACCAACCAAAATCCGTCGTTTACGACATTCAATTTGACCAACTTTAAGATGGCGAAATAAATCACTAATTTTATGATTCTTTCCTAAATGATTGGTGACAATGAAGTTTTTTTAACACGAATGCAGAAGTTGATGTCTTGTTCAATTAACCATGTAAACCACTGCTCACCGATAAACTCTCTGTCTGCGAACACATTCACAATACGGTCTTTACCAAAAATGGCTATAAAGCGTTGAATCAAAGCAATACGCTCTTTCGTATCTGAATTTCCACGTTTATTAAGCAATGTCCAAAGGATAGGTATCGCTATTCCACGATAAACGATTGCGAGCATCAGGATATTAATATTTCGTTTTCCCCATTTCCAATTGGTTCTATCTAAAGTCAGTTGCACTTGGTCGAATGAAAACATATTGAAAATCAACTGAGAAATTTGACGATAATCAAAATACTGACCTGCAAAGAAGCGCTGCATACGTCGATAAAATGATTGTGGTAAGCACTTGATGGGCAAGGCTTTAGATGCAGAAGAAAGATTACATGTTTGCTTTAAAATAATCACAAGCATGATGAGCGCAAAGCACTTTAAATGTGACTTGTTCCATTTTAGAGATTTGTTTAAGATAAGATATAACTCATTGAGATGTATCATAGTATTCGTCGTTAGAAAACAATTATTGTGACATTATTTCAATGAGTTATCTATTTTTGTCGTGTACAGAGAAGAATTTAGGAAACATGGGCAGAGTAAAACTTGAAGTGCGACATAAACCACCTAATTAATTTAAAGGGTTTATGGAGTATATAAAATTGTCATACCATCATCTTAACTTTGAAGATCGTACTGCATTAATGCTTGAGTCAAGAAAAGAAGGCTTTTCAGCCAGAAAATTTGCTGAACTTATTAAAAGACATCCTAGTACGATCTATCGTGAGCTTAAAAGAAATAGCATCAATGACGTTTATCAAGCTCAATATGCTTCTGATAACACTTTTGCTAGACGTAGACGTGGTCACAGAAAACTCAAAATCGATTCAATCCTCTGGAAATTTATTGTTGAAGCGATCCGTTGTTTATGGTCTCCTCAGCAAATAGCAAAGCGTTTAAAGACATTTCCTGATTTGGATCAAACAATGAATGTAAGCCATACAACGATTTATTCAACGATACGAGCATTACCAAAGGGTGAGTTGAAAAAAGACTTATTATCCTGTCTGCGTCATGAAAATAAAAAGCGAAAAGCTAACGGTGAACCTAAAAAAGATTCTATATTACAGGATATTAAAACTATTCATGAGCGCCCAGCCGAAGTTCAAGAAAGAAAAATACCGGGTCATTGGGAAGCTGATTTAATTAAAGGTAAAGACAATAAAAGTTCGATAGCAACACTTATTGAACGAAATACACGGCTCTGTATCTTGGCAACATTACCTGATGCAAAGGCAGAATCAGTGCGCAAGGCTTTAACTGAAGCTCTGAAATATTTACCTGCAGAACTGCGTAAAACGTTGACCTATGACCGTGGACGTGAGATGTCAGAACATAAAATACTCGAAGAAGATTTAGGCATAGATGTATATTTCTGTGACCCACATTCACCCTGGCAAAAAGGCACATGCGAAAATATGAATGGTTTAATTAGGCAATATTTACCTAAAGGGATTGATTTAAATCAGGCAGATCAGCATTATTTAAATCAAGTTGCCATGTCACTGAATACTCGTCCTAGAAAGGCGTTAGATTGGCTTACACCATTAGAGAAATTTGCTCAGCTTGTTGATTATCATATGGCTTTTGAAACTGTCGCACCTCATGTTTGAATTCGCCATGTTTTTTAGCAATGAGCAATTCATCGATAAAATTAATAAAACAATGTATAAAAGTTATATAAGTAGTAGTGGTGTTAAAACCAATATATCTAGAATACGAAAATCTAATAAAACACTTGATAGTGATTTAAAGGATTTATTGAAGCATTTTCAACTGCATAGAAAATGTATTTTAAGTTGTAGTTTTATTTCTAAGCAAGAAATAGCGATGGAATTTAATAAATTAAAAAGTAAACAAAAAGTTCGAGGAAATATCATTCAATTATTATGGATAATATCTTCTTTTTCGCATGCTGCTAAAGAAGCAAATGTTATCCCTATAATTTATTGTGATACATAATTATTATTTAGTTTCATCCTAGAAAGGATGGAACTAAAACTCTATAAAATTAGGAGTTATACATGTCTATAGAAGAAATGGAAATGTCCCCTAGAGTTGAAGAAAATACAGTCCAAGAGAAAACAACTAACGTAGAAAAGCTTTTCAAAATATTTTCTGAAATGTCTTCTGACTTCTATTTCGAAGAAAGAGTAGATCAATCACCGCAAGAGCGAGAAGAACTTTAACATCATTTCTTACAAAAATGACACCATCATTTTTTAAAATAGACAGTAGACATACATCAAAATTAGGCTATACTTTGTTCACCATTTCTAAAACCTATGGAGAACAAAAATGGTTACTGCTGGCGAAAAACCCGGAACAGGCTTCTATTTTTGTGTTCAATGCGGACACCGCGTCTACTTAGAAATTGGTACAGATCGTTTACCCCCGTGTACCAAATGCCAAGGCAATCAATTTAACAATAAGAATGCCTAAGCCCAAGATTTAACAGTTACCCACTGTTTAAAAGAAAAGCCCTATCACCCGATAGGGCTTTTTGCTAAGTCATAAAAAAGATAAAAACATCCAACTTAAGCCACATAGGAAAAGCACATGGAAACCATATTAGGACTTTGTATCGGCATTGGCTTAAGTGCGGCCTGTGGCTTTCGTGTTTTTGTCCCACTCTTGGTCATGAGCCTTGCATCTATTATGGGTTGGTTCGAGCCCATGCAAGGTTTTGAATGGTTAAGCATGCCATCGGTATGCATTGCCTTAGCTATTGCAACTGTCTGTGAAATCGCAGCTTATTACATACCATGGGTAGACAACGCTTTAGACACCATTGCAACGCCAGCCGCGATGGTCGCAGGAACACTCACCACTATGGCGGTCAGCAGCGGGGAAATGTCGCAGTTTGCCAGTTGGGCCGCAGCAATTATTGTCGGTGGGGGAACAGCAGGTGCTGTGCAAATGAGTACCGTTGCCGTTCGAGGGGTTTCAACCGCGACGACAGGCGGTGTAGCTAACCCACTGGTGTCTACAGTGGAATGGGTCGGAGCCGTTTTACTGTCCGTGCTTTCACTACTGGTTCCAGTTTTGGTGGTGATTGTAGGCATTATTTTGGCGGTCTGGGCCGTGCGTTGGTTTAAACGCAAAAAACAAGAAAGTATCAGCACACCTTTATAGTTTCAGTCGTTTTCTTATGGTGTTGCTGGGCCTCTAAATTTAAAGATAGAGTGGCTAATTTTTCGCTTATGTGGACATCAATTCTTTTAGGTTGATATGACTTAGAGGTCAGTTTCACTTTTAAAATAATGATTGATTTTCATACGGCATCCGTTTAATTTTATAAATACATACTTTTTGTATGGGTTTGTTTGTAGTTGAACTTTATAAAAATTATTCGGGGAACTGTAAATGATAAAATTTATTGTAAATGAACAGCCTAGTGAAAAAGGCATCCATCATATTCATAATGCATCCTTAGGCTGTGCAGACTTACCCAGCTCGGAGGATCAAATTCTGATTGGTTATTTTGCCAATTATGAGCTGGCTTATAAGCGGGCAAGAATGAACTGGCCCAGAGAAAAAGTCGAAGGTTGTGACAAGTGTTGTTTCAAATAATCAAAATCAAAAAAGCTCTGCAATTTATGCAGAGCTTTTCATTGTTGGATATGGAGGTTCTATTTTTTAAGCATTACAACATTAATGGATTTCAATTCGGGTCGCGACCTTAATTTTTCGACACTCACGGTCAGCTTCGACTAAAGCGCTAATTTTAAAGTCAGAAAATCGAACCACTCTGTTTTGCATGGCAAACTGTTCAGGTGTTTTAATTTCTAAGCACTGAAAAGGACGCAGGTTTTTTAGGATGTGCTTTTGTTTTTCCGTCATGTTCTGTGTCGATAAGTACACATAGCCTTTGGTGGTTTTTAATAACACTTCATTTGGCTGTGCTTCGGTTGAGCTAGTGACTTTAACGATATGTGTTTTTAACACTTTGCATGCACTCAGAGAAAGCGCAAGGCACAGCACCAGCGGACAGTTTTAGTTTGTATGATGAAACGTATTTGAATGGTCTTTCGTCACTTTAGCCGAAAGTTTTCAACGGCAGCAATCAAAATATGACACTGATACAGTCATCTGTTTTTAATTGTAGAGCATCCTATAAATAGGCTTCTGATAAATGCTAATCTGTAGTACAGATGCCAAAAATGAGGCATTCATTAGCGTGCTCGCTTAACTACTTTATTTAAAAAATTAACAAAACTATGAAAAATCAGTTCATTCAAACTTCTCTAATGTTTTCTGTAATGTTGGGTATCTCCGCCAATCTATATGCTGAAAACTTAAGTGCAACGGATATAGCAGATATTCAGCGTCAAGAAGCCACCAGCCAATACAAAGCTTACCTTCCCACAAAATATACGGTGTTTGAGGTCGTGCAAGGGGACTTAAACAAAGATGGCTTGAAAGATGTGGTTTTAATCGTCAAAGGTACAGATCCGAAACAGTGGGTCACCGATGAATACCGTGGGAAACTAGATCGCAACCGCCGTGGTGTGATTGTGCTGTTGAATACCAAAGGGCACTACCAAAAAGTCGTTCAGAACCTGTCACTGTTTTCTTCAGAAAATGAAGATGGCGGTGTGTACTTTGCGCCTGAGTTGGTGCCCTCTATCGAAAAAGGCCTGTTAAAACTACATTATGCCCATGGCCGTTATGGATATTGGGCCTATCAGTTCCGTTTAGAGGGACGTGATATGCGTCTGATTGGCTATGACAGCTCAGATAATTTCGGCCCTTATGTGAATAGTGAAACCAGTGTCAATTTTCTCACCGCTAAGAAGCTGGTCAGAGAAAATCTCAACAAAGACCCGGATAGCGACCCTAAATTTAAAGAAACATGGAGCAAAGTGAATGTTGCTCCAATGTATTTGAGCAAAATTCAGGACATCGACGATCTGAGTCTTGAATAGTCTTGGCTTAGTTTTTGCTAACTTATATTTCAAAATACACTTTTATGAGTGACGTGAGTCTGAGCCATCAGTCACATGACTGCTTGATCAGGTATAGGGGAAAGAGATGGAAAATAAAGAACTACTCTTGAGTGTTGAAGAGAAACCTAAGCTGAGTACGGCGGCTCATTTGATGGCAGGTTGGCCTTTGTTTTTAGTGATGATTGGTGGTGCAATCGGTGGAGCCTTAGCTGTGGTTGCGTATGTGATTAACCGAAAAATCTATCTGTCTCAGCTCAGTAATCTGCAGAAGGTTTTAGCTAATTTACTCTGTGGTATGTCCGCGATTAGTTTATGGTGGTTTATTGCAACGTGGCTGCAAGGTTACATGGGGACTTAAGCGTTCTGAAATGATGGTGTAAAAAATGATAGAAGTTCATTTTTATGCGATGAAATAGATGATTCAATTGCCATTATGAATATTTTTATCAAATTTGGTTTTATTTAGGGAAATATTTTTCATCATTGCTTGAAATTAGCCGATCTTCGGAAATTCATCCCGCACCAATTTGCTTAATATAGCGTTTAAGGGCACAGGAATCGAAAAGAGTAGTTTGCGACTTGTTATCTATCAGATCAGCGTCGTACTTACCCACAAGGTCTCGATTCAGCTTAGGACGCTATAGATTATCCATTTATAGGCAAAAGTTTAGAACTTACCCAGTTTTAATCGTTGAAGTTATCTCCTGATCCCTAGAAACAACATGATAAAAACAACACGATAAAAGACACGTCCATTCAAATATTTTCTTCCATTTTAAGCATCTATATTGCCCCGAATTTATCCAAATATTTGCTCTAACTGTGTCAAAACAAATTGGCGCTTTGGTTTGCGAAAACGGCTTTAAAAAAAATGCGATTTGATAACATTGGAACGCTTAGAGTTCTGCTATAACCATTAAAAGTCTGATAAAAAATATGGAACAACAATGAAAATATATGTCACCAGTATCATGGTCGATAGCCAAGAAAAAGCCTGTCAGTTTTATACAGAAAAACTCGGTTTTAAAATCAAACATGATGTACCTGTGGGTGATTATCGTTGGCTGACCTTGGTTTCACCCGAAAGTCCATAGGGTGTTGAACTGCTACTGGAGCCTGATGCACATCCCGCGGCACAGCCGTTTAAGGCCGCAATTAAAGCAGACCTGATTCCCTATACTTCTTTTCAAGTGGATGACCTCGATGCGGAATATGAACGACTCAAAAACTTAGGGGTGCAATTTACCAGTGAACCGATGCGGGCCGGAAAAGTTAAAGTTGCAGTCTTTGATGATACCTGCGGGAATCTCATTCAGCTGATGCAGGTCTGCGCAGGAAGTTGATTTTCTCATCTGTGATGCAGTAAAGAAATAAAATCCTGAGAAAAGTGATTTTATGTGAGAAAAAAATCATAAATACGCTGCATTTGGGAAAACATTTTTTAGATAACCTGAAAGCCAAGATTTTTTTCCAAAAATGGCCAAAAAGACTTTATCTTCGGGAAACAATCCCGCCCTTGGATTGTTAAATTATATCTCAAGGGTGTGACGGGATCGAAAAGAGTAGCATGCTACCAGTGGCGCAAAACGCGTGAGTAGTACTTACCCAAAAGGTCTTGATTCGGCTTAGGACGCTATAAATCAAAAGTTTATAGGCTATAAGATCATTACTTACAAAGTTATGATAGTTGAAGTAAACAATATGTTTTCCCAGACACCCTAAAAAATTTGAACTCGAATAAAAGATAAATCAAAAAAAATAAATTTTAATATTTCCCGATAAAACCGAAAAATTCTGCTGTTGTAGTTTCACTTACATCATTTTATTTTAAGCTCTCAATCCATCAGCCCTGCTAAAAAGTTGGCTTTATATAGGGTGATGGACGCCTAGGATTAAGGCTATTTTCCATATTTGGTGAATGATTGACAGCAGAAACACAGCTTGCTATTTTTCGCGCTCGCTTTTGTATGCTGTTATTCCTATGGCTCTAAATGACAACTTTATATATTCACCACCCCAAGAAGACTTGGTGATCGTTTATGAAGACGATGATTTGGTGGTGATTGAAAAGCCTGCGGGCTTGTTGTCTGTACCGGGGCGTTTACCAGAACACCAAGACAGTGCCTATTTACGGGTTTTAGCGCAGTACCCACATGCCAAAATTACCCATCGTTTAGATATGGCGACCTCGGGAATTTTAATGTTTGCCAAGCACCGCGATGCCGAAGTTGCCGTCAGCAAAATGTTTCAAGCCCGCACGGTGGATAAACACTATATTGCTTTAGTTCAAGGCCAGTTGGATGCCGAAGGCTGTGTTGAAGTACCACTGATTACTGACTGGGAAAATCGACCACGGCAGATCGTACACTTTGAGTTGGGCAAACCTGCAAAAACACTTTATCAAGCTCTTAGCTATGACATTGAGACCGATATTACGCGAGTTTTACTGACCCCAATTACGGGGCGTTCACATCAGCTCCGTGTGCATATGCAATATATTGGGCATCCAATTACAGGGGATAAGTTGTATCACCCTGAGCCGACACGGAGTCCATTAAAACGTATGGCTTTACATGCCAGTTTTCTCGCCTTTCAGCAGCCTTTAAGTGGGAAAGCGGTCGCGATTCATGGAAGTGTGCCATTCTAACTGTGTCACACTTTGCCTATATTTTGAGAAATACTTAAAATTTGGGATATCGGGCAGTTTAAAAAACCGTTAGCGTAAGTTGTGTAAGTGCACTTTTATCCAGTGTGCTTATCTTTGTTGAAATTAACATTTGAGTTTGGCTTTTTGGCCATCGTCATGACTGATTGAAATTGAATGAAAATATGTTTGTCTGTTCCAAGGCTTACTGTTTGAGTTTCATGTGTTCTTACAGCTGAGTCTTTAAAATAAAAATGACATTCCCTTAGGGAGATAGGCCATGCTTTATGTACTCGCTGTCATTCTTGTCCTGCTGTGTGCGGTTATATGTCGGCAAACAATACACAGCCTTGCCCAAAAAAAGAAGATTGAATCCTTAGAAATCAATTTAGAGCGCAGTCGAAACAGTTTAGAAGTTTATGAACAGCAGCAAAGTGAATTACAACATCGGCTGACCAGTTTAAGAATTGAGCTTGGAACACTCAGACAACGAAACGAAACTTTGAGTCCTTACCAAGAAATTATTGATGTCGAACACTATGTGATTGAACGGCACAACCAAGTTGAATTGTTTGCTGAAACGGTTAAATTTGATGCTGAACAAATGCTCAAACAATGTCGGCAGCGTATCGAAAAAGTACATCACTTCTTAACGGAATATGAGCGTAAAGCCAAAGAAATGAGCATGCTGCGCGCCAGAGAAAAACTGGGTGCTTTTTTTCACATGGCTGAAGAACGACAACATCTGGCTGAAATATCAAAGGCCCTACACCATAAAATTGAAACCTACAGCCAGAGTTATCAACTGCCTTCGGAGCAGTTGTTAGATGAACTCATTGAAGGCTACGGGAAAATGGATGCGGCCGGCCATTTACTGAAAGTTCGGCAACAGGTGATTCGTGCAGTTGAGCAAAACGACGTTGTGACCTGCGCCTTTATGGATGAACATCGACGATTATCGATGATGGTCTTGGTTTCACAGTTGTTTAATACGAAAGCAGACTTTTATTTACAGCGTGTGAGCAAAGACAATCTTGGCCTTTTGATTCAAGCTTTGCAGGATGACTTTACCCTTATCAATCACTATGGTGCGGCCTTTGGTCATACTCAGATACAAGACAGTTATTTGGCTTTACGCCTAGAAGAACTCAAATTTGCAGCCTTATTAGAAAACTTAAAAAGCAGTGATTTACAGTTTCAAGCGGACATTTTAGTTGAGCATCGGATTTTACACTAACACGGCAAAGCCAGCGTGAAATAAAGTCTAAACAACCTTCGAGAAATCAGACGTAACTGCTATAAAAATGAGCAAAATATGCTATGTTGAAGTCACTATTTTGTCACTTGCCAACGATATATTGGCTAAAAAGATAACAAGGACATACGCATGACACGTGATTATGAATTATATCCAGATGATGATAACGGAAATGTACTTTGGCAAATGGCTGAGGATGGCGACGACCTATCGGAACCGCATGAAATAGAATATTCGATTGCCTTTCAAGAACAGTCACAAGCAGAAAAGTGTGCGTTGTATTTATTACAAGAAGAGCAAAAAATCACGTTGTTTGTCGATGAAGAAAGCGATGTATCTGAGTGGATTATTACCATCTATGTGTATATGGAACCTGAGTATTCAGACATTGTCGACTTAGAACAATGGTTTACTAAAATTGCAGAACAGTTTGGTGGCGAATATGATGGCTGGGGCTGTATGGCCTATGTCTATGACGACGAAGATGACGAGGACTATGAGCAAGGTCAGGCTTAAAAAAATGGTCAAATTTAAAGCATGTTGAAAAACATGCTTTTTTTATTGGTGGGTAGAAAAGCCAGCGGGCCGAGTTTGGCTATTTAAAAAAAGATGCACAAAAAAATACAGTATGTGGGTTTGAGCGTTTTAAACTAAATCTGAATATTTGAAAAGAACGAGAAAAATCATGTCAAATAGTGTTCAATTACACCGCGTATTTAGTGCACCCGTCGAGCGCGTCTATCGTGCTTTTACCACTGCAGATGCATTAGTGAAATGGATGGCACCACATGGCTTTACCGCACATGTAGATCAGTTTGATCTGCGTGAAGGTGGTCAATATCGTATGTTTTTTACTAACTTCAGTACAGGCATGCAGCATTCATTTCATGGTACTTATCATGAAATCGTTGAAAACAGTTTATTACGCTATACCGATGAGTTCGATGTACCTGAACTAGCAGGTAAAATTGAAGTGCGTGTTGAGTTCAAAGAAGTATCTGTCGGTACTGAGGTTCATATTACGCAGTCTGGTTTACCCGATGTGATTCCTGTCGATGGCTGTTATCTGGGCTGGCAAGAGTCGTTGCAACTCTTGGCTTTTTTAGTGAATCCAGACATTCCCGATGAATAGTGCTTCGTCATTGTTGAACAATAGAATAAGTTGCACAAAAGAATAAAAGGAGTTCTGCATGCCAATACGCATGAAGCGGATTTATGCGCCTATTGAGGACGAGGATGGTAAACGGGTTTTGGTTGATCGGTTGTGGCCACGAGGGGTCTCAAAACTTGAGGCAAAAATAGATGAATGGCCAAAAATTCTCACACCATCCAATGAACTACGGAAATGGTATCACCAAGACATGGTGGCACACTGGGATGAGTTTAAAGTCCGTTATATGAAAGAACTGGAAGCACATTCCGCCGAGTTGAATGATTTGCGCCAATTGGCGGTGCGTGAGCAGATCACGTTACTCACCGCAGCCAAAGAAGAACAGCATAACCATGTGGTGATTTTGAAGCAGTGTTTGGAACAAAAGTAAGTGTTGAGCTGATGCTACTACAGGGAAATTTATATTTTTTAGGTTTTATTTTATTCATCCTGTGACAAAGTTAAAGCCTTAAAATAAATATGTGATTCGCATCGTTTTCATCTGAAAAATGCTATATTGGCGTTTTGAGCAATGTGAATTGCTTATTTTTTTATTTTTGAGGTTTTTATGTCTTTACCCAACTGCCCAAAATGCCAGTCCGAATATACCTATGAAGATGGTGACTTGCTGATCTGCCCTGAATGTTCAAATGAATGGAAAGAGGGAGAAGCAACTGAAGAAGTGGTAGCAATTAAAGATGCCAACGGCAACTTACTTGCTGACGGTGACACGGTAACGGTGATTAAAGATTTAAAAATTAAAGGTTCGTCATCGGTGGTGAAAGTCGGAACCAAAGTGAAAAATATTCGTTTATTGCCAGATGCCGCAGATGGTCATGACATTGACTGTAAGATCGACGGTGTCGGTGCGATGAAACTGAAATCTGAGTATGTGAAAAAAGCCTAATGCGCTGAGTTTGCAGCTCGAGATTAAAACGGAGTCAATTGGACTCCGTTTTTGTTTTTTAGACATTTTGAAAAGACATTTAAGCGTTGAAACACCAGCACAGCATGCTATAAAGATAAAAACTGTTGAAGAATACGTTATGCCACATATCCACCTTGAATATTCAGATAATATCGACACCCTTGATGTTAAGCCGATGTTACTGGCGTTAAACCAAGCTTTGCTGGATGGTCAGTTTGTACAATCGGGCAATGACATCAAAAGTCGTGCCATTCGACAGTCCGATTTTGTGATTGGGGTAGAAGGCGATGCGCAGGCTTATTTGCATGCCAAAGTGTCTTTATTAAGCGGACGAGATGAAGCCACTAAGTGTGCCATTTCGAGCAAATTACTTAAAACATTGCAGCAAAACTTTACAGCCCCTCAGGATTTAACGGTACAAATTTGTGTAGAAATTATTGAAATGCCAAAAAGCAGTTATAGCAAATTGGTATTAAAAGCATAAAATTAGGAAGAGCGCCAAACCGTTTATTGGGCCGATATCGCGTGTCATTTAAACGGTTTGTAGCTGTCATGCGTTATTCATATAGCGCTGTTATTTTAAAAAAATAAAATTTGGGCTGGTAGTAAATGCACTTTTTTTTATAAAAGAAGTCATTTATATTTTATGAAATTGGATGTTTTTTTATTCAGTTTTAGTGGGTCTACAATCACTTTAAAATAACAATAGGTGAGCTTATGTCAGGATGGTACGAAGTAAGTCAGGCAAATGATGGCCAATATCGCTTTGTTTTAAAAGCGGGAAATGGCGAGGTCATTTTGACCAGTGAACTGTATAAAGCAAAAGCGTCAGCGCATAATGGAATTGAGTCGGTGCAAAAAAATAGCCCCGATGATACGCGTTATGAACGCTTAGAAGCCAAAAATGGCAAACCTTATTTTAACTTAAAGGCTGCCAATCATCAGATTATTGGTACCAGTCAGTTTTATGCCAGTGAGCAATCTCGAGATAAAGGCATTGAGTCGGTCAAAAACAATGGTTCAAGTACCACGATTAAGGATTTGACGACTTAAGATCAGATTACATATTTTGCTTGTTTTAAGAATTAAAGAAAACCGCGTGTTTGCTATGGATGGCGCACGCGTTTTTTTATGCGGTTTGATTTGTAGTGTGGGAGTGTGATGTGGATTTTCGATTAGTTGGAGATGAGCATGCAGGGCATGAAATTATCTTCAAACTCAAACAATGGGATGATGCCATTTGTAAAATGGATGTACAAAATATCATTCGTCTTTGTCAGAGTGATGTCAGCTTGTTTGATATTGGGTTTGAGCTGCAAGGCGTGCAAGCCTATCAAGAATTGTGGAGACGATATGCCCCATTTTTTCAGGGGGAAATCAAAGTGTTCAGGCGTAATATCAATATTTTTAGTCGTGACGGTTTAGCTTTTTTACATTGTTATTCTAAATTGGATCATGCCAGTGGCGTTGCAACCCCAGAGATTCCTTGGTGCAGAACCACGCTATGTTTTCAAAAAACGGCAGGTGAGTGGTTGGTTGCCCATCAGCATATTTCGGTGCCTGTGGACTTTGAAACTAAAATGTCAAAGCCGATTCATTTTCCAGACTGAGCTCGCTAAAGCTTTAGATTGGATACAGATTGAGCCACCTCCGTTTTGCTGGGCTATGTTTGAATGACAACATGAACAACTTAAGAAGAAGGTATCTATGGCATTTCAAGACTTTTACCGACTGAGTTCTCATGCGGTGCTAACCAATGATGCAGGACAGGTTTTATTACTGAAAGCCAATTATGCCGATCAGGCTTGGGGGCTGCCCGGTGGAGCCTTGGATATGGGAGAAACTATTCATCAGGCTTTGCTGCGTGAGTGCCAAGAAGAACTCGGTTGTCAAGTTCAGATCGATTATTTATCGGGTGTGTATTTTCATTCGGCAGTGACCTCGCATGCCTTTATTTTTAGATGCCATTTGGCTGCATCTGCTGAGATCAGGCTCAGTGATGAACATACGGCTTATGCTTGGTTTGATATAGATCAGCTGTCGAAAGTACAACGGATACGCGTTGAAGATTGTTTAAATTATACAGGTATCGTGCAAAGCCGCAGTTTTTGAGTGCAAGATTATATTCCTCTAAAGTGGAGTGAGTGCATATGTTGAATAATAAGATCATAAAACGAAATAGTCCCATTATTGGTGTGTTGCTGATGAGTGCCTTGAGCCAGTTGACTCATGCTGAAACGGGTAACTATTTTATGCATAAAGACTGGGAGCTTGCCTGTGATAATACGGGTATGTGCCGCGCGGTAGGGTATCAAAGTGATGCTCAGTTTGGTCATCCAGTTTCATTACTGATTTCTCGTCCGGCAGGTGCAGGCAGTGCGGTGCTCAGCCAAATTCAAGTGGCTGAGGAGTTTACGCAGGATACTGAAGCCAGTTTAAATGTAGGAGGAACATCTCTGGGGAGTCTGACCATCGATGCCAAGAAAAGTACAGCGAAACTGTCCAGTGCTCAAAGTGCGCAGTTGCTAAAGGCTTTGGTGGGTGCGGAAGATATTCGTCTCACGACCCAAGCACAGCAATGGCAAATTTCAACTGCTGGGGCAAATGCAGTTTTGCTCAAAATGGATGATATACAAAAGCGTGTAAATACACCGAACGCGGTATATCAAAAAGGCAATCAGTCTGAGCAAAATGTTTTACAACCCAAAGCCATCCCCCAAATTGGCATCACGGGGTATCGCCCTGCGGTTGCCAGCCACTTTGCCGTGGACAGTAAGATTGCCAATCAACTCTTTAAAAAGTTAAAAGCAAAAACAGATGAACAAGGCTGTCCAAATCTCTATGAGGCACAGTTTTTTGAGGAAGATCGGGTTTCAGTCTATCCGCTGAATGCGGAACAAGTGGTGGTTCAAGTGCCATGTTGGCGTGGAGCGTATAATGAAGGTCTAGGCTACTGGGTCATGGACAAAGCATTACAAAAGATTCAGCAGCAAGTCACCACATCAGGCTCAAGTTTTAGTGAGGCGCAAATTTTCTCAGAGCAAAAAGGGCGGGGTATCGCAGACTGTGGTATTCGTTCCGAGTGGGCTTGGAATGGAAAGGCTTTTGTCCTCAGTTATCAGGCACAATCGCAGCAATGTAAAGGCTTTGCAGGTGGTGCGTGGAACTTACCCACTTATGTCGCGATCGTTGCGCGAACGGATTAAGTCGAGCTTGCGTTTAGTTTAAGAATAATGTCATCCAGCGGCTTGATACGTTTGACTTCATCCCATAGGGCTTTGGCTTCAGGATAGTGTTTAGACATCATGCCAAGCCATTGCTTATAACGTCCGACCATATTCATTTCTTTTTTATAGCCGCCGTTTAAAAAACGGATTTGTAAGGTCAGTAGCTCATTCCATGTCAGCAAAGGTGTATCGATATTTTGACGAATACATTGGGTCAAATCGGGTGTGGTCACGGCACCACGTCCAATCATCAAATCTTCACAGCCAGACTCTAAGCGACACTGTTTCGCGTCTGTATTGTTCCAAATTTCGCCATTGGCAATCACATTGATCTTTAAAGCTTCACGAATCGGGCGGAGCTGATCCCAAAAAGCGGGTGGGGTATAACCATCGGCTTTGGTACGTGCATGCACGGTAACCCACGCCGCACCTGCATCTTCAATGGCATGAGCATTGTCCAACATAAAATGTCGGTCCATATAGCCTAAGCGCATTTTCGCAGAAACAGGAATATGTGCAGGAACCGCATCACGTACTGCTTTGACCAGTTCATGTACTACTTCTGGCTCATCTAAAAGCACCGAGCCACCACGGTGACGGTTCACGGTTTTGGCTGGACAGCCAAAATTCATATCAATGGCGGGCGCACCGAGTTTCACTGCACGGATGGCATTGGCAGCCAACATTTCAGGGTCATTACCCAAAAACTGCACATGCACGGGTGTTCCCGCCGCTGTTTTTCCGCCATTGAGTAATTCAGGGCAATACTGGTGGTAAATATGATCGGGTAAGACCGAATTGGTCACACGGATAAACTCGGTCACACACCAGTCGAAGCTACCTACAGACGTGAGCACATCACGCATGATTGGGTCGGTTAAGCCTTCCATTGGTGCAAGAATGAGTTTCACAGCGGTGTCACCAGTCAAATAGAAAAACGGTGTTATACGCAAATCCGATCACGCTGTCTAGTCTAATGCGTTTGGGTTAAATCGAAATAGCTTTGAATCTGTGTCTCCTCGACAAAGGCGTCATCATGTGAAACTAAAATAACCGCCCCTGTAAAATCGCGTATAGCCTGTGCCAACAGTTGTCTTGAGTTGATGTCGAGATGATTTTCGGGTTCGTCCAGTAACAGTAAGTCCACAGGCTGTGCTGCGAGACTGATACACAGTAAAGCGACTTTGAGTTGTTCACCGCCACTGAGTAGTGAGATGGGAAGCAGAGCCTTATCTCGTCGAATTCGAAGTTGCCCCAATTGATTCCGACACTCCTCATCGGACAAAGACGGATTCAATAATTGTAAATTGTGTACCGCATTCAGTTCTGGATTCAGTAGGCTAAAGTTTTGATCTAAATATAACGATGCTCCACGCTTAAAAATGTCTCCCGATTGAACATGACTATGATTTTGAATGGCACGAAGTAGGGTCGACTTACCTGAACCATTTTGGCCGCGCAGTTGGATTTTTTCTCCGTTGTGTAAGGCGAAAGAAATAGGCGAGATAGAAAGTGCTGCTAAACCCACTTCTTTCAAACGAAGAATTTCACCAGTTTGTTTAGGTTGAAAATGGAAATCAAACTTTTGTGACTTAATCTGTTCTAGTTGCTGCTGTTTGTTTTTGAGCTCATCTTGCGCTTGTTCCTTTTGGCGAAGTTGTTGCTGCGCGACTCCCGATAAGGTTTGACTCGCACGTTCTTTTTTAAAGTCGAGTAGGATTTTGGCTTGAGAACCAGAGCTTCGTAATTTCTTCCCAGACTTTTGCCTTTTCTGAGCTTTCATGCGCTGCTCATGCTGTTGGACTTGTAATTGTTTTAGTTCGCGTTTCTCTTGCGAGATATTGTGTTGTAGTGCCTGCTGGTGTTGCTCTGTGTGTGACTGATACTCGGCATAGTTGCAACGGAAGTGTTGCAAGCCAAAATCATTTAAAACATAGGTATTGGAGATTTGATTTAACAATGTGCGGTCATGGCTAATGACTAAACAGCCCGCAGGATGTTGAAGGATTTTTTGACTTAACCACGCACGACTTGCATGGTCTAAGTGATTACTGGGTTCATCAAGAAGTAAATAATGCTCAGTTTGTAAAAAAAGGCGACACAGTGCCAGTTTGGTTTTCTGACCTTCACTGAGTTGAGAAACTGAGCTAGATAGATCTGTAGGTAAGTTGGCACTTTCTAGCAATTTCAACCATTCAGTGGGTTGATGCCATGCATGTTCGACGCGATCATAGTCTTCAAAGCTCGCAGTCGATTGTTCAATACGCTGAAAACTTACATACAGGTCAGCAATATTAAGGGCTTCGGCAAGCGTACAGTTGCTTAAACGCTCGAGCTGACTTAAGTAGGAAAATGGCATACGCTAAATCACTTCGCCACTCGCATAATTGGGCATGTGCGCCTGAGTGAGTAGGGACATTAATATTGATTTGCCTTGACCATTGCGTCCGATCAGCGCTGAACATTGGGCAGCGGGCAATTCAAAGTTTAAATGCTGAAAAAGTGGTTCATGAGCAAATTGAACGCCGAAATTTTTTACAGTACAGGCCTGTTGGGTCATTGAAGACTCCTTTATACAGGACATACAAAATAAATTTTTATAGAGATATAGAGTATAGGACTTACGCATTGACGGATTCAAAAAAGTATTAAAATACTTTATAAAGTATCTGTGATCAGACGAATTAAACATGCTTCTACAGCAACTTGTACTCTACCCATTTATATGGGCTTTCTCATGACAGAACCGAACTCTATTAGCTGCACACAACTTGCCGAGACTTATAATATCTCGCATGATAGTGTAAATCGCTTTCTAGAGCGTGAAGACTACACACCTCACGACCTATATCAGGAAGCAATTCAACATATTGATAATAATAAACTTATAGTCAGTATTGATGATACTGTTTTAGATAAACCGTATAGTCAGCATATGGACTTAGTTAGCTATTTTTGGTCAGGCAAACACCACCGATCCGTCAAGGGTATTAATCTCATTACCTTGTATGCGACAGATCAAAATGGTCAAAATATTCCAATTAATTTCCGAATTTATGACAAATCTGAAAGTAAAACCAAGAATGATTACTTTATGGATATGTTAAGTGAAGTACTCAGTTGGGGTGCAAAGATTCAATTCATTACAGGTGATAGTTGGTATTCATCGATTGCAAATCTAAAAACCATAAGAAAACATGGTATTCGATTTATGTTTGGTATCGACTGTAACCGTAAGGTTTCCCCAGAAAAAGGACAATGGTTTCAACTGCGTTTATTGCCGAATTTCCATCAGGGTCAAGTGGTCTGGCTCAAAGATTTTGGCTTTGTACAATTATTTAAGACTCAGTTAAAAGAACAGCAGAGGTTTTATATTGTGCATCAAGATGAAGATGATTTATTGTCCTTTGAGGGTTTTCATGAATTACATTCAAGTCATTGGAAAATAGAGCAATATCACCGGGTGATTAAACAGGTTTGTCATATTGAAAAGTTTCAAGTAAGACGATCTAAACTGATTTTGAATCATATTTTTTCAGCCTTGATGGCCTACGTCGAGATACAAAAGAACCAGTTTGAGCGGATCTTTGAAAATGTATATCGTTGGCAGAAGAAATTATTTAGACCAGTTATCAAAAACTTCATTGATGACTTTATTCTCGATAAAAATCATCTGCTACCACAGAGAATCTATAAATAATACTGCGTAAGTCCTAGAGTAGTAAATAAGTTTATTTTGCACGTCAGAAAACACATAAATTAGATTTGACGGAAAATAAGACTTACTTCATTGGCGTTACTCTAAATTGGAAGAAGGGGGGTAAATATTTAGCCATTATAACGGATGGATAAAAAATGATCCATTTTATTATCTTTCTTACGTACTTAAGATTTATCAATCAATGCTATAGGCTACAGAACTCTGTCACATACTAATCGAAGCTTCCTGTAGATGTGAATACAACCCGCACGATAGGGATAGTTGTTATTTTATTCATGATAGACCAAATGTCAGAACCACAGATATTCTTTTTTGGAACTTAAGATGATGAAATTTCTTTTATTTATATTCAGTTGTTTTATTGCAAGTTCATGTTATTCAAAAAAAATAGAAGTAGATATATTTAAAAAAGATGAAATTAATATTGAAAATTTTGGCTTTAGCTACTGTTTAACAAAAACTAAAGACAAAGTATTGCTTTCTGAATCTTCTCTAGCAATGGGAGGATATTTTCAAGAAGGCGCTTATGAAGAACCAGCATATAAAAAGGCTTTGTTGCACAAACCTATCTCTAAAGGCTTATTCCACAATATAATTCTCAAATGAATAAGCCCACACCTAAAATCTATCGTACAACCAATTGGTCTTCTTATAACAGTGCATTAATAAATCGAGGAAATCTCTCAATTTGGTTTGATCCCAAGACTCAATGGTACGCTCAACCCAAAGGTAAACATGGTCGAAATCAAACTTATTCAGATACAGCCATCCAATGCTGTTTAATGATCAAATCCTTATTTCATCTTTCTTTACGCATGGTCACTGGCTTTGTGCAAAGTCTCATTCATCTTTGTAGATTAGATTGGACAGCACCAGACTATTCCACCATCTGCAGAAGACAAAAGCATATTGATATTGCAATTAACTATGAGAAGAGTTGCAATGGACTGCCTTGCGCAATATATTGCTCATCGTCGATTCTACTGGCTTAAAGTTTCTAGGCGAAGATGAATGGAAGCGTAAGAAACACCAACCTGAATATCGTCGCCAATGGCGTAAACTTCATATTGGTATAGATGCTGAAACCCTTCAAATACGCGCTATTCAACTCACTACAAATAATGTGAGTGATTCACAAGTGCTTGGTGATTTACTCGATCAGATTCCACAAGATGAGCAGATTGACTCTGTCTATACTGATGGGGCTTATGACACCAAGCAATGCCGTCAAGTAATTGCAGACCGACAAGCACATGCGGTGATTTCGCCAAGAAAAAATGCGAAACCTTGGAAAGATACAAAGACCAGCTCGCTAGAGCGAAATGAATTACTTCGAACAGTTAAACGTTTAGGAAGAACAATATGGAAAAACTGGTCAGGCTATCATCGCAGAAGTCTGATAGAAACCAAGATGCATTGCATCAAATTATTAGGCGATAAACTCCGTGCGAGAAACTTTCAAAGCCAAGTCAATGAGATTCATGCACGTGTGGCCGTATTAAATAAATTTACAGATTTAGGTCGACCACTTACCCAAGTTGCCACTTAAATTTAGATAACTTGGAAGAAGTTTAGCTTTTGAATGTTTGTGCAACAAAGCCTAGTAAAACTAAAAAGACTTTATCGACCTAAAATCATTTCCAATACAAACTTAGATCCGATAAAACCTATAGCCAACAAGAAGAATCCAATTAAGGTAAAACGAATCGCTTTTTGACCGCGCCAACCAAAACGGTAATGTCCGATGAGTAAAGCCCCATACACAAACCAAGAAATAATACTAAAAGCGGTTTTATGTGCCAGATGTTGGGCAAAAAAGTTATCGATAGTAAAGAAACCAAACACCAACGCCACGGTTAGTAAAAGAAACCCCGTTTTAATTAAGTCAAACAGTAAAGACTCCATCGCTTGAAAAGAGGGCAGTAAGTTAACCCAAAAGCGTTTCTTCTGTTTGTTCTTTAACTCACGATCTTGGAACCATAAAATCACGGCTTGTATGGTCGCCATGAGTAGCACCGCATAGGCCGACAGCGATAAAATAATATGAATATCTAAACCCAATGAGCGCTGTTCAATAAATTGAGTGGACTGGCTAAAGGCAAAACCTAAAATGAGTCCTGTAGCAGCCACAGGAATGCCAATCAGGTTCAAAGCTAGAATTGGACGATAAGTGCTATAGAGTAGACTAAGTAACAACATGAGCCCCGATGTAAATGACATTAAGACAAAAACGTCATAATTCACTCCCATCGGCGTGAGCATGTCATGGTACAAAACAGTTGCATGCAGTAATAAGCCTAAGCCTAAAATAATGCCAATAAACCAATGGTTTGGATCACGTTTAGCCATTAATTTGAGAAACAAATACCAAAAAGAGGTGGTATAAGCGACTAATGCTAAGATGGTGTAAACCAAGGGCAGGCTAATCATGTCAAACCTTTTTCAGGATGATGAATATTCATTTATATAAATTCGGTGCGAACTACAGTATCCTATAGCATTCTATGCATAAATTTTCTATTTTAAGAAAGATTTTTTTGCAACTAGCAATTTTAAGCGGATTTTGCAATGTTTGATACCTTAACGGAACGACTCACGCAGAGTTTAAGAAATGTTACTGGCTCTGGGCAGCTAACCGAAGACAATATTAAAGATACCCTACGTGAAGTACGTATGGCACTTCTTGAAGCCGATGTTGCACTTCCTGTAACTCGTGAATTTATCGCGAAAGTTAAGGAAGAGGCGTTGGGTCAAGAGGTCATGACTCAATTATCGCCGGGCCAAGCATTTGTTAAAATCGTGCATGACGAATTAACAAAAATGATGGGCGAGGCAAATGAAAGCCTTGATCTTGCAGCAAAACCTCCTGTTGTAGTCCTACTCGCGGGCTTACAAGGTGCAGGTAAAACAACAACGGCTGCAAAACTTGCTCGCTTCTTACAAGAACGTCAAAAGAAAAAAGTAGCGATGGTATCTGCCGACGTTTACCGTCCAGCAGCAATTAAACAGCTACAAACCGTTGCAGGTGAAGTTGGCGCGATTTTCTTTGAATCGAGTGCTGACGAAAAACCAATTACCATTGCAACACGTGCAATTGAACAAGCCAAAATTCAGTTTGCGGATGTTTTGATTGTCGATACTGCAGGTCGTCTACACGTAGACGATGAAATGATGGACGAGATCAAAGAGCTTCACGCGGCGATTAAGCCAACTGAAACTTTGTTCGTGGTCGATGCAATGACCGGTCAGGATGCGGCAAATACAGCCAAAGCCTTCAATGATGCACTGCCATTAACGGGTGTGATTCTGACCAAAACTGATGGTGATGCGCGCGGTGGTGCGGCGCTTTCAGTACGTGCAATCACAGGTAAGCCAATCAAATTCTTAGGTATGGGTGAAAAGCTCGATGCCTTAGAGCCATTCCATCCTGAACGTGTTGCACAGCGTATCTTGGGTATGGGTGACGTACTTTCTTTAGTCGAAGAGCTTGAGCGTAAAGTCGACAAAGAAAAAGCCGAAAAAATGGCGAAAAAACTGCAAAAAGGTGGCAGCTTCAACTTTGAAGATATGCTAATGCAGTTTGAGCAAATGAATAAAATGGGCGGCATGATGGGTTTCTTGGATAAGTTGCCTGGCATGAGCAATGCAGGGATTCAAGATGCATTGGCGCAAGCGAACCCTGAAAAGCAAGTGAAAAAGATGGAAGCGATTATCCAATCGATGACCATCAAAGAGCGCCGCAATCCAGATCTGATGAACCCAAGCCGTAAAAAGCGCATTGCAGCAGGCTGTGGTATGGATGTCGTTGAAGTCAATAAGTTGATTAAACAACATGCGCAAATGGCTAAAATGATGAAGAAATTTGCCAATCCATCGGGTATGGCAAAAATGATGAAATCATTAAGCGGTATGCAAAAACAGTTTGGTGGTGGCGGCGGAATGGGACCATTATTTGGTGGGAACGATAAAAAGTAATCTGCTTCTTACCATTTCAGAAAAAGGCGCGTTGAGCGCCTTTTTTTTCTGTTGTTTTGTGAGTCATGGAAAATATTATGTGTATTTTCAATACCCTCAATCAATAACAAAAACGCACTGTTTATGGCTTGAAAGTTGCGTAAAATTTATTCTTTTCAAACATTATAATAAGAAGTTGAAAATGAATGGATCAAAACAACATATCTATATTGTGCATGGCTATCAAGCATCGCCCAATGACCATTGGTTTCCGTGGCTAAGTCAAAAACTCAGTCAGATGGATCTGCATGCTGAAGTAAAACGCTTAGTGCTCCCGCACAGCGATGCACCACATTTCGAAGAATGGCAACAGGCTTTGGCCCTGCAAATGACCACTTTGGATGAAAATACCATCATCATTGCGCATAGTTTGGGGTGTCTAGCAGCTTTACATTATCTCAGTAGTAAACTGCGTGAACGTCGAATCAAAGCGATCTTCTGTATTGCGGGCTTTAAAGCGGCTTTAAAAAGCTTACCTGAGTTAAGTGGCTTTATTGCGCAAGCGAAGTTGGACAGCGGTATACTCCACTCTCACATCGCTTCACGTGTATTTATGTTTTCCAATAATGACTCTTATGTTCCACCTCCTTTGGCACTTACCTTTGGGCACTTCTTGAGTGCAGAGGTACTGGAGGTGAAACGTGCAGGGCATTTTATGCGTGAAAATGGCTATGCTGAATTTGAGCTACTGCTCAATACCTTAAAACCCCTTTTACAACAGCAGGCGGTGGCTCAGAGTTGATGCTGAATATAATATTGTAGCCCTTTAAGTAATAAATCATTTTCAATGCATGGTGCATACTCTGCCAAATAGCGCGCAAATACAGGTGCATCACCGCCAGTTAAAATCAGCTGGCGTGGAGACTGTTGCAAGACTTTTTCAATGGTACTGACCAAGCCGAGCAAAATTCCATGATGAACTGCGTCGATGGTATTACGACCAGGCCCCAGTTCATCAAAAGCCGCATCTGGAATTTTAATGCCTTTGGTGTTTTGGATCAGCGAGTCTCGTTGTAAGTAGAGGTTGGGTAAAATATAGCCGCCCAAATGCTGCAAACCATCCGCCAAGTCGATGGTTAGCGCCGTACCACAACTAATGACACAATAGTTCTGCTCAGGATCACGTGCGACTGCCAACACTTGCAGCCAACGGTCAATCCCGAGTTGTTCAGGCTGTTCATAGCCGCATTGTAAGCCAGCATAGTTGGCCTGCACTTGGGCAAAGATGATCGGCACATTTAAACTTTTTAAAAGTCTACGGATTCGGTCATTATTTTTTTTGTCCTGAACCGAAGAAACGCCAATCTGTTGGATGTTTAAGTTTTTAAAATGCTGAATTAGACCTAAAAGTAAATCGGCAGGGGACTGTAAATGTAACTCAGCCCCTTGTTCCAAAATTTGATCTTCCTGCGTAATCCAATACTTCAGACGAGTATTACCAATATCTAACCATAAATTTTTCATGATGATGCTCAATCATTTAAACAGGGGTCACTGGGCGTAAACGGCCTTGATAAAAGTTTTCAACACCATTGGTGGTCTGAATTTGTACCGCACCATCATCTTGAATGCCTAAGAATAGGCCTTGAGACAGACCCTTCATATGTTCAAATTCAACCTGTTGCTGCATAAATGCTGCGTAATGATTGAAACGAGAAGTCAGATTTGCACTATTATGGGTGAACCATAGGCCTGCCTGTTGAATCGCCAGATACAGTTCTGCCATTAAGCTAATTCGATCTGCTTGGGCTAAACCCAGCTGTTCAAGTGAGCTGGTGGCTTGATCAAGCTGAGTATCTTCGACTTGGTTGATATTGATACCTACCCCAATAATAGCTTGGTGGCTCGACAGTGGTTCAACTAAAATTCCGCCCCATTTACCTTGAGCACTGTAAAGGTCATTTGGCCATTTCACTTGCAGAGCAAGGCCCTGCAAACTCGGCATTTGCAAGATATTTAACGCAATTTCTAAAGCCAAGCGCCCATCTATAGGTGTTTTGGTCTGTAGTAATGTGCTTAAATAGATGTTTCCTTCAGGAGAAACCCATTGTCGTTGGCGCTGTCCACGACCTTGAGTTTGTCGTGTACTGCAGACCAAAACGCTCTGAATCCCTTTTTGCGCAATTTCACGCACATCATCATTGGTGGATGTGGTAACTGGCTTGAGCAATAAAACTTCAGGAAGTTGCTGTGCTTCAGCGAGAAGCTGTTGTAATTGGCGTGTCTCTAAATCCATATGAATCTGAGAAAAGTGAAAAATGATCATGGAGTTAATCATATATTTACTGATTGGCGCAATCGCTGGTTTTGCTGCGGGGCTATTTGGGGTCGGTGGTGGACTCATTATCATCCCGATTTTATATGTGGTGTTTACTCATTTGAACTATGACCCGAGCGTCATTATGCACATGGCGGTTGGCACATCACTAGCGACTATTATTGTCACGTCAATGAGTTCAGTGAGTGCACATCATAAACGTGGAGCCGTGTTGTGGTCTGTGTTTCGCAATTTGGCCCCAGGTTTAGTTATGGGTGCTTTTTTAGGTGCGGGCATTGCAGACTATATGTCAGGACATGGCTTACAACTGCTGATCGGTTTTTTTGCGGTTTGGGTGGCGTACAAAATGTTTAGTGGCGCGCATGTTGAGGTCGATCCATCGCGTCAGTTACCGTCTACGGGTAAACAGTTATTTGTCGGTGCAGGCATTGGTGTGGCTTCTGCGATCTTTGGCATTGGTGGGGGGAGTTTGACGGTGCCATACTTAAACCGTCATGGTGTGGTTATGCAAAAAGCGGTGGCGACGTCTGCGGCTTGTGGCTTACCTATTGCAGTGGCTGGCGCTATAGGTTTTATGTGGTTCGGGCATCGGGCTGAGGTCAATGTACCAAATACCATTGGTTATATTCATGTCTATGCATTTTTCGGGATTGCGGTCATGAGTTTTATCACCGCAAAGTCTGGTGCGAAAGTGGCGCATCTTTTATCGCCTGCGATGTTGAAAAAGTGTTTTGCTGGTTTGTTGGTGGTAGTTGGTTTATATTTTATTTATCAAGGTTTTAGTTCTTAATTTCTTTGACAATGTTGTGTGCGTTGCTGTTGATTGGCATTATAGACGGTAAAATTGTTAGACAATGACATAGTGTTTAGCGTTTAAGATCGGGTAAAACCTAAAAATAGGTCACTAAAGACCATGGATTGCATCTTATAAAAACAAGTTAGGAACAGTATGCAAGCACATGATACAGGGAGTTTGTCCGAACAAATTGCCAAGCACATCAGTGAACAAATCATTCGCGGTGAGTTGGTCGAAGGTGAGCGCATACAAGAATTACGTATTGCCGCTGAACTGGATGTGAGTCGCGGCTCGGTGCGTGAGGCCTTATTACTGCTTGAACGCACACATCTGATTGAAATCTACCCGCGCCGTGGCGCTATCGTCTCTGAAATGTCCGCTCAGCAAGTGCGCGCCTTGTTTGACACCAGCAGTCTGCTATTGGGGCAAATTGTGCAACGCATTGCGGAAACATGGCGCAGCTATGAAGCGGAACGTTTACAGCTGTTATTGGATGAGTTGGGGAATCAGCTGAAACAGGGCAGTATCGAAAAATTTTATGATTTGATTTTTGAAGGATTGGCACGCCAGCATGAAATGGTGGGCAATGCCTATTTGATGAAGTTTTACCAAGAACTGTTGCCCTCGATACGTCGGAGCTATTTTTTAACCTTAAATACTTCGCGTAGAGAGTTACAAGAATCTTATGATTTATTTAAACTGGTGACTGATGCGGTTTTAATCAGAAAATCACAACAAGCTACTTTATTTATGGAAGATTTTTGTCGACACTTACGTAACTTGGTGTTGGGATCTCTGACCCGAATGAAACAAATTGAACTTGCGTGGGCGAGACGCTCACGACGTTAGTCAGGACATTATGCGTTTAAGCAGTTTAAAACTTTCCGGCTTCAAATCTTTTGCCGACAGTACCACATTACACTTTAAAGATAACCGTACCGCAGTCGTTGGGCCGAACGGTTGTGGCAAATCCAATGTGATCGATGCTATTCGCTGGGTCATGGGCGAATCCAGTGCGCGTCAGTTGCGTGGTGGCAGTATGCAGGATGTCATTTTTACAGGCACGGCAAAGCGCAAACCTGTCAGTGTCGCCAGTGTAGAACTGCGTTTTGACAACACTTATGGCAAGTTAGGCGGTAGCTATAATGCCTATACCGAACTGGCGGTTAAACGTCAGGTCAACCGAGATGGCAAGTCTGAATACTTTTTAAATGGTACCAAGTGCCGTCGTCGGGACATTACAGATATATTCTTGGGCACAGGTTTAGGGCCACGTTCTTATTCGATTATTGAACAAGGCATGATCAACCGTTTGGTCGATGCAAAACCTGAAGAAATGCGGGTTTTTATTGAGGAAGCCGCAGGGGTTTCGCGTTATCAAGCACGTCGCCGTGAAACTTTATTACATTTGGATCACACCACGCAAAATTTATCGCGTTTAGAAGATATTGCCTCCGAGTTAAGATCACAGTTAAAAACTTTAAAACGTCAAGCTGAAACCGCAATTCAGTACAAAACACTGGAAAGCCAAATTCGCACCATTAAAGTCGAAGTTTTATCTTTTCAATGTGAACAAAGCAGCCGTTTACAGCAAGAATATACGTTGCACATGAATGATTTGGGCGATCAGTTCAAGTTGGTGCGTTCAGAGTTAACGACTTTAGAGCATGATTTGACGTCAACCAGTGAGCTATTTCAACGCCTGATTCAGCAGTCCACGCCACTACAGAGTGAGTGGCAACAGGCAGAGAAAAAGCTGGCTGAGTTGAAAATGACTTTGGAACAAAAGCAGAGCCTGTTCCAGCAAAACACCACTACTTTGGCACAGCTTGAACAGCAGAAGGCGCAAACCAAAGAACGGATGCAACTGATCGAGCTGCAACTGGAAAGTTTGCACGAACAAAATGAGCTTCATACCGAACAGTTACAACAGCAAGAAAGTCAAAACCAACAGCAAAGCCAAGGTTTAACGGATTTAAAAGCACAGCAGCAACAGTTGCTTCAACAGTTTGAACAAGTCAAAAGTTTGGTAGAAAAACAGCAGCAACAAAAAACGCAAATGTTGGCGCAAAGTGAACAGTTGGCCAAAAATATTTTACGCTTTGAACAGCAAAAGCAAATTTTAGAGCAGCAAGCGGCGCAAATTCAAAACCAAAGCCAGTTGGATGCGATTGATCAACTGTTACATGCCAAGCAAGACGCCGAGGCGCAGCAATTACAACGTGAGCAAAGTATCATTGAGGTGCAGTTGCAGCTGGATGATTTGCGTATCCAACATCAAGCTGCTCAAACTGAGTTGAATCAGCACAAAGCAGATATACAGGTTTTAAGTGCCGAGCAGAAGCATCTAAAGCAGTTGTTGGTCAAAGTCAGTGCCTTAAAAAATAGTGATCATCCACAGTTGATGCATGTGCTGAAGCTTAAAGATGCGGCTAAAACGCATGCCGCGCTGGTCGAAAAATTCTTAGCCAAATGGCTTTCAGCGCATTGTTTGGACAACAGCGATGCATTCACCGATGCCGTTGCACGTCAGTTAACGCCTCAGCCGCATGTTGAACTGATCGAAATTGCAGGTTGCGATAGCCTAGCCAGTTGGATTGAATCGCCGCAATCCTCTTTGTGGCAGCAGGTGGGTGTGACCACCAACTTAAAACAAGCCCTAGCGCTGCAAAAGCAATTGAAAGATGGTCAGTCTCTTCTGAGTTTAGACGGTTACCATGTCGGCGTGGACTGGGTGATTGGTTTGGATTATGACGAAGCAAGCCAAGCTGGACAGGGGGCGCTAAGCCATCGGATTCGTTTAGATGAAATTGAACAGAGTCTTGCTGAAAAAACGGGACTTCTGACTCAGCTTGAAACGAAAACGACAGAGCTTCGTACTCAAGTCCAAGCGGTGGATGAGCAGTTAAAAGCGGATCAACAACTGTTGAAAAAAGAAGCTCAAGCGACGCAGCAGATTGATTTGAATATTGCCAAAGTACAAAGTACCAACCAAGCTTTTGAAGTGCAAAAGCAACAATTGGCCAATCAACTGGCGCAGTTAGACAGTCAGCTTGAAGAAGATGCCATGCAAAAAGATGATCTAGAGATTGATCTGCATGCATTGAATATTAAGCTCGAGCAAAACTTGCCAAACTACAAAACTATGCAGTTTCAAGTGGAGTCTTTGACTGAGCAACTGGATGACAGCCAGCAGCAGGCACAGCAGGTTTGGCAGGCGCTTGAAATGGTGCGTCGTCAGGCGGTGCAAACCACACAGCAGATTGAACTGTTAGAGAAAGACAGTACTTTCTTAAAAGCGCAGTATCAGCAAATTTTGTCACAGATGGAGCAGGCCAAAAAGTTTATTGACCCTGTACAACTTGAGCTGCCGGCCTTGGAAAGCCAGTTTAGCGAACAAGCACAGATCACTGAAAAGCTGCAAAAGACATGGTCTGAATGGCAAGTTGAACTGAATGCAGTGCAAGAGCGCCAGCAAAGTTTGACCGAACACCGTCATCAACAGCAACAACAAGATGAAAAGCTGAGAACCCAGTTAGAAGAGAAACGTTTGGCGTGGCAAGCGGCAAAGTCAGACTTACAACATTATTCTGAACAGCTGAAAGAGATGAATGTTGAAGCTATTGAGGGTTTGAGTATTGATATTAGTAGCCATCAACAGATTTTGGAAAAAGCACAGCAGCAGTTTGAGAAATTGGGCGCAGTCAATTTGGCGGCTTCAGAAGAATATGAAGAAGTGTCTAAACGTTTTGAAGAGTTGAGCCATCAAATTCAAGATTTGGAAAATACCGTTGAGCAGTTGCGTGCTGCAATGAAAAGTATTGACCAAGAAACCCGTAAACTGTTCATGAGCACTTTTGATCGGGTTAATACCGAACTACAAGATCTGTTCCCGAAAGTTTTCAATGGTGGAGAAGCGAGTCTGACTTTGGAAGATGACTGGCAGTCTGGGGTTAAACTCATGGCCCGTCCGCCAGGCAAACGCAATAGCTCTTTGGCGTTACTTTCAGGGGGAGAAAAAGCCCTGACGGCATTGGCCTTGGTGTTTGCGATTTTCCGCCTCAACCCATCGCCATTTTGTGTTTTGGATGAAGTAGATGCACCTTTGGATGATGCGAACGTGGGAAGATTTTGTAATCTTGTAAAAGAGCTTTCTGAACAGGTGCAATTCATTTACATTACCCATAATAAACTCGCAATGACGATGGCGACCGACTTGTTAGGTGTTACGATGCCTGAACCGGGAACATCAAAATTAGTGACTGTAAATTTAGAACAGGCAAAAGAATACGGTTTAGTCGCGGAGGCCTAATAAGATGGAATACACAACAATTATTGGTATCGTCATAGCAGTGATCATTATGCTGTTTGGGGTTCGAATGATTTTTCGAAAGCCGGCAGATGCAGCGCCTTCACTTGAGTCTGCATTGCATATCGATGCTGACAGTCAAAAACCGATTATCCCGCGTCACGTACGTGATCAACTGCAGACGGTATCAGTTGAAGAGGCTGAACGTAAAGAGCCGACTTTAAACGAAAACTCTGTAGAAGAGACACTGTCTGAAAAAGCCGAACCGAAAGCTTTGGATGCAGACAGTGTGCTCGAAAGCAGCAGTACTGAACCAAGTTTGGATGCGTCAGCTGAGGTAGAAAATAAAGCAGTAGACTCAGTCGCTCCTGAGAATGCGGTAGTTGATGCAACGGAATTAACGACTGAAAGTGCAAGCTCCTCACTTGTTGATGACCAAGCAAAAGCGGATAAAGTTGAATTTAGTTTAAATGCCGACGTCGAAAAAGCTGAAATTTCAGAGTTTGACGATGAAAGCAGCATTTTAGATGCACATTTGTATGAGCAAAAAATTGTCGATGATGAAAGTGCCTTAGCCACAGCAGAGTCGTTTATAGCCCTGAATGTTTATCCTGAACGTCGTGCATTGTCTGGTGAGAAAACTTTAAAAGTTTTAATGAAGTATGGTTTACGTTTTGGCGAAATGTCTTGTTTCCATCGTTATAACGAAGATGGAACCAAGTTACTGTTCTCTGTGTTGCAAATTACTGATACAGGCATGGATGGTTTTGACTTGGAAAATCTGTCGACCGATCCAATTAAAGGCTTGGCATTTTTCTTGGCCTTACCACACCGTGACGTGCAAAATGCCTTTGACACCATGGACAGTATTTCACGTTTAATTGCCCGTGAAATCGATGGAACGGTTTATGATCAAAATAACCAAGAGTTCACGCCACAACTGCGTGAGCATTGGCGCCACTTGGCGATTGATTACCGTGCTGGACAAGCAATCGATGCTTAATCTGATTGAAAGCAGCGGTAACGATTTCTATAATAGACAGTAGAAATACAATTTTTAGGGCGGAACAAAGACCGCCCTTTTTTATGGTGAAATTATGACTCAACCTTCGACTGTCGTTGCGCAAATGCGTCAACTGATCCAAATTTTGGCACAGCATAATCATGCTTATTATGTGATGGATCAGCCGACCATTTTAGACAGTGAATATGATCAGCTCTTTCATCAACTGAAAGCTTTAGAAGAACAATACCCTGAGTGTATTCAGCCAGACAGCCCGATCAATAAAGTCGGTGCTAAACCTTTGGCGAAGTTTACTAGCGTGACGCATGTGGTACCGATGCTGTCCTTAGGTAATGTGTTTAATCAAGAAGAACTCTTTGCCTTTGCACGCCGTGCAGAAGAACGTTTGCCGAATCAAACGATTCAATATGATGTCGAGCTGAAGTTTGATGGTCTTGCGATTTCACTGTGGTATGAACATGGCGTGCTGGTGCGTGGGGTAACGCGTGGTGATGGTGAGACAGGGGAAGACATTACCCAAAACGTCAAAACCATTCGTAACTTGCCGAAGGTGTTGAGTACAGATCAGGGCGAAGTACCTACGCTACTGGAAGTTCGTGGTGAAGTTTTGATGCCTAAAGCAGGCTTTGAAAAGCTCAATGCAGAAAACGAAGCCAAAGGTGAGAAGACTTTTGCCAACCCACGTAATGCCGCAGCTGGAAGTCTACGTCAGTTAGACCCGAATATTGCGGCTTCGCGTCCACTTGCATTTTATGCTTATGGTATTGCGCAGTGTGAACCAAATCATGGTCAAAGCACCATGTCGGAAAGTCTAGCGTGGTTGCAACAGTTTAGTTTTGCAGTTGGTGAACGTCATTTTGTCTGCGATAGTATTCAAGAAGTTCAAGCTGTTTATGAGCAAATCAATGCGGAACGACCACAATTGAGTGTGGAAATTGACGGCATGGTGATTAAGGTCAACAGTCTCAAACAACAGCAACAGCTCGGTTTTTTAAGTCGTGAACCGCGTTGGGCAACGGCTTATAAATTCCCTGCGGTGGCTGCGCTCACCACGGTTGAAAATATTGACTGGCAAGTGGGGCGTACAGGTACATTGACCCCTGTGGCGCGTTTGAATCCTGTTGCTGTGGGCGGCGTGACCGTTTCAAATGTGACCTTGCATAATATTGGGGAAATTCACCGTTTAGATGTGCGAATTGGCGATACTGTCAGTGTTTACCGTAGTGGTGATGTGATTCCCAAAGTGGAAAAAGTGTGGCCTGAATTCCGTCCTGTCGATGCGACTGAAGTTGAACTCCCGAGCCAATGTCCCGTGTGTGAATCGCCAGTGGTGATGCCCGAAGGTGAAGCTTTAGCACGTTGCTCAGGTGGTTTGTATTGTGCCGCACAGCGTATTGAGGCGATTCGCCACTTTGTATCACGTAAAGCTCTTGATATTGAAGGTTTGGGGGATCGTTGGGTCGAATCACTGTTACATCTTGATCTGCTTAAAGATGTGGCTGATATTTATCACCTACATGAGCACCGAGAAAAGCTATTAACCATTGAAAAAATGGGTGAGAAGTCCGTTCAGAACTTGATTGATTCGATTGAAAATAGTAAGAAAACCACTTTGGCTGCATTTATTTATGCACTGGGGATTCGTGGAGTGGGTGAAACCACAGCACGTATGTTGGCCAATACTTTCCAAACTTTAGATGCGCTACGTGTTGCAGACATTGAAGCTTTAAAGAAAACTCCAGATGTGGGGGATATCACGGCGGAGTGGATTGTCGACTTTTTCCAAGCACCACATAATCTTGAAGTTTTAGACCGATTATTGGCGGCAGGTATTCACTGGGACGCGCCTGTGGCACCAAGTCGCCAACCTCTAAATGGAGAAAGTTGGGTCGTGACGGGTACACTCAGTACGATGGGGCGTGATGAAGCAACACAGCTCTTGCAAGCACTGGGCGCACGTGTCAGTGGTAGTGTGTCGAGTAAAACCAAGTGTGTTGTTGCAGGTGAAAAAGCAGGTTCAAAGCTGGATAAAGCGGAGAAGCTTGGGATTGCTGTGATCAACGAAGCTGAGTTTATTCAACTGATGAAAGATTGTGGTCAATTAGACGTTTAGATTGTTGACTCAGGTTAAATCAGAAATATGATACTTGGGCACGTCATCTGCAACCTGCGTGGTGTAAGTAAGATAATGTTTCTGCGACATATTTCTGATACATCAAAAAGAGAACAGGTTTTGCAGATGACAATGGTTTTGCCTACTTTTGCCGAAACAAAAGTAGGGCCAGCTGCAGGCTAATGATGAAATGGGGTGAGAACTTGATAAGACTCCGCCAAGATCATTGCTTTTCAATGAGCTGGAGGAATATTTAAGTCAAACTTAGGTTGTTTATTTCAGGGAATATATTGCTTAATGACACCGTCATCGAGCAATTGTTGGAAGTGCTCAACGAGGCTTTCTTTGACATCTCGGTACTCTAAACCCAATTCTTTTTGGCTCTTGTTCGCATCAAAATAAATTGGATAACCCATATTCAGCTCAACAAACTCGCGGCTAAAACCAATGAATGGACCAATCACCTTAAAGGCTGCTTTGGGCAGTTCATTTCGTGGAAATGGAAACTTCCAACCAAAATGTGCTTTAAGCAATTGACCGATTTCAAGCAGACTTAAAGTTCCACCACTTACGATGTAACGACCCGTTGCTTCTAGGTTGAATGCTGCTTGTAAGTGTGCTTCAGCAACATCTTGAACATCGACCACACCATTCCACATAGGTGGGACACCAGCTAAAGTCAAACCATTGGTAAACTGTTGTAAGACCTCAATTGAGCCTGACTGTGTATTTGGTGTCAATGAACGACCAAAGACCAACGCAGGGTTAATGCAGACCAACTGCCAACGATCTTGTGCCTCAGCCATTTCCCAAGCTTTACGCTCAGCCATCACTTTAGAGTAGGGATACGGCTGATGGGTCTCAGAACTGCTGCTGTTCCAGTGACTTTCATCAAAAGTATTATGGTCTGTTTTTAAAATATCAATGGCATCGCCATAGGTCGACGCAATACTCGAAGTGACAATGACACGTTTAACGGACTCGATTTCATTGACAGTGTTTAAGACATTTTCTGTGCCCAAAACAGCAGGTTCAATGATGTCTTTCACCGCATCTTTATAGTTGGTGACTACGAAAGGAGAGGCCATATGAAAAACAATTTCACAGTCTTGCATCGCTTCTTTAAAGGAATTGGGCTCGAGCAAATTGGCTTTAAAGAGTTTCAGTGTTCCAGCACTGCTGTCTGCAATTTTAGATAAATGCGCGAAGCTTTGGGTTTTGTTCAAGTCACGTACAGTGGCATGAACGGTATACCCTTGGGTTAATAATTTTTGAATCACCCAACTGGCAATATAACCCGATGCACCTGTAACCAGTACCGGTGCTTGTGTTGCTAAGTTTGTCATAGATTACCCATTGTTGTTTTAAGTATTGGCTTAGTGTAAACGTGAATGCCATGAAAGTCTTTGCCTATGGGGTGAACAGGTGTCTGACTTATGCGTCATTTTATAATATTGCACCACACTGTATTGAAAATGAGCGAGTAGAACGTATTTTTTGAAGTAACCTTAAATTTGTATTTTAGATCAGATAGATAAGTCAAATGATAAAATACAATAAATAATGATAATTATTTTACATATAATAATGATTCTCATTAAAAATAAGTGTTGTTTAAAATGAAATCCTTCTCTAAGAAAATTCTTGCAAGCTCTGTTGGGCTTTTGATGATGGGTGGAGGCTGTTTACAGCTTGCTTTTGCAGAGGAGGTTTCAGTTTTACCTGCCTTAAAATCAGAAGCGCAATCACAACAAGGCTATGCCGATGGTAAATTGGCGAAGGCGGCTAACTTGGGTGCTTTAGGGAATAAGTCAGCGATTGATACACCATTTACGGTTTCTACTTATACAGAGCAACTGATTCGTGATCAACAAGCATCTACAGTGGGGGAAGTTTTAGAAAATGATGCCAGTATTCGTGCGACGACCAATCAAGGTCATTTAAACGAAAACTTCCAAATTCGTGGTTTTAGTGTCGGCTATGATGATATGGCTTATAACGGGTTATACGCTGTAGCTCCTATGGGACGTATACCAACAGATTTACTAGAATCGGTGACAGTATTGAAAGGGCCGAATGCTTTGGTTGCAGGTATGGCACCAGCAGGAAGCGTTGGCGGAGTAGTGATTGCTAATTCTAAACGTGCCGACCAAGATCTAACACGTATTTCGACGTCATTAGAAGATGAGAGTTATTATAAAACCAATGTAGATGTTTCTCGTCGTTTTGGTGACCAAAAACAATTTGGCGTTCGTGTAAACGGCACATATGGAGACGGTGAGCATCTTATTGAAGGTATGGATGATCGTTTAGCACTGGGTTCGATTGCAGCAGACTATACGACCGATAAATTAAAACTAAACTTTGATGCTTATGCCATTCGTGAAAACCGTGATAATGGTTCACCTGCAATGGTCTCTATGCAAAAAACAGGCGTAGTTGCTGCACCAAAGGGTGATAATAATTACTTTGATCAAATTCATGGGGAAACCTATAGCCGTTATGCGGGCTTAAATGGAGAATATAAATTCACTCCTGATACCAAGGTTTTTGCAGGTGTGGGTTATGTTGAAAAAGGTTATTCGGGCCATATTTTTGGTACGCGTATGATCTTGCAGAACAGTGCAGGTGATGCAACTTCGCAGTACTATCGAGTCGCATCTAAAGAAAATAACCTAAGTGGTAATACGGGTATTGAAACTAAATTCAATACAGGCGCCATTAAACATACCCTTGGGTTACGTGCAGATTATGTGCATCGCGAATACGATCAACACTCTCGTGCGACAAGTTCATCATTTACAACGAATCTTTATAATCCTAACTCGAACGGGACAATGCCAACGACCTATCCAACAATTGTACCTTATGAAGATGATAAATTCATGAGTTATACTTTGACGGATCAAATTTCAATGTTGGATGACAAATTTCAGTTGATTTTGGGTGCTCGTTATCAAGATATGCAGTTAGAAAGTCTCACTACAGATGTGAAATACGATGAAAATAAGCTTTCACCAAGTTTAGGCATCGTAATCAAACCGTTTGGAGAAAATTTATCTTTCTATGCAAGTTATGTTGAAGGTTTATCAAAAGCAGACTCAGTAACTTCTACCGCGGATGTGAATGAAGGAAAACTGTTTAAGCCTTACGAAACGAAGCAATATGAAGTGGGGACAAAGTATCAAGCTGGTTCTTGGTTAAATAGCTTGGCACTTTATCAAATTGAAAAACCGACTCTGATCACAACAGCTTTGGCGACAGCGGTTAATGGTAATACACAGATCACTGAAGACGGTGGGGAAAGTCGATCACGTGGTATTGAATGGTCCTTCTCAGGGAATTTGACTGAGGACTTAAATCTACTGGGAAGCATGGCTTATATTGATGCTGAATATACAAAAGGTTCTACAAGCACCACTGATATTTCAGGCAATACGATTTATGGTGTGCCAGACTTTACTGCCTCATTAGGCTTGGATTATGCCGTACCTGTGGTAGATGGTTTAAATGTTAATGCTCGGGCTAACTATGTTAGTGAACAATATTTAGATAGTTTGAATACCTATAAACTTCCTGACTATACTATTCTTGATGTTGGTGCGCGCTATAAAACAAAACTGGGTGGTGTAAACACGACTTTCCTAGCCAATGTCGATAACGTGACTAATAAAAAATATTGGGAAGGTGTGTTCAACTCTTACTATGCAACGGTTGGTGGTGCACGTACCTATAAACTTGGCGTCACTTTCGATTTCTAATTTTTATGATCAGCCCATTGCGATGCAGTGGGCTTTTTTATGTCTGAATGCTGTCTCATTTAAGTTGAACGCAATGATGAAATTTCTCGGTTTATTCCTGTGCTGCGGTGGTTGTGTACTGCTGTATTTGACCCATCCTAATCAAACGGTTCTTAAACAGGCTGTGGCGAAAAAGTATCGTTGGGTCGGGTGGTTTGCTTTTATTTTGGCATTGGTTCTTTTACTGGCGGTATTACCAAAACTGGTGGCGGTGTTGATGTGGTTACTGATGCCATTGGTGTTGTGGTCAGCACTACCATTTATTCCTTTATTACATGGGGCTTTGACGCATGAGGTTACTACGCGATCAAAAGATACAACCTGACTGGTGGACGAAAAGCTTTGCAGGAGCAGTTCTTGGACTCAGCCTAGCTTTCGCTTTAGCTGCATTAATCACAATGTGGGGACTGCAATCTGAGTATCGTAGTCTTGCTCCACAGTTAGGGATGTGGTCGATTCCGTGGATTTGGTTACCACTCTTTTTCGTGGCCTATTTTATTCCACGTGGATGGCAGTCCATTGTGATTTATCTGTTTTTCAATATCGTGGCTTACACACTTGTGTTTTGGCTCAGAGGGCAATAGGGCATGAAGGTACGTACAGATATTCTCCGACTGGCCAAAGAGTTACATACGTGGGTAGGAATTTGTGCAGGCATTCTCTTGTTCATTTGCTTTTTTGCAGGTGGACTGAGTATGTTTCAGCATGATTTGAGTAAGTGGGCAACGCCACCGCAACAAAGTTTAAATACGGTTGAATTCCATCAGTACAACGATTTGGTGTCACAGGTACAGCAGCATTATCCTGAAGCTCAAAAAAGCTTTCAGATCAATTTAAACTCCAAAGAGTTTCATTATGCCCCGATTCAGTGGCAACCTGCGCAAAGTCAAGTACATGATGATCATGCCTTTGATACCGATCAAAGCGCGATGTTAGCAACACTGAAACCAGATGGGACTTTACAGGTTGAACAAGAAAACTTATCTAAACTGGGTTGGTTGATTGAACAGCTGCATGAAACCGCAGGTATTCCGGGGATGCTTGGGCATCATACACTCGGTGTTTATGTGATGGGTGTGGTTTCGGTCTTATATTTTTTGGCGCTAATGACAGGTTTAATCATCCTCTTGCCGACGTTGGTCAAAGACTATTTTGCGATACGGCAAGGTAAGAACAAAAAACGTTTTTGGCTCGATGCGCATAATGTGATTGGCATTACCAGTTTACCGTTTCATATTTTGATTAGTGTGACGGTGATTGTTTTTGCATTTCATGATTTATTTTATGATGGCTTGGGGCAGTTGGTCACCAAAGGTAAACCACTGTTTGAACGTCCCGCTGCGGTGCAGATTGCAGATCCGGTGCCTCAACTGGATGTTGAAAAAATACTCTTAAAGGTACAGCAACAAGCACAGGGCTATGAGGTCTCGTCTGTAAGCTTTAACAATCTAGACCAACCTGCCAAGGCATCGGCACGCGTCAGTTTATATAGTCCAGATCAGATGTTACGCGGTGATAACTTCGACGTGATGTTCTTCAATCCTTATCAGCCTGCACCCTATAGTACAGCCAATTTAAATACCCAAAGTTCTGGTCTAGATCAACTGATTCGATCGATGTTCAGTTTGCACTTTGGTAACTATGGCGGAGATTTTACCCGTTGGTTGTATTTGGCCTTGGGTCTAGGCGGAGCATTTTTATTTTACTCAGGCAATATTCTATGGATTGAATCGCGTGTAAAGCGACAAAAAAATCCAAATTTAGCACCACCTACACAGCGTAAAGATGTGCAATTCGTTGCAAACTTAACCATAGGGGCATGTTTGGGAACGGTCTTTGGCATTGTTATGAGTATGTTGATCGGGCGTTGGGCCTATGTATTCAGTCCTGAGCTACACAGTATCAATGCATGGTTTATGTATATCTATTATGCGATTTTTATCTTCAGTTTAATGCTGAGCTTTGTACTGGGCGCGGCACGAGCATTGCCAACGTTATTGCTGTCGATTGTGATTGTTTTACTGCTTACGCCTTTGACTTCTGCTATAGCACTGCTCTTACCTGAGATTGGACTATGGTCATCTTCTTCCTCTTTATGGTGGATTGACGTCTTTGCTATTCTTTTTGCAGGGTTATTTTTCCGTTTTTATCGCCAAGCTCAGGCCCGAGTCCAGTCCGCAGGAGTGGGTTCTCTTTGGTCCGTTGCTCAGAACAAGTGAAAGAAGGAATACCGTTCCAAGGCTGAAATAAGAAGCATTTTTAATGGTTACAAAATGAAGCACAGGGTGGTTCAAGCCTAAAAAACCTTTGCAAAAAGGATAAAGTTTTGCAAAGGCTTCTTTTATAACTATTATTTTGATGATTCATACTGCAAATGCGTATGTTTCTCATTTTAATTTTATAAAAATCATAAACTTACATAATTTATCTTTTGCAAAGTGAATTAAATGTGTCCATAATAGTTGCATTAGAGAATGGAGATTTTGAAATGCGTGGCAATCCTGAAGTCGTAGACTACTTAAATATGTTGATCGGTGGAGAGTTGGCTGCACGCGATCAATATCTCATTCATTCACGCATGTATGAAGATTGGGGCTTAAGCAAAATCTTTGAACGTATCGATCATGAAATGCAAGAAGAAGCACAACATGCAGATGCGATTATTCGCCGTGTTTTGTTTTTGGAAGGTACACCGAATATGCAACGTGATGACGTTGAAATTGGTGAAGATGTGGTTTCATGCTTAAAAGCCGATTTAAAGCTTGAATACCATGTACGTGAAAAATTAGCGCAAGGCGTAAAATTGTGTGAAGAAAAGGGTGATTACATTACCCGTGACATGTTACGTCAGCAAATGTCAGATACCGAAGAAGACCATACCTATTGGTTAGAAAAACAATTACGTTTAATTGAGTTGATTGGTCTGCAAAACTACATTCAGTCTCAAATGTAAGAGATACATGCCACTTGATGTAAAGGTGGCTTTTGCATTTACATACTAAGTAATCAAAAAAGCCTTCGAATCAATGTCCGAAGGCTTTTTTGTATGGGTTATTTTTTAGAGAATTTTTGAATATCTGCCAATACTTGTCCCGCATGGGTTTGGGTATTTACACTGCTGTAGTGATAGACCACCGTACCTTGTGGGTCAATCAGAAAGGTTTCACGTTTGGCAATTTTCGCGATACCTAAGTTCCGCACGATGCCGAGTTGATTTGCCAGTTGATGATTGTGATCAGCCAAAATAGGGAAATTCAGTCCCAACTTTTTAGAAAATTTTTGATGTGACTGTACATCGTCCAAACTCACGCCTAAGACCACCGCATTTTTTTTGCTAAATTGTGGGTAGAGTGCTTTGAACTGATTGGCTTCTTGGGTGCAGCCCGGCGAGTCATCCTTCGGATAAAAATACAGAACGATCCATTTGCCTTGATATTGTTTGAGCTCATGCCATTTGGCATTTTGATCTTGTAACTTAAAACTCGGTGCGGGCTTGCCGACCCATTGTTTTTGGTCTGATGAAGCGCTTGAAAAAGTTGGTGCTGCATAAGTGGCGCTACTGATGGCACAGAAACTACCTAGGGAAATTAAGCTAATCGTTGCCATTTGCATTATTTTCATTGTGTAGGCTGTCCAGAAATGTATTCCATTGATCTTAGCAAATTTTAAGGCACTAAAGTGTTGAGATTTTCATGTTCAGGTTTGAACAATTATTTAAATTTGCTGTTCATTCAAAGGGCTTGCTTTGCAACGGAGTCTGAGGTTTTATACTGTTTGAAATTTACAGTTTTAGGGTTTGCATTGAATCAACGTATTTTACTCATCACGGGCTGGGGTGGTGGGACCAAGTTACTGCAACCTTTGGCTCATGCTTTGCAGCACAAAGGGCATATGGTTGAGCTGATCAATATTTTTAATGGATTGGATACACAGGTGTTGCAGCAACATGCTGAACAAGCCAAAGATTTTGATGTCATTATAGGTTGGTCTTTGGGGGGGCAACTGGCAACTTTATTGGTCGCGGCTGTTGAACAGCAGTATCAACAGCAAAAAGTGTTAATCACTCTGGCTTCAAATCCGTGCTTTGTGGCGCATGAAAACTGGCCAACTGCGATGAGTCCAGCGACATTTCAAAGCTTTAAACAATCCTTCGAAGCAGATGCGATTGCAACCTTAAAGAAATTTGGATTTATGGTGTGCCAGGGGACAGCAACCACCAAGCAAGATTTTTTGCAGTTGCAAAGTTTGATTCAGCCTCAGTCTTTAGATCTTTTAAGACAGGGACTCAATTGTTTAGAGTATTTAAATACGGTTGAGATCTTACAAAATTATACGGGACATCAACTCCATCTATTGGCCAAACAAGATTTTTTAGTTAGCTACAAAGTCTTGGATAATTTAAAAGCTTTAGGTGCAAATTTTTTAGATGCGATGCTTTTAAGTGGTTCACATGGACTTCCAGTTTTTCATGCCGATGACGTAACTGACAAAATCTGCCAATATTTACAAAAAATGGATTAAACAATTCGCTGAGTGGCGAATATCGCAATTTCTTTTTGATGCGCGCAGGTTTAAGATCAGTCAAATTGAAATTTTGCTGTAACTGTAGTCGATATGGAGTTAAGGATGACTGAGATCAATGCCAAATTGGATGGTGAGTTGGATGACTTAGCATTTGATCGGGAACATATTTGGCATCCTTATACCTCGATGACCAATCCGCTCCCCACCTTTAAAGTTAAAAAAGCCTTTGGCTCAACCATTGAACTAGAGGATGGTCGTCAGCTGATTGATGGAATGTCTTCGTGGTGGTGCACCATACACGGCTATAACCATCCTGAACTGAATCAGGCCGTGACAGACCAACTGCAAAACATGTCACATATTATGTTTGGTGGCTTTAGCCATGATCCCGCCATTCAACTGGGCAAATTACTGTTGCAAATCACCCCGCCAAGTTTAGATAAAATTTTCTATGCAGACTCGGGTTCTGTTGCGGTTGAAGTGGCGTTAAAAATGGCAGTTCAGTATTGGACTTCGCTTGGGAAACAAGACAAAACCAATTTTGTCACCCCGCGTTCGGGCTACCACGGTGACACGTGGAATGCGATGTCGGTCTGTGACCCTGTCACAGGGATGCATCAAATTTTTGGCTCAAGCTTACCCAATCGTATTTTTGTTCCTGCACCGCAAGTTGCCTTTGATGCAGCATGGGATCAGAAGGACATTTGTGAGCTTGAAAACACCTTAGCTGCACAGCATGAAAGTATCGCCGCGCTGATTGTTGAGCCGATTGTTCAGGGTGCAGGAGGGATGCGTTTTTATCATCCTGAGTATTTACGACAGGCCAAATTGCTCTGTGAAAAATATGGTGTTTTACTGATTTTTGATGAAATTGCGACTGGTTTTGGGCGTACGGGGAAACTCTTTGCTTGGGAGCATGCACAGGTCGAACCTGACATTATGTGTATGGGTAAAGGTTTGACAGGCGGCTATATGACTTTGTCTGCAACCTTAACCACGAAGCATATTGCTGAAACCATCAGTCGAGGCGAAGCGGGTGTGTTTATGCACGGCCCAACGTTTATGGCTAATCCCTTAGCGTGTGCGGTGGCGGCGAAAAGTACAGAACTCCTAATCTCAGGAGATTGGCAAAGCAATATTCAACGCATTGAAACACAACTTCGTACCGCTTTGCCCCCGTTGCAGTCACTTGAATATGTACACGAGGTTCGTGTATTGGGTGCCATCGGTGTGGTTGAGCTGACGTTTAATGTAGATATGAAGACCTTACAACAGGAGTTTGTCCGCCGTGGTATTTGGGTGCGACCATTTGGAAAACTGGTTTATGTGATGCCCCCTTATGTGATTACCTCACAGGAACTGAAGACCTTGCTTGAGCAATTGGTTGAAGTGGTGGTGCAGATGCAGGAGCCTGTTGTATGAGGCATGTAGAGCATTTTGCAGCGCAGTTGGATATCCTTAAACAGCAAGGCAATTTGCGCCGGTTTACGTCCAATGTGCAGCAAGGGCGGATGATTCGAATCAATGATCATGAGATGTTGAATTTGGCATCGAATGACTATCTAGGATTGGCTGCAAATATCGAATTACGAGAACAGTTTTTCGATGAAACACCAAATGCGCAGCGCTGGATGAGTTCAGCTTCTTCACGTTTATTAACGGGTAATTTTCCTGAATATGAACAGTTTGAGAGCAGTCTGAGTCAAGCTTTTCATGGTCGAGCGGCTTTGGTATTCAACAGCGGCTATCACATGAATATTGGTATTTTACCTGCGTTAGCGGACAGTAAAACCCTAATTCTGGCTGATAAATTAATTCATGCCAGCATGATTGATGGTATTCGTTTATCGACAGCGAAGTTGGTACGTTATCGGCATAATGACTTGGTACATTTAACCCAACTTTTGCAGAAGTATCATACCGATGATGCTTTTGAGCGAATCATTGTGGTGACCGAGTCCATTTTTAGTATGGATGGTGACGAAACCGATTTGGCTGAATTGGTCCGCATCAAAAAACAGTTTGAAAAAGTCATGCTCTATGTCGATGAAGCACATGGTATTGGTGTGCGTGGTGAGCAAGGTTTGGGCTGTGCCGAGCAATATCAAGTGATTGATGAGATCGACTTTTTGGTTGGTGCTTTGGGTAAGGCTATGGCTTCAATCGGCGGCTATCTGATTTGTCATCCTGTGATTCGAGACTATCTCATCAATACGATGCGCCCATTGATTTTTAGTACGGCACAACCGCCGATTTGCATGGCGTGGAGCAATTTTATCTTGCAAAAAGTCTTGCAGTTAAAGACCTCAAGACAGCATTTACACAGTATCAGTCAGACCTTGCAGCAAGCGGTTCAGGCCAAAGGTTTTGATTGTCCATCAACGTCTCAAATTATCCCTGTGATCATCGGTGATTCGAGCAAAACGGTGGAGAAGGCGAAAGTTTTGCAACAAGCAGGTTTTTATATTATGCCTGTACGACCGCCGACTGTGCCGCAGCATAGTTCTAGACTACGTATTTCCTTAACCGCTCAAGTTCGCCATACTGATTTAGATCAGTTGATTCAGTTGTTGTGAGTGAGTCGTGAAGAATTTAGAGATTGATAAAGCACAAGTCGCATTGCGCTTTGCTCAGGCAGGGCAAAGCTACAGTGAACATGCGGTTGTGCAAAAACAAATTGCACGCCAGCTTTTTAATTTAATCCAACGTTATGCTGTTAAATCGCAATTTGAGCGGGTGTTTGAAATTGGTTGTGGTTCAGGCAATTTAAGCCATCTTTTGCTGAAGGATTTCCAAATTCAGCACTATCTACTGAATGACTTATATGCTGAGGTGCAGCAGCACTTTCAGAGTTATTCAAATATAGACTGGTTATTAGGCGATATTGAACAGCTTGTTTTTCCAGCTCATTTAGAACTGATTGTATCGACCTCTGCACTGCAGTGGATGACAGATCTTGCTGCTGTTTTTCAGAAAGCGAATGACAGTCTGCTTCCACAAGGTCTATTTTGTTTTTCCACCTTTGGCGAGCGGAATTTACAAGAGATTAAGACTTTAACGGGGCAAGGTTTAGATTATGTAAACCTCGATCAACTACGGGAAAAATTGCAAAACCAAGGTTTTGATGTTCTGCATTTGTCTGAACAAATTGAGTACTTAGACTTTGCGACACCGAAACAGGTACTGCAACATTTAAAAGCCACAGGTGTCACGGCAACTGCATCGAGCTTTCGTTGGACCAAGCACTCCCTTGAACGCTTTTATCAAGATTATCAACAGTTTTCACAACTCGATACATCAGGACAGATTCATTATCGCCTGAGTTATCACCCTATTTATTGTATTGCACGGAGAATGCCATGACTGGATCAGTTTACTTTATCAGTGGAATCGATACAGGCATTGGGAAAACCTATACTACGGGCTACTTAGCCAAGCTTTGGAATGAACAAGGCCAAAAAACCATTACCCAAAAGCTAGTGCAAACGGGTAATGTGGATGTTTCTGAAGACATTGAACAGCACCGTAAAATTATGGGTATGGGTTGGTTTCCTGAAGATGACAGTAAGCTGACCATGCCTGAAATTTTTAGTTATCCTGCATCGCCACATTTAGCGACTAAAATTGATGGTCGTGAGATTGATTTTGCAAAAATCGAGCGTGCTACTCAGCAGCTGGCTGAAAAATATGAGGTGGTGTTGTTAGAAGGTGCGGGTGGTTTGATGGTGCCTTTAACCACGGATTTGCTCAGTATTGACTATATTGCAGCTAAGCAACTGCCTGTCATTTTGGTAAGTTCAGGGCGTTTGGGCAGTATTAACCATACCATTTTAAGTTTAGAAGCACTGAAAAACCGTGGTTTAGAGCTTTACGCTTTAGCCTATAACTTAAATGATGAGTCACAAGATGAACTCATTTCTAAAGATACTGCGACCTATTTAAAAGCTTATTTGGCGACACATTTTCCGCAAGCCTTGTGGATGGACATCCCCGTATTGAAGTAATTCGCAGAGTCTCTAAAAAAATAAAAAAACCGCGAACAGCAAAAGCTGTCAGCGGTTTTTTTGACGGTTTTATTTATTGATTACTCACGACTCCAATTTTTTTCACATCAAGGCGTTGGGCTGCGGCCATGACCATCGCAATGTATTTATATTCCGTTGCGCGGTCAGCTTTGAGTTTAATTTGGTCTTGATCTGCTTTTTGAGCAACGGTTTGAAACAAGGCTTCGAGCGCTTGTTTGGACTCCACAGCGTGTTCATTCCAAAACATTTTGCCTTGAGCATCTAAGCGTAGTTCCACGATTTCAGGTGGTTTTTCCTGAACTGGTGGTGGTGTGCCATTCGGGAGGTTGATATTAATGGCGTTGTTTGGCAATGGAATCGTGATAATGAACATAATCAGTAATACCAACATGACATCAATCAAAGGCGTCATGTTGACATCAAGCATCACATCTTCATCATCTTGGTTGGAACCAACATTCATACCCATAGCTGAATCCTTCTTTGATTAAGGTGAAGAGGGCGGTGTGGTGACAAAGGCAATTTTGCCAATCCCCGCTTGCTGCGTGGTAGTAATGACTTGGTCAATCGCATCGTATGGCGTAAGTTGGTCACCACGAATGTGAACATCGGGCTGAGGTCTCTTTTGTGCCTCTGTCTGTAACCGAGTGAGTAATGTTGCTTTATCGGCAATGTAACTTTCATTCCAGAAAATATCGCCATTTTTATTGACTGCGAGTTGAATATTTTCAGGTTTGGTTTCATAAGGCACATTCCTTTCTTCAGGCAAATTGACTGGCACGGTATGAATCGCAACAGGCACTGTAATGAGGAAAATAATCAGTAAAACCAACATAATATCAACCAGAGGGGTGGTATTAATGGTTCCGATTACATCATCATCGCTGTCATTTGAATTTACCGTCATTCCCATGGCTGATTCCTCATGTTCTTATTTCATGTCACGGTTAACAGGATTGTTGGTGCTGATTTCACCACTTAACAACACCGCATGCAGGTCTGAACCGAAGGTACGAACTTCTTCCATCACGGCTTTATTCCGACGAGTTAACCAGTTGTAACCAAGCACTGCTGGAACAGCCACGGCTAAACCAATTGCAGTCATAATTAAGGCTTCACCCACAGGGCCTGCGACTTTATCAATAGATGCTTGACCCGATACCCCAATCGCGGTTAACGCATGGTAAATGCCCCAAACGGTACCGAATAAACCCACGAAAGGTGCGGTTGAACCTACAGTTGCAAGAAAAGCCAGCCCACCACTTAAATGGCTGTGAATTTTGTCGATGGCGCGTTGAATCGAGATAGTGACCCAAGTATTAAAGTCGATACGCTCTAATAATGTTCCACCATGATTTTTTGTGGATTTAATGCCTTTTTCAGCAATAAAGCGGTACACACTGGCATCATCTAAACCTTCAGTTGCACTATCGAGAGAGGTTGCTTCCCAAAAGTTTTTATCGGCATGTTGGCCTTGTTTGCGAATTTTGCCTTGCTGTAAGCACTTGGTGATGATGATGTACCATGTCCCAATCGACATAATCACCAAAATAAACAGTGTCACTTTAGACACCAGATCACCTTCTTTCCACATTGCTTCTAAGCCATAAGGGTTATGTACTTTTTCTGAAACAGTAGGTGCTTTTTCAGCTAAGGGTGGGGGAACAGGTGTTGCTGTTTTTTCAGTCGTGGCGGCTGGTGTAGTTAGTGCTGTAGTGGGCGCAGCGGTTTCCTCTGCAAAAACAGCTTGTAGAGGAAGTAATGTGCTCATTCCAAGTAGGCTTGCTGCGGTAAAGTTTTTTAATTTTTGCATTGTGTAACTCCTAATGTCGGCTGATCTTTTTCAATTATTCGAGAACAAATTCGTATGGGATGTCGAACCAAGCGCTTTGAGCTACGCCATCTTTCATTGCAGGTTTAAATGTGCACAAGCTATACGCTTTCGTTGCAGCACGGTCTAAAGTACGGTCACCTGTAGAACGCTTTACTTTGACTTCTTGGGCTTTACCATTGGTATCGACAAAGACCGAAATCAGTACGGTGCCTGAAATACCACTCATCTCTGCTTCGCGTGGATAGCTTGGTGCTTTACATCCAGCTTCACCTTCCGATACTCCACGTGTAACACCTGTGGGTTTGGGTGCAGGTGATGGAGCAGCGGCAGTCGGTGTTGGGGTTGGAGATGGGCTTGGAGAAGGCGATGATGCAACTGGCGTCGGCGTGCTTATCGTCGGTTTAGTGACGGGTGTAGCAACTGTTTTTTGCACTGGGACTACTTTTTCTACAGGTTTAGGGTCAGGCTGCTGCGCTACTTTTTTCACCATTTTTGGTGGCTCTGGTGGAACTTCTTTAGGTGGTTCAGGCTCAGGCGGCTTGATATCTTGCAGAATGACCAATTCCACAGGTTCGGTTGAGGGTTTGACAATATCTTTTGCCAAGCCCGCCATTAGCACCAAGCCAACAAGAACATGTAAGAAAATCACAACGCCAATACCTGTGAGTTTTTTGGCGGAGTTTTTTTCTAAATCTTCAAATGTAGTGCCCATAGTTACTCCTAAAATGTAATCTTTGATCCGTACATAACTCTAGAAATGAAGTTGCTAAATTGTGATCAAAACAATAATAATTTTCTAAATTAAAGAGTTAGTTTGAGCCACTACAACAGAGGGAAAACCATGTTGTAGTGGTAAGGATGTATTAGAATTTATAGGTACCACGAGCGAAGTAGGTACGTCCTACTGCATCTGCATAACGTGGGTCGTATCCCATTTGGAAGTTATCTAGTACATTTGACGCTGGTGGTTCAGCATCAAACATATTCTTGAGCCCCATGGTGAGCTCTAAATTTTTAAAACCTTTATAAGTACCAGATAAGTTGTAGGTTATGTAATCGCTTACTTTGTGGTCTTGGCCGCCTGAGTTTTGATCTGTGTAGCCTTTAGAGAAATTTTGTTGTAAGTTTATTGCCCAATTTTCATAGCGCCAGTCTAAATTGGCGGTATGTTTCCAGCGTAAAACAATTGCTTGATAATCTAAGCCAGCGTAACTACCTGCTACGCCAATCCAAGGCATACCTTTGTTTTCTTGGTATTGGTAATCTGTTACATAAGTGCCATCAATACTCGCTCCAAACTGTCCAGTAGTTGTCATTGGAGAACGCCAAGCGATACCTGCATCAAAACCAGAAGTTTTAATACCACCTAAGTTTTGATTCGTTGTATTGATATAGTTGAGAGAACCATCAGCATTGCGGATAAATTTATCCGCATATTTTACTGGGTCAGCAAAAATGGCCGTCTCAGAAATAGTTGTGATTTGATTCTTCACTTTGATATCGAAATAATCTAAGGTAAATACAAGATTTTTAATAGGTTCAAAGACGATGCCAGCAGTAAATGAGTCAGACTTTTCTGGTTCAAGGTCTTTATTACCACCATTCTGACGATCAAACTGCATACCGCAATCACGTGCTGGTAGCGATCCTGTCGCAGGTACGCCTCCAGGGCAAAGTACAGGGTCATTGTAAGTTGCTGCTGTATTAGTTACCGATTTTGGTGAATACATTTCTTGTAAGGTTGGTGCTCTAAATCCTTTTGTATAGCTTGTTCGGAACATTAATTGTTTAAGTGGTTCCCAACGAAGAGAAAATTTTGGATTGAATGCGTCACCAAAATCGCTGTAATCATCGTATCGGGCTGCAAGTTGAGCCTCTAAAGTTTTATGCAAAGGAATGTGTAATTCGGTGAAAACAGCTTTAATATTGCGCGAACCTTCATTGACAGGTTCTGTGGGATCTACGCCTGTGCTTGGGGCAACACTTGCAATTTCTGCAAGCGTTTTTGATTGCCAATCATCACGGCGATAGCTTGCGCCGATAGCAAATCCTACGTCACCTGCTGGTAAAGTATAAATTGGGCGGCTTGCGGTAAAGTCGACAGTGGTTGAATCTAATTTGGCATCTAAATATTGCCCTGTAACACTTAAATCACTCCATACATTGCCATCTACCTCGCTTTGTGCACCAAAGGGATTGAGTGTGCCATTCAATAATGCCGCAGCTGTTTTATCATAATTGAGATAACCGCTTAAAATATTATCGGCTGCGTTGCTACGGGCATAGGTTACGCCGGTGTTAATATCCCAGCCATATGCATCCCCTTCTAGGCCTGCAAATATACGATGTGAATCATTCACACTACTACTAACTCGGTTACCAGCTTGAGAACGAAGATATAACTCAAGAGGGCCGCTGACATTATCCATTGCAGGCGTAATTCCTTTGCCAGGATAATATTTACTAGATGGATTCATGGGTAAGTCAAAGAACACGTCTGGAGCAACTGATGTCGTGACTTCACTTCGCGCGTAGACGTACTCACCAATTGCATTAAAATTATCATTAATTTTTGTAGTGATACGCCCCATTACAGATATGTCTTCTGTTTGAGGGATGATACCAATAACAGCCTGACTGTTATAACGACAAGTTAAACCATCATTACTGAAGACGAGAGGGCTATTACCGCAACCTGTTTTTGCATAAGGGTTACCAAATGTACCCGTTGCTGTATCATATAAATTAGCTGGAAATGATCCGCTACTGGTTCTATTAACCCCTAACTCGGGTAAGACACCACCGCGACGGCTGGCTTTACGATCTTGCGCCATGATATCTTCGCCGCGACGATAATCAATTACCCCAAAAGCATTAAAACCATTTTCTTCTAAATCACCAAAGCCTCCAAAAATTGAATAACTTTGTTGTTCTCCACCTTTTTCTTCAGGCTTTTGATAGTCGGCACTAAAATTTAAGCCATTGAACTGTTTTTTGGTAATAAAGTTGACTACGCCTCCAATGGCATCTGTTCCGTAGACAGCAGAAGCACCGTCCCTTAAAACCTCAATGCGATCAAGCATAGCAAGTGGAATGATATTTAAGTTTGTGACACCACTATCATAAGCATTCGCTGCTAAACGCCGACCATTGAGTAAAACCAATGTTTTATTTGCACCTAATCCTCTTAAATTTGCTGATGAACCCTGTGTCCTGCTTGTACCAACATTTGAAGCGGTTACAAAGTTTGATTGGTTGGCAGTGATTTTAGATAAAGCTTCTTCAGTGGTAGTAACGCCTTGTTTGAGAATTTCATCGACTTTAATGACCGTAATGGGTGAAGAACTTTGAGCTGCAACTCCTTTGATAGAGGAGCCAGTGACAGTCACTTTAGCAACTTTTTTAGTTGGTTCTGCTGAGACTGAGCTTTCGGTTTCTTCTGCATGAGCTAAAGACAAACACATCATACTTAAAGTCAGGGTACTTAGTTTAAGTATTGATTTGCTGATGGTTGGGGTCCCCATAGATCGAACAAATTTGTTTTTTTGCATCGTAAATTCAACCCTTCTTTTTCTATATTTAGCGGTATTGCTGTGCTGAGGGAGTGCAAGGCAAATGCCAACTTTCAGGGATAGACAAAAGACTGTGAATTAAGTTATTGGAAAATATTGTTTTATTTTATTATTTGTATGGATTTATGTAACTTGTTTTCATTTTTCTAGAATTTAAAAAATTAAAATAGCAAAAAATTACTTATAAATCGATTAAAAAATAATCATAAAATGATTATTCATATAATAAGTGATCAAAAATGAGTCGTGATTTTTTGAATTTTTAATACAAAATCTTATTTGTAATTATACTGAAATATTAATATTTATCTTTAATAAATAAATACTTGTGATGTTTTATTTGGTTTTTTGTATTTCTTGAGATGTTCGAATTTGAATCATTGGTGTATTAAATCTGTGCAATAGTTTATTTAAACCTAATGTTTAAAAATAGCTACTAATTGGCAAAATGTTCCGATGTGAGTTGAGCCTCTGATTTATAACTAATTAATATCCATATATTTTTCTTACAAAATGTTAAATTAGAATGATAAAAAAATAGGCGTGGCATGATATTCGCTTTGTTGCTGAGGTGAATATTTGCCCATGACCGTTTTTTAAATTTTGATAATTAAAATTTAATTTATAAAACATGGGTTTATGTTTTAAGTTTTTGTCAGTGTGGTCTGAAAAATAAAACACTGACATTGAACATGGATGGCGTGAGATCACCTTGCTTAAAAAAAAGATGTGTAAAGGTATGAACTTGAATTCAAAAAAACTGAAGCTTGCTGCTTTATCCCTTGCGATGGGTTTTGGCTTTTCTGCCTATGCAAAGTCGCCTGCAGATCCAAACAAAGTATTAAATATCGCTTATGAAGCGCCTGATGATGGTTTTGATACGGTTAAAACCTATAATTTTTATAGTGGTAGTATTGCCCAAGCCATTTTTGAACCACTTTTAAAATACGATTATTTGGCACGCCCCGCTCAATTGGTTCCAAACACAGCAGTGTCGATGCCAAAAATAGAACAAGAGGGCAAAGTCTATATCTTTAAAATTCAGCCCAATATTTATTTTAGTGATGACGCGGCTTTCAAAGGCAAGCCGCGGGAGTTGGTCGCGCAGGATTATATTTATTCCATGATGCGGATTATGGATCCGAAAAATCGCTCACCGACCTATTCATTTATTGAGGGCAAAATTGTCGGTGGCGATGCTGCTGTTGCTCAAGCCAAGAAAACAGGCCAGTTTAATTATGATGCCGCGATTCCGGGTTTAAAAGCCCTCGATAAATACACACTACAAATCACATTAATTCGTCCTGACTATAATTTTCCCTATATCTTAGCTTACGCCACATTTAGTGGAACAGCGCGGGAAGTGGTGGAGTTTTATGGGGACCGAATCGCGCAGCATCCCGTGGGGACAGGGCCTTATCAACTGAGTAAATATGTACCGCGGAGTCGTATTGAACTGGTGGCCAACCCGAAATATCGTGGTTTTACATGGAATTTTAAATCTACAGGTTCGAGTTGGGACAACCGTCTGGTCAAGGAGATGCAAGGCAAAAAAATGCCGCAAATCGGCAAAGTCAGCGTCAGTATTATTGAAGAAGAACAGTCTCGCTGGCTCGCGTTCAAATCGGGGCAACTCGACTTTGACAAACTGACTTCCAATGCGGTACCACAGGCTTTAAATGGTAAGCAACTCAAACCTGAACTGGTCAAGCAAGGCATTCAACATTTCCCCAATAAAGACGCTGAAATCACCTATACCATGTTTAATATGCAAGACCCTACAGTGGGCGGTTTTGGGCTTGAAAAAGTTGCATTAAGACGTGCGATTAGTCTGGCTTATAACCAAGCAGAAGCCATTAAACAACTGTATAAAGGACAGGCGGTGAAGTCGGAGATGTTGGTGCCTGAGGGGGTACAAGGCTTTAATCCGAATTATCGGAGTAGCGTGGCCTATAACCCGCTCTTGGCGAATAAATTACTGGATCGTTTCGGTTATAAAAAGGGGGGAGATGGTTACCGTCGGCTACCGAATGGTCAGCCTCTAACGCTTAAGTTTATGACTGAAAACAGTTCCAGTTCCGTGATTCAATCTGAACTGTGGAAGAAAAATTTAGATGCGATTGGTCTGCGTGCCGACTTTGTGGTGAGTAACTTTGCTGACAATTTAAAAGCAGCGATGCAATGTAAATATATGATTTGGGGTGGGGCTTGGATTGCAGACTATCCTGAAGGGGAAAACTTTGCCCAACTGCTGTATGGGCCCAATTCGGCTCAGGGCAATCTCAGTTGCTACCAGTCCAAAGCCTATGATGCACTTTATACACAGGCTATGGCCTTACCACCGCCTCAGCGTTTGCCATTTTATGAAAAACTCAGTCGTCAAATTGAGGCCGATAATCCATGGATTATTCATAACAGTCGTATTCGAAATTGGTTGTTACATCCACAAGTTCAGGGTTTTAAAGCACATCCGATGATGAACACCAACTGGCAATATCTTGATATTCAGCCCATAAAAAAATAATTGAGATGTAGAACATAATGAGAGATCTAAATCAGACATTGAAACGATGGGGTTTGGGAATTTTGGCAGGCAGCATTCTGCTGAGCAGTTCAGTTTCCAGTTTTGCACAAAGCCCTGCCGACCCGAAAAAAGTTTTACGTTATGTTTTTCCTGTGGCTGAAACAGGCTTTGACCCTGCGGGCGTGCATGACTTGTACTCGGCTCATGTTAATGGATCGATTTTTGAAACGTTGTTTACCTATGATTATTTGGCCTCACCTGCGAAATTGGTACCACGAACAGCTGCGGCTTTACCCGAGGTGAGCCCGGATGGATTGACCTATACCATTCGTTTGCAAAAGGGGATTTATTTTGCTGCAGACCCAGTGTTTAAAGGTAAAAAGCGTGAGCTGACTTCGGCTGATTATGTGTATACCTTTAAACGCTTACTGGATCCGAGCTTGCGTTCACCCAACAGTTGGCTGCTCGATGGGCGAATCTTAGGGATGGAGGCTTTGCTGAAACAGGCGCAGAAAACGGGGAAATTCAATTACGACCAATCTGTCGCAGGCTTGCAAACACCAGACCGTTATACCTTGGTTATTCGCCTGACCAGCCCTGATCAGAACTTTCCAATGTTGCTAGCACATCAGCCTGCGGGTGCAGTTGCACGGGAAGTCATCGAAAAATATCGTGACAAAGCGGGTTTTGTGATGGGGCATCCAATAGGCACTGGGCCGTATATGCTCAGCCGTTGGACGCCAGGTTCGCGGATTATTTTAAAGGCCAATCCTGATTTCCGAAGTTTTGTTTGGAACTTTAAGGCCAGTACGCCTGATGACCAAAAGATTGTCAAAGCCATGCAAGGCAAAAAGATGCCGCAAATTGGCGTGATTGATATTCAGGTGATGGAAGAAGGCCAGTCGCGATGGTTGTCCTTTATTAAAGATGAAGTGGATTTGTTTGCCTTAGATGGTGAGCTGACGGTTCAAGCCTTGCAAGATGGAAAACTAAAACCGGAATTGGTTAAGAAAGGCGTACAGCTGTCACGAATCACCGATCCCTCGATTGACTATCATTATTGGAATATGCAAAACCCAATAGTCGGCGGCTTAAGTAAAGATAAAATTGCCCTGCGCCGTGCTATGGCAATGGCTTTTTCAGCCGATAATTACATCAATATTTTACAAAAAGGCGATGCGCAAAAACTGCAAGCACCGATTCCAAGTGGTGTGGTGGGCTACGATCCCAATTATCGAAGCAGTATTCCTTACTCAGTCAAAGCGGCAAATTTATTGTTAGATCGTTATCACTATAAAGTAGCTGCGGATGGTTGGCGTACTCAGCCGAATGGGAAACCTTTGGTGATTGAGATGACGCTTTCGGGCAATAATTTACGCAGTCAGCAACAGGCCGAGTTTTGGAAGAAAACCTTAGACAGTATCAAAATTAAAATGACCACCAAGTCGATGCCTTTTGCTGAGGCTTTGAAATTAGAAAAACAATGTAAAACCATGTTTAAAGCATCAGCATGGATTGCAGACTACCCAGATGCAGATAACTTTATGCAGTTGTTTTATGGCAAAAACATCAAGATCACCAACAATGGCTGCGTCAAAATTCCTGAATATGACCGCCTATATGAACAAGCCCAAAAGATGACACCAAGCCCAGAGCGCGATGCAATCTACGCCAAAATGTCACGCCTGCTGGAAGTGTATATGCCTGTGCAGGTGATTGGGGCGCGTTACCGCAATATCTTGGCACAACCGCGTGTGATTGGTTTTAAAAAGCATCCCATACTGCCCGCAGAGTGGATGTATATCGATATTGATTTGAAAAAATAGAAATTAAACAAAACTGGAGTCATGATGAAAAAGCAACATTTTAAATTCACTGCATTGTGCATGTTGGGCCTAGGGATGAGTCAGATGGCTTTGGCGGAAACAGCACCGCGCCAAACATTACCCAGCTTTCAAGCTAAAGACATCCCTGCAATCTGTAATGCCAAAATTGCGGATGTGAAAAAGCAACTTAAAACGTTTGAAAATAAGCCCCTTAAAAACGAAACGACAGCAGCGCCCGTATTGGCTGAATGGGATCGTATTTTTGCATCATTTGAAGACTTTTATGGCCCGATTGGTCTGTATAGCAATGTTGACCCTGATGAAGCACTGCGTAAAGCGGCTGAAGACTGTGAAATTAAAATTAGCCAATTCCAAACCGATGTGTATCAGAATCCAAAGCTATATCAACAAATTAAGAAAATAAAAATTGCTGATCCGATTGAAGCCAAGTTCCGTGAAGATATTTTGGAGGGCTTTGAAAAAACAGGGATACAGCTTTCAGCGGATAAACAAGCACGCTTAAAAGCGATTTTTGATGAACTGGCAAAAATTGAACAAGAGTATGCGCGTAATGTTCGTGATAATCCTGAAAAACTCGAATTTAGCCCTGATGAGCTAAAAGGCCTGCCACAAAGTTATATCGACGGCTTAAAGAAAAATGACAAGGGTAATTATCTGTTAGGGTTTGAGTATCCCGATTATCGTCCGTTTATGGAGTTGGCAGATAACGATGAAGCACGTAAGCGTTATCAAATTGCATTTACCCGACGTGGCGGTGAGAAAAATTTAGCGCTGCTGAAGCAAGCCATGGACCTACGTTATGAGTTAGCACAACTGTTTGGTAAGTCCAGTTATGCCGAGTGGGTATTGCAAAGTCGTATGGTGAAAAACCCTGAAACCGTGAATAAATTCTTGGCAGATGTACATGCTACCGTAGCTCCCCTAGAGAAAAAGGAAGTCCAAACTCTACGTGAGTTTAAAGCGCAAAGTTTAAATATTCCTGTTGAGCAAGCCCGTATTGAGCGTTGGAGCGAAGCATATTGGAGTGAAAAATTACGCAAAGCCAAGTATCAGGTCGACCAAGAACAGCTACGTCAATACTTCCCAACGCAAGCCTCTCAAGACTGGCTATTTGCCATTTCTGAAAACCTGTATGGCATCAAGTTTAAGCCTGCCAAAGTCGAGGTTTGGCAAGATGAAGTGGAATATTACGATGTGACCGATGCCAAAACTGGGCAACTGCTCGGCGGCTTATATATGGATAAATTTCCACGTAAAGGTAAATATGGACATGCTGCTGTGTGGGGTGTTTATGGCGGGAGTAGCTTAACTGGGCGCAAACCGATTTCAGCACTGGTGACTAACTTTAACCGCAATGGTTTAAATAGTGATGAGTTAGAAACTTTTGTACATGAGTTTGGTCATGCGTTGCATGGCATTTTATCCAACACACGCTTTTCATCTCAGTCAGGAACTTCGGTTGAACGGGACTTTGTCGAAGCGCCGTCACAAATGTATGAAGAATGGGCGCGACGTAAAGAGACTTTGTCAAAGGTGGCAGACTACTGCAAACCTGACTGCCCACGCGTGGATGATGCGCTGATTACGAAACTCAATGCCGTGCATAGTTATGGGCGTGGTTTGCATTATGCTCGTCAGACGTTGTATGCGCAGTATGACATGGCGCTACATGGCAGTGATGCACGAGAGGTTCAGCCCTTAAAGGTTTGGGAAAAAATGGAAGGCGCAACGGCCTTGGGTTATGTTCCAACCACCGAGTTTCCGGGGCAGTTTGGTCACATCATGGGCGGTTATCAAGTCGGGTATTACGGCTATATGTGGTCAGAAGTGATGGCATTGGACATGCTTTCAGCCTTTGGTGATAACTTAAATAACCCTGAAGTGGGACAGCACTATCGTCAAACGATTTTGTCCCAAGGTGGTCAAAAACCTGCCAAAGCATTGGTCAAAGACTTTTTGGGTCGTGAGCCTGATAACAAAGCCTTTTTCGATGAAATTACCGGTCAACGGGTGAAATAAGGGGCATTTTTATGCTGGCATATATTATTCGTCGAATTTGGCAAATGATCCCGACCATGCTTGGGGTGGTGTTGCTGATTTTCTTCTTGTTTAATTGGGTCGGTGGCGACCCTGCCTATATTTTGGCAGGGAAAATGTCGAACCCTGAACAGATTGAAAATATCCGACAACAGCTTGGGGTCGATCAGCCCTATTATGTGCAATTGTGGATCTTCATTAAGCAGATTTTGACATTTGATTATGGGCTAAGTTGGAGTACAGGGGAGTCAGTATCGCAAATCATTATGACACGACTCGGGCCTTCGCTGACTTTGCTCATTCCACTGACGATCTTACAAACCATCATTTCTATTGTGTTGGCTTTGGCGGTAGCAGCGGTGCGCGGCAGTTTAACGGATCGTATGGTGATGATGATGTGTACCATCGGTATGTCGATCAGTATCTTGGTGTATATCATTGTTTTTCAGTATGTCTTTGCCTATCAGCTGAGCTGGTTTCCAGTCCAAGGCTGGAGCGATAGCTTTAGCGAGAACCTGTTTAAGTATGCTTTATTGCCTATTCTGATCATGTTGGTGGTCAGTATTGCCCCGACTTTAAGGTTGTATCGTAGTTTTGTTTTGGATGAAGTCAATCAAGACTATGTTCGTACTGCACGTGCCAAAGGGATTGGCGAACGGCGCATTTTAGGTGTGCATGTGCTACGTAATGCCTCGATTCCAATTATTACAGACGTGATGGCAAGTTTACCTGCTTTGCTGATTGGTGCATTTTTGATTGAGCGTTTCTTTGGTATTCCGGGCATTGGTCGTGAAGTGATTATTGCAGTAGAGCGTAGTGATTTTCCTGTGATTAAAGCCATTACTGTGTACGTTGCTTTCGCAACGATGTTTTTCAACTTGATTGCCGATTTGATTTATAAATGGGTCGATCCACGTGTACAGTTGAAGTAGGTGAATTATGCTCAGTGTTCTCACTAAAAGAAAACCAGATACTGCTGAACCTACAACAGCATCTACAGGGCTATGGCAACTCGCCATGCGCCGTTTAAAACGCGATCGAATCGCCATGTTTTCTCTCCTAATCGTACTGTTTTATTTTGTACTTTTAATTTTGTCATCGACTGGCTTAATTGCAAAAAACTGGAACAAAGAAGTCGCTGTAAGTTATGCACCGCCTACGTTTATCGGGGCAGCTGCAGTGCCACTCCCGCAAAACGAAGCGCAAAAAATTGAAGAGATTGTTCCTGAAAATCCTGTTGATCCTTTAAAAGATGTGATTCGTGAGCTCAATGCAGAAATTGCTGCTGAACAGGGTGTAGCTGGTGCTATTGATTACTATGGGGTTGTTGATCCTTTAGCCGAAGATATGAAAGCGATTGACCAAGCGCTGGATAGTCATTTACTAGATCAACAAGCGGAACTCAAGCAAAGCCTGATTTTAGGTGCCGACAAATGGGGACAAAGTGTTTTACTGAAAACCATTAAAGGTGCAGAAACATCAATTATTGTTGGCTTAGTCGCAGCTTTTCTTGCTGTCGTGATTGGCACGGTTTTAGGTGCCATTTCGGGCTACTTTGGCGGCTGGGTCGATGATGTCTTGAACTGGTTTTATAACATTTTTACCTCGATTCCTTATCTGCTCTTGGTTTTAGCGATTGCCGCAGTATTGCAACAAAAAGGTGTTTTATCCATTGTTTTGATTTTGGGTTTAACGGGGTGGACAGGGGTATATCGTTTAATTCGTGCAGAATATATGAAGCATACTTCGCGGGAATATGTGCTGGCTGCAAAAGCGATTGGGGTGAGTCATAGCCGACGCATCTTTGTGCATATATTTCCCAATGTCAGTCATATTGCGCTGGTTCAAATGTCAATATTGGTGGTGGCCTTTATTAAGTCAGAAGTGATTTTGAGCTTCTTAGGTTTTGGTGTCCCTGTCGGTGTGGTGTCATGGGGCAGCATGTTGAATGAAGCACAAAGTGAGTTGATTTTAGGCAAGTGGTGGCAGTTAGCGGCCGCTTCTGTGGCGATGGCTATTCTGGTCACTGCATTTTCAATGTTTACCGATGCACTGCGAGATGCATTAGACCCAAAACTGAAATAGGAGCATGAGAATGTCTGAACTTAATCATATGACAGCGCCAGCCTTACTTCAGGTGGAAAACTTGCGTGTCAGCTTTAGAAATGAAGAAAAGCAGTACATTGAAACGGTCAAAGGCATCAGTTTTAGTATTCCAGTGAATACCACTGTGGCCTTGGTTGGGGAGTCAGGCAGTGGGAAGTCGGTCACATCGCTAGCGACTATGGGGCTATTACCTACAGAAAGCAGTCAAATTGCTTCGGACAGTAAAATTCTGTTTGAGGGGAAAAACCTACTCGACTTACCGCGCCGTGAAATGCGGAAAAAGTGTGGTAAAGATATTGCCATGATTTTTCAAGAGCCGATGTCATCCTTAAATCCTGTGTTTACGGTAGGTTCACAAATAGCCGAAATTTTGCAGTTACATTTGGGCATGAGTCGTAAGCAGGCGCGTGCACGTGCTTTGGAACTCTTGATAGAAGTGGGAATTCCATCTCCTGAAACCAAGATTGATGCTTATCCGGGGCAGTTGTCGGGTGGTCAGCAGCAGCGCGTTATGATTGCAATGGCAATTGCATGTAAACCAAAACTATTAATCGCGGATGAACCGACAACAGCGCTGGATGTCACCATTCAAAAGCAAATTTTAGATTTGCTGGAGTCTTTGCGGAAGAAGCATCAAATGTCGATGCTGTTTATTACCCATGATTTGGCTTTGGTCGGGGAAATTGCTGATCAGGTGATCGTGATGCGGCAGGGTCAAATTCGTGAACAAGGCTGGGTTAAAGATGTGCTTGAACGCCCTCAAGATGTCTATACCAAAGCGTTGTTGCACTGCCGTCCGCAACTATCTAAACGTCCTATGCGTTTGCCGATGATCAGTGACTTTATGCAACAAAAGGGCGATGACTATATTGAAACGCATACCGTCGATGTCGAGTCACTTCAACAAAGATCTCGCGGTTTAACTGGCCAAGAAGAGATCATTTTAGATGTGCGTGACCTTAAAAAGTCATTTTATAGTCGTAAAGGACTATTCGGAAAAGAGGAATTTCAAGCGGTCAAAGGCGTGAGTTTTCAACTGGCAAAAGGCAAGACTTTGGGCTTGGTGGGTGAGTCTGGTTCGGGGAAAACCACCATCGGATTATTGCTGATGCGCTTACAGGAGGCAACAGGGGGTAAAGCGCTGTTTGAAGGTCAAGATATTTTGGCCATGTCAGAAAAAGAGTTTGCTCGGTATCAACGCAAGATTCAAATTATTTTCCAAAATCCCTATGCATCACTCAATCCTCGTTTTACTGTCGGGCAGATTTTAATGGAACCGATGCAAGTGCATCGTATCGGCGCGAATGATGCTGAACGTAAACAGATGGCTTTGGACTTGTTAGAACGCGTGAGCTTACCTGCACAGGCTTTTTATCGTTATCCACATGAGTTTTCTGGTGGGCAACGTCAACGTATTGCCATTGCGCGCTGCTTAACCTTAAAACCTGAAATTTTGATTTGTGATGAGTCGGTTTCAGCGTTGGATGTTTCGGTACAAGCCCAAGTACTTAATTTGCTGCAAGATTTACAGGATGAATTTGGACTGAGTTATATCTTTATTTCACATGATTTATCAGTGGTGAAATATATTTCAGATCAAATTATGGTGATGAATCATGGTGATTTGGTGGAAATAGCCAATTCAGATGATTTGTACCAGTCACCACAGCATGAATATACCAAACGCTTACTTAGTGCTATTCCGCAAAGTGTGTCATGAATGGGTGGCTGTTGTTGTAATAATAAAAACGCTCAATAGATTGGGCGTTTTTTATGAGGGGTTTGCAGCTTGTTCGTGTTACAGAATAGAAAGTGATTATTGCATCGTAAACACATATAAAAAGAGCCACTCGAAAGTGGCTCAAATTTTGACTTTAAAAATTAAAACTTCTTAAAGCCTTTATTTCCAAAAGGTTTACGTGGCGCATTTTCATCACGCGTGTCGCGTTGACCATAAGTGCCTTTGTTGCCAAAGTTCTCTGGACGGCTGTCACGTTGTGCATAGCCTGAGTTTTGGCGTGGTTCACGTTGACCATAACCAGTTTGTGCATTGTCCTGACGACGTTGGCTATGTCCATTTGGATTTTCACGACGTTCACGGTTGAAAGCTGGCTTCGCTTGTTGTTGGCCTTCATCTTCATTGTCACGGCGCTGTTGGCGTAAGAAACCACCACGACGCGCAGCCATTGGTTTTTCTTGCATACGTTCAGTACGACGTTTTGCCATGCCGTATAAACCAGTGCCTTGGCGCGGCTTTAGCTCAACCGCTTTGGTTAAGTTGTCGATGTCGTTTTTGTCCAACTCCATCCAACGACCCGTACGTAATTCACGCGGTAAAATAACCGTGCCATAACGTGTACGGAGTAGACGGCTGACTTTTAAACCTTGTGATTCAAAAATACGACGTACTTCACGGTTACGACCTTCTTTTACCACCACTTGGAACCAACGGTTAATCCCTTCACCGCCAATTTCAGAGAATGATTCGAACTTAGCAGGGCCATCATCCAACACCACGCCTTTGAGCATGTTGTTTTTAATTTGCGGAGTTACTTCACCCATAACACGCACAGCATATTCACGTTCGATTTCATTCGATGGGTGCATCAGACGATTCGCCAACTCACCATCGTTTGTAAATAGCAGTAAACCTGTTGAGTTAATATCCAGACGACCGACCATTACCCAGCGATCATTCGCGATTGCAGGCAATTGCTCAAATACAGTTGGACGTGACTCAGGATCATTACGTGAACAAATTTCGCCTTCTGGTTTATAGTAAATCAGAACACGACGACGAATTTCATCTTCAATTTGGAACGATACTTTACGACCATCGATGCGAAGCTCATCACCTGGTTCAATACGTTCGCCTACTTGGGCAACTTGGCCGTTGACACTCACACGACCAGCGGCAATGACTTCTTCCATATAACGGCGAGAACCCAAACCAACTCGTGCGAGTACCTTTTGCAACTTTTCACTCATGACAGCATAACCTTAGAAATTATCATCAACAGTTCACCTATTTACGACTTCGGTGCATTCGCATCGAGCGCCATAAAAGCTTCCTTGGCATCCTGCAGGGGAGGCAACTGACCTAAAGAATTTAGGCCAAATGCATTTAAAAATTGGGGCGTCGTAACTAACAACGCAGGTCTTCCTGGGAGTTCACGAAAACCAGATTCTTTAATCCAGTTCCAATCAAATAACGTTCGTAACAGTTGACTGTTATTTGAGACTCCTCGAATTTGTTCTATATCTGCTCGAGTGACGGGTTGATGATAAGCAACCACGGCCAACATTTCGAGTAGCGATGGCGAGAGACGAGTTGGTCGCTCTGGCCACGTTTGTGCAACGATTTGACGGTATTTTGCTCGAACCTGAAAACGAAAACCTTGAGCAGTTTCAATCAGTTCAATCGAACGACCATGTTGTAACATGGCAAGTTGTTGTAAAAACTGGCGTAAATCTTGTTTGCTATATTGATTTTGGAACGATTCTTTCAATCGCGCAAGTGAAACAGGCGCATCACTGGCAAAAATAATCGCTTCTAACTGCATCAGTACTTCATGCAAGTTGTCTTCATTCGTTACAGGAGCGGTTTGTTCTAACATTATTTTTTGACTCCTTGTATCGAAAGCGGTGCTTCAACACCTGAACTCACAATTTGAATACGTTGCTGGCGGGTTAACTCTAAAATGGCCATAAACGTCACGACCATGCCCATACGTCCTTGAATGGGACGCAGCAAAGATTCAAAAACTAAAACTTCACCTGAAGCGACTTTGCTTTCAATAAAAGCCATACGCTCTTCAAGTAAAACTGGTTCTTGTGCAATTTGATGGGTGATCGGCTCAGGTCGGTTAAACACGCAGAACAGTGCATCACGCAGCTGTTGTACATCATGACCATCATTATTATCCAGAGTTTGGCCTAAGCTGACATTGGTTGAGAAGGTGTCTCGCTCTAATATAGGCATCTGCCCCAAGCGTTCAGCCGCTTGTTTAATACGGAGATAAGTTTCTAAACGGTCAATCAGCTCTTGTTTTGGGTCTTTTTCAATTTGGATTGCATTCGGTGCTTTTGGCAACAGCAAACGTGACTTTAAATCAGCCAAGAGCGCGGCCATCACCATATAGTCTGCTGTCAGCTCAATGTTAAGCGACTTCATGGCATCCATATAAGACAGGTATTGCGCTGCAATCGGAGCAATATCTAACTGTAATAAGTCGAAGCCATTTTTTTGAATCAGGTAAATCAGAAAGTCGAGTGGTCCTTCAAAATGCTCTAAAAGAATTTCAAATGCAGCTGGAGGAATATATAAATCCTCGGGGATGGAGTCATGCCACTCATCCATAACACGGATTTGTGGAAGATCTTCCATGGCATTATGGACGGATTGATTCATTACAGTTATTGGCCACGCGAATTTTCAAAGGCATGATTATGTTTTTTCGAATCAGTACTTAAGGAGAAAAAGTAGAGGCGATTTAAAAAATACATAATTTTAATAGGGCTTAGTGTAAAACAAATTGCGGCATGAATACATGATTTCACCGACCAAATAACAAAAAAAGCTGTAAATAAATAGAGAGTATTTATTTGTGTGATGCTTTTTATCTGCTGATGTCGTGGCTAAATCTGCAGAAATGGGTTGGGTTTAAGAGAACATGACGGACTTAGGGCCTAGTCCTGTGGTTTGAAAAATAATCGATTTATTGTAAGTAGCTAGATGGGGCTGCATAGTGCGGCATTATGAATCTCAAAAGCAGCCTACAAAATAGGCATTGGATGAATACCTTAAAGAATAGCGCTGAAATACGAAGAACGTATTTCAGTGCTGCTCCAACTTCAGAGACTTTGAAGTCTCAAATTTTGGGGTGTTGATCAATCTCAGATCGTCGTGTTTAAAAATATTTAGTCTTTTAAATCGATTGTGACGGTATCGATTTGACCTGTAAATGGGTACGGCGCTTTTTCATTGTAGCGAGGTGAAACGGTTGAGCCTAAGTCCATACCGATATCGAAGGTTTCAGTTGCGGAGAAGCGATAAGGAACCACTTTTTCAACCTGACCTTGGGCAACCGTTTCGCCATTGACGCTGATGGTCACGGGTCCGCCAATACCATGTCGACCTTCACGCGGAGTTTGTTGATAGTCTACGACGATGGTGTGTTTACCCGGTGCTAATGCTTTAGTGGCAGCAATCCGATAATACGATTGGACAAAGAAGTTGTATTCGTATACAGGTATGCCATTTTCCAAATACAAAGAGAAGCCACCACCTGAACCACCTTCAGCCACAATTACACCATTGGCACCGCTTTTAGGAATGACAACGTCAGCTGTAATGCTATGTGAGCGTTGATACATGGGTGGTGCACTGCCTTCAGGTAGACGCGTGGTTCCTGCTGAATAGGTGAATTGCTTTCGGCCACGAACTGAAGAAGGCCGTTCTGGATTAAAGGCACGTTCCACAAAACGGGCATCTAATGGGTACACACCATATTTGCCTGCTTCTTGGTCGAACAGTTTCTGCATTTCTGCTAGGCGTTGAGGCTCTTTGGCTGCTAGGTCATGCGCTTGGGAAAAGTCCTGTTTGATATTGTATAGTTCCCATGGACTATCTTTAAAGCCTAAAGAGCCACTGAGCTTCCACGGTACGCCATGGAAGGATAAGGCAACCCAACCGTCTTGATAGATGGCTCTATGTCCACCCGTTTCAAAGTATTGGGTATGACGCTGATCTTTGGCTTTTGCATCATTGAAACTGTATGCCATGCTAATGCCAGACATTGGCGTTTGCTTTACACCATCTACTAAGTTGGGCTGCGGAATATTGGCTGCTTCTAAAATAGTTGGGGTGATGTCGGAGACATGATGGAATTGGTTATGGATCGCATGCGTGGCTTTAATTTTCGCAGGCCAAGAAACGATCATGCCATTACGTGTTCCCCCGAAGTGAGAAGGAACGCGTTTCATCCATTGGAACGGGGAAGAGCCAGCCCATGCCCAACCGACAGGATATTGGTTTTCGTGCTTTGGTCCGCCAATTTCATCAATGTGTTTTAATTGATTTTCAACGGTATCTGGAAAACCATTTTGAGTCATTAGGTTATTGATAGTACCCGTTAACGTCCCTTCAGCACTGGCACCATTATCCCCCGCAATAAAAATAATGAGGGTATTGTCTGCATCTGGAAGTTTCTTGATGGCTTTAATCAAACGTCCCATTTCATGATCTGTTTGTGCGAGAAAACCTGCAAAGACTTCTTGATGTTTTGCAAACAAGCGCTTCTCATCTGCACTCAGAGCAGCCCAAGCTTGAATACTGTCTGGGCGAGGAGTCAAGTCGGTATTCTTAGGGACAATACCAAGTTTTTTCTGACGGGCCAAGGTTTCTTCACGGACTTTGTCCCAACCTTGCTTGAACTGACCTTGAAACTTATCAATCCATTCTTGATTGACATGCAGTGGTGCATGGACGGCAGCGGGTGCCATATAGACAAAATACGGTTTATCTGGAGAGACTGAGCCTTGACGATTGATCCAACCAATTGCATCATCAACCAAGTCAACATTCAGGTTATAGCCTTGCTCTGGTCGTTTAGTGGGTTCAACGGGTGTCACCCCGCGGATCAGCTGTGGTTCCCATTGGCTCGACTCACCACCAAAGAAGCCATAAAAATATTCGAAACCGAGACCTGTTGGCCAGCGCTCAAAAGGTCCAACAGGGGATGTTTCCCAGTCAGGGGTGTTGTGCCATTTACCAAATGCCGCAGTGGCATAACCATTGTCTTTAAGGATTCTAGCCACACTGGCACTTTCCTTAGGCCATATCGTGTTATACCCCGGATAACCCGTTGAAAGTTCGGTAATGGTTCCCGCTCCAACTTGATGTGGGTTTTGTCCCGTTAAAAGCGCTGCACGTGTTGGAGAGCTAATCCCTGTGGTATGAAAACGATTGAAGATTACACCATCATCTGCAAGTTCATCCATTTCAGGTGTCGGCACAGGTCCCCCAAAGGTGCCAGCTTGCCCAAAGCCCAAGTCATCTAACAAAATCACCACCACATTGGGTGCATCTTTAGATGCTTTTATCGGTTGAGGGAAATCTTGTTTAGAGCCTTCAAAGGTTTCTTTAATCACCCCTTTAAATGCGGGTGTGGGTTGGGGTAAGACCAAGCCTGTCTGATTGAGGGCTTGATGTGGAGTACTTTGGTCTTCGGCGGCGGCTAAAGCGACATGTGATGCTGTAATAGCTGCGACCAAGGTGAGGATGCGTGTCAGTGGTTTCGGTATTGAATTCAATGGTCTATTTTTGTTCATATACAATCCCTTATTAAAAGTTTCCTTGTTGTGGTGTTGAAAAACCGTATTTAGTTTTGAAAAAAATGCGCGAAAATGCGAAGTAGAAAGAAAAGACCTACAGAATAAAAAGGCTTAGATGTTTGGGTATTCCGATTGAGTTAGAACTCCAGACATGAGGCTTTCTCAACTTTGCCTCATCTCATGCAACCTGTTGCAGGTTCGATTTAAACGAAGCTGAGATAGCTGTTTGGGGGAAACCTGAATAGTTGGAAACTGAATGTAATGGATTGGCTTAGATGCACTGGAGTAGTTGAAACTGCAAACAGGCCTAATCTTGTTATATTCCCTTGGTTCGGCATTTTTTGTCCTTATTGATTTGATTATGATGTGGCTGTTTTTCATGCCCATGACGATCCATCGTCAATGTACGGCGAAGTATGTTTGATGTTCTGGCCGTACAGTAGCAAACTGCTTCGGAAGATGAACCACTCAAAAGAATGGACTTGGCTGTTTTTTCCGCACTTTAAAATGAAGATGGCTCTTTGCAGTAACATCGGTTGTGAGCGCTAAAGCCACACAGGTGAAGTGGTTTAATTTTTATGGATGTGTACTGATTTGAAAGCCTAGGGATGTAAAGTACGTCCAAAATATGCATAAATGCGTCAGTTGACGCCAAGGAAAAGATTCATCCACAATTTACTCAGGTCCTTGTAGCGCAAATTCAATGATGCGCTGACAGCTGTCTTGTAGGCAGAGATTTTTGGGTTCAAGATATTTGAAGTATTGTTGGATGGTCGCGATCGGCAGGAAATAGCTATACAGATTCTCTTCCCGCATAATGCAGTTGATTGAACTCGGGTTTTGCACCAAAGTCTCGGACTCAAGTGTCCAAGGACGCTGCACATATAAACTATGTTGCTCGGGAAATTGATTCAGATTGAGCAAAACCGTAAACAGGGTCATGTTGATCTATTGAGAATGTGAGATTCAGTTTCCCTAGCGAATAAATGCAGCGCATCACTCAAATGCGCTGACATCGCCAAGCCCACGGCGAATCACTTCAGGGTGATCACCTGATAAGTCGACAATACTGGTGGTGCTTAATGTGCCCAGCCCGCTGTCGATAAACACATCAATTCGTTTTGATAGTTGCATTTCTATATCATAGGGATCATCCAGCGGTTCTTCCTGATTCGGCAGGATTAAGGTACTGGTTAGTAGCGGCTCGCCTAACTCTTTGAGTAACATTTGGCACACTGGGTTACTTGGAATGCGTAAACCAATGGTTTTCTTCTTTGGATGCATCAAGCGTTTTGGAACTTCACTGGTTGCAGGCAAAATGAAGGTGGTCACGGCTGGTGTATTGTTTTTCAGTAAACGATACATAGCATTGTCCACTTTGGCATAAGTGGCAATATCGGACAGATCTGCACAAATGATGGCATATTGATGTTTGGCCCCAAGGCCGCGAATTTGAGCAATCCGCTCCATGGCATTTTTATTCCCAATCTGGCAGCCAATGGCATAAGCGGCATCAGTTGGGTACACCACCACATCGCCTGCGCGAATCCGTTCTACTGCTTGGCTGATTGAGCGTGCTTGAGGGTTATCAGGATGGACTCTTAAATGAAGCATCGTTTTTATCTCCTGATGGTTTTTTCAACATTATCGCGCTTTATCTCGGTGATGTTCAATGACCAAAATGTGAATCGTGCTAAATTTAGTCGAGCATTTCTCTTTGAAATTCATCGCTCTGTAATGTTTTGCTAGCACGAGTACATAGGCAAATACAGTCAATGAAGTGTTTCGCATCGCGCGGTAATTGGGCTTGGCCTGAAAAATAAGCCTGAACTTGAGCGAAAACATGGTCTTTAAAGCGGTTGCCGTCACCTCCTTCACCAGTCAGATTGTCTAAGGAAACACGGAACTTCCGACCAAAAGCTGTGGCAAATAACCATTCAATGGCTTGCGGTTTAATTTCAACCTGTTCAAATAAAGCTTGTTGTTCCGCTGTGCGACCATCGGGTGCATACCAGTAGCCTAAGTCGGGGAGTAGACGACGTTTGTTTCCTGCAATGCTCCAATGGCTGATTTCATGCAAGGCACTATTAAAAAAACCATGGGCAAATTGGATACGCGCAGGGGTGCTGTCTGTAGCTGGAAAATATTCAGGTTCAAAGTCACCTTTAACCAAGTTGACATTCAGGTGGGAAAACCAACGATTAAAGTGTAAGATGAGCCAATCAACTTGTTCTGCTTCTGTACACAAATTCTTCCACGTCGAGAGTTGCGCTTGGCGGTTTGAAATGTCAGAATTGATAGTTGAAATTGTGCTCACAAGTGATGAAATACTCACTTCTGTTTGCGGCTGCAACAGATGCATGACTTAAGTTACCCAAATGGTCTGTCTAAATAAGTACGAAATTGTATCTTAATCTTTGACAGAGTACTGATGAATTTGTAGAATTGCCGCCTTAATTATGTCAGCAAATACCTTTCCGGCACAGATTGAGCCGTTTAAATGGGCCGAACAAGGCTTTACATGGGCAGGAACACTGCCATTGTCTCGCTTTGTTCGTATTGCTCGTGAAGCTGTTGGATCAATTGATGATCAATTGATTAACATAGACTGTAAGCTATCAATGGATGCGTATCATCGTATTGTATGGCTAGATGGTCACGTTGAAACGAATGTTCCAATGGAATGCCAGCGCTGTTTAGGCACGGTAAACATTGAACTCGTTTTAGATTTTCATCTAGCTCTAGTGGATGATGAGTCACTGATAGAGCGCTTGGATGAGGATGCTGATTTCATCGTCTTAGGTGAGAGTGAAGCAACGACAAAAGGTAGCTATGATGCGCCTGCGACGGCTGATTTACTGTCTCTGATAGAAGATGAATTGTTATTGTTGATGCCTTTGTCTGCTAAGCATGACGCTTGTGAACATAAGCACCAACCTGCCGTTGAAGAACTTGTTGAAGAAAAGCGGGATAATCCGTTTGATGTTTTGGCAGGTTTGAAGGGTAAACTTAACTAATTTTTGTGTTATACTCTTCTGTATAAGACAACTGAATTTGTTCTGATCCATATTTTTCGATTTGTAAGGAGCCATCATGGCCGTTCAGCAAAACCGTAAAAGTCGCTCTCGCCGTGACATGCGCCGTTCACATGACGCTTTAACCGAGAATGCATTAACTGTAGACCAAGCTACTGGCGAGATTCACCGTCGTCACCATGTATCTAAAGATGGTATCTACCGTGGTCGTCAATTATTCGCTAAAGCATCTGCTGAATAATTGTCGAAGCATTGAGCGTAAAGCTTAGTGAAAAAAATGGGAGCGTAAAGCTCCCTTTTTTTATTTCTAAATTTTAATGCGCTGGTTTTTGTTGTATTTGGCAATTACATCGACCTAAATTAAGTGTTAAATTTTCGCTCCATAAACGAGAGCAAAGACAAGAAAGGACTTTTTTATGTCTGCGAAACAACTTGATCAAGTCGCTCAGGCAACAAAGACAGCTTTTGTATTTCCCGGTCAGGGTTCACAAAAGGTTGGTATGTTGGCTGAATTGGCAGAACAATTTGCCAGTGTTGAAGCAACATTTGCAGAAGCCTCTAAAGCGGTTGGATTCGATTTGTGGCACATTGCACAATCTGGCGAAGGTTTAGATCAAACTGAATTTACCCAACCTGTGTTGTTGACTGCCAGCATTGCCTTGTGGCGTGTATGGTTAGAACTCGGTGGTGTTGTACCCAAGTATTTGGCGGGACATTCACTCGGTGAGTACAGTGCATTGGTTGCAGCAGGAAGCCTAAGCTTAGGCGATGCAGCCAAGTTGGTAAACTTACGTGGCAAACTCATGCAAAGTGCTGTACCGCAAGGAAAGGGCGCAATGGCGGCCATCTTAGGTTTGGACGATGCGCAAGTTGTTGCTTTATGCCAACAGGTTTCGAGTCAGGCTGAGGGTTCGGTTGAAGCGGCTAACTACAATGCTCAAGGTCAAGTGGTCATTGCGGGTGAAAAAGCAGCAGTTGAAGCAGTCATGGCTTTAGCCAAAGAAAACAGCGGCAAAGCGATTGCACTCCCAGTTTCTGTTCCATCGCATTGTTCATTGATGAAGCCTGCTGCAGAGCAGTTCGCACAAGCTTTGGAACAAACTGCCATTGAGCTGCCTAGCATACCTGTAATACAAAATGTGGGCGCGGAAATTGCTACAGATGTAGTACAAGTCCGCCAAGCACTTACGGCTCAGTTATATGAGTCTGTACAGTGGACCAAAACCATGCAGTCTATTCAGGATCAAGGGATCCAATATGTTGCAGAGTGTGGTCCAGGCAATGTTTTGGCAAACTTGGCAAAACGTCTACCCAATATTGAAAAAGCATTTCCACTCGATAGTAAATCACGCTTGGAAGATGCACTAAATGCCATTTTAGTGGCTGAAGGAAAAATTGCATGACACAGGAACGCAAAATTGCACTCGTGACAGGTGCAAGTCGAGGGATTGGTGCTGCCATCGCTCAGCAACTTATTCAAGACGGTTATTTTGTTGTGGGTACTGCGACATCTGAGTCAGGTGCAGAAAAACTTGCTGTAAGCTTCGGTGAACACGGTGCAGGTAAAGTACTCGATGTTCGTGATGGTGCTGCCATTGATGCGCTTGTAACTGACATTGAACAAAACTATGGCCCTGTGTTGGTTTTGGTGAACAATGCTGGGATTACCAAAGATAATTTGTTACTTCGTATGTCAGAAGATGACTGGGATGACATTTTAAATATCCATTTAAAAGCAGTTTACCGTTTGTCGAAACGCGTTTTAAAGGGTATGACCAAAGCGCGTTTTGGACGAATTATTAATATTAGTTCTGTGGTTGCGCATTTTGCCAACCCAGGTCAGGCCAACTATTCAGCCGCGAAAGCTGGTATTGAAGCATTTAGCCGTAGCCTTGCAAAAGAAATGGGCAGCCGTCAAATCACTGTAAACTCAGTGGCGCCTGGTTTTATTGCAACAGAAATGACTGAGCAATTAAGCGAAGACATCCGTAAAAAAATGAGCGATCAAGTGGCCTTGAACCGTTTAGGTGATCCACAAGATATTGCAAATGCGGTGAGCTTCTTGGCATCAGACAAAGCAAATTACATTACTGGTACGGTAATGCATGTAAATGGTGGTCTATACATGAGCTAATTGGCTGATGGATAAACTTTCAAAATTTTAAAGATTCAATTAAACTAACGGCATTAAAAACGCCACAAGCAATGAGGAGAATTCCTGTGAGCGATATCGAACAACGCATCAAGCAAGCAGTTGCAGAACAACTTGGTCTTAAGGCTGAAGAAATCAAAAACGAAGCATCTTTCATGGATGACTTAGGTGCTGACTCTTTAGACCTTGTTGAGCTTGTTATGTCTTTCGAAAACGACTTTGACATCACAATCCCAGATGAAGATTCTAACGAAATCACAACTGTACAATCTGCGATTGACTATGTTTCTAAGAAACTAGGTTAATACATATTGTTTCAGCTTTGCTGAATGAAAAAGCCACCCACTTGGGTGGCTTTTTTATGCCTTTCAAAAAACGCAAAGCGCCTAACCCACCTTTAAAATCTTTTATTTACTCGGGTAACTTACAAAGTTTTACTTTAAGAGGACTATTCGCTACCAAATCTGTTGTCTTTTTTGGGTATAAAAAAGGGTGTCTCATTTTTGAGCATTCAATATAACAACACCGATATAACAAGATGGAGCATACACATGGGTCTTTTTGATTTTGTTAAAGGCATTGGTAAGAAGAACACAGCAGCAGCCGAGCCTCAAGCCGCACCAAGCACACCAGCAGAGCCATCGGCTCAAGAAATTGCCAACAAGTTATTGGGTCATATCAAAGCATTGGGCTTATCTGTGACGGGACTTTCAGTCAGCTATAACTCCACCACGGATTTGGCGACCGTGAAAGGGCAAGTTCAGACCCAAGCCGATAAAGAAAAGATTGTTTTAGCCGTTGGTAATATTGACCATGTGGCACAAGTCGATGATCAACTCACTGTAGCTAGCCCTGAACCTGAAAGTAAGTTCTACACAGTTAAATCGGGGGATAACTTATCGAAAATTTCCAAAGCATTTTATGGCGATGCCAACCAATACAATAAAATTTTTGAGGCCAACCGTCCGCTATTGAAAGATGCAGATGATATTTTCCCAGGCCAAGTGCTGCGTATTCCTGCTTAAGTCCAAAGGTTTAAAAAAGGCGCATGAAGCGCCTTTTTTATTTGAGAGTGGAATGTTGATCGAGTGCTTAGCGACTTGCTTTCACAACAGCATGCTGATTAAGCATACCTAAGGTAATTTTTTTTACCTCATCTCGACTTTGTTGAATGTGAGTACTGATCTTTTCAACGGCAAGCTCCGTCTGTTGCTGTGCTATATAATTCAAAATGGCTTGATGCTCCGCATAGGTGGCTTCAATCCGATCTGTTTTTGAAAAATCGAGGCGACGAATAATGCGAATTTTTTCACTGACTTCTTGGTGAATTTTGATCATTTCTTGATTGCCAATGGCACGAACCAATGCACAGTGAAAATCTTCATCAATTTTCGCCATGGCTTTTAAACTTGACAGATACTGCTCAGGTGCAACCATCCAAATTTTGTGTAGGTGTTTCATTTCCTTCGATGGCTGAGATGCACTGCTGCATAACTTTCGAATTGCGTACTGCTCAATCATGATGCGTAGCTCATACAGCTCATCGTAGTATTGCAAGTTCAATGGACGGACAGTCCAGCCACTACGAAATGCTACCTCTACATAGCCTTCTTGTTGCAGACGATATAGCGCTTGTCGTGTAGGCGTACGACTGACCTGATAGTTCAAGGCGATTTCGGATTCGGTAAAACGTTCACCCGGCATCAATTTGAAATCAAAAATATCGTTTTTTATTTGCTGGTAAACCAGTTCAGACAAATTGTCTGAACTTGAACCTGCACGTGTCATATTCGGCATGCGTTATTCCATATAAACCAAAGGCTCACCGCTATGAACGGTTTGTCCAGCCCGACAAATAATGGCTTTGACAGTACCATCATCCGCAGCGTACACCGGTAATTCCATTTTCATGGCTTCAATAATAGCAATGGTTTCACCTTTTTTCACAATCTGACCTTGTTCCACTAATATTTTCCAAATATTACCGGTCATCGAAGCATGTAGTGCTGCATAGGCGCTGTAGTCAGTCTCATCAGGTACTTCTGCAATCAGATGCTCTTGATGATCAGCGCTTTCTTTCCATAAGCCCACTTCAGCACTAAAAGCGTGTTGTTGCTGTGCTCTAAACTCGGCAATGCTGTCTTTTTCATCTTCAAGCAGTTGTAAATACGCGGCATAGTCAAATTCAGTGTCTTCAATTTGAATTTGTGCTTGACCATTTTCAAAGTCGGCACGCCATTGCTCTAACTCTGACTCAGATACGGGGAAGTATTTGATTTGATCAAAGAAGTTTAGAAACCATTGTTTGTCGCCAAACTGTTTGTTCTTTTTAAACTTATTCCAAATGGGTAGAGTGCGTCCGACCAGTTGGTAGCCGCCTGGAGAGTCCATACCGTAGATACACATATACATGCCGCCAATGCCTACGGTACCTTCAGCGGTAAAAGTACGTGCAGGGTTGTATTTTGAACTTAATAGGCGGTGGCGTGGGTCAATCGGTACTGCACATGGGGCGGTGAGATAAACATCACCAAGGCCTAAAATGAGGTAGTTAGCATTGAAAATAATCTCTTTGACTTGCTCACGACTGTCTAAGCCATTGATGCGTTGAATAAAATCGACATTGTTCGGTAGCCAAGGCGCTTTGGCACAGACACTTTCTTGATAGCGTTCAACAGCACCTAAAGTTGCACTGTCTTCAAATGCCATGGGTAGATGAATGATCCGTGACGGAATCTTGATTTGGCTTAAATCCCCCATTTGCTGTTCAAGCTTGAGTAGAAATGCGATCAATTGATGCTGTGGAAGCGTGAGTCCATCATATTTGATTTGCAGCGAGCGTACACCGGGGGACAGTTCCAATATGCCTTTAATATTGGCTGCGCGGATTAATTGTATCAATTGGTGAACGCGCAAGCGCAGGGCCAAGTCTAAAACGTTGTCACCGTACTCCAGTAAGATATAGCTGTCACCCGCTTGGCGGTATACCGTGCGTGGAGACACGTCAGTTGCCTCTAAGCTGGCAAGAATTGCGGATGGCGGAATGTCACTGCTTGGCGGCTCAGAATTAAGGGCTGCGTGGGCAAAGTTTTCGATCCGTTCAATTTGTTGTTGTTCTAAGGCATTGGCTTGTTCAACAGTTAAAGGATAAAAGCTGATTTTATCATCGGCCTTAAGTTGACCCACTTTCCAAAGTTCAGCTTTGGCAATAGTTACAGGGCAAACGAAACCTCCTAGACTTGGCCCATCTTTGGCTAAAATGACAGGGAAGTCACCTGTGAAGTTAATCGCACCAATAGCATATTCGCAGTCATGGACATTGGATGGGTGGAGCCCTGCTTCACCGCCATTTTCACGTGCCCAGCTTGGTGTTGGCCCTGATAGTCGGATGCCTAAACGGTTGGAGTTAAAGTGTACGGTCCATTCGGATGCAAAAAACTCTTCAATATATTCGGGTTTAAAAAAGTCAGGTGCACCATGTGGTCCATACAGCACCCCAATTTTCCATTCTTTGCCATAGCTTGGAATCAGTGCAGGAGATAGAGCCTGTGGTTCTTGCATGGCTAAAGGGATATCACTATTTGGATGGGCTGTGTTGACGAGTTTGATCATGTCGCCTGCACGAAGTACACGTCCTGCATGCCCGCCAAAATTACCTAAAGCAAAAGTCGAACGACTGCCCAAATATAGGGGGACATCGAGTCCATGACGCAGTGCTAAATAGCTACGGCAACCAGACTCGACCTGTCCTAAGCTGAGTACTTGACCTGCGCGAATGTGAATCGGCTGCCAAAAGGTCACGGACTTATCATCGAGTTGCGCAGGGCATGGCGCACCTGTCAGTGCAATCACACTGTCTTGGTGAAACTTGAGACTTGGGCCTTGCAGAGTGAACTCGAAGCCTGCTGCGCTAGCATCATTCCCCACAATTTGATTGGCCAATTGAAAAGCATAGTCATCCATAGGACCCGAGGGTGGTACACCGATATCCCAATAACCAACACGTCCCGGAAAGTCTTGAATCGAGCTTTGTGTGCCAGCTTTGAGAACTTCAATCACATTCGGCACGTAGTCAAAGTCGTCTAGCAGGCGTGTCCAGATTTGCATTTGTGCAAAGCGTTCATCGGAAATTACGTTATGTGCATAGTCCAAGTTGGTGCTGATACCATTTAAACGAGTTTGAGAGAGCACACTTTTTAGTTGCTCAATGGCTTGTGCACGGGTGTCAGCATGTACGATGATTTTGGCAATCATCGGGTCAAAATATTGCGAAATTTCTGTTCCTGTTGAGACCCATGTATCAACACGACAATTGTCTGGAAATACAACTTCGGTCAGTACACCTGGGCTGGGTTGGAAGTTCTTAACTGGATCTTCTGCATAAATACGCACTTCAATCGCCGCACCTTGCGGTTGGATGTTGCTAAGCGCAGTCCAATCCAGTGCATCGCCCGCAGCGACTTTAAGCATGCATTCAATCAGGTCTAAACCCGTCACCATCTCAGTGACAGGATGTTCTACTTGTAGTCGGGTATTGACCTCAAGGAAGTAAAATTCATCACGTGCAGCATCATAAATAAATTCGACCGTACCTGCGCTGCGGTAATTGACCGATTTGCCTAGTTCAACTGCTGCTTGGTGTAGTTTTTGACGTGTGGCTTCGGGCAGATGAGCCGCAGGGGTTTCTTCCACTACCTTTTGGTTACGACGTTGCAATGAACAGTCGCGTTCGCCCAATGCAACCACTTGACCTTGACCATCACCAAAAATCTGAACTTCGACATGGCGTGCACGGTCAATAAATCGTTCTAAAAATACGCCCGAATCTTTAAAAAATTGTGCGCCTAAACGTTTGACGCTTTCATAAGCTTCAACTAAGGCTTGTTCGTTATCACAGCGGGTGAGACCAATACCACCGCCGCCTGCGGTGCTTTTCAGCATGATGGGGTAACCAATCTCTGTAGCCGCAGAAATTGCTTCATCTAAGCTGCCAAGTAGGCCTGTACCTGGTGTCATGGGCACTTGAGCTGCGGCGGCAAGCTCACGTGCACGGTGTTTCAGGCCAAACTCTAAAATTTGTGTCGCTGTTGGCCCCATAAAGGCAATATTATTTTTCTCACAAGCCTCTGCAAATTCAGCACTTTCTGATAAGAAGCCATAACCCGGGAAAATAGCTTCAGCCCCCGTTTTTTGAGCGGCTTGAATCAATTTTTCAATGCTTAAATAAGTGTCGGATGGTTTTAAGCCGTCTAGAGCAATGGCAATGTCCGCGTCTTTGACATGTTGTGCGTAACGATCACTGTCTGAATATACCGCTACACTGGTCATCCCCAGTTTTTTTAAAGTGCGAATTGCACGTACGGCAATTTCGCCACGGTTTGCAATCAATACAGTTTTAAACATTTTAAATTCCTAAATTTGACTAAGCTTGTTCTACTTTTGAATTGTTACGGTGCTGGATATAGGTACGCCAACCACCAAAATGACTGATGTTTTCGGCATCGTTCAAGCCATAAGGTTCACAAATGAAACCTTTCACCCATCGACCGTCTGCCAGTTCGACATTGCCCATGCCTAGTGGTGTCGGAATCTCTGCGACAAACTCTCCAAAGCGAGCGGTGGGTACATCCCACAGTTCAACAATGATCTGTTGACCGTGTTCATCGACTCGGGCTAGACCGGGTTTAGGCGGGATCGTGCCATTCAGTGCAAACAGGGCATAGTGCTCAGCGGTATGCGTGGTTTCCACAAGCACAGCATCACGTGTGAGCAATTGGAAGTTCAACGGCATTCCAGTCAGGTGTGCGCCAACCACCGCAACACGGATATGATGTGGAGAGACTGTGTTCTGTAGCTTTGGAATAGATGCATATCGGTCTAAAGCCCCCAGCTTTAAGTTCAAATGCGTCTGCCAAATTTTCCCAAATTCAATCAGGGCTTGGTCATACCATGCAGGTGCAATTAGGCTGATACCGAAAGGTAAACCGTCGGTGCGGAAACCCGCGGGTAGGGCGAGGGCACTTAAATCGGCGAGGTTGGTAAAATTGGTATAAGTCCCAAACTCAGAGTTCAGACTAATCGGTGACTGTTCCATTTCTGTAAGGGTGTGAATGGTTGGAGAGGTGGGAACAATCAATGCATCAAATTGGGCCAAAGTGTCTTGAATTTTTCGGCTTAAGTCTTGCTTTAAGTACTCCGCGTTATAGGCATCAATTGCACTAAAATCATGACCTTTTTGAATGATTGCACGCACTGTCGGATCGAAAACCTCAGGCTGCTGCGCCAACAACTCGGCAACCGCCGCTGTACGTTCTGCCACCCATGAGCCTTGATAGAGTTGGGCTGCCAATTGTTCAAACGCTGAAAAATCAATTGCAGTAATTTCAGCACCGAGAACTTTTAACTGTTCTACAGCCAGTTGGAAGGCATATTTAGCTTGGTCATCTCCAAAGAATTCTAGTTTTTGGGGAATAGCAAAATGTGGTTTAGCCGAGAGTTTCGCAGGTGTAGTTTTGGGGTGCTGGCGTGAATAGCTATCTAACGCATCGTAATGTTCTACCGTTTGGGCAATGGTGTCGGCGTCTGTTACCGTTAATGCAAAAATTGAAATACAGTCCAAGCTTTTACAAGCTGGTAATAAACCACGATTTGAAAAACGACCTTTAGTCGGTTTTAGCCCAATAATATTGTTAAATGCAGCAGGAACACGGCCAGAGCCTGCGGTATCTGTTCCGAGTGCAAAGGGTACCAAGCCACGAGCCACAACACTGGCTGAACCAGAGCTAGAGCCACCACTGACATAGTCAGCATTAAACGTGTTACTGACTGCACCAAAGGGAGAGCGTGTCCCGACAAGCCCCGTTGCGAATTGGTCTAAATTGGTTTTTCCTACAACAATTGCCCCTGCATTTTTAAGCAGGCGAATGGTTTCTGCATCTTGTGTAGCAACAGTTGTCAGGGCTTTGCATGCGGCCGTGGTGACAAAACCAGCAACGTCGATGTTATCTTTCACTGCAAACGGAATACCGTATAAAGGTAATTCTTTGCTGAGGTCTGTAGCTTGCTCTGCTTTTTGCTTTAAGGCTTCAATTTGTTGGGAAAGTATTTCTGTCGTAGCAATTGAAATCCATGCATGATCAGGTTGGGGTAGTTGCGCTACATAGTCGATTAAATCTTCAAGATGAATATCTTGGTTGAGATAAGCGGTTTGCCATTCTTGAAGTGTCCAGCCAATGCATTTGTTCTGACTCATTTTTTGCATTCCAACTTGTATACATGATGGAATACAAAAATGCAGAATCTATGCCAATCTAATCAATTTTATTTATCTTTAGTTATAATTTTTATAAATCAATTGGTTGAGAGTAAAGCTTTGGATTAATTGAGTGAGTCTAAGTGTTTTTAGAGTTGCACCAAAACAAGCGCATAGGGGAGCTAATGGTGCTTTTTATGATCAAGCTTTGGGTAGTTTGACATTAAACTATTTAAAAATAGGGTTTAAATCATATTCGTTGTTTATGTGAATTGAGGGAATTAAAGCCAAAAGAATTGAGGATAAAACATATTATAAAATAGGATGATTCAAAGAAACGGCTTTGTTGCACAAAGATTTGAAATGCAAAGCGCCCCTAATTGAGCCAAATTTAAGGCGTAACTTGGGTAAGTGGTCGACCTAATTCCGTAAATCTGTTAAGGACTGCTACACGTGCATGGATCTCATTCACTTGGCTATCAAAACTCCTTGCACTGAGTTTATCTCCTAATAATTTGATGCAATGCATCTTAGTTTCAACCAAACTTCGCCGATGATAGCCTGACCATTTTTTCCATAGTGTCCTGCCTAAACGTTTAATTGTTCGAAGTAATTCATTTCGCTCTAGCGAGCTACTCTTTGTATCTTTCCATGGTTTCGCATTTTTTCTAGGTGGAATCACCGCATGCGCTTGCCGATCTGCAATGACCTGACGGCATTGCTTGGTGTCATAAGCTCCATCGGTATAAACAGAGTCAATCCGCTCATCTTGTGGAATCTGATTAAGTAAATCACCAAGCACCTGTGAATCACTGACATTATTGGTTGTAAGCTGAACTGCTCGTATTTGTAGGGTTTTAGCATCTATACCAATATGAAGTTTACGCCATTGGCGACGATATTCAGGTCCATGTTTCTTGCGTTTCCATTCGCCCTCACCTAGAAACTTCATGCCTGTAGAGTCCATGAGTAGATGCAGCCCATCGCTACTTTTTTGGTAGCTGATTACAATATCAATATGCTTTTGTCTTCTACAAAGCGTGGTGTAATCTGGAGCTATCCAATTTAATCCGCAAAGTTTAATCAGACTTTGCACAAAGCCAGTGACCATACGTAAAGACAGACGGAATAAGGATTTAATCATTAAGCAGCATTGGATGGCTGCGTCGGAGTAGGTTTGATTTCGCCCTTGTTTGCCTTTTGATGGCGCATACCATTGCGTAGCAGGATCAAACCAAATGGCAATATTTCCGCGACTCATGAGTGCTCGGTTATATGCGGGCCAATTGGTTGTGCGGTAGATTTTGTGTGTAGGCTTCTTCATTTGAAAATTATATCGCTGAAAAACCCTTTACAGATAGGTTTGTGCAACAAAGCCCAAAGAAACTATAAACACTCAGTTTTTAATTTTTATGTATAACTTAATGTATTTGAGCTATACCAAATCCGGAAAGTTGCAATCTTGATTTAATTCGTGACCAATACAACCGTTGAAATTTGCAGAGATAATCAATAAATCACGCGTATAACTTATAATAAACTATAATTTTTCATTCAGCTTTTCTCATCTTTCCTGTGTAATTAATTCTATGCCATATATTGATATACATAAGCTGGCTGGATCTCAATTTAAAAATCTAACGTGAATAACTGGGTCTTTTTTTCGAATAATAATTGATGTACTTAACTTGTATTTATCCTGCATAAGGTGATGATCTAAACTGTCTGTCGATAGCAGCTCAATTGCTACTATGTATAAGCTATTGGTAGTAGCCTACTGTATCATCTATGGGGGAGTGCCTATATTGCCTGAAAAGCAACAGCTTCAAGAATTGCGGGTTATGTAGAAGGCTGTAATTATTAACGGGTTAAATGAAGTTTGAGTAAATTGCAAACCAGTATGAAAAAAATAAAATTTTAGTGGTCTGGTATTAACTGAAAAACTTTAATATTTCTAGAATGGATAAAGGAATGAATTGGGTTAAGCGAATATGGGGGATAATATAAAAACTAGAAAAATAGAAACTTACAGATGGATCGGTCATTTATTGAAAAAAGGCTCTGAAACTTAAAAATTCTATTAAAGTTCTCTGTACACGACAAATTTCACAGGGCCCTTGTCCTATCAGGCTTATTCTTTCTTAAAATTGCGAGCACTTTCTTAAATTCTTCTTTTTTTCCAAAACCAATCAAACGTAGAATAGCCATTTGAACATAGTCCAAACCGTAGCGAAATAAACTTACTGAAAGTCGTCCATGCTTCTTTATTTTTATCGCTTTTTTTCGATCATGTTGCCATTCACCTGTTAAATAGCACCAACAGAAACCGATAGCTAGCACTGCTATCAATTTTTTGACTCGTCTAGGGTCTGTTAAACGAGTATTTTCAAGATTGAATCCACGTCCTTTGAGACAACTAAATAAGGTTTCGATTTCCCAGCGTAATGCATAATCACGAATAGCAGAAGCATTAAACATAGGAGAAACAACAAGTAAAAGTTCTCCATCTTCTAATCGTAGCGCACTAATATACAGTTTCACTCGACCAACCCAAATACGTCGTTTACGACATTCAGTTTGACCAACTTGAAGATGACGAAATAAATCACTAATTTTATGATTCTTGGCTAAGTGATTGGTCACAATAAAGTTTTTTTAACACGTATACAGAAGTTAATGTCATTTTCAATTAACCATGTAAACCATTTCTCACCGATAAATTCTCTGTCTGCAAACACATTCACAATACGATCTTTACCAAAAATGGAGATAAAGCGTTGAATCAAAGCAATACGCTCTTTTGTATCTGAATTTCCACGTTTATTGAGCAATGTCCAAACAATAGGTATCGCTATTCCACGATAGACGATGGCTAACATCAAGATATTGATATCTCGTTTTCCCCATTTCCAATTAGTTCTATCCAAAGTTAATTGGACTTTATCAAATGAAAATATATTGAAAATTAACTGAGAAATTTGACGATAATCGAAATACTGATCTGCAAAGAAGCGTTGTATACGTCGATAAAATGATTGTGGTAAGCACTTGATGGGTAAGGCTTTAGATGCAGAAGAAAGATTACATGTCTGTTTTACAATTAATGCAAGCATAATCAGTGTAAAACATTTTACATGTGACTTGTTCCACTTTAGATATTTGTTTAAGATGAGATGTAACTCATTGAAATGTGTCATCATATTCGTCGTCAGAAAACAAGTATTATGCCATTATTTCAATGAGTTATCTTTTTTTGTCGTGTACAAAGATTAAAGTTACAAAAAATTAAAGATTTTTTTTGAGACTTTTGTACAATCAGCCACAACTTAAAATTTAATAATAACGATGCCCAATAATATTTACGCTGCAATAGAGCAACTTGGACTTAGTGCACAAAAACGTGCCATTCATATTCAGTTCAGTAATACTTCGCTTAACGAACAAGTATTCCTTCAGCGCATAGATGGAACGCATGAACTGAATGCAGGTATAGAGTTACAGCTTCTTTGCTTATCTACCTCCGCTCATATTCCGTTAAAGCAATTTATTGGTAGTCAGGTGGCTGTCGATATTGTCACTGATAAATCAGAACTCAATCGTATTTCAGGCATCATCACCAAGGCCGATGTAGGAGCAAGCGATGGCGCTTTAACCATATACCGTTTAACCGTGGAAGACCCGACAGCCTTATGGAAGCATCGACGTAATTCTAGAGTTTTCATGGCGAAGTCTGTTGTTGATGTGGTTCAAACTATTTTTGCCGAGTGGCTGCAACGTAGTCCCTTATTTGCTTCAAGTTTGATTTTGGATAAAAGTGGTTTAAGTAAAGAATATGATGTGCGCCCATTCATTATGCAAGCGAATGAATTGGATAGTGAGTTTATTCAAAGGCTGCTCTCTTCAGAGGGGATTAACTGGCTTATTGATGAATCTCAGCTCAAAGTGTCCAGTTCAAGTGAACCTATTCAGCCACAAAAACTTAGACTGATTGATGACAATGCCCAATATCAAAGTTTAGAGCGTCAGAATATTCGCTTCCATCGTAGCAGTGCTGTAGAAAGCAGTGATTCGATTACAAATTTTGTCGGGCAGCGTTCTATACAACCAACATCTGTCCATATTCAACATTGGCAAGCAAATACTTTAGAAGTAGAAGAAGGTGCGGGCTCAGTTCAAAGTAAACATATTCATAGTGATAATCAAGACAACGCCAGCCTAGGTTTAGAGCAAGCGTGGCATTTCTCACCTGCATGGATACAAGACCTTAAAGGTGAAGATGGAACGACCAAATCAGGCAATAGTCAGATTGAAAAGTTTAATCAAAATCTTGGTCACTATTACGACTTACAAGCCAAACAATTTATGGCTACCTCGACTGTACGAGATGCACAAGTGGGTTACTGGTTTGAACTCAATGAGCACCCTGAAATTGATCAGCATAGTGGTTCGGACAAAGAATTTTTATCACATCAAAAAAATTCTATAATCAGAATAATTTACCTAAAGATTTGACCGATCAAATCACAGCTTTGCTGAAACAAACCAATTGGCAACAGGCTGAAATTACAACAAATAATAAAGACGAACGCCAAGCCAATCACCTTGTTTTACAACGACGTAATATCAGCATTGTTCCAGAGTACAATCCGCTGCGACAACGCCCTATTGCATCACCACAACGCGCGAAAGTGGTTGGACCAAGTGGTGAAGAAATTCACGTGGATGAATGGGGGCGTATTAAAGTCCGTTTCCTGTTCACCCGTAGTGAAGACAATACTCACGATGGCGGTGCAGGTTCAAATGACAATGACACAGATTCTGCTTGGGTTGATGTGCTCACACCTTGGGCTGGTGAAGGTTATGGTGCACGCTTCTTACCGCGTATTGGTGAAATCGTGGTTATCGACTTCTTTGATGGCAATATCGACAGACCCTTTGTCGTGGGGCGCATCCATGAAGCACAACGTCATCCAAGCAAATTTGACAATACAGGCAAACTGCCTGATACGAAAAAACTGGCAGGGATTCGATCAAAAGAGTACCAAGGAGAGGGCTTCGGGCAACTACGCTTTGATGACACGACGGGTCAGATCAGTACCCAACTACAAAGCAGTCATGGTGCGACACAACTGAATTTAGGGAATCTGAGTCATCCTAAAGAAACGGACACAAGTGATGGACGAGGTGAAGGTTTTGAACTGCGTACTGACCAGTGGGGGGCCGTCCGTGCTGGGCAAGGCTTACTTGTTTCCACGTATAAACAAGATCAAGCCAAAGGTGAGCATCTAGATGCTGAAATTGCCAAGAAACAACTAGAAGATAGTCAGACGAACAGTAAAGCTTTAAGTGATATTGCTAAAAATCAACAAACCGATCCATTAGAAATACTGGATAATCTAAAAGAGTTTATTGAACAAATTGAACAAGAAAGTGAGGCGAAGGCAAAAGCATTTAAACAAGCTTTAATGATATTGACCTCCCCCCATTCGATTGCTCTGACTACAAATGAAGATGTTCACCTTTCAGCAGATGGTCAAATTGGTCATAGTGCAGGGGGCAGTATTAATTTTAGTACCCAAAAGAATTTACTTGCACATGCACAAAGTAAAATCAGTTTGTTTGCAGCACAGGACGGTGCGAAATTCTATGCAGGTAAAGGCAAAGTTGAAATACAGGCTCAAGCAGATGGGGCTGATTTGATAGCACGTAAAGGTGTACAGATCATTTCAACTGAAGATGCCATTTACATTACCAGCCCTAAAGAAATTAAATTAATCGCTGATGGTTCGGAACTTAAGATTAATAGTTCTGGAGTCTTTGCAACAACGAGTGGAAAGTTTGAGGTTAAGGCGGGGCAACATAAGTTTATGAGCGGGGGAGAGGTTTCACCTAATTTGCCCCAATTACCTAAACTAGAATTTGCTCAGTCACCTTACTCAGCGCAATATCAACTATTTAAAGCAGATGGTCGAAATTTTAAAGGATATAAGTACTTTATTTCTGATAATCAGAATAATTTAATGAAAGAAGGTATTACAGATGAGTACGGATTTACAGAGCAGGTTGTTACGGAAACTAGAGAAAGAATTATTGGATATAAATCGGTGATGAGAGAAAGCGAGCGATTGACTGAAAATTGGGAAGCAAAATTAGAAGAAAAATCAAAAAAACTAGAATCTGAGTTGGATGGAGAGTAACGATGCTTCCAGCTATTATTGTCGTTGTTAAATTGGCAGGTTATGCAATAACAGCATATGAAATATACCGTACAGCTTCTAATGCTTATGGTGAGGTGAAAAACTATCAGGACAACATTAAAAAGGCTAAAGAAGAAATTAAAAAAATCATGAAAAATCTTGGTCAAGAGATTTCAGATAAAATTGATAAGGAAAAAGAAAAGGTCTTACTAACGACATTAACTACTGGTGATAAGCAAAGTAACAATACCAAAGCTGCATCTGGGAGACCCCAGACAAAAAGTAATGTGATTACTGCTGCAATCAAACAAAAGACACCATTTCGTTCAATCATAAGTCAGGTTTGTGAAAAAGCAGAACAACTACCTATGATTCAGTTGAGAAAGCAGAAAGGGAAAAAGTTAAAGGATATAGTTCCTAAAAGTAAAGTGGATGTTGTTGCAAAGCTTCTAAAAATGAGTGCTCAAGAACTGGCAGGAGCAAATGTTGATGAATATATCATTGTGAGACTGAAACAACTTGCTGTAAATTTTATGTTTGAATTCATGGATGAAATTGTCAAATGGAAAAGTCCATTAAAAGCTGAAGTCTGTTTTGGTTATGATGTTAAAACGAAGAAGTACCTTGCACCTTTATTAGAGGGGAAAACACGAATCAAGCGTACAGGTTCTGATATCAATCCATTCTGGCCGATGCCCTATAAAGGAAAGAATACAATTGGTGCTGATATTATTATTCCTGAGTATCGTGGTGAACCTTTAACTCTGACCAATATTTTTGCATTAGTTGAAATCAAGTTTCAAGGTGATCGAATTGATGATAAGCAATTTAAGGCTTATGACGATTTAAAAAAGCAATGTGCTGCAGAAAAGAAAACCAGCAAGATAACGGCAAGTGAGGGCTTTAAGTTGTCACTGTTTCGTTATCCTGAAGATGTAAGTCCTAAGGATCAACCACAACAGCAACAGCCAAAGAAGTCAAAAGGAAAGGGTAAAATATAATGAATGACGAAGAGTTATTTTTAAGTCAAGATGAAGTGACTGACTATATAGCAGAGTTTAAAAAAGATAGTTATCACACTTATGGGTACGAACAAGAAGAGTTTGGCATTTGTCCCTACATCACATTTTATATTTACCATCAGGATAATGAAGTAGAGGAAATTGCCAATAAAATTATCAATATTTATGAAGATTTTGAAAATAAAATAATTGATAAGCCATTTAAGCGACGCTATCGGGATACAGGTGTCTGGAAAAATGCCAATAAATGGAAGCCTTCTCATAAAGAGTTAATCAATGAAATGCACCAAAGTTTTAAGAGGTATCCTGTATATTTTATAGCAGCAACTACAGGGAATTCTCCTAATCAAAGTGCCCGTTGGGTTTTCTGTGCTCAATTTTCAGATAACAATAATAGTAGGTATACGACATTAAAGCTGTCATTTGGTGAAAAATGGTATAGAGAACATAAGTCAAAATGGTATCAGTTTGTTCAACATTGTTTAATTAAACTTAATCCGATACAAGCTTATAGTGGCTATGAAATTGGAAATTCGACAAACTTTAATATTGTTTCGCCTGAGTTTGAAACAGCAGAACGTATTTTTAGTGATTACTTTTATGGGCTGGATATAGATCATCCTAATATGAATCACTCCCATGATGATTTGGATGGCTTTATCTATACACCTTCATTAGCCGCAGGAATTCGCACCCCAACTTGGTGTTTTTTATTATCTCCCTATTGGATCGATAAATTAGGTTTAAGCGAGGAGAAAATCCGCTTAAAACTAGATGATCCACGGATAGAGATCACCAAATTGCTAGATGCAACAGATCCTGAAAAATTCAGTCTTTGGATTCAACTTGGGGAGCTGTCACTTTATCCTGTTGAAGAGGGTATTCCAGATTTATTGGTGAGGGCAAATGACCTGATAAAACCAATACGTTGTAATGACTTGAAGCTAACTACGTTAGATGCATGGGATGATGACCCTAATCCAAGATTTGATATAGAAAGTTCTCCCCAATGGATTGCCCGTTTTGATGAAGATAGCAGTTGGCCTGAAGGCAAACGAGTCAATAAGGTTAGTAACCTATCATTGGAAGAAGAAAAACTTAAAGTGAAAGGTGGAGAGCCATGCCCACAAACAGGCTATTGGCAAACTCCAGCACGACCGGATTTACGACAGTATTTTGAAGAAGGTGATATTCTTCCAACCTTTTCAGAACTAGACTGGGGAGAGGTCTATTGGTATTGGGATGGTGAAAAATAATTTAATCATTTTAGAAAAGCCATCCTCTTTCGGATGGTTTTTTTACTTTTACCGAATGACATGCTGGAGCGTTAATAAATGTCCATACAAGTAAATGAGCAGACAATAGATTGGCAAAAGTGGTTAAGTTTAGAAATAAAAGACCCTGCTTTATTTAGAGATAATTTGCTTGAACAAAAAATGTATAGCAAAAGATTTGATACATTTGTGAATGGGATATATTCCGTAACGGATGGTTTTAGTAATTATAAAAATGAAAAAAAATATGGTGGCTATATTGCGGCAGGTCATCAGCGTTTAAACGATGTCTTAAATTTAATGTCTTTACAGTATTCGGCAGGCGGAAGTCTTGAGTTTTTAAAAGAAATATATCCATATCTACTTCATTGGACAGAAGAGTACGCAGAAGCAAGCCATTTATATAATTTAAGTCCTGATGCTGATGGACGATTTGTTTGGCATATTAGTTTGGGAACAGAAGACTATTGGTATATTGCTTTACGTCTGATTTGTTTTGGGCTGTTGACTGGCTATGCAGACCAGATGGATCGGATTATGCCAATCATTGACTATGTAGAAGCAACACCTGAAGGACAGGAAAAAGATGGATTAATTGAACGTTTAGTTGCTCCATTTGTTGCAGATCGTGGAACTCCACCAGATGAAGCAAGACGACATTTGCCTTATCGTAAGCTGATTAACGTGTTTAATGCTTCACCTGAACAGCGTCCAGCTTTAATGCTGCAATATTTAGAAGATTGGTATGAGGCGAGCCGCCGAGAGCCTTATTATGATCAGCATCCTCAAACTGATTTAAGATCAGGAAGAGGTTACTATGGCTATTGGTCATGGGAAGCAGCAGCGGTAACGTGGTTGCTGGATATAGATGATACGTCATATCGTGAACATCAGTTCTATCCAAAAGATTTGGTTGATTTTGCTCGAACACAGTCAAAAGTAGTTTTAGATGATCAACAATTAGAACGAATGAAAGTTAAGGGTGGAGAAGCCTGTATTAAAACAGGTTATTGGAGAACAACAGCACAACCAGATTCACGACAATACTTTAAACAAGGTGAGATTGTTCCTGCACTTATCGAGCTCGATTGGGGGGAAGTGTATTGGTATTGGGATGGTGAAAAATAATTTAATCATTTTATAAAAAACCATCCTTATTTGGATGGTTTTTTATAATGACTAAATTATCTAAAAAATATGGCGGAGTAAATTGCTCGATAAGATCACCATAGATAGATTATTTGTGGCTGGATGGATTTATGAGGCACAACGCAGTCCGACCAAAGCTGCCGATCTAGTTATTGCAGAATCTCGTTTGGAACCGATCTCAAAAACAAATCTTTTTGCGATTGTAGAAATCAAGTTTCAGGAGGATTCGATTAAAGATAAGCAGTTTAACCAATATGATCGATTATTAGAGGCGTGTAAAAAGGCAAAGGAGAAAAAGTATGGCAAACATAACAACTATTCGGGTAAGGGCGTACATGAAGGTGGCTATATTTCTTTGTTTCGATACCCTGAAGATATCGCCTTAGAAGAAGGTAAGAAAAAACCGAATGAAAAAACAGGAACCAAGAAGTCTGCTGGAGGTGGGCGATAATGAGTACGGTTGAACCTTTTGTAAGCGAAGCAGACCAAGCTGAATGGATTGAAAAGATTAAAGCAACGGATAAACTCTGGGTAATTGGTGACGAAGGGGGGGATGTATACGGTATTGGACCCTATGTTTCTTTTTATGTTTATCACTCAGCAGAAGAAGCCCCACAACTGATTAATAAGTTCATTGAAATCTTTAATGAGTTTAACCAAATCAAAAATGAAGAATGGATTTCTTTCAAACATCCTGTTAAAGATATATTTGTTAAATCTGAAAATGCTCAAATGTTATTGGCAGATTTAGAGCAAACTTGCCAAAAACAATATGCTAGAGATGATTTTTTATCATTTGCTGCAACAGCCTCAGATGATACAGAAATTAGCTCAGCAGTATGGGCATATTATTTTAGAGTAACGCCATATACTGATACATATAGTGTCTTAAAAATGAACTTTAGGTATGCTTGGTATATTGCAAGTCAGGATAATAAAGAGAAGTGGAATCAGTTTGTTGAACGTTGTATTGATAAATTAAAGCCTCGTCATACCTACAGTGGATTTGAGATAGCTCAAGCCGCGTCTTTGCATTTAGGTAGTTATGAAATTAACAGTTTAGAAAAGATTGTTACTCAAGCTTTCTATGGAGTTGATATTGATCATCCGAGTTTTAATGGCAGTAATACTCATGATGACCCTGATGGTTATATCAATGAACGAAAATTAGGCTCTGGCATTCGAACACCTGTCTGGAGCTTTTTACTGGATCCATATTGGATTACAAAATTAGATAAAACTGCCGAAGAGATCAAAGCTTACTTTAACCGCTTTAAAGAAGTTGAAATTAAGGAAATCGAGTATCCAGAAAATCAAACAGGATTATGGATTCGACTTGGGGAACTCTCCATGTATCCTGTTGAAGACGGTGTGCCTGTTTTGCCTGTTTATGCCAATGCTTTAATTAAGCCGATACGTTGTGATGAGCTGAAACTGGTCGGTTATGCACAATGGGATGATGATCCAAATGAGCATCTGAGTTACGAAGAGGGTATTGCATGGATGCGTCGTTTTGATGAAGACAGCAGTTGGCCTGAAGGAAAACGAATCAATAAGGTGAATGGATTATCGTTAGAGGAAGAGGCGCTCAAAGTGAAAGGTGGAGAGTCATGTCCACGAACTGGCTATTGGCAAACTCCAGCACGACCTGATTCACGACAATACTTTAAACAAGGTGATATTCTTCCAACCTTTTCAGAACTAGATTGGGGAGAGGTCTATTGGTATTGGGCGGGTAGAGAGTAGTTTGTTGATAGTTTAGGCAGTCTCTACAGAACGTTACCATTGAATAGTAACCAATTTTATAGACACCTTGAAGTTAGATAATGCAGTGCAGTAAGTCTAGCTACTCAATTGCGTGTTTATCATCAGGCAAAAGGATTAGCTCCTACTTATCGAGTACGAGTAGATGTAAGGGGTAACACTGCTAGGACACTACCTCCCAATGTTTTTGGATCACCTATTAAGTGAATGACTTCGAGATTAAGCTAAATGAATAATTCATCAATAACATTTATTACTGGTTGTGCTATAAGCCAATCAAATTTTTATCTGACTTCTAATCTTGATAGCTTAGATACTTGGGATCTCTTTTCAAAAACATTCATATATAAACACCAATCTAATGAATGGGTAGGTATAGATTTAGATGGTTGGAAAGTTATTTCCGTAGCCTTTTTTGAAAATTCAGGGGTATCTTCTTTGCTTGCACTTGAGCAAGATGGTGACTTATGCATCTTTCAAGAAAATAAAAATCGACTACAAAAAATTCGCGAGATTGATGATTCCAAAATCCAAGGGCAATTCAATAGAATTAGAGTTATAGATAATTTGTTGTATGTTTGTGGCGATGGATCTCAAATTTATGTGAATCATAATGAGGATTGGAGAGCATTAGGAATAGGTTTTTCTGAAGAAGTATTAAATATTCCAAAAACAGATGAATTAAATATGGATTTGGAGTTGAGCTTTGATATTAATCTTTATGATATAAATGGATTTAATTCTAATGATATTTATATTTGTGGTATAAAAAAAATGAAGGTTTCATATCCCATTATAATGGATCATCTTGGAATGTTATTGAAAGAATAACTCCTTCCCCTTTATATGGAATTACAATATGCCCAGATAAAGAGAACATTATAATTTCAGGAGCGTATGGAACTTTAATAAAGGGTAATTTTAAAGATGGTTTTAAAAATCTAAAAAATATAAGTATCAACTCTACTTTCTATTCTACCGCTTACTATAAAGATAAGTTATATATTGCATCAGAAGATGGCCTATATATATATGCAGAAGGAATTTATCAATTAGTTGATGCCATTAAAGATATTAAAGGAATTACGTCTATAGAGGAAAAAGAAGGTATTCTATGGGTTCTTTCTTATAAAAAATTGATTCGATTCAATGGAGAAGTATGGGAGAGAATTACACATCCACTTAACGATCCTATTGATCATCAATTCACAAATAATGTTCGGGGTCGGGAGCATTGCCCTCAATCAGGCTATTGGTACACTACAGCAAAAAAAAATCAAGAAGATTTTTAATAAAGGTGACATTTTTCCTGATTTTGAAAGTGATTGGGGGGATGTGTACTGGCAGTTTGACGGTGAAGATTAATTGGAATCATTTGAGAAAAGCTATCCTCACTTGGATGGTTTTTTATAACGGCTAAATTATCTAATAAATATGGCGGAGTAAATTGCTCGATGAGATCACCATAGATAGATTATTTGTGGCTGGATGGATTTATGAGGCACAACGTAGCTCAACCAAATTTGATCAAGTCGGTAAGTTGCCTGATACCAAAAAACTCGTAGGGATCAAGTCCATAGAATACCAAGGCGAAGGTTTTAAATGGTCATCATTCCGTTATCTAGAAGATGTGAGTCCCAAGGATCAATCACAACAGCAGAAGTTAAAGAAGTCGAAAGGAAGTGGTACAAGACGATGAGTGATGCAATACATGATGATAAATTATTTTTAAGCGAAGAAGAAGTCGTTGACTATATAGCAGAATTTAAAAAAGATAGTGACCATATCTATGGCTATGAACAAGAAGAGTTTGGCATAGCTCCATATATTACTTTTTACATTTATCATCAGGATGATGAAGTGGAGGAGGTTGCTAATAAAGCAATTGACGTTTATGAAGCATTTGAAAATGAAATAATTGATAGGCCATTTAAGTTGCGTTATAGAAAAGCAAAAGATGGAGCAAGTACATGGAAGAAAGCTGAGAAGTGGAAAAAAACTCGTCAAGAAATGATGGAGCAAATGCATGAGGGCTATAAAAAATACTTTGTTTATTTTATTGCTGCAACGACAGCAGACTCTTCAATTCAAAGTGCCCGTTGGGCTTTTTGTGCTCAATTTTCAGATAACAATAATAGTAGGTATACGACATTAAAGCTGTCATTTGGTGAAAAATGGTATAGAGAACATAAGTCAAAATGGTATCAGTTTGTTCAACATTGTTTAATTAAACTTAATCCGATACAAGCTTATAGTGGCTATGAAATTGGAAATTCGACAAACTTTAATATTGTTTCGCCTGAGTTTGAAACAGCAGAACGTATTTTTAGTGATTACTTTTATGGGCTGGATATAGATCATCCTAATATGAATCACTCCCATGATGATTTGGATGGCTTTATCTATACACCTTCATTAGCCGCAGGAATTCGCACCCCAACTTGGTGTTTTTTATTATCTCCCTATTGGATCGATAAATTAGGTTTAAGCGAGGAGAAAATCCGCTTAAAACTAGATGATCCACGGATAGAGATCACCAAATTGCTAGATGCAACAGATCCTGAAAAATTCAGTCTTTGGATTCAACTTGGGGAACTGTCACTTTATCCTGTTGAAGAGGGTATTCCAGATTTATTGGTGAGGGCAAATGACCTGATAAAACCAATACGTTGTAATGACTTGAAGCTAACTACGTTAGATGCATGGGATGATGACCCTAATCCAAGATTTGATATAGAAAGTTCTCCCCAATGGATTGCCCGTTTTGATGAAGATAGCAGTTGGCCTGAAGGCAAACGAGTCAATAAGGTTAGTAACCTATCATTGGAAGAAGAAAAACTTAAAGTGAAAGGTGGAGAGCCATGCCCACAAACAGGCTATTGGCAAACTCCAGCACGACCGGATTTACGACAGTATTTTGAACAAGGTGATATTCTTCCAACCTTTTCAGAACTAGATTGGGGAGAGGTCTATTGGTATTGGGATGATGAAAATTAATTGAATCATTTGAGAAAAGCCATCTACGTTTGGATGGTTTTTTACTTTTACTAAATGAAATGTTGCCGGAGTAAAAGAGTTGAATAACCAAATAAGTGATTTAAATATTGATTGGGAACAGCGATCTAATCAAAAAATATTAATTCATGAAAATTTTAGAGATAATTATTTAACAGAACTAGATTATCAGGAATGTTGTGATGAATTTTTAAATGGCATTTATTCAGTAACTGACGGTTTTCAAAAATATAAGGCAAATGCTAAATCCAGTAAAATTAGACTGTTGGGCATCAAAGATTAAAAGATGCCTTAAATTTTATTTCATTACAATATTCTTAAGGCGAGGATATTAGACTTCCTTCATAAATCATTTTTCAATCAATTTAATTGTTTATCTTTCACCCAATCTAAATTGTATATGCCAGCAAGTAAATTAAACCGCAGGTTTAATCTTTTACGACGATTTCTATATACACAAGATAAAATCTTAAAACATTTCATCCTTCCAAATACATGCTCTACTTGAATTCGTCTACGACCAATCTCTCTATTTAACTTTTTTAATTCAGAATCTAGTTTTTCAGTTTTCTTTGCTTTAGATGGCATGAGGCATCCAAAACCCAATTTCTTTATCCCTAAATACCCCTTATCAACGATAAAAAAGGGCTTAAATTTTAATTTCCTCATGCTTTTTTTAAATATTTTAAAATCATGCATGCTTCCATGACTTCCACATACACTCAGTATTTCACCTGTTGTATAGTGCATAGATAGCTGAAATTTAAAGGTATGTCGCTTTTTTTTACCGCTATACCATTTCTTCTGTTTTTTTTGGACGTTGAACTAATATTTCAGTTGCATCAATCACAACAACTTCCCAATCCACTTCATCTCGATTAGGAAGTTGTTTTGGCAAGTTAAATTTTCCAGAACCGATTAAGGTATCTTCAATAAAACGTGTGATACGAATTGCACTCGTTTCAGATACACCGTAACTCATACCAAGATGGAAAAATGTTCGATATTCTCTCCAATATTCTATACATAAGAGCAAACGATCTTCCAACGGTAATTTATGCGGTCGTCCTTTACCAATATGACGAGGTAAATGCTTATTTAGCTCGGCCAACATGAGGTTAAATGTAGCCCAACTAACACCGGTAAGCCTACGAAACTTAACGTCTGATAATTTTTGAATATCTTTGAATTTCATCCAAGGATTATCTCTTGAATTAAATAATTTTGCTGATTAATTTAAGATCAAATAAATTGTACGTTTTTTGATTTATGACGGAAGTCTATTGTATTTATTTAAGAACTTTCCCTATATCTTTTAAACTGGACAGAAGATTATGCCAAAATTCGCAGTCAATATATGTGGTGGGAATGATTTGGTCTTTGGATTTAAGTCATTGATGTGAGCCATAAGGAACTTAAGATGTTCCTTTTATATAAAATCAAGGCTCTCTAACCAAGGGTATGATTGTTCCAAAAGTAAACGAAACAATTTAAAACAACCAATAATTTTACTGTCAGATATAGCAACGATGGAATAACTTTGATGATTGGATTACTGAATGAAAGTGATTGGAAAATACAAAAAAGAGAACCATATCAAAAATATAAAGATTATGAATATGTTATAAATCAAGCTTTAGAGTCCGTCCAAACAATTGGAGAGAGACTCAACGACAAAGAACTTTTAAAAGATAAACCGAAAGGTGCAATTTACCTATCATCTAATCATTTTTTTGAAGCTTCTTTGGAACTTATAGTCTTTAGTTATTCGGCAGGTGTTTCTGCAAAGGTATTGTCTGAATACTTTCCAAATGTACTTTATGCTCTTAAACAAGCAGAATCTTGTCATTTAGACTTTCATCAAAGTAGTGAGTGTGATGGTCATTTAGTACCACATTTAGAATTGGTTACAGGTGACTATTGGGAAGCACTACAGTTAGTCTGCTTTTCGATTCTGTTTGTTCAACCTGAACATTTGCCTACGATCATGGATATTTTGGCTTATGAAAATGATGAACAAGATGCCTTGTTAGATAAGTTGGTATCACCATGGTTACCTGAGCGTGAAATTTCAGCTGTATATTTAAGGCAGTTGCCTTATCGAAAGCTAGATAAAGTCTTTACAGCCAAAGAAGAAGACCGCCCAAAACTGATTTCACAGTATCTAGATGACTGGTATGGCGCCAGTAAACGAGAGCCTTATCATGATCGGCATAAGAGTAGTCAATTTCCAGGCTATTGGTCACTTGAAGCCGCGGCAGTTACCGTTATATTAAGAATAGATGATAGTAGCTATCGGGATAAACCCTATTATCCTAAAGACTTGGCTGATTATGCTCGAAGTCAATATCTACCTTAAGATTAATGAGCGAATGTTGAGGGTAATGACAAGTGTTGCCTGAGCTTCAAAATCACCTTTTGTATGAAGAGATTTGGTCTTTGGATTTAAGTCATTGATGTGAGCCATAAGGAACTTAAGATGTTCCTTTTTATATAAAATAAGGGCCCTCTAACCAAGGATATGAACCGTACCGGGTTTGTCGGAGACTCAATATTCTGAGAGACTATTCCGATGACAAAATTAAAATATACCCCTGAAATCAGAGAAAGAGCGGTTCAATTATTGATTGAATCTGAAAAAGATTATCCATCGAATTGGGCTGCGATCACTGCTATTGCTCCCAAGATAGGTTGTACTCCTGAAACACTACGTGTTTGGTATCAAAAATATTTAGATAAACAAAATCCAGTTAAAGTACAACAGATATCTGATCAAGAAAAAATGAAGCAAATGGAACGTGAAATTAAAGAATTAAAACGTGCCAATGAAATTCTACGTAAAGCAGCCGCTTTTTTCGCCCAGGCGGAGCTCGACCGCCCACACAAATAATGGTGGATTTCATCCATAACAATAAAGACTTATATGGTGTTGATGCGATTTGTAGAATTTTACCGATCGCACCTTCAACCTATTACCGGACTCTAGATCTCTGCGATGAGAAGCATTGCTTCGCAAGGGAACATCGAGCAAAGCGAGATTTACATGACTTGCATCATGCTGAGGAGATTAAACGAATTTGGAAGGAAAGTTCAGGTCGATATGGTGTACGTAAAGTCTGGCAAAAATTAAAACGTGAAGGCTATATTATTGCACGCTGTACTGTTGCTCGATTAATGAAAAAACTAGGTATACAAGGTGTTTGGCGAGGTAAGAATAAACAAACCACCCGTAGCCGAGATGACCAAAAACGGGCAGATGATTTAGTGAAACGTAATTTTAATGCTGATCATCCAAACCAACTATGGGTGGGTGACTTTAGTGTGCCGCAGCAAGCGGCGTAAGAGATGAGGGTATGGCCCCTCGCTATCGGCTTGCAGGAGCAGGTAGCAAACCACCATAAGCGGCTTGGATCAAAAGTCCCGGTCGTGAGCGTTATGGAAAAGGTATCGTAGAGATGTCAGGTAAGAATTAGGAAGGCGAACAACAGTGAACTGCCGTTCAAGTGTCGAAAGTACTCAAATGACATCAAAACCGGGGATGGAAGTTACCCCGCGATTAGTTTGGCCGTTACCTGCTTACGGGCCATTCGGTGTCCGGCGTAGAGGCAGCGCGATCCTAATTCAGGCTCTTACGTTGAACTGCGGGAACCTTCGGTGGCGATGTCAAGCGAAAGGCACAAGCTCAAAAGGCAAGGCTGATAATAGCAATGCGTCACCAAGGGGCGGAGCAACTCGTAGTAGTGTTGAAGTTACTGTAATGGTAATGGAGCGAAGGGGTTGCATTATCCAGGTCTACGGATTTGTCAACTGTGCAAGCAGGAGGAGCAAAACTTTATGACCAAACCATTTAATATTCCTAAAGCGTTAATTTGGGAGGCATTTAAAAAAGTCAAAGAGAATGGTGGCGCTCCAGGCGTTGATCATGAATCTATTGAGCAATTCGAAAAGCATTTAAAGAACAACCTATACAAACTATGGAATCGACTTTGTTCTGGCAGTTATTTTCCACCGCCAGTTAAGGCTGTTCCGATTCCAAAGAAGTCAGGTGGCGTGCGTATACTAGGTATTCCAACAGTTGCAGATCGAGTCGCGCAAACAGCAGTTAAGCTCTTATTAGAGCCGAAAATTGATCCATTATTTCATCCAAACTCATATGGATATCGTCCGGGGCGTTCTGCCCATGATGCAATTGCGATAGTGAGGAGACGAAGTTGGGATTATGACTGGGTTGTGGAATTTGATATCAAAGGTCTCTTTGATAACATCGACCATGATTTACTCATGCGTGCACTCAAGAAACACTGTGAAATTCCATGGATTCTTTTATATGTGCAACGTTGGTTAAAAGCACCAATGCAACACATAAATGGCCATCTTTTAGAAAGGAATCGCGGCACACCACAAGGTGGTGTTGTGAGTCCTTTATTGGCGAATTTATTTATGCATTATGCTTTTGATATGTGGATTACGAAACATCTTCAAAGTGTACGGTTCTGCCGTTATGCAGATGATGGCGTAATTCATTGTCGGAGTTTATCTCAAGCCAAACTTGTTTTACAAAAGATCGATGCACGATTTCGTGAATGTGGTCTCGAATTGCATCCAGACAAGACAAAGATTGTTTATTGCCAAGATATTAATCGTCGTAAAGCATATCCCGATGTTCAATTTACTTTTCTCGGGTACACGTTTAGGCCCCGTAAGGCTGTGGACAAGTATAAAAGAGTTTATGTAAATTTCTCTCCTGCAGTCAGTCGTGATGCACTTAAAGCAATGCGACAGACTATTCGGAAATGGCATCTACATCTGATGTGTAATCGCGAATTAAGTGATTTATCTGCAATATTCAATCCAATTCTTCAAGGTTGGCAGCAATACTATGGTCGATTCCATGGTTCAGCAATGTCAGCGATCTGGCAACACATGAATGCTTATCTTATACGCTGGATGAGGCGTAAGTATAAAAACTTGGCCCGTCATAAAAGACGGGCTAGATATGCCTTAGGGCGACTTGCGCGTGATTTTCCAAATGCCTTTGTGCACTGGAAAATGGGATGTTTACCATCGGTTGGATAATGGGAGCCGGATGAGCTGAGAGGTTCATGTCCGGTTCTGCGAGGGGCTAAGGGTGAAATTCCCTTGGTCTACTCACCCCTATATTCAAACTCATTCAGGCTGGGTATATACCGCATTTGTTATTGATGTGTTCTCACGAGCAATTGTTGGATGGAAAGTATCGACACGGATGAATACAGATATGGTGCTCGATGCATTGGAGCAAGCATTGCACGATCGAGGCATGCCAAAGAATGTGATTCATCATTCCGATAGAGGTGTTCAATATCTTTCTATTCGCTATACCAATCGTTTAGAAGCTGCAAATTTACGAGCATCAGTCGGTACAACTGGTGATTCATACGATAATGCTCTGGCTGAAACGGTGAATGGCTTATACAAAACAGAGGTGATTGAATATTTAAAAGCAGATTGGCAAGGTTTAGCAGATGTACAACTTGCGACACTAAACTGGGTAGATTGGTTCAATAAAAAGCGTGTACACAGTGCACTGGGTTATGTATCGCCTTTTGAGTTTGAAGCAATGTACTATGATAAGATTAACCCGTTAGGTCAGGTGGCCTAACTTAAATAAAAAAGTCTCCGACAAACCTGGTACGGTTCAATCTTATGATGAATTTGATCTAAAGATGGATAGTCTTTTAGGTTATTTTGATAAAACACAATTTTCGAATAAAAAAGTAGATGATGTAAAACCATATACAGAATATTTTTATAATTGGGGAGTTATTTCTGTATATAGTGATCTATCTCTAAATATTTGTTTTTCAGTAAGATGGGGGAAAGAGTGTTGAGAAATTTCAGTGAAAAGTAAGGAAATACATATTTGTGAATGCTTGGAGAAGATCCTCGTTAAGGAGTTGGATTTAGGAAATTCTATTAGATCTTATCTCTGTACACGACAAAAATAGATAACTCATTGAAATAATGTCACAATAATTGTTTTCTAACGACGAATACTATGATACATCTCAATGAGTTATATCTTATCTTAAACAAATCTCTAAAATGGAACAAGTCACATTTAAAGTGCTTTGCGCTCATCATGCTTGTGATTATTTTAAAGCAAACATGTAATCTTTCTTCTGCATCTAAAGCCTTGCCCATCAAGTGCTTACCACAATCATTTTATCGACGTATGCAGCGCTTCTTTGCAGGTCAGTATTTTGATTATCGTCAAATTTCTCAGTTGATTTTCAATATGTTTTCATTCGACCAAGTGCAACTGACTTTAGATAGAACCAATTGGAAATGGGGAAAACGAAATATTAATATCCTGATGCTCGCAATCGTTTATCGTGGAATAGCGATACCTATCCTTTGGACATTGCTTAATAAACGTGGAAATTCAGATACGAAAGAGCGCATTGCTTTGATTCAACGCTTTATAGCCATTTTTGGTAAAGACCGTATTGTGAATGTGTTCGCAGACAGAGAGTTTATCGGTGAGCAGTGGTTTACATGGTTAATTGAACAAGACATCAACTTCTGCATTCGTGTTAAAAAAACTTCATTGTCACCAATCATTTAGGAAAGAATCATAAAATTAGTGATTTATTTCGCCATCTTAAAGTTGGTCAAATTGAATGTCGTAAACGACGGATTTTGGTTGGTCGGGTGAAACTATATATAAGTGCACTACAGTTAGAAAATGGAGAGCTTTTACTCGTCGTTTCTCCTCAGTTTAATGCCAATGCTATTCAGGATTATGCATTACGCTGGGAAATTGAAACCTTATTCAGTTGTCTCAAAGGACGCGGGTTTAATCTTGAAAATACGCGCTTGACAGACCCTAGACGAGTGAAAAAATTGATTGCGGTGTTAGCTATAAGCTTCTGTTGGTGTTACTTAACGGGTGAATGGCAACATGATCAAAAAAAAGCGATAAAAATAAAGAAGCATGGACGACTCTCAATGAGTTTATTTCGCTATGGTTTAGACTATGTTCAAATGGCGATTCAGCGTTTAATTGGTTTTGGGAAAAAAGAAGAGTTTAAGGAAATTTTGGCAATTTTAAGAAGGCAGAACCCTGATAGGATAAGGGTTCTGTGAAATTTGTCGTGTACAGAGAGATCTTATAATGAAATGCCTGAATGGCCCAAGAAAGATAGTAGATTCATTTTTTTAAATAACAAACTTGCCCCAAAATCATTGGTCGATATACCTTTATGGATCTTTGTAAGTGTGAATAATGACATGAATTATACTTGGTATAATGAATATATTGTGATAAACATCATGATTTATTGGCAGCTGGTGATATGTGATTTTGAATAAAAGCCTTTTTGCGCTGTGAAAAAGATTAAAGTACAGAAGTACGCTACTCTGTAAATTTAGAGATGATCATCAAGAATATTTGATTTCAATAAGTATGATCAAAGAATTACTATAATTTGTTTCTAATAGAAAAAGGCTGCAAATAGCAGCCTTTTTCTATGACAACATATGTGTCGCGTGACGGTTTACCTTACCAGCTCAGCGCACCACCAGTCTGATAATCTGTCACACGCGTTTCGAAGAAGTTCTTCTCTTTACGCAAGTCCATCATTTCAGACATCCACTGGAATGGGTTGTTCACACCAGCAAACTGCTCAGGCAAGCCCAACTGTGCTAAACGACGGTTACAGATGAATTTCAAGTATTCTTCCATCATCGCAGCATTCATACCCAATACACCACGTGGCATAGTGTCACGCGCATATTCGATTTCAAGCATTGTGCCTTCAAGAATCATTTGAATGATTTCTTCTTGGAATTCAGCAGTCCACAAGCTTGGGTTTTCGATCTTGATTTGGTTAATCATATCGATACCAAAGTTCAAGTGCATCGACTCATCACGTAAGATGTATTGGAATTGCTCAGCAACACCATTCATTTTATTACGACGGCCCATCGACAAGATTTGGCTGAAACCACAGTAGAAGAAGATCCCTTCAAGGACACAGTAGAACGCGATCAAGTTGCGCAGCAAAATTTGGTCGTTTTCAGGTGTACCAGTTTGGAAAGTAGGATCACTTAAAGACTGCGTATATTTCAAGCCCCAAGCTGCTTTACGCGCAACTGATGGAACTTCGCGGTACATGTTGAAGACTTCGCCTTCGTCCATACCTAAAGATTCGATACAGTATTGGTAAGCGTGAGTATGAATAGCTTCTTCAAACGCTTGACGCAAAATGTACTGACGGCATTCAGGGTTGGTAATGTGGCGGTAAATCGCCAATACCAAGTTGTTTGCAACCAATGAGTCTGCTGTAGAGAAGAAACCAAGAGAGCGCATAACAATAGTACGTTCGTCTTCAGTTAAGCCATTTTCAGACTTCCAAAGCGCGATGTCATGGTTCATGTTGACTTCTTGTGGCATCCAGTGGTTTGCACAACCGTCTAGATATTTCTGCCAAGCCCATTCGTATTTGAACGGTACAAGTTGGTTTAAGTCCGCACGACAGTTAATCATCGCTTTGTCGTCAACCTGTACACGTTGCGCACCCATTTCTAGTTCTTCTAGACCAGGAGCAACATCTAAACTTTCTAAGGCGTTAGATGCTCTTGCCAACGGATCGGCTGGATTTGTTGATCGGCTTCTAGGGGTTGAAGCGGGTTGTGCAGTTGCCACATTCTTCTGTGGTTGCTCTGTAGAAGATACCATCTGCGGATTAGCCGCTTTTTGCGGTTCGACGGGCGCAGACTTGTGTTCAGGTGCAGCCGGTTTTTGCGAATCATCTTCGAAATCGTCCCAACTTAGGATAGACATATCAATTCTCTCTACGTTGCTTTATATCTTTTATCGACATCCAGCATTGCTGAGATGTCTTACTATACGCTTAATTTGTGAAAGCAAAATTAAGTTTTGCCAACCGTTGTTCTAAAACTGTGCATAGAACGTGATTCTCACGACTTATTTTGCTTTCGCTTTTTGCTTTGGTTTGCTTTTACCCAAAAGTAGGCAATCGGCATATAAAACAAAACCACAAAGGAAATCACCAAGGTCGCAAGACCTAACATATAGTTATGTGTCATATGGAGCATGGTGATTTCCTAGGTTGTCTTTAATTTTTTAATCTCCCTAAATCCCCCTTTTTAAAGAAGGATTTTCACACCTCAATAAGTTTGGTGTAATTCCCCTCCTTTTAGGAGGGGTTAGGGGAGGTGATTACTGACAAGCCTCACAGTCTGGATTGTCAATTGAACACGCCATTGGCACTGGAGCTGCTTGACCGAAGCCTTCATCTTCAGCAACCACTTCTGGTTTAACTTCCTGAGCAACTGCTGCAACAGGCGCTGCCGTTACAGTTGCAGGTTTTACTGCATTCAATACACCAGTGTTAATGGTTGATTTCTCAGCAGAAGTTGCACCTAAAGCTCGAAGGTAATACGTTGTTTTCAGACCACGTAACCAAGCCATTTTATAGGTCAAATCAAGTTTCTTACCGTTTGCACCAGAGATGTAAAGGTTTAAAGACTGCGCTTGATCGATCCATTTTTGACGACGTGATGCAGCATCCACAATCCAGCGTGGCTCAACTTCAAATGCCGTCGCGAAGATTGCTTTAAGCTCTTCAGGAATACGAGAAATCTTCTGAACCGAACCTTCAAAGTGTTTCAGATCATTCACCATCACAGAGTCCCACAGACCACGGTCTTTCAACGCACGTACTAGGTACGGGTTGATCACTGTGAATTCGCCTGATAGGTTCGATTTTACATATAAGTTTTGGAATGTTGGCTCAATCGACTGAGACACACCACAAATGTTTGAAATGGTTGCAGTCGGTGCAATGGCCATCACGTTCGAGTTACGCATACCGTCTTTTTGAACTTTGGCACGTAAAGTGTCCCAGTCCAAACGTTGAGTGCGGTCAACTTCAAACATACGCTCAGGACGTGTTTTAGCAACAAGGTCTAGTGAGTCAATTGGCAGGATACCTTGATCCCACAGTGAACCTTTAAATGTCTCATAAGTACCACGTTCAACAGCCAAATCACTTGATGTTGAAATTGCGTAGTAGCTGATCACTTCCATCGATTCATCAGCAAAGTCTACTGCTGCATCAGAACCATAAGCGAGTTGCATTTCATACAGCGCATCTTGGAAGCCCATGATACCCATACCTACTGGGCGGTGTTTCAAATTCGAGTTTTTCGCTTGTGGAACCGCATAGTAGTTAATGTCGATCACGTTATCGAGCATACGAACCGCTGTTTTAACTGTACGTGCAAGCTTTTCACGGTCTAACACACCACCTTGAACGTGTTGTACAAGGTTGATCGAACCTAAGTTACATACCGCAATTTCATCTTTGCTTGTATTTAATGTGATTTCTGTACACAAGTTAGAAGAGTGAACTACACCAACGTGTTGTTGTGGTGAACGTAAGTTACATACGTCTTTGAATGTGATCCACGGGTGACCTGTTTCAAACAACATCGACAGCATTTTGCGCCACAAATCTTTTGCACGGATTTTCTTGTGCAACATGTTTGTTTCTTTCGCAATCGCTTCGTAGTGTGCATAACGTTCAGCGAACTCTGCACCCATTAAGTCGTGTAGGTCTGGTGTTTCAGACGGCGTGAACAGTGTCCATTCAGCATCTTCAAAAACACGTTGCATAAATAAGTCAGGAACCCAGTTTGCCGTGTTCATGTCATGCGTACGGCGACGGTCATCACCGGTGTTTTTACGTAACTCTAGGAATTCTTCGATGTCCAAGTGCCAAGTTTCAAGGTATGCACAGACTGCACCTTTACGCTTACCACCTTGGTTTACTGCAACAGCAGTATCGTTCGCCACTTTAAGGAATGGAACTACACCTTGTGACTTACCGTTTGTACCTTTGATATACGAGTTCAAAGCACGAACTGGCGTCCAGTCATTACCTAAACCGCCTGCCCATTTAGATAGCATTGCGTTATCACGCATCGCGCCATAAATGTCATATAGGTCATCATCAATCGTGGTCAAGTAGCAGCTCGACAATTGAGGACGTAGCGTACCGGAGTTAAACAGGGTAGGCGTAGACGCCATGTAATCGAAGCTAGACAATAAGTTGTAGAACTCGATTGCACGTTCTTCACGGTTTGCTTCGTTGAGTGAAAGACCCATCGAAACACGCATAAAGAATAATTGTGGCAATTCGAAACGTACGCCATCTGAGTGGATGAAGTAACGGTCAAATAATGTTTGTAGACCTAAGTACGTAAATTGGTTTGAGCGTTCTGGTTGAATCGCTGCGGCCAATTTCGCAAGGTCAAAGTTGAGAAGCTCTGGTGAAAGTAGGTCTAGCTCAATACCTTTCTTCAGGAAAGTTTCTAAAGCATCGCCTTCAGCTGTGTCTTCAGACAAGCCAAGGAAAGTTAAACCAGTTGCGACCAATTCATCACGAAGTAGGCGAGCCGTCACGTAGGTATAGTTTGGTTCTTGTTCGATACGGGTACGTGTTGCCATCATCATCGTGGTTGCGATATCTGACGCTTTTACACCGTTGTAAAGGTTTTTAATGGTTTCATCGATGATCGCTTGAACATTGATGCCTTCTAAACCTTCAGCCGCTTTTGTTACAGTCGCTTCAAGCTTACGCATGTCAAGCGGTTGAAGCTGTCCATTGGCGTCAGTGATTTGTAAGGTTGGGTGATGGTTTTCACCTGCTTGTTTACGTGCATCAGCACGTTGATCGCGGTAGATGACATACGCACGAGCAACTTTCTGTTCACCTGTACGCATCAGCGCAAGTTCAACTTGGTCTTGGATTTCTTCGATGTGAATTGTACCGCCAGAAGGTAGGCGGCGACTGAACGTATTTAATACCATCTCGGTAAGTTGAGAAATACGATCGTGGATGCGGCTTGAGTCAGCACTTTGTTGGCCTTCAACAGCCAAAAATGCCTTACCAATGGCAACAGAGATTTTTTCTGCGTCAAAGCTGGCAACATCTCCAGTGCGTTTAATCACCTGAATTTGACCAGGGGTTGAATTCGATACGCTCATGCTAGCATAGCTCCATTTTGTCATCTATTTTTATGTCTATGGACCGTTTGAACTGGGCAATTTTTATGCCACAGTGTTTGAGGTTTAAACACAAGACCTAGTGGTTTAAAAATTAATTGAACACAAGATACGGGAAAATTCAGGGTAGATCAATATTGACATTTTATTAAATATTTTGATCGATCTGGTCTCGAAAAGATCTCAAAAAGATCCCTTTTTTATGATTCTTGTATTAAGCCTTATTAGACAAGGCGATAGCATAACAAAGCTCGGTTTAAGTGCTTATAGATAACATTGTGGATAAGTTCAAAACAGACGAATGAGTGAGTTATAAACTGTTCAAACAGTGACTTGGTATGAAAAATCGTCATTTTGTAAAGAAACGTTTCTTTTGCTTTGGTTGGATATACAGCAAACGCGAGAAAGCGCTCATTTGGAGGCTGAAAAAATGTATAACAAAATGCTACTTTGATGTATCAGTTTGGTGAACAAGATCTTGTTTACAATGTAAACGTGTGTATATTGCAAAATATATCAGAGCGTATCCCTTGGATTTTAAAGGATACGTTAAGTCGTCAAAATAAAGGGGCACTCCATGAGCCAAGAAGAAAAGTTACCAAAAATTTTAATCGTAGAAGACGATGAGCGCCTAGCTCGCTTAACTCAAGAGTACCTGATCCGTAATGGTCTTGAGGTTGGGGTAGAACCCGATGGTAACCGTGCCATTCGCCGTATTATTGCAGAACAACCCGATATGGTGGTGTTGGATGTGATGCTTCCAGGTGCAGATGGTTTAACCATTTGCCGTGAAGTTCGTCCACATTATCACCAACCGATTTTGATGTTGACTGCACGTACCGAAGATATGGATCAAGTGCTTGGTCTAGAAATGGGTGCAGATGACTATGTTGCAAAACCAGTTCAGCCACGTGTTTTACTTGCACGTATTCGTGCCTTATTACGTCGTACTGACAAAGCACCTGAAGATGAAGTTGCACAGCGTATCGAATTTGATGATCTGGTGATCGATAACGGTGGTCGTTCAGTGACTTTAAATGGTGAGTTGGTTGACTTTACCAGCGCTGAATATGATTTATTGTGGTTGTTGGCTTCAAATGCAGGCCGCATTCTTTCTCGCGAAGACATTTTCGAACGCTTACGTGGTATCGAATATGACGGTCAAGACCGTTCAATTGATGTGCGTATTTCGCGTATTCGTCCAAAAATTGGTGATGATCCTGAAAATCCAAAACGTATTAAAACGGTACGTAGTAAAGGCTACTTATTTGTAAAAGAAACCAATGGTCTTTAAGCCGTTTATTTGATTCGTTAAAACGGGACATTTTTAGTGTTCAAACACAGTATATTCTTGCGTATCTATGCTGGGCTGGTAGTGCTGGTCGCTATTGTTGCCCTCATGGGATATTTGCTTGTACAAATTATTAACTATCAGCGAGTGCAAGAATATCGCGAGTCTTTGACGGACGGGATTTCCTTTATTATTAGTGAAGGTGTATCCCGTCAGACCAATGCACAGCAAAAAGCAGACTGGATTTCAGATGCCTCAGATTTGCTTGAACTACCGATTAATATGATCCCAGCCGATAAAGTGGATTTGAGTCGTGCAGAATTAAAGCGGATCAGTGAGCGTAAAGCGGCTGTGCGTTATGATGCGCAAACGCAAGTGGCGTACCTGATCATTGGTCTAAAAGATGATCCGAATCATTTACTGTATATTAAAGTAGATAAAATTGGTGAGCTGCAAATGAAAGCACTCCCGATTTTTATCCTAGATTATCTGGTGTATTACCCAGGCCAAGAAGAAGAGTACTTGGAAAAAGTACAGAAACATTTCTCTTATCCTGTGCAAATTGAAGAAGTACAAAATCTGGCTTTAGAGTCGGAGCAGATTGGTCGTTTGCGTTTAGATCATAGCGTGATCTTATATCGTGATAGTGCTTCTGTGCGTGGCACCACCATTTCTATTGTGTCTCCACCTTTACCTAGTTCACCGAGCAAGGTTTTGGTATTGGGTCCTGTGCCTATTTTCAACTGGATGCCGTTTCAGCTCGCAGCAGGGATTACCTTGTTGAGCCTGTTTGTGCTGAGTTTGGGGGTGTATGGCTTGCTTGTACCGATGCAGCGTAAACTGCGTGAGGTCAATTATGGTTTAAACCGTATGAAAGCGGGTGACATGACCCTACGTTTGCCTGTCGACGGCACGGATGAAATGGCCAGTCTAGCCAATAGCTATAACAGCATGTCGGATCATATTCAGCGACTCATCGAGGCGCAGCGTGAGCTGATGCGTGCGGTATCACATGAGCTTCGTACGCCTGTTGCTCGGATTCGTTTTGGTATGGAAATGTTGGCTGAAGAAGATGATTATGAATATCGTCTTCAGCAAGTCGATATGATTGATAAAGACATTGAGGCCTTAAATACCCTCATTGATGAAATCATGACCTACGCAAAGTTAGAGCAGGGCACACCATCACTCGATATTGAAAACATTGTATTGTTTGAAGTCTTAGATCAGGTGGTGGTTGAGACGGAAGCCTTAAAAACCCAGAAAGAAATTCATTTAAATGCTCCTCCTTTAACCTTAAAAGTTGAAGCTGAACGTCGTTATTTACACCGCGTGGTGCAGAACTTGGTTGGTAATGCGGTTCGTTATGGCGACCATCAGGTACTGGTCAGTGGTGGTATTAATGACAGCGGTATGGCCTATGTTTGTGTTGAAGATGATGGGCCTGGTATTCCAGAAGACGAGCGAGAGCGCGTTTTTGAAGCCTTTGCACGTTTGGATGATAGCCGGACTCGAGCATCGGGTGGCTATGGTTTGGGTTTGTCGATTGTGAGCCGAATTGCCTATTGGTTTGGTGGTAGCGTTAAAGTGGATCAAAGCCCAAGTCTCGGTGGTGCACGTTTTACCATGACATGGCCGGCACACCACTTTAGTAAGTCTAAAAAGAAATATAGTGTCAAAGATAATACAGACTCAAAAAGTTAAGCATTAAAAAGCACCGAAATTCGGTGCTTTTTTATTTTTTCATGCTGACTTATTCTTGGATGCTAGCATCGGGAGAAATAATCTGCTTGCCTTGTTTTAGGCTTTCAAGCGCATCTGCATTAAAGTCAATCAATAACGAGTTGTTTTGCATATCTATGCCATAACGGCTAATGAGCTTTTGATCACCATTAATCGTTTCAATTTTATATTCATCCACAATATTCATAATGCCATCAAGGTTGGTGGTGGCTGAAGCTTTGTCTTGGCGAAAAAGTTCATAAATGTCGCGTAAATCAAAGATGGCATTGTTGGCATCGGGGTGTTTACGAACATAAGTTTCAACATGGCGAATAAGCAACTGGGCAAATAAAAAATAGTTAGGTTTATGGGTGAATTCCAGACTCATGTGGTGCTCCTTATTCTTTGTTGTTGGTTGTCTATATCAATAGCACAAGAAAAAGCCAAGTGCATTAATTGATTGGGGCGATTTGCAAAAAAATACAAAAAATATGAGTGACTTAATCTACTTTTGTACTTTTTAGATCAGCAAAATGCTGCGGTTGCTGAGCTGCGTTTTTTAAACTGCTGATTGTGTGATTGTTATCGGAATGAGGTTGAAAAATGGTTTATAGGCTTTGTTTGAATGTCAAAATTTGGAAAAATAATAGAATAGTAGTGTTTTATTAGATAAAACGATTGGTTTCGAAATAAAAGGGCTTTCATCGAAAAAATCTCAAAAAACGAAGAGAAATCATCCTAAAGACGAAGGTCTATAAGCTAGCAACTTACGTCAGCAATCGGGTACAATTGGCGGGATTAATTTTGTGTTTGGTGTATTTGAAGGCCAATACATACATTCTTTGTTAATAAATTAGGCCTGCCAGGAGTTATCCCCGCATGAGTGCCATTACTCCATACGATTGGGCAATTATTGCCTTCGTGATCGGCGTTACATTTCTTTGCGTCTTTATGCTCACAGTTCCTTTACTCCTTGGGGGTAAGTCATGGGGCCGTGCCAAGCAAGAGCAATTTGAGTCAGGTGTGGTAGGTGCTGGTGGAGCACGCATCCGCTTGTCTGCTAAGTTTTACTTGGTTGCAATTTTCTTTGTAGTATTTGACTTAGAAGCACTTTATCTCTACGCCTGGGCAACATCAGTGCGTGAAGTCGGTTGGTTCGGTTTTACAACTGTAGTGATTTTTGTGGTCGACTTATTGATTGCTTTGGTTTATGCAATTTCTGTAGGTGCTTTAAATTGGGCGCCGACCGATCGTCGTAAATCAGCAAGTGTGCCATCGAAAATTGGTTCAGCAAATATGAACCTTGCAGACATTACTCGCTTTAATTCTATCGAAGAGTTGGTTATGGACCCTACAGGTCAAATTCCAGCTCAATCTTCTGGTCGTGTGAAAGCAAAAACACCGGCTACATCATCTATTAAGGAGTAACTCGGGATGAAATATACATTAACCCGTGCGAATCCGGATGCTGATCAATATCCACTTCAAGAGCGTCAAATCGTAACGGATCCGCTTGAAGAAGAAGTGAATAAAAATGTGTTCATGACTCGTTTAGAGGACGTGGCACATACAGCAGTGAACTGGGGTCGTAAGAACTCAGTTTGGCCGTTTAACTTTGGTACATCTTGCTGCTACGTAGAGTATGCAACGACTTTAACTGGCGTGCATGACTTGTCGCGTTTCGGTGCCGAAGTAATCCGTGCTTCACCTCGTCAGGCTGACTTGATGATTGTTGCAGGTACATGTTTCGTTAAAATGGCTCCAGTTATTCAACGTTTATATGAACAAATGTTGGAACCGAAGTGGGTTATTTCAATGGGCGCATGTGCAAACTCTGGCGGTATGTACGATATTTATTCAGTTGTACAAGGTGTGGATAAAATCATCCCAGTCGATGTTTATATTCCAGGTTGCCCACCACGCCCAGAAGCATTAATCCAAGCATTAATGTTGTTACAAGACCAAATTCAATTAGAGCGCCGTCCACTTTCTGCCGTGATTGGTGATGATCTTAAGCCAGTGTATAAGCCAAAGATGATGCCAGAACGTGACCGTAAGAATGCTGAACGTATTGCAGTGAAAAACTTACGCTCTATGGATGAAATTAAATAATTTAAACGACAGTTGTTTTGATGCACTCGGTCTGGGTGTAGTTGTCGTTTAGGTTGAATGAATTTGTATTAAATAGGAAGCCAAGCCAATGGCTGAAACTGAAAACGCTATGCCAGAGTCAGCGCAAGTTGATTCACGCCCAGCATTTGCAATTGTAGAAGAGCTCAAAACCAAATTTGGCGAGAACTTCTATGTGCAAACGACTTTTGAAGACTTTCCAACGGTCTGGGTTGAGCGCGCGCGCGTACAAGAAGTTTTAATGTTCTTGCGTACAGTGTCACGTCCATACGTGATGTTGTTTGACTTGTCTGCGGTAGATGAACGTTTACGTACACACCGCGACGGTTTGCCTGCGTCTGACTTTACTGTGTTCTATCACTTATTATCGCTTGAGCGTAATAGTGATATTCGTATCAAAGTTGCATTGAGTGAAAATGATGTAAATCTTCCAACTGCAACCAATATTTGGCCAAATGCCAACTGGTACGAACGTGAAGCTTACGATATGTTCGGGATCAATTTCGAAGGGCATCCAATGCTCCGTCGTATTTTGTTGCCAACCTATTGGGAAGGTCACCCACTTCGTAAAGAATACTCTGCACGTGCTACGGAATATACCCCGTACATGCAAAACCAAGCTAAACAAGACTTCGAGCAGGAACACCTACGCTTTGTGCCTGAAGATTGGGGCTTAAAGCGCGGTAATAAAGACGAAGACTTCATGTTCTTGAACTTGGGTCCTAACCACCCATCTGCTCACGGTGCTTTCCGTGTAATCTTGCAGTTGGATGGTGAAGAAGTGAAAGACTGTGTGCCTGATATCGGTTATCACCACCGTGGTGTGGAAAAGATGGCTGAACGTCAAACTTGGCATTCATTCATTCCTTATACCGACCGTGTGGACTACTTAGGTGGTTGTGCGCAAAACATGCCTTATGTGATGGGTGTGGAGCAAATGGCGGGTATTACTGTACCTGACCGTGCACAATGTATCCGTGTCATGATGTCTGAATTGTTCCGTATCAATAACCACTTATTGTATATCGGTACTGCGATTCAAGATGCCGGCGGTATGACACCAGTCTTCTACATGTTTGCGGATCGTCAAAAAATCTATGACGCGATTGAAGCAATCACCGGTTACCGTATGCACCCAGCATGGTTCCGTATCGGTGGTACAGCGCATGACTTGCCAAACAACTGGCAGCATCTGATTCGTGAAATCCTAGATTGGATGCCGAAGCGTATGAATGAATACTACACCGCTGCATTACGCAACTCAGTATTTATTGGTCGTACCCGTAACGTAGCTCAATATGATGCAAAATCTGCATTGGCTTGGGGCGTGACTGGTACAGGTCTGCGTGCAACAGGTATTGATTTCGACGTTCGTAAATATCGCCCGTACAGTGGCTATGAAAACTACGACTTCGATGTGCCACTTGAGTACGAAGGAGATGCTTATGCACGTGTGATGGTTCACTTCCGTGAAATTGAAGAATCACTCAAAATCGTGAAGCAATGTTTAGACAACATGCCTTCTGGTGCATACAAAGCAGATCACCCATTGGCTGTTCCACCACCAAAAGACAAGACTTTACAAGACATTGAAACCTTGATTACGCACTTCTTAAGCGTATCTTGGGGTCCTGTAATGCCTGCAGGTGAAGCATCTGTAATGGCGGAAGTGGTCAAAGGTGCGTCGAATTACTACTTGACTTCAGACAAGTCAACGATGAGTTATCGTACCCGTATTCGTACACCGACTTTCACGCATTTACAGCAAATGCCTTCTGTGATTAACGGCAGTCTGGTATCTGACTTGATCATTTATTTAGCGACAATTGACGTCGTTATGGCTGACGTGGATCGCTAAGGGGTAAACGCATTATGATGATTTTGACTGATAAAAAGCCACGCGTGAATGTTCAAGGGATTTTGACTGCGGACGAAATCCACGAAATTGAACATCACATTGGTCACTACCCGTACCCACGCGCAGCATCTTTGGATGCTTTGAAGTGTGTACAGCGCCGTAATGGCTGGGTAGATGACGCGCAGCTAAACGCCATTGCTCAGTTATTGACAATCAGTGTTGCTGATTTGGAAGGTGTTGCAACTTTCTATAACCGTATTTACCGTCAACCCGTGGGTCGTAACGTCATTTTACTTTGTGACTCGATCGCATGCTTCTTGATGGGTGCGGAAACTTTAGCAGAAGCTTTTCAGCGCGAGTTAGGCATTCAGTTTGGTCAAACGACTGCTGATGGTCGTTTTACTTTGCTGCCGATTTGCTGCTTAGGTAACTGTGACAAAGGCCCAACCTTAATGGTGAATGAAGACACTCACGGTTTGGTTGAAGTTTCTTCAGTGAAACAGTTATTGGAGAAGTATGTATGAATACCGAACCAAAACCAATTTATGGCGAAGGTAACCCAGAAACGCATCCATTAACTTGGCGTTTGAGTAAGCAAGAGCACGTTCGTAATGCAGATGATTACGAAGCGCTTGAAGGTTACGCGGGTCTGAAAAAAGCAATCACCATGCCGCCGAAAGATGTGCTTGAAGTGATTAAAGCTGCGACCGTAAAAGGTCGTGGTGGTGCAGGCTTCCCAGCAGGGATCAAATGGTCTTTGATGGCGCCAAATGACAATTCAGGGCCACGTTACCTGATTTGTAATGCCGATGAGATGGAACCAGGGACCTTTAAAGACCGTTTGTTGATGGAAAAACTTCCTCACCAATTGATCGAAGGGATGTTGATTGCAGCGTATACGCTAGAAGCAACCCATGGTTATATCTTCATTCGTGGTGAGTACATTGAAGCAGCTGCGTACTTAAATGAAGCGCTTGAGCAAGTTCGTGCCAAAGGTTACTTGGGTGAGAACATCCTTGGAACTGGCTGGAACTTCGAGTTGCATGTGCATACGGGTGCGGGTCGTTATATCTGTGGTGAAGAAACTGCATTGATCAACTCGCTTGAAGGTCGCCGTGCAAACCCACGTACGAAACCACCATTCCCGCAAGTTGCAGGTGCTTGGGGTCGTCCTACCATTGTTAACAACGTAGAGACCTACAATAACTTACCGGCAATCATGTTGCGTGGTCCTGAATGGTATATCGGCTTATCTGCGGGTAAGTCGAAAGATCCAGGCACAAAAATTTATGGTGCATCTGGCAAGGTGAAATTCCCTGGTCTTTGGGAGCTTCCATTTGGTACAACTGCGCGTGAAGTCATTGAAGACTATGCGGGCGGTATGCGTGATGGCTTAAAGCTTAAAGCATGGTTACCGGGTGGTGCGTCTACAGACTTCTTGGCTGCTGAACACATTGATCTACCGATGGATGCTGAGAGCATCATGAAAGCAGGTTCACGTTTAGGTACGTGTTTGCTGATGGTGGTTGATGAAACGCAATGTATGGTTTCAGCGACACGTAACTTAGAAGAATTCTTTGCACGTGAGTCATGTGGTTTCTGTACGCCTTGTCGTGATGGTTTACCGTGGGCGGTGAAAGCACTGAAAGCATTGGAAGATGGTACAGGTAAGAAAGAAGATATCGATCACTTACAAGAACTTACTCGTAAGCTTTGGATTGGTAAGACTTTCTGTGCGCATGCTCCAGGTGCAATGGAACCGTTGATGGGTGCACTCAAATATTTCCGTGGCGAGTTTGAAGCAAAAGTAGTAAATGCTGCTGCGCAAACTAGCAACGTAGAACAAGCTTAAGGAATTCGACTATGGCTACAATTCATGTCGATGGCAAATCGTACGAAGTCAATGGCTCAGAGAACTTGCTGCAAGCATGTTTGTCTTTGGGTATTGATATCCCGTACTTTTGTTGGCATCCATCCTTAGGTTCTGTCGGTTCTTGCCGTCAATGTGCTGTGACTCAATACGCGAATCCTGAAGATACGCGTGGTCGTTTAGTCATGTCATGTATGACGCCTGCATCTGACAATACCTACATCTCGATTGAAGACAAAGAAGCGAAAGACTTCCGTGCGTCAATTGTTGAGTTCTTGATGACCAACCACCCACACGACTGTCCAGTCTGTGAAGAAGGTGGTCACTGCCATTTACAAGATATGACAGTGATGACTCAACACGACCGTCGTCGTTACCGTTTCACTAAACGTACACACTACAACCAAGAGCTGGGCTCATTCATTTCACATGAAATGAACCGTTGTATTGCATGTTACCGTTGTGTTCGTTACTACAACGACTATGCGGGTGGTACAGATTTTGGTGTGTATGCAAGCGCGTCACGCGTTTACTTTGGTCGTCCTGAGTCAGGCACTTTAGAGTCTGAATTTTCAGGTAACTTGACTGAAGTATGTCCTACAGGTGTATTCACCGACAAAACTCACTCAGAACGCTATAACCGTAAGTGGGACATGCAGTATGCGCCAAGCGTATGCCAAGGCTGTTCTTCGGGTTGTAATATCTCTCCGGGTGAGCGTTATGGCGAACTTCGTCGTGTCGAAAACCGTTTCAACGGTGAAGTGAACCAATACTTCCTTTGTGATAAAGGTCGTTTTGGTACAGGTTATGTGAACCGTGCAGATCGTCCACGTCAACCGCAGTTCCGTGATGGTGCTGAAGCAACTACAGTTTCTGTAGATCAGGCATTAGATACCGTGATTGCAAATATCCAAGGCAAAAAAGTTTTGGGTATTGGTTCTCCACGTGCATCACTTGAGTCGAACTTCGCGCTTCGCGAATTAGTTGGTCAAGAGAACTATTCAACAGGTATGTCTCAAAAAGAGCAAAACTTGGTTGAATTGGCTGCATCGATCATGCAAACCGAAGGTGTATATAACCCAGGTATGCGTGAAATCGAAAGCTATGATGCTGTGCTCATTTTGGGTGAAGATTTAACGCAAACTGCGCCACGTATGGCGTTGTCTGTTCGTCAAGCGGCGAAAAACAAAGCCAAAGAAATGGCTGCGGAACGTCGTACCCAAGACTGGTTAGCAGAACCGTTACAACGTATTGCTCAAGATGCGAAATCACCGATTTTCATCCTTGCGGCAACGCAAACACGCTTAGCTGATGTTGCTGCAGGTGAAGTGGTTGCTTCTCCAAACGATATCGCTCGTTTAGGTTTTGCCGTTGCTTCGGCTGTAAAAGGTGATGCAATTCTTGGTCTAGCGGATGATGCGAAAGCATTTGCTCAGAACATTGCAGATACATTGAAAGCGGCGAAGAAACCACTGATCATTTCAGGTACAAGTTTACAAGACGCATCAATCATGGAAGCTGCTGCACAAGTTGCGCAAAACCTTGGTGGAAATGCTGGCTTAAGCTTAACGGTTCCTGAAGTGAACTCTATGGGCTTAGCAATCTTCGGTGGACAAAGCTTAGAGCAAGCATTTGCACAAGATTATGACACGGTTGTGATCGTTGAAAATGATCTATTCCGTCGTTTGCCAGCGGTACAAGTTGAAGCAGCACTTTCTGGTAAAAACGTGATTGTTCTAGATCACTCTGAAACTGAAACTGTGAAGAAAGCGGATATCGTACTTTCTGCTGCGTCATTTGCTGAAGGTGATGGTACGGTTGTCTCTCAAGAAGGCCGTGCACAACGGTTCTACCAAGTGTATGACCCTAGCTACTACAAACCTGAACTGGCGATCAAAGAATCTTGGCGCTGGTTACATGCCATTGAAACCGGCGTGAAGGGCAAAGCGATTTCTTGGACCTTGCTTGACGATGTCATCGAGTCAGTTGCGAAAAACGTACCTGCACTTGCTGCGATTCAAGATGTGGCTCCAGATGCGGGCTTCCGTGTCCATGGTTTGAAAGTTGCGCGTGAACCGCGTCGTTACTCTGGTCGTACCTCTATGCGTGCACCATTGAACGTGCATGAGCCGAAACAACCGACAGATATCGACTCGGCATTAACCTTCTCTATGGAAGGTTATGTCGGGAACCAGACGCCGTCTCCACTGGTACCATTTGCATGGTCAGCAGGTTGGAACTCACCGCAAGCTTGGAATAAATTCCAAGATAACGTGGGTGGTCACTTAAAAGGTGGTGATTCGGGTGTGCGTTTATTCGATCGTTTAGCGAAGCGCCCAGCACGTACTTTCGTTGCTCCAGCGGTTGTGGTTGCAAACCCTGAAAGCTTCCGTTTAGTGCCGATGCATCACATTTTTGCTTCTGGTGAATTTACTGTGAAAACACCTGCGATGGAATCGCGTATTCCTGAAGCGGTCTTTGCAGTGGGTGAGCAAGATGCAACTCGTTTGAATGTTCAAGATGGTCAAAAAATCACTGTGAAATCAGGTGAGACTTCGATCGTACTTCCAGTTCAAGTGATTGATTATTTACCTACAGGTTATATTGGTTATCCAGTTGGTCTTGCACCTACGGTTTCACTTGCTGAGCCTGTATCAGTCGCGGTAGGAGCGTAATTCATGCAACAAGAATTAATCCGTCAAACGCCGCTTTGGGCTGAGAACTGGCCAATTGCCTACTCAGTCATTCAAGCGATTGTGATTTTACTCGTTGTAGTACTCATCGCTGCGTTGATGTCTTTTATTGAGCGTCGTTTACTGGGCTTATGGCAAGACCGTTATGGTCCGAACCGTGTAGGTCCTGGGGGAATGTTCCAGATCGTTGCTGACATGTTGAAAATCATGTTCAAAGAAGACTGGACACCAAAGTTTGCTGACAAATTGACTTTCCGTTTAGCTCCTGCTGTTGCCATGGCAACAGCGGTGATGTCGTTCATGGTTATTCCTGTATCACCATACTTAGGTGTTGCAGACATGAGCATCGGTCTATTGTTCTTTATGGCAATGGCAGGTATTGCAGTCTATGCCGTATTGTTTGGTGGTTGGTCATCAAACAACAAATATGCATTGCTTGGTGGTCTACGCTCTGCAGCTCAAACCATTTCGTATGAAGTGTTCTTGGGTATTTCATTGATGGGTGTGGTTGCAATTGCAGGCTCATTCAACATGCGTGAAATTGTAGAAGCACAAAAAGATGTATGGTTTGTCGTCCCACAGTTCTTAGGTTTCTTAATCTTCGTGGTTGCAGGTGTTGCGGTCACTCACCGTCACCCATTTGACCAACCAGAAGCAGAACAAGAATTGGCGGAAGGTTACCACGTCGAGTACGGCGGTATGAAATGGGGGATGTTCTTCGTTGCGGAATACGTCAACGTAGTTCTGATCTCTGCATTGATCGTCACGCTATTCTTCGGTGGTTGGTTAGCGCCATTTAACATCGATATTCCGTTCATTCCACCCGTATTCTGGTTCATTATCAAAACAGCATTCTTTGTGATGATGTTTGTCTTGGCTCGTGGTTCACTTATGCGTCCGCGTTATGACCAAGTGATGAACTTTGGTTGGAAGATTTGCTTACCATTAGCGTTAGTTAACTTATTAGTTACTGGCGCAGTGATTCTGTGGTAAGGGCAGGGAGAATAAAATGTATAAAATTCTAGCTGGGTTCGGGTCAATCGTACGTTCACTGTGGATGGTTTTCTCACACGTGACACGTAAACGTGACACCATTCTTTACCCAGAAGTGCCAGCCGAACAAATTGTTCCACCACGTTTCCGTGGTCGTATCGTGTTAACACGTGACCCAGATGGTGAAGAACGTTGTGTTGCGTGTAACTTATGTGCAGTTGCATGTCCTGTTGGCTGTATTTCACTACAAAAAGCAGAAAAAGAAGATGGTCGTTGGTATCCGGAGTTTTTCCGTATCAACTTCTCACGCTGTATTTTCTGCGGTATGTGTGAAGAAGCATGTCCGACGACTGCAATTCAAATGACTCCAGATTTCGAGTTGGGTGAATACGTTCGTCAAGACTTGGTATATGAGAAAGAAAACTTACTCATTTCAGGTCCTGGTAAATACCCAGACTACAACTTCTACCGTGTAACAGGTATGGCTGTAACTGGAAAAGACAAAGGTCAAGCGCAGCGTGAAAGCGCACCAGTTGATGTACGGAGCTTATTACCATGATGTGGCCATTTTATTTGATGGCACTTGTGGCCATCGTTTCTACGATTCGTGTTGTGACCAACGCGAATCCTGTACACGCTTTATTAAGCTTGATCGTGTCACTTCTTGCGGTTGCAGGCATGTTTATGATCGTAGGTGCGCCATTTGCTGGCGCGCTTGAGATCATCGTCTATGCAGGCGCGATCATGGTGTTATTCGTATTCGTAGTGATGATGTTAAACCTTGGTCAACACACCGTTGAACAAGAACGTAAATGGTTAACATCGTCTGCTTGGGCATATCCAGCACTCATGAGCTTCTTAATGGGCTTGGTGTTGGTGTGGATGCTCGGCTCTGACTACACAGTGGCTGGCCCTGTTATGGGTACCGAAGTTGTGGGTCCAAAAGCCGTTGGCCAAGCACTCTTTACTCACTATTTATTATTGGTTGAAGTTGCTGCCATGTTATTGCTTGCTGCGTTGGTTGCAGCATTCCATCTTGGCAAACGTGAACCAGGTGCAGAAGAGGACAAACAATAATGGGCAACATCCCTTTAGAACATGGTTTGATTGTTGCAACCATTCTTTTTGCACTGGGTTTTTACGGTGTGATGGTGCGACGCAATCTATTATTTATGTTAATGAGCCTTGAAATCATGATGAACGCAGCTGCGCTTGCGTTTGTTTTGGCTGGTAGTGCATGGGTACAACCAGACGGACAAATCATGTTTATTCTGATCTTAACGCTTGCTGCGGCAGAGGCTTGTATTGGTCTTGCGATCGTCCTTCAGTTCTACCATCGCTTCCATCACTTGGATGTGGATGCTGCTAGTGAGATGCGCGGATGAGTTTTTTATATTTAACAGTATTATTCCCGCTCATTGGTTTTGTCCTTTTAGCGGCAGGTCGCAACAAGCTTCCTGAAAATGTCGCTGCTATTATTGGTGTGGGGGCGGTTGGCCTTTCTGCATTGGTTGCTTTGATCGCTGGTTTAGACTTTGTTAACAATGGCAAAGTGACCTATGTTCAACATCTTTGGACATGGTTCAATGTAGGTAACCTAAGCCCAGGCATTAGCTTACATCTTGACGGTCTATCACTGCTCATGATGGGTATGGTGACGGGTGTGGGTTTCCTGATTCACATCTTTGCATCTTGGTACATGCGTGGTGAAGAAGACTTCGCGCGTTTCTTCTCTTATTTCAACCTGTTCGTTGCCAGCATGTTGCTGCTCGTATTGGGCGATAACTTAGCGTTATTGTTCTTAGGTTGGGAAGGCGTAGGTCTATGCTCTTACTTGCTGATTGGTTACTACTACCAAAACCCTGCAAATGGTTTTGCAGCAATTAAAGCATTTACCGTAACACGTGTCGGTGACGTTTTCTTACTGATCGCTTTGTTCTTAATTTACCAACAGTTCGGTACTTTAAACATTGCTGAAGTGGTTGCAGCTGCACCAACAGTGATGACACAAAGTTCATCTTTAACCATTTGGACAGCACTGATGTTGTTCTTGGGTGCTGCAGGTAAATCTGCACAGATCCCATTACAAACATGGTTGGCCGATGCAATGGCAGGTCCTACTCCTGTATCTGCATTGATCCACGCTGCAACGATGGTAACTGCAGGTGTTTACCTGTGCTGCCGTATGTACACCGTGTTTGAAATGGCCCCTGAAGTGATGATGTTTATCTCAATCACTGGTGCGGTAACGTTGTTGGTGGCTGGTTTTGCTGCATTGGTTCAAACCGACATCAAACGTATTTTGGCTTACTCAACGATGAGTCAGCTGGGTTATATGTTTATGGCTGTGGGTGCTGAAGCTTACCAAGCAGGCCTGTTCCACATGCTGACTCACGCATTCTTCAAGGCATTATTGTTCTTGTCTTCAGGTGCAGTGATTTTGGCTTACCACCACGAACAAAACATCTTCAAGATGGGCGGTTTGTTCTACAAGAACAAATTCCTATTTGCTTGTTTCGCCATTGGTGGCGGTGCATTGGCCGCGATTCCATACTTCACCGTGGGCTTCTTCTCGAAAGACGCGATCTTGGGCGCAGTTTGGGTACAAGGCGAATCAATCGCAGTATATAACTCATTGTATTGGGTGGGTGTAGCTGGTGCTTTCTTAACGTCGATTTACACATTCCGCCTCATTTGGGTTGTGTTCTTTGGTAAAGAAAATACGCCGTATCATGCGATTAAAGGCATTACCTTCTGGGGTCCTTTGGCGATTCTTGCTGTACTTTCAACTTTCGTCGGTGCGGCACTTAAAGCACCTGTGGAAAGCATTTTAAATGCAGCAAAAATTCCAGCATTTGTGATTCCTGAAGCTTTAGAACATGGCATGCATAGCGCTGAATGGACTGCTGTAGGTATTGCATTGGTTGGTTTAGTGATTGGTGTGGTCTTATTCGCGTTTGCTTATAGCGCAGTGAAAGGCTTTGCTAAAACGTCATTGGGTGCAGGTCTTGCAAACATTTGCCGTAATGCACTGGGCTTCGATGCGCTGTATGACATCGTTTTTGTGAAACCATATTTGCTTATTGCGAAGATTTTAGGTCGTGATCCAATTGATCGTTTGTGGTTAGTCTTGCCTGCACTTGTAAAAGGCGGTCACAGCTTCACAAGTTCACGTCAGACGGGTTCATTGCGTGATTACGCATCAAGCATGGCATTAGGTATCTTTGTATTGCTAATGGTCTTGATCGTCACTCAGATCGTGGGGAAATAAGATGGAAATCACAAACAACTGGATTCTACCCGCGCTGATCTTAGTTCCGTTCGTTGCTGGTTTTATTTGTTGGTTAGTCGACAAACTCGACGACAAACTGCCGCGTTATATCGCGTTAGTGGGTATGCTCATTACTTTGGGCTTAACTGTTGCCCTATGGCAGACAGGTACATTTAACTACGAACTTGGCGCGAAAGTGCCATCGTGGTCTGCTGAATTCATGTTGCCATGGATTCAGACTTTAGGCATTAACATTCACTTAGCGGTGGATGGTCTATCTCTATTAATGGTGGGCTTAACGGCACTTTTAGGTGTGTTGGCTGTCGGCTGTTCTTGGGGTGAAATTCAAAAGAATGTTGGTTTCTTCCACTTAAACCTTTTATGGTCTTTGGGTGGTGTGATCGGTGTATTCTTAGCGATTGACATGTTCTTGTTCTTCTTCTTCTGGGAGATGATGCTTGTACCTATCTACTTCTTGATCGCGCTTTGGGGTCATAAAGGGGCAGAAGGTAAATCACGTGTTTACGCTGCAACCAAATTCTTTATCTATACGCAAGTCGCTGGTCTTATTATGTTGATCGGTATCCTAGGCCTTGTGGTTTATGGTTACATGATGACGGGTATGATCGGTTTTGATTACAACTACTTATTAGCTGTAGCCAACACTTTAGACAAAGAATTACCTACCGTTGCTTATGCATTCATGCTGTGTTTATTTGTCGGTTTTGCGGTAAAACTTCCAGTTTTCCCATTACACGGCTGGTTACCAGATGCGCATGCACAAGCACCTACAGCAGGTTCGGTTGACCTTGCAGGTATCTTAATTAAGACCGCTGCATATGGTTTACTACGTTTTGTGATTCCATTCTTCCCAGCGGCTTCTGCACAGTTTGCAGACATCGCGATCATTTTCGGTTTAATCGGTATCTTCTACGGTGCTTGGTGTGCTTTCCAGCAAACCGATATGAAACGTTTACTTGCGTACACGTCAATTTCACACATGGGCTTTGTTTTACTTGCGATTTACGCAGGTAACATCTTAACCTTCCAAGGTTTGATGATCATGATGTTGGCACATGGCTTGTCATCTGCTGCATTGTTCATTATGTGTGGTCAAGTGTACGAGCGTGTTCATACACGTGATATGCGTTTGATGGGCGGTATGCGTGGTCAGTTCCCATATCTTGCATTCTTCCTCATGTTCTTCGTGGCGGCGCTTGTGGGTATTCCAGGTCTAGGTAACTTCATTGGTGAGTTCCTGATCCTGATGGGTTCTTATGCAAAATTCCCAGTGTTTACTATTCTTGCAGCAGTAAGCTTAGTATTTGCAGGTCTTTATGGCTTGATTCTGATCCACAAAGCGTTGTTTGGTACGCCAAACGAAGAACAACAGCAGCACTACAACAACCCATTGAAAGATTTAAATGTGCGTGAAGTAGTGATCTTGTTAATCTGTGCTTTCGGTCTGTTATGGCTTGGTTTGTACCCACAAAGCTTCCTTGATATTTCAAATTCAAGCATGGCGTGGTTAGCGAACAGCTACATTCCTGTACAAGAAGTAGTTGACGTTGCGAGTCAAGCAACTGTTCAACTCGAAAATGTGGAGATGCAATAAGTCATGAACTTCACAATGTCATTTTCTGAGCTTATGCCTTTAGCTCCTGTGATGATCGTTGCTTTAACAACGATCGTCGTGATGATTCTTACTGCAATTAAGCGTAACCATAACTTAATTGCAACAGCATCAGTGGTGGGCTTAAACCTTGCAGCAGCATATGTACTCTTCACAATGTTCGGTGGTGCTTTTAAACCAGCGAACGTGATGGGTATGTTTATGGTGGATGCGTTCACCTTGCTGTACCAAGTAATTATTCTAATTGCTGCTTTGGCATGCTGTACTCTGTCGCATGCTTATATTGAAAGCTATAAAGATAATCGTGAAGAACTGTATATCTTAATGTTGTCATCAGTGACTGGTGCAATGTTAATGGTGGCAAGTTCTCACTATGCATCGTTCTTCATTAGCCTTGAGTTGATGTCGATTCCTGTATATGGCTTATTGGCCTATACACACCAGCGCTCTAAGTCTTTAGAAGCGGGTGTGAAGTACTTGGTGCTTTCAGCAACAGCTTCGGCAATGTTGTTGATGGGTATGGCTTATATTTACGCGTACACAGGTTCAATGTCGTTCTATGACAATGTTCAAGCGTTAATGCAAAACATCCAACAGCCAATGGTACTTTTAGGTTTAGGCCTGATTGTTTTTGCTGTGGCATTCAAACTGTCTTTAGCGCCATTCCACAAATGGACACCAGACGTTTATGCAGGTGCACCAACTCCGATCGCAACTTTCCTTGCTACAGCTGCAAAAGTAGCGACGATTGGTTTGTTTGTACGTTACATCCTAACATCAGGTGCGATTCTTGTTGACTCAATCGTGACGATCTTAACCGTGATTGCGGTATTATCGATCTTGGTGGGTAACTTCCTTGCAGTGAAACAAGTGAACTTGAAACGTATCTTGGCATACTCTTCAATTGCACACTTTGGTTACTTGTTGATTGGTTTAATCAGCATGACGTATGCAAGCCTTGGTAACGTATCGGTCTATGTGATCACTTATGTGTTAACCACGATTGGTGCGTTCGGTGCTGTTGCATTGATGTCTAGCCCATACAACAACGTAGACGAAGCAGAAAGTTTAGCGGACTACCGCGGTCTATTCTGGCGTCGTCCAGTGTTGACTGCCGTATTAACCGTGATGATGCTATCGCTTGCGGGTATTCCATTGACAGCGGGCTTCATTGGTAAGTTCCTTGTAGTCATGGCTGCGGTAACGACTCAGCACTGGTTCCTTGCTGCGATGATCATCGTTGGTTCTGGTATTGGTCTGTACTACTACCTCCGTGTGATGGTTGTTATGTACATGACACCACCAGATGCACCTCGTGTAGATGCTGTGGATCATTGGGGCCAAAAAGTGGGTGGTATTATGGTGCTTTTAGCTGCGGCAGCAGTGCTTGTGATTGGTATCTATCCAGATCCAATTATCAAGTTAGCACTTCAGTCAGAGATTCTATCTCCAATCCACTTTATGCTTTCTCAACAGCACTAATTTTTAAAAACGTTTCGTTTTAACAAAAAAGCCTCCATGAATTGGGGGCTTTTTTGTTTTTATCGCACGATAAAAAGCTTTATAATGTAAGGAATTTTATTTTACCTTTTAGGTGCTCTCCCGTGGCTATCCATGAAATTCGTCATCCACTGATTCGTCATAAGCTTGGTCTTCTTCGTCGTGCCGATATCAGCACTAAAAACTTCCGTGAGCTGGCTCAAGAAGTGACCATGCTGTTGACCTATGAAGCGACCAAAGATTTACCTGTTTGCGACCATGAAATTGATGGTTGGAATGGTAAAGTAACAGTAGATCGCATTGTGGGTAAAAAAATCACGGTTGTACCAATTTTACGTGCGGGTATTGGCATGTTAGATGGTTTTTTAAACCTGATTCCCAGTGCTAAAGTCTCTGTATTGGGTTTAGAGCGTGATGAAGAAACGCTTGAAGCACGTACTTATTACAAAAAGTTAGTTCCAGATGTACAAAACCGTTTAGCGATGATCATCGACCCAATGCTTGCAACGGGTTCTTCATTGGTTGCTGCAATTAATGTATTGAAAGCAAGTGGCTGTAAAGACATCCGTGTGATGGTGTTGGTTGCGGCGCCTGAAGGTATTAAACGTGTTTTGGATGCGCACCCAGATATCACTATTTTCACGGCTTCAATTGACCAAGGCTTAAATGCCAATGGTTATATCGTGCCGGGTCTAGGCGATGCGGGCGACAAAATCTTTGGTTCAGTTCAAAAAGATTAAGATTGAGCCCCAGCAAAAAGAGGCTTTTATAGCCTCTTTTTTATATACTACAACAAAGCGTGTACATATTAGGATCTGTTTATGAAGGCCGAGCAATATCAAGGAAAAGTTAAGCAATATAACGCTGACAAAGGTTTTGGCTTTATTTCCTCACCTGAAGGCGACGTATTTTTTCATATCTCGGATTTTCCTGCAGACTCAGGTGAGCCGAAACGCAATGAACGCGTGAAGTTTAATGTGGTTGAAAATGGCGATCGCTATAAAGCGATTAAAATTGAGCGGGTTGAAGATAACTCTACCAAAGCCAAGAAGTCGAAAGTCTCAAGCCATAATAAATCGATCACCACAGACTTATTGTCTAATTTTAGACGCTAAGTCAGCGTTGATTCAGAGTTCAATCGTGCAAAGATTAATCTTTGCATTTTGAAGCAAAGAGGCTTTTTAGCCTCTTTTTTATTGATTACAATACGAAAAATACAGTTGAATAGAGCAGATTATGTTTCTGAAAGGGAAAATCAAAAGCTTTAGTACCTCACGTGGTTTTGGTTTCATTGAGGTGGAAGGGGATATTGATGATGTGTTTTTTCATATCAAAGATTTGCCACAGCACAACATTGAGCCCAAGCTTGGTGAAGCACTTCAGTTTATGATTGTAGAAGGCCAAGGCAAGTTTAAGGCTGGGAATATCCAGCGGCTTGGTCTGACCTCAGAAAGCAAAGCAACGACATCACCCAATAAGAAAAAAGTGCGTACCCAAGCCTCACCACGTTACCATGAGGCAGGTCATAAAAGTACCCTTATCACCGTGATTGGGATCATTATCGTCGCGGTATTGGGCTTTTTGACCTATGGGAAATATCAAAGTTATAGTGCAGAAAAACAGCGTAAAGCTGAACAGTTGATGCTCGAGCAACAACAGATTGTAGAAGAACAGCGTAAAGCTCTAGGAAAGTTACCCGATCAAATCCTTTCTGAGCAAGGGAAGCGTAATTTAGATGCAGGTCTACACCAGACCAATCAACCCCGTTCTGAACGTGTGACTGAAAGTATTGATAAACAAAATGGTCGTTTACCTGTCAGTCCAGGGCAGTTTAAATGCGATGGGCGAACCCATTGCTCTCAAATGCGTTCTTATGAAGAAGCGCTATACTTCTTAAGGAACTGTCCAAATACCCAAATGGATGGGAACAATGATGGTGAACCTTGTGAGCGCCAATTTGGGAAATAAAAAAAGCACCCTCGGGTGCTTTTTGCTTACTTATTTTTCGCAGAATTTCATAAAGGCTTTGAGTCCTGGGCCTTGGTACTTCTGACGATGCACCAACATGAACAGTGGACGCGTTAGAGACCAGAACGGAGTATCAAGTACCACCAACTGGCCTTTTTCGCGCAAAGGTTCCGTTGCCAGTTTTGAAATGCATGACATCCCTAAACCACCTGCCACGATTTTTAAAATCGCTTCATTATGACCCAAGGTCAGACGGATATTGGCATCAGGCAAGTCTTTCAAAATAGCATTATCAAATACTTCACGTGTACCTGAACCTTCTTCGCGCAAGATCCACTCGACCGATTTAAAGTCTTCAGGCGTTAATGTGCGATTTAACTGCGCCAAAGGATGTTCTGGTGCACAGCAGACCGCTAATTCATCGTCCCGCCAGTGAATACATTGCAGTTGTGGCAAGTGACAAGAGCCTTCAATCAAGGCCAAATCCAGTTGGAACTGATTCACCGCCTCAATCATTTGACGGGTGTTACCAACTTGCAGTTGTAAATGGGCTTGAGGCTGAATTTGTAAGAAATCAGCCATTAGGTCAGGCATGAGGTAGTCACTGATGGTCAGGGTTGCACCCAAACGCAAATCAATGCTTTGTAACTCACCTTTAGCGGCTTGCTCGAAAGCATCACAGCGACCCAAAATTTCTAAAGCTTGTGGCAGCAGGAAACGACCCAGATCATTGAGCTGAAGACGCTTACCTAGACGGTCAAACAGAGGAGCTCCCAAACCGTCTTCTAGATCTGCTAAAGCCATACTCGCAGCACTCTGGGTGAGTCGAACCGCATCACTGGCTTTGGTTACTGTGCCTTCTTGAGCAACTGCTACAAAAACCGCCAACTGGCGTAAAGTCATGCGCATGAATATAGCCTTAACATTTAAAAAATATTAACAAATTATGTGGTCATGCTAACATGAGCAACGTCTTTGATGCCACGCTGAAATCATGTCAATTGAAAAATTTAGCCTAGAAAAGGTTTTATCCGTACACCGTTGGACCAATACACTTTTTAGCTTCACTATGACGCGACCTGCACATTTTAAGTTTACCGCAGGACAATTTGCCCGTATTGGCATCAAAGTGGGTGATGAATTGGTGGTTCGAGCGTATTCGGTGGTGTCCTCTCCCTTTGATGAAACTTTAGAGTTTTTCTCGATTGTGGTGCCTGAAGGTGCATTTACTTCGAACTTACAACACTTAAAAGTCGATGACGACATCTACCTCGAAAAGATCCCGTACGGCTTTTTGACTTTGGCGCGTTATCAACTGCCGTTACCAAAAGATTTATGGTTACTGGGCACAGGCACAGGGCTGGCACCTTTTATTTCAATGTTACAAGACTTTGAGACGTGGTCGAAGTACGAGAGCATTACTCTGGTCTATAGTGTACGTATAGCCTCCGAACTGGCGTATGCAACACGTATTCAAGAAATTGCAGAGACTTTTGGTGAAGGGCATACAGGCTTTAAGTTTGTGCCGATTATTACCCGTGATCCGCATGCGCCATTGCATGACCGCTTACCTGTACTGATTGAAAATGGTGAGCTTGAAAAAGCAGTTGGTTTGAGTCTCAACCCAGAAACCAGCCATGTGATGCTGTGTGGTAACCCGCAAATGGTTGAAGACACCAAAGAAGCCCTGAAAGCACGTGGTCTGACCATGAACCGCCGTGGTGAAGGAAATATTGCGGTCGAAAACTATTGGTAAAGCTATTTCACTCAATAAAAGGCTCATCGAATGATGGGCTTTTTTTCACTCAAAATTTGAATCACTCAGATTTTAAACTTGGCTCAAAGAGAGTAGCACTGCTTGTACGCTCAGATCGCGCTATAATTTCTCCTTTGTATTGGATTGGATGGGTTATGTCTTCAGCGTTAAAAACGACGGCTCAGCCAGAGGCGAGGCTTAGCCCGCAGCAGAAAAAATTAAATCGCTTAATTGACCAGATTGAACAACAAAAACAAGAACTGGCAGCATGGAAAAATGCGCAAGCCGATATTCAAAACTATACGCGCAGTAAGCTTTTACCTGTGTATAGCGAGTTACACACGGTTTTATTTGCACAGCTTGATACTCTATGGAATCACTTAGCCAGCGATGGCTTTAGCAAAGTTGATCTGGCGCAGATTGACACCAAAATAGCCGCTTTAGCCAAGATGCTAAGAAAATCACAAATGCTAACTTCAGCGCAGAAAGAGCAAGTAGAGAAAATTGATACTTTCTATATGCAGCATGCAGAGCATATACGCTCGAAGAAAACCAAAGCGAACTCAATACAAAATCATGACCTCGCTGAAATAGTAGAACAAAACGTGGATGTAGACTGGGAAAATTATGAATACGATTCTGCCCAATATGAAGCAGAGCGAGAACGTGCCAAGCAGTTAAAACAACAAGAAAAACGCGAGCAAGCCGCCAAAATGGCAGCGCAGTCACTGAAAACGGTGTATTTAAAAATTACCGCGATGATTCACCCTGACCGTGAACCTGACGAAACGAAGAAGTTAGAGAAGACCGAACTTTTGCAGACGGTCAATGAAGCTTACGCAGAGCAGGATTTATTTTATCTATTGAAACTCCAGTTACAGCTAGAGACCAATAAAGGCCTAAGCTCAAAAGCTTTAAGTTCGGAACAAGTGAAGTTTTATCAGTTGTCTTTGGAAGCACAGAGTCAGAATTTGCAAAGCCAGTTAGTGGTGATCTTTGCGTCTTTTCACTTGAGCAGTCATATCAACACCAAACAGCTCAAAATGAGTGATGTGTATAAGGTGATAGATAAGGATGCTGCTGAGTTAAGGCAGCAGGTGAAATGGGAAAAGGAACGTTTAAAGCATATGAAAAAGGTGAGTGGGGTGGAGATGTTGTTGGGGCATGGGGTTTTATGAGATAAGATTTTACTTTTTAAACAAATAGTCGTAGGCATGCTTTCTGTTAAAATATTGAGTCAAATCGCATTTGTATTGAAATAAAGTCATGAGCATTTTAGATTTAAGTTTGTATCAAGAAACTGAAAATTTATCTCCACAACAAAAAAAGTTTAATCGTCAGATTCAAAAAATTGAGAAATTACAACTCTCTTTGGTTGAGTGGCAACAAGCACAACAAAAAGTACAACAGGATGCAAGTGTTGAACTCTTGCCATTATATGTCCAATGGCACCAAGTTTTATTTAGTCAACTAGAGGTACTTTGGCAATATAAACAATCGCATAAATTTGCTAAAACCCATTTAGAGCGTTTAGATGAAAAAATCTCAATTTTAGTGAGTCAACTGTTAGATAATCCCAATCTGTCTGAAGAGCAACATGCATTGACCATCGTCATTGCTCAATTTTATAAAATTTTAGAAGACCGTGATCATTTGCTTACCTCACAAGTAGAGAATACAGAAGATGATTTTCATTCAGAGTATGATGTTGATGAAATGATGCAAAAACAAGTGATGAAAGAAATTTTTGCAGATCAATTAGGTGTGTCTGAGGACTGGATTGACTTTGATTTTGATCTCGAAAATCTTGAAGAGTTTATGCAAAAAGTAAAAGAAAAGTTTGATCGAGAGGAAGCTGATTTCATTCAAAATCAACTTAATGATCATGAACGTGAGGCATATCAAAAGTTTGCAGAAAAAGAAAAAAAGAAAATTTTAAAGAAGCAAATGCAACTTGAAGATGCAAAAAAAATGGCAGGGCAGTCATTAAAAAGCATTTATTTAAAAATTGCCTCTATGATCCATCCTGACCGTGAACGAGATGAGCAAAAACGTATAGAGAAAACTGAGCTTTTGCAGCAAGCAAATACTGCACTTGAAGAAAAAGATTTACTTACGCTGTTAAAGTTACGTGCTTATACAGAACAAGGTGATCAAAAACTAGCAGTTAAAATCGCAAATGAACATTTGAAATCTTATAATCTATTGCTAGAAGATCAAATTGAGCAATTGCAAATTGAGTTAGATCACATTATTTACTCATTTGATTGGGAAAGCTCAGGTTTTTATAAACAGACTTTTAAACCTGCTGATTTGGCAAAGAAGTACCAATATGATTTGACAGAAATTCGAAGAAAGCTATTGCAAGATGAACAGTGTTTAAATAGTTATAAGGATTTTGATTGTTTAAAAAACTTACTTAAAAATAGAGCATTCGGCTGGTCATTTAATTTTTAAAGTGGGTTGAGCCTGTAAATAATTTTGTGTAATTGATTTTCATCAATTAAAGGTGATTGCTTAGGGGCGGTCAACAAATTCAATAATAAAGCGACTCATGGCTAAACGCCATGAGCTGCACAGCAGCGCAAGATAAGCGTATTTCACTTTTTAGACGCTGCATCACAATTGCTAGATAAATCACGTTACGCACAGCATCTCCGTTGGAAAGACTTTACGCTTTTTGATCGATTAGCGTATTTTCCATCTTTAATGACTTGATTGCTTTGGTGGCGTAGATGGCTTTGCATATCTATAATAAATAAGCAAAAAAGTAAAAGCCGAGCATGTGTATATGAAAAAGCTGAGTGGGGTGGAGATGTTGTTGGAACATGGGGTACTTTGATTTTCCCTCACCTCCTTGCGGACAGTATGTGATTGCACCGTATATTGTGGATTTTTACTGTCATGAAATTGGCTTGATCATTGAGTTGGATGGCAGTCAGCATGGAACTAATGATCTCATGGCATATGATGTTGAACGAACCAATTTTTTTTAGAGGCTTTGGGCTTAACTGCCGTGCGGTACTGGAATTCTGATGTGTTGGTGCTGACGGATGGGGTTTTGGAGGATTTGTGACAGGTGTGTTTTGAACTGAAAGTAAATCAATAATGTAAGCTCCTTCTCCCTTTGGGAGAAGGCGGGGGAAGAGGGTCGGTTTAATAATGAAAAAATTAAAAGCACCTTTCCCTAGCCCTCTCCTAAAAGGAGAGGAAAACAAGCTTTTAAATTTACAAGGTACAAGTATGTAGTTTATTTATTGAAAACCAATTTTTTCCTTAATAAATTCAGGTAAAAACTCTGGGTTTGGTGGAATATCCTTTCCAATTTTGACTTCAATTTTTTCTTCAATCTTCTGAATCAATGTTGTATTGTTATTTTGTGTTAAGTATTCTTTTAATTCATTACATAATCTTTGAGAAAACATTGAGTTAAAGAATCTTTCTATATATAGACAAATTGTATATTTATTTGGTTCAGTTAAAGTCAGTGGGAATTCTAATTTCTTAGCTTCTTCATGATTTGCATTATATTTAATCCTATAGAGTAAATTTAACTGCTTTCTTTGTGCTACTTGAATTTTGATATATTCATCAAGTAATTCATATAAATTATTTGCTAATTCATCATTATAAATATTTTTCTCAATTAATTTATCTATATGACTACATAAAATAGCTGAAAAGCTCATAAAATCTATGTCATTTATATATCTACAATGGTCTTGTACAAGTAGAGGGAAGTTTGGACTTTGTTTAAAAATTAAGTCTAAAAGATACTCATCAAAATCCATCTGTAATGGGGTTATGAGATAATTTTCTTCTAATGTTTCTTTCAGAAAATCAATTACATCAGGAATTGAGAACCCTAAATTATTGGTTAAGCCAATTTCATCTAAAAGTTCACCAATATTATTATATATTTTAGGAGTTTTAATTAAATTAAGAGACATGCGACATTGGTTGTATTCTTTTAATAAATTAAAACGTGAAGGGCATTTCATTAAAGATTTGAGAAATTTTTCAATTATTTTCGTATCGTGATATGTATAGCACAGATTGGCAATTAGAGTTAATATCCGCTTTTTTGCAAATGATCATAGAAATTAAAAGTAATAAGATTTTCTAATAATTGGTCAAGATTTTCTAATAGATATATAGATTTATCTTTATTATCACAAATATAAATTATCTTTATAGATTCTACAATGTTTTCATAAATATTAGCACAGTTGATGAGATGAGTAAAATGAAATACTATTCTAGAAAAATTATTGTATATGTATGTTGAATATTCAAAATTGTATTTTATTATGCTTATTGATTTTATATATTCAATAAATTCTTTAATATTCTTTTTTCTATTTTTTTGCTTTTTAGTAATTTTCTTAAATATCTTATTTCTATTTGACTCATATTCTTCATAATGTAAAGGTTGTGGAATCTCTCTTTCTAAAAAAATTCTTGGTGTATTTGCTAATAAGCTGAAAATTTCATGTTCAAATAAAATAACAGTAGGAGTTCGATTAGAGGTTAACCTAATGTTTAAATTTTGGATGTCTTTTTCAATTGTAAAATGATCTTCGCCTGTAAGTAAACTAACTTTATTTTCTAGTAGTTCCGTATCTAACTTGGTCAGAGGTAATTGTTTTCTATCGAATTCATAATCTATCATCATAGTAGATTGTACAATAGGATAGGATAAAACATGTTTGTGACTAAAAGCTTTGCCATTATTTCCTGTATATGGCTGTGTCCATGTTGGAAAGCATGAAGCAATATTCTTATCATCATGTACAAAATACATCAAACGTATAATTTTAGTTGGATCTGATTGAATATTACAGTAACCGATTAATTGATCATTTTTAGAATTTTCCAAATCTAAATTTTCTAAACCTTCTTTTATATACTCAATTAATTTTGTTTCATCTGTTTCTTCGGGAAATAAAGTTTTCCATAGATAACCAGAAATATAATATTTATCTACTGCTAGAGTTGCTGATGCAGCACGTTTATTGAATAAGGTTCTTGGTAATTTCGCTGTTAATACACCATTTTGTAGTTCTCGAACATAGAACCAATCCTCATGTAACGAGGAATTGTAGTTGTATAAGTGCGCTATAGTTGGGTGGTTTTTTAAGAAAGACTCAAAGCCATTTTTAATATGTAATCCACTAGTTAAAATTGACTTTGTTTGACCATTTCCAATCGGTTGAGTGGCAAACTCACCATCAATAATATGTTTTAAAGCTCTCTTAGATAAATAATATTTTTTCCCGTTTACTGCATCAAATTCTAAAGTCATAGTTAATATAAAGGGCTGAATAATCAGCCCTTTATACTACAAATTTGATTAAATTAACAACACATTAAAGCGCTGCAATTTGCTCCATATTCGCTTTAATTTTCGCTAACTGGTCAGCAAACTCAGCAAGTTTCACTTTCTCACCTTCAACTACAGCCGCAGGTGCTTTAGCCACAAAACCTTCATTGGAAAGTTTGCCTGCAATGACGTCATGTTGCTTTTGCACTTTGTCCAAGTCTTTCTGTAAACGACCTAATTCTGCTTTCGGGTCAATTAAACCTTTCATAGGAACAAAGACAGACGCATGTCCAACCACAGAGGAAGAAGACAATGGAGGTTGTTCGCCATTCGCCAAGAACGTAATGCTTTCAACTTTCGCCAAGGCTTTAAACAACGCTTCAATACGTGTGATCTGTGCTTTCTCAGCTTCCGTTGTGTTTTGTAGAAGCACTGGTAATAGACGTGCATTACCTAAGCCCATTTCACCACGGATGTTACGTACCGCACCAATCAAACCTTGAAGCCATTGCATATCTGCTTCAGCCTGTTCGTTTACACGCTCAGGATTGGCAACAGGGTACTGCGCCAGCATAATAGTTTCGCCAGAAATACCGAGTTTCGGTGCAAGCGTCTGCCAAATTTCTTCAGTCAAATACGGCATAAGCGGATGTGCAAGACGTAAAGACGCTTCCATGACTGCAAGGAGTACACGACGAACTTCAGCTTTACGCTCAACCGATACGTTTTCATCATTCAGAACAGGTTTTGTCAGTTCGACATACCAGTCACAGTATTCATTCCAAATGAACTCGTAAATCGCTTGTGCAGCCAAGTCTAAACGATAAGTTGCGAAAGCTTGTTGTACCGCTGCTTCTGCTTTTTGTAGACGGCTTACGATCCACTGTTCAGGTAATTCCCAAAGGTCTTGACGAACTTCGCTACCAATTTCTTGATTTTCACAGTTCATCATCACGAAACGAGTTGCGTTCCAGATTTTGTTGGCAAAGTTACGGTAGCCTTCAACACGCTTCATGTCGAATTTGATGTCACGACCTGTGTTGGCAAGTGCACAGAAAGTGAAGCGAACCGCATCTGTACCATATGCTTGAATGCCTTCTGGGAACTCTTTACGGGTCGATTTTTCAATCTTCGCCGCTTGTTTCGGGTTCATTAGACCAGTCGTACGTTTTTGTACCAAAGTCTCAAGGTCTACACCGTCAATCAAATCGAGTGGGTCAAGCACGTTGCCTTTCGACTTCGACATTTTTTGACCTTCACCATCACGGACTAAACCGTGAACATAGACCGTTTTAAACGGAACTTGTGGCGTACCATCTTCATTTTTCATGAAGTGCATCGTAAACATAATCATACGAGCAACCCAGAAGAAGATGATGTCAAAACCAGTCACCAATACATCCGTTGGGTGGAAGGTATTGAGGAAATAGTTTTCCGCATCTTTCTTGGCATCGCCAGTCCAACCTAAAGTTGAGAACGTCCAAAGTGCAGAAGAGAACCAAGTGTCGAGTACGTCTTCATCTTGGCTAAGCGCAACATCAGCAGGGATGTTATTTTTCTCACGGACTTCCACTTCGTCACGACCGACATAGATGTTGCCTTCAGCATCGTACCAAGCTGGGATACGGTGACCCCACCAAAGTTGACGAGAGATACACCAGTCTTGAATGTTGTTCATCCATGCCATGTACATGTTGCTGTACTGTTCAGGCACGAATTTGATACGACCATCTTGAACCGCTTCAATGGCAGGTTGCGCCAATGGTGCAATTTTCACATACCATTGATCCGTCAATAATGGCTCAACGATTACCCCTGAACGGTCACCACGAGGTGGTTTCAAGGTGTATGGTTGAATTTGATCTAACCAGCCTTCACTTTCTGCTTGTTCAACCAGTTTTTTACGTGCTTCAAAACGCTCTAAACCAATATAGTCCGCAGGGGCAGCAATGGTTTTCGAGATTTGTTCACCCGCTTTCGCGATATATTCAAACTCAGCCAATACTTCTGCATTTTTATTGAAGATATTGATGATAGGCAATTCACAACGCTTACCGACTTCATAGTCGTTAAAGTCATGTGCAGGAGTGATTTTCACACAGCCTGTACCGAATTCTTTATCGACATATTCATCTTTAACGATTGGAACAGCACGGCCTGTAATTGGCAGGATAATGTTTTGACCCACAAGGTGAGTATAGCGCTCATCATCCAGTGCCACAGCAACAGCGGTATCACCTAACAATGTTTCAGGACGTGTGGTCGCAACAACGATGTGGTCTTTACCATCATGGGTACGTAAGTTTTTATCTTCAAAGAAGTATTTGAAGTGCCACAGTGAACCTGCTTCTTCTTTATCCGACTCAACTTCTAAGTCAGAAAGCGCAGTTTGCAGTTTTGGATCCCAGTTTACCAGACGTTTGCCACGGTAAATCAAACCGTCTTCGTGCAGTTTAACGAACACTTCTTTGACGGCATTGGATAAACCTTCATCCATGGTGAAGCGTTCACGAGACCAGTCGACTGATGACCCTAAACGACGGATTTGACGGGTGATGGTGTCGCCTGATTGCTCTTTCCATTCCCAGATTTTTTCGATGAATTTTTCACGGCCGAGGTCATGACGACTCACACCTTGAGCACCCAACTGACGCTCAACCACCATTTGCGTGGCAATACCCGCATGGTCGGTACCCGGTTGCCATAAGGTATTTTTACCTGACATACGGTTGTAGCGTGTTAAGGCATCCATAATGGCATTGTTAAAACCATGACCCATGTGCAAGCTACCGGTGACGTTTGGTGGCGGAATCATGATACAAAATGACTCACCTTTTTCAGAGGGCTTGAAATAGCCACTCTCTTCCCAAGTTTGGTACCATTTTTTCTCGATCTCGGTCGGATCGTAAGTTGTAGCGATATTTTGCGCTGAATCAGTCATAGTTCAAACAGTTCAAAAGTAGATAAAAAATTGCATCTATTGTAGCAAAGAAATCGCAAATGGGGGTATGTAAAGCAAATGCGTTGATCTAGCAATTGCGACATGATGCAGAGCGCTTTATGATGTGTCTAAACCTAGAGTGCGCTTTGTTCGCAGTAAAAATCAAAAAAAGGGGGATCACTATGACTTATCAAATATCATTAAAATTAAAACCTGAAACTCACCAACGCTTTGCCCACATTCATCAACAGCTTAATGCAGGCGAAAGCCAAAGCCTTGCCAAACCTTTGGGTGAGGTTTTAGCGGATATTTCATGTGAAGTGATTGATCAAGTCTTTGGTGATCTTGCACGCTTGTCTACCTCAGGCGATGGGGAGTCTGAGAAAATTATTCAGCATATTGTGGACACTATGCGTAAGTACATGCCGTGGTCCGTGTCGTTTTTTTCAAATGACCGTCTAATTCCAATGGTGAATTATCTAGAGCAAATGATGTATGACACCGAGAGCATGCATTTTTGGTGGTGTTTCAAAAAGTATGCTGAAAAAAAGCAGGTTGAATTTTGATAAAATAGAGAAATGCAAATAACTCTAGAAATCAAATGTCCAACCTGCCTCAGTGACAGTATAAAGAAAAATGGCATCAAAGTAGATGGGAAACAAAACTATCAATGCAAAGACTGCAAACGTCAGTTTATTGGTGACCATGCTCTGAGCTATCTAGGATGTAATTCTGGCATTACTCGTAAAATATTACAGTTGATGGTCAGAGGCAGCGGTATACGAGATATCGCTGAAGTTGAGCGCATTAGTATCGGTAAAGTTTTACGGACTTTAACTGAATCGACCTATCAAATTCAGCCTAAACAAAGTCATTATGAATCTCTCGAAGTAGATGAATTCTGGACTTTTGTTGGAAATAAAAATAATAAACAATGGCTTATTTACGCCTACCATCGAGAAACAGGTGAGATTGTTGCTTATGTTTGGGGTAAGAGAGATTTAGCTACAGTCCAACGGTTGAAGACAAAGCTTAAACAATTAGGTATTCATTACACCCGAATTGCAAGTGATCATTGGGACAGTTTCATCACTGCTTTTAAAAACTGCAAGCAAAGTATTGGTAAGTTTTTTACCGTAGGTATTGAAGGTAATAATTGTAAAATAAGGCATAGAATTAGGCGCGGTTTTAGAAAGAGTTGTAATTTCTCCAAAAAGATTGAAAACCATTTTAAAGCCTTCGACTTAACCTTTTTTTACATCAATAATGGTTTCATTTAATGTCAGCATACTTTTTGAAACACCACCGCATTTTTTAAGCTACCCAGTCGAAAAAACCTTAGTTACCGAACTTTTGGGTTGTGCGGAACAGATGGAAAAGGGCAATAACAGTTATGTTGCTCCAGCTTTGAAGGTATTTACACAAATTGTCGATCAAGGGGTGACCAGTCTGGTCCGTGAACCCAAAAAAATGCTTAAATTTAATCTGGTGGTCGATAAAACACTAAATGGGGTGATTAACTTAACGACTCAGTTGGGCTATAAACGTTTTGATAAGTTAGGGCGTATCTATGATGCGCAGATGATGAGTCAATATTTCGATCATTTCCTGACTTTTTTAAATGATCAATCTGCAAATAAAACTTCGGTATGAGGCAATAAGGACATGGCACAGTTAAACAGTTTAGACGCTAAGGTGGTGTGGATTACGGGGGCATCTTCTGGGTTAGGTGAAGCACTAGCCAAAGAGTGTGCTTTACAAGGGGCAGAGGTGATACTCACGGCAAGACGGTTTGATGAACTCGAAAAAGTCCGTGTCGGGCTGCTCAATCCAGATCAACACATTTCCATTTGTGCCGACATTACCGATGAAGCTCAAGTTCGTCATGCCTATGAGCAAGTGCTACAGAAAAAAGGTCGAATTGATTGGCTGATTAATAATGCGGGTTTAAGCCAACGTGCCTTGATTGCTGATACCAGCATGCAGACTGAACGTGCGATTATGGAAGTGGATTATTTCTCACAAGTGTTTTTAACCAAAACCGTTCTGCCGACATTTTTAGCGCAAAAATCTGGCCGTATTGCTTTTGTTTCGAGTGTTGCGGGGTTGTTGGGGACGCAGTACCGTGCCAGCTATTCAGCAGCCAAGGCTGCCATTCATATGTGGGCAAATAGCCTGCGTGCCGAAGTGGCCAATGAGGGCGTAGATGTATCGGTGATTTTCCCAGGCTTTGTTAAAACCAATGTCTCGTTTAATGCTTTAAATGGCGCGGGTAAACCACAGGGTCATCAAGACGAAGCGATTGAAAATGGTTTAGAACCCGATATTTTTGCGCAAACGGTGGTGAGCGCTTTGATTAAAGGTGAAGAATACATCGTAGTCGGTGGACGTAAGGAGAAAATGGGGGTTCTGGTGTCTCGTTTATCGCCTACCACGTTGTATAAAATGATTCGTAAGATGAAAGTGAAGTAAATTTAAAAAGGCAGGAGGAAAGTCACTTCCACCTGCCTTTTTGGGGGGGGATGTTGTTCCCATATTCCCCTATGCTTTGATCATAGGTATCTACACAATTTCCGAGCTTTGCGTTAAATTGAAGAGCATGCTCTTCAATTTAACATCTCTGGTCTGGATCAGCGTCTTGTCAAACGTTATAACAGCCTTGTAAAACTCAATATGAATCCTCTTGCTTCACTTGCTCCCGCAATCAAAGACCTGGCCTCTACCCAAAAGTCGAGTTTCTCAACTACACAGGCTGTTTGGCGATTCCTGAATAATAATAAAATCTCTTTTAGTCAATTAAACCAGCCGATTAAGCTTCTTGCATGCGAACAGATCAAGACATCACCGCATCAGTATGCATTAATCGTTCATGACTGGTCTCAACTGCAGTATGTGAAGCACAGTCATAAGGTTCGGCGTCTTCAAAGAACAGAGGCGAATTCAGGCTATGAATTGCAAAGCAGTTTACTTGTCGATGCGTCATCAGGGCTCCCAATTGCGCCATTAGCTCAGACGCTAACAGATGCATCCGGCTGTTATTCCACATTCAGTGAACAATACAGCGAGCGCAAGTCCCATTTGGACTCACTCGCAGAACAAATCAAAACGATTGAACAGTATCCGATTGAGAAAACAAAAGTCCATATCATTGACCGTGAAGGAGACTCGATTGCCCACTTGAGGGAAATCAGCAGCCATGGTTTCAAATGGTTGATTCGGGCCAAAGAAAGCCATCGGATTGAGCATCAAGGGGAAACCTACAAAGTTGCAGAAGTCGCAGAAAAAGTAGTAACTCAGCAAGTTAAGCCGATTGCTTATAAAGGAAACAGGCATATGCTGCATGTTGGAGAAACCGATATTCGGATAACGCGTGCAGCAAAACCGAAGAGAAAAGATGATTTAGGCCAACGGGTTGCTCCCCAGCCAGGCAAGGCAGTTACAGCCAGATTAATTGTTGCTGTGGTGAAAGATGCTCAAGGTAAAACAGTCGCGAGATGGTCGCTGATCAGCAATGTTTCTTCAGAGATTGATGCGGTAGAATTAACCACCTGGTATTACTGGCGCTGGACAATTGAGTGCTATTTCAAGCTTCTGAAGCAGGCAGGCCATGACGTTGAATCATGGCTTCAGACCACACCTGCAGCGATTTTAAGACGGCTCCTGATCAGCAGTATGGCGTGTGTACTGACTTGGCGAATACAGCGTTCTGAAGATGAACAAAATCAGAAAATTCGTATATTTCTGGCCCGTCTTTCAGGCCGACAGCAGAAGAGAGGTAAGTTGGAAAGTGCACCTGCAATATTGGCAGGACTTTCGATTTTACTGAACACTCTTCAACTGCTCTCAGAATATTCAATAGATGAACTGAATGAAATCGCAACAATTGCATTAGGTACATCAAGATGTGTAGATACCTATGATGCTTTGATAGGGGGGGGGGAGAGCTGTACTACTTACTGATTTTATTTAAATAGTTAAAAACAATTCCGCATTTTTCCCACGTACTTGCCAAGACATACAGCGCACACCGCCGCCCATATGACAGACATTAAAAGACTGTACTGGAACAACAGTACGCTTCGTTACGCTACGAATTTGTTGTAAAGCGACAGCATCCTCTTTAATCCCAAATTGCGGGAAGTAAATCCGTTCAGGCGTCACCAGCATATTGGTGTATAGGCCACATGCAGAACCAAATTTTTCATCGTAGATTTCGCTGCCATCATAAGGGGTGATGATTTCACGAATTTTAACATTGGGAATGCCGCGCTTTAAATCTGCTTTGAGTTGCTTGGCATAGTCGGGATCTTCAGGGTAGGAGTTAATCACCAAGGTATTTTGGTCGACAAAGCTTACTACGCCATCGGCATGTTCCAAGCCCCCTTGTTCATCGGCTTCAATGAACGCAATCTGCTTTGCACCCGTCAGCGCCATGAGTTTCTTACGGGCTTCGCTTTCGGTGAGCTTGTTATCCGCTAGGAATTTGGTGCTGAGGACGACATTACCATAACCATCTTCCACCCAGTTTCCGCCATCATTCAATAGTTTCCTTTGCGAAAACTGTAAGCCAGCCTTTTGGCTGTAGTACTTAAATTCGTCTTGCACTTCATCTGAAATGGCCTGACCTTTTTTAGCGCCACCTTGTCCTGCCGCCGTGTAGCGGAACATGACGGGTTGAGCAGGATTGGCGCTGGTGAAGTCGCGCATCCAAATGTCATGCATCGGTGCGATTGCCACATGCTTGTTGCCCAAAGCTTTTACATAGTCGGGGTAGAGGCCTTTGTCCGTCAGAACAACGACATTGTCTCCGTTTTTAATAATTTTTTTTTGCATAATCGACGTGAAAATCAAAAATATCATCAATCATTTTTGCATAGTACGCATCATTACTTTGAGGCGATGCCAGTACAATTAATTCAGCTTTGGCTACACGTGCAATCATGCTGAGTACAGCCATACTTATTTTCAGTGCTAAAGATTTCATTATCTGTGACCTCTTTGTAGTGTAGGTGAAGTCCATTTTTATTATGTTTAGTGTAGAGAATTATGCTCTAGTGAGTAATCACCAACCGAATGTACGATAGAAGGTGAGCGAGCATGAGCTATTTTGAACGCTCATGCTATTTGAGTTTAGTGAATGGATGATTGGTCAATAGTCGCTGTTTAAGGATTTTGAATGGCAGTCCCATAAGCAAAGACTTCAACCATACCGCCTTGCATGCCCATTTCTGTGGTCGCCAGTCGCATACAAGCAATATGCGTTGCGCCGTGCTTTTCCGCTTCAAGTTTGAGTCGGACGATAGCTTCACGACGGGCACGATCGATGACACTTTCATAGCTGGTGAGTCTACCCCCAAAAAAGTTTTGCACGGTCGCCAACACATATTTGAAATAATCATGAGAAATCACAACATTGCTACTGATCAGGTGCCCAGGCTGCTCGAAGCTTACTTTGCGTAAATTACCCACGGTAATGTAAGCAAGACGCTTCTCATTCTGTTCAAGCTGCGCCAAATGTTTGCGTTCATTGTAGCGACCAAAGCTAAAACCGACGCTAAAGAGCACCGCAAAGATCAGCAGTTGGAAAACTAAACTTTCCATTGCTTAGGCCTGTGTTGGAAATGGATCGGGGAGATGGTTGTCTAACGGTGTGACACGGACTGCAGTGCCATAAACAAATAACTCAGATGCACCTTGGGCAATATTTGAGGTTGAAAAACGAATACCTACAATGGCATTGGCCCCTAAGTCTTGTGCTTTTGCAATCATACGATTCATGGCTTCTTGGCGGGATTCTTCTAAAAGCTCGGTATAGGCAGTGAGCTCACCACCGACAATATTTTTTAACCCTGCCAAAAAGTCGCGCCCGACATGTTTACTCCGAACCGTACTGCCATAGACTACATCCAGTTGTTGAGAAATGCGATGTCCAGGAACAGACTCAAGGTTACTTAAAAGCATAATTTTGTAAGCGTCCGCTGAACACACCTTATGAATTCGTCCTATAAGCCTTAATTTAGTCCTCACTTAAAAACAAGTGGGAACTTAAATTTATGACTACAAATAACCAGACATCCATCGCATCTCTTACGATAAAACGAAGAACATATAGTGCTGAATTTAAACAGCAGATCGTTCAGGCGTGTAAAGCATCGGAGGTTTCAATTGCTTCGGTCGCTTTGCAACATGGATTGAATACAAATCTTGTATCCAAATGGATTCGCTTAATTGATGCTAAGCCAGGGAATGATCGCTCACTACTACCGAATAAACCTGCATTTATTGCCTTATCTTGCTCTGCACCATTAGATCCTATTTCTACTGGCATGTTAACGGTTCAAATTACTTTACCCCACTCAAAAGCAGAAATTGGCTTGAAATGGCAAGTATCAGAAATATCTGCTTTAGCAGAATTACTCAAGGCACTTACAACATGATCCGTATCGATGAAATCTGGTTGTCTACCCAGCCCATGGACATGCGTGCAGGTATGGATACGGCCATGGCTCAGGTGGTGAGAGCCTTTGGCTACATCAAACCGCATTGTGCTTACCTGTTCTGTAATAAACGTGGCCATCGCATGAAAGTGCTGGTACATGATGGACTGGGGATCTGGCTGTGTGCTCGGCGGTTGGAACAGGGAAAATTTCACTGGGCTAAAGTTCACCAGGGTGAAAGCGTAGCCCTCAGCCCAGAACAGTTACAGGCACTGATCCAGGGTTTGCCTTGGCAGCGCATTGGACGACAGCAAGTGGTCACAATGCTCTAAACTAGCTTGGTCCAAGTTGCTATTCTCCAAACGTTCTATTTCATTCTTCTCATGACCTCAGGCATACTGCGGTCATGAATACACTGCCTGATTTAAGCCAACTGACCCATGAACAACTGCTGGAATTTACTAGACAGTTGGCAATGCAACATCAGTCTCTGGCACAATCAAACCAGCAATTAGATGCCAAAGTTCAGCATCTTGAAGTATCCAATCTGCAATTAGATGCCAAAGTTCAGCATCTTTCCATTCTCAATCAAAAATACGAGCATGAACTTGCGCTGTTTAAAAAGCACAAATTCGACAGTAAAAACGAACATCTCACCGCAAAACAAATCCATCTCTGGGATGAAGCGGTCGAAGAAGATATTGCCGCTGTTGATCTGGAACTGGAACGGCTGAATGCAGATAAAACTGATGCAGCGACACACAAAGCCACAGTCAACAAACCTAAACGTCGACTGCTGCCCGATCATCTACACACCATCCGTATCGAGCATGAACCAACATCAACCCAATGTGCTTGTGGCTGCACCTTGCGTCGTATCGGCGAAGATATCAGTGAAAAACTACATTTCAGACCGGCACAGTTCTATAAGGAACAGCATGTGCGTGGCAAATGGGTCTGTGATCAGTGTGACACACTGACTCAGCAAGCGATGCCCGCCTATGTGATTGATAAAGGCATTGCCAGTCCTGAACTGCTTAGCCATGTGTTGGTCTCGAAATACGCAGATCATTTACCGCTGTACCGTCAACGTCTGATCTATCAGCGGGCGGGAATCGAGCTTTCTAGATCAACTTTATCTGACTGGATAGGTCGCTGCGGTGTAGAACTGGAACCTCTGGCCAATGCTTTAAAAGAGGTGGTGCTGCAACAGCGGGTGATCCATGCCGATGAAACGCCGGTCACCATCATGCGGATGAGTGATGATGAGAAAAAACCGAAGAAAGGTTATGTCTGGGCCTATGCAACAACCCAATATAATCCAATTCAAGCCGTGATTTATGACTTTCAGGATAGTCGTTCAGGCCAGCATGCTGAAGTGTTCCTGAAAGACTGGCAGGGCCATCTAGTCTGTGATGATTACAGTGGTTATAAAGCACGCTTTAAATCAGGCCAAGTCATTGAGGTGGGCTGCATGGCGCATGCTCGTCGTAAATTCCATGAACTGCATGTGACCAAGAAAAGTCAGGTCGCTGAACAGGCCTTAGTGCTGATTCAGAAACTGTATGCCATAGAAGCAGAACTCAGGAGAAAGACCGATGGTACAGCAGAACAGCGCCGCGAATACCGACAACAGCATAGTCAACCGGTGATGCAACAACTGTATGAATGGCTCAACCAGCATCAACTGACGGTGCCATCGAGTTCTCCAACCGCCAAGGCCATCAATTACACTCTGAAGCGTTGGCCAGCTTTAAGCCGCTATCTGGATGATGGCAATCTACCGATTTGCAATAATTGGGTGGAAAACCAGGTGCGGCCTTGGGCGTTGGGACGTAAGAACTGGTTATTTGCAGGTTCGCTGCGTAGTGGTCAGCGAGCGGCAAACATCATGACTTTAATCCAGTCAGCAAAGCTGAATGGGCTGGATCCGTATGCCTATTTAAGTGATGTGCTGAAAAGATTGCCGACCCATAAAGTGACCCAAATAGAAGAATTGCTACCACACCGCTGGAAATCCAACTCAAATTAAAAAATAGACATGGGGTTCAGCGGACGCTTACATAATTTTCAATATTTAAATGATTTGATTATCTTTGAAGATAGGAAAAAGCCCAGCAAAAAGCAATAAAAAAGCCCACCGAAGTGAGCTTTTGATGTTGCAAACCTTAGTTCGCTGTTTTGTTGTATTTCACATCTGAAGAAGAAGGCTGTTTCACCACTTGATCCGACGTATTGGCTTTTACACCGCCACCGAGAGTTTTATATACTTCAACTTGGTTGTTTAAGTTTGCTTGTTCAAGCAATAACAACCCTTGTTCCGCCGAGTACGATGTACGTTGTGCATCAAGTACAGTGAGGTAGTTATCGATACCTGCACGGAAGCGGGCCGTTGAAAGCTTATAGGTGGTGTTGGTTGCATCTACCAGACGACGTTGCGCTGCTAGACGGTCACCAATATTTTCACGTACTGCCAAGGCATCATTCACTTCACGGAAAGCGGTTTGAATGGTTTTTTCATAATCTGACAACGCAATTTTTTGGTCAGTTTCTGAAATCTTCACATTGGCACGACGTGTACCCCAGTCAAAGATTGGAATATCCAAGCTTGGGCCAAGTGACCATACAAAGGCACCTGATTTAAACAAATCGCTTAAATCTGTCGATGCATAACCTGCCGTACCCGTTAAGCTGATAGTTGGGTACAACTGTGCTTTTGCCGCACCAATGTTGGCACCCGCAGCAGACAATTGATATTCCGCAGCACGGATATCAGGACGGTTATTTAACAAGTCGCTTGGTAAGCCCGCTGTCAACGCCGTACTTTGGGTAATGCGTTTCACAGGTTGAGGAGACAATAAGTTTGCAGGAACAGGCTGACCCACCAACAGGTTGAGTAAGTTCTGTGCTTGTGCAAGTTGAGTCTTGTAGTTCGCAACGTCATTACGTGCGGTTTCAACCGAAATTTGCGCTTGACGTACAGGGACTTCGCTATCGATACCGACATCAAAACGTTTTTTGTTCAGATTGTATGATTCAAGCTGTGCTTTTAAGGTTTGGTCTGCCAGTTTTAAGTTGGCATTGGCAAACGAATAGCTCAGCCATGCTTGCGCAACCTGACCAATCAACGAAATTTGTGTTGCATCACGTGCACTTTGAGTCGCTAAATAGCTGTCTAAAGCATTGTCTTTTAAGCTACGAACACGACCCCAAAAGTCTAACTCATACGCAGTTACGCCAAGGCCAACATTATAGGTTGTCATAGGTTTGCTGCTGAGTGTATCTTGGCGAAGCACACTACCACTTGCACCAATGGTTGGCAGTTGGTTGTTTTCGCTAATTTGATACGCTTGCTGAGCACGTTGAATATTTAAAGTCGCCGTACGGAGGTCACGGTTATTGGCTAGTGCTAACTCGATGACTTGGACTAAACGCTGATCAGCAAAAAAGTCTTTATAGCCTTGTTCTGCAACAGATGGACCTGTCGTTGAACCAATATATCCTGTTGGGATATCCGCTTGAGCGACGGGTTCTGGACCACGCATGCTTTGACATGCAGTCAAAGCAAGCGCAAGTGCAGATACCGCAATGCTACGACCTGAAATAGACCATACTTTTTGCATCACGATGTTTGCTCCTGATTATTTTGTTTCTTAGGTTTGTATTTGAAAATACTACGAATCCAAACAAAGAATACTGGAATGAAGAAAATACCCAACAGTGTAGAACTAATTACACCACCAAGGACACCAAAGCCTACCGAGTGTTGGCTACCTGCACCAGCACCTGTTGAAAGGGCAAGCGGAAGAACACCAAAACCGAATGCAAGGGTGGTCATGATAATTGGGCGTAAACGCATTTTTGCAGCATGAAGGGTTGCATCAAACAAGTCTTCACCTTGTTCTTGCAACTCTTTTGCAAACTCTACGATCAAGATCGCATTTTTCGCAGAAAGACCAATCACGGCAACAATCGCAACTTGGAAGTAGATGTTGAACGATAAGTTTGGATCGTCCTTAATGATCATACCTAACCATGTCAGTGCAAATGCACCAAGAATACCGAGTGGTACAACTAGCAATACTGAAACAGGGATAGACCAACTTTCATACAATGCGGCAAGACATAAGAAGACGATAAGCATTGAAAGAACAAGCAGCGGAGCTGTTTGATTGCCCGAATCACGTTCTTCTAAAGATAAGCCTGTCCATTCATAGTCGAAACCTTGTAAGCCCATAGATGGTAACTTACCAATAATTTCTTCCATCGCGAGCATTGCATCACCCGAACTTACGCCCGGTGCTGGAGTACCTTGAATGTTTACAGAAGATACACCGTTATAACGCTCTAGACGTGGTGAACCATAAGTCCATTCGCCTGTTGCAAATGCTGAGAAAGGAACCATTGTGCCGCTACTATTACGTACATACCACTTGTTCAAGTCTTCAGGCATCATACGTGCATTTGCTTCGCCTTGCACATAGACTTTTTTCACACGACCACGGTCTACGAAGTCATTAATATATGAACCACCCCAAGCCATGCTCATGGTTGTATTGATATCCGCAATACTGACACCCATTGCGCCTGCTTGTGCTTGGTCAATACTAATTTGATACTGAGGTGTATCTTCTTGACCATTTGGACGCACACCTGTAAGGCGTTTATCCTGTGCTGCCATACCTAAAATCGCATTACGTGCAGCAATCAGTTTTTCATGACCTTGACCACTCGCATCTTTTAATTGGATGTCAAAACCAGCAGATACACCTAATTCAGGCATTGCAGGTAACTGTAATGGCATGATGTAAGATGCGTCTTTCACAATCATATTCAATGCCATACCACGTTGGATGATGGCACCAATTTGCGACTCAGGTGTCGTACGCTCACTCCAGTCCTTCAGCTTGATAAAGGCAAGACCTGCGTTTTGACCAACACCTGTGAATGAGAAACCAGAAACAGTAAAGATAGACTCTACATGTTCTTTTTCTTTATTCATGAAATAGTCTGTCATTGTGGTGATGACTTTATCGGTACGTTCAAGGCTTGCACTTGGTGGAAGCTGAACTAAAGTCATGACGACACCTTGGTCTTCGTCAGGCAAGAATGAGGATGGTAAAGCTTTATATAGGCCAACTAAGCCTGCAATCACCAGTAAATAAACCACACCAGAAAATACTTTATGATGGGTCATACGGTTGACACCACCTTGGTATTTTACGGATAGCTTTTCAAAGCTGCTGTTAAACCAACGGAAGAAACGCGCAAAAATATTATTACTTTCTGCTTTATTCGGATCGTGTTGTTTTAACAAGGTTGCACACAGGGCAGGAGTGAATGTTAATGCCACGATCAGTGACAAAATCATTGCGGTAACTAGCGTAATCGAGAACTGACGGTAAATAACACCGGTTGTACCTGCAAAGAATGCCATCGGTACGAATACCGCAGTTAATACACTGGTAATACCGACCAAGGCACCAGAAATCTGTTGCATTGATTTTTCGGTCGCAGCTACAGGGTCGAGGTGTTCTTCTTGCATTACCCGTTCGACGTTTTCCACCACAACAATCGCATCATCGACCAGAAGACCAATCCCTAAGACCATCGCAAACATGGTGAGCGTGTTGATTGAGAAACCGAAGATGTTAATGACAGCAAATGTGCCCAATACAACCACTGGAACAGCCAATGTTGGAATAATCGTGGCACGCCAGTTCTGTAAGAATAAGAACATGACAATGAATACCAACACGACAGCTTCAATCAACGTGTGTACAACACTTTCAATCGACAGCTTAATAAACGGTGTGGTGTCATAAGCCAGTTGATCTTTTAAACCATTTGGGTAGTTTTTACGAAGTTCACTCAGGCGCTTTTCTACAGCCGCTGCTGTATCTAGTGCATTTGCACCAGTTGCCAGTTTAATCGCAACACCGCCAGCAGCCTTACCATTAAATTTAGAGTCGAACTGATAGTTATCTGAACCGAGTTCAACACGAGCAACATCGCCTAAGCGAACTTGAGCACCTGAGGCTGTATTTTTCAAAAATATATTTCTAAACTGCTCAGGCGTCTGCAACATACTTTGAGCATTCACTGTTGCGTTCAGCACTTGACCTTGCACAGATGGTGCACCGCCTAACTGACCTACCGCCACTTGTGAGTTTTGCGCATTAATGGCAGTTGCAACATCACTTGGAGTAATTTGTAAACTGGTCATTTTCGCTGGATCAAGCCAAATACGCATCGCGTATGAACCACCAAAAACTTGGACTTCACCCACACCTGCAACACGGCTCAGCGGTTCAGAAATGTTTGAGTTTACATAGTCTTTAATGTCGGCAGCAGATAAGCTTCCATCTGGAGAGTAAAATGCAAGAACTTGCATAAAGCTCGCACCAGACTTGGTGACTTTTAGACCTTGACGTTGTACATCTTCAGGTAAAAGCGCCGTTGCCGATTGTAGTTTATTCTGTACTTGAACTTGAGCAATATCAGGATCGATGCCTTGTTCAAAGTTTAAGTTAATAGACGCTTGACCGTTACCCGCACTGTTTGAAGAGATATAACGTAGACCATCCAGACCATTCATTTGTTGTTCAATGATCTGAGTGACTGTGTTTTCAACAGTCTGTGCAGAAGCACCCGGATAAGTTGCAGAGATTGTCACCGAGGGCGGTGAAATCGTCGGATATTGGGCAACCGGCATTTTTGTCAGCGTGATAATACCCGCCAACATAATCACCAGTGCAATCACCCACGCAAAAATGGGGCGATGAATAAAAAATTGAGCCATTCAGTCTACCCCTTATGCGTTTGAAGTAGCTTTTTGTTCAGTTTTTGCACCAGCTTCTGTCTTTTTAGCATCTGTTGTTGGAGCTTGAGGTGCGGCTGCTTTAGGTTGATACGGTTTAGCAACAACTTTCTGTTCAGCTTTAACTTTCGCTATTCCGTCAACAATAACTTTTTCACCTGTTTTAAGGCCTTCAGTTACAATCCAGTCTTGGCCTTGAATACCAACTGTAGTGATTTGACGAGGCTCTACTACGCCTTTGTCATTCACAATCATTGCCATCGCTTGACCTGTTGGTGTGCGAGTCACTGCAATTTGCGGCACTAACATCGCATTCGGGATTACGCCTTGAACGATTTGTGCATTGGCAAACATACCAGGAAGCAACAAGTGATTCGGGTTCGGGAACACCGCACGAATCGTCACTGTCCCTGTATCTGGGTTGACACTGGCATCAGAGAACGCTAAGCGGCCTTCGATTGGATAGTCACTGCCATCTTCAAGTTTCAGTTTCACACGGGTGTTGTTACTGCTGTCTAAGCTACCTTTACTCAATTGTTGACGTAAACGAAGAAGTTCAGAACTAGATTGGTTGATATCAACATAGATTGGGTCTAAACGTTGAATTGTCACCAATGGCTCTGTTTGGTTTGCAGTCACCAAAGCACCCGCAGTAACTGTAGAGCGGTTGGTTTGACCTGAAATTGGTGAGCGTATGGTTGAATAACCTAAGTCCACTTCAGCATTTTTAACTTGAGCACGTGCTGCGGCCACTTGTGCCTCAGCAACCTTTACTTGACCCACTAAGTCGTCATAGTCCTGTTTCGCAACAGCGTTGCTTGAAACCAGTTGCTGATAACGATTTAGTTTGGTTCTGAGTGTGCTTAAATTCGCTTCTTGTTGTAATAATGCTGCTTTGGCATTATCAAATGTTGCGCGGTTGGTACGAGCATCAAGTTCATAAAGTGCTTGACCTTCACGTACATAACTGCCTTCCGCAAACAAACGTTTTAGAATGATTCCACTCGTTTGTGGGCGAACTTCAGAGATTTCAAATGCCGTGGTTCTGCCAGATAACTCTACAGATTGTTCTACATTTTGTGGTTGTGCAACAATGACACCGACTTCAGTAGGTGGCGTTTGTTGAGAAGCGCCAGCTTGCTGCGCATCTTTTGGGTCTTTGCTACAACCAACAAGTGCAATACTCGTTGCTAATGCGCAAGCGGTAAGGGCTGGGGCCCAAAGCTTTGCCGACATCATTGTTCCACCTCGATTAGATTCTTATCTAAAAATAATGTGTATTTAATTGGGTATATCTGCCGCACAAGATGTAAAGCAGTGAAATCCAGATAATACTAATGCTCCAACCTGCGAGAACGTCGGACGGAAAATGTACTCCAAGATAGACCCTTGAAATTCCCATCATCAGCATCCATAAAAGAGCAATGCATACAACATAACGATGTGCAGGAAATGGTCGACTTAAGAAAATGGCAAGACACGCCAAAGTGGCAGCATACATACTGTGCGCACTCGGAAAGGAAGCACCATAGCTCGTCACTAGGTGAAACATTTCTGGTGGGCGTGGTCTTGAAATTAGAAATTTAAGTAGCCAAGCAGAAGCAATACTTCCAACAACGCCTAAACCAATAAAAACAACATCTCTATACTTTTTATACCATGCACGATGGAAACACCATAGAGTGGTTAGAAATAATACAAACGGCATGCCGCCGAGTGCTGATAAAAGTATTGCAAGCTTATCTATAGGTTCAGTTCTTAATGTGCTGAAATATTCGACCATCGCCAGATCTAAATCTGTAAGTGGTTGAATGCTTAGAACTAATGCACTGATTATAAATAAAATAATACCGATAAAAAGCAACAAGTAAGGCATGCTGGAACTCGTGTCATTTCAACCGATTTAAGCGCGGTTATTTACTGGGTTAAAGTGTACTCATCAGTACACTTTAATTCAAGTGTTGATTAATCATGTATAAAATTTTGTTTACAGTGTAACAAGAGCTCAAAATCAGTACAAAATCATTTTGGATGGTGTTTTGTACTGTTTGAACTTTCTTCAACTTCAAGTGGGACTTTCGGGGGCCAAAAGAAATCACTAGGGCGAGTCAGAAAATGGGTGAGGACCAATTTTGCTAAAGGTTTCCATTGTTCAAATCGAACTCGACGTGCACGTAAAGCCACAATAATCGTGAGGGTAAAACTGACAAATAAGTTCGTTAGACCAATAGCGAGCACTCCGAGGAACGATACAATAATCAAGCCAATCTCAGGACTACCATTAATATTCATCAGGCCTTGAATGAAGTTTGCTGAAGCAAAGGCAATATGGCGAATATCTAGGGGTAAACCCAAAATATAGCCAATCGTTCCCATACTTCCTAGCATAATTCCGAACAAAAAATTACCCGCTAACGCACCTAAGTTACGTTCTATATAGCCTGCAAATTTGTCGAGTCGTTCTTGTCCCATGATGGTTTTGAGGCGAGGGTGTGCTTTTAAGCGTGGGCCAACTTTGCGATAAACCGCCATATTGTCAAAATAACCCGCCAGCAGACCTGACAAAAATAAACACACGCCAGCAATAGCAGCATGGGGAATGGCTAAAGAGGTAAATGGATTCAGGTCGTGTAGTGTTTTGCTGGCTTTTGCATGTGTCATCAGCGGTTCGTGTAGCCCCGTTGCCCAAGCCCATGCAATAAAGGCTGCAACGGGTATGGCAATCGAGATATTTCCCAAAATAGCAATGAACTGGGTACGGATAATATTGATAATCAATGCTGCTAATTCAGCAATTTGCGCGGTTTTAGAACCTTTGCGGTGTTGTACTGTTGCTGCAAGGGCTGCAGCAGTCATTGCGGGTTGTTTGGTCGCTACAGTAAAGTGCAATACATGAATCAGCATAAAACCTAGTGAGTAATTCATACTGTAAATAAAGGCTTGCATGAGTGGTGCCATGACCATACGTGCCGACAAGGTTTTGAGCGTTGCCATAATGGCAATAATAACTCCTGCACCCGCTGCGGACTTATACATGGCTAAAAAGCCTTGTTTGTCTGTACTTACATAGTGTTCCCCGGTTTTACTGGCATTTTCAGTTACCTGTAACGCAATTAGTTCACTATTGGTAGTGAGTAGAGAGCGTACGCTGCGTTCGCTATAAATCGCAGCGGTAATATCGACCAAGAGCATACTCACCGCTTCATAGTGTACTTCGCCTTCTTCTACAATTAAATTGAGCAACAGTTCGACGCGGTCTAAGCATTGCTCAAGTAAGGAAATCAGATAGGTTAAACTGACACTGACTCCAATACGTCTAGTCGCACGACGAATTTTCAATACCACATCACGACACTGCTCAATCATGACCAGCGCTTGAGAAGCGTCGGGTGGGGCAACCACACTCGAGGTTTCTGCGTCTTGATGTGCCTTTTTATACTGTTGAATGAATTCGACAATTTCGCGGTTCTGCACTAAAAAAGGCGATTCATATTCGGTCAGCTCAGGATGCGCATTAATAAACTCTGGATATAAACCAATACCACTAATCCGATAAGACAACACCGTAATGGCTTTAATCACTTCACTGCGAATTTTGACTTTTTCTTTTTGATTGGCATGCCCGTGATTGAGCAGGTTCAGCAGTTGTAGCCAGTCACTGTCTCGGATGTTATCGAGCCAATATTTGTCACTTCGGTTGGGAAAAACGCGACGGACTAAATTTTGCAGTTGAGTTTCGTCATTAATCAGCGGGAGAAAATGTGCCCCTAAACGCTGTGACAATTGGTTCCAAAACCCATCTAAAGACAAGATACCTGTATCGGCATAAAGACTGGTTTGTTTATATTGGGAAATAAGCCGCAGTACAAAGCTTTGTAAGGTTGATGCGGCATCGGGAGTGATGAGTAATGCTTGAATGAGCGCTTGAAATTTTTGGTGGATTTCATCGGTTTGATACGCATCTATTGGACGAATACGCTCCACCAACTCAATTAAAAGTTGATCATTTAAAACAGCTTGAGGTTGCTCAAGCTGTTGCTGCATTTGAGAAAACAGATCATTAAATTTTATATGCATAGGCAAGTTAAAAACATTTTAAAGCATCATTTGTTATTGAATTCGATGTAAAGCCAGTTGGGTTAAATTGACCAGTGCTTGACGATATTGGCTGTCAGGTAAAGCCTGTAATGCTTGAAGTGCGGCTTCGGTTTCTTCATGCGCCCGTTGTCGACAGTAATCGAGTGCGCCAGAACTGTTTACGATAGCAATGACTTGATCAAGATCTGCCGTTCCACCTGTCGCAATACTTCGACGAACAATGTCATGTTCTTCACCCGTTGTATTTTTCAATGCTGAGATTAACGGCAAAGTCGGTTTGCCTTCCATTAAATCATCGCCAATATTTTTACCTAATGTTTCCGCATCTGAGGTGTAATCCAAAATATCATCAATGATTTGAAAGGCATTGCCAAAGTGGCCTGCAAATAAACGCAGCGGTTCACGGTACTGCGGTGTCCCAGAGAGAATGGCAGCACCTTCAGTTGCTAGTTCAAATAAACGTGAGGTTTTACCGTGAATAATATCTAAATACGTTTGTTCTGTGGTTTCAGGCTGGTGCTGTGCTTGAAGTTGTAGTACTTCACCTTCGGCAATTTCACAAGTCCCTGTAGAAAAATCTTTGAGTAAGGTCATATCACCGAGATCGACCAATAAATCAAAGGCACGTGAAATTAGAAAGTCACCCACCAGTACTGCGGTCTGATTGTTCCAAGTCGCGTTGGCCGTTGGGCGACCACGTCGTAAGCCAGATTCATCGACCACATCATCATGGACTAAAGTTGCGGTATGCAGCATTTCAATGATTGCAGCAAGTTTACGTTGGCGTTCAAGGTCTTCTGCACCACAGGCTTTGGCGGCCAATAAACACATAATGGGACGCATGCGTTTACCACCTGCTTCAACCACATGTTTACTCACCGCCATGACTAATGCCACTTTAGAGGTAATGCCTTCATTAATAAATGTGTCCATCGTGGCAAAGTCTTGAGCTACAGGGGCGAGAATATCTTGCTTAAAGTCGATGGTCATTTGAAGAGCGGCCTCATCTATATAAAGTGATAAAAATCAGCATTACCAATATTGTGCAAATAGGGATACCTGTCTAAATGATTCATTTTAATCATAAATGAGACTCGCTAGCGTGCGAGGCTATATTTTACGAAAGACAGTTCCTTATTTACCCAATGTATAAGCGTACTGCATTTGTAGGCTTATTTACATTTTAAAAATCAATTCATCCATACTATAGCGGATTGATTTTAAAAATCTATTTCATTGTAAGCAAAGTCAAGCAAGAGTTGAACTTTAATTTGTTGATTGAGTTTTTCTCGATTATTAAATAATCGTTAATTTAGTCTAATAAGTTCGGCAAATCTCTTGTTGTTTGAGTGAATATCACTTAAAATCCTTGCCCTTGATTAACCCCAGTGGCGTTCGTATTAAGATCGATATCTTCCTTTATCGGCACGACGACACGGGCATGTTTGGAGTACATTATGTACGCAGTAATCCAAAGCGGTGGTAAACAGCACCGTGTTGTAGAGGGTGAAACCCTTAAAGTTGAATTGTTGAAAGCTGAAACTGGCGCAACTATTACGTTTGATGACGTATTAATGCTAGTAAATGGCGACAGCATTCAAATCGGTGCTCCAGTTGTTGCTGGTGCTACTGTAACTGCTGAAGTAGTTAGCCATGGTCGTCACGACAAAATCCGTATTGTAAAAATGCGTCGTCGTAAACACTACCGTAAACAACAAGGTCACCGTCAATGGTTCACTGAGTTGAAAATTACAGCTATTTCAGGCTAATCACGAGGAGTAATGAGACATGGCAACTAAAAAAGCCGGTGGTTCGACTAAGAACGGTCGTGATTCGAACCCTAAAATGCTTGGTGTTAAAATTTACGGTGGTCAATCTGTGACTGCTGGTAACATCATCGTTCGTCAACGTGGTACAGAATTCCACGCAGGTCAAAACGTTGGTATGGGCCGTGACCATACTTTGTTTGCAACCGCTGACGGCGTAGTAAAATTCGAAGTGAAAGGTCAGTTTGGCCGTCGCTACGTAACTGTTGAAGCGTAAGTTTTAATAGTAAAAAAACCCACAGTTTTGTGGGTTTTTTTTCGTCTATTCATATGGTTAGCTTATTTTTCTTGTATTTTTAATTTTTAAATAAAACACTAAATACCAATAAATAGCGATGTGTGTCACAAAAAATAGGAGTGTAATAAAAAAACAAAACTAAAAGAAAGGCAGACAGATATGAACAAAATATTCACAAAAGTCTTGGGAAAATCCTGCTGCCATATGGTTTCTGTTGCAAAACAAGACAGTCAAATTGAACAAAACCATATGATGAAAGAGACAGTGTTACGCATTCCTCATAGATCACACGTTGAGAGAGAGCGTTGTTGCTAATCTGAGACTTACTCCGAAATTATTGTTGTTGAGTATTTTATTGGCCATGGGGAATGCAGCATGGGCAACTCAGGGAGATAATCATCAAGGGCAGGGACAAGGACACGAGTCACATGGGAACGGAAATGGGTATGGTCATGGTTCGCATGATAATGGTAACGGACATGGAAATGGTAACGGACATGGACACGGTTCTGGAACTCCAGGTCCTATGGGACCACAAGGACCAATAGGTCCAGAGGGACCACAGGGCATCCCAGGAGAAAAAGGCGACACAGGAGCCAAGGGCGATAAGGGTGAGCAAGGTATCCAAGGTGTGAAAGGCGATAAGGGTGACAGAGGTTATACCGGAGCAACAGGTGCTACTGGAGCCAAAGGTGATACTGGAGCGCAAGGTGAGCAAGGCCTCCAAGGTGTAAAAGGTGATACTGGAGCAACAGGTGCAACAGGATACAATGCTTATCAAGTTGCGCAAGTTAATGGTTTTGACGGTAGCATCACTGAATGGCTTGCGAGCTTAAAAGGCGATATGGGTAATACAGGGATGACTGGTGCAACAGGTTTTAGTGCTTATGATGTTGCAGTTGGTAATGGCTTTGAGGGCAGCATTACTCAATGGTTAGCAAGTCTTAAAGGTACAAACGGTACCAATGGGATCTCTAAAGAAGTGATGGATGCTGCTGATACCTACATCTTGAATGAAGCAAAAACTTATGTGAACCAAGTTGGGCAACAAACCCTCAATCAAGCAAATGCTTATACGGATAGTCGTGTAAATGCCTTGAACCGAGATATGCGAAAACTCGAAGATCGAACCTATGCAGCAGTGGCATCAAGTATCGCAATAGCATCTTTACCGCAACCGACAGATGCTGGCTACAATATGTTTAGTGCCGGCGTGGGTACATGGGAAGGTGAGCAAGGTTATGCTTTTGGTCTCAGCGGTGTGACTGAAAGTAACAAATATGTATACAAAGTAGCTGTGACAACCAATAGTGAAGGAGACTTCGGTGCAGGTGCAGCAATTGGTTGGCAATGGAAATGACAGTGATAATTCTTAACCTCAGTTAGAAAAGCCTCTGCACATTCAGAGGCTTTTCTATATGTAAAGAGCACATCTGATCTTCATCATGATGGATATTTCACAACATTAAGCACCAATAAATATACAAATCTTCTTATATTCTCAATTATTAGCCATAAAATTTGATTTAAGATAGCTCATCTAACAAATTGCGACTGCGCAAATTATAAAAGGTGAGATTATGAAAATGCTTCGTAAGACTTTATGTGCAATGACAGTAGGTGTAGTAACACTTGGCCCTGTTATGAGCAGTACAGTATTTGCAGCTCCAGTTGCAGCATCGGAGCAACAAGCGACGACGAGTTTAGTGAAACAGTTGAGTGGTATTCAAAGTATCAGTTCTAACTTTGAGCAAACCACCAAAGTCACAAATTCATCTAAAGCACCGAAGAAACAAGGTTTATCTGCTCAGCATATGAATCAGACCTTTAAAGGGGTGATGAAAGTTGAGCGTCCAGGGAAATTCTATTGGGAAACAACAAGCCCTGCAAAACAAACCATTGTGACTTCGGGCAAAACGGTTTGGATTTATGATCCAGACTTACAGCAAGCAGTTCGTCAGACTTTAGATGAACAGGTGGCGAATACCCCTGCACTATTATTGTCAGGGAATACGGAACAGATTCGTAAGTCATACCGTATTACGCAACCAAATCAGAGCAAAACCTACTATACCTTGTACCCAAAAAGCGATGATGGTGCATTTCAAAGTTTAACGATCAGTTTTGGTGCGAAAAATGCGCCGACGCTAATGATCTTAGAGGATTCTTTGGGACAAACAACCTATGTACGTTTTAATAACACTAAGGTAAATACCAATATTCCAGCTTCAACCTTTAATTTTACTCCGCCTAAAGGCACAGACATTATTGACCAATAATATGAGCCTGTTGTTTAAAACCACCTTCGGGTGGTTTTTTATTGGATCACGTTCAGTTACATAACGTGGTGGGAAGTTATGACTGTGCTTTGTATAGTCTGTGCTATTGAATACTTAACTGCGGGTAAATCATGATATTACTTCATAACAATAAAATTGGATCTGTCTTCGCAATGATGTTGTGCGCGGGATTGCTCAGCGCATGTCAGCCACGAAATGACAGTAATGCTGCAAAAAGTGAAGAGACAACTAAACCAGCTCAAGTCACACAGACTTTACCACTGATTGAGGCAAAAGTTCGACCATTACAATTGGCGCGTTCTATTGCATGTGATGAGGAAGGATGTACCCAATACCAGCTGTACAGCTTGGACACCAATGTCCCATGGATCAATCAATATTTTGATGAACGGATGAAAAAAGCCAATCCTGTGGCATTTGAAAGCTCGAAGCAAGCAAAGCCACAGATCGATGAAAACATGCTCAGTGAAACTTTGTCTGATGTCCGTTATGTGGCGCAGCGTGGAAAATATGCTGATTTTGTCTTGATGTATTATCACTACCCAGCGCGTGCCGCGCATGGCATGTATCACAACGAATACATCACCTTAGATTTGGCAACGAAAAAACGGGTTGCGCTGAGTGATATCGTGGTAGACAAGACTGAATCGCAATTATTAGATGCATTATATAGTGCCAATAGCATGTGGCTGTCCGATCATAATATTTCACGCGAGCAATTGAAGCTGACAGATAATTATTATATGAGTGCCAAAGGTGTGGTGTTCGTCTATCCCTTATATGAATTAGCGTCTTATGCAGAAGGGATGTCTGAATTGGTTTTACCGTATCAACAAGCCAGCGGCTTAATTAAGGCGGAATATTTGCCGAGTTTTGTCGATTATGCAGCTGAACGAGAAAAAGCGAGCAAAGAAAAGCCATGAAAATTGCTGTAATAAGCCACAGCTAGTGATCGCGTGACTGTATTTTTCGGCCTGAAGCGCTTACACTATAGCCAGTTTTTTTCTTTGCAAAAGATTGGCTATGATCGACCCGAAATTACTCAGAAATAATATTGAGGCTGTAAATTTAGCCTTAGCAAAACGTGGTGTACAACTGAATGTTGAAGAATGGGCATCACTAGAAGCTCGCCGTAAAGAGATTCAATCCAAAACTGAATCTCTTCAGGCAGAACGTAATTCGGGTGCAAAACAAGTTGGCCAAATTAAAAAAGCTGGTGGTTATGCATCTGAAATTATGACGCGCATGTCAGCGATTGGTGATGAAATCAAAGCCGCAGAAGTCGCTTTGTCTGAATTACAAGCTGAACTTGAAGCAAAATCACTTAGCATTCCAAACTTGCCAGATGAGTCTGTTCCTGAAGGAAAAGACGAAAGTGATAACGTGGAAATCCTCACATGGGGTACGCCGCGTACGTTTGACTTCGAAATTAAAGACCATACTGACCTTGGTGAGTGGATGGGTGGTCTTGAGTTTGAAACAGCGACCAAATTGACAGGTTCTCGTTTCAGCGTGCTCAAAGGACCACTTGCTCGTTTACAACGTGCGATTACACAGTTCATGTTGAATACACATACTTTGGAAAATGGTTATACCGAAGCTTATGTGCCATATTTAGTCAATGCTGACTCACTCCGTGGTACAGGCCAATTGCCTAAATTTGAAGAAGATTTATTCAAATTACAAGGTGAAAAAGAGTATTACCTCATTCCAACTGCGGAAGTGCCTGTAACCAACTTCGTGCGTGATGAAATCATTGATGCAGACCGTTTACCACTGAAATATGCAGCGCATACGCCATGTTTCCGTAGTGAAGCAGGTTCATACGGTCGTGATACGCGTGGCTTGATTCGTCAACACCAATTCGACAAAGTTGAAATGGTGCAAATTGTTAAACCTGAAGACTCAATGCAAGCACTTGAAGAGCTTACAGGTCATGCTGAAGGGATCTTGAAAGCACTTGGTTTACCGTACCGTAAGATCATTCTTTGTGGTGGTGATATGGGCTTCGGTGCAACTAAAACTTACGATCTTGAAGTTTGGGTACCAAGTCAAAATACGTACCGCGAAATTTCTTCATGTTCAAACATGGGCGATTTCCAAGCGCGTCGTATGAAAGCACGCTACCGTGCAGACCAAAAGAAAACTGAATTTGTACATACGCTGAATGGTTCAGGTTTGGCTGTGGGCCGTACTTTACTTGCGGTCATGGAAAACTACCAACGTGCTGATGGTTCGATTGAAATCCCAACCGTGCTTCGTCCATATATGGGCGGTGCTGAGTACATTGACTAATAAAGTCGATGTACTGCACAGTTTTGTGCACAATAATTGCTTTAAGACTGTCAGATAAAACTCATTGAGGTCGTGTGTGGATATTTTTCCAATCTCTTTAAAGTTGCAGCAGCAACCTTGTCTGATTGTCGGTGGTGGGCATATTGCTTACCGTAAGGCAGTGTTGTTACATAAAGCAGGGGCAGTGATTCATATCATTGCTCCTGATATTGATGCAAATTTATTGCAACTGGTTGAAGAAAGCCAAGGGCAATATATCCAAGCGCTATATCCTGCGCAGATTCAACTCAATGACTATCGGTTAGTGATTGCTGCAACAGATGATTATGCGGTGAATACTCAAGTCTTTGAGGACTGTGAAGCGCTGAAAATACTGGTCAACAGTGTTGATGATCCACCGCATTGCCGTTTCATGGTTCCTGCTATTGTCGATCGTTCGCCTTTGGTGATTTCAGTGGCCAGCAATGGTACATCCCCCGTCTTATCTCGCCAAATTCGAACCCAGCTTGAAACCAGTATTCCACATGGCATGGGTAAGCTGGCTGAGTTTTCAGGAAAATGGCGTGCAGCGGTGAAAGCGAAGATTTCTAATCCTGATGAGCGCCGTGTTTTTTGGGAAGACTTATATGCAAGTCCCCTGAAAGAACAGGTTTTTCATGACAATCTTGTAGAAGCAGATCGTTTAATCGAGCAAGCGCTGTTGGAGTGGAAAACACCGAAAGGTGAGGTATATTTGGTTGGTGCAGGTCCAGGTGATCCTGAGTTGCTGACCCTCAAAGCATTGCGTTTGATGCAACAAGCCGATGTGGTGATTTATGATCGTTTGGTTTCTCCTGCGATTATGGAACTCTGCCGTCGCGATGCAACAAAAATTTATGTGGGTAAAGCCCGTTCTAACCATGCTGTTCCGCAAGAAGGCATCAATGCTTTGTTGGTAGAATTTGCCTCAAAAGGTCAACGTGTTTGCCGTTTAAAAGGCGGCGATCCTTTCATCTTTGGTCGTGGTGGTGAAGAAATTCAAGAGCTTTTTGCCGCGGGCGTACCATTTCAAGTAGTGCCAGGGATTACAGCAGCTTCGGGTTGTTCGGCTTATGCAGGTATTCCTTTAACACATCGCGATTATGCGCAAAGCGTGCGTTTTCTTACGGGACATTTAAAAGAAGGTTCGCCTGAGTTACCGTGGGATGAGTTGGTCTATCAGAATCAAACGCTTGTGCTGTACATGGGCTTGGTCGGTTTAGAAAAAATTTGTGAAAAGTTAATTGAGCATGGGCAGCGCCCAGACATGCCCGTTGCTTTGATCTCGAAAGGTACCACGTCAGAACAAAAAGTGGTGGTCGGGACCTTAGCGGATATCGCATCAAAAGTTGAAGAAAATCATATTCAAGCGCCTACATTGACCATCATTGGTGATGTAGTAAGCTTGCGTGAACAATTACAGTGGCAAGATTAACTTTTGCCAAATTGAAAGAGTAGAGAAAAGCTGTGATCCATGTTGTTTTATACGAGCCCGAAATTCCTGCAAACACAGGCAATATCATTCGTTTATGTGCCAATACTGGAGCGCAGCTGCATTTGGTTAAGCCTCTCGGCTTTGAACTGGATGATAAAAAACTTAAACGTGCAGGTTTGGACTACCATGAGTGGGCGCGCATGCAAATTTGGGAAACATTCGATGAGTGTTTAGCAAATTTAGCCCTAAAAGGTGTCGATATAAACGCGATTTATCCTCTAACCACCAAAGGAACGGAAACGCCGCATACTTCGGATTTGAATCGCCCCGTGGCTTTACTCATGGGACCTGAGACGCGTGGTCTGCCTGAGCAGATTCGTATGTTGTTTCCAAAAGAGCATTGGATTCGTCTACCTATGGCTGAAAACTCGCGCAGTTTGAATTTATCCAATGCGACCGCCGTGGTTGTGTATGAAGCATGGCGTCAGCAGGGTTTTAAGCCTTTAGCCTAATCAAATTGCTGTAACAGAGCCCGCTTAAGCGGGCTCTGTTTTTTCTAGCTTTTGATCGAATCCAGCTCTGGATTTTAAAACTTTAAGCATATTGGCTTCGACCCAATCTTTCATTTGATAGGCATTTTGAGCAAAGTCTTTGCCAATCTCGGTTAACGCATATTCCACTCGAATCACGTTATCTTCATGAATGGTTCGCGTCAAAAAACCATCGCGCTCTAAGATCTTTAATTTTTGTGACAGCACTTTAGGGGAAATACCTAAAACATTTTTCTTGAGCTCATTAAAATGTTGCGACTCTTGATCCAGCGTATACACAATCAATAAAATCCACTTGTCTGCAAATTTTTCAAAAAAAAGACGAGCAGGACAATCTGGATGAAAAATATTAAATTTCATTGGCTTATTCATTTTTAACCATGCTCCTTTTACGTTCTATCTTCATTTGAAACAATCAATCAGACCAGTTACCAAGTAGTAACTAATTGATACTAGGTTTCATAAGTGTATCATGAGTACAGACTTAATGCAGCGCTGTCATCAGACTACGCTTTCGCAAGATGCTAGCAATTGGATGGATCACATAATGAGAGTTTCAGAGGCTGTTGTTTTTATTACGGGTGGGAACCGTGGCTTAGGACTTGCCATCGCTCGGGAGGCACGTCGTCAGGGCGCTAAAAAGATCTATGTGGGTATGCGATTGGGAGTTTTCAGGAAGAAGGGCTTACCCCGATTCAAATGGATGTAAATGATGAAGTATCTATTCAGCAGGCAGCAGAACAATGCGCAGATACCACAATTCTTGTGAATAACGCGGGCATTGCGCTTCTGAATGAGCATCCTGTCGATGCTAATATCATTGCGACTACGCAAAAAATTTTGGAAACCAATTTGTTGGGCTTGATGCGGGTGACGCAAATTTTTGCTCCGATCTTGAAAAAGAACCAACAGGCTTATGTGGTCAATATTCTCTCGGATGTATCCTGGGAGCCAAGCACTGTTTTGACCAGTTATGCCATTTCTAAAGCGGCAGCATGGTCATATACCAACTCAAGTCGTCAGTGGTTGTCTCAATTTAATATTCAGATCATGGGGGTGCATGTGGGTTTTATTGACACCGATCTGACTCGTTCATTACCCATTCCGAAGATTGCGCCGGAAACAGTAGCTCAAGAAATCTTTCAAGGCATCGAGCAAAATGCTTATGAAGTTTTGGTCGGTGAAAAGACCCAGCAGTTGAAACAGGGCCTAAGCGATGAAGTTGCAAGTTATGTGAAACTTAAGCCCGATCAGGCAAGTGTTTAAGATATTTCATACTATTTATTTTTAATGGTTTACGCAGCGTCATGCTTGACGAAGCAATGTCAATCAAGTGATTCAAAAGAGGAAAATAAAATGTCGAATATTTCAGTGGTTTTTTATTCAGGCTATGGACATACCAAAGTGATTGCACAAACTTTTGCGCAAGAAATTGGTGCAAATCTGGTGGAGATTGATCCAAATGGAGACATTCCAGAACAAGATTGGCAGACATTGGATCAATCTGATGCAATTGTATTTGGTGCACCAACTTATATGGGCACTGCGCCGTGGCAATTTAAAAAGTTTGCCGATGCATCTTCAAAAAAATGGTTTACTCGTGCATGGCAAGATAAAATTTTGGTGGTGTTTCAAAAAGTATGCTGATTATATTTTAACCACAATTGAAATCTCATAAAGCATTAAAAATATAGTGAATTTAATTTACTTATTTTCAATTTCTCTATTGACAGAATTAACTAGCATACTTTTTGAAACACCACCAAAATTTTCGGTGGCTTTACCAATAGTGCAAGCTTAAATGGTGATAAGCAAGTGACCTTAATTCAACTACAAACACTAGCATCACAGCATGGCGGTATTTGGGTAAGCTTGGGCTTATTGCCTGCTAATAGTAAAGCGGCAACCCGTCAAGATGTAAATAATTTGGGTGGTTCTGTAGGCTTGTTGGTGCAATCACCATCGGATGCAAGTACGGATGAAATCCCAGCCGGGGATCTCGAAACCACAAAAGCCTATGCACAGCGTATTGCTAAAATGACTAAACAATTTAAGGGCTAGTTTTTTAGCTCTAGTTTAAAAAAGAAAAAGACGCACTTGGCGTCTTTTTCTTTTTGAATGAAAGATTAGAGCGGATCGTCAAATTCATTATGTTGTGGTGCAGGTTGCTTAAAGCCTTTGGTTTTATAACCTAAGTATAAAATACCAAACATTGCCCACCATAAACCGAATTTCAACGCGGTTTCTTCAATCTCTAGCCACATGGCAAAGATACTGAGGAATCCACACATTGGAATTATCACAAAGCTAAAGATATCTTTAATATTCTTTGTGCGGCCATCACGCAGTGCATATCTTGAAATCACCGATAAGTTTACAAAGGTAAATGCAGTTAATGCACCGAAGCTGATCATCGAAATAACGATGTCTAAGTCCATGAAGCCAGCGGTTAATGCTACAGCACCTACAATGAGAATGTTATAAGACGGTGTGAAGCTTTTCGGGCTAATATGACCAAAAATCTTCTTGTTAATCACGCCATCGCGGCCCATCACATACATTAAGCGTGAAACGCCTGCATGTGCCGAAATACCTGATGCCATAACAGTCACAATTGCAAAGTACAACACCACCGTTTTAAACGCAACGCCACCGACGGCTTGTAAAATGTCAGGCTGTGTTGCAGCAACATCTTCAAAGTAAGTCTTTGGATCGTTCGGGAAGTAAATCTGCATGAAGTAGGTGCTGATAATAAAGATCACACCAGCCAAGAGTGCCGTTAAGAAAATCGCTTTAGGTAGTGTTTTCTCGGTATCTTTTGTTTCTTCTGCCAGCGAGCTGAGCGAGTCAAAACCTGTGAATGAGAAGCACAGCAAAGTTGCACCTGTAATCAGGGCACCCAGTGAAGTAAGCTCATTCCAAAATGGCTCTAAACTCCATAACTGATATTTCGCATTGACCAAAGTACCATCTGCGTTGACGCCACCAGCAAGTAAGCTGTAAACCATCCACGTGAAGTAAGCAATCACACCTAACTGTACAAAAACGATCAAACCATTAAAGTTTGCAACGAAGCGTGCACCACGTAAGTTGACCGCGGTCATAAATGCAGTTAAACCAACCACCCAGACCCAATGGTTTACATCAGGGAATAAGGCTTCAAGGTAAATCACGGCAAGAATGATGTTGACCATTGGAGACAATAAATAGTCTAACCATGATGACCAACCGACCATAAATCCGACATTCGGATGGATGGACTTTTGCGCATAGGTATAGGCTGAACCCGAGGAAGGGTAGCGACGAATCATGTGACCATAACTGATCGACGTGAATAAAATTGCAATTAAAGCAATGATATATGACGTTGGCACATGATAATGACTTTCTTCTGATACTAAACCGAAAGTATCAAATAATGTCATTGGTTGAATATAAGCTAAACCAATAATAATGATGTGCCAGAGACCTAGCGTTTTTTGCAGTTTAGCTGCCGATTGAGTCCCAGAAATATTAGTCAACGGCGTTATCCTCTTAATCGTTGATCAAGGATCAGTCATGTTTAATAAGGATCGTTTGAGACGAACGATCCCCCCTGTGTTTAATTTCAAAAGTGCGCCAATCTACATTAATTTGGCCGCTTTTGTCAGTAACTTTTTCAGATTTTTTAGCAGTTTTTATGCCAATAGGTATAAGGAAAGCATTATTCCTTATGGCAAATAAAAGCCCGATGTTTAAAAAAGCATCAGGCTAAGATTGTCGCTATATTGGCTGATTTTTTATGAATTACCAAGCTTTTTCTAAAATTGCTTTTAAATCTTTTAAGCTGGCTTCTTTCGGATTGTAAATGATTGAACCATCGTTGAGGGCCTTTTCTGCCACCTCATCCAGTTGTTCTAAGGTCACTTTTCCTGTTTCTCTCAAGGTACGGGGTAACTTGGTTAGGGTAAATAAGCGATCACGCATGGTGAGTAATGTGCTGATGGCTTTGTCTGCACGTAAGTGGGCAGGAGTCTGCGCATAAATGTCTGGCCCTGCAAGTGGTAACAGGAGCTCTGCAACCTTGTCACCATTCACTTCCTTGTTAAATTCAAGGACATAAGGGAGGAACAGGTTCATGCATAGTCCATGCGGCAAGTGTGCAACTGCACCTAAGGCATGTCCAAGTGAGTGTACAAGGCCCACCATCGAGTTTGAAAATGCAATGCCAGCCATGGTCGAAGCTTGAGCCAATTCTAAGCGGCCGTTGGCATCGCTTGGATTATCCAGCACATTAAACAAATGATTGCTGACTTTTTTAATTGCAGCTGTAGCATAAGCATCTGAAATGGGATTGTGTGCCATGCATGTATAGGCTTCGACGGCATGGGTCATGGCATCCATTGCAGTCATCGCGGTTAAGTGCGGTGGCAAGGTTTGAGTCATACGTGGATCGAGAATCGCAGCATGCGGCATTAAATAGTATGATGCGAAAGGCAGTTTGACATTTTTCTCTGGATCAGACACCACCGCAACCATGGTGACTTCAGACCCTGTACCTGATGTAGTTGGGATCACAAAAAAGGGTTTGAGTGGTTTAGGTAGGTTGTGTGCCCCAGAGTATTTCAGTAAGTCATCACCACCTTCAGACACCAAAATATTGGTGGCTTTCGAGGTATCAATCACCGATCCACCACCGACAGCAATAATCGCATCGCACTGGTGTTCACGATATAAATTGGCCGCTTTACGTACTGTCTCTAAGCTTGAATCGGGTGGAACATCATCAAAAATTGCGCCAATTACCGCATCGGTAGACTCAAATGCTGCTTCAATGGGTGCCAGTAAGTTATTGGCACGTACACCTTTGTCGGTAATGATTAAAGGTCGGGTTGCCCCTAATGTTGCCAGTTCAAACGGAATGTGTTCTAAAGCAGCATGACCAGTGATCACTTTTACAGGACAGAAAAATTCGTAATAAGGCTTCGCCATGTTATGCACTCCGTTTTAAATATGATTGGGCTACTTTGAGATAAATATTTGCAGCACCAGTGAGTTTTTCTTTTAAGCCCAATTCAGTTGGGTATTCTTTGACGGCAAGTTCTGCAACCATTTTTGGCAAAATCAAGGATTCCATTTTATTTAGACAGCGGACGAGGCGAATTGCATAGGAAATATCGCCATCTGCGATCATACGATCATGTGCAAATGCTTGTGCTGTACTTTCTTGAAATGAAAATACTAAAAAGGCATGACTTAAATGTTTAAAAGTAATCGTTAAATCTGCTTTTAGGCTGCCAGGTGTCAGCAGTTCAAGTTGATGGTCTTCGGTCACTTTGGCTAAAAAAGCCGGGCCGTTTGGAAAGACATTCATCGATAAGGTGAAATTGGCTGGAAATTTGGCAACTTCTTGCTGAATTTCACTATCGACTTGGCTGGCCATGACCAATCCTCGGCCAATCACATCCATCATAAGTTTGACATAGGTCAATTGCAGAGCGGGTTTCACTGAATTTACGTTAATCACTCGCTGTTGTCCTTTCTAAAAATAATTATTAGTTTAGAGTAAATACTCTAATTTATTTTTCCATGAAAAGCAAAGCCTTTATATATGCTGTACTTGAACTTCTTTAAAGTAACCGCTGTGCTGTAAAGTTTCAATAATGTCGGCACATAAGTTTTCAAAGTGCGGGTAGTCTGGTTTGAGGTCTGAGATACGCACCATTTCTAAGCCCGCATAGCCGCATGGATTAATGGTGTGAAACCCAAATAAGTCACAATCAATATTTAAGGACAAACCGTGATAACTGCGGCCTTTACGAATTTTAAAACCCAATGAGCCAATCTTGCGTCCATCGACATACACGCCGGGTGCATCAGGTTTGGCATAGGCTTCAATGTTATATTTTTTGAGTAACTCAATCATTAGGTTTTCAGCATAAGACACCAAGGTGCGGACGTTCCAACCAAGTCGGTTGAGGTCAAACATAAAATAGGCCACCAACTGACCAGGACCATGCCAAGTGACTTGCCCCCCGCGATCCGTTTGTACTACGGGAATGTTGCTGCTCATGAGGATGTGTTCAGGTTTTCCAGCTTGACCTTGGGTGAGCACGTCATGATGTTGCAAAATCCAAAGTTCATCTGGTGTGTCTGCATCTCGTTGTTCAGTCAGTGCTTTCATTTCTACAAAGCGGTCAGCATATGAAGTTAAATTATCAAACTGGCGAATAATCAGTTGTGGTTTGAGAACGGCATCAGACACGGCACTTGCGTCCTTATAAAACAAAAAGTATGTCTGAAATTATAAAGAAAAGATCTAGAGCGTAGGGGGATTTCTTCAGTGAATAAGCTGAATTCAATAGATCAAAAATTTAGGCACAAAAAAACACGCTCGTAAGCGTGTCTCATTGATACATCATTTGAATTACAGCGCCGTTTTAATTAACGGACAAGCCGCAAGGTCTGCATACAGTTGATGAACTTGTTCTAATTCTTCAAAACGCAATTGAGCAGTTAAAGAATGGTATTTACCTGTGCGTGATGGCTGGACTTGGATCGATTCACCATCAAACTCAGGGAAGTGTTTGACTAAAATTTCAACCACTGCAACATGTAACTCAGTGCTGGCAAAGCCAATGAGTTTGATCGGGTAGTCCATAGGGAATACCCAAAGATGTTCTTGTAATTCACGTGATGGTGTACGGTCTAACATAGTCATGAGCGTCAGTCCCCCTTATTTCAAACGCCTGCGAAACTGCAGGCGTTAGGTGTTGCTCTTAAATACTTAATGGAGACTCGAGATTAAATTTCAAGTCTCCAATGTATCGGTATTAATTAGTCATTTTCTAGGAATGAACGTAAGTGTTCAGAACGAGAAGGGTGACGTAATTTACGCAGTGCTTTCGCTTCAATCTGACGAATACGTTCACGTGTCACGTCAAACTGTTTACCCACTTCTTCCAAAGTATGGTCCGTTGGCATGTCGATACCAAAACGCATTTTCAAGACTTTCGCTTCACGTTCAGTCAAGTTTTCAAGCACTTCACGAGTTGCTTCTTTTAGGCCTTCAGACGTTGCAGCATCGACAGGTGACGTGATGTTGCTGTCTTCAATGAAGTCACCCAAGTGCGAATCTTCATCATCGCCAATCGGTGTTTCCATCGAAATTGGTTCTTTGGCGATTTTCAGCACTTTACGCACTTTAACTTCATCCATTTCCAAACGTTCACCTAGTTCTTCAGGTGTTGGTTCACGGCCCATTTCTTGCAGAAGTTGGCGTGATACGCGGTTGATCTTGTTAATGGTTTCGATCATGTGTACTGGAATACGAATGGTACGTGCTTGGTCGGCAATCGAACGAGTAATCGCCTGACGAATCCACCACGTTGCATAAGTCGAGAACTTATAGCCACGGCGGTATTCAAACTTGTCTACCGCTTTCATCAAACCAATGTTACCTTCTTGGATCAAGTCCAAGAATTGTAAGCCACGGTTGGTATATTTTTTCGCAATCGAAATGACCAAACGTAAGTTCGCTTCAACCATTTCTTTTTTCGCGCGGCGTGCTTTCGCTTCGCCTACAGCCATACGTTTTGAAATCTCTTTGATGCCTTTCACATCAAGGTCCAAATCTTTTTCAATGTCTGCAATTTTTTGTTGGAACGCTAAAACGTCAGGGCGTACTTTTTCAAGATAGCCTTTTTGGTCTGGCGAAGCTTTCGCAATTTGTTCATCTAACCAAGCAAAGTTTGACTCTTGACCTGGGAAAGAGGTACGGAACTGAGTACGATCCATACGACCACGACGTACTGCATAGCGCATTACTTCACGTTCAGAGGTACGGATTTGTTCATGTGTACCACGAATCATTTCTGAAATGATGTCAAATAAACGTGGTGTAAATTTGAACATCATAAACACAGTTGCAAGTGACTCTAAAGCGTCTTCTGCTTCTTTGCTTGAACGACCATGTTTCTCGATGATGGTTCGGGTGTTTTTCCAAGCCGCAGTCAGTTCGTCAAAACGCGCTTTGGCAATTTCAGGATCTGGGCCAGATTCACCTTCAGAATCATCATCACTTTCAGACTCTTCTTCTTCCTCGTCATCATCCAATTTTACATCTTTGGTTGATTTGGTTGAAGAGTCTTCTTCTTCATCAATTTCAGACTCTTCTTCGAGGACTTCTGGAATAGCTTCATCGGTTTCAGGGTCTAAATAACCTGAAAGGATGTCCGCAAGACGACGTTCGCCCGCTTCATAATCTTTGTATTCTTGTAATACCACTTCAACCGCATTTGGCCAGTAAGCAATCGAGTGAAGAACGTCACGAATCCCTTCTTCAATACGTTTTGCAATACTAATTTCGCCTTCGCGCGTTAACAGTTCAACAGTACCCATTTCACGCATATACATGCGGACAGGGTCAGTGGTACGACCAGGCTCATTTTCTACAGAGGCAAGAACAGCAGCGGCTTCTTCTTCAGCAACTTCATCGGCAGCTTCATTACCACCTTCAAACATTGCATCATCAGATTCAGGTGCACGTTCGTGCACAGGAATACCGACGTCTTGAAGCATTTGAATAATGTCTTCAATCTGTTCGCTTTCAGTGATCGAGTCTGGGAGATGATCGTTAACCTCAGCGTAAGTTAGGTAACCTTGCTCTTTGCCTCGGCTAATCAGAGCCGCTACTTGTGAAGTAGGGGAAGTCATATCGCTCATCTTTGCTTACTCTTCGTTGAATCTGTGGCAGTGGAAAACTGTGCATCTGGGCACAATTCGCTTCATAAACTTATTTGTAAATAACTGCGTATTCCATCAGGGATAGTCAGCCAAAAGCTGCCTGATAAAATATTAAAAATATAAATTCAGTGATTTAGATGGGGGTGAATTTGTTGTTTTCAAGTTCATCCCGAGCGTACTCAAGTTCAAAACCCAAATTTGAAATCTGAACAATTTGGATTTTATGTGACCATTTAAAGTCGTAAACTACAAAGACGCAGGGTGGATTATATCATGCCATAAAAATTGGTTAGAAATAAAGACTAAAAATCAAATTAATTGCTCTAAATGCAAATAAAACTTGACAAGGTTCTGTAACCCATATAAATAGCGGCTAAGACCCTTCACATTTTTTCACTATGAGGTAGTTTTAGTGTCTTCTACAGATTTTGAACTAGATGATAACTACGCTGATGATGATGTTAATTTTGATGAGTCATCAAGTAAAATTAGTGCGAAAGAATCATTAGAAAAACGTCGCCTGATTGATGACCTTCTTGCACAGCGCCGTTTGGAACGTGAGCTTAAAGATTTTGATTACGACATCGACGATGACGACGATTTTGACGACGAAGAAGACTAAAATCAGATGTAGCATCGTGTCTGAAAATGCTATGCTAATGCCCTAATCAGTTTCTGAATTTGGATTTGAAATGAGTGCTTTAGATTTAGACTTATTGAGCGAATATCTAGATGGTGACCAAAATGAGTATGGTCTAGATTTTGCAGCGACTCATGGTTTCTTGTGTGCAATTGCAGTTGGTCCTACTTTTGTAAAATGGTTGGATGAACTTTTTGATAATAATCAAAAGAAAGTGCCTGCCGAGATCATCGCGCAAGTGAAAGCTTGGCTTGAGTCTATTCGTCAAAACCTTGCCAATGAAGAAGGGATTGAATTTCCTTTTGAAATTGAAGAGGCCGATGTTGAGTCAAGTCTAGGGGATTGGAGCGTTGGTTTTGTCGATGCAATGTTCCTCAATGAAGATGCATGGTTCACGCCTGAGTTTGAAGAGCAATTGGTCGATCTTACTTTACCAATTATGGTATTTAGTGGGATTGATGAAGAAGATCCGCAAATGGAAACTTTCCGTCGTAACGGTCAGTTAATGGATGAGCTTGCAGAAGAAATTCCAGAGAACTTAAACGAACTTTATCTCATGTATCATACGCCAGCATAATTGTTCTTGCGTCGTGACATCAGCGACGCAGGCATTAGCAAGCAAATAAAAAAACGTCCCTAGAGGACGTTTTTTTATGCCCAAATTTTAGTGTTTAAACGCAGGTATCACTCATGCTTAGTTTGTGAGAAATAAGCAAAGTCCTAAAGTTGCGAGTACGGTACCGATGACACGGTTAATGCTCACTTGTTTGCGTAAAATTTTATTTCGGATCACTGGGGTAGAGCAGAATAGTGAAATGAGCAAAAACCACAATAGATGACTGGCCGAGATAAAAATGCCATAACCGATTAAATGCATCAGACCATTATTGCCTCGCAACAACTGTGCAAAGATGCTCATCACAAATAGTGTAGTTTTGGGATTTAAACTGTTGCCAAGAAAACCTTGTATAAATGCTTGACGTGGATGCAGTAAAGTATGAGTGGCATGGTCACTAATTTGCTGTTGGGTAAATGTTTTGTACCCGATATACATCAGATACAGCGCGCCAATATACTGAATGATATGCAATAGGTTCGGAAATGTAGTGCTTTAAGAAACTGAGCCCCAGTACGCTATAGCTAATGTGGATCCATACAGCACAAGCAATACCATATGCGGTATAGATCCCTTGTTTACGCCCATATAGATAACTATTTCGGCTGACCAAAGCGAAGTCAGCACCAGGACTAATGACTGCAAGTAGGGTAATGATTGCAATCGCTATCATTTCATTCACTCATTGATCCTTGTTCGGATTGAATTAAAGGATTTATATATTTTTCATATATTTGCTATAGTGGAAATCGATTTTAATTCTTTCCTTTTGATGAGTTTTTAGAATGATTGAGCGTTTATCACTGAATTCTCTTAAGTTTTTTTATTATGTCGCCCGCTATGACAGTGTAACTATCGCTGTTGAAAAACTCTTTGTCGCTCAAGGGGCGGTCAGTAAACAGTTAAAAAATTTGGAAGAGGCACTGGGGCGTCGTTTATTTCTTCGTGACGGCAAAAAGTTACAGCTGACGGGAGATGGCTTAACACTGTTTGATTGTTGTGAGCAGGTGTTTCCTCAGATTGACCAGTGCCTCGTGCAGATGATAAGAGAAAAGAAGAATGAGAAGAAGACCTTAATCTTATCCTGTGAACCGACTATCGCCATGAAATGGCTGATTCCGCGTTTAGTTCAATTTAAGCTGCGTTATCCTGAGATTGATATCAGTTTGTTAACAGCTGGTGGAGAAGCGGATTTTAAAGTGCAAAACATTGACTTGGCCTTAAGGCGTAATGATTTTGAGTGGGGCAAGGCCATTTATAGTGAAAAAATGGCGGATGAGCATATGGTTGGTGTATCGCGTCACAAGCATTTAGCCCTGACCTCACAGCTGTTTATTTCCAGTCCGCGACCTAAACTTTGGACACAATTTAAAGATGCATATAAAGCGCAGTTTACGCATTTTCAAAAAGTAGCATTGGAACATTTTTATTTGTGTATAGAGGCATGTTTAGCAGGGTTAGGGGCAACAGTGGTTTCAGCCTATATGGTTGAAAAAGAGCTCGATTTTCAAATGTTAGATATGCTTAGCCCGATTGTGCAAGATGGCTCTGCTTATTATTTACTTTCCGCATCTCCTTTTGAGGATGATCCGCATAAAGTCATTTTTAAAGATTGGTTGATTGAAGAAATGAGAGCCAGCCAAACAAAGTTAATGGCACTTTCCGCTCAAAAGCACTAATCACGTGTGGCATTTGATTGTTATCTATCAAGCATAAAAAAAACACCTCAAACGAGGTGCTTTTTTTATGGCAACTGTTTAAAACAATAGTCTGCGTACCAACCATAGGCAATATGAAAAATAGCGCCATGAATCGCGACCATACACAGCATAACGACAGCGGTGAGTCCAATGCCAGCATTATCGACGGATTTCATAATCGCTTCAGCATTGGGATTCATTAGTACTAAAAACAGTACAAAGAAACTACCGATGATAATTGCGACAGCACTTGAACCCCAAACCAGTTGAATTTTTTCATGATTGTTTGGAACACGGTGTTCTTTTTTTACGAAGTGCCCGACACTAATTAGTGCACAAGCCACTAAAGTCGGAATTAAGGTTAAGCCGCCAAGGTTTAAACCAAAGACCAGTACGGTGATTAACAGCACCAAAGCAATGCTATATACCGCCGCAAAATGCAGTAAATAGTGTTTCATGTATTTCCCCAAAATAAATAAATTAGCCGCGTGTTTTACCTAAATGTCTGCGATATAAAAACCAAAGGATAATCACAGCGACAATGGCAATAATGACATAACCGACTTTGCTAAAAATTTGATGCATCAGTGCTTGGTTTTCACCAAAGTAATAGCCGACTGTTGCTAAAAATGTTGTCCAGATAATTGTACCGAGTCCACTATAAAACATGAACTTCCAAAAGGGCATACGGCTCATCCCCGCAGGGATACTAATCAGTGAACGCACTGCAGGAATCATGCGACCAAAAAATACAATACGGTGACCATACTGCTCAAACCAATCTAAGGATTTTTTCACATCGGCGGATTTGATAAATAGATATTTACCATAGCGGTCGACCCATCTGAAAATGTACTCTTGTTTAAATTGATAGCCGATCCAATACAGCACTGCCGCGGCAAAGAGTGAACCAATACATCCTGCAATAATCACCCCAACTAACACCAACTCACCTTGTGATGCGGCATAACCTGCAGAAGGCATAATAATTTCAGAAGGAATAGGCGGAAAAACATTATCAAGAAACATCAGTAAGGCTATTCCCCAATAACCCAGTTGTTCCATGACGGAGATGATCCATGCAGTGAGGTTCATATAGACCATAAAAATAAATGCGATAAGTTATCTTAAGGACTTATCGCATGTGGGTAAAGAATTGAAATGTATTGTTTTCTATTCGTCGAAACGAGTGTGGGTCAGGGTGTGAATATAGACTTTACGTAAGCTATAGGCCAACGCAATCGGGATTAAACTGAGCAACGTATAATTTAAGAGATTTGAGCTTAAATGGTAACCAATGCCGAGCGCGATACTTGAACCAATCAACATGCCCAAAACCACAATAAACAAATGCGTGCGTTGTTCAAGCTTGCTTTTGATTTCGTTGAAGCTGGTATTGTGATATTGCTCGATACGGTTTGCTGCGGCATTGCGAATCAATGTGCGATGGCGGGGCATGATTATTTTATGCATGGCAATCATCCTATTTTCGTCGTTTAGGCATGTCATTTTTATTGTTATGTGGAGACCTACAGGACACCACTTTAGCTTATTATTTATACAGTATGACTCAGATTGAGTTCAATGTTGTGACAAAATTGTTAAATATTTTTAAAAAACGCGAACTGGATAAAAAAATAAGCCCTCAAATGAGGGCTTATTCTTGAACTAAATCATCTGAATGATTTTAAAGGCGTTTACGTTTAGCCGCAGCAATCTGCGACTGGCGCATACGGAAGCCTTCTTTTTGTTTTTCTGTGGTTTTGTCGATACAGTATTTGCATGACACACCATGTTCATAGCTAGCTTCTTCTGCTTCAGCAGGAAGAAGTGGCCAACCACAAGCATGACACTTAATGTTAAGGCCTTCTTCAACACCATGAGTGACCGCAGTACGACCATCAAAAACGAAACATTCGCCTTCCCACATGCTTTGTTCAGCAGGGGTTTCTTCTAAGTATTTTAAGATGCCGCCTTTTAAGTGATAAACCTCGTTGAAACCTTCTTGAAGAAGAAGGGAGGTTGATTTTTCACAACGGATACCACCTGTACAGAACATCGCAATTTTTTTATCTTTGTGCTGTTCAAGGTTTTGCTTAACGTACTCTGGAAATTCGCGGAAACTTTCTGTTTTAGGGTCAATAGCGCCCTTAAATGTTCCGGCTTTGTATTCATAGTCATTACGAGTATCGATCAAAATGACGTCATCACGAGCAATCAGGTCATTCCACTCTTTCGGATCAAGGTAGTGACCGACTAAATCACGTGGCTTTACTTCAACGCCTAAAGTCACGATCTCTTTTTTAAGTTTGATCTTCATTTTACGAAATGGTTTGTCTGCACTGTCAGACTCTTTGTATTCCATTTCGTTAAAACCTTCATTCAGAAGGAATTGATGAATCATATCGATCGCGGCACGGTCGCCTGCAACCGTACCATTAATGCCTTCGCCCGCTACAATCAGAGTACCACATAGGTTGATGGTTTTTACCAAGTCTAAAAGACGTTGTTGAAGATCAGCAGGATCTTGAACTTCTTTGAATTGATAAAGTGCGGCAACAACCCAACCAGTCGTCGCTTGCTGTTCTACAGGTGCAAGCTGTTCTACAGTAGCGTTCATGGAGTACTCCAATGTATTTTGATAGATAATTTTAAGGCCCACATTTTACATGGAATTGAATCAAGATGCGAGATAAGTAAACATTTTAAATGGCTTCTCAAGTAGTAGGTGAGCGTGTATATTCAGTTGCCAAAGACAAAATCCGTTTTGTTTTGGTGCGTTTATTAACAGGAGTATGTTTTGAGTACAGATCGTCGAATTGCCTCTTTGACCCCATGTGCAGGGCGTTGTTCAACGGTATTTGGTGATTCTGTGTGTCGTGGTTGTCGTCGTTTTAATCATGAAGTGATTCAGTGGAACACCTACACTTCGGAGCAGCATCGTTCAGTTTGGCAACGCTTAGATGCGCAACTAGACCAAATTTTAGTGCCAATGTTGCCTTTTGCTGATGTGCAGCAGGTCGAAGCTTTTGTTTTATCTAAACGCGTTCGTTTACGTCCCGACGCATCAAAAGGGCGGAAGCTTTATCATGCGTTAAAAGTATGTGAAAAAAATAAGAACTTTACCGAAGAAAGTGGTTTAGGCATTCAAGCGCAGCAAGTGAAACCGATTTGGCAAGAGTTTGAACGCCGTGTTCTTGCACTTGCTACAGCCAGTTATGATTTGGCATTTTTGCGTGCTGACGCAATTCGACAACATCTCATCCATGTGGAAGAGGACGAATAAGTCCTCTTGGTTTGATATAGAAAAAGAATACTCCGCATACCTCAGCTATTTGCGAGAGTAACTGCGGGAAAGGGTTTTTCGATGGTGAATGTATTCGAACTGGCGTTGTACTGTACGGCTGTGGTGGTCATGATCGCAACACCTGGCCCAGTGATGTTGTTGGTTGCCAGTGCAGGTCTAAAAGGTGGGTATAAACAAGCCTTAAAAACCATTTTTGGGACGAATTTAGCCTCTTTGGTTCTTATTGTACTATCTGTGCTCATCTTAAAAGAATTTTTAAACATTGCAGAGCATTGGTTAAATGCGATTAAGATTTTAGGCTGCGTATATATTGCTTATCTTGGCTTTCAAATTTTAAAAGAAGCCATTGCACAAGAAACAGAAACATCACCTGTGCAACTAAAGGCGGTGCAGGGAGGCTTTAAGCAAGGTTTCTTGGTGGGTATTGCAAATCCGAAGGATATTATTTTCTTTGCTTCATTTTTCCCACAGTTCATTGGGGTCACCAGTAATGTCGATGTCAGCCTTGTACTATTGACCATTCTCTGGATTATTCTAGATTTCAGCACATTGTCTTTGGTTTATTTGGGTTTTAATAAACTATCGCAGTCCGCTTTGTACAATAAGTTATTAGGCGTTTGTGGTGCGATATTGTTCAGTATTGCGCTCTATGGTATTTATACTGTCTTTGCTTGATGCTGATGGTGCTGCATCAAAAAGCCTCCAACATGGAGGCTTTTTGATTAGGAGCCTAAAAATTAGACTCCGTGTTTAATGCGATATTGCACCAATTCTTCAATGGTGATCACAGTCAATTGATGCGTTTGCGCATATGCCAACACTTGAATGCCAGAGGCCATAGTCCCATCGGCATTGGTTAGTTCACACAAGACACCTGCTGGTTTTAAGCCTGCTAAACGTGCTAAATCAATCGTCCCTTCGGTATGACCGCGACGGGTGAGTACACCGCCTTGGCGTGCACGAAGCGGGAATACATGACCAGGGCGGTTTAAGTCGCTGGCAACAGCCCCATCTTTAATTGCTGCTTTGACTGTGGTGGTGCGATCTTGCGCAGACACACCTGTGGTCACGCCAGTTGCAGCTTCAATTGTCACCGTAAAAGCTGTTTTAAACTGACTTGAGTTATCTGACACCATAGGCATAAGCTCTAAATGATCGGCCAATTCATCGGTCAGACATAAACAGACAATACCAGAGCCATCACGAATCATGCGTGCCATTGTTTCGACGGTGAGAGTTTCAGCAGCAACAATGAGGTCGGCTTCGTTTTCACGGTCAAAGTCATCCATCACCAAAACAGGTTTGCCTTGGCGGATATCTTCTAAAGCTTGCTGGATACGTTGTTCAGCTGGAGAAAGGGCTGAAAAGAAAATTTCGGGTTGAATCAAACTAGACATTGAAACGCTCGCGTAAAATTGAAGTACGGTTGAACATTTCAGGACTTTGAAAAATTGGCGTAGCAATAAATCCTCACAGGTTTGCACCTGCGATTCTATTGGTCACGTCGTCTTCTTTCATCCGGACTATACCGTCGGCTTTGGAATTGAACCAAATCTGCGAGCCAAATAGATGATTTCTGCTTGGCTGGCTCGTGGGCTGATTCAGTCTGAGTCATTTAACTGAACTTACCACCGGTGGGGAATTACACCCCGCCCTGAAGCGATGTAAGCCCATTATAGTGCTAAATATTTAGAAAAACAGGGGGAGTTTTAGAATGATCAGTTTTATACATAGAACAATTTTTGCTATAGGGTTGTTTATGTTATTGGTTTGCTAAAGACCAACACTCTCTGTGTATGATTTCACTTAGTATGAGTTTAATGTTCAAAAATGAATATCTGAGAAAAACCATAAACATGAATAAGAAGTTTTTCTATAGTTTGAATGGTTTGAAATGATCAAGATAAAAATAAGAGTGAGGAGTTAGAATTGATCAAAATTCAACAATATGATTACCCTTGGAGTGCTGAATCCTTTATAAAGCATCTGCAAGTTTTTGGTTTTACACTCATTGCGGTCAGTATGTTGTATTTGGTTGCCGCCAATTGGTTTATGTTGCCACACAATATTCAGCTGGCTATTCCTCAGTTGTTATTATTCCTCAGTGCGGTTTGCAGCTTGTGGCTGACAAAACATGATTTTCTCGTGCAATGTTTACATAGTATCTGTGGTTTGATGATTGGTTTAAGTCTGGCTGTGATTGGTCAAATTTATCAAACGGGTGCTGACAGCTATTTATTATTTCTACTTTGGTCTGTGCTACTTTTACCGTGGTTATATCGTCCGAATATCGGTGTATTTTTTCTTTTATGTATTACCAGCCAATTGGCGCTGTTTCTGTTTTTTATCCAAACCTTTTGGGGAGACCAATATCCAGATCTCTTCTTAATCAGTATTCATGTATTTGCACTGATTCAATTCTATCTCTGCAATAAATATTATTCGAAACTCCGTTATTTATTCTTGCTGTGGTTTGCCATTCTCTCGGTTTGGCATATGGCGATGTATCTCTATGCGGATAAAAGCATTCTTTATTTCACAGTGTCTTTTCTCTTGTTGGGCATTTCACTGGCTTACTATTATCAAAATAAAGATCAGCTATGTAGCGCACTTTCAGCCGTTGGCTTAGGCATTAGCTTTACCTTGATCATTGTGAAGGCGGTGACGGAGTGGTTTGGTCAGAATGAAATTTTTGAATTATTTTTTATCGCACTGATTATTTTTGCGTGGTTTGCTTTCATCACTTACATGTTGATTAAATTTATTCCACATAGTCGTTTCAATGCTATTCCACTTGCTGTGGGAGCTTGGATTGCGGGCATCGTCTTTGCAACGTTGATGCTGACCTTTTGGGGAAATTTCTCTTTGATTATGGGCATTGTTTTTGTGGCTTTGGCGGCTTACTTATTGAAAGCTAAACAAAGTTTATTTTTAAGACAATTCGCTTATTGTCTCTGGGTTGCAGGACAAATTGCGGTCATCTTTCACACCGTTGATTTAATGAATCAAATTCTTCCTATTCTATTTTTACAATTGGCGATGCTAGCACTCGCTTATTTCATGCGAACACATTGGTTCTTTGTCTTTATTCAAATTTTGGGTTTATATGCAGCAGGTGTGGCGTGTATTTGGGATATCAATGCATATCTCAGTTGGCGTAATATTGTTGAAAATTTTGTTTATTTAGCACTTTGGAATTATGTTTTTTATCTGGGAATTCTGGCTATAAAATTCATACAGCCAATTGAATATCAACGCAGTGTATTGCTTGCATTGCTTGGGATTATTCTATTTTCCATGGGCTTTTATACTTTATTTGGAAAATATGAATTAGCGAAAATTGAGCACATTCCGATATTGGCTTTTGGCTTACCGATTTTATGGTTTGTACTTTTTGTCTTTTTACATATTCAAAAGCAGTTTCAATTATTTGCGCATTTTATTTTGACTGCTTTTGCAGTAGGGCTGATTTTTTATGGTTATTTCGATATTTTTATTTGTTTGGCCATCATTTCATGGGCATTAAAAACACAAGATAAAGTGATCTATGGATTTGCGCTGGCAACTTTCGCTTTAATTTTAGGGTTTTTATATTATTCCCTTGATGTGACCTTTCTAATTAAAAGTTTAAGCATGTTCTTGTCAGGTCTGATGTTGCTCTTGCTGACATTGAGCTTAATGCTATTTAAGCAAAAAGATGAGTTCGGCATATGAAGAAAATGATTCCTCTTGTTTTGGCGTTACTCAGCATCGCGGTATTTTTAGGCTTAATTTTTAAAAATGAATGGCACTTAAACAATAGTCAAACCATGTATGTGCGTTTGCAACCTGTAGACCCGCGTTCGATTATTCAGGGGGATTATATGGCGCTGAATTATCAACTTTATTTTGCGCATCAGCATTTGAGTCCAAAAAGTACCAGCCAAGCCAACAGCAATCAAGAAGATCAGATTTTTTCAGGTCATTATTTTGATGAAGTGATTAAGAACAAATCTTCGGTGCTCACTCATGTTGAACTCGATTCACAGAGGCGCGTGATCCATAGCTATTTTGAGTTGCCGAAAAATGTTCGTACAGCTCGACTGATTTTACAAAACCCGAATAATCGCTATAGCGAGCTTTATCCTGCATCGAGAAGTTTTTTATTCGCCGAAGGCCTGGAGCCGTGTTATCGCAATGCCAAATTTGCCGAACTTAAGCTTAAGGAAAATGGAAAGGCTTTACTGGTTAATCTTGTTGACTCCCATTTAAAGCTCCTAAATTGTGAAAGTTCTAAAAGCTGGCGGCAGGGCAGTTAATTATATTTAGTCATTCTGGCCATAAAAAAGCCCGCGAGGTGCGAGCTTTGGGAATCTGGTCGAATCGACTTAAGCGACTTGTACCGGAATACAGTTGGCAGTATGGCTGACGGTATTGTTTGGATTTGCATAGACCAAGCGTGGCTGATGTGCATTTGCTTCAGCTTCAGTGAAATCACCAAAAGTTGCAATAATGATGATATCGCCTACATCGGCTTGATGTGCAGCGCCACCATTGACTGAAATGATGCCTGAATTATCTTCGCCACGAATGGCATAAGTTGCAAAACGTTTACCATTGGTCACGTTCCACACATGAATTTCTTCGTATTCGCGAATGCCAGCTAAATCCATCAAAACGCCATCAATTGCACATGAACCTTCATAGTGTAATTCTGCATGTGTAACGTGAGCGCGGTGAATTTTGCATTTTAATAAACGAGATAGCATGGCTAGCGTCCCCTGAGTTGAACTAAGACTTTGATCATCATATGGTTGAATCAATTTCTACGACACTGGATAAGTGGGTAGGCTTGCGCATTTTGCGCTTAAATGATCTTTCTGACAAGCGGAATTGTCCAGCGATTTTTGAATGATCAGTTAGGCTTATAGGCATTAATTTGATTCATGGCTTGCTGTACTTCTGCATTCACCAGCATTTTGGTACGTGCGAGCGCATGTGAAATTGCATCATCCATTAACTTTTGTTCGCTGCTGGGCGCTTTACTGAGCACATGACCAGAAACACGGTCTTTGGCACCAGGATGACCGATTCCAATACGCAGGCGATGGAAGTTTGAACCAATATGCGGCACGATATCGCGTAGACCATTATGGCCACCGTGACCACCACCCGTTTTCAGACGAATGATACCAGGATTCATATCCAGTTCATCATGGGCAATCAGGATCGATTCAGGTGCGATATTGTAGAATTTGGCGAAAGGAACAACACTTTTACCGGAAAGGTTCATAAAGGTTGTAGGTAGAAGAAGACGAACGTCTTGACCTTCGATATTGCCACGACCACTAAATCCATTGAATTTCGGGTCTTTCTTGAGGGTAATGCCATATTGCTCTGCAAGGCGTTCTACGAACCAGGCCCCTGCATTATGGCGGGTTTGGGCATACTCAGAACCTGGGTTGCCCAAACCAACAATCAGTGAAATATTTGACACTAATTACACCAATAACACTTATGCGCGAACGAAGTCAGCGTGCATAGGCGTGTTTTTAGCTGGGTGACGTTGTAACGCTTTGATTTTAACGCTTTCAACTTTGTCGCCAACTTTGATTTCAACAACTTCTTCGAAGAAAGCGTTGTTTTCTAAAGCTTTAACAAGCTCACGAAGTTCTAAAGTAACAGCTACAGGTTCAGCAGCACCACCGTAGATGATAGCTGGAACTTGAGCAGCGTGACGAAGGCGGCGGCTCGCACCTTTCCCTTGGTTAGCTGCTTCACGCGCTTGAGCGTTTAATACGAAGTTTGCCATGATAGACATCCTTAATTTAAGTTTTAAATAAACTAGATCTGCGACCGACCTAGTGAGACAAAGCCCTGCACTGGGCAGGGCTTTTAAAATTCAGCGCTATATTATAGATAAGAATCAAACATTGCGCTAATAGATTCTTCGTTGTTAATACGACGAATTGTTTCAGCAACCATACTCGCAACTGAAACTTGGCGAATCTTACCAAGAGCTTGAGCTTCTTCAGAAAGAGGAATGGTGTCTGTAACGACCAATTCATCAATCACAGAGTTTTTCAAGTTTTCGATAGCTTTACCTGATAAAACAGGGTGAGTTGCATAAGCAACCACTTTGCGCGCACCAAATGTTTTCAATGCATCAGCAGCTTTACATAACGTACCTGCAGTATCCACCATGTCATCTACGATCACGCAGTCACGGCCTTTAACATCACCAATCAAGTGCATGACTTGTGATTCGTTTGCCTTTTGACGACGTTTGTCGATGATAGCAAGGTCAATATCGCCCATTTGTTTAGCAACAGCACGTGCACGAACGACACCGCCCACGTCAGGGGAAACCACCATGAGGTTATCATGTGATTGTTGACGAAGGTCAGCTAAAAGCGCTGGTGTACCGTAGATGTTGTCTACAGGGATATCGAAGAAACCTTGGATTTGGTCAGCGTGAAGGTCGATCATTACCACACGGTCAATTCCTACAGTTGTCAGCATATCTGCGACAACTTTTGCAGTAATTGGAACACGTGATGAACGAGGACGACGGTCTTGACGTGCATAACCGAAATAAGGAATCACTGCGGTAATACGACCAGCACTTGCACGACGCAAAGCATCAGCCATAACGAGGATTTCCATCAGGTTATCATTCGTTGGGGCACAAGTAGGTTGTACGATAAATACGTCTTTACCACGAACATTTTCAGTAATTTCGACAGCAATTTCACCGTCAGAAAATTGACCAATAGATGCAGCACCTAAAGGGATGTGCAAGTGGCTTACGACTTTTTGGGCGAATTGTGGATGTGCAGATCCACTAAAAACGACAAGATTGGGCATGAAGCACCCTTGGCGGTTGGCAATTTAGGAATTAGATGGCAGGGGTAGCTGGATTCGAACCAACGGATGCCGATATCAAAAACCGGTGCCTTACCACTTGGCGATACCCCTAATGCGGCAGAACTTTAATATTTTTGCGTCTTTCTGTCAAGGTAAATTAACAGTAGAACAGCAAAGTGTTGTTCTGTCTTTTTTGGAAAATGGCAGGGGTAGCTGGATTCGAACCAACGGATGCCGATATCAAAAACCGGTGCCTTACCACTTGGCGATACCCCTAAATTTGATTACTGTAAAATGGCAGGGGTAGCTGGATTCGAACCAACGGATGCCGATATCAAAAACCGGTGCCTTACCACTTGGCGATACCCCTAGTACAGTCATCTACAGGTGAAATAAAATGGCAGGGGTAGCTGGATTCGAACCAACGGATGCCGATATCAAAAACCGGTGCCTTACCACTTGGCGATACCCCTATCAGGTAACGTGGAAATGTCTTATTGGTGATTCATTCAAGCTGTTGACCAAGTAAGCTTTACATGGTGCATTTGCAAGAACATCATCAATGTTCATATCACTCGTTACTTCAGCAAAAACACAAGCACCTGTACCTGTAAGTTTTGCAACACCGAACTGGTCGAGATATTGCATTGCTTCATCTACTTCTGGATATAAACTTCTTGCCAAAGGCTCAAAATTATTTCCAAAATCAGATGGCTTTAACTGATAGGCGCAAAATTTAGAGCTCTTCGTGTTTCTTGTCAATGTTTTTTGTGAAAAAAGCAATTGAGTGCTGATAAAACAATCAGGTTTTAACACAATGTATTGTTTTTGATCTAAGTCTATGAATGTTAAGCGCTCACCTATACCTTCAGCCCATGCATTGCGACCATGGACAAAGATGGGAACGTCTGCGCCTAACTGAACCCCCAAGTCTGCTAGTTGCTCAGTATTTAGCCCGCACAGCCACAGTTGATTGACCACGATTAATGTCGTCGCGGCATCCGATGAACCACCACCTAAGCCTGCACCCATCGGAATATTTTTTTCAAGACGAATGGATAAACCGGTAGCTGTTTGTGCATAGGGCTTAAGTATCTGCGTCGCTTTATAAATCAAATTTTGACTCAAATCGACACTGTTTAAGCCTTCAATATGAATCTCTTGATCCTTACGAGGCTCAAATTCCAACCAATCACATAGATCGATCAACTGAAAAATACTTTGCAGTTCGTGGTAGCCGTTTTCACGGCGACCCGTAATGTGTAAAAATAAATTCAGCTTTGATGGGGCAGGGATACGGATCATAACGAGATAAACTAGCGGTTTTGAATGACCATTGTAATACGGTTTTCTGCACCATTTTCAAGTGCTTGTTTTAAAATCAACCGATTTGGCATATGGGCTTGTTCGTTATAGCTCAGCTCAACGCTCCAACCATCTTCAATGATCTGTATTGCGCGTTTGGCACTGTCACGTTGGATTTGTGCTTGAACTGTTGCGGGTTTGGCTTGAACCCAATTGACTAAATGGGTGATGGGTGCTTGCCAACCTGTTGCTGTTTTTAAAAGTTCTTCAGGAGTTTCAGCTTGGATGAGGCCAGTTTTAGCACTATTCAGGCTAACTTCACCTGGACGACCAGTAATTTGCGTCTTACCAACGCCTAAAATTCCACTGAGCTCAATATCAAACTCTTGTTGTTGTTGTACCCATGTGAAAAAAGCACTGCCTGTCTGTTCAGGTGTACGCACCCCAATTTTACCCTGTAAGCTAAAGTGTTGATCCGATTCGGTTTGTATGCTGTTTGGATCAAGCTGAGGTTTGGTAAATTGTTGACAGCCTGTTAGTGCCAAGCTACTTGCAGCAAGTAAGCTTAAGCTCAGATTTGAGAAAATACGCATAAAAACTATGAGCTCTTTTTCAGTTGTTGGGGTAACAATAAAGTATTGAGTTGATCCAATTGAGGATCATTTGGATGTTTTTGTTTGAGTTGTTGTAACACAGTGGAGAATTTTTGCAGATCACCGAGCATATAGACTGAACGCGCATAACGCACGCCAATGTTGACACTACCACTGATGAGGTAGGCTTTTTCTAAGACTTTGGCTGAAGTGCTAAAGTCATTTTGTAAGTAACAAATAAAGCCTAAGGTATCTAAGATGGAGGCTTGCTCAGGAGCATATTCTAAAGCATGTTCAACAAATCTACGCGCATCATCTAAGCGTCTGTTTTGCAAGGCTAAAGTGTATGCATAAGCATTGAGATAGGTTGGGCTATTGGGTTCAATACTTAACAGTTGATTGAGCAACTTTTCAAGTTTGTCTTTATCCGTATGTGGATCCAACATTAGCACTTCAGAATAGATCAGTTCAGGATCATCCGGTAAGTTTTTAATTGCCTCATCTAACAGTCGCATGGCCGCGGCTTTGTTATTCATGCGCTTTAAAATATCGGCTTGTGCCTGATACAAGAAGCTTGCATGTTGTGGATAGTTCACTCGCTCTTGGGTTAAAAAGCGTAAAGCATCATTGGGTTTGTTTTGCTGGGTATAGATACTGATGAGGCTACGACGAGATACGGTATACAGACTACCATCGACAAGACGATAGTAGGCTTTTGCTGTTTCAAAATGCTGTTTTCGTTCAGCATTCACCGCGAGATAGTAATAGGCTTCATTTTGATATTCGGCTGAATTACGTAGTTCAACCAGATATTTTTCCGCTTTTTCGTACTTCTTTAAGTCAATACTGGTTAACCCCGCAATAAACAAGGCTTCTTCTTGGTCAGGCCATTTTTTAATCAGGCTCTCAAGCTTGGTTAAGGCCTCATTCGACGCATTAATTTTAATCAGATATTTGGCTTCGGCTAAACGGATATCGACATTGTCGCGGTGTTTACGACTTGATTTTGCATACCAATTGCGGGTTTCTTCCTCTTGACCGAGTGCGCTGAGTAAGTTGGCTTTCATCAGGATGTAGCCTGTGACTTTTCCACGCTTTTTTAGGGCTTTATTAATGGTGGCTAGGGCTTGCTCAAGCTGTCCATTTTGCGCCTCTAAACCTGCAATCAACGCTAAAATAGAGGGGTTGTTCCGCTCTTTACTCGAACGTAACGCTTGGATGAGAATTTCTTGATCTTCAGGTTCTTCAGGAGCAATCCCCGCAAGGATTTGCTCTAAATCGGCATTGGCATCAATGTTTAGAATTTTGTCGAGTGTTTCAGCTGCAAGTTCATATTCATGTGCTTTAAGTGCAATGTGCGACAAATAAAATAAGGCTGGAACATCGGTGGGCTCTTGCACCACCCAATGCGTTGCAATGTCGAGTGCGGCATGCAAGTCATTTTGTTCAAGGGCAATATTTAAAGCACGCTGTTTAATGGTGGTGGAATTACTTTTAATCGCCAGCACAGTATAGTTGTGCAGGGCAGTCGCGCTGTCTTGGTAAGCCAGTGCAAATTCGGCAATCATACTTTGTTGAATTGCATCATAATTAGATAGCGAAAAATCTCCAGCTGCTCTAAGATGAGCACTAGATGCCATGCTACCGACGAGTAAGAATGTGGTAGAATATTGCTTAATTCTCGCGCCGCTCAGTCGGCAATGTGTTTGACGCAATTTTTCTTGATCCAAGTAATGCTTTTTATGACACCGTTATTGCACAATAGCATAAATTTAGCGAAATGATGATCTGATATGTCTTTCTTTGCATTGGGTGTCAACCATCAAACCGCCTCCGTAGAATTGCGTGAGCAAATTGCATTTAACCCTGAAAAGTTAACGCAACTGCTTGAGCAACAAGGCCAAAACCAAGACTTAAATGAAATGGTAGTGGTGTCTACGTGTAACAGAACAGAAGTGTATGCCATGTCTGAAAACTCAGATATGGTATTGAACTGGCTCGCCCAAGCAAATGGCATAGATGTTAAACAATTGTTGAATCATGTATACCGTTATGAAAATGCGCAGGCTGTCACTCACTTGATGCGTGTTGCAAGCGGTTTAGATTCACTCATGCTTGGTGAACCGCAAATTTTGGGGCAGGTTAAATCTGCATTATCTCTAGCGAAGACGGCTCATACTGTTTCTCCTCATTTAAACCGAATTTTTGAATATGCCTTCTATGCGGCGAAACGCGTCCGCTCTGAAACGGCTGTGGGTAGTCATGCCGTATCGATGGGCTACGCGGTGGCTCAGCTGGCATTACAAGTGTTTAGTAAGCCTGAAAAGTTGACGGTCATGGTGGTGGCTGCGGGCGAAATGAATAGCTTAGTTGCGAAGCATTTGGCTGAAATGGGAGTCGCAAAAATCCTCATTTGTAACCGTACACGTGAACGGGCTGAAACTTTGGCTCAAGAAATAGCTCATCGTGTAGATGTTGAAATCATTGAATTTGATCAGTTGGCCAATAACTTAGCGCGTGCAGATGTCATTTCCAGTTGTACCGGTAGTTTACATCAAGTGATTCATTATCCAGATGTCAAAGCTGCTTTAAAAAAGCGTCGTTATCAACAAATGTTGATGGTGGATTTGGCTGTTCCGCGTGATATCGATCCGAAAGTGGAAAGTTTGGATGGCGTCTATTTATATGGCGTAGATGATTTGCAGTCGGTGATTGATGAAAACCTTGCTCAACGTCGTCAGGCGGCGGTTGAAGCTGAGGTGATGGTCAACCAATTAGCAACCGAATTGGTGACCCAGCAGAAGGTTAATCTCGCAGGTGAAACCATCCATGCTTACCGTCAGCAAGGTGAACAGTTAAGACAAGAAGAATTAGATCTAGCGCTGGCACGGATTGCGAAAGGAGAAAAGCCTGAACGGGTGATGCAAGAGTTTGCACATCGTTTGACGCAGAAGTTGCTACATCCGACCTCGATTATGCTGCGTGAAGCAGCCAAATCAGAAGATCCAAGTCATTTTGAACAAATGCAAACGTGTTTAAATGAGACTTTTGCTAAACGTCGTAAAACTAAAAAGTAAATCTAAATATAAAAATGCAATAGGTTTAAGTAATCAGTCTTAAACCTATTTTTTTGGTCAATTCATTCAGTTTTTGACGTAGATTACGCGATTCAAGCAGGCTTAAAGGCGCTTTTAGTTTTTGGCGCAAATATTTTTCTTCAAGCGAGAGAGCATATTCACTGGCCAGTTTGTCGGCCATTTCAGGTGTTTTGGTCAGAACTTCAATATTGGTGCGCTGCATAATATCGGCAATTGCGTTGGCATAACGGCTACATGCACCCAAAACATAATAGGTTGCCAGTTCTTGGTCATCAGGTAAATCATCAAAGATGCCATCTAAGACTTGTAGCACATGCGCTAAAAGTTCATCTTCAGGTAAATAGGCGCGTAGAGTTTCAAAGTGAATATACAAAAACGGGTGATGGATCAGAACGGCGAGGGCGAAGTCTTCATCTTTGGTGCGAATATTAAAAGACAACGAGGCATCGTTGCTGACTTGAGGTGTCCAGCGACGACCAAAACCGAGTTTTTCTTTAAAGGATTGATTCAGCAAATAACGGAAAGAGCCTGTTTTGGGCAATAAGTCCGTCAGTTGACGTAACTCACTCATGACCTGACTTTTACCTTCAGGGCTACTGATGTCATGGTTCTGCGTTAGATGTGCAAAAACAAAGTCTGATAGAAGAGGAGCCTGTTGGAGCAGTTTATTAAAGTTTTCAATACCTTCGCGACGAATCAGTGAGTCAGGGTCATGATCATTTGGTAAAACAAAAAACTTCAGCTCGCGACCATCATTGAGCAACGGTAATGCAATTTCTAAAGTACGGCGAGCCGCTTTTTGTCCAGCTACGTCACCATCGAAGGCAATGGTAATACGGTTGTTTTGTTTAAACAGAATATTTAAGTGTTCGGTGTTACTGGCAGTTCCTAAGGTCGCCACAGCACCTGCAATCCCATACTGCTGTAGCGCAATCACATCCATATAGCCTTCGACCATCAGCCAGTCTTGGGCTTTTTGTTTACGGCCTTCATATAAACCATAAAGTAATTGGTTTTTATGAAATACTTCAGAGTCTGGCGAGTTGATGTATTTGGGTTTAATTTCGTCATTTAAGGCACGACCACCGAAGCCCACTACGCGACCTTTGGCATCGCGAATCGGAAATATGACACGATCCCGCAACAAGTCAAAGTCACGACCGTTGTCGCTGGTGCGAATCAATCCGAGTAGCTTTAAGCCTTCGATATCTTGCGGAAAGGCTTTTTCTAAGTGTTGCCAGTCTTCAGGTGCATAACCTAAACGCCAATATGCAATGGTATCTCGGCTGAGACCACGCTGTTTAAAGTACTGCTGAGCAGAGCGACTATGCGGTAGTTGTTGCTCATAGTATTGCGCAATACTTTCTAACAGGTCGTATAAGTTGCCTTCCTGAACGGGGGCGGTGTTGAATCCCTCGAAAGTATCAAAATCAGCGTAGCCTTCTTGGTAGTCCATGGACTGAAATTCAGCAAAAGGATCATGCTCAATCTGAAACTCAGGTTGTGCTGGAGCTGGCTCAGTTTTCTTCGCTTCTGCGACATCGACCTGTGGTTTTTGGACAGGTTTAGCTTCGCGCTTATACACCAGTTTTTTCGAGTCACGGTTGTCTTTTGGAAGTTCGATACCTGTTTGGCTCGACAAATCCTTCATCACATCAATAAAGCTACGACTGTCGATGTCCATTAAAAAACGAATGGCATTACCATTGGCCTGACAACCAAAACAGTGGAAATACTGTTTGTCACGATACACGTGAAAAGATGGTGATTTTTCTTGATGGAACGGACAACAGCCTGAATAGGTGCGACCTGACTTTTTAAGTTTCACACGTTGACCAATCAGGTCGACAATGTCGGTCCGATCTAAAATTTGGTCAATGGTGTGTTGAGGAATAGCCATGTCGAATCGTCAGTCGCTGATGTTTTGAACCGTGAAAAGAAGCCGAGATGGAGGTTTTAAAATGCAAAAAACCATCGAATCTAGATTGTTTTGTATACCTTTTAGGCGTTTTGATCAAGCGGAAATCGTACAAAACAAAAGGGCAAGTATGATAACTTGCCCTTTCTAAAATAGCGAATATTTCAGAGGAATTATTCGGTTTCAGTATTGATGTTTTGCTGTGTTTTAGGACGATCCAGTAAACCGAAACTGATACGGTTGGTAAAGCTGCGCTCTGTTGTTTGTTTCGGCTGTTCGATTTTTTCTTCAGAACTGTTTTGTTCTTCGCGACCAAACACACCTAAAGTCGCACGGTTGACCCAACTTGCTTCTTTACGTGCAGCGCGTAAGTTCACTTCACCATTCGATTTTACTAAATTTGGATAATTTAGTTTCAAGACATCGGTATATTGTTGAGCAGTTTGCTTGTCGCCCAATTGGTCATACGAATAAGCAACAGTTGCTAAAGCTTCAGGCACTTGAGGGCTTTGTGGATAATGTTCAATCACCCATTGAGCACGCTCTAGTGCTGCGACCCATGCTTTACGTTTGATATTAAAGCGTGCTGCATTCATTTCGCTTTCAGCCAACTCATTACTGATAAACTTCATGCGTTGTGCGGCATCTACAGCATAAGTGCTTGAAGGGTAACGACGAATAAAGTCTACGAAGTTTTGATATGCCACTTTAAGATAGCTCACATCGCGATGTGCTTGCTTTAAAGATGTATAGCGAATCAAACCATCATAGTTTTGTTCCATATTAGCTACGCCACGGACATAGTAGGCATAGTCCACATTTGGATGTTGAGGGTTCAAACGAATGAAACGATCAGCCAGTGCAATCGCACCTTCATAATCTTTTTGCTGAAACTTCACATAGAGCAGCTCTAGTTGAGCTTGTTGCGCATATTCACCTGTAGGGTAATAGGTATCTAATGCTTCTAAGTGTTTTGCAGCGTCGGTATATTGACCACTTTGCAGTGCTTTTTCTGCTTTTTGAATATAAACCTGTTCACTCGATTGTGGACCGGTATCTACCACTTCTTTCTTGGGATTGCTGCTACAGCCTACCATTGCAGATGCAATGCCAATCGTTAGAGCAAGCATTGTCATTTTATAATGTGGTAGCGACATAAAAATTCCTCTGTTAATACGGGCAATGAGCTACAATTGCGCTATTAAATCACTTTTATTTGAATGATCAAATGGCTCAAGCACAATCTTCCGATCCAAATTTCCCTGAAACTGATTTCAATTTACTTGAAGATTCTGAGGATGCAGATAACCATACTTCAAGCTCTACTGCAACACGTTTATCGTTGCAATTTCAATTGGATGAAACTTATCTCGGACAGCGTATAGACCAAGTTGCAGCAACGATTTGGAGCGACTTTTCGCGTGAAAAACTCAAACAGTGGCTAAAAGAAGGCCATTTGTTGGTAAATGGTAACAGTGTCAAACCGAAATATAAATGTGAAGGATTTGAACTGTTAACCCTTGAAGTTGAGTTAGAAGCCCAAACTCGTAGTCTGCCTGAAGATATTCCGCTGGATATCGTCTATGAAGATGACGACATTATTGTTGTTAATAAACCTGTTGGGATGGTGGTTCACCCAGGTGCGGGCAACTCATCGGGTACGTTGGTCAATGCATTATTGCATCACTATCCAAAATCGGCAGAACTGACTCGTGCGGGATTGGTGCATCGTATTGATAAAGATACGTCAGGCTTATTGGTCGTTGCGAAAAATTTAGAAGCGCAATTTTCACTGAGCAAGCAATTGGCGAAAAAAACGGTTTACCGTGTTTATGACCTGATTGTGTATGGCAATGTGATTGCTGGCGGCACGGTGGATGAGCCGATTAAACGTCACCCTGTAGATCGTGTCAAAATGGCGGTATTACCAGGTGGTAAAGACGCTGTAACACACTACAACGTGAAAGAACGCTTCCAACATTTCACCCGTATTCAAGCTCGTCTTGAAACTGGACGTACACATCAAATTCGTGTGCATTTTAGTTATATTGGTTTTGGTTTAGTTGGCGATCCTGTGTATATGCCACGTGTACGCGTGCCCGCAGGTGCAACAGAACTTTTAGATGAGACTTTACGTAGTTTCAGACGCCAAGCCTTGCATGCAGCAGAGCTCGGTTTGAAACACCCTCGTACAGGTGAAGAAATGTTGTTTAAAGCGCCGTGGCCTGCAGACTTGGCGACCCTTGTCGATGTACTCCGTACGGAGAACAAAGCCTACTAAGTTATAGCTGAATCATCATAAGGACCATATATGCAATTTGTTCAAGGACTTCCGGCAGGTGTTTTTGTGGGGCAAACCCGTGTGCATCATGATCGTGCTTTAGAAACCACTCAATCTGAACTACAAGGCTTTAATTTGGCTTTGCATGTACAGGATGATGCTGCACGTGTGCAACAGCATCGCATGATCTTGCTCGAAGAATTTGCAGGCTATGGGGTCGATAAAATCACGTGGATGACGCAAACTCACAGCACCATTTGCCGTGTAGTGAATGAGCAAATTGACTTTGATGCTCAAGAAGGGGATGGTTTGGTGACGCAGCGCCCGAAGCATGCCCTGATGATGATGACAGCCGATTGTTTGCCAGTGGTTTTAGGCAATGCGGATGGAACTGAAGTGGCCAATTTGCATGCAGGTTGGCGTGGGTTGGCACATGGCATTATTGAAAATACCATTGCCAGTATGAATACTCAGCCGACATGGGCTTGGTTGGGTGCGGCTATTAGCCAACCTTGTTTTGAAATTGGGGCGGAAGTAAAAGAAGCTTTTTGTTCAAAGTATGCTGAGCTTGAGTCTGCATTTCAAACAGGTGCACAAGCTGGAAAATATTATGCTGACTTATATGCGATCGCAAAATTCATTCTAAAACAGCATGGTGTTCAAGTGGTTTCTGGCGGTGATCAGTGTTCATTTAGCCAGTCTGATGAATATTTTTCGTATCGCCGTCATGCCAAAACTGGGCGTATGGCGACCTTTGTGTTTATGCAATAGTTTTGGCTTTTGATGAAGTGCTTGGCTGTTTTAATCCTTGCACTTACTCCCCACTTAGCGAGTGGAAGTGTTAAACTTAACTCAATTCTTTGGTCTTAAAAGTTTCCATGTCTGTACCTGATCTTGTTTCTGCTGCACCTGTTCATGTGTGTGTGGTTTATCATAGCGCCTATGGTCATACGGCGAAAGTCGCTCAGTATATTGCACAAGGTGCAGAGCAGGCGGGTGCTGATGTGCATTTAATTTCTGTTGCTGCAGTGCAGTGGGACTTGTTAGATCAGGCCGATATTATTGTGATGGGTTGCCCAACGTATATGGGCAGTCTTACAGCAGCGCTTAAGCAGTTTATGGAAGATTCCTCTAAGCGTTGGTTAGCACGGGCTTGGCAAGGAAAACTGGCTGCAGGCTTTACCAATGGTGGTGGCTTAAGTGGCGATAAACTGGCGGTATTACAACAGATTAATTTATTTGCTATGCAGCATGGTATGTTGTGGGCTGGTTTACCGTTTATGCCGACGGGACGTAGCCAACACGATATTAATCGGATGTCGAGCTTTTTAGGCTTGATGACGCAGTCAGACAACGCCAGTATTGAAATAACCCCACCCGAAGGCGACTTGGAAACTGCTCGAAAGTTCGGAAAATATTTGGTCGAGCTAAAAGCTGATTATTAATAATAAAAAACCTCCACATGGGAGGTTTTTTATTATTTATGCATAATACGGGCTTTATCACGTTGCCAGTCACGGTCTTTTTCCGTGGCACGTTTGTCATGCAGCTGTTTGCCTTTCACTAAAGCGATTTCTAATTTCGCACGTGGTCCTTTCCAATAAGCAACAAGCGGAACACACGAATAACCTTTTTGATTGACTGCGCCGAGTAGCTTATCGAGTTCACGACGGTTCAACAATAATTTACGGGTACGGGTCGCTTCAGGAACAATGTGCGTAGATGCACTGAGTAAAGGCTGAATTTGAGCACCGAACAGGAAAGCTTCACCATTTTTAAAGGTGATATAACTCTCAGACAGCGTCATACGACCTGCACGTAATGATTTCACTTCCCAGCCTTGCAGTGACAGGCCAGCTTCAAATTTTTCTTCAATAAAATAGTCGTGACGTGCACGTTTATTCTGTGCAATCGTCCCGCTGGTATTTTTTTTAACTACAGTTGCTTTCGCCATAATCAATTACTTCCAACAATGTACCTATTGTGCCTTAAAGCAGGGTTAAGGTGAAGTTTTTTCAAATTTATGGAGTTTCTTCACCTATAAAACAAGTTTTTGCTAAAATGTGGCTCTACAAAATCAACAGAGTAAAAATGGATGTCTAAAACTCGCGTCATTTACCCGGGGACTTTTGATCCAATTACCAATGGTCATATTGATTTGGTTACACGTGCATCACGTATGTTTGATGAAGTGGTGGTAGCCATTGCCATTGGTCATCATAAAAACCCTCTCTTTAGTTTAGAAGAGCGTGTGAGCTTGGCCAAAGCATCATTAAGCCATCTTGATAATGTTGAGTTTGTAGGTTTTGATGGTTTGTTGGTGAATTTCTTCCGTGAACATAAAGCAACGGCTGTACTGCGAGGATTGCGTGCAGTGTCTGACTTTGAATACGAGTTCCAGTTAGCCAATATGAACCGTCAACTTGATTCACACTTTGAGGCGGTATTTTTAACGCCGTCAGAACAGTATTCATTTATTTCATCGACGTTGATTCGTGAAATAGCACGTTTAAAAGGTGATGTGACTAAGTTTGTACCGCAAGCTGTGGTTGCTGCTTTTGAACGTAAACATCAACAAGGTTGGTAGCGTGTCTTTATATATAACCGATGAATGCATCAATTGTGATGTTTGTGAACCTGTGTGTCCCAATGAAGCCATTTTCATGGGGGAATTGATTTATGAAATCAATCCAGACTTATGCACAGAGTGTATCGGACATTATGATAAACCCCAGTGTCAATTGTTCTGTCCAGTGGATTGTATTCCGTTGGATCCCAATCATGCGGAAACTGAGGATGAGCTCATGGATAAATATAAAAAGCTGATTGCTCAAAAAAGCGCAAGCAATTAAGTCTAAGATTTGATACTATGCGCCTCGAAGTGAGCCAGACGATCGCTGCTGTGGAGATCTCCGTGATTGAAGCAGGGGAGGAAAGTCCGGGCTTCATAGGGCAAGGTGCCAGGTAACGCCTGGGCGGCGTGAGCCGACGGAAAGTGCAGCAGAGAGTAGACCGCCTTCATTATGGTTTCGAGCAATCGAAATCGGAGGTAAGGGTGAAAGGGTGCGGTAAGAGCGCACCGCATGGCTGGTAACAGTTCATGGCATGGTAAACCCCACCGGAAGCAAGACCAAATAGGGATCCTTTAGGCATGGCCCATGCTGGATCCGGGTAGGTCGCTTGAGCGTATGAGTGATTGTACGCCTAGAGGAATGATCGTTCTCGACAGAACCCGGCTTATCGGCTCACTTCAACAAATTTTGATCAATTAAGCGCGCAAGGTACTTGACGTACTGGTGAGAAAACCACATAATGCGCGCACAGTTTACGGCTATGTAGCTCAGTTGGTTAGAGCACCGCACTCATAATGCGGGGGTCACAAGTTCAAGTCTCGTCATAGCCACCATTTTTATAGACCACGTTCCAAAACGTGGTCTTTTTTTATCCTTATTTTGGGCTTAATATCCACCCCCAATTTGCGTTTGTTGTTGTGAAGAAACTTCCTGAGCAGTAATTTTCTGCTGATTATCTGTTTCAATTAAATAGGTGGAAGAACGTTTTTTTGAAATTAAGCCAAACTGATAGCGAGCGGTGAGTTGAACATAATTTTCTAGATTTTTTGCACGATGACGTGGTTCTAATTTGAAAATATATTGTGCAAATTCTTCAGCATAACTTGGATTATTGAGTAAATTAGGATCGGTAATCGTGGCTAAATAATAATGTTGAGTTGGATTTATACCTTCCTCATTTTTAGGCAGGATGAGATAACCATAATCAAATTGGCTTAATTCCTTAAATTTTAGATTTTGTAAGGAAATAGGAATATAGTCTTGATCACTTGTAATACTGTTCCAAACTTGTAACCCTGAAAAAATTAAAACTAAAATAGTCGCGATGTAAAAATGTACATTCCATGTTGTAGAAATAGTCTTGGGTTCACTCCCATTCTTTATGACAATTGTGTGGGCTAGATAGTCGTGAATAGAGCGGCGATTTTTTCGGTTAAAAATATATAAATAAAGTATAGAAATCAGTAAGCTACCTAATAGTATCGTAAAGATGCTATTCAATACTGGGTGAAAAAGTAGCGTAAAAGACATTAAGCAGAAAGGGGCATATAAAATTGCCGAGCGTAGAAATGAGGCGGATAGGCTGAGATACTGCTGATCTAGTTTGACGACTTTAATGGATTGAAGAATTTTGCCAATTGTTTGTCCATTATTGTTAACGCTATTGCAATAAGTAAAATATAGAACAACGAAAAGATAACCAATTAATGTTATGAGTATAGGGTATTCATAAGGAAATTTACCTAATAGGCTAGAGATAATGTTACAGAAAGCACCGATGAGCAAAGCATCAATGATAAATGCGAAGCTTCTACGCCAAAAGCCTGCAATATAAGGTTGTGTATCAGGTGATACATCATTTTCAATTGTATTATCCAAAATAATGACTCATGCTGTTATAAAATTATTGGTTTTAATGTTAAAAGTAATCAGTGATTAAAAAGTTTTAATCACTTTATTAAATAGTGAGCTGTTTTACAGAATTGTAGAGATGAAATCAATAATTCGAAGAGATTCTTTTTATTTATATTGAGTTGATACTTCTGCAATTTTAATCCTTGGAAGCTATTTTGGATCTGCATATAGGCAGTACATTATTCTGCAAAAATTTATTTTTTTAGCCTGTAATTTTATTCTCTGTTCAGTTTAGCTGTGCGTAATGCATAGCTTTAGCATTTAGCATTGCAACTTCAAATTGTTCAGATGGTAATTTTTTGAACATGATGTAAGTGTTGTTGGATCTTGTTGAGCTGTGCCATGCATCGTTTTTGTTGCATGTTCTATAAGTGTTGATAGATGATTCATTTGGCAACATCTATGTGAGCGTTATTATAATTGACCAAGACTGGACTCACGAGGTGGCATGCACTTAGTATTGTTATGAGTGTAGCAATAAGCAAGGATTTGATCTGAGTAAGGATAATTTTCTTTATGTATTTAGCTATTGTGCCCTATGTTTTTTTACTAAATATGTATTAATTTTAAACATTTAATTATCAATTGTTTAAATGCTGATCATTGGGGTGAGGTGGGGCTTGACGGGTGTTTAATATGTATAGATAATGCCCCCACAGTTTACGGCTATGTAGCTCAGTTGGTTAGAGCACCGCACTCATAATGCGGGGGTCACAAGTTCAAGTCTCGTCATAGCCACCATTTTAAAAGACCAAGCTCTCAGCTTGGTCTCTTTTTTTGTGCGTAAAAAATAGATTTGAATATGTCGATATAAAAAAGCCCAAACACATGTTTGGGCTTTTTTATTGGAGAAAGTGCTTATAGGCCAGCTTTCCAGCCATTCATGATTGGGTAGCGACGTTCACGGCTAAATGCACGTGAGCTGATACGCGGACCAATTGCACCTTGGCGACGTTTGTATTCATTGAAATCAACCAAACGAATTACTTTTGCAACCACTTCAGCATCAAAGCCTTTGCCAATGATGTCATCTTGGCTCATATCTTCTTCGATATAGGCATACAAAATGGCATCCAGTACATCATATGGCGGTAAAGAGTCTTGGTCTTTTTGATCTGGACGTAGCTCTGCTGAAGGTGGGCGAGTAATCACACGCTCAGGAATCACAGGCTTGTCTGAAATGCTGTTACGGTATTTCGCAAGTTCAAACACAATGGTTTTATACACATCTTTCAGTACCGCAAAACCACCCACCATGTCACCATAGAGCGTGCAGTAGCCCACCGCCAATTCTGATTTATTGCCTGTAGACAGGACTAAATTACCAAATTTGTTGGATAAACCCATCAGCAGTGTACCACGGGCACGCGCTTGTAAGTTTTCTTCAGTTGCATCCGCAGGGCTGTTACCAAAGAACGGATAAAGTGTTTGCATAAAGCTGTTCACAATTGGGTTGATTTCAGCAATCCCAAAAGTCACCCCCATACTCTTCGCTTGTTCAGCAGCATCTTCTACACTGATTTGAGCGGTATAGGTATATGGCATCATTACGGCTTGGACTTTGTCGGCGCCAATCGCATCAGCTGCAATGGCAAGAGTTAGAGCTGAGTCGATCCCGCCTGATAAACCCAAAATCACCCCAGGGAAACCTGAGCGCTGTACATAGTCGCGAGTCGCCATCACTAAGCTTTGATAAATCTCTGCCATAGTGTCTAAAGCAGGCGGCAGCGCATTGGCCTTAAAGGCTTGTTGTTCTGCTTCGTATTCAGCGAAATACAGAGACTCTTTAAAGCTTTCTGCTTGAAGTACAACCGAGCCATTTTTGGCAATCACGAAGCTTGTACCATCAAAGATCAGGTCGTCTTGACCGCCGACTTGGTTGGCATAAACCAAGTTGAGGTTCATTTGTTTCGCCAATGCAGACATGGTTTCAACACGGTGCTGCGGCTTACCGACTTCATATGGTGAAGCATTTAAGACCAAAGCCGTTTCTACATTGAGCTGTGCCAGTTGTTGTACGGTTGAAAGTGACCAAACATCTTCACAAATCAACACACCAAACTTATGACCCAGATATTCAAAAACAAGGTGTTGATGCCCTTCGGTGAAGTAGCGCTTTTCATCAAATACGCTATAGTTTGGCAAGTTTTGTTTGTTATACACACCCAAAACTTGTCCATCTTTCATGACCGCAGCGGCGTTGTAGCGTTGACCATCTTCGGTTTGGTTGACAAAACCAAAGACCATCACAATGTCTTTTACTGTTTTAAGTTGTTCAAAAACTTGTTGCGTGCGTTTGGTTAGGCTTGGACGTAGAAGTAAATCTTCTGCTGGGTAACCAATGCTCGAAAGTTCTGGAAAAATAATTAAATCAGCATTTTGTTTTTTTGCTTCATTGGCCTGCTCCAACATTTTTTGGGCATTTGCTTCAAGGTTGCCAATGTGCGGAGAGAACTGTGCAAGTGCAATTTTAAAACTTTTCATTTCCAACTAAATCCTATACCTATAGGGATATACACGACGATTGAGTTTGTTATAGCTATAAGTTCTACGTGGTGTAAGTGACGATAAACAAATAGAAGTATTAATCAATAATAAGTGCGAATACTATATACGAAATGCGATTTTTTTTAAGGGATATTCTAAAAAAAATCCGTAAATGTCCTTAAAAAGAACAAATTGTTCTAATGTCTTTATGGAGTGTGATTGTGTGGTTTCAACCGCTTTTACAAAAAATACAGCAAAAGTTTGAACTTAAAAACAGGCCCTTGACTGAAGGGGAGAAAAAGTTTGCCAGCAGTATTTTTGGGAACAGTCTGAACATGGATTCGGTTCGAATTATCGCGCATCGGGCAGTGCTGCCTCATTATGCGATTAGCCCCAATGGACATGTCTATTTTAATATCAAAGACTGGTGCGAAAACTTTGCCGACCAACCGATTCATCAACAAGCTTGGTTGATTCATGAATTAACGCATGTTTGGCAAATTCAGCAGGGACTCGCTGTAGTCCGTAAGGCACTTTTTAACCGTCAATATCGTTATGCATTAAAACAAGGCAAGCAGTTTTTAAGCTATGGCATTGAACAGCAGGCGCAAATGGTGCAAGACTATTTTCTCAAAAAACACTATGGCGAAGAATGCTCAGCCTATGAACAGTGTATTCCCTTTGTGGCACACAAAGCCTCGTTCTGACCCCGATAGATAAATCTGTGGAGTGATTGTTAGACAACAGATTTTAAAGTCATAAATTGCAAATCATTTGAAGAAAAATGCCAGTGGCATAGGGGAAGCGGACTCTTATTTTGAATGCAAAGCACAGGTAAAAATCGTGAGATTGAGCCTAAAAAATGAGCTAAAAATAAGAAGGAATGTCCTATGCGTATCGCTCTTCCATTGAAAGGCAAAGCCAGCCAAATTTTTGCAGGACCCGTATTCGATGCTGAAAAACAGTCTGCGATTATTCCAATTCGGCATAGGAAATTTGACTTTGAAGCTGAGAAAATTGATCCCAAATTTTACTTAAATGCGGAGCTAGCCAGTGCTTACTTTGCATCTCTCTCGATCTTTCTGACCTATGGTGAAGACTTGGTGATTGATACCGCCCGTTATCACCGCGATTTCCTCACAGACCCTGTATTAAAACAACGTGTGACGTCTTTAATTGGACAGGAGGCACTGCATTCAAAGCTACATGAAGAATTGAACGATACTTTTAAACAGGTTGATTTACCCGTTGGCATTTTTCGTTATTTAGCCGAAATCGTTTTTGACTACGGTTTTAACCGTTTACCACAGCCGATGAAATTGTCTTTAATGGCAGGCATTGAACATTTTACCGCAGTGCTGTCTGAATACATGATGAACCATGAAGAGATTTTTTTCGATTCTCAAGACGAAAAGCAACGGGCGATTTGGATGTGGCACATGCTAGAGGAATCTGAGCACAAAGACATTGCGTATGATGTGTTTCAATCACTTTCCAATAACTATGCCTTACGTATTGCGGGTTTTTTCCCAGCCATTATCACTATTTTACTGCTGATCTCTGTGGCGTCAGTTTTTGTTCCGTTTTATCGCAAACCGTCTAATTTGGTGAGTCTCAGCTATTGGAAGGATGTGCCGCGGAGTTTCAGTCTCTTGTTTGGGCTGAAACGTGGTGTTTATGGCAGTAGTTGGATGCATATTTTTGACTATTTACGTCCGAGCTTTCATCCGAATGATTATGACACTTCTGCATTTTTAGATTATTACAAAGAGCGTTTACTACATCCTGAAACAGGAGTATTAACCCCCTATTTCACCAAAGAATTTACTCCAGCACTTAAATCATAAAGAGGAGGTTATGACATGGGACTGTTGAGTAAAAAAAATAAACCAAGTCAAAAGGCCTATGCAGTTGTAACGGGTGCAGGTAGTGGAATTGGTCGTAGCTTTGCATTGGAACTGGCAAAACGCGGTGGTGATGTCATCTGTGCAGATATTGACTTAAGCTCGGCACAGGAGACGGTAGATTTAATTCAGTCGATGACATCTACGTCAGCCTATGCGGTGCATTGTGATGTTGGATTAAAAGAATCTGTACACGCTTTGGTGGAGCAAGCGGAACAGCTTTTGGGACATCCTGTTACTTTGCTCATCAATAATGCGGGAGTTGGGCTAGGTGGTAAGTTTGATGAGGTGTCGCTGGAGGATTGGCAGTGGTGTATGCATGTCAACCTGTGGGGGGTAATTCATGGTTGCCACTACTTTGTACCCAAATTTAAACAGCAAGGTTTTGGTGCCATTATCAATGTGGCATCGGCAGCGGGCTATACCGCAGCCCCTGAGATGACAGCGTATAACGTGACCAAGTCTAGTGTTTTGGCACTATCAGAAACCTTAGCTTCAGAGCTTCATACCTATAACATTGCAGTCAATGTGCTGTGCCCAACCTTGGTGCCGACCAATATTATGAAGAATGGGCGTTTGCCAAGTCGCTATTCTGGACTGGCTGACAAACTGCTGATGAACCATGCGTTTACCACCAGTGATGCTGTAGTCAAAAAAACATTAAATCGCTTAGATGCGGGCAAGCTTTATACCATTCCACAACCTGATGCCAAATTGTTCTGGTGGATGAAGCGTGCATCGCCAAGCTTATACGTCAAACTTTTAGGTTTGGGTTACCCACTGTTTAATCAAATCACAAAATAAGAATAGAGAAAAATGAATATGGAAACGCAATTAGAGATAGAGCAAGCAGATGTGCAAGCGCCGTCTGATCAAATGCAAGATCAAACCACGACGCCAAAAAGTGTGGAAGCTCAACCCAAGCAGACCCGTAAAAAGGCTGTGCTTCGTCCTAAAGCTGTACATACTTACGATACCATTGTTGTGGGAGCAGGGATTTCGGGCATTGCTGCGGCTTATAAAATGAAACAAGTGGGCTATCAGGACTATCTGGTTTTAGAAAAAGCGGATAGGGTCGGTGGTACGTGGCGTGATAATAATTACCCTGGCTGTGGCTGTGATGTACCTTCGGCATTGTATTCATTTTCCTTTGCACCTAGTCATCAATGGAGTCATTTATTTGCGAAACAACCTGAAATTTTAAGTTACTTGGAACAGGTGGTTGAGCAGTTTGAGCTGCAAGATAAAATTCGTTTTCAGCATGAGTTACTCAGTGCAAAGTGGAATGAAGAGGCGGGTATTTGGCAACTCGAAACTTCTCAAGGGGCATATCAAGCACGAACCGTGATCTTTAGCACAGGGCCGATTACAGAACCGTCCTTACCTAACATTAAAGGGATAGAAGGATTTAAAGGAGAAATGTTCCATTCAGCCCGTTGGAAGCATGATTATGACTTGACGGGAAAGCGGGTTGCAGTGATTGGAACAGGTGCATCTGCCATTCAGTTTATTCCACAAATTCAGCCGTTGGCGAAAGAGTTGATCGTATTTCAGCGTACTGCGCCGTGGGTTTTGCCCAAAGCGGATATGCAGCTCAATGCTACAGTAAAGTCGCTGGTGGCCAAATTCCCGATGATTCAGCAAGGCTGGAGGAAGAGTGTTTCCAGCATTTTAAATGGGATCAACTTTGGGCTTCGTCATCCGTCACTGCTTGAGCCAGTTAATTTTTTAAGCCGTCAATTATTAAAATTACAAATACAGGATGACTCCTTACGTAAAGCCGTAACGCCTAACTTTTCGATCGGCTGTAAGCGACTTTTATTTGCCAACAATTATTATCCAGCACTGCAACAAGACAATGTCACGTTGTTATCCCAAGGTTTGGTCGAGATTGATGGGCAGAGTGTCATTGCGGCAAATGGTGAGCGATTTGAGTTCGATGTCATTATCTGGGGGACCGGTTTTGAAGTGGCACATCTTCCAATTGGCCAGCGTGTATGGAATGCTCAAGGTGAGCGATTGGCTGACCTTTGGAAGGAAAGTTCTCCAGAAGCGTACTTGGGTACAAGTTTGGAAAATGTGCCGAATGCCTTTTTGGTATTGGGCCCAAATATCTTGGTTTATGACTCTTTTATTGGCATTGCTGAAGCTCAGATTCAGTACATTGTAGATGGTCTACTAAAAATGAAGCAGCAAGGCTTTAAACGTATGATGGTAAAACGAGATGTTCTGCGTTATCACAATGCTAAGGTGCAAACCCATTTGAAAACCACCGTATTTAACCGAGGTGGTTGCTCAAGCTATTATTTAGATCAAAATGGCCGTAACTTCGCGGCTTGGCCGTGGTCCTTGGCTGAGTTAAAGCAACGTTTATCTGCGCTTGAGCTAAAACACTACGATGTTGTTGAAGCTTAAAGTAGCCACATTAAGTATTAAAAAAAGCCTGAGTCTGTTCAGGCCTTTTAATACTTTAAGGGTGTGATTCATGAATGGTAGGTTTAGAGTTCAATATATAAAAAAACCACCCATGCGGGTGGTTTTTTGTCTATCAACGCAGACCGAATTAACGGTTGATGTCGCGTTGAACTTCGCCAGTGTAAAGCTGACGAGGGCGACCGATCTTGTACGGACCGCTGTGCATTTCTAACCAGTGGCTGATCCAACCAACAGTACGTGCAAGCGCGAAGATCACTGTAAACATTTCTGTCGGGATACCAATCGCTTTAAGGATGATACCTGAGTAGAAGTCTACGTTCGGATATAAGTTACGTTTGATGAAGTATTCATCAGAAAGCGCGATACGTTCAAGTTCCATAGCAAGAGCAAGCTGTGGATCGTTGATGCCAAGCGCACCAAGAACTTCATCGCAAGTTTCTTTCATTACTTTCGCACGTGGATCGAAGTTTTTGTACACACGGTGACCGAAGCCCATGAGTTTAACTTCTTTAGTTTTCACTTTTTCCATGAAGTCAGCAACGTTCTCTACAGTGCCGATTTCATCAAGCATCTTAAGAACAGCTTCGTTCGCGCCGCCGTGAGCAGGGCCCCAAAGTGCAGAGATACCTGCAGCGATACATGCATATGGGTTCGCACCAGTAGAACCAGCTAAACGTACTGTAGACGTAGAAGCATTTTGTTCATGGTCAGCGTGAAGCGTGAAGATACGGTCCATTGCTTTAGCAAGGATCGGATCTACTTTGTAATCACGGTCTGCTGGAGTAGCAAACATCATGTATAAGAAGTTTTCAGCGTAGCTTAAGTCATTACGTGGGTAAACGAATGGTTGACCTACAGTGTACTTGTAGCTCCACGCAGCCAAAGTAGGTACTTTAGCAATTAAGCGGATCGCTGTAATTTCACGGTGATCAACATTTTCGATGTCTAAGTTGTTGTGATAGAACGCAGAAAGCGCACCAACTACACCAACCATGATCGCCATAGGGTGAGCATCGCGACGGAAACCATTGAAGAAGCGGCTAACTTGATCGTGAACCATAGTGTGGTTACGAACTTTAGCATCAAATACTTCTTTTTGTTCAGCTGTTGGAAGCTCGCCATTGAGAAGTAAGTAGCAAGTTTCTAAGTAGTCAGCTTTAGTTGCTAACTGGTCGATTGGGTAGCCGCGGTGTAAAAGCACACCTTTGTTACCGTCGATGAAAGTGATTTTAGACTCGCATGCAGCAGTAGCCATAAAACCAGGATCAAAAGTGAAGTGACCTGCGGCCAATACATCCTTAACGTCGATTACATCTGGGCCCAATGTGCCGCTGTAAATTGGTAATTCAATTTCTTTGCCATCAAGCTGTAAAACGGCTTTTTTGCCAGTTGCTTCAGACATTCAATAGATCTCCTGTCCTGGTGAATGATTTATCTGACTCGAAATACTCATCTTTTAATGCACGAATCAGACGGATTAAAAATTTGCTCTAAGAGTAGAGAGTGCTGAAATTTTGTCAATTATACTTATGGATAAAATGATGACTTCCGAAGTTATAGTTAAGATTTAATCCATTAAAATTTGCATAAAATCACAGCACCGACACACTATAATAAGTTAATTCAACGAGCAAGTGCATAAATAAAAAATGTTGCTGGCGCAATTGTAAGCAGTTTTATATTGAAAAAAGCGCTTGAAAAGAAAAAGAATTCAAGTCGTCATATATTTACATTTATTATGATTCTCGTAACTTACGCATCATTTTAAAAAGAAAATGCTGATTTCGTAGTCATTGTTAAAAACAATAAGTGACTCAAAAAAAATGATTTAATTGTATAAAAAATAGAGCTTATTTGGTATTTCGAAAACGGTATATCAGTCACTTTTTTTATTTATACGGATGTGAAAAATTGTTTTAATTAAAATTTATTACGAGATATTTCAATCTTGTAGGGGATTAATCTGTTGCACCAACATCATGCATATTTATGCCACTATATTAAAATAAAATAATGAACATTTTATATATAAATAAAAAATGATTAAAATAAAGCAGTGAAATTCCCCAGTTTTTAAAACAAGAATTTTTTGTGCATCATTAGTCTAAAGTCGAATTTTCCCGTTTTTGTATAAATTTTAGCGCTTGAATTTGGTGTTTATTTTATAAAAACCAACCATATAGCTGAGATTTGAAGCTAAAGTATTGTAGCGTAAGGTATTTATCTATGTGTTAATGATTCTTATTTAAAGAATTTTTATGCAAAAAGGCCAAGGGCATTGTTTGTATTTTGATAGTTCACGTCTTATAATTCAGTGTCGTTTTAAGTTCAAACGCTATTTAATTTAGAGTTTTAAAGTAGCTGCTGAACAATGCCAGCTTTCCTTCGAATTAATTCCAACAAACTCCGGATGGAGTTTTTACTTACAGGATGCCCGCTGTGAAAAGCAACAGACCTGTCAATTTGTCCATGGGTCAAGTTTTAGAAGTAAACTTAAAATCCCCTGTGGCTATTGCATCAATCTTACACCGTCTATCAGGTGTCATCGTATTTTTACTCGTACCGGTACTTCTATGGATCTTAGACAAGTCATTGTCTTCGCCTGAAGGATTTGCTCAAGTTCAGGCTATTTTTAATAGCTTCATTGTGCGTTTTGTCGTATGGGTATTTGTAGCCGGCTTAATTTTCCACTTTATTGCGGGTGTTAAGCACTTACTTGCAGATATCGGTATTGCTGAAGAACTGCAAAGTGGTCGTATCGCAGCTACTATTTCATTGATCTTGTCTGCAATCGGTATCGTTGCGGCATTTGTATGGATTGTTATCTAATGAAAAGTGCTACTGGTTTAACGGGTTCAGGTTCTCGCGATTGGTTTATCCAACGTGTAAGTGCTGTCGTATTAGCGGTTTATACAGTTGTTGTTTTAGGTTGGATCCTATGCAATGGCGGTTTTAGCTATGAACAGTGGTACGGCTTTATGATGACAGCTCCAATGAAGATTTTATCTTTATTGGCCGTCTTATCTCTTGTTGCACATGCTTGGATTGGTATGTGGCAGGTATTCACTGACTATGTGACTACTCGTCAAATGGGTCCTTCAGCTTCAGGTTTACGCCTTGTACTGACTTCAGCAGTAATTATTGCTGTATTTGCATATGCGATCTGGGCAATCCAGATTTTTTGGGCGAATTGATAGGAATAGATCATGGGCGCTATAACCCCTAAAGAAGATTACACAAATATTCCACACGAAACTTTCGATGCTGTCATCGTTGGTGGTGGTGGTTCAGGTATGCGCGCGTCTTACCAACTTGCTCAAGCTGGTTTGAAAGTTGCTGTTTTAACTAAAGTATTCCCAACTCGTTCGCACACAGTTGCAGCGCAGGGTGGTATTGGTGCATCTCTTGGTAATATGCAAGAAGATAACTGGCACTACCACTTCTACGACACTGTTAAAGGTTCTGACTGGTTAGGCGACCAAGACGCAATCGAATATATGACGCGTGAAGCGCCTCAAGTTGTTTATGAACTTGAACATATGGGTATGCCATTTGACCGTAACGCAGATGGTACGATTTACCAACGTCCATTCGGTGGTCACTCTGCAAACTACGGTGAAAAAGCGGTTCCACGTGCATGTGCTGCTGCTGATCGTACAGGTCACGCACTTCTTCACACGCTTTATCAAAGCAACGTGAAAATGGGTACGCAATTTTTTGTTGAATGGATCGCGCTTGACCTGATTCGTAACGAAGCAGGTGATGTTCTTGGTGTAACAGCAATTGACCAAGAAACGGGTAAAATTGCAGTATTCCAAGCCAAAGCGACATTGTTTGCTACAGGCGGTGCGGGTCGTGTTTACCGTGCATCAACCAATGCTTATATCAACACTGGTGACGGCCTTGGTATGGCTGCGCGTGCAGGTATTCCATTGCAAGATATGGAATTCTGGCAGTTCCACCCAACGGGTGTTGCTGGCGCAGGTGTATTGTTAACTGAAGGTTGTCGTGGTGAAGGTGCAATCCTTCGTAACGATGCAGGTGAGCCGTTCATGGAACGCTATGCACCAACTTTAAAAGACTTGGCGCCACGTGACTTCGTATCACGTTCTATGGACCAAGAAATTAAAGAAGGTCGTGGTTGTGGTCCGAAGAAAGACTACATCTTGCTTGATATGACGCACTTAGGTGCTGAAACGATCATGAAGCGTCTTCCATCTGTATTCGAGATTGGTAAGAAATTCGCGAACGTTGACATCACGAAAGAGCCAATTCCAGTTGTACCAACAATTCACTACCAAATGGGTGGTATTCCAACGAATATCCACGGTCAAGTGGTTGTGCCTGAAGGTTCTGAAACTGAAGCATTTGCAGCACATTATGACAAAGATAGCGATATCTATTCGACTAATGCGGGCGATCGTAACTTTACGAAACCTGTTAAAGGCTTCTATGCAATTGGTGAATGTTCTTGCGTGTCTGTACATGGTGCAAACCGTTTAGGTACGAACTCATTACTTGACTTGGTGGTATTTGGTAAAGCTGCGGGTGAGCACATCATCGACTACGTGACTAAACATCACGGTGATGAATACCAACCACTTCCTACGACTGTACTTGAGCAAACTGTTGCACGTATCCGTAAGTTAGATGACTCATCTACAGGTGAAAATGCTCAAGAAGTTGCAGATGCAATTCGTGACATCGTTCAAGACCATGCTGGTGTATTCCGTACAACTGCACTTCTTGAAGAAGGTGTGAAGCAGATTCTTGCGATTGAACCACGTGTACGTAACATTCACTTGAAAGACAAATCTAAAGTATTTAACACCGCGCGTGTAGAAGCTTTAGAAGTTGAAAACTTGTATGAAGTAGCTAAAGCGACATTGATTTCAGCAGCAGCTCGTAAAGAGTGCCGTGGTGCGCATACGGTTGTAGACTTTGAAGAGTCGCCAGATCACCCAACTTACCCATATGGTCGTCGTGATGATGAGTGGATGAAGCACACATTATGGTTCTCTAGCGATAACCGTCTTGAGTACAAGCCAGTGCGTTACAAGCCATTGTCAGTTGCTGCAATTCCACCTAAACCACGTACATTCTAATTGGGAGAAGTAAGATGAGTAGAGGTACTCGTACATTTAATATCTACCGCTACGATCCTGATAAGGATGCAGCGCCGTATATGCAAACTTTCAAGTTAGAATTGACTGATAAGCACCGTATGTTGCTTGATGCGCTTCTTGCATTGAAAGTACAGGATGAATCATTAACATTCCGCCGTTCATGCCGTGAAGGTATTTGTGGTTCGGATGGTGTGAACATCAATGGTAAAAATGGTTTAGCGTGTCTTTGGAACCTAAACGACTTACCAGAAGTGATTACAGTTCGTCCTTTACCTGGTTTGCCAGTGGTTAAAGATTTAGTTGTGGATATGAACCAGTTCTACGATCAGTACAACAAAATTCATCCATTCTTGATCAACAACCAACCTGCGCCACCAAAAGAGCGTTTACAGTCTCCTGAAGAGCGTGAACACTTAGATGGTTTATATGAATGTATTCTTTGTGCATGTTGTTCAACTTCATGCCCATCATTCTGGTGGAACCCAGACAAGTTCTTGGGTCCTTCAGCATTGTTGAATGCATACCGTTTTATCATTGACTCTCGTGATACAGCAACTCAAGAGCGTTTGGCTCGTCTAGACGACCCATTCTCGCTATTCCGTTGTAAAGGCATCATGAACTGTGTATCAGTGTGTCCTAAAGGTTTGAACCCAACTAAAGCAATCGGTCACATCCGTAATATGCTTTTAGATGCTGCGGGTTAATCTCTAGGCTGATTTATCAGTTAGAAAAAGCACACCTTGGGGGTGTGCTTTTTTATTTTATAGCTAGATTTTTGCTGTAAAAAATAAAGTTGAGTGAAAGCGTGAGGTTGGCACTATTTTTGTTTGTGATAGGTGGTTTTTGTGGAAATTGCACCAGATTGGTGAAAAGCGCGGCGATTTAAAACAAATGTCATAAATAAGTGCAAGTATGAGTCTGCAAAAAAAGTTATGAAGATGTTAATATGGATGTTGTTGATGGGGAGGGCATATTGAAAGATGATGCTCTCTTTTCGTATGTGTTTTTTGGAGTAGACTTTGGTCTACGTTGAAACTCGGTTTTATTTAAAGCACCATATATTAGATGAAATTTTGATATGTGTATTTCGCCAATTTATGAAAGGTATGTGTCAAAAAAATCAATTGAAATATGGGGAGTATGTTAAAATTTTTGCACGTTTATATTTAAAAAATGCGCGCTAAATATGTACATTAATTCAACATTTAAGCCGCATTAGAGCGAGTATAAATGAAGGGTTAGTCGCTTTAGAAAAAATAATGCAATGCCTTATTTTTTCTAAGTCGATTTGCAAAAAATTGCTCGGTTTTGGCCGGGTATGAATGAGTGATGATGCCGCTGAGGGCGTTATGATTCATTGTCACATTGGGTAATTCTAATGTAGTGATAACGCCTCATGGCATCCGCCTTATGGGGACTAATGTCATGTTACCAATTTGACATTACTAATCATGGGTTCGCTTAAAAAGCATCCTGAAATGTTTTTGCAATAGGAAATGGGTCCACAAATGCAAGAAGTTGCTGACGCATTGCGTCTTGACACTGAACTTTCCGCTGATAGTGCAGCGTATATTGAAGAACTTTATGAGCAGTACTTGGCTGCACCAGACTCAGTAGAAGCTGACTGGCGTGCATACTTCGATAAATACCCGAAAGGTGATCAACCACACAGCAATGTACGTGAGCAATTCTTATTACTAGGTCGTAATTCAAGTCGTGTTCAAGCAGTGGTACAGAGTTCTGTTAGTACAGAACATGAGCGTCGTCAAATTGGCGTACTACAACTGATTGCAGCGTACCGTAACCGCGGTCACCAAAAAGCGAAGCTTGATCCTTTAGGTTTGGCAAAACGTGAAATCGTGCCAGATCTTGACCTTGCTGCACATGGTTTAACCCAATCTGATTTAGACACTGTGTTCAATACAGGTAATCTTTTGATTGGTAAAGACGAAGCAACTCTAGGTGAAATGGTTCAAGCCATGGAAGCAACGTATTGCGCTTCAATTGGTGCAGAATACATGCACATTGTTGATACCAAAGAAAAACGTTGGATTCAACAACGCCTTGAAGGTGCGCGCGGTCAATTCAACTTCACTGCAGAACAGAAAAAACACGTATTAGAGCGTTTAACTGCGGCTGAAGGCCTGGAAAAATTCCTAGGTAATAAATACGTTGGTGCAAAACGTTTCGGCGTGGAAGGTGGTGAATCTTTCATTCCAATGGTTGATGCTTTAATTCAGCGTGCAGGTTCTGTAGGTTGTAAAGAAGTTGTCATTGGTATGCCTCACCGTGGTCGTTTGAACCTTCTTGTAAACATCATGGGTAAAAACCCAGCAGACCTATTTGGTGAGTTCGAAGGTAAGAGCTTACATAAAAAAGGTTCTGGTGACGTTAAGTACCACCAAGGTTTCTCTTCAAACGTAATGACTCAAGGTGGCGAAGTTCACTTGGCATTGGCGTTTAACCCATCACACTTAGAAATCGTCGGCCCTGTGGTTGAAGGTTCAGTACGTGCACGTCAAGTACGTCGTAAAGACATTGGTGGTGATGACGTATTGCCAGTAATTGTTCACGGTGATGCTGCATTTGCAGGTCAAGGTGTTAACCAAGAAACCTTCCAAATGTCACAAACACGTGGCTATACTGTGGGTGGTACGGTTCACATTGTGGTGAATAACCAAGTCGGTTTCACAACCTCTGATCCACGTGATGCGCGTTCTACAGAATACTGTACGGACATCGCGAAAATGATCCAAGCGCCGATTTTCCATGTGAACGGTGATGATCCTGAATCAGTATTGTTTGTTGCGCAATTGGCACATGACTTCCGTCATACTTTCCGTAAAGACGTTGTCATTGACATGTTCTGTTACCGTCGTCGTGGTCACAACGAAGCGGACGAGCCAGCTGCAACTCAGCCAATGATGTATCAAGTCATCAACAAAAAAACTACAACGCGTGCGCTATATGCAGACCAATTGGTTCAAGAAAGCGTTTTAGACCGTGCTAAAGCGGATCAAATGGTTGAAGACTACCGTTCGGATCTAGAAGCAGGTAAGCACGTTGCCAATGCACTGGTACTTGAACCAAATACAAAAATGTTTGTAGATTGGGCGCCGTACTTAGGGCATGACTATACAGATGTATGGGATACCACATGTTCTGAAGATCGCCTAAAAGAACTTGGTCGCAAAATGCGCGAGCTTCCTGAAGGCTTCGTTATGCAGCGTCAAGTTGCAAAAGTGATTGATGATCGCTTAAAAATGCAAACTGGCGAAATGCCATTGAACTGGGGTGCTGCGGAAACTTTGGCTTATGCATCTATTTTAGATGATGGCTATTTGGTTCGTTTGACCGGTGAAGACGTTGGTCGTGGTACCTTCTCACACCGTCATGCAAAACTGCATAACCAAGTGGATGGTTCAACCTATATTCCGCTTTGCCATATCAAAGAAAATCAACCACGTACTGCTATTTATGACTCATTATTGTCTGAAATGGCGGTGTTAGGTTTTGAGTATGGTTATGCAACGACTCTGCCTAAGAGCTTGGTGATTTGGGAAGCACAATTTGGTGACTTCGCCAACTGTGCGCAGGTGGTGATCGATCAGTTCATCGCATCAGGTGAAACCAAGTGGGAGCGTGTGTGTGGTTTAACCTTACTTCTTCCTCACGGTTTTGAAGGTCAAGGTCCAGAGCACTCATCTGCACGTTTAGAGCGTTTCTTACAGCTATGTGCTGAAGACAACATGCAAGTAATGACGCCAACTACGCCTGCACAGATTTTCCATGCTTTACGTCGTCAAGCGATTCGCCCAATTCGTAAGCCAATGATCATCATGTCACCGAAGTCTTTACTTCGTCACAAACTTGCAACGTCTACTTTAAGTGAACTTGCAAATGGTACATTCCAAACTGTGATTGATGAAATCGATAACATCAACAAAGCAGACGTGACACGTTTAGTGCTTTGTGGTGGTAAGGTTTACTACGACTTGCTTGAGAAACGTCGTGAGCAAGAGTTGAATAACACTGCAATCGTTCGTATTGAACAATTGTATCCATACCCTGAACAGCGTATTGCTGAAGTTCTTGCTCAATATCCAAATGTGAAAGACATCGTTTGGACGCAAGAAGAGCCGAAGAACCAAGGAGCTTGGTTATTTATTGCTCCTCGTCTATATGATGATGTAATGAAGTCAGCTAAACCAGTACGTATCAGTTATGCAGGTCGTGAAGCTTCTGCTGCACCGGCTTGTGGTTCACCATATTTGCATGCAAAACAACAAGCTCAGCTCGTAAATGACGCTTTAGCGATCGTAGCTGAATAACAGGAGATTCTTAGTAATGGCAACCGAAATTAAAGCACCGGTATTCCCTGAGTCAGTTGCGGATGGAACAATCGCAACTTGGCACAAACAACCAGGTGAAGCAGTATCACGTGATGAAGTGATCTGTGATATTGAAACAGATAAAGTTGTTTTAGAAGTTGTTGCTCCTGCTGACGGTACAATTGCATCGATCATTAAAGGTGAAGGTGACACTGTTCTTTCAAATGAAGTGATTGCACAGTTTGAAGAAGGTGCTGTATCTGGCGCTGCGCAAACTGAAGCAGTTCAGTCTGAAGCGAAAGTAGAACAAGCAGTTACTCAAACTGAAGCGGGTGCTGCACCAGTCGTTGAACGTGCTCAAGTTGCTGATCAAGCGCCTGCTGTGCGTAAAGCATTGACTGAGTCTGGCATTCCAGCTGCTGATGTTGCAGGTACAGGCCGTGGTGGTCGTATCACGAAAGAAGATGTGACAAATCACCAAACTAAACCAGCAGCTCCAGCTGCAGCACCATTAAGTGTTGCCGTGGGTGAGCGTGTTGAGAAGCGTGTTCCAATGACACGTCTTCGTAAGCGTGTTGCTGAGCGTCTGCTTGCTGCAACTCAAGAAACTGCAATGTTGACGACGTTTAACGAAGTGAACATGAAGCCAATTATGGAAATGCGTGCACAATACAAAGACGCATTTGAGAAGCGTCATGGTGCGCGTCTTGGTTTTATGTCATTCTTTGTTAAAGCGGCAACTGAGGCGCTTAAACGCTACCCAGCAGTTAATGCTTCAATTGACGGTGATGACATTGTTTACCACGGTTACTATGACATCGGTGTAGCAGTATCTTCTGAGCGTGGTCTAGTTGTACCTGTGCTTCGTGATACAGACCGCATGAACTATGCTGAAGTTGAAAATGGTATCCGTGACTTTGCTTACAAAGCACGTGATGGCAAATTAGGCATCGAAGACATGACTGGCGGTACGTTCACAATCACCAACGGTGGTACTTTCGGTTCATTGTTATCGACTCCGATCTTGAATACACCACAAACTGCGATTTTGGGTATGCATAAAATCCAAGAACGTCCAATGGCTGTAAACGGTCAAGTAGAAATCTTACCGATGATGTATTTAGCGCTTTCTTATGACCACCGTCTAATCGATGGTAAAGAAGCAGTTGGTTTCCTTGTAACAATCAAAGAATTGTTAGAAGAACCAGCTAAATTGATCCTTGACCTTTAATTCTAAAGAATAAAACATGGGCTTAGAGCGATCCTCTAAGCCCATTTTTGGAGATAAAAATGTCTCAACAATTTGATCTTGTTGTAATTGGCGGTGGCCCAGGTGGTTACGAAGCAGCAATTCGTGCAGCGCAACTTGGTTTTAAAGTTGCTTGTATTGAAAAACGTATACACAAAGGCAAACCATCTTTAGGTGGGACGTGCTTAAACGTGGGTTGTATTCCGTCTAAAGCATTGCTGGATTCTTCTCACCGCTATGAAGATACAGTGCATCACTTAGCTGATCACGGTATTACAACAGGTGAAGTGAACTTTGATTTGCCTAAACTCCTTGCGCGTAAAGACAAAATTGTTGACCAACTTACCATGGGTATTGATGGCCTTCTAAAAGGTAACGGTATCGAGTGGTTAAAAGGTACAGGTAAATTACTTGCAGGTAAAAAAGTAGAATTTGTATCTCACGAAGGTGAAACTCAAGTTTTAGAGCCTAAATATGTGATTCTTGCAACGGGTTCTGTGCCAATTAACATTCCATCAGCACCAGTTGATCAGAACATCATTGTTGACTCAACTGGCGCACTAGAATTCCAAGAAGTACCTAAGCGTTTAGGTGTCATTGGTGCGGGCGTAATCGGTCTAGAGCTTGGTTCAGTATGGCGTCGTCTAGGTGCTGAAGTTGTTGTATTTGAAGCAATGGACGCATTTTTACCAATGGCTGATAAAGCATTGGCGAAAGACTACCAAAAACTTTTAACTAAGCAAGGTCTAGATATCCGTGTTGGCGCTAAAGTTGCTGGCACAGAAGTTAATGGTTCTGAAGTCACTGTTAAATATACTCAAGGTGGCGAAGAAAAAACTCAAGCGTTTGATAAGTTGATCGTTTGTGTAGGTCGTCGTGCATACGCTGAAGGTCTATTGGCTGATGATTGTGGTATCAAATTAACTGAACGTGGTTTAGTTGAAGTGAATGATTGGTGTGCGACGTCTGTTGACGGTGTATATGCAATTGGTGACTTAGTACGTGGTCCAATGCTTGCACATAAAGCAATGGAAGAAGGCGTAATGGCTGTTGAACGTATTCACGGTCATGCAGCTCAAGTGAACTATGATACGATCATTTCTGTGATTTACACACACCCAGAAGCGGCGTGGGTCGGTTTAACAGAACAGCAAGCGATCGAGAAAGGCCACGAAGTGAAAACGGGTCAATTCGGTTTTGCTGCAAACGGCCGTGCAATGGCTGCGGGTGAAAATGCTGGTTTCGTGAAGTTTGTTGCTGATGCAAAAACAGATCGTTTACTGGGTATGCATGTGATTGGGCCTGCTGCGTCTGATATCGTACACCAAGGTATGATTGCGCTTGAGTTTGTATCTTCGGTTGAAGATCTACAGTTGATGACTTTTGGTCACCCAACATTCTCAGAAGTGGTTCATGAAGCTGCACTTGCAGTGGATGGTCGAGCGATTCACGCAATTCAGCGTAAACGCAAATAAGACAACGAAAAGAGCGACTACGGTCGCTCTTTTTTGTTTCAGGTGTTGTCTTCTCATGAAGAATCATCTAAAAATAAAGACAAGAAGTTTTTAAAATCCAAAATGGTTACTGTGATAGTAAACAGTTTTGGTGCAACAAAAAGTAAATAAGCAGTAATAAAAAGGTTAGTCGATGAATTTACATGAATATCAAGCTAAAGCGCTATTAAAAAAATATGGTATGCCTGTCCAAGAGGGCATACTAGCCACCACTCCAGAAGAAGCAGTAAAAGCCTTTGAACAAATAGGCGGAAAATTTGCTGTCATGAAAGCTCAAGTTCATGCGGGTGGTCGTGGTAAGGCGGGTGGCGTAAAAGTTGTAAAGTCTGCAACGGAAGCTGCTGAATATGCAAAAAGCATCATCGGGACCAACCTTGTTACCTATCAAACCGATAGCCATGGCCAACCTGTAAATAGCGTACTTGTCGCGGAAGATGTTTATCCTGTAGAGCGTGAACTGTATTTAGGTGCAGTGGTTGACCGCTCAAGCCGTCGTGTGACCTTTATGGCTTCGACCGAAGGTGGCGTCGAAATTGAAAAGGTTGCAGAAGAAACCCCTGAAAAAATTATTAAAGTTGAAGTCGATCCTTTGGTTGGCTTATTGCCATTTCAAGCGCGTGAAGTTGCATTTAAGTTGAACCTTAAAGATGGTCAAGTGAATCAATTTGTGAAAGTGATGTCTGCTGCGTATCAGGCGTTCATTGAGAATGACTTTGCTTTATTTGAGATTAACCCGCTATCTGTGCGTGAAAATGGTGACATCCTATGTGTCGATGCCAAAGTGGGGATCGACTCAAACGCGCTGTATCGTTTACCTGAAATTGCTGCGCTGCGCGATAAGTCACAGGAAAATGAACGGGAGTTGAAAGCATCTGAATTTGACCTCAACTACGTCGCGCTTGAAGGCAACATTGGCTGTATGGTCAATGGTGCAGGCCTTGCGATGGCAACCATGGATATTATTAAACTCTATGGCGGCCAACCTGCGAACTTCCTTGATGTCGGTGGTGGTGCAACCAAAGACCGTGTGATTGAAGCGTTTAAAATTATTCTGGCAGATACCTCTGTACAAGGGGTGTTGATTAATATCTTCGGTGGAATTGTACGTTGTGACATGATTGCTGAAGCAATTATTGCAGCGGTTCAAGAAGTAAATGTGACCGTACCTGTGGTTGTTCGTTTAGAAGGGAACAATGCTGAATTGGGTGCCAAATTACTTGATGAATCAGGTTTAAAACTTATTTCTGCAAATGGCTTGTCGGATGCCGCAGAAAAAATTGTTGCTGCAGTAAAAGCGTAAGGAGTATCAATATGAGCGTATTAATTAATAAAGACACCAAAGTATTGGTACAAGGTTTTACAGGTAAAAACGGCACATTCCACTCAGCACAAGCACTAGATTATGGAACTAAAGTCGTTGGCGGGGTAACTCCTGGTAAAGGTGGCACAACCCACCTAGATTTACCTGTATTTAACACCATGAAAGATGCAGTTGCTGGTACAGGCGCAGATGCGACTGTGATTTATGTACCAGCTCCGTTTGTATTAGATTCAATTATTGAAGCAGTGGACTCAGGTGTTGGACTGATTGTAGTCATCACAGAAGGTGTGCCAACTTTAGACATGCTCAAAGCTAAGCGTTATCTAGAAACCAATGGCCATGGTACACGTCTGATTGGTCCAAACTGTCCGGGTATTATTACTCCGGGGGAATGTAAGATCGGGATTATGCCTGGTCATATTCACCAACCGGGTAAAATTGGTATTATCTCTCGCTCTGGTACATTGACGTATGAAGCGGTTGCGCAAACGACTAAGCTTGGTTTAGGTCAATCCACCTGTATTGGTATTGGTGGTGATCCAATTCCGGGTATGAACCAAATTGATTGTTTGAAACTGTTCCAAGAAGATCCGCAAACTGAAGCGATTATCATGATTGGTGAGATTGGTGGTACGGCTGAAGAAGAAGCAGCTGAATATATTCAATCGCATGTGACTAAACCTGTGGTGGGTTATATTGCAGGTGTAACAGCACCGAAAGGCAAGCGTATGGGGCATGCGGGAGCAATTATTTCTGGTGGTAAAGGGACAGCGGAAGAAAAGTTTGCAGCATTTGAAAAGGCGGGGATGGCGTACACGCGTAGCCCAGCAGAACTCGGTTCAACGATGTTCCAACTTTTAAAGGATAAAGGTTTAGTTTAAGCCTTTTATATTTTAAAGGAAAAAGCCGTATGTCTTAATTGCACATACGGCTTTTTTGTGGAGAGCATATTGGTTTGCACTAATACATTTCTCTGTATAAAAATAATATGGGTATTAGAGTTTTTAATCTCAGCTGAAAACTATATTTAGCCACATTGAAAAATCCATATTGGACAAAAGACAAAATGGTTAAATTAGAGCAAGATTTACTATGTACTTAACAATCTGAGAATTGATAAATATTTGGTGTTCACTGTTTCTATAGGAGACTATGCTATATTCATAATTAAAATAATTCTTTTGAAGACATAATATTACAGATGTTTAAGCCTATTCATTTATTGTTTTGTCGCTGCTTATTCTTGTTTGGGCTTGCGATGAATAGTGCTTATGCTGAAAATGAAGACGTCTACTTGGCTGATTCTTTGAGTGATGATATTTTCCACTATTATCAACAGTTAGCGGCACAACATGATGAAGAGGAAAACGATTATACATTGATCAATAATGATTTTTATGAGAATGAATATATTCGTGTATTTAACTACTCGGCCTACAACTCGGATGGTTTGAGCCATAAATTAGGGACAGGGGAGTTTCACAGTTCAGACTTGGATGTACTCAGTATTTCATTCGGGTATGGTATCGAAATTAAAGTTAATAAAAGAAATAAAGTTGGATATGAGTACCTTTCAAATTTTCCTTATGATCGTGGGCAATTGATCCGTTTCTTTTGGGTGCGTTTGCACTAAATGGATTAATTCTATTTATTCATAAAAAAGTTTTTTCCATTACTGTTTAGAATATTTTCACTCAATTGTAGCGTCTAGGATGTTTACATTACTTCTTTACATTTTCTGATGGTCGACGAATCGATTACCAAGCTAAACTAACTTAAATTTTTATAATAGATGATAGGCTTACTGTGCTGAGTGAATTCTTAGGTTTATCATTTTAACAGCTTAAATGTGTATTTTATTGAAAGTTGAATATTAAAATAGATGATAAAAAACGCGACAGATCGTCGCGTTTTTTGCTTGTAAGTCTAACTACTATTGAGCTTTGCTTTGCGGTTTTAAGCTTTGGGTTAAACCATTGATGTCGCCGCCTTGAATCCCTAGTTCATTCATCAAGCTATCAATTAGTGGTGCTTGAGTACGATAGCGTAGCGCACTATTTACCACTTGATCAGACAAAGCAACTTGTGAAGATTCCGCACCATCAACCCCAGATGCTACTGAACCGACATTGCCTAAACCATTGACCTGTAAAATTTTGATGTCATCAATATTTTCCATCGGTTTAACACTTTCACGAATGATTTCAGGTAAGTATTTTAACAATGCTAGGCGAATTTGCATTTCGACTTGCTCAGGAGATAAGACGTTGTTGGCCTCATTCACCGCACGTGTACCATCAGCGTCGACTTGGTATTGTTTTTCCATTGCTTGAGCCAACAGTATTTTGGCATCTGCTTCACCTTTGGCTTTTAAGCGAGCTTGTTCGGCTTGAGCTTCCGCTGCAATACGAACGGCTTCGGCATCATCGGCAGCGGCTTGTTTGCCTGCTTCAGCTGCAACCGTAATTGCAATAGCATCTTTTTCTGCAGCTTGCTTCGCAGCAACCAACTCAACTGCTTTTTGACGCTCAGCACGCTGGGTTTCACGTACGGTAATCACTTCTTCTTCGGCTTTAACGGCTTCAGCACGGGCACGGTCCGCAGAAGCTTTGGCTTCAGACTCTTCACGCGACTTTTCAGCAATTGCAATGGCACGTGACTGTTCAGCCAGCTCGATGGTTTTCTTTTGTTCAACCTGCGCTTGTTCAATAATTTGTGATTTTTGAATATTTTGGCTTTCCACATCACGTGCTGCACCAATACGCTTTAACTCTACTTCACGCTCAGCTGCAATACGTGCTTCTTCTGCTTCACGTTTTTTCTCAGCTTCTTGTGAGGCAATTTCAGCCAATTGTTCTGCACGGCGAATTGCAATTTCACGCTCTTGTTGTAGTTTGGCGTATTCCTCTTCACGAATGATTTGTAGACGTGCTTGTTCTGCTTCTAAGTTTTTGGTCTTAATGGCAAGGTCAGCGTCTTGCTCGATGTGATTACGTTTACGACGGCGGTCTTCAATTGTTTCAGTCAGCTTAGTTAAACCTTCGGCATCGAATGCATTTTGAGGCGTTAAAGTATTTAAAACCTGTTTGGTCTAAACCTGTTAAAGACACAGTTTCAAGTTCTAGACCATTTTTATGTAAGTCTTCGGAAACCACTTGTTGTACTTTTTGCACAAAGTCCACGCGTTTTTCATGCAACTCTTCCATCGCCATTTCAGCTGCTACTGCACGCAAGGAATCGACAAATTTCCCTTCTACAAGGTTCTTCAACTCATTTGGAGACATGGTTTTTTGTCCCAGAGTCTGTGCGGCAACTGCAATTGATTCTGCTAGTGGCTTCACACGGACATAGAACTCAGCCATGACATCGACGCGCATACGGTCACGGGTAATGAGCGCTTGATCATCAGCACGGCGAACCTCTAAACGTAGCGTGTTCATGTTGACAGGGATAATTTCATGTAATACAGGCAGTACAATTGCACCGCCGCCTAAAATGACTTTTTCGCCGCCAAAACCGGTACGTACGAAAGAGATTTCTTTGCTTGAACGACGGTAAAGACGAGCAATAATAATGCCGATAATGACCAGAGCAGCAAAGATAATCCCTGCAAGAATAAGAATGTTATAGAAATTGTTGCTGAGCATAAGGGTCCCGATTTTATTTAAAGTTATCAGTAGAAAATAAAAGAATTAAAGTGAAATGGCTTTAAAGCCAATCTTGGTTTTTTGAGTCAAAATGACTTCTTGACCTTGAGAAAAATGAAGGTCTGTTTCAGGTTCAACCAGTACATAATGCGTTTGTCCGAACTGATCTTGAACACGTGCTTGAGCAGGTGAGTTGACTTTAGCCTCACCTAAAATAATCAGTGCTGTTCGTCCAATTAGTTCTTCACTGTAAATTGCTGTGGTTTCATCTTGTGGCAAAATTTTAGCAATCAGCATGGCGCTGCAACGTATCATAGGCATCGAAAATACGAGGCAAAGAGGTGCCATGATCCATGCACTCCAATAGCTCCCGGTCCAAGTTTGAAGAATGGACTGTAGAATAAAGCCACTTAAGCTATACAGGGTGAGGAAGATAATCAGCCAAACCAAGAGAGGAACACGGCCAATAAACAACCAATCCAGCAGGGCATTGAGCCAACCTTGATCGGCATCTAGTGCAATGTCGACGTCTTTAGTACTGCCTAAGTCATCAGGTAGGAATTGGTCAAGTAGGCCTTGTGAGCCGCCGCCTAATACCAATAAAATCAATTCTAGCAGTCCCAATAAAAACATCAGACTGAGGCAAATACTAAAAATTAAATTGGATGGGTGAGTAAATAATTCCCACATTCTAAAGGTTCTCTATTTTTATGCTGTTATCAATTAAGTGTAAATTTTTAAAAAGAATTGTATTGAAATTGGGCTTTAGCATAGCATTCAAAAAACAGAATGTCTAAGTTTGTTGGCACGTAAAGAAAGAGCATAGGACTTACGCATTGACGGATTCAAAAAAGTATTAAAATACTTTATAAAGTATCTGTGATCAGACGAATTAAACATGCTTCTACAGCAACTTGTACTCTACCCATTTATATGGGCTTTCTCATGACAGAACCGAACTCTATTAGCTGCACACAACTTGCCGAGACTTATAATATCTCGCATGATAGTGTAAATCGCTTTCTAGAGCGTGAAGACTACACACCTCACGACCTATATCAGGAAGCAATTCAACATATTGATAATAATAAACTTATAGTCAGTATTGATGATACTGTTTTAGATAAACCGTATAGTCAGCATATGGACTTAGTTAGCTATTTTTGGTCAGGCAAACACCACCGATCCGTCAAGGGTATTAATCTCATTACCTTGTATGCGACAGATCAAAATGGTCAAAATATTCCAATTAATTTCCGAATTTATGACAAATCTGAAAGTAAAACCAAGAATGATTACTTTATGGATATGTTAAGTGAAGTACTCAGTTGGGGTGCAAAGATTCAATTCATTACAGGTGATAGTTGGTATTCATCGATTGCAAATCTAAAAACCATAAGAAAACATGGTATTCGATTTATGTTTGGTATCGACTGTAACCGTAAGGTTTCCCCAGAAAAAGGACAATGGTTTCAACTGCGTTTATTGCCGAATTTCCATCAGGGTCAAGTGGTCTGGCTCAAAGATTTTGGCTTTGTACAATTATTTAAGACTCAGTTAAAAGAACAGCAGAGGTTTTATATTGTGCATCAAGATGAAGATGATTTATTGTCCTTTGAGGGTTTTCATGAATTACATTCAAGTCATTGGAAAATAGAACAATATCACCGAGTGATTAAACAGGTTTGTCATATTGAAAAGTTTCAAGTAAGACGATCTAAACTGATTTTGAATCATATTTTTTCAGCCTTGATGGCCTACGTCGAGATACAAAAGAACCAGTTTGAGCGGATCTTTGAAAATGTATATCGTTGGCAGAAGAAATTATTTAGACCAATCATCAAAGACTTCATTGATGACTTTATTCTCGATAAAAATCATCTGCTACCACAGAGAATCTATAAATAATACTGCGTAAGTCCTAGAGCAGTTTAATTGTGATTTGATAAATTTTAGATAAAAAAATACGCAATGATTGGGGTATTCATTGCGTAGAACTACGAATCTGTTGTTACACAGTTTCGGTAAAAGGAGAAATGTTATATCTCAGGTTTAATCTAAGCTATGAACTTATCATAAGGGCTACGCGTTCTTATTTCATGAGTATTCACGTTAAGTACTGTAAATTTAGGTTAACAAACGACACTAAATGTCAGTTTTTGAGATGCATGTGGCTTATTCGTGTTTATTTTACGATTAAAAAAGCCTTTCTTATTTGAGAAAGGCTTAAATATGTGCTTTAGTTTAAAGTAAGTTTAGAAATGAAATACCCCTAAACCCGATTTAACTTCATCCAGCGTCTGTTGAGTGATGTCACGACATTTGTCTGTACCAGTCTTCAAAATATCCATGATGTAATCAGGATCTTTCGCAAGTTCCATACGGCGTTCACGAATAGGCGTGATCAGTTCTTTCAATACGCCTTCAAGACGTTTTTTCACCGTACCATCACCTAAACCGCCACGGCGGTAATGTGCTTTCAGTCCTTCAACTTCTTCTTTGTTTGGATCAAACGCATCTAAATACGTAAATACGATATTGCCTTCAACCTGACCTGGGTCTTCAACACGTAGGTGGTTCGGGTCGGTGTACATCGCATTAACAGCTTTTTTAATGTCTTTATCTGTTGCATCCAACACAATGGTATTGCCTAAAGATTTCGACATTTTGGCTTTACCATCAAAGCCAGGTAAACGGCTCATATTGGAAAGCAGAGCCTTACACTCAGGCAGTAATTCCTGACCAATCTGACGATTTAAGCGGCGTACAATTTCATTGGTCTGTTCGATCATTGGAATTTGGTCTTCACCCACAGGTACAACCGTTGCTTTAAATGCGGTGATATCTGCCGCTTGCGCAACTGGGTAGCATAAGAAACCAGCTGGAATATCACGTTCAAAACCACGCATCTGAATTTCAGACTTGATGGTTGGGTTACGTTCTAAACGAGACACGGTCACAAAGTTGAGATACAACATGGTGAGTTCATTCAGCGCGGGTAAGCTCGACTGCACGCAAATGGTGGTTTTGGTTGGGTCGATCCCGACTGCTAAGTAATCTGTGGCAACTTCAAGAATATTGCGGCGAACTTTTTCGAAGTTATCTGCATTGTCAGTAAAGGCTTGTGCATCGGCCAATAATAAATGCTGATGGTGTGAATCCTGCAAACCCACACGTGAACGTAAAGATCCGACAAAGTGCCCTAAATGAAGTTGTCCCGTTGGACGGTCGCCTGTCAAAATAACAGGACGGTTGTCTTGATTACTCATTATCTATTTCCAAAGTCGTCGTAGCGACATGCTATTTTCAAAGAATGCAGACATTGTACGGCATAATCTTTTTCAATGTCAGTCTAAAAAAACTGCAGTGAAAAAATTATAAAATCAGTTAAATTTCAAAAAACAAATATTCAAAAGCTTAGATCACAGATTAAAATGTCAGAATTCTCAAGATGGATAAAAATAAATGGCGAGTAGCTTATTAATATTACTAGATGATATTGCCACGATATTAGATGACGTTGCAGTCATGAGTAAAATGGCAGCAAAAAAAACGGCGGGCGTTTTGGGCGATGACTTAGCACTGAATGCCCAACAGGTGAGTGGGGTTCGTACTGACCGTGAGCTGCCTGTGGTTTGGGCTGTGGCTAAAGGCTCTTTTGTTAATAAATTGATTTTAGTCCCTGCAGCGCTGTTGATTAGTGTGGTTGCACCGTGGCTGATCACGCCACTGTTGATGATTGGTGGTTTATTTCTATGCTATGAAGGGGTAGAAAAAGTCCTGCACAGTTTGCATCACAAAAAAGCCAAAACCGAAGAAGAAGCCAGCCAAGAATTAACTGCGATTGAAACCGATATGGCGACTTTTGAAAAAGATAAAGTCAAAGGGGCGATTCGTACCGACTTTATTTTGTCGGCAGAAATTGTGGTGATTTCACTGGGGACTGTAGCGGCAGCAACTTTTTCAACCAAAGTTATGGTGTTGTCTGTAATTGCTATTTTAATGACTGTCGGTGTGTATGGTTTTGTGGCGATGATTGTCAAAATTGATGATTTAGGGCTGTATCTAACTCAGCAAGCCTCTTCATTTAAGCAAACTATTGGCCGTGGTTTACTGGCTTTTGCACCAAAGCTGATGAAGACCTTAACTATCGTGGGCACTATCGCGATGTTTTTAGTGGGTGGCGGTATTATTTCCCACGGCGTGCCTTTATTGCATCATTTCACTGAAGGTTCAGTGGATTATGCTGAACATATTCCAACTGTGGGCAGTATCATTGGAGCATTAACCCCAACACTGATTAATTTAGTGATCGGTTTTGTGGCTGGTTTGATTGTATTGGCTATTGTGAGCTTGATTAAAAAAGTTTGGCCGAGCTCAAAAAAGGCATAAACTGGATCGGGTCAGCATGAATTAGAAGAAGGAAGAGTGCTATGCGTTGGAAGGGACGTCGTGTCAGTAGCAATGTCGAGGATCGTCGCGGTGGTGGCGGTGTCAAGGCGGGTGGCATCAGTATTTTAGGGCTGATCGTGGCCTTTGTGGCATGGAAATTTCTAGGAGTCGATCCGCAGCAAGCCTACCAAGCCACTAAACAAGTGACCGCACAAACTGGAGCGGCAGAAACTCAAGGTTTGGATAACCCAACGCCTGATCAGCAGGAAGCGATGGACTTTGTCGGTACGGTACTGGCCGACACTGAAGACACATGGAGTCAAATTTTCCAACAGCAATTGGGACAACAATATGTTCCACCGAAGCTGGTGATGTTTTCAGGAGTGATCAATTCGGGTTGCGGTACTGCTCAGTCTGCAATGGGGCCGTTTTACTGTCCAGCAGATCAGAAGGTGTATATCGACACCGCTTTCTTTAAAGACATGCGGACTCAAATGGGTATTGGCGGTGAGCAAAACCAAACGGAGTTGGCGCGCCAAGATCAAGCGGGTGACTTTGCTCAGGCTTATGTGGTGGCACATGAGGTTGGACATCATATTCAGACCATTTTAGGTATTTCTGAACAAGTACAAAAAGCTCGTGCACAGGGCTCAAAAGCGCAAGGCAATGCTTTATCGGTACGCCAAGAGTTACAGGCTGACTGTTTAGCAGGAGTATGGGCGCATCATAACAATCAACGAACTCAGTTCTTAGAGCAAGGGGATGTTGAAGAGGCGATGGATGCGGCACATAAGATTGGTGATGATTACCTACAAAAGCGGGCAACAGGGCAAGTGGTCCCTGATAGCTTTACCCATGGAACCAGTCAACAGCGTATGACTTGGTTTGGCACTGGCTTTAAGTCGGGTCAAGTTGAAAGTTGTGATACCTTTAACCAAGCCATTTAAGCCATAAAAAAAGAGGCGATTGATCGCCTCTTTTTTTATTTCAAGCAATTCATTCTAGCGGTTTAAGAACTGCTTAAAGTTTCGAGCAATACGGACGCTCACATATAACGCAATACAGGCAAATAACAACACCCCAAACACCACATACTTTAAGTTGCTCATATCCGCACGGTAAAACTGTTGAATTTGTTCAGGCGTATAACGCAATGTTTTAACATCTTGTGTGCGTGTATCGAGATAACTGACTTGCTGAATATAGTTAAACTGACCTGCTTTGAGTAGTTCAATTGACTGAATTTGGCGGGTATGTTGTTCGTTGTAGTCATCTACACAAATGTCAGTTAAATAATGATCACAGCTGAGTTTGGCGATATAACCCTGATTGGCCACATGCAAATAAATATGATCATCGGGAGCTTTATTGTTTGAAAGTAGAACCAGTGTTTGATCGGGACGAGAGTTCATTTTAAAACTTTGGGCTGAGGCAAAAGTTTGCTCAGCCTGTAAAATTTCTTTGGTTTTCGCAAAGCAGGTTAGAAACAACGCAAAGGTCGTGAGGAAAATAATCAGTGCGAAGAACATCCGAAAGATGGTTTTAAAAGTGAATTGCATAGGAGATCAAACTTGGCCAAAGGGAAAGTTCACGCATAAAAAACATGCATATGCCCTATGTTAATTCATCATCAGGAGAAATGTTAAAAAAATTATTTTTTTCGGGCGTTGATGTGAAAAATGATTAAAATATTTCGAGCATCAATGTGTATGAAGTGAATTTTTATTCCATAGATAAGCACTGAAAGCCGCCATCTCCCCAACCGCCCAATTTGGAAGTTCAATGGGAAATTATTTTTTTCTACAAGTTTTTACCGTTATTTTTGCATTATCTATTGCAACGACTATTTTTAATAAACGTATTTTAGGTTTTCCTCAAGCCATTGGCGTACCCATCGTTTCCGCCATTTTTGTCTTTATTTTACAGTGGGGCGCGAGCCTGCTGAGTGGTAATCAGTTTATCACCATCAATATTCATAATATTGAAGAAGCGGTTCGTCATATCGACTTTTATGACTTTTTAATCAATGGCGTGATTTGCTTCATTTTGACCTCTTCTGCACTGAAGTTCAAAGTCTCAGATTTACGTAGTTATTGGAAGCCAATCAGTATTTTAGCCAGTATTGCGCTGGTACTGTGCGCCGTGTTCTTTGGGGTGGTGCTCTACGGTTATCAGTTCATCATTGGGCAGCATGTCGATTTATTGGTGCTTTTGCTGCTGGGGGCTGCATTGGGTGCAACGGACCCGATTGGGATCAAAGGCGTGCTCAGTTCGGTACGTGCACCGCATCATTTAATGGTCAAGCTTGAAGGTGAATCACTGTTTAATGATGCCATGTGTATTGCCTTGTTTATGACACTCTTAAACGTCTTACAGGGTGAAAACTTTACCGTCATGGGCGTGTTGCAAACCTTACTCTATGAAATTTTTGTCGCAGTCATTATTGGTTGGGCCTTTGGTTTAGGGATCTTGCGACTGCTGCGTGGTAAGCACGAAATGGAGTCTCTCATTTTGACCACAGCACTCTTGGCCTGCGGTTCGTACTTGGTTGCACTGTTTGCCCATGCTTCAGCACCGATTGCTTGTGTCATCGGTGGTTTGATTGTAGGGAACAAATGGAAAGAAATTTTACAAGAGCGCGAAATACGGGAAGTGAACCATTTTTGGCATACGGTTGAAGGGATTATTAACTCGTTCTTATTCACCTTAATTGGTTTGGAACTGTTTATTTTAGATCTCAGCTTTAGTCTAATTTTTGGAGGCATCGTCGCTTTTATTATTTTGCATGCTTCACGTTTTGCAGCGAACTATTTATCTTTTGCCTTTTTTCCCTCTTTCCGTAAGAAAAGTTATAACGGAAGTTTAGCGATTTTGTCATGGGGTGGAGTGCGTGGAGGGATATCCTTAGCACTGATCTTAGCGGTAGCCAACGTGCCTGAGTTAAGTGAATATAGCAGTATTTTGATTGGTTATACTTTTATCGCCGTGTTGCTTTCAGGCATGGTCTGTGGCCTAGGATTACCTGCTGTGATGAATGCGTTTTATTACAACCCGAATGAAGAAAAGACGGGTTTTAAAGGCTGGTATCAACGTCTGTGTAATAAAATGAACCGTAAAGGTTTCAAGTATATTATTGGTGAAGATGCACAGGGCTATGAAACCATTATTGTCTATCAACCTGAAGCATTGATTGATGTTAAAGCAGATGATGGCATTGCTGCGGTGCATAACCCTGAGCGAGTTCAGGAAGTGAAACGGCTGGAAAGTCCTGATAATTTTTAGTGATTTGCTCAATCAAGAAGCCCCTGTATTGGGGCTTTTTAGAATGAATGAGCTGGTTTATTTGAATCAAATAATGATGTCATTATGGAATACTTAGAATAGGGCACATTTGAAATGGCAGAATCGATAGTCAAAGAACTAGCCCCGATGATTTTTCAGGTGATCGCTCAGATTCCTTATGGGCGGGTAGCCAGTTATGGACAAATTGCACGTTTAGCAGGTATTCCCAAACATGCACGTTTAGTAGGCTATGTGCTAAAACATATGGATGCAGACAGTAGTTTGCCTTGGTATCGGGTAATCAACTCCCAAGGAAAAATTAGCCTAAGTAAACTGAATGATCAGGGACAGAACATTCAAGCACAGTTACTTCTGGCGGAGGGTATTTTAGTGATTGGGGACAAAGTGAAAATGAAAGAGTTCCAGTGGGATATTTAAAATAGAAATGCTCTACCTCCGTAGAAGTAGAGCACTCGATGTATTACTGACGAACAACTAAAACTGGAATGTGCGCTTCACCTAAAACACTTTGTGCAACACTGCCTAGGAATAAACGTTTTAAACCTGTACGGCCATGAGAGCCAATGACAATGAGGTCTGCTTTAGATGTTTCTGCTTCTTTGATAATTTCACGGTGCACCACCTGACCTTCAAGTAGTTTTGCTTCAACAGGAATGCCCAGATCGCTAAATTTAGCCGCAGCTTCCTCTAGCGTTTTCAAAACTGAAGTACGTGCACGTTCAATTAAGTCATTGGTTTGAGTTGCAGAAATGTATTCGGCAGCAATGTAAGGGTCAAGTGCAAGTACTTGAACGACTGTAATTTTTCCGCCAAATGCTTTAGCAAGTTCAGCCGCTTGCGCAACTGCTGCATATGATGTTTCTGAACCGTCTACAGGGACTAAAATGTTTTGGTATGCCATGGTTATTTCTCCTTATTATCAACTGATTATACGTACAGATTTCTGTTCTAATGTATCACGGGTTAAATACAGCTTATACCTTAATATTAGCTGTATTTTTTAAAGAATAAAACCTAGTAAATTCATATGGATATTTGCATATGAAATGCTAATTTCTCACTTCTAAATTAGCACAAAAGCGTGTGAATAATAATCAATTTAACACTAAAGTTGAATGTAAATGTAGCGTTTAAGAAACATAGGCTTTGTCTAAAAAATAGCTTATATTTATGAATAGCTTACTACTTTATAAATACGATGACAGATACGAATCAACTGAATTGGCAACGGACAAATTTAGAGAATATAGAAACAGCTTGGGAAAGTGACCTTTGGGGATTCAATAGAGTGTGCCAGAGTTTTTCTGTATAGCTTTATATGACTTTAAAATATTTTTACTAATCTAAATTTATGCTAAACAGTAATACTTTGTCATGTATTTAATTTAGATTGGCTTTGTTGCACAAAGATTTGAAATGCAAAGCGCCCCTAATTGAGCCAAATTTAAGGCGTAACTTGGGTAAGTGGTCGACCTAATTCCGTAAATCTGTTAAGGACTGCTACACGTGCATGGATCTCATTCACTTGGCTATCAAAACTCCTTGCACTGAGTTTATCTCCTAATAATTTGATGCAATGCATCTTAGTTTCAACCAAACTTCGCCGATGATAGCCTGACCATTTTTTCCATAGTGTCCTGCCTAAACGTTTAATTGTTCGAAGTAATTCATTTCGCTCTAGCGAGCTACTCTTTGTATCTTTCCATGGTTTCGCATTTTTTCTAGGTGGAATCACCGCATGCCCTTGCCGATCTGCAATGACCTGACGGCATTGCTTGGTGTCATAAGCTCCATCGGTATAAACAGAGTCAATCCGCTCATCTTGTGGAATCTGATTAAGTAAATCACCAAGCACCTGTGAATCACTGACATTATTGGTTGTAAGCTGAACTGCTCGTATTTGTAGGGTTTTAGCATCTATACCAATATGAAGTTTACGCCATTGGCGACGATATTCAGGTCCATGTTTCTTGCGTTTCCATTCGCCCTCACCTAGAAACTTCATGCCTGTAGAGTCCATGAGTAGATGCAGCCCATCGCTACTTTTTTGGTAGCTGATTACAATATCAATATGCTTTTGTCTTCTACAAAGCGTGGTGTAATCTGGAGCTATCCAATTTAATCCGCAAAGTTTAATCAGACTTTGCACAAAGCCAGTGACCATACGTAAAGACAGACGGAATAAGGATTTAATCATTAAGCAGCATTGGATGGCTGCGTCGGAGTAGGTTTGATTTCGCCCTTGTTTGCCTTTTGATGGCGCATACCATTGCGTAGCAGGATCAAACCAAATGGCAATATTTCCGCGACTCATGAGTGCTCGGTTATATGCGGGCCAATTGGTTGTGCGGTAGATTTTGTGTGTAGGCTTCTTCATTTGAAAATTATATCGCTGAAAAACCCTTTACAGATAGGTTTGTGCAACAAAGCCTAATGATTAGGGTCTGTTGACATTTACTGTTCATAATTAACCCTATAAAGGTAGCCATAAAAATATACAGGCTAAAGCAACAGAACTTTGATAATTTCTTTTGAGCTTGTCATATCGAGTAGCTATTCCTCTAAATTGCTTTAATCTACAAAACATATTTTCAACTAAATGCCTGATTTTATATAAATACCAGTCCATATGGTCATTGTTCGATTGGCTATTTGTTTTCTTTGGTATATTCGCTTTAGTCCCTGTTTTCCTGATCTGTTCACGCAGTGGTTCTGAATCATAGCCTTTATCTGCACATACCACTTTTGTCTCTTTTAAATCTAATGTTGATATTAAATCAGGTGCAACTTTAACATCATGTGTGGTTCCATCGGTAATCATGAAATCAATAGGATTGCCATGTGCATCAACAATCAAATGTATTTTTGAGGAGTTTCCTCCTACACTTTTAGAAATAGATTGATTCGCTATGCCGGCAGAATGTTGATGAGCACGTACATGAGAGCCATCAATAAAAATCCACTCCATATCGGGGCATGAGGCTAATAATTTGAATAATCTAAGTAACTAACCGCTGCTTGACCAACGATTAAAACGTTTGAAAATAGAGTTTGAATGACCAAAACAAGAAGGAATATCTCGCCACGGACAGCCTGTTCTAATTCTATAGAGAATAGCTTCAATAAAATTGCGTAAATTTGAGTTGTGGTGAATGGATAAATTACGCAGAATAACTTTCAACTTTTGCCAGTGTTGATCTGTCAGCATGGTACGAGGCATAGCGAATAGTAAAATTGGGTTTGGCGATTTGATTTTACTACTTCGCTATTTTTTTAAGCTAAAAGTGTCAACACACCCTAGATCTTTTTTTGTATATATTCAATCAACGTATCTACATCACTCGTCTGTAACTGCTCACGCATCTTTAAAAACAGCTTTTCATCTAAGTCATAGAGCTTCAGTGCAAGCAGTTTTTCGATATCAACTTCGGGAAAGCGATACTTAATAATCTTGGCAGGCACACCACCCACAACTGCATAGGGTGGAATATCTTTGGTCACGACAGCGCCCGTTGCCACTACTGCACCTTCACCGAGTGTTACACCTTGCATAATCATGGCACGAGAGCCAATCCAGCAGCCATCCCCAATGATTGTATCACCTGCGGGCACAAAACTACGCGTATCAAAAGGAAAGGCCGAAATCCAGTCAGTACGATGCAGTTGGTTACCACCCATCATAATGACGCATTCTGCGCCAAAACAAACGAAGTTACCGATATAGAGCTGATCAATTGGTTTGTCTATGGTCGAGGGTTTATCATGTAAATAACGCACAACACAACGTTCAAAACCTTGATCCCAATACGCTGAGTAGTAAGAGTAATTCCCTTTAATGTGAATATTCGGATTCTTCACCGTTTTAGAGATGAACTCAAACTCACACCAGTGTTTGACAGGAGAATTAATCAGGGGCTCAGACATAAAAAGACAGCGTTGAAGAGTGTGAGAAATTATAACAAATAAAAGTCTTGCTTTGAAAAAGAGAGGAAATGAATACCCTAAATCTATCTCATTCTTGGAGTGAAATTTCCCACGTGCATAAGAAGAGGGCTAGGGAGAGATATTTGGGAAAATACAAAAACAAAAAACCCCTCAATAGAGGGGTTTCTACAGCCGTAAATATCAAAGAAACTTAGATATATGCAACTTTTACAATTTCGTATTCAACTTCACCCTGAGGGGTTTGAATTTTTGCTTCGTCACCTTCACTTTTACCCAAAAGGCCACGTGCGATAGGAGAGTTCACTGAAATTTTATTGATTTTAAAATCAGCTTCGTCGTCACCAACGATCATATAGGTCTTTTGTTCTTCGGTGTCTAAGTTTTCGATAGTAACTGTCACCCCAAAAACCACACGACCGTTCTGTTCAAGTTCTTTTACATCGATAACTTGAGCCGCACCCAATTTACCTTCGATGTCTTGAACACGACCTTCACAGAAACCTTGTTGCTCACGCGCAGCATGGTATTCCGCATTTTCTTTCAAATCCCCGTGCTCACGTGCTTCAGCAATTGCCGCAATAATACGTGGACGTTCAATACTTTTTAATTGATGTAATTCTTTCTCTAAGGCTAATTTGCCTTGGGGAGTCATAGGATAACGTTGCATTGTTGTCCCTCAAGTCGGTGAGTGTAAAAAAATATAGGTTTATAAATGAAAAAAGCCCGCCACCGAGAGGTGACGGGACTTCTCGGTAAACGAATTAACCTACAGTTTGTAAATCTTGCAAACGGTATACATCCATTGGCAATTGAATCGCAAAAGCTTGGCATACAGCATCAGCACCGTTCAAGGTCGTAGTGTTATACACTTTCGCTTGAAGCGCTGAACGACGAATCGAGAACGAATCTTGTTGAGCTTGTTTGCCTTCAGTTGTATTGATAATGAGGTGAACTTCGCCATTTTTCAAGCGGTCCACGATATTAGGACGGCCTTCAGTGACTTTATTTACACGTTCACACTCAATACCTGCAGCTTTAATGAACTCATAAGTACCGCCAGTCGCAAGTACTTTGAAGCCAAAGCCTACCAGTTGCTTCGCAATACCAACAGCACGAGGTTTGTCTGAATCACGCACAGAGATAAATGCATGCTTCACTTCACCTTCTGTTGGAAGACCTGGTAAACGCTCGTTTGCACCTAAAACAGCTTTGTAGAATGCTTCACCAAAAGTTTTACCCACACCCATCACTTCGCCTGTAGATTTCATCTCAGGGCCAAGAATTGGGTCAACACCAGGGAACTTATTGAAAGGGAATACTGCTTCTTTTACTGAGAAATATGTAGGGATAATTTCTTTCGTGAATCCTTGAGATTCTAAAGATTGACCCGCCATACAACGTGCAGCAACTTTCGCTAATGATTCACCGATACATTTAGAAACGAACGGTACAGTACGTGATGCACGTGGATTCACTTCTAAGATGTAAACGTCAGTGCCTTTTACAGCAAACTGTACGTTCATCAAACCAATTACGCCAAGCTCTTTCGCCATAGCAATGGTTTGACGACGCATATCATCCTGAACTTCTTGAGATAAAGAGTACGGAGGAATAGAACATGCTGAGTCACCTGAGTGAATTCCTGCTTGTTCAATATGCTGCATAATACCGCCAATCACAACGTCTTTACCGTCAGATACACAGTCTACGTCAACTTCGATCGCATCATCTAAGAAACGGTCAAGCAGAACAGGCGCTTCATTTGATGCTTGTACCGCATCACGTAAATAGCGCTTAAGTTCGTCGTCGTTGTATACGATTTCCATCGCACGACCACCGAGTACATAAGAAGGACGTACCACAAGTGGGTAGCCTACTTTAGATGCTTCAGCCATACCTTCTTCAGCAGATTTTACGATGCTGTTGTTGGGTTGACGAAGTTGAAGACGTTGAATCATTTGTTGGAAACGTTCACGGTCTTCTGCACGGTCAATCGCATCTGGTGATGTACCGATAATTGGCGCACCTGCTTCTTCTAAAGCACGAGCCAATTTAAGCGGAGTCTGACCACCGTACTGAACGATAATGCCTTTTGGCTTTTCAGTACGCACGATTTCAAGTACATCTTCCAAAGTGATTGGTTCGAAGTACAAACGATCTGAAGTGTCGTAATCTGTTGAAACTGTTTCAGGGTTACAGTTTACCATGATGGTCTCGTAGCCATCTTCACGCATTGCAAGCGCCGCGTGTACACAGCAGTAATCGAATTCGATACCTTGACCAATACGGTTAGGACCACCACCGATCACCATGATCTTATCTTTATCAGATGGGTTTGATTCACACTCATCATCGTAAGTTGAATACATGTATGCAGTGTCAGATTCGAATTCTGCTGCACAAGTATCCACACGTTTGTAAACTGGCGTTACGCCCAAGTTCCAACGGTGCTTACGGAATTGTTTTTGTGAAATACCCATCAAGTTCGCGATGCGAAGGTCAGATAAACCTTTACGCTTGAACGAACGGATGTTGTCTGCGTTTAGATCACCAAAACCTAAAGTTTTGATTTCATTTTCAGTCTTGATGATGTCTTCGATTTGGATCAAGAACCATTTATCGATTTTCGTCGCTTGGAACACGTCTTCTAAGGTGAAACCATGACGGAATGCATCGGCTACATACCAAATACGCTCTGGACCCGGAACTTTAAGTTCAACCAAGATCTTTTCTTTCGCGCCTTCAGTACCTACAGCGATTTTTTCATCAAAACCACACGCACCAACTTCAAGACCACGAAGCGCTTTGTTTACAGACTCTTGGAAGTTACGACCAATCGCCATCACTTCACCCACAGACTTCATCTGTGTGGTCAGTGTTGCGTCTGCTTGTGGGAATTTTTCAAAGTTGAAACGTGGAATTTTTGTTACCACGTAGTCAATTGCAGGTTCGAACGAAGCAGGAGTTGTTCCACCCGTGATGTCATTTTTTAATTCATCAAGGGTATAACCAACTGCTAGTTTCGCAGCGATTTTTGCAATTGGGAAACCAGTTGCTTTTGATGCAAGGGCAGATGAACGCGATACACGTGGGTTCATCTCGATGATCACCATACGGCCAGTATCTGGACAGATACCGAACTGAACGTTAGAACCACCTGTTTCCACACCAATTTCACGAAGAACTGCTAAAGATGCATTACGCATCAATTGATATTCTTTGTCTGTCAATGTTTGCGCAGGAGCAACAGTGATTGAGTCACCTGTGTGCACGCCCATTGGGTCAAAGTTTTCGATCGCACAAACGATAATACAGTTGTCGTTTTTGTCACGAACAACTTCCATCTCGTATTCTTTCCAACCAATTAAAGATTCATCAATCAATAATTGTTTGGTTGGAGAAAGATCGAAACCGCGTTCACAGATTTCAAGGAATTCTTCTTTGTTATAAGCGATACCGCCACCTGAACCACCCATCGTGAATGACGGACGGATAATCACAGGGAAGCCGAAGCGTGCTTGAATCTCTAAAGCTTCTTCCATGTTTTCAGCAATCGCAGCTTTTGGACATTCAAGACCAATTTTACGCATTGCTTCATCAAACAGTTTACGGTCTTCAGCTTTTTCAATTGCTTCTTTGGTCGCACCGATCAATTCAACATTGTATTTTTCTAAAATACCGTTGGCATCAAGTGCAAGTGCACAGTTCAATGCTGTTTGACCACCCATTGTAGGAAGGACAGCATCTGGACGCTCTTTTTCAATGATTTGTGCAACAGTCTGCCAAGTGATTGGCTCGATATATGTTGCGTCTGCCATCGCAGGGTCGGTCATAATGGTGGCTGGGTTAGAGTTCACCAAAATAACACGGTAGCCTTCTTCACGAAGAGCCTTACACGCTTGCGCACCTGAGTAGTCAAACTCACATGCCTGTCCGATTACAATCGGACCTGCACCAATAATTAAGATACTTTTAATGTCTGTACGTTTAGCCATGATCGCTTCCTTAATTACTTCTTAGATGCTTCGATAAGTTCGATGAAATGATCGAACAATGGTGCGCAGTCATGCGGACCAGGGCTTGCTTCAGGGTGACCTTGGAAGCTGAACGCTGGTTTGTCTGTACGATGAATCCCTTGAAGAGTTTGATCGAACAAAGACTTGTGCGTAGCTTTCAAGTTTGCAGGAAGTGTTTCTGCATCCACTGCGAAGCCGTGGTTTTGAGAAGTAATCATCACTGTGCCTGTTTCCATGTTTTGAACAGGGTGGTTAGCACCGTGGTGGCCATGCGGCATTTTCACCGTTTTTGCACCTGAGGCAAGTGCAAGAATTTGGTGACCCAAGCAAATACCAAAGACGGGTAGGTTGCGAGCGTCTTCTACAATTGTTTTTACAGCTTCAATTGCGTAGTCACATGCAGCTGGATCGCCAGGGCCGTTCGATAAGAACACGCCATCTGGATTCAATGCAAGCACGTCAGCAGCAGGAGTTTGTGCAGGCACGACAGTGAGTTTACAACCGCGGTCTGCAAGCATACGTAAGATGTTGGTTTTGACACCGTAGTCGTATGCAACAACATGGAATTTAAGTTCAGGTTGTGTGAAGCCTTTGCCTAATACCCAAGAACCTTCTGTCCATTCGAAACCAGTTGGGTCACAGCATTCTTTCGCTAGGTCTAAACCATTTAAACCACCGAATGCGCGTGCTTTTTCTAAAGCCTGCTCTTCAGTAATATTTTCACCAGCAAGGATGCAACCATTTTGCGCACCTTTGTCACGCAAAATACGGGTTAATTTACGCGTATCAATATCTGCAATTGCGACAACATTATGTTCTTTTAAGTATTCGCCTAAAGATTGCGTTGATCGGAAGTTGCTATGCAATAAAGGTAGGTCACGAATGATTAATCCGTTGGCCCACACTTTATGAATTCGACCTGACTCAGCGTCTTCATCATTACAACCTGTGTTACCGATATGAGGGTAAGTTAAAGTCACAAGTTGCTGTGCATAACTCGGGTCAGTCAAAATTTCTTGATAGCCAGTCATGGCAGTGTTGAAAACGACTTCACCAGTCGTACTACCCGATGCACCAATAGACGTTCCTTTAAAGATCGTACCATCGGCAAGGGCTAAAATTGCTGGGGTGCTCAAACCAAAGCTCCTGAAATTTAGGCTGTAAAAAAGCGAGTAGACGAAAAAAAAGGAAGGCTATCTAAAAACCTACCCTCCCTATGTCTGCTCGCTTGAACTTAACATGGCACTATACGCAACTTCACTAACAAAGTCCATGCCAATAAGATGGAATTAACAAGATAAAGTGCTTTTATTTTGTAGCGAAAGCTGTTCTAGAGTTTTGTAAGGAAAAATGTAACAACAAATAATTGTCTAACAAATCAAAATCTAAATTTTATCGAATCACGCTAAGCTGTCGCTGTATATATAACAACAGGAATAACATCATGACTGAACAAGACAAAGCGACCAAACCAAAGCCAGCGTTGAAAGAAGTCGTTGCAGAAAGCACTGAAAAGCTTGAGCAAGTGGCGAAAGAAGCAACAGAGCAGGTCACTGAAGCGGTAGTTGAAAGCAAGGAAAAGCTTGAAGCTGAAGCGAAGCAGTTGAATGCCAGTGTGCAAGAGCAACTCCGCCAGTTTAAACAAGATCTTTTACTGCGCTTAGAAACCATTAAAGGGCAGTTATCGAACTCTCAAAAAGACTTAACTGAACTAAAAGAGTTTGTTAAAACTGAGTTTACGGCCGTTTTAGATGACTTGACCAAACTAGGTAAAGAGTTAAAAGGTGATGTCAGCGAAATTTCAGTAAAACATAAAGATCAGTTGACTGAAACGTTTAAACGTTCAAAAGAACACACCTTAGATGCGTGGAATAAAGTTTCAAACAAATAATCTAGCTGTACGAGGCTCAAGATTAAGTGCATAAAAAAGTGAGGTCATAGCCTCACTTTTTTATTGATCTGGATTAAAACTGATGCAACCAATCACGTTTATTGTGAAAGTCAGCTTGTTGACCACTATGCTGCATGGCATAGAACTGTTGACCTTGTGATGTATTCAACACAGCTGATAGACCTAGATATAGGTCAGCCCATTTGAGTTTGTGTTGCAGCATAAATTCAGTCAGATCAATGCTGACATTTAAACCATAGTGGGTGCGCTTCAATTGATTGAGTTCAATATCGTAAGCGACCTGTGGCGGCATATCTTCAGGATAGCGATATTCCTCAAACTGATAGGCCTGCCAAGCTTGCGAAGGGGAGAGATTGATCTCGCGATAATAATCTTCGCCTTTTACCCCGATAAAGACTTCAAAACAGGTGTTTTCCCATAAAAAGTCTTGACGAGGATTTGCATTCACGACTTCAGGCCAGTGCATGTACAAATTGGGATCGCGTAACCAAAAGCCGATATTGAGAGCATATGGGCTTTGTTGTTCAATCGCACCAACAAGCGAAATAGCTTGAAAGCGACGATCAAATGCACTGAGTTCGTAACTTGCCATAAAAAACTACAATTATTTTGCTGCGTGAGCGAAACGAACTAAATTAGACAATTTGGCATTTTGTTTCGCCGCTTTTTTGTAAAGCAATGCAATTTTACCAATGGTCTGTACAATTTCTGCACCTGTAGTTGAGGCAATTTCTGCAATGATTGCAGCGCGCTCTTCACGGTCTTCACCCGCGACTTTGACTTTAATCAATTCGTGGTCGTTTAAAGCACGTAAAATTTCTTCAACGACATTTTCAGTCAGACCTGAACCGCCAAGCATTACTACAGGGTTTAAAGCATGACCGATTTGACGCAAACGCTTGCGTTCCTGAATGGATAAAGTCGCCATAAAGATAACCTAATTTTAAAAACGGCTTAGTATAACAAACTGCGAAATTAAACGCTTTATATTCTGTGGAAATAATCGATTTAGATAATAGAAAAAAACAACTAAAACCCAAGATTTGGATACAGATGTATACTGCAAGCCTAGAGAATTTAACGTACAATTAAGTTTAAGAAATTTTAATGTTTTAGAGAGATATGGCAACACGCATTACCAACCAAAAGTTATCCAAAAGTAGCCGTGCGTGGATGAGAGAGCACCTTGATGATCATTTTGTGAAAAAAGCGCAAAAAGAAGGTTATCGAGCACGTGCAGCTTATAAGTTACTTGAAATTCAAGAAAAATATAACATTATTCGTCCAGGCATGACTGTGGTTGACTTGGGTGCTGCACCTGGAAGCTGGTCACAAATTGCAGGAAAGCTGGTCGGTGATCGAGGATTGGTGGTTGCATCTGACATTTTGGAAATGGATGCACTCCCAGATGTAACCTTCTTGCAAGGTGACTTCCGTGAGCAAGAAGTATTCGATAAATTGTTAAATATTTTAGATGGACGTAAAGTAGACGTTGTAATTTCAGATATGGCCCCCAATACTTCAGGTAACAAGGCTGTAGATCAACCTCGCCAGATTTACCTCTGTGAATTGGCCATCGATTTTGCTACGAAAGTGCTCGGTCCAAATGGTCAATTTGTTGTAAAGGTATTCCAAGGTACAGGCTTTGACGAGTTCCGCAAGCAAGTAGTCGACAACTTTGATGTGTTAAAAACAGTAAAACCTGCTGCATCACGTGCCCGATCTAAGGAAGTATTCTTAGTTGGGCAAGGCCGTAAGAAGGCTTTCAAATAAAGTTTACTTGCCAAGTCGTTAAAAATTGTGCATTTTGTACCTTTTTATTATTTTGCGAAGCTGATCTTCAGCAGAAACTTTAAGGTCACCCGATAGGGCATGATCAAATTAGATTGATATGGGAATAAAGCTTTGAGCGATCTCTTCAAGAATGCCATATTGTGGCTAGTGATACTGGGCGTACTGATCCTTATTTTCAGTAATGTCAGTAGCAATGAAAAGCCGACAGCGATGAATTATTCAGAGTTTGTTGCTGCGGTGAATGCTGGTCAAATTAAGCAAGTGACAATTGATGGCGAACGAATTCATGGCCAAAAATCAAACGGTTCAGAGTTTGAAAGTATTCGTCCTGCGGTTCAAGACCCAGAGCTTATGCCTAATCTGATTAAAAATAACGTTGTCGTTGAAGGTACTGCACCTGCACGTCAAGGTTTATTGATGCAACTTTTGATCGCAAGCTTCCCTGTACTTTTAATCATTTTGTTATTCATGTTCTTTATGCGCAACATGGGTGGCGGAGCAGGTGGTAAAAACGGTCCAATGAGTTTTGGTAAGTCAAAAGCAAAAATGTTGGCAGAAGACCAAATTAAAGTGACTTTTACCGACGTCGCTGGTTGTGATGAAGCAAAGCAAGAAGTTGTAGAAATTGTTGATTTCTTAAAAGACCCTTCAAAATTTAAACGTTTAGGTGCAACGATTCCTAAAGGCGTGTTAATGGTGGGTCCACCGGGTACCGGTAAAACTTTACTTGCAAAAGCAATTGCAGGCGAAGCGAAAGTACCATTCTTTAGTATTTCTGGTTCTGACTTTGTTGAAATGTTCGTGGGTGTGGGTGCGTCTCGTGTCCGTGACATGTTTGAACAAGCGAAACGTCATGCACCATGTATCATCTTTATTGATGAGATTGATGCTGTGGGTCGTCATCGTGGGTCGGGTACTGGCGGTGGTCACGATGAACGTGAGCAAACCTTGAACCAAATGTTGGTCGAAATGGATGGCTTTGAAGGTAATGAAGGCATTATCGTCATTGCTGCGACAAACCGTGCCGATGTACTGGATAAAGCTTTACTCCGTCCGGGTCGTTTTGACCGCCAAGTAATGGTTGGCTTACCAGACATTAAAGGTCGTGAGCAAATCTTAAATGTTCACATGAAGAAATTGCCTTCAGTGACTGGTGTCGATGTACAAGTGCTTGCACGTGGTACGCCAGGCTTCTCGGGTGCACAATTGGCGAACCTTGTGAACGAAGCTGCACTCTTTGCTGCGCGTCGTAACAAGAACACTGTCGATATGCATGATTTTGAAGATGCAAAAGACAAGTTGTACATGGGCCCTGAACGTAAGTCGATGGTGATTCGTGAAGAAGAACGTCGTGCAACTGCGTACCATGAAGCTGGTCATGCGATTGTGGCTGAAATTCTGCCGGGTACAGACCCTGTACATAAAGTGACTATTATGCCGCGTGGTTGGGCGTTGGGTGTAACTTGGCAGTTGCCTGAACATGACCAAACCAGCCACTATAAAGACAAAATGTTGAATGAACTTTCAATTTTGTTTGGTGGTCGTATTGCTGAAGAAATCTTTATCAACCAAATGTCGACAGGTGCTTCAAACGACTTTGAACGTGCAACTAAAATGGCACGTGCGATGGTGACCAAGTACGGTATGTCTGACAAACTGGGTGTAATGGTGTATGAAGATGATTCTCAGCAATCATTCATGGGCAGCATTGGTAGTCGTACGATTTCTGAAGCAACACAGCAACAAGTAGATGCTGAAGTTCGTCGTATCATCGATGAGCAATACCATGTCGCACGCAATATCTTAGAAAACAATAAAGATATTGCTCATGCGATGGTGAAAGCTCTGATGGAATGGGAAACGATTGATCGCGAGCAAATTCGTGACATTATGGAAGGTCGTGAGCCACAACCACCAAAAGTATATGTTGCAGAAAATCCTGTGATGGATGTAACTCCAACGGATGGTCCAAGTACACCACCACCATTACCATCTGCAACTTAATTTTTAAAAGTTAAAATAAAAAATCACCTTCGGGTGGTTTTTTATTGCGCAGATTTTCCACTGCCGATGAAGAAAAATAGGCACTTAAAAGTGGGAACGCGTTAAGATAATGTAAGTTGAACTGGAGAATATTACATGCAATTGATGGCTTTGCCGAAGAAAATCCTACGTTGTGGTGAGCTATCACTCGATCTGTCGGTACCGCATGTGATGGGTATTTTAAATGTGACGCCAGACTCGTTCAGTGATGGTGGCAAACATAATGGCAAAGCACAAGCGCTTGCGCATGTTCAGCAAATGATTGCGGATGGGGCTACAGTCATCGATGTTGGGGGTGAATCTACACGTCCAGGTGCATCTGTAGTTGAGGTTGAAGAAGAGATTCGTCGTGTCGTCCCAGTGGTGGAAGCTTTGGCTGAACTTGATGTAGTCATTTCGATTGATACCTCTCAACCTGAAGTAATTCAAGCTGCGGTCGCAGCAGGCGCACATATCTGGAATGATGTGAGAGCATTAACACGCCCGAATGCTTTAGAGATGGCAGCTGAACTGAATATTCCAGTGATCATCATGCATATGCGTGGTGAACCAACCACCATGAATAGTTTAGATCAATATGATAATGTCACTTTAGATGTGATGGCTGAGCTTTCCCAGCGTGTGGCGGATGCACTCAAGGCAGGTGTCAAAGCTGAAAATATCATGATTGATCCGGGTTTTGGCTTTGCTAAAAATGCAAAGCAGAACCTTAAGCTTTTAAACGAATTCCATCAGCTGAATCAGCTCGGGTATCCCATCTTGTCCGCATTGTCACGGAAGCGCTTTATCGGCGAAGCCTTAGGTGGGGCAGATGCAGGCCAGCGGGCCGTGGGTTCTGTAGCGGGACATTTGCTGAGTATTCAACAAGGCGCGTGTATGGTACGCACCCATGATGTCAAAGCCATGAGTGATGCGATCAAGGTTTGGCAAGCGATGAATCTTGCTTAATGGGGCGGCGGAATGCTGGGCTAATGATTTAATTTGAAAATTTGATCTATATTAGATTGTTAGACTGGCAGCATCTTCAGATGCTGCTTTTTTATTTGGTGATTTGTTCGGTTTATGTTATACAGACTCGTTTTTTAAGTTTCTCGTTTTGAGTGCCTGTATGTTTGCAGATTTACTTCTCCCTATGTTTGATGATGAATATTATCCCGATATTCTTGTTGCTGAAGTGAAGCAGCATGTTGAGACTTTTGCTAAAAAAATTGTAAAAGCAAAATCTGAGGGTGATATCTATCAATATGCCAATGCCACAGTAGCTGAAATTAATGAAATGAAGCCGCATTTTGAAGATCTAGATTCATCATTAGATGATTCTGCTGCCGATTTTATTGCTGAAGCGATGATGATGGTGGTGCAAGATGCTGGGTTTATGGATATTGAAATGGAAGAATTGGTGGTGAACAGAGAGTGGTGAGTCACTCTCTCATTTCAAGTTCTGTTGGTTTTGCTTTAGAAACAGAGTTTGCTGTTACAACTCATCTAAAAGATCGGTGAGATGACAGCTTTGCTTTAAATGCTCATCTCCAATCGCATCGACTGTCATCAGGTATTCGCCTTCGACCATTTCAGCATTTGCATTGAGATTCAGCCAAAATTTTGGATGCTTTTTCATGAGCTCACGAATATGTTGCTCATCTTTAGTGTGATTAAAGCTTAATTTAAAATGAGCATCTACTGATTTACACGCATGTAAATAGAGTTGACGGTCTTTTTCAATAATCGTGCCTGCAAACAAGTCATAAAACGTATCGCTATCTGTTTGCTGCGAGGTGGGGTTTGCATGGCTGACGTTTGAAAAAATTAGGCATAAGATGATAATAAGAGTGTTCTTTTTCATATTGTGATTGTTATGTGCTTCGAGGCATAAATTATAGACATAAAAAAACCAGCATATCGCTGGATTTTTTATTGCACCATCTTAATTAGCTTAAGAATGGTGCCCGAGGCCAGACTCGAACTGGCACGCTTTGTGGGCGGGGGATTTTAAATCCCCTGTGTCTACCGATTTCACCACTCGGGCATGAGCGCAATAATAGAGGACGAAATAAAAGTTGGCAAGTCTATTTGTGATTATTTGCTTTCTTTTCAATCAATTCAGCGGTTTATGTTTAAAAAATAGCAAAATTATCTGTGCTGCACTCGTTCAGGCTTCATAAAAATGTCATCGACTTGAGATATGGATGTCATCTTTTTCGCATAAATTTCAAGTCCATATCGTCTTTAGGCAATCCACATGACAAAAAAAATGAACCGCCGAGAACTTATTCAAAAAACTTTGGCAGGATTTGGTGCTTTATCTTTACCTATAGTCAAACCGCTTAATTACCCATACACTCGTTAAAGAAACGACTAAAAAGCTTATCTATTGAGTTAACCAACCATTTTTTCCTTTTTGCTTTCACCCATGCCCACATTTTTTCAATAGGATTAAGGTCAGGACTATAAGGTGGTAACCAAAGTATTTGATGCCCATGTTGGCTTAATAGATCTTGTATATCTGGTCGTTTATGGAAGGCTGCATTGTCCATGACAATTACACTATTCGAGGGTAGTTCTGGTAATAAAAACTGATCTACCCAAAAATAAAATACATCCGAATTTACTTTGCTATCAAATAAACCCACTGCAAATAACTTACCCTCATGGATTGCTCCTATTGCATTGGTTTGATTTTTTAATTGCCAATTATATGTTCCATAACAAGGAGTTCCCTGTTTTGAATAACCATGAGGTCTATGTTCATGAGATTTAAATCCACTTTCATCAAGATAGATGATCGGGTGTTGATACCTTAATCGGTTTAAATCTTTTAAATACTGCTCTCTGAGTTCTGTTTTTGCTTTCGGGTGCCGTAAGGTCTTTTTTTAACTGTAATATTTAGACGCTTGAGCGCATCTCCAATTGTAGAAGTAGCACAACCAAAACGAGCAGCGCGTTCATATTGATAATCATCGGGATATTGCTCAACATCTGCACGTAAGGCATCATCATCAACTTTAGATGGTTTTCTTGGTCGAGTTCTTTTTATTTCGATTCGCTTTTTCCATTCGACAATTGTATTTTTATTAATTTCGAAGTGCTGAGCAACCGCTCGGATAGATTGACCTTCTTCAAGCTTGGCTAATATTTTTTTTCTAAAATGTATTGGATAACTCATATCAGTATTGTATTGGTTTTTTGACGTGTTGACTATATTTCACTAACCGCTTGTGGTGATGACGCCGATTCAAACACACAGCCCACTACGCAAGTGCAGTTTTTGCATGGGGTTGCCAGTGGTGATCCTTTACAAACTCAAGTTATCATTTGGACACGTGTAACACCGACGGACAGCAGTGCGCGTTTAGAGGTAGTGTGGGAAGTGGCAAAAGATGCAGACTTTAAACACATTACAGCAACTGGAAAGGTGCTGACCACGGCTGCACAAGATTTTACTGTGAAAGTGGATGTGACGGGACTGGCAGCAGGGCAAGTTTATTTCTACCGTTTTAAATCGGCGTCGAAATATTCGATCACTGGGCAAACCAAAACATTGGCAGCACAAGTACAGTTGGTACAGTTTGCGGTCTGCTCATGCTCAAATTATCCAGCGGGCTATTTCCATGTTTATAAAGAAATGGCCAAACAGGATGTCGATGTTGTGATTCATTTGGGGGATTACATTTACGAATATGGTATGGGCGAATATGCAACGGAAGAGGCTGTAGCGATGGGGCGCGCACTGGCGGATGATAATAATGCAGAAATTATTCGCTTAGATGACTATCGCAAACGTTATGCTTTATATAGATTAGATCAGGATTTACAGGCCGCGCATCAACGTCATCCTTTTATTGTGATTTGGGATGACCATGAACTCGCAAATGATGCCTGGGAAAAGGGTGCTGAAAATCATCAGTCAGATACTGAAGGTGATTTCTTTGAACGTAAACTTGCGGCACTGGCGGCCTATTTTGAATGGATGCCAATCCGTCCAATTGATGATCAGAATATCAAGATTTATCGTCAATTTGATTTTGGTACGCTTGTTCAACTGACGATGCTGGATACACGGATTATTGCACGTAATGTGCAATTAGATTATGCAAACTATATGACTGCTACAGGTTTAGATATTGCAAAATTCCAAGCCGATTTAATCAATCCTGTGCGTAGCTTGATGGGTGTGGAGCAGCGAAATTGGTTATTGCAGAAACTTCAGCAATCTACGGCAACATGGAATGTACTCGGCCAGCAGATTCTGATGAGCAAAATGTTTGTTCCAGCAGAATTGTTAATGTCGCTGGCAGAAATTACAGCAGGTAATCCTAGTCCTGAGACCTTAAGTAAAATCACCACACAAATCACTGAACTATTAAAAATTAAAGCTCGAATGGATGCAGGTGATCCAACCGTAAGTCCAGAGGAGAAAGCGCGTCTTGCGGTTACTGCACCTTATAACTTAGATGCGTGGGATGGTTATTTTGCTGAGCGTGAAATTTTGTATGGCACTTTGGCACAACTTAAGAAAAAAGTTGTGGTCCTTGCTGGAGATACCCATAATGCTTGGGCTTCGGATTTATCGAGTAAAGATGGGGTATTGGTTGGCGTGGAGTTGGCGACCAGTTCAGTCTCTTCCCCTGGGTTGGAGAAATATTTGTCCATTCCGATGCAGCAACTGCAAGAATTTGAATTTGCATTTACCAGTTTGATTGAGGAGTTGAATTATTGCAACTTGAATCAACGTGGTTATTTGAAAGTCCGTTTTACCGCAGAGCGGGTACAAGCGGATTGGATTTTTGTAGATACCATTAAGCACAAAGAATACATCGTTGATGAAACTCGCTCGCATCAAGTGATATTAGACCCGACATTATCACCAGTCAGTGCGTTAAAGCAAACGGCATAAAATGACCCTAGAAAAAACCGAGCATCATTGCTCGGTTTTTTTATAATTTCTCATCGATATAACTATCGAGATCGATATGCTTAATCTGCTTACAGTAAGCATGCTCATACTTCAGTAGTTGCACATATAAATCTGCTTCATGCCCCAGCTGGGTTTTACGTGCCTGATAATCTTCAGATTGATGGGAGCTAAAGCGTAATTGGAGTCGTGATTTGAGCGTTTGCTTATAGGCCCAAAAGCAGACACGTCTGAGTTGTTGTAACTGGTGATGTTCAACCGACTGGCTGTGGTCTCGAAATAAATTTTCTTTATAGAAGCGCACAAAACCAAAGTTCACACCAAAATAAAACAAGATCCACATTAGCAAACTGCTTTCAAGGAACACCAGATTTAGTCCACTTAAAAGAATCACGGCAGCGAGTTTGAAGGGCGCATGGCGTTGCAGTTGATACAGGGAGTTTGATGAATGTTTAATTTGTTTAATGACAAAAGGTAAGACCCACATCAGCACCAATAAAATACTGATAATGGCATAACTGTGACTTTGGAGCGGATCGAGATTCTCCAAGTGAGTTAAGTAAAAATCTTTCAGAATTAAGCTGATTGGAATAAAAATCATCACCGCCAAAACCCACGGAATAACTTCACGCTGGTCATCTAAAATACCGCGTGTTTTGATTTGACTATAAAGCAAGTAATTACGTTTAAATGCGGCAGGGTAAAGGGTCTCTAATTGTTGCAGTAACAGTTGAACTTGTTTGGATTGCATCGTCAAAAAAGAGCGTATGAGAAAAATAGCCTTTACTATAGTAGATTTGGAAGGGGATGGCTCAAAAAAATACGTGAAACAGAATATTCACAGAGAAAAGCACAACAATTTCGCTTTTTCGCTCTGAATTATGCGAAAATGTCGGATTCAATTTTTTTGTCTAAGGGCAGTTCATGACTGATCATTCTCCTGAATCTTTAAGTGATATCGAAATTTTAGACATTTTGCAGTCTATGAAAGACGATGAGCTTGATACAGAGGCAAAAGAAGAGATTCGTAAAGGCGGTAAAGCGGGTCGTCAAGAAGCACATAAACTTGCGATTGTGGCTTTAAACCAATCTTTTGAAAGCAAATTTGTTGAAGCTGTAGCTTTGGCATTGGGCTTGAATGAAGGTCAAGCCAAAAAAATTCGTTATAAGAAAGACCGCATCCGTATTTTAAAAGTACGTGGGATTGATTACATGGCGATTGATGGTGCGGAAACAGCACAAGTCTTGTCACAAGTTGCACAAGCCATTGTACGGGAAGATGCGACCGTGACACATGATTTGCACAACATCTTCCCATTTTGGAAAGAAGGCTGGCCAATGGTTCAGTTTGACAGTGCATATAAAATTTTATCTGAAGATATTACCATTCACTATCAAGCAACTTTAGATAAATTGCTAGAATTGTATGGTCGTTAAGATCGCAGTATCAAAGCACCTTCGGGTGCTTTTTTTATGGGGCTATATTAGCTATGGAAAATCCAAGACAGTAATAAGCTGATGGGCCAAATGAACAGTCGCCACCATGTAATGAGTGGATTCCAGAAATATTGTCCAAAAGACAGAGTATCGTTAAAGCTGCGTTGCCCACGTTCATAAGCATAAGGTGTAATCCGCCATGCTAAAATCAGCAAAACAATCGCACTTACGATCAGAAGTGTGTGGCTGTATTGGGAAAAATAATAGTAAATCAGATAAAGCGCAGAATAAAAGAAAGTACACGCCAAAATAGCAGGCAATGAAAAAGACATAAGCTTGACTCTATTATATTGTTATATCAAGGCATTATAAATGAAAATACCCGATGTGATACATCGGGTATTTATCGGTTGTTGAGCTTAAGGTTCGTTATAACTCAGTATGAGTATTTGATTAACCCAGTGTTGAGTAAAGTGGGAAAATACCAAAGATCATCGCTGTAACCAGCATCACTAAACAAGTAATCACCGCCCACCTGATGGTAAATTCTTGGTGTTCACCAAAGTTAATTCCAGCCAATCCACAGAGTAAGTAAGTCGATGGAACCAATGGGGACAGTAAGTGTACAGGTTGACCAACAATCGATGCACGAGCCATTTCCACAGGAGTGATACCATAGTGTCCAGCGGCTTCAGAGAGTACAGGCAGTACACCAAAGTAGAAGGCATCATTCGACATGAAGAAGGTCAGTGGCATACTAATCACAGCCGTGATAGGTGCTAAATACGGCCCCATACTTTCTGGAATAATGGCAACCAGTTCTTGAGACATGGCTTCAACCATACCTGTACCCGATAAAATACCGGTAAAAATACCTGCCGCAAAGATAATCCCGACTACAGCTAAGGCACTAGCAGAGTGGTTGCCAACCAAACGCTTTTGCATGTCTAAATCTGGATAGTTCACCACCAAGGCAATACACAGGGCAACCATGAACAGAATCGCCGCAGGTAAAACACTCATTACTAAGCAGACCATCAAGACCAAAGTCAGTAGAGCGTTAAACCATCTTAAGTGGGCACGGTTAGCTTCAGGTTCTTGCGAAATTTGAATACTGTCACCATGACTAATATCTAATTCCACAATACCAATGCGTTTACGCTCCATACGGCCATACATAAAGCCGAGGAAGTATAACCACCCAATTGCAACGAGCATTGGTAAAATCATCGGAACAAAGACATCGTTTGGATCAACATGTAATGCAGTTGCAGCACGTGCCGTTGGTCCACCCCATGGAGTTAAGTTCATGATTCCGCTCGCAAGCATCATTAGACAGGCCATAATTAAAGGGCTCATACCAATACGCTTATACAGCGGTAGCATTGCGGCAACACAGATCATATAAGTGGTTGAGCCGTCACCATCTAGAGAAACAATTAAAGTCAGCGTAATGGTGCCGAGGGTCACTTTTAAAGGATCGCCTTTAACCTGCTTTAAAATCCACTTCACTGAGGGGTCGAATAGACCCGTGTCGATCATAATTGCAAAATAAAGGATTGCGAAAAGGAGCATTACGCCCGTAGGAGCGAGCTTTTTAATGCCCTCCATCATCATATTGCCAAGTTCAGCAATATCAAATCCAGCAAGGTTGTCAACAAAGAGACTTAAAACATAAGTAAGTAATGCAAAAATGATAGGGATTAAAGTTAAAGCAACAAGAGCGCTCAGTCGTTTGGACATGATTAAGTACATGAAGCACATAATCATGCCTAAACCTAAAATGGTCAGCATGGATCAATCCTTTGAACGTGTTAAGTCTGTTTATTCATCAAGTGACAGCGATAGTATACAATTCAGCATGATTTTTAAATGCTCTTAAACATATGTGATTTTTCATTCTATTTTTCTAATAAATAATATATATCTGTAAAGTATGGTTAAGATACTTATTTTGTATAACTTCATATGGTTAAATCTGAAGCAAAAAAAACCTTGCAGTTGCAAGGTTTTAATTCAAGGCGATGTTTCTATTCCTCGACTGTTTGGGTTGCAGGCTGTAGTGTTTCTTCAAGTAAGCGCGTCACTAAAAGTTGGTCAATCTTAAAATGATCGACATCAACCACTTCAAATTTAAAGCCTGCGTATTCTACGGTATCGGCAGGGCGTGGAATTTTGCGTAGACGGTACATCATAAAACCAGCCAAGGTTTCATAATTTTCTTCATCTGGCATTTCATCAATGGCCAGTGCATGCTTCATGTCTTCAATCGGCGTGCTGCCATCAATCAGCCATGAATTATTATCACGTTTAATGATCTGTTGTTCGGCTTCAATTGGAGTAACCCAATCGCCCATCACGGTAATCATAATGTCTGACAGAGTGATGACGCCCACGACCAAAGCATATTCGTTAATCACAACAGCAAATTTTTCTTTGGTTGAACGGAAACGATCTAGCAATTCAGAAAGGGTCAGGGTATCTGGAATGGTCAATACACTACGAATGGTATTTTCATTTAATTGTAATAGAGACTGATTATTTAAAATACGTACCAGAATGTCTTTGGCATCAATATAGCCAATCACATCATCAATATTTTCACTACACACTAAAAACTTGGAATAAGGATATTCAGCCAGTTTTTGGCGAATACTGGCTTCAGACTCTTTTAAGGTAAAGAACACCACATTTTCACGCGTGGTCATACTTGATGGAACATTACGTTCTTCAAGTTCAAATACATTTTCAATGAAATGATGTTCTTGCTTTTGTAGTACACCCGCTTGTGCACCGGCATCCATCACTGCGGAAATATCAGCAAAGGTAATGTTGTCATCACGAATGGTATTCACTTTAAACAGACGGAATAGCAAATTGGCAAGGGCATTAATAATCCAAGCCAAAGGTTTGCAGACCTTAATAAACACCTGAATGGGGTTAATCACTGCAATAGAGATTTTTTCAGGGGCAATCATGGCCAAACGTTTTGGCATGAGGTCAGCAAACAAAATAAATAGTGAGGTGACTAAAGTGAAAGATAGAGCAAAGCTAATGGTTTCAGACCAAGGGCCAGTATAAAAACGAGCAACAAAGCTCATGAAGTAAGGACGAAAAGCCCCTTCACCTAAAATACCGCCCAAGATCGCCACTGCATTTAAGCCAATTTGTGAAGCGGCAAAGAAGTCAGCAGAATTTTCTTGTAAATTCAAAACTTTCTGTGCGCGATCATCGCCCGACTCAGCCAAGATTTTCAGCTTGACCTTACGTGCTCCTGCCAGTGCAATTTCTGTCAGAGACAAGAAACCCGCCCCAGCAATCAGGACTAGAATGATAACTATGTTTTGAAAAAGGCTCACGGAATCCACCTGTGATTCATCGTTATTATGAATATTTTTAACACAAAAAAATAAAGACAGTAATCACTTACTGTCTTCTATCATACCTGAGTTATTGGTATGAAAATGAATTATTTAGAGCTTGAATGCTTAATAATGTGAGAATTGCGAGTTATTGCCTAAAAACTCTCGATTTTCTTCCTCAATCATTTGACGTGCCACATACAAAATCAGCTGTCTGAGCCAGCGATGTGCAGGATGGTGATGTAACAGTGGACACCATGCCATTTTCAACTCAAGTTCTGGAATATAAAAAGGTGGGTCTTTAATCAGGAGGTTTTGACTTTTGGCTTGTAAGCGTGCAATACGGGTCGGTAAAGTCGCGATCAAATCTACATTTGAAGCCAATAGTGCAGGCATTTGATAATGTCGGGTGAAGACCGAAATTTTACGTTTTTGGCCAATCCGTTCTAAAGCTTGATCAATCCAACCTAGACCTGCTTGTTTTTCAGGGTTAACGCCGAAACCAACGCCCATACCTGTTTTAGAGACCCAAATATGCTGTGCATCGAGGTAACTTTTTAGGTTTAAGTTGCTGGCAGCGGGGTGTTTACCGTTGAGTAGACATGAAAAACTGTCACGCCAGACCAAAACTTGGTGGAAGCTTTGTGGAATTTCATTGAATCGGTTAATGGCTAGATCAACTTTACCTTGTTCCATATCACGATATGACACATCACTTGGAGTTAAGAAGTCTAAAACCACATTGGGTGCTTCAGAACGTAATGCTTTAACGAGGCGGGGAACTAAGGTTGCTTCGGCATAGTCCGAAGTCATAATACGGAAAACACGGTTTGAAGTGTAAGGACGGAACTCGGTACGAGGTTCCAAAATCATGGAGAGATCAGAAAGAGCGTCACGTATGCGGGGTTGTAACTCTAAAGCCCGTTCGGTCGGTGTCATACCTTCAGAAGAGCGAATTAGCAGGGGATCATTAAATAAGTTACGAAGACGACGTAGAATATTACTCATTGCTGGTTGGGTGACACCCAATTGTTCAGCTGCTCGGGTTACATTTTTTTCGCGTAAAAGTACGTCCAAGTAAATTAAGAGGTTTAGATCAACCCGCTCCAGATTCATAAAATAAATACCGAGAATAAAATCATGAAATTATTTGCATTATGCCATAAGCCATCGGGCTTGTGTAATAAACTGACGAAAAAAAAAGCATCGGGTTGTATAAAGAATCCCCCCTTCATTTTCTAAGAAAATGGGTTTTTATGCTTAAAAACTGAGGGCATATTAGCTCTAAGTAATGTTTCAATATGTGTGAATTGTGGCTTAGAGTATCGCCTAGAAAATGGCTTAATTTTGCCTGTTATTGATGGAATAAAAGCGTGATAAATACTCTTTTTGCTCAGTTTTGAACTTTTGTCATTTCGGTCACATTAAGTATTGATTTTCGGTTGGGACTCTTTTTTTCAACGGCCAAGACTTAAGTCTAATGAAGAAATATTCGACAAAGTATGTATTTTTTACGGTTTTCTTATTTTATTTAAGTTTAATAATAACAATTACTTAATTTTGTTTTATCGAAATATAATTAGACTTTTATCTATATATTTTTTAAATAAATACTGAAAATTAATGCAGAATATTGGATTAATTTTTTCTGTCAATCTAATCTGTATTCATCGCAACGAAGCGCTCTAAATCTAAGCAAAAGCTTGAGGGTCTGATTTTAGCTTTTCGTTGAAGAAAATCCTAATATTATTACAGGAAATATCATGACTACATATCAAACAGCGATTGATGCAATCCGCGAATTAAAAGCAAAATTCGGTAGCACTTGGGCAGACATCAGTCCTGAAGATGCTGCGCGTATGCAAATCCAAAACCGTTTCAAAACTGGTTTAGATATCGCTAAATACACAGCTGCAATTATGCGTCGTGATATGGCTGCTTATGATGCTGACTCTAGCAAATACACTCAGTCTTTGGGTTGCTGGCACGGTTTCATCGCACAACAAAAAATGATTGCAAACAAAAAATACTTCGGTACGACTGAACGTCGCTACATCTACCTTTCTGGTTGGATGGTTGCTGCGCTTCGTTCAGAATTCGGTCCACTTCCTGACCAATCTATGCATGAAAAAACTTCAGTACCTGCGTTGATCGAAGAAATCTACACGTTCTTACGCCAAGCTGATGCGAAAGAATTAAACGACCTTTTCCGTGCGCTTAAAAAAGCAAACGAAGCAGGCGATACCGCTAAAGCTGCTGAAATCACTGCTCAAATCGACGGTTTCCAAACTCACGTTGTGCCAATTATTGCGGACATCGATGCTGGTTTCGGTAACGAAGAAGCGACTTATTTACTTGCTCGTAAAATGATTGAAGCTGGTGCTTGTGCACTACAAATCGAAAACCAAGTATCTGACGCGAAACAATGTGGTCACCAAGCTGGTAAAGTAACTGTTCCGCACGAAGACTTCATCTCTAAAATTCATGCATTACGTTATGCATTCTTAGAAATGGGTCTTGATGACGGTATCATTGTTGCGCGTACTGACTCTGAAGGCGCTGACTTGACTCAAAAAATCCCAGTGGTTAAAGAGCCAGGCGACATCGCTTCTCAATACATCGGTTTCCTAGACACTGTTGAAATTGACATTGCTGATGCTCAAGAAGACGAAATCCTAATCAAGCGTGATGGTAAACTTCACCGTCCAAAACGTTTGGCTTCTGGTCTATACCAATTCCGTCCAGACACTCAAATTGACCGTGTTGTTCTTGACTGTGTATCTAGCCTTCAAAATGGTGCTGACCTTCTTTGGATCGAAACAGCGACTCCAAACGTTGACGAAATCGCGCACATGGTTAACCGTGTTAAAGAAACAGTTCCAAATGCGAAACTTGTTTACAACAACTCTCCATCTTTCAACTGGACGTTAAACTTCCGTCAACAAGCTTACGACCGTTGGGTTGCTGAAGGTAAAGACGTTTCTGCTTACGACCGTGCTAAATTAATGAGCGCAGAGTACGATGCAACTGAATTAGCTGCTGATGCAGACGCTAAGATCCGTACATTCCAAGCAGATGCTGCTCGTGAAGCGGGTGTATTCCATCACTTGATCACACTTCCGACTTACCATACTGCTGCGCTTTCTACTCATGAGCTTGCACAAGGTTACTTCGGTTCTGAAGGTATGTTGGCTTATGTTGCTGGCGTACAACGTAAAGAAATCCGTGGTGGTATCGCTTGTGTGAAACACCAAGCAATGGCGGGTTCTGACATCGGTGATGATCACAAAGAAATTTTCTCTGGTGACAACGCTCTTAAAGCGCACGATGATGCTAAAAACACAATGAACCAATTCGCTGCTCACTAAGCACTGAACTGATTCAAAAGAAAACCCTGCGAAAGCAGGGTTTTTTATGACTTAATTTTAAGCTTGTTGAACAGCTTGAGCGTGAAATATTGAACAAAAATGTTAAGGCATCAGAATCAGCAGCCAAACAATAAAGATAATACTTAAAGAAACAAACTGTGCAGCACTTCCCATGTCTTTGGCATTTTTTGAAAGCTCATGGCGCTCCAATGAAATACGATCCACAATCGCCTCAATGGCTGAATTGAACAATTCAACAATAATTGCAAGTAAACAGACTGCTACCATGAGGGCTTGTTCTAAGCGACTGACATCACAAAAAAAGCTTGTTGGAATCAGAATCAGGTTAATCAGCAGGACTTGGCGAAACGCAGCTTCGTGCGCAAATGCAGCCTTAAAACCTGAAATGGAATAATGTGTTGCATTAAAAATACGCTTAAAACCTGACTTGCCTTTGAGTGGGGAATATTGGCTCATACCATCAACCATTTTAAAATTTCAGCCACAATACATGATCTATATTAAAAGTCACTTAATTATAGTATTCAAAAAGTGCTTAATCTATGCGCACCTAAAGTAAGGAGAAAGAGATTAAAAAGCCTGCTTTTTAATCTCTATAGTTAAAAGGATGGATATGGGTTTGACGTCAACAAGCTGTTTAAATGTTTGGTTTAGTTTGTGTGACTTATTCTATTTTTTCAAAAAAGCATCGGCGGCTTGGCGTCCTAAAGCAGGGTCATCGGTAAACACACCATCCACTCCAGCTTTAAAGAAAACTTCAAACTCAGCCAGCGCACCTTTTTCGCACTTTTCAGCGGCAATAGCGCTACAGTCTAAATAGTCTGCTAAGAAATTGTTTTCAGGGCGTAGGGTATAAGGATGTACTTTTAAGCCCACTGTATGTGCATCGTTCACAAAACTGGTCGGGGTCGCCGGCTGAGTATTGGGCACGATATAGGTTTTACTTGGCCCAACACCATGTGCATAACTTGCGACGTCTTTCAGTCCTTGAGGTGTTGCCATATCACTATAGCGGAGTGTTGATTTGGCAAGCACAGCATCGGCAGGTTGTTCGGAGTTACCGCCATAGAGTTGAATAATTTTGGCATGTTGAATCGATTTTAATTGATCTAACTGTTGACGCATCTGTTTTAAGTTACTGACTTCAAACGACTGGATATAGACAGGTGCAATGTCACGACTATAGGTGTGTTTGGCCAGCGTGGTTAATAGGCGTTGCTCCATGGCCAAATTGAGACCTTGGAAATAGCTGGGATGTTTGGTTTCGATATACAGGCCCACAATTTTTCCTGTCTTTTTATAGTGTGCATCTACGAGTTCAATAATTTCATCTAAAGTGGGCAGATCAAATTGATCATTATATCGGACATTTGCTGGACGAATCTCTGGAATACGTTCTCGTGCCTTCAGTTGCTTCAGCTCGTTTAAAGTAAAGTCTTCAGTAAACCAACCTGTGTAAGTCACGCCATCAACGACTTTACTGGTCTTGCGTTCTGCAAACTGCGGTAAGCTGCTGACATTGGTGGTTCCTCCGATTTCATTTTCATGGCGAGCGACTAAATAACCGTCTAGAGTTGGCACCAAATCAGGCTCAATAAAATCTGCACCATCATCAATCGCTTTTTGATAAGCGGCTAAGGTGTGTTCAGGGCGTAACGCGCTGGCGCCGCGATGTCCAATAATGAGGAATTCAGGCTCAATGTATTCGGCGTTGTTTAGGGGCGGCTGGGACGCTGCATTGTCTTTCTCATCATGATGACAGCCCAATAAGCCTAAAAAAATAAAACTCAATAATGTTCTTTTTAACATGTGTTCCTCAACATTTTATTGTGGTGTTGCGGACTCAGTGTTCAATTTTAATATCTCAGATCAATGACAAATTGCGAAAAATTACAGGATGTCATCAATTGGTCAAAAAGCTTTCTTCATAGTTTCTTCATATTTAGCTCTAATGTTCTATTTCATGTTGTTAAGTCTTGTTTTTTAATGATTCGTCATAGAAGATCAAGCATGAAGTGATGCCCAGTTGCTAGATCTAGCCTCAGACCCAAGAGTACCGCAGACCCATGCTGTCTAAATATTTTATTCATCGTCCAATTTTTGCTGGTGTGCTGGCGATTATCGTGATGGCATTTGGTTTATTTGCCACCTTTCAGTTGCCTGTAGAGCGCTACCCCGATATTGCACCTCCGCGAATTACGGTGAGTGCAACATATACAGGTGCATCGGCAGAGACGGTGGAGGAGAGTGTTACTCAGGTTTTAGAACAGCAAATTAAAGGGATTGATCATTTGCTGTATTTTAGTTCGAGCAGTGACTCGAATGGCCGTAGTCGAATCAGCATTAGTTTTGAAAATGGAACCGACCCAGATATAGCTCAGGTGCAAGTACAAAATGCCATCAATGGGGTGATTAACCGTTTACCCGAAGATGTACAGCGTCAAGGGGTCAATGTCTATAAGTCGCTTGGCGATACGCACATGGTGATTGGTTTATATGACCAAACAGGCAAAAGCAGCAATATTGCACTGTCAGATTATATGATGACGCATTTGGAGCAAGATTTAGCCCGTATTGATGGGGTTGGTGAGGTTGATGTCTTTGGCGCGCAGTATGCCATGCGCTTATGGCTGAATCCGCACAAATTGCGTCAATATGGACTGATGCCGAGTGATATTCGTGCGGCGGTTGAAGCGCAAAACACGCAAGTGGCCGCAGGGGCAATTGGCGAGTTACCCAGCCTATCCGACCAATATTTAAATGCCAAAGTCACCTCCGGTACACGTCTAAAAACCGTTGAAGAATTCGAAAACATCATTGTTAAATCGACCCGCGATGGCAGTTTTATTTATTTAAAAGACGTCGCACGGGTGGAACTAGGCGCAGAAAATTACCAGTCGTTTAATACTATTAATGGTTTTCCTTCAGCGGGGATGGGCATTTCACTTTCTTCAGGTGCCAATGCCTTAGCGACGTCTGCATTGATTAAGCAAGAGGTTGCCCGTTTATCTTCTAAACTGCCTGAAGGCTATCAAATTGTTTATCCACGTGATAACACGCCTTTTGTGCAAGAGTCGATTAAGGAAGTGGTCAAAACACTGTTTGAAGCAGTGCTTTTGGTGATTGTGGTCATGTTTGTATTTTTGCAAAATTGGCGTGCAACGTTGATTCCGACTATCACAGTACCTGTTGTAATTTTAGGCACGCTCGCCATTCTGTATGTGCTCGGCATGAGTATCAACACCTTAACCTTATTTGCGTTGGTCTTAGCGATTGGGCTTCTGGTGGATGATGCGATTGTGGTGGTGGAAAACGTTGAGCGGCTGATGCATGAACAGCAGATGAGTGCTCAACAAGCCTCAATTGCATCGATGCAGGAAATCAGTGGGGCATTAATTGGGATTACTTTGGTGTTAACCGCAGTATTTATTCCCATGGCTTTTTTCGGTGGTTCGACAGGAGTGATCTACCGTCAGTTTTCAATGACCTTAGTTGCTGCCATGGCGCTATCGCTGCTGGTCGCATTGATTCTGACACCAGCGTTGTGCGCCTTAATTTTAAAACCCAATGATAAATCGGCACGATGGGCAACTTGGTTTAATCTGAAATTGGATCAGCTAAAACAGCGTTATTTAAAGTTGAGTACTCAGACCATTCAGCACAGTAAAATCATGCTGGTGGTTTTTGTGGCGCTCATTGCCGTCTTTGCGCTGTTTTATCGGGCATTACCGACCAGTTTTATTCCCAGTGAAGATCAGGGTATTTTAAGTGTGCAGTTTAAACTGGCCGATGGCGCACCGTTGAGTCAAAGCCGTGTGGTGGGTGAAGAAATTCGCCAATACTTTTTAGATAAAGAAGATGCCAATATTAATTTGGTGATGATCCGCTATGGGCGTAATTTCTCGGGGACGGGACAAAATTTAGGTCAGGGTTTTATTGCGTTGAAACATTGGGATGAACGTAAGGGGAAAGAGAACTCCGCACAAGCGATTCGAGAACGGGCGATTGCTCATTTTAGATCGCATCGAAATGCACAAATTAATGTAAATATGCCGTCTTCAGTCAGTGGCTTAGGGCAAACCGATGGCATGGAGTTTTGGATACGTGATATCAATGGCGAAGGTCGTGTCTATTTAGAAGCCCAGTTCAAAACTTTGCAGGAAGCATCCAAGCAGTATTCTAGTTTTAGCAATTTAGATAAACGTTCTAATCCAGATAAAGCGGAACTCAAAGTGGATGTAAACCAAAAACAAGCTTTGGCCAATGGACTGAGTCAGACCGCTATTAATAGTACTTTATCCAGTGCTTGGGGCGGAAGTTATATCAATGACTTTATTGACCGTGGTCGGATTAAGCGTGTAATTATGCAAGGGGATGCCGAGTTTCGTTCAAAACCTGACGATCTTCAAGCATGGACCGTACGGAATGATTTGAACCAAATGATTCCTTTTACAAATTTTGCCCAAGTGTCTTGGAGCGGAGGCCCTGAGGTAGTGAATCGCTTTATGGGCTATACCGCACTAGAAATGGAGGCGGATACAGCACAAAATGTTAGTTCTGGACAAGCCATGCAAGACGTACAAAACATGGTACGAGGGCATGATGGTATAGATTTGGCTTGGAGCGGGTTATCGTTCGAGGAAAACAAGTCCAATAACCAAGCATTGCTGCTGTATTTGGTCTCCATAGGCTTTATCTTTTTATGCCTTGCTGCACTTTATGAAAGTTGGAGTATTCCAACTGCAGTCATGAGTGCGATTCCACTCGGTATCGGTGGCAATATTTTGTTCAGTTATCTGACGGGTTTTCCGAATGATATTTACTTTCAAATTGCCTTGCTGACTACAATTGGTCTGTCCTGTAAAAATGCGATTTTAATTGTGGAATTTGCTTCACTGGCGCAGCAAAAAGGCCAAACCGCAATTGAAGCTGCCTTGGAAGGCGCAAGCTTACGGTTACGCCCGATTTTAATGACGTCTTTGGCTTTTGGCGCGGGTGTTACACCTCTGGTCTTTGCTTTTGGTGCAGGGGCCGCAAGTCGTCAGGAAATTGGGGTGAGTGTACTTGGTGGCGTGATTTTTGGCACGGTGTTGGTATTGCTGTTTATTCCTTTAATGTATGTCTTGGTTCGCCGTGTGTTTCATGGACGAACACCTCAGGACGAGGTTTAAGATCGAATCCGAAACATTCGTGTGCAGTCTGAATAGGCAAAGCGAACCTTTAACCCAATCAGGCTGAAAGGCCTGACATTTAAAGATCGTTTGCTATACTCGCATAGATAAAGAAAACAATATTTGAGTGGTGTATGCCAAATCCGTCATTTTCACAGCAAGATTTCCAAGAGCAATTAAATCAGCCCGATAACCATGCTTTTATTCAAAGTTTGAAACAGTACAGCACTGCGTATTTGGCTGATATTTTAATGGGCCTGCCTATAAATGACCAAATTCGGCTATTGGAACAATTACCACAAGCCAGTTATGTCTTTGAGTTTTTAGCATTAACCCAGCAGCAGCAGCTAGCAGCGCAATTGCCTCAGGCTTTGCTGGTGAAGCTACTGGCTCATATGCATTCGGATGACCGTACTGATTTATTTCAAAGCTTGGCACAAGAGGTTCAAGGTCAGATTTTTCCGCAGCTAGATGCGCATGTTCAAGCCCAGCTGAATGATTTAATGCACTATCCAGCTGAGTCTGCGGGTGCAATTATGAGCACTGAAGTCATTACGGTACATGCCGAAATGACCATGCAACAGGCGATTCAACATATACGACAGCATGCAGCGGAAAGTGAAACTTTATATCTCATCTATGTGACCGATGCCTCGCGTTATTTACACGGGGTGATTTCGCTGCGGCAAATTATTCAGTCTCCGCCTGAGCAATTGATTGGACAGGTTATGACCAGTCATGTCATTACGGGTTTAGTCAGTGAGGATCAGGAAAGTATTGCACAGAAACTGGCTCATTATGATTTTATGGCTTTGCCCATTGTCGATGAGCAGCAGCGTCTATTGGGGATTGTGACTTATGACGATGCAATGGATGTGGTGCAACAAGAAACCACAGAAGATATTCTAAAAAGTAGTGCGGTTGCGGCCAGTCCGCAGATGAGTATTAAAACGGCTCCAATCCTATTACTGTATCAGAAGCGGGTGTTTTGGTTGGTGTTTCTGGTTTTTGGTAGTTTACTCTCGGGACTAGGAATTGCACACTTTGAAGACTTGATTGCGGCACATATCGTTTTGGTATTTTTCCTTCCTTTACTGGTGGGAAGTGGGGGAAATGCGGGGTCTCAGTCTGCAACCTTAATGGTACGTGCACTGGCAACGGGCGATGTACATTTTAAAGACTGGTTTTATTTGCTAGGACGTGAAAGTTTGGTTGCACTGTGCTTGGGTGGAACCATGGCAATGGCAGTCTCCATCTTGGGCTATTTCCGTGGGGATATTCTGGTCGCTGTAGTATTGGCACTGAGTATGATGGGCATTGTGTTGATGGGTTGTTTGATTGGTATGAGTCTGCCGTTTATCTTAAACCGCATGAAACTCGACCCAGCCAGTGCATCCGCACCTTTGGTCACCTCAATTTGTGATGCGTCAGGCGTGGTGGTATATCTGCTGATTGCGTCGCAAATTCTGACCTTGTCTTAAGCTTGCAAGCAATTGTTTCAGCACAAAGTTAGCACAGAAAAAAGTCATAAAAACCAGCATAATTCAGCGGGTTTATGATGTTAATGTGGTTGAAATGATGGAGGTCAGTAACAACATGCCTGAATCCTTAGAACAAAAAAAAATGAGCCAGCAAGATGTCATTCGTTTAGAGCGTGATTTGGCCAAATATGCCAATATGATGGATTCTGTGGTGCGTATCCCGTTCACCAAGCAGGGGGTCGGTGCAGATGCTGCGTTGAGTACTGTTCCGATTGCTGGGGATATCGCAGGTTTTGCCCTAACGTGTTATGCCATTTATAAAGCCAAGCAAATTGGTGTACCGCAAGAGAAATTGAGTCCAGTATTGAAGCTGGCTATGATTGATGCCGTCGTCGGTTTTATCCCTGTTCTAGGAACACTGTTTGATATTTTTATACGTCCGAGTCGTAAAGCACTGGATGTGGTTCATGACCATATTCGGGAAGAATACCAAATCCATTCAGAGCATCATGTGACTCATCCTTTTCTTCATGAAAAATTGGAAAAGAAACAGCAACAGTCCGCATTTTGGCGAAACCCAGTAGTGGCATGGCTTTGGCTACACATCCCAGATTTGTTTGGCCTGATCTTTTTGGTGTGTTTTATGGGCTTATTGTGGTGGGGTGGTAGTGTGATGTGGCATTGGTTACAGGGACTAAACTTAGGATAGCCACTCATGAAATTTGAAGGTCAGATTACGGCAAATTTGCCAGCGATTGATTTGGCGTGCACTTCTTCATTTTATCAAAGCTTGGGCTTTAATCTGGTTTATCAGTCCGCAGAGTGGATGATTCTGCGTTTGGGCGAAATGACACTGGAATTTTTCCATCATCCGCATTTAGACCCAAATAGTTCATGGCATAGTGCCTGTATTCGCGTAGCGGAAATTCAACCCTATTATGAATACTGGTCTAAAGTGAATTGGTCGTTGTGGGAAAGCGCTCGTATGACCGATATTCAGGATTTTGATGAGATCCGCCAGTTTTGCATCATTGACCCAAATGGCAGTTTATTACGCTGCATCGAAGTGACGATTGAATGAAAATGTTCTTATGCCGAGTCACAAAAAAGCCTCCATGCGGAGGCTTTTTCAAATCTAGTGAACGAATTGTTTATGGACAATCGAGCTGTTGTAAAGCAGCAACACGTTGTTCAATCGTTGGGTGGGTTTGGAACAAAGCAGCTAAACTAAAGCCTTGCTCTTGACCTGCCGCGATCGCAAACGCTTTCATTTCTTTAGGCATCGCATCTGGAAGTTGTGACTCGGCTTGTAAACGTAACAAGGCTGAAATCATTGCTTGTTTGCCTGCAAGACGCGCGCCTGCTTCATCTGCACGATATTCGCGGTAGCGGGAGAACCACATCACGATTGCAGAAGCTAAAATACCAAAGACAATATCAAGCACGATGGTAATGGCAAAATAAGCTAAACCTGGTGCTTCACCGTCTTCACGACCAAAGACATTACGGTCAATGAAATCACCTGCGACACGTGCAAAGAACATCACAAAGGCGTTCACGACACCTTGAACCAGCGCCAAAGTCACCATGTCACCATTGGCCACGTGACCAATTTCGTGAGCCAAGACTGCGCGAAGCTCGTCTTTATTCATACGCTCAAGTAAGCCGGTAGAAACTGCAACTAATGCATCGTTCTTGTTCCAACCTGTAGCAAAAGCATTAGATTGGTAAGACGGGAAAATACCGACTTCTGGCATTTTAATACCAGAACGTTGCGCCAATTGAGCGACTTCTTGTAACAACCATGCTTCAGCTTGGTTGCGCGGGGCATTGGGGTCAATTAACTCTGTACCAGTTGTTTTTTTCGCCATCCATTTTGACATGAATAGAGAAATCATTGAGCCAACCATACCAAAGACAAAACAGATAACCAGTAGGTTACCTAGATTTAAGCCACCCGCGCCATGGTAACTACCGACACCGAAGAGTGACAAGATAATGCCAGCTACAACCAGTACCGCGAGGTTGGTTAGCAAGAACAAACCAATCCGCATCATTGAGAAAATCCTCTTATAATAAAAAAATAATCTGATTTATAAATCGAAAATCATTGATCTCAATATGAGGTGAAACTCATCAAAATTCAAGAAAAAATAATAAAACTGCTATAAAAATTATTCTGAAATTTGGATGCGGGCAGAGGCGGTTGCATTGGCCGTGGCATAGGAACCAGGCGCATCAGTAAAACTGCCATCAGCTGCGAGGATAATTTGGCGTGAAGGTGCGCTACGACTCACACTGAGTTGTGTGCTTGGAGAAGAGTCTGCATCGTAATGTGTAGATTGCGCAATGACTTGAGCATTGGCTGGTGTGTTATTTGAGCCTGCAGAAATGTTGATCCCGCCCGCATATAGATTGCTATAACGGCTACTCACGCGGCGAACATAGTCTTGAGTTTCACGGAAGGGTGGAATACCGCCGTACTTTTGTACATTGCCTTCGCCAGCATTGTAGCCTGCAAGCGCAAGACTGGTGTTGCCGTTAAAGCGTTTCATCAGCCATGCTAAATACTTGGCACCTGCATTTATGTTCTGCTGCGGATCATACGCATTAGAGACATTAAAGCGCCGTGCTGTCGCAGGCATGAGTTGCATAAGCCCCTGAGCCCCAACAGGTGAGCGTGCATTGACATTAAAGCCTGATTCGGTATGCATGACCGCTTTAATTAAGCCTTCAGAAACGCCGTGGGTTTGAGCCGCTTGGCGAATAATGTGGTCAAAAGCATTTTTGTTACGACTATAACTAGGTAACACAGAAGACTCAGAAGCCCCCCAGTTACTATAACTGTGGATATTACTGTCTGGATAATAGGTTTTCTTTTCGACTTTTAAGTTGCTATAACGACTTTGTTTATTGGTTAACAAGGTCGTACCGTTGGAATCTCTCAATTGGTAGATAGTTTGACCCGCGTGACAATCCAGTGCCATGAACGAAATCATCATACACCCCAAAACGTAAAAACGACTCAAAAGCAGCTTATTTTTCATTATCTATTATTAATTGTAAAAAAATCGATTTCAGTGACTAGAAATGAGTTTAGCAAAAAAAGAACAGTCTGAAACTATTTTAAGTTCAAAAAATCTATGTCTTTGTAAAAATCAAGTCAAATTGTTGAGCAAGTAATCAAAAAAAATAATTAATTTATTTTTAATGAGGATTGCTTGACTGGGTTAAGTTATTGAAATTTAATAGTAAATAAATTGATCAAAAAATGATCAATTTAAATAGAAGCCTTAAAGAGTGGGGGGAACACCCTGTCAAGTCGATTAGAATCCACAAAGTTATCCCCAGCTTTTGTGGAAAAATGTGGAAAAGTCCAAAACATAAGCAGTTCAGCTAAAATATGAACGCAATCGTTCAAAGTTAAACCGATTTCAATACATGAATATGACAGCAATGACAATTCATGAGAATTTACATTCTTTAGGTGCGAGATGGCTGTGAATCGGATAAAATTGCGCGGTATTTTTTTTAAGGTTTAACTCGTCTATGTTCTCGCCAGTTGAGTCCAATCAGGGATTTAATTTTAAACCAGAACTACCCACTAGCTCTGCGTATTATCGTCTGTTGAAAAAGTTACGCCGTCAGGTGGGTCATGCCATTCGCGATTTTAAAATGATCGAAGAAGGCGATAAAGTGATGGTCTGCATTTCCGGTGGTAAGGACAGTTATACCTTGCTCGATATTATGTTGCAGTTTAAACGCATTGCACCGATCAATTTTGATGTGGTGGCTGTGAATTTGGACCAGAAGCAACCCGGTTTCCCTGAGGACGTGTTACCACGTTATTTAGAAGAGAATAATATTCCCTACTATATCTTAGAAAAAGACACCTACAGCATCACCAAACGTTTAACGCCTGAAGGCAAAACCTACTGTGCAGTCTGTTCACGCTTACGCCGTGGCTCTTTATACGGCTTTGCGCAAGAAATTGGCGCGACCAAAGTGGCGTTGGGGCATCACCGTGATGATATCTTGGCGACCTTCTTCTTGAACTTATTCCATGGCGGCAGCTTAAAGGCGATGCCTCCTAAATTGTTATCCTCAGATAAAAAGAACATCTTAATTCGCCCACTGGCTTATGTGGAAGAAAAAGACATTATTAAATATGCTGAAATGCGCCAGTTCCCGATTATTCCGTGTAACTTGTGTGGTTCTCAGGAAAATCTGCAACGTGCCATGTTAAATGACATGTTGCGTGAGTGGGATAAAGCACATCCAAAGCGTCTACACAGTATTTTTGGTGCCTTGCAAAATGTCTCGCCATCGCAGCTGGCAGACCGTGAGTTATTCGACTTTGAAGCGTTAGATAGCGAACGTGAATTCGACTTTAAAGGTGAAAGTTGTTCAACGGAAGATGAACCAGAGAACAAACGCATTAACATGGTTAATCTTGGCTTTGCAGCAGACTAATTTTGTCAGTTAAGCCAATGCAAAACACCAATCAATGATTGGTGTTTTTTTTATGTGGATGATTTTGATAAACTTTGTATAAGAAATATAAAATATGAACGGTACGTACAAAAAACTTTAGGCACATGTAGGATATACATGCTATAACAATCTCCGAGCATATTTAGCTTCACAATGATGCCGCCTGGATAGGCAGCACACAACGAACAAAGAATTGAGGAAACATCATGCCTGCTTTTTTAACTGATGATTGGTTTTCAACTGTAGAAACATTAACTGCTCAAGCGGGGAATTTGAACCTGCCGCCAGCACTTGCGAATCTTGCAATTAACTTAGTTGTTGCTGACAATACGGGTAATACCGAATTATCTTTAGATGGCGGCGCAATTAAAAAAGGCTTGTCTTCAAACGCGAAAACAACCTTGAACATGGATGCTGAAACACTACGTAAAGTGTTCCTTGAGTTTGATATGGCTGCAGCAATGCAAGCGTTCATGACGGGTAAAATAAAAGTTCAAGGCGATATGTCACAGTTGATGGCATTGCAAACAGCGAAGCCAAGCCAAGAGCAAAAAGATTTATTTAAGAAAGTGCTTGAGCAAACAGCTTAAGTGTTCTGAAATAAAAAAAAGCTTACCTTTATAGGTAAGCTTTTTTTATGCCGATAGAGAGGATCTTTTAGATATTGACCAACTGCGGCGTGGTTTTAATATGTTCAAGATAAGCACGAATACGTGTCACATACTGTAGTGCTTGACGGTAACGGCCATTCTTTGCTTGGTTCTGTTGTAAGTAAGCATACAAATTGAGCCAGTTATTAGGGTCTTTACCTTGTGCCTGAATCCGTTTTTGAATCTGATTCACCGCACCCGGTCCCATATTGTAGGCAACCAATGCATACCAGTTACGGTCAGGGAAGGGGATATCCTCATAGCGACTCAGCATTTGGTCGTAGTACTTGGCACCACCTTGAATGCTTTGCGCAGGATCGGTACGGTTACTTACACCCATGGCTTTGGCTGTGCTATTGGTCAACATCATCAAACCGCGAACACCCGTGGGAGAAACGGAGTTTGGCTTAAGATAAGACTCTTGATAACCAATCGCTGCCAATAAGTGCCAATCTAAATCGTACTTTTGCGCTGTACTTTTAAAACTGGCCTTATAGATCGGCATACGCTGACGCAAATCGCGTTGAATCGTATTCCAGTTTTCAGGCTTCACGACATTACGGTTGTAAAAAGAGGCCAATTGACCAATTGAACCAGATTGTTTACCACGGCAGACAAATCCACTCGCCGTTTGCGTCAATGGATCATTTGCATGTTTAAATACCCAGTTCAGCCCAGTATTGAGGCCATTTTTACGTAAAACGTTTAAATCACCACAAGTTGCAGAAAAGGTTGCGAGACTTTTTTGTTCAATCGTTTGAACACTTGCCGTCGTCATTGCAAAATTTGCTTTGCCCTGTGCGACCCATTTAAGTGCTGTAGCATTATCGGGGACGGTTTTGAAGTCTAGCTTTACATTTAAGCTGTCTGCATAGTTACGTGCAAGGTCATAACCAAAACCATGCAAATGCTGACCATCTTTAAAAACGGTCGTTGGGTTTTCCACTGAAACGACAGTCAATTTATTATGATTGACGACGTTATCATATTGGTAGGTCTTACTTGCATTAATACTATGAAATGGAATTAACAAAGTACTTAAAGCAAGGGCTTTCAACGGGAGAGAGAAAGTTAATGAATTAAGGCAAAGCCTCGATCCAGAAGTTGAACTACTGTGCATGTTGTCTCCGCTACAAGTAATTTATGCCCTAGAACGCAAAGGCAAAAACATGCCTTAAAACGAGTTCAAGTTGTCTAAATTCAATAAGAGGTTGGGCATTCATGACGTCATTCAAAATGACATGGGATTAAGAAGATTATGTAGAAAAACTACATAGATTAAAAAATAGGCAACTAATTTAAGATGTGCGCATAATATATAGCAATTTTAAAAGTGTCAAATTTTGTGCAATATTTTTTTGAAAAATGTAACATAACAATTTAATTTAATTCAGGAATTTATTTTATAAACTTCTGTTGTGGAGAAATAAGGGATAAAATAATCCTTTGTTGTAAATCAATAAGCAGATTTAGACGGCATTCATCATGAAATCAAACTTAATTACACGTGCTGGTCACGACAAATTGGTGGCGGAATTAAAGCAGCTTTGGCATGAAGAACGTCCTGAAATTACCAAGAAAGTAAACTGGGCGGCGAGCCTTGGCGACCGTAGTGAAAACGCGGATTATCAGTACAACAAACAGATCTTACGTAAGATTGATCGACGGGTTCGCTACTTGGGAAAACGCCTCGAAGAACTTCGTATTATCGACTTTTCTGAAGAGCAGGCTGGCAAGATTTATTTTGGGGCTTGGGTCGAAATTGAAAATGACGCAGGGGAGCAAAAAACCTTACGCATCGTTGGGGTGGATGAAATTTATGATCATCACCCGCAGCACATCTCCATCGACTCGCCGATGGCACGGGCTTTACTGTCCAAACAAGTCGATGATGAAATTGAAGTGTTGACGCCAACTGGAAAAAAACACTGGTACGTCAATTCAATTCGTTATGACATACCTGAAAGTTCAGAGAACTAAAAGATTTTGTTTTAATTTTAGCCACTTGGTGTGATTTTTGAAGAAAAGTATTTGCCAAGTAGATTGAATGTTTATATGATGTCGCCCATGGAAGCGTGGCAGAGCGGTTTAATGCACCGGTCTTGAAAACCGACGAGGGTGTGAGTCCTCCGTGAGTTCGAATCTCACCGCTTCCGCCAAATTCAAAAACCCTGACTAAGTCAGGGTTTTTTTTATGCCTTTTTTAAAGTTAATTTTTAAAAGATGCCAGAGTTATTGATCAATTTTCCATCCTATAGAGGCTGTAAATTTAATATCTTATTGAGATTGAACATTTTTTAGCTGAATAGTGGCTTTTTGCAGGCCGTGAGATGAAAAATATTTGCCAAAAAATATTTTTATTTATATGATAGCGCCCATGGAAGCGTGGCAGAGCGGTTTAATGCACCGGTCTTGAAAACCGACGAGGGTGTGAGTCCTCCGTGAGTTCGAATCTCACCGCTTCCGCCAAATTATTTTTAAATACAAACTAAAATTAATCAGTAATCAATAACCCAAGTTTAAGTTGGGCCATTACGGCAAGTAGTGTGGGGCACACCACATAGATCGGCAGTGATCAAATTCTAAAAAAAGCAGTTAGACCTTCTCTTACTGCTTTTTTTTATTTAAGGTATTTAACCTTCTTTTATAGTATTCAGCTATAGCTTGAGTTGTCCAACTCGATCCCTTTTTAGATTCGCTATTCGTTTTCAGACAAGCAGTTATAGAGACTACACTGTTGTGCTATGTAGTAGTCGTTTTGGTAGATCAGTTTTTCGAAAGTTTCTCAATTTCATCTGAACGGTTCTTAGCATCCTTCGTTTGGTTTATCTAGCAACTTCTTACCTATAAGTTGGAACTACATATGATTTGTAAAAGTATAGAGCGATAGTTCCGTTTCGCTTTTTTTCTACCGCCATTGCGATGGGTCGATTGAAGGGTATTCTCCCGTATTTGATTCATCTGATATTTCCTTCATTAAATAAGCAAAGGTGTCTTGCATATTTTTACAGATTCTATAAATTGGGTAGATCGGTCTACTTAGTTGAGTTTGATGAATACGAAAACTGCGAAACAGAAAATTTTAGATGCAGCCGCAATTTTGTTTTATAACGATGGCATTACCGGTACAGGGATTAATAGCATTACCGATAAGGCCAAAGTTGCCAAAATGTCCTTATATAATAATTTCCCGACCAAGGCTGACCTGATTACCTCTTATATAGAAGCACGGCACCAAGAGTGGTTAGATTCGTATGCGCTTCGAAACCAACAAGCGCATACCCCTATTGATAAAATTGTCGCGGTTTTTGAAGCCTATCAAGACCATGCTGAGTTTGCCTATGAAAAAGGTTTTCGGGGCTGTGGTTTGTTGAATGCTGCTGCTGAGTTCCCAGCGCACAGCGCCGAGCGCTTGGCTGTAAAACGGCATAAGGATGAAATTGAAAACATTATCTCTACACAGCTTGCCCTTATCATTTTGGACGTAGATAAGGTCAAACAAATGGCTTTGTTGTTGTCTTTTATTCTAGAGGGATCGATTGCGCGAGCGGGCTTGGAAAGCTCGAGTGAAAAAGTACAAGCTGCAACAGCTATGGTGAAAATACTTTTAGCACAGGAAATCAGTACGTGAATCAGTCTGTTTCTGCAGTACCGAATTATGGTTTTATCGCGGTGCTGTTCGCTGCTTTTCTATGGGGAACGACGGGCATAGTCGCATCTTTTGCACCTAATTTGAGTCCTTTGGCTGTTGGCGCTGCCGCCATGGGCGGTGGTGGACTGTTACAGGCACTTTTGGCACGAAAAAGTATTATCTACCATCTGGCACATATCAAAGCCAATGCTGTGATGCTCGGTGTAGGCGTAATTGCGGTTTTTATTTATCCTTTGGCCTTTTATTCATCGATGCATTATGCAGGCATCACCATTGGTACGGTCGTGTCGATTGGTACGGCGCCTTTATTTACCGCACTTTTAGAAAGGGTGTTTGACCGAAAATCACTTTCGATGACATGGTTGATGAGTTTCGTATTCGGCGTGACGGGCGTTGCGCTACTTTCTCTCGGGGAATCACATGCTGTGGCAACCACGGAGCATTTGTCCCAAAACCGACCAATGTTGGGTATTGCTTTAGGGGCGGTTGCGGGATTGACCTATGCTTTATATTCTTGGGCGGCAAAACGAATGATTGACCAAGGAATGGATGCAAAAGCGTCAATGGGGCTCATCTTCGGGCTTGGTTCTTTATTATTACTTCCGACTTTATGGATAACAGGTTCAAACTTGTTTGAAGAAAACATTAACCTTTATGTCGTGGGTTATATGATGTTGATCCCCATGTTTTTGGGCTATGTTTTATTTGGATATGGCTTAAAAACTGTGCCTGCGAGTAAAGCCATTACCTTGACCTTATTTGAACCTTTGGTTGCTGCTGTTTTTGCAATCCTGTTGGTGGGAGAACAACTTGCACCAATCGGCTGGATTGGGATGGTTTTAATTTCAATTTGCTTAGCATTGCAGACTAAAGCAAAGTAAATTTTTTGCTTCAGACATTCGTTGGCGCATAAAACATATTTGCCGGGTGTCGGGAAATTTGATGCCTAGTTGGACTAAGCATCAATCTTATTTCAGTGAAATTGGCTATACACCTTAAATCTTTATAGGTATTTAAGAATGCGAATGTGTTTGTTTTTATGTTTAAAGGCTGAAAATTTCAACATCAAGGGATAGAGAGCTACAGTTAAAATAATCGAAATGAGCCAGAGGGTGGAGACATGATCGACGCCGAAGTATTCGCCATGGGTCGTGCCAAACAGAGCGACCGCAATGAGATAGAGAGCTTTCAGCACATATAAGTGTACGATATAGAAGAACATTGGCACGGAACCAAAGATAATCAAGGGTTTGACCCAAGGTTTACTTTCAACCCTTTGAAGTAACACTAACAGAACTAAGCCTAGCCCGACATTCCACAAAATAAACAGCAGCGATGGCGGATACTTGGTCAAGTTCAAAAAACTCATAACGGTTTCAGTGCTGGTCGGCATGACTGACCATGCTTGGTCGCCATAGAGATTGATCATTCTTAAAACGATAAATAAGCTGATACTGGCAAGCCCGAAGCCTAACAAGATTTGATTTCTTTTTGCGACATCGTATGTACTGTTAAATATGGTATGACCGATGCAATAGCCAAGGGTAATCACCCCAATCCAAGGCAGTACTGGGTAAGAGGTTCTAAAACGAATCAGATCTCCAAATTCGATCCAACCACGTTCATGTAAAATAAACCACAGATTTTGCAGGATCGGCATCTGCGAAAATGACACTTGATCCAGCGCATTATGTCCACAAATAATGCTGAGACTGATCACCCAGAGCCATTTTTGCGATAGCCCAATCAAGCCTGCTAAAACCACCATACTCAGACCAATGGCCCAAATTACTTGTAAATAGATGACATCGGGCGGGAACTGTCCAGTCCAAGCGAAGTTGATAATGATCAGTTCGAGAAAAATCAGAAATAGACCGCGTTTGAGTAAAAATTCACGTGTCATTTGAGCGCTGTTGTTTTTTGCTTGGTAAAGATAAGCCGATAAGCCTGTTAATACCACAAAAACAGGTGCACATAAGTGAGCCAAGATCCGGCTAAAGAAAAGGGATTCTTCGGTTCCTGGAATCAGCATCGGGTCGGGGACTTGCTGGTGGAGATAAAAAGTTTCTCTGACATGATCGACCATCATAATCAGAATAACTAATCCTCTGAGGGCGTCAATCGCTTGTAAACGTTGTGAAGGTGTAGACATAAGATGAATTGAAAATTAGTGTTATGGTATAATGTAACATTTATTTCAATCATTTATATCTGAAATTCAATCAGTAAAATTTATATGCAATCCAATGGTTCGAGATGAAGTATCAAAGGTAGATGCATTAATTTGTAGACGACTGGTCTATTATTGATTCATAGTGTGGATATGAAACGATCAGACAAAAGTGAAGCAACACGACTACACATTTTAAATAGCAGTTTTCAACTGGTATTACATAAAGGTTTTGTCGGAGTGGGTTTACAAGAAATTCTAAAGAATTGTGGGTGGTGTTTCAAAAAGTATGCTAGTTAATTCTGTCAATAGAGAAATTGAAAATAAGTAAATTAAATTCACTATATTTTTAATGCTTTATGAGATTTCAATTGTGGTTAAAATATAATCAGTATACTTTTTGAAACACCACCGAATTGTGATGTGCCAAAAGGTTCATTCTATTATTACTTTGCTTCGAAAGAGGCTTTCGGCTGTGCGCTACTCCAGCAGTATTTGGCCGACTATAAAGTCAAAATCGATCAGCTGATACAGCAAGAACAGCGAAGCGCCTATGCAAGTCTCGTGGCGCTTTGGCAAGCATGGATTGATAACCCATCACATATTGAAAGTGGAGTTGAACATCATAGCGATGGGGAATGGGCGGAGAATTGTCTGATCGTCAAGTTGGCAGCAGAAGTCTCAGATTTATCTGAAGATATGAGTCAGATTTTGAACTTTGGGGTGCGTAAGTTAACAGAACGTATTTCGGGTCTAATCCAAGCCGGGCAGCAAGATGGTTCAATTCCAGTGCATATTGACGCTGAAAAAATGGCACAGACGATGTATCAACTGTGGTTGGGAGCAGCTTTATTGGCAAGATTGGCCCAAGATAAGCAGCCTCTTTACCTTGCTTTGGAAACCACTCAACAACTATTACAGCCGATAAAGGAATAGCAAATGCAAAGTATTATTCATCACCATTTTGGTGAGCCTGTTGACGCCTTGGAAGCTGCGGATATGCTGCAACCTGAACCGAAAGCGGGTGAAGTGCGTATTAAAATGATTCTATCGCCAATCCATAACCATGACGTGTGGACAGTGCGTGGTAGTTATGGTTATAAGCCAACACTGCCTGCAATTGGTGGCAGTGAAGCTGTGGGTGTAATTGATGCTCTGGGTGAGGGGGTACAAGGCGTATCGATAGGGCAGCGTGTAGCGGTTGCAGGAATTCATGGTAGTTGGGCTGAGTATTTTATTGCGCCAGCACATGGCATCGTGCCTTTAACTGATGCGATTGATGATGAAACGGCAGCGCAGTTGATTGGGATGCCGATCAGTGCACTGATGCTTTTAGATTTTATCGATTTACCAGTAGATTCGTGGTTGATTCAGAACACTGCCAATGGTGCGGTGGGTAAAACCGTGGCAATGATTGCAAAAGCGCGTGGTCAAAAGGTAATTCATTTGGTTCGCCGTACTAAGGCTGTAGCTGAAATGCAGGCCTTAGGCATTCAAAATGTGGTAGCAACAGACCAAGCTGATTGGAAAGAACAAGTCAAAGCGATTCATGCAGATCAGCCACTGATCGCAGGTGTAGACTCCATTGGTGGTCAGGCCAGTGGTGAAATGTTGGCTTTGCTGAGTGAAAATAGTCTATTGGTTTCATTTGGCAGCATGACGGGTGAGACCATGCAAATTTCTTCGGGAGATCTGATTTTTAAACAAGCCACAATCAAAGGCTTTTGGGCGAGTGTGGTGAATAAGCAATTGTCTGCTGAACGCAAAAAGGCGTTAATTGTAGAGTTATTGACGCTTGCTGCACAGAAAAAATTACTGCTGCCTGTTGAAGGCATCTTCAGCTTTGCACAAATTAAAGATGCAGCACTGAAAGCGACGCAAGGCGCACGTCAGGGTAAAGTACTTTTGAAACCTTAACCGTTTTCGACTTAGATCAGCTGTGAAGCTGATCTAGCATCATTCATCAAAAATAAGGATAAAGCATATGATGGGACAAATTTTGATTGCTTTAATTGCACTGTTGCATGTGTATATTTTAGTTTTAGAGATGTTTTTATGGGATAAGCCCTATGGCTTAAAAGCCTTTGGCAATACGCCCGAAAAAGCACAACTGACCAAAGTTATGGCACAAAATCAGGGTTTATACAATGGTTTCTTGGCTGCAGGTTTATTTTGGGCATTATGTGCACCTGAAACTTATGCACTGCCACTGGCCAATTTCTTTTTAGGCTGCGTTTTGGTTGCTGGTATTTACGGTGGCCTGACCGCCAGTAAGAAAATTATCTACATCCAAGCCTTACCTGCGGCTGTAGCGTTACTTGCGGTAAATTTTTTCTAAGGCAAGAGAAAAATTGCTTGAGTTCTACATTAAAAAAGCCAACGTCGAGACGTTGGCTTTTTATTGTGAGTGGGTACGTACTTATTTGACTTCAGGCAAATCAAACCAAATCACTTGTGCTTCTTCCAAAGCTTTAACGTCGCTTGTTTCTAAGAAAGCAATCGCGTCACCTGCATGAAGAGTATGTTCTGCAATTTGGATTGAACCTGAAATCACATGTACATAATTAATATGCTGTGTAGCTTTAACTTCTAGCATTTGATCTTTTTCAATCACAGCCGTTTTGACTTCGGCATCTTGACGGATATGCATTGCAGCATTGTCATTTGGACCACATATTACATGCCATTGATTTGGCTGCTCATGTGGATCAAGACGAATCTGCTGATAGGTTGGTGCTGCATCTCTTTGATTTGGGGTAATCCAAATTTGTAGCAAATGTACTGGCTCATCACCCTGATTCATTTCGCTATGCTGTACACCTGTACCTGCACTCATCAGTTGCCATTCACCTGCCGAAATACCGCCATGGTTGCCCATGCTGTCTTTATGGGTGATGGTGCCTTTGAGTACACAGGTTAAGATTTCCATATTGTCATGGGGGTGTTGCCCAAAACCTTGATGGCCCGCGATCACGTCGTCATTGATGACACGTAGAGCACTTACGCCCATATATTTAGGGTTATACCAACTGCCAAAAGAAAAGCTGTGTTTAGACTCTAGCCAGCCGATATTCACATGACCACGGTCTTGACTGCGATGAATGAAAGCATCCATTTTGAACTCCAATCTTATTTTTAATCTATGGAGCAATTTTAGCGTTTTATATTTATCGCTAAAATATTGAATTTGCAATGTTGCGTTTCAATATTGAAATGATTAAACGCAACATTGCAGCCTTAGTTTAAATAACAATACCGTACGCGGAAATCTTTCCAGACGTAGTTTTTGCCTTGCGCATATTCAGCTAAAAATTGTTGATGTAGATTCGGCTGCTGTTGCATCCAGTCATTGCCCCATTTCACACCGAGTGGAGCTGCTTTGTCTTTAAAAACAAAATAGTCATCAAGGCAAGTACTGCTTTCAACGGAGAGTGGTACATCTTGATCATCGAGATAATTTTCATAATTAATCGAGTTGGGTGGATTCTTTAAGAACACTTTGTCACTGGCGGTGAGCAGAACTTTTTGTTCAAAGTGCTTCAATTGACCTTGTTTGTATTCATAGCGGGTTTCAAGGTTATAAGGTTGTACGGTTTGGTAGTCGCCTGGAGACTTGGTGCTGTATTCAAGTATTGCATTATTATAATCCGATGAGTCCTCGTCCCATTTGGGGCCAAAACTCATCCCATCTTCAATGGCAGGAGCCACAAATTGTACGCGGTGAAGCTGTTTGCCATTCGTGTCGATTTCAATAATTTCATAGCTGTATCGGTAGCGATTGTTGGCATAGATGGCGTTCATGGCCGCATTGGCTTTTAACTCTGTAGGAGTATAGGCATAGCGAGTACGAAAAATCAGTGCGAGATGCTTCGCGACGGGCATAATCGAAAACAGCTCATGATCTTTGACTGTATTGTCGAGTTGAGGCTGTAGGGTGATTTTTTCTCGATTTTCAGCATATGCCTCGCCTATTGAAAAAACCGCGGAGTGGGGCGGGTTTAAATAAAGTAGTTTAGGCTTTGGCCCTGTTCGAATCGCGTAATAGTAAATCGGAGATTTGCCTGCGATGACATAATAGCGTGCATTCAAAAGTGGCTCTCTGAGACTATCTTGCTCTGGAATGTATTGCGGATGACGGATTTTTTCATGATCATCCAGATTGTCATATGGATTGTCAGATTCCACCACATAAGCAGAAGCATCCACGCTGGTCACTATTTCTTCATCTAATTCGGCAAAGCTATAAGTTGAGAAAGATAGTAAGCAGGCCACGGGCAGTATTATTTTTAAAGCATTCATCGTCATTTTTATATTGTTGTAATTGAAAAAAGGTGCTCTCAAGAGAACACCTTTTATAGCGTAAATGCCTTAGAAAGCCAATTATTCTAAGAATTTAACCGTTACACCTGACTTCACTTTTTTGCCAAGATCATTGGCATCCCAGTTGGTCAAACGGATACAACCGTGTGATGCTGTTTTAGAAATAGCTGAAGGGTTTGGTGTACCGTGAATACCAAATGATTTTTTGCTTAAACCAATCCAGATATTCCCTACAGGACCGTTTGGACCCGGTGGTAGAGAAAGTGGTTTTAAGTTTTTGCCCTGTACAAAGTTACTTGGCGAGTAGCTATACCATGGATTTGGTGCAACACCAGTGACTTTATAGGTACCCGCTGGCGATGGAGTGTCCGAGCTACCAATGGTTGCAGGGAAAGAACCAATCATTTGGTTGCGGCTGTTAAATAAATACAGCTGTTTTGCACCTTTGTGCGCAACGATCAAATGAATGTCTTCTGGCACTTCATTGCGGATATTGGCCACAATAATTTTTTCGCCCGCTTTTTTGAAGGTCGCTTTTGGATTTAACTTCTGCAAGAAGTCTTCATCCATATGGAACTTTTCACCCAACATTTCAGTCACGCGAGTGTAATACAAACCTTTCATTTTGGCTTGTAGTGCATAATCGCGTGGAATTGATGCGGCATAAGGACCTTTTAGGTCTGCTTCGGTAATGGTGTATTCAATAAATGCAGGCTTAGAACCTTGGCTTGCCAGTAGGGCATCCCAAGTTTCTTTGGTTAAAGTGCCTGTTGCTTTTAAACCGCTCATTTGCTGGAACGAAGCAATGGCTTTGAGGGTATTTTTACCGCTCATGCCATCAATTGCACCCGGAGACGCATGTGCATTATTCAGCATCACGTGAGCACGTGCATAGACAGGGAATTGGCCTTTACCAATATTGTCAAACCATTCTGCACTGTTTAGACCATTTAATGTCCACGATGCTTTTGCTGCAGCAGGATTGGTCGTCGTGGTGGTCGGTGCAGGGGTGGTTTTGCTTGGTGCAGCACCAACGTCAGCGGTTTTATCTTCAGATTGTTCAAGTTGATCTAAAGTTTGCGAAGCTTGGTTTAAGTCTGCTTGTTCTTTTGCTGTAATTTGGCTATTTGCAACCGCAGTAGAAGCTGAAGCGACATCTGTTGCTAAAGGATCAATAGGATCTTGAACTGAAGTACCAATGATCTTTTTGGGCGTCAAAGGTTGTTCAGTAGTAGATGCAGCAAACGCTGTACCAGCAAGAATGCAACTTAAACTCATCGCGAGTATTGTGCGAACGAACATGTAATTCAACCTTAAGAATTATTCATTTACAAAGTAAAAACTAGTCAAGTATTACAGAAAAAAGATGGAGATGCAGTATTTGTTTTGTGTAAATATTCGTTTGCATCTTTGTCCTGATCGAATTTTAGTGTTATGAGAAGTTATTAAAAATTCGACCTTTTTGTTATGATGGTGAGCAAATTTAATTGAGATGGGAAAGTAAATGACGACGCTTAAAAATGATCGTTTTCTACGTGCTTTATTACGTGAACCTGTAGATACCACACCCGTCTGGATGATGCGTCAAGCAGGGCGTTATTTACCTGAATATCGTGCAACCCGTGCACAAGCGGGTGATTTCCTTTCGCTGTGTAAAAATAACGAATTTGCGTGTGAAGTAACTTTACAGCCTTTACGTCGTTATGAGCTCGACGCTGCCATTTTATTTTCAGATATTTTAACTGTACCCGATGCTTTGGGTTTAGGGCTTTATTTTGAAGCTGGGGAAGGGCCTAAATTTCATAAAACGGTTCGTACTGAACAAGATGTGGCGAATTTACCTCAGTTTAATGCTGCATCTGATCTCGACTATGTGATGAATGCAGTCAAGACGATCCGTTCAGCGCTTGGCGGCCAAGTGCCATTAATTGGTTTTTCAGGCAGTCCTTGGACGCTAGCAACTTATATGGTTGAAGGTGGTTCGAGCAAAGATTTCCGTTTCACCAAACAAATGATGTATGCGCAACCTGAAGTTTTACATGCGCTGCTCGATCGTTTGGCTGATGCGGTGATTGACTATCTAAATGCGCAAATTGATGCAGGTGCTCAAGCCGTACAAATTTTTGACAGCTGGGGCGGGGCATTGGCACACCGTGAATATTTAGAATTTTCTTTAAAATACATGCAAAAAATTGTTGCAGGTTTAAAACGTGAAAATGAAGGACGTAAAGTGCCTGTGATCTTATTCACCAAAGGTGGCGGTCAGTGGCTAGAGCCGATGGTGGCAACAGGAGCTGATGCTTTTGGTTTAGATTGGACGACGCCATTAAATGTAGCTCGTCAAACGGTGGCTGGCCGTGCGGCACTGCAAGGCAACTTAGACCCTGCAACATTATATGGTTCGCATGACACCATCGTGAAAGCCACTAAAGCCATGTTGGATGACGCTTATGCAGGCGGTGAGAAAACAGGTTATGTTGCAAACTTAGGTCACGGCATTACTCAGTGGGTTGACCCTGAAAACCCGAAAGCCTTTGTTGATACTGTGCATGAATACAGTGCCAAATATCTCTAAGTTTCACAGCTTCAATTCAATTAGGGTTCATGCGTGATCACGATTTTAAAATCATGTTTTGAGTTCTCATCTAAGGCAGCTTCGGCTGCCTTATTTGGGATATTACTGTTATTGGCTTTTGCGTTCACAGCCAGTATGGGGAGTCAGGAATATTTCGGCTTTTTCCGTTATGACTATCTATTGTTTTATGCCGTGCTGATTCAAGTTTGTCTGCTGTATTTAAAACTTGAGTCTTGGGCCGAAGCTAAAGTGATTGCATTATTTCATGTGATGGCAATGGTGATGGAAATCTTTTTGACTCATCCGCAAATTGCATCTTGGCAGTATCCGCATCCCGCCGTGTTTAAAATTCTCACCGTGCCGTTGTTTGCAGGTTTTATGTATTCGGCTGTAGGCAGTTTTTTTTCGCGCTCATTGCGTCTCTATCATGTTTCTTTTCAGCACTTGCCCCGTTTCTCCGCCATGCTGACATTGGCGGTGTTGTCTTATATCAACTTTATGTCCAAATTTTTTGTTCCGGATATTCGTTATCTTTTGTTTGCGTGGAGCATAGTGCTGTTTTGGAAAACCAAGATTGGCTTTGAATTACAGCAGCACCGTTTTCAACTGCCGATGTTACCCGTACTTTTACTGTTGGCTTTTATTATTTGGATTGCGGAAAATATCAGTACGTTTTACCAAATCTGGCTGTACCCAAGTCAAGTCGATGCATGGCATATGGTCGGTTGGGGTAAGTTGGGTTCTTGGTATTTATTGCTACTGCTCAGTCTGGTGTTGGTGTTAAAGATTTTAGGGAAACGAGACCTACGTGGCAGTTGGTCCTTATACTGCTAGCACATTTTTAAATATTCACTTCACTTTAGTATAAATTGTTTTGCGTTATGCGCTTGTTACGGCTATCTTACAAGGGTGTAGCTCAAAATACACACAATGGGAACAATAAAAATACTCGGAGATAATCGAGTCTGGAGAAACCTTATGTTGAAAAAAATAGCATTGGCTGCGGTTTTGGCTGTTGGTTCTACCGCTACATTTGCAGATAATGACGTCGGTTGTGGTATTGGTTCACAAATTTGGGCTGGCCAGTCTGGTAAAGTCGCTAAAATTTTAGCGGGTACAACCAATGGTCTTTTTGCTAACCAACTTTTCGGTATTACCTTTGGTACTTTAGGTTGTAGCGGTACAGGTACCGTGACTGCTCAGGCAGTAACATTTACCAACGAAAATGCGGAAGCATTGGCGCGTGATATGGCAGTTGGTGAGGGCGAAAGTCTAAATGTACTGGCTGAATTACTGAACATCCAGTCTGAAGATAAAGCACGTTTCTTTGAAGTGTCTAAACAAAACTTCGCAAAAATCTATTCAGCTGAAAACCAAGATGCGCTTCAAGTATTAGCATCTTTACAAGCAGTCATGGCAACGGATAGCGTATTAAAAGCATACGTTTAATTGCACCATAAAACCCTGCCATTCAGGCAGGGTTTTTCATATCTAAAAAAGAAGAATAGCTAACACTGCATGAAATCTGTTGTCCTCCTCTTTAGTGTGCTATTCAGCACCAGCATCTTTGCTCAAGCACCTAGCTCAGCCGAGTTTTATATTGAAAAAGCACAGCAGCTGAAGCTAGCCTCAAATGTGACTTGGCAACGTTTGATGTATGCCAATGTCTCAGGACAAAGTGAAGTCACCTACCGTTCATTTTTTTATAGCGAACACGGACAAACTCAGCTCAAACAAGAGCTTGATGCCAATATTGCAGCACTTTTTACCCCAGCCGAAGCCAATCAATCGATTCAGTGTCGCTTTCCGGCACGTTCAAAATGGCTCATAGGACAACTGAATATTGCATCAAACCAACTGCCTAAAGCCTCATGTCCTGAGCTGGATGAGTGGCTTGGGCAAATTAAGCCATATAAGGCGACTTTAATTTACGCCACGGACTTTATGGGTAATCCTAGTTCGATGTTTGGGCATACCCTGTTAAGGCTCGATCCTAAAGACCAAAAACAGCTGAACTTAGTCTCTTATGCAGTGAATTATGCAGCGACAGTGGCCAATAGCGACAGTTTTTCTTTTGCATGGAAGGGCTTAACCGGGCAGTACCCAGGTGAGTACTCACTCATGCCGTACTATCGAAAAGTGAAAGAATATGGTGATTTGGAAAGCCGCGATTTGTGGGAGTACGAGTTAGCCCTGACGCCAGAAGAAACCAAAACCATGGTTGAGCATATTTGGGAACTCAAGCATGTGCAATTTCCTTACTATTTTATCAGTGATAACTGTGCCTATCGTTTACTGGGTTTAATTGATTTGGTACGGCCAGAGGTCAACCTACAAAAACAATTTAAAACTGCTGCGATTCCTGTTGAGACTATTAAGGCGGTCGATGAAAACCATCTAATTGCAAAAAGTGTTTACCGTCCAGCTTTAGAAACTCAGTTGTTGGCACAAGCCAAACAACACGGACAAGCCTTGGCAGCGGCTGCGCATCAGGTTGCGCAACTTGAACCGGCTCAAATGCAAGACTATTTGAGTCGCTATGCGTTGGTGGATCAGGCACGTATTTTAGAAATGGCCTATGACCATGTGTATTTACAGTTAATTGCACAAAAGGTCGCTGCAGAAGATGCTCAACCGCGTATTCGACAACTGCTGGGTTTGCGGAGTCAGATTAACTTGGAAAAGCAACGTCAAGTGGTCGAAGCGCCAAAAGTAGATCCAGTAAAAGGTCATCAGGCGCGAACCGTTCAGCTTGAATCGGGTGAAATACAAGGTGACACTTATTTCCGACTGAGCCATCGTCAGGCTTATCATGACTTGATTGACCCACAAGGCGGTTTCCGTTTGGGTACACAGCTTAAGTTTCTAGATGGTAGCCTCGAATATCGCGATGATCGACTAAAACTGCAAGAGTTGAATGTGCTGGAGGTCAATGCCTACAGTCCGCTGACTGCCTTTAAAACTCCATTAAGTTGGGGCTTCAATATGGGCTGGCAACAAGAGGCACTAAATCGAGATGGTGCATTTAGTGAACAGGATCAACACGGTGTATTCAATCTATCCAGTCAGTTTGGCTATAGTGTGGCAGATCAAGAGCGTCAACATTTATGCTATGCACAATTGCAAAATCATGTTCAAGCAGGCAAAGCTTTAGACCGAGGTTGGCGCATGGGACTTGGGCCAACGGTAGGCTGCCAGAACATCTGGAGCGAACATATCAATAGTTTGGTACAGGTCGAGCTGCCATATTGGGAAGATAGCCATCAATGGCAAGTCAGACTGAATACTCAGTTGCAATATTTATTCAATCAGCAAAATGCGTTGAGGCTTCATTGGCAGTATCAACAGCAAAAAGGCAAAGATTGGGATCAGACGGGTTTGAGTTATATCCATTTCTTTTAGTTCGATCCTCTTTTCAAAGCTCCAATAATGGGGCTTTTTTTATGAAAGTCATTGCTGTTAAAACAACCAAACGTGAGCCTTACTTTTTATAAAGCGCTGAAAATGAAAGCTGATGGTGAAAATAAGTATTGAAATTTGTTATATTAATCACATAAATGTCTAGGGTCTGTTGAGAATTACCGAGAGTTAATTAAACTCGCGCACAGTTGAATCATGGCTTCAAAACTCGTATCTGTTTTACAACTACGCATCGCTATACGTTTAAATTCTTTTAACTTACAGAAATAGTTTTCAATGAGATGACGCCATTTATACATAATCGTATCAAAGGCTCTCATTACTTTTCGATTAGATTTGGGTGGGATCACCACTTTCACTTTACGTTCATTGAGTTCTTGGATGAGCCAATCTGCATCAAATGCTTTATCCGCTAGTAATGCTTGAAAATCAACATCTTCAATTAAAGGTTTGGTTTCTACTAAATCGTGATATTGACCAGGCATTAATCGAAACTTAATAAGGTTGCCTAGACTATCCACTAAGGCAAGAATTTTACAGGTCATTCCACCTCGAGATTTACCTATAGACTGTTTGAAAGTCCCCCTTTTGCACCTTGCCCATGTCGATGAACTTTAACAATCGTTCCATCAATCATGGCGTATTCCAAATCAACATCTTCATTTACAGATGCAAAAATAGTTTCAAATACACCAGCTTTCACCCAATCACGGTATCTTTTAAAGACGGTATTCCATTTACCAAAATGAGGAGGTAGATCACGCCATGGACTGCCTGTACGGGCAATCCATAGGACTGCTTCTAAAAATAATCGATTATCTTTTCCACTACGACCTCGATCGGTCACTTTACCTAGGCAAAAAGGTTCCATTTTTGCCCATTGGGCATCAGTAAGTATGTATCTATTCATAGTACTATTATAAATTAATCAGTAGCCTTTGTTAATTCTCAACAAGCCCTAGTAAGTCTCAAAAATATATAAATAGGTAAGTTTTATGAATGATGAATGCATGGCTAAATTGGCCGAGCAATGGGGGAAAATTTGCCAACATTATTCAGTGAATGATCACGTTAAAGCGCAAAATTTTATTCAGCAGCATTCGTCTGTATTGGTTAATGAATTTTATAGCAATATTGTCTTGGAGCCTGAGGCTGCAGATTTTTTTAAAGATGACATCATTCAACAACGTTTAAAAAACAGTTTAAACCAATGGCTCATTGAAAGTTTCGACGTGGCTGTGAATGAAGCCTATTATGCAGCAGTTGAAAAACAACAAAAAGTTGGGCAGGTACATGCGCGGGTGGGCATTCCTTCTTGGTTGATCATGCGCGGTATTCGTGAGATTGAGAACAAGATCTTGGAACTCTTGGCTGGACTTCCGCTAGAAAATAACCACCACATGCTAAGTTATATGCTGCAAATTATGGGTTTTGCGACAGAAATTATGTGCAGATCCTATGAAGCCAATACTGAGCGAAGCCATGAAGTTAAGCATAGCTATCGCTTATTTTCTGCAATGCAAGATGTCGCGGTACAAAAAGATAAGCAGCGCAGTATTTTGCTTGACTGGGAAAATGAGCTGATGTTCAAAGTCTTCTCCGAGCATCCGCAGTTACAACACATTGCTTTGTCTAAGTCAGAATTTGGTCTATGGTTTGTGCATAAAGCAGCGTATGCCTTTACGGGTGCAGAGCAGGTGGAGACCATTATCAGGCTGATTCAACAGGTCGATACCCTCAATTTTGACGTGCTCGACTGTCAGGATCAGGATCAGGCTCAGAAGGTAGAACGCATTCAAGAAATTCGTGACGTGAACCGACAGATTCAGCATTTGGTCGATCAACTGTTTCAAGTGACCGAATATATAGACTCAGGCAATGACTCACTGACTCAGCTGTTAAACCGTCGTTATTTAAGTACGATTGTGTCGCGTGAAATTAATTTTGCCCGTAAAAATGATGCAGCACTTAGTTTATTGGCAATCGACGCGGATTATTTCAAACGTATTAATGATAAATATGGGCATACCGCAGGGGACTTGGCACTGCGTTTTATTGCTGAAGTCTTGTTAGATGTAGCGAAGGGCAGTGACTATGCCTTCCGTGTCGGTGGGGAAGAGTTCTTATTGCTGTTGGTCGACAGTGATCTCACGCGTGCTTTACAAATCGCTGAAACGATTCGTATGCGGGTACAGGAAACCCCAATTCGTACCGCTCATGGGCAAAGTTTTAGTTTTACCGTCAGTATTGGCTGTACGGTTTATAATGGTCATCCTGACTATCAACGCTTTTTAGACACTGCCGATTCGGCACTCTATGCCGCCAAAAATAAAGGGCGTAACTGTATTCATATGACTGAAAAAGTCCTGAGTGTTTAAATCTCAGATTTAAACACGAGCTGTTCTAAGACGTTTCAAATCGGTTGTTGAGGTGCTTATACCTCAACAATCACATAGTATTTTTTTACAGCTTCAACCACTTCAAATGTGCCGATAAAACTCGGAGGAATAATTCCTGCCTGACCTGCCTTGATTTCAATGAAGTTTTGAGTATGGGCATCATGAATACGGATGCAGCCTTCCATCACTTGAAAGAATTCTTGTTTGTTGTCAGCAAATTGAATATTCCATGAGCCAACTTCACAGTGCCAAATCCCGCAGCCCATGTGTGGGTGTTCATATAGACTATAGGTCTGGCGCTGTGGATTGCCTTGAACCAAACGGTCTGGACGTGGAAAATCAATACTCTGTTCGCCTTGGGTCAAACCATGACCTGCTAACCAAATTGCTGACATTGCGTATTCCTCTAAACAAAAAATGAATCGTTCAATGATATATGCATAAAAAAAGCCCCAACAGAGGTTGAGGCTTTATGTTTCAATTAATAGCTTTCAGGGACTGCACTTAAAAACTCGCGGCGCTCTTCTTTATTGGTTTTAAAGTCACCAATAAAGGAAACGGTACGTGTAGTCGATTCTTGTTTGCCGACGCCGCGCATCATCATACACATATGTGCTGAATCAATCATAACCGCCACGCCACGTGCACCTGTCACTTCTGCAACCGCTTCTGCAATCTGCTGCGTCAGGTTTTCTTGAATCTGTAGACGACGTGCAAACATTTCGGTGATGCGTGCAAATTTAGAGAGTCCAAGGACATTGCCTTCAGGTAAATACGCAATATGTACGCGACCATAAAAAGGCAATAAATGGTGTTCACAGAGTGAATAAAATTCGATATTTTTAACCAGCACCATTTCACGGTTGTCCGATGGGAACACCGCATTATTGGTCACTTCTTCTAAGCTTTTGCTATAACCAGACGTTAAATACGAAAAAGCTTTAGCAGCACGCATAGGCGTATCGAGGAGACCTGGACGGGTTAGGTCTTCACCAACGGCAGTTAAGATGTTAGCGTAGGATTGCTGCATAGACATAAGACGTGTTCACTTACACTGATATTGAACAAGGACGGCATTGTAGCAGAAAACTATTCCAATGCCTTATTTTGGACAAAAATCCGATTACTGTTTAAACTTTGGGTTCTTGTCGCTTCGTTTTAGCAACACTAAAACAGCACCTGTACCACCTTGCTTCTCTGGTGCACTCACAAAAGCCAGCACATCGCGGTGTTGACGCAGCCAACCATTCACATATGTTTTTAAAATGGCTTCCGGACCTTTGCCGTGTACAATTTTAATGACATTTTGATTTTCATCTTTGGCCATTTGAATGACTTGTAAAACTGCGACACGGGCTTCTTCAACGGTGCAACCATGCAAGTCGACTGCTTCAAACCAACGAATGTTACCCGCTTTTAAATCTTCAAATACTTTGTGTTGTAGTGTAGCAATGCGATAACTGAGTGTGGCTTGGCTCGCTACAGGGTTGAGCATCGCTTGAGTATCGGACAGCTCAGTTGCATCTGTATGCATTGGGCCTTCAGCCGCTGCACGTTTTGCTAAAGTTTGTGCATCGATTTTTTTCTTTGGATTTTTTTCTATTTTGGCAATGTTCGCGGTCTCCATTTTTTGGACACCTTGCATTTGTTTTTGAAACAACGCGAAATCATCTTCTGGCTCGGGCGGAGCAACTTGAGCTTGGGCTTCAGACTGTTTGATGGCAGTCGAATGCGGATTGGTGATTTGCTTTTTAAAGTCTTTCAGTAAATTAAACTGTTCTTTAGAAAGCGATGAATCATGTTTGCTCATAGTGTCAGAAAAATACGCAAAATAAGAAATTAGGCGATAATTATAGTCTGATTTTCCCTATATTTGAACTGAATTGCATTCATAGAGATTTGCAAAAAATTGCATGTCAAATGGTGAATAGTATTCTGCGCGGTGCTCAAGAGCACTGCTGTTCTGGAAGAACCTCAAATGATTGAACCCGAGCAACCATTCTATCTAGAGAGACAAATGATGTACTCGGGTTCAGGTTTGGCATGCTAAGTCAGTCGTGACTTAACTTGCACGTAAATTACTGAGAATTTTATCCAGTTTCTTGTCGATTTGACCACGGAAGGTATTCGGTAGTAAACGCGATACTTTAATAAGAAGACGTACTTGTGTACCTAGAATGATCATGAAATCAGAAGATAAAATACCGTTGTAAATTTCTTTAGATGCCTTATCTAGAGGCATACTACCACCCAGCTGTTTCAAAGCAGCTGTTACAGGCGAGCCGTGTTTACGCTCTTCAGTCACCAACGGCGTATCAATTTCAGGTGGGCATACCACGGCAATATCAATGTTTTGGCTGCGTAGCTCCATACGGAGTACTTCAGCTAGGCCAACCACACCAAATTTAGAAGAACAATAACCTGTATAGCCATAACAACCGAGCAGCCCAGATGCTGAAGCAATGAAGACAACTTTAGGGCGTCTGCCTTGTTGGGTAGTTTGTTTTAAATAAGGTAATGCAGCATGAGCAACATTGCGACTACCAACAAGGTTAATATTGATTTGGCGTAAAAACTCTTCAGAACTCATGTCTTCAAAAGATTTTGCAATCACAATACCAGCAGAATTGATTACAAGATCAGGTGTACCTGCTGCAGTAACTACTTCAGCAAATGCCTTTTCCAAATTACTTTCATTTTGTACATCAATTTCAAAACCATGTACCGATGGTGACTGTTTTTTTAATTCAGTTACTGCTTGCTCAATCCCCGCATGGGCAAAAATACAAACCTGATATTTATCTTTTAGTAACAGTTTGCTTAATGCAAGACCGATACCGCTGCTGCCGCCTGTAACCCATGCTGTTTTCATATTTTTTTTCATCACAATATCCTTTTGAATGTTTCGAATGAGCCTTAAACAACTTCTTCTTTTAGCAAAACATCGCTAAATTTTGTACGAAGTTCAGCCTTGACAATTTTGCCTGTGCCATTGACTGGCAGTGCATCTACAAAAATGACTACGTCCGGAATCTGCCAGCGTGCAATTTTATTTTCAAAATAAGCTCGGGCTTCATCTTCAGTCAGTGTTGAATTTTCCTGTTTTACTACAATTAAGATTGGACGCTCGTCCCACTTTGGATGACGTGCTGCAATTGCGGCAGCCATGCGAATTTCAGGATGTCCAACTGCAATTTTTTCAATTTCAACCGAAGAAATCCATTCACCGCCTGACTTGATCAAATCTTTAGCACGGTCACAAATGGTCATATAGCCGTCTGCATTTAATGTTGCAATATCGCCCGTGTCGAACCAACCATCGGCTGTGGTGGCACTTTTTTCTTGGTTGAAGTAATGATCAACAATCCAAGGCCCGCGGATTTGAAGATTACCTTGAGTATGACCATCGTTTGGTAAAGGATTTAGGCTATCGCCATCCACGATGCGAAGTTCAACGCCAAAAGGCGGGCGACCTTGGGTTAAGCGTAGTTTTTCAAAGTCTTCAGCGCTTAAAGCTGAATGTTTTGCTTTCGGTTGGTTGATCGTGCCGAGTGGACTGGTTTCAGACATCCCCCAAGCATGAATGGTGTCGCATGCATAGTTATCTTTGAAATCGCGAATAATCGACGGTGGGCACGCAGCGCCACCCACAACATTGCGGTTCATACTGTCTAAGGTTGTGCCACGTTTTTTTGCAGCAGCAAGTAAACCTTGCCAGATGGTTGGCACACCTAAAGCGATGGTTACTTTATAGTCATCAATTAAGCTGGCTAAGCTATCACCATCCAGATTTGGCCCTGGAAGGACAATAGTACAGCCCACCATTGCTGCTGAGTAAGGAACACCCCATGCATTTACATGGAACATGGGTACGACAAGCATGACGATATCTGATGCAGACAAGTTGAGTGAGTCTGGGAAACACGTTGCCATGCTGTGTAATAAGGTTGAGCGGTGGCTATACAACACCCCTTTAGGATTGCCTGTAGTGCCAGAAGTGTAGCAAAGCGAACTTGGCGTTTCTTCGCCGAATTGCGGCCAGTTAAATTCAGCAGATTGGTTTTGAATTAAATCATCATAGAAAATAACATCTGGAAGTGCTGCAATGACTTTTTCATCACGCGCACCGTAACAGATAAATTTTTCAACGGTTGGTACTTTGCCTTGGATTGCGACAATTAACGTTAGAAAAGTTGAATCAAAGAAAATCGCTTTATCTTGTGCATCGTTAATAATGAACACCAGTTGTTCTGGGAATAAGCGAGGGTTGATGGTGTGGCAAACATAACCACTACCCGAAATAGCATACCAAGATTCTAAATGACGGTGGTTGTTCCACGCGATCGTTGCAAGACGATCACCTTGGTTAAGATTAAATGATGTGAAAGCATTGGCTAAACGTTTGCTATTCTGTTGGACCTGTAACCAATTGGTGATGGTCATTTGTCCAGTTACTTCACGTGAAAAAATAGAAGTATCTGCGTGGTACTTTGCCGCATGTTCGATTAAATTACTAATCAATAAAGATTGGTGCATCATTTTGCCAAACATTTCATTTATCCTTGGTGACTATTTTTCTAATAAAAAAGGCTATTTGCTGAAGCAAAAAGCCTTTTGGAATTTATTTGTCGCTAAATACAACATCCGAACCTGGTTTAATATAACGCGGCATTTTTTGCCCTGGTTCAGCCACGACGTGAAGAGTGCGCTCGATCCAACCTGCATCCATAATAAACATCAGTGAATCATCATCATTTAAGTTGACGTTCGCACCATTAATGACCATAAAGCCTTCAGCACCTTCTGGTGTTGCTAAAGTATGGATCGAACCTGCTGGTTCAAATAAATAGCTGCCAGCCGTTTGAACATCTTCAGGATATTCGACATAATGCCATGAACCTGCTGTTGTATAGAAATGTACAACACCGGTATGGAAGTGACGTGGAAGGATAGTACCCGGTTCAAAACGGGCATGAATGACCCAGACGCCATTATCGGGGTCTAAAAAGCAAGGTGTGACATGCACACCCGGTAGTGCATTTTTGATTTCGCCATCTTTGATGTTAATCGTTAATAATCGATCCTGATGTTTAACTGATTGTGCGATGCTCATGACAAACTCCTTGTATGTCTTGGAATCAGAATATGATATGAGATATCAATATCTAAGATTTCCTTAAGCCTGAGCATAACAATGTTTCAGAAAATGCAAACCACTCGAAAGAATGGAATTTACATTGTTTGATAAATGCGCGAATGAACAGTTTAAAATAGGGATTGGAATGGTTTTTGATGCTATTTCATATTGCTTAACTGCGGTGCCCCTACTAATTTATAAGTGTTTTAGACTGATGAACGGCATAACATGATTCGTAGAGGATGATGTTTTCCCAAATGCAAAATTCAGGGAAATGAATGTTGCAGATGTAATTGAATAAAAAGATTGGATGAATATACATGCAAGTGTTGAAGACTAAACTCAGTCGTCCGAGCATGCTGAATGGCAGGGCAATGCAACGTCCCCAACTGTTAAGTCAGATCGTGGACTATTGTCAGTCTTCTTTGGTTTTTATTCACGCCGCGGCGGGTTATGGAAAAACCACGCTGATGCATCAACTTTCAGAGTCTCTTTTAGCAAAGGGAAAGAAAGTCTGTTGGTTAACTTTGGATGATGATGAAAATGATCCTATTCGACTCTATCAATACTTGCGTTTAGCGCTTTTAGATTTAGAACCACCGCATTCGATCTCTTATGGACAGATCCATAAACAACACATCATTGAACTGACGCAAAAAGTTGCAGAAGAGGATGCTGACACAGTTTTATTTATCGATGAGTTTGAAGTATTAACAAACCCAGAATGTTTAAATATCTTTTGGTGGTTGTACCAGTCCTTACCTGAAAATTGTCATTTGGTGATTGCTTCAAGGGTCAAACCCAACTGGAGTTTCGCGAAAGAATATCTATTAGGTCATTTAAAGTGGGTCACAGAGTCTCAGCTGAGTATCAAACAGCAAGAAAGCAGTGCGCTTATTCAGTTTTTACAACAACAAAACTTTGACCAGCTTGCTTTAAGCACTGAGCTTGCAGAACAACTGATTGATAAAACTGAAGGCTGGTTTACAGGCATTCAGTTCACCAATTTATATTTGAAAGAACATCAAGATATTCATGGCTTTATTCAAAACTTAAGTGGTGCGCACCATCAGATTGTAAATTACCTCAGTGAGCAGGTTTTTTACAACAAGACCCTGAAATTCAGCAATTTTTATTGCAAATTAGTGTACTGAGGAAAATTAATCCAGCTTTGGTTGTCGCTTTAACGGGTAATCATGCTGCACAGCAGATTCTCGATGTCATCAGCCAAAAAGGCTTGTTCATTCAAGCGATAGATGAACAGCGTACGTGGTATCGCGTGCATCATTTATTTCGAGACTTTTTGCAATTGAAGTTTAAGCTTTTACAACCTGATGCATATCAGGAAATGTATAGTAAAGCGGCAGAATGGTTCAAACAACAGCGTTATCTGATGGAGGCGATTTATCACGCCCAACAAGCAGAAGATCAGCAGTTGATTTTGTCTTTGCTCAACTCGGTGTGTCGTGAACTGATTTTAGAAGGCCGACACTATACGTTGTTGGAGTTGGTCAAACAGATCCCTGATTCTGTCTTGCTGCAAAATCCAAATTTGCTCTATGACATTATTTGGACCTTGGTGCTGACGCATCAAGTGACCCTAGCCAATCATTATTTACAGCTCTGGCATAGTGTGGATCAACATGAAACCTTATTACAACATGAGGACCAATTAGGTTTAGCCCCTCTCATTGCTGTTTTAGAAGACAAGTTAGATGTGGCTTATCGCTTAGCGCAACAAAACTTAGCACAACTGCCAAGTACCGTTTATTTTGTCCGTGCTCTACTGATTGGGATTGGGGCTTTACATCACATTTGTTTGGGGCAAATGAGTGAAGCACGAAAGCTATTACTACAAACGCGCATTATCTATTTGCAAGGTCATAACCTATATGGTTTGGCAATGGTCGACTGTATTGATGCCCTATGTGATTATTTATTAGGAAATTTAACGCTCGCGGCAGAGAAATTTACTCAAGTAGGGCAGAGCGAGGAATATCGTAACTTAGGTCTAGATGAAGACAATAAAGCGACTATTATGAATATTCTGAGCAGCTTTAAAGCAGACCTGTATTATGAAATGAACCAAATGTCGCAAGTCGAAGTTGCATTAATGGACTTTAAGGGCGGCGGTAATCTAGCAATGCCTGATATGGTGATAGTCGGTTATATTTTACAAATGCGACTAGCGACCTTGCATCAAGATCAAAGTGCGATACAAACGTGTTTGCACCAAGCACATACCCGTAGTAGCCAATGGTCATTACCTCGACTCGCACAAACCATACAAGCCTATGTGCAACAAGCAAGCCCGCTTTCTGCATTAGCTGATACTGAACAGGCAGCATTTCAGCCATATTTAAATTTTACGAATTTGCTGCGTGGCGATGATTTAATGCTGGTGCGTCAGCAAATTTTCATGGGGCAAGTCGAGCAAGCCAAAGAATATTTAAGCCAGCAGTTAGCATTTTTTAGGATTTATCCGATACGTTTTGCGCGTGTTCAAATTTTGTTTGCACTGGCCCTGTATCAGCTGAAACAACATGAACAGGCTTTTGAAGCTCTACAACAAGCGCTTGAAACCCTCATGCCGACTCAGGCAGTGCGGGTGATTCTAGATGAAAACCCTTTAATTTGGGATATGTTAAGTGGGCTAAGTCAGCATTTAAGTCGACAGAAGCAAAAGCATACAGTTGTATTGCTAGAATATATCCAGCAACTTCAAAAGCTCAATCAAGCTGAAAGCAGTGCTGAAGCTTTGATCGGAAGTTCTGGCCTTGAGGCTTTATCAAAACGTGAAGTCCAAATTTTAGAAAAATTAAGCCGTGGCTGTACTGATGCTGAAATATCCGAGTCGATCTTTTTGTCCATCAATACGGTGAAATGGCATCTGCGTAAAATCTATAACAAGTTGCAGGTCCGCTCTCGAATGGAAGCGGTGAATGAGGCCAAGAAGCAGGGCTTAATTGAGTAATTTAAAATTGAACAATTTTTTATATGTTACTGTTTAACCAGATCTTCAACAGCTTTTTGAAAGGACATATCACAAAGTATTCAGGGCAAGAGTATGCCTTACCCTGAATGTGCGATTAAAGTGTTTGAGGTGTTCCAAACAGCTCAGTAAAGGCGTGGTCTGGACGCGGCTGCTTCATAAAGCTTTCACCGACCAAGAAAGCATGAATGCCATGCTCTTGCATCATCGCCACATCCGCTGGGGTCGCAATGCCGCTTTCAGTCACCAGTAGACGAGATGGTTCAAGCAGTTTTTTCAGACGAATCGAGGTGTTTAAGTCAACATCAAAGGTTTTTAAGTTACGGTTATTGACACCCAATACGCAACGCTCAGATAGACGCAAAGCACGTTCAAGCTCTGCTTCATCGTGTACTTCAACCAAGACATCTAAATTCTGCTCAAAAGCTGTTTTCGACATTTCTTCGAGTTGTTGATCGGACAAGCATGCCACAATCAGAAGAATACAGTCCGCATGTAAAGCACGTGCTTCAATCACCCCATAAGGGTCAATCAGAAAGTCTTTGCGTAATGCAGGTAGGGCACAGTGAGAACGTGCAATTTGAATATTCTCATCGGCACCTTGGAAAAAATCGACATCGGTTAAAACTGATAAACATGCTGCACCTGCGGCTTCGTATTGTTGTGCGATTTCAGCAGGATCAAAGTTTTCACGAATGATGCCCTTAGATGGTGATGCTTTCTTAATTTCAGCGATCACACCCGGTTGTCTGCTCAGTAAAGACTTTGCAAAACCACGCACAGGAGTTGCCTCAAATGCCCATTCTTCAACATCTTTATAGCTACGTTGTTTGAGGCGTGCAGCAAACTCTTCCTGCTTGCGATCCACAATTTTGCCTAAAATCGTATTTGCGATATCTACCATGACAAAATCCTGTCTATCAAGCGTCGTATTGTTTAAGGGTTTTGCTGAATTCAGCAAGGATGCTCATCTTTTCTAAGGCTTGTCCGCCGTAGATGATGTCATGTGCTAAAGCCACGCCTTGTTTATAGCTGGTACAAAGTCCAGAGACATATAAACCGGCACCTGCATTTAAAGCAATCATATTGGCTGCTTTTTCGCCTTTATCGGATTTGTTTTTACCTAAGGCATCTTTGATTAGGCTTAAACTTTCAGCAGAGTCTTGAATGATTAAACCTGTTAAAGTTTGCGATTCGATCCCAACATCTTCAGGTTGAATCTCCCATTCGGTGACTTCACCATTTTTGAGTTCAGCCACATAGGTGCTTGATGCAAGGCTAATTTCATCTAAACCATCTTTAGAATGAACGACCATGACATGTTCAGCCCCCAGTTGTTTCATCACTTCTGCAATTGGTCGACATAATTCAGTCGAAAACACCCCAATCACTAGACGTTTTACTCCAGCCGGATTCGTAAGCGGGCCAAGTAAATTAAAAATACTGCGAATGCCTAATTCACGACGTGGGCCAACCGCATACTTCATCGCTTTGTGATGATTCGGGGCAAACAAGAAACCGACACCCATTTCGCGAATACAGCGTTCAGTTTGTTGCATGTTTAAGTCAAGTTGGATGCCTGCTTGTTCTAACAGGTCCGAGGAACCCGATTTGGTTGAAACACCACGGTTACCATGTTTAGCAATAGTTGCACCTGCCGCAGCAATCACAAAAGCAGACGCAGTCGAGACGTTGAATAAGTTCTGACCGTCACCACCTGTACCGACGATATCGACTAAATAAGGCACATCACTGACATCAATTTTGATGGCAAACTCGCGCATGACACGAGCTGCTGCGGTAATTTCATCAATACTTTCACCTTTTAAGCGAAGACCCATCATCAGTGCACCAATTTGGGCATCAGTTGCTTCACCATTCATGATGGTACGCATGACGTCTTCCATTTGCGGCTGCGTCAACTCAATATTTTTAGTGATGTTATTTAAAGCTTGTTGCATATTCATTTTTCACTGCACTCATTTATGCGTAAATTTCTAAAAAGTTCTTAAAGATTTGATGGCCATGCTGACTCAAGATTGATTCAGGGTGAAATTGCACGCCTTCAACGGCAAGCGTCTTATGCTTTACACCCATGATTTCTTCAATTGAGCCATCGGCTTCATTGGTCCAGCAAGTCACTTCTAAGCATTCAGGCAAGCTTTCTTGATCAATCACCAGTGAGTGATAACGCGTTGCTGAAAACGGAGAAGGGAGGTTGCTAAAAATGCCTTTATCCGAGTGGTGCATGTCAGACAAACGACCATGCATCACTTTTTTGGCACGAATGATTTCGCCGCCAAAAGCCTGACCAATGGCCTGATGTCCTAAGCACACCCCTAATAATGGAATTTTTCCAGCAAAATGCTGAATGGCTGGAATAGAAATTCCTGCTTCCGAAGGTGAGCATGGACCAGGGCCAATCACAAGATATTTAGGTTGCCATCGCTCAATATCTTCCAATGTCACGGCATCATTACGCACTACTTTTACTTCTTGATTTAACTCGCCAAAATATTGGACGATGTTGTAGGTAAAAGAGTCATAGTTGTCGATCATTAAAAGCATGAGCTTAACCTATTGAAATTTATGCACATAAATGTGCTTGAAGAGTCCTGTGGTATTCGTGCAATTACATTATAAAGCTATAAGTAAATTATTTTTCTCATTCAATGACTTGAATGGAGGCACAAAACCGAAATTATCATAGCAAAAAATACACAGCTAGGGCGTGACATTTTTTCGCGTGTCTAAAAATTACAATGGGTTTTGTTACTAACAGATATAGAGTTTATGAATATCTTAGATTCAAATCCTAACGAGAAACCTCGTGGACTATGTGTAAATATCATGAAGCATGCACATTCAACGAATATAAAAGAATATCTTCTGATGTTGTGAGCTAAAAACTCCCCAAATATCACCAAAACAGAGCATTTTTATTTGCTTAGTCACATCTGAGATTTCGGCTTTATATCAGTTTGAATGGTGAGGTTTTTTATTTTTTAAAAATCAAATAAAAACAGTTGATTACGTGCTTTATATTTGGTTTTAGGTATATCGCCCGCCGTGATATAAGGTATTGAGGTCAAATCATGGCGAAAATAGCAGCTTTAACAGTGCTCTAATTTATAAAAAACGAGTGGAAATTGCACAGTGAAATTTAAAAATGCACCATTATGATCCACACTCAAAATCTTTTAGATTAAATGTGAAGAAGCATGCTTGAATATGGTGCATTTACTTTTTAGCTCAGTATAATAGAGCCAAAGCAAACAGCTTAAAACTGTTATTCTGATAATGAATTCAATATTTTAGCTAAGCTTTTTAAAGTTGGTACGGTAATTGCTTTAGAACAACCAACTACTAACACGCACTAAAGAGTGCAACAAAAATTCATCGGAGCAAAATGAGCATGGCGAACAAGGTCCTACAACTCATCCAAGAAAGTGGCGCAAAATGGGTCGATTTCCGTTTTACGGATACTAAGGGTAAAGAACAACACGTAACTTACCCAGCAGATACTATCGACGAAGATACTTTTGAAGACGGTAAAATGTTTGATGGTTCTTCTATTGCTGGTTGGAAAGGCATTGAAGCATCTGACATGATCTTACGCCCAGATGCTGCAACTGGTTTTATCGACCCGTTCTTCGCTGAGCCTACAGTAGTTGTTACTTGTGACGTTATTGAGCCATCAACAGGTCAAGGTTATGACCGTGACCCGCGTTCGATTGCTCGCCGTGCTGAAGAATACCTAAAATCGACAGGTATTGGTGATACTGCATTCTTTGGTCCAGAACCAGAATTCTTCGTATTTGACGAAGTAAAATGGGAAATTGATATGTCTGGCGCGCGCCATACATTGATTGCTGAAGAAGCTGCTTGGTCAACAAACAAAGACTACGAAGGCGGAAACTCTGGTCACCGTCCACGTGTTAAAGGTGGTTACTTCCCAGTTCCTCCAGTTGATTCTTCACATGACATGCGTGCTGATATGTGTGCGCGTATTGAAGACATCATGGGCCCAGGTCGTGTAGAAGTACACCACCACGAAGTTGCATCTTGCCAATTAGAAATTGGTGTAAGCTTCAACACAATGGTTCGTAAAGCAGACGAAGTACAACAGTTCAAATATGCTGTTTGGAACGTTGCGCACCAATATGCAAAAACTGCGACTTTCATGCCTAAGCCAATGGTTGGTGATAACGGTTCTGGTATGCACGTTCATATGTCAATCTCTAAAGATGGCAAGAACTTGTTTGCTGGTGATGAATACGCTGGTCTTTCAGAAATGGCGCTTTACTTCATCGGTGGTGTAATTAAACACGCTCGTGCATTGAACGCAATTACGAACCCATCTACAAACTCGTATAAGCGTTTAGTTCCGCACTTCGAAGCACCGATTATGTTGGCTTACTCAGCACGTAACCGTTCTGCTTCTATCCGTATTCCTTACGTTTCTAGCCCGAAAGGCAAACGTATCGAAGCTCGCTTCCCAGATCCAATGATGAACCCGTACTTAGGTTTCGCTGCATTGTTAATGGCGGGTCTTGACGGTATCCAAAACAAGATTCACCCAGGTGAAGCAGCTGATAAAAACTTATACGACCTTCCTCCTGAAGAAGAAGCGAAAATCCCTACAGTTGCGCACAGCCTAGATATGGCTCTTGAAGCGCTTCAAGCGGATCACGAGTTCCTTCTTAAAGGTGGTGTATTCACTAAAGAAATGCTTGATGCATATATCGAACTTAAAACTGAAGAAGTGCGTCGTTTGAACACGACAACTCACCCAGTTGAATTTGATATGTACTACAGCTTGTAATTCTGAACTGAATTTCACTGCAAAAAACCCGCGCTAGTCGCGGGTTTTTTTGTATCATCTGTTTAACTTGAAAAAAATTGATGAGAGCAATGGCACAGCGTAAGAAGCACACCAGTTTTTATCCTTGGATTGACCCTAAAGATCACGACAAAGGATTTAAGCTAAATTTTTCGATGGTGACTTATATTGAAGTTGGTCGCACCCCTGAAGGCTACAAGCAGGCAGAATTTGTTGCATTGAAAAGCCCAGAGTTAGCACTGGATTATGATTATCCTCAAAGTTTTTACTTGAGTGCTGAAGGTTTTATTTTGGTAAAAACTCCGCATGGTAAATTTGAAACCATTGCAAAAACAGATAATTGCTAAAGATTGATCTTACAATTAAATACATTCTTCATAACTCAAAAAGCGTTTAAGCGCACAGTAAATCAATGGTACAGGTAGGTTTATGCAGCAGATTCCAGCTGAACTGAAAACATGGTTATATGCTTCAGGTTCACTTACTCAGCAACTGACGGATTTGGCTGATGGAGCATTTAGGGTTCAACCGACCAAAGAACATTTTCAGCGTCTTCAGTTTATCGATGCAAAATGGATGGGCATGCCGTTTCAGCATACGTCATGGGTACGAGAAAGCTTTTTATATGGCAGTGATGCAGAGCCTTGGGTCAAAGCCAAAAGCATTTTCCCGATCTTAAGTTTGCAAGGCCGCGCACGGCTTTTTAAACATATTGGTAAAAAACCGATTGGTTGGTTCTTGTTTCAGCGCACCAATCCAGCATGTGAACGTCGTGTGATTTGGCTAGAAGATGGTTGGACCAGACAGAGCTGTTATACTTGGCACGGCTGCAAGTTTATTGTTCAAGAAACTTTTTTAGCGAGTTTTGAGCAATTTTTGCAAAAGCAGAATTCAGCATCTGAAGGACAGTCATGACAACTGCGCATCAAATTACTTGGCGTGAACGTTTAGAAGCCTATTATTATTTATGTCGTTTTGATAAGCCTGTTGGCACAGAATTGGTGTTCTGGCCTACCATGTGGGCACTATGGATTGCAGCAGAGGGCATACCGCCAATTGGTATTCTGATTCCGATGGTACTTGGCACGATATTTATGCGTGCGGCTGGGTGTGCAATTAATGATTTTGCTGATCGTAAAGTCGATGCACATGTAGAGCGTACGAAAATGCGGCCTTTAGCAACAGGGGTTATCACGGCCAAAGAAGCCATTTATGTGTTTCTAGCTTTAGTCTTTGCTAGTGCTTGTATGTTGTTATTTCTACCGATTGAAACATTCTATTGTGCTTTAGGTGGGCTTTTTCTCGCATTTATATATCCTTTCATGAAACGCTATACTCATTTGCCTCAGGTTGTTTTAGGCATGGCTTTTTCGTGGGGAATTCCGATGTCATTTACGGCCATGGGTAAACCATTAGATTTAACCTGTTGGTTGCTGTATTTTGGCAATCTGGCTTGGACTGTAGCGTACGATACTCAATATGCGATTACTGACCGTGAGTATGATTTAAAAATTGGGGTGAAGTCGACAGCCATTTTGTTTGGTCGTTTTGATATTCAAATCATTGCACTTTTACAGGCGATGAGTGTCGTTTTGATCGGTACGGCGCTTTACCTTGAAAATTTATTGATGCCATTGGGTTTAATCGCATTGCTGGTAGTCGTGGCTGATTTTATTTATCAATGGTCAAAAACCAAAGACAGAGATCCACAGTATTGTTTTTGGGCATTCCGTCACAATCGTTGGGTGGGACTTATTATTTTTACTGGAATCTTTTTAGAATTAATTATTTAAAGTGATTTTTTGGTTGAAAAGCGTCCTATACAGGGCGCTTTTTTTATGTCTTAATAAAACGGCATGTAGTTTCATGCTTAAAAAAACAACGAATAAAAGGATATTTTATGAAACGCTCGAAAATAGCATTAGCCCTTACAGTTGCCGTTTCAATGCTGTCTTTAACTGCTTGTAATGACGATGATGATTCGCCCGCTTCAAATCAACAACCCACGTATCTGTTGCAAGGAAATTATTCTTTAGATACAGTCGAGAATAGTTCATCGATTAAAGTCATGACTTATAACATGACGAATGTGCAGGGGAAGATAGCAACCGCAACGGCAATGGTTTTATTTCCACAGGTAGCTCGACCTAAAGATGGTTATCGTGTTGTGGTATGGGAGCATGGAACGGTCGGAGGTGGAGATGATTGTGCACCAAGTAAAAATGTGATTCATCCACGCTTTAAAATTTTAGCGAATACATTATTGGCTGCAGGCTATGTCATTGTTGCTCCAGATTATGAAGGCCTAGGTACATCAGGTGTACATCCTTATTTGAATTTATCTAGTGCTGCAAACTCAGCAATTGCGGCCGTTAAGGCCGTAAAAGAGCATTATGGCACCCAGTTAAATGGGGCATGGATGTCGATTGGTCAATCACAAGGTGGGCATGCATCATTGGGTACAGCCGAGTTTGCTAATACAGATACGACTTATAAAGGAGCTGTGGCTGGTGCACCTGCATCCAGTTTAGGACAAATTATTCAAATTTATCTCGATCCACAATATAATCTTGACGTAAATGGTCAACCTAAAGCAAATGGTTTGAATATTTTAGATGACAAATTGCAACAAGTCCGTATTGCAATGGCAAATGGCCTACCAGCGGCACAAGGCCAAGCATTGATTGCGCAAATTGCGGATGGTTATGCTGAACTCTTGGCTTATGCGGCACTCACAAGCTCGGGTATTAAAGCGTATCAGCCTGATTATGATTTAAAAAATATCTTTACCCCTGGCGCTGCTGAAATTGCAGAAAGTGCTTATGGACGTACAGGCGATGATGGTGCATGTTTAGGTTATCCAGCACCGAATAGTGCAAATGGCTTACAAGAACAATTTAAAGCGGGTGTTGTAGAGTTCTTGGCAGATCCGACACACTGGACTTCACAGTATGGTGTTGATTTAAATAAAATTAAAACAGATCCAGTGGTTCAGAAATTTTTGGCGGATAATCAACCAGCAACCAATGCCACTGCTGCGAAAGTCATTAAAACCCCTATATTTATTATTCAAGGTGCCAATGATCAAGCGGTACTGCCTGTAGTAACGCAAGCGTTATATGTAAATATGAAAGCAAAAGCGACCACATATTTCCCGCAAAATGCATATGCTGATGGTTATAAATTAACGATTGTACCGAATGCGACGCATACGCAGGCAATCATATGTCAAAATAAGGAGGCGGTAGACTTTATTCAGACCCATATGGCTGCGGGTACGGGGATTGTACTAACTGATGCGCAAAAAGATGCCAGCACCAATGAAAACTGTACAGGTAAAGCACCGACATAAAATGAACCATTTAAACTGAAGACAGAGTCTCATGATTGAGGCTCTTTTTTTGTTATAGTATTGGCCCATCAAAATCTAGATATTGGAAATAGGCTGGCTATGACGAAATCAAATCAAAAACTAACGCCGAAAGTGATGTTTTTGGCGAGTCTTGGTATTGTGATTCCATTGCTTATTTTAGGGATTGCTTTTTTAGCGGTAAAAAGCGATGCAAAAAACCAAGCGGAATATCAGCGTATTAAGGAAGAACAACAGCAGCGTATTCAAGAAAAGTTGGCTGCCGAAAAGCAATTCACACAGCAGGAAGCGAGCAGCGCAGTCTCAAAATAATTCAAGCACGCATTGCAGGCGTGATACCAATGTGTTTATGCAGTTGGCGAATGCTTGGAATTTCAGTAAAACGCAGAACGATGTAACCTGCTTCATTGAGCATGGCATCACGTTCTGCATCTTCTTGTTCTTTGCCGATATGGGAAGGATCATCGAGTTCAATAATCACCACAACCGCTAATTGTTCATCTAATAAAACGAAATCGGTGACTTTACGGTTAAACTTGGCCCGTATTTTATAGTGGTCACTGGTAATCAGTGAGCTAAATGAAACTTGAGCTAGAACATGATGGCGTGGAAAGGCTTCTTTTAAGCGAATAAACATTTTACGTTCAAACGGCGTAATGACGTATTTGGCATAAAACTTTTGTTTACGGCGAAACAGGTCAGGATAGACCATCATCACTAAAGTAATAGTGGCAAAGCAGCCGATGATAAAAAAGATGATTTGACTCAGATCGAACACAATATTTTCTAGCACAAAGAAAAAACCCACTCGCATGGAGTGGGTTTTTAGAATTTTGGCTCTCCAACCTGGGCTCGAACCAGGGACCTGCGGATTAACAGTCCGTCGCTCTACCGACTGAGCTATTGGAGAATCTGCACGCATTCTATGTGGCAAAGCTCAAAGGGTCAAGTCTTTGGCCTGATATTTTTATATAATCTGCTTTAAATGATTTAAAAATAAACGGTTTAGCTTTTATTGATACGATTTGATTCAATCTTTTTGGTTTTCCATGGAGATATTTGGGAGATTCAAGCTGAGAAGAGCCTGTATGGAAAGCTGCTTTGGAGTGATTTTGAGAGATTGGTTTTACGTATGGGTGAATGTCATTTTTATAGACAGAAAAAAGCCCAAGTCATAATGCTTGGGCTTTTTAAAATTTGGCTCTCCAACCTGGGCTCGAACCAGGGACCTGCGGATTAACAGTCCGTCGCTCTACCGACTGAGCTATTGGAGAATCTGAAATGCAGTATAGAGAAAATTACACATCGGTCAAGTTACAATTCTAAAAAAAGTCGAATTTTAGATTAAATGTTTTTTTTATAAACAATTTGATATGTCATAGCTGTATACCAGAATGGTATATGTTTGTGGATCAGAATAATGAGCGATAAAAAAAGCCCAAGTCACGATGCTTGGGCTTTTTAGAATCTTGGCTCTTCCACCTGGGCTCGAACCAGGGACCTGCGGATTAACAGTCCGTCGCTCTACCGACTGAGCTATGGAAGAATAGTGGCTCTCCAACCTGGGCTCGAACCAGGGACCTGCGGATTAACAGTCCGTCGCTCTACCGACTGAGCTATTGGAGAATCTGATGCGCATTTTAGGGAGGAAAGGAAAATGGGTCAAGCAAAAAATATTGAGAAATGAATTGTTTGCTTTATAAATATGCGTTTAGACAGCAAAAACAAAAAAACCGCTCAAAAAGAGCGGTTTTTTAAACAAGACGAATCTTATTTTTCAACGCCAGCAGCTTGACCTGCATATTTCGCGTTTGCATAATCCCAGTTTACAAGGCTTTCAAGGAAAGTTTTGATGTAAACAGGACGCGCATTGCGGAAGTCGATGTAGTAAGCATGTTCCCAAACGTCAATGGTTAACACTGCAACTTTACCGTGTGCAAGTGGAGTGTCTGCATTTGAAGTTTTAAGGATAGAAAGGTTACCATTTACTTCGTCAGCAACTAACCAAGCCCAACCTGAACCGAATTGAGTTGTTGCAGCAGCAGCAAATTCTTCAGCGAATTTTTCGTAAGAACCGAATGCTTCATCAATTTTAGCTGCTAAAGCACCTGTTGCTTTACCACCACCGTTTTTAGCCATACAGTTCCAGTAGAATGTGTGGTTCCAAACTTGTGCTGCGTTATTGAAGATACCTGCTTTAGATGCATCACCAGCAGAAGCTGTGATGATTTCTTCTAAAGTTTTGCCTTCAAGGTCAGTACCCTTGATTAGGTTGTTTAGGTTAACAACATAAGTATTGTGGTGTTTGTCGTGGTGGAATTCTAAAGTTTCTTTGCTGATGTGTGGAGCAAGATCTTCGTAGCCATATGGAAGTGCAGGTAAAGTAATGGTTGTCATGTTTCATTCCTTGCAGATTTGCTGGGTTTTACTTTAAGTGCATTTATTGTAAATGATTCTATAGACAATAGGGCAGTCTTTTAATACACAAAATATGCAAAAAATTTCGCAAGGAGACATATACGATACACAAGATATCGTTAGAGTCTTTTGTACAGAATGTGTTCATTTTAAAAGACTCTAAGTGTTTAGTCCCGGCATTTGATGGATCGGATCAATCTTAAAAAGTTCAGGTTCATCTGTCCACTGTTTGGAGATGAATTCGTAGGGAGTCAGGCCTCTGAGTGTTTTGAGTCTGCGGCCGAAGTTGTATGCAGCAATAAAATCAGCAAGGTGAATGCATAGCTGAGTGTGATCGTCGTAATGGAACCGTTTGACAGTAGCTTCTTTAATCGTTCGGTTCATCCTCTCGACCTGTCCATTGGTCCATGGATGCTTAACCTTGGTAAGACGATGTTCAATGCCACATTCAGTACAAACCCGATCAAAGATGTGCTCAGAGGCGTAGCGATCACAGGTGCGGTTCGTGAACTGGATGCCGTTATCTGTTAGCACCGTATGGATTCTATAGGGCACAGCCTTAACCAGATTGCGCATGAACTCCGCGGCTGCCATCTTACTGGCTTTAGTATGCAATTCAGTGAACGCAAACTTGGAAGTGCGATCAATGGCAACGAAGAGATAAAGCTTACCCTGTGCTGTTTGCATCTCAGCAATGTCGATATGAAAGTAACCAATGGGGTAGCTCTTGAAGCGCTTCCTGACAGGGCGATCACCTTGTACCTCAGGCAGTCGTGAAATACCATGCCGCTGCAAGCAGCGGTGTAACGACGAGCGTGTCAGATAAGGAATACTCGGCTGCAATGCATAAAGGCAATCGTCTAGCGGCAACAAAGTGCGTTTTCGAAAAGCAACAATTGCCGCCTCATCTTCAGGCGATAACACGCTTGAGCGAGGATTCTTTGGGCCGGTTGTAAGATCATCTACTGAAGTACGTTTCTTCCATTTTGCGACGGTCTTTTGATTGATGCCGTAACGCTTGGCTAGCGTTCTTAAGCTCTCTTGACTATTTTGTATTGCTCGACGCACTGCCTGTGTCGTTGTGGCGCTGCTGTGTAGAACTTGTCCCATAGTGCTTCCTTCCATTTATCTGAGAATATTGCACCATTAAAATCTGGGACTAAACATCTAAGCTCTAGATGGATTGAGGTGTGTAATTAATTTTTAGTCTGCAACGCAGCATGGTAACGGCGATTTACTTCATCCCAATCGACCACATTATAAAAGGCATTGATATATTCAGGACGGCGGTTTTGGTATTTTAGATAATACGCATGTTCCCATACATCTAAACCGAGAATAGGGGTATGACCGTGCATAAGAGGGGAATCCTGATTTGCACTGCTTTCAACAATCAGGTTGCGTTCAGGTGTCACACTCAGCCATGCCCAACCACTGCCAAAACGGCTAATCGCGGCTTTGGTAAATGCATCTTTAAAAGCATCAAAACCACCGAGTTGCTCATCAATAGCCTTTGCCACAGCTCCAGTCGGTTGGCCACCACCTTGTGGACTCATGACCGTCCAAAACAGTGAGTGGTTGGCATGACCACCTGCATTATTGATCACCATCTTTTTAAGATCAGTAGGGACTTCATTGACTTTGGCAACCAAATCTTCCACAGACAGTTTCTCCCATTCTGTGCCTGCAATCGCGCCATTAATGTTATTGATGTAGGTTTGATGGTGTTTACTGTGGTGAATTTCCATCGTTTTCGTATCAATATTGGGTTCGAGTGCATCATAGGCATAAGGAAGAGCGGGTAAAGAATAAGCCATGTTTTTGATTCCTTTAATCATCAAAGTTTGTTTTATTGGGAGTTTTTAAAGCAGTTTTATTATCCACTTAATTATTAATGAGAATCAATATGTTTATTATTTACAATATTGGAGTGCAGCGTAGTAATTTATATTGTTCGTATTGGGTTGAACGTTCAGCAGGTATAACAAATATCAAATGCAAAGCGTTTTTGAACTGATGCTATGTTTTGATTTAAAAAGATGAAAGGCTAGGAGTAATATTTTAGAAAGTAATAATTTGCTGAAATGGAAGTGATGTCGGATACCATGCAATGTAAGCGCATTGAAAGGACTGGGATGAAAGAAGCCTCATCCCAGTGATTGCTTAGATCGGGTTATTTAACTCGAAATAAACATATTCAATATCAAATTGTTTTGAAATGGCTTGACCTAATCGCTGCACGCCATAGCGTTCAGTCGCATGATGTCCGCAAGCAAAATAATGTACGCCTAATTCTTTAGCTTCATAGAAGGTACGTTCACTGACTTCGCCTGAAATATAGGCATCACAGCCTTGTTCAGCGGCTTTTACAATAAAATCTTGTGCACCACCGGTACAAAAACCAACTTTTTCAATCATGGTCTTGTCCGCAGGAAGATGGGTAACATCAAACTTTAATTTCTCAGACACAAACTTTTTAAACTCTTCTACAGGCATAGGCTGGTTTAAATAACCAATATTGCCAATAGGATGACGCTCAGATGGGTCAAGCGCCTCAATACGTTCCAGTTTGAGCAAATCTGCAATCGCTGCATTATTTCCAAGACTCGCATGGCTGTCGAGGGGGAGGTGATATGCCAACAAAGAAATGTCATGTTGAATCAGACTCTTGATCCGTTTACCGCGCATACCTGTGATGGGGTAGGCTTCACCTTTCCAAAAATAACCATGATGCACCAGTAAAAGATCCGCATTTTCTCGGATCGCGGCATCTATGGCATCTTGCGATGCTGTCACAGCAGCTAAAATTTTATGCACTTCGGTCTTTCCTTCAATTTGAAGGCCATTCGGTGCATAGTCCTTAAACTCAGGTGATTTGAGGGTTTGATCACACCACTGAATAATGTCTTGTAATTTTGCCATATCGACTTAAAAACTCTTTTAAATTGATTACATCGGAACCTATTGTTTATTGTAACTAAAGCATGACAAAACTCTTGCTTATTTTTGTGCTTCGGCTTGAATTTCGCTTTACAATAGGCATAAATTACTTAGTCATCAATGAATTAAAACATTTTAGAGGGTGAAATCGTGCGCAGGACCTTTTCCTGGTTACCTTGGGTATTACTCATTTTAGTCATTGCTGGATTTTTTGCTTGGCAGCAGTATCAAAAGCCAAAAGCGCCTGTGGCGTCCGATGGGATTAAGATGCCTGCTGAAAAGGTGGAGCCTTTAATTAACACCACGCGTACCGGTGGTGTAGTTTCTTATAGCGCTGCAGTGAAAGTGGCTGCACCAGCAGTAGTAAATATTTTTACCACGCAAAAAGTCAAACAACTTGACCATCCGTTACTCAATGATCCTGCGTTCCGTGAATTTTTTGGCAATCAAATTCCTGATCAGTTTAGCCAAAATAAAAATGAAAACAGCTTGGGTTCGGGTGTGATTGTTCGTCCTGATGGTTATATTTTGACAAACAACCATGTGATTGCTCAAGCAGATCAAATTGTTGTGGCATTGCAAGATGGTCGTCGTGCAGTGGCTAAAGTGATTGGTACCGACCCCGATACCGATTTGGCTGTGATTAAAATTGAGCTGGCAAATCTGCCTGTTTTACCCTTTAAGCTCAGTGGCAACGAAGTGGGTGATGTGGTCTTGGCCATTGGCAACCCATTTGGCGTAGGTCAAACCGTTACGCAGGGTATTATCTCTGCTACAGGACGCTCTGACCTGGGCATTAACACTTATGAAGACTTCATTCAAACTGATGCTGCAATTAATCCTGGTAATTCTGGTGGTGCTTTGATTGATGTGGCGGGGAATTTGATTGGGGTTAATACTGCGATTTTCTCTCAGTCAGGTGGGTCTTTAGGTATTGGTTTTGCCATTCCTGCAAGAATTTGCCAACAAGTACTGAACTCTATTCTTAAAGACGGTCGTGTGGTACGTGGTTGGCTAGGTATTAGTTTATTGCCTGTTGAACAAGTCAATATCTTAGAGCCTAAAGGGCCAGGTGTGGTTGTCGCGGACGTGTTAAAAACGGGACCTGCTGCAAAAGCTGGTTTAAAGAAAGGCGACAAGATTGTGAAAGTGAATGATGAAGTGATTGCTTCAACCTCACATTTGATTAATTTTGTGGCTCTACAACCGCCAAATAGCACCATTCAGATTTCACTTGAGCGCGATGGCAAACCTTTAGATGTTGCTGTGGTTGTTGGGGAAAGAAAAGAGCAAAATCAGGACTCTCAATTTATCCCATTACCAGAACGTTAATCATTATTTAAAAATATTAAACCCTGATTATTCAGGGTTTTTTATTGCTTAGAATTTTATGATTGAGAAATTATCGTGGGGGCCAATTTGCACAAGGATTAGGGAGTAAGCTATGAATTTCTCCAAGCTCTTCATCGGCCAGTTTACCATCCTTATTTTTATCTAGATATTTAAATAATTTAAAATTTTTATCTTTAGCTTGGAAGCGTTTGTCATCGGGCCAAGGAAGCGGGTCAAAATCTTTAACGCTTAAAAATTCTTTTAACTCGAAGGTTTTATTTTTATTTAGATCATAGGTCTTATGAAACTGTTCCCAATTTAAGGAGGCTGGCTCGCAGGCGAGACTATGGGAGCTGATAAATAGTGAAATGCAAAGCATGGTTAAATTTTTCATATTTTCTTTCTCAGTAACATTATTTACAGAGTGTTCAAAATGCGAAACTATTTGTGATATGGCTATAGCCTAAGCGCAAAATAGAATTCTGAATATGAATACTATAATTTATTAGGTAAGGAAATTTATTGAAATAGGTGTTCAGTTTTTGTGGATGCTATTTTGTATTGAAAAGTTGTATAGCGATTTATCCGTAATTTAATTGTTGAATCTGCACAATAAAAAACAGCGACCGAAGTCGCTGTTTTTTATCTTTAGAGATTAAGCTTCTTGCTGGATACCCGCAACGAGCCAGTCTTGGGTAGAACCCGCAGGTTTTACAAAGTGCCAAACTTCAGCAAAAGGTTGCGGTAAGCTGTTGAGGTCTTCACTTACTGTACCAGTAAAACGTACGCTAACCACGTATTGGCCATTTTCTGTCGCAGAGTCTGCAACCATCGCATTCAGGTTTGAAAACTCAGCTACATCTTGATCTTGGTTTGCCATAATGTCTTGATACATAGACTGGTAAAGATCAGGTGTCAAGTAACGCTGAATTTCAGAAATGTTACTTGCCGTGTTCATCGACTGAATATGATTGAAACGTTGACGAGCAATACGTAAGAAAGCCGCAGGTTCTGTACCGTCTGGAAGCTGACTACCACTATTGGTATAGGCAGCGCCAAAAGGTGCATTGTTTTGTGGTGTAGCAGCTGAACCACCTACAGACTGACCAAAAATATTGCTGTTGTCATTTGATGTACGTGGTGCAGCTTGTTGGCCAAACGGTGCTTGAGTTGAACCATTGTTTGGCGCGTATGGATTAGGTGCTACTTTTTTTTTTGCGCCCATTTTACGGAAAATGAAGAAGGCAACAGCAGCGGCAAGAAGAATCCAAATCCAGCTCGGAATACCACCTTTTTCTTCCTGTGCTTGCGCTTGAGAAGCAGAGTTGTCATCTGCCAATGCATTTGCAGCTACAGCTCCAATTGCAGCACCCGCTACACCAGCCGCAACCATACCACCGACGCCTGGACCAGATTTAGCTGGAGCTGTAGCGGGCGCGGTAGGTTGTTGAGCTGGAGTTGCTTGACGAGGTTGTTGATAAGACTGAGTTGGTGCAGCTTGACGGCTCATGCCGTGGCTTTTACCACCACCTGCACGTTTAGCGTCTGCGGCTAAGGGTGCAACTAAAAGAGCCGCTGTTAAAAAACCAGCAATCAAACCACGCTGTCGAACTTCCATCAAATTTTCCTACTCTATAAAAAATAAATTTTAACTCTACCTTTATGCAGTCTTTCATCCTAAATTTCAATAAAAAACGTGTTTATTTTATGAGAAATCCAAACGAATGGAATTTAGCTTAGTTGAGTTCGTCACTTAAGCTCATGGCTTCAGTGAGTGCCTCATGTAAGCGCGCCACAGCGATGACCTTCACCCCAGCAATGTCTTTTTGCGGTGCGTTGCCTCGCGGTAGAATAATGTATTTAAAACCATGTTTAATGGCTTCTTTTAAGCGTTCCTGCCCATTTGGCACTGGGCGAATTTCCCCAGAGAGTCCTACTTCACCAAAAACAGCCAGTTGTTGTGGCAGCGCTTTACCTCGCAGGCTAGAGGCACAGGCCAATAAGACGGCCAAGTCAGAGCCTGTTTCCGTGATTTTTAAACCACCGACAACGTTGACGTAGACATCTTGTCCAGATGTTTGCACGCCACCATGGCGATGCATCACCGCCAAGAGCATATTTAAACGGTTTTGTTCTAAACCTAAGGCGACTCGGCGCGGTTGACCATGTGCATCATCAACCAAAGCTTGAACCTCAACCAACAGAGGACGTGTGCCTTCACGGCTGATCATCACGATTGAGCCTGCAATGGCTTCATCATAACGACTTAAGAAAATGGCTGAAGGATTCGCCACTTCTCTTAAGCCTTTATCGGTCATGCCAAAAACCCCGAGTTCATTGACTGCACCAAAACGATTTTTAACGGCACGAATCATCCGATAACGTGAGTCGGACTGACCTTCAAAGTACAGAACACAGTCCACCATATGTTCAAGCACACGTGGACCAGCCAGTGCACCTTCCTTGGTGACGTGTCCGACAATGAACAAGGCTGTGCCACTATTTTTAGCAAAACGAGTTAGTAAAGCAGCAGATTCGCGAATTTGAGAAACGCCGCCCGGCGCTGACTGGAGTGTTTCGGTATACAGGGTTTGAATGGAATCTAAAATTGCCACAGCTGGACGCTCATGGGCAAGCATTTCACATATCCGCTCGACACAGGTTTCAGCCATGACTTTGAGTTTATCTGTGGGCAGATCAAGACGATTTGCACGCAAGGCCACTTGAGAGAGTGATTCTTCACCTGTGACATACAATGCCGCACTGTTGGCCGCGGCCATATGCGTTGCCGTTTGCAATAAAATGGTCGATTTTCCAATGCCCGGATCACCGCCAATCAGTACCACAGAGCCCGTGACGAGACCACCGCCAAGCACACGATCAAACTCACCAATTCCTGTAGCCAATCGAGTCTCATGTGAAACTGAAATTTGATTTAAGGTGCTAATAGCAGCAGCTTGACCTGCATAGCCGCCACCCATTTTGGGCTGCGCACGATGTGTGACTGCTGGTGCAATATTGACTTCAACTAGACTATTCCATTCTCCACATTCAGAACATTGGCCCGCCCATTTTGAATGGTCAGCGCCACATTGTTCACAGCGGTAAACACTTTTTGCTTTTGCCATGCTTTATTTGATGCACTATTTGGAGTATTCGATGGTTCAACAGCATACAGAGGATTGGATTTGAAATGAATGCTCTGAATCAAAAAGCCACCCGAATGTGGCTTAACTATTGAAGATTTTGAAAATTTGCTTTGAAAATAGCCTTAGTACAACTCACCTGATTTACGCTTTTCGACAAAATCACGTGACTCTTTCACAATCACCGTCGACAGCAATAACAAGGCAATTAAGTTTGGAACCGCCATTAAACCATTAAAGGTGTCGGCAAATAGCCAGACTAAATCAAGTGATGCTACGCAACCAATAAAGACTGACGCGATGTAAATGAGACGGTACAGCAGAACATACTTTTCACCGAGTAAATAAGTACAGCATTTTTCGCCGTAATAGCACCAACCTAAAATGGTGGAATAAGCGAAGAACACAATACCAAAAGTTACGATCCAGCCTCCGACACCCGGCAGTAATTGGTTAAAAGTATGGGTGGTTAATACCGCGCCTGTTTCGCCACCAAAACTATTGCCCGCCATAATAAAGCCCATGACCAAAACGATCCCTGTGATACTACAGACGATAATGGTATCGATAAACGTACCTGTCATTGAGACTAAGCCTTGACGCGCAGGGTGGTCGGTTTTTGCAGCAGCTGCGGCGATCGGCGCCGAACCCATACCAGCTTCATTTGAGAAGACGCCACGAGCGACACCGTAACGAATGACAGCACCAATTGCGCCACCTGCTACCGCTTCACCAGTAAAGGCATCACGGAAGATCAGTTCAAGTGCAGGCATGACGAGTTCAAGATGGTTGAAGATAATAATGAGGCCACCGAGGACATAGCCAATCGCCATAATCGGCACGATGAAAGAAGCGGCTTTAGAAATAGATTTAATGCCGCCTAAAATAACTAAAGCGGAGAATACAGTAATGACGATACCTGTGATCCATGTTGCAACTCCCGTACTGTTTTCAACAGCGAGCGCAACTGTGTTGGATTGCACTGAACTGCCAATCCCAAAAGACGCCAGAGTGCCAAATAGTGCAAAAATCAGGGCTAACCACTTCCATTTTAGACCACGTTCAATGTAGTACATTGGACCGCCAGACATTTCACCTTTTTCATTTTTGATTCGGTATTTAACTGCCAGTACACCTTCCCCATATTTGGTTGCCATACCGAACAGGGCTGTCATCCACATCCAAAACACCGCACCTGGGCCACCAAGGACACAAGCGGTTGCAACACCAGCGATATTACCCGTACCAATGGTGGCAGAGAGTGCAGTCATGAGGGATGCAAAGTGCGAGATATCTCCTGCATGAGAATGTGCTTGGTCATGTTTGCCAAAGACTTGTTTAAAGGCCAGAGGCAACATGCGAATTTGCCAGAAGAACAAGCGTAATGTGAGGAATATCCCTGTTCCGACAATGAGGACCAACATATAGGGTCCCCAGACCCAACCACTGATGGTTTCCATAAAAGTTTGTAAACTTTGTGTATTCATTTTTCTTTTAGTCCTCTATGTTTTAAAACTTGAAATTTCTAGAAAAATTTTGAGTTTTATTAAGCAATTGATATGCCACAGTCATGCTTCCTGCACGATTTTTTATTGATTTTTAGTCTTGTAGTATTTGTTACACGGAAATTTATTTTTGACAAGTGTTTTGCTGATTTTTTCAACAGGAACTTTTACGTGTCCGTTGTCGTGTTAAATATAAGAAAAATTAATTAACTTTTCAAAAGATGTTGAAAATATAGATTAATACAATTTTATTTTTATTTTTTTGTTCTTTTCGGGTAATTTTGGCGACTGGAAATAAAAGATGACATCAAGAATGAGTTTAGAAAATACAGAATCGACCTCTGAACAAGGTGATTTAAAACGGAGTTTATCCAACCGCCATTTGCAACTCATTGCGATTGGCGGTGCGATTGGTACAGGTTTATTTATGGGGTCGGGGAAGACGATTAGTCTCGCTGGGCCATCTATTTTAATCATTTACATGATTATTGGTTTTATGGTGTTTTTGGTCATGCGCGCGCTTGGCGAATTACTGCTGTCTAACTTGAAGTACAAATCGTTTATCGATTTCTCTACCGATTTGATTGGACCGTGGGCAGGCTATTTCGTTGGTTGGACCTATTGGTTATGTTGGATCACGATTGGTATTGCGGACTTATCAGCCATTATTTATTACCTTCAGTTCTTTAATGGAGGTATGCCGTTCACACCTGGGGAAGGGGTGATGATCAGTGTTGCGGCCATTGTGTTCATCATGGGCTTGAACTTGGTCACGGTGAAACTGTTTGGTGAGCTGGAGTTCTGGTTTGCACTGATTAAGATTATTGCCATTGTGGTGTTGATTGCCGTTGGTCTATGGATGATCTTTACAGGGTTCACTTCAACGACGGGTGAAATTGCATCATTTAGTCATCTTTGGTCACATGGCGGAATATTCCCAACAGGCGTGACGGGCTTCCTAGCGGGTTTCCAAATTGCGATCTTTGCCTTTGTGGGTGTAGAGCTGGTCGGTACCACAGCTGCTGAAACCAAAGACCCAGAGAAAAATTTGCCTAAAGCGGTGAACTCGATTCCAATTCGTATCATTGTTTTCTATGTACTGTCTTTAGTGATTGTGATGTCAGTGACACCATGGAACGTTATTGATCCTGCGGTTTCGCCTTTTGTGAACTTGTTTAGTCAAGCGGGTATTGCAGCAGCAGCAATCATCATGAACTTGGTGGTATTGTCTTCTGTGATGTCATCAATGAATAGTGGTGTGTTTTCAACGTCGCGTATGTTGTTTGGTTTGTCTCGTGAAGATCAAGGGCCAAAAGCATTTGGGCATTTAAACAAGCGTGCTGTTCCTGCAAATGCATTGTACTTTTCAGCAATTTGTTTACTGTTAGGTGCTGCACTACAGTACTTTGTACCAAATACTGTTGAAGCCTTTACTTTGGCAACTACACTGTCGACGATTTTGTTTATCTGCGTCTGGATTATGATTATCTGGAGCTACATTGTGTATTACAAAACACGTCCAGAGTTACATGCAAAATCGACCTTTAAATTACCGGGTGGTCTGTTTACCTGTTGGTTTGTGATTGTTTTCTTCATTGGCGTGATCTATGTGTTATCACTAGAAGTCGATACCATGAAAGCTTTAATGGTGAGTCCAATTTGGTTCATCATTTTGATTATTGGTTATTTTGGTTTCTACAAACCGAAACATAAATAATCGATACCATTTAAAAAAACGCCAGTCTTTAACTGGCGTTTTTTTTTAACTCACTATAATCTTTAGCGCTTAGTGGTTTGGTCATGTATGTTGATCAGGTTATACTTCTTCAAAATATCAAATAGGTGATCAGATGCGTTCTGTCATTTGCTGCATCAGTGTCTTGGTGATGAGTACTGCATTCGTCGGTTGTGGTCAGTCTGGTACATTACATATGCCAAATGATCCAAACTACGACAAGCGAGCGAAATATTTGCTTTATAAAGACGCAGCATCTAAGCCGTCTGCACAAAAGGAAGATACAGCGCCCGTTAAGCAAGAGTTTGCTGCACCTTCAGTTGAAACCAATCAGCCTTAATACCTTAAACGCTTCATAGAAAGGATACATTCATGAGTTTTACCCGCAATCATGGGGTTTTGCACGCTGAGCAATGCTCGCTGCAACAGCTTGCGCAGCAATTTGGTACACCACTGTATGTTTATTCAAAAGCGACTTTTGAAAAACACTTTACAGAGATGGATCGTGCTTTTGACTTTATCGATCATCAAATTTGTTTTGCGGTTAAGTCAAACTCAAACATTGCGGTATTGAATGTCCTTGCAAAGCTCGGCGCGGGTTTTGATATTGTGACCGGCGGAGAATTGGCTCGTGTACTAAAAGCGGGTGGTGATGCTTCTAAAATTGTCTTTTCGGGTTTAGGTAAAACTGAGATTGATGTTCAAAAAGCATTAGAAGTGGGTATTGCATGCTTCAATGTCGAGTCTCATGCAGAGCTGGATCGTATTCAAAAAGTTGCAGCGAAGCTCGGCAAAAAAGCACCCATTTCATTGCGTGTCAATCCAGATGTAGATGCGAAAACGCATCCTTATATTTCAACAGGGCTGAAAGAAAATAAATTTGGGATTCCATCAGATACAGTTTTTGAAACCTATCAATATGCTGCAACGCTGCCGAATTTAGACATTATTGGTATTGACTGTCATATTGGTTCACAGCTGACTGAAACACAGCCTTTTGTGGATGCGCTAGATCGCGTGATTGTGATGATCGATCAGCTTAAAACCATGGGTATTCAGCTGAAACACATCGATATTGGTGGTGGTTTAGGCGTGACCTATAAAGATGAAGTGCCGCCTACTGTTTTTGAATATGCCAATGCAATGAAGCCCGCTTTAGAAAAATTGGGCTTGAAAGTGTATATGGAACCGGGACGCAGTATTTCGGCAAATGCAGGGGTACTACTGACCAAAGTTGATTTACTCAAACCGACCATTCACCGTAACTTTGCGATTACTGACGCAGCCATGAACGACTTGATTCGTCCTGCACTGTATGAAGCATGGATGGATATTCAGCCCGTTACACCGCGCTCGGATGTTGAGGCAAAAGAGTGGGATGTGGTTGGTGCGATTTGTGAAACAGGTGATTTCTTAGGTAAAGAGCGTGTGCTTGCACTCAAAGAAAATGACGTACTGGCGGTATTAAGTGCTGGCGCTTATGGTTTTGTCATGAGTTCAAACTACAACAGTCGCGGTCGCGCCGCTGAAGTGATGGTGGATGGTGAAAACTCACATTTGATTCGTGAGCGTGAAACCATTGAGTCGCTTTGGGACAAAGAACGTTTATTGCCTGAAGGATAATTCAAGATGTTATTAGAATTTACCAAAATGCATGGTCTAGGCAATGACTTTATGGTGGTTGATTTAATCAGCCAAAGAGCATTCCTTGATACTGTTACGATTCAGCGCTTGGCGGATCGCCATTTCGGCATCGGTTTTGATCAGTTGTTGATTGTTGAGCCACCTGATTTACCCAATGTCGACTTCAAATACCGTATTTTCAATGCTGATGGTTCTGAAGTTGAACAATGTGGTAATGGCGTGCGCTGCTTTGCACGCTTTGTACATGAGCGTCAGCTCACTACAAAAACCAAGATTAAAGTGCAAACCAAGGCAGGGATTGTGGAACCCGAACTCGGTCAAAATGGCTGGGTACGCGTGAATATGGGTTATCCAAAGTTCTTGCCACAGGAAATTCCATTTATTGCGGATGCACCAGAAGCTTTGTATGACATTGCTTTGGCGAACAATGAGCAATTGACCATTGATGTGGTGAATATGGGTAACCCTCATGCAGTTACTATCGTTCCTGACGTGATTACAGCTGATGTTGCACGTCTAGGCCCTCAGGTTGAATCGCATGAGCGTTTTCCGCAGCGAGTGAATGCTGGGTTTATGCAAATCATTGATGAAAAGTATGCGCGCTTACGTGTGTTTGAACGCGGTGTAGGCGAAACCTTGGCCTGTGGAACAGGAGCTTGTGCGGCTGCGATTTCAGGTATGCGCCGAGGTTTACTCGATTCATCTGTTGAAATTGAATTGGCAGGTGGTAAGTTGCATATCGAATGGCGTGAAGGTGATGTGGTTTGGATGACGGGACCAACCTCAAATGTCTACGAAGGACGTATTGATCTGAGTTACTATCAAAACTAAGTTTAGCGTCACACAAGAAGCACTGATTCATCAGTGCTTTTTTTATGAAAAATGTACATAGGCATAGAAAGAGCTGAGACAGTGCTACTATGCAAAAGAAAATCAATCTTCCACAGAATAGAACTATAGAGGCTGACTTGTGACTTTTGAGCCCATGCAACTGCTCGCGATGTGGTTAAAACAACGAGAAATACAAAATCAGTCTGCCCATACTTTGCAGGCTTATGAACGAGATGTGTCTGATTTTTTGTTGTTCTGCGAACAGAAAAAGCTTCAACTGGGCGATGTTGAAGCCACTGATTTACGAGAATTTATTGCGCAAAAGGTTGAATATCAACAGTTGAGCTCCAGTAGTTTACAGCGGATGTTGTCTTCTATTCGTCAGTTTATGAAATGGGCTGAGCAGGGACAACATTTGGCTTTTAATCCTGCCGATGACTTTCAACTTAAACGTAAACCTCGCCCTTTACCAGGGCTAGTGGATATTGAAACTATCAATAAAATTTTGGATCAGGCCTTGCCTGAGAAAGAAGTCGAACAGCAAATGTGGTATCGAGACAAAGCTTTGCTTGAGCTGCTTTATGCCAGTGGATTACGCTTAGCGGAAGTGCAGGGCTTAAGAATTAAAGATATCGACTTTAACCGACAGTTATTACGTATTACAGGTAAGGGGAATAAAACTCGGGTTGTGCCTTTTGGTTTTAAAGCCAAAGATGCGGTAATGAAATGGCTGAGCATTTATCCGCTATGGAATGGTGATTTTGTGCCCGATGCACAAGTTTTTATTACTCAAAAGGGCAATCCTTTGGGAATGCGCCAGATTGAAAATCGGGTCAAGTTTCAAGCACAGCGCGCAGGCGTGAATATCGATTTACATCCGCACTTATTACGGCATTGTTTCGCCAGTCACATGCTGTCAAACAGTGGTGACTTACGCGCAGTGCAGGAAATGTTAGGCCACAGTAACTTAAGTACCACCCAAATTTATACCCATGTCGATTTTGACAGACTGGCTCAAGTGTATGATCAGACGCATCCTCGAGCACAGCAAAAGGTGAAAACTTAGTTTATTCATACTTTAAAAATAGTGTCACATAATGCATGCACTATAGCGCTGTATTTTGGGTTAAGCGCCAAAAGTCAGAACAAACAGCGTAAACACATCAGTAGATAATTATGTACGCGCTAGGGGCTGTGAAATTCGGCATTATTCTTGCTTGAATCAACTAGATCAATAGGTAGCAATCATCGCTCACTTTTGTTGGGAAAAGAGTGATTATGAACTTTTGTAGAATAATAAATTGGCAAAAAATAGAGTATAAACTTAAAAGAGGATGGGCTGAATGTTCCAGTTTAATGAAACGGTAGATTTAAGCTTATATTGAAGATGACAAATGTGAAAATAGGTCAGTATATGATTTCAGATATACAAGCAAAGTATGATCAACTCAGCTCCGCGCAAAAAGACATTTTTGCGGGCTATGGTTTGCGTCAGGTCAAACACTTTGTTGAAATTAGTTTAGCCAATATTGAACCTGTACTGCCTGAAAATGCATTTGTTCAAGGCGTCAATGCAGCAGGTAAAGTTCAGGCTTTTAATGCAGAGACTGGGCAATACTATTTATGGATTTCCGATTTACAGTGGCAAGCGACTGCACAGCCCTCAAATAGCATTGATTTAAAAGACGACTTTCTTGAAGTCTGGAAAATTTTTAATCTTGGACAATATGAATTGATTGATTTAAGTCATATTCATCGTGATTTTTTAGAAAGTCAGCTAGCTTAATGGCATAGAGCGTATGTCGAAGCAGTGGGCTATTTTGATCGAGTTTAGGATGATTAAAATAGCCACGATGTTGCATGCCAAGACGTTTCATTACCGCTTCAGAAGCCCTATTTTGAACTGCGGTAAAAGCAACAATCTCATCCAAGTCTAAAACCGAAAAAGCAAAATATAGGCAAGCCTGTGCAGCTTCTGTGGCATAACCCTGATGCCAAAATTTCGAGTCTAATCGCCAACCGATTTCGACACAGGGTGAAAAATCAAAGCACTCAGGTTGAGCATGTAAGCCTGTAAATCCAATGAACTCCTGACTATGCTTCAGTTCGACTGCCCAAAAGCCCCAACCATTTTGATTGATGAATTGCTGAAACGTTTGCGCAAGGGTATCGCTTTCTGTTTGCGTGAGTGGATGAGGAAAATAACGCATCACTTGAGCATCGGCATTTAACTGCGCAAATGCAGGAAAGTCATCTGCTCGCCAAGCTCTTAGACGTAAACGCGTCGTTTCTATCGCAAAATTTAAATGCGCTGACATTAGATTTCATCAAGCGGCAGTTGGAAACTTTGTTTAATGATTTGACTTGGCAAGTCTGTTTTGACACTGGTAATGCCATTCTTTTTGGTCAAATGCGTGGATTGGAACTCACGATAGCTTTCTAAATCGGGGACCACAACTTTCAGCATTGCATCGCATTCCCCTAAAATAATGTAGCATTCCATGACTTGAGGGAGCTCTTTCATGGCTTCAATAAAGGTGTCGATGGTTTCGGCATCTTGACCGACCAGCCAAATGCGCGAGAACAGAATCAGTTGAAGGCCAATTTTTTGTGGATCGACCACTGTGGTATAATTTTGAATAACGCCTGCTTCTTCTAATAGTTTGACGCGTCTTAGGCATGAAGACGGTGATAGACCGATTTCTCGTGCTAAGTCATTATTTTGAATGCGGCCATTGTCTTGTAAGTGGCGAATGATATTTTTATCAATACGGTCAAGTTTTATGCGCACAGACTTTGGTGATTGTTTCATATCTTAGAATATAATTTAAAAATACGTTTTATTATAGAATAAATTGAAAGCCAATTTTGTATTATTTCGCACATACTAATTTTCACTTTCTAATGGATGAAAGGGGAAAGGAAATGTCTGTATATGTACTCTTTACACTGACCGTGCTGCCGCTGATTTTTACACCTGGGCCAGATATGTTATTTATTCTGTCTCAAGTTATGGGCAAAGATGCAAAAGCAGGCATGATGGCGACTGTCGGCGTATGTACAGGCTATTTACTACATTCAATTTTAGTGGCTTTGGGTATTGCTGCCATTATTGTGTCTTTCCCGCTTTTGTTTGAAACCATCCGCTGGCTGGGTATTGCATATTTGTTGTATTTGGCCTTTGGTTTATTAAAGTCGGTTTTTAGTACTAAAAAATTGCAACTAGACCGAAAAACGGAAAATAACCCGATCAAAAAAGGCTTTTTTACCGCACTATTAAATCCCAAAGGTATGCTTATCTATTTTGCAATTTTGCCGCAATTTATCGATAAATCTGCCAACACTGTCAGTCAAGGTTTGGTTTTATCTTTAATCTTTATCGCGATGATTTTTGTGGTCTACTGTAGTTTGAGTCTGGTTTTTGCAAAACTGACACAGAAGTCCCCAATAGATGAACGTAAGCAAAAATGGATTGATGGCACTTCAGGTGGTTTGCTGGCATTGGCCGCGACATGGCTGATTGCCAATTAAACTGAGAGAAGCATGTCAAAATGGCATGCTTTTTTTTGAGGAAGTTTTTTGGATCGCCTAATAAAGCAGCAACATTGTGTCATCATATGTCTATAATAATGAGTATTTGAATCTAAGGCTGTCTGATCTATCTTAAATGACAGATTTGTGAAGCCTGATAAAGATGTGAACAGACAGTCAATAATCTATTTGATGGTGAATATTAGAGAAAAGAAATCAAATCTTTGAATAATGTAAATCAGATAAAAATATAATAAAAATCATAACTTAATCTGAGTGCGATTTTGTGCAAATATAGTGCGTACAAAAAAGTATGAACGCGTCGTTCAGCTAAATTTACGCATTTTTACAGCTCTTTGGTGAATTGTGACTTGACCGAAATGCCGTACACATTGCAAGATAGGGCACCTAAAAAAAATTTAAGTGAAGAGTTAAACTAACTTTTCTCAACATTTACATTTGCTAAAACAGCCGAGGATTACATGAAGGCTCTTGTTGCTGTAAAACGTGTGGTTGATGCCAACGTTAAAGTTCGCGTTAAGCCGGACAACAGTGGTGTTGACTTAACCAACGTTAAAATGTCAATTAACCCATTCTGTGAAATCGCAGTGGAAGAAGCGGTTCGCTTAAAAGAGAAGGGAACTGTTTCAGAAATCATCGTTGTTTCTATTGGTCCTAAAGAAGCGCAAGAGCAAATCCGTTCTGCTATGGCGCTTGGTGCTGACCGCGGTATTTTAGTTGAAGCTGATGACAGCCAACTGGGTGCTTTAGAAATTGCGAAAGTGTTGAAAGGCGTTGTTGACGCTGAACAACCTCAGTTGATTCTTCTTGGTAAGCAAGCAATTGATGATGACTCTAACCAAGTTGGCCAAATGCTTGGTGCGCTTCTAGGTGCAGGTCAAGGTACTTTTGCTTCTGAAGTCAAAGTTGATGGAGACAAAGTACAAGTGACTCGTGAAATCGACGGTGGTTTACAAACTGTTGAACTTGCACTTCCAGCGATCATCACCACTGACTTGCGTTTGAATGAGCCACGTTATGCAGCTCTTCCAAACATCATGAAAGCGCGTAAAAAACCGCTGGATACGAAGTCTCCTGCTGATTTTGGTGTTTCTACAACAACTAAACTTAAAACAGTTAAAGTTGAAGCGCCTGCTGAACGTAAAGCTGGCGTACAAGTGAAGTCTGTAGACGAACTTGTAGAAAAACTAAAAAATGAAGCGAAAGTGATCTAATACAGAAGGATAAAATCATGAGTATTTTAGTTATCGCTGAGCACGACAACAAAGCACTAAATGGTGCAACTTTAAACGTTGTTGCTGCAGCTCAAAAAATCGGTGGTGATATCACTGTATTAGTTGCTGGTTCTGGCGCTCAAGCTGTTGCTGATGCTGCTGCAAAAGTTGCGGGTGTAAGCAAAGTATTACTTGCTGACAACGCAGTTTACGCAAACCAATTGGCTGAAAACGTTGCAGCTTTGGTTGCAGATATTGCTAAAGGTGGTTTCAAACACGTATTGGCTGCATCAACTACAACGGGTAAGAATATTCTTCCACGTGTGGCTGCTCTTCTTGATGTCAGCATGATCACAGACATCATTGCTGTTGAATCTGCAAATACGTTTAAGCGTCCAATCTATGCAGGTAACGCGATTGCAACAGTTCAGTCTGATGAAGCAATCATTGTTGGTACTGTACGTGGTACAGCATTTGACCCTGTCGCTGCTGAAGGTGGTTCTGCTGCGGTTGAAGCTGTAAGCGAAGCAAAAGATGCGGGTATCTCTAAGTTTGTTGCTGAAGAGATCGTAAAATCTGAACGCCCAGAATTAACTGCTGCGCGTATTGTGGTTTCAGGTGGTCGTGGTGTGGGTTCAGGTGAGAACTACCATACTGTTCTTGACCCATTGGCTGACAAATTGGGCGCTGCTCAAGGTGCATCACGTGCTGCGGTTGACGCTGGTTTCGTTCCAAACGATATGCAAGTAGGTCAAACAGGTAAAATTGTTGCGCCTGATCTGTATATCGCTGTAGGTATCTCTGGTGCGATCCAGCATTTGGCAGGTATGAAAGACTCTAAAGTGATCGTTGCGATCAACAAAGACGAAGAAGCGCCTATCAATGCAGTAGCAGATTACTGGTTAGTAGGTGATTTGAATACCGTTGTTCCAGAGTTAGTATCTAAAATCTAATTCCTGACAACGTTTCAAAAAAAACGCTTTTGTGCAAGCAGTTTAAGCAATGCTTAACTGCTATGTGCAGGAGCGTTTTTTTATGTGCTAAAGCTGTTCTTTAATATTATAAAAAATTAAAATCACTCGATATTTATTTTGTTATTTTAAGTCCTTGTATTCTGCAAATAATAATGAAAATTTAAGCATTTCTTTAGATGAGTGTGCATCTGAATATTCAGATTTATGATACTATTTGCCATCCATTTTTAAGCTTAACTTACACAAAACATTTTTTGTTAAGTTGGGAGTTGTAATCTTGCTGATTGATACGCGTGTATCTTGGTCTGTTCTGATCCTTGCTGTTCTGTGTCTAATTTTTCCATTTTTAGCTGATCTGCAGTTTCCACTTTTAGGTGGTGCTGTTGTACGTGGCGTGGAAAATATTCAAGCGTTACTTTTATTGATATTTGCTGTATTTAGCTATTGTTACATGCAACCGATGCATCTTCCTGATGGTAAAAAGTATTTTTGGATCTGGGCTGTGCTGTGGTGGTTACTTTTGTTTGGACGTAGCACCAGTTGGGGGAGAGACTATTTCCCTGAAATCCCAAAAGTATATTTTCGTGGCATCTCGGTAGTTTTGATTGGTTCAGTCGTATTTATGTTGTTGGTTAAACCATTGCGCGATGAGATTGCGATAAAAATGAAGAACATTACGATACCTGCTTGGGCAATGCTGCTCACGGTGTTGGGTTTGATTATTTCTGACGGCATTGAACACAGTCGCATTTATGGTGGAATTTTCTTACATCAGATTGCTTATAAAGACCTTATGGAGGAGCTATATGAGTTTCCTTTAATATTGGGCTTGTTTATGGTGGCATTTCATATTATGCGGCACGATAAGCAAGAGATCGATCAGTAAGTCCAAAGATAGGCAAGACATGGCTTAAAGCTCTCAAAAATGAGGGCTTTTTTGCATTTTATGCAACGCTGATAGGGAATGTGATGGAGCTGTAAATGTACATCCTATACATGTGTAAAAAATAACCCCTAAATTAAAGAAAATTAACGAGATTAACTGTGGTGACGTGACACAAAAATCAGAGTGTTTATGCTATAATTTACGGCTATATTTCAGTTTTTAGTTTAGTATTTTGAACTAATAATTTTGCAAGTTTTACGACATATAAATGCAAACGGTTTTACGTTTGTAGAATAAGGAGTATGCATGAGCGTATCGGAAATCAGACCGATTGCGATTGAGGATGAACTCAAGAACTCGTATCTTGACTATGCAATGAGCGTGATTGTTTCTCGTGCTTTGCCAGATGTTCGAGATGGTCTAAAACCTGTTCATCGTCGTGTGCTTTATGCAATGCACGAATTGGGTAATGACTACAACAAAGCTTATAAAAAGTCTGCCCGCGTGGTTGGTGATGTGATCGGTAAATATCACCCACACGGTGATTCTGCTGTTTATGAAACCATTGTTCGTATGGCTCAAGACTTTAGCTTGCGTTATCAATTGGTTGATGGTCAGGGGAACTTTGGTTCGGTCGATGGCGATAGCGCAGCTGCGATGCGTTATACCGAAGTTCGTATGCGTAAGTTGACTCATGAAATCCTTGCCGATCTTGAAAAAGATACGGTGGATTGGGAAGACAACTACGACGGCTCTGAACGTATTCCGCAAGTGATGCCAACGCGTATTCCTAACTTACTGATTAACGGTACTACAGGTATTGCTGTGGGTATGGCGACCAATATGGCGCCGCACAATATGACTGAAGTAGTGAACGCTTGTTTGGCCTATGCTGAAAACCCAAATATTTCAATTGAAGGATTGATGGAATATATTTCGGGTCCAGACTTTCCTACAGGTGGCATTATTTACGGTAAAGCGGGCATTGTTGATGCTTACCGTACGGGTAAAGGTCGTTTGCATATTCGTGGTAAATACCACTTTGAAGAAGACCAAAAAACAGGTCGTACCACGATCGTTTTCACAGAAATTCCATATCAAGTCAACAAAGCGAAAACCATTGAACGTATCGCTGAGTTGGTAAAAGAGAAAAAACTGGAAGGTATTTCTGAGCTACGTGATGAATCTGACAAAGACGGGATGCGTATTGCCATTGACTTAAAGCGTGGTGAAAACGCTGAAGTTGTGGTAAATAACTTATTCCAAAACACGCAGTTGGAAAACTCTTTCAGCATTAACATGGTGTGCTTAGACAACGGCCAGCCAAAGTTAATGAACTTGAAAGACATTGTTGCGGCATTTATTCGTCACCGTCAAGAAGTAGTGACGCGTCGTACCATGTTTGAATTGCGCAAAGCACGTGAACGTGGCCATATTTTAGAAGGTTTGACGGTAGCATTAGCAAATATTGATGCGATCATTGAAACCATTAAAACTTCTGCAAACCCAGCTGAGGCGCGTGAGCGTTTACAAGCAGGTGAGTGGGCAGCAGGCAATGTAATTGCACTGCTTGAAAAAGCAGGTTCTGTTTCTGTACGTCCAGACGAAATTGAAGGTGAAGATCCAAGTCGTCCGTTTGGTTTAGATGGTCAGATATATCGTTTATCGCCTGCGCAAGTTGGTGCGATTCTTGAACTTCGTTTGCACCGTTTAACGGGTCTTGAACAAGACAAGTTACAAGCTGAATATACTGAAATTTTAGGTCAAATTGCTGAACTTACAGCTATTTTAAATGACTTCAATTTATTGATGGCAGTGATTAAAGAAGAATTAGCTTTAATTTTGCAACAATACGGTGATGCTCGTCGTACCGCAATTGTTGAGTCTCGTATTGACTTCTCGCGTGAAGATTTAATTCCTGAAGAGCAAGTGGTACTGACTGTTTCAAAAACAGGTTATGCGAAAACTCAACCACTTTCAGACTATGCTGCGCAGCGTCGTGGTGGACGTGGTAAATCTGCGACCTCGATGAAAGAAGATGACTACATCCAGCATCTGATTGTGACCTCTAACCATGCCACAGTGTTGTGCTTTACCAATGTTGGTAAAGTCTATCGCCTGAGAGTGTTTGAAGTGCCTCAAGCATCGCGTGGTTCAAAAGGTCGCCCAATGGTGAACTTATTGCCACTGGATGCCGATGAGACAATCACAGCAATTCTTCCTGTGATTGATGCGCCGAAGAAATTTAAAGAACGCTTAGCTGAGTTCAAAAACTTTGTGCGTAGCAATATCGCGACATTACGTGAAAATAGTATTATCGATGCGCATTATGAAGCGTTAAAAGCTTCATTCGATGAGTTGGCTGAAGATGCTGATGAGCTCTCTGATGCATTACGTAAGCAATTGAAAGAGTTGGGTGTTGAGCTTTCAACAACAGATTTGGACAATGAAACAGTTGTTGAATTTGCTGATCTTGCAGAGAAAATGCGGAAGAACTTCTTTGTATTTATGGCAACTGCATCTGGTACAGTCAAGCGTGTTGAATTAGAACAATTTAGTAATGTTCGTTCAAACGGTTTACGTGCAATTGAGCTGAAAGAAGAAGATACCTTGATAGGTGTTGCAATCACCGATGGCGAACAGCAAATCATGTTGTTCTCCAATGAAGGTAAGGCAATTCGCTTCTCTGAAACTGATGCACGTGTGATGGGACGTACTGCAAAAGGGGTACGTGGTATGCGCGTCACTTTAGCTGCAGCTCAGGCCGAAGATGATGTTGAAACCGACACAGATTCAGATGATGAAGAATCTTCTGATTTAAATGTGGCAAGCCGTATTGTTTCATTGGTTGTTGTGCCTGAAACTGGCGAAGTACTGTGTGCTTCTGCAAATGGTTATGGTAAACGTACGCCAGTTGATGACTTCCCAACCAAGAAACGTGGTGGTAAAGGTGTTATTGCCATCAAAACATCTGAACGTAACGGTGAGTTGGTAGGTGCGGTTGCCATTGATGAATCTAAAGAGTTGATGTTGATTTCTGATGGCGGTACTTTAGTTCGTACTCGTGCCTCTGAAGTTGCTAGAACAGGGCGTAATGCACAAGGTGTACGTCTGATTCGTTTAGGTAATGAAGAAATCTTGGTCGGTGTTGTTGCAGTGGAAGCCGTTGAAGTCGAAGACGATATTTTAGATGCTTCTATCGAGACTGCCGAAGAAACTGTAGTTGACGAAGTAAATGTAGATGCATCTGAAAATACAACAGATACCAATACATCGAACGAAGACTAACTGAATGAACAAGAAAAGGGCGCTTCGGCGTCCTTTTTCATATTGGCGATGACCTAGTGGCGGAGAAGATTTTATGAAAGAAAAATTACTGGTTTTGAGTTGTGCGTTGGCTTTAACAGCATGTGATAAATTGGGACAACAGGCATTGGATTCGATCCCAAATCCGAGTCCTGCTCAAGAGAAAGCAGCTCAGCAAGCTTATCAAGCCTTTACTCAGGGCGATTTTCCGCAGCTCTATACTTATTTTGAGCCAGAGTTACAGCGTGAATTTAAAACTCATGAAAAAGACATGCGAAAATTTGCAAAATCGATTCCTAAACAAGCCATAACGACTCAAAAAATTGTATCGAAACACATTGAAAAATCGACGGAAAAACCAAGTTTGTATGCAGTTACCTATGAGTATGCTTATAGCAATAAAAACCTAGTTCAATACGATGTTGGTTTTGACAAAGCCGGCGGAAGCACAAAAATTCGCAGCTTTGATGTCAAACTTTATGGGGCTTCAACGGATTAAATTGGTAGGATTGCTATCAATAGGTTCTAAAATTTAGCGATGCTTGAGACGCCAATAAGCAAATGCTGCGCACGCTATACCAAACACAAAGAGATACAGTAGTTTCGGCAGAATAAGTGTAGTTGGTACACCCATTTGGTTCAGTTGAATAAACATTTGAATCCCTTGGGTCGATGGCAAAACATTGCCCAAGTATTGCATCCAAGCGGGCATTGCGGCGTGTGGCCATGCTGTTCCTGAAAGTAGAAATAGCGGAATAGAGGTAAATACAATGACATGTCCTGCACGCTCAGGCATATCGAAAAATGTTGAAATCAACATGCCTAAAGCCACGATACAGCCTATAAAAATCGGCACGGCCAGTAACATGCCACTAAAATTTCCCCCATGTGGGTAGTCATTTAACCAATAAATAAAGCCAAATAAATATAAACAACCGAGCATACCAATGGTCAGAATGGCGCAAAAAATCGCAAAAAATTCTGTCGTCGTTGGTCGCCATTTCTGTTCGCGGTATCCGGCCAATAACATCCCTAAACCGAGCACGATGGTTTGATGAATAATCAGCGGAGCAATAGCGGGGAAAATATAACTGCCATAACCCGACATGGTGTTAAAAAGCGGCGTTTGATGAATGGAAATGGCTGGTGAAAAGTGTGAAATATTGCCAAATTTTTCCATGTGTTCGCGTACAGCATTTTCAATTGAGGTAGCGAGACCTAGCCCAATTTGTTTGGTTTTTAAAAAGTTTGCCGCGCTGAGATAGAGCCCAATCCCACCGACTTCGCCATGCCGAAGACTATTGGAAAGATTTTCGGGTAAGAGCAAAATACCATCGGCTTGCTGTTGTTTAATCATATTTTCAGCATCGAGAAAATTGCCCGTCACAGCTTTCACTTCAACATTTGGACTGAGCGAAACTTGCTGAATGATGTTATTGGTCACGATACTTTGTTCTTCATCCACAATCACAATGGGCAAAGCTTCTGCTTGCTGTGCTTTGTAGGCAGTCGGATAGAAAACACTATAGAAAATCACCGAGAGGATGAGCGTGGTTAAAATCGACTGATTGGCGATAATGTCTTTAAATGTCTTGAGGTAATAGTGCAAAAATGACTTCATGACACTGCTCCTTTGCTTCGTTTTTTGAGCAGCAGGACAGAGGTCACAGCGTAAAAGACCACATAGAGGATAAGTATGAGTAAAGGCAATAGCGATGAACTGATTGGGCTACCAATGACCCATTGTTCGGTTTGTAGTTTGGCATAAGGTGTGTAAGGGATAATATTGGCCCAAAATTTGGTAAACAGTGGTGCGTTATTTAAGGGGAGAGTCACTCCTGCAAAACTGAGCGAAGAGCCGCCATACACAGCAATTAAACCAAAGGTTTTAGATAAGTTGTTGGTGGCTAGAACAATGGTGCTACTGATTAAGGCATAGGCACTATAAAATAAAAGCTGTCCCAACATGATCAACCAAAGTTGACCTGCAATAAACCAACCGCGAATCTCAATCAGCCAAAACATCCACGCCCATGTCCATAAGCTAAAAATAAGTACATAGGTCAGGTTTTTCGTGAGGATAGCTTTAAAAGCGGATTGATTGTTTAGCCAGTTTTGCGTTGTATGAAACTTAAATTCTTGACCGACTGAAAATGCGACACAACAGCAGAGCAATAAATGCAAAATCGCAGGAATCATAAAGGGTTCTAAATAGAACTCATAACTCAAATTTGGGTTGTATAAGGTCGAAATTTTAACGTGTGGTGTAGGTACATCTAAATAAGGGATCGTATTTTCTAAATAGCTTTCACCAGCATAGTCTGCCATGGCTTCAACTGTACTGAGTAACATGGCTGATGAAATGGTGTTACCCACACTAAAGTAACTTTGGTTATAGGCGATGCTGATTTCAGCATCTTTAGCTTGAACAAAACGTTGTTCGGCGCCATTGGGAATACTGACGTAACCCCAAACTTTGGTTTGGTTCAGCAGCTTTTCAACTTCGGTATTTTGATCACTGACGATGGCGACATCTAAGGTATGGTTGAGTCTTAAATAGCGTTGTATGTTTTGGCTCAGCTCACTTTGGTCTTGGTCAATAATTGCAATAGGCAAATGTTCAGGCTTGCCTTGGGCAAACATGCTGGAAAACAGCACGATAATAAACAGTGGGGCAAGCGTGACTAAACATAGATCCCACTTATGCTTGAGTAAATAGTTCAGTTCCCGCAGTAGCCCGCTTAGCATTATTTGCTCTCTTTGACTTTAAACAACACACTCATGCCAACTTTTAGGTCTGGAATGGCTTGCGCAGGCGTCAAATGGACTTTAAAGCTACGAATGTCATAGCCTCCTGTTTGGCGTGTGGTCTTAATGGTGGCAAATTCGCCTTCGGCATCAATATTCTTAATATTAAAGTTGGTGTGTAGATTTAAGGCTGGAATAAAGCCTTCAATTTGTTTTGCCTGATAGATGTTGGCATATTGGTCTTCACGAATATTCAGTGATACCCAAAGCTCGCGATCTTGAATAATACTGACAATCGGTACCCCCATCGCCACCAATTCAGAGGGTTTGCCATAAGTTTTAGAGACAGTACCGTCAATGGGCGAGAGTAGTTTGGTTTCAGCTTCAAGTGCATTGACTTCAGCAACAGCTGCTTTTGCAATTTGCACTTGTGCATCTGCTGAACTTTTTTGCTGTGGGGTGCTACCACGTTCAGCCCGAGCATATTGTTGATATGCTGCTTCTGTCATTTGAGCGGCTGATTGCGCCGCAGCATGCATTTCATCGCGACGTTGGCGTGAGATGACACCTTGTTGGTATAAGTTAGCCCCACGTTGATAGGTGGTTTGTGCCAAAGTTTGCTGTGCTTTCAGTGCTTGCCAGTTAGCGTATAAACTCGCAATATTTTCTTCCTGAGAGCCACGGTCAGCGGTGGATTGGAGTGCTAAAGCAGCCTGTAAGCTGGCCAGTGCTTGCTGTTTTTTGGCATCGACTTCAGGGCTATACAGTCGAACGAGTTCTTGGTTTTTACTGATCTTCTGTCCGTCATGGACATAAATTTCATCAATTCGACTGGGCACTTTGGTACTGACATGGATCGTTTCTGCCTCAACCCGACCTTGGATTTCAACCGTTTTCGGTTGATAGGCCTTCCACAGTCCAAAAGCAATCACGATGAATAGAATAATAAGAGCAAGGCCCCCAATTAGCTTGATCGCTTTGGACTTTTGTTCTGTGTTCGTATTGACTGATGCTGGCTCAGTCTGTTCGCTCTCAGTCTGTGCCTGCTCTTGAGTATCATTTGTGGTTAATTCCTCTGTTGATGGCACCGCTTGATCTTCTTGTTTTTCAGGTTTTTGCGGATCAGATTGGTTTTGATCTTGATTCATTAAATGGCTCTCATCAAAGAATTAACGAATAAATCGCGTATTGGGTTGCAGAAAATAGGTTTGGAACTGATGGATCGAACCATGACTTTGTAGAAGCGTCGCCAGTGACATGACATATTTATAGGCATTCAGTGCGGTTTCTGCTTTTAAGGCGCTGAGCATATTTTGTGCATCGATCACTTGGGTCGCTGTTCCCATATCTTCTTTAAAGGACAGTTCTTGTATACGTAAATTTTCTTGCGCTGCTTTTATATTTTGCTGTAATAACTGATCACTTTGCTGCGCTGTGGTGGCTTCGCTATACGATTTATAAATCACATTTTCAATTTCTTGTTTAGTCCGTGCTGTCATCAGTTCAGAAGCGTAGCGTTGTAACTCTGCTGCTTGGACATTTTTGTTTTTATCAATGCCTGAAAACAGATTGTACTGTGCGGCTAAGCCAACGATCCAGTTATTTTTATCGTCCAGACTATATTCACCAAAGGCAAAAATATGGGGTTTCTTGGCGGCGTTTTGTGCCGTGACATTGGCTTGTGCCAGTTGGGTGTCCATTTGCAGTTTTTGTACTAAAGCCGATTGATCTGCATATGACTTGAGTAGGGTATTTAAATCTTGGTTTTGGGTACTGTTAATAAAGAGTGGTGTGGTGAGCTCAGTAATTTGGCTGCTTTGTAAAAGGTTATTCAGTTGAAATAAACTGGCTTTTAAATTGGCCTGACTGGCTTGCTCACTGCGCTGTGCATTGTTTTTTGCCACTTCAAATTGCATGCGCTGGCCTTTACTAATAAAGCCCTGTTGTTCAAGTTTAAGTGCATTGTCATAGTGTTTTTGCATTGCATGCCAATTATATTGGCTAGACGCGAGTAACTGTTTTTGCAGTTGAACATTGAAATAGGCTTGAATCAGCTCAAAGCGTTGTAGGTCTTGCTGTTGTTTTGTATTGAGTTCGCTACGTTTTGCTTTGATATTGGCGACTTGTTTCGCACTTGAGGTTAACCCACCTGTATAAAGCGGCATCATTGCAGAAATCGTCGGGCGTATGACTTGATCTTCTAAGGTAATTTGAGAGTTATCTGGAATAAGCCCGACACCATTATGGATGGTCTGATTAATACCTTCTTTTAACGGGTCAGAAATATTAGGTGGCAGATTTTGTTGATTTATACGGTCATTAATGTTTTGAGAAAGTGTGTGTTCTAAATTATTTTTGAGTGCACCAAGAGGCACATCGAGCTCATTATGAAAAGCATAGGCACGTACGTTCAGATCGATACGGGGGAGCCCCAAACCTTTGACCGCTTCAGCTTCTAGTTTTGAGGCTTGTTGTAAGGCTTGGGTGGCCTGTGTGCTATACGAGTCTTGTAACACACTTTGCTCAGCTTGTTGATAGCTGATAGATGCAGCAAAAGTTGTCGAGCTGATTCCGAGACTGAGACCGAACATGCTTAATGACAAGATTGATGGCAGTGATGTACGCAATAAGAATTTGTTGGCTGGTGTATTAAGCATGTTGAATAGTCTTTGTGGCATGAGCACGACTCTTTTCTATGTTTTTGCACATTATACGCATAATCTAACTGTTCTGAATGCTGACTCAGTTACTGAATTGTTTAATTTGCAAATGTATATCAATAGATTAGCGACATTTTTAAGCAAAGGAAATGCTTTCGTTTGAGCTTAGGTGAATGGGAAAGCGCTGTTGTAATTGATTGAGCAGTGCTGAGTTAAAACTGGATCATTGATCTTGATTGAGTTTTTGACTGTAAAGGTGAGATTACATTGAAATATTTTCAGTTGAATTTACTGCAAGCACTGGCTATCTGTGGTTAAATGCCATCATTTTATTGTGTTTCACTTTGAAAGGAAAAATCATGCGCGCGTACAACTTCTGTGCTGGTCCTGCTGCATTACCTACTGCCGTTTTAGAAAAAGCACAAGCTGAAATGCTTGATTGGCAAGGCAAGGGTCTTTCCATCATGGAAATGAGTCACCGTAGTAAAGACTATGTTGCTGTGGCTGAAAAAGCAGAAGCAGATTTACGTAAACTCATGAACATTCCAGAGAACTATAAAGTCTTGTTCCTTCAAGGTGGTGCTTCACTTCAGTTCTCCGCGATTCCTTTAAACTTGTTGGGTAAAAACAGCAAAGCGGACTATATCCATACTGGAATTTGGTCTGAGAAAGCACTAAAAGAAGCGCAGCGCTATGGCGATATCAACGTCATTGAAGCGGGTACGCAAATTGATGGAAAACTTGCCATTGCAGACTCAAGCACTTGGAACTTATCTCAAGATGCGGCTTATGTGCATTATGTAGACAATGAAACGATTGGTGGTCTTCAGTTTGCGGCTATTCCAGAAACCAATGCACCATTGGTTGCGGATCTGTCTTCAAGTATTTTGTCTGCACCTGTTGATGTCACTAAATTTGGTATCATCTATGCAGGCGCGCAAAAGAACATTGGCCCAGCGGGTTTAACCTTGGTTATTGTTCGTGAAGATCTGCTAGATCAAGCTAAACCTGAAATTCCAAGCATCTTGAAATACGCTTCACAAGCGAAGAATGATTCGATGGTCAATACGCCGTCGACCTATGCTTGGTACTTATCTGGTCTGGTATTTGAATGGTTGCTTGAACAAGGTGGTGTTGAGGCGATTCATAAAGTGAACCTTGAAAAGGCGAAACTGCTTTATGGTTATATCGATGCAAGCGATTTTTATGCAAATCCAATTGCTGTGCAAAACCGTTCAATTATGAATGTGCCGTTTACTTTGGCGAATCCAGATTTGGAAAAACTTTTCCTGAAAGAAGCTGAAGAAAACCATTTGTTGAACCTTGCGGGTCACCGCTCAGTTGGTGGGATGCGCGCAAGTATTTATAACGCGGTTCCTCTAGAAGGCGTGCAAGCCCTAGTGAATTTTATGGATGACTTTGCGAAACGCAATGCTTAAGTCATAGAAATAAAAAAGCCCATCAAACGATGGGCTTTTTTATTGGTTTTTTAACAGATTATCTAAAACAATCGTGACATTTTGGTGTCATACCAATAAATCATTCATTTTATTTATCGCTTAGTAAGGACGCCCACCTGCAAGACTAATACGTTTGAGTAAGCGACGTTGATCGACCGGAAAGGGGCGACGTGAATGTAGTGTCACCTGATTATCCCAAAAGACAATATCTCCAGTTTCCCAGTGATGTTCATAGCGAAACTCAGGTTTGAGGATATGCGTACGAAGTGCAGCAATCAGTTCACTGCCTTCGGTATCATCGACATTGAGTAATTCAACTTCCGAACGGGTATTGAGCCAAAGCGCTTTACGCCCAGATTCTGGATGTGTGCGGACTAAGGGATGAGGATAGGCATGACCTAAAATGGGTTGATCTTTAAAGCGATAATAAGGGCTGTCGCCATAACCCGTATTGCCTGTATTACTTTGCGCACGGACGAATGGGTTATAAGTAATCAGCTGTAGCTGGTCGATCTGCTTTTTGACGTCATCGGGAAGCGCATCATAGGCTTTGATGGTATTGAACCAAGAGGTTTGTCCACCGTCTTGAGGAAGCTCAAGGGCATAGAGCAGAGAGCCAAAAGAGGGAAGAGGTGTCCACTGGTGATCGGCATGTGGGGTGAGTTCGCCATGACCAGTATAGTCGCCTTGACCGACCGCATTAGAAACAGGAACCACATCGGGTGGAACACCAGTGTCAGTCTGGCTAGCCAGCACTGGATTGTCTGCACTTGGGCGGAAAATAGAACCAAAATAGCTGGCAAAGGCTAAATATTGCAGATCATCCAAAGTTTGGTTTTTAAAAATTAAAAGTAGATGTTCAGCCAAAGCTTCTTTCAAGCGATAGATGGTCTCTCCTGCTTGGGCTTTACGGGCATCTAAACCAAAAACCACAGCACCTAAGGCTTCTTCCGCCAGTGGGATAATTTGTATTTCTTCTGGATTTTGAAATTGTTCAGGTTGATGCCAACGCTGGGCATCATGAATCGCTTGTGAAAGTTGAGTTAATGCGGTCATTTTGATTATTTTCTCTAGATATGCGGTCTAGAGAAAATGTAATCAAAATATGTGTAATCTTAAAATTAAAAGAAGTTCTAAACTTATGAAAAAATTTAAAAAATACTAAGCTGATGATTATATTGCTTTTCTTTTATAATGAAATATTGAGCTCAAAATATGCAGATTTAATGAGCGCAAAATGCCTGATTAAAATACTCAAACAGGTCAGGCGTATTCAGCCAAAGGCTAATAGCCAGAGCAAACAACGCAATAATGCTAATGCCGATACCGCATTTGAGCCATAAAAATGAATTAGTCATGGACAACCGCCTTTTCATCGACAAAGAAATGTACCAGTACGCCAAAAACACTCAGAATAATAGAAAACAGCCAAATCAAGTCATAATTACCTGTCACGTCATGGTTCACACCACCTAGCCATCCACCGAAAAATGAACCAACTTGATGGGTAAAGAACACGATCCCGCTCAGCATGCTCAGATATTTAATACCAAACATATTGGCTACAATACCGTTGGTCAAAGGTACTGTAGATAACCATAATAAACCCATCACCACACCAAAGCTATAGATGGTGAATGTGCTGAGCGGGAGCATTAAAAAGGCAATAATTGCAATGCCTCTGAGCCCATATAAGCCCATCAGTAACTTTGGTTTAGAATATTTCCCACCTAGCCAACCAGCAGTGTAGGTGCCAACGATATTAAATAAACCGACCAGCGCTAAGAAAACAGTTCCTGTGGTTGCATTAAAACCATGGTCAATCAAATAGCCAGGTAAATGGATACCTATAAAGACGACTTGGAAGCCACAGACCAAAAAACCAAGTGATAGGAACCAAAACGGTTTATGATTTTTCGCAATCACTAAGATATCTTTAAAGCTGAGCTGAACTTGGTTGGTTGACGCATTCGGTACAACAAAGGCGGGAGCTTTGAGCATCCAAGCCAGTGGAACAATCATCGCAATTAAAAGTGCACTAACGACCAACGCCGCAGACCAGCCAAAGTTTTGTAACAGTAGTAAGGTTGACGGCAGCATAATGAACTGCCCAAAAGAACCCGCTGCACTGGCAATACCCATAGCAAGGCTACGTTTTTCAGGCGGTGCAGCACGACCCACCGCGGATAACAATACAGAGAAAGAGGTCGCAGATAATGCTAGGCCCAAAATAAGACCGACACTTAAGTTGAGTAACCAACCCGTAGAGCTGACTGCCATGAGCAGCAAACCGATGGTATACAACACACCACCGACGGCAACCACGATTTTAGAGCCATATTTATCTGCTAATGCACCTGTAAAGGGCTGCGCAGCGCCCCAAATCAGGTTTTGCATCGCAATCGCTAGACTAAAAACATTATGTCCCCAGCCAAACTCATCACTCATAGGCACAAGGTAGAGTCCAAAGCCATGTCGGACACCTAGTGATAATGCCAGAATTATTGCACTTCCAATGAGCATATAAATCAGCGGTTTGGAAAAACGAGTTTCTGACATATTTCAACCAAAAAATGAGCTTAGAGTTCGCTATATTAAGTGAATTATTTGCTGAAATCGATGATAAAAAATTGACTATTTGATCAATAAAAACAATGAATATTCATGAAAAAAGACGACTTGGTGTCGTCTTTTTGGTAGTTGTTTGAAGCTTAGAATCGGTAGCCGACACCTGCATAAGCCAGAATGGGGTTAATTTCAATATCGGCTGTGGATTTGATCAGTTCACCGTGCGTAGCATCTTTGACGGTAATCGTGGTTTCATTTTTAAGATGAGCATAGGACACCGAGCCGACAGCAAACCATTTATCATTAAAGTCATAGGTGAAACCGACGGTTGCAATAGGGGCGAAGGCATCAGTTGCTTCTAGCTTAACTTTGGGATTGGCTGAACTCTTTTTCCCTTCAAGTGATGCGCCAGCATTTCCTTCTTTAATATTGGCAATCATATGACCTGCTGCAATCAAGTCTTTTTCAGTTTGTGGGTTAATTTCCAACTCATTAAAGTAGGCATACATCATTCCAACACCGACATAGGGGCGGAATTTATTTACCCCTGTTTTACCAAAGTGATATTGGAACTCGAAAGCAGGTGTCCACGCACGTGCAGATGCCGCAGGGCCGTGTGCTTCCAAATCGGTAATGAAAATATCATTTTCAAGTTCTAAATTTCCTAAAGCTCCGCCCATAGGTGTTGCAGTTGCTGAAAAAGGCGCATAAATTTTTCCTTTACCTTGTAAATCGACTTTCGGTGGAATCCCTGCTTTCATTTCAAAAGAAATATTGTCGGTAAAAAAGTAATTGGTCATGATGCCCAATGTGGTGACATCATCGGCTTCTAAACCCGTACCTGGATTATCCCATTGACTGAGTCCACGGATTTCAGCAGTCCCACTTAATGCTGAGGGGACATCAGCATTAATTAAAGCAAGCCCATCAAGAGTAGCCTTTAAGAGAGGATTGACGCTACTTCCTGGCTTGATATTGTCGAGCACCGTTTGTGCTTTGATATCTCCAACTTTTGCAGTTTCGCCTTCTTTAACCGATGTGTTAACTCGGAAGGGTTGAGCTTTACCTTGTGGCATAACGTGCAAAGCACCGACCGATACAGAAAAGCGTTTAAATCCATCACCATCTTGTAGACTAAAATAAGGTGAATCTGCATGTGTGAGCATAGGTAAAGCAGCAATAGACGTTGCTACACAAAGCAATGTTTTTTTCATTCTGGGACTCCATGTCCAAATTAACTATTCGTTTTTATAGAGCGTATTATTAAGGTTGCTGCTACGATAAAGCTGTTGTTTTTGAAGGAGATGTGTTTTTGACATTTGTGAATGTCAAAACCCGTTTTGTGTGATCGTGTTACTAGCTTGCAATCTTTGTTACAGATGAATGAATGTAATAGAAAGCTACTGTTGGGTGTTTTTTGGTTCTAGCTGTTTGTAAAATAAAGAATAAATTTCAAATTCAATATTTGTTTAGTCATAAAAAAGACCACCAGTAGGTGGTCTTTTTGACAGGTGGCATCATATTTCATGCCAATGACATCATTTAAGACTGAAAACGTGATAAATCTTCTTCAGGACGTGCAGTTAACACTTCAACCCCGTTTTTAGTGACCAACAACGTATGTTCATACTGTGCAGACAAGCTATGGTCTTTGGTCACTACCGTCCATTTATCGCCCAGTAATTTAGTTTTCCAATCACCACCATTGACCATTGGTTCAATGGTAAAGGTCATGCCTTCTTCTAAAATCATGCCTGAGTTTGGTTGACCATAGTGTAAGACTTGAGGTTCGTCATGGAACACAGTTCCAATACCGTGACCACAGTATTCACGCACGACACCAAAACGTTCCGATTCGACATATTGTTGAATGGCATGACCAATGTCGCCAATGGTTGAACCCGGCTTCACTGTTGCTATTCCACGGTACATCGCTTCTTGTGCCACTTTACATAAACGATTCGCGAGAATAGACGTCTCGCCACCCACGATGTACATCATGTTGGTATCGCCGTGGAAACCATCTTTAATGACCGTCACATCAATATTTAAAATATCGCCTTTTTTCAACACTTTTGCATCTGAAGGAATGCCGTGACAGACCACATGGTTTACAGAAGTACAAATCACATGTTGGAAAGCAGGGCGACCTGGTGCTGCACCGTAACCTAAACATGCTGGAATCGCGTCTTGTTTATTGACAATATAATCGTGACAAATCGTATCTAACTCAAGTGTAGTCACACCTGGTTTAATATGTGGCTTGATCATATCCAAGACTTCAGCCGCCAGTCGTCCAGCCACACGCATCTTTTCGATGTCTTCAGCGCTTTTGATGAGTCGACGGGGTGCTTCGTAAGTACTGTTCATGATCTCTAAAAACTTTTGGAAATTTGTGTGTGACTATGGTATAAATAGCCGCCCATTTTATCAAATGCTTTTTCGTGAATAAATTTCACGGGCTTTGTGCGATGGGGCAATAAAATCCGCACATATATCGACACATTTCTCTGGGTGCCCGTTAGGGTGGAGGATGCGGATATATGGAGGCCTAACCCAAACTTTAAGGTAAAGAAAATGGCAGATTACAACGTAAGCATGCGCGACCTTCTTCAAGCAGGCGCACACTTCGGTCACCAAACACGTTTCTGGAACCCAAAGATGCGTCAATACATCTTTGGTGCGCGTAACAAAATTCACATCATCAACCTTGAGCACACTGTTCCTGCGTTAAATGATGCTTTGAACTTTGTTAACAACCTTGCTAGCAAAAAGAATAAAGTATTGTTTGTTGGTACGAAACGTGCTGCTTCTAACATCATCCGTGAACAAGCACAACGTGCTGGTCAACCATATGTTGATCACCGTTGGTTAGGTGGTATGTTGACGAACTGGAAAACACTTCGCCAATCTATCAACCGTCTTAAAGACCTTCAAACTCAATCTCAAGATGGTACTTTCGCTAAGCTTACTAAACGTGAAGCTTTAGAGCGTACTCGTGAGATGGAAAAACTTGAACGCGCTTTAGGCGGCGTTAAGAACATGGGTGGTTTACCTGACGCATTATTCGTAATCGACGTTGATCACGAAGCAATTGCAATTAAAGAAGCTAAAAACCTTGGTATTCCTGTAATCGGTATCGTTGATACAAACTCTAACCCAGATAACGTAGACTACGTTATTCCGGGTAATGACGATGCGATCCGTGCAGTTACTTTGTATGCTTCTGCTATGGCTGATGCGATTCTTGCTGGTAAAGAATATGCTCAATCACAAGCAAATGCACAAGCTAAAGTTGAAGAAGCTAAAGAAGCTCCTGAGGCTTAATGCGTTTGACGTAAGCTTGTCATTTTTGCGACATGTGATGGTGGCAAAGTAAGCGTCATGTATGCAGACGGCCCAAGAGACAGCTCTGGGCCGTTTCTGTTCTAAAAAGAATTCATTTTCTACCGTATTTAGGAGATTGACATGACTGCAGTTACAGCAAGCATGGTTAAAGAATTGCGTGATCGTACTGGTCTTGCAATGATGGAATGTAAAAAAGCATTAACAGAAGCGAATGGTGACATCGAATTAGCGATTGATAACCTTCGTAAATCTGGTCAAGCTAAAGCGGCTAAAAAAGCGGGTAACATTGCAGCTGATGGCGCAATCACTATCGCTCAAGACGGTAACAAAGCGCTTCTTTTAGAAGTAAACTGCCAAACTGACTTCGTTGCTAAAGACGAAAACTTTGCTGGTTTCTCTGCTCAAGTTGCTGCTGCTGCGTTAGCTGCTGGCGAAACTGATGCTGCTAAAATTGCTGAATTGAAACTTGAAGATGGTGCAACTGTAGAAGAAGCGCGTATTGCTCTTGTTCAAAAAATCGGTGAAAACATCCAAGTTCGTCGTGCTCAAATCATTGAAGGCGAAAACCTTGCAGTTTACAAACACGGTTTAAAAATCGGTGTTGTTGTATCTTACACAGGTGATGCTGCGACTGGTAAAGGTATTGCAATGCACGTTGCTGCGTTCAACCCAGTTGCTATCTCTGCTGAGGGTGTATCTGCTGAACTTATCGCTAAAGAGAAAGAAATTGCTGAAGCTAAAGCAATCGAATCTGGTAAGCCTGCAAACATCGTTGAGAAAATGGTCACTGGTTCAGTTGAGAAATACTTGAACGAAGTTGCTCTTGATCGTCAAATGTACGTAATCGACAACGACAAGAAAGTTGCGGACGTTCTTAAAGCAACTGGTACTACAGTTGTTCAATTTGCTCGCTTTGAAGTGGGTGAAGGTATTGAGAAAAAAGCTGAACTTTCTTTCGCTGAAGAAGTTGCTGCTGCTCAAGCTGCTGCAAAATAATTGAAAAATTATTTTGAGTAAAAAAAGCCCCTTTGGGGCTTTTTTTATACAATTAATAAAAATAAAACGAGGAAGTAGATAAGTGGCCAACAAAACCAACCTGAGTATTGGCGCGGTGATCATACTATTGATTGCTGCATATTTCGGAATCGATCTTCAAGAAAATCAATTACAAACATCGACACCATCAGTCGCGGTAGAGCCCTCTACACAGACCAGCCAACCGCAAAATCAAGTACTTGATGGCACAGCAAAAATTGCCCAAGCGTTTCAAAACCGGAAAAGTAATATTCAAGTTCAATCACAAGGGCGTGTTGTGGCTGTGCTTAAAGATGATAATGATGGTTCTCGTCATCAAAAATTTATTGTAGAACTCCCTAATGCAATGACGGTTTTGGTTGCACATAATATTGATTTGGCACCACGCATTGAACGCTTACAAAAAGGCGATACCGTTGGTTTCAATGGTGAATACGAATATAGTGAAAAAGGCGGGGTGATCCACTGGACACATCACGATCCACAACAGCGCCATGAAGGTGGTTGGTTAAAACACCAAGGAAAAACCTATCAGTAGTAGAGCAATTTTGTTCTATACGTTTTGCTGAATCGCAGTATGCTGAGTGTTCAGGAGAGGCCAACTCATGCACGAAATCAGACCCAGTGAATTTGTAAATTACCATCATGTTCAGGAACTTGATGGTCTTGAAATGTTAAAAGCCTCCTATCAGCATACGCAGTTTTCAAAACATACCCATGAAGGCTATTGTATTGGTTTAATTGATGAAGATGCACAATCCTTTTTGCGCACAGGAAATCAGCATATTGCGCCGCAAGGCGATATTATTTTGGTCAATGCTGATGAGGTACATACGGGTTCTTCTGCTGTTGAAACTGGTTGGTGTTATCGGGCAATTTATCCGACCCCTGAAATGATCCAAGAGGTGAGTCAAGATTTTTTTCATGAAGCCGGCACTATGCCGTGGTTTCCGCAAGCTGTGGTTCATGATGAAGGACTAGCCGAACAATTGAATTTGCTGTTCGATTTGTTGTTACAGCCGAAAAATATACTGTTTAAGCAGAGTTTATATATTTCAACTTTGGCTTATTTATTAAGTCGTTATAATCAATCTAAAAAAATATTAAAAGACTTGCCTGAAGCGCAGCGTAAAGTGGTCTTGGTACAAGAACTACTTGCTGCGGAACCTGAAAGAGAGCATCAACTGGCCGAGCTCGCCGCTGTCGTCGGGATGAGCCCATGGCATTTATTACGTCAATTTAAAAAGTTTACTGGACTTCCACCTCATGCATGGTTGGTACAGTTTCGATTACGTAAATCATTATATTTACTTAAACAAGGCTGCGAGATTGCGACAGTCGCACAACTCTGTGGTTTCTCCGATCAAAGCCATTACACTCGTCATTTTAAAAAGTCTTTGGGCTGTACGCCTGCGCAATATCTGGCACATAAAATTTAAAATAACAGCAATTTCATACAAGAAAGCCATCTAAGGTATGCCGCATATTGACTCTAGCGAATTGAAAAATGGAGTCTGCTGTGCAGTCGTAATTGATCCAACAAAAAAGTTTAAGCTTTTTCCGTGGTGTACAGGATATGTTGCCGCTTTCAGTCGCCGTTATTCCATGGGGAATATTGGCAGGCTCAGCAGCGATTAATGCGGGCCTGAGTGTCATGCAAGCTGTAGGCATGTCAGCGTTAGTGTTTGCAGGTGCGGCACAATTGGTCAGTTTGAGTATGCTCATGACGGGTGCATCTTTACTGAGTATTCTGATCACCGTATTTTTTTTAACCAGTCAGCACTTTATTTATGCACTGAGTTTAAGAGAGGAAGTGAAGCCATGGTCACTCAAAAGAAGACTGAGCATCGGCTTTTTGCTAACCGATGAACTCTACGCCACCGCGATGCTGAAGGAAAAGCCGTCTTATGCCTATATGTTGGGTGCAGGATTCAGCTTTTATGTCAGTTGGGTGTTGTTTAGTCTAATGGGTATTTTGCTAGCAAATAAAGTACCTGATCTTTCAACTCTCCACTTAGAATTTTCAATTGTGGTGGTGCTCTTGGTTATGGCTGTGATGCTGATTCAAAATAAGGCCGCAATTTATGGCGTGGTGAGTTCATCGATCATGGTGCTGATTTTGAGTTGGTTCGAGCTTGGATCAGCTATTTTGCTGGCTGGATTTAGTGGCATGTGGGTTGCTGCGCTCTTTGATCGAGTGGAGGACTAAAACATGACCTGGTTATTTGTTTTGAGCTTGACCTGTGTCACCTTTTTTAATCAGTATTTATTTTTAGAGCCTAAAACTCAAATTCGGCTGCCTAAATTTGCGACACGCATGCTGAAATATGCGGCGCCTTGCCTGATGGTTTCGATTTGTTTGCCACTGGTTTTTTTCGAAGGCGGATACTGGAAAGGGGTATTTGAAAATAGCTATTTTTATGGGGCAATTTTTACGCTGTTAGTCACTCTTTTGACGAGAAAATTATTGCTTAGTATTTTGCTGAGTTTAGGTTTTTTTTACGGTCTGAATCTGTTATTCGATTTCTAGCATTTCATCAGCAAATAGGCCCATAAAATACCGAAAAAAGGATAAAAAAGTGTGAGAGCCCGATCTTTTTCATTGCTTTTAAATTTGTGTTGCTCTAAATGCTCACCATTTGCGATTTTTTCTATGTCTATCAAATTGGCGTAGCTTTGATTGAGGAACTAAAAAAGTTGAAAATAGAGCAAATGAGGCGGGGTTTGAGAACTTTGAAGAAATAAGAAGGTTTTCTTTTTAGTTTTGGTCCATAGAATTGAGTCAATTATATAAAACAAGCAGGGCAATAGTGAATCTAATATCGCAAAAATGGCGCTTAATTTACTAGGTAATTCATAAAATCATTTGAATTTGACGAATGCTTAAAACTACAGTTCAGGGTGGGTAGAAAAATTGGCTTTGATCAGATAAGAATGAGCCGAGAAAATATTTAATTCTGCTAGTCTTCCACCGCTGTAAAAATGTGAGCGCACTCACTTCAAAAAATCGGATCGATTAGATTTCGCATCTTATACAAACTAAGCATCTGGTAGAGATCAAATGATGGAGATCGAGCTGTTTACGATTGTGTAAAACATTAGGCAAAGATAGGACAATAAAAAAGCCACATTACTGTGGCTTTGCTGTCAAATGCGTGCTGTAGGAAAGAATCTTAAGAGTTTGGTCCATCAATACGTTCAATGCTGACTTTCGCAGTACCTGCATTGGTAATACCCAGTTGCTTAGCAGCACCATAAGAAAGATCAAGCACGCGGTTACCGTGGAATGGGCCGCGGTCATTTACTTTAACCACAACACTTTTACCATTGGTTTTATTCGTTACACGAATAAAGCAGTTTAGTGGCAAGCTACGATGAGCTGCAGTTAATGCATTCATATCGAATGTTTCACCACTTGCTGTTTTACGACCGTGGAACTGACGACCATACCAAGACGCCATGCCCGTTTGACTAAACTTACGTACTGTATTTGATGCAACAGTATTTAACTTTTCAATCACTGAAGGCTCTTCTTCAGGGATCTCAATTTTTGCAGCGATTGTTTCGCGACGAATCTTATCGCCTGAACGTTCAGTGATTGAAAGGCTATTTAAATTTGAGAAGTGTGAGTTGAAGCCTTGAGCATCTTTATTCAAGACACGCGCAGCTAGGCGAGAGTTATCGTTATCATTGGTAAATGATGACTGAACCATCTCTGCTTGCGATTGGCTCAGCGCGATGGTCGAGGCAATGGCCAGTATATATTTAAGTGAAGACTGCATTTATAAACTCCAAAAGACAATACTTTTTTCTTTAAACTAAGTGGTTGAAAGATAAAAAAACTTGCCTGTTAATTCACTTTTGCAACAACATTTGACGAAATGGATAATATTCATGCAGTCATAAGCATGTCTAGTGTTTAATTAAAATAACGATAAAAACTACATAAACCGAACATTTTTTGATTAAAAAATAATCAATATTGTAACAAGGTGTGAAAAATGCCGAAATTTACATCATTTTTAAATATTTTTTTATTGACATCTCAAGCTTGAGTAAAAAGCTAGCCCTATCGGCTAGCAATTTCAGCCCCTAATTGCCACACTGCAGTCGCATACATACGGCTCTTGTTATAGGTCGTAATCACCTGAAAGTTAGGGTAAGTGATGTAATAACTTTGCCCATAATTTTCCTGTAGTTGGATCACATTCACCATATCTAAATCATCGATTTTGACAATCGGATTGGTCGGTTGAATGCCCTGATTTTTTAAAACGCCATAAGGTGTCGGTAAAGTTAAATCTTTGGCAATGACCGCTTCAGGATTCGAGCCACTATAGCGTGCTGCGAATCCAATTGGCTGATTACGTTGCCAGCCATGATTTGCTAAATAGTTGGCAATTGAACCAATCGCATCGACCGCTGAATTTCGTAAATCGACATGACCATTGCCGTCATAATCCACCCCAAACTTTGGAATATTGCTAGGCATAAATTGTGGATAGCCAACTGCACCTGCATACGAACCTACAACCGAGTTGGTTGGCACGCCATCTTTATAGCTCCATGCGATTAAAGCACTGAGTTCATCTTGGAAATATTGCTTACGGCGTTCGTAACCAAAACCTAAAGTGGCTAAGGCATCACGGGTCACAAAATTACCTTTATTGCTCCCAAAACCTGTTTCTACCCCTAAAATGCCGAGAATGACTGATTGAGGTACACCAAATTGTTGTTCGGCGCGGTTTAAAGTATCTGCATATTGGGCTTTGAAACGGACACCACGTTGAATGGTGCTTTCCGCCATAAAGTTGGTTTTATATTCGTACCACGGTTTACTTTCACCAGGGCGGTTCATAATGTTGATGATGTTGGGTACATTTTTAGAACCATTCATCGCCCAATCGACTTGCTCAGCAGACAGACCATAATTTTGCATGGTTTTTTGTTTAAAGCTGTAATAGTCAGGATGAGAAGCGAAATCGTTGGCTTGGCAAAAACTGGTGATCGACAAAGCGCCAATCAATAAAGGTAAACGTTTAACTTTGTTATAAAAGTTTAAATTTAACATAGAAGTCTAATTTCCAGAGTCGTTATTGGCAGTGGAGCAAAGCGAATAGGGGAATGCCCATAGTTCGCGTTTCTGTTATGTCGAAATTCTTGTGAACGGAGTCTAGCGTGAATAGGCTTTAAGATAACATTGTCTGTACTGAAGCGGGCAAATAGGTATACAAAAAAAGACAAACTCAGCCTATATAAAGGACAGATCAATCAAAATGGCACAGTTTTTCAGGCAGAATATTTACGTGACTATATAAGTCAAGTTTTACTGACTGATATAAAAAGTCTTCCTTATATAGAGGCAATTAAAATTGTAGTGTTTAGGGTCTAGTGACAATGACAAAAAGATCTGGTCTCAGCTTATATATGGACTTTATATATGGCTTTATATAAAGACTAAGAAATTACAGCTTAGAAACCAAAATGACCCTACACAAGTAGAGTCATTTTGATCTGAAAAGTCTCGAAGACTTTTAGTACTTAAGCATGAAATAAGGTGTCGTGATATTCAGCTAAAGCTAAAAGTTCATCTTTGGTTAAATTGGGGATGATTTTATTGGCAGCAATATGCACTGCTTTAATGACAGCTGCAGAACCGATATCGGCTGCTTTACGCTTAATCATGCCCAAATCGAGGGTTTTATTAAAGTCATTCATGAAGTGGCGTACAGTCGCTTCAGCAAACTGTTTATACAGTTCGGTTAACGCGGCTTTATCTACTTCATTGCCTGCTTTAATTTCAGCATAGTTATATTTGAGGCTGGTCACTAAGCTTGCATCTAACGCTTCACCCACACGGAACTGACCTTCAGCATCTTTAAACAAGCTTTTTTCAGAAAACTGAATCGATGCTTGAACCACATCATTCGATGATTTGCCTAAAAGCTGCTTCAACAAAACCGCAACTGTTGACTTAATATAGCCAGCCAGTTTCTCGGCTGTGTCACGTTTATCACTCGGTGGAAAACGGCGAACTAACTCAGTCAAAATGGCATCAATAATTTCATCATTGATGAGGAGTGCTGTTTTATCACGAAGTGGATATAAAGGTTCACTTGAGTCTTTCTTCTGCTGAGCAGTTTGAATAGTCTGTAAAAGTTCAGTCGATGGAATAAAACCAAAAAATGGCATCGTGTATTAACCTCAATGTTCTTTATTTTATTGTCGTGCCAATCGAATTGGGCGGGGCATCCATGACACATCTGACACACGACAAGGGTTAATGTCTAAACCACCACGGCGTGTATAAGCTGCGTACACCATCAGCTTTTCAGGTTTCAAATTTTGCCAAATATCGGCAAATATTTGTTCCACACATTGTTCGTGAAAACCGTTGTGCTGACGATAAGAGATAATATAAGCCAGTATACTGTTATAACAAGGCTTTTTACCTTTATATCGGATAAATACCGTGCCCCAATCAGGTTGTCCAGTGACTGGACAGTTACTTCTGAGTAAATGCGAGTAAATCTGTACTTCAACATCTTCCGCAGCGTCATCTAATGTCAACAGATTTGCATTGGGATGATTTTCCAATTGGGTCGGAATCAGTTCATCTATACAGATGCCTTCAGGTTGACTAATTTCCACATCATCGACATGAAAAAGATCAATATTCACATCTGCGCCAGCCGCCGCCGATAAATCCTGTTCAACCGTTGCTTTAAATGCAGCTTTAGACTCAAACTGAGTAAAGTTCATGCTATTAAAGTAGAGTTTTAATGACTTTGACTCAATGAGGTTGGGCGATGTGGCCGGCAGGCTGATGCGACCAATGGCAACTTGAGGAACACCATGGTGATTTAACCAAGAAATTTCAAAAACATGCCACCAGTCTTTACCTTGTTGAATACCTTCAACATGTGCATAGTGCTCACGTGCTGTGGCACGGGCGATAGGAAAAAGAATATCGGGTTGATAAGTTGTAGGGTAATTGGTGTCTTTACCCAAAAGAGAATGTTCTACACTCATTATTCACGCATTCCTGAACCACGAGAAAGTAAATAGTAAGCAATGCCATAAAGCACTGCACAGCATATGGTCATAACAGATAGGGAGACGACGACGTTAACATCACTATGACCTAAGATACCGAAACGAAAAGCATTGACCATATATACAATCGGATTGATCAACGATAAATTTTGCCAAAAAGGGCTGAGTGCTGAAATGGCATAAAATACGCCACCTAAATAAGTTAAAGGCGTCAGCACAAAGGTTGGGATGATGGAGATATCATCAAAAGATTTCGCATACACCGCATTGATAAAACCACCTAGTGAAAATAAGAACGAGGTGACCAAGACGGTGTAAATGGTAACAAACCAATTGGTAATATAAAGGTCAGTAAAAAATAAACTCATGGCCGTCACAATGATACCGACCAAGACCCCACGACACACACCGCCTAAGACAAAGCCCCATAAAATGGCATGCAAAGGTACAGGACTCATGATCAGCTCTTCAATGCTTTTTTGAAATTTGGCACTAAAAAAGCTCGAAGAAACGTTAGCATAACTGTTGGTAATCACCGCCATCATAATCAGGCCAGGTACGATGAACTGCATATAGCTAAATCCGCCCATCTCGCCAATACGAGAACCGACCAAATTACCAAAAATCACAAAGTACAAACTCATGGTAATGGCAGGTGGAAGTAAGGTTTGCGGCCAGATGCGCATAAAGCGGCGAATTTCTTTATGCACCAGAGTATATAAAGCTACGCTAAGTTGATTTAAGTTCATGGCGTAGTTCCTTCGAGATTTTTTTCGACCATCTTCACAAACAGTTCTTCTAAACGGTTGGATTTATTGCGCATACTGCGGACTTGGATTCCTTGCGATTCGAGCAATTGAAATAAGTCATTGAGGGTATGCGCTCTATCCATGGTCACCTCTAAAGTCACGGTATCGACTAAATGGAAACGAACCCCAATGATGTCGATATGAATTGGTTCAATCGGTGCGGCCAAATCAAAAATAAAGGTTTCCTCATTGAGTTGATTAAGGAAATTTTTCATGCTGGTGTCTTCTTTAATGACACCACGGTCAATAATGGCAATTCGACGACACAGCATTTCCGCTTCTTCTAAATAGTGTGTGGTTAAAATGATCGATGTACCTTTATTGTTCATTTCTGTGAGGAAGTCCCACATCGAACGGCGCAGCTCAATATCAACCCCTGCTGTGGGTTCATCTAAAATAAGGAGTTTCGGTTCATGCATCATGGCACGGGCAATCATCAGGCGACGTTTCATACCGCCCGAAAGCATACGGGCTTGAACGCCGCGTTTTTCCCATAAGCCGAGTTTTTCTAAATATTCTTCGGCACGAACTTCCGCAATTTTTTTAGGAATACCATAATAGCCCGCTTGTGTGACTAAGATATCGAAGGTTTTTTCAAACTGACCGAAGTTAAACTCTTGAGGTACAACTCCTAAGCACTGTTTGGCTTGAGAGGGGTGTGTATCGAGATTATGTCCAAAAATTTCGACAGTGCCTGAGGTTTTCTTGGTCAATGAGCTGATAATACCAATCGTTGTAGATTTGCCTGCACCATTTGGTCCAAGAAGGGCATAGAACTCGCCTTCAGGAACAGTTAAATCGATGCCTTTTAAAGCCTGAAACCCATTTTTATAGGTTTTGGACAAATCTCTTAACGTCAATGCATCAGTCATGAAATTCTCGAATGATTAATAGTGGCACTATTGTGAGCGATTATGCCTAATAAACCAAGTAATCTACTCGCAATTCTGTGTTGCAGATATGGAACATTGTATAAAGCATAAGCAGGAAAATCACTCTAAGCTATATAGATGCTTTACCTTGTGATTTTTTTTGATATGATGTGCTCGCGCGCTCATAGCTCAACTGGATAGAGTACAGGTCTCCGAAGCCTGTGGCGTGGGTTCGAGTCCCGCTGAGCGCACCATTTTTTTTATTTTCCTTTCTGAAGCTATATTAAAAATACAGTTTTAAGCTCTATTTTCATTTCACTCAAAGCTACCTTCGTTATATTTCTTGCAACAATTTAAATGTTTATTGTTGCTCTATGACGACACTAGCTATTTGCAATAAATCTAAGTGTTGTAACTAATCATGGCGACTCTGTTACCGTATATGACGTAAATTGATCGAATTTATATAGAACAAGTAATTGGTTTGAATCAGTTTTTGTACGCTTAAAGCTTAGAAAATTTTATTTTCCAAGGCAAAATATTAAAAATTTAGTGCATGCGTTAGCATATGGAAGCCCGTGTATTTTTAGATATGGGCAAAATTTTAGTATCGATTGATGCAATTACATGAACTGATAAGACAATGTGCTTAGTACTGGTCTAGCTATAACAAATCGTGTTCGGCGCAGCATTTGATTATCATAAAAAATGACAAAATGATTAAAGTATTCCATCCAGTCACTTACGCGGGTTGATGTGTATTAAATTGTGATTTATGTCACTAATGTGATTTTATTTTGAGATAAATACTATAAAAATTAATATATTGGCTTATGTTTTATTCTTGATTATTCATGTAAATGTAATGTGCTCTAACAATAATACGACTTCCGTAAATCAGATGTGTAAAAGACCATGGACGTCAGTACTAAACAAAGCCTTTTAGTTTCTTGTCTTAAAAAAAGTTTATTTATCCCATTACTTGTAGGAACGCTTATCCTTACAGGATGTGGTGAGGAAAGTCGTTATTCAAACTCATCAAACAATGCTAATAACACCGTCGTTGATAATCCAGCAAATACTACGGATGATCCGAGTTTATATTTGGCAGATACACCTACAATTGAAACAGCAGACAACTTTCGTGATATTGCAGGAAATAGCATTTCAAGCAATTATGTTAACGCTGATGGTTTGAAATTAAGACGAGGCGTGATTTATCGATCGAACTATTTGCCATTAAATGAAACAGACTTAGAAACCTTTAAAACATTGGAAATTAAGACCGTTTATGATCTGCGGACCAATTCTGAAAGAGAAAAAAGCCCAGATATTTTAAGTCCCGATACTAATATTATGATGGTAAATATTGCTGGTTCAAAAGAGAGTGATCTACCGAAAGGAATTGCTACAGCTGAAGATATGATCAATTTTTTTAATAGCTCAATGGCGAATATGGCTGCGCATGATAAAGGCACTCAATTACGTTTCGGAGTAGTGATTAATAGTTTAATTTATACAGATGGTGTTCAGCTTTATCATTGCACAGCAGGCAAGGATCGTACGGGATGGGTTACCGCTGTGATTCAGTTATTGGTCGGTATGAAGTATGACGATGTCTTACAAGATTATCTTTTAACAAATGCGTATACCGCAGACCGTGTCAATGCGACGTATCAATATATGGTCAACACCCAAGGTGAAGCAGCCGCTAATATATATCGACCAGTTCTTGATGTGCGTGAAGAATTCTTTAAAGCACAATTCGATGAAGTCATCAAAGTGTATGGCAGTATTGATAAGTATGCGACAGAAGGTTTGGGCTTATCGGATGAAGATATTGAAAAGTTGAAAGAAAAGATGCTCGTCGGCTATAAATCAAAAAGTGCTTCATAATATCAAGCCGTAATAACGCCATCCGAGTTCAAAGCCCAAAGTAGAAGAGGGCTTTGGACTGACTGGGAAAACTAAACTTGAAGATTGCGATAGATGATTTCCCATTATTTTCGTTTAAAGAGTTTCATTGGTTTTTAGCATCAATGGATGCAAGTATTTTTAGTGATGATGGTGTTGTTCATGCTTTTCATCATAGTCTTGGCGAATACAGCAGCCTGCAACATATTGGCTGCTTCCATCGGTATAAAACTCTTCTTTCCAAACAGGCACTTCATGTTTAACACGCTCAACCGCTTCTTCACAGGCCTGAAATGCTTCTCGGCGATGTGGAGCATACGCAATGGCAATAATAGCTTTATCACCAATGTCTAATGTACCAATCCGATGTACAACCCGAACATAGCGAAGCGCATATTTTTCTTGTATCTCTTGTTCAATCGTTCTTATCATCTTTTCGGCAACAGGTGCAATAAGATGTATATTTCAGTGCCTGAACCGCGCGTCCTTCATGATGGTTTCGAACCGTACCAATAAAAATACCTGTTCCACCGCACTCTGGAAATGCTTGAATGCTGTCAAAATCCTCTAAATTAAGAGCAGTGTCTTGAATACGAGCAAACTCTAACATTTTAGCCTCCAGCAACAGGTGAAAGTAATACCAAGGTGCTATCTTGTACTAATCGACTTTGACGCGCCACAATATCTTCACCAATCGCACAAACACAGCGTTCCAGCAGGTCAGAAGCAGATGGATAACGTATTTTTATTTGATCAAGTACATCAGCAATTAAACTGTTCGGCACACAACTCAGGCTAAGTTCGGCAGGAAGATGCTTTTCAATTGCACCATAAGCCTCGATTTTGATATGAATGTCCTGCATGTTGCCTCTGTCAAAACGGGTTTAAAAATAGTTTGTTGTCTTCAGTTTATTGAATATTTATTAATTCACTTTAGCATTATTTAATTTGATCATCAAAATGGAAAAGTCAGTTTGTACAGACAAATAAAACACTATTTTTCTTATAGATGTGGCTATTTCTATCTATGACAGAACGGTTTGAATGATATGACTCGACTAAGAGTCTAATGACTTTTGGTAATCGTGCACTTCTTCAAATGAATTGAGGCTGTGGTAAGCCAAATGCGCATTTTGAATATCTACTGTTTGTGGCGACAGATCGTTGAAACAGTGTTTTAAGCTGAATTGTTGTTGGTGTAAATGGTTATTCAAGGTTTCTAGACTATTGCGTTTTAACAAACAAAAAGGGTAGAGCGCTTGTCCATTGATATTCAGGTAGACAACAGAAGAGTGCGGATGTTGTTCTAATGTGTGATGGAGGCGCGGCAATATATCTTGTGGAATATTGGTAATATCACACGGGATAAATAAAATATAATCAGCCTGCACATATGACCATGCCGTTTGAATACCGATTAAAGGCCCTAAAAAACCGGCATTATTATCTTTGAAACAGCGAATATCAGGAATCAACTCACTATATTGCGCATAATCGCGATGACTATTGATCCATATGTCCTGAACTTTTCCATCAAAAGCTGAATATATTTTTAACAACTGGACTTCATGGTCAAATCTTTGCAAAAGCTTATTGACCCCATTCATTCGTGTGGCTTTACCACCCGCTAAAATCACCAGTGCTGTTGCTGGGTAGTTTTGCATGATTTTGACCTAACATCCGTGTGTAGGGATATCAATAATAACCGTTCAATATTGAGATGTACGGTCTAGGACAAAGCTGTTCATGCCTTAGACCGTGTGCAAAAAAGCACTTGGTTTGTATCACTATCCAATCTATGTTGTTAGATGGAGATGAAATCGACATAGTCCAATGTTATAGGGGCATCAGATCGAGCAGGGATTCGAACAATACTATTGGCTCGATTTAAATTACTGAGCATGTGGGATTGTTGTTTGCCGAGTTTGGAAACGGTTAATTGTCCAAACTCGTTGACATCTAATACCATGCGAACCAGTTGCTCACGGCTGTCTTGTTTAATACTGTCGTTGAAACGAGCTTTTTTCCAAGCGGGTGCGGGAGACGTAACTCCCTGTAAAGCCGCCAATAGTGTCGATACATGTACAGCAAGACAGGTGAGCACAGCAGCAGGGTTCCCAGGCAAACCAATCAAATAAGAATGATGATGGTCTGTTTGATATTCAGCAAAATACAGCGGTTTACCCGGTTTTTGTGCAACTTGCCAGAAAATCTCTTTTGCACCTAAAGCCATTGAAACAGGTCGAATCAAATCATAATCGCCAACCGAAACACCGCCTGTAGTAATGACCACATCATAATGATTCATGGCATTCGAGAGCGCTTGTGTGAGTATCTTCTCATCATCAATCACATGCTCTAAATTCACTTCAGCAAAACCCTGTTCTTTGAGCCAAGTGAGGATCATTGGGGCATTGGCATCGAATACTTTAGATTGATTGTCCAGTTGTGTACTGACTTCATCACCAGTAATAAGCACTGCAATTTTAGGTTGGCGATAAACCTCGACATGCTGAACACCCGCCATACTGAGTGCCGCAATTAAACCGCTGCCTAAATGCTGGCCTTGTTGCGCAAGTGTTGTCCCGATGGATAACTCCTCACCTTGATAACGAATGTCTGCGCCTTTGTCCAAAGCTTGAGTTAGAGTCGCTTGTTTATGGCCACGCGTAATAATTTCCTGTCGAGCCACAGTATCTGCTGAGTTTGGCAGTTTGCCCCCAGTAAAAATACGAACGGTTTGTCCTGTTTGAATCTCAATATGTTCTTCAATACCTGCACGAATTTCACCAACTAATTCAAAGCTGGTAATTCCAGCTTGCAAGTCTTCAGAGCGCAGCGCATAGCCATCAACTGCACTTTGGGTAAATAGAGGCAAGGCAACTGTTGATGCAACATCTGCCGCTAAAACATGTCTATGCGCCTGTACTAAAGGCAAAGTAATGACAGGCAATGTTTGGACGGCGCTATAGTGTTCAAGAGCTTGATCGAGTGTAATTAAACCAACGCCAGAGCAACTCATTCATAACCTCCCGGATGCGGTAGATCACGGCAGACATCAAAAATATGAACCAAAGCCGGTAAAATGGCTGCCATAGATTCACTTGCACCACCACGGCTGCCCGGAAGGGTAATCACCAATGAACGGTCGATAAAACCTGCAACGCCACGTGACATCGCAGCATAGGGGGTACGTTTTTGTCCGAAAGCACGTGCAGCTTCCATCAGTCCATTGAGTTCACGTTCAAGTAAAGGCTCAAGTGTATCTACTGTAATGTCACGCTTGCCGATACCTGTTCCACCCACAGTAATAATGCAGGCATAAGATTGAGTGAGCTCTAAGACCAATGCTTTTAACTGATCGGCTTCGTCAGGTAAAATTTGATAGTGAATTGGATCAAAACCAGCTTCAGTTAAGGTCTCGACGACGGAGCGGCCAGCAGTATCGGGTTTACGACCTGCGGCAACGGTATCTGATAGAACCAATACTGCCGCAGAAACAGGCTGACGCAAATGACGTTTAAAGTGTGATTTTCCGCCTTTTTTCAGATCGAGTTTACATTGTTGAATGATCAGCTCATGCGGTTCGCAATGTGGTTTGAGCATGTCGTAAATGGTAAGAGCCGCAATACTGGCAGCGGTTAACGCTTCCATTTCTACACCTGTCGGCCCAATCGTTTCAACGGTTGCACGAATAACCACACGGTCGACAAGCAGTTCAAAATCGACATCGGCACGATAAATAGGTAGCGGATGGCACAGCGGAATCAGTTCATCGGTACGTTTTGCGGCTAAAATCCCAGCAATGCGGGCTGTTTTGAGAGCATCACCTTTTTCGGTATTGCCATCGGCAAGAAGTTGTAAACAATGTGCAGGGGCAAGCAGTTCGGAGCTTGCAGTTGCAACGCGATAGCTTTCTGGCTTCATGCCAACGTTTTTCATAAAGTATTCCGAAACATTGAAGTGTTGATCTAAAGTGAAACTGTTCGATCAAGAGAAAAAGTTTATGACGTATTTAGATAACACAAAAATAAAAGCGGATACAGTCGAATGACTGACAAACTCAAAATTAACCAGTTGATTAACCCCCTATGGCATGCATACTGATTTTGCGCGTTGGGGCATGTTGATGTTCAATAAACCCTGCTTTTTTATGCCACACAGCATTGAGAATCTGAGCTTGTAATAAAGCGGAATCTTTTGGTTGAAGTAAATGACGCAGCGGTGTTCCCCTATTGGCAAATAAACAGGTAAATAGCTCTCCCGTTGCAGTGATACGTAAACGGTCACAGCTTTGACAGAAGGGTTTGCTGATGGTGGAAATAATGCCTAATGTGTATTGATCATTAAGCAGATAAATGGTTGCAGGGTCATGTTGTCTGGCTTGTTTCTGAATCTGAAAATGGGGTTCAAGTATTTGGATAATGTCATCTTCAGTGATAACTTTTTCTGCCTGCCAGTGTTCAGGTTGATCTAAAGGCATATATTCAATAAAACGTAATGCGATCTTCTGCTGATAAGCCCATTGGGTCAGTTCAAGCACTTCATGATCATTTTGTCCTGCGACTAAAATACAGTTTAATTTTATCGGGAGATTGGCTTGCTGTGCGGCTGCAATGCCTTCGAGAACAGGTGCTATCGGACGTTTGGTCATGTTCATAAACGTGTCTGCATGAATGCTATCGAGGCTGATATTGAGATCATCTAGTCCTGCTTCTTTTAGCGCTCGTGCATACTTGTTTAAATAGGAAGCATTGCTGGTCATGGAAATACGTTCTAAGCCCTGTGCCTTGAGTCGATTCAAAGCATAAATAAAATTGACTACGCCTTGACGCATCAAAGGCTCGCCACCTGTTAAGCGGATGTACCGAATGCCTAAACTGACCATCATTTCACAAAATGTTAAAAGCTCTTCAAAGCTTAATATGTCTTTTTTGGCTAACCATTCAGGCATATCGGGCATGCAATAACTACAACGAAAGTTACAACGATCTGTCAGTGAGATTCGGAGTTTATGTTTATGACGGCCAAATTGATCGATCAGTTGCGCTGACCTATGTTCTAAGGGTGTAGTCGTCGAACCGTCCATAGTCGCTCCACTTCGTATTTACATACGATTTAGTTTTTATAAACAAGAGTATGAAATGTTTTATTTCAAAGATCAAACAGAGTCTTAAAGTCGCTTAGTTCGTTCATTTTCAAAAATGAGAGGGTGTGTTACCCGAACATGATCCATCAAATCATTGTCTTTTGTAATAATTCATCTATTGAAATTGCATGCCAAAAGGGTGATATTTTTGATCAGAAGTGTTTTTGGAATTGTGCCAAGAAACGCAGGCATGATGAATAAGAAAAGAGCAATAAAAAAGGGTTGAGCAATCCAAATCGCTTGCAAGTATGAGCAAAGCGAACAGTGAATTGATCATTGCAGAACTTTTTACCGAAGATAAATATTGAGGGCGGTGAGATGGAAAACACTGAAGATAAAAAGCATGATGAAGAAACCAGCTATGCACGAATAGAACCTTATACCAATCCTGCGGGTGGATGGGGCGCGTTGTTAAGTGTTGCAAGAAACTTAAAGAGACAGGAAGTTTTCAAAAAAGGTGCGATTACGCTTCTCAATATTAACCAACCCACGGGTTTTGACTGCCCAGGATGTGCATGGCCTGAAAAGAAAGATGCACATGCCTTTAACTTTTGTGAAAACGGTGCAAAAGCCGTTGCCTTTGAAGCCACTTCAAAACGTGTTACACCTGAATTTTTTGCGACCCATACGGTCAGTTGGCTGTCTGAACAAAGTGATTTCTTGCTTGAAGATTCAGGTCGTCTAACTGACCCAATGCGCTATGACAGCGCGACCGATAAATATGTGCCTATCTCGTGGGACGATGCTTTTGCCTTAATTGCAAAACATTTACATGCCTTGGATCATCCAGATCAAGCGGCATTTTATACTTCGGGTCGTGCCAGTAATGAAGCAGCATTTCTGTATCAACTCTTTGTCCGCTCTTTTGGTACCAATAATTTTCCAGACTGTTCCAATATGTGCCATGAGACCACCAGTGTTGGCTTACGTGACTCAATTGGTTTGGGTAAGGGAACGGTGACTTTAGAAGATTTTGATATCGCCGATGCGATTTTCAGTTTTGGGCATAATCCGGGCACCAACCATCCGCGGATGTTGGGGACTTTACGAGAAGTTTCACGGCGTGGTGGCAATATTGTTGCCATTAATCCCTTAAAAGAACGTGGTTTAGAACGTTTCCAAGATCCGCAAGCACCTGTTGAGATGATGACCAATGGCAGTACAACCATTAGTCGTTATTATTTCCAACCCAACGTGGGTGGTGATTATGCACTCATGTTCGGAATGCTGAAACATTTACGTGAATGGGACATTCAAACACTGGCAGCTGGGAAAAAGAGCGTTTTTGACCGATCTTTTATTGAGATGAATACGGTTGGTTTCGATGCCATGATGGAAGAAATAGATCGTACTGCATGGTCCGATATTCATACACATACGGGACTTAGCCCTGAGCATTTAGAATCTTTAGCTAAAATGTATTTGGATGCCAAAACGGCCATTTTCTGTTGGGGCATGGGGATTACACAGCATCGGCACGGGACTGCGAATGTACATATGCTCGCGAACTTAATGTTGGCAAGAGGGCATATTGGTCGTCCAGGGGCAGGCTTAGCACCGATTCGTGGGCACAGTAATGTGCAGGGCGATCGAACCATGGGGATCAATGAACGACCAAGCCCAAAATTGCTGGATAGTCTGGACCGAGTATTCGGCATTAAGTCGCCACGTGAACATGGTTTTGGCGTGGTGGATACCATTCAGGCGATGTATGAAGGTGATGTAAAAGTCTTTATTGGTTTAGGTGGTAACTTTGCTGTTGCCACTCCAGATACACCGTATACACAAGAAGGCTTACGTCGTTGTGATTTAACAGTACAGATTGCAACGAAGTTGAATCGTAGCCATTTAGTTTGTGGTAAAGAGGCATTACTTTTACCCTGTTTGGGCCGTACCGAAATTGATATGCAACAGCATGGGCCACAGGCAGTGAGTGTTGAAGATTCTATGAGTAATGTACATCTTTCAGCAGGGCGTAATGAGCCTGCTTCTAAGAATCTACTTTCAGAGCCTGACATTGTGGCGCGTATGGCAGCAGCCGTCTTGCCAGACAGTGATATCAAGTGGAAATGGTATGTAGAAAGTTATGATCGTATTCGAGATTCGATTGAAGAGGTCTTTGATGAATTCCAAGATTTCAATGCACGTGTCTATCAGCTGGGTGGTTTTCACTTAGAGCATCCTGCCAATCAGCATGTGTGGAATACGCCTGTAGGCAAGGCACAGTTCTTAATTACGCCGTTGGCTGAAGTGTATGCCGATAAAGAGAATAAATACGCTGAACAATATACAGGGGCAAAAGTCTATACCCTAATGACCACACGCTCTCATGACCAATACAACACAACCTTGTATGGACTCGATGACCGTTATCGTGGGGTATTTGGTCAGCGCCGTGTTTTGTTTATGAATGCAGAAGATATCGCTGCGGCTGGTTTTGTTGCAGATCAATGGGTGCATATCGAAAGTATTTATTCGGACGGTGTTAAACGTGTGGTTCACAGCTTCCGTATCGTACCGTATAACATTCCACGGGGTAGCCTCGCAGCCTATTATCCAGAAACCAATCCATTGGTTGCGCTCAGTAGTCATGATAAATACGCCAAAATACCGGCTTCGAAAAGCGTGCCTGTGATTTTACATGCAGGTCAAGCTCCTGAACATTTCAACTTGGCACAAGCAGTTGATCCTGAAGATGCCAATCAGATCGTGAATCGAGCTGGCTAGTTGATTCAATGCTGAAATGGCGCCTGATTTGTAGGTGTCATTTTTTTCATGATTGAAGGGTTGAGTGTTTAGGGAAGATTGGAAAATTATTATGGATATTCGAACGTCGAAGTTGAGTTCTCTGGGCTATGAAACTGTTGATATTCAGCGTCTAAGTGAAAATAGAGCTGTTGAACAATCTGATTTTGTGGTGCAAGAACACCCTATTGCTTTGGTTTATAATGGGATTTCCCATGCAGTAATGATGGCAACGCCAGCAGATATTGAAGTCTTTGCGAAAGGCTTTAGCTTGTCTGAAAGTATTTTGACGAGTTTGAAAGAGCTTTACTCTTTAGACATATACGAAACGGAATTTGGGATCCAAGTCGAAATGACGATTTCTACCCGCGCCTTTATGGCGCTAAAACAACATCGACGGATGATGGTTGGACGCACGGGTTGTGGTCTCTGTGGGATTGAAAGCTTGCAGCAACTTCATTTGGATTTACCTCAAATTACCACAGCCCTTTGTGAGGGATGGCTGGCTCAAATTCCCCAAGCCATTGCTCAACTCAATACCCGACAGAAAATCACCCAAATGACAGGTGGTGCACATGCGGCTGCATGGGTTGAAGCAGGGGAAATAGTGGCTTTGTTTGAAGATGTAGGCCGACACAATGCTTTAGATAAACTATTGGGTTATATTGCAAAACATCATTATGATGTGAATCAAGGTTTTGTCGTGATGACCAGCCGCGCCAGTTATGAGTTGATTCGTAAGTGTGCTCAACTGAATATTGCCTTGCTGGCGTGTATTTCAGCTCCAACCAGTATGGCGATTAATATGGCAAAGCAGTCAGGTTTGACCTTAGCGAGTTTTTGCCGCGGTAATGGTTTTGTTTTATATACTTGATATTTAAAATTTTGCTGTATAAAAAGTAAAAGGTTTTTCTTTAGGTCATCTGTGTCGATGACAGGTCTTTATTTGAGTGAATGTATGCAGGACGTCAAATTAAAATTACAGCTCAGAATACTTCTCAATCAAGACATTGCCTTTGGGCCAGGTAAGGCCGAGTTATTGGAAGAAATTCGCCGTACAGGTTCAATTTCTCAAGCTGCAAAAAGTATGAATATGAGCTACCGCCGTGCATGGCAGTTGGTTGAAACCATGAATCATAGCTTTCAGTCAGGATTGGTCGAAACTCAAAAAGGTGGAACGCATGGGGGTGGGGCAAAACTCACAGACTTGGGCGAAAGTATTTTAAGTCAATTTAGACAGATGGAAATAAAAGCACGCGTTGCGATTGAGCAGGATTTTGAAGAAATAGCTCAACACCTGAAACCATAATCTATTTAGTTCAACTAGATGCTTCTCGTAGTCAGTCATTGCATACACGAATAAGCTTCCTCTATTTGATAAAACCTCTTATCTACTCACTCGATTGTAAGAGCAGTATCAGTCACGTGATTAAGATACAAACACTTTAACTTGAGCGATAAATAATCTGTTTCTAGAATTGACGTTGCTTGTGTATCCATATATTTTTGAAAACATATCGATCAATTTATAACGCTTAAGGGGAACATGGTGCTGCTCAATTTTAAGAATAAGTGCATGCAATATGCGGTGTTGTGTTGTGGTTTGGCTCTTGCGGCACATGTACATGCAGAGCAAGCCATTACCGTTTATGCAGCGGCCAGCTTGACCAATGCTATAGCAGATGTCGATGCAATGTTTGAACAACAAAAAAGAGTACGTGTGAAAACCTCTTATGCCGGGTCGTCGACTTTGGCTAAGCAAATTGAAGCGGGTGCACCTGCGGATGTTTTTATTTCGGCAGATGAACAGTGGATGAATTATCTGCAAAATAAAAAGTTAATTGTGCCGAATAAACGTGTGAATTTATTGGGCAATCGTCTTGTTCTGATTTCTCCAAAAGCTAAGCCCGTCAAAATAAAAATGGATAAAAGTTTTGATCCTTCTACCGCTTTTCAAGGCAAGCTTTGTACAGGTGACACCAAAAGTGTCCCAGTCGGAAAATACGGGAAACAAGCACTGACCGCATTGGGGTGGTGGTCAAAACTTGAACCAAGATTGGTTGAAACTGAAGATGTCAGAGCTGCGCTCAACTTTGTCGCACGTGGTGAATGTCAGCTTGGCATTGTCTATGCAACCGATGCTGCTATTAGTAACGATGTCACCGTCGTTGGCGTTTTCCCTATCAGCACCCATACCCCGATTGTTTATCCCTTAGGTCTTGTCAAAAATAATCCAGATGCACTAGCGTTTTATCAGTTTGTACAGAGTAAACAAGCACATGCAGTCTTTAAAAAATATGGCTTTACCGTTTTATCTGCTGCCAAGTGATGATGTTTTCTTTATCGGCTGAAGAAATAGAGGTACTCAAGTTATCCTGCCAAGTGGCTGCAACCTGTTTGGCATTTAGCCTGATCCCTGCGTTGGTAGTGGGTTGGGTTATGGCACGTAAAGAGTTTTTTGGCAAATCATTATTTGAAACCTTTATTTTCCTACCTTTGGTGCTGCCGCCTGTAGTGCCAGGATATTTGCTGTTACAGGTTTTTGGAGGAAACGGAATACTGGGTAAATATCTTGAGCCCTTTGGACTCAATTTTGCATTTAATTGGAAAGGCGCAGTTTTGGCCTCAGCAGTGATGGGCTTTCCACTCTTGGTTCAATCGATTCGTTTGGCCATAGAGCTGGTGGATCAACGGCTAGAAATGGCGGCGAAAACGCTCGGTGCTTCCTCCTTGGGCACTTTTTTTTATGTCACTTTGCCTTTATCCAGCAGTGGCATATTGGTGGGGGCAATTTTATGTTTTTGTCGCAGTCTGGGCGAGTTTGGCGCAACTATTACCTTTGTCGGTAATATTGCAGGGGAGACCAGAACTTTGCCCTTGGCCATGTATAGCTTGATGCAGCAACCCGACACAGAACAAGCGGTCTGGCGACTGATTATTCTGTCATTAACTGTGGCATTTTTCGCTTTATGGTTTGCCCAGTGGTTCCATCGTTATCAGAAAAAAAAACGGGGGCATTAAGACGATGATTGACTGTCATATTCTGTTAAATTTAGGCAAATTTAAACTCGATCAGACATTTTCATCTGAACATCCTGTCGTTGGTTTATTTGGAGCGTCAGGCTCAGGAAAAACCAGTATTTTGCATGCTATTGCAGGACTTAATACTCCAGTCAAGGGCTGGATTAAAATCAATCATCAGACATGGTTTGATGCGAAAAATAAGATTAATTTAAACGTGCAGCAACGTCATGTGGGTTTGGTTTTTCAGGATGCACAACTGTTTCCACATATGACGGTGATGCAAAATTTATTGTTTGGCTATAAGCGCATTCCGCCTGAAAGCCGACGTTTTGATCCTGATTATATTATTGAACTGCTTAAACTTAATCATTTACTCAGTCGTATGCCGACGAAGCTTTCAGGTGGTGAAAAGCAGCGAGTTGCATTGGGTCGGGCACTGTTGTATTCGCCAAATTTATTATTATTAGATGAACCATTGTCTGCGTTAGACGCTGCACATAAACAGGAAATCCTTCCTTTTTTTCAAACCGTCCAACATGAAACCCATATCCCGATGCTGTATGTCAGCCATGATATGGATGAAATTAAGCAGCTGACCGAAGCAGTTTGGTTGCTTTAATTGAACACATTTCAGCTTCAACTTTTAAAGCGGGAACGAATAAAAACAGAAAAAGGCTTCTGTATCAGCTTAGGATTATTCGGTGCCATTTTTATAAACAGACGGCGCTTGGCCTGTCCAGCGTTTAAATGCCCGACGAAATTCACGTACTTCACTAAAACCTAAAGCTTGGCTAATGTCCCCAATGGAGAGATTATTTTCAAGCATCTGTTTCGCTTTTCGTTCTAATACGGTTTGTCGAATTTGCTGAAAACTAATACCTTCTAGCAATAAGTAGCGTCGAAGATGACGCTCACTCATTTGTAAATAGTCTGATGCGAGTTGCATAGGCTTTGTTGCACAAAGATTTGAAATGCAAAGCACCCCTAATTGAGCCAAATTTAAGGCGTAACTTGGGTAAGTGGTCGACCTAATTCCGTAAATCTGTTAAGGACTGCTACACGTGCATGGATCTCATTCACTTGGCTATCAAAACTCCTTGCACTGAGTTTATCTCCTAATAATTTGATGCAATGCATCTTAGTTTCAACCAAACTTCGCCGATGATAGCCTGACCATTTTTTCCATAGTGTCCTGCCTAAACTTTTAATTGTTCGAAGTAATTCATTTCGCTCTAGCGAGCTACTCTTTGTATCTTTCCATTGTTTCGCATTTTTTCTAGGTGGAATCACCGCATGCCCTTGCCGATCTGCAATGACCTGACGGCATTGCTTGGTGTCATAAGCTCCATCGGTATAAACAGAGTCAATCCGCTCATCTTGTGGAATCTGATTAAGTAAATCACCAAGCACCTGTGAATCACTGACATTATTGGTTGTAAGCTGAACTGCTCGTATTTGTAGGGTTTTAGCATCTATACCAATATGAAGTTTACGCCATTGGCGACGATATTCAGGTCCATGTTTCTTGCGTTTCCATTCGCCCTCACCTAGAAACTTCATGCCTGTAGAGTCCATGAGTAGATGCAGCCCATCGCTACTTTTTTGGTAGCTGATTACAATATCAATATGCTTTTGTCTTCTACAAAGCGTGGTGTAATCTGGAGCTATCCAATTTAATCCGCAAAGTTTAATCAGACTTTGCACAAAGCCAGTGACCATACGTAAAGACAGACGGAATAAGGATTTAATCATTAAGCAGCATTGGATGGCTGCGTCGGAGTAGGTTTGATTTCGCCCTTGTTTGCCTTTTGATGGCGCATACCATTGCGTAGCAGGATCAAACCAAATGGCAATATTTCCGCGACTCATGAGTGCTCGGTTATATGCGGGCCAATTGGTTGTGCGGTAGATTTTGTGTGTAGGCTTCTTCATTTGAAAATTATATCGCTAAAAAAGCCTTTACAGATAGGTTTGTGCAACAAAGCCGTTTTTTGAGTCTATGCTTCAATCCAATTATCTTTAATTTCTTGGGCATCTTTGCTTAACATGACCTGATCCTCTCGAATTTCTCTTACCCATGCACTTGAGATAATATGGTGTTTCCCATCGCCATGTTTGGTGAGTTTGATCTCGTTACCTTCTATGTGGTCAACATCTCCAATCTTCGTTCCACATACGGCAATTACACTAGAATGTTCTTTAATGTCTGAAATATTAATCGTGGTCATGATATACCTCTATCTTATTCATCGAACATAAACGAAGATTTACCCTAACCTAATTTATCCTATTCATGAGCTTTTGAAATACAACACTAACATATTATGTCTTAAAATTTACGAAGTATAAAAATTGTCAGTCTGTGTTTTATTCATAGAGTGCTAAGTTGATTAAATTATGCTGGTGTTATTTTTTTTTCAATTCAGCCAGCATCTATTTACTGAATTTCCAGCATTATTATAGTGAATGACTTTTGCATAATTACCTACGGCTATTGCATTATCAGGAATATCTTTGGTGACCACACTACCTGCACCGATGGTGGCATTATTGCCAATTTTAACATGGTCGATAATACAGACATTTGGGCCAATATATACATTGTCGCCAATTACAGCAGTCTGACGACCGCCATTGGCATCAATCGTTGTAAATTGTTATAGGTTGACATTGTTTCCAATCACAGTCGTTGGGTTGACAATCAAAGGTCCCCCATGACCGATGAACAAGCCATAGTCAACTTTTGTGGTGCAGTGGATATCGATCCCGTATTTTTTCTTCTTATAATAAAAAATAGGGTAGGCCAGTTTGCCGATCCATGATTTTGAAGTCGAAAGACGTAACCAAACGCTAAAGTTAAAACCACGATTAAACAAATAAGGGCGAATTCAAACATGAGGTGCGACAGTTTCAAAAGCCATATGATAATCAACAAGCTGAGCAAATTTCTCTAATGGTGTAAGCCAATCTAACGCTTTTCTAGGACGAATATTCAGTGACATGGCAACTTGATTTAAATAATGCTGATCTGCCTGGTTTAAATCAATCCCTTTAGGTAAATATTGCCTAATTAAACCATTCATATTTTCGCATGTGCCTTTTTGCCAGGGTGAATGTGGGTCACAGAAATATACATCTATGCCTAAATCTTCTTCGAGTTTTTTATGTTCTGACATCTCACGTCCACGGTCATAGGTCAACGTTTTACGCAGTTCTGCAGGTAAATATTTCAGAGCTTCAGTTAAAGCCTTGCGCACGGATTCTGCCTTTGCATCAGGTAATGTTGCCAAGATACAGAGCCGTGTATTTCGTTCAATAAGTGTTGCTATCGAACTTTTATTGTCTTTACCTTTAATTAAATCAGCTTCCCAATGACCCGGTATTTTTCTTTCTTGAACTTCGGCTGGGCGCTCATGAATAGTTTTAATATCCTGTAATATAGAATCTTTTTTAGGTTCACCGTTAGCTTTTCGCTTTTTATTTTCATGACGCAGACAGGATAATAAGTCTTTTTTCAACTCACCCTTTGGTAATGCTCGTATAGTTGAGTAAATCGTTGTATGGCTTACATTCATTGTTTGATCCAAATCAGGAAATGTCTTTAAACGCTTTGCTATTTGCTGAGGAGACCATAAACAACGGATCGCTTCAACAATAAATTTCCAAAGGATTGAATCGATTTTGAGTTTTCTATGACCACGTCTACGTCTAGCGAAGGTGTGATCAGAAGCATATCGGGCTTGATAAACGTCATTGATGCTATTTCTTTTAAGTTCACGATAGATCGTACTAGGATGTCTTTTAATAAGTTCAGCAAATTTTCTGGCTGAAAAGCCTTCTTTTCTTGACTCAAGCATTAATGCAGTACGATCTTCAAAGTTAAGATGATGGTATGACAATTTTATATACTCCATAAACCCTTTAAATTAATTAGGTGGTTTATGTCGCACTTCAAGTTTTACTCTGCCAAGTTTTGAGGAATGAACTTAGTTTTGTATTTATAAATGACTCAAAATCAATTGAACTAACATGGAAAAGAACTCATAGGTTGAATGCGCGATTTTACTTGATTTGACGCTGAGATGTTATCTCGATTTTGCCTTTCAGTATGGTCTCTTATTTTTAAAAAATATCAATTGGCTTTTATTTGTACAGTTGTTTCGAAATGTCATAGGCTCTTGTCGAGAGCAAAAAATGTTTTTATATTGTACTTACAGTAGGTCGATAACTAAGACGCTACGATGTAGTTGGACGGATCAATGACAGCTCGTTGAGTTTGAAACGGAGTGTTCAAACAATAAATCAGCACTAGCCTTCCAACATAGAAAAGCTCGCAGCAATGCGAGCTTTTTTTATGTGAAAAAATATGACTATGTATCTCGGTTGTTAAGCATATTTGATTTAAGTTTATGATTTATAGTTATGATTTTGAAAATATTTATATAAATTAACATTGCGATAAATTCTAACAACTCTAAGGGCAGTATTGGAAAAAACTTGTGCTATAAGATTAAACAGAGCTAAAAAAAGAAAAGGAAAATGACCATGACTCAGCTTGTAGATGTAAAGGTAAAAGACCAATACAGCCAAACGTATAATGTAAAGGCCCGGTTAAGGCAAGTACCTGAAAACTCCGAAGCAGAACGTTTGGATTTGTTTAAACGAATTGAACATATCGTTGTTGATGGTGAAGTGATTCTGCCTAGTATTGAACTGTTATTTGAAAGTCGGCAAACGGAAAATATATACCGAGTTGTTGATTAACACTTTTGAAAAAAAAGCTCATGTTTACATGGGCTTTTTTATGGGCGATAAATGTCGAGTTAAGTTATCCCATTGCAGTATAAGAGATAAATTTTTTTGAGCGACTATTTTTAACGTCATAAAATAAAATCAGGATATCACTTCACACATAGTTATTATTTATCAAGCTGTTTGATAAATGGTTCGAGTAACCATTGTGCCAAAGTCTGAAAAGTCGATGAAAGACATTAGGATTTTTTGCCTGAATAATAAAACAATAGATTGCTAATCAAACTCGTAGTCTTTAAATCTTAACTAAGACCGAAAAAGACTCAATTATCCATTGAATTTATTTCTTTAAGCTGCTTGCAAACGCAACAGTGAATGATTGATCTGTTGTAAGTGTTGATTGAGTGCTGTGGGTTCTATTCGACTTTCCTGTAACGTCGTAATCCATTGCATTTGGCAGCGTTTGAGACTGTGTAAGTCTGTCGCCGATTGAATTTGAAGAATGAGTTGTTTTGCCATTAAGCCACAATAACGTTGTAATAAGCTCATCATCAAATCGCGTGTTTCTTCAAAGCTATAAGCTTTAAGTGGTGGGGCTGGGCTTTGTGTAGGAGCGGGTGGTGCAGGAGTCTGCGCTTTGCTGTCTAAATCTATTGGATTGACGCTATTTTGACTATTTTCTAGTAGTGAGGCAGGTGGTTGAGATTCGGATAGAGGCTCTATTGGGCTAGAGACGTGAGCTGTTTGTGTGGAATGAATTAAACCCAATTCAATTAATTGTCCGAGGATTTCAGGCGTTGCGATGCGTTGTTTGAACTGGTCAGCCAATTGTTCAAAATCTTCTGTACCAATTAAAACCAATAGTCGTCTTTGACGCGCATTGAGTGGGATATGACGTTGTTGTAAAGCATCTAAACCCAATGCTGTCTTTTGATAATGATTCATACCTTAATTTACTCCCCCGAACAAATAAATTAAGGCTGAACATACAGGGTGAAAATTACAACAATATTAAGAATTTATGACAATACATTTTAGAGCGTTTTAATGCTCGTATTTTCTAAAGCTTTTCGTAAGTAAGGATCGAGTTCATCTTGACGCATTAACCACTGAATATAGTCAGCAGGGAGTTCAGCAATCGCTGTGCCGCGATGCTTGCCAAAATTAATGACACGCGGAATACGAGCATCTTCAGAGACAGCAAATAATTGCTCCATGCTGTTTATTTTTAATTGATGAACCACATGCATTAAAATATTGGCCGTTAAAATAATATCCATATCGGCACGATGAGCTTTTTTAATCATTTCACGGGCTTTTTCACTGCCTTTTGAAATCATATAAATGAGTGCCGAAATATTGTTCGCTTCAGCATCAGGCCAGACCAAACGTGCAAGGGCGAGTGTACAAATCGCTTTAATATGAGAAGTATCGACACCACATTTTTCGATAGCCCGAATATCATAATCAATATTATGACCAATGATGTACTGTGTTTCAGCAGGTAGTTTAAAGGTCGTATAGTGAGGCTTCCCAACGAGGTCTGACTCTAAAATATGATGCACAGCCATCGCTGCGAATGAGATTGGTTCATCGACGGTATAGAGCTGATCAAATACTTGGCTTTTGTCTAGGCTTAATTTGCCATTTGTAATTTCAATCGGTGCATATGCAATCTCAATGGGTTGACCATTTAGGGTATGGGTTTCTGTGTCGAGAATAATGGCTTGCATGTGCATATCCGAAAATTAAAAGCTGAATAAATTTATCATTTTCAAGACTATCAAGACAGCCTATGACTGCCAGATTTGTGGTTTATTCGCTGATTTTGTGCAGTGATGTTGTTTAAATCATCTGGTGAACCTGCGTGATTAGAGATCAGACTTTATTGAGCAAGGAAAAAGTTGGAAGTTACTTGTTGATTTATTTAGGCAGATTACAAGGAAAATTTTTGCTTAAAATTAAAATAATTCTTTGGGATTCGGTTCAAACAAAGACTAGAGAAGAGCTTAATGCCTGAATTCAGTTGTGGGATCAGGATTTATTTTAAGTTCCAATGACCAGTTTTTATAACAATGGTAAGTGCTCACTTGCAGACAATGTTCACTTTGTATCATTCTCGTAACTGGTCTTGCCATGTGTCATTTTGAGGCGTAAATCATTAATGTATTCAAGTGATTTGAATCGTTACAACAAGAAAAAATGTCATTAAGGAATTTTAAGATGAAAAAACATATATTGGCCGTGTTCGTCAGTAGTTCTGTGCTTGTTTTAACAGCCTGTGGAGGAGGGGATGGCGATTCAACTTCTGTTATCGTAGATGATGGGGTGCCTAAAAATAATATTGTTAATCCAGTGGTTAGAGTCGAGGCTTATACAGATGTAGATATTAATGCTAATGTTGTGTTGGATAGTGTTAGTAGTTCTAAAACATTGATGACCTATTTAATGCGTGGGGTCAATGGAAGTGAAACGCAAGCAACAGCTTTAGTCTTTAAACCAAAAGGGCCAATGCCAGCAGGCGGTTGGCCGATCGTTGCATGGGCACATGGAACTACAGGTGTTGCTGATCAATGTGCCCCGAGTCAGCAAGGTTTAGGTGGAAACGAATTCTTAATTGCAAAGTTACTTGTAGCAGGTTATGCCGTGGTTGCTCCAGATTATGAAGGCTTAGGTGAACCTGGAGGTCGTGAGTTACATCCATTTTTAAATCTGAAAAGTGAGGCTTATTCGATCACAGATGCAGTTGTTGCCGCGAGTAAAAATTTGGGGAATACAACGGAGAAGCGCTGGACTGTTATTGGTCATTCTCAAGGGGGACATGCCGCATTAGGTGCTGCTGAGAATGCATCAAGAGCACAGCTCGATTACAAAGGCGCTATTGCCATTGCACCAGCATCCAACCTGAGTTTAATCCTCGCAGGTGGTGAGCAGCAAGCTGCTACGGAAACGGATCTAACGAAAAAAATTAATATTCTTGCGCCATTAGATACTTTTACTGCTTTAATTACAGCAGGATTAAGAAATCCTTACCCAGCATTACGCTATAGTGAAGTCTTTGAAATTCCAACAGATGATATTGCGAGACAAGCTGAGTCTCTATGTTATACGCTATTAGGAGGTACTTTTCGTGCCCCAATGGTCGATTACGCAGACATTTTTGGAACAATAGAGGGATATCCACGTACCCAAACTGGGTTTATGACCAATATTCCGGAAGTGAAAGATTTTCTAGCAAATGGTTCTCAGCCTTTGAAAAAGAAGATAAGTACTCCAATCATTATTTATCAAGGATCATTTGATGAGACTGTGCCTAGAAAGGTTACGGATTTTTTAGTGAATACTGCACCAGCAGGGACAGTCATTACTTACAAAAATGATGGATTACTTGCTCCAGTTGATAAATGGAATCATACGACTGTTTATACTCGTAATTTGGATAATTTTGTGACCGATGTAAAAACTCTCATGCCAATTCAGTAATTTGCTTTGACTCAAATCGCTCAAGGAGTTCTGCTTCATGAGCGATTTTTTATTTAAAACTGCGTAAAGTTCGTTCTCGAAATTTATAAACTTCATGCTACAATACGCGCCAATCTTAGCACGGCTTAAAAGCCCTAATTTCATAGGACCTCGCTAATGTTTGCCAATATCTCAATTGCTGAATTTGATCCAGAAATCGCGCAAGCAATCACAAATGAAGATGCTCGCCAAGAAGCGCACATCGAACTGATTGCTTCTGAAAACTATTGCTCTCCAGCAGTAATGGAAGCACAAGGTTCAAAACTTACAAACAAATATGCTGAAGGCTACCCAGGCAAACGCTACTACGGCGGTTGTGAATATGTAGACGTGATTGAACAATTAGCGATTGACCGTGCTAAAGAACTTTTCGGTGCAGATTACGCAAACGTTCAACCACATGCAGGTTCACAAGCAAACTCTGCTGTTTACTTAGCGCTTCTTAACCCGGGCGACACTGTTTTGGGTATGAGTTTGGCTCACGGTGGTCACTTGACTCACGGTGCTAAAGTAAGTTTTTCTGGTAAAACATATAACGCAATTCAGTACGGTTTAAACCCTGAAACTGGCGAAATTGATTACGAAGAAGTTGAACGTTTAGCAATTGAGCACAAGCCACGTATGATCGTAGCTGGTTTCTCTGCTTATAGCCAAATTGTAGATTGGCAGCGTTTCCGTGACATCGCGGATAAAGTTGGCGCTTACCTATTTGTAGATATGGCTCACGTTGCTGGTCTAGTTGCTGCTGGTGTTTACCCAAGCCCAGTTCAGATTGCTGACGTAACAACAACCACTACACACAAAACACTTCGTGGCCCACGTTCAGGTTTAATCCTTGCAAAAGCAAACGAAGAAATTGAGAAAAAATTACAATCAGCTGTATTCCCTGGTAACCAAGGCGGTCCATTGGTTCATGCGGTAGCGGCTAAAGCAATTTGCTTTAAAGAAGCAATGGCTCCTGAATACAAAGTTTACCAACAACAAGTAGTGAAGAACGCTCAAGCAATGGCTGAAGTTCTCATTGCTCGTGGTTATGACATCGTTTCTGGCGGTACAGAAAACCACTTGTTCTTGTTATCTCTTATTAAGCAAGATGTAACAGGTAAAGAAGCAGATGCATGGTTAGGTGCAGCTCACATTACTGTGAACAAAAATGCAGTACCAAATGACCCACGCTCACCATTTGTGACTTCTGGTATCCGTATTGGTACACCAGCTGTGACGACTCGTGGTTTCGGCGAAGCTGAAGTGCGTGAACTTGCTGGCTGGATCGCTGATATCCTAGACAGCAAAGGTGACGAAGCTGTGATTAACGCTGTTAAAGCGAAAGTTGAAGCTGTTTGTGCGAAATTTCCTGTTTACGCAAACTAAGTTCTGACTTGAGAAAGCCCCCTCAAGGGGTAATGCCAGTCAGTTAAGAAATTGACTGGCATTTTCTTGGGTACTTTTGAGGCTTTATTTTGACGACTCTAGGGCATTGCCTTGATCTTCTTTCAGGCAAAACAAACATTTTAGACTGTTCCAGCAAACGCTCTAAATGCTTGGGCAAATTCCCTGCCGATTCCAGCGGAGTATGCCTTAATATATTGATAATGCTGATTGAAGCAATATGGAAACTGATACGCAAAGGGCTGACTTTCGCCCGTTGAGCCATAAATTTCATTTGCCTTCTAAGAATATTATAAGCAATCAATACACCCCATAATTCCTGATACACCAATTCAGGCTGCTTGCTTCTTAAATGCATCCCATCTTGCAGGTCGCTCTTGATTTCACGGTAGCACATCTCGATTTCCCAGCGCTGAGCATACAGCGTACTGACCTCTTCCAGAGGATAAGCCTTTGAATCTAATAATGATGTAACGTATCGTCTAACCCTTCCAGACTGTTCAGTTTCAATCAGGCGGGCTTCCCAATAGTCACCTAAATCCGGATTCAGTTTCTTCGCTCTTGGAGAAACAGGCATTCTGATTTGAAAGTCATGCGCTGAGTTTTTCCTGATAATTTCATAGCGCAGATTGTCTTTAGCCCGCATAAGCCAATGGCAGTTTTCCCGAGACTGCCACCCTGATAAGAAATCAGCAGAGAAGTAGGCCCGGTCAAATAAAGTCAGGCTATTTGCAGGCACTTTCAATTTCTTCGCTAAAGTCAGCTCGCCTTGATCCATACTTCCAATCCCGGCATCAATCACTTCATGAGTATTGGTGTTGATCAGGCAAACCGCTCTGGCTTGCGGCCAAGGTGCTGCTATCGTTTTGCCTTTGGAAGAACCGAAGTGCCTGAAGTTCTCATCTGTGTGGGGCATGGACCAGACGGCTCCATCTACAGCGCAGATGCTTAGGCCATGAAAGGCGGAATATTGCGGCTGAGAATCTTCAAACCATGTCTGACTCAGTGTATTGAACAGGACATTTAAAGGCTCCAGACCCAAGCGCTGTCTGGCCTGCACTGATGCGCTTGGGGCGCAGCTTTCAGCCGTGCCAAAAACCAGCTGCAGCTGCTGAACAACATACCAGATGGGCTGGTCGCGGAACAATGCAAGTCCAATAACTAGCCATACAGCATGCTCTGCGGGGAGTTTTCTTTTTCTGACCGATGCTTTCCCGGTCCGTTTTAAACAGTCTTCAATCCAGTTTAAATCAATTAATTCGCTAAAATTAGAAAGTGAAGGAGCTGTCTGCTGAAATGCTGAACTTAAATTCTGAGAAAAAGTCATAAAAAAATGAGCGTATCTGGATACGCTCATTTTTACCGCATTTCAGCTATTTTGTCTTAACTGATCAGCATTACCCTCAAGGGGGCTTTTTTTATAGCATTAAAAAATCAAAATCAGTTGAAATATAATTTAGACTGCATTTCTGATATAACAGAAGTTATAGGCTAATAAATTATTTTTAATAAGAATTTTATTCATACCGTATTCAAATAGGAATGCAGCACATGGCAAACCCAGCAATTATCATTTCTGAGCAGGATCTTCATCGTTTAGAAACGATGTTAGAACATCAGCCTAAACTTACACCGACCATGCAGTTGCTTGAAGAAGAATTGGCACGCGCCGATGTTGTTGCTCCACAAGATATGCCTGCCAATGTGGTAACGATGAATGCAAAAGTTTTACTGACTATTGCACCATCTACAGAAGCATCTGAAATTACCTTGGTTTATCCGCATGATTTTAAAGGCGAGAAGGGACAGGTCAATGTTGTAGCCCCTATTGGTGCAGCAATTCTTGGCTTAGCTGAAGGTCAAGAAATTGAATGGCCACAGCCAGACGGGCAAATGATGAAAGTCAAAATTGAAAAAGTGGTTTATCAACCTGAGCGTGAAGGCAATTATTTATAATATCGAAACACCCCATTTTAAAGCCATGTTGATCATGGCTTTTTTATGATTTCAAATATGCGTTTTGTTTCATAAAGGATTGTAACTCCATAGAAGATAAAAACAGAGTATGTATTGATTGGATCTTTTACTTCTACTCAATAGGTTTGGGTCTAGTATGAATAGAGTACTGAATAACTGATATAACCTTCATGATAATTTTTACGGCACAAAAGATGTCACAGCATTTTTGCAAAAATCTACATGTTATGTGACATAAAAGCTGTACTATAAAAATGATTTTATTCAATTTCTTTATTGGGTTAAAGCGCTATGGCACAAATTGACGTTCTTGTTCCTTTAAGGGATATACCAGTCAATTCAGATGAACTTTTAAGTATCCAGCGTAATGATTTGGTTCCTTTGCTGAACGATCAATATCGTCTCAATCATTATGCAGATGGTGTCATTCAAGCGCAGTCTGTGCTGTTAAATGGAGTGGACCCGCAGCTCACTTTACAGTTGAGTCAGACCATTGAGCAACTGATCCAGTCACTGGCTGACTCAAAAAAATACCTGAAGAAGCGCAAATTTAATGGGCTACAAAAGTGGCTCGGAATTGATATTGAATATGGTTCAACCCAAGTTGAATACTATAAAAAACTGGATCAGCTGTTGGATCGAGCCAATCATCTCAGCCAAAAATTACAAATTGAAATTCAAAAGTCACAGGCGCGCTATCAGCAGTTAACAGGCTTACGTGAGCAAATGGCCAAATATATATCTGCGGCTGAAGCATTTTTAATGGAATATCCTAAATTTGTGAAGAATGCACATCCTTTAGATAATTTTGCAGAACGTTTATCCAAGAAAATAAACAGCTTGCAGACTTTGCAAAGCAGTAATGATATTGTGATTACGCAAATGCAGTTGTCACAGCAGCTTTCATTGAGTTTGTTAGACCGATATAAAGAGGCACAGCAGGTTTTGATCCCGGCATGGCAATATCATGTCAAACAATCGCAGCAATCAAGCTCGACAATTGAACTAGAAAAGCTCGATAATAGCCGTGAAAAATTGATTCATACCTTAAAAAAATCACTACAGAAACCAACACTTTAAGAAATAGATTAGGTGAATTATGACCAACTCAGAACAAAACAGTCTTGTGGTAGAGCCAACCACCGAAGTGATTGAACATAAGTTTCAACAGTTAAATTTGCAAGAAATTGGCTTGCAACAAGATGACTTCAATGCGGTCTTGGCAGCACGGAAAGAGTTGGCAGAAATCAACCATAACGCCGTAGCGGAGTATGGTAAAAATATTGCGACACAAACCTCAGGATATACCGATGAGTTGTTAAATTTGGTTCAAAATAAGGACTTGGATGAAACTGGGCAAAAGCTAAATCAGGTGGTACAAGTTGCACAACAACTGAATACCTCAAGTATCTTAAATAAAAAGAAAAATTCAGGTTTCTTCGGTGGCTTGATAAGCAAAATTAAAGGCGCAAAGAATAATATTGATATGCACTTTAATACCACCAAAGAACAGATTGATACTTTAGTGAAAGAAATTGAAAAATCACAGTCTGGTTTAAAAGCACGTGTTGATACGCTAGATCGGATGTTTCATGGTGTGCAAAGTGAATATAAACAGCTCGGTGTGTATATCGCAGCGGGTAAGTTGAAACAGGATGAAATTCAGCAGGAAATCTCAACACTGACTGCACAGGGGCAAGACCAAACCACGACACAGAGAGTTTACGACCTCAATCATTTAGCCAATAATTTGGAAAAACGTGTGAGTGATTTGCAGGTTTTACAACAATCAGCCATGCAAACATTACCGATGATTCGTATTATCCAGTCTAATAATTTGATGTTGGTCGATAAGTTTTATGCGATTAAAAACATTACATTGCCTGCATGGAAAAACCAAATTAGTTTGGCGATTTCTTTAAATGAGCAGACGAATAGTGTGCAGTTGGCCAATACCATTGATGATGCGACCAATGACTTGTTGAAGCGCAATGCTGATTTGTTACATCAAAACTCAGTAGATACAGCAAAAGCCAATCAACGTTCAGTGATTGATATTGAGACGCTTGAACATGTACAAAACACCCTCATTAAAACAGTAAATGATGTGATTCAAATACAAAAGGAAGGTATGCAGAAACGTGCTGAAGCAACCACACGGTTGCGTAGTTTGCAGGACAATTTGAATCAATTGGTTTTAGATTCAAGTTCTAATCGTACGACACCATCTTAATGCCGAGGTTGATGGTCAATAGAGGAGAAGCGTTTGCCTTCCTTAGATGAGTATGTTGTTCAGCCTCAGCACATTGAACAAGGCGTGGTTGCACTTAAACAACGTCAACGTAAACTGAGTTTATGGTGTATGTTGAGTGCTGCCTTGTTTATTGCCTCCAGCATTAGTTATTTTCTACAACCTGATTTTGTCTATAGCTTTTTTGGGCTGAGCACTGAAATACAGCAACTGCATATGCCCATGAGTGTCGATGAAAATCTCGCATCACTAGGACATCAGCCAGATTATTTTCTGAATTTGCTGTCGTGGTTTGGTTGGCTTGTGCTCAAGATCATGGTGTCTTTTATTGGGGCATTCATACTGGTGCACTATACACGGAAAATTCATTTTTTCTATGTACGTTTTCAGTCTTTTATACTGAAGTTTGTGGCATGGCTGATTGCCTTTATTCTGCTTTGGTCAGGACTGACTTATGTGCAATATGATTTAAAAGATGATGAAAGCGAGGCTTTTCAGCAAATCGTACACTACGATAAAAACATTCAGCAAAGTGAAATAGCACAGTATTTGCAGCAGTCGCAAATTCAAATGCCTGTAAAACATTATTTGCTTGCGCAGACGGCATTGTTACACCAACCTGTCGATAAAAATGCAGCCATTCCGCATGTGCTTGCTCTGGTCCAAGCAGAAAAAACCGATTCACATTTTATTGAATATGGGTTTAAGCCTGAACAGTTATGGACGATGCAGCATCAACTCTATGGCAAAACACTCACGCCGATGGCTGCAAGTGTAGAAAAGCAAGTTCAGCAAGCAGCGCAGTTCACTAAGGTCATGCAATTCTTCTCACTTATCTTGATGTTACTGATGGCAGTGCTAAGTCTTTTGTTGTTTGGTTTGACACGTCAGTTAAAGGCCAGAACGCTAAGAATTGAACAGCGGATGCAGAGTGAATCTTAAGCTTTGACTTCGTAAAAAGTCCTGCGGGGTAGTGGGACTTTTTATGATGAATATCTTTAAATCTATAAAACCGATTATTAAAATAAAAACAAACTGTTTTATCTATTTCTAGATTTGCTCTATGATTCTTCTATCAAATAAATTTATAGACTGCTTTGGAGAGCTTAACAATGTTAGATCAAAATACTTCAGCTCAATTAAAAACACTTCTTGAACGCCTAGAAGGTCCGATTGAATTGGTTGCGACTTTGAATGGTTCTGAGAAATCAGACAAAATCAAAGAATTGGTTGAAGAAGTTGCAGCACTGTCTCCACTGGTGACTGCACGTTTTGATGGTCAAAACTCACGTGCACCTAGCTTTGGTGTGGCAAAAGCCGGTGAAGAGCCGCGTGTCTTCTTTGCGGGTTTGCCGATGGGACATGAGTTTACCTCTTTGATTTTGGCATTGTTACAAACCTCAGGTTATGCACCCAAAGTATCAGATGAAGTTTTAGCTTCAATCAAAGGTTTAGGTATCCAGTCTGACTTTGACGTCTTTGTCTCTTTAAGCTGTCATAACTGTCCAGACGTGGTGCAAGCGTTGAACCTGATTGCTATTTACAACCCAGGCACGACAGCAACTATGATTGATGGTGCATTCTTCCAAGATGAAGTTGAAGAACGCAAAATCATGGCTGTACCGATGGTGTTCCAAGACAATAACCATATCGGTCAAGGCCGTATGACCTTGGAAGAAATTATTGCCAAACTGGATACCAATTCAGCAGTCAAAGAAGCTGAAAAACTCAATGCCAAAGAGGCTTTTGATGTTTTAGTGGTTGGTGGTGGCCCTGCGGGAAATACCTCTGCCATCTACGCAGCACGTAAAGGTATTAAAACAGGGATCGTGGCTGAACGGATGGGTGGTCAAGTCATGGATACCATGGACATTGAAAACTATACCTCGATTCAAAAGACTCAAGGGCCGAAGTTTGCTGCTGAAATGGAAGCACATGTACGTGATTACGGTGTAGACATCATGAACTTACAACGTGTCTCTAACATCAAAGGTGCAGATGAGACAGCGAATGGCTTGGTTGAAGTCACTTTAGAAAATGGTGCAAAGCTTGAATCTAAAACAGTAATCCTTTCAACAGGGGCACGTTGGAGAGAAATGAATGTGCCGGGCGAAGCAGAATACCGTACTCGTGGTGTTGCCTACTGCCCACACTGTGATGGTCCACTGTTTAAAGGCAAACGTGTTGCAGTGATTGGTGGGGGGAACTCAGGTGTCGAAGCCGCGATTGATCTTGCTGGGATTGTTGAACATGTGACCTTGGTAGAGTTTGATACCAAATTACGTGCAGACCAAGTGTTGCAAGATAAGTTACATAGCTTGCCTAATACCACAGTGATCCTGAATGCACTCTCAACTGAAGTTGTGGGTGATGGTTCACAAGTAACAGCATTGAAATATAAAGACCGTACAACCGATGTAGAACATACGGTTGAGCTTGCAGGAATCTTTGTGCAAATTGGTTTATTACCAAACACCGATTTCCTCAAAGAAACAGCGGTTGAGCTTTCAAATCGTGGTGAGATTGTGATTAATGATCGCAATGAAACCAATGTCAAAGGTGTATTTGCCGCAGGTGACTGTACGACTGTGCCTTACAAGCAAATCATCATTGCCACAGGTGAAGGCGCGAAAGCAGCTCTGTCTGCTTTTGATTATATTATTCGTTCTGGGCTGTAAGTGTGAAATGAAAAAGCCAACGCTCTCCCAAAATATACGTTGGCTTTTCCCCTTTATGCTGTATTGTTGATCTTTGGTTTTACCCTTGATAGGAACTGAGTCGCTAACAGCTCAGTTCCTTTTTTTTTCGTTTAAAGCAAATATCTTGTACAAAGAAAAAGCCAAAGTGCTCCCCAGTCACTTTGGCTTTTTCATTTAGTTTTTGTTTATTGTTATTCTTTGCCCAGTTTTTGTTTTGAAACTCTGAGTGTGGTCAGTACTCGGTTTCTTTTCTACTTTCCCCAAGGTTAGACGCTAAATAAGTTCAATCCTTTAAATTTTTCTAACAGTTGTTGTTGTGTTTCAACGTATTCTGGATGTGGCTCGATACAGGCAATTGGGCAAACATCGACACAGGTTTGGGTATCATAAAAACCAACACACTCGGTGCAGCGGTTGACGTCTATTTCATAAATTTTATCACCTTCAAAAATAGCGGTATTGGGACATTCAGGAAGACACATATCACAGTTAATACAAGCATCCGTTATTTGTAGTGCCATAGCATTATCCCCAGTCAGCTTGTAACATAAGCCAATGCAGGCGCTGAAATGTCAGTGCTTGAATGCGGTAAGTTACGAATGAGCAGGGCATAGCGCATGTCTACATCAGCAGGAACGGGTATTTCAACCACATGTCCTGAGCCTTTCGCTTCAAGTATTGGATTGCCTTTTTTATCGAGGATTTCTGTTAGTTTAAATATGATGTTGCCTGAAGTGGTCATGAGTTCGAGCACATCGCCCACTACAAAACGGTTTTTGACATCGACTTTCAAATAATCGCCATTGCGTTCCAAAATTTCACCGCAGTATTGTTGATGGTCAAAACTGGATGAACCATTTTCATAGTTTTGATATTCGCTATGCACGTGGCGGCGTAAAAAACCTTCGGTATAACCACGGTTGGCCAGACCTTCGAGTTGTGTCATGAGTGAGGAATCGAAAGGTTTACCTGCGAGCGCATCATCTATGGCTTTGCGATAAATTTGTGCTGTACGGGCACAGTAAAAATAAGACTTGGTGCGTCCTTCAATTTTTAAAGAATGAATCCCCATTTGGGTTAAGCGCTCAACATGTTGCACCGCGCGTAAGTCTTTTGAGTTCATAAAGTAAGTACCATGTTCGTCTTCTTCAGCAGCAAACATGTCTTCATCATGACGTTGTAGTAATACGGGTTCATCAAACTGATGCTGTGCTTGCATATGCAGTTCATCAGCATTAGAGCTTGAACAGCAGTTGGAGCCTGTATTCAGATTTTGGACTGGGATCACATCGCCATTTTCATCTTGCTGAGTCTCGTGTACTTTGTATTCCCAACGGCATGCATTGGTACATGCCCCCTGATTGGCATCACGTTTATTCATATAGCCGGAAAGCATACAACGTCCAGAGTACGCCATGCATAGCGCACCATGCACAAAAACTTCAATTTCCATGTCTGGTACTTGTTGCTTAATTTCTTCAATTTCATCAATAGATAATTCACGGGACAAAATGACCCGAGTCAGTCCCATGTTCTTCCAAAACTTCACAGTAGCCCAGTTAATGGCATTGGCTTGAACCGAAAGATGCACATCCATGTCTGGAAAATGTTCGCGTACCATCATAATCAGGCCTGGATCCGACATGATCAGGGCATCGGGTTGCATTGCAACCACAGGTGTGAGGTCACGAATAAAGTTTTTGAGTTTTGAGTTATGTGGTTGAATGTTGACGACCACATAAAACTTTTTACCTAAGTCATGCGCTTCTTGAATGCCGATAGCCAGATTGTCATGGTCAAATTCATTATTGCGCACACGTAAACTGTAACGAGGTTGTCCGGCATAGACTGCATCTGCACCATAGGCAAATGCATAACGCATATTTTTAAGCGAACCTGCAGGAGAAAGAAGTTCAGTAACGTGATGAATGCTCATGATTAAACTAAGGCATAGAAAAAATATGGGTTTATTGTAGGGCTTTAAAAAATAGATTCAACCTAGTAAACAACTCGGAATTTAAACGGTTATAGACGCGAAAATTACATGTTCAAATGCTGGATGTGAGTGCTCCATTATAAATGTTTGAATATATGGTTTTATGTGGCTAAGGATAAAAATGAATTTAAATCCCCTTGTTTTATAAAGTAAAAGATCTGTTATATAAAACTTATTCGAGGTTCTAATCATCAAAAAATTGGAGTTCTTTGCGGCCTTTTATCCGAAATAATTAGGGATCATTTTTATTAGATTTGAGGTTAGGCTAGATTTTTTATTTCTGAAATTATTAAAAAATTAAAGAAAATAAGGATAAAAATCCTGCATTGCCCACGAATGGTTTGAGTAAATAGGTAGCAAAACTGAGTAATACCCATATTCTAAATTCTGCGTTGATGTGTTTTATACATCTAGCCCTGCTTCAAGATGTCTTAAAATTTGACAATCATCAATGGTTGATTGAGTTGAGCAAGACTGCCGAAGCTGTTGTAGCTGTATCTGAAATTTTTGCAATTCAATGATTTTTTGTTCGACTTGTTTTAAATGCTCATCGATCAGTTGATTGACAGCACTACAGTCTTGTTGAGGTTTTTGTTCCAGTTCAATCAGGTATTCAATTTCTTTGAGTGAGATATCCAGCGCGCGGCAACGTTTAATAAAGATGAGTCGTTTAAGTGCATTATCTTGATAATAGCGATAATTATTGTCCCCGCGAAAAGAAGGTTCTAATAAATGCTTTTTTTCATAGAAACGAATGGTATCGGCACTTAATCCTGTTTTATGGACTAAGTCTTTCATCAAATAAATAGCAGATGAGTTTTGTTGATTCATTTTGCTTGACCTTAGAGCGACTCCATAGTTTTTAATCATAATAGAAAATGATTACGTCTGAATAGAGGTTGTGTATATGGCATGTTCTTCTTGCAGTTGTGCACCTGCACCGCAAAAGCCAAATAGTAAGTTTAGAACGGCATTGTGGATAGCCTTATTGATCAATTTAGCTATGTTCGTGGTGGAGCTCATTGGTGGGGCTTATGCGCATTCGTCATCTTTATGGGCCGATTCTTTAGATTTCTTTGGTGATGCAGTCAACTATGGTATTTCCCTAGCGGTGCTTGGTGCGAGCTTGTATTGGCGGGCGACAGTGGCATTGCTTAAAGGTATAACCATGGCGCTGTTTGGCTTAGTCGTGATAGGTAAAGTGATTTATGCCTATGTTTTGGGAATTCCGCCTGAAGCCATGACCATGGGGGTGATTGGTGTGATTGCTTTGCTTGCGAATGTGGTTTGTGCCGTCATTTTATATGCCTTTAGAGAAGGTGACTCTAATATGCAATCGGTCTGGCTTTGTAGCCGAAATGATGCGATTGGGAATGTGGCGGTTATTTTTGCTGCAATAGGTGTGTTTGGTACAGGCAGTTTGTGGCCAGACATAATCGTGGCAGGCATTATGGCGACTTTAGGTATGACGGCGGGTTATCAAGTGGTGAGCAAAGCGTTATCTGAGCGCAAAAAAAGTATATTAGAAAATTCGACTGCACAATAAAAGTGAGAGTGCTTCTACGGTTTAATTCTAGATTTAATACTACTGCTGGAAATTAATGCTTGGCATTCATAAGATGTGAATTCACTCCATATTCAAGAGTTGGATACGTGAGTGTACAAGGACGTTTAGCTACTGAGGTGAATTAATGAGTTCGTAAACTCATCTTGCTCCAAAAGTTATTCCATAGACTTAAATATTCAGTTTGAAGTTGCTGGAAATACAGAGCCTGTTCAGGTTTATAGCATTGTGTGAATAGCACCCAAACGTCGTCTTCATGATTGTCATCGTTAGCAAGGGTTGTATCACTTGTAATTCAGTACAAGCCAAAATGAGCAGCAAGTCTGCATAAGAATGAATATGTTCTTGAATAAATTGTGCGATTGCAAATGCTTCAGGCTCGGTCTGTTTTTGATCGGTGACATTGAGTTCAAGTTGCTGCATCAGTTGAAGGAAATAGACCAAATGCGATTTAGAGGGTGAGCTTTTCTCAAGTTGATGGGTATTAAAACCCAATTCATCTAGAAGATTTAGTGACAACAAATAACGTGCATATATCTTGGCTGCAATGCGGTCTTGCTCCACGATATTACTGTCGTGCTCAAGTTGCAGTGCTTGATACATAGCCATACTCAAAGCATCAGTGAAAATTTTGACAATGGCGGTAAAATAATTCAGATGAATAAATTTCAGCTGTTCAAGGCTCAGTTGGCATTGATGCAGCCGTGTCAGTATCGGATGTTGAAATAAAATATGTTCGGCTGTCGTTTGTTTCAAGCGGATGATCGCTTGAGTATTGGTTGCCCATGACGCTGAGCTTAAGGATCGTTCAATAAAGCGCAAAACTTCTGCGCGGGTATGTTCAGACTGGGTGAAGGAGAGAGCATTCATATACGAAGTAAATTTTAATTGTCATCATTTTTATCATAGTGAAAAAGATCCGACTCTTCTAGTGTTTTATTTATTTTAAAAACTATATATTTCAAATGGTTATTTTAATATTGATATTGTTTCTTATAAAAAAACGGTGTTGATCTAAATTTGATATATAATATCGTCTTCAATCGATGTATTTCGTTTTCATGTGCTGTTCTTTTGGGTTAATGGCTTAATTTTAAAGTTTTGTGCATCAGGTAAAATAAATGTCAAAAAAAGAAGACATCATTAACACAGCGCTTAATCTCTTTAACTCACATAGTTATAATTCTATCGGTGTGGATCGGATTATTAGCGAGTCTGGCGTTGCTAAAATGACGTTTTACAAATACTTCCCATCTAAAGCTAAATTAATTGAAGAATGCTTAGTGACCAGAAACCAAAATTTACAGCAGTCGCTTGAAGCGACGATTGCTGCATGTGACCCAAGTGATTATCTCTCCCATATTCGTGCAATTTTTGAATGGTACCATGCTTGGTTTCATAGCGCGGATTTTAATGGTTGTATGTTCCAAAAGGCAGTTGAAGAAATTTCAAAAATTTATCCTTCTTCACTACAGCCCGCAATTGATTATAAAGAATGGTTAAAAGGCAAGTTATGTCAGGCTTTGAATCGTCTAGGTGTGAAGCAGGATGAACAGTTGGCGGCTTTTTTATCGAGTATTTTGGATGGCATGACCATACAAGCACAAATCGATCCGAAGCAAGTACATTTGGAAGATTATTGGAAGCGTGTGAATACTTTAATTCAAATGGAACTTTCAGCTGCCTAATATATAAATTTTGATTTTAAGGTTAACCTAATACACTCATTATATTGCTGGCTTAAATGCGCTTAAAATAAATCACGTACAAATAAATAAGCGCGATAACGGTTAAGTTATCGCGCTTTGCTGATAATGATTATGTTCCATATCGCACATTATTTGACAATAATGCATGATATGAATATGAGCAACTTAATGTGCCTTCTTATATTTTTTGTACCCTCTGAATGTTTTCGGTCATTCAGTATTTCAGCAAAAATAGACAGACTTGTCTGTTTTGTTGAATTATAGAGACTTTGTGGAGAAAAACAACCAATCTCTCATTATTTTGGCTGAAATTTATTCATCATGCTTAATATCCCTTAAAATATGTAGGGTATTCATTATTTATTGTGTTATTCAGCCGAATGATTAAGGCACCTTGGGGGTAAATAAATGGTAAATTCATTGATTGGTTCAATCAGAACACTATAGGGTTTGAGCTGATCTTCATAGCATACAAGATTGAGCCTTGCTAAAAGTTCAAAGCGAGCATAATGCAGCGTTGCAGGTTTTGGATTTAAGCAACCATGCCACACACGATAGCTGCCGAGTTTTCCATCGCGGCGATGGTAAAATCCTGCCAAAGGATGAGTCAAGAAGACCTGATAACTTTCTAAATTGGGAAAGCCTTCAAAAAGCCATGGGTCATGTTCGGACTGAGACAAATGCACATCTGAAGTGGCCCATGCCGATTGAGTCCGCATTTTATATTGTGTATATCGACCCTCTGCATCTTGCTGACAATCAAACTCAATCTGTGCAGGATGCCACGGTAGTTGCCAGACATAACGAGGAACGATTAGCGTCCAAGAGTCCAAAGTCGTTCCTAAAAACCAAACACAACGTTCCTGTGTTTCCTGATCAATCACGTAGACACGATAATTAGTTTGCCCCATAGTGAATTTTGGAAAAGGATAAACCGCAGAGCTGAAATCGACATCGATGAAGGGCACTACCGACATCAGTGCATGTTGTTTGCCTTGGTACTGGACCGTGTCTAACTTAAATCGTGCTGGAATGATCTCTTTAAAACGAGCTGGGTCAACGGCATAAGTAATGAGGGCAAAATGCTGGAGTTTACACTGTACATCGAGGCCGCTGGGCTTGGGTTTTGGATGTAAATAGTCTTTAAATTTGAGTTCTGGAAAGGTCATGGGTTTAAATTCTAGATTTGTTATTTTTTTAATATTAGATAAAACTATGCGTAGAGTAAATAAAAAACCGAAGCCTAAGCTTCGGTTTTTTAATATCTTTATACGATCTTATTTTTCAACGAATGCACGTTCAATCACGTAGTCACCAAGTACACCCATACGTGGCGACTCTTTTAAACCATGTTGGTCTAGAAGTGCAGCAACGTCATCGAGGAATGCAGGGCTACCGCAAAGCATTGCACGGTCCGTTTCTGGGTTGAAACGTGGTAAACCGATCTTCTCAAAAATCTCACCAGTTTCAATTACAGTTGTGACACGACCTTGGTTTGGATACTCTTCACGAGTAACCGTTGGGTAGTAAACCAATTTATCTTTAATGCCTAGCTCTTCAAAGAACTCATTGTTCGGAAGTTCGTCTAAAATGAGGTCTTGGTAAGCCAATTCAGAAATGAAGCGTGTACCATGAACCACAATCACTTTCTCAAAACGTTCATAGGTTTCAGGGTCACGAATGGTCGCCAAGAACGGTGCAAGACCTGTACCAGAAGAAAGCAGGTATAGGTTTTTACCTGGGTTTAAGTCATCAAGTACTAAAGTTCCAGTTGGTTTTTTAGATACCAAAATTTCGTCGCCCACTTTAACTTTTTGTAAAATAGAGGTTAACGGGCCATCTGGAACTTTAATTGAGAAAAACTCAAGTTCTTCTTCGTAGTTTGCACTAGCAATAGAATAAGCACGCATTAACGGTTTGCCATTTACTTCAAGGCCGATCATCACAAATTGACCGTTTTTAAAACGTAGAGCAGTGTCGCGCGTCGTTTTAAAAGAGAATAAAGTATCATTCCAATGGTGGACGTGAGTAATCTTTTCGACGTTGAAAGCAGCCATTAAAGGTCTCAATAAATTATCAAATTAGAACAGGTTGCTATTCTAATCTAAAATCATTCTCGATAAACTGAATATATTTAATTGAGCTTATTAGAAAAAGTGATGATGACTGAGTTAACCTTGCCAATTATTGGCTATATGCACTCTTCTTATAAGGAAAAGTTTGGTATTCCTCGTCAGCCTAATTTGGTTCAAGTGGAATCGTATATTGAAATGCTAGCACCCTATAATGATGTTCTGGCCTTTGAAGGAATTGAGGCATTTAGTCATGTATGGTTGGTGTGGCAGTTTCATGACAATAAAAATCCAGAAAAAAACCAGTTTCGCTCACAAGTTCGTCCGCCACGCTTAGGGGGCAATAAAAAAATAGGAGTATTTGCTACGCGTAGTATGTATCGTCCTTCACCGATTGGTCTATCGGTGGTAAAGCTCAAGTACGTTAAAAAAGAAGGGAAATCGGTTCGAGTGTATGTCACAGGAAGTGATTTGCTAGATGGCACCCCGATTGTCGATATTAAACCCTATATTCACTACTCAGATGCCGTTATAGAAGCGGAAAGTGGCTATGCGCAAGATGAACCTAAACGTAAATCGGTGATATGGTCGAATCGGGCGATCGAACAGAAGCAGCAGCTTTTGACGAGTGGGAAATTGTCTGTACAGACCCTACAAGAGCTTGAAGCCATTTTATCTTTAGATCCCAGACCGGCGTATCAGGATGATGAAGCACGGGTATATAAAATGAAATTTGCTGCTGTTGATATCGCTTTTACAGTGGGTGAAACTACAGTGAATATCACGGCCGTAGAATGAGAGATTTAAAGAGAGAAGCTCCAATACAACAGCCCAATCAAAACCACCATATGCAAAATCTGAATCGGGGCAAAAGCTATAAAGTATTGCTTACCACCTGTTAAGGCGGCATTAATGGACTTGGCAACAGCGTGTGCAGTCAAACCTAATATAAATGCAGACATTGCTGCCGTGTCTGTCGGTGCCCCTTGCATGACCACTGTTGCCATCGCTGCATGAATTTCAAATAAAGAGGCCAGCAAAGTCCCAGCGATTAAACCTGCATCTCCCAGCCAAAGGTTAAGTCCATACACACCCGCTTGGATGAACGTCAAAGTCAGGGCAATAATGCCAGCCTCTTTTAAGCTAAACATGCGTGAATCAGTGGGTTGATGTTGTTCTTGTGCAGGGGCAGATCGTACCAACGCATAAGCACAGATCCCTAAAAGGACACTTGCCACAAGCGTCGGCAGCAGTATAGTTTTGAGCCAAAGTATACTCACACCTGCGACTATAATTAGTAGTTGCAACAAAGTCGCAATACAGGACATGAGCGCTGCACCTGCATTGGGTTTGGCAAGTGCTCGACCTGCACGTACTTCCATGCCTAAGCTGGCAACAGTCGCGGTACTGGATACAAAACCTGAGGCGATTGCCGATAAAATCATGGCATTTTTAGTGTTCAGCAGTCGTTTGGCAATATGTGCAAGCGCTTGAACACCAAGAATAAGTGTAACTAATTTTAAAATAATATAGGGATTCAGCACAGCACCCCATAAAGGCGTATTCGGCGTTAAGGGCAAAGCAATTAGAATCAGTGCTAGAAGAAAGATACCGTCTTTAAATTCAGCTTCAGTAATCCATTTTCCAGCAATGCTGTGCATAGAATGTTTGGTCATTAAAATAATGGTCAGGAGCACGGCTAAACCTGCCGCTAAAGGGGTATTCCACAGGCACATTGCGCCAATAAAATAGGTCATGACAAAGGCAAGTTCAGTGGTTGAACCCAAATCTTCTGTTTGGTTTTTCATTGAGAATATAACTATGCCGCCGATGATCAGCGCACCAACAATGCCAATATTGACACCAAATAAAAAACAAATGGCACCGAGAAGGGCACAAATGGCAAAGGAGCGTAGTCCTGCAAAGCTCTGTTGGTTTTCACGTTGTTTGCTTCGTTCGCGCTCTAGACCAATCAACAGTCCACAGCCTAATGCTGAAGCCAAGGTAATGAGGACATCAGATAAAGCCAAGTTGTTGATGGAAACTATGCTGAAGTCCAAGCCTATCTCACTAAATTTAATGACCTGTCTAAAATATAGGCGAATGCTGAAGGTGGATTCAAGTTAAAAGAGCAAGATTTGTGAGTAAATTCGTGATTCTATTGATGAGCTTGGCTACTCCTCGATATTTGTGGGATTTGCTTATGCTTTGTGTGAATGAATACAGAAAATCTTGCTATAGTGGGGTTATGTTTGGGGACGTATAACAATGAATTTTAATTTTGAAATTGATACCACTTGGTGCTTAGATCAACTGTTTAAAGATGGGCGAATTACTGAAAAAGAAAAAAATCTAGTACAAACCTCGCACCGTCAACGCGATCAATTGAAGTGGCATCCTTTACAGTGGATTGCTCATTTTAATCTGGTGGATCAGTCGCATCCACAGTCGAGACTGACATTAAATCGGCTGTGTCAGTGGCTAGCCGAAAAGACCCAATTACCGTTTTATGTGATTGATCCACTCAAAGCCGATGTGCAAGCTTTGACTTCGGTGATGTCTCAAGAATTCGCCTTCCGCAATAAAATCTTGGCAGTAGAAGTTCAGGCTAATCAAGTTATGATTGCAACAGATCAGCCGTATATGAAAGATTGGATTGCAAATTTGGAGCAGAATGTTGCACCGAAAAAAATCCAGCGTGTATTACTCAGCCCTGAACAATTACAGCGCTATATGGTCGAGTATTATCAGGTGAGTCGCGCCGTCAGTAACTCCCAGAAGTCTGGGAGTTATGACCGTGATAATAAAGGCGTAGAAGCACTTTTACAGTTGGGTGATAGTCAAAACCTTGATGCCAATGACCAACACATTGTTAAATTAGTCGACTGGGTTCTACAGTTTGCTTTTGAGCAAGGTGCCAGTGATATTCACTTAGAACCACGTAAAGACAACGGCAAAGTTCGTTTCCGTATTGATGGAGTGCTGCATACGATTTATAACATGCCTGCCAATACTTTAACCGCAGTGATTTCGCGGATTAAAATTTTAGGTCGAATGAATGTGGCGGAAAAACGTAAACCACAAGATGGACGGTTAAAAACACGGACACCGAAAGGACAAGAAACAGAACTGCGTCTTTCGACTTTACCGACTGCTTTTGGTGAAAAGTTGGTGATGCGTATTTTTGACCCTGAAGTTTTAGTGCGTAGCTTTCAGCAGTTGGGTTTTGAAGGGCATTTGCTCAGTGATTGGCAAGCGCTGACTTCGCATAGTCACGGCATTATTTTAGTGACAGGGCCAACGGGTTCAGGTAAAACCACCACGCTTTATTCTTCTTTGAAACAATTGGCTACCGAACAGGTGAACGTCTGTACCATTGAAGACCCAATTGAGATGTTAGAGCCGAGTTTTAACCAAATGCAGGTGAATACAGGCATTGATCTTGGGTTTGCTGATGGTGTTCGCGCACTGATGCGTCAAGACCCTGACATTATTATGGTCGGTGAGATTCGTGACCATGATACGGCCAATATGGCGATTCAGGCCGCACTTACAGGGCATTTGGTGCTTTCAACTCTGCATACTAATGATGCACCTTCCAGTCTGACGCGTTTGCATGATTTAGGCGTACAACCGTTCTTAACCGCGGCAACCATTTTAGGGGTGTTGGCACAGCGTCTCGTACGTCGTTTATGTCCACATTGTAAAGTTGAAAAGCAAATCAATAGCCAAGAATGGGAGCATCTGACTTTTGATTACATTATGGAGATGCCTGAAAAAGTCTTTACCGCAGTGGGATGTGAAGAGTGTCGTCAAACGGGCTACAAAGGACGAGTCGGCATCTATGAGTTTATGCCCGTGAGTTTAGAGGCAAAGCAACTGATTGGTGCCAATGGTGACTTGACTGCACTGCGTCAACAAGCCAAAAAAGAAGGCATTGAGCCTTTAAGAATTTCGGGTGCTCGTAAAGTTTTAGAAGGCGTCACGACACTAGAAGAAGTGTTACGTGTCGTCCCACTTAACTAAGCGTTTAATGCTTTAATTGAATCTTTCTTAAGATTCAGCTCATCTAGCTTTGGTTTAATGACTTCATCAAATAGATGAACAATTAAATAGAGGTACTGGATATGAATATGATGATGAAAGCGTTATTGGTTGCAGGTGTTATTGGCTCAACCACTGTCGCTGTAGCAAACACCGCAGTGAACCAAGCGGCAGTTACTGCTTCAACACCAACTACAGTTAAGCATGCGTTAACATTAAAAGATGACAGTCACGTCCAGTTAAAAGGTTATGTGGTCAAAGCCATTGGGGATGAGAAGTATGAATTCCGTGACCAAACTGGTTCAATTACTGTCGACATTGATGATGAATTATGGGGTGGCAAAGCAATTTCGGCTAAAACACCTGTAACCATTATCGGTGAAGTAGATATTGACTACAAACCAGCAAAACGCGTTGAAATTGACGTAGATCAAGTGAAATTCTAAACACACTTGCCCAAGCTCAATTCAATTTTGATTGGGCTTTCTTAAAAAAACCACAGGGCTAAGATTTGATCTTAGCCCTGTGGTTTTTGTATTTTGAGTCATTTCACGGCATGATCTAAACAATAGTGATTAGGCAGGTTAAGCAGTGCGGATATTATTAGCAGAAGATGATGCCTCTCAAGCTGAGAGTATTAAAACTTGGCTTGAAATGGATGGCTACAGTGTCGACTGGGTGGAACGGGGCGACCATGCCATTTTAGCCATTGAACAGCATCAGTATGACTGTGTGCTTTTAGATCGTGGTTTGCCACATGCCACAGGTGATGACATTTTGCTGAAAGTCCGTGGCAAGAACCTATCGACTCCTGTGATTTTTCTCACAGCGCGTGACAGTATTCGAGATAGAGTCGAAGGGCTAGACTTGGGCGCCAATGATTATTTGGTCAAACCTTTTAGTCTAGAGGAATTATCCGCTCGAATTCGTTTACAACTTCGACAGCAACAGCATAGTAGCTCGCAGGTATTGAGCTATGCCAATATCCAACTCGACCCACAGTCCAAAAGTGTGACTCAAAATGGTCAAGCTGTTAATTTAACCGCCAAAGAGTTTCAAATTTTGCATAAATTGATGCTCAAGCCAGAATATGTCGTTACGCGGGAACAACTTGAGGAAAGTCTTTATGCATGGGGCGATGAAATCGAAAGCAATGCGATTGAGGTTTTTATTTATCAATTGCGAAAAAAACTCGGTAGTCATTGTATTAAAACCATTCGTGGTTTGGGCTACAGAATGAATCAGGACACATAATGGCACAGCCAATTTCACTGCAGCGTCAGCTCGTTAAAAGTTCGCTCCTCAGTTCGATACTGGCGGGGCTTTTGGCATTGCTGATGTTTATTGGGGTATCGGTTTATCAGACCATGTCTATGCAAGATGAAATCATGGATGAAATGGCCGATATGTTGCTGGCAGATGATTTAACGGTCAGCAATGGTCAAGCCTTGGCAGAGCTTAGTGATGAGTTTGATATTCGCTATCGACTCGATAATGCGCAGCAACTTTTGACTGCATCCGAAGATGTACCTGAAAAAATAACTGTGGATCATTTGAGTTTGGTTTCCGATGAACCTTATGGTTTTTATTGGTCAGAGCAGAAACTGTGGCGTATTTATACTGCGCAGGATAATCACGGTTTACAGGTTCAAGTGACCCAGTCGATGTCCGAACGTTTCCATGCATTTTGGCAAAGCATCCTAGTTTTCAGCGGTGTGTTGTTTTTAGTCTGGTGTGTACAGTGGTTGTTGATGCATTTTGCCATTCGACGTAAATTTCGGGTGATACACCAAGTTTCAGAGCAAATTTCAAATAAATCGGTCAATGATTTAGCACCTATTTCTATGCCAGAACCTGAGCTGATTGAGTTGCAACCGATGCTATCTCAGCTGAATGCCTTGTTGGCGCGTTTAGACCAAGCTTTAGTGGCAGAGCAGCGCTTTACCGCGGATGCTTCACATGAGTTACGTTCTCCACTGTCTGCGATACAAATGCGACTTCAGGTGCTCAAGCGCAAGTTCCCTGAACTTGAAAGTGAGTTCAAACCGATCCAGCAAGATGTCAGTCGTGGGGTACAGGTGTTGGATAATTTGTTATTGCTGGCGCGTCTAGACCCTGAGCAAAAGGAGGGCTTGGCGAAGACTAAGTTTGACTTCAGTCTACTAATGCAGGACGTGATTAAAGCTTTACAGCCGTTTGCTGACTCAAAACAGATTAAAATTAACGTGGTGCTTGCAGAGCAAGCCTGTGTCTTGGCCAATGAGCAGCTCTTATTTAGCGCACTTCGCAATTTGCTCGACAATGCCATTCGCTATAGCCCCGAGCAGGCACAAGTTTTTGTCAATCTCACTATTGAAAAACAGCAGCTCAGACTGAGGATTGAAAATAGCGGAAATGGGGTCGATGCAGCAGTTATCCAGCGCTTGGGTGAACGCTTCTATCGGGCTTTAGGTACAAAAACACAAGGTTCAGGCTTGGGCTTATCGATTTGTCAGAAAATTGTCGATTTACACGCAGGGCAGTTGTTATTTATTTCATCCGACTTAGGCGGTTTAAAAGTGGAGCTGCTGTTAAATAGGGTTGAGGCTTAGATGTGCAGATTTGCGATAAAAACAGCATAAATGATCAAACTTAAAGACATTAAAAAGCAGTACGCGCTGACATACTGCTTGTTTCCACGATTATTGTTATTGGGTTTTTATAGTTCTTATTTGGTAAGAATGAGTCGGTTATTGCGAGTGAGTCGTAGACGATACTCTTCTCCAGCATGCATAATGCGAATTTCACGGCCTAGGGCAAATAAGTTGTTTGAGTGTAGCATTGGTAGTGAATGGGCTGTTTCGTTACGAGTAAATAAGCTAAATGGTGCGTTCATTCTGGCGACTCCGTGGTGTATGTTGAACGATTTAAATGATAATCATTATCGAATGAGGCTGTCAACATTTTCTCGCTGAAAATATAAAAAACTTCAATATCGTTACATGCAATCACTTAATACACTACACATCTGAAATGGAATCTGATTATGTCAAAACCTTTGGTTCAAGTTGCTATAGCCATCCTTTTACATCAAGGCAAAGTTTTGGTGGGCTGGCGCCAGGCGGAACAGCATCAGGGCAATAAGCACGAATTTCCTGGGGGGAAGGTGGAAGCAGGTGAAACGCCTGAGCAAGCTTGTCGCCGTGAAGTGTTAGAAGAGGTCGGAATTGGTATACAAGATTGGCATGCTTTTGACTGTATTCAGTTTGAATATGACGATGTAATTGTCAATTTGCATTTATTTCATGCTGTAGTATCAAATCATCTATTGGCAGACATTCACTCACCATGGGTGTGGTTCAAGCGTGCCGAATTACAAGATCTTAACTTTCCAAAAGCCAATCAAGCCATTTTGAAGCGACTCTATGCCGCACCCGTGATTAAAATTTCAGATCAAATCGATCTGTTGAAGGATTTGCCTGAACAACAAGTGCTGTATTGGCGAGTGTCTGCCAGTCCTGAACATATTTTAAAAATTGCAGAACTGAGTGTAGAACAATTGGCACGGGTGATTGTCAATATAGAACTATGGAAAGGTTTAAATCCACTACAACAGCAGGCAGTTGCGGCCATACACCTGAAACAATCTCAACTGATGCAATTGAGTAAAGGGGAGCTGAATGTTGGGCAGCGTTATATTGCGGCCTGTCATGACCGTAGCAGTGCTGAACATGCACAAGAAATTGGCTGTGATGCTCTTTTACTCAGTCCCGTACTTGATACACTCAGCCACCCAAATAGTGAAACTTTGGGTTGGGAGCAATTGAGTTTGATTGCAGAAGAGATTCATATCCCAATTTTTGCTCTAGGCGGCTTACAGTTAGCCGATTTAGCCAAAGCGCAAAGTTATGGCGCTTATGGTATAGCAGGGCAGCGCTCCATCTAACGGAGCGTGCTTTTAAGACAGACTTTTGATTGCTGTTTGGGCTTGTTGAATGGTTTTCTGATTCTTCTGCATTTGACCTGCTTTTAAGATAACGCTCCAAAGCTGCTTTTTCATGGCATTGCTTTGGGCATAACTCAAGCCGCGACGTGCAAGCGATTCCGCATTTGCAGGTTGTTTTTGTTGATTGGCAATTAAAGCCAAATACAAAAAGGTCTCACTCGACTGTGGTGCTAAACGCTGTGCTTGCATGGCGTAGCTTTGTGCTTGACTCCACTGGCCTTGGCGATAGGCCGTTTGTGTTTTTTGCATCAGACTTTTAAAAGCAGGAAGCTGTCGCCCATCATCAAACTGTTGTTTGCTTTTCTGCTCAGGAATCACAATCTTCTGACGTTGAATTTCTTCGCGATCATAAGGATGAATTGTTACCCCTGAAGGTGTTTTCTGCTCTTTATCCGACTGTGTCGGCTTTTCAGGTATCTTTTTTTCAGCTAGCTGTGGGAGACTTTGACAGCCTGCCACAGTCACGATGGTTACTAAGATACTTAAACGTTTAAACCACATCAAAATTTAAATCCGTCCTATTTATTCAGGTTGATAGCTACCACTCGAAATGACTTGCGTCTCATCTTCTAAGTTACGCTGCATGTTCGATTCACTTTCACGAATATAGTTGTCTATGCTGTCGCCTTGTTCAGGTGTAGCTTGGTAACCATCTGTTTCAGGATTGTAAGTGGGTTCAACTTGATAATGCGGTAAGCCACATGCGGTTGCTTTACGTGGTACGGTGTTTCGCAAGAGGGGAATATACATTGCACCCTCACAACCTTGAGCAGCAAGATAACCCGTGCCACGATCAATCCAGTGCCATTGCACATCATCTGGTTGGCGTAAGTTGACTGGTTTTTGACGCAGTTGGCTCATTACATTGGTCCACACTGGCAACGCACCTGAAGAACCTGTTAAGCCAGTTTGTTTGTTGTCATCTAAACCTAGCCAAACCACAGAAACATAATTGCCCGAGTAACCTGCAAACCATGAGTCACGGGTGTCATTGGTGGTTCCAGATTTGCCTGCAAGCTGAAGCGAGTTCGGTAGAGTGTTATAAGCCGAACGACCTGTACCTGAGGTCATCACTTGTTGTAGACCATAGTTCAGGACATAGGCAGAAGCAGGGTCAATGGTTTGTTGGACATTTAAGCCATAACGGGTTAGTAAGCGACCATTTTGATCGACAACAGTACGAATGGATTTAGTCGGATACTTAAAACCGCCTGTGGCAAAGTTGCCATAAATGCTGAGCATTTCCATCGGAGACATGTCTACCGCACCCAAGAAAATGGATGGATAGGTTGGAATATTACTGGTCACACCAAAACGTTTTAGGTGGTTACTAAACGTCGATAAACCAAACTCTTGACCAAGGCGAACTGCTGACAAGTTATATGAATTAGACAGTGCCTGTACCATCGGCACAACGCCATGTTCGCCACCGCTATAGTTCTTAGGTGTCCATGCTTTACCATTGGCTTGAATACTAATACTACTGTCTTCAATTGGGCTGGCCCAGTTGTAACGTCCCGACTGAATCGCACTGAGGTAAATCACAGGTTTAAGCAGTGAGCCGACCTGACGTTTGGCATCGAGTGCACGGTTAAAACCAGTAAAGTCTTGGGTTGAACCAACAGCTGCGACCAATTCACCATTTTCAGGATGTGCAACTAACACAGCACCTTGCAGCTCTTTTAGACGGCTTGAGCCACGGCTTAAGCGACCAACAGTCGATTTAAATGCATCTTGAATTTTGGTTTGGGCAATCGGATCGAGCGTTGTAAAGATGCGTAGACCTTGGTTGGTCAAATCACCTTCTTGGTATTCGGTACGTAACTGACGGCGTACAATGTCTAAGAAATCTGGGAAACGTGAAGGGCCGAGAGTCGGTTTGGCAATCACATTTAAAGGGCGAGCCGTTTCAGTTTCATATTGTTCTTGGGTCAGATAGCCCATGACCAACATGTTGTTTAAAACAATATTACGGCGTTTTTTCGCAGCTTCTGGGTTACGCCAAGGGTTATATAAGGTTGGACCTTGTACCAAACCCACCAAATAAGCTTGTTGCGCAATATTTAGCTCACGCAAAGGCATCCCGAAGTAAAACTGCGAAGCCAAACCATAACCATTAATAGAATAGTTGCCATTTTGACCGAGGTTCACTTCATTGAGATAGGCTTCTAAAATTTCATCTTTGTCATAGTGAAATTCGACCAATAAAGCCATAAATGCTTCATTGACTTTACGCTTAATGGTTTTTTCAGGGGTGAGATAGAAGTTTTTCACCAACTGTTGGGTCAGTGTTGAACCACCTTGACGTTTTCCACCCGTGACATTACTCACAATCGCACGTGCCGTACCACGAATCGAAACGCCGTGGTGACTATAGAAATTACGATCTTCTGTTGCAATTAAAGCCTCAATTAAAGGCTTAGGGACTTTGTCGAGTTTAATCAGGACACGGTCTTCATTATGCTGCGGATAAATCCCGCCAATCAGCATCGGCTCTAAACGTGCAATCCCTGTAGATGAGGGTTTAGTTGCACTGACTTCAGCCACTTGCTCATTGGCAAAGGTGACTTTAAGCACTTGTTCAGGCTCGATACTATCACCGAAGTCAAAGCCACGAGTGTGTACATATAGCTCATTGCCAGAACTGACAAAGTTCCCTGATTTGGTATAGTTTTCCGAGGACTTATAGCCCAAAAGTTTTAACTCTTGAGTGAAGTCAGCCTGACTGACAGGGGCATTGGTATACACTTCGAGTGGGCGTGCGAATACCTTCGCAGGAATGTCCCAGCGCTTGCCTTCAAACTTGTCACGTACAACGGAGTCGAGTCTTATTAAATAAATACTAAACACCAAGAATGCTGCAATGACTAAGATGCAGAAGATCAGTGCAATTAAACCTATGCCACGTTCTGACTTCATAAATACGAATAAGATCCTGAGAAATTGTGCTAATCATGCGAAGCTTTTCGCTAATTTGCAATAATTAAACTGTGAACGAACTGAAATATAGAGACAATTCCGTGTGTAGCAGCAGTCACTTTAGTTTTTGAATCAATTTAAATAAATAATGTTATGATAGGCGGGAATCGTAGCGGAGCGATGTTGCAGGTGCAAATTTCACATAAAACATTTCGAAACATAGGCTTAATTGGACGTCCAGATAAGTCTTCAGTTGTCGAAACCTTATGTCTTATTCATGATCATCTACTCAGCTTAGGGTTACATCCCGTTTTTGATGCGCAAACCGCTGAACTGGTTCCTTATAAAAACACGCAAACGGTGAGTCGTGCGCTTCTGGGTGAAGTGGTCGATTTGGTGATTGTGGTGGGCGGAGATGGCTCACTTCTGCATGCTGCACGTGCCTTGGTTAAATTTAATACCCCTGTAATGGGTGTAAACCGAGGGCGTTTGGGTTTTTTAACCGACATCAAGCCGACTGAAGTGATTTTTAAGCTCGATCAAGTCTTAAAAGGTGAGTTTCAGTTAGATCGTCGTTTCTTATTGGAAATGGAAATTCGCTCAAAGGGCGAGACGATTTATGATGCTATTGCGCTAAACGATGTGGTATTACACTCGGGCAAGTCGGTGCATATGATTGACTTCGAACTCAATATCGATGGTCAATATGTCTACCGTCAACACAGTGATGGTTTGATTGTATCGACGCCTACGGGTTCAACCGCTTATTCGTTGTCAGGTGGTGGCCCAATCGTGCATCCGGGGATGGATGCGATTGCTTTGGTACCGATGCATCCACATACTTTGTCTTCACGCCCGATTGTGGTGGGTGGTCATAGTGAAATTAAGCTTCTGATTCGTGAAAACCGTGTCTTGCCGATGGTCAGTGCCGATGGTCAACACAGTGTTTCACTCAATGTGGGTGATAGCTTACATATTCGTAAGCACCCCTTTAAACTGAATTTATTACATCCACCGGGTTATGATTTTTATATGTCATGCCGTACTAAACTCGGTTGGAACCAAGATTTTGACTCTTTTCAACAGGATTAAATCATGAATATTGAACAGATGCTTTCTATTTTAGATGCCGATATTGTTGAGCGTTTAAAAACAGCTGTAGAAATTGGTAAATGGCCGAATGGCGTTGCGTTGACTGCTGAACAACGTCAAACTTGTATGCAAGCCGTTATTGCTTGGGAGCATCAGAATACTCCTGAAAAAGAACGTACGGGTTATATTGATAAAGGGCATAAAGAAGAAGGTGAGGAGTGTGATTCTCATGTGCCTGAACCAGAATTTAAACCTATTCGCTTTATTTAATTGATTAAAAATACGTTGAATCGCTCAGCAACAGATGCTTGGTGATTCAACAACTCAATCTAACAAGAATACCTTCAAACTGTTTCAATCATTATGCTTATAAAAATAATAAAGCTCACTCGACTCAGTTTATTCTTCATTACTGTAATTTCGACCAATGTATTTGCTGAGCGAACAAGTGATGCAAGAAAAATTGAATGTTTATTAGATGTTTCTGTGTTACCGAGTCAAAATTTTCAAAATCCCGTCACACAATACACATCAATGAAAAATGATGGTTATCCGATGTTATTGATTGGAATAAAGATCCATAACGCCCATGCAGGTGAAGCATCGAAAAAGATAAAAAGCCATCAGCTCTATTGTTCAAACCTCATTGGACAACAAAAAGATGTTTATTTATCTGGCCCTTATGAATCTCAAAAAATTGAGATCCATATTGGTGATCAGTTGATACTCAGAAATATTCATTCTTCAGGAAAGCATTATCCTTACTGGGCCGACTTTTACTGGGTCGAAAAGCGTAACGAATAACGTTCACGCTTTTGCTTGTCCCTTATGCTTAGAAACGAGTGTGCCAAAGCTGGTTGGCCTGTTGCATGGCATCGCTATATGTATCGCACACTCCCATGGTATAGAGCGCAATGCCAATGGTTTCAGTCACTGCCATTTCACCATATTCATGCTGTTTTTCACCCAGCCAAACTGCTTTAAACTCAGCCAAATCTAACTCTTCTTCAATTGGGCTTCGGTTGTCGGTGAGTTTAGGTAGCTCATGTTCGTAGAGTTCACCATTTTTGATGCCGCAGATCAGTGTTTTGGCATCTGGGTTACGTTCAAATTCGCCGCCTTCACCTTTAATGACCGCGCTATTTTTATAGCCCAGTTTAAATGCTGCTTGCTGATGCGAACCACGATAGGCAGGGTGGAAAATAGCTTGCAAGGTTGCTTTGGCATTAAATGGATTGATCAAGCGTGCAAGAGTATGAATGGGTGAACGAAGACCCATAACATTTCGTAGGGAAATTAAGTCACTTAAAATCGGGGAGATGGCGTGCAGCGGTAAATATGCAAAATTACGCGTCGCTAATTCCTGTTCCACATCTGCTTGAGTTTGGCAAATATTAAAATCGAGATACTCTAATACCTGCTCAGTATAAATACGGTTAATGGTATGACCTGATGCTCCGTGCATCACGACCTTATAACCTGCTTTAGCTAAAGTCAGTGCCGCTAAGAGAAACCATGGATAGTGTTTACGCTTGCCTGCATAAGAAGACCAGTCTAAATCGACCTCTAAAGCCGTGAACGGCAGTTGATCTCGTGTGGCTTGAACAAAGCCTACCAGTTCATCTACAGACTCTTCCTTAACTCGTAGTAGCATCAGAAATGCACCGAGCTGTACATCTAACACTTGATTTTTCAAGATCATATCAAAGGCTTGGTAAGCTTCTTCATAACTGAGTGAGCGCGCACCATTTTTCCCTTTGCCAATAATGCGAACAAACTGGGCAAAAGGGTGCTCAGCATCTTTATAAATATTTCTTTTGTTGTTCATGGAAAAACCAAAGTAAGTGAAGGCTGTGTTGTGCTATTTTAGTGGAACAATCAAAAAAAACAGCACTTTTAATTTTAAATAAATTTTCCACCATTAGACTAAAGTATGAGTAATATTGTTTAGATTTTATACATTATGATTAAAATCAGTTTACTTTGATTAAAGAATGTTAGGTAAAATTTACCCAATAATTGTGACTCGCTAGTTTTTAGTCTCTCCCATTGCAGTAAATGTGAATGAACTGTGATTTTTGTCACAGTGCTGTTGTTTGTACACCATGATTTTTTTACCCGGTGTTTGGATGCGGTCCAAACTGTGGGCTTTTTTGTGTTTATCAGAAAGCCAACTACCTATGAGGAAGTATAGGTATACCGATTTTTTCAGTCTTTTGATTTACAGAAGTAGGTGGTGTTTCAAAAAGTATGCTGATTATATTTTAACCACAATTGAAATCTCATAAAGCATTAAAAATATAGTGAATTTAATTTACTTATTTTCAATTTCTCTATTGACAGAATTAACTAGCATACTTTTTGAAACACCACCCAGAAGTATTCGTTATGACTAAGAAACCAATCTATAAGTCACTATATTTTCAAGTTATTGTCGCGATTATTGCGGGTATCTTAGTAGGACATTTTTTCCCTAGTGGTACGCAAGTTATCAATGGCGTTGAAAAATATGTACCCGGCTGGGGCGAGCTTTTTTATCCTCTAGGTCAAGGCTTTATTAAGCTGATCAAGATGATTATTGCGCCAGTAATTTTCTGTACTGTCGTGAGTGGTATCGCGGGTATGGAAAGTATGAAGTCTGTGGGTAAAACAGGCGGTGTTGCGCTACTTTACTTTGAAATTGTATCGACTATTGCACTATTGATCGGTTTACTGGTCATTAACATCTGGAAGCCAGGTGTGGGCATGAACGTTGACCCTTCAACATTAGATACTTCTGGTATCTCAAAGTTTGTTGAATCTGGTCAGCAGCAATCGACTGTCGACTTCTTTATGCATATTATTCCAAACACTGTGGTTGGTGCATTTGCTGAAGGTGAAATCCTGCAAGTGCTGCTCTTTGCCTTGATGTTTGGTTTTGCATTACACAAGTTGGGTGATGCAGGTAAACCTGTACTGAAGTTCATCGATCAAATTTCGCATGTGTTCTTTAACATTGTAAACATGATCATGAAACTTGCTCCAATTGGTGCTTTTGGTGCAATGGCATATACCATCGGTAAATATGGTATCGGTAGCTTGGCGCAACTTGCTCAGTTGATCATCTGCTTCTACATTACCTGTCTGCTTTTCATTTTCTTGGTTCTCGGCACAATTTCACGTCTTTGTGGCTTCAGCATTTTGAAAATGATTCGTATGATTCGCGAAGAGCTGTTGATCGTACTGGGTACGTCATCTTCAGAATCGGTTTTACCGCGTATGCTGAAAAAGCTTGAAATTGCGGGATGTGAAAAGTCAGTGGTTGGTTTGGTTATTCCAACAGGTTATTCATTTAACTTAGATGGTACCTCAATCTACTTAACGATGGCTGCGATCTTCATTGCACAAGCGACCAATACTCAGCTTGATCTTATGCACCAAGTGACTTTATTGGGTGTGTTATTGATTTCATCGAAAGGTGCTGCGGGTGTAACAGGCTCGGGCTTTATTGTGATGGCAGCGACTTTGTCAGCCGTTGGTCATATTCCAGTGGCGGGTCTTGCGCTTATCTTAGGTATTGACCGTTTTATGTCTGAAGCACGTGCCTTAACCAACTTGGTGGGTAACTCATTGGCAACGATTGTTGTTGCGAAATGGGTGGGTCAGTTAGACCAAGAAAAATTAAACTTCGCACTTGCAAATCCAGAAGAAGTAGATTGCTTGATGGCTGTTGAAGAAAATGCTCACGCATAATTTCAGTTCATCTTAAAAAGGAAGCCCAAAGGCTTCCTTTTTTATTGGAATATAAAATGGCCTGATGCGTTCATGACAGTTGCCTTAAAAATGGCTAGCATGTGAGCTGAATAATAAAACAACGTCACTACAAGGAAGAAGCATGTTGAATTACGATGCAGACTTAGAACTATTTCGCGATAACTTTCGCCGTTTTATGAATGAACACATTGCACCACACTATGAACAGTGGGAACGAGAAGGCTTAATGCCGCGCTCAGTCTGGAATGCCTTGGGTGAAAATGGTTTCTTATGTGTCGATGTACCTGAGGAATATGGCGGTTATGGTGTTCCAACGCATTATTCACTCATGTTGGTGGAAGAGTCAGCACGTGCAGGTTTTAGTGCTTTATCGACAGGTATTTCTTGTCACTCTGAAATTGCTGCGCCTTATATTTTGCATATCGGAACTGAAGCACAGAAGCAGTACTGGTTACCGAAAATGGTGTCAGGTGAAGTGGTCGGTGCGATTGGGATGACTGAACCGGGTGCGGGTTCAGACTTACAAGCCATGCGAAGTAATGCCATTTTGCAAGGTGAGCATTATATTTTAAATGGCTCTAAAACCTTTATTTCCAATGGGCAGCATGCCGACCTTGTGGTATTAGCGGTGAAAACTGATCCGCAAGCCCGAGCAAAGGGTGTTTCACTGATGTTAGTCGATACCCATTTGGATGGGTTTAAAAAAGGCACCAACCTCGACAAAATTGGGCTGCATTCACAAGACACTTCTGAGTTGTTTTATGACAATGTCAAAGTCCCGAAAGATCAATTGTTGGGACAAGCAGGCCAAGGTTTTGCTTATTTGATGCAAGAGCTACCACGAGAGCGTACAGCAATTGCAGCAACAGCTATAGGTGCAATTCGCGGTTCGATTGATGTCACCATCCAATACGTCAAAGAGCGCCAAGCTTTTGGTCAACATATTTCGCAGTTCCAAAATACACGTTTTGTTTTGGCTCAAGCCAAGATTGATGAACAAGCCACAGCAGCTTTTTACAATCAAAACGTTGAGCTTTATATGCAAGGCAAGCTGGATGTCGAAACCGCAGCAGCATTAAAAAGTTTTTCAACAGACATGCAAATGAAGGTGGCAGATAATTTATTGCAGCTCTTTGGTGGCTATGGCTATATGAGTGAATATCCAATTTCACGTTTCTTTGTCGATGCGCGTATTCAACGCATTTACGGCGGGACTAATGAAATTATGAAAGAAATTGTCGCGCGTAGTCTACTTGGGCGTTAAGCCTAGGTGCTGATATAAACATGCGTAAAAGAGCCTCAAGTAGGCTCTTTTTTATCGGTTCAGTACCAATAAACTTTCTTGAATAAAGGCGGGGAGGTCATATTGGGTTTGTGATGAAATGTATAAGTTATTGTCATTCACAACACCTGTGTCATACAGCACGGCACCTGCATCTTTTAAGTCTTGATGAAGGTGATGGATACACGTCATGCGCCTACCTTTCACAACTCCAGCATGCATTAAAATTTGCGGAACGTCTGCACTGCATAAAATAGGTTTTTGCATGTTTGCAAAGTGCCTGACAAATAAGACATAGCGTTCATCTTGGCACAGGTTGTCTGGCGAAAAACCGCCAGGAATGAGTAAGGCATCGAAGTCATGCACAGAGGCATCATCGATACTTTGGTCAATGGTGACAAAAGCTTTACGCTTTTTGCCATAAATGATTTTTCCAGCCTGACTTTCAAGGTTAATAATACTATGCCGAGCTGCTCGAAATGCTTCTACGGGTTCAGCATATTCGGCATCCTCAAAGTCATAGGTGACCAAGACTGCAATTTTTTTGTGCATGACAGTACCTACAGTTCATTATTGTTTTGTTTTATTGAGACTATAGAGCAATCGCTACTGCTGCATACTCTCTTTGTTATGAATACGTCAACTTAAGTAAAGCATATTTTAAAAGATATTCTAACGCACTGAAATACGGATGAATGGTGATTTTTGTGAAGGTGTAGCAAAATTTTTCAAAACCTAGATACAGTTTTAAAAGCGATAAGCTAAGACCTAAACACCATCGTCTTAGTGTTTTGTTTGAGTGTTGTTCTATGCATAACCACACGAGAAAAATAGGCAGGGCTCAGTGGTTTTATTGATGTCTATTATTGGGGCAGTTTATTGATAAACTTGATGATTAAATCAACTGTCTGTTTTTAGCACTGAAACATGCAAAGTTTTATTGCGCAAGATTTCAAAGCTAACTATTGTTATACTGTTTGCACAATGTATATGAAGGGCGACATAACAATGATCCAAGACGATCAAAACACAACGACTTCTCTTGACCTCAACCAAATCCGTCAGGATATCGACTCTGTTGATCAACAGATTCAACAACTTATTAACCGTCGAGCGAAACTGGCGGAAGCTGTTGCAAAAGCAAAATTTGCTTCTGAAGAGAATCCAATGTTTTACCGTCCAGAACGTGAAGCGCAAGTTTTACGGAATGTTATGGAGCGTAATGAAGGCCCTTTGTCTGATGTGACCATGGCACGTTTGTTCCGTGAAATCATGTCTGCATGTTTGGCGCTTGAAGCACCGCAAAGTATTGCATTTTTAGGCCCTGTTGGAACTTATACACACTCTGCGGTGTTGAAGCATTTTGGACATGATGCTGTGGTTCGTCCTTTACCGACCATTGATGAAGTGTTCCGTGAAGTGGAAGCAGGCAGTGCACACTATGGTTTGGTGCCTGTAGAAAACTCATCAGAAGGTGTGGTCAATCATACTTTGGATTGTTTTAAAGCCTCACACTTAAATGTGATTGGTGAAGTTGAATTGCGTATTCATCACCAGTTTCTTGTATCTGAAAACACGCGTAAAGACAGTATTAAACAAATTTATGCGCATCAGCAAACTTTGGCACAGTGTCGTGCATGGTTAGACGCACACTATCCAGGTGTGGAACGTGTAGCTTTAAGTTCGAATGCTGAGGCGGCACGTCGTATTCGTACTGAATGGCATTCGGCTGCTATTGCATCTGATGTTGCAGCAAGTATTTATGATTTAGAAATTTTACACAGCAATATTGAAGATAATCCTGAGAACACCACACGTTTCTTGGTGATTGGTCGTGAAAGAATCCCGCAAAGCGGTAATGATAAAACGTCATTGCTGATTTCTGCACATGATCGTGCAGGTGCATTATTGGAAATCCTTGCACCATTTGCAAAGCACAACATTAGTTTGACCAGTATCGAAACGCGTCCAGCACTGCCTGAAAAATGGGCTTATGTTTTCTTCATCGACTTAGAAGGTCATGTGGAACAAGACAATGTTAAAGCGGCGATTGAAGAGATTCGTCCACTTGTGAAAGAAGTTCGAGTATTGGGTTCATACCCGATTGCAGTACTGTAATCTCTAAGGTGGTTGGGTTTGTTCCAAACTCAACCATGTACACCACTTGTAAGAATGGAAAGGTCACATGTCGTTTGCTCCAGCCAATGAAGGTATTGCGAAGTTAAAACCATATCAACCAGGTAAGCCAATCAGCGAATTAGAGCGTGAATTGGGAATGACCGATATTGTTAAGCTTGCTTCAAATGAAAACCCTTTGGGTTGTTCGGACAAAGTAAAAGAAGCAGTTGCTGCTGAATTGGCGGAAATTGGACGATATCCAGACGGTGGTGGTTTTATCTTGAAGGATCAAGTTCATACGCAGTTTGGTGTAGCACATGATTGTATTACTTTAGGCAATGGCTCAAACGATCTACTTGAAATTTTTGCCCGTGCATTTGTTTCAGATAAAGACTCGGTAGTGTATAGCCAACACGCATTTGCAGTTTATGCTTTGGTCACGCAAGCCATCAATGCTGAAGCGATTGAGGTACCTGCTCAAGGTTTTTCGCATGACCTTGACGCGATGGCGGTGGCAATTAAAGACAATACCAAATTGGTGTTTATTGCAAATCCCAATAATCCGACAGGAACTTGGTTTGAAGAGGCCGAATTTGAGCGCTTCATGCAAAAAGTACCGAGTCATGTGATCGTGGTTTTAGATGAAGCTTATGTGGAATATTTTCCAGAAAACTTTAATAGCTTGAAGTTTTTAGCACAGTATCCAAACCTGATTGTTAGCCGCACCATGTCGAAGTGCTTTGGTTTAGCGGCATTACGTGTTGGTTTTGCTTTAGCATCGGCAGAAGTGACAGATTTCTTAAATCGCATTCGTCAGCCGTTTAACGTCAACCATTTAGCCATGGTGGCAGCAGTTGCTGCACTGAAAGATGAAGATTTCATTGAGAAATCACGTGTGGTCAATAAAGTGGGCATGGTGCAACTTGAAACAGGGTTTAAAGCGTTAGGTCTAAACTATGAGCCTTCTCGTGCTAACTTCATTTTGGTCGATATACAAGCCGATCCTGCACAAACTTTTAATGCTTTATTAAAAGAAGGGGTGATTGTTCGTCCTGTGGGCATCGCCAATCATTTACGAGTATCGATTGGAACTGAAGCTGAAAATACGAAATTTCTAACGGCTTTGGCCAACGTACTAGGTTTAGAGGCGAACGCTTAAATTATGTCTGTGCCACTATTTGAAAAAGTTGCATTTATTGGTCTTGGACTGATTGGTTCAAGTCTTGCACGGGTGATGATTGCTGAAGGTTTAACCCAAAATATTGTAGCCTCTACACGTTCGGAAAAAACCTTACAGGATGCCAAAGCTTTGGGCTTAATCCAACAGGGGTATAGTGATCCTGTGCAGGCGGTTCAAGGTGCGGACTTGGTGGTTTTAGCCTTACCTGTTCGTGCAACGCAAAAAGTATTGGAAACCATCAAACCATATTTGCAAGAACATACGATTATTACCGATGTAGGCAGTACCAAAGGCAATGTGGTCGACGCGGCCAAAGCCGTGTATGGCGAAGCATTACCTGCCGGGTTTGTACCGGGGCATCCAATTGCTGGGGCAGAACACACGGGTGTACATGCGGGTAAGGTCGATTTATTTGCAAATCATAAAGTGATTCTGACACCGTTACCGACCAGTGCTGATTGGGCTGTAGAGAAACTGATTCAACTATGGCAAGCTGCGAAAGCAGAAGTGATTTGTATGGATGTGGCCAAGCATGATGAAGTCTTGGCTCATACCAGTCATCTTCCGCATTTGATGGCTTTTAACTTAGTTGAACAACTGGCAAACCGTGAAGATAATTTAGATATTTTTCGCTATGCTGCGGGGGGCTTCCGCGATTTTTCTCGAATTGCCGCAAGTGACCCACAAATGTGGCATGACATCTTTTTTGCCAATAAAAAAGCCATTTTAAATGCCGTAGATGGTTTTGAAAACCAACTGGCTACGATTCGTAAACTCATTGAAGATGAAGATTCACATGCTTTAATGGGCTTGCTTGGACATGCGCAAGCAGCACGCCAGCATTTTAACCATATGCTGGCTCAAAAACCTTTCATGGAGAACAATAAAGTGACGACACAGCAATTCACCATATTACCGGGTAAAAAGAGTTTCCAAGGTAAGTTTAGCGTGCCAGGTGATAAATCTGTGTCACACCGTTCAATCATGTTTGGTGCAATTGCAGAAGGAACGACGCATGTGACAGGTTTCTTGGAAGGAGAAGATGCGCTAGCAACCTTACAAGCCTTCCGTGATATGGGCGTGAGCATTGAAGGTCCTAAAAATGGTGAAGTGACGATTCATGGTGTCGGCGTAAATGGCCTAAAAGCGCCAGCAAGTGCGCTTTACATGGGTAACTCAGGGACTTCGATGCGTTTGCTTTCAGGCATGCTCTCTGCACAAAAATTTGACTCTGTAATGACGGGTGATGCATCACTGTCGAAGCGTCCAATGGAACGTATTGCTAAACCGTTACGTGAAATGGGTGCACAGATTCAAACTACAGGTGAGCGTGGTACACCTCCTGTTTCGATCACGGGAAACCAAGCTTTACAAGGCATTCACTATGATTTGCCAATGGCATCTGCGCAGGTGAAATCTGGGATTTTATTGGCAGGATTGTGGGCAGCAGGTGAAACATCGGTCACAGAACCAGAACCTACACGTGACCATACTGAACGTATGCTACGTGCATTTGGTTATGATGTGAAAACAGAGGGTAATCGAATCTCACTGCAAGGTGGCGGTAAGCTAGTCGGTACAGAGATTCAGGTGCCATCAGATATTTCGTCGGCTGCTTTCTTTATGGTGGGTGCTGCGATTACTGAAGGTTCAGACGTTACTTTAGAAGCCGTGGGCATTAACCCAACGCGTACAGGTGTGATCGAGATTTTGAAGCAAATGGGTGCGGACATTACGGTTGAAAATGAACGTATTGCAGGCGGTGAGCCGATTGCAGATATTCGTATTCAAGGCACACGTACACTCAAAGGTATTCATATGCCTGAAGATCAAGTGCCATTGGCGATTGATGAATTCCCTGCATTGTTCATTGCAGCGGCATGTGCTGAAGGGCAAACCGTATTAACGGGTGCTGCTGAGCTGCGTGTGAAAGAATCAGATCGTATTCAAGTGATGGCGGATGGTTTAAAAACCATGGGTATCGATTGTACGCCGACTGACGATGGCATCATCATTGAAGGTAAAGGTCATTCAGGTGAGTGGGGCGCGATTTTCACTGGTGGCGAAATTGAATCACATCACGATCACCGTATTGCGATGAGTTTCTCAATGGCTGGCTTACGCACCTCTGGTGAAATTAAAATTATTGGCACTGAAACGGTTGCTACGAGTTTCCCGACCTTTACGCAATTAAGCAATCAAGCCGGTTTAGCGATCCAAGTCACGGAATAAGACTAAAGCTTATATATTTTGTGTGAGAACAGCCAAGCTTTTGCTTGGCTGTTTTGTATTAAGCCATTATGCTAAACCCATATAACAAAAAAGCCTTTGGGATGATCAATGAGAAAATTACAATTTACGGCGCAGCATGGACAGCAGCAGGAAGTAAGTGAGAGTAGTGTAGTACAGAAGCAGGTACAAGACCTACTGGTTGAAAAGTTAGGTCAATTGGGTTTTGAAACTTTGCCACAAAGTGGTGATCAAGTGGCTGTGAGTGTCGATAATCATACTTTGCCACTGTCTATTACGTGCCAAGGTCATGACGGCGAAGGAAATCTGGTGTGCGAAATTGCCTCTTATCCAGATGAAGAGCAAGACTGGTTAGACCGAATTGCTGAACGAAGCTTATTAAATCAATTGGCACAAGCGGTTGAAACCACACTAAAAATAGATAAAAGTTTTACTGAGTTTGAGTGGAAAGGCTAATTGAATAGATAAAAAATGCTGAATTGGTTTTTCCTAATTCAGCATTTTTTAGAACAGAACACGTTTAATATTTTGATGGGTCAACGCGCTTATAACTGGATGTGCTATAAGACTTATTCCACACGTAACCACGTCTGACTACGTCCCACAGCCGAGACGCCTAAATAGCCTCTTAAGAATAGTTTTTTCCCATTTGGGCTAATTTTACCTTTTAGGCTATACAGCTTGCCTGAAACGGGGTCAATGATTTTGCCATGGGTATAATTAATATTATTTTCAGTTTTTAAACCTGTAATCACTTGCATACCAATAATAGGCTTATCGGTGTAGGGTGCAGGGCAGTTGGTGCAGAACTCTTTTGCTGTATAACCTGGGCGAGGAGTTGCTTTCAGTGCAGTTCCTGCATAAGTTCCATTGGCTTGCTTTTCAATTTTCACCAGACCTTTGGGTTCTCCAGTTTTATAGTCAAATCATTATAAAACCAATACAATGGTGCAATGAGTTATTCAGAACATTTTAGACGTAAAATTTTAGCTAAGCTTGAGGAAGGTTATTCTATTCGAGCGGTAGCTGCACAATTTGAAATTAATAAAAATACCATTGTTGAATGGAAGAAACGTATAGAGATTAAAAAAACTCGTGTACGTAAACCTTCTAAAATTAACGATGATGCTTTACGTGAAGATGTTGAAAAGTATCCTGATGCTTATCAATATGAACGTGCTGCACGTTTTAATTGTGGTGTTTCATCTATTGGTGCTGCATTAAAGCGCTTAAATATTACAGTTAAAAAAAGACGTTAAGCCATCCTAAAGCAGATACAAAGCTTAGGGATAAATTTATTCAGCAAGTGAATGAATTAGAAACAAACCACCCGATTATTTATCTGGATGAAAGTGGTTTTAAGTCACATGATTACAGACCTCATGGCTACTCACGAAAAGGTGTGCCCTGTTTAGGGCAATATAATTGGCAATTAAAGAATCAGACCAATGCCATTGGAGCAATCCATGAGGGTAAGTTATTTTCAGTCGGTTTATTTGACTGCAAAATCAATTCAGATGTTTTTCATTTTTGGATTGAGCAATTCCTCATACCAGCATTACCAGAAAATAGTGTAGTGGTTATGGATAATGCAGCATTTCATAAAAGAGCAGATATTCAGGAGTTATTGGAACAACAAGGGCATAAAATTCTTTGGCTTCCTGCATACAGCCCTGATTTAAATCCTATAGAACACATGTGGGCATGGGTTAAACGTAAGCGTAAAGAATGGTTGATCGACTCAGTCGATGAGTTATTTCGAGTTTTTTTCGAATCTTGTATGAATAATAAAGTATTTTGACTATATCATCGATATAACGCCAAGTTCCTATAATGTCCTGAGCACAGGCTGATGTGGTGGCTATAGTGACTAAAACTGCCCCGAGAATTGTTTTCATAAAATCCCTGAATATTTTAAAAATTATTTAAATGAATAGCTCTCTCGAGCTAAGATGTTGATTGTATAACTTATTATTTGAATAATGATGTGCAGAATATATCAAGTTCAAGCGTAGATTGTTGCATAAAGTACCATTAGCAGGGTTCAAGCCTCACTGATTTTTAAAACAGGTATTTGATGGAGGTAGTGCTGATTGAGTTTAGCGCTCAAAAGGGAGCTTAAAATTATTTTGGGAACAGAATAGATATAACGGACGGCTAATGAAGCGTTGGAATAGAAAAAGAGATACGTCTAGATTAAAAATAAAAAGTTCAAGAAAGAAAGGGGCTAATGTTAGACAGTCATTTCTTTCCTGAACTGAGTGATGCGTTAAATCCACAGGAAACGTGTAATCGCAATACGTAACTGTTTTAAGTAACCGGTAAAGAAATGGTTTGCACCAGGTAATACAGTCACTAAATGGCGCTGCGGTTTAGCCCATGTAATCATGTCAGACAGTAAGGTCACTTCATCGGCTTCGCCATGGATAAATAAGATGTCACCTTTAAGTTGAGGTGTTACATAGTGGCGCACACCTGCGACCGTTGCCGTTGGTAGACCACATAAAATGGTTTGTTTTGGTCGAATTTCTTCTTGTAAAGCATCATAGCATTTTGCCATGACATGCGCACCGAAACTAAAACCACCTGCATAGAAGGGTAAAGTTGTATGTGCTGCACGAGCATGCTTAATCACTTCAAGAACATCATCAGTTTCGCCATGACCTTCGTCGTGTAGACCAACACTTTGACCTGAGCCACGGAAACTTGGACGGTACACAATACAACCGCGTTCTAAGAACATTTGCGCAAGCAATGCTGGAACCTTGTGTTGAGGCGTACCACCTTGGAGTGGATGGGGGTGAGTAACTACCGCGAATCCTTTCACTTCACCCTGTGGATAATCTACAAAAACTTCAATTTGTCCAACTGGACCTTGAATGAACATCTGCTCAGACATAGAGAATCGATACATATAACAGGAGAATGGGCTAGTTTAACCGTTTATGCTTATTAAAAACACAGATTGGCAATAAAATAAGTCTACTGATATAGTCTGTTTAATTGTTTTTTAATCAGGTTATCTATGCTTGCCCTTGTTTCTCCTGCCAAAACTTTAGATTACCAAACTGCTTTACCAACCGATGCGTATACACAACCCAGATTGCTACAACATTCCCAAGAATTGATCGAAGTTAGTCGCAAACTGTCAGCAAGTGAAATTGCAAGCTTAATGAGTGTCAGTGAAAAAATTGCCACCTTAAATGTCGATCGTTTTCGCGATTGGCAGCCAGAATTCAACTTTGCAAATGCCCGACAAGCTATGTTTGCTTTTAAGGGCGATGTCTATACTGGTTTAGATGCTTATCATTTGTCAGAGTCGAGCATTGAATACGCACAGCAACATTTAAGAATGCTCTCTGGGTTATATGGTTTGCTAAGTCCATTGGACTTGATGATGCCGTATCGTTTAGAGATGGGAACTAAGCTAGCTAACCCACGCGGACATAATCTGTATGAGTTTTGGGGCAATCACATTACCGATTTAATTAACCAAGATTTAGAACAGGCAGGTTCGAAAATTTTGCTGAATATTGCTTCGGATGAATACTATAAATCTGTGAAAGAAAGCAAAATTCAAGCAGAAATTATTAAACCTGTGTTTTTAGATCAGAAAAATGGCAAATATAAAGTCATTAGTTTCTATGCCAAAAAAGCGCGTGGTTTGATGGCGCGTTATATGATTGAAAACCAAATTGATCAAATTGAGGGGTTAAAATCATTCCAAACAGATGGTTATTATTTTGATGCAGATAGCTCATTAAAAAGTGAGTTGGTCTTTAAACGAGATGAACAGGCAGCATAACGAAAGGGCATTCCAATGGTGCAGTATACAAAACAGTTTCAGGACTATTGGGCGCTCACCGCAAAGCAATTGAGTTTGGATGACGATACCACTCAAAAGTTCCATGCCTCGCTGTATAACGCCTATAGTGAAGTACAGCGGCATTATCATAGCATTCAACATATTGTTGAATGTTTTGAGCATTTTCATCAGATCAAAACCTACCTAGACGATCCTTTGTCTGTTGAGTTGGCCATTTGGTTTCATGATGTCATTTACAACCCGCAAGCACATGATAATGAGCAGCAAAGCGCCGACTATATGCAACGGATGCTTAAAAATGTGCTTGGAGCTGAGCAAATTGCAAAGCTCTACGCATGGATTTTGGCAACAAAAGCACATGCACCGACAGTTGACACTGATTTGGCTTATTTATTGGATATTGATCTGGCTATTTTAGCCAGTGATCCTATGCGTTTTGCTGAATATGAACGCCAAATTCAGCAAGAATATGCTTGGGTTGAGCCCGCACTTTATGTGCAGAAGCGCCAGCAAGTGTTAAGGCACTTTTTAGAAACGCAACCACTGTACCAGACGCCATTTTTCCAAAAGTGCTATGAGCGTCTTGCTAAGCAGAACTTAGCCCAAACTTTAGGTGTTTAAAGCCCTTTAAATGCTTCGATGGCACGAACACGACTGGATTTTAAATCGACGATTGGTTTGGGGTAGTCCAAATCCATATTCTGCTGCTTCGCATAAGGCTCATGAATGTTTTTGGCATCTAAATGTGCAAGCTCTGGCAGCCACTGTCGAATATAATCACCATTGCTATCAAATTTCTGAGATTGGCTCACAGGGTTAAAGACTCGGAAATAAGGCACAGCATCGGTGCCCGTGGAGGCACACCACTGCCATCCGCCATTATTGGCAGCTAAGTCACCATCAGCCAAATGTTGCATAAACCATTGCTCGCCCAGACGCCAATCAATCAACAAGTTTTTAGTTAAGAACATTGCGACAATCATACGAACACGATTGTGCATCCAGCCTGTCGCAAGTAGTTGTCGCATACCTGCATCCACAATTGGAATACCAGTACGACCTTGTTGCCACGCGTTTAAATCTTCAGGCGAATCTCGCCATACAATACGCTGTGTATTGGCTTTAAATGGCCGATGTTTAGAGACATGTGGAAAATCAAATAAAATATGCTGATAAAACTCTCGCCAAAGTAATTCATCTAACCAAGTCTGCTGACCTGTGTTATCAATCATAAATTGGCCGTGTTGAGCACGAAACAGGGCATTGAGACACTGTCGAATCGACACGATCCCGAGATTTAAATAAGTTGAAAGTTGACTGGTGCTATTTAAAAATGGAAAGTCTCTCTCTTTTTGATAGTCACTAACTTTGTGATCAATAAAATCATCGAGCATTGAAAGCGCATATATTTCCGTTTCAGGCCAATAGGCTTTAATTTGATTTAACTCATTCGTATTCACATCAATCAGTGATTCAATGTGTGGAATGGCTGTATTTAAATCGGCAGGAAGGTGTATAGGTTGCTGTGCAGAAGGGAGAGGGTAGCACTGCGGTAAGCCAATATTTAAGCGCTCATAACAGGTTTTTTTAAAAGCGCCAAAGACTTGATAGGGCTTACCAGATTGGTTACGAATACTGTTTAAGGGAAAGAGGATTCGATCTTGGAAGAGCGTAAATTCAATGTGTTGCTGATTTAAGCATTGTTGAACTTCGGCATCGCGCTTAAGCTCATTCACGCCCATTTCGATATTTGCAAAGATTTGTTGTACTTGCAGTGTATGACATAAAGATGAAAGCTGACGTGGAATATCTTGCCACAGCGGAATATTTAGAATGAGCAAAGGAATATTCAGCTGAGCAAGGCTCTGTTTTAAATCGTGCAATTGTCTGACATATAAATCAATTTTTACAGCTGCATCATGATGTAATAGCCACTGTTGTGGGGATAGGATCACTAAAGCCAGCATAGGTCCATGTTGGCTTGCATGCCAAAGTGCGGCATGGTCGTGTATGCGAAGATCTTGTCTAAACCAAATTATGTTCATAAAAGGTTAATCAACTGTAATTTTTTGAAATATAAAATATTACAAAATTGAGCACTTTGATCATATTTTTTCTCACTCATTTAATTTAATCTTATGTTATTGAAATAATTAAATCAGAAAAAACTATAAAGTGTGAAGATACTTTTTATCTGATAAATGTGTGGCCCTTTGTATTATTTGTTATGATTTGTAATCATGCTAAAGCAGTTGTGGATATTGTGAATGTCATGAAAAAAATTCTAATCCCTATTTTTGTGGCTGCTGTTTGTTTGCTTGGGTTTGTTGTTTTTCAGGATACAGAAACGAAAAAACAGCAACAGTTGAATCAACTCATGAACAGTACTGAGCCTAAAGTGCAAAAGTTGAGTCCTCTCTCAAAGGCAAAGGTCGTGCCTGAAAAAGTCAATAGCTCGTTTTCAAAGTGATGCTGAAGCAATAATCGATCAGGTCTCCATTAAAGTACTTTGACGCTTAAGATAGAATAAAATCATGTGTAAATGACTTATCATGTTGAATTTTAATTAAAAATAAATTTAAAACAATTAAAAATCAGTGTGTTATAATTCGCGCCAAGATATATTGAATTTTAGATTTTGAGTCTAAAATGACGTTTTTGTTGAAAGCTGCATACAGTTTATGCGGCTTTTTTGTTTAGGTATATATGGTTCGACCCTGCGTTTGAACCATTCATGGCTAAATAAACTTTTCCTGAATTGAGGAAATTTGGCATATTCATTGCTTTAACTTCCAGAAATTTAATCAGATTTTCATCATACTGAGTGTCGAAATTTTTTGGCAGTTATACAGTTTTAAAAGTTTATTTACAGGGGCTAGGTCATGACGACTCCTAATCCATCTTCAGAAAATATGCTCGAGCGTATGTTCAAACTGAGTGAAAATAAAACCAGTTTTCGTACAGAGCTTCTTGCAGGTGTAACCACATTCTTAACTATGTGTTACATCATTATTGTGAATCCAATGATTTTATCCGAAACGGGGATGGATCATGGTGCTGTCTTTGTAGCGACTTGTCTTGCAGCCGCAATTGGCTGTTTGGTTATGGGTATTGTTGCAAATTATCCAATTGCATTGGCACCGGGTATGGGCTTAAACGCTTACTTTACCTATTCGGTGTGTATGGGTATGGGTGTGCCTTGGCAGACTGCTTTAGCTGCAGTGTTTGTATCAGGTTTAGTGTTCATTGCGATCAGTATGTTTAAGATCCGTGAAGCCATTGTGAATGCAATCCCAATGTCGCTTAAGCTTGCGATTGGCGGCGGAATTGGTTTATTCCTTGCGTTGATTGCTTTAAAAAATGCAGGCGTTATTGTGGACAATCCAGCGACTTTGGTTGGATTGGGCGACTTAAAGCAACCGACGGTTCTTTTGGCTTTATTTGGCTTCTTGATGGTGGTTGTACTGCATCACTTTAAAGTGCGTGGTGCCATTATTATCAGTATCTTGGCTTTAACTGCAATTTCAACAGCCATGGGCTTAAGCGAGTTCAAAGGTGTTGTTGGTGAGATTCCATCAATTGCTCCAACATTCATGCAAATGGACTTTGAAGGCCTATTTACAGCAAGCTTAGTGGGTGTCATTTTTGTATTCTTCTTGGTCGATTTATTTGACTCAACAGGTACATTGGTGGGTGTGTCACACCGTGCAGGCTTACTGAAAGATGGCAAGCTTCCACGTTTGAAAAAAGCATTATTTGCAGACTCAACCGCAATTGTTGCAGGTGCAGCATTAGGTACATCTTCGACAACACCATATATTGAGTCGTCTGCGGGCGTTGCTGCTGGTGGCCGTACAGGTTTAACCGCAGTTGTGGTCGGTGTGTTATTTATCTTATGTTTGTTTTTAGCACCCTTAGCTCAATCTGTACCCGGTTTTGCAACAGCTCCAGCATTGTTATTTGTTGGCGTGTTAATGATTCAGGGGATTACCCATATTGATTGGGATGATATTACTGAAGCCGTACCTGCGTTCTTAACCATTGTATTTATGCCATTTACCTACTCAATTGCAGATGGTATTGCGATGGGCTTTATTAGCTATGCATTGGTTAAATTGTTCACCGGTAAAGCGGCGACTGTACCGTACATGGTGTGGATTGTAGCTGTGCTTTGGGCATTAAAATTCGCGTTATTTGGTGGCTAATTCATCAAATAGTGATAAGGGTGTAAACTCAGTTTACGCCCTTTTTTATTTTTAAAGAGGAAAAGTTATGAGTCAATTGGAGCTCATTCGTGCTTTACCAAAAGCTGAATTGCATGTGCATATTGAAGGGACATTTGAGCCAGAACTCATGTTTGCAATCGCACAGCGTAATCAAATAGACATTCCTTATAAGTCGGTTGAAGAAGTGAAACAGGCTTATAATTTTCACAATCTACAATCATTTTTAGACATCTATTATGCAGGCGCAAATGTACTGATTCATGAGCAAGACTTTTATGACTTGGCTTGGGCGTATTTTGAAAAATGTGCAGAAGATCGTGTAGTACATACCGAAATGTTCTTTGACCCACAAACGCATACAGACCGTGATATTGCTTTTGAAACAGTGATTAATGGTCTGCAACGCGCATGTGATGATGCCAAGGCAAAATTTGGCATTAGTTCGCATTTGATTATGTGTTTCTTGCGTCATTTAAGTGAAGAAGCAGCCCTTGAAACTTTAGCGCAAGCATTGCCTTATAAAGATCAAATCATTGCTGTGGGCTTGGACTCAAGTGAAGTTGGGCATCCTCCTTCAAAGTTTGAACGTGTCTTTGCTAAAGCACGTGAAGCAGGCTTTTTAGTGGTGGCACATGCGGGTGAAGAAGGTCCAGCAGAATATGTGTGGGAAGCTTTAGATTTGCTTAAAGTGAATCGTATTGACCACGGTGTGCGTTCTGAAGAAGATCCTGTATTAATGCAGCGTTTGATCGCAGAGAAAATGCCACTGACAGTTTGTCCACTCAGTAACTTAAAGTTATGTGTCGTTGACGATATGGCACAGCACAATATCCGCCGTTTGTTGCAACAAGGTGTGCAAGTAACAGTAAATTCAGACGATCCATCGTACTTTGGTGGTTATATGAATGATAACTTTATTGCCATTACAGATGCGTTAGACTTAACAGCAGCTGAGCTAAAACAATTGGCGTTGAACTCTTTTGAAGCGTCGTTTATTTCGGCAGAAGAGAAGCAAAAATGGGCGGCTGAAATTGTAGCCATTGCTTAATCTAATGTCCTTTTAAAGACAGAGTTCGCTCTGTCTTTTTTATGTGAGGTCGATATGAAAAAAATCATTGCATTGCTTGTGGTTATTTTTGTGCTCTTTGCAGTTTATTTGCTCAAAACGGATATTGGGTTAACGCAAAAACTACTAAAGCCTGTGGTGGTGTATCAGTGCGGTGTAGAGCTTGAAGCGACAAGGTTGTGGAAAGTCAGTACAGCATTGCTTGGTGAAGAGAAAAAGAATCAGCTCCAAACGCAAATCTGTGGTTGCGTGGGTGAAAATGCGTTAAACGATATTCCAGCAACAACTTTGTTGCGCGCAGTGGTTGATGAACAAGTCAAAAAACAGGTGGTACAACAGGGTGTGTTGAATACGCTGAAAGGATGTGTGGTGGATGAAGTCCTAAAAGCAACAGATTGATGCTTTTAGGCTAATTCAACTTGGTCTTACTTTGCTTGTTTGGTCATGCTATTTAACACATTATCTTTATCAATAAAGTGGTGTTTCAGTGCTGCTGCAATATGACCCACTAACAGCAATCCTGCAGCCCATGAAATCCAGATATGTAAAGGTTTCACGATCGCGAGTAATTCAGGGTTGTCTTGTACTAAACGGGGAATTTCAAAAAGGTACAATACAGGTGCAGGGTGCCCAGCACTCCAGCTAAATAAACAGCCAGTAATTGGCAAAGCCAACAAAATGAAATATAAAGCCAAATGACCGAGGTGTGCCATTTTTTGCATTAACGGCGACATACTGTCTGGAAGTTTGGGTGCAGGGTGGGTATAACGCCAAAAGATACGAATCACTACTAGAAAGATAATCGTGGTTGCAATGTTCTTATGTAAGGTAATGACATCCCCTTTAAAGCTACCATCAGCATCATAACTGAGGAAGTTTCCGCTATAAAACCCAATCAGCCAAGCAGCAATAAAGATAATTGCCATGAGCCAATGCAGGATTTGAGCAGTACGCGTGTAATGGGTATTTGCCGAGTTCATTAGATTCACATCCATTTTTATGCTGCGCTATTTTATAGAACTATAGATAGGTCAAAAATGTAGTAGATGCAACATAGCGTTGATATTCTGCAACGCTGTACAGACCAGTGGCGCATGTCTGATCTAAAACTGTGCAATAAGCGAAAGATATTAAAATGGCATGGAAATAGTGTTTCCGTAAATAGCAAAGATTCGGCAAAATACGCGCACTTTAACTGTTATAAATGGATAACTCCGTGAAAAAAATGATTGCAGTGCTTGCTCCTTTGGCTTTGATCCTTTCGGCTTGTACAACGACTGATATAGCAACGACCAATACGACGACCACCACACAACAACTGGGTACAGCAGCGCTTAAAATTGCCATTAATGCAAAATGTACGACTGAGTTGAATAATCTGCCAGCATGGAAAACAGCAACCAAATTTATGACGGCTGATCAAAAAACCGATATTCAAACCGAAATTTGTGGTTGTGTCAGTGAGAAAGCCCCACAAAATATTACCGCTGTCGATGTGGCAACAGCGGCCATTGACCCTGCGGCGCGTACAACCATTATTAGCAATGCTGTGACGAAAACCATCAATGCATGTGTGGCTGAAGTGGTGAATTAAGTTGTGATATATCAAAGAAGCGGGGGACATGCCTCGCTTCTTTGCGGTTTTTTGTACTTTTTGGCGTTTATCTTTTATATTGATGTGAATAATAACAATTGAAGCCTGATTTCTTTTACAACAAAGGGTGTATCTGTATGAAAAATGATAAGTTAATTCTCTGTTTGTTTGGCTCGCTTATGCTTTCCGCGTGTGTGTCGAATCCTTTATCTAGCTCAGATGATGATGGAATTTCGGCTATTAAAATGGCCTCACATGCAAAATGTATGGATGAAATCGAAACTAATCCGACATGGGTTGTGGGCAGTAAGCTGTTATCTGAAGACCAAAAACAGAAGAAAAAACGTGAAGTCTGCAACTGTGTGGGTGATAACTCGCCCAAAGTGTTGTCTAAAGAGCAGTTGGCTTTGGCGGCAATTGATCCCAAAGCAAAGGCAACCTATAGCGCTTTAGCAGCAACAAAAACAACAGCCACATGCGCCTCTGAAATGCTAAACTAAGCCAATAAATTGTTAAGTTTTTAAAATGGCTGTTGATCAGCCATTTTTTATGAGAGTAGAAAATGCAAATTGCAGGTGCAGATGAGGCAGGGCGCGGCCCTTTGGTGGGTTCAGTGGTCGCTGCTGCGGTAATATTAGACCCGAATAACCCGATACAAGGGTTAAATGATTCCAAAAAACTGACCGAAAAAAAACGTGAAAAACTTTTTGTCGAAATTAAGGAAAAAGCATTGGCATGGGCGATTGCTGAGGCGAGTGCTGCTGAAATTGATGAGATCAACATTTTACAAGCATCTTTGCTTGCGATGCGCCGCGCGGTTGAACAGCTTGCAATACAGCCTGAACATGTCTTGGTTGATGGTAATAAAATTCCACAAGGCTTGAGTATGAGCTGTGAGGCAATTGTGGGTGGGGATGCTTTACATGCTGAAATCTCAGCGGCGAGTATTTTGGCCAAAGTGACACGTGATCATCAAATGATTGAGATGGATCGAAAATATCCTCAGTTTGGATTTGCCAAACACAAAGGTTATCCAACCAAAGCGCACTTTGAAGCGATTGCTGAACATGGGGTTATCGACGAGCATCGTCGTAGTTTTGGGCCTGTAAAGAAAGTGATCGAGGTACTTGAGCAAAAATAGACTGGGTAAAAATTTAAAGCGGCCAATCGGGCCGCTTTATATCTGAATGTTTCAATCTTAACGATTGAAATTATTCTGCTGTGAACCTTCATCTTCAAATGCAGGCTGGTAATCCTGATCAAGATGTTGAAGATGTTCATGCATTGCACGTTCATGCTGAATGCGTTGATAAATCTCTTCACGATGTACAGATACTTCTTTGGGAGCATTGACACCAATACGAACTTGGTTGCCTTTGACACCAAGTACAGTAACACTTACTTGATCCCCAATCATTAATGTTTCACCGACGCGTCGGGTCAAAATCAGCATGTTTATCTCCTTGCAAAACGCTAAACCTGCAGTTGTACTAAAGTAAAATACATAATTTTTTGTATTTAAAAAAATTTAAACAAATGTTTAATACAACCGCATGACACTTGAATTTTTAGATATCTAGTGACATTAGGTATAACATTCATCTAAATTTAAGAAAGCCTCGGGCTTAATATAACAGAGCCACTATAGAAAAAACTATAGTGGCTCCTGATTTTTGTAGTCTTTTGCAAAAACTGTCAGACAATGACAAGTTTTTCGCAAGATTGCTTAAGCACGTGCGCTTGATTCACCGTGTTCACGGTCTAAACCGAAAGCAGTGTGTAGAGAACGTACAGCAAGTTCTAGGTAGTTTTCTTCAATAATCACAGAAATTTTGATTTCTGAAGTTGAGATCATCAAAATGTTGATGCCTTCATCAGCCAAGGCAGTGAACATTTTACTTGCAACACCTGCGTGTGAACGCATACCAACACCTACGATTGACACTTTAACAATGTCGTCACGTGTAGCAACTTCGCGCGCACCAATGGCTTGAGCAGTTTCTTGAAGAATTTTTGTTGCTTTTGCAAGTTCGCCGCGGTTTACCGTGAAGGTGAAGTCAGTTGTACCATCTTCTTCAACATTTTGGATAATCATATCCACTTCAATGTTGGCATTACCAATTGGCGATAAAATTTTAGATGCAATACCTGGTTCATCAGGAACACCTAGAATCGTAAGTTTAGCTTCGTCACGGTTAAATGCGATACCAGAGATAATTGGTTGTTCCATGTTGTCTTCCGCCTCAGTGGTGATTAGTGTTCCGACGTTCTTTTTAAATTCTTCGTCGAATGCGCCATCATCGTCATTATCAAAACTTGATAATACGCGTAAAGGCACTTGGTATTTTCCTGCAAATTCAACCGAGCGAATTTGTAGAACTTTTGAACCAAGTGATGCCATTTCCAGCATTTCTTCAAATGAAATACGGTCTACTTTTTTCGCTTTTGGTGCAACGCGTGGGTCAGTCGTATAAACGCCATCTACATCGGTATAGATTTGGCATTCATCTGCTTTTAATGCCGCAGCAAGTGCTACACCAGAAGTATCTGAACCGCCACGGCCGAGGGTGGTGGTGTTGCCATCGGCATCGAAGCCTTGGAAACCAGCAACCACGATCACACGACCGGCATCTAAATGCGCAGTCATGGTGTCAGTATCAATTGATTCGATACGTGCTTTAGTAAACGCATTGTCCGTTTTGATACCGACTTGGCGACCTGTAAGTGACTTAGCTTCAACGCCAATAGAATTGAGCGCCATTGCTAACATTGAAATCGTTACCTGTTCACCCGTAGAAACCATTTGGTCTAATTCTCGTGGGTCAGGGGTTTCGGTAATGGCTTTCGCTAAAGCAAGTAGACGATTGGTTTCGCCACTCATTGCTGATACAACCACTACAACCTTGTGGCCGTGGTCATGCCAACGCTTTACACGACGAGCAACATTTAAAATGCGCTCTGGAGTACCCATAGAGGTACCGCCATATTTTTGAACGATTAATGCCATAGTTGTTCCATATAAACCATGACCCTGAATGCATCATTCAGGGTCAGTTACACAAAAGGTGAAGTTTTATTTCGCTTCAAGCCAAGCAGTTAAATCTGCCATCACTGTTGCAAACTTCTCGTTTAGTGGCGCGCCACCTTGTGCTAAGTCAGGTTTGCCACCACCTTTACCACCGAGCTCAGTTGCTAGATGTTTGATGATGTCACCTGCTTTAATAGAAGCAGTAAAGTCTTTTGCTACAGATGCAATCAGGCTAACTTTGTCACCTTCAACACCAGCAAGTACGATGACTGCATTTTCTAATTTTGATTTCACACCGTCATGTAGGTTGCGAAGTGATTTCGCATCCATGTTTTGAACAGTCGTGATTAGCGTTTGACGACCCGCAAGCGTTTGAACTTGGCTAAGCAGTTCAGCAGCTTGGAAGCTGGCAAGTTTTTGATTGAGTTGCTCAATCTGCTTTTGCAAGCTTGATGCTGTGTCGACTAAGGCTTCAACTTTTTCTAAAGTTTGGTCTTTTTGAGCTTTTAGTAAACCATTGATGGTATTGATATCACGGTCAGCTTTTTGAGTAACTTCAATGGCTTTGGTACCCGTTACCGCTTCAATACGACGTACACCCGCAGCTACACCACCTTCAGAAGTGATTTTAAACAAGCCAATGTCGCCTGTGCGTTTAACGTGAATACCACCGCACAGCTCGATTGAGAAGTTTTTCTCTTCAATGATTGAACCCATTGAAAGTACACGAACTTCATCGCCATATTTTTCACCGAACAACATCATCGCACCTTTTGCTTTAGCAGATTCGATGTCAAGAAGTTCAGTACTTACTGCTGTATTTGCAATCACTTCAGCATTGACTAAGCGTTCAATTTCTTGAAGTTGTTCAAACGAAACAGGCTGATCGTTGGCAAAGTCAAAACGTAAGATGTCTGACGCAACCAATGAGCCTTTCTGTTGTACGTGCTCACCTAAGATTTGACGTAGTGCAGCATGCAAAAGGTGAGTTGCAGAGTGGTTGCGCGCAGTTGCAGCACGGATGTCTGCTTTAACTGTTGCTTCAACATTTTGAGCAAGCTTAATGCTACCTACAGTCACGATACCTTGGTGTACAAAAGCGCCGCCCGATTTCTTGGTGTCCTGGACTTCAAAAATACCTGTGTCGTTTTTGAAAATACCCGTGTCACCAATTTGACCGCCGCTTTCTGCATAGAACGGGGTTTGGTTCAGTACGATGAGGGCTTCGTCACCTTCAACCACTTCATCAACTTGTTCGCCATCTTTATAGATCGCGATAATTTGACCTTCGCCAACTGTTGCGTCATAGCCGTCAAACTGAGTTTCGCCTTCAACTTTAACAACAGAGTTGTAGTCAATGGCGAATTTACCTGCATCGCGTGCACGTTGACGTTGAGCTGCCATTTCAACTTCAAAGCCAGCTTCATCAATGGTTAAATCACGTTCACGAGCGATGTCAGCAGTCAGGTCAGTTGGGAAACCGTAAGTATCATACAGTTTAAACACCACTTCACCTGGAATTACAGAACCTTTCAGTTGAGCCAATTCACCTTCAAGCAATTTCAAACCTTGCTCTAAGGTTTTAGCAAATTGCTCTTCTTCTTTCAGTAATTGCGCTTCAATACGTGCCTTTTGTGCTTCAAGTTCTGGGTAAGCTTGACCCATCACTTCAATTAAAGGTTGCAACATTTTATGGAAGAATGAACCTGTTGCACCCAGCTTATTACCATGACGTACTGCACGACGGATAATACGGCGAAGTACATAACCACGGCCTTCATTTGATGGGTTTACACCATCAGCAATCAGGAATGAACATGAACGTGCGTGATCCGCAACCACTTTAAGTGATGCAGGGTACTGAACAGGTGTACCTTTTTCGCGAGCTTCTGCTTCAAGTGCAGCGGTATCTAAACCAATAATTTCAGCGGCCGCTTTGAGTAAGTGCTGGAACAGGTCAATTTCGTAGTTTGAGTTAACGTGTTGTAAAACTGCAGAAATACGCTCTAAGCCCATGCCTGTATCAACAGAAGGCGCCGGAAGAGGGTGTAATACGCCATCTGCAGTGCGGTTGAACTGCATGAAGACGTTGTTCCAGATTTCAATGAAACGGTCGCCATCTTCTTCAGGTGTGCCTGGTAAGCCACCCCAAATATGGTCGCCATGGTCAAAGAAGATTTCAGAACATGGACCACATGGACCTGTATCACCCATTGCCCAGAAATTATCTGATGCGTATTGGCCGCCTTTGTTGTCGCCAATACGGATAATACGGCTAGCATCTAAACCAATTTCTTTGTTCCAGATGTCAAATGCTTCGTCGTCAGTGTGGTAAACCGTTGCATAGAGTTTGTCTTTAGGCAGAGCTAACCAAGCTTCACCAGTGAGAAAATCCCATGCAAATTTGATTGCATCACGTTTGAAGTAGTCGCCAAATGAGAAGTTACCTAACATTTCAAAGAAGGTATGGTGACGTGCGGTATAACCGACATTGTCTAAGTCGTTGTGTTTACCACCTGCGCGGACACACTTTTGTGAAGACACTGCACGTACATAATCACGTTTTTCTAGGCCTAAGAAACAATCTTTAAATTGGTTCATACCCGCATTGGTAAACAACAAAGTAGGGTCGTTGGCGGGAACTAGAGAACTCGACGCGACACGTGTATGTCCTTGCGATTCAAAGTAGCTTAAAAAAGCTTCGCGGATTTCAGCTGATGTCATAAAACGAGTACTCACAACCAAGTCACTCCATAATTTTCGATTTGGCTAATAGTAGCTGAAGTTAGTCTTATTCTAAATACGCTGACTTCAGATACTGGCTTAAAAATTTTAAAACGCCAAATTATAACGGAAAAAGGATATTGCACCAATCACTTTAAGGCGAATTGATGACATTTCTATGTATTCGATAGTTCTAAGATTTTGCTTGTTATTGTTGGATATTTATATCATTTCATGGAAATGAGCTGATTGGTCCGAGGTGGTTAGGTAGATCAATTTATGACTTAAGGGTTCATATTCATCATCTTCACTGATGGATGATAGAAAAAGAAAGCTTAACCAAATCTGTATAAATCCATTAATATAGGCCTGATTTATCTTTCATCATTTTATAAATAAGGGCAAGTCATGCAACGAGTGGCGATAAATGGATTTGGTCGAATCGGACGTAATGTACTACGCGCTTGGTTTGAAAATCCAAAGAACTTTCAGTTTGAAATCGTCGCGGTAAATGATGTAGCAGATGTAGAAACCTTATTGCATTTATTTAAATATGACACCACGCATGGGCGCTTTCCGGGAAAAGTCGATTTAAGTTATGAAAATGAAAGAATTTATTTACATCTTTCTAAAGATCAAGCGCAGCTCAAAGTTGAAGTCTTGCGTCAGGCAAACCCGCAGGATTTACCTTGGTCAAGCCTCCATGTAGACGTGGTTCTAGAGTGCACAGGTTTATTTCGCTCGCGTGAAGCAGCAACAGGGCATATCAGTGCAGGTGCAAAGCGGGTCATTATTGGCGCGGCACCTTTTGACTCGGTTGATGCCGCCATTGTGTATGGGGTGAATCACCATGAGGTCAAAGTCAGTGACCAAATTATTTCCAGTGTGTCATGTACTACGCAGGCCTTAGTGCCTTTGGTTAAAATCATTGATGATGCTTTTGGAATTGATACTGCGCTCATGACCGAAATTCATGCAGTGACTGCCGATCAGTCTGTATTGGATCATGCGCATCGTGATTTAAGACGTGCTCGTGCTTCAGGTCAAAATATTATTCCCACCACATCGTCAGCGCTTGGTGCTTTAAAACAAGTCATGCCAAAAATGGCCGATCGTATCGATGGTTATTCGATTCGTGTGCCAACCATTAATGTGGCGGCAATTGATTTGACCTTTATTTCGCAAACACCAATTACCGACCATAAAATTAATGAAGTGCTGATTCAAGCGGCGAAGTCAGACTACCGTGAAATTATGGATGTGACGGATGAACCTTTGGTATCTTCGGATTTTAATCATTCACCCTATTCACTTATTGTTGATTTAACGCAAACCATGGTGGTGGGGCATCAAGCTAAAGTCTTTGCGTGGTATGACAATGAGTGGGGCTATGCAAACCGCTTATTAGATTTGTGTGAATCTTTTAGTGCGTTAACTACCTAAAGGTCTTTATTTTTAAGCATTTTTACTCTGAAAACAAGATGATAGGCATAGACCGAATACAGACTTGTGGTTATCATGAATCTATAAATGAAAAATAATGTAGAGTGGTGCTTATGTTGATCTTAATTTGGGGATTTATTTTGCTGTTGGCGGTCGCTGTCGTATTTTTAATTTGGTTTCAATTTAAAAATCAGGCAGATAAAACCGATCCAAGCGTAGAGCAAAATCAACTGCAAGAAAAAGTACATCATCTTGAAGAAAATTTAAAAAAGACCTTGGAAATTATGCAAGATCTTGCAAAAAAGATGCATGTGCAACAGGAAGTGATCGAGCAGACCACGTCTAAGTTGCAAAAAGTTGAGCTACAAAATGCTGAATTGGTGAATATTCTCGCTAAAGCCGTACAGCCTGAGCGCTAAAAATTAAGTTTATTAGATGAGCACGGTACGCAATAATGCCGCGCTCAGCATACTAATTACAACGGTTGGTAGTAGTGAAAAGCGTGAAGCTGCAATCAAAGTGATGGCAATGGCGAGTAGATCTGCGACATTGTCTTTGACAAAATAAGGTGCAATCACTGAAATCAGCACGCAGCCTGGAACAACTTCCAAAATCTTTCGTTGTTTGTTGCTTAAAGTTTTATTTTTCAGCAAAACATAGCCCAATATACGCGTCAGATAAGTGGTAGCTGCGACCAATAAAATCGCGATAAGTGTAGTGCTGTGGATCATAGCTCATCTTCCTGAATAAATAAGAAAGCAGAAGCGATGCCACAGAGCGCACCAATTGGCACATACCAACCTGTCGGTAAATATAAATAAGCAATGACCGCACTAATTAGACTGATAAGCCAAGGGCGTGCTGTACTGAATCCTTTCCACATGCCACGTAGTAAAACCAGAAATACTGCAGCAAAGGCCATATCAAACCCATAACGGTGAACATCCCCTAGCAAAGGACCAAGAATGGCCCCTAAGCTGGTAAAACTGACCCACATCAAGTACAGGGCAAAACAGATACCTGCGTAGTAGGACATGCTAAAGGCCTGTTGCAACCCGAATTTTTTCTTCTTTTCTGCATCGGCAAGGGCTGCTGCCCAACTTTCATCACACATGAAAAACAGGGCAGGGAAAACCTGTCGATTAGGCAAATGGCGTAAATAGGGCACTAGACTTGCGCCCATGAGTAAGTGACGGCTATTGACTAGGAACGTAATGAAAATTAAAACGACAAAATTTGGTGGATTGGTCCATACTTCGAGCACAGCAAACTCGGAACCGCCCGCAAAATTCAGGCCAGTAAATAATGGAACTTCTAAATGGCTAAAGCCTTTTTGAGTGGCTTGTGTCCCTAAGACCAAAGCAAAAGGAATAATGCCCAGCAGCATGGGGATAGATGTTTTAATACCACGTTTAAACTCGACGTAATCGGTGGAGTCATTGAGTTCTTGAGTCGTATTTCTAAGGGAGAACATTTTAAATCGCCTATGCGTGCTAGGTTTTGGTGCAGTAGGTGAATAAGTTTATGTTTTTTATGAGATATTTTTTGCTTTATTTAGCTTAATATAGAGATTGTTTGGAATAATATGCTGTGATTGGTTAAGTCTGAGCAAAATTATGCTTTAAGGATGGAATTTATGGATCAAACAGATAAGCGGATATTGCAAGTACTACAAACCGACGGAAAACTTCAAAATAATGAGTTGGCTCAGCGCATTGGACTGTCTGCCTCACCGTGTTTAAGACGAGTAAGACAACTAGAAGAAGACGGGATTATTCGGGCTTATGTGGCTTTGGTAGATCCTGCTAAAGTGAATCTGCGATTGACCGTGTTTGCACGCATTTGGCTAAAGAGTCAGGATCCGCAAACGGTGAACCAATTTGTTGAATCGATTCGTGAAGTTCCTGAAGTGGTCGAGTGTCATTTAATGGCAGGGGATTGTGATTTCTTTTTACGTATTGTGGTTGCAGACTTAGACGCCTATCGACAGTTTCAAATCCATCGTCTAAATAAAATCCCCAATATACAAAGTATTAAAACAGAAATTCCATTGCAAAATATCAAACAAACCACAGAACTGCCGATTTGGTAGCTCAAAAGTTGATAGTGAAATCGCCTATGAATCTGGCAGCATGACTCAAAGTGATAAGACTTGTACTCTAGTCATGCTACTTAGGATGTTATGACTCTTCGTTTAAAAAGCCTTCTTTAATTTCTTTAGGCAGATCTGCGTGCCACCATGCATAAATACTGGCTTTAATTTCTTCATCTTCTTCAGGGTCATTTAGAGGTTCATCATCTTCACGAACCAGTTCATCACCTTCAAATTTGAACCAAAACTCCCAAGGATCATCATCACCGCAACCCCATGCTTGCGCATGGATGTCTGGAAGCAAGGCTTTCAGGAAGAATAAAATCGCTTCCATGAACTCATCACCTGATGAACCATGGACAAAGTGTGCGATGGAATAACCCGCGAGGGAGTATAGTGATTCAGGACCTAAGTCAAACTCGATATTATCGACGGTATTTAAAATATCTTCGGCCAGTTCAGCGCCATGTTCTGGATTGATGTCACAGACTAAAGCCGTAAATTGACTCGCATCGCCGCGATGTTCTTGAAATAATCGGTCTAACTTTGACATGATTTGAGCATCTGCATGCCTGTAATATAAGTTGCTATGCATTTCCATCGAATTTTCCCCAAGTAAAAAATATGTGATTAAAAGTGTTATCTGTATAACGCCGTTGTATTTATTGTTGCTGTTAAATTGAGCTGAAGTATAAAAGAATGTGCCTTTTGTGCAAGCACAGGTATAATTGGAAATAAAATATAAAACAAAGTCTTAAATGAATTTTTCCAATCTGTGCAGAGCACTAGGATGAGTTAATATTATTGATTCTGATACTTAGGCATTGTCTAAAGCCATGTTTTGAATGGCTCGCTCAAAATCGGTAAGAATTTATAAAGTTGTTAACGATGACATCGAAACGATAAATTAAATTTTCCGAAATTGTCTAATGCACAGCACATTGTATCGTGATAGACTAAGAGAAATCGGGTGTGCCCCGATTTTTTTATGCGGATTCGTTCCGCGCAGACAAGATTTTAGGTTTACAACATGCCCATTTCAGAGACATGGTTATTACCTGATGGTGTAGCTGATGTACTACCAGAACAGGCGCAAGTGATTGAAACTTTGCGTCGTCAAGCATTAGATTTCCTCGCAACTCGAGGTTATCAGTTGGTGTACACGCCATTCATTGAATACATCGAATCGTTATCTTCTCTTTCAGAATCGAATCAAGATTTAGACTTAGCCACTTTTAAAGTGATTGATCAGCTTTCTGGTCGTTTACTTGGTGTGCGTGCCGATATGACACCACAAGTGGCTCGTATTGATGCGCATGTACATCCAGTTGAAGGCGTTGCTCGTTATTGCTATGCAGGAACAGTCCTACATACCAAACCACAAGGCTTTAATACCACGCGTACACCTTTGCAGTTAGGTGCTGAGCTATTTGGTTCAGACAGCATTGATGCCGATGTGGAACTGATTGATGTGATGATCAGCCTGCTTGAAAAAACAGGTTTTGCAGACGGTATCCATTTGGATTTAGGCCATGTGGGTTTATTCCGTAGTATGGTGAAAGTTGCGGGTTTAAACAAAGCGACTGAACGTCAACTCTCTGATTTATACCAACGTAAAGCTCTGCCAGAATTGGCTGAATTTACCCAAGATTTAAACTTTGGTGCAGACTTTTATACTTTAGGTCGTTATGCAAGTGACTTAGCTGCCTTGCAAACGCATTTAAGTGCAGAAGTCATTGCCGATGCTGAATTTAAGCACGCTTTTGATGCATTAAAAACTACACAATCTGAGATTCAAGCACGTTGGCCAAATCTTCAGATGGGTATTGATGTGGTTGAGCTACGTTCGTATCACTACCATACGGGCTTAATGTATGCCGTTTATGCACCAAACCGTGCTGCGCCATTGGCACAAGGTGGACGTTATGACGGAATTGGTGAGCACTTTGGGCGTGCACGTCCAGCAACAGGCTTTAGTTGTGACTTATATGCACTTAGTGCAGGTCGTTTTCAGCAAAACAGTCTTGTGGTTGCACCCAAAGGTACTCAAACAGATTTGATCCAAGCGATTGAACACACGCGTGCTCAGGGCATGAGCGTGATTCAACTTTTGGGGCAGGATGATTTAACTACGCTTCCATATGCAACGCACCAGTTGGTGAATGTTGCAGGCCAATGGACTGTAGAACAGATTTAATCACTTCTTCAGGTAAGCTAAAACCTGAGAAGTTCTTCAATTTTAACAGCATGATGCAATGAGGCTATTATGGGCAAGAATGTTGTGGTACTCGGTACCCAATGGGGCGACGAAGGTAAAGGTAAAATCGTCGACCTGCTCACAGATCAAGCGGCTGCGGTCGTTCGTTATCAAGGCGGACATAACGCAGGTCATACACTTGTCGTTGGTGGTAAGAAAACTGTATTACACCTCATTCCATCTGGTATTTTACGTGAAAACGTACTGTGCTTAATTGGTAATGGTGTGGTACTTTCTCCTGCAGCGCTCATCAAAGAGATGGACATTCTTGAAAAAGAAGGCGTACCAGTTAAAGAACGTCTACGTATTTCTCCGAACTGTCCACTGATTTTGCCAAACCATATTGCACTTGACCAAGCGCGTGAAATCAAGCGTGGTAATGCGAAAATTGGTACCACTGGTCGTGGTATTGGCCCTGCGTATGAAGACAAAGTTGCACGCCGTGCAATTCGTGTTGCAGATTTGGTTCGTGGTGGCGAGCATCTTAAAGCTCAGTTAACTGAACTTCTTGAATACCATAACTTCCAATTAACACAATTCTACGGCGTAGAAGCAGTTAAATTAGAAGATGTACTTGCGCTGTGTGATCAATGGCGTGAAGTGGTTGCACCACTTGTGATTGATGTCACTACAGAGCTGCATAATTACCGTAAAAACGGTGACAACATCATGTTTGAAGGTGCTCAAGGTTCACTTCTAGATGTTGACCATGGTACATATCCGTATGTAACGTCTTCAAATACGACTGCTGGTGGCGTAAGCTCAGGTTCTGGTTTGGGGCCATTACATCTTGACTATGTATTGGGTATTACCAAAGCATATACAACACGTGTAGGTGCAGGTCCGTTCCCAACTGAGTTGGTTTATGACGCTGCAAATGACGTAGGTGATGCGATTGGTAAGCACTTAGGGACTGTAGGTTCTGAATTTGGCGCTTCTACAGGTCGTCAACGTCGTTGTGGTTGGTTCGATGCTGAAATCCTTCGTCGTTCTGTAGACGTAAACTCACTTTCAGGTATTTGCTTAACTAAACTTGATGTTCTTGACGGTTTAGAAGAAGTGAAAATCTGCGTAGGTTACGAAGCAGCGGATTCTGGTTGTGTTGGTTCTTCTGATGCGCTTGCATTTGAAACTTTAAAACCAATTTATGAAACAATGCCAGGTTGGTCTGAGTCTACCTTTGGTGCGAAATCAATGGATCAATTGCCACAAGCAGCGATCAACTATGTAAAACGCATTGAACAATTAATCGAATGCCCAATCGATATCATTTCTACAGGTCCAGACCGTGAAGAAACGATTGTTTTACGTCATCCATTTGACGCTTAAGCGATAAAGCATTGAGTAAAAAACCCTGTCTCGTACAGGGTTTTTTATTTGTGCGGTACATCTGTGCATGAGCATTACTGCTGTTGATTTAAGCTACTGAGCTGGAATGATTTTCCCGACTAAAGTTGCATGAATAAGCACGACATAATGTATAAGTGCTTGTTAGAATAAAATGCACAATAAACAGATGAGCAGGCAGGATGCAAAAGAATATCGCGGGAACTATTTTTTACTCACTACTTTTTGCTATGGGTGGTGCGCCAACAATCGCGATGATGATTATTCAAGGGCAAACCACCGATCCAGACGTGATTTATAGTGCGCTCATTGGATTGTCTGTGATTATTGCTTGTATCTTAGTGCCGATCATACTGCTCCAAAATGCATTCCTGTTCGCGAAGCGTAAAAGTGCGACCCTTGAGGAAAAAATTGAACCTTTAAGCCACCTGTATTTGGGTTTAAATATTCTGTGTTTGGTTTATTGGCTTTTGATTCAGTTTATGTAACTAGGTTTAAGGTGGTGTGTAGATATCGCTCTAGCGCGGAAATTTGGCTTATTGTGCTTAATTGTGAAGATATTTTTACATAATTGCTATGATAAAACGTGGTGATGATATTTAACAATTTAAATCTATTCAATATAATTCAGCACATTATGTAAAATGCTTTGAGATGGATGGAGTTAAGCAATAATGAAAAATAAAATATTAATGAGTTTGTGTGCAGCAAGTGTGGTTACAATTTCAGGTTGTGCAACTTTTGCGGAAGTGGCAGGTGCAGACACTGCAACATTAAATGCAGCAGCAACCCAAGGCTTCAACAAAACTGTGAATGAAGCGCGAAGCACAAAGACCTTAGATACCTCATCTACGACCTATAAGCGTATTTATGGTGTATTCAATCGCTTAAAGCCATATGCCGATCAAATGAATCAAACTGGAACGAAATTTGACTGGCAGTTGGCAGTACTTAAGTCAAATCAGGTCAACGCCTATGTTGCACCTGGTGGTAAGGTGGTGTTCTACACAGGTATTGTAGATAAATTGAACCTAACTGATGCTGAAATTGCAGCGGTGATGGGACATGAGATGGTGCATGCTTTAGAAGAGCACTCGAAGAGTAAGGTTGGTGCGCAGGCATTAACGGATTTGGCATTGGGAATTGGTCTAAGTGCAGCAGGTGTAGGTCAAACGGGTTCGGCAGCAGCACAGCTAGGTAGTCAAATTGGTATTGGCTTGCCATACTCACGTAGCCTAGAAAGTCGTGCAGACCAAGGTGGTTTAATGTTGATGGCTAAAGCAGGCTATAACCCTCAAGCCGCAATTAGTCTGTGGGAAAAAATGAATAAGCTCGATGGAGCAGGCGGTTCTTCATTCCTGTCGACGCACCCCTCAAATAGTCAACGTATTGAAGCAATGCGTAAGAACTTAGCCGCTGCTCAAGCGGTTTATAATCAAAGACGTTAATTCGTTTTGAATAAAAAAGGACGCCAAGGCGTCCTTTTTTAATATCAGTTGATGATTTTGAAAATCATCAATTATTTGTGACAGGTGAAGTAGTGCTTCACCTGAACAGCTAATATAAGAAATATCTATGGCGCAGGATTAGGTTGTTGCTGATGAATAGCTTGAATACCCTGTAAAACATCTTCGGATAAATCAATCTCAAAAGCTTGAATATTTTCTTTCAACTGGTCTAAGTTGGTCGCCCCAATAATCGTACTGGTCACAAAAAATTGCTGCTTGATAAAGGCTAAAGCCAGTTGTGTCGGTGTTAAACCATGTCGTTCAGCCAGTTGCGCATACTGTTCTGTTGCCCATTCACTCTCTGGGTTGCTATAACGACTAAAGCGGCTGAAAAGCGTTACTCGAGCATTGGCTGGGCGTGCACCATTGCGGAATTTACCTGTGAGATAGCCAAAAGCGAGTGGGGAATAGGCGAGTAAACCAATGCCTTCATATTTCGCAATTTCCGACATACCAATTTCATAAGTACGGTTCAATAGGCTATATGGGTTTTGCACACTGACAAATTTAGATAGACCAAGCTGTTCTGCAATCTGTAGAAACTTCATAGTGCCCCATGGCGTCTCATTAGATAAGCCAATATAACGAATACGCCCTTTTTGAATCTCTGTTTCTAATGCTTGTAGTGTTTCTTGCAAAGAGGTCACGGTTTGCGTGTTATGGGCTTCACTGTTTTCATAGCCTAATTTTCCGAAAAAGTTGGTTGGGCGCTGTGGCCAGTGTAGCTGATATAAATCAATATAATCGGTCTGTAAACGCTTTAGGTTGCCATCTAGTGCAGAAGAAATATCGGTTGCATTAAAACGAGTCTGTCCATCACGAATATGACTACCACCTTGCGATGGCCCCGCAATTTTAGAGGCTAGAAATAGCTTGTCTCGACCGCCGCGCTGGGCAATCCATTGGCCAATAATACTTTCGGTTGCACCTTGGGTTTCAGGTTTTGGAGGAACAGGGTACATTTCCGCAGTGTCCCAAAAGTTAATGCCTTGCGCCAAAGCATAGTCAAGTTGCTCAAAGGCTTCAGCTTGAGTGTTTTGCTCACCAAAGGTCATGGTGCCGAGACAAATTTCAGGAACCAAAATACCTGTATCGGCTAAGGGTTTAAATTGCATTCAACATTTCCTTTTATGGACTGCATTTTTTCGGTCGAATTAGGTTACACAGTTATGCCCAGTAGGTTAAATCACTATTTTTACAAAGTTTGTCATGATTTTGTCAAAGCAGAAGCAGATTTAAAGACATAAAAAAAAGCAAATCCTAAGATTTGCTTTTGGCTGTATCAGCTACGAAGAAAAACGGCTTATTCTTCGTCTTCATAGTCATCAGCATTCGCTTTTGACTCTTCTAAAGAGGCATCGAAAATTAAGATGGCTTTACCATCAGTTTCGATCATGCCTTGCTCTTCGAGTGTTTTTAAAACACGACCAACCATTTCACGTGAACAACCGACAATACGTCCAATCTCTTGACGCGTAATACGAATTTGGCGGCCATTTGGTAAAATCATCGCTTCAGGTTGCGAAGATAGGTCGATTAGGCAACGTGCAATACGACCTGAAACATCGATAAATGCAAGGTCAGTCACTTTGCGAGTGGTATTTTTTAGACGGCGTACCAGCTGTGCAAATACTGCATAGCTCAGGTCAGGGTATTGTTTGCTGAGCTCATGGAAGTTTTCATAAGTCACTTCAGCAATTTCGCAGACATCACGGGTACGCACTTCTGCAGTACGTTGTGAGTTTGCTTCGAATAGACCCATTTCCCCAAAAAAATCACCCGCATTTAAATAAGCGACTACGATTTCACGTTCATCGTCTTCACGCAGAATAATGGAGACCGAACCTTTTAAAATCAAATATAAAGATTTAGATTCTGAGCCTGCATCTACGATGGTTGTACGCTTAGGATAACGATTAATATATGCGCGTTTTAATAATGCTTTGACTGACTCGGGGAGTTGACCTGGAGACAGCGCATCAGTGCTTAATTGTGAAAAGCTTGAAGTCATGCTAACGGTTCCGAAAATGGATAAAATATAGATCGCACAGACCTAGGGTGAACTTGTCACACAGTCAGAGCTGAAATTCCTTATCAACTCAATTTATGTTAGTGTACAGTCACTTCGTCAATCTATAGCTTTTTTTAGGTACTTGCAATGCAAACAACTGTTCATTGGTTAGAGAATGTTGCTTTCGAAGCAAAAACTCAAAGTGGTCACAGTGTTATCATGGATGGATCGCCAGAATATGGTGGTGAAAACCGTGGTCCAAGACCAATGGAATTGATCCTGACAGGACTGGGTGGTTGTGCCTCTTTTGACATCGTGACCATACTTAAAAAATCACGCCAAGAAATTACCGATGTACGCTGTGAACTCAAGGCAGAGCGGGCAGATAGCATCCCTGCAGTGTTCACAAAAATCCACTTACATTTCGTGATTACGGGTCATGCGGTGAAGGAAAAACAAGTCGCAAAAGCTGTGGAATTATCGGCAGAAAAGTACTGTTCTGCGAGCAAAATGTTGATGGATGGTGGGGTTGAAATCACCCATGATTTTGAGATTATTGAAGCAAATTAAACGCTGACTTTTAAGTCATTTGAGGCTGATCTGGTGATCGGCCTTTTTCATGCTTCACGCTTTTGTTTTGATTCCGTAAACTGGGACACAATTCATCACACGAATAAATAGAAAAATGCGTTGCTTGTTTGATTAATAATTGATCAAATGATTTTGGTTGTCACTGATTGATAGGTCGTCGTGGTCTTTAATACATAAATAATCTAGGTTGGCGCTTGAAAATAAGAGGGAGAAGACCCATATTATAACCCAGTCTTATGAGTTTATTATTAAGATAAACTAATGAAAAATAAGTTAAAATGTAGAAAAATTAATTAAATTTGAATTGAATTTTGAGCAATTGTTCCCATATATCCATCAAGTTCGAAATTTATTGTGAGGAAAACAAGAATGCGATTTGAAAAATTCACAAACCGCTTACAGCAAGCTCTCTCAGATGCTCAATCACTTGCAGTGGGGAAAGACCATACCGCAATTGAAGGTATTCATATCTTATCAACATTGTTAGATGAAACCTCCAATCTGAGTTTGTTGCAACAAGCGGGTGCCAATTTACCTGCTTTACAAAGCAAATTAAAACAAGCGCTAGCTGATGCACCAACACTGACAAATCCTACAGGGGACGTCAACTTAAGTTCAGAGGCAGTCAAAGCACTGAATTTGGCAGATAGCTTCGCGCAAAAAGCAGGCGATGAGTTTTTGTCTACCGATTGGGTGATGCAAGCCTTGACCGAAGTGGGGGCAACTAAAACGCTACTCAACAGTGTGGGCGTACAAGCAGACAGCTTACGCAAAGTCATTTTAAAAATTCGAGGTGATGAGAAAGTCATGAGCAACAATCATGAAGATCAACGTGATTCTCTGAATAAATACACCATTGATTTAACTGAACGCGCACTTGCAGGTAAGTTAGATCCTGTGATTGGGCGTGATGACGAGATTCGTCGTACCATTCAAGTTTTGTCGCGTCGTACCAAAAATAACCCAGTGTTGATTGGTGAACCCGGGGTGGGTAAAACAGCCATTGTTGAGGGCTTAGCACAGCGGATTATTAACCGTGAAGTGCCTGAAAGCTTACAAGGTAAACGTGTTTTATCCTTAGATTTGGGTTCATTGCTTGCAGGTGCCAAATACCGCGGCGAGTTTGAAGAGCGCTTAAAAGCAGTACTGAAAGATTTGTCTAAACAAGATGGTGAAGTCATTTTGTTTATTGATGAATTACATACATTGGTGGGCGCAGGTAAAGGCGATGGTGCAATGGATGCAGGTAATATGTTGAAACCTGCTCTGGCACGTGGTGAGTTACGCTGTGTTGGTGCAACCACATTAGATGAATATCGTCAGTACATTGAGAAAGATGCTGCGCTAGAGCGTCGCTTCCAAAAAGTGTTGGTCGATGAGCCAAGTGTGGAAGACACCATTGCGATTTTACGTGGTTTGAAAGAGCGCTATGAAGTGCACCATGGTGTGAAAATTTTAGACTCTGCCATCATTGCAGCAGCGAAAATGTCACATCGTTATATCACCGACCGTCAATTGCCTGATAAAGCGATTGATTTGATTGATGAAGCGGCTTCTCGTATTAAAATGGAGCTGGACTCTAAGCCAGAAGCTTTGGATAAACTTGAACGTCGTTTGATTCAATTGAAACTGCAACTTGAAGCAGTGAAAAAAGATGAAGATGCAGGTAGTCGTGCGGAAGTTGCTCATCTTGAAAAGCAAATCAGTGAAGTTCAACGCGAATACAATGATCTAGAAGAAGTTTGGAAAGCTGAAAAAACCTTAGTTGAAGGTACCAAACAAGTTCAAGCTGAATTGGATCAGGCGCGTATTGCGCTGCAAAAAGCACAGCGTGAAAATGACTTGGGCGAAATGTCGCGTCTTCAGTATGGTGTGATTCCAGAGCTGGAAAAGCGTCTCAATGAAGAAGAAGTCGTTGAGGAAAAAGAAGAGCCAAAACTACTGCGTAACAAAGTCACTGACAATGAAATTGCAGAAGTCGTTAGTGCTGCTACGGGTATTCCAGTGGCCAAAATGATGCAAGGTGAACGTGAGAAACTTCTCCATATGGAAGAGTTCTTACATAACCGTGTCGTTGGGCAGGATGATGCTGTGGTTGCAGTATCCAATGCGGTTCGCCGTTCGCGTGCTGGCTTATCTGATCCGAACCGACCGAGCGGCTCGTTCTTATTTTTAGGCCCAACTGGTGTTGGTAAAACAGAGTTGACCAAAGCACTGGCAAACTTCTTGTTTGATAGTGACGATGCCATGATTCGTATCGACATGTCCGAGTTTATGGAAAAACACTCTGTCAGCCGTTTGGTGGGTGCGCCTCCTGGTTATGTCGGCTATGAAGAAGGTGGTGTGCTAACCGAAGCTGTACGCCGTAAACCGTATAGTGTCGTGCTGTTCGATGAAGTGGAAAAAGCACACCCCGATGTGTTTAACATCTTGCTCCAAGTGTTGGATGATGGTCGCTTAACGGATTCGCAAGGTCGCGTGGTTGACTTTAAAAATACCGTGATTGTCATGACATCGAACTTAGGTTCGAGTGATGTGCGTGAGTTGGGTGATAATCCTTTGGATGAAGAAGTGCGAGCTGTGGTGATGAATGCCGTGACGCAACATTTCCGTCCAGAATTTATCAACCGTATTGATGAATTAGTGGTCTTCCATTCACTCAAAAAAGCACAAATTCGTGGTATTGCCGATATCCAATTGGATCGTTTACGTGATCGTTTGGTTGAAAAAGATATGCGCTTAACGGTGGATGATCAAGCCTTTGACTTATTGATTGACGCTGGTTTTGACCCTGTATACGGTGCACGCCCATTGAAACGTGCCATCCAACAACAGGTTGAAAACAACTTAGCTCAAAAAATATTGTCTGGTTACTATGTGGCTGGAGACAATATTATGATCACTGCACAAGATGGTCAGTTGAGCTTTGACAAAGTGAAAATGAGTTAATCGTGTAAATGGTTCATTGAAACTAAAAAACCCAGCTTCGGCTTAATGCTGATCAGTTAAGACAAAATAGCTGAAATGCGGTAAAAATGAGCGTATCCAGATACGCTCATTTTTTTATGACTTTTTCTCAGAATTTAAGTTCAGCATTTCAGCAGACAGCTCCTTCACTTTCTAATTTTAGCGAATTAATTGATTTAAACTGGATTGAAGACTGTTTAAAACGGACCGGGAAAGCATCGGTCAGAAAAAGAAAACTCCCCGCAGAGCATGCTGTATGGCTAGTTATTGGACTTGCATTGTTCCGCGACCAGCCCATCTGGTATGTTGTTCAGCAGCTGCAGCTGGTTTTTGGCACGGCTGAAAGCTGCGCCCCAAGCGCATCAGTGCAGGCCAGACAGCGCTTGGGTCTGGAGCCTTTAAATGTCCTGTTCAATACACTGAGTCAGACATGGTTTGAAGATTCTCAGCCGCAATATTCCGCCTTTCATGGCCTAAGCATCTGCGCTGTAGATGGAGCCGTCTGGTCCATGCCCCACACAGATGAGAACTTCAGGCACTTCGGTTCTTCCAAAGGCAAAACGATAGCAGCACCTTGGCCGCAAGCCAGAGCGGTTTGCCTGATCAACACCAATACTCATGAAGTGATTGATGCCGGGATTGGAAGTATGGATCAAGGCGAGCTGACTTTAGCGAAGAAATTGAAAGTGCCTGCAAATAGCCTGACTTTATTTGACCGGGCCTACTTCTCTGCTGATTTCTTATCAGGGTGGCAGTCTCGGGAAAACTGCCATTGGCTTATGCGGGCTAAAGACAATCTGCGCTATGAAATTATCAGGAAAAACTCAGCGCATGACTTTCAAATCAGAATGCCTGTTTCTCCAAGAGCGAAGAAACTGAATCCGGATTTAGGTGACTATTGGGAAGCCCGCCTGATTGAAACTGAACAGTCTGGAAGGGTTAGACGATACGTTACATCATTATTAGATTCAAAGGCTTATCCTCTGGAAGAGGTCAGTACGCTGTATGCTCAGCGCTGGGAAATCGAGATGTGCTACCGTGAAATCAAGAGCGACCTGCAAGATGGGATGCATTTAAGAAGCAAGCAGCCTGAATTGGTGTATCAGGAATTATGGGGTGTATTGATTGCTTATAATATTCTTAGAAGGCAAATGAAATTTATGGCTCAACGGGCGAAAGTCAGCCCTTTGCGTATCAGTTTCCATATTGCTTCAATCAGCATTATCAATATATTAAGGCATACTCCGCTGGAATCGGCAGGGAATTTGCCCAAGCATTTAGAGCGTTTGCTGGAACAGTCTAAAATGTTTGTTTTGCCTGAAAGAAGATCAAGGCAATGCCCTAGAGTCGTCAAAATAAAGCCTCAAAAGTACCCAAGAAAATGCCAGTCAATTTCTTAACTGACTGGCATTACAGCTTCGGCTGGGTTTTTTATTGCGGGATAGAAATGTTAAAAGCTGACATTTTTAAGCCAAAATGTGACGTAAGTTTTCACATTTATGTGATGGGTATGGCATCTAAGTGATTTATTTGCAAAACAATTATCTTTATTTAAAGATTCTCTTTATAATTTATTTTAATAAAAAACAAACAACTTGAGATAGAAGAAATGACTCAATTGAAGTGGGGTATTGGAGGCGTACTTACGCTTGCTGTGGTCGCAGTAGGGGGGAATCTTTATGCGGATAAAAGCTTGAAGGCTTATTATCAACACAGCACCAAACAATCGAATGATTTAAAGTTGCAATATCAACAATTTCAAATGGGGGCTTTAAATGGCAGTGCGAACTGGACCGCTGAATTAGTCCTAGACCCATGTAAACCGAAAGAAGTGATCCAATTGAAGGGGCAGGATCATATTCAACGGAGTTGGAATGGATATGCGATTCGTTCAGATATTAATATTACGCAAGCACCCGGCGCACTTCAATCTTTGTTGAAGGAACCACTTAAAGTACAAAGCAAAGTGAATTGGTTGGGTACTTTGAATAGTACCTTGACTACGCCAGTGATTACCCGCAATGAAGCTCAACTCCAGTCTAGATTAGACCCGATGACATTAAAGTTTCGTGCAAAACCAATCGAACAACAGTTAAAGATACTGGATTTACAGCTTGAAATTCCGAATTTAACAGTCACCGATCCAAATATACATTTGCAAATGGTGGGGTTAAAACTAGAAAGCAACCAAGGGCTCAATGGTGAATATCTTGAGGCGGGTGAAACCAAAATTAAGATGGATCTGCTGAAAATGTCAGATCGAAATATCAATAAACCCATCAATGCTGAACTGAAGAATTTTAGTATAGAAACGCAAAGTGAACTGACAGATCGAGTTGTAAACACTGAAATGTTATTGCGTCTAGATGAAATGAAAATGCCTTCAGCACCCGCAGTCCAAAACGTACAGTTTAATTTTAATGTGCTCGATGTAAACCGACAAAAATTACAGATGCTGTTTGATATTGTGGCGAAAAGTGAAAACAGTTGTTTGGCAAAAGAGGCCGTGGAAAAAGATATGGAGCCTGCTTTATTGGCAGTGATCAATGAAGGTTTCCGTTTTGAATCCAAAGAGAACCAATTTGCTATCGGGGAAGGGGTTGCACAAGCGAGTGTGACGGGGCGTATTATGCCGAGTCATCAATCGACGCTGATGGGTATGGTGAAAATGATGCCGAGTTTAATGGAATACAGAGCAGATATTCAGTTTGATAAAAATATGATCTCGCGCATCATGAATAATTATCTGCAAAAAGGAGGCATCAGCATGTCTGATCAAGAGATCGAAAGCATGCTTTCGACGATGCAGAGTTCAGGGCAGGTGAAACGTGAAGGGAATGTCATGAAAATGTCAGTTGATTACAAATATGGGCAAACCAATTTCCTGACTGAATAATGTAAAAGATGATGATCTAACATAATAAAAGGGACGTATTTCGTCCCTTTTTTATATCTGAACATTGTCTAATACATAATTTAGTGAAGATGAAAGACCTGCGTGTACTTCATCTTCAGTACATTAGTTTTTTGGATGGGTAATTTTCCACGCACGGTGGATTTTTTGATTGCGCTTGAAGTCAGGCCCAATAGTTTCATTGGTAATTTCTTCAACATCAAAGAACGCCAAAATTTCTTCGTCCATTTCAAAACCACGGTAGTTGTTCGAGAAGTACAAGGTACCATCCGTGGTTAAACGGTTCATCGCACGTTTAAGCAATGATAAATGGTCGCGTTGTACATCAAAGGTACCGTAGAATTTCTTCGAGTTTGAGAAGGTTGGAGGGTCAATAAAGATCAGCTCATACTGTTCATGACCTTCTTTTAACCACTCAAAACAGTCGCTGGCAAAGAACTGATGTTGTTCATCGGCATGATCGACTGTTAAGCCGTTCAAGACGAAGTTCTCTTTAGACCAGTTCAAATATGTATTTGAAAGATCGACGCTGGTGGTACTTGCCGCACCGCCTAAAGCTGCATGTAAGCTGGCTGTAGATGTATAGCTATACAGGTTCAAGAAGTGCTTACCACGCGCTTCTTGTGCAATGCGTAAACGCATTTGACGGTGGTCTAAGAACAAGCCGGTATCTAAGTAATCGGTTAGATTGACTAAAATTTTCGCTTTGCCTTCCTGCACGATAAAACGCTTAGAAGCAGTACTTTGCTTGGTATATTGAGTTTTACCTTCTTGGCGAGCACGCGTTTTGATAAAGATTGCGTCACGACCAAGACCAGTTACTGCACGAATTGCCTGTAAAGCAAGGTTGAAACGTTTCTTGGCTTTTTCAGGATCGATTGTTTTCGGTGGCGCATATTCTTGTACATGTAAACGTTCGCCATACAAATCAACCGCGACATTAAAGTCAGGGAGGTCAGCATCATATAGACGTAAACAGTGAATGCTTTCTTTCACAGCCCATTTCTTTAAGGTCTGCATGTTCTTTTGTAAACGGTTAGCAAAGTCTTCAGCGCCTTCAATTGCTTCAAACTGTTGCGGCTGCCATGTTTCCAAGAACGGCTTAATCACTGCAACTGGCTTAACTGAACCTGAACGTACGTAAATTGGGAGTTTACCATTCATCAAACGCATGGTTTGTGGGTCATTCAGCGCCAATACATCGGCTTGCTCGACGGCTGCGGCGATAACGGCTGCGGTTTGATTTGGGAAGTTCTTTTGCAGTAATGCGGACAAGCCTAAATATAAAGCACGGTTTGAGGCTTTATCACCTAAACGCTCACCATAAGGTGGGTTAGTCACAATAAAGGCTGTTTTGCCTTCGGCTTCAAAGTTTGGCCAGTCTGCTAAAGTCCGTTCTTCGATTTGGATCTGGTCTAGTAGGCGCTCAAAACCCGCAGCAATAATGTTTTGCTTAGTGGCTTTTACTGCTTCCCAGTCTGCATCGAAAGCATAGAACTTTGGTAAAGGTTGCTCTAACGCTGCTTGATGACGATCGGCTGCTTCCGCTTTAATGCTCATCCACAGATCATGGTCATGGCCATTCCAGCCATTGAAACCGAAACGACGAACTAAACCAGGTGCGCGGTCAGTCAGCATCATCAATGCTTCAATAATGAACGTCCCTGAACCACACATTGGGTCAAGGAAAATATCGGGTCTTTTTGCAAGAAGCTTGGCTTTTTGTAAAATCGCAGCGGCTAAGTTTTCTTTAATAGGGGCATCGGTCATATAACGACGGTAGCCACGTTTATGCAATGAATCACCAGATAAGTCTAAACAGTAGGTGTGTTCAGTTTTGCCTGCGAGTGCATAAATGGTAATTTCAGGTTGCTTAATATCAATACTTGGGCGCTTACCCACAGCTTCCATGAATGAATCGACGATACCGTCTTTCACACGTAAAGTTGCAAACTGGCTGTTCACCTTAATTTCACGTTCAATATGTAAACGAACGGCGAAGGTGCTTTGTGGTGCAAAAATCAGTGACCAATCAAAGTTCATTGCACCTTCGTAGAGCTCTTCAGCAACATCACGTGCGTCATGGCTAAATTCCAGCTCATGGACATGAATTGGTGTGAGTACACGCGACGCAAGACGCGACCACATACAAATGCGATAGGCATGTTCCAGTGTACCTTTGAAAACTAAACGCCCAGGAAAACGTTCAATGTTTTGAACACCTAAACCTTCTAATTCTTCTTGGAGTAAGGTTTCTAAGCCATCGGCACACGTAACCCAATAGCTGCTTAAACGCGAAGCGGTTTTCATAAATTTGAGAGACCAAAATAAAACAAAATAAACTCGCTAAAGTTTAACGTATTTTGCCTCTGAATGGTTTTTTAAATATGCCTCTACTCAGCGGAAATATCAAAATAAATGAATCACCATGTGAACAATAACGTTTTTGGTACGTATTTTGCTAATTCCTTGCAAGTTTAATTTGCTGACTGATTTCTGATAGATCGTTAGTAAATATTTTTCACTTGAAAGGGGATGAATATGTCGACCAAGTTAGATCGCGGTGTTGTAAGTCATGCTGATGCTTTTTCAATTGCAACTTTACTTTATGCACGTCTGCGCCGTGTATCGGGGCGTGTAATTGATGTGATGTATTTGGTGGAAAATCCAAGTTATGCACGTCAAATGGCAGAGCTTGCTTTAAGTACGGAAGATGCTGAACTGATTCGATTGGTGAGTCGTTTAGACAGTGTCATGGATGTTTTTAACTATGAAGAAACCGCCGTGATTGAAAAACCTAAACAGGTCGACACGACACGACATGAGTTGGAAGCCACTGAAGAAGAAATCTACCGTGCCCAGGTGTCACATCACTATATTGGCGCTTTACGATAAGAATCGCTGAAGTTGGATCGCTCTCGCAAGAGAGCTTTTTTAAATGTCCGCTTGGGATAAATGAGATAAGAAACTCTATAGAATTGATATTTATAGCAATTTGATGAACTCTGAATTTAGCTAATTTAGCCTTTGATGGTTTAATTTAACTGGTTGAAATAATAGATAAGAATTTCATAATCTTAGTTTTGAAGCCGATGATAATTAAGGCAATTGTTTTAAACTGAGGTCCAAATCAAAAAGAAAATCTGTATAATGCGTTAACTTAACGTACAAGGAATCTCTCATGCACTTGGCAGCATTGCATACTCCGAGTCAGATTCAACTCAACCAAGATGGTCATCTCAAACACTTCCTCACCATCGAAGGTCTTTCTAAAGAAACTCTTACAAAAATATTGGACACCGCGCAGTCCTTTTTTAATGACCAAAATCAGCTGATTACCAACAACCTCTTAGAAGGTCGAACGGTAATGAACCTTTTCTTTGAAAACTCAACCCGTACTCGTACCACTTTTGAAGCAGCGGCAAAACGTCTTTCTGCAAATGTATTAAATATTGATATCGCACGTTCAAGTACTTCCAAAGGGGAGACGCTCAGAGACACTTTGTGGAACTTAGAAGCGATGGCTGCGGATATTTTTGTGGTACGCCATTCTTCGTCGGGTGCGGCACATTTTATTGCCCAAACCGTTTGTCCGCATGTTGCAATTATCAATGCAGGTGATGGCCGTCATGCACATCCAACACAAGCTATGTTGGACATGCTGACCATTCGCCGTGAAACCAAAAAGAAATTTGAAGATATTTCGATTGCCATTATTGGTGATATTAAACACTCACGCGTGGCGCGTTCAGATGTTGCTGCATTACAAACACTGGGATGTAAAGACATTCGTGTAATTGCACCGAACACGCTATTGCCATACGGCTTTGATGAATATGGCGAAGGCGTACGTCTATTTAATAACATGGAAGCAGGGATCCGAGACTGCGACGTGATTATTACCTTACGCATTCAAAATGAACGCATTGATTCGCCCGCGCTGTCATCTCAAGCTGAATTCTACAAAATGTACGGTTTAAACAAAGAACGTCTTGCGATGGCAAAACCTGATTGCATCGTTATGCATCCGGGGCCTATGAACCGTGGTGTAGAGATTGATTCCAGTATTGCCGATGGTCCGCAGTCTGTGATTTTAAATCAGGTGACCAACGGGATTGCTGTACGTATGGCAGTTTTGGCGCTTGCAATGCAAGGTCAACTGCAAGAGCAAGGTTTGTTAGACGCGATTGCGGTATAAGGAATAAGTCATGACTGTTGTAAAAATTGAAAATGTACGTGTTCTTGACCCAATTCATCAAACAGATGTGGTTCAAACGGTGTATATCGAAAATGGCAAGTTGGTTGCTGAAACAGCCAATGTCACTGAAACAATCGATGGTCAAGGCAAGTGGTTGATACCAACGATGGTGGACTTATGTGCACGCCTACGTGAGCCAGGTCAGCAGCAGCACGGGACATTAAAATCAGAAGGTCGCGCTGCGCGTGGAAATGGTATTTTGCATGTGTTTACACCGCCAGACTCAAAACCGATTGTGCAAGACAATGGTGCTTTGATTCATGGTCTGATGGAAAAAGCGATGCTGGATGGCGGTATTTATCTTGAAGTGATTGGTGCTCAAACCCAAGGCTTACAAGGTAAGCAACCTGCAAATATGGCGGGTCTTAAAAAGGGCGGTTGTAAAGCAGTTTCAAATGCCAATGCGCCTTTTGCAGATGACGATGTGGTGCTGCGCACTTTAGAATACGCAGCAGGCCTTGGTATGACGGTGGTGTTTTATGCCGAAGAACCGCAAATTGCCAAAGATGGCTGTGTCCATGAGGGCTTTGTGGCATCGCGTCAGGGCTTACCGACCATCCCAGCGATTGCTGAAACCATTGCCATTGCTAAGTATTTGCTAATGATTGAAGCGACGGGTGTTCGTGCTCACTTTGGCTTATTGTCTACAGGCGCTTCTGTCGATTTGATCAAAATTGCCAAAGATAAAGGCCTGCCAGTCACATGTGATGTGGCGATGCATCAGCTGCATTTAACAGATCAGCTGATTGATGGCTTTAACTCACTTGCACACGTCCGTCCTCCGTTACGTGCTGAGTCGGATAAAGAGCTCCTTCGCCAAGGTGTGAAAAGTGGAGTGATCGATGCGATTTGTACGCATCATGAACCGCTGAGCAGCTCTGCAAAGCTTGCACCATTTGCTGAAACACAGCCAGGTATTACCGCTTTTGATACCTATGTAACTTTCGGTGTGCAATTGGTGCGTGAAGGTTTATTTAGCCCTTTGGAATGGGTCGAAAAAGTCACGATTGCACCAGCCACGGTAGCCAATATGCTTGAACGTTGGTCTGCTGAAGCTGGTTGGGTGTTGGTTGATCCTGAGTTAGACTGGATTGTGAATAAAGACAATATTTTGTCGCAAGGTAAAAATACGCCTTTGATCAATCAAGTGGTGAAAGGAAAAGTTCTAAAAACTTTTGCAGCTTAAATATTGCCTTAAACGTGGATTAAAAAGTCAGCTTCGGCTGGCTTTTTTATTGGGCCTAGGTAAAACTGATGCAAATACAATATTTTACAAAGTGTAAAAAATGAACAGATAAACTGGAAAATGATGATGAAAACAATGAGAAAAAGTGGGGTAAGACTTCATGAATGTCGATTTTATGGATTTACTAAAACAAAATGTCTCTGCAATTGTTTTAGAGGGTGATACACAACATTTACTTGAAAAAAATCAAGCAATTCAATCCTTTTTACCAATTTTACTGTCTATATTAAAGTCAAAGTCTGAACTGATTCCTGCATTTCAACAGCAGTTGAATCCACGTCTTAATGATGCTTTTGCATCGAATGTCAGTCTCAAGCAACAGTTTTTGGATCATGTCCGCGGGGCAGCACCCGCAGATGAAATTGAAAGTACCTTGAGCCGTTCGATTACACCTGCATTAGCATTTTTAGCCACAGAGGCAGGCTCTTCAGAACCTGAAGCGATTTCCCATTTACTACAGGTCAACACGGATTCCATTAGTCGTGCGTTACCTGAGTGGGCAACTGCATTACTGGCTGGATTGGGGGTAAATACCTTACAAGGACAGGCTACACATGTCGCGCCTACAAGTGTACATGCTACAAAAGTAGATGAGAAACGGTCATTTTTACTGCCAATTTTGGCTTTAATTATTTTTGCGGCATTGTTTGCTTTTATTTTTAGAGCCTGTACCGACAAAGCCACGACTGAAACAATACCTGCTGCAAATGTGAATGCCAGCCAACCCGCTAAATTTCAAATCACCACTGGGGCAACAGGAGACTTGGTCACCTGCCAAATTTTCTCAGCCAATGCTGCTTATGTTGAAATTTTACAAAAAGAAGTAAAGCAAATTTTTAATAACAGCATCGGTTGTGGTGCAGATATGCAGAGTATGTATCACACTGAATTTATTGATCAAGATGCGATACCCAGTGTAATCAGTGCGTTGAAAGGTGTGCCCAATGTAAATTTAACATGGTTTGGCAATCAGTTATCGATTCAATCACAAGATCCAGCCAATGCACTTAAAGTGGCAGATCAAATTAAACCTTTACTGCGCAATATGACGGTTGTGACTCAGCAACCACTGGATGTAAACCGTGCTGTGGATACCAGTATTAGTGATGCTGAGCGTGCGCTGGCAGAAATTAATCCTGAGCAAGTTCGAGCACTAGACGTTGCCACGGCATTGAATTTGCAAATTATTAACTTTGATACAGCTTCATCGGCGATACCTGATGTCAATAAGTCGATTTTGGATCAGGCCTCAGCACTGATGCAAAAAGCACCGCAAGTCAAACTAACCGTGATGGGGCATACAGATGCAACGGGAGATGCGGCAGTCAATAAAACCTTGTCGCAAAATCGAGCACAAGCGGTGGTGGATTATTTAATTTTTAAAGGCGTCGATCCTGCGCAGTTGCGAGCGATTGGTTATGGTCAAGAAAAGCCAATAGCAGACAATCAAACTGATGAAGGTAAGTTTAAAAACCGCCGTATCGAGTTTGAGGTTTTAAATACAGACTCTGGTGTGGTGCGTGAAGTAGATGAACGTGGTGTAGAAAAGGTCAACTAAGTGATACTTTAACCCTGCTACGGCAGGGTTCTTTTATTTAGATACTCGCATAAAAGCTTATTTTTTGGTTAAATACGCTGCGAAAAACAACAGCCTTATGGTTTTATAACAATGATGAAGAACACAATTTTTGCCAGTCTAATCTTGAGCAGTTTATTTTTAAGTGCTTGTAACCGAACAGAGAATAAAACAGAAACGGTTGCTGAACCGCAAGAGATGTCAGATTGGAGTTGTACGGCTCCTGCCAATGTCGAACAAATTCAAGCGCATTTAAAAGCTGAATACTTAAAAGCCCTAGACCGCCGTTTGCGTGATAGCCGTGAATATGAGGCCGATGAAAAATTATTAACACAGATTAATAACGGTATTCGTTTTGAAATTAAAGGGATTTCAACGACCACAGAAAAGCCTGAAACTGCGAAGCAATTGGATTGTGAAAGTCAGTTGGTGGTGATTTTCCCGAAAGGGTTACAGAAACGTGCTGAAAATGCGTTTTTAGCGCGTCCATGCGAAGAGTGTGAGGACGGTTATCAAAGTACTTTGCGTGATGTTTTAGAAGAGGGTGAATATTCACTCAACTTAGACAATGATCAGCTACAAGGTGCATTTAGCTATAACATCATTAAAACGGATAAAGAAGGCATTAGCCTCAATGTACCGAACCAAAATGGCGTGATTGATGGTGTAGTGTTGGTGACTCAGCATGCGGTTCAGTTTGCGGCATATGAAAAAGAAAATGCAGAAATACAAAAGAATATAAAACAATATAATGAGCAAGAAGTTGCGCAGATGGAACTGGCACAGAAAGCCATGAATATTCGTAAGAAGGAACTGGATACTGACCAAGTCAAGGTAGTGGAACGACTGAACCAAACTTGGGACAATTTCACTGAGGAGCAAAAACAGCAGCTACAACAAGACCAAACTGAGTGGTTTGAAAAACGTGATGTAGACTGTAAAGTGATTTCCCAAAAAAGTGTCTACCAAATGACGGATAGTGAAAAAGAAACCTATCAAAAGCAGTCGCAATATTGGGATGATGCTTTACGTGCCCAAGATCAACAATTGCAATATACCAAGTGCTTTAACCAAAAAACCAATGAGCGCATTGTGTATTTAAATAATGTGTTTAATTAATTGGGCTATATTGAAAATACGCTTTATTGAATATTTATAGAATGAGAAAAGGACGAATATGATTCGTCCTTTTTTATTTAGATTGTATTTTCTTCCTTGGTTTAGAAGGTAGGAGGCATATAGGTTAGGCTACGGCCTAAAATCCAAAGTAGGAACAGCACCAAAGGCAGGTGGAAAACCAATTGAGTGACGGTAAAGCCGATCACATCTTTGGCTTTTAATTTGAGAATGCCAAGCATTGGCAGCATAAAAAATGGGTTGATTAAATTCGGCAAGGCTTCAGCAGCATTATAGATTTGCACCGACCAGCCCAAATGCACTTTTAAATCATGTGCAGCTTGCATGACATAGGGTGCTTCAATAATCCATTTACCACCGCCAGAAGGAATGAAAAAGCCTAAAATGGCAGAATATAAGCCCATCACAATGGCAAAGGTCTCTTTGGAGGCAATCGAAACAAAAAACTCAGCAATATAATGTGATAGCGATAAATCATGGCTGTTTAACGCTTGCGTCATCATAAAGGCGATACTGCCATACAGTGGAAACTGAATTAGGACACCTGAAACCGCTGGCACGGCTTTGGTGACAGCATTGAGGAAATTTCGTGGCGTACCATGCAGTGCAATACCCAGCATGAGAAAAATAAAGTTGTAGGTGTTTAGGCTTGAAATAGCCAAGATCGGATTGCTTTTGCTGAACTCATTGAACATCCAAACCAGACCCAAGAGCACAATCAAGATACTCAATAAAGGCGAGTTCTCTAACCAGTCTCCTGGGCGTTTTGTGGTGGGTGTTGGTTTAGCTTCTTCCTCAAACTGGATAGGGAATTGATCAATGGTTTTAATGTCTTGCCCTTTGGGTGCAGACCAAAATGCAATAGCAATCGAGGCAATAATCAATACAGCCGTCATGATCATCGACTGAGGCAAGAAAATGGTTTCGGTGAAGGGAATTACACCCGTTAGATTGTAAATCGATTCAGGCAGGCTGGCTTTGTTGGCTTGCAGTTGTGCCGCAGAAGAACTAATACCTAAGGCCCACGTCGCGCCCATACCAATAATTGCGGCGGCAGCGGCAGCACGATAGTCCATATTCAGTTCTTTGCGTTTAGCTAAAGCAATCACCAGCAGGGCAGTCAGTACTGTACTCATGGCCCAGTTTATCAGCGAAATTAATAAACTGACTGTCGCAACAAGTACAATTGCACCGCGACCACTATGGGGAATTCGAGCCATTTTTTGAATCAGCAGTTCTACAGGCTTTGAAACAGAAACCACATAACCAACCACAATCAGCATACACATTTGTAAGGTAAAAGGAATCAGACTCCAAAAACCATCACCAAAGGAAACCGCGACATCTTTGGCAGGTGCGCCAATGCTGATTGAAGCAATCGCGACGATCACGACACCCAATAGGGCAAAAATATAAGAGTCTGGAAACCATTTCTCCGACCAATCACTGACACGTAGTGCAAAACGTTGCAAAATATTTTGAGAGTTTTCCATGCATTGATTCCATTTTTATTTATGAGGTATGAATTTTTGATTCAGCCTATCCGTGCTGATAGAAATGCCTTTAAAACAGGATCGTTGCTTTAAAGGCATTGGATTATTTTTCTATTGGTATAAATGGTGTTGAATTAGCGGATCAGAGCAACACCTGTCACTTTTTGAATGTCTTCAAAACTGACATCTTTCGCCAGTTCAACTAATTTGACACCTTCATGCGTAATGTCCATGACACCGAGGTCAGTAATCACGCGATGTACGACATTTTTGCCTGTCAGGGGCAGGCTGCATTGCTCGACAATTTTCGGCGTACCATTTTTTGCAGAGTGTTCCATGAGCACCACCACTTTTTGTACTCCAGCAACCAAATCCATCGCACCACCCATGCCTTTGACTTTTTTACCCGGAATCATCCAGTTCGCCAAGTCACCATTTTGTGAGACCTCCATGGCCCCTAAAATGGCGATATTGACATGACCTCCACGGATCATGGCAAAAGAATCTGCACTAGAGAAAAATGCGGCGCCCTGACGTGCAGTAACAGTTTGTTTTCCAGCATTGATTAAATCGGCATCGACTGTTTCGGCTGTTGGAAACTCGCCAATACCTAACAATCCATTTTCAGACTGCAACCAGACGTTGACGTTTTCAGGAATATAGTTGGCCACCAGTGTGGGTAAGCCAATGCCTAAATTGACATAAAAACCATCTTCCAGCTCAAGCGCTGCACGTTGTGCCATTTCATTACGAGACCAAGCCATGGGTTAAGCCTCCTCTTTTAATGTGAGTTGTTCGATACGTTTTTCAGGGGTTGCATTTAGCACAATCCGATTGACATAAATACCCGGCAGGTGAATCTGGTCTGGGTCTAAAGCGCCAATTTCAACAATTTCCTCAACTTCGACAATGCAGACTTTTCCAGCCATCGCACATACAGGGTTAAAGTTTTGTGCGGTTTTACGGAAAATTAAGTTACCTGCAGTATCGGCCTTGTATGCCTTAACGAGTGCAATGTCAGCGGTGAGCGAGTTTTCTAGAATATATGGTTTTCCATTAAACTCACGCTCTTCTTTGCCTTCGGCAATGAGCGTACCTACGCCTGTTGCGGTAAAGAAGGCAGGGATACCTGCACCTCCAGCACGGAGTTTTTCTGCCAGCGTGCCTTGAGGGGTAAGCTCCACTTCAAGCTCACCACTTAAGAACTGACGTTCAAATTCTTTGTTTTCACCTACATAAGAGGCAATCATTTTTTTGATTTGTTTGCTTTCTAATAAGAGGCCTAAGCCGAAACCATCGACGCCTGCATTGTTTGAAATACAGGTGAGGTTTTTCACGCCCGTTTGTTTTAAGGCTGCAATCAGACTTTCTGGAATGCCGCATAAACCAAAGCCACCAACCGCTAAGGTTTGACCATCTTGAACCACATCTTGCAGTGCATCCTTTGCACTTGAATAAACTTTATTGACCATAGTGTTCTCGTTATCAATTAAATGGCTTAGGCACAGCGCTTTTGCCAGTATGCATTGGCATAGTTAGATGGGTTGGTGCGTTGTAGTACTTGGCTGATGTTTTGGCTGGCAATCATCAGTGCATCAAGATCAATCCCTGTGTCATAACCCATGTTGGAGAGTAGGTAGTAAAGGTCTTCTGTGGAGACATTGCCCGATGCGCCTTTGGCATAGGGGCAGCCGCCTAAACCTGCAATGGACGAATCAAATACACGAATGCCTTGTTCTAAAGACTGGTAAATATTGGCAATGGCCATGCCATAGGTATTATGAAAATGTCCTGCCAGACTCGCGGCATCCATTTCAGCTAAACATGCCTGCCAGACTTTTTTCACGCGGTCTGGTGTTGCCGTACCAATCGTTTCACCTAAGGACACTTCATAGCAGCCCATGTCCAGCAAACGTTGGCTGACTTGTGCAACTTTGCTCGGTGCAATTGCGCCTTCATAGGGGCAGTCGACAATACAAGACACATAACCACGCACTTTGATGTTATGGGCTTTCGCCGCAGTCATGATGTCTGCAAATTTTTCAAAGCTTTCATCAATGGAGCAATTGATGTTTTTTTGGGTAAAGCTTTCGGAGGCTGCGGTAAAAACGGCAACCTCCTGACAGCCGACGGCCAAAGCAGACTCAAACCCTTTCAAGTTCGGGGTCAGTAAACTAAAACTGATATTCGGATCTTTGGGTAAGCTGGCAAAGAGTTCGTCACTTTGTGCCATTTGTGGAACCCACTTTGCAGAGACGCAAGAACCCACTTCAATGGCACTGAGTCCTGTCTGCATTAAATCTAAAATCAGTTTACGACGGTCATCCAAAGTGAGCGGTGTCTTTTCATTTTGCAAACCATCTCGCGGCCCAACTTCGACAATTTTGACAAATTCATTCATGCGGCACCTTCCAAGCTTGAAAACTCAACCAATTCATCACCCGCTTTGACCTGATCACCGACTTGGAAGTAAGCTGCAGAGACAATGCCATCATGTGGAGCACGAATTGAATATTCAATTTTCATCGCTTCAAGCGTGAGGAGGACATCATCTTTTTTCACTGCACTGTTGTTTTGTACCAAGACTTGCGTAATAACACCCGGCATAGGTGCTTTTAAGTTATTGGCATCAGAAGCATCATCTTCCGTATTAAAGTTAGGCTGAATATGTGCAAATTTATAGCTATGACCGTCTGCATACAGGGTTAGGCCGTGTGCATTTGAACTATAAGCATACGTTTTTTTACTTGTTGCATATTCAATTTTAGCTAAATGTGTCTCTAACAATTCACCTTGAATGAAAACGCTCTTTCCATTGTACTTAGCTGTAAAGCCTTTTGCCGTTGGGCTGAAATAAACTTTATGTTCTTCATCGTTCAGTGCCAGTTTAATGGCATAGCTGGTATTAATATTTAAACGCCATAGAGACTCGGCTTGCCATACAGGATTTGCAGCTGTTTTATTGCTGGCAAAGCGGGACAAAAGTTCAATCAATGCCGCCGTGATGATGAGTTCTGAAGAGGCTGTTTCATTGTGTTGCAGTAAAAACGCTTCTTCACGTTGAATTAAGTTGGTGTCGAGGTTGGCGGTTTTAAACGATTCTGAACGGACCAAACGGTCTAAGAATGCAATGTTATTGCCCAAGCCATCGACATGAAACTGACTGAGTGCATGGTGCATTTGAGTGAGTGCTGCTTCACGATTCTTTGCCCAGACAATTAACTTGGCAATCATTGGGTCGTAAAAGGTTGTGATTTCATCCCCTTCAACAATGCCACTGTCTACGCGGACATGCTCATTTTGCTGAGGGTAGTGCAGGTAGTGGATTTTGCCAATCGCAGGTAAGAAACCTTTTTCAGGTTCTTCAGCATAGACACGTGCTTCTAATGCATGACCATGAATACTGAGTTCGTGTTGTTGTTTAGGCAGTGGTTCACCAAAAGCTACACGAAGTTGCCATTCCACCAAATCTTGCCCTGTAATCATCTCTGTTACAGGGTGCTCAACTTGCAGGCGGGTATTCATTTCCATGAAATACGCCGTGCCGTCTTGTTCCACAATAAATTCAACTGTACCTGCACCGACATAATCCACTGCACGTGCTGCATCAATAGCGGCTTGGCGCATGGCTTCGAGTTTTGGCTCTGCCATTTGGGGCGCAGGTGCTTCTTCTAATACTTTTTGATGGCGACGTTGTACCGAACAATCGCGTTCAAATAGGTGCACATAGTTACCATGCGTATCACCAAAAACCTGCACTTCAATATGGCGCGGTTGTACCACATAGCGTTCAACCAGTACATCGTCATTGCCAAAGCTTGAACGTGCCTCACTTTTACATGAAGCCAAATGGCTTAAAAAGTCTTCGCCGCGATAAACCAAGCGCATGCCTTTACCACCACCGCCAGCACTGGCTTTAATCAGCACAGGGTAGCCAATGGCATCGGCTTGTTGTTTTAAAAAGTCAGGATCTTGGTTAGTGCCATGGTAGCCCGGTGTCAGCGGTACGCCTGCTTTTTCCATTAAAGATTTAGAGGTGGCTTTTAGGCCCATGGCTAAAATGGCATCTACAGGTGGTCCAATAAAGACAATGTTGTTTTTTTGGCAGGCATTGGCAAATTGGTCATTTTCAGATAAAAAGCCATAACCTGGATGAATTGCTTCTGCACCCGTGTCTAAGGCAGCTTGGATAATACGTTCAATTTGTAGATAGCTTTGTGCAGCAGGGGATTCGCCGATATAAATGGCTTCTTCGGCTTGTTGCACGTGCTGTGCTTGAGCGTCAGCATCTGAATAGACTGCAACGGTGGCAATGCCCATTTTTTTTGCAGTTCGGATCACACGACAAGCAATTTCACCACGGTTTGCAATTAAGATTTTATTAAACATATCGATATCCTTTCTTGTTGTTATGCCGTCGTCTTGATCCAGACTGGACTGTGTTTATTTAAAAAAGCATTTAAGCCATTTTTCGCCTCTGATCCTTGGCGTACATGGGCAATATGTTGTGCGGTTTGCAACAATAATGCTTCGGTTAACACTTGCTGATCGACCATTTCGATAAGTTGTTTTGAAGCCGTTTGTGCTTCTGGCCCACCCAAAAGTAAGACATCGACTATTTCTGTGACTTTTTCATCTAACTGTTCAGCATCGGCCACCACATGCGCTAGACCAATGTGCAGGGCTTGTTCCGCAGAAATACGTTCTGCGGTTAAAAAGTAGCGTGAAGCTTGACGTGCGCCAATCGCACGAATCACATAAGGACTAATGGTTGAAGGGGCTAAACCTAAGCGCACTTCAGATGTCGCAAACTTAGCATCGCTGCTTGCGACACAAATATCACAGGCAGAAGCTAGTCCCATGCCACCACCAAAAGCAATGCCTTGCACGCGGGCGATGGTCGGTTGTTTTAAAGTCGCTAAACTTTGTAGCATTTTCGCTAGTTTTAATGCATCGGCTTCATTTTCAGCCTGTGAGGCTTGTCCTGCTTCTTTCATCCAGTTCAGGTCAGCACCCGCCGAGAAGCTTTTGCCACGTCCTGCTAAAATCACGACACGGACATCATCACGTGTATTGAGTTCGCTAAAGCAGCGGTGCAGTTCTTCAATCACTTGAGTATTGAAGGCATTATGCATTTCTGCACGATTAATCCATACCGTTGCCACTTGGTCGCGTTGTTCGAGTTGTAAATATTGAAAGCTCATCGCTCATCTCCTACATGCGGAACACGCCGAATTTGGTCGGTTGAATGGGTGCATTTAAGGCTGCAGCTAAACTTAAACCGAGCACCTGACGGCTTTGTGCAGGATCAATCACACCGTCATCCCACAAACGCGCCGATGCATAATATGGATGGCCTTGACGTTCAAACTGATCGCGGAAAGGTTGTTTAAAATCATCTTCTTCTGCCGCAGACCAAGACTCGCCACGTTTTTCGATTTGATCACGCTTTAAGGTCGACAATACACTTGCCGCTTGTTCACCACCCATTACCGAAATACGCGAGTTCGGCCATGTCCACATGAAGCGTGGAGAATAGGCACGACCACACATACCGTAGTTGCCTGCACCAAATGAACCACCAATCACAAGGGTAAGTTTCGGGACATTTGCGGTTGCGACAGCCATGACCAGTTTGGCGCCATTTTTGGCAATGCCTTCATTTTCGTATTGGCGACCGACCATAAAGCCAGTGATGTTCTGGAGGAACAGGAGGGGAATATTGCGCTGCGTACATAACTCAATAAAGTGAGCCCCTTTTTGTGCAGACTCTGAAAATAAAATACCGTTGTTGGCAATAATACCAACGGGCATACCATAGATTTTGGCAAAACCAGTGACTAAGGTGGTGCCAAAGCGAGCTTTGAATTCATCAAAACGTGAACCATCGACAATGCGCGCAATCACTTCACGAATATCGAATGGTTTGCGTGCATCACTTGGAACAACACCATACAGTTCTGATGCATCAAATAATGGTTCTTCAATCTCTGTTGCACGTGTATGTGGTGTTTTATTCAGGTTGGCTACGATGTTACGAGTAATAGCAATAGCATGTTCGTCGTTTTCAGCCAAATGATCGGCCACACCGGACAGGCGAGTATGCACATCACCACCACCTAAGTCTTCACTGCTGACCACTTCACCTGTTGCAGCTTTCACCAGCGGTGGGCCACCTAAGAAAATCGTCCCTTGATTACGCACAATAATGGTTTCATCAGACATGGCAGGTACGTATGCACCCCCAGCTGTACAACTGCCCATTACCACCGCAATTTGGGCAATTCCCATGCTCGACATGCGTGCTTGGTTATAAAAAATACGGCCAAAGTGATCGCGGTCAGGGAAAACTTCATCCTGCATCGGCAAATATGCACCGCCTGAGTCAACCAAATAAATACATGGCAGATGGTTTTGCTCCGCAATTTCTTGAGCACGTAAGTGTTTTTTCACAGTCAGTGGGTAGTACGTGCCGCCTTTTACTGTCGCATCGTTGGCGACGATCATGCAGGTCACACCATTGACCTGACCTACACCAGCAACGACACCAGCCGCAGGCACATCGTCTGCATAGACGTTTTGTGCTGCCAACTGACCAATTTCAAGGAATGCCGTGCCTGCATCAATTAACTGATCAATACGATCACGTGCTAATAGTTTTCCGCGTGCCAAATGTTTTTGTCGCGCCGCTTCACCGCCGCCTAAAGCAATTTGTTCTGCTTTTTGCTTTAAGTCATCGACCAAGCTTTTCATCGCGGTTTGGTTGGTTTTGAAGTCTTCACTTCGAATATTGATCTTGCTATGTAATTGATTCATCACGAACATCCTTGTCATTTTTATTGTTGTGGAGGATTAAGCTGTTTCATTAAACAGTTCACGGCCAATCAACATACGGCGAATTTCAGAAGTTCCCGCGCCAATTTCATAGAGTTTTGCATCGCGCCATAGACGGCCTGCAGAGAATTCATTGATATAGCCATTTCCACCTAAGGTCTGAATGGTTTCACCCGCCATCCACGTGGCTTTTTCCGCAGCATATAAAATTGCACTGGCTGCATCTTTACGTAGGCTACGGCTATGGTCAGCCTTGTCGCACTCAGCACCCACGGCATAAACCAACGCTTTACATGCCAACCAAGTCGAATACATATCGGCAATTTTACCTTGCATCAACTGGAACTCACCGAGCGCTTGGCCGAATTGTTTACGGTCATGGATATAGGGAATCACGGTGTCCATGCAGGCATCCATAATGCCTAAAGGACCTGCGCTTAAAACCGCACGCTCATAGTCCAAACCACTCATGAGCACTTTCGTGCCGTTTCCTACACCGCCCATCACGTTTTCTTTTGGCACTTTCACATTGTCAAAGAACAGTGGGTAAGTGTTCGAACCACGCATGCCCAACTTGTCTAAATGTGTGCCGTGGCTAAAACCTTCCATGTCTTTTTCTACAAGGAAAGCCGTCATGCCTTTAGCGCCTGCATGCAGATCAGTTTTGGCATAGACCACAAGTACATCAGCATCACCACCATTGGTGATCCACATTTTTGAACCATTTAACAGGAAGTGATCGCCACAATCTTCAGCTTTGAGTTTCATGCTCACCACGTCTGAGCCTGCGTTTGGTTCAGACATTGCGAGTGCACCGACGTATTCACCTGAAATTAGCTTAGGTAAATAGCGCTGCTTTTGTTCCTCGCTGCCATTTCGGTTAATTTGATTCACACATAGGTTAGAATGTGCACCATAAGAAAGACCAATCGAAGCTGAAGCACGTGAGATTTCTTGCATGGCAATGATATGCGCTAAATAACCTAGGCCTGTACCGCCATATTCTTCACTGACGGTCAGACCGAGTAAGCCCATATCGCCAAATTTTTTCCACAACTGAGCTGGAAATTCGTTGTTCTGATCGACTTGTTGAGCAATAGGAGTAATTTCCTTGGCACAAAAAGCCGCAACGGAATCACGCAGTGCAATGAGTGTCTCATCTAAACCGAAATTTAAGCTTTGTAGGGTCATTTCTTCATTCGTCCTATGAGTGTATTTATTGTTCCTGATAAAGCATTTTTGTTGTGCTTGATTTTTACAATACATCGAATTTTTAAAAAAGTGAACTAAAATTCACAAATTGATTTACAATTCATTTTATCTGGTTGAGAATAGAATTATGAGTTATAAAAGATCATCGTTGATGCAAGAACGAATGGAACAAAATCGTGAAGCGATTTTGCAATCCGCTCGTGAACTTATTGCTCAAGGGGGAATTAAAGACGCGCAAATTCAAGCAATTGCTGAACGCGCGGGTGTTTCGAGTGGTTTGGTGTATCGATACTTCGATAACAAAAGCCAAGTGTTAATTGAGGTTTTGTCTGAGGCCATTCAGCATGAGGTGAAAATTTTAAATCACATTGCTGAAAGTGAGCTCTCGTCAAAACAGAAATTGGACAAGGCGGTAACCACGTTTGTGAAACGTGCTATGAATAGCCCCCAACTTGCGTATTCACTCATGTTTGAGCCAGTCGATGCTGAGTTAGAACATGAACGTTTTCGCAGTAAACAGCTGATTAAACAGAGCATCAAAGAAATACTGGCCGCAGGGAAAATTAACGGTGAGTTTGGATTTGAAGATTTAAATACCGCAGCACTTTGTGTGGTCGGTGCCATGACTTTTGTGGTGATTGAGCCCTTAAATCCGTCTCGAAATGTGATGTTTGATCAAAACTATAAAGACTACTTTGTGAAACAAATTGCTGAATTTTGTGTCAATGCAGTTCAGGTTCAGGAGGAAAAATAGTAGCAGGTGTGAACACAAAGACCTGGTGTTTGAAGGGAAGTAGTCATAGAACAATTAAAGTTGAATAACAAGATTACAATGAATCAAGGAGATCGATTCGATGACACAAGAACGGTTAAGTTATGCCTATGGAACGAGCAGTCAACCCTTATTAGGTATGACGATTGGTGAGAAATTTGATCAGGCTTGTCAGCAGTATGCGGAACAAGATGCTGTTGTCAGCCTGCATCAAAATGTCAGACTCACGTATAAGGAATTACAAGCTCAGGTCAATGCGTTTGCCTGTAGTTTACTAAAACTGGGCTTGAAGAAAGGCGATCGACTTGCGATTTGGTCACCGAACTGTGTGGAATGGACGATCACCCAGTTTGCTGCGTTTAAAGCGGGCATCATTTTAGTCAACTTGAACCCTGCCTATAAAAGTAATGAGCTCGAATATGTGATGAATAAAGTCTCTTGTAAGGGCTTGGTCATTGCATCGCAATTTAAAAGCACGAATTATCAAGATATTCTAATGAAAATTGCCCCTGAAATTAAAGGTGCTGAAAATAAAGTGTTAAAGGCAGAACGACTGCCACATTTAAAATATATTATTAAAATTGATGAAAAAGAACATACAGGGCTGCATCGTTTTAGTGATTTGCTTACTCCCCCCAGCAAGAGACAGCTCAATCAATTAGAGCTCGTTGCAAGCGAATCGCAGTTTGATGAAACCATCAATATCCAGTTTACTTCGGGCACCACGGGTAACCCGAAAGGCACAATGCTGACACATAATAATATTCTCAATAATGGTTATTTTGTTGGTGAAGCCATTCACTTAAGCCCTGCCGATCGAGTCTGTATTTCTGTACCGCTCTTTCACTGTTTCGGTATGGTGATGGGTAATTTGGCCTGTATTACGCATGGTTCAACCATGGTCTATCCATCGGCGGTGTTCAATCCTTTAGAAACGTTAAAAGCCATTCAGCAAGAAAAATGTACGGCCGCATACGGTGTACCGACCATGTTCATTGCCATTTTAGAGCATGAACAGTTTGATGATTTTGATCTTTCTAGTTTACGTACAGGCATTATGGCGGGTAGTCCGTGCCCACGTGAAATTATGCAACGTGTTATTGATCGGATGCACATGTCCGAAATTACCATTTGTTATGGTATGACTGAAACGGCACCGGTTAGTGCACAAAGTTCAACTTCAGATTCAGTTGAACAACGGGTCGGAACCGTAGGGCGTGTCCATCCACATCTTGAAATTAAAATTGTAGATGAGCAAGGCAAAGTCGTGCCGCGCGGTCAGTTGGGTGAACTATGTGTTCGTGGCTATTCGGTAATGTTGGGTTATTGGGAAGACCATGAGAAGTCACAAGAAGTGATTGATTCAGCACGCTGGATGCATACGGGTGACATCGCAGAAATGGACGAAGCAGGCTTTGTGAAAATTAAAGGCCGAATTAAGGATGTGGTCATTCGTGGCGGAGAAAACTTATTCCCGAAAGAAATCGAAGACTTTTTATATACCCATCCTGATGTCAGCGATGTCCAAGTCATTGGTCTGCCCGATGCACGTTATGGTGAAGAGTTGTGTGCTTGTATTATTTTACATGAGCATCATGAAATTACTGAAGAGTCGATCCGTCAGTACTGTGCGGAACATATTTCACACAATAAAGTTCCACGTTATGTCCGGTTTTTTAATGAGTTCCCAATGACGGCTTCGGGCAAACCGCAGAAGTTTAAATTGCAGGAATTTATGCGTAATGAACTGGATTTGAAAGAAATCGCATAAGGTTGAAGACGGACTTTCCTTTGCTGGGTTAAAGCCAAAGGAAAGTCCGAAGTGAAAAGCAAAAGGAATAGCATATGCACCTGAGAAATGATTGGACTCGCGCTGAAATACAAGCACTCTACCAACAGCCTTTTTTAGATTTGGTCTTTCAAGCACAGCAAATTCATCGTCAGTACTTTGAAGCGAATGCCATTCAAGTCAGTACTTTGCTGTCGATCAAAACAGGAAAATGCCCTGAAGACTGCAAATACTGTTCACAGTCTGCGCGCTATGACTCAAAGCTTGAAGCTGAAAAAAGAATTGCGGTTGAAAAGGTCATTAGCGAAGCACAGCAGGCGAAAGCCTCGGGTTCTACACGGTTTTGTATGGGCGCGGCATGGCGAAATCCACATGAGCGCGATATGCCTTATGTCTTGGATATGGTGCGTGAAGTTAAAGCTTTGGGTTTAGAAACCTGTATGACGTTAGGCATGCTGAATGCCTTTCAAGCCGAACGTTTAAAAGGTGCAGGACTCGATTATTACAACCATAACTTAGACACGTCGCGTGAGTACTATCCTAATGTGATTAGTACCCGTAGTTTTGATGACCGTTTGGATACCTTAAGTCATGTTCGAGAGGCAGGCTTAAAAGTATGTAGTGGCGGGATTGTTGGCCTAGGTGAAGAGACCAAAGATCGAATTGGTTTATTGTTTGAATTGGCAACTTTACCGATACATCCTGAGTCTGTGCCGATCAACATGCTGGTTCCTATGGAAGGTACGCCTTTGGCAGAAGTTGAAAAGTTAGATGTGACAGAGTGGATTCGAACTATTGCGGTAGCGCGCATTATTATGCCGAAAAGTTATATTCGTCTGTCCGCAGGACGTGAATCGTTGTCCGATGCCGACCAAGCTTTGGCTTTTATGGCAGGTGCAAACTCACTGTTTTCGGGTGAAAAATTGCTGACTACGCCAAATACAGCACAAGGCAAAGACCAACAACTCTTTCAAAAATTGGGGCTACATGCAGAAAAAACCAAACCGCAACTTGCTGAGTTAACGGTCGATGCTATGGCTGTGGCTTAAGTGCTAGAACATGTGGTCATGAAAGTGTAGATTTAGGGCGACGAATAAAAGTAGATGAGTGAACAATAAAATGGCGAAAGACTTTCAGAGTCAAACTTTAGTGGATGGTTATGATCAACATATTCGTAAGCTCATTCCAGGATATGAGTTGGTTCATCTGCAAATTCAAGCCATTTTAAAAACACATTTACCAGAACATGCGCATGTATTGATTGTGGGATGTGGAACAGGTTATGAGCTTTCATATTTGTTGGCGCAGCATCCGGCGTGGAGTTTTACCGCTGTTGACCCATCTTTGACCATGATTGAAAAAGCGCAGCAGTTATTGAGCGAGACCCATAGTGATTTAACGCGGGTTCGCTTTGTGCATGGTGATACGACGACCTTACAGGAAAGTGCACAGTTTGATGCCGCTTTAGCCATATTGGTGGCGCATTTTATTCCACTTGAAGCAAAGCCATTCTTCTTTGCCGATATTTTACGCTGTCTTAAAACACAAGCTATTTTACTGAGCTATGACCTGATGCGTTCCAGTGATGACACTGAACTCAAGGTTTTACAAACCTTATGTCAGAGCAATGGTTTGACGGTGGTACAGAGTGAAAAAATGATTGAGCGCCTGCAACAAGATTTTTATTTGGTTTCGGCCAACCAGATGCGAGAGCTTCTGACTAAAGTTGGATTTCATGAAGTACGAACTTATAGTCAACTGTTGAATTATTATGGTTTTTTTGTAAAAAAGTAAGAGCCAATAGCAGTGAAAAGATACATTTTAAGGATAAGAATGAAGGAATACACATGGCAGCCTATTATCAACTTTTAAATCGTGAACAGCACAGTGATGGGAGCTGTACGGCGTCTTATCTTTCCAATATTCATGCACAAGGCGCATGGAACCCGCATGAACAGCATATGGCACCTGCAACAGGGGTTTTGTGTGCAGAGTTAGAGCAGTTTCAACCACGCGATGAGATGCGCATTGGACGCGTGAGTTTAGATATTTTTGGACTGATCGCTTTTGGTGAGTTTACGGTGCATACCCGTGTCATTCGTGCTGGAAAAACCATTGAACTGATCGAGGCGGAAATGAAAGCAAACGGGAAGACTTGTATTGTGGCCCGTGCTTGGAAAATGATGAAGCAAGATACCAGTGCAATTGCAGGGCTAGAAGATCAATCGATTGTAGATCCTGAAACTTTGCCAGTATGGGATGGGATGAAATGTTGGCCGGGTGGTTATATCCAGAGTATTGAGACACGTGCGGCAGAAGGGCACCGTGCGGGTAAAGGCATTGTCTGGTTACATAATGATTTGGACATGGTGGAAGCTCAGGAAACATCAAGTTTTGTGCGCTTATTGGGGATGGTGGATACAGCCAACGGTATTGTGCCACGTCAAAATCCAGCATCTGGATGGGGCTTTCCCAATTTAGACCTACAACTGCATTTATACCGTTTACCCCAAGGGAAATGGTTAGGTTTGGAAGCGACTCAGCAATATGGTGATGATGGTATCGGTTTAACTAGTGCGGTTTTGCACGATGAGCAAGGGCCATTTGGTCGTAGTGAACAGATTTTGACCCTGCGTAAGTTTTAGTTGGTCAGTGTCAATTTAATAAAAAAGGATGAATTGCTTCATCCTTTTTTTATTGGCATGCTGTAGGCACTTTAAAATAGTGAAATGAAGATGCGGATCAGTTTAATTGGAGCGGGGCGGGTGGCTCATCATTTGGCTAAAGCCCTGATGTCTCAGCATGAAATCGTCAATATTCATAACCGAAGCTTCGACAAAGCTGCGGATTTAGCACAAGTCGTACATGCAAAGGCGGTCAGTCATTTTAAGCAGTTAAATACTGATGTGGATTTGGTGATGATTGCAGTAAGTGATCAGTCTATTCCGAGTGTGATTTCGGCCTTGACTGAATATCTGCCGAATGTGTTGATTGTACATACTTCGGGGAGTACAGCGCTTTCAGTTTTGTCTACGCAACATGCACGTGCAGGAGTTTTTTATCCCTTACAGACCTTTAGCTTAGAACGTGAAATTGATTGGTCAAATACACCGTTGTTTGTAGAAGCTACTGAAAATATGGATCTTCAAAGACTACATACACTGGCAGAAAGCCTGAGCCAACGGGTGTATAGTTATAGCTCTGCACAGCGTCTAAGTTTGCATTTAGCGGCTGTTTTTGCCTGTAATTTTAGTAATTATTGTTATGACATGGCAAAACAAGTGGTGGATGCAGAGCAGGTCGATTTTAGTCTGTTATACCCCTTGATCTTAGAAACCGCACAGAAAGCGACACAGAATGACCCGAAGCAGATGCAAACTGGCCCTGCGATGCGTCAGGATCAGAATATTCTACAGATGCATCAACAGATGCTCGCGCAAGCTCAACGAGCGGATCTTGCTGAAGTGTATGCCTTAATGAGTCAGCAGATCAGTCAACGTCACAGTTAGCATTTAAAATAATAAACAAAGAACAAGCAAAGCCACTGAAAACGTGGCTTTTTTTATGCCCTAAGATTCGGTACAGTGTTACTTAAAATAAATATAAACAAATAGAGGGCGTATGCGTTCACATTCATTATTAGAACAAGTGCAGTGGAAAGATCTTGTTCAGTTAGGCCGTACCGATGTGATCAGTGAGTTATTTATCTCTTTGCCGTGGTTGATTGTCTCATTCATTTTTGCAAGTTTACAGTGGTATGTATTGGCGCTGTTTTGCTCGTTTATGTTTTTCTTAACAGGGCTCAGACAGGTGCATAACGCTTTTCATTTTGCCTTAGGCATTGGCCGACCTGCGACCCATTGGGTTATGTTTGTTTTGAGCATCGTTATGCTCGGTTCGATGCATGCGGTACAAATTAATCACCTCCGCCACCATCAGCACTGTATGCAGGATGAGGATATTGAGGCGAAAAGTGCAACCATGAAGTGGTGGCAAGCTTTACTTTTTGGCCCTGTTTTTCCATGGATGTTGCATAAAAAAGCCTTTGAGGTTGGGACTAAAACCCAGAAAAAATGGATGTCTGCTGAGCTGGTTGCCAACGTCATTGTATTGTTTTTGGTTTTTATGGTCTTGGATATCAGTATTTTAAAATACCATGTCAGTGCCATGTTGATTGGGCAATGTATGACGGCATTTTTTGCAGTGTGGACGGTGCATCATGATACGGAAGATCATGTCTATATGGCGCGTACTGTGCGTAATGAGTTTAAACGGATCGTGACCTACAACATGTTTTATCATGTGGAGCATCATTTGTTTCCCGCAGTGCCGACACGACGTTTACATATTTTGGCAAAACGTTTGGATGAACATGATCCAACGGTTGAAATTCGGCATGTGTTTTAAAACATCGGCCATAAAAATAGGGCTCTAGGCCCTATTTTTATGAGATCTAAAATTTATTTAATTTTCTTAAATAAGAAGTCGTTGATCTTATGACCTTCTTCGAGTCCACGACGTTCAAATTTAGTTTGTGGACGCCAGTCTGGACGTGGGTAGCTGTTGCCTTTTCCTGCCATATTTTCAAGATTTGGACGGTTATCGAGTACATCAATCATCCATTCTGCATATGGTTCCCAGTCTGTCGCTGCGTGGAATGTGCCACCCATTTCTAACTTTTGCTCAACCAGTGGCATACGGTCATGGGATACGAAGCGACGTTTGAAGTGACGTTTTTTCTGCCATGGGTCTGGGAAGTACAGTTGCACAGCATTGATGCTGTTGTCTGGCATTTCACGTAAGACTTGAATGGCATCTGCATCTAAAAGACGAAGATTGGTTAAGCCTGCAATTCCAGCTTCATACACACATTGCGCGATCCCTGGAACATGCACTTCAATCCCGACATAGTTACGTTCAGGGTTGGCCTGCGCCATCAAGACCAATGAACGTCCCATACCAAAGCCAATTTCAACCGTGAGCGGGCGCTCTGGATGTTCAAACTGTTGGCGTAGGTCACCTACAGGGTATTCCAAAATCATGTGACCATATTGTTCAAGCGCAGTGCGTTGCGAGGTGTTCAGCGGAGATGAACGACGCATAAATGTCACAATTTCGCGGTGTTCATTTAAGTTGTCTAGCTCGACGACTTGCTGGTCTAATTGATCATTCGTCATAATTTTGGCAGATGTAGAAATTCGAAAGCGGTATTGTAAGTCCTGAGCAGGACAAGTCAAATTTTTTACTCAGAATTTATTAAATTCAGCACCACCATGTTTGCGCAGCCTAGAAATTGTCATTATTTATTAATCATGATGTAACGAATAAAAATTAACCTGCCATCTGATTTAACCAATTGATAAAAAATGATGAAGAATTTTAAGCCACAGATATTAAGCCTGAGCCTGATTTTGGCGGGTTGTTCCTTTCCTGCGTATGCGCAGCTATTGTTTAGTCAGTATGTAGATGGAAGCAAAAATAAGAAAGGATTGGAAATTTATAATCCAGATCCGACGACAGTCAACTTGGCAGAATATCAGATCAAGCAATACGCAAATGGCGAGACCAGTGCAAATTTGACAGTGAGTTTGACAGGTCAATTGGCGGCAAAGGGGCATTATTTGGTCGGGCATTCTGCTTTAAAAGAAGCTCTAGGCGATGCGGTGCAACAGCAGGCGAACTTAGCTTTCAATGGTGACGACACTTTGGTGCTTTATCATAATGGCGTTGCGATTGACCGCTTTGGTACAGTGGGCGAAAGACCAAGCACTGGATGGGGTAGTGTTGCAACAGCGAATAGTTTTAAACGCACATTATTAAGCAATAATGTTTCTAGTAGGGGGATTGATGTTACCGCGCCGTTTGATTTGGCATCGGCATGGGAAAAATGGTCAGACCGAAATGCATTTTCCAGTTATCTTGCTGGAAATACAGCACCCTCCCTAACCGCTGTGAGCTGTAGTACGACAGCTACCCCAATTGCGACATTGCAAAGTGCAGCGCAAGATGAGGAATATGTGGTGAAAGGCGTAATTACGGCTGATTATCGTTATAGCAATGGTTTCTCAGGTTTCTTTGTACAAACATCAGATGTTCAAGCCCAAGCCAATACCAGTAATGCGGTGTTTGTCTATGTTCCCTCTTCAAGTAGCGTGACAGGTGGGCAAGTCGGGCAGGAAGTCATTTTCAAAGGCAAATTGAAAACCTATCAAAACCAATTACAGCTTCAAGATTTAAGCAGCGATATTAATGTCTGTAATCCTTCGGCGAGTGACTTGGTTAAACCAATGGCGATCAATTTGCCTTTTGATAATTTGACTGAAACTTCAGGCCATGCACCAAAACGCTATCAAGGCATGTTGGTCAATATTCCTCAAACCCTAACGGTCAGTGAAAACTATGACTATGGACGTTATGGTCAGTTGGCTTTAAGCCCCGCGCGTTTATATATCCCAACCAATTTATATCCTGCCCATTCAACGGAAGCCAAAGCGCTGGCACAACAGAATTTACGTTCTAAACTTATTTTGGATGATGGCTATAACAATCAGAACAGAACGCCGTGGTTGCCAAGTGCTTTTAGTGCTAAAAATACCCTACGTACAGGTGCACAACTGCAAAACGTACAAGGCATTTTAGAATACCGCTATAACCAATGGCGAATTCAACCTGTGCTTGGTGCAACAGCGCCACAAGTCTTAGACGCGACAAACCCACGTGCAAGCGTTCCAGCAAAGGCTACACAACAAGTTCGTGTTGCAGCATTTAATGTACTGAATTATGACAATGGTTTGGCACAAGGTTTTCCTACGGAACGTGGTGCAAGTTCCGAAGCTGAGTTTAAAAAGCAGCATCAGAAAATTGTCAGTGCATTAAAAGCGATTGATGCGGATGTCTATGGTCTGATGGAAATTGCCAACAATGGTTATGGCGAGCGTAGTGCAGTTGCTTATTTAGCCCAAGCTCTGGGGAGTGACTGGAAATATGTAACGCCTCCGAATGCTGACAAACTTGGAACTGATGCGATTGCTGTTGCCATTATTTATAATGCCAAGCGGGTCAAACCAATCAATGTTGCAGCGGTCTTTGATGACCAGAGCCAGAAAAACAGAGTCACGATGGCACAGACCTTTCAAGCCTTATCAGGTGGGAAGACTTTTACGGTTATTCCGAACCATTTGAAGTCTAAAGGTAGCTGTCCAGATGATAAAATTTCGATAGAGGCAGATCAGGGCGATGGTCAAGGTTGCTGGAATCCAACCCGCGTTAAAGCGGTACAAGCGTTAATGCAATGGGTCGCGAAAAATCCAACACAGGTAAGTAAACCGAATGTCTTACTGTTGGGGGATATGAACAGTTATGCCAAAGAAGATCCAATTCTGGCGCTTGAACAAGCCAACTATAAAGTATTGTTGAATGATGAAAAAATTGGTCAGGGGAAAGCAGCTTATAGCTATGTTTTCGGCGTAGCCAGTAATACCCAAGGTTATGGTGGTGCAGGCAATTTAGACCATGCGATTGCTGATGCAGCACTTTATCCTTTGGTGAAAAAAGCATTTGCATGGCATATCAATGCAGATGAACCGACGGCACTAGACTATAACGAAGAATATAAAACTGAGGAGCAAATTGCTGCATTCTATGCGGACGATGCTTACCGCTCTTCTGACCATGACCCCGTGATTGTGGATTTAGACTTAAACGATGCAGTGGTTAACGATGAGGATAAAACCAGTGCGGGAAGTACAGGGTTGTGGTCTGCATTAGGGTTAATTGGTTTGGCCTTGTATGGCAGTTTAAGACGTCGCAAGAATCAGTCTTAACTTGCTTTATGGATAATAATAAAAGGGCGTCATCGCCCTTTTAATTTGTTTATGATTTGAAACCTTTTATGAGCTGATACGGTCAATGAGGGTAGTGCTGGCTTCATTTAAGCCTAACACCTCGACCACAACACCTTGGGCTTCAAACTTTTCAACTACAGCATTTAACATTTGGACTGAAGTCATATCCCAAATATGTGCATTACTGAGTTCAATTTCAACCTTCTGAATATGTTCATTAAAGTCAAAAAACTGAAAGAATTTCTCTGAACTACTAAAGAAAATTTGACCGCTTACCAGATAGCGACGGGTATGGTTATGCAGTTCAGACTGAACATGAACCGTACTTTCCAGTTTATTGATGAAAAATAATGCGGACAGTAAAACTCCGACAAAGACACCCAAGGCAAGATTATGTGTGGCTAAGACAATCATCACGACACTCAGCATAACCATATTACTTTGTAGCGGGTGTTTAGCGATGTTTTTAACTGAGTCCCATTGGAAGGTTGTAAATGCCACCATGATCATAATGGCAACCAAAGCTGCCATTGGAATATAAGACAGCCAGCCTTTAAAAAACACCACCAAACACAGTAAAAACACACCAGCCACTAAGGTTGAAAGCCGAGTACGTGCACCTGAGCTGACATTAATCACAGACTGTCCGATCATTGCACAGCCTGCCATACCGCCCATAAAACCGCTCACAATATTGGCCATACCTTGTCCGCGACATTCTTGATGACGGTCACCTTCAGTACCTGTGACTTCATTCACTACTGTGGTGGTCATCATGCTTTCAAGCAAACCGACGGTCGCTAATGTGATGGCATAAGGGAAGACAATTTGCAGCGTTTCAAAGGTCAGTGGAATATCTGGTAGTAGAAAAATAGGTAAAGTATCAGGGAAATGACCTAAATCACTGACCATACGCATATCCGTGCCTAAAAACAGTGCCAAAGCGGTCAGGACGAGAATACAAATGAGCGGTGGAGGAATGGTTTTCCCTACTTTAGGCAGATAGGGAAACAGATAAATTACAGCGAGGCCAAGTGCGACAAATGCATAACCCCAGTGATTCATTTGGCTGAGCTCTGGAAGTTGTGCCATGAAGATTAAAATCGCCAGCGCATTTAAAAAACCATACACCACCGACTGCGACACAAAACGCATCAGTTTGGCAACTTTAAAATAACCCGCAACGATCTGAATGACCCCAGTGAGAATGGTTGTCGCCAGTAAATACTGTAGGCCATGCTCTTTGACCAGCGTGATCATGAGTAGGGCCATCGCGCCTGTTGCTGCTGAAATCATGGCTGGACGACCACCAAAAAAAGCAATGCTCACTGCGATACAAAAGGAGGCATACAGTCCGACTTGAGGGTCTACACCTGCAATTGCTGAAAAAGCAATAGATTCGGGAATCAGTGCAAGTCCTACCACTAAACCTGCTAAAACATCGGTACGAATGTTAGAAAACCATTCATCTTTTTTAAGGCTAATCACAGATCAAATTCATTTTAGGGACAAGGGAGCTATGTTAAAACAACTCTGTTGCAAATTGCAGTGTTGTTGTACTTGAAAAAAAATGTGAATTAGACAATATTCAATAGGCGAACGAATGATTTTTCGTTTACGCTTTTTTGCAATTTACAGGTTTTGATCACTTGAAAGTTTGTTAGAAGCCATTTAAAACAGAGAATAGAGTTATAACAAGGATCAGATATGAAGCTTTATTATGCACCGGGTGCGTGCTCACTTGCGGCGCACATTATCCTCAATGAAATTAATGTTGACTTTGATTTAGTCCGAGTAGATTTAAAAACACATAAAACAGAAAAAGGTGCTGATTATTACGAAATTAATCCAAAAGGATATGTACCCGCTTTAGAAATTAATCCAGGTTTGATTCTGACTGAAAATGTAGCCATTTTGCCATTTTTAGCACAACATGATCCAAAACAAGATCTTATTCCGCCATCGGGTTTGGGGCGTGCCAAAGTTTTAGAATGGCTAGGTTATTTAAACTCTGAATTGCACGATGCTTATGCTGTTTTCTTCGGTGCGCCATTAGATGCTGCTGCCAAAGAAAAAGCCTATGCTGAGATTGATCGTTTACTCAGTTATATTGATAAACAAATTGGCGAGTCGGATCATGACTATTTGGTCGATGATAATTTTGGCCCCGCAGATGCGTATTTATTTGTCCTCACCAATTGGTCAAATGGCATCGAACATGATTTTTCGCCGTATAAAAATATTATCTTTATCCGTAATAAAGTGGCTGAACGTCAGTCAGTACAAATTGCAATGCGAGATGAAGGTCTAATTCCTTAATTTTGATGCATTGAAGAAGCGCCGAAAGGCGCTTTTTTTTTATACTTTAAAGTTTATTGTTGATATTTAGTCAACAATATTTTGCAAATTCACTACTTTTTAGCGCAGAACAGAGTCTCTATAGTGCCTATATAGATTTTGGCTTTTAGGCTCTTCCCATGAAAAATATTTTATTAATTAACGGTGCAAAAACCTTTGCGCACTCGAATGGTCAGTTAAACGATACCTTAACTGAACTTGCGCAAGAGGTGTTGTTAGACTTAGGACATCAGGTTCAAGTGACACGCGCCGACAGCGAATATGATACAAAAGTTGAAGTGGAGAAATTTCTGTGGGCAGACACCGTGATTTACCAAATGCCAGGTTGGTGGATGGGTGCACCATGGACTGTGAAAAAGTATATCGATGATGTCTTTACCGAAGGGCACGGTAGTCTGTATGCCAATGATGGACGCTCACGTTCCGATGCTTCAAAAAAGTATGGTTCAGGCGGTCTGATTCACGATAAAAACTATATGCTGTCGTTGACATGGAATGCACCGATGGATGCATTTAATGATGCTGAACAATTTTTCCATGGGGTTGGGGTCGACGGGGTTTATTTACCTTTTCACAAAGCCAATCAATTTTTAGGAATGCAAACCTTACCGACGTTTATTGTGAATGATGTGATTAAAGCACCTGAAGTTGAAGCCTATATGGCACAGTACCGTGACCATTTGACGCAAGTTTTTGCTTAATCGGGAGAAGTGACCATGTTAACTGTCATTGCTGAAATTATTTGTCATTCAGAGCAAGATTTTACAACGGTTCTTGATTCATTCAACAACATCCGTGAGCAAGTATTACAAGAGCCCGGTTGCCATCTCTATGATGTGCATATCGACCATCCTGCTGTTGAGAGTCCATTACAAACCAAAGTACCGTTTTCAATCATGATGTATGAAAAATGGGAAAGCATGCAGCATTTAGAAACCCATATGCACAGTGTCAATATGCAGCAACATGCTCAAGCAACCAAAGGTGCAGTTGCTCATGTGCAAATTCGTATTTTAGAAGCGCAATAAGTGATGCATATGAGTTTGACAGCGCTTTTCTTTGCTCTGTTTATTTAAACTCCAGTAGCTCATTGAACTGAACCTGTTCGAGTTTCAATGCGTAGCGCTGTTTGAGTGTTGTCCATTGAACTTTGACAGGTTGTGTTGTTTCAGCAAACTCATTTTCACCTGTCGTATTTTTTACTTTACCTGTCATAAAGTTGATACTTCGCGCCGTGATGTCGCCTGATGCACGGTGGAAATCGTTGACATCATAACCAATCAGTTTAAATGTGCGGTCTTGGTATCGAAAGGTATACGTGTGATTGGTCACATACCACGAACCACAGCTTAACCAGTAGTGCAGATGAACCTTGAGCACACCTTTTTGAATGCTTAACGCTTCAGTCTCACCGAGTGGATCAGCGAGGCAAGGGGACTCTATGTCACCTTCTGTCGGCAAAGTAGTATTAGTCGCCGCAAGTTGATAACCATGTGTTTGCTTCAATAAAACCAAAAGCTTTCGTTCATTGATATTGAGGACATCACTCCCTAAGCGATCATTTTTAACGAAATGTTCAGGATTGGTGTCTTCAATAATCAGGGCAATATCCGCTTGACCATCTTGGTTTAAATCGCCTTGGACTTTTTCTAAAACCTTCCAGTTTGTTGCCACAAAAGATTGGTAGCTCGTTTTGAGAGTCGGTTTTGCCTCTGCTTTGGCCCAAGCATTGCTTGTGAGTGTTATGAAAAATAGGGTGTTGAGTATGAGTGTTGGTCTGATCCATTTTTGCATGGGCATCGTTTCCTCTCATTTTTATATGGTTATCGATGTTAATAAATAAAGATGGTTGAGTGTATCAAAGCGTGTGGCGAAATGTCCCTACAACCTAGGTCATCATAAAGTGTTGTCCTAGTGTTGAAATAAATAAAAAAGGACTCCGAAGAATCCTTTTTATCGCTTAAAACAGATTAAGAGATTATTTAAAGAAATAACCTGTTTCTGGTGAGCTTGCGTTGGCCATACGTTTGCGAGGCATACGGCCTGCGAGAAATGCTTCTCGACCCGCTTCAACTGCTTTTTTCATAGCAGAAGCCATTAAAATTGGCTGCTGAGCGGCAGCAATCGCGGTATTCATCAACACGCCATCACAGCCGAGTTCCATGGCAATGGCTGCATCGCTTGCCGTTCCCACACCAGCATCCACCAATACTGGCACTTTGGCATTTTCTTTAATAATAGAAATCGTGTGTGGATTCAAAATTCCTAGACCAGAACCAATCAAACTGCCTAAAGGCATGATGGCAACGCAGCCCATGCTTTCAAGTTCTTGCGCCACAATTGGGTCATCCGAGGTATAGACCATGATTTCAAAACCATCGTCAATCAAGGTACGTGCCGCTTTCAATGTTTCGGTAATGTTTGGATATAGCGTTTTTTCATCGCCCAATACTTCAAGCTTCACCAAGTTATGACCGTCTAATAATTCACGCGCCAACATACAGGTACGCACGGCACTATTGGCATCAAAGCAGCCTGCTGTATTCGGGAGAATGGTGTATTTTTCAGGTGGGACCACGGACAATAAGTTTGGTTGGCCGGGGTGTTGACCAATATTGACGCGACGAATCGCAACCGTCACGATTTCTGCGCCACTGGCTTGAATGGCCAAATCGGTTTCTTGCAGGTCTTTATATTTACCTGTGCCCACCAGTAGACGAGATTGAAATGATCTAGAACCAATGATGAGAGGGCTGTCTTGCATGTGAACTCCGTATTAACCGCCACCGACGGCATGAATAATTTCAATTCGATCCATTGCACAAATTGGAGTGTGTTCCAATTTACTTTTACTAATAATGTTTTCGTTTTGCTCAACAGCAAAACGTTTGCCTTCAAGTGCAAAGGTTTGCACCAGTTCAAGCAGGTTTTTACATTCGGTGTGCTGTAGTTCGCCGTTTAAATAAATTTGCATGGTGCTCATCTCTAGTTGTTTACTTGGCATATTTCATGGCATTCCATGCCAGAACCAACCAACCTGCAATCATCAATGCCCCACCAATCGGGGTAATCGCACCTAGGCCACGCGGTAAGCCCAATGCCATGACATAGAGGGAACCACAGAAAAAGAAGATGCCGACTTGAATCAGTAAAAAGCTGATTTTGATGGGAAGCTTGGGAAGGACTTTGGCCAAAATGCCGAGCGCCAATAAACCAAGCGCATGGTAAAAAAAGTAATCAGTTGCAGTTTGCCACCAAGCCAATTGGGCTTCAGTAGCACGTGCTTTGAGACCATGTGCGCCAAAGGCACCTAATATAACGGCAAACGCTAAATTCAGCGCTGAAATCGCAATCCACATATGCAATGCTTTACTTATATCACTGTGCGCAACAAAGTAGCATATTTTGAAGAAAGGTTAAAAGACAAAAAGCCTCATTTATTGGTAAAAAGAAAAGGGCATTTCGCCCTTTTCTGTATTGGTATCATCTTAGTTTGATGACATCGCCACTTTAATTTTTTCCATGGCATTTTTTTCAAGCTGACGAATACGTTCTGCGGAAACATTATATTCAGCAGCCAGTTCGTGCAGCGTCGATTTTTCATCATCTAACCAACGGCGCTGTAAAATATTACGTGAACGATCATCAAGTTGTTCCATCGCATCATGCAGAGCATTGGTGCTTTGTTCTTCGTAATCTTCTTCTTCAGCCAAACGCGCTGGGTCGTAGCGGTTATCTTCAAGATAGAGGGCAGGTGCAACATGGGTTGAACCTTCATCGTCATCATCACCCTGAGCTTCAAATGCTGCATCATAAGCAGTTAAACGACCTTCCATTTCCAACACTTGTTCAGGTGTTACATTGAGGTCATTTGCAATCGATTGCGCTTCTTTTAGAGTGAGCTTTTTAGACGATTTTTTTAGACTACGTAAATTAAAGAACAGTTTACGTTGTGCTTTAGTCGTCGCAATTTTGACAATACGCCAGTTACGAATCACATATTCGTGAATTTCGGCTTTAATCCAGTGCACCGCAAAAGAGACCAAGCGTACGCCCATGTTTGGGTCGAAGCGTTTAACGGCTTTCATTAAGCCCAAGTTACCTTCTTGAATGAGGTCGCCTTGAGGTAAGCCGTAGCCTGCATAACTGCGGGCAATATGAACCACAAAACGTAGATGCGACATGACTAAAAGTTTAGCGGCATCTAGGTCTTGGTCATAATAGTAGCGTTCAGCTAACTCTTTTTCTTGTTCCGCTGTCAAAATCGGGATTTGGTTGACAGTACTAATATAAGCGCCCAAGTTTACACCTGGTGCCGATAATGACAGGGGCATCAATTGATTGCTGCTGTCACTCATGTGTTCTCCTTAGGGATTTCATTTTTACCCAACAATTGAATTTATCTTAATCCAATCTTCCACTGAATAATGGAAAATTGGGTATAGAAATGTAAACTTTTATGCAAATGTGAATAGACTTAGTGTAATTGAAAAGAATTAAGATTCAATGAAGTAGTGAAATTCATGCTCATTAATTTGTTTCAAAACGCAAGTTAAATGATGAATTTCGCAATAACGCGTGATATCGATCTGACTGTGTGGATCAGACGATTTTAATAGAAAATGCTGCGCTGGACTCTTTTTAAGTGCGCGTTTAAGCAACAACAGAGGCATAGGACATGGTTGCCCCATTGCATCAATAATGTTGGTATTTTGTTCGATATCACTCATATAGCTAAGGCAGGCTTCACAATATTTAGGTGGGTAGAAATATTAGCAAATTCAGTGCCAAAACCCAAATATTTCATGTGTTATAGGTCTATAGTCGCTATATCTAAAATTACAAATAACTAGTTAAAAAATATGCTGAATTAAAAAGACGATTAATCAAAAAAAGGGTATGAATTGTTTTTAACCCATGTTAAGCTCGTCGCGTACTGGGATTTAACACAACCATAAATTGTTTTAAATCCTATTTTACAAATGGATGTAACCGGGATTTTGTTAATAGTTATACAGAATGATTACAAGCTTAGAAATAATAAATATTTTTAAACCTTGTTTGGTCTGCTGTTTGCAACACCGGGTGGTCCTTCTTTTAGATACAATGAGGATTAACTTATGACAGCTCGTGAACAAGGCGTAGTTAAATGGTTCAACGACACTAAAGGCTTCGGCTTTATCCAACGCAATGGCGGCGACGATGTATTCGTTCACTTCCGTGCAATCCAAGGCGACGGCCACCGTTCACTACGTGACGGCCAACGCGTTGAATTCAGCGTTGTAAAAGGTCAAAAAGGCTTCCAAGCTGAAGAAGTACAACCTTTAGACTAATTGTCTGAACGTACTTTAAAACGCCCCAATGTAAATTGGGGCGTTTTTGTTTATACTACAGATCAATTTTCGTGATTTTTCGTCAGAGCGCACTTATATGTCATCAGGTTTTGAAACCTTAAATTTACATCCTCAACTTAAACGAGCTATTGATGCTTTAGGTTTTAAGGATATGACGCCTATTCAGCAAAAGGTTTTAAAATTCACTTTGGCGGGACACGATGCAATTGGTCGTGCGCAAACGGGAACCGGTAAAACAGCGGCATTTTTGGTGAGTGTGATTAACGACTTGCTGAATAACCCAATTCAAGAGCAGCGCTACCGCGGTGAACCTCGCGCCTTGATTTTAGCACCGACCCGTGAGCTTGCACTGCAAATTGAAAGCGATGCGAAAGAACTCACAAAATTCTCAGATTTACATGTCGTGACGCTTTTAGGCGGCGTTGACTTTGATAAACAAAAAGCACAACTCGATAAAAAACCTGTCGATATTATGGTGGCGACGCCAGGTCGTCTGATTGACTTTGTTGAGCAAAAAGAAGTTTGGCTCGACCAAATTGAGTTTTTGGTGATTGATGAAGCCGATCGCTTATTGGATATGGGCTTTATTCCTTCAGTAAAACGTATTGTTCGTTTCTCACCGCGTAAGGAACAACGTCAGACTCTGATGTTCTCTGCAACGTTTAGTTACGATGTTTTAAACCTTGCGCAGCAATGGTTGTTTGAACCTGTAACTGTTGAAATTGAGCCAGAGAAGAAGACCAATGCAGACGTTGAACAACGTGTCTACATGGTCGCAAAGTCTGATAAATATAAATTGCTACAAGACATTCTGCGTGATGAGCCCATTGAAAAAGTGATGATTTTCGCAAATCGTCGCGATCAAGTGCGTAAGCTCTATGACAACTTAAAGCGTGATGGCTATAAAGTAGTGATGTTATCAGGTGAAATTGCTCAAGACAAACGTCTGAAAATGCTAGACCAATTTAAAAATGGTCAACATAACATCATGATTGCAACCGATGTTGCAGGTCGTGGTATCCATGTGGATGGTGTATCACATGTGGTGAATTTTACGTTACCTGAACAGTCGGATGACTATGTACACCGTATTGGTCGTACGGGTCGCGCAGGTACGCGTGGTGTGAGTATTAGTTTCTTATCTGAAGATGATGCGTTCTATTTACCCGAAATTGAAAAAGCCATTGGGCAAAAACTGCCACTGACACGTTTAGAAGGCTATTGCTAATCGTTTGAAGTGATTGGTGTAAAAAAACCGCTCAGATGAGCGGTTTTTTTATGGCATCTTTATTTTGCTTTACACGAAAAAGTCAGGATTGTTTGATAGTCACTGTCTTGGTTAATGCCTGAGTTTGTACCCGAAATAGAACCTAGTACAGATGCGGCTGCTTGAATCATTTTTCCAGTTTCATCGCTCACGACGCCTTTTAAAGCACCTTGATATTCAGTTTTTTCATCACTCACAATCGCCGTTGCTTTAGAGCCACACGTTTTAGCTGCTGCTTCAATGGCGTTGTTTTTTGCAATCAATGCAGTTTTACCAATACCCGTAACTTCGTATTGATTGTCAGCTTTTTGGATCGCTAAAGAGTTGCTTGGTGTTGATGCACAAGCGCTTAGAAGTAGTGTTAGTGCTGCTGCTCCAGCAATAGCGATATTCTTTTTCATTTCATACCCCAGTCATGTTTTATTAAATCCTTGTTTATTGGAACATAGCTTGTAGGATGAATCATGTAAGAAATGTATGAAAAATGCAGTCTTATCGAACAGTTTAAAAAGTGCTCAGAATTTTAAAATTAGTTTTGCCAAAACTGGGTATTTCATACTGAAGCGCTAGAGCAAACTTTTCAGAGTGTGCTACTCTAAAACGTATTGTTTAATTTGAAAGATTAAGAGCCTAATGACGGAACTCGCGGTAGATATCGTTCACCAGAATATGCATCAACGTCAATCGATTGGCCATTTGGTCGAGCCTGCTCCCAATGCAGAACAATTAGAGCGGGCATTTCAAGCCGCATTGACTGCACCAGATCATCATCGTTTAAAGCCGACACGTTTTATCGTAATTGCTGAAGATCAACGTGAGGCATTTGGTGAGTTATTGTCACAAGCCTTGGCTGATTTGGGCGAAACGGAATCAGCACAGTTAGAGCGTGTTAAAAATCATCCTTTTCGTGCCCCATTACTGGTTTTGGCGCTGACTAAATTTCAATCGCATCCGAAAGTCCCTAATTTTGAGCAGACTTTAAGTAGTGGGGCTGCTATTCAGAATTTTATTTTGTCCTTACAAGCTCAAGGTTTTTCGAGTATGTGGCGTAGTGGGGCAGTGGTGGAATCGGTGCATTTCAAACAGGTTTTAGGCCTCAGCGCAGATGATTTGATCTCAGGTATTTTATATATTGGTACGGCAGTTAAAGCGATTCCGCCACGTGCCGAAATTCAAACCCAAGATTATGTAAGTTATTGGAATCAATAGTTCCATTTTAGGATATAAAAATAATGTCAGAGTTAAAGTTTTCAGATTTGGTTGAACCTGTAGCAGTAGATCAAAAAACGGCACTACGTATTACCGTTTTGGGTGGTGGTAGTTTTGGGACGGCCATGGCGAATACCGCCGTTCGTAATGGCTGCGATACCATGATTTGGATTCGTGATGAAGCGGTTGCGGCTGATATCAATGCGACACATGTGAATAAACGCTATTTGCCCGATTTTAAACTTGAAGATGGTTTACGTGCAGTTTCAAATATAGAAGAGGCGGTTCGTGATCGCGACATTATTTTGGTGGCGATTCCGAGTCATTCTTTTCGTGATGTCCTTAAACAAATAAAACCGTTTATTACTTCGCAAGCCGTGGTGTCTTTGACCAAGGGTATTGAAGCGAATACTTTTAGTTTTATGAGTGACATTATTCGCTCAGAGTTACCAGAAGTGCCTTATGGCGTGTTATCTGGGCCAAACTTAGCCAAGGAAATTGTGGCAGGACAACCAGCGGGAACAGTTATAGCAAGCCAGTCTGACTTAGTGCGTTACGCTGTACAACAAGCTTTGCATAGTGCCTTGTTCCGTGTTTTCGCCAGTGATGATGTGCATGGTGTAGAACTCGGCGGTGCGCTTAAAAACATTTATGCGGTTGCGATGGGAATGGCTGCTGCATACAAAGTCGGTGAAAATACCAAGAGTATGATTTTGACTCGTGCTTTGGCGGAAATGAGTCGTTTTGCTGTGAAGTTAGGGGCAAATCCACTGACCTTCTTAGGTTTGTCTGGTGTCGGTGATTTATTTGCAACGTGTAGCAGCCCACTGAGTCGCAACTATCAAGTCGGTTTTGCACTGGGGCAAGGCAAGAGTTTGGAACAGGCGACCACTGAATTGGGACAAACAGCAGAAGGCATTAACACCATTGTACAAGTCAAAGCACGTTCTGAAGAGCTAGATGTGTATATGCCGATTACTAGCGCTTTATACAGTGTTATTTTTGAAAATGCGCCACCAATGACAATTGCATTATCCTTAATGAAAAATGGACACCGCAGTGATGTGGAGTTTGTTTTGCCGCATCATGAGGTTTAAAGTCACTTAAAAACCGAAATAAGATGAGCGTTTAAGTGGATAGAGTGACTGAATTGTCATAAAAATTAATTAAAATAATCAGGATTTGAATAAGGATTTTTTATGCAACTGACTTTGGTACGTCATGGCGAAGCTGCGCCACCGATCATGGGGAATGACACTAAACGTCCACTCACCGAACGTGGGCATGCACAGGCAGAGCAAACTGCTGACTTTTTAAAGTCACGCATCCAGCCTGATGTCTTTGTGGTTAGCCCATTGCTGCGTGCGCAGGAAACATTGGCACACATCAAACAGCACTTTGCGGATGTGCCTGTTGTAATTTGCAATACTATTAAGCCCGATGATGATGCAAAAGCGGCTGTGGAATGGTTATCACATTTGCCGTATGAGTCTATTGTGGTGGTGTGCCATATGAATGTGGTGGCGCATATGGCCTCGATTTTGGTGACGGAATCTTTTAATCCTTATGCTTTGGCTGAAGCGCGGATTTATGAGCAAGCAGTTATCGCGGAAGGCTTGTCGACACAAACAAAAGCATTTATACCTAGCATATAAAAACCAATTAAAACGGCAGAATATAATACATGTTGCAAATTTGGATGCCCGAAGCCGATGGAACATGGCACTGGTCTATAGGGGAAAGATGGCAATCTGCTCATACACTTGAGCAATTGATCCAAGATATACAAGCGCATCATGGTGAGGAAGCAACTGTTTTCTTTCCAAGCCGTGATGTGCAAATTATTCAGCAAAACATGCCTAAGGCCCAATACAAGCAGTTGGGTGCTGAAGGTGTGAAGTATTCTCTTGAAGAATATGTATTAAGCTCAATCGATCAGATGAAAGTATTACATCACTTTCAAGCGCCTGAGCAACTCACTGTTTTGGGTATTTCAAAGCATCGTTTAGAGACTTTGCAGCATGCCTTGAGTTTGATTCCTGTGAAGCTGGTCAGTCTATTGCCTGATTTTCTGATTTTGCCTGTACCTGACGCAGAACAGGTAATCTTGGGTTATATTGAAGAACGACTCCTGTTTCGCTCTAATACTTGGTTGGGCGGATCAATTGATGATCTTGCTGTATTTTTAGATTATCAAGCAGCCAATCAAAAATATAAGATTTGTAACTTGAGTGCTTCACACATGGATAGCTTAAACGCCAGTGTGACGCAGGAGCAGCTTGAGTCTTTCCATTATGAATGGGTGGTATTGCCAAGAGCAAAACAGCATCCATGGAATCTTTTGCCGAAGGTGAAAGAGCAACATGTTTCAACGGGCTATTGGAAAGCCTGTGCAGCGGTATTGGTTGCGTTGATTGTGACCCAACTGACCTACGATGCGACGCGTTGGTATCAAAATAAAAAGCTTGCAGAGCAAGTGGCTGTGCAAGCAGTCGATCAATTTAAATATTGGTTTGGTGCGAACTATCCTGTGAGCGAGCAAACCCTGCGAAGCCAGTTTGAATATCAACTGAATATGAATAAACAAGCGGATGCTCAAGCTTTGTCTTTATTGAGTCGTGTTGGCCCTGTGCTCATGCAACAGCAAATTGTGGCGAATCAGGTGGTGTATGAAGCGAATAGCCTAAATATGCAACTTAAAGCCAACTCGGCAGAGGCTTTACAGACACTCACTCAGCAGCTTAATCAACAAGGTTTTCAGGTTGAATTAGGCAATATTCAGCCGACCACGGGTGGGGCAATTGGAATGGTGAAAATACAATAATGAAAGCCATGCAAAATTTACAAACTGTTTTGGATCAGCGTTTAGAGCTGATCAGTACTTATTTTGATCGTCTTACACCGCGCGACCGTGTATTAGCCATCTTCTTGCTCATTTTCGTATTGGTGAGCTCGATAGGGGCTGCACTTTGGTATACCCATGCTGCGGCAGAGAAACAGCAAAAACGCGTGAACCAGCTCAAAGAAACCATGACATGGATGCAGAGCAATGCAGTCACCATGAAATCGAGCTCAGATGGGCAACTGACTCCGATAGAGCAGATCCAACGTATTGCACAGCAGCAAGGTTTGTCGGTTGCTTCGCAGCAGAATGCTGAACAAATTCAGTTGGTGGTAAGCCATGCAAACTATGTGGTGTTGGCCAACTTTTTGACCCAACTGACGCAAAATGGTTTGAATATTGAAAAAATGGAGTTGGTCTCAGACGCAGGGCAGATTAAATTATCGGCGAGCGTGAAATAATCGCTAAAAATAAAGCCAGACGAAGCATGGTGTTTTAGCTAGGCTATGCCTATAATATGGCGACTTAAAAAGCAGTAGACTTTTACAGATATGTTGTATTCTCTTGCCCGCCCTTTGTTGTTTACTTTAGCACCAGAGCGTGCACATGAGCTAACACTATCGCTATTGAAATCAACGCATAAGCTAGGCTTAATGCGTCAAAATATAGCGGCTAAACCGGTGACATGTATGGGCATCGAGTTCCCCAATCCTGTAGGTTTGGCTGCTGGTCTAGATAAAAATGGTGCTTATATTGACGCACTGGCAGGTCTAGGGTTTGGTTTTATTGAAATTGGAACCATTACTCCGCGTCCACAGCAGGGTAATCCTCTGCCACGTTTATTCCGTATCCCACAAGCTAAAGCTATTATTAACCGTATGGGTTTTAACAACGCTGGTGTGGATCAACTGATTGAAAATGTCAAAGCGGCAAAGTTCAAAGGGGTTTTAGGGATTAATATCGGCAAAAATGCGGATACCCCAGTCGAAAAAGCAGTAGATGATTATCTCATTTGTTTAGAAAAAGTCTATAACTATGCGTCTTATATTACTGTTAACATTTCTTCTCCAAATACTAAAAACCTGCGTAGTTTGCAAAGTGGCGATGCTTTAACCGAGCTGCTAGAGACGCTGAAAAAACGTCAGTTAGAGTTGGCTGAAGAGCAACAGCACTATGTACCACTGGTACTGAAAGTTGCGCCGGATTTGGAAGCGGAAGATATTCAATTTATTGCGAAACAACTGCTTCAGTTTAAAATTGATGGTCTGATTGTGACCAATACGACTTTGTCTCGTGAAGGGGTGGAAAACTTACCTTTTGGTGATGAAGCGGGTGGTTTATCTGGTGCGCCTGTGTTTGAGAAAAGCACAGCGTGTTTAAAAGCCTTTGCTGAGGTTTTAAAAGGCCAGATTCCTTTGATTGGTGTAGGTGGGATTTTGTCGGGTGAGCAGGCGCTTGCAAAACAAAATGCAGGGGCAAACCTTGTACAAGTTTATAGTGGCCTCATCTATACAGGACCAACCTTAATTCAAGACTGCGTCTCTGCAATGAAAACAACATGAATGCCATTGATATCTTCATATTGATTGTATTGCTCATTGGAGGGCTCAACGGTTTGCGTCAAGGATTTGTTAAAGCCTTTGCGAACTTGATAGGATGGATTTTAGCGCTGATTGTTGGTGCTAAATTTGCAAGCGTCCTAGCACCTTCGATGGTCTCACTCAGTGAAGATCCAGTGGTTCAAAAAATTGCAGCTTTTGCATTTATTGTATTGGTTATTGTGGTTTTGACGTGGATAGTCACGGCATTACTGAATAACATATTGAAGAGTTTAAAACTCGGGCCTTTGAATCGATTAGCCGGCGGTGCTTTTGGTTCATTAAAAGGGTTGTTAATTGTTCTGATTACGATGCAAGGTGTGGGTTCTTGGGTTGAAAGCTCTCCATATTGGAGACAATCCAAGTTTGTCCAAACACTTTTGCCTTACGCGCCTTGGGCGATGGAGCTTTCTAAAGAGGCTGCAAGCGAGGCGATGTCACATATCAAGTCTAAAGATACACATGTATCTTCAGATTCTTCACCGAAAATTTCCTCGAAAAATGCTGAGGGACAGGGTGAGTCAACAAATAATCCTTTTTATTAATCCTAGCTTGTCTGCGAGGTTGCTATGTGTGGAGTAGTTGGTATAGCTGGTAAATCAGCTGTTAACCAAATGTTGTTTGATGCATTAACGATGTTACAACATCGTGGGCAAGATGCAGCTGGGATAGTAACCTGCCACGAAGGTCGTTTATTCTTACGTAAAGACAATGGCATGGTTCGTGATGTGTTCCACACTCGCCATATGCGTGCATTACAAGGTAATTACGGTATTGGCCATGTGCGTTATCCTACAGCGGGTTCATCGAGCAGTGCTGAAGCGCAGCCTTTCTATGTGAACTCACCTTACGGGATCACGTTAGCGCATAATGGTAATTTAACCAATGCTGAAGAAATTCATGACGACCTGTTTAAAACAGACTTACGTCATATGAATACGGATTCAGACTCAGAAGTACTGTTAAACGTGTTTGCGCATGAGTTGCAAAAACGCGGCAAATTGATGCCTACAGCAGATGATATTTTCCATGTGGTCAGCAAAGTACATGAACGCTGTAAAGGTGGTTATGCCGTGGTTGCAATGCTTACTGGACATGGTTTAGTGGGCTTCCGTGATCCAAATGGTATTCGTCCACTGATTTACGGTTCTCGTGAAACTGACGCAGGTATGGAATATATCATTGCATCTGAGTCTGTCGGTATTACGGCACTCGGCTTTAAAGTTGAGCGTGATATTGCGCCGGGTGAAGCGATCTTTATCGACTCACAAGGGCAGATGTTTACCAAGCAGTGTGCTGAAGCGCCTGAATACCGCCCATGTATTTTTGAATATGTTTACTTTGCGCGTCCAGATGCGATCATTGATGGCATCTCAGTCTACAAAGCACGTTTAAAAATGGGCGAAAAGCTTGCTCAGAAAATCCTGACAGAGTGGAGTGAAGAGCACGATATCGATGTCGTGATCCCAATTCCAGATACCTCGCGTACCTCTGCACTTGAACTTGCAAATATGCTGGGCGTGAAGTTCCGCGAAGGCTTTATGAAGAACCGCTACATCGGGCGTACCTTCATTATGCCGGGTCAGCAATTACGTAAGAAATCAGTGCGTCAAAAGTTGAACCCTGTTGAACTTGAGTTCCAAGGCAAAAATGTACTTTTGGTGGATGACTCGATTGTACGTGGTACGACGTGTAACGAAATTATCCAAATGGCACGTGATGCGGGTGCGAAAAAAGTCTTCTTTGCTTCTGCTGCGCCGATGGTGAAATATCCAAACGTGTATGGCATTGATATGCCAGCAAAAGAAGAGTTGATTGCATCTGAGCGTACCGTTGAAGAAATTCGTGAAATTATTGGTGCAGATCGTCTAATTTTCCAAGATTTGGAAGACTTAAAAGCCGCTGTGCGCACCAGCAAAGTGCCAGATTTACAAGAGTTTGATTGCTCGGTATTTGATGGTAAATATGTTGCTGGTGGTATCGATGAAGCTTATTTAGATGAATTACAGGCGAAACGTCGTGAAACATCGAAAAAGAAAGACGGCTATATTGATGTCAATGTTGATGCAGCTTCCGTTGATTTGACAGGTGTGAAAGAAGTGTAATTGATTTAGATTTGAGAAAAGCGGGAGTTTCCCGCTTTTTTCATTTATGATGGATTGATTCAAACAATGTAAGAAAAGGGATTTACATTGAAGGGTGTAAGTTATTCAATCATAAAGAATAAAAACATGTTGTGGTCTGCCAGTATCTGCTTGCTTGCGGTACTTTTGTCGCTATTTATTTTAAATACTGTGGCTGGACTGCTGGTTTTTTATTTTGATTCGAGTCAAAGCATTTTTTGGCATAGCTTGAGTATTTATATCATTGGTTTATTGCTCTTGGTGATGAGTTATTCCGTGGTATATGAGCTGTATGTGTTCCGTTCAGGTGGACACAGTCTGGCCAAGCAACTGCGTGCACGACGTTTAAGTTTGATTGAAAGTACACCAGAAGAAAGTATTGCACTGAAAATTACAGAAAAACTAGCGGATACTTTTTTAATTGAAACGCCTGCTGTCTATGTTTTGCCCGATGAAGTAGGGGTGAATGCCTTAACCGCAGGTTTTTATCCCAAAGATATTGCGATTATTTTAACGTGGGGTGCCCTGCAAAACCTCGATGAACTTGAGCTGACGGGTTTGTTGAATCATGAGTTTAATCAAATTTTATCTGGTGAGACCGCCGAAAATACACGGTTAAAAATTTTATATAGTGCTCTCACGACCTTTAGTCAGTGGGGCAGTAAAATTGCTAAATTGGGATTTTCAACTCATCATAAAAAGTCACAAAGTTTTGAAACGACTTTTGTTGCAACAGGTGGTTTGATTTGGTTGGTCGGAAGTTTGGGGGTGCTGGTTACCCGCTGTATTAAGTTTCTGACGTTGGGGGGGCGTACTTTAAAAAATGATATGAAAACACGCCGTCTGATGCAAAATGATGCCAATATTCAAACCTTGATGCGTATCTATGTGCATCATGCAGGTTCACAAATTCACAGTGAGTACTCTGAGTCGATAGCACACATGTGTTTTGCCAACTCATTAAGTGCGCAAAGTTGGATGAATATTCATCCAAGCATTGAAGAGCGGATTTATGAAATGAATCCGAACTTGGTTCAAGACATACAGTTGGAAAACCTAGAAAAACTGCGCAACCGTCCGTTATTTGGTTTGTTTCGTTCCCTAGAAGAGCAGTACGCGGATTTTCAAGCCCCTTGGACTTCACCGCAGCCTTTGCCTTTATTACGACTGTCTCCGATTAGTTTTGCAATTAAAGATGCGATTAAACCGCTTAACCCTGAAGTACGTGCGCATATTGAACGTCCAGAGCTCATTCAGCGTGCTTTACAGACCGCAACAGGTTCACGCGAGCTGATGGTCGCAATTCTCATGATTCGCCAATTCCGTGAGTTTATTCCTGCTGAGGCTGAAGTCAGCCGTGCCATTGTTGATTCATTGTTAAACCTAGATGGTCGTGTTCATATTTCAATTTTCCATGAGGCATGCCGAAATATTGGTGGCATGCCAGCGACAATTGCACGCCAGTTTTTATTAAAGTTGGCGAGGATTATTCAAGAAGATGGTGAAATTGGACTGTTAGATGCGCTGTTACTCGAACGAGTTAAGTTTGAGCTGAATCTGTTGCCTGTACATACACCTGCGGCCCTAGATGAAGTTAAACCGCAGATTGTGCGTTTAATTGATGCTTTGTTACATGTGCAACAAATCAATAGTGAAACACAGTTGGAGGTGCGAGAGAAAATCTTACGCCGAGTTTTAACTGTGCAAGAGTTGGAGCAGTATGCGGAAATTTCAGATGAGCCGATTGATTTGGCCGAAATTTTAAATGATATGGCGGGGCTGCTGCTGCGAGATCGTTTGAGTATTTTGGGGGTGGCTGAAATCTGTTTATGGAATGACCGCATTATTACTCAAGATGAGCAGGATGTTTTGGAGTTGCTTTATTGGCGTCTCGGTTTTGACAGTGAAGAGATCGTTGAGCAAATGCAAAAGAAGAATCGCTTGATGATTGTTTAATTGAGTGGTGAATTTGGCCTTGAGCATGTTCTTGATATTTGCCTAGTGTCTATGCGAATAAAATGTGAAAAGAACAGCATCTCTTGGCATTTCTCGATAGAATATGCACTGAATTAAGTGTGAAGGTAAAAGATGATCGGGCATCAGCGTGAGGTTTTGGCGAGTTTAGGAATTGATTTGTGGGTTCCTGATTTTTTGCCGTCTCAACAAAATGTAGCCACATCGATCTGGCGAGATCAAAGCGCGACTGAGATTATTTCTGAAATTGTGCGACCTCAATCTCAGCCCGAAGCCAAAAGCATTCCTGAACATCCACTTGTACAGAATAAGCTTCCACATCCAGCGCCTCCTGCTGAAATTGCAACGCAGCCGATTGAACAAGAAGTTGTTACAGCATTAAAAGAAGAAATTGTCCGAGAGGCCATCCATGTTGAGGCTTTTCAGTTGCAAGCTGTTTCCTTGGAGCACTGCGCCTTGGTCATTGAAGCGACACAATTGAGCCTGGAGCAGCAACAGCTGTGGCAAAATATTGTGCAAGCCTTACCTGCACAAAAGTATGCGCTGAATTGGCCTTTTCCTTTGTTGAATTTCCAAGATGGGCGCGGTGTTCAGAGTTATATTCAAGGTTTCATTGATGGTTTAAGTCAGGGTAAAACTGTTATTGCATTGGGCTCTATACCAAATGCTAATGGTATAAAAGTCACACAAGCAGCAAGCTTACAAGAAATGCTTGATCAGCCATTACTTAAAAAAGTCCTGTGGCACATGATGCGAGCAAAATAACAAACTATGGAATAGATATGAAGCAGAAGGTCGTTGTTTTTAGTCAAATAGATGCAGAAGTATTACAACGCCTAGAGCAGCGTTATCACGTAGTGGTCATCAACCCAAAAGCAGGTGATGTAAATACGCAAATCCGTGAGCAAGTTGCGGATGCGGATGCCATGATTGGTGCAGGGCGTTTACTGAATAAAAACAACCTAGAAACTGCGAAACAGCTCAAAATTATATCTAGTGTCAGTGTTGGCTATGACAACTATGATCTGAACTACTTAAACCAAGCAAAAATTTGGCTCAGCCACACCCCTCATGTGTTGACTGAAACGACTGCTGATTTGGCCTTTACTTTGTTGATGAGTGCGGCGCGTCAAGTGCCTTATTTGGATCAATGGAGCAAAACAGGTCAGTGGTCGCGTACTGTCGGGCAGGCACAATTTGGTCAGGAAATATTTGGTCAAACATTGGGTATTATTGGTTTGGGGAATATTGGTGTGGCAATTGCGCGACGTGGTTTTCATGGTTTCAATATGAATATTTTGTATCACGGGCGCCGAGAAAAATTAGAATTGGCACAACCCCTAAATGCACGTTTTTGCGAATTGGATGAGCTGCTGGAGCAATCGGACTTCGTTGTCGTGGCTGTTGATCTGAACGCGGACACGCAGCATTTGATTGATGCAGAAGCTTTTAAGAAAATGCAATCTCATGCTGTTTTTGTAAATATTTCACGTGGTGCTGTGGTGGATGAGCAGGCACTTATTCGGGCCTTGGAACAAAAGCAAATTTTTGCAGCAGGGCTGGATGTTTATGAAAAAGAACCCTTGCAAGATTCGGCACTGTTCCAGCTACATAATGTGGTGACGTTGCCGCATATTGGTTCTGCAACGTCTGTAACACGTAAAAAAATGGCAGAGTTGGCTTACCAAAACTTGGTGAAAGCGTTAGAGGGTGGTCAACCTCAATATGTGGTGAATCCTGAATTTAGATAAAGAATTGATAACACTTCATTGCATTTTTATTCAATTATCAATGTTATATTCATTCGATTCCTTTAAATAAAGTCGGGGTGAGGGTTGAAGCGTTTTCTGTGTGCGTGCAGTTTAAGTCTTATTTCGACTGTTGGTTTTGCAGAAGGTCAATTTCTTACGAATGCCCCACAGTTTAATGTACCCGAAATTGGTTCAGGTATAGGTTTTATTGATCAATATAATGAGCGCTATATTGGTGAAAAAGTTTATCGTGAAGTACAGCGTCAGCTACCTGTTACGCAAAATCCGTGGCTAGAAGATCAACTGATGAATGCTTTTTCAAGCATTTTGAGTCAAACTCAGCTTGGTCAACCGATTGGTCTGGTGGTTATTAATGACCCGCAAATTAATGCCTTTGCAGTCCCGGGTGGTTTGTTTGCATTAAATGCTGGTTTGATTACCAATGCCAATAATATGGATGAAGTTGCTGGCGTAATGGCGCACGAAATTGCCCACGTCACACAGCGTCATTACAGTCGCTCACAAGAGGCGTTTAAGGGGCAGGGGTTACTCGCGCTGGCAGGGATTTTGGTTGGTGCTTTGGTTGCGTCTCAAGCCGATGGTGATGTCGGTTCTGCAGTCATGGTTGGTACGCAAGCCGCACTCATGGACAAGCAGTTGTCTTATAGTCGTAACCAAGAGCGTGAAGCTGACCGTATAGGAATGCAGTACATGTATAGCGCTGGTTATAACCCACAAAGTATGGCTGATTTTTTTGAAGTGATGCACCGTGCAACCAGTCGAGTGAGTTTTTTACCTGACTTTTGGTTTACACACCCACTCACGACTAAGCGAATGAGTGAGGCAAGGCTTAGAGCGAATCAGTTGCCTAAAGTGAAATCTACTTGGCGTGATGAAGACTTTGAAATCTTGAAGCTGTATACCGTGGTGATCTCGAATCAGGCGACAGAACAGCAATTGCAGATGCTGGTGAGTCGTAATAGTTATGCAGCCCAACTGGCTTTGGCTAGTTTTTATCTCAAACAAGGTGACTATAAACTTGCTCAACAGGTGTTAGATCAGGCCAAGTTACATCAAAAATTACATAACCTGCAAACCTTGATTCAAACTGATATTTTGCTTGGACAAAATCGGGTGAATGAAGCTCTTGCCGTGATCCAATCACCTGCGAGCATCATGCCTGAAAATAGGGCTTTAAATTATAAATTGGCTGAAGTTTACATTCGTCAGAATCGACCTGAGCTTGCGCAGCCTGTACTTAATCGGTTTTTGAAAAATAATCCGCGTGATGTGAATGCGTGGAGATTGATGCAGCAAGCCGCGAGTTTGGATAAAAAATCGCCAATGCATGCCATTAATGTTTTGCGTTATCGGGCTGAAGTGCAGTTTTGGTCGGGCTTTGAAGAAGAAGCGATTAAATCTTTATTGCATGCTCAACGTTTAGCGAAAGATAATGAATCAATGTCAGCGACCATTAAAACGCGTTTAACCCAAATGCAAAAGGATCGACAATTTAGAGCTTAGAAAAGTGGTAGCGCAAATAGAGGGATAAACAGAGACAATTCGAGAATTGTTTTAAATCAGGGAATGAAGAGATAAAAGAAAAATAATAATTTTTATAGAAAGTAGAACTTTGAACTGCCTTTTTTAAGGTCAGTTCAACGTAATCGATTTAAAGATTTTTAAATTAAGCCAGTTTTGCTTTAATTTTTGCTGAAACTTGAGAAGGATCGGCGCGCCCGGCTATGAGCGGACGCAGAGAATTCATCACCTTACCCATATCTTTCATGCTAGTAGCTTCTTGCGCTGCAATCGTTTGCGCAATCATGGAATCAAGTTCTTCCTCAGTCATAGCTTCTGGTAGAAATTGAGATAAAACCTCAAGTTCGGCTTGTTCCTTACTAGCTAAATCTTCTCGACCAGCGCCTTCAAAGGCTTTGATCGATTCTTTACGTTGTTTAATTTGTTTTTCAATGACCGCAAGAACTTGAGCGTCGTCAAGTTCTTTGCGCTCATCGACTTCGATTTGCTTAATTGCCGCCTGTAGACCACGAATTACCGTTAACTTATCCATTTCTTTAGCACGCATAGTGGCTTTCAAAACTTCAGTTATTTGGCTTTTTAAAGTAGTCATTATTTAGTCCAGGCAGTCAATCACAAATTAATCTTAGTAAAGGCGAGTAGTACGTACTGATTCACGCGCCAATTTCTTTTGGTAGCGTTTAACAGCAGCAGCTTTTTTGCGCTTACGTTCTTGAGTTGGTTTCTCGTAGAATTCGCGCTTACGAACGTCAGCTAAAACGCCCGCTTTTTCGCATGAACGTTTGAAACGACGGATAGCTACGTCTACTGGTTCGCCTTCTTTCAATTTAACTTGTGGCATGAAGAATCCTCATTAAGTTATGGATAAGATCTGGGCGACATTGCCCTGATCACAAGTGAAGGTCAGTATTTTACTCATTTACATCTCATACCACAAGTCTATAATGGTTCACGCAATAGATTTGATACAGGTTATAGGCAGTTTAATGATCGTTTTAGGCTTAGAAACATCTTGTGATGAAACAGGACTTGCCCTTTATGACAGCGAGTTGGGTTTGCGTGGGCAAGTGCTGTACAGCCAAATTAAACTGCATGCAGAGTATGGTGGTGTGGTGCCGGAGTTGGCATCGCGTGACCATGTGCGTAAGCTGATTCCATTGATGAATCAACTGCTTGAAGAAAGTGGTGTAAAAAAATCTGAAATTGATGCCGTTGCATATACGCGTGGCCCAGGTTTGATGGGTGCGCTGATGACAGGCGCGCTGTTTGGTCGAACTTTGGCCTTTGCTTTAAATAAACCTGCAGTTGGTGTGCATCATATGGAAGGGCATATGTTGGCGCCACTTTTATCGGAAACACCGCCAGAATTTCCTTTTGTAGCACTTTTGGTCTCAGGTGGACATTCTCAATTGATGGCTGCCTATGGGATTGGGCAGTATGAATTATTGGGGGAGTCGATTGATGATGCTGCAGGTGAAGCCTTTGATAAGGTTGCGAAAATGATGGGGTTACCGTACCCAGGTGGCCCAAATATTTCAAAACTGGCTGAGCAAGGTGATCCGAATGCCTTTGCTTTCCCACGTCCAATGTTGCATCAAGGTTTGGAGTTTTCATTTAGTGGTTTAAAAACAGCTGTATCTGTGCAAATGAAAAAATTAGGTGATGAAAACCGTGATGCGGATATTGCAGCGAGTTTCCAAGAAGCTATCGTGGATACCTTGGTTAAAAAATCTGTGAAAGCGTTGAAGCAAACAGGTTTAAAACGCTTAGTGATCGCAGGTGGTGTCAGTGCCAATAAACGTTTGCGTGAACGTTTGGAAGCAGATTTAACTAAGATTCGTGCTCAGGTCTACTATGCCGAACCTGCACTTTGTACGGACAATGGCGCTATGATAGCTTTTGCTGGTTATCAGCGCTTAAAAGCAGGGCAGCAAGATGGTTTGGCTGTAACGACAACACCACGCTGGCCAATGACTGAGTTGAACAATCCCAGTGAAGTATAAGGCTTTCATTGTCTTGTCCTGAAATAGATTGACAGTATTCCACTTCAAACCGAGTTAAGCAATTAGCTCGGTTTTAGTTTGCTCATACATCTGATTCGGGGTGTTCATATTTAAACTTAAATGTGGTCTATAGCAATTATAAATCATGATAGATTCCGTAATTAAGTGATCTAACTCCTTCATGGTTTGACATCGTGTAGTTAAAAACTCCTGCTTTAATATTCCATTAATCCGCTCTGCTAATGCATTTTGATATGAGAAACACTGTTTCGCAAGGTATCCATCTGTCATGGAAGGACATATCCCATAATGGCGCAATGCCGATTGATATAGCTCAGAGCAATACTGAGAGCCTCTGTCTGAATGATGAATCATCCTAGTCGCTCGATCCGTCACATGCTGCATCGCCATATGTAGAGCCTGCATAACATTCTCCGCACGCATATCATTCGATAACTTATAACCTTTAATCTGACGGGTATAAGCATCTGTCACCAATGATAAATAATGTACGCCTTCAGCACTCTCAACATAAGTAATATCACTAACAAAGACTTCGTTGGCTTGCACTGCTGAATAATCCTTTAATAAATTTGGATGCTTCTTCATCCAATGCTTGCTATCCGTAGTTTTTGTATAGCGACGCTTGGGGCGAATCAATAAATTATGCTCTTTCAATATTTTAAATAACTGATCCCGTCCACACTTTAAACCACGCTGCAACAATTTGCCTTTAATAAGCCAATACAACTTACGTGTTCCGATACTTGGCATGAGACAACGATATTCCATAACCAACTCAAGTATTTGTTCAGTTGCTTGTGCAGTCATTTGAGCACGTTTTTCTGCTTGATAATAAGCTTGTCGGGTGATTCCCAACCACTGACAATAACGTGAAACGCTTAGTCCTCTTTGGCTTTGCCAATCTTTGAAACGTGCTCGGTATACTTTTTTCCAAGATCAGTCCCACATTCTTTATCAATGTGATAAATCACATCCTGAATAAATTCAGTTTTAAGCTTTTCTGCGGCTAACTGCTTTTCTAATTGGCGGATTCGTTGTTGGGGTGTTAATTGGCGTTTAGAAGAAGGCGGCATATTCGAAGTCCAGTCCTGTTGTCCGTGCTTGCGTAACCATACCAGCACAGTTGATCTTCCTTGAATACCATATTTTGCCTGAGCTTGTTTATAAGTAATTTGCCCTTTTTCTACTTCATGTACAACCATCATTTTAAAGGCAAAGCTATAATCACCTTGTGTACGTTTAACTCTTTGTTCTCGTTCATGTTCCATAAAATAAGCCTCTTAAAGGTGTAAACTTATTTCAGGACGGGACACATTTGATAAGCTTAAAGCCCGACTGAATGTTGGGCTTTTTTTACATTTAGGTCTTTACCAAAGGACTTTTAAAAATGCTCTGCTTAGACTTTAAGAATATTTTTTGACTCACTTAAATGTAACTTAGAATCAAGTTAAAAGTATTTACCCATAGGTTTATCCATAGAAATTGGGGATAAGTATGCCTAGCGTAGTTTTTGATTGATTTCAAAAGATTAAAACTTTGAGTATTTTGACTTCAATTGAAATTCTATTTTATATGGTTTTAAGGTATTGATTAATGTTAATAGTTTCTATTTTTCTTAAGTTTTTATTGCTATACGAGGATAAAACTCAAAGCCACGAAGGCCAATTACAACACGTAACATGATTTAGCTTCCTGAGTTTAAGAATATTCTTTAGTTTACATGAAAGGCAGATGTAGATTTAATTAAAAATATCTTGGTCGTATAAATCACAAAGCTATGACGGTCTGTCTTAGGAACTTTCATTACAACAATGGAAGTACATAATTAGAAGAAAATTTTAGAGGTGTTACCCATAGCGGCTACTAATGGAATGCTAGACCCTGATGATTCGATAATTCTACTGATTGACCATCAAAGTGGACTTTTTAATACCGTACGCGATGTACCTGTACCCGACTTACGCAATTATGTGATTGCAATTGCAAAAGCAGCAACTTTATTAAATATACCTGTAATTACCACGGCTTCTGTACCTGACGGCCCAAATGGTCCTCTAATCCCTGAAATTCACCACTTTGCTCCGCACGCAGTTTATGTACCACGGACTGGACAAATTAATACTTGGGACAATCCCTTATTTGTAGATGAAGTTAAAAAAACGGGTAGGAAGACACTGATTATTGCTGGAACGCTGACCAGTGTATGTATGACTTTCCCTGCTGTAAGCGCTCGTAAAGAAGGTTATAACGTTTATTGTGTTGTGGATGCATCAGGCAACTGGAGTAAATTAGCTACAGATACATCAATTGCTCGTGTGACCCAAGCGGGCGCAATTCCAACCGATACTTTTGCAATCGTGGCCGAGTTAATGCGTACTTGGAACCGTCCAGAAGGCTCCCATTTTGCTGAAATTCTTTCAGATCATGTCTGCCCAGAATATAAATGCTTAATGGAGAGTTATGCAAAAGCACAAGCTGTGGTTAAAGATGGGCCAGAAACAAACTTAGATAAATATCAATAATCAGATCAAACCTATTTGAACTGATATTCATCCCTCATTTTTTCAAAGAAATAACCCAAATTCTAATGCGGAATTTGGGTTATTTCTTTGATCAGACTGAACTATTAAATATAAAAATAATTTAAATAAAATAGATGCTTAAACGCCGATCAGTATTTTTATACTAAAGCTGCTTTAATTGTTGTGAACCGACCCAGTGTTTAGAAAATTGATACGCTGCACGTCCAGAGCGTTGTCCACGCGCCTGACACCAACGAAGCGCTTCGGCTCGTACTATATCGTCCATGGCGATTTGAGCTTTTGCTAAGTAGTGCTGCACAATGTCCAAATATAAGTTTTGATCCATTGGATAAAAAGACAGCCATAATCCAAAACGATCAGAGAGTGAAATTTTTTCTTCAATCGCTTCTTGTGGATGTAGTTCAGTGTACTGCGGTACGTCGACTCGAGTCACAGGCGTGTTTTCATGCATAAACTCAGGCAGCAAATGACGACGGTTACTGGTGGCATAAATAATAAAATTGCTTGAACCTGACTGCAAAGAGCCATCTAGCACACTTTTTAAACTGCGATAGTTTTCATCTTCGGCGTTAAAAGCCAAGTCATCACAATACACAATAAACTTTTCAGGGCGCTCTGCAATTAGCTTTTGAATTTCAGGCAGTTCGGATAAATCATCACGTTCAATTTCAATCAGCCTTAAGCCTTGCTCTGCGTATTCCGTTAATAAAGCACGCACAATAGAGGACTTGCCTGTCCCGCGAGAGCCTGTAAGCAGGACGTCATTGGCAGGTAAACCATTAAGAAACTGTTCTGTATTTTGCAGTACTTTTTCTTTTTGACGCTCAATGCCTTTTAAATCATTTAATTCGATTCGTTTGAGCTGGCGAATCGCTTTTAATTCGCCATTTTCCCATTTAAAGGCAATCGCTGAAAAATCAGGTGCTTGTTTAACTTCTGGTAGGCTTTGCTGTAGTTGTTGGAGTACAGTCGATAGTGCTTCTAAGATATTGTTCGGTAGGTCAATGGTCGCCATGATTAATCAGCTTATAATTACACTTGTCGTCGATCTTAACATCCGATCTAGTCGTATCAAACCCTTAACGTGGTGCAGATTTGCCAATTTTAGGCTTGAAATGGCAATTGTAATGCTCACATAATTTGCACATAGTCAGTTAGACTGACGGTTGAACATGTCAGTGAAATTTTAGGAAAACAAAAAAAGTGGGTGAGTATGAATATGTTGTTTAAAGATTTCACACGGGAAATCAACCCGCACCAAGCCTATCGAATCAAAAAACTGAAAAACCAATTGGCTCAGGCAGAGAACTATACTGAGTGGAAAAGCATTGCACTTAGAATTGATGAAGAGTCAGGGGCGCAAGAGTGGAAGTATGACAACTGTTCATCTTATTTCGATGCAGAAGTGATTACCCATCGTTTGGGTTTGTTGAAGCGTTATCGCCAACAAAAGCGTACGACCGATTTAATGTACCTACTACGTGAAGGTCTGAGTTATGACATTGCCAATATTGCTCACCCCATGCTGTTTACTGCAACCTATGTCGGCACCAAGAAAATTATTGAAGACTATATTGAAGAAGTTAGTCGAGGTTTAGCATTTGTAGCATCTACGGATTGCCAGTGTTTGGATAAACAGCAAAAAATTGAATTTTTTCAGCACTGTCAAAAAGCTTTTGGGCAACCAGCCATGATGTTTTCAGGCGGTGCAACATTAGGACTGTTTCATACAGGTGTGTGCAAGGCTTTGCTTGAGCAAGACCTGATGCCGAAAGTGCTGTCTGGTTCAAGTGCTGGCGCCATTATGACAGCGATGCTGGGGCGAGCAACGCCTGCAGAAATGCTGAGCATCTTAAATGGTGAAAACTTTTTCACCGATGCTTTTCAATTTCGAGGCTTTCGTGAGGTCTTAAAGGGCAATGGTGGTTTAGCGGATGTAAAGCATTTAAAAAACTTTTTAATTGCAAATTTGGGTGACGTTACCTTTGAAGAGGCATTTAAGCAGTCAGGCTTGTATAACAATGTCGCGGTTGCACCTTATGATGCCTCACAAAATCCACGCATTATGAGTACCTTTACTTCACCTGACTTATTGGTGTGGAGTGCGGTACTCGCGTCTTGTGCAGTTCCGATTCTATTTCCACCAGTCAAGCTGACTAGTAAGCGACATGATGGGTTGTATACACCTTATATGTCATCTACGCGCTGGGTTGATGGCAGTGTGCGTAGTGATTTCCCGCAGGAAAAAATGGCGCGGTTATACAACTTAAACTACACCATTGCCAGTCAAGTGAATCCGCATGTGGTGCCGTTTATGCAGTCGGACGAAGCACGGTTTCGTAAAGACATGTTGAGCTGGCCTGAGCGGATTGTACGCAGACAAGGCAAAGTGATTAGTAAAGGGGTGATGGACTTTGCCCGTGAGCGTGTGGGGATGATTCCACCGATCCGCCGTTTACTGGATCATGGTTATGGCGTGGTCGATCAGCGTTATTATGGCGATGTAAACATTGTGGGGAAATATGGCCTGCGCCATTATAGTTATATGCTGCAAAATCCAAGACCACACTTGTTTAAACTTTTACAACGTGAAGGTGAACGTGCAACTTGGCCAAAAATCTCAATGATTGAAACACATGCTCGTGTTGGGAAAACTATACAACATTGTTTAGAGGTCTTAACTGCATTGGATACGGCAGAGATGAATGAATCCGAATTCTTGGCAGTTTGATCGTCAAGAATTAAATGCTCTCGCGTTGTCGCTCCATACTCCGACTCAGCGTTTGGGTTGGGGGCGAAGGCTTTATCGCTTTGAAGTTGCAGGGCAGGGGTATTGGTTAAAGTATCAGTTTGTATCAGAACATGTGGTGCTAATTAACGGCTTTGACGCTGAACTTAGTTTTTATCAGAAAGCACTTGCAATGCTGCAACTGCCGAAGTTCTTGCCTGAAGTGCAAATCCTTGAAAATTTTGAGTTTCACTCAGAGCTGGTGAAAGCCGCACTCATCTTAAAAGATGTTCCATCATTACTTATGGCGAATCCCCATCAGTTAAGTCGAGATCATATCATTCATATCATTTTTAAAATGCTGAATGCAGTTGAAGAATTACATCAGATGGGTTGGATTCATGCTGATTTAAAAGCTTCACATTTTTTGTTAGATGGTTCTACATGTAAGTTAATTGATTTTGAGCAGAGCCAAAAAATTAGTGAAACTGGACATCAACAAACTGTAACTGCAACGCCACGCTATATGGCACCAGAGTTATTTCATGGTGAAGCAAAGACTGTACAAACCGACCTATATGCACTTGGGATCATTCTACTTGAGTGGTTGACTGATCAACGTTTGCAGGCATCATGCTACCAAGATTGGGCGTATTTACACTGTCAGTCTTTGAAGATAGCGCTTCCAGAACCTTTTCAGGGTTTTAGTCCACTATTACATGGACTTTTAGCTAAGCAAAAAAGCCAAAGATGGCAAAATACCATGGCTGCAAAACGATGCTTAATGACTGAAATTGAATGAGAAAAAGCCAAGTATAAAGTTTTTGTTTCTTATTTAATCAAATGAGTGTGTTTTTCTTAAAAATTGCTTGTCATGCGAAAATGATCCCTATAGTATACACAGCCATTGGGGACGTGGCGAAATTGGTAGACGCACTGGATTTAGGTTCCAGCGCCGCAAGGTGTGAGAGTTCGAGTCTCTCCGTCCCCACCATAAATCATTTGAATTAAGATGGTTTATAAGGCAATAGAGGATTGGTGTAATGGTAGCATGACGGTCTCCAAAACCGTTCGTCAAGGTTCGAATCCTTGATCCTCTGCCAACTTAAAGTCTAACGGAAAGTTAGCACCCTGATGGGGACGTGGCGAAATTGGTAGACGCACTGGATTTAGGTTCCAGCGCCGCAAGGTGTGAGAGTTCGAGTCTCTCCGTCCCCACCATCAGTAATGAAGCAAGGTATTAAGCCTTGCTTTTTTATTGCCTAAAATTTAGTAAAGAGCTGAATAGCCTTTTTATATAGATAGAGCATAAAAATAGATTCAACTGCCGATTTTATGACAGAAAAGCGGGTGATTGCTTATAAAAGCGCTTGTCATATAGTGTCTATCGCTATAATATACAAAGCCATTGGGGACGTGGCGAAATTGGTAGACGCACTGGATTTAGGTTCCAGCGCCGCAAGGTGTGAGAGTTCGAGTCTCTCCGTCCCCACCATAAATCATTTGAATTAAGATGGTTTATAAGGCAATAGAGGATTGGTGTAATGGTAGCATGACGGTCTCCAAAACCGTTCGTCAAGGTTCGAATCCTTGATCCTCTGCCAACTTAAAGTCTAACGGAAAGTTAGCACCCTGATGGGGACGTGGCGAAATTGGTAGACGCACTGGATTTAGGTTCCAGCGCCGCAAGGTGTGAGAGTTCGAGTCTCTCCGTCCCCACCATCAGTAATGAAGCAAGGTATTAAGCCTTGCTTTTTTATTGCCTAAAATTTAATAGATGATTCATATATAAAAAAAGCCCCTTTAAGGGGCTAAATTTTGATTCATCACGCGAAGTAAGTATGGAGCAATTTAGGCTTTCAAATGGTCTTCGAATTCTTCACCGAGCTGCATGGCCAAGTTATTGCCCGCTAGGTCGCAAGTCACCAGTCCATATTCTTTTTTAAAGCTAAAAGTAAAGCCACGGTTGTCTGCTAAGGTTTTAACTGAATAACCTAATTTCTCTAGCCAAATACGAAAGGCGATGAGGTTTTTTGCTTTCACTACTTTTTTCACGAGGATATTCCTTTTTCACTGATAAATTATTAATAGGGATATTTCACGCTTTTTTAAAGGGGATTTTTTTATATATTTTTGTTTTTGTCTCTTTTTAAAGCAATCTAAACTAAGGCGAAAACGTATAGAAAGCATAAACGATAGTTTTTCATTGTTTAAAATAATTTTATCATGATGAAAAATAATAATATTTTGAGATGAGTCTCAATACAATGGAATTATGTGCGTTCGTGATAGAGAAGTATTTTATCATAAATAGAAATGTAATGATTTTTTTCAAAGGCTGGGTCTTTTGTGACAGTATTTTCAAACAGCCTTGCTCGTGATCATTCGATTCAGGCATCGTGTGGCTTGAAACTGCATTGGTTGAAATTTTGAGAGCTCAAAGGTTAAGGGTAGAAGCCCCAACTGATCGTTTTAACTCAATAGAAGCATACATACATAATAGGAGACTGCGTTCGTTAGCAGTCTCTAGAAGGGGGGAAGCCAATTAAAATTGATCCTTCAGATCACGTAGTCTTTTAAACTCTTCCACATTTTCTGTACGTAAAAAAGGATTGGTTTCAAGTTCGATTTCAATACTGCTAGGAAGGGTACATTGACCCAAATAGCGCATGGTTTCCACACGGTCTAAGCGTTCTTGAATGGCGATATTATCTGGTTCGACATGGTTGGCAAACTTCGCGTTAGAGAGCGTGTATTCGTGCGTACAATAGACTTTGGTTTCGGCAGGCAAAGCTGCTAAACGATTGAGCGAATGGTACATCTGCTCATGTGTACCTTCAAACACTCGCCCACAGCCCATAGCAAACAGAGTGTCACCGCAAAATAAAGTCTGGATAGATTCAATAAAGTACACAATATGGCCCAGTGTGTGGCCAGGAACTGCTAAAACATCGATATGTAAATCATGAAATGAGAAATAGTCATCATCCATCAATGCATGGGTGATGAATGGAATTTTAGATAATTCCTCACGTGGCCCATACACAGGAATATTCCGACTCGCAATCAGGTCGGCGACACCGCCAATATGGTCTTTATGCCAATGAGTCAGCCAAATTTGAGCAATGCTTAAGCCATGTTCAGTGCAATAATCTTCAACTAATCCAGCCTCAGTTGGATCAACCACCACGACTTGCTTTGATGAGGTATGTTCCAGCAGCCAAATATAGTTTTGGAGTTGGTTTTTCACATCAATCATATGAACTTGATAAGTCATTTTTCTTCTTCAAAGAGCTGCATGTATTCATTCTACTGTAGCGGGTACAAGCACTGAATTCCAGTCATGAATTATGTGTAGCGCATAAAGGTTAGCTCTTTCTTATTCTATATTTTTCTCTTTCTTGTCATATTGTGCTGTTATCTTGGCCATAAAAAACCACGCTAAAAAGCGTGGTTTTTTATGTGTTCAATCTAATTTAGATTAGATTTTACCTACTAGGTCGATTGAAGGAGCAAGAGTTGCTTCGCCTTCTTTCCATTTAGCTGGGCAAACTTCACCTGGGTGAGCGTGAACGTATTGAGCTGCTTTAACTTTACGAAGTAATTCTTGAGCATCACGACCAATACCACCAGCGTTGATTTCAACGATCTGGATTTTACCTTCTGGATCGATTACGAAAGTACCACGGTCAGCAAGACCAGCAGCTTCGATTAGAACGTCGAAATTTTTAGATAGAGTCCACGTTGGGTCGCCGATTAATGGGTATTGGATTTTACCAATAACTTCAGAAGTGTCGTGCCAAGCTTTGTGAGTGAAGTGAGTGTCAGTAGAAACACCGTAGATTTCCACGCCTAATTTTTGGAATTCAGCGTAGTTGTCAGCAAGGTCACCAAGTTCAGTTGGGCAAACGAAAGTGAAGTCAGCTGGGTAGAAGAATACTACAGACCATTTACCTTTAAGATCTGCTTCAGTTACGTCAACAAATTGACCGTTGTGATATGCAGTAGCAGCGAATGGTTTTACTTCAGTATTAATCAAGCTCATCATTGTCTCCATGATTGGGGTTTGTATTTAATGTTGAATAGGGTATCGAAATTTTTGTTATTGCTGAAACAGTATTTTTACATTACAAGAATCGGAAAAACCGAATCTTACTCCAGACTATTTCAGCGAATGTGATCATTCTGTTCATTTAGCATGATAAATATGATGACCAAATGACAAAATCATCTATTCCGCAACTCGTTTACAGACATGATGTCCCTAGGCTTAAAATTCAAGGGGATATTTGAAAAAAAGTTAAAATTAAAAAATTATGCTGTACTTTCGCTTCGCTGTATTACCACGTAAACTAAGCGATTGATGTTTTTGATGTGGGTATTCTTTCTGTGCAGCGTCCTTTAAATATAGAGCAATTGGTGATGGTCAAAGACCGTCATCGTTTAAACCGACTCAAAAAAGGAAAAGATGCCAACGAAAAGCAATATCAAGCATTATTTGAACAGTCGCATTTAAAAGTTCTAGAGCGTATTGAACGCATTCCGAATATTAAACTGAATCAAGACCTGCCTGTTACGCAGTATGCAGATAAGTTAATTGATGCCATTCAAGAGCATCAAGTGATTATCGTTGCAGGGGAAACAGGTTCAGGTAAAACCACACAGCTACCGCAAATTGCGATGCTAGCAGGTCGTGGTTTAACGGGTCTGATTGGTCATACACAGCCACGTCGTTTGGCTGCGCGTAGTGTGTCCCAGCGTATTGCTGAAGAAGTTGGTGAGAAACTTGGTGAGTCGATTTCCTTTAAAGTTCGTTTTAATGAACAAGGGTCGCAGGATTCGATCATTCGTTTAATGACAGATGGTATTTTGCTGGCAGAGCTGGCCAATGACCGTTATCTCAATAAATATGACACGATTATTATCGATGAAGCGCATGAGCGGTCACTCAATATTGACTTTATCATGGGCTATCTCAAACAGCTTTTGCCTCGCCGTAAAGATTTAAAAGTCATCATCACTTCAGCAACTTTAGATGTAAACCGTTTTAGTCAGTACTTTAACAATGCGCCTATTTTTGAAGTAGAAGGTCGTAGCTTTCCAGTCGAACTACGTTATCGCCCTGTATCTGAGATGAGCATTGTCGGTAGTGATGATGATGAGTTTGATGACTTTGAAGAAAATCTACCTCGTGCTGTCGTGCAAGCTGTAGAGGAATGTTTTCGGGATGCACAAGAAAAAGGCCATCCTGAATATGCCGATACTTTAATTTTTGCCAGTACCGAACAAGAGATTCGTGAATTACAAGAAACTTTGCAAAAGCATGGGCCGCGACATACAGAAATTTTACCTTTATATGCGCGCTTGGCCTTAGCTGAACAACAAAAAATCTTTAATCCATCTGGTGGTGGGCGACGCATTATTATCGCCACCAACGTTGCAGAAACAGCGCTGACTGTACCCAATATTCGTTATGTGATTGACAGTGGTTTTGCGCGTATCTCTCGCTATAACTATCGTTCACGCGTACAGCGTTTACCGATTGAAGCAGTTTCTCAGGCCGCAGCAAATCAGCGTAAAGGTCGTTGTGGTCGTATTGCCCCAGGTGTATGTATTCGTTTGTATTCTGAGGAAGACTTTCAAAGCCGCCCTGAGTTTACTGAACCTGAAATTAAGCGAACGAACTTAGCTTCAGTGATTTTGCAGATGCAAAGTTTAGGGCTGGGTGCTTTAGAAGATTTTGATTTTATTGAGCCGCCAGATCATCGTTTAGTCAACGATGGTCGTAAGTTGTTGGTTGAACTTGGGGCAATGTCTGATAAAGGTAAAGCCCCTCTTTTGCAAAGAGGGGTTGGGGGAGATTCATCTGAAGTCAATCCCCCTCAATCCCCCTTTTCCAAAGGGGGAGGTAAAGGAGACTTAACCAAAATTGGTCAACAAATGGCCAAAATGCCAATTGATCCACGTTTGGCCCGTATGATTTTGGGTGGGGCTCATTTTGGAGTGTTGAATGAAGTCTTGGTGATTGTTGCCGCTTTGGCTGTACAAGACCCACGTGAACGCCCAGCGGATAAACAAATGCAGGCAGATCAAAAACATGCGTTGTTCCGTGAAGCCGATTCTGACTTTTTATTTTATATCAAACTTTGGGACGTACTGGTTGCCAACCGAGATATGAGTGAAAACAAACGTCGTACTTTTGCGCGTAATCATTTTTTAAGCTGGTTGCGTTTACGTGAATGGAAGAAAACTCATGAGCAATTGGTCGATTTAGCAAAAGGCTTAAAGCTGTCTTTTAATGAGAAAAAAGCCAGTTATGAAAATTTACACCGCGCGCTTTTAACAGGTTTGTTGTCTTTTATTGCCAATAAAACCGATGAACGCAATGTGTTTATGGCGGTACGTCAGCAAAAGGCCCGCATTTTTCCAGCATCTACTTTACATAAGACCAATACGCCTTGGGTCATGGCTTTTGAGATGGTAGAAACCTCACAGGTCTACATTCGTACACTGGCAAAAATTGAACCTGAGTGGATTTTGCTTGCAGCAGGTGATTTGCTGAAGCACCATTACTTTGAGCCGCACTGGTCGAAAAAAGCAGGTGTGGTCAATGCCTATGACCAAATTTCATTGTTTGGCTTAATTATTGAGCCGAAACGTCAAATCAACTATGAAAAAGTCGACCATGTTGCAGCACATGAAATTTTCCTTCGAGATGCACTGACGACAGGACATTTAGGCATTACGCCACCATTTTTAAAACACAACCTGCTTAAACTTGAAGAAGTAGAGCGGGTCGAAGATAAGCTACGCCGCCGTGATTTGGTGGTGGATGAAGAGACTATTTACCAGTTTTATGCGGCTAAAGTTCCTGAAGAGGTCGCAAGCCGTCGTAGTTTTGAAGACTGGCGCGCAACGGTTGAACCGCAAAACCCACGTTATTTATTTATCGATGATGATGCGCTATGGCTGAACGACCGTCCAACCACGCAGCAATTTCCCGATTTTTTACGCAATGGTGAACTGCGCCTTGCGGCCAGTTACCGTTTTGATCCAAGTCATGACGAAGATGGTGCAACGGTGAAAATTCCGTTGCAAGCCTTGCCTCAGGTGGATGAAAACTTGTGGTCGTGGGGCATTCCCGGCTGGCGTCAGGATTTAATGGAAGCCTTACTCAAAGCACTGCCTAAAGATAAACGTCGTCACTTGGTGCCTATCCCTGATACGGCTGCAAAGCTAATGGCGAAAGTAGATGCGATGCATTTGCAGCAGCATATTTTTAGTTTTTTAGCCTTCCAGTTACGTGGCGAACAAATCTCTGAAAAAGACTTTAGCTTTGAGCGGATTGAACAGTATTTATTGCCATTGATTAAAGTCATTGACGACAAAGGCCGTGTGATTGAACAAGGTCGTGATTTATCTGAGTTAAAAGCGCGTTGCCGAACGGAAACTCATAGTCCAGTCAAACAGCTCAAAGGTGAGTTCCAAGCTTTTCCTGAAAATTTTGTGTTTGAAGCATCACAAAAAGTGACGGGCGTGGTGGTGAAGCAGTATCAAGCTTTAGTCCCGACCAAGGCATTTGCGGCACTGGAACAAAAGGATGAGTCCGGTGTGGTGATTCAGACCTTTAATGATCAAGCTGAGGCGATTAAACAGCACCGCGAGGGTGTACTTCGTTTGGTGCATATACAACTGGGGGATTTGGTCCGTCAGTTGAAAAAGCAAATTTCCAAACCGTTGGCATTGGCGTATTCACCTTTGGGCGATAAGGCGCAGCTGGAGCAAATGTTAGTTTATGCCACACTGCAAATGTCGATCAATGAACTGCCTGTCAACGCACAAGAGTTTGAAAACTTGGTTGCAAATGTCAAAAAAACTTTTCTGACCCATGGGCAAAAAGCACTGGCAGATGTGACAGAGATCTATATTCAATGGCAGAATATACGTCGAAAACTGTTGGTCTTAGATGATGCTGTGTTTGGGAAAAATATTGATGATGTTGAAGATCAGCTAGATTTGATGTGCTTATCAAACTTTGTTTATGTGAAATCTTCCGACATTTGGCTTGAATTTCCTCGATATTTGAAAGCATTGGTCTTGCGTTTGGAGCGCCTGCCCAATAACCTACAGAGGGATAATTCTGCCATTGATCAAGTTGACCCGTGGATGGAAAAATTATTTAAGTTTAAAAATGACACTCGCCTTAAAGAATTGTATTTCATGGTTGAGGAGTTTCGGATTTCTTTATTCTCTCAACCGATGAAGACAAAGATGCCCATTTCTCCAACTCGCTTGCAAAAAGTATGGGAAAAACTTGGAATCAGTTAAGATATAGGTAATTTAAAGAAGGAGTTTTACATGGGCATCCGCATTACAGGTACGGGTCTTTATCATCCTGAAGACATCATTACCAATGAAGAGTTAGTTGAAAGTTTAAATGCTTATGTGGAACAGTATAACTTAGACAATGCTGACAAAATTGCTTCGGGCGAGTTGGAAGCCCGTCGTGGGTCAAGTGCAGAGTTTATTGAAAAAGCATCTGGTGTAAAACGTCGTTATGTGGTTGAGAAAACAGGGATCTTAGATCCGAAGCGTTTACGTCCATTGTTACATGAGCGTTCAAATGATGAACTCTCGATTCAAGCCGAATGGGGCGTGATCGCTGCAAAACAAGCGATGGAAAATGCAGGCGTAACTGCAGAAGATATCGATGTGGTAATTTTATCGTGCTCTAATTTACAGCGTGCTTATCCTGCTGTTGCAATTGAAATCCAAACAGCATTGGGTATTCAAGGCTATGCCTACGACATGAACGTAGCATGTTCGGCCGCAACCTTTGGCATTAAACAAGCGTATGATGCGATTAAAGCGGGCGGACGCCGTGTATTATTGGTGAATGTAGAAATCACCTCTGGTCATACCGACTACCGTTCACGTGATTGCCACTTTATCTTTGGTGATGTCGCAACGGCTTCAATCATTGAAGAAACCGACAGCAAAACTGGTTTTGAAATTGAAGACATTAACTTATTCACACAGTTTTCAAATAACATCCGCAATAACTTTGGTTTCCTAAACTTAAGTGAAGTCGATGCAGACATTGAAAATAATCGTTTTGCTCAAGACGGTCGTAAAGTGTTCAAAGAAGTTTGTCCACTGGTTGCCAAAATGATTACAGCGCAACTTGAGAAAAATAACATTGCACCGACTGATGTGAAGCGTTTTTGGTTACACCAAGCCAATGCCAGCATGAATGAGCTGATTTTGAAATTAGTCGTAGGCAAAGAAAATGCTCAGCCTGATTTAGTGCCAATCATTTTGGATGAATTTGCAAATACTTCTTCAGCAGGTGTCATCATTGCGTTGCATCGCACAGCAGATCAAGTCAATGACGGTGAATACGGTGTCTTGTGTTCATTTGGCGCAGGTTACTCTGTTGGTGCTGTGCTTGTGAAAAAACACGTCGCATAAGCCCGTATGTTGCAGGTTGAGCATGATGCAAAATGGATTAAACGCCTGAGTGCTTTATCCAAAGTTTATTTCACACCGACATTTATCGGTGCTGAACAGTTAGATGCATCACAACCTGCAATGTATGTAGGAAATCATTCTATGTATGGTGTGCTTGATTCACCTATGTTGATTGATTATCTCTACAATGAGCATCAAGTGGCTGTGGTCAGTATTGCTGATCATAGCCATTTTTATTTGCCACTGTGGCGCAGTGTGGTGAAAAAATTTGGTGCGGTTGATGGTGTTCCAGCCTATGTGCGTGAAGCCATGCAACAAGGCTATTCCATTTTGGTTTTTCCTGGTGGCGGACGCGAAGTTCTAAAACGTGAGGGCGAACAGTACCACCTGATTTGGAAACAGCGCTACGGCTTTTTAAAACTTGCTCAAGAATTTGGCTATGACATTGTGCCGTTTGCCGCTTTAGGCGGAGATGAAGTCTTTGATATTGGTTTTGATGCTAATAAAGTGGTTCAGCACCAATATTTTCAAAAGTTGCTACAAGTGCCGCAGTTAAGTCGCTTGCTACGTAAAGGGGAGGTGATTCCATCTTTACCGAAACATTTGATTCCGAAACGCTTGCCTTTTTATTTTAAGTTTATGCCTAGACAAAGTTTGATGCATATTGAAAACCTAGAACAGTTACAGCAGTTCCGAGACCTGATTGCAGCAGAAATTTATACTGGGCTTGCAGACTTAAGAGTATTGCGTCAACAGCAACATGGTGACCGATTTGATTGAGCATTTACAGGCGTAAACTCGGCTTAGTCTTCCTGTAAATCTTTCAACAAATGTGCAATTTTTAAAGTATGGGTCTTATTCCCTTTAACTTCCATAACCTTATTTTCCACCCACCATAAATATTCAAAAATTTCAGTTTCACTGGCTTGTTCACAAATGAACCGAAATAAACTGGGTAAGTATTCCTCATATTCATCTTGTAGTGCAGGATTACGATAGATCCGCAGCGGATCCCAGTCTTTAATCAGTATTTTGTTAATCGCATGTAATAAAGAAACATGTCGATTTTCCTCGGTAAACATAATACACCCCGCTGTCCTTGGGTTAGTTTGACGTTTAAAAAAGAAGTGGTGATGAAGATTATTTATCTATTGTTTTCATGTTTTAAAAGATCTTAACCTGCTTTTCGCATGAGTAAATAGCACGCTCAGATAAATGGAAGCTCAAGAAAAATGCCCAATAAAGTGGTAGTAAAGTTAGATCACAGATTTACTTCAAAATATTTTTCAGAATAAATGTTTCAATATAGTGCGTAATTACGGATTAAGTAACATATAGTAATAATTCAAAAATCAAGTTTTTGTTTGAATGACGCAATTTTCACTAATGCTGTGAATTTCATCACTATCTAAATTTACATCATCCCATTTTTGCATTTGCTGTGTGAGCCAAACAAAATCCGAAACTTGCGGCTGGGCTTGTTCGGGAATAAAACCACGAATAATGTTCTGAATCAGGTGATATTTTTCGACGTGAACACTTGCTGAACACGCAAAGCGAATGATGTTGTAATCGACCAAGACTTGCCAAACAGGTTCAAGATCCTGCATTTGTTTAAGTTCAACTTGTGCTTTTTGGATGGCTTGGACGAGAGCTGCAAGCGTATTGGGATTGGAAATAGCCCATTCTTGAGTCACAGCCAGTACTTTGTCTGCGACGCGAGGAATAATTTCTGAGCCAGTCGCAATGATTTGGCTATAGCCTTGAATTTCCGCTTGTGTGTTCCAAGGTTCCCCAACACAAAAACCATCGATCAATTGGTTTGAAATGGCTTCCACCATATAGGGCGGCGGTAAAGTGCGGAGATGTACGCGTTTGGCAAATTCAGGATTGGCCAACGCCAACCACTCACGTAAACAATAATGATGAATAGACTGCTTAAACACATGGGCAATCGGAAGATACTGTTCATGCTGCATGGCACTAAAGAATTTCTGTGCAGTGGTGGCTGCATCGTCAGTTTTTTTGATATCAAGCGCGTAGCATAGTTTTTGGCTTAAGCTGATAAAAGCACTGTTGTAGCTTAAGACGAGAGGGGTTTGTAGCGGAATACCGAGTTGATCTTGAGCGAGTGCAGCAGCAGGCAACATGGCAGATAAACAATGCGCGGCGTCTAGAAAACCAAAAGCCAAACGATCTCTTAAGCTTGCCCAAGACGCTTCTTTCACTAAGCTTACGTCTAAGCCTACTTCCTCAAAAAAACCGCGTTGTTTAGCCCACAGTAAAGCAACACAGTCTAAAAGTGGAATATAGCCCAGATGAAGTTGTGACTTTTCGAGTTGAGCCATGACTTAGTCCTTGAGTTGAGATTGTAAAAGCTGTTGAGCATCCAACAGACGTCTTGCCATTTCACCGATGGTCATACGGTGGCTCATGGCATTTTTACGCAGCAATTGAAAGGCATCATCTTCAGATAGTCCATGTAATTGCATCAGCAAGACTTTCGCACGCTCCACATCTTTACGATCGGCGAGTTTATTTTTGGTGTCTTGTAAGTCTGTGAGCAACTTTTTGTGTTTACGAAACTGTTCGATCGAGATTTCTAAAATATTTTCTAACTTTGAAGGATCGATCCCATCCACTATATAAGCCGTCACTCCAGCATCTATGGCACTTTTAATGGTGTCTTTATGGCTATTTTTAGTAAATAAAACAGTGGGCAGATTAAATTGGCTTACACAGCTTTCAATGATGTCACGTTGCGGATGGTCCATATCTAACAAAATGACATCCGCACTTAATTGTTCAAGGCGGCTAATATTGATGTGATCGATAATCAGGCAAGCAACTACATCGAAATCATGTTCGATGAGGGAATTTCGAATATATTGTGCGCGTTCTTGATTGTCATCAATCAATGCAATTTTCAGTTTAGGCATACTGTACAGTGCTCAGGAAAACCTGAAAATGAGATCTAAAAGTATACAAGCAATTTAAATGCCAAACTTAACAAATGCCAGCTTTATCTCGAATCAGGCAGTCAATCTTTATGGTCGCGATTACAGACAAAGTATGCATGTTGCATATGTTGTGATCGGAGTTTTCATGAAAGAGTTTACGGATATGGATTCAGTAAATTGAAGTGTTGATGTTCACAGTCGATTTGTACATCTAAGGGAGAATTTCTAGATGTCGTGCTTAGAACAAAGTAATGTCGTTTATTTGAGAAAACAGATGCTCATCGATAATGCAAAATGCACCAAGAGATAGCAGGGTTTTAAAGAGTCGGAAAAAGTAGCTATTGTGTTTTAAAAATAAAAAACGCTGCTTATACCGTAAGATAAGATTTTATTTTAAATAAAATAATAAAAAACAATACCATAAGATTAATTAATAAATATTGGCACACTCGTTGCATTACCTATGCTGAGTCAAAGACGACTCTAAATCAAATTTGTAAGACGGCCAACGACGTCCGTTCTGATCGCTTCTACATCCCAAGTGTTTGTGCTGTAGAAAAACTATACGCTCAGTTCAGTCTGGAGAAGGTTATGTCTTCAAATTTACATGCTAAAAAAGCAACAAAAATAAGTCTTTTCAGTTTTAACGGCGCAGCAATGAGAGCCTTCCACATGAGTTGGCTCGCCTTTTTTGTCTGCTTCTTTGCTTGGTTCGCTTGTGCACCGCTGATGCCAGTGATTGCGGGTGAATTTCATTTAACCAAAGATCAAATAGCAAATATTAATATTGCTGCTGTAGCCATCACAATTTTAGTTCGCCTTATTGTGGGGCCATTGTGTGATAAATACGGCCCGCGTAAAACCTATACCGCACTTCTTATACTCGGCAGCATTCCAGTCTTTGGAGTCGCATCTGCAAATAGCTATGAATCCTTCTTGTTCTTCCGTCTATTGATTGGTGCGATTGGGGCAAGCTTTGTCATCACTCAGTATCACACCAGCATTATGTTTGCGCCAAACGTAGTCGGGACTGCAAACGCAGCGACAGCAGGCTGGGGCAACGCAGGCGGTGGTGCAACACAAGTACTTATGCCATTGATGCTCGGTGCCTTAGTGATATTTGGTGTAGAGCAAGCGATGGGCTGGAGAATTGCACTGATTGTTCCGGGTATCTTGATGCTGATCGTGGGTTTGATGTATTGGAAATTTACCCAAGACTGCCCACAAGGCAACTTCAAAGAACTTCGTGCAGAGGGTGTCAGTGTTGGTTCAGATAAAAAAGGTGGTGTAGCGATTCTGATGCATGCTGCGAAAAACTACCGTGTTTGGATTTTATTTGGTGCCTATGCCGCGTGTTTCGGGATCGAAATCTTTATTCACAACATTGTCGCGATGTACTACGTCGACCATTTTAGCTTTGGTTTAAAAGAAGCAGGGATGGCGGCTGGTATTTTCGGTTTACTGGCACTGTTTGCTCGTGCTCTGGGCGGCATTGTGTCAGACAAAGTTGCAACCAAAAAAGGGCTTGATGGTCGTACCAAAGTGTTATTTGGCATGATTTTGCTGGAAGGTCTCTTCCTCGTCCTATTCTCTCAAATGAACACCCCTATCTTTGCGATTCTCGCAATGACAGTTTTCGCATTGTTCACGCACATGGCATGTGGTGCAACTTATGCTTTGGTACCTTTTATTGATCGTGATGCCTTAGGCGGTGTGGCAGGCATCATTGGTGCAGGGGGTAACGTTGGTGCAGTGGCAGCAGGTTTCCTACTCAAAGGTATGTTGGATATTCAAACCACACTGATGATTTTAGGTGGCTTGGTGGTCATCGCTGCAAGTTTTGTCCTGATGATTCGGTTCTCTGTTGAGCATAAAGAAAAGGAACAGCGCTTATTCGAACAAGCAGTACATGATCGTAGCATTGCTGAAGCGCAAAACTAAATAAAGAGATTAAACCCAAGCCTCAAGGCTCAGGCAGAACAAATGAAATATTGCGGAGAAAGAATATGAAAATCATCATGATTGGTCATGGCATGGTTGGCCACAAATTTATCGAATCAGTACTCGAACATGTGGGTGATGATGTTGAAATTACCATCTTGGCCGAAGAACCGCGCTTGGCTTATGACCGCGTACATTTGACTGAATATTTCAGTGGTAAATCAGTAAAGGATTTAACCCTTTGTCGTGCAGATTTTGCTGATGCTTATGGCATAGATTTACGTTTAAACACCAAAGCGGTTGCAATTGATCAAAGTCATAAAACGGTGACGACGAATCATGGTGATGTTCTTAGTTTTGACAAATTAATCTTGGCAACAGGTTCATACGCTTTTGTTCCGCCTATTTCGGGCAATGACCGTGAAAACTGCTTTGTCTACCGAACCATTGACGACTTAGATGCGATTCGTGCTGCAAGTCTTAATGCGAAATCGGGTGTGGTGATTGGTGGCGGTTTACTGGGCCTAGAAGCTGCTAAGGCGTTACGTGATTTGAACTTGGAAACCCATGTGGTTGAGTTTGCACCACGTCTCATGGCGGTTCAAATTGATGACTTGGGCGGAAAGGTTCTACGTGCAAAAATTGAAAACTTAGGCGTAAAAGTTCATACCCAAAAAGCGACTTCATCAATTGAGGAAGGTGCTACGACGAAGCATGTGATGAAATTTGGTGATGGTTCTGAGCTTGAAACAGACATCATTTTGTTCTCAGCGGGTATTCGCCCACGTGATGAGTTGGCACGTCAAAGCGGTTTAGCTCTAGGGGAGCGTGGCGGGATCATGATTAATGATTATTGCCAAACGTCAAATCCAGATATTTATGCTATTGGCGAATGTGCACTGTGGCAAAACAAAATTTATGGTCTGGTGGCACCGGGCTATGACATGGCACGTATTGCAGCAAAACATGTCACTGAACAAACTTGTGCTGAATTTGCGGGTGCAGACATGAGCACCAAGTTGAAACTGATGGGCGTTGATGTTGCTTCGGTCGGTGATGCACATGCGATGACACCGAATGCACTCAGTTATTTCTATGCCGACGAAGATACGCAAGTTTATAAAAAAATCGTGGTGAACGGCGAAAAGACCAAGTTACTTGGCGCAGTTTTAGTGGGCTGTGCAAAAGAGTACAACGACTTACTACAAATGATGCTGAATGGATTAGCGCTTCCAGAAAATCCTGAAAGCTTAATCATGCCGGGTTATGCACAAGCTTCAAGTAAATCGGGCGGTAGTGGAGTTGATTTACTGCCAGACAGTGCAACCATTTGCTCATGTAATAATGTCTCTAAAGCTGATATTTGCAGTGCAATTGCTGAGGGTTCAACATCTCTAGGTGCACTAAAAAAATGTACCAAAGCAGCTACAGCATGTGGTGGATGTGCGCCACTGGTCACTCAAGTACTGAAGTCTGAATTACAACGCCAAGGCGTGACAGTGAATAACCATATTTGTGAGCACTTTGCTTACTCACGTCAAGAGCTGTATCACTTGGTACGAGTCAATGAAATCAAAACGTTTGATGACCTGATTCAACAACATGGCCATGGTTTAGGCTGTGATATTTGTAAGCCAACTGCAGCGAATATTTTAGCGTCGTGTTGGAATGACTTTGTTTTAAAACCAAGCCATGCAGGTCTACAAGACAGTAATGACTACTATCTTGGCAACATTCAAAAAGATGGTTCTTATTCTGTAGTTCCACGGATGGCAGGTGGTGAAGTGACGCCTGATGGCTTAATTGCTGTGGGGCAAATTGCTAAAGAATATGGCTTATATACCAAACTCACTGGTGGACAACGTGTCGATATGTTTGGCGCGCAAATTCACCAACTTCCTGAAATTTGGGAAAAGCTCATCGCTGCGGGCTTTGAGTCAGGCCATGCTTATGGGAAATCGTTGCGTACAGTGAAGTCTTGTGTCGGCAGTACATGGTGTCGTTACGGTGTGGATGACTCGGTGGGTTTAGCCATTTTCCTAGAGAACCGCTACAAAGGATTGCGCTCACCGCACAAATTAAAAATGGCTGTTTCAGGCTGTACCCGTGAGTGTGCCGAAGCGCAAAGTAAAGATGTCGGTGTGATTGCCACTGAAAAGGGTTGGAATTTATATGTCTGCGGTAATGGTGGGATGAAACCACGTCATGCAGAATTATTGGCTTCAGACCTCGATACCCAAACTTTAATTAAATACATCGACCGACTCTTTATGTTCTATGTGCAAACCGCAGACCGTTTACAACGAACTTCGGTATGGCGCGACAACATGGAAGGTGGTTTAGATTATCTCAAAGATGTGGTTGTGCATGATTCTTTAGGTCTAGCTGCTGAACTAGAACGCCGTATGAGCCATGTGGTGGGGACTTATCAAGATGAGTGGCGTACGGCTGTTGAAGACCCAGAAGTACGTAAACGCTTCATGACCTTTATCAATGCCAAAGCTGAGCAGCAACAAGATCCGCATATTCAGTTTGCAGAAGTTCGTGGACAGATTCGGCCTAAAACTGCGGTTGAACGAGATCGTAGCCGTATTCCAGTGGTTGAAGCTTAACAAATTAGGGTATTCAAACTTCTTTCTTCAGCACTCTCTCAAAAGCAAAGATAGAGGGAATAAATGAATGAAAAAGTTTAAAAAGGATCAAGATGATGACAATTTTAAAAGAAATGAATGAGCTAGATTGGGTTGATGTCTGTGCACTAGATGATCTAACGCCAAATACAGGCGTAGGTGCACTTATTGAACATCAGCAAATTGCTATTTTTCGTGTCGGTGCTGAAAAGCGGGTATATGCCTTGAGCAATCAGGATCCATTTAGCCAAGCTTTTGTAATGTCGCGCGGCATTATTGGTGATTTGCAAGGTGAGCGTGTGGTGGCATCCCCGATTTATAAACAGCATTTTAGTTTAGCCACAGGACGCTGTTTGGAAGATAAAGACCAAAAACTGTTAGTTTTTCCAAGTAAAATTGAAAATGGCCGAGTGTGGATTAGTCCGACACCACAAAAAACCTATATCACCAACACAGGTGCATCTCAGGAAAAAATGAAGCTGGTGCTGGTTGGCAATGGCTTAGCGGGCATGCGTTGTTTGGAAGATTTACTCGACATGGCACCAGACCGTTATGAAGTGACGGTGATTGGTGAAGAGCCTTGGGGAAACTACAACCGTATTATGTTATCGCCAGTATTGTCAGGAGATAAAACCATTGACGACATTATGTTGCATCCACATGCATGGTATAGCGACAAAGGGATTCGTTTCATTGCGGGTGATCCTGCGGTACGTATAGACCGTCCTCGTAAGCAGGTCTATACCGAAAAAGGCGAAGTGGTCGATTATGATCGTTTGATCCTGGCGACAGGTTCGAAACCGTTCATTCCTCCAATTGCTGGAGCGGATTTGAAAGGTATCATTAGTTTCCGAGATATCTACGACATCAACACCATGTTGGATTACTGCAAGACCAAGAAAAACGCCGTGGTAATCGGCGGTGGTTTGTTGGGACTTGAAGCTGCATATGGCCTCAAACAACGCGGGATGAATGTCACGGTTTTACATCTGATGGATCGCATTATGGAGCGCCAACTAGATAGTAAAGCCAGCCAAATGCTACGACACAGTATTGAACAAAAGGGTATCTCCATTATCACTGAGGCCAATACTGAAGCATTGGTGGGTGTGGATGGTCATGTTACTCAAATTCGCTTGAAAGACGGTACAGTCCTAGAGGCGGATCTTGTGGTTTTTGCAGTCGGTATTCGTCCGAACATGGCACTTGCACAAAGTGCAGGACTGCGCTGTAACCGTGGTGTGTTGGTGAATGACACCATGCAGACTTTTGACCCAAGTATTTACGCCGTGGGAGAGTGTATTGAGCATCGTAGCCAGACTTTTGGTTTGGTTGAGCCACTTTGGGGGCAGGCGTTCATTTGTGCCTCACATTTGGCGGAGCATGGCAGCTTAACGTTCAAAGCACCAACTGTTCCAACACAGTTAAAGGTAAGTGGCTGTGATGTGTTCTCAGCGGGTAATTTTGAACCGAAGGATGACTTTGAAGACATCATTTTAAATGATGAAAAACGTCAGATTTATAAACGCATTATTATTCAAAAGGATAAGGTTGTCGGTGCGGTATTGTTTGGTGATACTGAAGATGGTGTTTGGTATGCAGAACTTATTTCCGATCAAACCCCAATTTCTTCAATTCGAAATAAATTGTTATTTGGTAAAGATTTTGCATTAAAAAAAGCAGGGTAAAACCTTCCACTAACCCCTTCTAAAAAGGAGGGGTGATTTTAAGTATTTGCCATAGATAAAGGAGCGAAGCAGAAATGAATAGTATCCCTGTAATGGAACTGCATAGCTCCACAGAAAAAATGATGACAACTACACAAACCACCTGCCCATATTGTGGGGTGGGGTGTGGGGTAATAGCAACTGTTGAAGAAACGGCTTTAGGGCAAAAAGTCTCTGTGGTGGGTGATGCTCAGCATCCATCTAATTTTGGAAAATTGTGCATTAAAGGCAGTAATTTAGCCGACACGGTAGGTTTAGAAACGCGCGTCTTACATCCCATGTTAGGGCGTAAACCGCAACGTGAGGTAAGTTCATGGGATACCGCAACAGATTTAATCACCAACAAATTTCAACATTATATCGATCAATATGGGCCTGAAAGTATTGCTTTTTATGTCTCAGGTCAACTGCTGACTGAAGACTATTATGTGGTCAATAAATTTGTTAAAGGCTACTTGGGTACGGCCAATATCGACACCAATTCACGGTTGTGTATGTCTTCAGCCGTTGCTGCGCATAAACGTGCTTTTGGGGAAGACTTAGTTCCAGCCAGTTATAGTGATTTTGAACACACTGATATGGTGGTTTTAGTCGGTTCAAATACAGCTTGGTGTCATCCTGTGCTGTATCAACGCATCATGAAAGCCAAAGAGGAGCGAGATATTTTTGTCGTCGTGATTGACCCGCGTTTTACTGCCACCTGTGAGGCGGCTGATTTACACTTACCGATTTTACCGGGTCAAGATGTCGCGCTGTTCAATGGTTTATTACAGTATTTAGCAACCAATCATTATACCGATACCGATTTTATTGCAAAGCATACTCAAGGCTTAGAACAAGCGCTGGCAAGCAGTGCTTCTGAAGCATCAATAGCGAGTGTAAGCGAACGGACGGGGATTTCTGTTGAAAAATTAGCACTCTTTTTTGAAAAATTTGCTCAAACAGAAAAAGTGATGAGCTTATTTTCAATGGGGGTGAATCAGTCTTCACGTGGGGTAGACAAAGCCAATAGTATTACCAATTGTCATTTGCTGACTGGCAAAATTGGAAAATTGGGTGCTGCACCTTTTTCCATGACGGGCCAGCCGAATGCAATGGGCGGACGTGAAGTGGGTGGACTTGCCAATATGCTGGCTGCGCATATGGACTTGGATAACCCACAACATCAACAATTGGTTCAGCAGTTTTGGCACAGTCCAACGATTGCCAAGCAAGTGGGTTTAAAGGCTGTCGACCTTTTTGAAGCAGTTGAAAGCGGTAAAATTAAAGCCATTTGGATTATGGCGACCAATCCTGTGGTGAGTTTACCCAATGCCGATCAGGTGAAACGTGCACTAGAGAAATGTGAGTTTGTGGTGGTGTCAGACATTTGTCTAGATACAGATACCACGCAATATGCCGATGTGTTATTGCCTGCATTGGGTTGGGGTGAAAAAGACGGCACGGTGACCAATTCTGAACGCCGTATTTCCAGACAGCGTGCTTTTTTAGACATTCCAGAACAAGCACAAGCGGATTGGTGGTCAGTTTCACAAGTGGCGAAAAAATTAGGGTTTCAGGGTTTTGACTTTGAAAGTAGTCATGACATTTTCAAAGAACATGCCCAGCTCTCAGCTTATCAAAATGCAGAAATTGCTTTACGTTCATCGACTGAAACATTCCGCTATTTCAATTTGGCAGGTCTGACGAATCTTTCATTTGATGACTACCAAGAGCTTGAACCGACGCAATGGCCTGTGCTCGTACCTTTGAAAAATGGCAAAACCAAACCAAACACTTTTGCTCAATTATTTAAAGATGGTCAGTTTAGTCATCCAGATGGTAAAGCCAAGTTTATTGCAACAACAGCAGTTGGTGCAGTGAATCCAATTAGCAGTGAGTATCCATTGGTGCTGAATACAGGACGCATCCGCGATCAATGGCATACCATGACACGTACAGGTTTATCAGCCAATTTAAGTACACATAAAGCAGAACCCTATTGTGAAATTCACCCAAATGATGCCTTGAAATATGGTTTGAAAGATGGGGAACTGGTAGAGATCAAATCGGCTTGGGGAAATTGCGTACTGCGTGCCACGGTCAGTGACAATATCCGCCGTGGACAGATTTTTGCACCGATTCACTGGAGTGATCAATTCGCATCAGATGCACGGATTGGTAAAGTGGTGAATCCTGTGGTGGATGCGATTTCGGGAGAACCTGAGTTCAAACATACCCCTGTGATGATTCATCCGTTTTATACGCAATGGCAGGGCGTATTTTATGTCAGAACGGGCTTTGAACATTTGGTACAACAAAGTATTGAACAAAGCATTTGGTGGACCAAAATCAAAACGTCCAAAGCTATTCGTTATGAGCTGGCAGACCGTCGACGTTTTACGGAAACGACGGAACAGCTCAAAGCTTTATTGCCTTTTGATGACGAAAGTTTTGAATGGCTCAATGTAGAAGATCAAACTGCCCATATCAGTCATAGTGTGGTGTTACAAGATGGACACCTCATTGCAAGTCTGTATATTGCGCCTAAAGCCTTATTGCCAGATCGAGACTGGGTGGCAAGTCTGTTTAAGCGCGAACGCTTAAGTGCTATGCATAGGAAAGCTTTATTGGCAGGGCAAGCGATGTCAATGACTAATAGCGATGGCCCACTGGTCTGTAGCTGTTTTAAAGTTGGGAAAAATCGTATTATCGATGTCATTAAAGAAAAAAATATCACCCATGAAAAACAAGTCACTGCATGCTTAAAGGCAGGAGGCAATTGCGGTTCTTGCTTACCTGAAATTCGAGGTCTGATCAAAGCGTGTCAAACGGAGGATGTAGAATGAAAAGAAAAATATTCAAACCCGTGAGTTACCCAGAAACTGAAGTTGTTATTTTGGCGGGTGGTCAGGCGCGCCGTATGAATGGCATCAATAAACTCTTGCAAAAATTTGATGATGAAATTCAACTTATCAAAATTCATCAGCAGTTAAAGTCACGTGCAACCAAGGTATGGGTCAACAGCCATAGGGATCATTCCATTTATGAGCGGTTGATTCCGTCGATTGGCTTTTTTGAAGATGAGGCAACAGGCTTTCAAGGACCCTTGATGGGGATGAAAAGTGCATGGGCACATGTGCAATCAGACTATGTACTGTTCGTACCCTGTGATGTGACTTTTATTCCGAAAAAAGTGTTTTCACGATTACATCAGGCGATGCAACAAGATCCGAACTGTGGTGTCGTTATTGTAGAAATCAATGACCGTGCACTGTATCCGTTTTGTTTGTTAAAACGGAGCAGTCTACCGACATTGATTCAGCACCTTGAACAAAATCAGCGCAGCTTAAGGCAGTGTTTTGCAGATTTGCACCCACAAGTGGCACGATTTAAAAATCATGCACTGTTTTTTCACAGCATTAACTCGTTGGATGAGTTACAACAGCATCGGCAACTCAATTTTTTATAAATACCTCAGATATTGAAGAGAGGAGGTTTGTGTCGAGAGTAGACGATGTTGCCATAAGCTGATTTGACTGTTTAAATAAAAATCTATAAAAGAACCAAATAAGTATTCATATTGATATTAAATTTTTTATAAAAACAATCATTTGAAATGGTTTTAGGGGAAGGCATTATCTTATTTATATATTGAACGTATGTAGCAGTGATCACGCATTACGGCATTGAACTGGAAATACTCAAAATGTAAAAAGTGCACAAAGTTGGAACACTTATTGCAAATTATATTTCAGAAAATAGGGCGTGAAATATGAACTGCACCCACACCGCTCAAAGGACGCATAGGCAAGACAGATGAACAGCATGACCCATGTATCCGCAGTTAAAGTATTCCAAGATCAGTTTGGACGTGAAAAGCGCAAACTACGAATCTCGGTGACGGATCGTTGTAATTTTAAATGCGTCTATTGCATGCCCGAACATCCCGAATGGATGAAAAAACACGACTTGCTCAGTTTTGAAGAACTCTATCATTTTTGCAAATTGATGGTGCAGCATGGCATTGAGCAAATTCGTATCACGGGGGGTGAACCGTTGATGCGCCAAGGTGTGGTGCATTTTATCGAACAACTACAAAGCCTAAAAAAGCAGGGGCTGAAGCGTATTTCCATGACCACCAATGGTCATTATTTAAAACAATATGCCGTTGCTTTAAAGCAAGTAGGGTTAGATGATTTAAATATTAGTCTAGACAGTCTAGATGCCGAGCAATTTCAACACCTCACAAAAAAACAACTACATACAGTGCTGGAAGGCATTCATGCCGCACAACAGGTTGGTTTTAACATCAAAATCAATACCGTGCTGATGAAAGGCATCAATGACGATCAAATTGTCCCTTTGGTGCAGTGGGCAAAGCAGCAAAAGGTAGAACTGCGTTTTATTGAGTTTATGCCTTTAGATGGCGATCAAAATTGGTCGCAAGCCGATGTCGTCACTGAACAAGAGATTTTGTCGCAACTCAGCTCGCAATTTACGGTGCAAGTGCTTGAAGGACAAGGTGCCAATCCAGCACGTAGTTATCAGGTAGATGGTGCGAACATTGGGATTATCTCCACCATTAGCAACTCGTTTTGTGGGGAGTGTGATCGACTGCGGTTGAATGCGCAAGGTGAGTTTTATAATTGTCTTTTTGCCAAGCAAGGCTTAAATTTAAAGTCAGACATTCAACAACTTGCCCAAATCAATCAGTATGAACCCTTTGTTTTAGAGGGGAAACTTTCAACTTATGTTTGGCATAAAGAGCAAGGCTTTCATGCTATTCAAAAACAGCAATTGCATCAGCCCGTACGAAAAATCAGTATGCATATGATTGGAGGTTAGGATGACTCAGGAATTAAACAATGTGATTAGAGTGAAGATCGAAGCTTTTGGTGCGATTGAACGGCAGTTATCCCCCAATTTAATGCTGCAATGTGAGCCTGATTCATCGGTTACGGTGGTTTTAAAGGATCTCGTTGCTCAATACCCAGCTGTCCACACGTTATTGGAGCGCTGTGCCTGTGCAATCGGTGAAGACATTATTCCAAGGCAGACCATTTTAAGTCGAGATTGTACTTTGGTGTTGTTGTCCCCTGTGGCAGGAGGTTGATATGGAATTAAAACAATTTCCACGGATTCAAACAGTGACTTTTAGCCAAAATGACTTTGATGGCATCCAGCATTTTCCTGAGTGTGGCGGCATAGGCATATTCATTGGTACGGTGCGGAATCATCATCAAGGCAAAGCTGTAAAAGCATTAAAATATACCGCTTATGCACCTGTCGCTGAAAAAATGATTCGTCAAATCGAACAAGAGATCCAATTAAAATATGGCGTGTCCTACGTTCGGGTGGTGCATCGCATAGGTGCTTTAGATATTGGCGATACAGCCATTATTGCGATGGCGTACGCTGCGCACCGCCGTGAAGCCTTTCAAGCCTGTGAGGAAGCGGTAGAGCGGGTGAAACATGAAGTTCCTGTATGGAAAGAGGAATTTTATATGGACGGTACCAGTCAGTATGTCGAGGGTTGCTGTATTCGAACAGATCATGAAGCGCCAAAACTTCATAGCCATGAGCATTGCGAGCATGCACATGTTCATCCCTAACAAATGCATCATGCACTGCCAATATTTACCAATAATTCCTTTCAGATCTGAATAAAGGAAATTTAGTAATAGTTGCGTATGAATGAAAAGTGGCGAGATAATTGAAAGAAAAATCTTCTGAAAACTTTATGAAAAATGATGCTTAGGTTAAGATGATCCATTCTTATATTTGAAGTCTTTTGAATCGCTATGCAACCATTTGTTCTATATAACTCAGAGCAACGCAAAAAAGTAGAATTCGTACCTCGTGTTGAGGGACATATTGATATGTATGTCTGCGGTATGACGGTTTATGACTACTGTCATATTGGACATGCGCGCGTGATGGTTGCATTTGACTATATTATTCGCTTCCTGCGTAGCCAAGGTTGGAGCGTGAAATATGTACGTAACATTACCGACATTGACGACAAAATCATTAAACGTGCCAATGAAAATGGCGAGTCGATTACTCAACTGACAGACCGCTTTATTCAAGCGATGAATGAAGATGCTGAAAATCTAGGCTGCCTACATCCAGACGAAGCACCGCGTGCAACGGATTATATTGATCAAATGCAATGCATGATTGGTAATCTGGTTGAAAAGGGCACAGCTTATCCATCTGCCAATGGTGATGTGTATTTCCAAGTGGAAAAATTCGCTAAATATGGTCGTCTTTCAGGACGTAAACTGGAAGATATGCAGGCGGGTGCATCTGAACGTGTCGATGTCGAAGTTGAGAAAAAACATCCCTTTGACTTTGTACTTTGGAAACATGCCAAAGAAAATGAACCTGCATGGGCTTCGCCGTGGGGCAAAGGTCGTCCGGGCTGGCATATTGAATGTTCTGCGATGTCGACATGCTGCCTAGGGAACCATTTTGACATTCATGGCGGCGGTTCAGACTTGATGTTCCCGCACCATGAAAATGAAATTGCACAGTCTGAGGCTTCAACCGGCGAGCAGTATGTTAACTACTGGATGCATGTCGGTTTCATCAACGTTGATGGCGAGAAAATGTCGAAGTCATTGGGCAATTTCTTTACCATTCGGGATGTGATGGATAAGTTCCATCCTGAAGTGATTCGCTACTTCATTGTGTCATCACACTATCGTAGCCCTGTGAACTTCTCTGATGTTGCTTTAAAAGAAGCAAAAACAGCGCTGTCACGCTTCTATCATTCATTTAAAGCTTATCAACAAGCCTATGGCGATACACAAGTCGATACCTTAGATGAAACATTGCTTGAACGTTTCAATAGTGCCATGCGTGATGACTTCAATACCGCTGAAGCCATTGCGGTATTGTTTGAAGTGAACAAAGAATTGAACCGTGCCGTGAAAGAGCAACAAGCGGAACAAGCGGCGATTTACTATGCAACTTTGCGTCATTTAACCAATACTCTAGGTTTGGTTCAGCACAATGTTGAAGAGTTCCTGAAGTCTGATATTGGGCAAGAGGCTTTGGCTTTGTCTGAAGAGCAAATTGAAGATTTGATTCAACAACGTCAAGATGCGAAAAAAGCCAAAGAATTTGCCAAAGCGGATCAAATTCGTCAGTCCTTGTTAGATCAAGGTGTGGTTTTGGAAGACACTCGCCAAGGGACAATCTGGCGTCGTGCTGATTAATTCAGCAATTGCATTATAGAGTGTTGACAGTTTGATGAAACTCTCTATAATGCACATCCATATTGCGGGAATAGCTCAGTTGGTAGAGCACAACCTTGCCAAGGTTGGGGTCGCGAGTTCGAGTCTCGTTTCCCGCTCCAAAATTTAAAAAGCCTCAAGTTTAACTTGGGGTTTTTTTATGCCTGTAATTTGAGTGTGTTGAAAATAATTCATTTAAATGTGAAATTATCTCGGTGTGTCAGACCATAAATTTGACAAAAATATGCTTAAATCATTCATCTTCATTTGTGAATAAAATAGTGTTTCTTCAACCCCATAGCACTGTAGTGCCGACTGAAGCTCGAGACTATCCTGAATGGCATTTGGGACGAGAACGCTATGCACTTTGGTATATTGAAGTGGATGATCCCGTTTTGATCAACTATTTAAAACAGCTTCGTGAGCAGTTTTCAGATCTACTTTATCAACCAAACCAACGGCAGTTCCATATCACTTTATTTGTTGCTGGTTTTTGGGTGGAACAGGTGACACAGTCGGATGACTTTAGTCGAGCGCAACTGACTCAGCAGATTGAACGCCTTAAAAATTTAAAACTAGAATCTTTTCAGTTACAGATGGGTGAATTAAATAGTTTTGAAAGTGCCTTATTTTTAAAAATGGATGATACCGCAGGCGTGTTGGATAAAATTAGAAAAACATTGCTGCATACATCGCAGGAAGTCGCGGCATTAAGTTATTGTCCACATATTACATTAGGTCTATACCGTGAAGCAGTGTGCAGTGATCATGTATTGGCACGGATGGCTGAAATTGAAGATATTAGCTATAGCTTAAACGTCTCAAAGCTCACGTTTGGTTTTTATCAGGCCCATGTCCTACAAGGGCCATTGTTTTCACATACACAGATTGAGTTGGGGAATGCACAATGCAGCTGATTTTAGGTGGTGCACGTTCGGGGAAAAGCCGCTTGGCGGAGCAGATTGCACAACAGTTGGCGCAGCCTGTGGTTTATGTGGCAACTGCACAAGCCTTGGATGGGGAGATGCAAGCGCGTATTCAACACCATCAGCAACAACGACCCGAAGATTGGGGGCTGTGTGAAGAACCCATTTATCTTGCAGCGCAGTTGCTCAAATTAGACCGCCCAAACCAAACCATTTTGGTCGATTGTCTGACTTTATGGATGAGTAATTTACTGATGCATACTGACCCAGATTTGCAAGTTCAAGAATGCCAAAAGTTGTTAGATGTTGTCGGAAATTTACAGTCCGAGCTGATTTTAGTGAGTAATGAAACAGGCCTAGGTGTGGTTCCTATAGGACAAATTAGCCGACGCTTTGTCGATGAAACAGGACGATTGCATCAGCAGTTAGGTCAAATTGCTACAAAAGTGGTGTTCTGCGTAGCAGGATTTCCAATGATTTTAAAAGGAGAACAAGTGTGAGTTGGTGGTTAGAAGCATGTCAAAGTCCGAGTGAGTCTGTATTGGCTCAAGCCCTAGCACGCCAGTCACAGTTGACCAAACCGACAGGCTCGTTGTCGGAGCTTGAATCGGTTGCAGTGACTTTAGCCAGTTTGCAAAACACTGTAAAACCCAAGATTGACCGCCCATGGATTACAATTTTTGCAGGTGATCATGGGGTGATGGAAGAAAATATTTCTGCCTACCCACAAGTGGTGACACGTCAAATGTTGCAGAACTTCGCAACTGGCGGGGCGTGTATTAGTGTGATTGCCAAAGAATATCAAGCCAAGTTACAAGTCATCGACTGTGGTTCAGTCGGTGAAGCTTATGAATATGTCGGGGTTGAACGCCACTGCATCCGCGCGGGGACGGCTAACTTTGCTCAAACCCAAGCCATGACTGAAGCTGAATGTGAAGCAGCTTTTGCTTTGGGGCAAAAAAGTGTGGAAGATGCCATCGCTTATGGGGCAGATATCTATGTCGCGGGGGAGATGGGCATTGGAAATACCTGTTCAGCCTCAGCTGTCGCTTGCTTTTTATTGGCTGAACCCGCTGAAAAGCTCACGGGTGTTGGAACGGGTATCCGTACTGATCAATTGATACATAAAAAACAGGTGATTGATCAAGCAGTTTCACTCCATGCCCAATATGTCGGAAACGATCCATTTAAAGCCTTATGTGCAGTGGGTGGACTTGAAATTGCAGCCATGACAGCTGCGTATATTCGCTGTGCGCAATTGGGGCTGCCAATGGTGGTAGATGGGTTTATCAGTACCGTTTCGGCATTGCTCGCAGTACGCTTAAATCCAGACGTTCGCGCTTGGATGCTTTTTGGGCATCAGTCGGCTGAATATGGTCATGTACGTTTGTTAGAAGAACTTAAAGCGATGCCTTTATTGAAGCTGAATCTGCGTTTAGGTGAAGGCAGTGGAGCAGGGGCCGCACTGGGGTTGATCAAGCTAGCGTGTCGCTTACATAATGAAATGGCGACATTTGCTGAAGCTGCCGTGATTGGTGAGAAAGTTTAAGGATGTTGTATTTAGACTTCCTACGCCACGGCGAAACCAGCTTAAGCCATACCTTACGGGGTAGAACGGATGATGCTTTGACTGCGAAAGGATGGTCGCAAATGCGATCTACCATCACACAGTCTGAGCAGACTGGTCAGGCGTGGGATGTCATTTATAGCTCACCATTACAGCGCTGTCGTCTGTTTGCAGAGCAGTGGGCGGAGCAAAAACAGCTCCCTTTGTATATAGAACAGAATTTGCAAGAAATAGATTTTGGGGAATGGGAGGCTCAGTCGACTGAGCGACTCTATCAACTCTACCCAGATGAATTGGCTCAATTTTGGCAAACACCGTTAAGCTTCACCCCGCCTCAGGCAGAAAGTTTATTGACATTTAAAAGTCGTGTTCTAGAGTCTGTAGAGACCTTGACCCAGCAAATGTATGCGCGGGGCTGGACACGCGCATTGATTATTTCCCATGGTGGAGTGATTAAACTCTTAAAATGCCAAGCGCTGAAACAGCATGATAACGATCTTTTAAAAATGTCCGCAGAGTTGGGACAGTTAAACCGCTTTGTATTCGAACAAGGGCAACTTCAGTTTATTCAAAGTGGGGACGTATAATGACACCGTTTTGGATTGCATTACAGTTTTTAACGACGTTTCCAGTTCGCTTAAGCGCAATGCCAACGCCTCAGCAAAATGCGCAAGCACTGTTATTTTATCCTGTGGTGGGTTTGCTCATAGGCGGCATTCTGTATGGGATCGCCCTGTTATTGCATGCTTTTCCACTTGTGCTGTTAAGCAGTGTGGTTCTGGTGTTATGGATTTGGTTGACGGGTGGTTTGCATCTGGATGGTTTAGCCGATACTGCCGATGCTTGGGTCGGTGGTTTTGGCGATAAAGCACGCACACTTGAGATCATGAAAGATCCGAGTTGTGGGCCGATAGGTGTACTCAGTCTTGTTATTGTATGCATATTAAAGTGGTCGGCATTGTATGTGTTATTGCAGCAGCAGTGTTATAGCACACTCATTTTATTTCCTGTCTTAGGGCGTCTCGTGCCGCTATTTTTCTTTTTAAGCACAGACTATGTGCGTGCTAAAGGACTCGGCAGCCAGTTGAGCCAACATTTAGCACGACCAATTGCAATGGCACTTTTACTGCTGATACCTTTGGTGGCTTTGTATTGGGCATGGATTGGTGTTGTGGTGATTGCCACGTTTTATCTGGTACTGTGGTATTTGCGATATAAATTTATACGGCGTATTGGTGGTGTGACGGGAGATACCATTGGTGCCAGTATTGAAATAATTGAATTAGCGACATTGTTTAGTTTTGTGATGGCTACTTTTTATTTCACTTAAGTTACGGAATAAATAAGAGCCTCTTAGTGTGAAGGTTGTGCAGTCATACGTGACCGAAAGAAGAAATAATAAAAAGGAAACGAGCTATATGCATCTGAAACAAAGGTCTTCCATCATCAGCAAAACACATTTGTAGATATGTTGTGAAAATCCAAAGATTTCCGCGCTAGTTGTCTACAGAGATATGATAAAATTGCGAAAATTATTTTTTATGTGCTGACGTTTCATTTCGTCACACGGTTCAGGTAAAACAACGTTGAATTCTGAAAATATGTCAAATCCCATTGATTTCCAAAAAGTTGCTTTAGAAACACTAGAGATAGAGCGTCAGGCACTCTCGGTACTTGCTAAGCAAATCGATGATCGTTTTAGCCGTGCTTGTGAAATTATCTTAAAGTGTAAAGGTCGTTTAGTCATTACTGGCATGGGTAAATCAGGGCATATTGGCCGAAAAATGGCTGCCACCTTTGCCTCTACAGGTACGCCATCATTCTTTATGCATCCTGGTGAAGCGGGGCATGGTGATTTAGGGATGTTGGTTGCAGGTGATGTGCTGATTGCGATTTCAAACTCGGGTAAGAGTGATGAAATCATGATGCTGATGCCTTTGATCAAATATTTGGGTGTGCCTTTAATTACCATCAGTGGGGATGAGCGTGGGCCGATGCCACAAAATGCTGATGTGGCACTGACATTGGGTAATATCCAAGAAGCTTGTCCATTAGGTCTAGCACCAACATCGAGTACAACGGCGACTTTAGCTTTAGGTGATGCATTGGCTGTTGCACTGTTAGATGCACGCGGGTTTACTTCAGATGACTTTGCACGCTCGCATCCTGCGGGTGCTTTGGGTAAACGCTTGTTATTACATGTGAAGCATTTAATGCACACTGGGGACGAACTACCGAAAGTGTCTCCAGATACAGCAATGAACAAAGTTCTGTACGAAATCTCTAACAAACGCCTAGGTTTAACCACAATTGTGGATGACAATGATCATCTATTGGGGATTTTTACCGATGGTGACTTACGCCGTTTGATTGATAAACAGCAAGGTTTTGATGTGAACTTGGCGGTGTCTGATGTGATGATTAAGAGCCCGCTGACGATTTCACCGGAAGCACGTGCTGTTGAAGCATTAGAGCGAATGAATGAAAAGAAAATCAACCAATTTGTCGTTGTTGATGAGAGCAATAAAGTCATTGGTGTTTTGAGTATGCATGACCTGATTCAAGCTGGGGTAAATTAAAAAATGGCTTCTTATATTTTGTTAGAACAAGCGCGTTATGTAGAAGCTCTAGTTTTGGATGTTGATGGTATTTTAAGTGATGGTTTTGTGACTTTGACCAACTCGGGGGACGAAATCAAATCTTTCGATATCCGTGATGGTTTAGGCATGAAACTGGTTCAGCAAGCTGGTGTGAAAGTGATTATTATCACAGGACGTAAAAGCCAGATCGTAGAAAAACGGATGTCTGATTTGGGCGTAGACCTTGTTTATCAAGGCCGTGAAGACAAAGGTGTTGCACTGTGCGAGGCTTGTGCAAAATTTGGTATTTCACCAGAAGACTCTTTATACATGGGCGATGACTGGCCTGACCTATCTGCATTTGCCATTGCAGGCATGAAAGTGACCGTGCCAAATGGTCATTTAGAAGTGCGTCGTCGTGCCGATTTGGTGACTCAAGCGATGGGTGGACGTGGCGCGGTACGTGAAATCTGCGATATGATTTTACAAGCCAAAGGTGTATACGAAACTTTACTTGAAAAGTACACCGCAGTCCCGCATTAATCTGTATGCATGCATGAGAGTTTAGTTAACATTTATGGATACTAAAGTTTTATATATCACTGCTGTAGCCATTGCGGCTATCAGTAGTGGTTATTACTATTACAGCGGAAAAGGGCAAAAGCTCGAGTTCGATGGTGCGCAAAGCATGACCTATTCTGCTGAGCAGATCCAACTGACTCAAACAGATGAGCAGGGTAATTTATACGTCCGCGCAAAAGTAGATCGTCTTGAGCAGGACATGCAAAAGAAGACCTCTAAGTTAGAGAACTTAAATGCTGAGATGTATAAAGATGGAAAAGTGGATGCGACTTTCTATGCCAAGCAAGCCAATGGCATCAACGACAACGAAAAAGTCGTTCTGACAAACCAAGTGGTTGCAAAGAAAATGTTGGATCAAGGTCAGATGCAGTTTGAGACAGCAGAACTGACTGCGTTTCCACAGACGCGTGAACTTGAATCTCAGCATCAAGTGGTTGTTACGACACCACAAGCCGAATTTGTTAGTCAGGGCTTAAAAGCGAATTTAAATACGGGTCAATATGACTTTTTCCATATTCGAGGGAAGTATGAACCATAATCCAAAATTTTCTATTTCGAAAACTTTCCTCAAGCAAACACTTGCACTGAGTTTAGGTGTGGCTGTTTCAACTTTTGCTTTGGCATTGCCAAGTGACCGTAGTAAAGCGATTTCGTTGGTGGCAGATCGAGCAACGTTTAATGAAAAAACGGGTGTTACGACGTACACAGGCAATGTCATCATTGAACAGGGTACGATGAAACTACAAGCAGATTCAATTGTTGCCAATTTAAATCAAACCCGCCAAATTAGCACCATTACGGCCAATGGTAAGCCTGCACGTTTCCAGCAGCAAGTCAGTACCAATAAAGGTATTGCCAAGGGTCAGGCGCAAAAAATTATTTATAATGCAGAAACAGGCATTATTACCTTATCGGGTAGTGCACTTCTAGAACAAGATGGTGCCAGTATTCGCGGTAATACATTACGTTATAGTATGAACAAAGGTGATATCGAAGCGATTGGTACACCAAACAGCAGTGGTTCGTCGAGTGGTCGTGTTCAAATTGTGATCCCACCTTCAGGTTCTCAATCCTTCCCAGGAGCGCGTGACTAATGGAGCAAACTCTCAATCAGCCACAAACCCTATGTATTAAGCATCTCGCGAAAAACTACAGTAAGCGTTGGGTAGTGAAAGATGTATCTTTTAGCATGCAAAGCGGACAAATCGTAGGTTTACTTGGCCCTAATGGTGCAGGGAAAACCACCAGTTTCTATATGGTGGTTGGACTGGTGCGTATGGACAAAGGTGAAATTCATCTTGATGACCTAGACATGTCTGATTTGGCCATGCATGAACGTGCGCGTAAAGGTATTGGTTACTTACCTCAAGAAGCATCAATTTTTAGAAAACTCACTATTTCTGAAAATATTATGTCGATTTTGGAAACGCGCAAAGATCTAAATAAAGAACAACGTAAACAGCGTCTGCATGAATTGCTGGCCGATTTCAAAATTAGCCATATTAAAGATTCATTGGGCATGAGTGTGTCAGGTGGTGAACGTCGTCGTGCTGAAATTGCACGTGCACTGGCAGCCGATCCAAAATTTATGTTACTCGATGAGCCTTTTGCTGGGGTTGACCCAATTTCAGTGGGTGACATTAAAGATATTATTCGTACTCTAAAAGACCGTGGTATTGGCGTTCTTATTACGGATCATAACGTTCGTGAGACTTTGGCGATTTGTGAACGTGCTTATATCGTGAGTGAGGGTGCGGTGATTGCTGAAGGTTCTCCAGATGAAATCTTAGCCAATGAAACCGTGCGTCAAGTTTACCTTGGTGATGACTTCACTGTATAAGCTTTTTCTGCGTCAATGAAAATAATTGGCGCAGATTTCCCTTTCATATTTTGGTGGTGTTTCAAAAAGTATGCTGAAAAAAAGCAGGTTGAATTTTGATAAAATAGAGAAATGCAAATAACTCTAGAAATCAAATGTCCAACCTGCCTCAGTGACAGTATAAAGAAAAATGGCATCAAAGTAGATGGGAAACAAAACTATCAATGCAAAGACTGCAAACGTCAGTTTATTGGTGACCATGCTCTGAGCTATCTAGGATGTAATTCTGGCATTACTCGTAAAATATTACAGTTGATGGTCAGAGGCAGCGGTATACGAGATATCGCTGAAGTTGAGCGCATTAGTATCGGTAAAGTTTTACGGACTTTAACTGAATCGACCTATCAAATTCAGCCTAAACAAAGTCATTATGAATCTCTCGAAGTAGATGAATTCTGGACTTTTGTTGGAAATAAAAATAATAAACAATGGCTTATTTACGCCTACCATCGAGAAACAGGTGAGATTGTTGCTTATGTTTGGGGTAAGAGAGATTTAGCTACAGTCCAACGGTTGAAGACAAAGCTTAAACAATTAGGTATTCATTACACCCGAATTGCAAGTGATCATTGGGACAGTTTCATCACTGCTTTTAAAAACTGCAAGCAAAGTATTGGTAAGTTTTTTACCGTAGGTATTGAAGGTAATAATTGTAAAATAAGGCATAGAATTAGGCGCGGTTTTAGAAAGAGTTGTAATTTCTCCAAAAAGATTGAAAACCATTTTAAAGCCTTCGACTTAACCTTTTTTTACATCAATAATGGTTTCATTTAATGTCAGCATACTTTTTGAAACACCACCCATATTTTTAATCCATCGCTTTGTATTGAATTAAGAATAGGGCATTCCTTTATATTCAAACCGCGCGCCCTGCCATCCTTTTGAAATCGCTTTTTCAGCATGCTTCACAGTATGCATATCTTTTTATTTCGTATTGGCTTAATGCGAAAAGCCATTTTCATACGATAGCTGATTGAAAATACGTTATAATTTTTTGTGAATTTTTTTAAAATTACGCTATGCCATTTACCATCTCTAGTTTAGTGAGCTATGAAGAAGACATTAAAAAAAGTCGTTTTCAAGCTTTTGCTGTGCCTGTAGAAAATGAACAAGCCGTTAAAGATTTTCTAGAGCAATATAAAGATATCAGTACCACGCATCAGTGCTGGGCATGGAAAATTGGTCATAATGTTCGTTTTAATGATGACGGTGAACCTTCAGGTACTGCAGGTCGTCCTATTTTAGCGACCATTGAAGGAAATGAACTGACCAATGTTTTGGTTTTGGTCAATCGTTGGTATGGTGGTGTCAAGTTAGGCACAGGCGGGCTGGTACGTGCTTATGGTGGAACTGCAGGGCAGTGTTTACTATTGGCTGAAAAAATAGAGCTCATTGAGAAGAAAAAAGTGCATTTTGCCTGCCAATTTAATGAATGGGCGATTTTCCAGTATGAGCTGAATAGCCAGCAGATTGAATTTAATGAGCAATATACTGCGGATGGCGTGCTTGTAGAGGCATTATTACAAGTGCATCAGATTGAAGCGCTCGCTCTTAAAATACAAGATGTGACCCGTGGACGTGAAGCCTTAAAAATTGTGGATGACCATCATGACTGATCCCTTATTAAAATATCGTGAGCAGCATAAGCATCGCTTAAACTATATGCCCTGGTTGTATTGGTCGCTCAAGCCTAAAAACCGTGTGTGGGCTGAAGTATGGCAGCAAGAATACCAAGCTTATCTAATGGAAATGGAAACCGTTGAAATTGGTCAAAACTGTTTTATTTCTCCATTGGCACACATTTTTGCAGAGCCTGGTCGCAAAATTGTCATTGGGGACAACACTTTTATTGCTGCCGATTGTACTTTGCATGGGCCTCTAGAGATTGGCAGCGAAGTCGCGATCAACCACCATTGTATTTTAGATGGTGGTCGTGTGGGGATTAAGTTACATGATCAAGTGCGTATTGCAGCCTATTGTCACTTATATGCCTTTGATCATGGCATGGCGCTCAGTGATCCGATTTATCAACAACCTGTGCGTTCACAAGGGATAGAAATTGGTCGGGATGTTTGGTTGGGTGCACATGTGGGCGTGAAAGATGGGGTGAAAATTGGTGCACATGCTGTAGTGGGGATGAATAGCATGGTGACTAAAGATATCGCCGAGCAATCGATTGTTGCTGGAAATCCTGCACAGTTTATCCGTTTACGTGATTAAGATATCAAAGAATATTGAACATTTATCAATACTTAATTACATAAAAACCTGCCATCAAAAAAAAAGATATGCTAAGTTTAGAACAACAATGAGACCTTATACCAAATGCGGTGTAATGAGAGGCGATAATGAAACGAGTCATTGCATGTATTGATTCTTCCCCTTGTATCAATGCTCTAGCAGAAGCTGCGGCATGGATTGCAAAACAGACGGGGCGGGAATTGGTCCTTTTACAAGTTTTGGATTATTATCCTGCAAGTTATCACTTAGGTGAAATTAGCGGGGTAATTGGATTTGAAAGCAATGCAATGTTGCTTAAAGAGCTGGCTGAATTAGAGCAAAAACAAAGTGAACTTGCGCTCAGTTATAGCAATAATTTGCTCGATCATATTTCTAAACTCATTCTCGAAACGCATGGCCTACATACAACGCATATTCAAGAAAAGGGTGACTTTCTAGAGCAAAGTTTTAACTTATTGCATGAAGATGACATTGTGGTGATTGGCCGTGTGGGTGAGAAATCGGCTGAACGCAATAAACCATTGGGCAGTAATGTTGAAAACTTTATCCGTGGTGCAAACTGTACCGTCATGACGGTAGGTGATAGCTTTAAGCCACCTACGCGCTTTATCTTTGCCTACGAGTATTCACCGACGTGTGTGAAGATGATGAAGCGGATTGCGCAAAGTGATCTACTGCGCCTCTTACAATGCCATTTGGTCTATGTCGGGGACCACCCTGAAATTTTAAGAGAGCCTGAACAGTATCTGAAAGATGCGAATTTGGATGTGATTACAGAATATCGTTATGGCGACGTGGCTGAAAATATTCTGGAATACCAAAATGAGCATGGCATACAACTGATTGTGCTTGGTGCGTTCAGCCACAGTAAAATTCATCAGTTCTTCTTGGGCAGCATTGCAACCACCATTTTTAGGAATGCCAAAGTTCCCTTACTGGTCGCCCGTTAATTTAGAGTGAATTCTCTAAATTGGAACTGTTTTATCCATAGTTATCCGCATTAATTGTGGATAACTATATGGACAGTAAATGTAAGTTTATAATTTATATAAGCTTAAATTAATCGATTGTTTTTTAATCTAAATTTTGACTTATTTTACAATGGCTAAGGCAAATCCATCATGTCCTTTGCTACCGACAGTTTGAAGTGCGGTGCAAGACAAAATTTTCGGATGGCTTTGCATCGCTTTGAACATATCTCGAATCCCTTCAATACTTGGTTTGTGATTTTCAGGATTGATAATATCGCCTGCACGAATCACGTTATCAAGGAAAATCAAAGTACCTGAATGAGATAGGTTCAGGCTTAATTCCAAATACTCTGGGTAGCTTTGTTTATCGGCATCAATAAAAATAAAGTCGAAAGGTTCAATGTCTGCAGGCAGTGATTTAAGGATATCTGCTGCACGTCCACATTTGAGTTCAATGGTTTGTTTAAGCTGAGCTTTGTCGATATTTTCTTGGCCCATCGCGGCATGCGTATCACGTCCTTCAATCGTTAAAATATAACCATCTTCAGGTAAGGCACGCGCTAACCACATGGTGCTATACGCAGCAAAAGTGCCGAGTTCTAGCACACGTTTACACTGATTCATTTGAATCAACATCTGTAAAAGCATACCTTGGTTCGGTGCAACAGCTAAGTGATCTGGAAAATCATGCTTCTCTGTATTTTCTAAAGTTTGCAGTAGAATGGGATCTTCAGGAATTAAATGTGCATCGATATAGTTATCAATCTCTGTCCACATTTGTTGCATAGCATGTTCACCTTGGTTGCGATGTGGAGCATTTTAAACTTTTATTTTCAGAGTGCAATTTTTCCGACCATATTTGTTGAAATCAATGCTCAAAAAAAGAGGTCATATTGACCTCTTTTAATTTTTAAAAACTAGTAACTACACATCGAAGAATTGCGACTGAGGTCTGGGCCCCATGTACGATATCCTTGGGTATCAATGTGAATCTGACCAGAAGCATATAAACCTAAGCCCATGTTCAAGCTCTGACCATGCTGGGTCCAAAATTGGCATAGACGATATTTTGTATTTTCAATATAAGCATAATCTTCGGGTTGTGGGTTTTCAGACCCAATTCGAAAATCGATGGCAGAATTGAATAAGTGGCGTGACGAGTTTGCACCGCCAGCACATTGGTTTAAAGGCAGATCTCGATAAACTGAAGTGACTTCAAAATCGGTCAGTACTTTGGCTGCAACTAAGTATTTAAAAACTTTTAAGGTCGCAATTTGGTTTTTCCAAAGTTCACGGTTTGGAATCATGTACTGTGAACGACCACATTTTTGCCAATCACGCGCTGTTCTGAGCAGTTCAAAGCTTGGGATGATATTTCCCACACCATTGCGTTCAAGAAAAACTTCATACTCACGTACGCGTGCTAGCGTGTCACCGACAGACATCCATGAATTGTAGTTATAAGGAATAATTTTAGGTGGAGCAGGGCGGTCAAAACTAATTTTCTCTTGCGGGATAAAAATGCGTTTTCCATCAGGAGTTGTGATGGTCTGTCCTTTGTGGGATGAAGTCGTACAGCCAATCATCACCAAGGGGATTATGCTAACCGCAAATAATCCCTTTAAAAATTTCTTCATTATAGAAATCAAATATTTAAAAAATACGCCTATTATTTTAATCCAAATTTGTGAGGAAAAATTGGAAATATTGCAATCAAATGTGTGTTTTAGGTATAAAAAAAGATCAGCTTATGCTGATCTTTTTGTGGCTTACTTTTCTAAGTATTGTAACTTATCTGCTTTACCATTCCATTCTTCACGGTCAGCAGGTTGGTCACCAATCTGGGTGATGTTTGGCCAAGTTTGTGATAACTCAGCATTTAGTTCAATAAATACTTCTTGACCTTCTGGCAGTTCATCTTCAGAGAAAATTGCATTTGCTGGACATTCAGGTTCACAAAGTGCGCAATCGATACATTCATCCGGATTGATCACTAGAAAGTTTGGACCTTCATAGAAACAGTCTACTGGACAAACTTCTACGCAGTCTTGATATTTACATTTAATACAATTTTCAGTGACAACAAAGGTCATGGCGAAGGCTACCTAAAAATATGGTTCTAATAACTAATGTGTATTTTAGGCAAAAACAGCACCAACTAACAATTGCTTTTATTGATATTTGTTATTTATATGCGTGAAATAAGACTATGTTTATGATTTTTATTAGAATGTGTATTGATTTTAAAGGGGTTTTTATGGGAGAAATCGAGCTTTAAGAAATTATAGAAAACAATAACTTAAATAATAGTTTTTTAGGTGCAACTTATGTCACATCTGCAAATGGTAAAGAGATTCCAATATCAAAATCATTCCATGTAATTTTTGATCTGAATGCATAGAACTTAGTCATTTATGAGTTGGTATTACTAATCCATTGGTGAACTGATTGTCCTGTATAAAAATTAAGTATGATTGAGTTTCTTGCTGTTAAATTTGATAAAAACTGAACATTTTGCTGAAAACTGCTTTTGACAATAAAAAAGACCGTCATTTTGACGGTCTAGATGGGTTACAAAAATAGAAAACTACTATGAATGTAACTGATCTTTCAATGCATAAAGCTGCTGTAACGCTTCACGTGGGCTTAAGTTATCGACATCAATGCTCTTGAGTAGTTCAAGTGCGGCAGAAGGTTTCTCAATTTCGACCACACGTTCAATAATTTCAAGTTCAGGCGTTTCTATTACAGCAAACAAATCATTTTGAATGACTTTAGGTTTTTGCAGTTGTTGCTTCTCTAAAATTTTCAGACGATTTTGTGCTTCTTTGATCACACTGGCAGGAATACCTGCTAATTTTGCTACTTGTAAGCCGTGACTTTGACTCGCTGGCCCATGTTGGACTTTATGTAACAAAATGAGGTTGCCATTGAGTTCTTTTGCAGTGACATGGTAGTTATCAATAGCAGTTTCTTTCGCCAGCTCGGTCAGTTCAAAGTAGTGTGTGGCAAATAAACATAAGCATTTAATACGTTTAGTTAAGTCAAGTACGCAAGCCCATGCCAAAGATAAACCATCATAGGTACTGGTGCCACGACCAACTTCATCCATCAAAACCAGTGACTGATTGGTTGCATGATGTAGGATTTGCGAGGTCTCAGTCATTTCCACCATAAAGGTCGATTTGCCTGTAGATAGGTCGTCCGCAGAACCAATGCGGGTAAAGATTCGATCAATAGGACCTAATACTGCCGATTGGGCTGGTACATATGAGCCACAATAGGCCAATAGGCTAATTAAAGCCGTTTGACGCATAAAGGTTGATTTACCCCCCATGTTAGGACCGGTAATAATGGCCATGCGGTGGTTAAAATCAAGTGTCGTGTCATTCGGTGTAAATGTGGCTTTGTTCAAAGCCTCAACCACTGGATGACGTCCCGCAATAATTTTAACCCCAATTTCTGGGCTATACTCAGGACGTGACCAATTGCGTAAGCGAGCCTGATGTGCAAAGTTGGCTAAGAGGTCGATTTGCGCAATAGCGCTACTCATCATTTGTAAATGACCAATGTCGGCGCGCAGTTCATCTAAGAGCATTTCGAACAGCATTTTTTCGCGAGCTAATGCACGGGACTCACTCGAAAGTACTTTGTCTTCAAAGGTTTTCAGCTCAGGCGTGATATAACGCTCCGCATTTTTCAAGGTTTGACGACGAATGTAGTGATCAGGTGCTTGCTCGGCTTGTGCACGGGTCAGTTCAATGTAGTACCCACTGACACGGTTATAGCCAATTTTTAAGGTCGAAATTCCAGTATTTTGACGTTCTTGAATTTCAAGGTCGATCAAGTACTGTCCTGCATGATCGCGGATTTTACGCAGTTCATCCAGTTCATGATCGAAGCCTTCGGCTATTACATTTCCATCCCGTAAAAGCACAGGTGGATGTTCAACGATGGCGGACATTAAACGTTGATGTAAGCCATGGAAATCACCCAATTCCTCATTCAATTGGCTAATGAGTGCAGACTGTTTGCTTTGGATCACGGGTTGAATGGCATGACGTAAATAAGGGACTTGCGCACAGGCCTGGCGCAGTTGCACTAAGTCACGCGGACGGGCACTGCCTAAAGCCACACGGCTGAGAACACGTTCAATGTCTCCAATCTCTTTTAATACTAAACGGACTGGTGATTCATGGTAACCATCCACAAGACTCTTGGTGGCATCTAAACGTGCATCTAGCAGCTTTGTATCGCGTAAGGGCTGCATCAGTGTACGACTAAGTAAACGTCTACCCATTGCAGTTTGACAGTCATTGATGAGTTGAAATAATGACGTGCCATGTTCAAACAGAGGCTCAACCAGCTCTAAGTTTTTACGTGTCACAGGATCAAGCGCAATGAAATCACTGCTTTGTTCAAGCTGAATAGAGCGAATATGTGGTAAGGCAGTCTTTTGCGTTTCTTTGGCATAATGAATCAGGGATGCTGCTGCTGCTTTGGCAAGCGGTAAATGGTCAATACCGAAACCAGCTAAAGTCGATACAGCAAACTGATCGCATAAAGTTTTTTGTGCATTGTTTAAATTAAAGTCGACATTTGGACGGCGTGTTACAGGGCAGTCGAGCAGTTTTTTAATGTGTTCAATGATGTTGGGGTCGACAATATTTTCATCGACCAAAATTTCACTTGGCATGAGGCGAGACAGTTCAATACCCAGTTGCTCAAGTTGAAACTCTTGTTGTTGAACTTTGAATAAACCTGCACTTAAATCTAACAATGCAATACCAATTTCATTTTGTTGTACGCAAAGCGCCACAAGGTTTGAACTTTGATGTGCCGTCAGTAAGGCATCGTCAGTCAGCGTACCTGGTGTAATAATCCGGACAACGCCACGTTCAACAGGGGCCTTACCTGTAACTTCACCAATTTGCTCGCAAATAACGACGGTTTCGCCTTTTTTCACCAAGCGAGCAAGGTAGCCTTCAGCTGCATGGTAAGGAACACCTGCCATAGGGATGGGTTCACCATTGGCTTTGCCACGATGGGTCAAGGTAATTCCGAGAAGTTTAGCGGCCTTGTGTGCATCTTCAAAAAATAGCTCGTAGAAGTCCCCCATACGATAGAACATCAAAGAGTGCGGATGTTGCATTTTGACGCCCATGTACTGTTGCATCATAGGGGTGAGGGTGGACAAATCAGTTATGATTCCCGAATTGCTCATGTAGGTGAAATCCTTAAATCTTTGAAAATACACAATATAAAAATAGACCGAGCGACACCGCTTACCGTGTGTATTTATGCGCTATGAACAGCTATTGTATGAATGGTAATATCTTAGCAAAATTGAAAACGACTAAACAATAAATCATCTATAAAGCGAACAGTTGTTAAACAGCCAAGTGATTATTGTTGTAGGCGTTAGGTGTAAAGCAAAAATAAAAAGCCTAAACATCTGTTTAGGCTTTTAAGGATTTAAGGCTTATACAGACCAAGTTCAGTCAGGTGCAACCGCAGGATACGACGTAACTCAAGAACAGCTTCAGGCGTTTCTTGAATAGAATGTCCCCCTTTAATAATCTTCTCAGACAATGCACCATCTAGATGGGCACTCGTATAAGGCACGACATCGTCTGTAATGATATTGAGGTCATCACTTTTGGTCGCATTCCCCATGATACTGTGGAATTTCATGCCTTTGTATGGAACGACGTTTTTAGTTAACCGAGTAAAGTTAGAGTTTTTGCTGAGATCACTTGGCCCATTTTGAATGAGTCCATTATCGACATCTTTAATGAAGGCTTGTAGGTCAGGGTCACTACTTTGTATAACATCGGTCAGTGCCCCCAAAAACGCACCTGGTAGACGAATGACTTTACGTGCCGTAAGGGTAAACCAGCGGTCAGCAAACTCTGTCCCACGATGTGGTGCTGCCAAGAAAATGGCCCGACTAAAGTTTGGAATCGGTTGAATGTCGAGACGTGATTTAAACAGAGGGTCATTTTTAAATTGTTGCGCACGTCGATTGGGTAGCAGTTTCATTGCCGCAGGGGTTAAGTCAGCATCGCTTACCAAAAGCCGTGCAATAATACCGCCCATACTATGACCCACTAGCACGGCATCCTTTTTGGCAGGCGCTTTGCTATCGACCAAATTAAAACTTTGTTGAATGATTGCATAGATTTGGAAACGACTTTCCAAAATTGGCATATTGGTCGAGTAGAACACTTGCCAAACTTGATAGTGCTCACGTAGTACGGGATCGCCCATTACATCATTCGTCAGACGAATCCATGCCTCTGGACTACTGGCTAGTCCGTGAACGAGCACCACCACTTTTTTATTTGGGTTGTACGGCTCAAGCATGTATAGGTGCGGCATAGTGAGGCGTGCATCACGATCAATCAGTGATAAATACGCGGCTTTACCTAAATTGTTTTGTGCTAACCATAAGCCATAAGGCGCAGAAAAGTTTGCAGCAAGAGGGTAACTTTTGCCTGCAATTTTCGCAGATTCAAACTTATAGGGATCATAAGCTGAGATTTCAAACTCAGGGTTGTTTAAGATCTCTTCGATACTGGATGCAGAGCGTGGCTGTGCGGTAATAGTTGCTGCTAAATAACGGGCATTGTGAATGTTAGGATTACGACCATTGGTGTACTGATAATGCAGTGGATCGACAATATATTTGGCTTTTTCGGGTGAGGTGTCATTGTGCTCAGGTGGGAGGACAATCAGAAACTCTGAACCAAAACCATCGCGACGTGTGATAGAGCGCAGGCCTGAAAAGTTCATATTGTAAGTTGACATCAGTTGTTCAACTTGACGGTTTTTTAAAAGTGGGTAGTTATCATAATTTATGCGGTAAATACTTTGTCCCACTTTTATTTGATTACCGACTTCAGATGGCCCATGGCGCAGGCCATAACTATTTACAAGTTTAGCGATAGCTTGGTTATAAAAGTCACGGAGTTGGACTTGTCTGTTATCAAAAATACGGTCTTGCGGGCCACGTTTGGTGTTAAACATGTAGGCATAACTATAGCGAATGCTTTTATCCAGCATGCCAAGTTGTTGATCTAAGCAGCTTTGGTAGTTTTGTTTTTGCAGCGCCTGTTTTTCTTCCGACTGGGTCTTGGCTAAAATACTCACTTTACAGGCTGATGATTTTTCTAAGGAAAGTGCTTTAGCGAGATAAAGTTCGCTAGCAGTAGAGAGGAGCTGTTCATCTTGAATTTGTGGAATTTGTTTGAGTTCGCTGACACATTCCTCAGGTTGCTCTGAACAGATTTTTGCTTCTCGGCCTGTCATAGACAGCACGTTTAGACTCGCTTCACTGAGCTTATCCCGCGTTAAAATACTCTCACGCTCATTGGTAATCGTGACGTTCAGTGATTGATTTTTCACACTGACCACTTGGCAACCACTCAAAAGCGAAACGAGAGTGGTCATCATCAAGGTGCTACGGATGTATTTAGGCATAAAAAGCGTCGACTACCGTTTATTCTTTTGAATTTTTTAAATCATACGATAATTCTCGGATTTATCAATTCGCCTAAAATAAAAATAGACCGAAAATTCGGTCTATTTTTAGGTACATCATAAATGATGGGATTATTTTGCAGTATTTAGAACTTGCCAAACATTCCAACGACCTTGTTTTTCAATTTCATTAATCAAGCGATCCGCAACTTCAGCTTCTTGCGGATATTTCAGCTTGTAGTTTTTCAAGGTTTGCACCGCATTTTTCTTTTGTTCCATCGCGATGTAGTTATTTGCTGTCGCTAAATAGGCTTCTTGAACACCAGATTTCATTGCTTTATCGAGGTATGGCATCGCTTCACGTTGACCACCACCTTCAGACAAGGCAAAACCGAACCAGAAGTTTGCTTCAGGGTCTTCTTGGTTAATTTTTAAAATACGCTGTGCATAAGCCAAAGACTTGGTGGTATAGACTGAACCAAGGTCTAAATTACGTGCCATAACGCTAGCTTTGAACGCACGAACCAGTACATCAAATGAAGCATTGTCTTTCGACGCTAACGTATCGAGCTGTTGTGTCACTTCTTTTAGTTTTAACTCAAAACCTTTACGTTCTTGGCGTTCTGTAAAGCGTGGTGGGTAGTGACGGGCTTTGCCTTCAACCAACTGTAAGAAGTCATCAATTTCAGTAATGTCGACTTCATTGTCGCCCGCCAGTACGGCAAACTTCAACTGACGGTCTTTGCTGTTTACGGTTGGAATAATCAGTTTATTGGTGTCTAAAACCAGTTTTTTAGATGGATCGTCAGAGCGAGTCACTTCCATTTTAGTTACGGGTTGAGCCGCTGCTTTTTTTAAGTTAATTTCAAATGGAGGTGGCGCATCATAATTAAATGGATTGAGTGCATAAAATGGTGCAGTTAATTCAGGCTCTGTAAAAACGATGGTATCGCTATTGTTCTTCGTTGGGTTTGAGCTACACGCTGTTAAAAACGAGACAGCAAGAACAGCAACCGCTAAGGGTTTAAGCATCATAAGGTTCATCCATTCATTATTTTAAGAAGTGGTATAAAAGGCATGTTCGTCAGTCTAAAAAAACTCTGATGAACATGCAAGGTTTGCTATAGGCAGGGTTTCAAAAACTAACACTTTTCATGTTTAGTCATTGGATGGTAGGCTTTGAGCTTCACATTCGCGGCGTACATCTTCCAAAATTTTCAATTCTTCAGCACTAAAGGGTTGTTCATTTTGTTGTTGCTTTTTAAAAGTTGGATCAAGCAAAGACAAACGTTGGCATAGGGTGCTCATCCGTTTCTCATTCAGCTGAATACGGTCAAGTAGAACACGCATACCTTCAAGAATTGGATCAGACTGGTCTTGCGTTGCAGCATAAGGTTGGAAACCAATACTTTCTGCATAATCGCGACGACGTGTTTCTGCTTCATCTTTCGGTTTATCTTTAGAAATAAAGCGTGCAGGGTTACCAACTGCTGTGGTGTCGGCTGGAACTGCTTTGGTGACGACTGCATTTGAGCCGACTTTCGCATTTTTACCAACAGTAAAAGGGCCTAAAATTTTAGCACCAGCACCAACCACCACACCGTCTTCTAAGGTCGGGTGACGTTTGCCTTTATTCCATGTGGTTCCACCTAAAGTGACACCGTGATATAAGGTCACATCGTCGCCAATTTCAGCGGTTTCACCAATCACGACGCCCATGCCATGGTCAATAAAAAAACGACGACCAATTTTAGCACCCGGGTGAATTTCAATACCTGTTGCAAATCGGCTAAAAGAAGATAATAAACGAGCTGAGCCTTTACATTCTTTTTTCCATAACTCATGCGCCATGCGGTGCATGATCAAGGCATGAATGCCTGGATATGTGGTTAGAACTTCTAAAGTGTTTCGTGCCGCAGGATCGCGCGCGAATACAGCTTGTATATCTTCTTTGAGCTGTTTAAGCATTAGATTGATCCTCTGTTTGATCCGTATTTGACTTTTTCCATGTGCCGTTATTTAAAGCTTGTACACGACTAAAAATACCACGAAGTAAATGATATTCCATACGATCTAATTGTATACGTCCAAAAAGACGACGCAAGCGTAAAGGCAGTAATCGAGGATTTTTTGGATCTAAAAATTCAATCTCGGCCAACATTTTTTCAATGTGCGGGTAGAACTGTTCCATTTGCTCATGGGTGACCAAAGGCTCATCCCATTGCATAGACTCAGTATCTGTTACAGGCATGGTTGCAGTTTCATCTTTACCGCTTTCCACAGCAGCCAGTGTGGCCATACGCATTTCATAACAAATCACTTGAATCGCTTGAGCCACATTTAGTACACCATAGTCTGTATTTACAGGAATGGTGACATGATAGTTAGCCATGGCGAGTTCTTCGTTGGTCAGTCCGCGGTCTTCACGGCCAAATACAACAGCAACGTCTTGCTGATCATTCACCACTGCTGAAATTGATTTTTCAGCTGCGGGACGTGCGTCTAGCAAAGGCCAAGGAATGGTACGACTACGCGCACTCGTGCCAAACACTAAATGGCAGTCTTTGATGGCATCAGCAAGGGTTTCAACGATTTCAATCTGCTCAATTAAATCAGTTGCACCCGCAGCCAAAGCATCAATATTGGGATGCGGATAGGTTTTTGGCGCAACCAAAACCAGTTTTGAGAGTCCCATCGTTTTCATGGCGCGCAGTGCGCTACCAATGTTTGCAGGGAGTGTGGTATTGACCATGACAATACGCACATGGGAGAGATGCGCTGAAACAGCGGCATTGTCAAATTGGCTCATGATTTTTCCAATGAATCTTTAAAATTTAAATAATTAAGAGAACTGACCGACTTCAGCTTGATATAAGTCCATGGCATCATCCATGCTCATATCCGCAGGGGGCGGTGGTACATCTACAGGTTTGGCTTCTTCATAGCTCACCGCTTTGGCTGCTTTGGATTTGACTTGATATTCCACATGAAGATTTTCTTTACCAAAATAGTCACGCAGTTTAGACAGAAGGTCATCCAGTGGCGCCACTTTCCAATTAATCCCTAAGTGCAATTCAGCCGTGGCATACGGGTAGTCCAACAGCAATTGCAGTGGGATGTGATTACACATATCGACATTACAAAAGGGTGCAAGAATATTTTTTAAATCTTGGCTCAGTGTTTTTGTGCTATGTGTTGGGTCGAGACGAATTTGAATACAGTTGGCGCGTTTTTGACGAATTTCATTTAGGGTAAATGCTTTGGTTAAGCGACCCATTGGACGGTCAAAACCTTCACGTTCGTAAATTTCACCTTCAATTACCACCACTTTTTCATTTTGAATGATGTCTTTAAAACGCATAAAGCGTTCATGGTTCGCAGAGACTTCGATCCGTGAGGTACCATCATCTAAGGTCACCATCATTCGGTTCGGGAAGTTAGCTACATCAACCACAAGCCCAGCAAAAACCGTAGTAACACCACGACGGGTTGGGGTAAGTTCATTAATTTTATTCGGAATAAACGCTTTCAACTCAGTGCGATATACATCAATTGGGTGACCGGTTAAATACAACCCTAGAGTGTCTTTTTCACCTTTGAGACGGACTTCATCTGACCAAGGTTTAACAGGTTTGGCGGGTTTACGTTGTACTTCTTCAACCTCACCAAACAAGTCCATGATGCCTGTTTCACGGTTTGAGCGAGCTTGATCTGCCGCTTGTACCGCTTCAGGTAGCTGCGCCATTAGGCTTGAGCGCTCAATGCCGAGGCAGTCTAAAGCACCTGAGCGAATCAATGCTTCTAAAGTCCGTTTATTGATTTTTTTCAGATCAATACGATGGCAGAAATCAAACAAATCACGATAAGGCCCATCTTGAATACGCGAGTCAATGACCGACTGCATCGCCGCTTCACCGACGCCTTTAATTGCACCGAGTCCATAAACGATCGTTTTATCGTCCGAAGCATGGAATTGATAGATAGACATATTGACCGAAGGCGGCAATACCTCTATATCATTGTGGCGACAGTCATCAATCAAGAACACCACGTTATCGGTGTTTTGCATTTCCGATGACATCACCGCTGCTAAGAATTCAGCTGGATAATGCGCTTTGAGCCATGCCGTTTGATAAGCTACAAGGGCATAGGCAGCGGCATGCGATTTGTTAAAGCCATAACCTGCGAACTTTTCCATATAGTCAAAGATATGGTTGGCAGTGGCTTCATCAATGTCTTTTTTGGCTGCACCTTCCGTGAAAATTTGGCGCTGTTTGACCATTTCTTCGGGCTTTTTCTTACCCATCGCACGACGTAGTAAGTCCGCACCACCCAAGCTATAGCCCGCACAATACTGTGCTGCCTGCATTACCTGTTCTTGGTAAACCATAATGCCGTAAGTCGGCTCAAGTACACCTTCAAGTAGGGGGTGAAGATATTCAAACTCGCCACCATGCATACGGTGGATAAAGTCTGGAATCAGGTCCATTGGGCCCGGACGGTAAAGGGATACGAAGGCGATAATTTCTTCAAATTTGCTTGGACGTGCTTCCTTGAGCATTTTTTTCATGCCCACGGATTCAAACTGGAAGACCGCTGTGGTGTTGGCATTGGCAAAGATGAGGTATGCATCTTTGTCATCAAGCGGAATGAACGCAATGTCTAAAGGCACATCTAGCTGAATGCGCTTATTGATATTCTTCACGGCATCTTCAATGACCGTTAAGTTGCGCAGACCCAAGAAGTCGAACTTTACTAGACCTGCAGATTCAACATCGTCTTTATCGTACTGCGCAACACGGCCTGTACCATCTGCATCACACATCACGGCAGAAAAGTCGGTAATTTTAGTCGGGGAAATGACCACGCCACCTGCGTGTTTACCTGTGTTACGGGTAATGCCTTCGAGTTTTAATGCCATTTCCCAAATTTCAGCCGCATCGTCATTGTCTGGGTTGGATGGGTTAGTGACAATATCTTTAAGCTGTGGCTCTGCTTCAATCGACTCTTCGAGGCTAAGACCTAAAGGCTTGGTCGGAATCATTTTTGAGATTCGGTCTGCCAAACCATAGGATTTACCCAAGACACGTGCCACATCACGAATAGCACCTTTGGCTGCCATGGTGCCGAAAGTGGCAATTTGTGATACTGCATCGCGTCCGTATGTACGCGCCACATAGTCAATCACACGATCACGACCAGCAATACAGAAATCGACGTCGAAATCGGGCATTGAAACACGTTCTGGGTTTAAGAAGCGTTCGAAGAGTAGTCCGTATGGGAGAGGATCGAGATCCGTAATTTTTAAGCTGTAAGCAACAAGTGAACCTGCACCTGAACCACGACCCGGACCAACGGGAACGCCATTACCTTTGGACCATTGGATGAAGTCCATGACAATCAAGAAATAGCCCGGAAAACCCATTTTAAGAATGGTCCCGATTTCATACTCTAAACGATCATCATATTCTTTACGTTTTTGAGGCCAGTATTCATCACGCGTTTCAGGTGGATATAAAAAGTCTAAACGCTCTTCTAAACCTTCTTTGGATAAATGTGCAAAGTAGGTGTCAATGGTATGGCCTTCAGGAATAGGGTAGTCAGGCAGGAAGTATTTACCTAATTGCAGAGTGACGTTACAACGCTTCGCGATCTGATAAGTATTTTCAATTGCAGATGGAATGTCTGCAAATAACTCCGCCATTTGTTGGCCAGATTTAAAATATTGCTCTGGAGAGTAATCTTTTGGTCGGCGGTTATCCCCTAATACATAACCATCGGCAATACAGACCCGAGCTTCGTGTGCCTCAAAGTCTATTTCTTTCATGAAGTGCACATCGTTGTGCGCAACTACACCAATATTGTATTTTTTAGCCAGTTTTAAGGCTTCATAATTGAAGTCATCTTCGCCTGAACGCTCTGTTCGACATAGAGCCAAATAAACACGATTGCCAAATTTTGCAATCCATTCTTCGAGTAAAGGTTCGGCTTTTTGCGGATTCGATGTACAGAGCATTTTGCCGACATCAGATCGCATGCCAAGTAGCGCAATCAGGTCATGGTTTTGTTCTAAAATCCAGTCTTTTGCAACGCAAGGAATATCAAGCTGTTGACCACGGATAAAACCTTCTGAAACCAGTTCGGTTAGATTACGCCAGCCAACATTGCTCATCGCCAATAATGTCACACGATGTTCAGCATCGTTCAAACGAACTTCTGAACCCATAATCGGTTTGATGCCATTATCTAAGCATTTACCATAAAATTTTACAGCAGCGTGTAAGTTAGATAAGTCAGTAATGGCAAGGGCTGGCATACCTTCTGCCTTAGCAGCTTTGACTAAATCAGGTATACGTACAATTGATTCTGTGATTGAAAATTCTGTATGAATACCAAGATGTACAAAGTGCATAAGTGAGTCCCTGCAAAAACCGCTGAATAGTTTAACATGCTCTGCTGCGATTCTGAGTGCGATTGAAATGAATTGGCAAAATTTAATAGCACACAGTGTTTGGACTGTTTATTTTATTGTCAGTAAGTTCAAAACGACTTAGAAAAGGCAATGTTAGTCGCATTGTTTCTTGGCATAAAAGCCTTTAGCAGGCCACTGCTTGCTGAATGGCAAAGCTGCTTAACCGTCCATTTTTAAAACCAAAGTTGAGATAAGCCGTGTAGGGTGGGGCAAAGTCTTGTGGTTCTTTCAGAAAGGCTTTGATTTCATTGGGCTGCAAGAGCAAAACTTGGGCTTCACCTGATGCTGCCATGCCTTGTGCACTGTATTTAAAGTCTTGTTTAAACTGCTGCAAAGTATAATTCGGTGTGACCTGAATATTTTGTACGTGTATGTTTTCGCTCATTGCTTGAGTGCTTTTCCATTCAAGCCAAACACGGCCTTTGGTTTGACCGAGTTGTTTTAAATTCGTTTTGTCTTTATAGAATTTTTCAGTCTGAATCTTGGGATTATCTTCGTTAAAAATCTCAAACTTTAGGGTTTTGGATTGGCCACTTTTAATACTGTATTCATAGTTGCCTGTACATTCAGCATATAGCTTACTGGTTTTTCCATTTGGAGGGGCGAGCAATTGACTGACTTGATGTGCTGTCACAGATGTATTGAGTTCAACCTGATTCACTTTCACATTGGTGACGTAGTTATAGGGATTTGAAGCTGCATGGCTGAGCATCGGCAAAAGACTTAGACTGATCAATAGAGTTGTTATTTTCATCGTTATAGCTTTTAAAAGTTTTGTTTGCCGCATGATATAAAACTTAGACCTGAAAAAAAGCTCCCAATATTGAGAGCTTAATTTTGCTAGCGTAGTTTAGATAGCCAATCGCCAACGGATTGTACAATTTGCACCATGATCAACAGCACAATCACTGTGAGTATCACGACACTGGTGTCAAAACGTTGATAACCATAAGATATAGCAAGGTCACCAATACCGCCTGCACCCACGGCCCCGGCCATCGCGGTTGCACCAATTAAGCTAATCGTGGCTGTGGTTAAGTTTAAAATCAGTGAACTGCGTGCTTCAGGTAGAATAAATTTGAAGATGATTTGTAGTGGTGTTGCACCCATGGCTTGTGCAGATTCGATAATCCCCTCATTCACTTCAAGTAATGAAGTTTCCACCAAACGACCAATGTATGGTCCGACATAAATGGTGAGCGGAACAATCGCAGCCCACGTGCCAATCGATGTGCCGACGATGAGTTTGGTCAAAGGTAAAACCGCAATCAGCAAAATAATAAAGGGTAGAGAGCGTAGAGCATTCACAATCGGGTTCAGGCTGTGATAAATCGCTTTATTTGGCAAAATACCATTAGGACGTGTGACCAATAAAATGATGGCCTGAATAAAGCCCCAAATACAGCCGAACAGCATTGCAAAAAACACCATATGAAATGTTTCTTGCAAAGCAGTAATAAACTGGTCAATCGATAAAGAGCTTTTCCAAAAAGGCGCTGTGATTTGAGTTAACCACTGGACAATTAAATCTCTCATGCCAGCTCTCCTGATTGTTCAACAGCCACACCATGTTGTTTTAAAAACTCAACCGCTTCAGCAATCAGGCTTTCATCGCCCAAGAGCTGAACAAACATTTGTCCAATCACATTGCCATCAATTTCAATCATGTTGGCAAACAGGATATTGAGACTAATATCAAACTGTTTAATTAAGTTTTGAATTACGGTTTCGTGTGCAGAGTTACCCAGGAATTGTAAGCGGTAAATACTATGATGATGCTTATGTTCGAGGTTATTCAGAAGTTTAATTGGTAGCTGTTGATGCAAAATCGTTTGAATAAAATTCTGTGTCGTTGCATGTTGTGGGCGACTAAATAAGTCCACCGTTTTCCCAGTTTCAACTACTTTGCCGAGTTCCATCACGGCCACATGTGAGCAGATGCTTTGAATCACATCCATTTCATGTGTCACCATGACGATGGTAATACCTTGCTCTTGATTGATTTTTTTGAGCAAGTCTAAAACTGACTTAGTGGTTTGTGGGTCGAGTGCAGAAGTCGCTTCGTCACAAAGTAATATTTTAGGATGGTTGGCAAGCGCACGTGCAATACCGACACGTTGTTTTTGACCACCCGAAAGTTCGTCTGGATAAGCTTCTTTTTTGTGTTTGAGATCAATAAACTCAAGTAGCTCATTCAAACGCTTTTCACGTTCAGCTTTGCTATAACCTAAAAGTTTCATGGGCATTTCAATATTGGCTGCAACGGTTTTGGTTTGCAGTAAGTTGAAATGCTGGAAAATCATGCCAATATTTGCACGTTCTTGACGTAATGCTTTTGCATCTAATGCAGTAAAGTCTTTTTGATTGATAATCACTTGGCCTTGAGTTGGGCGTTCAAGTAAATTGATCAAACGAATGAGGGTACTTTTACCTGCACCACTATAGCCAATAACGCCAAAAATACTGCCTTCTGGAATGTCCAAATTGATTTGGTCCAGTGCAGGAATGGTTTGGCCTTTCAGCTGATAGTGCTTTGAAATGTTTTTAAATTGAATCATATCGTCAAAAACTACACAAAAATGAAAAAACAGGCAAAGAGACTTTGCCTGTTTCGTTGATTTGATTATATTACTATTTAGCTTGAGTAAGGTAGCTTACTGGCTTGTTCACATCAATTTTTGTGCCGCCAAAATGTTCTTGAACATATTTGCCGACTGCAGCAACATGGTAAAGCTCACCGACTTTTTTCAGTACAGGGTCGTTTTGACGCGCTTCAGCCACAGCAAGAACGTTGACGTTCATTTTCGTGGTTTGGTCGATTGGCTCATAGTAAATCGCATCTTTCAATACGTTTAGACCACCTTCCATTGCAAGGGTATTCCCCAAGACAATTGCATCAACTTCGTCTTTCACACGTACAGCCGTTGCCATTTGAATGGGTTTAATCACCAATGCTTTTTTATTTTCAACGATGTCTTGAGATGTACCTTTCACAAAGTCAAAGTCATTTTTTAACTTCACAAGACCCGCAGATTGTAATAATAACAATGCACGTGATTCGTTCGCACCGTCATTTGGAATCGCAATCGTTGCACCATTTTTAAATTCAGCCAGAGTTTTTACTTTGCTTGAATAGATGCCCATTGGCTCTAGGTAGGTCGTTGAAAGTGGAGCAATCTTCGCTGTGTTCGCTTCGTTATATGCTACAAGGTAAGCATAAGATTGGAATGCATTGACATCGACTTCATTGTTTGCAACAGCAGTGTTCATTGCAACATAGTCAGTGAAGTTTTTAATGTCTAACTTTAAGCCAGCTGCTTTAGTTTCTGGCAAAGTTGCAATATAGCGCCAAATGTCTGCATCAGACCCAGTCGATGCGATGGTTACTGTTTGCTCAGCTGCTGCAGTATCCGTTTTAGCCGCATCTGCTGCAGGTGCTTCAGGTTTACTACAACCCGTTAAAACAACAGATAAACCCAGCGCAATTCCTAGAATTTTTTTCATTTTTTCTTCCCGAGTAAGCACCCAAACGAGGCTTAACTTAGCTGAACAATAGAGAGATCGATTGATTTTAAATCAGGTATTCCTGATTTGATGCATATGACTGTAATGTGAGTTTTGCAAGTGTGCAATTCGATATCAGTCGAATATGTACTTTCACTTTGGAAAAGATTAACTTTTTCAAATCACTAGAAACATCTCTGCTCAATCGTTAAATTTTGCACATCATATCAACAAAGTAATATTCGATATAGAGCATAAAAGTTCAATACTTATCTTATTTAAAGATTAGTAATTTGCATTTTGTTTATAATTTTATAATGAAAACAATATATTATTTTTAATTAATCTATTTAAAAATAATAATTTGCATAAATTTTGTGCTTTATAAGATTTTATCTAAACTAAATACAAAAAATAGATATAACGAGTATAAAGTGCAAAAAGTATGTCTCAGAATATAGGATGAATATAGCTATATCTTTAGAAATTAATTTATATTCATACGGATATATTTAAAAAAATTCGCAGCGGTTTGCAATAAAAAAACCCGCATTTAGCGGGTTTTTACAGTATGGATGCTTTTAAGCATTTTCACGCGCAATAGCACGATAACCAATATCTGTACGATATTGCATACCCGTAAATGTCACTTGACCACAGACTTCTAAAGCATTGACTTGCGCTTCAAGTACGGTATCGCCAAGAGCTGTGACACATAAAACACGACCACCCGCAGTCAAGATGTGACCGTCGGCACTCATTGTAGTGCCCGCATGGAAGATTTTTGTGTTTTCAGGAGATTGACCAAGACCAGAGATTACGTCACCTTGACGAACAGTTTCTGGGTAGCCTTCTGCTGCTAGGACAATACCAATTGATTTGCGTTCATCCCATTCAGCTTCTGCTGGAAGATTACCTGCAATACCAGCTTCAACCAGATCGACCAATGATGATTTTAAACGCATCATAATCGGCTGAGTTTCAGGGTCACCAAAACGACAGTTGAACTCGATCACTTTTGGTTGACCTTTGTCATCAATCATCAAGCCTGCGTATAAGAAACCTGTATAAACGTGACCGTCCTTTTTCATACCTTCAACGGTAGGACGCATCACTTCATTCATGGTTTTTTCAAATACATCTGCAGTCACCACAGGAGCAGGAGAGTAAGCACCCATACCACCCGTGTTTGGACCTTGGTCGCCTTCAAAAATACGCTTATGGTCTTGAGATGTTGCCATTGGTAAGATGTTGTCGCCATCAATCATACAAATGAAAGATGCTTCTTCACCAGCAAGGAATTCTTCGATCACAACACGAGAACCAGCATCACCAAACTTGTTGCCCGCCAACATGTCATCAATCGCATCAAAAGCTTCTTGATTAGTCATGGCTACAATTACGCCTTTACCCGCAGCAAGACCATCGGCCTTGATCACGATTGGCGCGCCATTTTTTTCAACAAATGCTTTCGCTGCATCGACTTCAGTAAATACATCGTAGAACGCAGTAGGAATGTTGTGGCGTTTTAAGAAGTGCTTAGCAAATGCTTTTGAGCCTTCTAGCTGGGCAGCAAATTGAGTTGGGCCCCAAATTTGAAGCTCTGCCGCGCGGCAAGCATCAACTACACCATTTACCAGCAGTGCTTCTGGACCCACAATAATCAAATCTACTGCATTGTTTTTTGCAAAGTCGATAATTGCAGCATTGTCTAAAATGTTGAGTGCAACATTTTCACATTTGTTTTCTGTTGCAGTTCCTGCATTACCTGGTGCAACAAAAACTTTTGCAACTTTTTCATCTTGAGCGATTTTCCATGCCAATGCATGTTCACGACCGCCATTACCCAAAACTAACATGTTCATCTTACTATCCTTTTTTAATCCCTCCCAACCTCCCTTTGAAAAGGGAGGGGCATCACGAATTTAAAGAGTCCTTTAATTCATGACAAGTCCCCCTTTAAAAAGGGGGATTTAGGGGGATTTTTGAATATGAATTATTGTAAATTAATGACGGAAGTGACGCATGCCAGTGAAGACCATTGCAATACCTGCTTCATCTGCAGCAGCAATGGTTTCTTCGTCACGCATAGAACCGCCCGGTTGGATAATACATTTAATACCTGCTTTTGCTGCATTATCAATACCATCGCGGAATGGGAAGAATGCATCAGATGCCATTACAGCACCTTCAACCACTAAGCCTGCGTGCTCCGCTTTAATGGCAGCAATACGCGCTGAGTTAACACGGCTCATTTGACCTGCGCCTACACCAATGGTTTGACGACCTTTAGCATAAACAATGGCATTTGATTTTACGTATTTCGCAACTTTCCATGCAAAGATCAAATCATCAATCTCAGCATCCGTTGGTGCGCGTTTCGTCACGACTTTTAGATCATCTTTGGTGATCATGCCTAAGTCTTGGTCTTGAACCAATAAACCGCCATTTACGCGTTTATAGTCAAGTTGTGGCGCACGCTCATCAAGTGCAGGTAATTCACCACAAATGAGAACACGAACATTTTTCTTCGCGCCAGTGACTTCAAGCACGCCTTCAGCGATGCTCGGTGCAATGATAACTTCAACAAACTGACGATCTACAATGGCTTGTGCAGTAGCAACATCTAATTCACGGTTGAATGCAATGATGCCGCCAAAAGCTGATTCAGGATCTGTCGCATAAGCCAAGTCATATGCCGCTTGAATACCATCTAAAGACACAGCAACGCCACATGGGTTTGCGTGTTTAACGATAACACAAGCAGGTTTTGCAAATGATTTGACACATTCAAGTGCGGCATCTGTATCTGCAATGTTGTTATACGAAAGTTCTTTACCTTGAAGTTGTTTCGCTGTTGAAACAGAGGCTTCAGTTGCTGTGCTTTCTACATAGAATGCTGCTGACTGATGCGGGTTTTCACCATAACGCAAGTCTTGAGCTTTATTTAACTGTGTATTGAACGTACGTGCAAACTTGTCTGCTTGACCTTCTTCCTTGCCTACGCGAGCACCTAGGTAAGAAGCAATCATGCCATCATACTGTGCTGTATGTTCAAATGCTTTAACGGCTAAATCAAAACGAGTTTCGTAAGACAAAGCACCATTTGTTTTAAGCTCAGCAACAACAGTGTCGTAGTCTGTAGCATTGACCACAATACCGACAGAAGCATGATTTTTCGCAGCAGCACGCACCATAGTTGGGCCGCCGATGTCGATATTTTCAATCGCATCTGCAAGTGAGCAGTTCGGTTTAGCGACAGTTGCAGCAAATGGATAAAGGTTCACAACCACAAGATCGATCGCATCGATATTGTGTTCAGCCATCACAGCTTCGTCTAGACCGCGACGAGCTAAGATACCACCATGAATTTTCGGGTGTAGCGTTTTTACACGACCATCCATCATTTCTGGGAAACCCGTATGCTCTGAAACTTCAACTACAGCGATATTGTTGTCTTTTAACAACTTATATGTACCGCCAGTAGATAAAATTTCTACCCCTAGAGCAACAAGGTTTTGAGCGAACTCAACAATGCCAGTTTTATCGGAAACAGAGATTAAAGCGCGTTTAATGGTCATGATCTTCGTCACAGTTATCAAGAATTAAAACAAAAAGCCAAAAATAGCAGGTAAAAAAAATGCCCGCGGAAGCCGCAAGCATTTTATCATTTATTCACTCATTAAACCGTGAGCTTTTAACTTTTTACGTAAAGTTCCACGGTTAAGTCCTAGAATCTCCGCAGCACGTGTTTGGTTACCGCGGGTATATTCTAAAACTACAGATAGAAGAGGTTTCTCCATTTCTGCCAGCACCATGTCGTAGACCTGAGATGGTTGCTCGCCTTGCAGTTGTGCAAAATAGTGGCGAACTGCGCGATCTACGTGAATACGAAGAGCGACATCAGACTGTGCAGTAAAAATAGGAGATTTGCTATTCATGCGAAGTAATCCGAAAAATCTAAATATCACTTGGGTAAAGTGACATATATAAAGTGGTCTAAAATTAAAATGAACTTCGTTTTAGATCCTAAAACGACTAGTTCTAAAACTGTACATTTAGCATGCCACAATATCGCTAAGTTGGTCGAAATATAAGCGTAACAATAGTTAAATATTTGTTACCGACCTTTTTTAAACAAAAAAATCTGCTCAATACGCGATATTTCGATAACGCGCATTTTTGCTGATGTTCTATTTGTATTAAAAGACTGAGGAGATTGCAGCACTAAGCTTTTGTGGCGCGTATCATACCATTGTCTAAGAAAAAGTGAGCAAGAAAACTGCATTTTTTTTCACTTTTTTTACATTTTTTTTAAATTTTAGGGCTGGACTATTTCTAAACTGTAATGATTGAAGCTTTTACGGCTGACTGGCAGGCTAAATTTGAATTTGAACGGACTATTTTTAGGAATTCGTTTGATTCCAACCAGGCTATCAATCAAGTATTCATTTGCATGCAGTTGATAGGTTGAATCGACTTCACCATCCACTTTTAAAATGACCTTAAGATCTGGTAGCGGAAGGCTGGTGTCATGATAATTGATCAGTTCACCTGAAAATTGAGTTTTCTGTGCATCGAGACGTTTTACTTTTAATTTATTAATGCTGATCAGACTGTACCGTTCTTGTAGGCTGCTACAGTTCAGTACGAGACAAATTTTATTATAGGTTGCACCTAATGCGGGGCTATTATTGAGGATATGTGGGTTAAACCATAAGTATTGGAAACACAATAATGCCAATAAGCTGAAGTTAATCACACCCCAAAGCATATAGTACATCGGGCTTTTTTGCGGTTTCGCTGGATTGTTGTCTGCCAAATTCATGGCAGGATAGTTACCAATCGGGTCGGTACTAAAATAGTTTAAATTGTTTAAATAGGTTTTGAGGTCAATGTTGGAGTGCTCAACTTTCAGATTGAAAATATCAAGCAAATTTGATGTCGACATTGAAAGCGCAGCAGATTGCGATAAATCAAAATGAATGCTGTCTACGCGAGGAGAGGAAAATGCTGAATTTGAAGACATGCTCATGTCATTCTGATTCGACGATCTTTCCTCACCTGTGTCAAAAGTATGACCCGTGGTTAAATGCGAGAGCGCATTAAAGGTCATCGAACACTTTGGGCAACAAACCATACCTTGCGCAACAGTGAGTTGCGCAACACTTACTTTGTAGATGGTTAGGCATTTAGGGCAAGAGGTTTGTTTGTCGCTCATAGTGTATTAAGGGTTCATTTAAAGGGTGTGGCGTTTACCCGAGATTCGGCACCAGTTTTCATCACGTTTCTCGACCTCTAATATATCAAAAAACTCAGAATAAACACTAGAAACATCAGAAACTTGCTCTTCAATTACACCTGCAAGTGCGAACTCTCCCTCAGATTTGACTAAAGTTGCGAATTCAGGCGCTAACATCATGAGCGGGCCTGCCAAAATATTTGCAACAAAGACATCTGCTTTTTGGTCAGCAAGCTCTAAATTAAACTCATCTGGTAAGCCGACATAAAGGTTCTCAGCCACGCCATTGAGCGCCGCATTTTGTTCAGTGGCTAAAATTGCTTGAGGGTCAATGTCTGTGGCATAGACTTTTTTTGCACCTAGAAGTAGAGCAGCAACACCTAAAATACCTGAACCGCAACCATAGTCGATCACGATTTTATCTTTAACATCAGTTTTACCTAACCACTGCAGGCAAAGAAAAGTAGAGGCATGGTTCCCCGTGCCAAACGCTAAGCCTGGATCAAGTTTAATGTTGACTGCATCTGGTTCTGGTGCTTCCATCCATTCAGGAACGATCCAGTATTTGTCAGCAATTTGAATTGGTTCGTAGGCATCCATCCATGTGCGTTCCCATTCTTGGTCTTCAAGAAATTCGCTACGCATCGGTGCATCAGGCATTTGAGTGCGAATAAAAGTTTCTAATGCATTGACATCAATTTCTTCGTCGTCTTCTTGCGCATAGATACCCGTCACAATGACTTTATTCCAAAGTGGCGTTTCACCTGGAAGTGGTTCAAGTAAGTCTTGGTTTTCTGCATCATCTAATGTGACACTGACTGCACCCAAAGATTCTAAAAGGGTTTCAGTAAAATCGACTTGCGCTTGATCAACCGTAATATGAATTTGTAACCACTTCACAGGAATAACCTAATATTTATGTATAAATAAATATTGTAGCGGAACGGGGGGCAGTTCGACAGCATTCCTCAAAATAAAAAAGGATGCCGAAGCATCCTTAGATCTACATCTGTTCTAGGCTTGTTCTGTACTGGTTTGAACCGATGGAGCATAACGGTTGAGTAATGTCCCAAAGATGGCTGCAAAGATATACATAAAAATAGAATAGACCGCTGCGGGCATGGCAATGGTGGTACTGGCCATCACGGTAAGTGCAATGGTCATGGCAAGGGTGCTGTTATGAATGCCAATTTCAAAGGCACAGGCCCGAGCTTGAGCACTATTGATCCCCAGTAGTCTTGGTACAAAATAACCGATCATTAAACTGCAAATACAGAAAATGACTGTGGCTAAACCGACCTGAGTCAGATATTCCAGAATATGTGCGCGTTCTTTGGCTATTGCTCCAACAATGATTAAGACCAAAAATACAACAGAAAAAATACGCAATGGTTTATTCAGCCTCTTGGTAAAAGAGGGTGCATAGTGGCGAATCAACATACCAATACAGACGGGGATAAGAATAATAGCGAAAACCTGTAAGATTTTACTAAACTGCATACTGACGTGTTGTCCATCCTGCATAAAGTATTGAATGGCAAAATTGACAATTAGCGGTAAGGTAAACGCTGCAATAACGGAGTTAATCGCGGTTAAAGTAATATTGAGCGCAATATCACCTTTAAACAAATAGCTAAATAAATTTGCCGTGCTCCCACCTGGGGAAGCCGCTAAGAGCATTAAGCCGACGGCAAGCAGTGGCGGTAAGTTGAGTACTATGCAAATTACAAAGGCAATCCCAACAAGAAGTACCAACTGACAAAATAAAGCAACCAATACTGCTTTGGGATGCTTGCTGACGCGTGCAAAATCCTTCGGAGTTAACTCTAAGCCCAAGCCAATCATGATGATGGCAAGAGCTAGGGGTAACATAATAGTTATAATTCCTGAATCCATAGGTGCATATTCTCCTTAAAATTATATAAATCATGACCGTGAACTTATTCAGCTACGGTCTCTTTCTTCAAAAATAAACTGTCATTTCTTCGCGAGATTAATAGGCCTAATAACGCAGCAAATACAAACATGAAAATAGAATAAATACCGGCAGGAATGGCCATGGCAGTGTTGCCTAAGACTGACAGGGCAACCGTAATGGCAAGTGCGGTGTTATGAATGGTGATCTCAAAGGAGCAAGTTAAGGCTTGCTTTTCTGGAATATTGGCAAGATGTGGCACAAAAAAACCAATAAACATGCTACAGAAGCAGAATAAGGCTACGGCAGGCCCAATCTCAAACACATATTCAACAAAATTATGTCGCTCTAAGTACAGTGCGAGAAAAAAGATAAAAAGAAGACAGCTTGCAGACAAAATACGCATTGGGCGGTTTAATCTGTCGGCAAGTTTTGGAAAGTAATAACGTAAAAACATGCCCATACTGACTGGAAGTAAAGTGATGAAAAAAACTTTCATCATTTTCATGGCGGGCATGTCAACGGGTTGTGATGTTTGTAGAAAGTACATCAGTGAAAAATTAATAATAAAAGGCAGGGTTAGTGTTGAAATGATGGAGTTCGTGGCTGTAAGAGTAATGTTGAGCGCAACATCACCTTTAAATAAATAGGTCAATAGATTTGACGTTGGTCCGCCCGGTGAGGCTGCAACGAGCATCAAACCAATCGCGAAAATAGGCGCTAAATTTAAAAATTGGCAAATCAGGAACGCAATGCCAACTAGCAGCACTAACTGTGAAAATAACGCGATGAAAATGACTTTGGGGTGCAGTGTGAGGCGATAAAAATCAGCTGGGCGTAGGTGTAAACCAAGCCCCATCATCATCAATGCCAAAGTCAAAGGCAAAAAAACTGTAAACAATTCCGAATCCATGGAATACCTTTTTTATTCGTTTTTTATCTTTTGTGTTTTTGAGTGTATACAGAATTCAATAATTTACAAGGTCGAAAAAAGGGTAAAAAATGGACTATTTTTTACCCTCAATACAGCATGAACTTTAAATTGTTTTGCTTACATTCTTGGTTTAGGTGCTACAAAACCAAGGGCACATTTGCCTTTAATTTCTTTACCTTCGATATTGATTGATGTCGCTTTTGAGTCGCCTTGGCAAATGCTGGCTAACTCAGCTTCATCACCATGAATATTGGCATTTTTTGAGCTTGGGAAAAATTGAGGTTCACAGGTACCATTCCAAATAATGCCTCGATAGGCAAAACTAACCGCTGTTCCTTGTGACTTGCCTTTACAGACTTGTTGATAACGTTGACTATCATAGACTTTTTCAACTTTGTCGTTGGCTGATACAAAAGGCGAAAAAAATAAACCGCAGAGAATGGATGAAAAAAGAATCTTCTTATTCATAATGCTTACCTTTGGTTGTTGTATGATCAACTTATAGGATAAAAAATGATCAAATTAATGCAAGGCTTTTCAGGTAACAAAACGCATCCTTTGTTGAGTTTTTGCTACTGCTCTGCAAGTAAAATTACATAAACCTAGTGCTGGCGCAGTAAGCACAGCACCGCATATACAATAAATTCCACGGAATCTGTCAACTTACAATCGAAAATTTGCTATAATCTTTCGTTATCATTTTTTAATCTCCTTTACCACTATGCATTATCCTAAAGTTTACGATGTCATTGTTATCGGCGGCGGTCACGCAGGTACAGAAGCAGCATTGGCTGCGGCACGTATGGGGCGACAGACTTTACTCTTAACTCATAATATTGAGACTTTAGGGCAGATGAGCTGTAATCCAGCAATTGGTGGTATTGGTAAATCGCATTTGGTGCGTGAAATTGATGCCTTGGGCGGTGCAATGGCATTGGCTGCCGATAAAGGTGGTATTCAGTTCCGTATCCTAAACTCACGTAAAGGTGCAGCCGTTCGTGCAACACGTGCACAGGCAGACCGTATTCGCTATAAAGCCGCGATTCGTGACACTTTAGAAAACCAAGCAAATCTCGATATTTTCCAACAAGCCGCAGACGACCTGATTGTTGAGGGTGATACTGTAAAGGGTGTTGTAACTCAAACGGGTATTCGCTTTGATGCGAAAACAGTTGTACTCACCGCAGGGACGTTCTTAGGTGGTGTAATCCACGTAGGGCTTGAAAAATCAAGCGGTGGCCGTGCAGGTGATCCACCTTCAATTTCACTGGCACACCGTTTACGTGAATTGAATTTGCCAGTGGGTCGTTTAAAGACAGGTACGCCACCACGTATTGATGCGCGTTCAGTTAATTTTTCTGTGATGATTCCACAGCCGGGTGATTTCCCATCACCGACTATGTCATTCATGGGTGATGCATCTATGCACCCTGAACAAGTGAATTGTTATATCACACATACCAATGAAAAAACCCATGACATCATCCGTGGTGGTTTAGATCGTTCTCCGATGTACACTGGTGTCATTGAAGGCGTGGGCCCACGTTACTGCCCATCTATTGAAGACAAAATTCACCGCTTTGCCGATAAAGACTCACATCAAGTGTTCTTAGAGCCTGAAGGTTTAGATACACATGAGCTTTATCCAAATGGTATTTCAACTTCACTTCCGTTTGATGTGCAGTTTGAATTGGTTCGTTCAATTCGCGGGATGGAAAATGCGCACATTTTACGTCCGGGCTATGCTATTGAATACGATTATTTCAACCCGCAAGCATTGAAGTTTACTTTAGAAACCAAAGCCATCAATAACTTGTACTTTGCCGGTCAAATCAATGGTACGACAGGTTATGAAGAGGCGGGTGCACAAGGTCTACTAGCAGGCTTAAATGCTGCGCGTCGTGCGTGGGATCAAGAGCAATGGACACCAAAACGTGATGAAGCCTATATGGGCGTATTGGTGGATGACTTGATTACGCTCGGTACGAAAGAACCGTACCGTATGTTTACTTCACGAGCCGAATATCGTTTGATGCTACGAGAAGACAATGCGGATCAACGTTTAACGCCAGTGGGTCGTGAAATGGGTTTGGTGGATGATGAGCGTTGGGCAGCTTACTGTGAAAAAATGGAAGCGGTTGAACTGGAAACAGGTCGCTTACAACACCTTTGGGCGGCACCAAACAACCCAATGGGCAAAAAGTTTGTCGAAATGACGGGTGCAGATTTATCGAAAGAATGCTCTGCGATTGATTTGTTAAAACGTCCGAATATTTCATTTGCTCAAATTGCGGAGCTCACAGGTTCAGAAGTGTCTGCACAAGTGGGCGATCAAATTGAAATCGCGGTGAAATATGCAGGTTATATTAACCGTCAGCATGAAGACGTTGCGCAAATGAAGCGTTTGGAAGAAACCAAAATTCCAGCCGATTTTAATTATGATGTCGTTTCAGGGTTATCTCGTGAAATTACTTTAAAATTGAAAGATGTACGTCCTGAGACATTGGCTCAAGCAAATCGTATTCCGGGGGTAACACCTGCAGCAGTGCAATTAATCATGATTACGATCCGTAAAAATGCACAAGCGAAAAAATCTGCTTAATATTTGAAAGTTATTGAAAAAGTCCGCTTTATGCGGGCTTTTTTTTGGGTAAAATCTGTGCAGGGGAAATATACAATAAAAAATAAGGTGAATTATGTCATTACATTATAAAAGCGGAGAAGAGATTCGCGCGGGTGATGTGGTTATCTGGCTCAATCAAAGTAGTGAGTTTTATCAATTTGATCAAGCCATTATGAAAGTTTGGGAGGTTGCTAAAACCAATGATGGAGAACTGGTTGGGGTAAATTTAATGCCACCAGAAGCAGAATCTCCTATGCAGATGCTGAGAGCTTTGGTTCGACCCAAAGATCCTGAGCCATCTTCTGACATTGTGAAAATGCAAGATGTTCCGGGACTCTATACCATTACACGATGGTTTTTACCCTTGGAGCAAGTATCTAAAAGTTTGGGATTGATTGAACGTATTGAGTGTTTTTCTGAGCATGAAACAGGACATGGAGCGTTAATCCTTCAACTCATTCGAGGTAAAGCCGAGCAACATCGGGGTATTTATCAATATTATTTGGCAGATCAAGCCTACCAAGAGCGTGAGTTTCAGCTCTATATTGATTTACTACGTCAATCTGCTCAGTCGGGTTATACCCCTGCGATGTGTCAGTTAGCGCAGCAATTATTCATAGGCGGAATTTTACAAAAAAGTCTAGAAGGAAGCTTTAACTGGTATCGAGAAGCCGCGTCCAAAAAGGATAGCATAGCGCTATATCAGTTGGCGGGATGCTATGCACGAAGTCATGGCACCGAACAAGATTTACAAAAAAGTTTGCAGCTCTTGGAACAGTCCTCCGAACAGGGTTGTTGGGCAGCCACATTGGGGTTGGCGGCTTATTATCGTTTTGGCTGGTTAACGTGTTTCTTGGTCAATTCAGTTTATCCAAATTATGGCGTGGTGAGCGAACATGTGATTAATTCGGCACGAGCATTTTATCTGTATCATCGAATCTCGTCACAAGCGCCCGAAACTGAAAAAGGTGTTTTGGCAAATGCTTATTATCATTTAGGCTGGATGTATCAAGATGGTATTGGGACTCAACAAGACTACGAGCAATGTGTCTATTGGTATCAAAAGTCTGCTGATCTGGGTAATCCCGTTGCGATCAATAATTTAGCGGATAAGTATGAGCATGGTTTAGGTGTACCACTTGATTTAGATATGGCAATTGGACTGTATCAACAAGTAGCAGGTCAGGTCATAGCGGCAGATTTAAGTTTGGGTCGTATGTATTTAGAAGGACGAGGTGTTGAGCAAGACTTCGAATTGGCTCGAAAACATTTAAATGTAGTACTGGATGCGCGTATCACTGGGATAGATGAGATGCAGGCAGAAGCAATGCAATTAATCGCATCCTTTACCGAAGAAAGTCCACTGCAACAGGCTCAACATGTTCTCAAAAATGCACGGGACTACTCAATTGATCAGGTTAATGAACAAATCCAAAAGATTGATTCATTTCTGCATATGGATGAAGCCAAACAACTATTCTTCAAACTATTTTTACTGAATGCCCAAAAAGGTGAGGCATCTTCACAGTACCAAGTGGGTTATTGGTATTTAAATGGCTTGTACACTGAGAAAGATTTGGAAGAGGCTGTGTATTGGATTCAAAAAGCGGCTGATCAAAAAGACCAATATGCGGAATGTAAAATTGGCTATTTGTATGAAAAAGGGCTCTATTTTAATGCTGATTTAGACGTTGCACAAAAATGGTATGAGCGCTCATTACGAAAACCTTGTACATCGTATACGCCTGAATATATCGGAGAGCAGTTGAATCCTGAGTATTTGAAAATGTATGACAGAATCAATAATGAAGCCCTCAAGGGATTAGTGCGTATTGAAGAAAAGCGGCCTAAACGTAGCAAGTGGCAATTTTGGAAGAAATAAACGCGGATGATTTGTAACGATTGCTGATGAGAAAGGTTTTTGCGATCGGCATTTGGAAATGCAAGGGCCTAATCATAAGCCTGCTGACCATAAGGCTGGCTTTTTGTTTTGGCAGATAAACAAAGCAAAATAGTTGTTTAAGATAAAAACAGATAAAAATAGCCAATCATGTTATTTCACAAAAGTATTGCCATCTTTTAAATTGATTTTACGTTCTTAACATGAGGTCAACACCATGACGATGAAATCGATCCGTTTTAACAGTGGAGAGCTTGCATGCCAATGCTAGTTTGTATCAATCACCAAAAACAGCGCACTTATCTTGGTTTAGGGGAGGCATTAAACCAAGATGAGCAATGAAAACGACAAACCCAAGCAATTCAAATATCTAATACCAAAAAGACTGTAAAGCCCCTAATACTTGGGGCTTTTTTTATTTTAGTCGGTGATGGTCTGATTAACTGCATCACGAACTTCTTTGGGTTCAATGTGACTAATTTTATGACCAAAACTACGTAACCACCACACCAGTTGATTGGTAAAAGGTACGGTAGCATGAACCAAGATTTGCCCATTTCCAAGCGGTTCTAAAACCTGATTGGTACTGAGTTTGGTTTCTTCCAAATACAGCGCATCTATTTCAGTCATAGTCAGGGTAAGTGCAACGGTTTCTGTAGGTTTTGAAAAGTCTACACGGAAACCTAATGCGCCCGATTCGATATATTCATCGATATCAAAATTGACTGGGTGTAAGGCACGAGTGTTTAAAACCGTCGCTGATTTGAAACGGTGCAGTGCAAAGGTTTGAATATCAGTTTTGTCGTGGCGGGTACAAATCAGATAAATAATTGCACCTTTTTGAACCAGTGCGAGTGGATTGAGCGTATAGGTTTTTGCTTCAACCGCTTGGTTTAAGCCTTGATAAACGCATTCCAGCTGTTTGTCTTGGAGCAGCCCTTCATAGATGGCTTGCTGCGCTGTTTTTTCCACAATCGGGGGAATCAGCGGTTGTGTCGCAGGCACAATGCGTACACGGTTAATCCATTGGCGTACATTGTTTTGGGTAGAGAGACTACGACGTGCTAAGTCAAACCATGGGTTCATTTCTTCAATTAAGCTTGGTGGAAGAAGATGTTTAAGGTGTTCTTCAACCATCATAAATGTCACCGCTTGAGAGCTGGTCATGTGCGGTAAGCTTTGAATTGGAGCATCAGAACGCCAACGCCAACCTTGAGGCACAGCCCCATTGTTTTCAATTGGGAAGCGTTGAGAGATTTGGTTTAAATCACGTTGAATAGTTCGCAAAGTAATGTCGATACCTTCACGTTGTAAAATCTCTTGCAGCTCTCGAGTGCCCATCCATTTTCCAGTGGAAAGGCGAGACAAAATTTGCCATTGGCGATAGAGACTATTGGACGTTTCTTTTTCTTGTATAGACATAGTTTAATAAAATATAGGAGTCGAAATTACTTACTTGAATGTGAACACAATAAGAAAACTCATTCGTTTAAGCAAGCTTTGCTTGAAATTTTTCAGTTATATTTTTTGACACAACTTAATGCGAAATAGAATTGAAGCAATGCGTTTTTTATCGATTAATAAACAAAGCATCTTTAGAAATCCATGGCATAGATATTGCTACGTATGGGTTACATATCGATAACAATTGAGAGGTTTGTATGTTTAAAGAAGATAAAGATACAAATGTAAATACGATGTTGGACGGATATAAGCTTAACTCTCCTGTATTAAATCCGATTCACTCTCATGATCGTCTATCGAGCCAGTCTGTTGGATTGTTTCATCAAATGACCTCGAATTTCTTTAATGAAATGACAGATGACCAAGCGATGTCTGGTGAGGCTTGTGCGCGTATTGAGCACTGGTTGTCACAGCATAGTGTAGAAGAACTCGAAGAACTAAACCAAATTGCCAAACAGCATTTTTTATATGAAGGTATTACGTTTACTGTATATGGTGAATCTGAGGGCATTGAGCGCACCATTCCTTATGATTTAATTCCACGTGTGATCGCTAAACAACAATGGAATAAAATCTCCCTTGGCTCTGCACAACGTGTGCGAGCTTTAAATCTATTTTTACATGATATTTACCATCAACAAGACATTCTCAAAGCGAAAATTATTCCAGAACTGCAAGTGTTGACGCATGAAGCTTATCAACCGCATATGTATGAGCACCGTTTAAAAGGTCAGATTTATAGCCAAATTAGTGGGATTGATATTATCCGTGATGGGCAGGGTGAGTTTTATGTACTCGAAGATAATTTAAGAACGCCATCGGGTGTATCTTATATGCTTGAAAGTCGTAAGATTAGTGAAAAACTCATGCCAGATTTGATGCAGAAGAACCATATTTTAGGCATAGAACAATACCCACAATTACTAAAAGAAATCTTGGCTGAAAATGCTTATGTCGATCAGCCTTTCATCGTGGTGTTGACACCGGGACGTTTTAATAGTGCCTATTATGAACATGCTTTTTTAGCCCGTGAAATGGATGTGCCTTTGGTGACATCGCGTGATTTGTTTGTAGAGCATGATAAAGTCTATGTCAAAACCATTCGGGGCCGTCAACGAGTAGATGTGATTTACCGACGTTTGGATGATGCTTATCTTGATCCGCTGTGCTTTATGCCGAATAGCACTTTAGGTGTTGCAGGGCTGATGTCCGCTTATCTGAGTCATAACGTGGTTATTGCGAATGCACCAGGCACAGGGGTTGCGGATGATAAATCGATTTATCCTTATGTCGATAAAATGATTCAGTTTTATTTAGGTGAAAAACCTATCTTAAAAAATGTTCCGACATATCAATGCCGTGACAAGCAAGATTTGGCTTATGTACTGGAGAACCTTGAGCAGTTAGTGGTCAAAGAGGCGCAAGGTTCGGGTGGGTATGGTATGCTGATTGGACCGCAAGCCTGTAAAAGCCAAATTGAGCAATTTAGAGATAAGCTCATGGCGACGCCGCATTTATATATTGCCCAGCCTACTTTAGAGCTTTCAGTTAGTCCAACCATGACTGAATCGGGTGTGTCTGAGCGTCATATTGACCTTAGACCGTTTGTGCTCAGTTCACCCTATCGTACCGAAATTGTCCCTGGCGGTTTAACACGTGTTGCGATGAAAGAAGGTTCGTTGGTGGTCAACTCATCCCAAGGAGGAGGAATTAAAGACACTTGGGTCGTGGAAAACTTACATTCATAAAATAAACAAATATGAGGGTAGAACTATGATTTTATTAAGCACCAATGCTGAAAATATTTTTTGGTTAGGGCGTTATTTAACACGTACTCAATATTTGTGTGCTCAGTTTCCTTTTACCCAAGACCAGCCTGCAATGGATTATGCGCATGCATTTTGTTTGCCTGCTTTTGATGCGTGCTCACTGAATGAGCTGATTTTAAACCCAAACAACCCTGCTTCATTTAACCAGCAATTTCAAAGCGCCAAGAGTAATGTTCAAGACTTGCGTGGGATTCTATCTGCAAAGGCCTATGCAGAACTGAATCAATTTATCAAAAATGCCACTGAAAACACCGCCTATATTTGTGATGTGGTTGGAGAGTGCCAGGATGTGATTGAGTCTGAAGCCAGTGATGTCTTTTTATTCTTTAGTTTGGGGCAAATGATTGAGCAGCTTGACCGTCAAATTCGCCTGAAACAAGATGCACAAAATACTTTAGTTGAAATAGAAAACATCGTCATGTTGTTAAAAGAAATGGGCTGGCTAAATCTGGCACAGGCTTGGCTAGAGCTCAAATCGCAACCTGATGCGATGAATTTTTATCATTTTAGTGATTATATTCAACAATTGTTTGAGGTTGATGTATGAAACTTATGATCAATCATCAAACGCATTATCAATATAGTGAATTGGCCCTGAATAGCATTCAATATATCAAAATGACACCTACGAATAATTCACACCAAAAGGTATGTCATTGGCATGTGAGTGTGCCAGGAGAGCGTGAAGAAAAACGGGATGCCTTCCAAAATATTTGGATTACCAGTTCGCAACGTGAAGCCTATCAACAGCTGACCATAATGGCGCAGGGCATTGTTGAAATTAATAGCTTGGCAGAACATGGCATACAAGATCGTCTGAATCCCAATTTATTTTTACAACCGACGCCCAATACTCAGTGCAATGCCGAAATGAAGGCATTTGCACATCAGTATGTGCCTGAGCTGAATCGGGAAAATTTGATGAAACTGTCAGAAGCAGTTTTAGCGCATATTCCTTATGTATCTGCCGAAACCTCGGTGCTCACTTCGGCAATCGATGCATTCAATGGGCAGCAAGGCGTATGTCAGGACCATAGTCATGTTTTTATTGCCATGTGTAAGCATCTGGGCTTACCGGTACGTTATGTATCGGGGTATTTGCATGTGCCTGAAACTTCACACCTCGCCAGTCACGCGTGGGCCGAGGTGTATATTGATGATGCATGGTATTGTTTTGATACCAGTAATCAATTGTTCAAACCACAGTCACATATCTATGTAGCTATTGGGCGCGATTATTGGGATGTAGCTCCCGTTCGTGGCGTACGTGAAAAAGGTGGGATGGAATCGATGCATTCCATGGTACAAGTTTTAAGTTGTTAAGGTTTAGCTGAAAAAGGATGTTCTATGACCTATTGTTGTGCACTTCGTCTTCAAGATGGTTTGGTTTTTATAAGTGATACACGTACGAACGCAGGTGTAGACCATATATCCGTGTTTAGGAAACTGTATACCTTTGGTGTGGAGGGTGAACGCTTTATTGCGATTCAAACCTCAGGAAACTTAGCAACGACCCAAGCGGTGATTGGGCATTTAAAAAATCATCTGGAGTTAAGCCAAGAACCGAATTTATATAGTGTCAATACCATGTTCGAAGCAGCTGAGTTGGTCGGGCATACTTTGAAAAAAGTCTTGGCGGATATGGCACCAGGCACACAAGAACAAAGTAATTACTACTGTAGCTTATTGGTCGGTGGGCAAATTAAAGGGGCTGAAATGCAACTTTACAATATCTACCCGCAGGGCAATTTTATTTGTGCGACCAAAGATACGCCGTATTTTCAAATTGGTGAAAGTAAATATGGCAAGCCAATTCTAGATCGTGCATTACGGTATGACATGCCCTTAGACGAAGCGGTGAAGTGTAGTTTGATTTCTTTTGATTCAACCTTGCGGTCTAATGTTTCTGTAGGTTTGCCCTTAGATGCTTTGGTGTACACGAGAGATAGTTTACATATTCCAGTGGGTAAGCGGATTGATGAAGAAGATCCGTATTTTTCAAGCATTAGCAAGCAATGGTCAGATACATTAAGAAAAGGATTGCAAGAATTGGCAAAGCCGACGGATGACTATTTAGTATAAACGTGCTAAATGCTAAAAATAATGAAATCAATCAATTGGGGAAGTCTATGCAGCAAATTTGCTATGCAAGTACTTCAACTTCGGATCATGTACAGCTTCTTCAAGATGTTCGGGACATTTTAAGCGAAGCGCGTGATTTTAATGCAGTACATAATATTTCAGGTGTTCTTTATTATGCAGATCAGCATTATTTCCAGTGCTTAGAAGGGGATGAAGCTGCTTTAGAATTATTAATGTCAAAATTATTGAAAGACCCTAGACATAAAGATATTAAAGTCTTTGAGGCGAAAACCATTCGCGCGGCACATTTTAGAGCTTGGGGCATGAAGTATGTGCAACGTATGAGTCGCGTACATACCAAAATGCGTGAGATGGGTTTTGCAACATTTGAACCGCAGAGTATGAGTCAACAACAAATTGATCAGTTGTTGCAAGATCTTTACGATGCCCAGTCTGATGAGAGTTTAGGTTGATAAAAGCCCAAGTTCTACTTGGGCTTTTATGGCTAGATTTGCTTACGTGTAGGGCGATTGCTTAACCGGCAAAGTAGCTCATAACCAATGGTTCCATTGGCTTCCGCAACATCGTCAACTAAGCGATTTTCACCCCAGAGCTCAACTTTTGTACCGAGGCCGGCATTTAAACCCGTCACATCGATCGCAATCATGTCCATTGCTACTCGGCCCACAACAGCTACTGCCTGACCATTTATAGCAACATAGTTTTGCTTTGAAAATGCACGTGGATAGCCATCTCCATAACCAATCGAAACAATGGCCAGTTCAGTTTCTTGGTTCGCGACAAAATGCGAACCATAGCCGACACCTTCACCTGCTTGAATGGTATTTAATGCAATAATTTCCGCCGTGAAGGTCATAACTGGCTTTAAGTCTAAGTCATGTGCATTTTTATCGGCAAAAGGTGATGCACCGTATAGCATGATGCCGGGACGAACAAAATCAAAATTAAGTTCAGGCCATTTAAAAATAGCAGCTGAGTTACAACATGAGGCTAGAATTGGTGAGCACGCTTCTTTGATGTGTAGGAATTGCGCACGTTGCTGCTCATTGAGTGGGTGATCCGCATCGGCATTGGCAAAGTGCATTGCTAGGACACATGTAAAGCCTTCTGCTTTTAAAGTGTTGATAACATCAATGATTTCGGCAACTTTAAAGCCTAAACGGTTCATACCGCTATTGAGTTTGACCCATACTTTAAGCTTTTGTGCGATATACGCGGTTTTATGTGCGATTAACCAATCGACTTGTTGTTGCTGATGAACCACACACTCGATATTTTGCTCAATGACGGTTTGCATTTCATCTGCTGAGAAAACACCTTCAATCAGTGTAATCGGTTGTGTAAAGCCGAGTTCACGAATCTCTAATGCTTCTTGTAAACAGGCGACGCCAAAGGCATCGGTTTCACTTAAGGCTGCTAAACAGTCTTTGACTCCGTGTCCATAAGCATTGGCTTTGACCATGCTGACGATTTTCGCGTTTGGGGCAAGTTGTTTGACACGGTTTAAATTATATTGCAGCGCTTGGCTATCAATATAAACTGTTGCTTGACGCACCCTAATTACTCCTACAGGGTCATGGAAAGGCGACGATGAGGCTTTAATTATTCCTCATCATCGTACTGAGCATAAAACTCAGGGGATAAGTTACTAAAGCGGGTATATTGGCCTTCGAAAGCAAGTCGAACGGTACCAATAGGGCCGTTACGTTGTTTACCAATAATAATTTCGGCAGTGCCCGCTTCTTTGGACTCTTTGTTATAGACTTCGTCACGGTAAATAAACATGATTAAGTCGGCGTCCTGCTCGATCGCACCGGATTCACGTAAGTCTGACATCACGGGGCGTTTGTTTGGGCGGTTCTCGAGGGAACGGTTAAGCTGCGATAGTGCAATTACAGGGCACATCATTTCTTTGGCAAGAGCTTTTAAGCTTCGTGAAATTTCTGAAATCTCACCTACACGGTTATCACCCATGCCTGGCACTTTCATCAGCTGTAAATAATCGACCATGATGCAGCCGAGTTTACCATCGTGCTGTTTGGCAATACGACGTGCGCGAGCACGAACTTCTGTAGGCGGAAGAGCAGAGGAGTCATCGATATAGAGCTTTTTCTCTTGCAGTTGCAAAATGGTGCCCGTCACTTTTGACCATTCATCGCCATCGAGTTTACCTGAACGTAAATGTCCCTGATGGACTTTCCCGTAAGATGAAATTAAACGCATGGCGATGGAGTCGGCTGGCATCTCCATGGAGTAAACCAAGGCAGGTAAGTCATTATTAAACAGCACGCTTTCCACTAAATTCATGGCAAAAGTGGTTTTACCCATCGATGGACGCGCTGCAACAATAATCAAATCACCTGCTTGCATGCCCGAGGTTTTATTGTCGAGTTCAAGAAAGCCTGTGGTTAAGCCTGTAATGCTGCCTTCCATTTGCGACAGCTCATTCAGCTTATCAAATACATCAGCTACAACTGTATTGATGGCTTTAGGCCCTTGAGCTTTGGCATTGTTATTGTGTTGTTCTGCCAAAGAGAAAATATTAGTTTCGGCCAAATCTAAAATTTCACTGACGTTACGACCTTTGGTGTCATAGGCATTTTGTAAAATTTCAGAACTAACCTTGATCATGCTGCGCAAAGTCGAAAATTCTTTGATCTTGGTGGCATAAGTTTCCATGTTATAGAAACTAGACGGGGAGTCTGCCATCAATTGCATCAGGTACTCTTCACCACCAACCGCATCGAGTAGGTTTTGTGTGGTGAGCCAGTCATGCACTAAAACCGCATCATAGGGTGAGCTGTCTTTGGAGAGTTGTGCAATCGCGCGAAAAATATATTTATGGCGCGTCGCATAAAAGTCATTTTCAGTGAGTACATCGCCAACTTGTTCAAAGGATTCAGCAACCGTCATTAAAGCGGCAAGTACGGCTTGTTCCAATGCTAAGTTATGCGGAGGTGTACGGAATTCTTTCAGTTGCCCTGACTCATTCGGTTTATTGTCTTGTTTCGATGAGCTCTTTTGAGCAGTGGCATTCGCCTGTGACATATAACGCCCTGATTTTTAATACAGTAAGAGGGATAACTTAAGATAAATTTCACTGTAAATTTGGAAAAAATTACAGCCATTTAACTGTATGCACTTTATCAAAAAATGCAGCTGCTGTGTGCTGAATTCAAGGCTTATGGATAAAACCCATAATATTCAAATTTGGCATTTTGCGGGGCAGGCTGATGAAGTTTTAAGCTGAGCGAAGAAACTACTTTTTCATAGAGATAAAAAAAAGAGCATGCAAAAGCATGCTCTTTTTTTTGCAAGAAATTACTCAGATACGATAGTAACGAGAACTTCAGCAACAACATCATGGTGCAATTGGATTGCGATGTTGAATTCGCCAGTGTGACGAAGTGCACCGTTCGGTAAACGAACTTCTGCACGGTCAACTTCAAGACCAGCATTTGTTAACGCGTCAGCGATATCACGAGTACCGATAGAACCGAATAGTTTACCTTCGTCACCAGCTTTCGCAGTGATTACGATGTTAACTTCGTCTAATTGGCTAGCACGTGCTTGAGCAGCAGCTAAAACATCAGCTTCAGCTTTCTCAAGTTCAGCGCGACGAGCTTCAAAAGCAGCAGTGTTAGCTTCAGTAGCTGCTACTGCTTGACCTTGAGGGATAAGGTAGTTGCGGCCGTAACCAGCTTTAACTGAAACTTTATCGCCTAATTTACCAAGGTTTTTAATGCGTTGTAATAAGATAATATCCACAGCTCAACCTCACTTATGATTGTCAGTGTAAGGGATCAAAGACAAGTAGCGAGCTTGTTTAATAGCAAGCGCTAATTGACGTTGGTAACGAGCTTTAGTACCTGTAATACGGCTAGGAACAATCTTGCCGTTTTCAGTGATGTACTGTTTTAAAGTGTCGATATCTTTGTAGTCGATGTACGTAACGTTCTCAGCTGTAAAGCGGCAGAACTTGCGACGACGGTAAAAACGTGCCATTGATGTTCTCCTTATGCTTCAGCAGAGTCTTGAGCGTGTTGTGCTTCTTCACGTTGAGCTTTACGCGCACGTTTTTCTTCAGCACTCTTAGCCAATAGTGACTCTTCAGTGATAGCGTTCTCACGACGGATGATAAGGCTACGAATAATTGCATCGTTGTAACGGAACAATTCTTCTAACTCATCAAGAGTAGTTTGACCACACTCAACATTCATAAGAATGTAGTGAGCTTTGTGGATCTTGTTGATTGGGTAAGCCAATTGACGACGGCCCCAGTCTTCAAGACGGTGGATTTGACCTTCAGCTTCTTTGATGTGAGTTAGGTAGCGTTCTACCATACCAACGACTTGATCGCTTTGATCAGGGTGTACTAAAAGTACGATTTCGTAATGACGCATTGTCAGCTCCTTACGGTTTAAACAGCCCCTAACAAAAAAGTTGTTAGAAGCAAGGAGTCACAACCTAGGTTGTGTCGCATTAGATGCGAAGGGGGAATTTTAGAGACTTTGCTCGCCAAATTCAAGAACTTCTCTTAAAAAGCCCTAATTATTTTGAGGTTTTGAGCGTAAAAGGAAGACGACATAGCCTTTAAAGTTCGGATCATTTTCAAGCTTGGGCGGTCTATGCCACTCACCATATTGAACAATGCCAATTTTATAAGGCAGTTTTAGTGCTGAAACTTTTTTTAGATAAGCTGCATAGTTGGGTATGGTGGTTGAACTTTGATAAGTTTGAATGACCAACTCATCGATGGTGTTATTCAGGAGGTTTAAAGTCTCTTGGTTTGTCACATTGGTCCAGTCCATTAAACCAGTGATACTGAGTTGATAGTGCTGCGGTAATTGTTTTCTTAATTGACTTAAGAATAGGGCATATTGGTGGATATGTCTGGTTTTGGCATCGAAATCAATTTGTATGCCTTGAATATGATTCCCTGCATTTTCCCATTGCTGAACGCGTTTTAAAATTTGTGTAAGCTCTTGGCCTTGCCAGTCTAAATGATAATTACGAAAAACCAGCCACACCTTTTGCTGAGGAATTGTTAAGACGCTTACGCCTTGCGGTATGAGCTTAGAGTGATGTGTTTGGGAATCTAAACGGATTTCACCTTGTAAAATATAAAGTTCTTTAGCCGCATTTAGGTAAGGGGTAGATGAAATATTGCCCCAAATCCAAAATGCATCATAGTCTTCGGCATTTACCTGACCAGATGTTGAAGCTAACTGACTCGGCTGACAAGCCATGATGCTGAGCATACAGATCAGCGTCATAACAACGGAAAAAATCTGCTTCAACATATAGTCTTACCAGTAATACTTTAAAGATTGTGCCCAAGAGGTACTTGGATAGTCGCGTTTAATGTGGTCGAACCATTGTTTACGGGTAGATTTTTCAACCTCTGCATCCTGACAGTCATTCATCCCGCTTGGTGAATAACACATGATTGAGCGATAAAGCGCATACGCTTTTAAATCAGGTACAGAACTGGATTTGATGATGTCCTTATACACTTGGCCACGGGCAAAAATTGCACCTTGGAAGCGAGCAGTTTCTTTTTCTAAAGCAGTGACATAGCTTATGTTGTAGCCTTGAGACGAGCGTGCATATTCGCCCAAACAAAGTCGGAGCTTTAGATCTTGAGGTGAATTTTCAAGTTTTTGAGTCAGGCTGAATAAGTCAGGGCATTGCATTTGTGGCGTGATTTTTGTTCCTGCCCAAATGAAATCACTGAAAGGCGGTTGGTTTTTATAATTTTTATATGTTTCTGAATCATATTTATACTTCGCGGCATCTTGTGGTAGCAGTACAAAGGCTTGATTAAACAGTTTAAAGTTTTGATGTACCAATGACTTTTGCAAAGTTTTATATAAAGCTAAATTTTTTTGATCTGTATTTGATGCTTTGCTCTGGACAATTTGCATTAAGCTTTTTTCATTGGCTTCATTTTCAATAAAACTTTTTTGTAATGAAGCTTGTTTGATTTTAGCATCTGAACCGATGAATAGGTTCGCGCTTTGCTGTTGGGCATAATGTGGATACAACATCAGCTCAAACAAGCCACGCTGTTCGATGGACTTTGATCGACTAAGCCAACCCTCCCAATATTGCTGCACATTTTGAGTTTGTCCGAGTTTTTCTAAAATACGACCTTTTAATAATATTTGACTGAGTTGAAGGTAACTATCGATTGAATTAGAAGAGTGTTCTGGCAAATATTTTAAAGCTTCAGCTGGTTTGTTCTGCACAAAGAATAAGTGATTGGCTTGTAGGTATTGGAATAGTTCTGGCTGACTCTTAAATAGTGTTTTTTGGTTGTTGAGTTCAGACCAGCTTAAGACTTTATCTTCTGCTGATGTTGCCTGACGCATTTGCATTAAATCTGAAATGGTCAGAAAGAAGGGATCTTTTAGATTTTTTGGATTGAATGAGTGGCTTTGAAAAACATGGCGATCCATTTCAAAGGCTAGATTATCGAGCTCTAAATTATAGTATTTGGAATCAGGATGATTGATTTGCCATGCGAGTTCGCTGGTCAGGAGTTCGGTATTTCCACTCAGCCAATAACAACGACGTAGTAAACCGCGTGCGCTTGCCGCATATTTTCCCTCAGGGAAGCGTTTGAAGTAGGTAGTGATATGCTCATAGGTATTTTTGAGTAAAGTCTGATTTACTTTATCGATTTTTAAATCACCATATTCACCGATACCCGACTGATAGCTTTCATTGAGGCTGCTACGGATCAACATATATTGCGATGTTTCTTTGATCCAAGACTGATCAACCGTAGTTAATACTGAGTAAATTTTAGTAGCTGTGGAAAAGTTACTATTATAAAAGGCAATGGTTGCATTTAAATAAGACGCATACTGACGTGCTTGTATAGACCAGTTCGGATTGACTTGGATGAGGGCAAGATCACGGTCACAGGCCGAGATATTTTGTCTTTCTTGAATCAGTAAATCTTTTTCCACTTTGCTGAGATTTTGGTCGGCTTTCACCTGTTGGGTAAATTGATCCGCACCATTGTCTAGACTACTGCAATGTTCTTGGTAAGGAGTCTTTTGATTGTTTGGTTTTAATCGGGCATTCGGTCGTTTATTGGTTGCGCTTTCAAACAATGTTTTAGCCGCAAATGGTACGTTGCTATATTCAGTTTCCCAAAGCGGACTATTTGGCTGATTAAAATTCAATTTGGCCAAGCCCATGTCGCTCAGGAGTAGGAGCATATTGGTTTGATTGTCATTGGCGGGCGTGAGCGCAGGCAAATTGTCACAGGCTGTATAGGCATTGGTTTGAATGTTGGTCGATGGGTAGCAAGTAACATCAAAACCAGAAAAACTGTGCGTGCTATAAGCAAGAGTGATAGGGAATAGACTAATAAAAATAGATTTTTTAAAAAATTGTGATGGCATTTTCATTACAGAGTATGAGTTATTGTTGTGTCTGCTATGGTAACAATTTAAAGACTAGACTTAAATATTGAATAAGTTGAAATAAAAAAAAGATAGAGAGAACTCTATCTTTTTAAAACAGCGGCAAATGTGGAGCAGGTGAGACATAGCTAAAACTAAAACTAAAACTTAATGCAGTAATTAAAATCACTGAATATAAGAAATAGCGTTTTGCCCAAACCTGATCATTTTCAGCTTTAAAACCAATGATTGATAAATATACCCAATAAGCACAGAGTGCGTTAAAGGTGATAAGAAAAAACATATTGGTATAGCCAAAACAATACAAACCATTTAACACCGCAGCAAACAGCAAGACATAAATCAAGCTTTCAACTTTCGTGCGAAAAATTGAACGTGCTACAGGTAAAATTGGAATGCCTGCATTTTTATAGTCGTCAAAGCGGTATACCGCAATTCCCCATGAATGAGGCATTTGCCAAAGTGCATATGCTAAGAAAAGCAACAGTGCGGCAACATCAAATTCATTGGTCACAGCTGTATAGCCGATCACTGGTGGACTAGCACCAGAAATACTTCCAATCACGGTTTGGTGAATGGATGTGCGTTTGCTCCATAGACTATAAAAAATCACATAAACCACAAAACCAAGTACAGCAAAGCCAAAGGCATAAGCATTAACAAAGAACCAGAGTAGGGCGAAACCTAATATTCCAAGCGCAGCAGAAAATGCCAAAGCAACGGAAGGCCTGATGGTTTTTTTAACTAATGCACGGTTCATCGTCCGTTCCATCTTTTGATCAATATCTTGATCAATGACGTTATTGACGACACAGCCAGAAGCAACAACCAGTGTTGTACCGAGTAGAGTGATGAGAAGGAGGAGGAAATCTACAGACCCCTGAGCGGCTAAAAAGAAGCCGCCCAGAGTGGTAACGAAGTTACCAAAGAGAATTCCTGGTTTAGTCAGGAATAAATACTTTTTCAACATGACGATCAGTTTAGATCATCATGTTGTAGTGTAAGTAGTTCATAATCCATACAGAGCCGACTAGAAGTACAGCAATACAAAGTACTGTATAGATAAATGCAATCACGTTCCAACGTTGCTCTGAAGATGAGTTCATGTGCAAGAAGTAAACTAATTGAACTAGAACCTGAGCAACCGCTGTAATTGCGATAACCGCCATAACAATACCGCGACCAAAACCACCAGCCATTACCATACCGAATGGAATTACGGTCAGGATAACTGAAAGGATAAAGCCGATCGTGTATTGCTTGGTGTTACCGTGTGAAGCACCAGCTGAGTTATGATCGTGACTCATTATAGAACTCCCATCAAGTAAACTACGCTGAATACACAGATCCAAACGATGTCAAGGAAGTGCCAGAACAAGCTTAGGCAAGCAAGACGACGAGTGTTTGGAAGAGTCAAACCATTTTTCTTGATCTGAATCATCAAAATGATCATCCATACCAAACCTGAAGTTACGTGAATACCGTGCGTACCTACTAAAGTAAAGAACGACGATAAAAACGCACTTACGCTTGGACCGTGGCCAGCATGAACTAAGTGATTAAACTCATATAGTTCCATGCCGATGAATGAAGCACCGAATAACCAAGTGATCGCTAACCAAGTTAAAACTTGGTTGACGTTCTTTTTGTATGCAGCAAGAACCGCAAAACCAAAAGTTACAGAAGAGATCAAGAGAGCGAAAGTTTCAGTTAAAACGAAACCTAAAGACTCACCGAATAATTCTTTTGCACTTGGTGTGCCCATAGGCACATGGCTACTTAAAACAGCGAATGCAATGAAGAGTGTACCGAATAGAATCAAGTCACTCATCAAATAAGTCCAAAAACCAAAGACGGTGATGTCGGTATCATCGTGGTGATGATGCTCATCGTGTCCGTGGTTTTCGTGATGAAGTACGTCAGCCATTGTCTTAGTCCTTCTTCAAATGTTTTTCAAGAATCGCGTAACGTTCATTTTCAATACGCTCAACTTCAGCAGCAGGAACATAGTAGTCCACTTTCTTCGTAAACGAAGACGCGATGAAGCTGATAATAGCAGCGATGAACATCACAACAACTAACCACCAGATATGCCAGATTAAACCAAAGCCCATAACAGTAATGAACATGGCAATCACAACACCAGCAGCACGATTCGTTGGCATATGAATGTCTTCGTATGAAGTAGGTTTCGCATACGCTACGCCATTCTCTTTGTCATTCCAGAACGTATCAATACCATTGATTGTTGGAAGATGAGCAAAGTTGTAGAACGGAGCAGGAGACGAAGTCGCCCATTCAAGTGTACGACCATCCCATGGATCGCCTGTAAGGTCGAGGTTGTCGTTGCGTTGTAAGTAACCAACAACAATCTGCATAACGAAACATGCAATACCAATCGCGACTAACACAGAACCGAAGAATGCAATAGCAATGTACGGATCCCATTCAGGGTTGTCATATGTATTCAAACGACGAGTCATACCCATGAAACCAAGGATATAAAGTGGCATGAATGCGAAGTAGAAACCGAAGAACCAGAACCAGAACGCAGCTTTACCCCATGCTTCATTGAGCTTCCAACCAAACATTTTCGGCCAGTAGAAAATGATGCCGGCAAACATACCAAACACCACACCACCGATAATTACGTTATGGAAGTGAGCAATCAAGAACAATGAGTTGTGTACAAGGAAGTCCGCAGGTGGAACCGCCATTAATACACCAGTTAAACCGCCAATACCGAATGTTACAAGGAAGCCAAGCGTCCATAACATAGGAGTAGTGAAGGTGATACGACCCTTATACATTGTGAATAACCAAGAGAAGATTTTCACACCTGTAGGAATCGCAATAACCATGGTCATGATACCGAAGAACGCATTCACGTTCGCACCAGCACCCATGGTGAAGAAGTGGTGAAGCCATACTACGAACGCAAGTACTGTGATCGCAATTGTTGCATACACCATTGATTTGTAACCGAACAACGTTTTACGAGAGAACGTTGATACAACTTCAGAGTAAATACCAAATGCTGGTAATACTAAGATGTATACTTCTGGGTGACCCCATGTCCAAATCAAGTTTACATACAACATTGGGCTACCACCCATGTCATTTGTAAAGAAGTGGAAACCGAAGTAACGGTCAAGCGTTAACATCGCAATTGTTGCTGTTAACACTGGGAACGACGCAATGATCAATACCGCAGTACATAAAGATGTCCAAGTAAAGATCGGCATGTCCATAAGAGACATACCAGGCGCACGCATTTTAATGATGGTAACGAAGAAGTTAACACCCGTTAATAGCGTACCTAAACCTGAAATCTGAAGTGCCCAGATATAGTAGTCCACACCCACGCCTGGAGAGTATTCGATACCTGAAAGAGGAGGATAAGCCATCCAACCTGTTGCAGCGAATTCACCAATTGCAAGAGATGCCATCATTAAGCCTGCAGCACCAGCAAATAACCAGAAGCTTAGAGAGTTTAATAATGGAAAGGCAACGTCACGTGCACCAATTTGAAGTGGTACAGAGATGTTCATTAAGCCAACAACTAGACCCATTGCTACGAAGAAGATCATGATTACACCGTGTGCGGTGAAGATCTGATCGTAGTGTTCTGGGTGTAAATAACCTTCACCGCCACCTTTTGCAAGGAACAGTTGAAGACGCATCATAATCGCATCGGCGAAACCACGCAAAAGCATGATGATCGATACGAAAAGATACATGATACCAATTTTTTTATGGTCGACTGATGTGAACCATTCGTTCCACAAGTAGCCCCATTTTTTAAAGTAGGTAATACCAGCAACAACTGCGATACCACCTAAGATCATCATTGCAACTGTGACCAGTACAATTGGATCGTGCGGAATAACGTCCGGACCTAACTTACCTAAGAAGCTCATGTCTTATTCCCCTACAACTGATGAAGCAGGTTCAACAGCGGCATGTGCTTCAGATGAAGCAGCCCCGTGAGCACCCGCAGTCGCTGAGTGATCAGCACCGTGATAGTTGCTCATATATTTGCTGATGACTGACTTAAACAAGCCTTCCTCTACAGAAGAGTAGTAAGTCACAGGGTGTGGCTTAGTTGGATAAGGCTTCATTGCCTCAGCAGCAGCCTTCTCTTCAGGAGTTTTTGCTTTTGAAATCAAAACTTCAATTTGGTGTTTACCACGGTTACCGTCACGTAAAGACTCAAATTCAGCTTGATCTAAAATTGTTTTTTGTACAGCTTTAGGATTAATGCTTGTACCGTTACCTGCTTTAACTGCAGCAACCCATTCAGCGAATTGAGCGTCAGTTACAGAGTGAGCACGGAAGCGCATTTGCGAGAAGCCGTAGCCTGAATAGTTTGAAGAGAAACCGCGGTAGCCTTCAGCTGGGCTAGTTCCATCTGCTAACAAATTCAAGTGCGTTTGCATGCCTGCCATTGCATAAATTTGACCACCTAACGCAGGGATGAAGAACGAGTTCATCGTGAAGTTAGAGGTAATTTTAAGTGCAACTGGAGTTTTTTCAGGGAAACGAATTTCGTTAACCGTCGCAATGTTAAGATCAGGGTAAATGAAGATCCATTTAAACTGTTCTGCAATGACTTGAATATTTACAGGTGCTTTATCAGATTCGAGTGGGCGGTAAGGGTCATACTTGTGTGAACCCCACCAAGTTAACCAAGCCAGAATACCAATAATAATGACAGGAATACCCCAAACTACAATTTCAATTGCAGTAGAGTGTGCCCATGTAGGTTTATAGTCTGCATCTTTATTCGACGCGCGATATTTCCAACCAAACCATAATGCCATTACGACTGATGGAATAACCACCAATAGCATTAAATAGATCGCAGTCATCATTAAGTCAGATTGACCTTGTGCAACTGGACCTTTTGAGTTTAGAAGTACCATATCACCACCACACCCAGTTAAGAGCGCGGCGATCGCAGATAAAGACAATACAGCTAAAATCGTTTGTCTCATTTTACAACCTCGGTGAAGAGTCCCATTCCCTAATAAAATTGGGATAGCGATTAAAGTGTCGCATGATTGAAAAGTTTCTTTTTAAGTCTAAAAACACTTCTCAATCATAAGACACCGCTACGTTGTAGGGCATTATGCCTCATATCGACAAACTAAGCTATACGTAAAGATGCTTTAAATGACTGTTATAAAAACCGATTTTTTCACTCGGAATTTTATAATTTCTTTGTGGATTTATTTTGAATATCAATAAACTGCGGAAAACTGAGGTGAGCCAAACCTCAGCTTAAATATGGTCAAATTACTGCTTAATGACCTTGGTTTTCGCTAGTTTATCGTGCAAAGTTTGACGCTTTGCAGTTAAACCAAAGACGTGATCGGCGATGGTAATAAACGGCATGAACAGCATATTGAGCACAATAAAGACAACACTGCGCAATGTGAATACACGCAAAAGGCTGACTTTTTCGTTCGTTTCAACGTCTACAATTTTAATTTTGGTGATTTTTTTACCAATGCTTTGGCCACTTTTGGCTAAGAAAAAGGCCTGTATGCCGAGCATAATCAGCAGGTAAATTCCCATGGTGGTCCATGCTTCAGTTGGAATCAAACTGAACAGTTGTGCTTGCAGTTCACTGGCCTGTGTTGCTGTGGTAGCCGCTTGCATTTTTTGCTGAATTTCAGTGAGTTCACCAAATTTATCTGCTTGTAAAAAGAACGAGGGAATCGCAGCGGCAGGGAGCCAAAGAAGTAAATCAATGACTTTGGCTAAGACGCGTGTACCTATCGATGCCAGTTCAGGTTGAGCAACTTTCGCCGCTGTACGGTTTGGTTGTGAAAATTGATTTGGCGTATGCATTGGCTCAGGAATAGGGGGCTGAGGTTGATAACCTACAGGTTCATACGCCAGTTTTCCTTGGGTGAGTTCACCTAAAGCTTTCCATTCAGGCATACCCTGATGCCAAACTAAATCCGTCAATAAAACTTGTTGGCTTGCGAGCATCTGATTCAACTGCTCTAAGGTATATGGACCGGCTTGTTGATTATTTCGTGCCAAGTAAATCTGCATATAAACTTAATCTCAAAATATAAATTGGGATATTCAAATAATAAATGTATTTGCTTCAGATGAAAAACAAATAAAAAATCTATGGTAAAACATGCGGATAGTCTAGAGAATTTCAAGCTGAAATTAACCAAAACTACACAAAATGCAGGACAGTGTAGCAAGGATTATGCTGCTTCTTCTAGCTTTATCGCAATGCGATCTCTTCTCAATCAAGATATTGCTGCATGAATGCCAAACTTAGTCTAAATTTTTGTATCAATATGCTTGTTTTAATGTGGATACGTTGAAAGTGTAGATATAAAAAAAGACCCATGAAAGGGTCTTTTTTTCGCATCAAAGAGTTAAGCTTTTTGAACTTTTTCTTCTGCAAGGAAGAACCAAGTGTCTAATACTGAGTCAGGGTTAAGTGATACAGATTCGATACCTTGTTCCATAAGCCATTGCGCAAGATCTGGGTGATCTGATGGGCCTTGACCACAGATACCCACATATTTTCCTGCTTTACGGCATGCATGAATTGCCATAGAAAGAAGCGCTTTTACGGCTGGATCACGTTCATCAAATAGGTGAGATACGATACCAGAGTCACGGTCTAGGCCAAGTGTTAACTGGGTTAAGTCGTTCGAACCGATAGAGAAGCCATCAAAGTGTTCAAGGAACTGTTCAGCCAATAATGCGTTCGTTGGTAACTCACACATCATGATCACTTTCAGACCATTTTCACCACGTTTCAGGCCGTTTAACGCCAATAATTCAATTACACGTTTCGCTTCATGTACAGTACGTACGAAAGGAATCATGATTTGAATATTGGTTAAGCCCATTTCGTCACGTGCTTTTTTCAACGCGCGGCATTCTAATTCGAAACAGTCACGGAAGTTGTCAGACACATAACGGCTTGCACCACGGAAGCCCAACATTGGGTTTTCTTCTTCAGGTTCGTATAACTTACCACCGATCAAGTTTGCGTATTCATTTGACTTAAAGTCAGACATACGAACGATGACAGGTTTGTCTGCAAATGCTGCAGCAAGGGTAGAAATACCTTCAACCAGTTTTTCAACATAGAATTCGATTGGCGATGCATAACCCGCTGTACGCGCCATCACCGCAGCACGTGTTTCACGTGGCAAGCTGTCAATGTTCAACAATGCTTTAGGGTGAACACCGATCATACGGTTAATGATGAACTCAAGACGTGCGAGGCCAATCCCTTCATTTGGAATTTGTGCAAAGTCAAATGCGCGGTCAGGGTTGCCGACGTTCATCATTACTTTGAACGGAAGTTCTGGCATAGATTCGATTGAGTTGGTTTGAATTTCGAAATCTAAAGAACCTTCGTAGATGAAACCTGTATCACCTTCAGCACATGAAACAGTTACATCTTGGCCGTCTACTAGAACTTCAGTTGCATTACCACAACCGACGATTGCTGGAACACCCAATTCACGCGCAATAATCGCTGCGTGACAAGTACGACCACCACGGTTAGTGACAATTGCAGCGGCACGCTTCATTACTGGTTCCCAGTCTGGGTCAGTCATGTCAGATACAAGCACGTCACCGTCTTGTACTTTGTCCATTTCTTTAATAGACGTAACAATACGTACTTTACCAGAACCGATACGTTGACCGATTGAACGACCTTCACAAATCACAGTGCCTTTTTGTTTTAAAAGGTAGCGTTCCATGGTGCCGACGTTTTCACGGCTCTTCACTGTTTCAGGGCGCGCTTGAACGATATAAATTTGACCGTCATCGCCATCTTTTGCCCACTCGATGTCCATTGGAGAACCATAATGGTTTTCAATGATCAGCGCTTGTTTTGCAAGTTCTTGTAGTTCGTGGTCGTTTAATGCGAATTGTTGACGCTCTTGTTTTTCAACATCAACCACAACAACTGATTTACCCGCAGAAGCTTCTTCGCCATAAATCATTTTTTGGTGTTTAGAACCTAGATTACGACGGAGTACAGCATGCTTGCCTGCATTTAAAAGTGGTTTAGAAAGGTAGAATTCGTCAGGGTTCACTGCACCTTGAACAACCATTTCACCCAAACCGTAAGATGCAGTGATGAACACTACGTCACGGAAACCTGATTCAGTGTCGAGTGTAAACATTACACCCGCTGCACCAGTTTCAGAGCGGACCATACGCTGAATACCAGCAGATAAAGCCACAACATCATGCGCAAAGTTTTGGTGTACGCGGTAAGAAATTGCACGGTCGTTATACAGTGATGCAAATACTTCTTTGATCGCGATCAATACGTTGTCGATACCGCGAATGTTTAAGAAGGTTTCTTGTTGGCCTGCAAAAGATGCATCTGGTAAATCTTCTGCTGTCGCAGAAGAACGAACGGCAACCGCGATGTCTGGGTTGCCGTTTGAAAGCTCTGCAAATGCTTTACGAACTTCTTGTTCGAGTTCTGCCGTCAGTGGAGTATCTACAATCCATTGGCGAATTTTCGCGCCTGTTTCAGCAAGAGCATTTACATCATCAACATTGAGGACATTTAACTCTGCATTGATTTTAGCGTTTAGGCCACTTTGCTCGAGAAATTCACGATATGCTTGAGCTGTAGTAGCAAAGCCACCTGGTACAGATACACCTGCATTTGATAGGTGGCTGATCATTTCACCTAAAGATGAGTTTTTCCCACCTACAAGTTCAACGTCGTGTTTCCCTAATTTTTCTAGACCAATTACGCGCGCTTCCAAAGTTGTTACTCCACTTTTGCAGTATTTAATCACTATCTTGGCATCAGATTATAACAAATCTACTTAGCTTTTTGATTTTACTAAGCGACAGTCATGTAAGATCGGTTTACTATAAAGATTATATAGCACTAAGACAAATTTTTGAGGAGAATTTTAATGTCAGGAAGTAAACAATTTAAGCGGAGTGTTTTTTTTGTATCAGATGGTACTGCAATTACCGCTGAAACCCTTGGGCACTCGCTATTGGCGCAGTTTCCAAATGTTGACTTTGACATTCATATTATTCCTTATATTAGCTCTGAAGAAGCTGCTACAAATGTGGTTGCTGAGATCAATTTAAGGGCGCAACAAGACGGACAAAAGCCACTGGTTTTTGACACTTTAGTCGACCCGTACGTGCGTGACATTATTAATACTGCAAATGCTATAAATCTTGATGTATTTGAAGGGCTTATTAGTAAATTATCTGAAGAGTTGGGAACACCGCCTACAACTTTAGTCGGACAGACCCATGCAGTGACCGATTCGGAGTCTTATAAAGCACGTATTGATGCGGTGCATTTTGCTTTGGATAACGATGACGGTGCACGTACACGCCACTATGACAAGGCCGATCTGATTCTGATTGGGGTATCACGTTCGGGTAAAACACCGACTTCAATTTATTTGTCATTACAGTTTGGGATTCGTGTAGCAAACTATCCATTGACCGAAGAAGACTTGGATGACAACCGTTTACCAGCGGTACTTCGCGCACATAAGCAGAAGCTTTTTGGTTTGATGATTGATGCTGAACGCCTTGTCGCTATTCGCTCTGAACGTAAAGCCAATAGCCGTTATGCAAGCTTCAGCCAGTGTCAAATGGAGCTTCGCGCAATTGAAGGGATTTATATCTCTGAAGGGATTAAATACTTAAATGTCTCGGAAATGTCGATTGAAGAAATTTCAACTCGTGTACTCCAAATGACGGGTTTAAAACGTCGCATTGGTTGATATTGTCATTACATTATAAAGCGTCATATTGATGATGCTTTATAATGTTGATCAATATAAAAATACAGATTAGATCAAATGAAAATAATATCAAAATGCCTATTAGGTGTATTTTGTTTTGCTCATTTTAATATGGCTGTATATGCGCAAAATATATCAATTCAGCAGGCTGAGCAGGCGATTGATCAAAAATATGCAGCGCTAGATTTTTATGCAGTGAATCAACAGATCGAAAATGATGTGGTTGATTTAATCCGTGAAAATGCAGAAAGTTATGCTTATTCTTTCCCCAAATTGACTGAAAATCTTAGACTAAAGATTAATGCCTCACCGGACCAACTGCTTAAATTCTATACCTTTGATGTAGGTGGTGGCGGTACCATGGGTGAATTTTCATCCTATGTGCAGATGAAATCGAGCAATTCCACTAAACTTCAGCCTTTAGAAGCTGGCTATATTTTAAAGATTGACCAAGTGAAATGGGGTGCACAACCGATTTATCTGATTCAAAGTTATTACAAAGGCGATAGTTGTCACGGTCTTTATCAAATTCAAGCCTTTAAAATGCACGCCCAAGCTTTGACAGCAACACCAGTTTTTCAGACCAAGAACAAGCAACTAAGTTCGATTGAAGTAGATTATGACTGTCACTATGACGAAGAGCGGCGCGGTTCATATATTCGTGTTTCAAAAGACTTAAACAAGATTGATATCACTTTATTAGATCAAAACAGCCGCCCGACTGGAAAGTACTTACGTTATCAACGTTCAAATACAGGCTATCAATATACAGGTGTGACGAAATAAACAACGGGTAAGTGGCTAAAACTTACCCTATATGGTTAATGGCTATAGGTGGTAATGATCACATCGACGGGATATTCAGCGCCATCTAAACTTTGAATATCATGTTCTCGAATTTTGACGATCGGCCAAGTGATTAGCTTACAGTTGTCGCGCTGTAAGGCATGATAATAATGATCGGACTTAAAAAATTTAAGTTTATCGGCAGCGGAGTTAGGTTTGAGCTGGTGTCTAAGCCATGGGTCTTGAACTTGGGTTTCTAAGAAGCGTAAAGCCAGTAGGCATTTGATACGTGTGTTAAATAGGCGTCGGTTCTTAATAACCAGTGGATGTTGAATTAAGCGCTGAATTCCACGCTCTGTTTTTGGCAAGATAAATTGTGGCGCATTTTGAAAAACATAGACCGATTGAGCGACCTGACAAACCGACTCAAGGGCAGTTACTGTATGCTGGTTGGTACCAATAATTGCGACACGTTGTTCAGTAAAAGCATGTTGTTTAATTTCTGATGCGGTAATCAATTGCCCTTTAAAATGCTGAAAATATTCGGGATGGTTTTGAAATAAACCAGATACGTTGTCTGTTGAATACAAATTGACCATGCTTGATCCTTAATTGTTTTTTATCGTCTTTCCTTAATTTATTATTTTTAGTGCTTTTGCTCTAAAAAAGCAAAGTGATAAATTGTCTGAGCAGTCACGCTAACTTTAGTCTAGACATAGCAGCAGTTTTGCAGGGCTTTAAGGATTTTTTAAGTATCGGCTAAGATTTTGGTTATTCATTTATGCACGTCGCCTTATGGGTATGCATTAATACGCATAAGGCGATTCACTTCATTTGTACTTAACTGTTTTTGATCTGCATGAGACGTTCAAAGTTTTCTAAACGTTTGTCCGTGTCATAGATGTCACAGGTGAAAATAAACTCATCAACATCATATTCCAAAAGAAGCTGTTTCAAGCCTTCTTTCACCGTGCCATTGGAGCCGATTTGCGCCATGGCATAAAAACTGTCTACTGACATTTTTTCCGAAGGTGACCATAGACCGTCCATACTGGCAATTGGTGCTTTTAACTTTAAACTTTGACCGCGCATGAGACCTAAAACTCGTTGGTAGGCACTGGTTGCTAGATATTCAGCTTCAGCATCGGTTTCAGCAACGACCGTCGGGACACCCATAGATACATAAGGTTTGGATAAGTACTCAGAGGGTTCAAAGTTTTCACGATAGAGCTGAATCGCTTGTTTCAGCATACGCGGTGCAAAGTGTGATGCAAAAGAGTAGGGAAGACCTAGTTTTGCAGCCAGTTGTGCACTAAATAAACTTGAACCGAGTAGCCATACAGGCACATGTGTCCCTTGCCCCGGAGTTGCAATGATGCGCTGATTTGGTTCAGCGTCTTTAAAGTAATGCAGAATTTCTAAGACATCTTGTGGGAACTGATCTTCAGTTTCTTGACGGCCACGGCGAAGTGCGCGCATGGTCACTTGGTCTGTACCTGGTGCTCGACCTAAACCTAATTCAATCCGGTTTGGATAGAGTGTCGCAAGCGTACCGAATTGCTCCGCTACGATCAGTGGGGCATGGTTCGGGAGCATGATACCACCTGAACCTACCTTTAAGGTTGAGGTATTTGCGAGTAAATAGCCGAGTAGCACCGCAGTTGCAGAGCTGGCAATACCATCCATATTATGATGTTCTGCAAGCCAAAGTCGACTATAGCCTAAACGCTCAGCTTGTTGGGCCAACTTTAAGCTATGCTGTAGGGTGAGTTGTACAGTTTGATCTTCGCGGACAGGAGCTAATTCTAAAATAGAAAATTGAGTCTCGGACAACGTGCGCATTCTATTTCTCAGTTTTGTTTTATATATCGAAATAATACGATATAAGTGCTATCTTGTATATCGATTTTATTCGATGTTCTGATTGTTTTATATAAGGTATTGATTTAAAAATGAAACAAAATTTATATTCAACATCGTTGAACAGCACCAGCCACACATGCGTTTAAAACCAAAGTGGTAAGCTGCTGCATTCAGTAGAAACGATGCAGTGTCTTTTTTGAGTGTAGTTGTCAGATAAATAAAAAAGCACCCGAAGGTGCTCTTTTATTTGAAAATGTTTTATGCGGTACTTAGCGTTTACCGTTTTTGTACCAGCCTAAGTGACGGCCATTGTCACCACGGTAGTTGTGACCATTATATTTATAATTGCTATTACGGTAGCCACGGCTGTCATAACGACGATCATAACGGTCGTCGTAACGGCGGTCATATTCGTCATCATAACGACGGTCTTCAGAGACTTTTTTACCTAGAACTGCACCACCCGCTGAACCGAGACCTGCACCAATATACCCACCATTGGTACCGCCCATGTTTTTACCTACGGTATAACCACCAGCACCACCGAGTGCTCCACCAATGATTGCACCATTACGGTCACGTTTGTTGGCTGAAGCGGCTGCACCTGCACCACCACCAATGGCAGAACCAATCATCGCGCCTGTTTGTCCACCCATTTGGTTACCAATCGCGGCACCGACAACACCACCTAATGCAGATGTTAGTGCAGTATTGGTTGTATTACCTGCATATGTTGTGGTCATCGTTAATGCTGAAGCTGCAATTACGGTACTCATTAAAATTGATTTAATTTTCATTTTTAAACTCCTAAGAGCATGTCTATTTTGTCTTGATTTCACTTTAGCGAAACAAGTGGGAAGAATAATGAAGAGAAATTTTATCGAAACCGTTGCTTTGGTAAGTGCTGTGTAACGACTCTTCGTATTTTCTACCAGTTTGGCTAGAGTACTATTGCGTCTAAATCTGTGCCATAAAAAAGCACCCGAAGGTGCTTTCAATGACATCTTTACGATGCAGCTAATTAATGGTGTTTATGTTTTTTCTTCCATTTTTTACCATGGTAAGAGTCATACTGTTTATCTTTTGAGATTTTGTTGCCGAGTGCTGCACCGCCCGCTGCACCTAATGCAGAACCCACATAGCCACCATTGGTGCCGCCCATGCTTTTACCTACGGTATAGCCCGCACCACCACCGATCGCACCACCAATAGCAGATTCAGTACGATGACGTTTGTCACTTGCAACTGCTGCACCACCTGCACCACCGAGTGCTGCACCGATGGTTGCACCAGTTGTGCCGCCCATGTTTTTACCAATTGCTGTCCCTGCAACACTACCTAAAGCACTGGCTGCTGCAACGCGAGTTGTGCTGTCTGCATACGCAGTTGCAGTAAACATAGATGCCGTTGCTAATGTTGCTGACATTAAGAGTGTATTAAGTTTCATGTGTTTCTCCATGTCCAACATTGGTTGAACTGTCTTACTTTTTTCGATGTGGCTAATGTAACAAAAAGATTCCAGTTAATTGTGGAGAGTTAAAACTAAATTGAAACCCGTTGGTTTCTTGTTTGTATCAGTTTTATTACAAATGTGAATAAGCAGAATGAAATTTATCCAAAATCATGCAAATGTGGATAAACCTAGGAGTGATGCAGTTCACTAATGTGGTTCCGTTAATTAGACCACTCAATTCAGTTTTATAAGTGATAAATCCGCTCTAAATATTTAAATTATGCTGCCATTACTTTTAGTAAATGTTGATCATAAAATTCATCCGGTGTTGCCTTATTCAAACTTGAATGAGGACGTATCATGTTATAAAAATCCAAATATTCAGCAATTGATTGTTTCGCTTGTTTAACCGTATCGTAAGCCTTCAAATAGACTTCCTCATGCTTCACGCTGCGCCATAAACGCTCAATCATCACATTATCCATCCATCGTCCTTTCCCATCCATACTGATACGGATATTTCGCAATTTTAACTCATTCAAAAATGCCTCGCTTGTGAATTGACTGCCTTGGTCTGTATTAAACACCTCTGGACAACCATATTTCACAATTGCTTCTTGCAACGCATCTATGCAAAAGTCTGTTTCCATACTGATCGATACACGATGAGCCAGTACTTTACGACTATGCCAATCTATAATTGCACACAGATAGACAAAGCCTTTAGCCATAGGAATGTACGTGATATCTGTACACCAGACTTGATTAGAGTGATCGATGACCATGTTTTTCAACAGATATGGGAAAATACGGTGTGCAAGATTAGGCTTACTGGTATTGGGTTTTGGATACAAGGCATGTATTCCCATCAAGCGCATTAAACGTCGGACTTTACGCCGACCTATTTGATGTCCTTGACGCTGTAGCATATCTCGTATCATTCGACTGCCCATAAATGGGTAGTCGAGATGAATTTCATCGATTAGACGCATCCAACTCAAATCAGTTGATGAAATCTCTTTGGGCTTGTAATACAACGTACTGCGATTGATTTGAATCAATTGCGATTGTTGTCGTACCGAAAGTTGATGGGTCTTATCGATCATTTTTTGCCGCTCAGCTGCCCTATTTTTCTGAGCGCACCTTCTAAAAAATCAATTTGCAATGCCTGATGTCCTATCTTGGCATGTAGAGCTTTGAGGTCAATCTCTGGTTCTTGTTGTGCTGTTGGTCGTGAAAAAATATTGACTGATTGCTCAAGCAGTTGATTTTTCCAATCGATGATTTGGTTTTGATGTAAGTCGAATTGAGTAGAAAGTTCAGCGAGTGTGTGGTCGCCTTTAATTGCTGCGAGAGCAACTTTAACTTTAAACTCTGCTGAATGATTACGACGTTTTCTTCGTGTCATGGTTGACTCCAAAAACAAGCATTTCCCATGCTTATTGGGGAGTAGATTATCACTTATAGGCGTGGTCTAAAATCCTATACCCACATCACACACTCTGAATTTTGAGCTGAAATGGCCTATTAAAAAGGTGTATATGAAATAAGCTGTTTTGCATTTTTTAAGCGTTAGTAAGGTCATAAACATGCTTTAAAAGTGTATCAATCTACTGAGGCGTATAAAGTAAACGTCGCTCAGGATTGAATAAAGATGTTCTTTGCGTGATAGAGCCGTTAAACTAAGCGCAAATTTTTTGGTGCTGTGAAACTGTATTGCAGCCTTTATATTGAGATATTTTCCTAATGAAAGAATCGTTACGTTTACGATTAGATCAACTTTCTGACCGTCACGAAGAATTAACAGCATTACTTGCAGATGTAGAAGTCATTTCGGATAACAAACGCTTTCGTCAGTTGTCACGTGAACATAGTGATTTAAGCGAAATCACAGAAGTTTGGACCAAGTACAAACAAGCTGAAGCTGATATTGAAACGGCTGAAGCGATGCTGTCAGATCCTGATTTTAAGGAAATGGCTGTTGAAGAAATTAAAGAAAATAAAGCCATTATTGCGTCTTTAGAAGCTGATTTAAATATTTTAATGATTCCGAAAGATCCAAATGATGCGAACTCTGCATATTTGGAAATTCGAGCGGGAACAGGCGGTGATGAAGCCGCTATTTTCTCGGGTGACTTATACCGCATGTACACCAAGTACGCTGAATCACAAGGCTGGCGTATTGAAGTGTTGTCTGAAAATGAAGGCGAACACGGTGGTTATAAAGAAATTATTTGTTTGGTGAATGGTGAGGGTGTTTACGGCCGTTTGAAGTTTGAAAGTGGCGCGCACCGTGTACAACGTGTGCCTGCAACGGAGTCTCAAGGTCGTGTACATACTTCGGCGTGTACCGTTGCGATTTTGCCTGAAATTGATGTTGATACAACGGTTGAGATTAATGCATCAGACTTACGTATTGATACCTACCGCGCCTCAGGTGCGGGTGGTCAGCACATCAACAAAACCGATTCGGCTGTGCGTATTACTCATATTCCAACAGGAACCGTGGTGGAATGTCAGGAAGAACGTTCACAACATAAAAACAAAGCCAAAGCGATGGCTTTACTTGCTTCACGCTTGGAAAATGCAAAACGTGCGGCAGCTGATGCAGCAACTTCTGAAATGCGTCGTGACTTGGTCGGCTCGGGTGATCGTTCAGAACGTATCCGTACCTATAACTACCCGCAAGGTCGTATGACCGATCACCGTATTAACTTAACTTTATACAAGTTAGACGCGGTTATGGAAGGCGATTTAACTGAACTATTAGATAGCTTACATCGTGAATATCAAGCAGATCAGCTTGCGATGCTTGCACAGCAGAATGGTGGATAATGAATATTGCCCAAGCTTTGGCTTTACGTGGTGAAGCTGAGAGTTACGAACGTCAAGAGAACGCATGGTTGCTGGAACACATCACCAAAATTGATTCTTTCGATTTGGTTATGAAAAAAGATCAAGTGCTGACCAATGAACAAGAGCAGGCCTATGTTGCTGCCTTGGCACGAATCGAAGCAGGTGAACCTTTGGCCTATGTGACAGGTTCACAGCCGTTTTGGACGCTAGATTTGATTGTCACTCCTGACACTTTAGTGCCACGTCCAGATACCGAGGTACTGGTAGAAACTGTATTACGATTAGACTTACCTGAAGATGCCCGCATTGTCGATTTAGGTACGGGGACGGGTGCGGTTGCGCTTTCATTGGCCAGTGAACGGGACACATGGGACATCACGGCGACCGATATTTATGAGCCAACTTTAGCCGTTGCGCAGCAAAATGCAGAAAAGCATGACTTAAATGATGTGACTTTTGTGTGTGGCAGTTGGTTTGCACCGCTAAATCGAAAGTTTTTTGATGTGATTGTATCGAATCCACCGTACATCGATGCCGATGATGCTCACATGCAAGACTTAGCAACTGAGCCTGAACGTGCTCTAATTGCGGCAGATCATGGTTTGGCTGATTTGAAAGTCATTATCCAGCAAGGTAAAAAGCATTTAACTCTTGATGGCTGGGTGGTACTTGAGCATGGTTATGATCAAGGTGACGCTGTACAGAAAATCTTTAAAGAAGCGGGCTATAAACAAGTCCGTACGGTGAAAGATTATGGTGGAAATGACCGCGTTACTTTAGGGCAGTGGACACAATAATTTCATTGTTCCCTCCAAAATAAAAGCGCATTCGATGCGCTTTTATTTTTTCTACCTTATGTTCCAAATACGTCACGCCAACGGAGTAGCCAAGTCTCGATGGCTTTCATGATGCTATCACTGAATTTTCCGAGCACGGCTAAAAGAATAATCGCTAAGATCACAATATCAGGACGTGAAGTTTCTCGGCCATCACTCAGTAAGTAGCCTATGCCTTGTGTCGCTGCAATGAGTTCTGCTGCAATCATAAACATCCATGCCAAACTTAAACTGTTGCGCAGTCCCGTTAAAATTCCCGGAGATGCCGCAGGCAAAATAATCTGTTGCACTTGTTGCCAGTACTTCAGTCGATAGACTTGTGCGACTTCGATGAGCTTGCGATCAACCCCTTTAATGGCTGCGACAGTGTTGGTATAGGTCGGAAAAAATGCGCCAATTGCAATTAGGGTAATCTTCGATTCTTCATCAATTCCCAACCACAGTAAAAGTAGAGGAATCCACGCTAAGCTCGGGATGGATTTGATCGCTGAAAAACTGGGTTCTAAAAATGCTTCAACCTGTTTATTGAGTCCCACCAAAATCGCAAACATTAAAGCCAGAGCACTCCCAATAAAAAATCCTAAAAACACCCGCCATGTACTGGTCCAGACATGCATCCATAAATCTGCCTGCCATAAATCTAGAAAGGTTTGCCATAGACTAGTGGGAGCAGGCAATAAATAAGATTCAATAAAACCTGCTCGGACCAGATATTCACAAGCAATCAGTAAGAGTACTGGAAGGGTGATCGCTTTGAGAAAACTCTTCAATTTCAACTGAAATGAGGAACTTTTTTTTACTACAATAGGGCTGAAAGAGCTCGCGACTGACTTAGTCATTATTTGCTTACAACCTTTTGTGCATATTGTGGCTTAAACAACTGAGTCACGACTTGATTTACATTGGTGCCTTTACGGACTAAGTCTTCTTCATTCAAAATGCCGCCAGACTTTTGTAATGCAGCAATCTGTTTGGCTGACGGAATGTTTTGATCAAAGTTGGTACGGCTTAGTTGTAATTTTGCGACATTCAACGGCAGTTTGGACTCGCGTGCCAGTAACTCCGCCAATTTCTCTGGATTAGCTTTGGCCCATTTACGTGCTTGCTCATAAGCTTTAATCACGGCTTCAATGGCTTCGGGACTTTGCTGAGTAAAAGACTCTTTGACACTGAGCACGCTATAACTGTTAAACCCAATATTTCGATACAGCAGTTTTGCGCCAGATTGCACTTGTGCCGATGCCATCAATGGATCTAAGCCTGCCCAAGCATCGACTTGACCACGTTCTAAAGCCGTTTTGCCATCCGGATGTTGTAAGTGAACCAGTTGTACATCACGTTTATTTAGACCCACTGTATCCAGCGCTTGTAAGGTAAACAGAAATGGATCTGTGCCTTTGGTTGCGGCAATTTTTTTTCCTTTTAAGTCTTTTAGGCTTTTAATTTGGGAGTTCTTAGCAACCACCAAAGCGGTCCATTCAGGTTGGCTTTGGATATAAACGGTATTGATTGGACTGCCGTTGGCACGACTGAGTACGGCTGCAAGCCCTGCGGTTGAAGCAAAATCTACACTGCCACTATTTAAATATTCCAGTGAACGGTTACTGCCTTGGCTAAACACCCATTTAATTTCAGTTTTAGGTAAGGCTTTTTCTAACAGCTTTTGTTCTTTCACTACGAGGCTGGTTGGTGCGTAGTAGGCATAATCGAGTTTGAGCGTGTCTGGAATAGCGGCATGGGCATACGAGCCGATCAAACCTAAAATCAGTGAAGTGCTCAGTAGTTTAAAGTTTTTCATGTTGCATCATTTAAATAAGTTCATTTGTGGGTTCTTTTAACCTTATGTATGCGAAAAATAAAAAAAGAAAAATGGATAATAAAATATTAAATTGAAATAAGCAGATAATCTTAATTTAAGTATCTGAATTTTAATAACTTGATTGAGCTTTTTGCGGTTTTTTAAGTATAGAATAACTTTAAAAAAGCATAGAATAATTTCTTCTTATATGAAGATTGCATAACTAAATCATTCATTTTGAATGTAAAAAAGCGACTGTAATAGTCGCTTTTTTTAAGGGGGCTGCAAGCTTACATAGGATAGTCTTGTAAGCTGTCAAACACTTCAACTTGCTCTAAAGCATCAGTTTCAAGTGCAAGACAAAGTGTCACAATTTTCTTTAGATCAGCTAAATATTGTTCATCTTTAAACGATGCACCTAACTGCAGGGCTTGAATACGGTCAGCACTAATATCCAATGCTTGAGCAGCTTCAATCGCATTAACTTCATTAAAAAATGCAGTAACAGCATGATTTAATTCAAGGTCTGATGCATTGAGAATACCTTGATCCAGTTGCTCTTCAAATTGTGGGGTAGGAGACTGCAAAGCTTGAGTAAAGTTTTGCACCAGACGTTGATCGAGAACATCAATCATTTTAAGCATGTCATAACCTTTAAAAGAAATAAGGTGATTAAACAGGGGGAGTACAGCCGGAAAATAAGCATTAAAGAATGCTTTAAAATTGGTTGAAAAATAATCCATTTTGGAACTTTTTGCAAATAGATTCCGATAAATGAAAGATGGATTTGTTAAGTAAGTGAAAAGCTTGAATTTATTAAATAGAATTCCTATTTGAATTTTACACTATTGTTCCAATGGACTCGGATCGATCAAAAAGAAGTATTCAATGTGAAATATTGTGGAGTTTTAATCAAAAAGTTCTTTTATTTTTATTTAAGATGTTGAATTATAATAATTTATTAATATTGTCATTGCAATGGTCTATATTTTACGCATCACTGATGCGAACTCAAAACATCGTGGAATTGCAATTTATAAGGACCAGCTAAAGCAACATGAGGTATATCACCTTGCTTTAGCTATCTTTGTTTGGTGTGGAGAATGATGAACGTTTAAGCCACTAGTTAAAGTGCTTTTGCCTCAGTTGTTCTAGACGGAGTTGATATTGCTGTTGCCATGCACTTTCAGCTAAGTTTTGTTTTTGCTGGTTCATTTCTTGGTTGAGAGCAGCAAGCTCAGATTGATAACTGGCGATCTGTTGTTGTTGTCGAGCGACTTGTTGTTCGCGTTCAGCCAACTGCGCCGCTTCTTTGCCTGAAAAGTAGCTGTTACGAATTTGTTGGGTAATTTCTTGTTGCTGTATTGGGTCGGTGACGCCAATTAAAGCCAATTTAAGGGCTTTATCATAACTACCACTCTGACCATCAATATTTTTGCTCGGGTTTTTATATTGTTGCTGTAGTTGCGCAAGTTCACTCAGTCGTTGTTGTAAGGTCAAGTGCGGTGCGCGGCTCAAGAGTTCACCATAAGCAAACTGATAGCTGGCAAACTCTTTTTCTTCAGCAAAGCCGAGTTGGGTTTCTTGCTTACCTAAAGTCTGCTCACGTAAGTTCCAAATCTCCTGATAACGCTGTTGCGGTGTCATTTGTGTGGACATGGTTTTAGCTTGCATTTCTTTTTCGTACAGTGGTAGGCGTTCTATCAATTGTTTTAAAGTTTGAGCAAACTGTTGATCTGGATATTCGTCCAATACCTGTTTTAATAATGCCTGACAGTTGGTATCAGGGCAGTTTTGTTGTAACGGGTTTAATAATTGTGTGATATTGCCCGGGTTTTTTTGAAAGTGTTGAATCATTTTTTGGATGGATTCTTGTTGCTGTTGTTGCTGCATTCTTGACTCGTCATTGTTTGCAGCGGCAAGCTTCTCTTGCAAACTGCTGGGTTGAGCAGTCTCTGTAAGGGACGGTGAGGATGCCTGAGTTTGACCCGATGTGGCATATGATGAGCCAAGGCCCAACCATATCACCACACCGATTACCAATACACTCAGCACCAAAGCGATAAGCCCAAAGCGCTTCATTATTCTTCCTTATGGGTTGTATTGGAATTGACCCATTACTGGGAAGTGGTCAGATAAGTCCCAAGTCATAAATACGGGGGCGGCAGCCGAGCGAAGAATACGGACATCATTACGTGCTTGCATAGGCTGACGGTGGTTATTGGATGACACCACGTAGTCTAAATACTCTACGGTAGAGCCACCCGTAAGTCCTGCACCTGCGAGTTTATTCACTCGTGGATCGAAGGTCGATTCGGTATATCCTGTGCTGACTGGGACCGTACCATTCAAGTTGATTTGCATTTGCGCATAATCTTGCGGCCACAGGAGTTTGTTGACATTAAAGTCACCGCCCATGAGCACGGCATCAAATGATGGAATATTTTGCTTATCGACCAAAGCGCGGATTTGCTTAAATTGTTACTGGCGCATATCACGTGCCGCGTCGGTATCAAACGATGCGGTATGCGTGGAGGTCACATGGTAGGCTTTGCCATTCTTGAGAATTTCAGCATAAATCACGCCTTTATCGGCAAAACAGTCAATCCCCGTACAGCTCGGGTAAATAAAATGATCCGTTTTTACAATTGGATGGCGACTTGCAACCAATATGCCGCTGTCATAAATATTGAAGCCTGAACCGATTGGAATATAAGTTTGGTACGGATATTCCTGCGCTAATTTGGCCAACATGGCAGTACGACCAGAAGCAAAGGTTTCTTGGAACAAGATCGCATCGTAGCCTTTTAGGTTTTGCGGCAGTTGCCCTAAACGCGAATCAATTTTACTTGCCACCAAAGGAAGAGCATAAATATTGTAGGTTAAAACTTTAAACTCATCGGCACTGCTGGCAACGGGTTCTGGCACGGTATTTTGATGGATAGTGTAGTGGAAGTCGTCATAGCCACCAGTGTATTCAGCTTTAAAAGCAGTCTGCGCTGCTTTTCCTGCATAATTGGTGTTGAAGCGCTGAATGTTACGATCGTTAAACCATGGTGCAGAGAAATCACTGCCAGATGCAGAGTGTTTAATATCACTGCCAGACCAAGTGCCAGTCATCGATTGTTTCAGGGTGATGCTTGAACCACCGCCAGTAATCACGGTATCAAAATTATAGGTTTGACCTGACTTTACCCCAGTATAACGGTTAAAACGCAGTACACGTTTGGTTTCATAAGGTGCAATTTGGGTGGCTTCTTGAGCCCATTGACTCCCTTGAGTTAAGGTGCGTGTACCATGATGATTAATATTGACGGATACTGTTTCAGGGGTAGTATTGGTCACATAAATGTATGAGTCTGCTATCGCTTGCTGCGTACACAGCAGTAATGATAACCATCTGATATTTTTCATTAAGTTTTTATTTAGTTGGGTGCTCATGTGTTCCCTCCATGATGTTTTTATTCAATATTGTGTAAAACAATATGACGAGATCACTATGGCAGGTAATTTTTTTAAGTCAGTGACAAAGTGCGACAGCACCCTGATTTTCCGATGAGTGAGCATCAAAAATTCAATTTAATTTATAAGCTCTGTTGACATTTCCTTTGGCCAATCAAAACCAAACCCAGAACAATAGAATGTTGAGGTTTACTTTAACGAGAGAATGGTATGGGTTGGTTATTTGTTATGTGGAAAGAGCAAGGGCGTCACGTAGTTGCCTATACCAATCGACCTAAGTTAAGTATCCTTATTTTGACGATAGGCGCCGGGGCTGACCCCAGTCCACTTTTTAAAAGCACGATGGAAAGCACTCGGATCATGAAAATTGAGTTCAGTGCTAATGTCTTGTAATGATACTTGGCTGTTACTGAGCAGCTCAATGGCCATATCGCGGCGTATATCATTTTTGAGCTGTTGATAACTAAAACCTTCACTTTTCAGTCGCCGCTGAATAGTCGCCTCAGACATATTGAAATGATGGGCAATTTCAGACAGTTCAAGCCACTGGGTCGGGGGTTCTTGCATTAAATAGCGACGAATTTGGGCACTGGTTGAATGTGGATTTTTATAACGGGTCAATAAAATATGTGGGGTTTGCTGAATAAATTGATACCACGATTTACTGTCCTGTTTTATGGGCATTTTTAAATAATTGGCATCGAACTGAATATAGTTTTCAGCCATTTGATACTGGATATTTTCACAAAAACGAACTTTGTAATCGATGTCATCTGTAGGTGTATCACATTTGAGTTGAATTTGATTCAAAATCACTCGTTGCCCAACCAGCCAACACATTAGGGCATGAATTAGCATGATGTAAGTTGCGTAACTAAACATACGCTTGGGCTGTTGTCGTTCGTAAATCACAATATAGGCATAATGTTCTTGTACCATGAGCTGACTGCTAAAGTCGTCTAGCACCAGATTCATAAACTGCAAAATATGCTGAATGGCTTGGTCCAGCTGGGTGGTGTGTAACAGTGTTTTAGATAAAAACTGAAAACTGCCACGGCGCATAGCATGGCGATCCATTCCAAAAAACTCATCATTCATCACATTGGCCAGTTCAGTCCAGAGCTGTGCATATTGATTGACTGAGACTCGTGCTTTTGTCGCACTTAACAATTCGCTATTGATGCCTGCATTTTTTAAAATATCAGCAACTGTATATCCCTGCTTTTCAGCTTCAAACAATGCTTCGTGTACCAAAGCAATTGAAATGGAATCTTTCTGGGCGTTTGCATGTTCCGATGCAGTCATAGTGGCTTCCATATTTTTATTGTGCATTTTGAGCATTGTCCAAAACCATCATGGAAGATGCAATATTTGGAAATTGTACTTAAAGGGTTCTGTGTTTACATTTCTTCTTAAGTCGTAGCATTCAATCATACAAGGAAAAATAAATGAAGATTCAAGGGAAGGTTTTTGTCGTTACAGGTGGTGCATCGGGTTTAGGTGCGGCAACAGCACGTCATTTGATTGAACAAGGCGCGAAAGTCATTTTGGTAGATATGAACCAAGCTTTAGGTGAAGAGCTACAGCGTGAGTTGGGTGAAAATGCTCAGTTTAAAAGCCTTGATGTTACGGATGAGCACGCCGTGCAAAGTTTCTTCCAAGAAGTCGAGGTGGAATATGCACAATTGAATGGTTTGGTGAACTGTGCGGGTGTCGCGCCTTCAGCCAAAGTGTTGGGTCGTGATGGTATTCATGAGCTGGCGTTATTCCAAAAAGTATTAAACATCAATGTCTCAGGTACTTTTAATATGCTGCGTTTTGCTGCGCAGTTAATCGCGAAATATGAACCTCAATCTGGTGAAGAAGAACGTGGCGTGATTGTGAATACAGCTTCAGTTGCAGCCTATGACGGACAAATTGGCCAGACCGCTTATGCAGCATCGAAAGGCGCGGTTGTCTCAATGACTTTGCCGCTGGCACGCGAGCTAGCACGTGAAAAAATTCGAGTGATGACCATTGCTCCAGGCATTATGGAAACGCCAATGTTGAAGGCGATGCCGCAAAATGTACAAGATGCGTTGGGTGAAATGGTGCCATTTCCGAAGCGGTTGGCAAAACCTCAAGAGTTTGCTCAGCTTGTGGGGCATATTTTTGAAAATAGTTATTTGAATGGTGAAGTGATTCGTTTAGATGGCGCGATTCGTATGCAGCCTAAATAAGTTAGATTTTTATAGAAAATGATGATCTGTACAGAGCTACAAATTTCTAATCGAATTAAAATAGCGTTGTGTCCGTATTCATTTTCTTTTGAAGGATCAAAAGAAACAAAAATCCTTTTCGAAACTGAAGATACATCCTTGTATCTCAGTTTCGGAGGCGACATCCATGTCGCCGTCACATCTATCCAAATGCTGTAAATAGTAGAAATTTTGAACTGAATATAATTGATATAGAAAAGGATATCTAATGCTTTTAAATGAAGAACAAAAAATGGTTCAGGATATGCTGCGTAGTTATTCGCAGGAAAAACTGAAGCCAACTGCAGCTGAACGTGACAAAACCGCACAGTTTCCTGCGCAAGAACTTAAAGAGCTGGGTGAGTTAGGTGCTTTGGGTATGACTGTTTCACCTGAGTGGGGTGGTGCAGGCTTAGATTATATTTCACTGGTGGTGGCACTTGAGGAGATTGCAGCAGGTGACGGTGCGATTTCGACCATTGTCAGTGTGCAAAACTCACTGCCGTGTGGCATTACCCAGCGTTATGGAACTGATGCGCAAAAGCAGAAATATTTAAGCAAGCTTGCCACAGGTGAGTGGTTGGGGTGCTTTTGTCTCACTGAACCACAAGCAGGATCAGATGCAGGTGCGTTGGAGTGTAAAGCTGTTCGTGAGGGCGATGAGTGGGTGCTGAATGGAACCAAACAATTTATTACCACAGGAAAGCATGCACAAGTCGCTTTGGTTTTTGCAGTCACAGACAAAGCTGCGGGGAAGAAAGGTATTTCTTGCTTTTTAGTCCCAACCGATACCGAAGGCTATATTGTCTCTCGTATAGAAGAAAAGATGGGGCAGCACTGTTCGGATACGGCAACCATTGTTTTGGAGAACTGCCGCATTCCGGCAGATCATTTGCTAGGTGCTGAAGGCGAAGGCTATAAAATTGCGCTTTCAAATTTGGAGTCGGGACGTATCGGTATTGCAGCCCAATCAGTGGGTATGGCTCGTGCCGCTTTAGATGCTGCGGTTGAATATGCCAATGACCGTAAAGCCTTTGGTGTTGAAATTGTACAACATCAGGCAGTTGCTTTTCGTTTAGCCGATATGGCGACGCAAATTGAAGCGGCACGTCAGTTAATTTTCCATGCAGCCGCTTTGAAGGATGCAGGATTGCCATGTTTAAAAGAAGCCTCTATGGCCAAACTGTTTGCCTCAACCATGGCAGAGCGTGTTTGTTCTGATGCTATTCAAATTTATGGTGGCTATGGCTATGTTTCAGATTTTCCTGTTGAACGAATTTATAGGGACGTCCGTGTGAGCCAGATTTATGAAGGGGCATCTGATATCCAGCGTCTTGTCATTGCACGTGAAGTCACCAAGGTTTAAGTCGACTCAGTTTTAGACCTTGGTCGATGTTCAAAGCCTGCACTTTCATTGAGGGATTTGGAAATTGTAGGTGCATTTAAAACATGGTTATCTAGGTACAGCGGTTAAGTACAGTCATTAAATAGAGCAGCTGAGCTGCTCTAGGTTTTCAAATAATATAGAACTGACAATGAGGTCAGTTCAACGCTTAAAACGATAAAGAACATGGACGGCCAAAGTGGATTTGGCCTTAAAAAAATGGATAATACGAGGTTGTCGTGATGAAGACATTAGAACAAGCCCACCAAGAATTTAACTATGAGCAACTGATTCAGGAACAATTGGTCGGCCAACCCAATGCAATAAATGCCTATATTGAGTGCTGTCAGCGTTATGTCGGGTTACAAAAAACAGCACTCATCTGGGAAGGAAAAAATGGTGAGTCAGAGCAATGGAGTTTTGAACAGCTCGATGTTGCCTCAGCACAGTTGGCAAATTATTTTAAAAAGATCGGGATTCAAGTGGGGGACTGTATCGCAGGGCTGTTACCGCGTACGCCTGAACTGCTGATTACGATTTTAGCAACATGGCGGATCGGTGCGATTTATCAGCCTTTGTTTACTGCTTTTGAGTCGAAGGCGATTGAACATCGAGTTTTAACTGCGAACACCAAGTTGATTGTGATCAATGCAGAGCAACGTCCAAAATTAAATCACGTTGAAGTCAAACATATCCTTACAGTAAATGCGGGAACAAACTTAACTAGTAATGAAGCTGATTTTTGGCAAGAGGTCAAACAACAGTCCGATCAGTGTGAAGCTGTTTTGCGTAGCTTTGATGATGATTTTCTGATGATGTTTACCTCAGGCACCACAGGTTTGGCGAAATCAGTGCCTGTCCCTTTAAAAGCTGTTTTGGCGTTTAAGGGTTATATGCAACATGCAGTCGATTTAAGAGAAGACGATTCATTTTGGAATTTAGCCGATCCGGGCTGGGCTTATGGGTTGTACTACGGAATCACAGGCCCGCTCAGCTTGGGGCATAGCATCATTATGGATGAGCGTGCATTTAGCGTCGATCATGCGGTTGAAGTCATTAAAAAGTATCGCGTCAGTAACTTAACGGGTTCGCCTACAGCTTTTCGGATGTTCTTTGGTTTTAAAGAAAAGTTTGATCCTTCCATTAAGACCCATTTACGCGCCGTCAGTAGTGCAGGTGAGCCTTTAACCCCAGAAGTGATTCATTGGTTTAATAATGATCTGAATGTCAACATTTATGACCAATATGGACAAACTGAGTTGGGCATGGTGATTGCCAACCATCATGCACTGGAGCATGAGAAAAAAGTCGGGTCGGCAGGCTTTGCTAACCCCGGACACCGCTTTGCTGTACTTGATGCGAACCACCAAGAAGTGAAGTGCGGTGAAATTGGAACGCTAGCTATAGACTTTAGCCAGTCACCACTGACATGGTTTAAAGGCTATGGTGGCAATAATCGTAAATCCTTTGTGGGACAGTATTATTTAACAGGTGATACGGTCAAGCTCAATGAAATTGGCGGTATTGACTTTGTTGGGCGTGCTGACGATGTCATTACAACGTCAGGCTATCGTGTTGGACCTTTTGATGTCGAAAGTACTTTGCTTGAGTGTGCTGAAGTACTCGAATCAGCTGTGATTGGTAAGCCTGATCCAGAGCGCACTGAAGTGGTGAAAGCTTTTGTGGTGCTAAAGCCACAGTACCAAGCATCAAAAGAGTTGGATAGCAAACTCCAAGCCTATGTACGCTCACGTTTATCTAAACATGCTTATCCGAAAGAAATAGAGTTTGTTGAAAGCTTACCGAAAACATCGAGTGGCAAAATTCAACGTAATTTGCTGAAACAGCAAGAAGTGGCAAAGATGCAAACTTTACAAGCTGCAATTTAATTTAAAAATAAAAGGGTCTTAGTGGTAAGTCGAATTCGCAGTAATTGTTGATCTAACCGATTGAAAAAAATTATCTTGGCGGAGTTTTATCGAATTTTCATCCAATTTCGTCATTAGCCTGCGGCTCGCCCTACTTTTGTTTCGGCAAAAGTAGGCAAAACCATTGTCACCTGCAAAACCTGTTCTTTTCTTGGATTTATTAAAAGATATCGAAGAAACATTATCTTGCTTAGACCATGCAGGTTGCAGATGACATTTTCGCGTATCATATTTTTTGTTGAACTCTAATTAGAATTAAAGCCAGTCAGTTCTAAATAGGCTGGCTTTTTCTTTTAACCATTTATAGCGGGATGTAACTTGTGGAACACCGCTAGAAATATAGTTAGATGTATAAATAGCCTAAGAAAATTTAACTAGGCAACTAGTATGATTCAATCTCCATTACTTAAAAATGAAAAAAGTTGAGCCATCTAAAGCTCATAGCATTTATTGAATTTGTGCATAGCTAACCTTGGTTTCATGGTTATAATTCGCCATCAACATTTTCTTTAGCGAAAGGCTGAATCATGGACGAGTTAGATGAAAGTCTAGAACTGAGTAATGCTGAAATGCATCTCTATAGCCGCCAGATTTTATTGGACGGATGGGATATAGAGGCACAAGAAAAACTCAAGTTGGCCAATGTACTCATCGTAGGCTGTGGTGGCATTGGTTGTATGACTGCGGAGTTATTGGCACGTGCTGGCGTAGGGCAAATCAGCTTGATAGATGCCGATACCATCGAAGTGAGCAATCTCCAAAGACAGATTGCCTATGTAGAAAACAATGTCGGTTTTTATAAAGCAGAGGTTTTGGCCCAGCGTTTAAAGCAGATCAATCCCTACATCAAAGTTCATGCGCATGCTGTAAAACTTGATACAACCAATGCAGCTAGTTTAATTGCAGGTCAAGACTTAGTCCTCGATGGCTGTGATAATTTTACGACACGGTATTTGGTCAATCAGCAGTGTAAAGTGGCCAATATTCCACTCATCAGTGCATCGGCCATTGGTTTTCAAGGGCAACTGTTTATGGTGGAAGGTGAGTCCGCTTGCTATGAATGCTTGTTCCCGAAAGAAGAACATGCGAATGAAAGCCTACGCTGTGCAGATTCGGGCGTTTTAGCTACCACGCCAAACGTGATGGCCAGCCTTCAAGCGCATCATGCACTCTTATATTTGGGTTTAAATGTGACCGCACTCAAACAACGTCTGTTGCTTTGGGATGGTCTAAGTATGAAACAACGTTTGCTTGCTTTCGAAAAAGATACAGATTGTCCCGTTTGTCAGGCAAGATAAGCCTACAATTTTTTCATTCTTTGATACACTCAATACAATTTATTTTTGACCGATATTATGAAAAACAATATCTTTTTAGATGGACTGCGCTCTGTTGCCCGTGTTGGGGAAACAGCAGTCATTGCAGCACGTGCGGGTATTAAGTACGCGACTGAAAAACCAAGTAATGCCAAACTGATGCGTGAAACCTTTGAGTCTTTGGGTTCAACCTATATCAAGTTGGGTCAGTTTATTGCAAGTACACCTTCACTTTTTCCACGTGAATATGTTGAAGAGTTTCAAGGCTGTTTAGACCAAACGCCATCTTTACCATTTAGTTATGTGCAAGGGGTTTTGGCATCTGAGTTTGAAGGCCGAAACCTGTCTGAGATTTTTGCATCTATTGATGAAACGCCTTTAGCTTCAGCATCTATTGCCCAAGTCCATGCCGCAAAACTGGTGACGGGCGAAGATGTGGTGATTAAAGTACAAAAGCCAGGTGTAGAAACGATTCTCTATACCGACTTAAATGTTCTGCACTGGGCCACCAAGGTTTTAGAAAAAGCAGTGCCTAAAGTCAAATTTGCATCTCTTGCAGACATTGTGGAAGAAATCAAAACCCGCATGGTTCGTGAAGTCGATTTTATTGAAGAAGCCAGTAATCTGGATGACTTTGTGAACTATCTCAATATCACGCAAAACCATAAGGCGATGGCACCTAAAGTCTATCACCAGTATTCGACTCGCCGTGTGCTCACCATGCAGCGTCTTTATGGCGTGCCATTAACAGATTTTGAAGTGGTTAAAAAACGCTGTAAAGATCCTTCACAAGTCCTGATTACTGCTATGAATACATGGTTTGGTAGCCTGATGATGTGTAATAGCTTCCATGCTGATCTACATGCTGGCAATCTGATGCTGCTTGATGATGGTCGCGTGGGTTTTATTGATTTCGGCATTGTGGGGCAGTTGAAACCTGAAGTATGGACAGCTTGCATCGCGTTTATGGATGCCTTACAAAAAACGGATTATGCACTCATGGCGGAAAATATGCTGAAAATGGGCATGACCGCTGTGAAGATTGATACTCAGGTGTTGGCTGCAGATCTTGAGCGTTTATTTAGTGGTGTGTTGTTGGCAGATCCGCAAGAATTGCTTAGTTCAAACCCAGCAGATTTGAATGACATCATGATGGATATGGTTGCAGTAGGTGAGCGTCACGGTATTCGCTTCCCACGTGATTTTGCCTTGTTATTTAAACAGATGCTGTATTTCGATCGTTTCATGCGCATCCTTGCACCGTATACCGACATCTATGCTGACCAGCGTTTGCAAATGGTGCAAACTATGGATCCAAATGTGTTGTTAAAAAACTAAGTTCTTTTGAAGCACACTCACCAAAAAATCCCTTTCAGTCCTTCTTTTAAAAGAGGGACTGAAAAATGCTTTCCTGTTTAAGCGGTGAGAAACATGGTTTCGTAAGTCAGGGATTAAAATGTCAAAATCTGTTAAAGGTAATAATGTGGACGCAATTATCATTGAAGGCTTAAAGGTTGAAACAGTGGTTGGCTGCTTTAACTGGGAACGTCAGATTATTCAGCCTTTAATGTTGGATATGATTATTCAAACAGATTTGGAACAAGCTTCAAACTCAGATGACTTAGACCATACCTTAAATTATGCTGAAATTTGTGAAATTGCAGCAAAGGTCATTCAGGATGCTAAGCCTGAACTGATTGAACATGCAGCAAAATTGGTTATCAACGCACTTTTTTCTACCTTTCATGCGATTGAATCGATTAATATTACCATCCGTAAGCCTGCCATTATCGCGCAAGCAAATTCTGTAGGAATTCGTCTTGAACGCCACCGAAACGATTTTCGCCCTAGCTCTGGCGAGTAATAATAATCCAAAGCAACATTTTTTATATGCCTCTGAGCAACTTGCTAAAATTGGGCAACTGCAATTTTCGAACATTTATTTAATTCCATGCCGTGATGGGGTTGGGGCAGATTATTGGAATGCAGCCTGTTTGTTGAAATCGTCTTTGTCCGTTACCGATATTTCAGTATTGCTGAAAAATATGGAAGCCACATCTGGGCGTATCCGCCCATCGCATCAGATTTCACTGGATGTCGATTTGATTGCATGGGGTGAAAACTTAGAACATATGCAGTTCAATCCCAAAAAATTGCCTTTGGCTTTAGATGTTAAAATTCCAATGTTCGATGTGTGGAAGGATAATGCATTTCAACATCAAGCGCATGTATTTCCAACGGTGAGCTGCTTGGAAGCCAAGTAACATATCGAAGTGTGATTGGCACTTGAACTGGCTTAATATGCTTATAAAATATAATTCGCAGCGAGCTATTTTCATGAAAATACAAATTTTGAGTGCTCTTTCTTTAGCAGTGTTTTTAGCGGGCTGTCATTCAACTCCGTCCAAAACGACAGCGAGACCTGCTATGGATATAACGAGTGTATCTCAAACGACTGAAAAACAAGGGTTAAAACTAGCTGTTCAGACCTATACCCAAGATCAATCGGATTATCAAGCTAGCCTATATGATTTAAACCAAGACGGAATCGATGATGCCGTGGTGCTATTAAGTGGGATGGAGTGGTGTGGTTCAGGTGGCTGTACGTTGCTGGTCTTTAAAGGTCTTGCAGATGAGAGTTTCCAACCGCATAGCAAAATGACTGTTTCATCTACACCGATTTATGCTTTAAGTACTCAAACCCAAGGTTGGCGTGATTTATCGGTCTATACCCGAGGTTTGGGACAGGTCATACTGAAGTACAATGGGAAAAGCTATCCATCAAATCCATCACTAGCGTCAAAATATACGGCGAATTTAAAGCAAGTAGGTAATACTTTATTACTGCCGATCGTTGTGGAATAACTCAGCATTAAGTCAATAAAAAAGCAGTGGCATAACCACTGCTTTTTTATTGGGTTCAAACCATTGTGGTTTAAATAAAATAACTGGTCTTGGTCATGAGTTTTGATATAGCCGTCATGGTGATTTTGACAGGAATCGGTAAGTCGACACCGCCAGCATTCAGTGCTGTATCACGATGGTGTAATTCATCTTCATTCATTTGCACAAGAATATTGCGTGAACGGTCATCTTGAGCAGGGAGTTGGCTGATGTGATGCTGTAAATGCAGGCTCACTTGGCGTTCAGTTTCTGCAACAAAACCTAAGCTATATTTATCGCCTGCAATGCCTGCGATTGCGCCCATACCAAAGGATAAGCCGTACCAAATTGGATTGAGCAGACTGGTATGGCTGTCTAGCTCTTTTAAGCGATCTTCACACCATGCAAGATGGTCTTGTTCTTCAATCGCAGCTTGTTCCATTTCGCGGCGTACATTCGGTAGTTTTGCCGTTAAAGCTTGCCCATGATAAAGCGCTTGCGCACACACTTCGCCACTATGGTTGACTCGCATTAGACCTGCAACATGACGCGCTTCACTCACGGCGAGTTGGGTTTCGACCGCCTTGCCTGGGTTTTCACGTTGAGCAGACGTTGTGCCTGGAACTAAGCTACGCAGGGCTTGATCAAAAGAATTGATAAATTTATCGATTCCAGTGTAATGACGCATAACTTTAGTCCTCTAACTCAGGTTGTACAGTTTTTAGCATGGGTTTGAGTCGATATAACAACCACAGCGTAAAGCCCGCACTCAGTACAGCAGTAATGCTGAAAAGTATTTTAATATCAATCTTCAAAACACTTAAAATGATAATCGAAAATACAGCAGAAGACACCATAAACACCGCATTTAATATATTGTTTGCAGCAACAACGCGTGCACGATGTGAACGCGGTGAATAGGCTTGCATCATGGCGTATAGGGGCACAATATAAAAACCACCACTGATGCCGAGCAAGGTCACTGCAAGCATGACATGGTAGTAAATTGCACCGTGGTTAAACATATCCGCGACATTCATCATTGCCCCTGTACGCTCAGGTACAAAAGCCAGACTCAAAGCCAAGTAAAAGGCAAATAGGGTGAGCCCAATCGCACCGATAGGCACCATTTTAATATTCACTTCAGAGCCACCAATTCTACGACACAGCAGTGAACCGACTCCAATCCCGACAGAAAAGAACGTGAGTAAAAGACTGACGACATTTTCTGATGCATGTAAGTTTTGTTGAGTCAACTGTGGAATTTGGGTGAGATAGGTTGCTCCGTAAAACCAATACCATGAATTTCCCAGTAAAATCATAAAGATGAGGGGGAGGCTTTTGGCATATTTGAGTGTTTGAAAACTGGTTCTAAAGAAATTCCAATCAATTTTTAACTCGGGTGAGCTGACTTGCTGTTTTAAAATAAATCGACTGGAGAGATAACCCAAAACGGCAATAATGACGACAGTCAGGCTGATCCAAATAAGATTGCCTTGAGAAACCGAAATAACTGCGCCACCCAAAATCATCCCGATTAAAATAGCAATGGATGTACCCGACTGAAATAGCGCATTGCCTGACATGAGTTCATTCGGTTTTAGAATCTCAGGTAAAATGGCGTATTTAATGGGGCCAAAGAAGGTGGAGTGTGTGCCCATCATAAATAGAGCCAAGAGCAGCAGCCATAAATTGCCCAATAAGAAACCCGCAGAACCGATGAGCATAATCACAATTTCTAGAACTTTGATGCCACGAATAAGTTGTGAGCGCTCAAACTTATCGGCAATTTGTCCTGCGGTTGCAGAAAAAATGAAGTAAGGCAAAATAAATAACAGTGCGGCTAAATTATTTAAGGTACTGACATCCGCGGCTTGTTGATTAATCCATCCATAAGTAATGACTAAAAGCAAAGCTTGTTTATAGACATTGTCGTTTAAAGCACCAAAAAATTGGGTAATAAACATGGGAAGAAAACGACGGGTACTTAATAGATGTTCATTGTTTTTCATGCTTTTTGCACTGCATTAAGTTTTATTAAGAAATGTGACTAATTGCTCAAACGTTCAATAAAATCATGTAAGATATTTAAAACCTGAAATTGGGTAAAATAATCAATAGATTTCAGTTCTTTTGTGACAATTCATTAGAGCAAATCCGTAACGATTAAATAAATTTAGAGTTTTCTATGCTTGCCAAAACACAATTTAAAAAGTCGACTCTTTCATTGAGTATGAATTCTTTCATACCGTGGCATCATAACAATAAATATTTGTGTCTGAGTATCTTTTTAACGCTTTTGTCACAAGCCGCTTTGGCTGAAACGCCCGTTGCGATTGAACCAAGTAACGCACAAGTCGAGCCACAAACTTCTACGCAATTCACTGAAGACATTAAAAAAGAAGCAATTCGCCAAGGTATGGGCAGCGCGGACGAATTAAAAAAAGTTGAAAATTCTGTAGTTCAGCCTACGGTTCCTGACAGTATGCAAATGTTGCAACAGCAGCAGACGGCTTTAAAAAATTTACCTGAATTTGCACCGATTGAGTTTGAAGATCTTGAGGAATTGCCAACTCTGCAAGTTGATCAAGGCATGGCCAATGATATTTATCAGATGGCTGAGCAAGCGAAAGCAGAAGCTCAAGCTTACCGAAGTGGTAAAACGACCGAGTTGGTGCTGAGCGATGCAACTCAGCAGGAAATGGCGGAAATTAATCAAGCTCCGGTCAATGTTGATCAACTGATACAAAGTATTCAAGCAGACAGTAAAATTTCAGTAGAAGCCAACACGGAAGGAAATACTTTAGATTTTGGCATGAGTGCTGAAGAGCAAATTGCCAAAGAACCTAATTTCTTTAAACGCATGCTTTATAAAATTCGACCACCAAGAGAACTGGATACGGCAAAGGTGCCGCGGATCAGTGCGGATGTCGAAGTCATCAATGCGAAATATGAAGGTGAAATACCCAATAAAGCGTATCAGGCCGCTTTGGTTAATTTAAAAGAAAATATTAAAGGCAAAGTTTCTAGCTTTACTGAAGAGTCTTTTGAAGACTTTCCTTCTGCACTGCCACAGTTGCGTTCACTTTCAAACCAAGCCGCACAAGCTGTCGGTTTTTATAATGCTGAATTTAAGTTTGAAAAAACCAGCAGTAACCGTGTGCGCATTCAAGTGGTACCGAATACCCCTGTGCGGATTGAAGAACAAAACATCGAGTTTAGTGGCGCAGGGCAGTACTTACCGCAGTTCCAAGTGATTAAAGTCTTACCGGAGCAAGACGTCGGTGATGTATTGCACCACGGCTTATACGAGTCGACCAAAGCACGAATTAATGATGCGGCCAGCAATAACGGTTTCTTTGATAGTTATTGGCGTTTACATGATGTGAAAGTTGAACAGCCGCAAAATACGGCAGACATTAACTTACGTTATGAAACAGGTGAACGCTATAAACTTGGCGGTGTTGAGTTTGTGATGAGCGACCCAAGCAAACCACTGCCTATTGATCTAGATGTTTTACAAAGTTTAGTGACTTGGGAGCCTGGGGCGGACTATACCTTTTGGCGTGTTAATGGTTTGGCTAATAATTTAACTAACTCACGTTACTTTAACTACAGCTTGGTAGATGCTGTTCGACCTGATCCTGTTGAAAGAGTTCGTGAGTTACCACCTGATTTACAGCAGTTGGTCGATGAACAACAACTTTCTCGTCAGGATGTTCTGGTTCAAGAAAAAAAGGAAGTTGCTTCGAATCGTGAAGTGACGCAGTCTGTGGTGAGTGAAGCACAGTTCGCAGGTGTTAATGATCCTGAGCAAAATAAAGCACAAGCAGCGCTTCGCACCGCACAAGAAACCAAACAGAGTGAAGAAGAGCGTTTAAAACTTGAAGCTCGGGAAACAAAAGTAATTCCTGTTAAAGTCACTTTAAATGCAGACCAGTTAAATAGTGTCGAAGTCGGTGCTGGTTATGGTAGTGACTCAGGTGCACGCTTACGTACACAGTATCGCCGTGCGATTGTGAACCAGCGTGGTCACTCTTTTGATGCCAACTTGGAACTTTCAGAAATTCGACAGGCTATTGATGGTCGCTATAATATCCCATATAAGCATCCACTAAATGATTATATCAGTCTCGTGGGAGGTTATGAGCGTGAAGAACGAGATGACATCGGACAAGGCGTAAACTTACTCACTGAATCTGCTGTTGCTGGGGCTGACCGTGTTATCAAAAACCCAATGGGGAATTGGCAACATACCTATGGGGTGCGTTACCGTTTAGATCGATTAACGCAAAAGGGTTCGGCGAATGTAGATGATTTGCCGGATGCATTTATTGCAAATAATGACCCTGAGCAAGAGTCGCTTTTATTGGGCTATGAAATTTCTAGAATCGATAGCGATAAGCGTGTAAACCCAAGTAAGGGAATTAAACAAACTTATAAAATTGAACTGGGAAGCGAAAGCCTACTTTCAGATGCAGATATGGCCATCGTAAATGCGGGTTGGCGTTTTATCTATTCATTGGGTGAAAATGATAATCACCAGTTTGTTGGGCGTGGTGATCTCGGTTATATCTTTACCTCAGACTTTAATAAAGTCCCTTATAACTTACGTTATTTCACGGGTGGAGACCAAGGCATTCGTGGTTTTGACTACAAGAGTTTGTCACCTGTGGTCGATGGTTTTAAAGTGGGTGGTCAAGCCTTAGCTGTCGGCTCCATGGAATACAATTACCAATTTAAAGAAGGCTGGCGTGCAGCAGTATTCAGCGACTTTGGTAATGCTTATGATACAGATTTTAGCAATGACACCGAATACAGTATTGGTCTTGGTGTGCGTTGGGCATCACCGATAGGCCCCATTCGGATTGATGTAGCTTCAGGTATTTCTGATGATAGTCATCCGATACGTGTGCATTTCTTTATTGGCTCATTATTATAATATTTAACACTTTTTTGGGAAGACTATGGCTGAAGTAGAACAGCAGCAAGAACCAACACCACCTGCGCCGCTCATCAAACAGCGACGTATTTTTAGAAGTGTCATTTTGACGCTGTTGTTGACGCTCATCTTGTTGGTGATATCGCTTGCGGTCATGTTTTCTACCGACAAAGGCAGTAAGTTTTTACTCGACCAAGTTTTACAACGTCAGCAGATTATCCAATATGAGTATGAAGGCGGTAACTTGTGGAAAGGTATTATCCTTAAAAATGTGGTGGTTACCTTAAAGCCTGTCGATGTCAAAATTGACCGTGCTGACGTGATTTTGGGTTGGCGTGCCATCTTAGATAAGGAGATTCATCTACGTGAAGCTGATGTACGCAATTTGCGCATCATTACCAAAGGTGAACCGAGTGATGAACCCTTTAAGTTCAGCGAAATTAAATTACCCTTTGTTTTACGTTTAGATACAGCAGATATTGATCATTTAAATATCCGGACTGCATCCGATGCCCAAGTAGATTTTTATGATGTGCATTTAAATAATGCCCTCTGGTCGGGGACGGAACTTGAGTTTGAAGACTCTCGCATGGACATGGGCTATTTAGCAGTTGGTAATGCAACTGGGAAAATGAAATTCTCAGGGAAATATCCACTTGAGGCGACTGCTATTGTCAACCTACCAGCACTACGTGATAGCTTAAATGTGCATGATATTGCTGTACACGCAACAGGGACATTGGATACTATTCAAGCGGGTTTTGCAACGCGGACACCTGACCTGTTGACGGGTTGGGCTATTTTGCACCCTGTACGTGAGCATGTACCGATGCAAGGTCAGCTAAAATTTAATCATTACAACTTACCACTCCTGACCGATTACAAACTCTATGCTGAAAAAGGCGTTGCTAAATTTTCAGGTGATATAGAACGTTTAAATATCGACTTAAATACAGATCTGAGTGGTAAAGATATTCCAAAAGGTCAATATACTGCTTTGATGCATACCGATTTGGTTCATCAACTTGATATTGATAACCTAAATGCTCAGTTGATGAAAGGTTCGGTCAATCTGGGTGGTGTGGTGAGTTGGAAAGATCATGTCACTTGGGACATACAAGGTCGTTTAGATAAAATTAATCCTAAAGATGATGTACTGCCACAAGTGGTTTCTGACTTTCTACCACCAAGTTTAGATGCAAAAATTGCATCCAAAGGTACGCTTGAAAAGGGTTTACACTTAACCGCAGATCTAGACTTTGATCGTTATGAAGCATGGCATCTCGCACTAGACCAAAACCCAGAGAAAAATAACAAAGTCCAGCCAATGTTGATAGATGTCTCTTGGAAAAATATTGACCGCGCCGTGCCTTATATCGGCTGGTTAAGTAGTGCTTCAGGAGATGTAAAACTGGCGTTGGTTGAAGGTCAGCAAGATATTCATGTTGCTACTGTTGTGAGTCAACACGAAAAAGCGACCTTACCTGCGGGTAATTACCTCGCGCAGTTAAATTTTAAAAATAATAATTTAAATGTGCCGAGTTTTAGTTATGTAGCAGGTAAGGGAAGCTTAAGTGGTAATGCGGTGGTAGAGCTGCCAGATGAGAAACGTCAACTGAAGTGGAAAGCTGCTTTAAACGCGAAAGATTTTAACCCGCAAATGGTAGCAGAAGCTTCACCAGTTAATCTATTGAATGGAAAGCTCCAAGCAAGTGGCTATGCCAAACCGAATCAGCAAATCATTCAGCTACAGGGCATTGATCTGACTGGAAAACTGGTGGGCAATAATGAAACGGTTCACTTAACTGGTCAGTCAACCGCGGCACTCCTGTTTAATGATGAAAAAGCTGGTGGTGCTTTCAAAGGCTATGCAGTGAACTATGATGGCGCTTTAAAAGCCAGCCAGTTTGAAGCGAGTCAGGGTGCGTTAAACCTAAAACTTTCAGGAACGCCTGAGTTTATTAAAGTAACTGAGTTGAAACACAATGGTGTGGCAGGTCAAATTAATGCCAGTGGTTTGGTGCATTTTATTCACGGTATCACTTGGGATGTGAATGCAGCATTCATTCGTTTTAAACCACAATATTTTGCATCTAGTGTTAAAGGCGAATTGTCTGGTGTAGTGAAAACTAAAGGCACATGGTCGGATGCTTTAAAACGCATTAACATTGAGAGCTTAAACCTCGCAGGCATGCTCAATAATAAACCACTGCGTGGTACAGGTAATTTAGCTTTGGTGCTCAACTCCAGTGAAAAGGGCTTTTTACCGCAACAGTTTGAAGCGAATAATCTACTGTTGGCTTATGCCAAAAACCAAGTGCAAGCGACGGGTAATGCGCAAAATTTAAGACTGAATATTAATGCGCCTGCACTGTATGAAATTTATGCGGGTTTACGTGGCCGTGCCTACGGTTATTTAAATATTCAATCTCAACCACGTTTAAGGGCTACGGCAAACTTAGCAGTGGATAATTTTGGCTTTAAAGATCTGATTGATATGCGTAAATTACGCATTGTTGGGCAGTTACCGACATCGGAAACAACGCCATCATTATTGACTGCAAAAATGGAAAGCTTAAGAAGTGGTAATCGTGAAATTCAACAAGGTGAAATTTCACTGGCAGGTATTCGCAAAGCTCATTTATTAAAAGTTTCTGCACAAAACGAAAAGTCGAAATTTTATGTGCAATTGGCAGGTGGTTTTAATGCGCAAAATGATTGGTTAGGTCAGATCCAAAAAGGTGATTTTGACTCTTTACGTGCACGTTTGGTACAGCGCCAAAGTGCAGCCGTGGTCTATAACAGTGCCAAAGCAGATTTGTTGATTGGTGCGCATTGTTGGATGAGTCAACAAAGTCAGTTGTGTTTTGACCAACCGATTCGAGTCAGTAAAACACGTGGCAATATTTCATTCTTGACTCAAAACCTCGACCTAAACGACTTTGCTGCCTTTATGCCTGAAGGATTAGCGATTACAGGTAAGTTAAATGGACATGCTAAAGCGGTTTGGGCACAAGGATCTAAACCAAAAATTGATGCGCGCTTAGTCACCCGTGATGGTGTGATTGGCTTGGCGGCGGATGACCCACAAGATATGGGCTCAACCTTAAAATATGAACAAGTGGCTTTGGTTGCCAAAAGCATCGCAGAAGGATTACAAATCCGTTTGGATGTCAAAACACCTGAAATTGGTGTGGGCTATGCTAATGTGGTTATTGATCCGTATCGGGACAATATGCCTATGCGCGGTGAAATTGCATTTGATCAGGTACAACTTAAAGTCTTTAAACCTTTCATTGCGGATGTACGTTCGATGGGTGGAACAATTTCGTATGCAGGTATGATTAATGGAACGCTAAAAGCACCACTACTTACAGGCGATGTCCGTCTGAAAGACGGTTCGATTAGTATGATTTCATTGCCAGTCAACTTGACCAATATTCAGCTGTATTCGGCTATACGCCAAGACCAAGCCACCATCAATGGTGCTTTTAACAGTGGTCGTGGTGTGGGCACACTTACAGGGACGGTAGATTGGAAAAATGATCCACGCATTCAGCTTCAGTTGAATGGAGAAAATCTACTGATTCGCCAAGCGCCATTAATTACCGCGCTAGTGACGCCTAAAATCACACTGGATGTTTTACCGTTGAGTAAGAAATTAACCTTAAACGGTGAAATTCAAGTTCCTCGTGCGCTTATTTCGATGCCTGAAGCATCTGTACCTGTGGTGAACGTATCGTCAGATGTACGCGTGGTCAGAGAAGGTCAAAACCAATTGGCGATTTTAAATAGCGCAAAACCTTGGGATATTCGTGCTGATCTGATGGTTGGACTAGGTAATCAAGTTGTGTTCCAAGGGTTTAATAGTCGTATTCCATTGTTAGGACGTTTATATTTGTCTCAGCGCGGTGCTGAAACCGCAATGGGTGCCAATGGTGCAATTGGAGTAAGTCAGAAAGTTAAAATTGAAGCTTATGGACAGAGTTTGGATTTAAACCGTGCTATTGCGCGTTTTAACGGTGTGTTGAGCAACCCGACACTGGATGTCGATGCAAATAAAAATGTACAAGGCAGCACGGTGGGTTTCCGTGTGACGGGTACGGCAACATCACCCAATATTCAAGTCTATAACGATGCAGGGCTTTCTGAGCAAGAAGCTTTGAATGCGTTAATCACTGGCCGAATTAATGAAGGTACAACTGGTTTAAGTCAAACGGAAGGCTTCAAGTCAGATGTCAACAACACCATTGCTGCCGCAGGGATTAGTTTAGGTTTAGGCGGTACACGCGCCTTTACGAACCAAATTGGACGTACTTTTGGCTTAAGCGGTTTGGCGTTGGATGCGCAAGGCACAGGGGATGACACACAAGTCAGCCTGACGGGTTATATTACACCTGACTTATATATTCGTTATGGCGTGGGTGTCTTTACACCAGTCAATAAACTGACTCTGCGTTATCAAATGAACAAACGTATGTACTTAGAGGCGAGTCAGTCATTAGAGCGTGCCATCGACGTCTTCTATAACTGGAAGTTCTAAAGCTGCTCTTCTGCCAAATAAAGCCCCTACATCATGTAGGCTTTATTTTTAGGTGTTAAAAAAGCTTAATTCGTCATTTGATAAAATTCTTTATTTGATAGATGAAGAAAACCTATGAATAACAGACACTAGATACTTAAAATCAATTAAACCATAATGAAAGTAGGTGTATAGTAAATGGACTTGCTAAATTTAGAGTGATGATCCCTATGCCGATCAATTTTGTAATACGCTTTGCAGTGATTTTATTTTCAGTTTTAATTTTAGTGGCGCTTGCTATCCAGTTTTTCTTTGATCCGCACTATACCGTGGTCTTTTGGATCTTTGCTATGCCGTTCATTTTAGGTACTCCAATTCTAGCATCTGTAGTTTTAGCAAAAAATGAAGAGCTTGATATTCACTCAGTCAATTAAAATTGACCTGAAAATCTAGCTTTTCAAAATAAAAAGTCCGTCAAGTGATGGGCTTTTTTATGCAATCTTAAATGTTGCAAAACTCGCACAGTTTTTTTTTAAACATATTTGCTATGTTGATCTTTTATTTAAAGAAATATTTTTTATGAAAAAAATCGTAATGCTTGGATTAATGGTTGCTGCTATTTCGGGTTGTAGTACTGCGCAAAAGAATGAAACTGAAAAGCCAACTTTAGGTATGGCTAATCCTGCCAGTACGTACTGTGTTGAACAGGGTGGTAAATTAGAGATTCGAAAAGAGGCCAATGGTGAAGTAGGCTATTGCCATTTACCGAATGGTCAAATCATTGAAGAATGGGCACTTTTCCGTGCTAGTCAAAGCAAATGTGTTGCTGAGCAAGCGACAGCTTTGATTGGTCAGTCAAATTTAACTGAAGCACAGATTAAGCAAAAAACCAGTGCGAAGATGGTACGCTTAGTACAATCAGGGCAGCCTGTGACTATGGATTATCGCGAAGACCGTGTGACAGTAACAGTCGATCCGAAAACCAATAAAGTAGTTCAAGCAAGCTGCGGTTAATTTTTCTAAGTATAAAAGCCCAAATTTGGGCTTTTATACTATTTAAAGTGGGTAATGGTTCTTCATTTGAAAAAGTTTGATTATGATAGGGCGAATAGGAGAGTTGTAATGAAAAAGTTATTCGCTTTGGCTGCTGTGATTGCACTGGTGGGTTGTGCTGAAAAAAAACCGTTAACACCAGAAGAGCAATGGCATGGCTATTGTAAAAGTATTGGTAATGCAGCACGTTCAATTATGTTAGACCGTCAAAATGCCATTGAAAAAGATAAAGCGATTGAGCATGCCAATAAAGTTGAAGACGAAATGACTAAGGCATTTGCGTTAGAAATTATTGAAGATGTTTATGTTTTACCTGAGGCTGAAATTAAATCCGATATTGAAGGTGCGCGTGAAAAAATTCGTGTGAAATATACTGAAAAATGTATTGCAACACCGCATACTGAAATGCCAGATTACAAACCGTTCTAAGGAACGGTTTTTTATTTTTTGCATGGAACTTTTTTTGTGACAAAACTCTAAATCATATATATAGCAAAGCATATAAAAATAAAGAATAATGAACCTAGAATAAAAAAACGAGAGGAGCAGAAAATGGAAGTTGTTGGCTATTTAAATCACGCAGATTTACTCTTGGAAGATGAAAATGGTGTGGCCGTAATTGGCGGTGGTCATTATGTCCTTAGCTTGGGTGACCATGTATACTTCAAACACGCACTTGACCATGAACCTACACGAATTTCAGTACAAATTTCTTTTGCAAGCTCTACACATCAAAATTTGCATGAGGATGAAATTCAGATGAAATTTGAAGGCTGTCGTGAAAGTTTCAAACAATATATTCAAGCCACAACAGTACACTAAGGTTGAATATTTATATTACGTAAAAAGAGGCAACATAGGTTGCCTTTTTTGTTTTTAAATGGCAGTTCAAAGTTAATGTGAAACATTTCCAAACGATCTGACTATATTGCCGTTTTTATGTGCAATCGATATGAACATCATTTAGTTAGAAAATAATGGGCATCACGAAGAAACACTTGTAGCGCATTAACTTTTAACTGGAATTTTAGTAAAATTAAGCAGTCCATATTATTTACGTAGCTTTATTTAAAGCAGGAATACGTAAATAATTTTTTAAAAAAGAGGAATAACACCGTGCTAGAAGCTTACCGCCAACACGTTGCAGAACGTGCCGCACTCGGAGTCCCACCGAAGCCACTTGACGATGCTCAAACAGCTGCATTAGTTGAATTATTAAAAAACCCACCAGCTGGCGAAGAAGCATTTTTAGTTGATTTACTAGAAAACCGTGTTCCAGCGGGTGTTGACCAAGCTGCATATGTTAAAGCTGCATTCTTAGCTGCTTTGGCTAAAGGCGAGGCGACTTCACCATTAGTTTCTAAAGAACGTGCGGTTTACTTACTAGGCACTATGCTTGGTGGTTATAACGTTGCTCCTTTAGTTGCTCTTCTTGACGATGCAGCACTTGCAGAATTAGCGGCTGAAGCGCTTAAGAAAACACTTCTAGTATTTGATGCGTTCCATGACGTTGCAGACAAAGCAAAAGCTGGTAACGCGAATGCTCAAGCGGTTATGCAGTCTTGGGCTGACGCTGAATGGTTCACGACTCGTAAAGACGTTCCGACTGAAATCAAACTTACCGTTTTCAAAGTAACTGGCGAAACTAACACTGACGACTTGTCACCTGCACAAGACGCATGGAGCCGTCCAGACATTCCATTGCACGCAAACGCAATGTTGAAAAACGTACGTGACGGTATCAACCCAGAAGTTCCTGGTGAAGTTGGTCCATTAAACCAAATCAAAGACTTGATCGCGAAAGGCAACCAAGTTGCTTACGTAGGTGACGTTGTTGGTACTGGTTCAAGCCGTAAATCTGCAACTAACTCTGTACTTTGGTTCTTCGGTGACGAAATTGCACACATCCCGAACAAAAAAGACGGTGGTTACTGCTTAGGTTCTAAAATCGCTCCGATTTTCTTCAACACCATGGAAGATGCGGGTGCATTACCGATCGAGATCGATGTTGCCAACATGAACATGGGCGACGAAATCGTTCTTAAGATCGATCACGCTGCTGCTAAAGTAACTGCGTTCAAAGACGGCGCACAAATCGCTGAAGCTGAACTTAAAACTCCAGTACTTCTAGACGAAGTTCGTGCTGGTGGTCGTATTAACCTGATCGTAGGTCGTGGTTTGACGACTAAAGCGCGTGAAGCTTTAGGTCTTCCAGTATCTACAATGTTCCGTACTCCGGTTCAGCCTGCTGCAACTGGTAAAGGTTTCACTCAAGCTCAGAAGATGGTTGGTCGCGCTTGTGGTCTTCCTGAAGGTCAAGGTGTACTTCCAGGTACTTACTGTGAACCTAAGATGACTACTGTGGGTTCGCAAGATACAACTGGTCCAATGACTCGTGACGAATTGAAAGACTTGGCTTGCCTAGGCTTCTCTGCTGACCTTGTTATGCAATCTTTCTGTCACACAGCTGCGTATCCAAAACCAGTTGACGTTCAAATGCAACACTCGCTTCCTGATTTCATCATGAACCGTGGTGGTGTATCTCTACGTCCAGGTGACGGTATTATTCACTCTTGGTTAAACCGTATGCTTCTTCCAGATACAGTTGGTACTGGTGGTGACTCACATACGCGTTTCCCAATTGGTATTTCATTCCCAGCGGGTTCTGGTCTTGTAGCTTTCGCTGCTGCGACTGGTGTTATGCCACTGGATATGCCTGAATCTGTACTTGTTAAGTTCAAAGGTAAAATGCAACCTGGTATCACACTACGTGACCTTGTACATGCAATTCCTTACGTTGCGATTCAGCAAGGTGACTTAACTGTAGAGAAGAAAGGTAAGAAAAACATCTTCTCTGGTCGTATCCTTGAGATCGACTTAACAGAAATGGAAACTGACCTTACTGTTGAGCAAGCGTTCGAACTTTCTGATGCGTCTGCTGAGCGTTCTGCTGCGGGCTGTTCTATCACGCTTTCTGAAGAGAAAGTTGCTGAATACCTCAAATCAAACATCACAATGTTGAAGTGGATGATTTCTGAAGGTTATGGCGATGCGCGTACTATGGCTCGTCGTGTCGAGAACATGGAAAAATGGTTAGCGAACCCATCACTTCTTAAAGCTGATGCTGACGCTGAATACACGAAAGTGTATGAAATTGATCTTGCGACAATTACTGAACCAGTTCTTTGCTGCCCGAATGACCCAGATGACGCTAAATTGCTTTCTGACGTTCAAGGCGTGAAAATTGACGAAGTATTCGTTGGTTCATGTATGACGAACATTGGTCACTTCCGCGCAACTGGTAAGTTGTTAGAGAAAGTTCCTGGTGGCGTACTTTCAACTCGTTTGTGGATTGCTCCACCTACGCGTATGGACGAACGTCAATTGATGGAAGAAGGTTTCTACAATACTTATGGTAAAGCTGGCGCGCGTACTGAAATGCCAGGCTGTTCATTATGTATGGGTAACCAAGCACGTGTAGCGCCGAACACGACTTGTGTATCGACTTCTACTCGTAACTTCCCGAACCGTTTAGGTCAAGGTGCTAACGTTTACTTAGCTTCTGCTGAACTTGCTTCTGTTGCTGCTGTATTGGGTAAATTGCCTTCTCCAGAAGAATACCAACAGTACGCAGCTCAAATTGACAGCATGTCAGCTGACATCTATCAATACTTAAGCTTTGACAAGATGAGCGAATATACTAACGCTGCTAAAGACGTTGATACGAAGAAAATTGCTGCTGCTCAATTAACTTAATTGTTGATTAAAAAGTAGTTTAGAATAAGGGCTGATTTATCAGTCCTTATTTTTTTATGAAAAATTATTACGAAGAAAAATTTGATTCATTATTTACAGAATTTGATCCAAAAAAAGCATTAGAAAAAATAGTCGAAGACTTACTATATAAATGTTCACAACCAAAATATTTTGATTATAAAAATAAATTTGATATGTTTTGGCAGTCAAATTTTATTAAGCTACTTACAGTTGATGAGGTTAGGAGTGAGAATTATATTTTGGCTCTAAGTCAGTATATTCGATATACAATTACGGATAAAAATATTTGTATAAATTATCTAAAACTTGATAGGCTTTGTTGCACAAAGATTTGAAATGCAAAGCGCCCCTAATTGAGCCAAATTTAAGGCGTAACTTGGGTAAGTGGTCGACCTAATTCCGTAAATCTGTTAAGGACTGCTACACGTGCATGGATTTCATTCACTTGGCTATCAAAACTCCTTGCACTGAGTTTATCGCCTAATAATTTGATGCAATGCATCTTAGTTTCAACCAAACTTCGACGATGATAGCCTGACCATTTTTTCCATAGTGTCCTGCCTAAACGTTTAATTGTTCGAAGTAATTCATTTCGCTCTAGCGAGCTACTCTTTGTATCTTTCCATGGTTTCGCATTTTTTCTAGGTGGAATCACCGCATGCCCTTGCCGATCTGCAATGACCTGACGGCATTGCTTGGTGTCATAAGCTCCATCGGTATAAACAGAGTTAATCTGCTCATCTTGTGGAATCTGATTAAGTAAATCACCAAGCACCTGTGAATCACTGACATTATTGGTTGTAAGCTGAACTGCTCGTATTTGTAGGGTTTTAGCATCTATACCAATATGAAGTTTACGCCATTGGCGACGATATTCAGGTCCATGTTTCTTGCGTTTCCATTCGCCCTCACCTAGAAACTTCATGCCTGTAGAGTCCATGAGTAGATGCAGCCCATCGCTACTTTTTTGGTAGCTGATTACAATATCAATATGCTTTTGTCTTCTACAAAGCGTGGTGTAATCTGGAGCTATCCAATTTAATCCGCAAAGTTTAATCAGACTTTGCACAAAGCCAGTGACCATACGTAAAGACAGACGGAATAAGGATTTAATCATTAAGCAGCATTGGATGGCTGCGTCGGAGTAGGTTTGATTTCGCCCTTGTTTGCCTTTTGATGGCGCATACCATTGCGTAGCAGGATCAAACCAAATGGCAATATTTCCGCGACTCATGAGTGCTCGGTTATATGCGGGCCAATTGGTTGTGCGGTAGATTTTGTGTGTAGGCTTCTTCATTTGAAAATTATATCGCTGAAAAAGCCTTTACAGATAGGTTTGTGCAACAAAGCCTATTTATAATTATAAAAAATTAGAGCATTATAAATATCGATTGTCTATTTTTCACCCAGTTTCTGTGAAAAGGAACGTATATCGGCAATACAAATATCTTAAATCTAAATTAAAGATGTATTTGCTAATGATAATTAGTATCACTTGCATTATTTTTTGTTTATAATTTTTCGAAATGGATTGATATGTAATGACTCAAACCACTGAGATGTTCGAAAAGGATTTTACGAATCTTAGTACTTGTGATACTACAAAGGTGCTTGTTTTACTTAAGCATAGTAGGCACGTGCGCACTTTAAAATTATCAATTCATTGTCTTATTTTTTCTCATTAGCTGTGAATGTCCTGATATGTTTAAACGTCCTCTCTCTACGCAAAAGCCACTCTATTTGGCGATGCAAATCATTTTTCTGTCTTCAACTGCCATGCTGTCTATGACACATGCAAACAGCGTAGAAGAGGAGGAGGCGAATGTAACGTCTCAGCCAAATGCACAGTTGGCGACCATTACCCTTACAGCCCAAGATAAAACAGCAGTTACCGAAAATACAGGCAGCTATACGACGAGCAGCACAAATACCGCAACCAAGTTAAATTTATCCCTACGTGAAACGCCACAAACAGTCAAAGTCTATACCCGAGAATATTTAAATGACCGTAACATTGAATCCTTCCAAGATTTGATGAGTAATATTACAGGTGTATCTACTCCGCGTACGGACGAACGTCAGCGACCTTATGCACGCGGTTTTGATGTAGATTATTTCCTCATCGATGGCAAGCCAACAACTGCAAACTTAGTGGCAGCTGACCTAGATTTAAGCATTTATGATCGTGTTGAAGTCGTAAAAGGTGCTAATGGTTTAATGACTGGAGCTGGAAGCCCAGCAATGGGTATTAATTTAATCCGTAAGCATGCAAATTCAAGAGAGTTTGCTGGGTCAGTAAATGCATCGGTTGGTTCATGGAATAGTTATTCAAGCTCGGCAGATCTATCAGCACCTTTAAATAGTGATGGCTCACTTCGTGGACGCATCTTCGTAAAACATTCTGATGAAGATTCATTTATGGATTTTTATGAGAAAGAGCGAAATATTGTTTATGGTGCAATTGATTATGATATTAGCGATAAAACATTATTATCTTTCGCTGCATCTTATCAAGAGTTGAATCGCGATGGTGTGCGTTGGGGAGGCTTACCCGCATTTTATACCGATGGTACCAGGACTAATTTTGATCGATCACTAACAGTTAGTTCTGACTGGAGGTACTGGGACGCAAAAACGACGATGCTTTTTGCTGACTTAAAGCATACTTTGTTTAATGATGTAAGTTTAAACGTTTCATATTTATACAGACAAGAAGATTCATCTTCAAACTTGTTGTACACAACAGGGCAAGTGAATAAAGAAACAAATAAACTTCCAGTCTATAATGAGACTACCAAAAAGTATAATGTTTCTGTTTATGCAGATGATCAACGTACCGATGAAAATAATGTCGATGTTTATATCGCAGCGCCTTTTATACTTGCTGGCCGTGAGCAAGAGATTGTTGTTGGAGGGGCATGGAATAAATCTGAACTAAAGAAAAATAACTTTGGTGGTTCTTATTATACGGGGGGGAATGTATTAAATGTAGATGCATTAAGCTTTAACGATATGAATACCCAAATTGTTGTACCTATAGAAAAAAATCAAAAAGGTGTACTCAATAACACGGTTCAAACAGCAGGTTACATTTCAGGTAAATTCCATATTTTAGATTCATTAAAAGCAGTTGCAGGTGTTCGTGTTTCAAATTGGGAATACGAAGCAGCAGATGGTAAAGGGAATAGAGAGTTTAAAAATGAGATTACACCTTACTTTGGCCTTATTTATGACGTTGCGTGAGATTATTCAGCATACGTGAGCTATACCAGTATTTTTAAACCACAAAACAGAAAAGATGTAAGTGGCAATTACCTTGATCCTATTGACGGTAAAAGCTATGAAATGGGTTTAAAAGGTGAATATTTGGATGGAAAGCTAAATGCCGCCTTATCTATCTTCCGGATTGAACAAGATAATGTTGCAGAGCAATTATATGATTCAAATGGAAAAGAAGTAAAAGTTAAAGATAGCAACGGGGCTGATACCCCAGAAAATGCTTATTTTGCGGCTGAAGGTGTAACCAGTAAAGGTGTTGAACTCAACATTGATGGTGAGCTTAATGAGAATTGGGGGCTTAGCTTTGGTGTTGCCAATTTTGATGCTAAGGATGCTAAAGGTGTTGATTATAACTCTACCAGTTCTCGGACTACGGCAGACTTATTTGTTAAATATAAAAATGAAGCATGGTATGCCGGTGCTGGCCTAAATTATTTTAGTAAAATTTATAAAGGCACAGGTGCGACGCGTGTGGACAGAGGTGATTTGTATCTTGCAAATGCAATGCTGGGTTATAAGTTTGATCCAAATTTTAGTACGCAACTCAATGTAAATAATTTATTTGATAAAAAATATTATGATGGAATAGGCTCAGATTCAATGATTTGGGGCGAACCAAGAAATGCAACATTAAGCTTTCATTATAAATTTTAATTTTAAAGTTACGTTGCTATAAAAACAAAAAGACCCAATTGGGTCTTTTTTGTTTTTTAAGATTATGTAGTTTTAAAATACTGAGCTCAGTTTTAAAACATCATGTAATCTAAAGCATAGAAATTGTACATTGAGAAACTTTAATCTGTTCATCACTGACTTATCTGTTTTAGAATTAATGAAATAAGCATCATTGGATATCTCATGAACTATCAATTCGATGCATTTATGACCATTGTTGCAGCAGTTGCTGTGCTATTGGTCGGTTATGTATGTGTGAATAAAGTCAGTATTTTAAAAAAATATAACATTCCCGAACCTGTTGCAGGTGGGTTGGTTGCAGCTGTTATTACTTATATTTTGTTTAAAAGTTCAAACATAACCGTCAACTTTGATACCAATATTCAGCAAATTTTTATGCTGATGTTCTTTACCTCTGTGGGTTTAAGTGTAAGCTTTGTTAAGCTTAAAGAAGGTGGGAAGTCGCTGCTTGTTTTTTTGGTTTGCGTCATTGTATTTGTCCTGCTGCAAAATGTGGTTGGTATTAGCCTTGCCACAGTTTTAGGTCTAGACCCGCTGATTGGTTTAATTACCGGTTCAGTCACACTCACAGGTGGTCATGGGACAGCAGGAGCGTGGGGCACGATATTTGAAAATGAACACGGTGTGCAGGGTGCGATTGTACTGGGCATGGCAAGTGCAACATTTGGTTTGATCATTGGCGGGGTAATAGGTGGACCTATCGCTAAATTTCTGATACGTCGCTACCAGTTGGCTGAAGAAATTCCAGCTGCAACAGGGCGTAATGAAGCGCCACCTTCAGCACAAACGGCGCCATTTGAATTTCCTGAAAAAACACGTCTAATTACGGCAGATGATGCGTCAAAACCATGGGGATGTTTGCCATTTGCATCAGCTTTGCATACTTCATGACAGCGGCGGCTAAAGGGCAGTGGTTTGAGCTACCAAGTTTTGTTTGGGCGCTAATGTGTGGTGTGGTTTTACGTAATATTTTAGAGCATGGGTTGAGAGTTCAGGTTTTTGTCCGCTGCATCGATGTATTTGGCAATGCTTCACTGGCACTGTTTTTAGCCATGGCGTTAATGTCCTTACAGCTTTGGTTGTTGGCAGATTTGGTTGGTCCACTGGTGATTATCCTGATTGTACAAACACTGTTCTTAGCACTTTATTTGTACTTTGTGACTTTCCGTGTGATGGGTAAGAACTACGATGCTGCGGTACTTTGTGCAGGCCAATGTGGTGTCAACTTAGGTGCGACACCGACAGCAATTGCCAATATTCAAGCGGTAACCAATACCTATGGACCATCCCACAAAGCCTTTTTGATCATTCCGCTGACGGGTGCATTCTTTGTTGATATTGTGAATGCTTTTGTGATTCAGCTCTCAATTGGTATTTTGGGTTAATATTTTTAGAGATGATATCGCCAATAAAAAAGCACTTTAGGGTGCTTTTTTATTGGCTGCCATTTTGTATTTGAATAATTTGAACTATCTGAAATATCAGTATTCTAAAACTTATAGGCATTAAAAAGCCCCATGGTTAGGGGCTAGTCGTATGCACATCTAAGGCACATACTGTAAGAGGCTCATCTCATACTGAGAGTATTAAACCACATTTACACAATAGTTGCAGCAATCACTCAATCATAATGAGGTCTGATTTATTTTCGAGCTTCAAAGGGCGTAAGGCAAAAATGGAGCGTGTATGTCGTACACCTTTCATTGAGTATAAGTTTTTACGCAAAAAGCGTTCATAGTGTTCCGCATTTTTCACTGCGACTTTGAGTAAGTAGTCGTAATCGCCAGTTACTAAATGCGCTTCAACCACTTCAGGCATGTAAGCCAGTGCTTCACTAAATTGTTCTAAGATTTCATCATCATGGCGTTCAAGCGTAATTTCAATAAAAAACAGCTCATTAATCCCAATGGCTTTTGAATTAATCTTTGCTGTATAGCCTTCAATGATGTTGAGATTTTCTAGACGTTTTACACGTGTCCAGCACGGAGAAGACGAGAGCCCAACTTTCTCAGCCAATTGGGTAACAGTCAGACGGCCATCTTGGCGAAGTTCAGACAAAATACGGCGGTCAATTTTATCTAAAACGTAGTGAGCGTCATTCATAACGTATTCCTGCGTATAATTTTCTTTATAAACTATTTTATGTGAAAATATTTCTCAATAAATACTCAAAATAAGCAAATAAAAGAGAAACACTCTGCATCGGTCATGACTACAATAAAGTGATTCAATCAAAGTCATTTGGGAAATTGACTTTGATTTGCAAACAGCGTCTTTAAAGGGAAGGGTGCCTTTTATTGGCGCTGTTTGCTGACTTATTTATGGTATTTTTTGCGTTTTTGATCTTTGTTTAAACCAGTAAGTTAGAGTTAAGCAGCCAATCCAAAGTGGAATCAGCATTACTGCAATTCGCATATCAGGTGTGAGCCACATCACCACTAAAATACCGAGCATAAATACAATACAGATATAGTTGCTGATAGGGTAAATCAAAGTTGGAAACAAGGTTGATTTTTGCAATGCCAGCATACGTTGCTTGAATTTTAAATGGGTCAACGCCAACATCATCCAGTTAATCACAATGGCTGAAACCACAAGGCTCATTAGCAGCTTAAAGGCTTTTTCTGGGAAGATATAATTCAATACGACACACAGTAAGGTCACCAACGCAGAGCATAAAATGGCTGCATAAGGAATGCCGCGTTGGTTAATTTTCTTTAAAAATTGTGGGGCATTGCCTTGTTCTGCCAGACCTAGCAGCATACGACTCGTGCCGTAGCTGGTGCCGTTATACACCGATATAGCTGCGGTTAAGACCACAAAATTCAGCACAGTTGCAACGCCCTGACTACCTAAGGAGTCAAATATCAAAACAAAAGGACTACCGCCTTCTGCGATTTGATTCCATGGAAACAATGAGAGCAGAACAATGATCGTAAGCACATAAAACAGCAATACACGGTAGACAATTTGATTGACTGCTTTAGGAATAGTTGTAGTCGGATTTTTAGTTTCCGCAGCTGCTATACCAACGAGTTCAATCCCGCCAAAGGAAAACATAATGATGGCCATCGCCATGATTAAGCCGGAAATGCCATTGGGAAAGAAACCGCCTAGAGCCCAGAGGTTGGAAATAGAGGCATGTGCACCACCGTGACCACTTGCCAGTAACCAAGCACCATATCCAATCATACCAATGATTGCGAGAATTTTAATCATGGAGAATAAAAATTCTGTTTCACCAAAGACTTTGACATGTAACAGGTTGATGGCATTGATCAGTACAAAGAAACCAAGCGCTGAAATCCATGTGGGAATTTCAGGCCACCAATACTGGACATAGAGCCCGATGGCACTGAGTTCCGCCATGCAGACCAAGACATTGAGCACCCAATAGTTCCAGCCCGACATAAAGCCGGCAAAAGGGCTCCAAAATTTATAGGCAAAATAACTAAAAGAGCCACTCACTGGTTCTTCAACCACCATTTCACCCAACTGGCGCATCATGAAAAATGCAATTAAGCCCGCCAGTGCGTAGCCTAAAATAACGGAAGGGCCAGCCAGTTTAATGGTTTGCGAAATGCCTAAAAATAGGCCTGTACCAATAGAGCCGCCTAAAGCAATCAGCTGAATATGGCGGTTGCTCAGCCCATGCTTAAGCTGGGGTTGCTGTTGTGCAGACATGATTCATCCATCTCTAGCACATGCGATAGTCATCACATGAACTATGACTTAATAAAAATTCGTGGTGGAAATATAATATTTATTTATCGATTAATGAAATTAAATTTATCAATAGCGTTGGTTTTTATCTGAAAGCTGCAGTTTTGCGGTGAAAATAAAGCCAGTCAAGTAAGTGCTGCTTGAACTGGCGATAGGCTTGGCTTGATATGTACCGCCTTAAGATGAAAGCTGTGCTGCAATTTCAGGCCATAAGTTTTGATGGGAGCGCTTAAACATCGCCATATGTCCAATGACTTTATGACCATAAGCCTGTGGTTTGAGTTCAATTTGATCTGTTTGTGCATTTGGGTAAAGGCTGAGTAAGCCTTTAACATTCACTTGTGTGGCAATTTCATCATCCGAGGCCCAAATGGCTGTAATTGGACAGCGAATATCACGGTGGAAATCATCTTGTACAGTTTTGCCTAAGGCATTGATGACATAACCAGGTTTGCTGCAAAACTGTGCCCAATCACGTGCCACATCTTTGGGTAGGTTTTCGCCCATGCCAATGGCATTGGTCGGTCCGTAACCTAAGGTATAACGTGCAATAGGAAAGATCAGTTTAAACATCACAGGAGCCAGAAGTTTAGTACGACCTTTCAAATCTTTTACGTGACCTGTTGATCCTGCAACAGCAACAACTTTTGCGACTTTTTCATAGTTTGGGTTAATACCTAAAAGTTGCCCACCTGCACTATGACCGAGCAAAATCACTTGTGTCGCTTGGGTCTTATTCAATAACACCTCCATCGCCGCTGGAATGTCCAATTGCCCCCATTGCACGATGCTGGCTTTCGACTTTTTAAGTGGTTCATGCAGAGACTCACCAATGCCGCGAAAATCAAAAACCAAAACGGCATAGTCTTGTTCGGCAAGCCATGATGCAAAATGGTGGTAAAACTGCTGGGTAATACCTGTGGCAGGGCAGATTAAAACAGGTAGGGCTTGCTGTGTACCTTGGGCTGCATAAAAGCGTCCACTGAGTGAATAATGGTCAGAGCAGGTGATAGCTAAAGTTTCGTAATTTTGCATAATCGGTTAAGCATAGAATTTTTTTCTACTCTACCTAAGTTCCAAAAAGAAACTTGTCTAATCTATGACTTTGAAGTCAAGTAGATCTGTATAGAATAGGGTGAAAATAAAAAAGGAAAACACATGCAGTTTGTTGAATTAGATATGTCGGTAAAATTTGCACTTTTGTTTAGTGGGATTTTTCTGTTTGTTGGGATGCTGACAGGGGTATGGAAATATGCGCAAATTCGCCATTCACCACAGTTTCGTGCGCATTATTATGTTGATATCGCACACCGCAGCAGTTTGTTATATGCACCTGCAAGTTTAATTATTGCGGTAATGGCCGCAATTTCAGTCTGGCCTGAACCTGTGAATATGCTGTTTGTGGGAATCAATTTATTCTTTTTTAGCTTCTCTATACTGAGCTATATTGTGCATGGGGTATTGCAAGACACCAATAACCAATTTCGTAGTCCGCATGTTTTAGGCAAATGGACTTTGCCCAAATCAATCATGCTGATGGCAATGATGGCATTGGTTGTGGGGGAAATTGTAGCGACGTTGGGTTTGTTGTGGGGAATGTTTTTAGGTTTATTTTAAGTTGTTCTTATAGCTTTTTAATTTTTATACTTTTACAAAGGTGGATGACTAATCATCCACCTGTTTGCTAGTCAATTGACTGTGTGGCCTTTCGGAATTTTTGATCGACGACTGCCCATAAATAAAAGGCAAATGATACGACGATAGCGTAAGCAAAATATTCAGCTTTAAGGTTACCTTGAATTAAGCCATGCATGATCATAATGACCATTAGGGCAATGGTGGTACTTAAATACGTCACCATATTCTTGTTTGCCTTCAGAGCGTTAATGAAGACTTGCTTGTTGAAATGTAATGATAACATCTCCATCCCTCCTTGAGTTTTTGACTAAAAACCAATGTGTTTAGTCGGATTAGTTCTAAATGTTGTACTGCTAAAACTTGCGTTGATCAAGAGCAAAAACAACTATTTTTCAGAGAAATTATGCTATACCAATCAGAAAATATGTATGTAGCATTTTTTTAGTGAATAAATAGTATTTCGTTACGGTATAAGATGACAAATAACTGATGTATGTAAGCTTATACATAGATTGTATAAAGCAATATTGATGCCATGAATGGCTTACTAGGACAGGCTTTAAAGAATTTTTTATTTTCTAATATTAAATTTAGAAGAGATATGAAGGAGTTGATATACGACTTTAGCGGTGTATATGAAATGTGTCAGTATGTACAAAAACTGATGTAGAAAGAAATGAAACAATATGTGTCCATTTGGATAAAATGTGACAAATATTGATCATGCTTAAAATCAGGTTTGGGTAAAACCAGATTTTAACAACATCAGTTTTTGCTTACTTTTTCACTTTGTCGATTACAACAGCAATTACAAAAACCACCAATGATGGGATAAGCCATGCAAGGTTTTGCTCTGCAAGAGGTAAGTGAGTCAGTGCATAAGGTAGTTCAAAGTTTGCTACTTTTAAACCGTCTAGAAGACCAAAGACCAAAGACACTGCTGTAACAGGGGCAATCACTCGGCGAGGATGATTAAAGAATTTCCAGCCAAAGCTCAGCATAATCACCACAATTGCAGGTGGATAAATTGCACTTAAAACAGGCACTGAAAAGGCGATGAGTTTGGTTAAACCTAAGTTTGAAATAATGAAAGAGAAACCAATCAGAATGAAAACCCAAACTTTATAGCCAATTTTAGTGATTGAACTGAAATATTCAGCACATGCACAGGTCAGGCCAATCGCAGTGACCATACACGCAATAAAAATCATGGCAGAAAGGAAAATAGAACCTAAGTCACCAAATGCATGTTGAACATATGCATGCAGGATCACTGCACCATTGCTCGCATTTGCTGCGACTTCATGGCTTCCAAGGCCAAGTTTAAATAAGCTGAGATAAACTACAGTTAAACCAATACCAGAAATGATACTCGCAATAATCGCATAACGCGTGATCAGTTTAGGGTTGCTGACACCGCGTGAACGAATGGCTTGAATAATCACAATACCAAAAACCAAAGCGCCTAAAGTGTCCATGGTTAAATAACCATTTACAAAACCTTCAGAAACAGGGCTGTCGACATAATTATTGATGGCTGGCGGAACGAAACCCGTTGGAATCATCATCGCCGCAATGCCAAGGATGGCTAAAGATAAAATCTTCAGTGGCGAGAGTACATAACCAACCGTGTCTAAAATCTTGTTTGGATACAGTGAAATGAGGGTGACTACACTAAAGTAGATTGCACTGTAGATCAGCAAGCTACTGCTTGATGTTCCAAGATAAGATGAAAAACCAATTTCATAAGAAACGGTTGCAGTACGTGGTGTCGCAAAGAGTGGCCCGACAGTTAGGTAACACGTAATGGTTAAAATCAGGCTGGCTATTTTACCCAAAGGTGAACTTAAAATTTGAATCGAACCTTCGACACGTGACAGCGCAATAATGGTGATTACAGGTAAGCCCACAGCAGTGATTAAGAAACCAAAAGCTGCTAGCCATACATGCTCACCCGCTTGTTGAGCCACAATCGGTGGAAAGATAATGTTGCCCGCACCAATGAAGAGTGCGAAAGTCATAAAACCCAAAGCAACAATATCCCGAGTACGCAGACTTGTCATAAAAGGGAGATCGAGTTGAACAAAGGGGACGATTTTAGTGCATAAGTGTTTTTTTGGCTAATTTATTTCATGGGTAGTATTAAATTTTTTTATAAGATGAAAAGTGAATATATCAACTTGTAAAAAATAGGTTGATATATGTGATTGATTATCCATTTTAAAATAGAAAAATTATAAATATTAAAAGCTTGAGGCGCTATTTTTCCTAAATTAAAAGTTGTAGTGCAAATGCTTTAAAATTACACAAATTTTTTAAAGGCCGGTTGTTGGAGGCTACCCTAAGATTTAAGTTTGAACAAAAATATTGAGAAAAGGTCTATACTTGCGACTTCATAATTGAGGATATTTCAATGCGTGGCTTAAATGTGAGCATAAAAACTGAACAAGATGTAGAAAAACTTCGTATATCTGGTCGTTTGGCTGCCGAAGTTTTAGCGATGATTGGTGAACATGTAAAGCCGGGTGTTACGACTGAATATCTGGATGATATTTGTCATGACTTCATTGTAAATACCTTAAAAGTGACGCCTGCCAATATTGGTTATCATGGCTATACTAAAACCACTTGTATTTCTCCAAATGAAGTGGTCTGTCACGGTATTCCATCGCCGAATGTTGTACTCAAAGATGGCGATATTATTAATATTGATGTGGCGATTATTAAAGATGGCTACTTTGGTGATACCAGTCGTATGTACTATGTCGGTACAGTGAAACCGGAAGCCAAAAAGCTAGTCGATACGACTTATGAGGCGATGGTTGCAGGTATTCATGCTGTGAAGCAAGGTGCCACTTTGGGTGATATTGGTTATGCCATCCAGACAGTTGCGCACCGTGAAGGTTATAGTGTGGTACGCGAGTATTGTGGTCATGGTATCGGCAAGGTTTATCACGAACAGCCAAGCGTATTGCACTATGGGCAACCAGGTAAGGGGATGCAGCTTAAAGCAGGCATGGTGTTCACGATTGAACCGATGATTAATATGGGCAAAGCACATGTCAAAGAGCTCAAGGACGGTTGGACAGTCGTGACTGCCGATAAATCTTTAACTGCGCAGTGGGAACATATGGTACTCGTGACTGAAACAGGTTTTGAACTACTATCACCTTGGCCTGAAGGCACGGGCACTTATCCAGAAATTTAAGTTGATGTTTTGTAGGTGATTAAATTTTAGACTTTGGTCTAGCTTTGTGACCTAAAATCTAAATTAAGTCTTAAAAGCAATAACTGATATTTCTGAAACCCTTTGCTTATCGCATTTTTGATATTTTTTGATTAAAACTTATACATGTAAGCTATTGGTCTAGACTTCATTTTGTCACTAAAATTGTTTTCAAGATACTCGCTGTAGTTTCTTATTTTGAAAGTTTATGAGCTTATCCACCTCGGTTAAGCTCTTTTTTTTGTCTAATGGTTTTGCTTAATGTCATTGAGCATGTGCCGGGTTTAAAGTGATTTATTTGAGCTAAGGTGTTCAATTAAATAGTCAATAAACACACGGACAGCAGGCAGTAAACCACGACGTGAAGGATACACAGCATGAAAAATACCGTGTGGTGCTTTCCAGTCGGGCAATACACGAACCAGCTCACCACTTTTCACCATATCTTGTACGATGCTGTCTGGAAGTAAGGCAATACCACAGTTCTTACGAACCAGTTGAGCCAACATACTCAAATCAGAGCCCATCACGACAGGGTTTACGCGTATTTTCTTTTGTTGCTGCGCATCATTATGCACAATGATATGTTGATCTAAATGCTCATCAACCATGCTTAGAATATGATGTTGGCTTAAATCTTCAGGTTGTTTCAGTTCGCCAAATTCATTTAAGTAGGCTTGGCTGGCAAATAAATGCTGCTCGATGTTTTCAAACTTGCGGATCACCAAACTTGGATCATCGTCTAGATTGGAGCGAACCCGCAGAGCGATATCAAAACCTTCATTAATAATATCCACACGGCGATTGGTCACCATCATTTGCACTTTAATTTCGGGATAGGTTTTTAAGAAGCTCGGTAAAATACGTGCAATTTCGTTTTGTGCAATCGATACTGGCAGGCTGAGTTTAATGACGCCACGCGGTTGTAAACTGAGATGATCGACCAAATCGTGTGCGGCTTGTGCAGCATTCATCATCACTTGCGCATGACGGTAAATATTCATACCAATATCGGTCACTGCGAAATGGCGAGAGCTGCGTTGAATTAGGCGTACACCCAAGCGCTCTTCGAGGTTATACACGCGTCGACTGAGCTTGGATTTAGGAATATCTGTTGCGCGTTCGGCTGCGCTAAAACCACCATGTTCAACCACTTGAGCAAAACAATAAAAATCATCTAAATCGCTTAACATTCACCATGTCCATTTGTGCAACGATAGGCATAATTAAAAAGTGATCGTTGCATTTTGTCAATTTTGAAATTGTAGAGATTTAATTGAAAATACTCAGTTATTTTAAGGGTTTCACAGTGTTTTCGCTTGTTTGAGTATTTCAAGCACTACTTTATATTCTTCAAGCCGTGCAAAGTCGTGTGCTGTTGGGTTGTTTATGCGCGAAAGGTTCATATTATCGAGTACATCGACATATTTTACTTGGGTTGCAAGAGGGTTTAATGTAGTGCGCTTAGCCGCTTCCAAACGTGATTCACCTATTTGTTTGGTCAGTGCTTGTATGGATTGAATGATCTCGGCACTAAAGCCAAGCGCTTCTAAGTCTTCAGCAGTCGTTGCGGTGTCTTCCAAAATGTCATGCAACACCGCAATGATTTGTAGGGTAGGATTGGAAAATTGCAACATGAGGCGTAATGGATGCAAGATGTAAGGTTGTCCGCCCTTATCGAGTTGCCCCGCATGTTGGGTTGCAGCCAATGCAATGGCTTTTTCTAAAGTCGACATGATTATTCTAGGTACTTTATCCTATGCTAAACTTCGCAGCATCTTTGTTTAAAAACTAAATTATGACTTATCAATTGATCCCACTAGACTGTGAAGCGACAGATCCTGTAGCGTGTCCACACTGCCAACAACAGGTAATTGATTGGTCTCAGGAACAATACGTTCAGCCTTGTGAACATACCTTATTTATTGCAATGGACATTGGTTTTGAATATATCACAGATGAATTTGAAGCGACCATGCAGCGCAGTGTTGATGATCTCCATGCACATGATGATCAAGTCATTATGTTTGAAGAGTTAACCCAAGCCAGTTACCCAAAATTTATCATGTTAAAAGCACCACTTGGTGTTGAAGGTTATTCACGCTATTTAGGTTTTACGGCTTAAAAAAATAAAAGCGCCATTGCGGCGCTTTTATTTTGAGTCGGTTATGAAGCTGAATCTGCTTTTAGTTTTCTAAAGCTTCTTCTTCACTTTCATCATCTGCGGTATCCATACCTAGCTCTTTAAGTTTACGCGTAAGGGTGTTACGCCCCCAACCGAGTAACTCAGCCGCATGCCGTTTACGGCCACGGGTTTGTTGCAGCGCAGCAATGATCAATGTACGTTCGAACATTGGGGTTGCGATATCGAGGATTTTCATCTCGCCATTTTTTAGTTTCTGCACAGCCCATTGACCCAATAACTCGTCCCAATGGTGGACTGCAATACGATCTAAGTTATGCGCGGCTTGTGCATCTTCACCTGAGCGGGTAATTGGAATTTGCTTCAGCTCTGACGGTAGGTCTTCAGGATAAACTTCACGTCCTGTAATCATGACCGTTAACCAGCGGCAAGTGTTCTCGAGTTGACGTACGTTTCCTTGCCAAGGCAGCTGTTGCATATATTCTTGCGTTTCAGGGCGAAGAATTTTAGGGCTGACGCCTAATTCTTTGCCTGCACGCGCCAAGAAGTGTTGCGCTAACATTGGGATGTCTTCGCTACGATGCGCCAGTTTTGGAATGTGAATACGAATCACGTTCAGACGGTGATATAAGTCTTCACGGAAGCGACCATCATGGACCAATTTTTCTAAGTCTTGGTGCGTTGCCGCGACAATACGTACATCCACTTTTACTGGGATATGCCCACCGACACGGTAAAACTCGCCATCAGCCAGCACACGCAGTAAACGTGTTTGCGTTTCGAAAGGCATATCGCCAATTTCATCTAAAAACAGCGTTCCACCATTGGCCTGTTCAAAGCGACCTTGGCGCTGGGTGTTGGCGCCAGTAAATGCACCTTTCTCATGACCAAAAAGCTCTGTTTCAATTAGGTCTTTGGGAATCGCGGCCATGTTGAGTGCAATAAAAGGTTTGCTGCTCCGTGGTGAGTGGCGGTGTAGCGCATGCGCAACTAACTCTTTACCTGTACCAGATTCACCATTAATTAACACTGTAATGTGTGACTGAGACAAACGACCAATCGCGCGGAAGACTTCCTGCATAGCAGGAGACTCGCCAATGATTTCGGTCGATTGAATCGGTGGTACCGTTTTTGCCGATTCTTGCTGCTGCATTTTGGTGATGTGCAAAATCGCACGATTCACTAAAGCTAAGGCTTCATCAATATCAAAAGGCTTGGGTAAATACTCAAATGCGCCTGTTTGATAACTTGAAACAGCAGACTCTAGGTCAGAGTGAGCCGTCATAATAATGACAGGTAGATCAGGATAGTTGGCTTTAACTTTCGCTAAAAAAGTTAAGCCATCGATGCCGGGCATTCGAATGTCGGTCAAGATCACATCGGGTGCATCTAAACTGAGTTGGTCTAAAGCAGATTGAGCTTCTTCAAAACTTGTGACGTCAAAACCTTCTTCTTTGAACGTTTTTTCCAGCACCCAGCGCATGGCGCGATCGTCATCAATTACCCATATTTTATTTCGCGACATGGTTTAACTCCCAAGGTATATATAAGCTAAAAGTTGTTTTTCCAGGAACAGATTGGCATTCAATCATTCCGTTATGTTGATGCATAATATTTTGCGCAATACTTAAACCTAGTCCTGTGCCTTTAGCACGACCCGTGACCAGCGGGTAAAACACGGATTCTAAAATTTCTTCTGGAACGCCCGGACCATTGTCTTCGATATCAATCCGTACCACAGAGCGTTGCAGTACACCATTGATGGTCACTAAACGTTGAATACGGGTGCGTAACATTAGTTCAGGTTGGTGGTCGACAAAGAACTCTTTATTTTCAGTCATGGCTTGCACTGCATTGACGCTAATGTTCAACATGACTTGTATCAGTTGATCACGATCGGCCATCACTTCAGGTAATGACAAATCATAATCACGGGTGATCTTAATTTTCTTTTTGGTTTGGTTGGTAATGAGTGAGCGAACACGCTCTAAAGGCTCATGTACATTGACCAACTCATAACTTGGGAGCTGACGTGAACCAAGCATGGTGTCTGCTAAATTACGTAAGCGATCGACTTCACTAATAATAATGTCGGTGAACTCGCTATATTGAGGATCATTGAGGCTACGTGCTAAAAGTTGTGTAGCACCGCGAATTCCGCCTAGCGGATTTTTAATTTCATGTGCAACACCACGAATGAGTTGGCGTGCAACTTGATGTTGTTGTAAGAAGTTTTCTTCCTTGGAAATTTTGAGCATCCGATCAATCGGATTGATCTCAATTAAAAGCAAAGGATGGTAGGGTTTATTTGAATTTAGCTGTGACACGGTATAGTCAACATGAATATCTTTAAAGTTGACCTTAATGATGGCTTCACGGCGGGTGTAGTGTTGTCCCGAGTTTAAAGTATTGAGAAGTGCTTCTTCTGTATTGAACTCATCATTGGGTGCATGGAGTAAATTAAGCGCAGGTTGGCCAGAGGCACGTAAAAGACTGATATCAAATAATGCTTCGCAAGAGGAATTTAAGTAAAAAATATTTAATTTACTGTCGACCAATAGAATCGCAGTGGTCAAATTGTCCACTAAAAGGCGATAGTCGATAGAAATAGGGTGATCCATTAGCGAATGTATCCTGTATTAAAATAGCGCAATGGCATCTTGATAAAGCATTAACCGTTCCAAATAGCGGACTGAATTGATGCAAATAAAGCAAAATGCACGCCAACTTTGATTTTGTATAATGAAATGAGCACACTTTTTTTGCGGAATGCGCTGTAAATGAACGATTAGCTAAAGATATAGCGGATTCTAAAAATCAAGTAAACTGAAAGTGACTTAAAATGGTGCGTTATACTGATTCTACTACAGTGTTGGTTTTATTTTGGTGCATTAAACAAAGAGTGTGGAATCGATCTGTTTTTATAAACAGAAAAGACATACAATACGCGCATTCTAGTGGAGCGCAGATTCATGAAATCCCCCAAAGTCGGTTTTGTTTCTTTAGGTTGTCCTAAGGCATTGGTTGATTCCGAACGAATTTTAACTCAGTTGAAGACTGAAGGTTATGATGTAGCATCAGATTATGATGGTGCGGATTTAGTTGTTGTAAATACCTGTGGTTTTATTGAATCTGCAGTGCAAGAGTCTTTAGATGCCATTGGCGAAGCCATGAGTGCGAACGGTCGTGTAATCGTTACGGGCTGCCTAGGTAAAGACGAAGACAAAATTCGCCAAATGCACCCAAATGTCTTAAAAGTGACAGGGGCGGCTGCATATCAAGAAGTGATGGAAGCCGTGCACCAATACGTGCCTGAGCCACCAAAACACAACCCATTTATTGACCTTGTTCCAGAACAAGGGATTCGTTTAACGCCGAAGCATTATGCGTACTTAAAAATCTCAGAAGGGTGCAACCATCGTTGTACCTTCTGCATTATTCCAAGTATGCGTGGTGACTTAGTGTCTCGCCCAGTTGGTTCTGTTTTAGAAGAAGCGGCTGCGCTTAAACGTGCTGGGGTAAAAGAAGTACTCGTTATCTCCCAAGATACTTCTGCTTACGGCCTCGACACCAAATACAAATTAGACTTTTGGAATGGTCAACCTGTTAAGACAAAGTTCTATGACATGTGTGAGGCCTTAGGTCAACTGGGTATTTGGGTGCGTTTACACTATGTATATCCATATCCACATGTGGATGCAGTGATTGACTTGATGGCACAAGGCAAAATTTTGCCTTATTTGGATATTCCATTCCAACATGCAAGTCCAAAAGTTTTAAAATTAATGAAACGACCTGCACATAGTGAAAATACACTTGAGCGTTTAAAGCTGTGGCGTGAAAAATGTCCTGAATTGGTGATTCGTTCAACCTTCGTTGTGGGTTTCCCAGGCGAAACTGAAGAAGATTTTGAGATCTTGCTTGAGTGGTTGAAAGAAGCACAACTTGATCGCGTAGGCTGCTTCACCTATTCACCTGTTGAAGGTGCAACAGCAAACGACTTGCCAGATCACGTGCCTGAAGAGATTAAGCAACAGCGTTATGAACGCTTTATGGAAGTGCAACAGACGATTTCTGCTGCAAAACTTCAAAAGCGTGTTGGTCAGAAAATGACGGTGCTGGTTGATGAGCTGGATGAGGAATTCCCAGTTGCGATTGCACGCTCATACGCAGATGCTCCTGAAATTGATGGCAATGTCTTTGTGGAAGATATTGATAAAAGCCAGATTAAATCAGGCGATTTGTTAGAAGTCGAAATTACCGATGCAGATGAATATGATCTGTATGCACAGTTGATTTCGATTAAATCGAATTAAGACACAAATAAAATTTTAAAATTTAGATATTGGAGTTATTGCGATGTTGGATTCTAAAAAACCACGTTTTGAACGCATCTTACTGAAACTTTCTGGCGAAGCGTTGGCTGGAAATAAAGATATGGGTATTGATGCTCAAGTACTTGATCAAATGTCTTTGGCTATTGCGCACTTAGTAGGTTTGGGTGTGCAAGTCGGGATCGTTGTGGGTGGTGGTAACTTATATCGCGGTAGTCAATTACAAAAAGATGGTTTGGTTGGTCGTGTAACGGGTGATCAAATGGGTATGCTTGCAACCGTGATGAATGGTTTGGCATTACGTGATGCTTTGGTACGCCGGAATATCAAAACGCGTTTGATGTCAGCATTGCCAATTGGTGCTGTAGTTGAATCATACTCAAGCCGTGATGCCATTCGTCACCTAACACAAGGTGAAGTTTGTGTGTTTGTCGCAGGTACAGGTAACCCGTTCTTTACCACAGATACAGCAGCATGCTTACGTGGTATCGAGATTGAAGCCAACCTGATCCTAAAAGCAACGAAAGTTGATGGTGTCTACAACAAAGACCCAAGCAAATATGATGATGCCGTTAAATATGACACTTTAACCTTTGATCAAGTGTTAGATGAAAAATTGGGTGTGATGGATTTAACAGCGATTTGTTTGTGTCGTGACCATAATGTGCCGCTTCAAGTCTTTGACATGAATAAAGCAGGTTCATTGCTTTCAGTAGTTATGGGCGAAAAAGAGGGTACTCACGTAACGAACTAATGTACGTGACCTCGAAAGCTCTTTATACTACACGCTATTTTAGAATTTATATCTTTTCGAATTAAGTAAGGAAGATCACATGATTAACGATCTTAAAAAAGACGCAGAAGACCGTATGAACAAGTCACTTGACTCGTTAGAACACGGTTTTGCCAAGGTTCGTACAGGACGTGCGCATCCATCTATCTTAAACGGGGTAATGGTTCCTTACTATGGCTCAGATGTGCCATTAAACCAAGTGGCAAACGTGGGTGTTGAAGACTCGCGTACCTTGTTGATTCAGCCATTTGAGCGCACGATGGTTGCAGCAATTGATAAAGCGATTCGTGAATCAGATTTGGGTTTAAACCCGATTACGGCTGATGCGATTCGTGTTCCAATGGCTGCATTGACGGAAGAAACACGTCGTGACATGCAAAAAGTTGCGCGTAACGAAGCTGAAAATGCAAAAGTTGCAGTACGTAATATTCGCCGTGATGTACTGGGCGACATCAAAGCATTGTTGAAAGAAAAAGAAATTTCTGAAGATGATGAACGTCGTGCATCTGATGATATTCAAAAAATCACAGATAAGTTTGTTGCTGAAATCGACAAACGTCTTGCGAATAAAGAAGCTGAGTTGTTGAAGGTCTAATTTGTATAATGACCGATTCAGAAGATAAGCTTACTCTTCCAAAACATGTTGCCATCATCATGGATGGCAACAATCGTTTTGCCAAAAAAAATGCAATGCAAAAGGGCGATGGTCACCGTGAAGGAAAAAATGTCCTTGACCCGATTGTTGAGCATTGTCGAAAAAGAAATATTCAAGCATTAACCGTTTTTGCTTTTTCGAGTGAAAATTGGAAGCGCCCTCAAGCTGAAGTTGATTTGCTCATGAAACTGTTGGAAGACACGATTCATGAACAGTTGCCTCGTATGCATCAATATCAAATGTCTTTACGTTTTATTGGTGATCGTTCTAAATTATCTCCGCAATTGCGTGACTTAATGTTGCATGCCGAACAAGACACTGCTAATTTCGACAAGATGACTTTGACCATCGCAATTAGTTACGGTGGGATGTGGGATATGGCGCATGCGGCTAAGCAGATTGCGCTTGCTGTTCAATCTCAAGCGTTAGATCCTGAGCAAATTGATGAACATATTTTTGGCCAATACGTAAGTTTGAGTGATTTACCGGCTGTGGATCTATTGATTCGTACAGGTGGGGATTTTCGTTTATCGAACTTTATGTTGTGGCAAGCAGCTTATGCAGAGCTTTACTTCACTCCAACTCTTTGGCCAGAGTTCAGTGTAGAAGAGTTTGATGACGCCTTGGCTGTATTTGGTGGGCGTGAACGTCGTTTCGGGAAAACGACGGAACAAATTCTACAAGATAAAATTGAGAACTAATAAATGTTAGAGCGGATTATAACCGCATTGGTTTTGGTGGCCGTTGTACTGAGTTGTATGTTTGCAACCCAGTCACACTATCCAATGTTTGTGCTGATGATTATTGCGGCAGGGGTCGCAGGCTATGAGTGGTTTAAACTCATGCCCCGTACAACAAAAAATGTTAATAAACCTCTAGCATGGGGTTTTGGTTTACTAAGTGCTGGCCTTGCTACACTTGCTTTATACTTTAACGATATTGCGCTTCTACTTTGGGCTGCCTCTATCCTATGTTGGCTGCTAAGCCTGTATTGGGTTAAATCCTATCCAAATTATGATGCTTGGTATAATTCAACCCTTAAGGTGGTTGGTATTGTTCTGATATCTTCAGCTGTGACCGCTATTTTTGCACTCTGGAAGATGTCTCCATGGTGGCTAATGTACCTGTTTTTATTGGTTTGGGGTGCTGACAGCGGAGCATATTTTGTTGGGCGTAAACTAGGTAAGCGTAAACTTGCACCTGAAGTGAGTCCAAATAAATCGTTGGAAGGGCTTTATGGTGGTGTGATTACGGCCATGATCATCGTGGTTGCTGTTGAAATCCTCTATTTAGACTTAACATACGCTCAGCATTTATTATTTCTTATTTTATCTGTAGTGACTGTATTTAGCTCAGTTTTAGGTGATTTGTTTGAGTCTATGATTAAACGTCGTGCTGTAATTAAAGACTCAGGTCGTATTTTGCCGGGGCATGGTGGAGTACTGGATCGCATTGACTCGCTACTGGCTGCTGCACCTATCTTTGCTGCGGGTGTATATGTGTTAAAACTTATTGGCGTAGATTTGTAAATGTCTCAATCTGTTTGTATTTTGGGTGTTACGGGTTCGATTGGGCAGAGCACCTTAAAAATATTGCAACAACATGCTGAACGCTATTCTGTGTTTGCTGTTACGGCACATAGTCGGATGCAAGAACTTGTTGATATTTGTCAGCAGTTTCAACCTAAAATTGCAGTTGTACCTCAAGTTAAAGTGGATGAACTGCGCCAGCTCCTAGTCGCAGCCAATTTACAAAACATTGAAATTTTGGCGGATGAGGCAGGCCTCATCGCGGTTGCTGAACATCCAGAAGTGGATGTGGTGATGGCGGCGATTGTGGGCGCTGCAGGTTTAATGCCGACGTTAGCTGCGGTAAAAGCAGGAAAGCGTGTTCTTTTGGCAAATAAAGAAGCGCTAGTGATGTCGGGTGACATCATGATGCAAGCTGCTCATGATCATCAGGCTCTTTTACTTCCTGTAGATTCTGAGCATAATGCAATCTTCCAATGCTTGCCGCAGACCTATTTACAAGCTGAGCGTCACGGACAGCCGAAACTCGGCGTCTCTGGTATTCTTCTGACCGCATCCGGTGGGCCATTTCTAAAACATAGTTTAGATGAATTACACAATGTAACGCCTGCACAGGCGTGCAAACACCCGAATTGGTCCATGGGACAGAAGATTTCGGTTGATTCGGCGACCCTTATGAACAAAGGGTTAGAGCTAATTGAAGCTTGTCATCTTTTTTCAATCGAAGAACATTTTGTTACAGTAGTTGTGCATCCGCAGAGTATTATTCATTCCATGGTGCAATATGTGGATGGTTCAACATTGGCGCAAATGGGAAATCCTGATATGTGTACGCCGATTGCACATGCTTTGGCATGGCCTGAGCGTATTCAAACCCATGTTCCAGCTTTAGATTTATTTAAAAATCATCAGTTGGATTTTCAAGCGCCAGATACGCATAGATTCCCTGCATTAAGCTTGGCACGTCAAGCGATGAAAACTGGGGGTACAGCCCCTGCGATTTTAAATGCTGCCAATGAAATTGCGGTTGCTGCATTTTTAAATCAACAGGTGGGGTTTATGGATATTCCTGCTATTGTTGAACACACTTTGAATACCATCCCACATCAAGCAGCAACACAACTTGATGTTATTTTAGAAGCCGATCGAAACGCACGTCATGTTGCTCAGCAATATGTGGTGAATATAGGAATTTAAGCATGAGCGCCTTGTTTATGATTGTTGCGGCAATTTTGCTTTTAGGCCCACTTATTGCAATACATGAGTTTGGGCACTATTTTGTTGCGCGTAAATTGGGCGTAAAAGTTTTAGTTTATTCCATTGGTTTTGGACCAACGGTTTTAAAGTGGACGTCTAAAAAGTCTGGTATTCAATATCAGCTTTCAGCATTGCCCTTAGGGGGGTATGTCAAAATGCTGGATGAGCGTGAAGGCGATGTTGCTGAAGAGGATGTGCCCAAAGCATTTAATCGTCAATCACCTTGGAAGCGTATCGCAATTGTTGCGGCTGGCCCATTGATTAACTTGGTATTTGCAATCTTTCTGTTTTGGATTTTGTTTTTGCCTGCACAAGAGCAGTTGAATACACGTGTGGGTAAAGTGCTACCTAATACATCTGCAGCACAAGTTCAAATGCAAGTGGGCGATAAAATTACCGCTGTTGATGGCTTAACGACACCCACTTGGGAAAAGTTGAATTTTGCCTTGGTTGATCGTGTAGGTGAAACGGGATCAATCCAAATCCAGGCCGAACGTGCGGGACAAGTTAAGACATTTAGTTTGCCTATTCAAAACTTCTTGAAAGATCAAACACAGTCTCCGCTTGATGTTCTGGGTTTTACGCCTTATCGACCTAAAATTCCTGCGGTCGTGACTAAGTTGAGCGAAGATGGTGCAGCCATTCGTCAGGGTATGCAACAAGGTGACAAAATTGTCGCGATTGATGGCATCAAGATGAATGATTGGTTTGATGTGGTACAAGTGGTTCAAGCCTCGCCTGAGAAATTGTTAAAAATTGATGTGCTTCGTCAAAATCAATTGGTACAACTTGAAGTGATGCCACAAGGTAAACGCGACAATATGGGCAAGGTTTCTGGTGTCTTAGGTGTGCAAAGTGACCCTGGGAAAATCAGTATTCCTACAGAATATAAACAAACGATACAATATAATCCTGCCGAAGCCTTCATGATGGCGGTGGATAAAACTGGTCAACTTTCGAGTATGATTTTGAACTCGATTGTAAAAATGGTGCGCGGTTTGATTGGTCTAGACAACCTATCAGGACCGATCACGATTGCCAAAGTCGCAGGACAAAGTGCGGAAATGGGTTGGCAAACTTTTATCTCATTTATGGCACTGATGAGTGTAAGTTTAGGGATATTAAATTTATTGCCTATTCCTATGCTTGATGGTGGACATTTGGTCTATTATTTTATAGAACTAATACGTGGTAAACCTGTTTCTGAACAAATACAATTGGTTGGTTTAAAAATTGGTATGGTATTGCTCGGAAGTATGATGCTTTTGGCACTATTCAATGATTTTATGCGTTTGTAAAAAAGCGTAGATACGGAATTAAATTTTACATCGGAAAAAACTGGCATGCAGCACACACATTTATTTATGCCTTTGGCGCTCATCAGTGCTATGGCAACAGTACAACAAGTATATGCAGCAGAAGATTATATAGTACGTGATATTAAGGTTGATGGACTTGTTCGTTTAACGCCAGCAAATGTCTATGGAATGATTCCGTTGAATAGTGGGGATCGTGTGAGCGATGCAGCACTTGCCAATGCCATTCGTAGTTTATATGCAACAGGTTTGTTTGATGACATTAAAACAGAAAAGCAGGGTGATGCGCTGGTTTTCAAAGTTGTCGAGCGCCCACTAATTTCTAAAGTTGAATTTAAAGGTAATAAACTCATTCCTAAAGAGGCCTTGGAAGAAGGCTTGAAGAAGATGGGAATCACCGAAGGTGAAGTGCTGAAAAAATCAGCGCTACAAACGGTTGAGTCTGAGCTTGAACAGCAGTACATGCAGCAAGGTCGTTATGATGCTGATGTAAAAGTTGTGACAACAGCGAAGCCGAACAACCGTGTAGACCTTACTATTGAGTTTGTTGAAGGTAAGGCTGCAAAAGTTGTAGATATCAATATTATTGGTAATACCGTATTTAAAGAAAGCGAAATTGAACAAGCGTTTGCGGTAAAAGAAAGTGGTTGGACGTCCATTATTTCACGTAATGACCGTTATGCACGTGAAAAGATGGCTGCAAGCTTAGAGTCTTTACGTGCGCTTTATTTAAACAAAGGCTATATCAACTTTAATATTAATCACTCAAGCTTAAATTTAAGTGAAGATAAAAAGAATATTTTTGTTGAAGTTTCAGTGGATGAAGGCGAACAGTTTAAATTTGGCGAAACCAAATTTTTGGGCGATGCTTTATACACCCCAGCAGAGCTGAAAGCTTTACAAATTTATAAAGATGGCGATATCTATTCACAAGAAAAAGTGAATGCGGTTAAGCAGTTGCTTCTACGTAAATACGGTAATGCGGGTTATTACTATGCAGAAGTGAACGTCGTGCCTCAGATTGATAAAGAAACTCATCTGGTGGATTTAAATTATTATGTGAATCCAGGTCAGCAAGTAACTGTACGTCGTATTAACTTTACCGGCAACACGAAAACTGCGGATGAAGTATTACGTCGTGAAATGCGCCAAATGGAAGGTGCGCTGGCAAGTAATGAGAAAATTGATTTATCGAAAGTTCGTTTAGAGCGTACAGGTTTCTTTAAAACTGTAGATATCAAACCAGCACGTGTTCCGAACACAGCCGATCAGGTTGATTTAAACATTAATGTTGAAGAGCAGCACTCAGGGACCAGTACATTGGCAGTTGGTTTCTCGCAAAGTGGTGGTGTAACCTTCCAGGCGGGCTTAAGTCAAACCAACTTCCTGGGTACGGGTAATAGCGTTTCGATTGATTTATCCCGTTCAGAAACACAAGATTATTATAATTTAAGTGTGACCGATCCGTACTTCACCATTGATGGTGTGCGTCGCGGTTATAATATGTACTACCGTAAAACCAAGCTGGATGAAGACTATAACGTCAATAACTATGTAACGGACAGTTTTGGTGGTGGTATTAACTTTGGTTACCCAATTGATGAAAACCAGAGTGTCAGCGCAGGTTTAAATATTGACCAGACAGAAGTGACCACAGGTAATGGTGTTTCAACTTATGTTCGTGATTATTTATTGGCAAATGATGGTAAGGAGATTGGGAAGTCAGAATATTGTATAGATACAGCTGATCCATGTACGAAGCAATCCAAACCTGATCGTTTTTCAGGAGATTACCTAACATATAACTTAAATTTAGGTTGGTCTTACAATACGTTAAACCGTCCCGTGTTCCCGACATCGGGTATGTCACATCGCGTGAATGGTGAAATTGCATTGCCAGGCAGTGATGTGGAATATCAAAAAATCACTTATGATGCGCAAGCCTTCCAGCCGTTAGGCAAGGGCTTTGTACTGCGTGGTTATGGTAAGTTGGGTTATGGTAATGATCTGCCATTCTATAAAAACTTCTATGCCGGTGGTTTTGGCTCGGTTCGGGGCTATGACAACAGTACTCTAGGTCCTAAATATGACAGTGTGTATGCTGAAAATACGGGATTAGAAAACTTTGATCCCGAAGAAGTCGGTGGTAATGCTCTAGTACAATTTGGTACGGAACTGGCTTTACCCTTACCGTTTAAGGGTGATTGGACACGTCAGGTTCGTCCTGTACTGTTTGCTGAAGGTGCTCAAGTTTTTGATACACAATGTGACGTTCCTACAAGTGAGGCAAGTAAACAATATTGTAAAGATAACTTCGGTTTCGAGCTTGATAACATGCGCTATAGCGTGGGTGTAGGCTTTACTTGGATTACGATGATTGGTCCATTGTCTCTCAGCTATGCATATCCATTGAATGATAAAGAAGGCGACGAGACAAAGAACATTCAATTTGAAATCGGTCGTACCTTCTAAGGTCGACCTTTTCTCTACATGAAAGATATAAATATGAAAAAACTTCTTACAGCTTTAACACTTACAGCATTAACTTCTACAGTGGTGAATGCTGCTGGCTATGGTGTGGTGGATCTTGAGCGTGTTGTTGAAAATAGCACCTATTTAAAACAGCAAAATTCGAGTTTTCAACAGAAAATTCAACCGCAAAGTACCAAGCTTGATCAACTCAGTAAAGAGCTTCAAGACTTACAACAGCGCTTACAAACAGGTGATAAGCTGAGCGCTGCGGATAAGCAAAAAATGGTGACTCAGTATCAAACCAAAATGAACGAGTTCAATACTTTACAACAGACCATGCAAAACAGTGTGCAAAGCTCGATTCAGCAAGTACGTACTGTATTTGATGGTCGTGTGAAGCAAGTTGCTGAACAATTGCGTAAAGAAAATCAATTAGATGTTGTTTTGAATAAAAACTCAGCACTTGCCTATGACGCTAAGTATGATTTAACTGATAAAATGATTCAAAAGGTTAACGCAATTAAGTAATCAATGAATCCTCAACAGTACCGCTTAGAAGATCTTGCTCGTTTAGTCCAAGGTGAGTGTGTAGGTCAAGCTGATTTAATCCTTAAGGGATTAGCAAGTCTAGATTCGGCAGAATCTAGACATCTTGCATTTGTAAATGGTGAAAAGTATTTAGAGCAAGCACTGCAGTCTAAAGCTGGAGCATTCATTGTTACAGCAGATCTGAAAAATCACTTGGTTGAACATCAAAACTTTATTGTTGTTGCCAATCCTTATTTAGCCTTTGCGATTTTGACCCATGCTTTTGAGGTTAAACACACTGAGCAGGGCATTGAAAGCACTGCACAGATACATCCTTCTGCAATCATCTCAGATACTGCTTATATTGGTCATTATGTAGTCATTGGTAAAAATTGCGTTGTTGGCGATGATACGATTATCCATTCCCATGTCAGCATACATGATGGTGTTGAAATTGGCCGCGGTGGTTTAATTGAATCACATGTAAATCTGATGTCATGCAAAATTGGTGATCGTGTCCGTATTCATGCCAATACGGTGATTGGTAGTGAAGGTTTTGGTTTTGCCCCTTATCAAGGGAAATGGCATCGAATTGCTCAATTGGGTTCGGTCATCATTGGAAATGATGTACGGATTGGTTCAAATTGTAGTATTGATCGCGGTGCATTGGATGACACAATTTTGGAAGAAGGTGTCATTATTGATAACCTTGTGCAAATCGCCCATAACGCTAAAATTGGTGCCAATTCGGCTTTTGCTGCCAATACTGCAATAGCCGGTAGTACAACCATTGGCAAAAATTGCATCGTAGGTGGTGGGTCTGCAATTGCAGGGCACTTAAATATTGTTGATAATGTCACTTTAACTGGAATGTCAATGGTCACAAATAATATTTCTGTGGCTGGAACATATTCTTCAGGAATTGGACTGTTTGAAAATCAAAAGTGGAAACGCACCGTTGTTCGTTTAAGACAATTAGCAGATGTGCCATTGACCCAATTGGTAAAAAAACTTGATCATATGCAGGCTCAAATCGAGTCCCTTGAATCAACAATTAAATTGCGTAAATAGAAATATGATGACTGAGTCGAATTCTACTAGTTTCACGAAACCTGAATTGCCAATGACGATTCAAACTATTCGTGAGTACTTACCACACCGCTATCCTTTTTTATTGGTCGATCGTGTTGTTGATGTGACTGAAAATGGAATTGTGGCGTATAAAAATGTGTCTATTAATGAAGAGTTCCTTCAAGGCCATTTCCCTAATTATCCAATTATGCCTGGTGTTTTGATTGTCGAAGCATTAGCGCAAGTTTCAGGTATTCTTGGTTTCATCATGAACAATGAGAAACCAAGTGAAGGTTCTTTGTTCTTGTTCGCAGGTGCAGAGAAAGTTCGCTTTAAAAAGCAAGTCGTTGCAGGCGACCAATTAGTGTTAAAATCAGAATTGGTCATGCAGAAACGTGGTATTTACAAATATAATTGTATTGCCACCGTTGACGGTGTAGTAGCAGCATCTGCGGAAATTATGGTTTCGCATCAGAAAATAGAGCAATCATGAGCAATAACGAATTTATTCACCCAACAGCAATCATCGATGCATCTGCCGTGATTGCAGCAGATGCAAAGATTGGACCGTATTGTATTATTGGTCCAAATGTCACTATTGGTGCAGGTACGCAGTTACATTCGCATGTGGTGGTCGGTGGTTATACGCGTATTGGAGAACAAAATGAAATTTTCCAATTCGCAAGCGTGGGTGAGGTCTGCCAAGATCTAAAATATGCAGGTGAAGAAACCTGGTTAGAAATTGGTGACCATAATAAAATTCGTGAGCATTGTAGTTTACACCGTGGTACGGTTCAGGATCACGGTATAACCAAGATTGGTAGCCATAATCTTTTAATGGTGAATACGCATATTGCACACGACTGTGTGGTCGGTGATCATAATATTTTTGCAAACAATGTCGGCGTGGCTGGCCATGTTCATGTAGGTGACTATGTGATTGTCGGCGGTAACTCGGGTATACACCAATTCTGTAAAATTGACTCTTATAGCATGATTGGTGGTGCATCATTGATTGTAAAAGATGTCCCTGCTTATGTGATGGTTTCTGGTAATCCTGCACATGCTTTTGCGATGAATGTTGAAGGCATGCGTCGTAAAGGTTGGTCTAAAAATGTGATTCAAGGTTTACGTACTGCATTTAAACTGATCTATAAAGAAGGTTTAACGACAGAGCAGGCTTTAGAACGTATCCGTGCAGAAATTTTGCCTGAAGTTGCTGAAGCACAGTTGCTCATTGACTCGTTAGAACAGTCAGAGCGTGGCATTGTGCGTTAAGCTTATTCCAAAGATAAAAAAGACACTTCGCGTGTCTTTTTTTATATCTATAGGAAAATTATTTCTTAAAGAAAGAGGCTTCTTCAGACTTGGGATATTGCTTAAGGAGTTTGGCTTTGTATTGATTGGCTAGAGTCGTGTTTTTATCCACTTCTTTGGCAATATTGTAGAGTTGATAGACGGCTCGAGGCGCGCGTGAAGAGTTTGGATATTGGTTTGCCACAATCCCGTAGTTCTTTTTTGCTTCTGCATAGTTGGTGGGTTCAATCGCTAAATTAAATTCCGCTAACCAGAAATATGCATTGCTGATGTAAACACTGTTGGGGTTGTTTTTAATAAAATTCTGCATGGGTGCAATCGCTTTCTTCGCACCACCTTGCTTATAGGCATCCAATGCGACAGTATACGCGGCTTTTTCTAGCTCAGATGGTTCTGATGTGTTTTGAGTACTGACCACTATAGGTGCTTTGTTTACTGCGGCCGCGGTTGTGCTACTGCTGGCGTTGGTGATTGTGGTGTTACTGGGAGGAGTATCCTGTTGGTTATCCTCCGTTGTATTGCTCGCTTCAGGATCTACTTTTTGTTGAAGTAACTCTAAGCGTTGATCTAGGTCAGCGTAACGGTTTTCCAACTCATGTTTGAGTTGAGCGATCTCATTGTCTTGTTCTTCAAGTTTACCGCGTAAGCTACGCAAATCACTTTCTAATTGTTGGTTCTTTTGCATGATTTGCCAATTAATATTGGTTGCTGTTGCACTCGCACCTGTGTCTACTGCGATGCTGGTTGGATTGACACTATTGTTCGTTGCTTGGCTTAAGCCGCGAGATTCAATTGGAATATTGGCGAAAACAGGCATTGTGCAAAGTAGGGTGAGGGCACATAGGCTATGCTTCTTTAGCATCATAAAATATCCGTGTTATAAGGCTTTGATGGGGGATACATCAAACAAAATTCATTTACCCCATTAAAAACGGCAACGTTATGAATTGCAATAAGCTTTTACATTGTTGTCGTATATTTAGGTAAATGAATGTAGCCTAGTCGTTACTAATAATTGAGCGATTTTTCTTGAGTTTGTTTTATAAATAGTCAATTGAATGAAATGCTTATTGAAAAGTCGTTTATAGGCTTGCAACTTAGGGAAAAATCTCTATACTCTGTTCTTGCAATGGTAGCCCTGCTGGTTACTTCGCAATTGTATTCTACGAACCCCGCCAGGACCGGAAGGTAGCAACGGTAGTAGAAATATGATGTGCCGAAGGCTTGCTGGTAGGGTTGCCACCATATTCATTTATTAAAAATATAATAATCAATATACAAATATATTGTATGTAGACCAAATTTAAAATATCTTTCCATTGACTGTTATTAGGTTTGTATATTTCTTATTCTCTTTACCCTTAGCTTTTGTTTTAAAGATTCATTTACTCTATTCCGCACCTCTTTTTGCTCTCTAGCATTTGTACTTTTTCTTAGGTGATGTATTTTAATATCACGTTAAATCGCGATCATTTAATTTATCGAAAATTATTTCAAGCAATAGAAATCATTGCATTATTTTTTATCTTACTCGTCTTGTATATATTGAAGATTTTCTGAATTTAGTTTGATTTATATTTATTTAAGAGTGTTATAATTCATTAACGATTACATGTAGTTAATGTTGGGTGTGAATATAAGATCAATATTTATAAAGGTGATTTGGGCATAGCTTGGTCAAGAGTGAATGGTGATTAGTCATCAACCCTGCGATTAATCGCTTTCATAATCGCGTCCATTTCAAAGCCACGATACATTAAAAAACGGATTTGCTTGGCTTTTAGTTTTGGATCTGTTGCGACCTCAGTTCCATACTTTCTAACTTTGAGTTGATAGGCTTGTTCGACCCAATCCGTTTCTTTCAATTCTTCTAAAATTAAACCAGTGTCAATCTTTTTGGTTTTTAGCGCCATTTTAATGCGATTAGGGCCTTTGCCTTTACGCTTTTGGCTCGATAGCATGATCTCAGCTACGCGTTGATCACTCTGATAGTTTTGTGCTGAAAGCTCTTCAACCAGTGTAATCACTTCTTCTCGGTGCATTGCCCATGTGGCCAATTTTTCAATCAATTCTGCTTTTGAATATTCTTTACGTGTTAATACTGCAAAGGCATAAGAACGTAGACGAGAACCTGTTAAACCTGTGGGTTTGGGTTGATTCTCTTCATCAAAATCTAAAGCATCATCAGTTTCTTGTGTTACCTGCGTGTGGCCGTATTGAGTAGCGAGGGATTCTTCCTCGCCAAATTGTTGTTTGAGAGCATCGTAGTCAAGGAGTTTGGGAAATTTTGAATTAGGCATAATTGGGTATGAAGTAGATCTGAATAAACAAAACGCCCCGTAGGGCGTTCTTAGTGTAAGCCTAAATGTCGTGTAATAATATTTAATCTTTTTCGATACTTTTAATTAAGCATCTAAAAAGTCTGGCTCTTCTTCATTCTCTTCTACAGGCGCAGCGTTTGCAGTCGTCAGTAGTTTTTCTCGAATGATTTTCTCAATGGTTTCAGCCAACTGAGGGTTTTCTTCAAGGTGACGGATCACATTGTTTTTACCTTGGCCGATTTTATCACCTTGGTATGAATACCAAGCACCTGCTTTTTGTACGATTTCTTGTTGAACAGCTAAGTCTACAAGTTCGCCCAAGTGGTTGACGCCTTTACCATATAGGATTTGGAAGAGCGCTTCGCGGAATGGAGGTGCCATTTTGTTTTTGACAACTTTCACTTTGGTTTCAGAACCAACGATTTCATCGCCTTCTTTGACTTGACCTACGCGACGAATGTCTAAACGCACAGACGCATAGAATTTCAACGCATTACCACCAGTCGTGGTTTCAGGGCTACCAAACATTACACCAATTTTCATACGAATTTGGTTAATGAAAATCACCATACAGTTTGAGCGTTTTGCATTACCTGTAATTTTACGTAATGCTTGGCTCATTAAACGTGCTTGGAGGCCCATGTGCGAGTCGCCCATTTCACCTTCAATTTCCGCACGTGGTGTCAATGCTGCAACAGAGTCGACAACGATGAGGTCAATGGCACCAGAGCGAACCAGCATGTCTGCAATTTCAAGTGCTTGCTCACCATGGTCAGGTTGAGAAACCAGTAGATTGTCAATATCTACGCCAAGTTTACGCGCATACTGTGGGTCTAAAGCGTGTTCTGCATCGATAAATGCACATGTACCACCTGCTTTTTGACATTCGGCAATCGCTTGTAAAGTCATGGTTGTTTTACCTGAAGATTCAGGACCATAAATCTCAACGATACGACCTTTCGGTAAGCCGCCAATGCCTAGTGCAATATCAAGTGTCAAAGAACCCGTTGATACCGCTTCAACAGCTTGTACGGTGTTATCGCCAAGACGCATTACTGTGTTTTTACCAAACTGCTTTTCAATTTGGCTTAGCGCAGCATTGAGCGCCTTGCTTTTATTATCATCCATCTTACAACCTCAAAACGATGTCACGGATATTTACTGAATATGCTCAGTATAGTGACAGATTTAGTCTGTATCTTCTATAAAAGTCAGATCGTGTGCGACACAATATGACGCATGTCATTCATCATCATTATAAGACCAATATTGGTCAAATTGTTGATCATTTTCTTGTCTAAACTTACTGATATCACGTCGGTCTTTTTTACTTGGACGATGATCAGGTCGAGCTAGATTATGCAACTTTCTTTGGCTTGCAATCAATTCCCGTCGTGTAATACTGACTTCAGTTTCTTCATATAATTTTTGAGCAACAGGAGCAGGGCCACGTACGTCAGAGAGTTCTTTGATCACCACGGTTTTCTTGTCAATACCTTGCTGTATGGTGAGCTCCATCCCAACTCGAACTTCTCTCGACACTTTGACACGTTCGCCATTGTGGTGAACTTTGCCCCCTTCAATTGCATTTTTGGCAATGGAGCGCGTTTTAAAAAAACGTGCTGCCCATAACCATTTGTCAATGCGCATGCCTACAGCATCTTCCGCTAAAGTGGATTTACGCATATTTAGCCGTGACCTCAGCTTGCTCTAAATAAGGAATTAAATCGGTGAGCTGATTTAAGATCGGATAAGGGCTGGATGTCTTGCTTTGACCTAGTGATGAGGGTTGAGCAATGGTAAATAGGTTTTGAATACCATAACTTTCAGCACCTTTTAATACTTTTTCAGTGTCATCGATAAAGTAACACTGTGTGGCTGCAAAAGGATGGCGTTTATGTAGATGTTGCCAAAACTCAGTAAACTCTTTGGCATGACCGAGAGTTTCACTGCTAATGATGACATCGAAATATGAAGCCAGTTTCGTGTGTTCAAGTTTGAACTTGAGTCCCTCGCAGTCCGCATTAGTGGCGAGCCAGCAAGGGTAGCCGTTACTTTTTAAATAGTCGAGAAGTTCAAGGCAGCCTTCACGTAGCCCAACTTTATGCTTAAATTCCTGCTGTAAGGCGAGTGTATCTACGCCGACTTTGGCTGTCCAAAAGCGTGTAGAATACCAATTGAGTGTGTGATTATGGGTTTGATAAAACTGAAACAGCGCTTGAGTACTTTGTTCTAAAGAGCACTGGTGTTGTTCAGCATAACGGATAGGAAGCTGATGATTCCAAATAAAATCATCATAGGCAAGATCCAGTAATGTACCGTCCATATCAAAAATGATAATTGGCTTTTCCACTCAAAAAATCTCCAATGTTTCAAAATTCAGCAATGGCTATAGAAAACAGTTAGTAATCGATCTAGCAGTTTTGCTTTATGCAAATATGGCGTAATTATAGCGTATAGCTGCATAAGATGACGGATTTGCATAGCCCATTGTCAAAAATTGAAGAAGACGGGATCTCAATTTTTTAAGTCAGAGCATATAAGATGTGTTAACTGCACATTGATCCATAACAATATTGAAATTTCAGTATAAGGAATGATTCACTTTATGGAGAAGGAAGAGCTTTTATAAACTTTTGATGAGAACACTTCGAGCTATCATTTGAATGTATGGGCAGTAGAGAATGAGTTTTTTAAATTTGTATAAAAATAATACAAGATTACGGTTTAGCAGTGCATTTTTGCTGATGTCCAGATGATCTTTAGCAAGTTGTGTTTATTACTTAATGTTAGATAAATAGACTATTAAGAATTTGTTTTATAAGGTGTTTTTTTGTATTAAATTTTTTTTACATTTAAAATATCGACAAATAAAACGAAATATTGAAGTATTTGGCCAACTTTATGAGGAAAAGGATAGTGAATGTTTTCATGGCTTTTTGTAAGTTTGGTCATTACCATCCTTTTAACACCCGGACCAACAAATACCCTTTTAGCCTCATCAGGCATTGAAACGGGTGTTAAAAAATCCCTGAAATTGATTCCAGCAGAAGTGGTGGGTTATTTTATTGCCATTAGCGTATGGGGAGTTTTAATTGACTCTATTGCTGAATCTCTACCTATTCTGCCACCCATCTTGAAGCTTTTTAGTGCGGCTTATATTATTTACTTGGCCTTTAAATTATGGAAAACCTCTACTGTTGCTGCTGACCTAAATCAGCCATCGATTACAGCGAAGGCGCTTTTTTGTGCGACCATGTTAAATCCTAAAGCGCTATTATTTGCGTCAGCCGTTTTCCCAGCTGTAGCATGGTCAAGTTTGCAAGCCTATACGGTGCATATGGGGCTATTTTTATGTTTAATTGCACCGATTGCATTGTTTTGGGTTTTATTGGCTCTGTCTTGGTGGCCAATAAAATTTCATGGTTGAATCAAAAAAATTTACAACGGACTGCATCATTAGTTTTGGTCAGCTTTTCAGTACCGCTTAGCTATTCGGCTCTCATGTCTATCTAATTCATCAAACTTTCATTTTACATCGATAACATAAAAACCACCTGAGGGTGGTTTTTATGTTTGAAGCTAAATTTAAACCACTTCAGCTGGTGGAGAAAGGTTGGCTGTATTTAGCGGATTAATGCGATAAACGTAAGTTTTCTGACAAAAATGAAAATAAAAAATAAAGTGGTTTTGATGGTTATTTACACAAGAATCGGTTAAAAAAGATGTGGCAAATGAGAATAAAATAGAGAGGAATGCATGAGTGAATTAAATTTAGATTTTTTAGATGAAACCTTAGATAAATATGAAGCAAAAGGTAAGAAAAAGGCCATTAAAAAAATCCGTATTGGTTATATGCTCTATGCAAAGTTTATGTCGAATAAAAAATTTGCAGAAAATGTAATGAGTTCATCTTTAGATCCAAATAAGCGGACTTATCGCAATACCAAGATTAAAATTACGCATGATGAATATGAGTTAACCTTTTTACGTAATGATGATTAAGGATTGAATTGTGTTAAAAAGCCTTAAGGTTTCATTTATTTGAAATATTTGGGCTGTAGAGTGTGCGGCATAAAGAAATGAAAATATAATGATTAGATGATGTTTGTGCAGTTAAGCCTGTTTATTTGGAGAGAGGTAAACAGGTTTTTTATTATAATAACTTTCTGGTCTGAGTGATTGCAGGCAAAAAGCCCGATTTGTTTTCATGCTGATCGGGCTTTTATTTTTCTATTGAAATGAAAATAGTGAGAAAGATGATTTCTGACATCTTTTGATCATATTATTCATGGATAATCTTTTTTATTTTGAGTTGCTTCGATATGTCAATTGTTACTGCAAATGAACTAGACGATATTCTAAAAGAATTAATTTCCAAAAATAAAAAGCCTGAAAAGATTTTGATTGGTTATAAAGCATATAGCGAGCTTATGAATGACCGAAAGTTTTTGCATGAAGTCGCTAGCTCAGCTATGGATCCGAATAAAAGAAAGTATCAAAAGATTAAGATCAAAGTCACACAGGATGAATATCAATTAGAAGTGAAGTGTTCAGATAAAAATGAGTAGGTGTACCGTAATTTAAAAAAACTAGAGGAATGCCGCATTTTTTAATTGATGTATTTTAAATACAGGTTTATACTGCACTCGAAATTAAAGCGCTGTAGCTTTTCTTGTTTTATATCCCACGCTCCCATGCGTGGGATTTTTTTGCGCGATGATTTTTCCTAAAGTAATCACTTGGATGTATAAAGTTGAAAAGAAATTAAGAGTAAGCACAAATTAGAAACGGTCAGCTTGTGACTTTCTCTGGTCTCAATATTTAAGGTGTGGGTAAAGGTAAAGTCAGGTTGATTGGACTACTCAACCCAAAGTCAAAAGAAGAATTGGAATTGAGTGATATTTCCTGAGTGTCTTAGGCGTATAATGTTTTTAAGGCAGTGTTTTGAAAAGTATTCGTGTGCGCTCACTCTAAGGTGACAGTATAACGTTGAATATGAAGCGATCAGCATGCTGCTATTTCACAGATGAATTTCTCTATCTATAACTTGATGAATAAAAGGCGATCTCATGTTTAAGCCCACAACTGCACCTCAAGATGCACTGATATTGCAACTTGTACCGATTGTGACTCAGGCATGTGAGATTTTGCGAGAGGAGTATCAAACTTATGTTGCAGGTGGTGATTTTACAGTTGAGCGAAAATCCGATCATTCACCCGTCACGCAAGCAGACTATCGTGTCAATCAATTTATTACCGATACTTTAAACAGCACCTTTCCTCATTTGCCAGTTCTTTCTGAAGAAGGGCAGCATGCGCATAGACAGCAGTGGCAGTCTTTTTGGATGCTTGATCCTTTAGATGGTACCAAAGAATTTTTGCATCAACGTCCTGAATTCACCATTAATCTCAGTCTTATTGAGGGTGCGTATACAATTTTTGCTGTGCTGGCTATTCCTTGTGAACAGCAAATTTACTTCTGTCCACTACAAGGTCAGCCTTTAAAATACAATATTGAAAAAGACGTATGGTCTGTATATGTTCCAGTTGAAAACTACAGTGCTGTTCAAGTCGGCTTAAGCCAAAGTAGTCAGAGCAAACCGCAGTATCAAGTGTATTTAGAGCAGTTGGAAAAACTTACGCCTATTCAAGAGTATCGTGCAGGGAGTGCATATAAGTTCTGCATGGTGTTGGAAGACCGAGTCGATATTTACCCGCGCTTTCACCCAACGAGTGAGTGGGATACCAGTGCTGGACAGTGTTTATTGGAGCGGATAGGTGGTGGTTTGGTTGATTTTCAGGGACGACCATTTGTATATAATCAAAGATTGAGTTTACTGAATGGCGGTTTTATTGCATATCGAAATAACGATATGAAAAAACTGGCATTACAAGCACTTGAACTAATGCCTTCGTCGGCTTGAGCTAAAAACTGAGCGTGCTATAGTGTTTTTTGAATTATTGAGTTGCTAGTGATTATGGCCTTAGAGTTACTCCCGCCTAGTATGTTGAAGGCAATCGATTTATTGCCAGATGCAAAAACGCCAGTGACGTTGTTTACACGTCATTCCATTCGTGAAGTTGTTACGGGTCAGGGGCTTGCAGGCTATGATTTACAGTTGACGCATCAAGGGCGTGATTTGGCGGAGGCGTGGGGTTCTTATCTGATCGATAATACGGATCGAGTGATACAACACTGTATTTCTAGCCCAATTCAACGTTGTATTGATACCGCTGCATTAATGATTCAAGGGGCAGATGGACAAACCCTTGAGCCGAATACCCACCATATTGAAATTATCGAACAAGGTTTACTGGTTGAGCCAGGCAGTTTTGTTTTGGATATTAAGCAAGCTGGGCCTTATTTTCAGCGCCAAGGCGCTCTAGGATTTATTAATAGCTTTGTTAATAATGCTTTACCCGGTATGAAGCATCCAATTCACGGTGTCGTAGATGTATTGGAGCTCATATATAACACGCATCCGAACAATCCTTATGGTTTGAGCCTTGCGGTCAGTCATGACACGATTTTAGCCGCGATTTTGGCGGTTATTTCAGGGCGCACGATTGTGACCAAAGAAGACTGGCCGAAAATGATGGAAGGTCTTTTCGTATGGTTTGAGGGAGATGTGTTTTTGGAATCAAAATTGAAATGGATTTGGCGTGGGGAAATGAATGAACTGAATATTCATGAATTTCAAAATCTGTAAGTGCTTTTTTTATTAATAAAAAATCAGCTATAAATCTCGTTCATTCATTTAGGCGTTCGTTTGAACGAGAAAAAGAATATACGAGATTTATAGATCGATCATTCGTCAACCTTATTAGGGTGTGTTGACACTTTTAGCTTAAAAAAATAGCGAAGTAGTAAAATCAAATCGCCAAACCCAATTTTACTATTCGCTATGCCTCGTACCATGCTGACAGATCAACACTGGCAAAAGTTGAAAGTTATTCTGCGTAATTTATCCATTCACCACAACTCAAATTTACGCAATTTTATTGAAGCTATTCTCTATAGAATTAGAACAGGCTGTCCGTGGCGAGATATTCCTTGTTGTTTTGGTCATTCAAACTCTATTTTCAAACGTTTTAATCGTTGGTCAAGCAGCGGTAAGTTACTTAGATTATTCAAATTATTAGCCTCATGCCCCGATATGGAGTGGATTTTTATTGATGGCTCTCATGTACGTGCTCATCAACATTCTGCCGGCATAGCGAATCAATCTATTTCTAAAAGTGTAGGAGGAAACTCCTCAAAAATACATTTGATTGTTGATGCACATGGCAATCCTATTGATTTCATGATTACCGATGGAACCACACATGATGTTAAAGTTGCACCTGATTTAATATCAACATTAGATTTAAAAGAGACAAAAGTGGTATGTGCAGATAAAGGCTATGATTCAGAACCACTGCGTGAACAGATCAGGAAAACAGGGACTAAAGCGAATATACCAAAGAAAACAAATAGCCAATCGAACAATGACCATATGGACTGGTATTTATATAAAATCAGGCATTTAGTTGAAAATATGTTTTGTAGATTAAAGCAATTTAGAGGAATAGCTACTCGATATGACAAGCTCAAAAGAAATTATCAAAGTTCTGTTGCTTTAGCCTGTATATTTTTATGGCTACCTTTATAGGGTTAATTATGAACAGTAAATGTCAACAGACCCTAAATGCTATATCGCATAAGTTTAAATTTTGGCTTTGAGTCGATTGGGAAAATCGAGCAAGTCGATACTCAGGCCTTCATCATTTAAAGGCCATAATGAGGTATTCACCGCTACGCTGTGCTGATGAATGCGATTGTATTTATCTGCAGCAATGAGCGTGGCAATCTCATGATTCGAAAGGGTATAAGCATTGACAACATCGGCTGGATATTGAGTACGGTCATAAAACTCAGCTTCCGTTTCCCCTTGGTGCAGTGCAAAAATACGTTCAATTGCAGGCAAGTAAACGCCATAGCCTAACCATGCATCAACGCCCTGAGAAGCCTGAATTTCTGCGGTTCCCCGCATATTTGAGATGACTTTGGCGAGTATGTCTTTTTCACCTTTGGTATGAAAATACTCAATATATTGTTGTTCTGTCGGTTGAAATTTTTCAAGTGTTGGAAGAAATTTATTAATCATGCTATTCCCCAGTAGAACATTCTATGTGGTTTCATTATAAGAAAACAGAATACCATAATTAATTTATGGGATTTTAATCATTTTGGATCTAAAAATTAAAATAAGCTACGTGCTTACAAAGAAAATTAATTGAAATCTCTTTTTTTTAAAAAATTGACTGACAAATATTGGCACTATATTGGTGCAAATTCAAATGTATAACTCATCATTATTTTTCATAAATTCAAGCCCTGTCACAGAACTTTTACTTTTCGGACTTTAGTTTTAATGTTTATAAAAAATATGTTCTGAAGTGACAAATTATGTAAATTGAATATCAATAGAAAATAGTGTTAAATAATTAAGTTTTTGATTTATATAAATTATTAATGATTTTTAATTTTATTTTTGACTTTTTTGGGGGGAGATGTGAAAAGTGTGAATGAGTTCTTGTATTGCAAGCTAAGTCTTTGTGTTGTAACGCTGATGCTTGCTGCATGTGGTGGTGGGGATGGCGATTCGGCAGAAGCTGCACCTGAAGTTATTGAAAGCACATTGGGGTATTTTGACTACGATGCAAACTCAAAAACACGTGTGATACGAAATGATTTAATTGGTAGCTTTGAGGCGATGTTGCAATTTGGTCAGAGTCATGTGGTTGATCCAAATGGTAATGAAAGTAAAAAAATGCCACATTTAACGATGGAAAAAGAGGCATTGTTATTGGTTACACCCAGTCAAGCAATGGGAACAATCGAGATGCTGAGTGCAGACATCTATATGAATAACCAATGGTTAAGAACTATTGAATTGGCTGATCCAACACACATTCCTCAGTCTGATCAAACTAATACTGATGACCGTCCGCGTGTGCAATATAGTAAGCGCGCGTGGAGTGCTCGACTCAATTGGATGAAATACGTCCAGGTTTGCGTATTCAGATCAAAGATTCTCTTGGACGTCAGGGGCAAATTGCGGAAGACAAAATTGATTTTGCCTCTCCGGGAGAGTTGGTCTTAAACAATATTCGTATCGGTATGTTAACGGCTCCTCCTGTTTCCAATGGTCACTATATGCTGAATGATCCTGTTCGGGCAGGTTCAGATTACTTTCAAACGATTCCAGCTGCTGAAATGACCGTTGCAAAATATGATGATATTCAGTTAGATCGCGTCATGATTGCCGACGGGACGATTTACGATACGGCAAGTGCCAGCCAAGGCGGGGTTTATGAGGGTGACATGCGTGAAAACGTGGGGAAGTCGACATTTAGTGTAGGCATTAATCTAGCAAACTGGGGAATTACCAGTGCTTCGATGGTAAATCAAGATCAACCACAATTAACCCAAACCGTAGTTGCACACCATAGCCGTGGAAAATATGCCAATGGAGAAAGTAATCATGGCTTAAGTGGTGGTAACGGCATGCTAACGTTGTATGATTCGGTTGGGAATGAATTTAGTCATGAAATTGGACACCACTATGGATTGGGGCATTATCCTGGGCAGGAGAAGGGTAATGATTTCTGGACCTCTCATCATGCGGATAGTGGTTGGGGTTACATTCCCTATCGCAATATGATGCGGGGTAATTTGATTTGGAATAATAAGGATTTATGGGCTACTTCTACAGGAATTGCAAATTTCTTAGCTTTATATCCACATAGCCGAGATGCAATGTCTGGCGGTTATGCATCAAGCTCAGTTTCACGTTATACCCACTATACGGGCTATAGCACTTATTTAAAAATTCAACCGCACTTTAACCGTTATGTGTGGGACAAGACTTCACCGACGGGTTATAAAAAATGGAATGAAGTCACACGGCAGATGGAAGTGGCTCAACCTACTATGCCAGATTCTGCTGCACCTGTTTGGTATCAACCAAAGCAAAACTATTTACGCCCACGTGTCTTTGGTGAGCCTGTAGTGACTATTTTGGGTGGCTATGACCCTGTTGCAAAGGTTGGGCTACTCTATCCTGCGGCACGTTCAAATTGGGGCAATGTCTATGATTTACCCGCTGCAAATACGGCGTTAAATCAGGATGCATGTTGGTTGAATGTACAGTATCCAAATACAGTGACCAATATTGCACTGGCTCCGACACGATTAGGTAGTAATGCCAATAAATTGCATGTCAATTTAGCGCTTGCAGATCATCCTCAGAAAGTTGATTTATATTGTAAGCAGGTCAATGCTGCTGCCAAATTATTATCGACTACAGTGATTCCCCAATATGCTATGGCTATTACGCCTGCAGTTAAGATTGGGAAAGCACAGGGTTATAAAGCCTTACGCGATGTGGAGTTGCCTCTACTTGAGCAAGAGCTACTGAATCAAGCGGCGAACAATATTATTGTTTTGTCACCAAACGGTTTAATGCTTTATCAGGCTTATAAGTCATATAAAAATGAGATGAGTTTGGCTGCACAGCAGGTACTTGAGCGTTATGAAGAGCAAGAAACTAGGTGGATGCGTTTAAATCGCTGGGTAAATGTTTATTATGATGATTTAGCCAAAGATGTACCTGCTGCGATTGATGCACTCAATGCTTTTATCAAACAGCTAGGTTTACAACAAGATGATCCACTTGCACAAAGTACTTTGTTGAAAAACAACAAAAACTGTTTAAAAACGGAGTTAACTGCGAACAAAAAAATGGATGTTTACATTAGTGGTCCGTCGGCTTGTACTGCTGATGATACTGAGCAGTGGGTTTATGACAGTTTAGGACGTATCCATAGCAAAGCGGCTATGGGACAATGTTTAACGGGTAATGGAGGAAGTGCTAAAGTCACCTTGACTGACTGTGTGGCGAATAATGCAGCACAAGTGTGGTCAATGGATGCGACGGCGTCTGCCATTAAACAATCAGGACAGTGCTTAGACTTAAACTCGGGTAGTTTGGTAAATAACCGTCAGATTGCAATTCGATATGGTTGCTCTGGAAATAACAATCAAAGATGGACAATGCTGAATCAAAATACAAGCTTGATTTTGGCTGGGGCAACCTCAAAAAACATGGGTATTTTAGTGAAAAACTTGAAAGCTCAATCTTTGAATTAAACCACTGCTCATCTGGCAAATGATTCAACATAAAATGAAAAGAGCTCCCTAAAGGGGCAATGCTGTTCACTTAAGCAATTGAAGCGTGGCGGAGTTTGTTAGAGAATCCGATGTCGGGTTTGGCATTGGATTTTTTATGGTGTTTCAGCAGGATCTTCTCGACCTCAACAGTCTGTTTAACTTCTCGGATCTGAATACATTTACTCATAATATCCCCATTGAGTGGGTTGAATCTGCACTTAAATTGAGCAGTTCGGCTACTATCCGCAGGCGACGCTTGCCCGCAGATCAGGTTCTTTGGCTGGTTCTCGGAATGGCGATTTTTCGTGATGAGCCTGTCCATGAAGTGGCAAGAAGACTAAATATTTGCGCTCAAGGACTGGCCTCTCTTGACCTGTTGGCACGCAGCGGGGTAACTGAAGCACGTAAGCGTTTGGGTGCAGATCCTGTGGAGTGGCTGTTTCGCCAGACAGGTCAGCACTGGGGACATGAGCGTTACCCAGATGATCAATGGCAGGGGCTTCAGGTCTTTGCTGTCGACGGTGCACTCTTGCGAACCCAAGATACAAATGATCTTCGTGAGCATTTTGGCTCAGGGAATACTTCCACGCAGCGCCAGACGCCATTTCCGATGCTACGGCTCGTCGCACTGATGAATGTGCGCTCGCATATATTAGTCGATGCGCAGATCAGTCCCTATCGCCGGGGGGAGATTCCTCTGGCGTCGAAGTTTCTCAGCCAGATTCCCGATCATTCGATCACCTTGTTTGACAAGGGTTTTTGGAGTGCGGACTTATTGCTTTCACTCTCGATGCAGGGTCAAGGTCGTCACTGGTTGATTCCGGAACGCAAAAATCTGAAAAGTGAGGTGATCGAGACGTATGCAGAAGATGACGTGCGGGTACGGATGAAAGTATCACCCCAAGCAAGAAAGAACAACCCGATGCTCCCCGAATACTGGGAAGTCAGGCAAGTCAGTTATGCTGTGGATAAGGGACGAATAAAGACGGTTCTGACCTCGCTGCCGGCCGATCAGTATCCTGCAAAGGATATCGCTAGACTCTATCAAGAACGCTGGGAAATCGAATTAGGTTTTCGGGATATCAAAAGCTCGATGCAGCATAATGCCATCACGCTTCGCAGCAAGACAGTAGAGCTGGTTTATCAAGAGCTGTGGGGTCTATTGCTGACCTACAATATTATCCGGCGAGAAGCGGCATTTGCAGCGGTAGCCTTTGGGCGTTCACCTTCGGATATCCGTTTCAAGCCTGTATGCCAGTACATAGCCGTTCAGCTGATCGTGATGGCGAATGCCAACCCATTATCAAGAACTGGCAGGCGGCTATCGGAGCTGAGATCAGGGATAGGTAGCCTGTTTCTGGAAAGGCGTTCGAGGGCAACAACACCCCGAACGGTTAAGATGTCAAAAACCCGTTATCCAGTAGATCGAAATGCTGCTCCTCTTAAGTGAACAGCATTGCCCTAAAGGGGGCTTTTTTTGTAAGTAGATGTTCTTATGGGTGCTAGAGAGCGCTTGCTAAATTTTATTTGGGTTTTAAACCGTATTGTTAAGTATAGATGTACTGAAAAGGGTGTGCGTAGTGTGAAAATTCAAAAAATAGATACAAAAAAAGCCCTTTAAAAAGGGCTTTTTTTAATGCATAAATTAGTTAGCTAAAGCTTTAACTTGTGCATTTAAACGGCTCTTATGACGAGCAGCTTTGTTCTTATGGATGATGCCTTTATCAGCCATACGGTCGATTACTGGTACAGCAGTTTTGTATGCTTCAGAAGCAACTGCATAATCACCAGCAGCGATAGCAGCTACTGTACGTTTGATGTAAGTACGAACCATAGAACGTAAGCTTGCGTTGTGTTTGCGTGCTTTAACGTTTTGACGAGCACGTTTTTTAGCTTGAGCAGAGTTTGCCACTCGTGCACTCCTTGAAATAGATTGGTCTGGGCGGGCTGAAATTCAAACTGAAAACCACATCAGAAGAACAATCACCAGCCCGTAAACAAGTGGCATATTTTGATTAATATACGCAGTGAAGTCAAGTCTTGACATGCTTTGACTATATTTAAGATACATAAAAATTCTAAAGAAAAGGTAAGATTAGCCATCTGCATGGGAGTTTGTATAAAAATGACACAAAATATAGAACAAGCGATTGTGATTGGAGCAACGGGTTTGGTGGGCTTAAACCTGATTCAACAATTACAACAACTGCCAAGTTGTAGCAAAATACTGGCTGTGGTCAGAAAGCATAATGTGCAGCTCGATCACTATGACAAAGTTCAGCAACTGGAGCTGGATGATTTTTTATTACTTAACCATGAAGATGTTCATGGCTACAGTCATGCTTTTAGTTGTTTGGGGACGACTTTAAAGAAAGCTGGCTCAAAAGAGCAGTTTTATGCCATCGACTATGTGGTGAATGCACATTTTGCTGAGTTGTTTGTTTTGACCAAAACGCATTATGTGTTGATCAGTGCCTTGGGTGCGCAAGCCAATTCAAAAATTTTCTATAATCGCGTCAAAGGTGAGCTTGAAGAGACTATTCGAGGACTCGATTTATATAAGGTCAGTATTTTGCAGCCATCCTTACTGATCGGACAGCGTAATGAAGGTCGCATGTTGGAAGATATATTCCAAAAGGCTTATACCAAACTATCGCATTTTATACCAAAGCATTTTAAATATAAGCCAGTGACAGCAGAACAAGTGGCTCATACTATGGTCGAGGCTGCCCAAACGCAGACCGAGAAATTTGAAATATATGATAATTTACGCATACAAAAGACAAAATGAGGGGAAGTGTGGTGACGACAGCATTTGTGACATGCGATTTATTGGATGATCATCCTGAACTTGATTTACAAGTGGTCAGCCCATCGATGGATGGTAAGTTCTTTAGGAGCTATGGTGCACGTAAAACCTTTGGTGGTGAGGTGGTTACGGTTAAATGCTTTGAAGATAACTCTCGGGTGAAAGAGCTGTTAGCAACAGATGGTACGGGTAAAGTATTGGTTGTGGATGGTGGCGCTTCGATGCGCTGTGCCTTGATGGGGGACTTAATTGCAGAGTCAGCAGTCAAAAATCACTGGAATGGTGTGGTGATTTATGGCTGTGTCCGTGATGTAGATGCCATTGCTGAACTGGATTTAGGGGTGCATGCTTTAGCTGCTATTCCACAAAAAAGTAATCGTAAAGGTGTAGGAGAAGTTGATATCAGCCTGCATTTTGGTGGTGTCACCATTCAATCAGGTCATTATCTCTATGCGGATAATAACGGCATTGTCATTGCAAAAGAAAAACTGGTCGATGAATAAGTACCAACCAGACTCATAACAAGATCAACAAAAGATATGGACGTGTAATATGGTGAAGCATCAAATTAAAGTGATTCAGGCTCTTTTTTCGGGGCTTGCGCAAGGTGGACGTGGTGTAACAGGAACGCCGCATCCTAAACAACCTGAGCAACCTTTAAAGCTCTATGAGTTTGAAGGCTCGCCATATTGTCGTCGTGTGCGTGAAGTACTGACTTTGTTGAACTTAGATTATGAAGTGTATCCATGTCCTAAGGGTGGAACTAAATATCGCCCTTTGGTGAAACAGTTGGGTGGGAAAACCCAATTTCCTTTTTTACTCGATGAAAATACAGACACTAAGCTATACGAGTCTGAAGATATTATTCACTACTTGTTTGAACAATATGGTCGCAGTGGTAGAACACCGAAAAAGTATGCACATTATCCCAAAACACCTTATGTTGCTTATGTCGGGACATTGGTAAATGGTGCGAGTGGAGTGTGGGTCAATAAGAGTATTAAAGATCGCGTAGCGCCAGAACAGCTGTTACAACTTTGGGGATTTGAAGCCAGCCCTTATACTCGGATTGTCCGTGGTTTGCTGACCGAGTTGGAGCTCCCTTTTAAGTTTCATAATGTGCCTAAAGAACGTTGGCAAGATCAAGGCCCAGCAGTACTGCGTTTAAAGCCGGGCAAATATGTACCTTTGGCAGGTGGAAAGCGTGAGCAAGTCATGCAGGTGATGGGGCGTGATATTCAAGTGCCATATTTGGTTCATCCGAACACTGAAACAGCTTTGTTTGAGTCGGCAGATATTGTTGCTTATCTCAAGCAGACCTATGCAGCATAAGAAAAAGGCATCTCTTAGAGATGCCTTTTTTAATTCCTAAGCATTGATGTTTTATCGGGTTGATCTGATTTTTTGTCATTACAATGGAATGATGAATTGTATTTATCTTCAGCTATTATAAAAATATTCATCATTTGGCTGATACAACGACACACATTCAAACATCCGTAGCATTGAGGAAACGTGTAATTTCTAGAGAGAATTTGAGTGGTTCACTCAATAAAGGCGTATGCCCGGATTTTTTAAAGACCACTGTTTTTGCATGCGGTACGCTTGAGGCAATCAGCTTTTGTCCTTGAGCGGCATAAAGCTTTGATTCTTCACCAATAAAAAATGTAGCTGGTCGGTCAATCTGGCGGAGCGCACCGCGATAGTCTTCTTGATGGTCAAGATAATTTTGAATGTACCAAGCCATATAGTCTAAACGCTGGATCGGGAGCATGAATTTTTGTAAGTGGGGCTGTTGAAATGCTTTTTGAAATAAAGCCGCCGTTCGAGATGGTGTGGCTTGTAGTTGAATAAAAGCCAACCATTGATTAACCAGTTCGGTGCGTATGGGTGCTGTTAAGTCTGAAACCAAACGATACTGCGCATTTTGAGCCAATAGGTCTGCAATGTTTTGTAGGATGGCTTTGAAGTCAGCATGCTTTTCAGCAAATAAACCATGTGGCCAGTCTGTATCTACGCTAATCTTGGGAGTTTGGTCAATGTGTAAATAGCTACTGATATGGTCTTGAAAGCGACCATATTGCATACCATGCATGGCTGTCGTGGCGCCCATAGAGTAGGCAATCACATGGAATGCTGTATCAGCATATTGATTTAGAAAGCAGTTTAAATCTTGCCAGTGGCTGGAAATTGCATCCAGTGTGGGAATTTTGCACTGTGCTGAACCACCAAAACCCCGCCAGTCAGGAATGTAAAAGCGGTACTTTTTACGGTGTTGATATAAAAAAGGCAGCCATTGCCAACTTTGCATCCCTAAGCCAGATAAAACCAGTACAGGTGTGCCTTGTCCAAATTCTCGAACATAGAGTTTTTCGCCATCTGGCATCAGGTAATGTGGCATGGTCAATCCTTTGCGTGGTTTTTTATTTTTCGAAGTTTTTAAGTGCTGGAATCATGGTCTCTAGCCACTCAATCCAACCACATTCTAAGTTAATTCCAAGTTGTAAAATCATTCTATGAATATATAAGGTACGATCATTTTCTTCAGCATGGCCAAAATCTTTGGCAAAAATGCTTTGGTAAATTTGTAGTTTTTCTTTGTGTAAGATGAGATGTCGTTCAAGTTCAGGCAAAACCGTGTTGCCGCCAAGCTGAGCTTCAACACGCAGTCTCACCATCAGTTCTTCACGGAGCTGGGCAGGTGGGCTTTGTTTTACAAGCCAGTCGGCAAGTTCTGTACGTCCGAGCTGTTCTGCTTGATAGGTTTTTTTACGCGAGGTTGCACCATCATCTTCTATCGTTGAAATCCAGCCTTTGCTCTGCATCGCGCTGAGTTCTCTATATATTTGTTGATGTGTTGCATTCCAAAAGAAGCCCATTGAACGGTCAAAACGACGCGCTAACTCAATACCTGTGCTTGGTTTTTCAATCAAACTGGTCAATAAAACATGAGCTAATGACATTTCGGTAATATTTCGCAAATAAAATGGACGTAGAGTCATTATGCAACATGTTGCATAAAAAACAAATCTCGATTATAAAGATAAACATTATGCAACTTGTTGCATTAAATAATTTGATCTAACCTTGTATTTAAAATACCAGCCAGCGAAAGCACGCCAAGGAGTACACATGTCTAATTATCCGCATTTACTTGCGCCTTTAGATTTAGGCTTTACCACATTAAAAAACCGCGTATTAATGGGATCTATGCACGTTGGACTTGAAGAAGTTGAAGGTGGTTATGATCGCATGGCGGCATTTTATGCAGAGCGTGCCGCTGGCGGTGTAGGGCTAATCGTAACAGGTGGTATTTCACCGAATGATCATGGTGTGACTTTTCACGGTGGTTCTAAGTTAGATACTTTAGAAGAAGCGGAAAAGCATAAAGTCATCACACAAGCCGTACATGATGCGGGTGGTAAAATTGCATTACAGATTTTACATACTGGTCGTTATTCTTATCAGGCTGAAAACGTTGCACCTTCTGCAATTCAAGCACCGATTAACCCTGTAAAACCCCATGCTCTTACTTCTGCTGAAGTAAATCAGACTATTGCGGACTTTGCCAATTGTGCAAAATTGTCACAAGTTGCTGGCTATGATGGCGTTGAAATCATGGGTTCAGAAGGCTACTTAATCAATGAATTCATTGCGGCACGTACCAACCATCGTGATGATGAATGGGGTGGAAGCTATGAAAATCGTATTCGTTTCCCGATTGAAATCGTAAAACGCACTCGTGCAGAAGTGGGTGAAAACTTTATTATTATTTATCGTCTTTCAATGTTGGATTTGGTTGAAGGTGGTTCGACTTTAGAAGAAGTGATTCAGCTTGCCAAAGAAATTGAAAAGGCGGGTGCAACCATTATCAATACAGGTATTGGTTGGCATGAAGCACGTATTCCAACGATTGCAACCAAAGTGCCACGTGCGGCATTTACATGGGTGACCAAGAAGCTAAAAGGTTCGGTTCAAATTCCTTTGGTGACGTCTAACCGTATTAATACCCCTGAAATGGCTGAACATGTTTTGGCTCAGGGTGATGCGGATATGGTGTCGATGGCACGACCAATGCTTGCAGATGCTGAGTTTGTACTCAAAGCAGAGCAGGGTCGTAGTGATGAAATCAATACCTGTATCGGCTGTAACCAAGCATGTTTAGATCATATTTTTTCGATGAAAATTGCAACATGTTTAGTCAACCCGCGTGCATGCTATGAAACTGAACTGATTTTTAAAGAAAGTGCAGAAAAGAAAAATATTGCGGTGATTGGTGCTGGGCCTGCAGGTTTGAGTTTTGCGACTTATGCCGCTGACCGTGGACATCAGGTGACTGTTTTTGATACAGCAAATCAAATTGGTGGTCAGTTTAATATTGCGAAGACTATTCCCGGTAAAGAAGAGTTTTACGAAACACTGCGTTATTTCAAACGTAAAATTGAATTACAACCGAATATTAAATTGGTGCTGAACCATACTGCAAGCTATGAAGAATTAAGCCAGTCTGAGTTTGATGATATTGTGGTTGCAACGGGTGTGACTCCACGTGAGTTGACTATAGACGGGATTGATCACCCGAAAGTGTTGAGCTATATCGAAGTTCTACGTGAGCGTAAGCCTGTCGGTAAAAAAGTCGCGATTATTGGTGCGGGTGGTATTGGTTTCGATACAGCAGAATACTTAAGCCATGAAGGTGAAAGCGGTAGTTTAAACCCACAAAAATTCTATGATGAGTGGGGAATTGATACCAGCTATGCACATGTCGGTGGCTTAAAACAGCCAGTCTTGGAGCAGTCAGATCGTGAAATTTACCTTCTACAGCGTAAAGCGAAGGCAGTCGGTGCAAGCTTAGGTAAAACCACGGGTTGGATTCACCGCACAGGGTTAAAACATCGCGATGTAAAAATGATTGCAGGCGCAAGCTACGACAAAATTGATGATCAAGGACTACACATTACCGTCAATGATCAGCCAATAGTGTTAGAAGTGGATAATGTGATTATTTGCGCAGGCCAAGAATCTTACACAGCCATGTATGATCAGTTAAAAGCAGATGGTAAGAATGTGCATTTAATTGGTGGTGCAAAAGAAGCGGGTGAGTTGGATGCAAAGCGTGCAATTCGTCAAGGTGCTGAATTGGCTGCAACTATTTAAAACATCATCATTTTTAAATCAGTTGAATAAATTGTAAAGAGGTCCCTCTCCTTTAAGGAGGGGGGATGAGAGGTGTTGTCAAAAATATGAGTATTTTTTCTCATCTCTGCCTTTTCTAGAGGGACAAACTGTCTTCATTTAATCTATTAAAGTCATTCAAATTCATAAGGATAGAATAATGAGCATAGCAATAACAAAACAAGCACTGCAACGTTGGCATGAGATGATCAGCAACCGTGATATGAGTACTTTGAGTGAACTCTTGGCCGAAGACGTAGTGTTTCGCTCTCCTGTGGCGTTTAATCCTTATCCGGGTAAGCAAGTGGTTTTTTTTATTTTAAGTAATGTGATTCAGGTTTTTGAAAACTTTACTTACCATCGTGAGTTTTTTACAGAAGATGGTTTAAGTGTTGTCCTTGAGTTTTCTGCCAATGTCGGCGAAAAGAAACTCAAAGGGATTGACATGATTCGTTTTAATGAGCAAGGTCAAATTGTAGATTTTGAAGTGATGATCCGTCCTAAATCTGGGCTAGAGGCCTTAGCTGTACAAATGGGACAGCGAATGGCAGCTTTTGCACCTCAAGCTGGATGATAAACGTGTGACTTGTTATTTATAGTTAGGCACGAAAATTGATGCATCACCAAGAAAGATAGGAAAAAGAAGGTACTGATATGAATGCTGTGTTCAGTTTGCTAAACCAATTAAGCCAAACGGCGTGGGATCGAGTGACTGGTGCGGAACAACCGAAGCTCTATATTAACCCACAAGGGCAAATTCAAGAGACTGTTGGGGCGCTTACACAGCTTCAAGAAAAGTATCGACCAACGCCGTGGTTATCCAACACGCATGCCCATCTTTTGTATTTTGATGTGATTCGCAAGCGTCAGATTCAATTGGAATACGATCATTTTGATCAGTTAGAGATGCAAGATGGTGGGGTCACTGGCATTATGTGGTTCGGTTATGACTTGCCTGAAGTGACGCCAACGGTTGTGGTTATGCATACGATTACGGGCTCTCCTGAAAGTATGCGTGAAGTGGTGCGTGACTTAAATCGTTATACAGGTTGGCGCGTTGCACTGTGCTTACGCCGTGGACATGCAGACCTTCCAATGCCTGTACCCAAAATGAATCTTTTCGGTTCAACCGATGATTTACGTGAGCAAATTGCCTTTATTCAAAGCACATTTCCAAGTTCAACGTTGTATGCGGTAGGCTCTTCTGCAGGAACGGGGCTTTTGGTGCGTTACTTAGGCGAAGAAGGGAGTCAAACCCCTTTTAAGGCGGCCTTTGCGCTGTGTCCAGGCTATAACACCGAGTTAGGTTTTGTAAATGTGCATCCCTTTTACAGTAAAGTCATGACTAAGAAGCTGTTTAAGAAATTTATTTTTCCCTACCAGCAAACATGGCAACAAACAGCGTCTGTGTCGCAAGTCTTAATGACCAAAACCTTGGCTGAGTTTGAGTCGAGTTATTATGAAATGGCGGGTTATGTGGACTATGACAGTTATAACCAAGCTACAAATCCAATTTATGTATTTGAAAATGTCACCATTCCATTGCTGATTTTAAATGCAGAGGATGATCCTGTCTGTCACATTAAAAATTTTGAACCGTATAAAGACATGATCCGTCAAATGCCGAATATTGCCGTTGTGACCACCAAAAAAGGCAGCCATTGTGGCTTCTATGAAGGGGCTCTTAATACAGAGTCTTGGGCAACCAAGCTGATTGCGGACTTTTTGAAATTGGAACAACAAAAACACTAAATATAAAAAGACCTACAGCAGTGTAGGTCTTTTTTTGTTTAGTTCAGTATTCTAAAAGCTTAAATGGCTTCACAAGCTTTCTTGCTAAGACCGAACTTCATTTGCAGTAAGACCAAGATCAAGGCCATAAAGCTGAGTGCGGCACCTGCATACGAAACCGCTGCATAGCTGAGTTGCATACTCAGTACTGTTGCACCTGCAAAGGCACCTAAGGCATTGCCTAAGTTAAAGGCACCAATGTTAACTGAAGAGGCAAGCCCAGGCGCATCTGCTGCGACCGACATGACGCGCATTTGCAGTGGCGGTACTACCGCAAATGCCGCCGCACCCCAAATCACCAAGCCAATCGCTGCACCAACGGTTGTTTGTGCTAATACTGGGAAAACAAGCATCATCACCATCAAAAGTACAAGGAAGCCAATCAGGGTTTTCTCTAGGGATAGATCGGCAAACTTTCCACCCAAATGATTACCAATGGAGAAACCAATTCCGATTAACACCAACATCAAGGTGATGGTTTGCGGTGATGCCTGCATAAATACGTGTAGGCTCGGAGCAATGTAGGTATATAACGCAAACATTGCGCCCGCGCTCATGACTGTGGTTAATAAAGCAAGGACGACAGGCGCACGTGTTAAAACGCGCAATTCTTTTGCTACATTCGGTTTAACCACATCGTGATCTTGCGGGAGCGCTTTCCATAGCGCCAACATGGTTATAATGCCTAAGATTGAAATAGCAGCAAAGGCCATGCGCCAACTGGTATTTTGACTGAGCCACGTCGCAAGTGGCACACCGCCAATATTGGCAATGGTGAGCCCCATAAACATCATGGCGACCGCACTGGCTTGTTTGTCTTTAGGCACAACACTGGCTGCCACCACCGAACCTAAGCCAAAGAATGCACCATGGTTTAAACTGGTAATTAAACGTGCACTCATTAAGCTCATATAATCAGGTGCAACGGTTGCCAACACATTCCCAATCGTGAAAATAGCCATCAATAGGATTAAAGCTGTTTTCTTAGGAAAGCGTGCCAGCCATAAGGTCATGAGCGGAGCCCCAATCATGACACCTACTGCATAGGCACTAATCAGCAGTCCGGCTTGTGGAATTGAAACGGACAAATCGTTGGCAATTTCAGGCAAAAATCCCATGGGTGAAAACTCGGTGGTTCCAATGGCAAAAGCACCCACCGCAAGCGCCAAAAGTGGAAAATTAATTTTCATAGCGATGCTCAATCCCAAATCGGTGCTAATCCTTCAGGATTAACTTCACGTTGATTTCGGTCTAATTGCGTAATTTCCATCATTTCTTCACTCGACAGTTGAATCTCTTGTGCCTTTAAGTTGGACATCAAGTGTTCACGTTTGGTTGAAGATGGTATGACTGCAAAACCACGTTGTAAGGCCCAAGCTAGGCTAATTTGTGCCGTCGATACTTGATGTTGCTGCGCGATGTGCATTAAAACAGGATCATTCAAAACCTTACCGTAAGCCAGTGTCATATATGAAGTGACATCAATGTTTTGAGCTTGGAGAAAATCAACCAACTTATGGTTTTGTAGGTAAGGACTGAGTTCAATTTGGTTGGTTGCGATGTTTTCTAGCCCAATACTCTCAATCGCCTGTTGAGTCAGCTCAATATTGAAGTTAGAAATACCAATGTGTTCGGTCAAACCTTGTTGTTTCGCTTCCAATAAGTTCTGCATGAGTTCTGTAATGTTTACACCTGTACTTGGGGCAGGCCAGTGGATCAAGGTTAGATTCACTGCATCGGTTTTTAGTTTATGCAAACTTTCTTTTAAGCTTGGAATCAATTTTTCTGCTGAGTAATTTTCCGTCCAGATTTTTGTGGTGAGAAAAAGATCGTGACGATTGATACCACTGAGTTCAATGGCTTGACCAACTTCGGCTTCATTACCATAGATTTGAGCAGTATCGACCGCACGATAACCGACTTCTAGTGCAGTTTTCACAGACTCAATGACAGTGTCACCTGTTAAACGGAAAGTACCTAGGCCGAATTGAGGAACGATATTCATTTTTTACTCGATAACTTGTTTCATGGAATGAGGCTATTTTGTAGAAAAAAGACTTGCTTAAAAACTGGGTAATTTGCAAAATATTATTGACTATTAATCAATAATTACACATGAAATCAACCATAGAAGAATTAACGGCTTTTGTGAGCATTGTTGATAGTGGCTCTATCGTCAAAGCTGCGCAGCAATTGGATCAAACCACATCGGGTGTCAGCCGTGCCTTGCAACGTTTAGAGTCAAAGTTGAATGTGACTTTGCTAGAGCGAACGACACGGAAGCTCAAGTTGACCTATGAAGGGCAGCAGTTTTTGGCAAAGGCACGTAAAATTTTACTCGATCTGACCGAAGCTGAAGAAAGTCTGCAAAATAATGATGCTGAGTCATCTGGTTTAATTCGGATTGATTCAGCAACGCCTTTTGTGCTGCATGTGATAGTGCCGCTGATTGAAGAGTTTATGCAGCGCTATCCAAAAATTGATATAGAAATTACCAATCACGATCAGGTTATAGACTTACTTGAACATAAAACCGATGTCGCGATTCGGTTTGGTGAGTTAGCGGATTCCAGCTTACATGCCAAGCTGCTTTGTAAAAGCCGGTTATATATTGTGGCTAGTCCTGTTTATGCGCAAAAACATGGTCTACCTAAAAATGCAGCAGAATTAAGCTCACATACTTTGCTTGGCTTTAGCCAGCCTGCACATTTAAATACGTGGCCTATTCAGTTGGAGGATGAACCTTTAACTATTCAGGCCAAAATTAAATGCTCAAATGGAGAAACGGTTCGTCAGTTGGCATTGCAAGGGGCAGGGATTGCCTGTTTGTCACGTTTTATGGTTGAAAAAGATATTCAGGAAGGGCGTTTTGTAGCTTTGTTTGAAAATGAAATAAAAATACATGAACAGAAAATACATGCAGTTTATTATCAGCAAAATTATGTGCCAAAGCGTATTCGCTTGTTTATCGACTTTCTTGCAGAAAAATTAAAAGCTTATTTATAAGCCAGCAATAAAAAAACCCGATATCAATCGGGTTTTTTTAATCATCTAAATATTGATGATTAGTTTTCTAAAGCTGGTGTCGCTGCTGCAATGGCTGCTGCAACCGCATCATCTTCAGTTTGCGTATTTGGATTTGTATTACTTGGACGTGCCTGCGTTGGTTTTTCTTCAGCTTTAGGTGCTTCTGCTTTAGGTGCAGGCTCTGCTGCTGGAGCAGGTGCTGGTGTTTCACGACGGATCTCAGTAGTTGTATTCGGTGTTTCTTCGCGAATCACTTCAACTTGCGCTGGAATCTCAGGCTCAGACGCTGCTAAAGGTTGAAGTTCAACAGTTTGTTGTTGCTCTGTAGTAACGACTTCAACTTGTTCTTGTTCATCTTCTTTAGGCGCTTCTTTCTTTACACATGCTGTTAATAGTAAGCCTGCTGCAATGGCACCACAAATTAAAAGTTTTTTATTCATAATTACATAAAATCGAGTGTTTGAAGGATTGCGCCATTATAACAGCAAAATGCAAGATGAAAATCCTATGAACTTAGCTTAATTTTATTTGCCAAATGCTGATAGAATATCCAATTGTTTATTGTTCTATGAATTGATGCGGATTGACTTTGCTTTATTGGTACAAGGTAAAGTAAAATTGCGCAACATTGCAGGCCGAATTAGGCTCGATTGTACGAGAAACCCAATGACCCATTTTATTTTCGTGACTGGTGGTGTAGTTTCATCACTAGGTAAAGGTATTTCAGCTGCTTCAGTTGCTGCGCTTTTAGAAGCCCGTGGATTAAAAGTAACCATGGTAAAAATGGATCCATACATTAATGTCGATCCAGGGACTATGAGCCCGTTCCAACATGGTGAAGTTTTTGTCACAGAGGATGGTGCAGAAACCGATTTAGACTTGGGTTATTACGAACGTTTCTTGCGTCGTGCGAAAATGACCAAGTTAAATAACTTTACTTCTGGTCGCGTATACCAAGACGTTTTAAATAAAGAACGCCGTGGTGACTACCTTGGTGGAACTGTTCAAGTTATTCCACATATTACAGACAACATCAAAGAACGTGTACTTCGTGCAGGCGAAGGTTATGACGTTGCTATTGTTGAAATTGGCGGTACAGTAGGTGACATCGAATCTCTCCCATTCATGGAATCTGTACGTCAACTTATGGTTGAACTAGGTCATAAGCGCACTATGCTTATGCACTTAACTTTGCTTCCATATATCAAATCTGCGGCAGAGTTGAAAACTAAACCAACTCAGCACTCGGTAAAAGAATTGTTATCGATTGGTATTCAGCCAGACATTTTAATTTGTCGTACTGAATATGATGTTGATGCAGACACGACCCGTAAAATTGCCTTGTTCACAAACGTTGAAGCACGTGCAGTTGTGGTGTGTAAAGATGCGCGCAGCATTTACCAAATTCCGCGTACATTCTATGAACAAAATGTTGACGACTTAATCTGTGAACGTTTTGGATTCAATGACTTGCCTGAAGCTGATTTAACAGATTGGGACAATGTTGTGGAAGCACTACTAAACCCTGAATACACGGTTCGTGTTGCAATGGTTGGTAAGTATGTTGAACTTCCAGATGCGTATAAGTCTGTAAATGAAGCGCTTTTACATGCGGGTATTCAGAATCGCGTTAAAGTTCAAATTGACTATGTCAATGCTGAAGAACTTGAAAGCCAAGATGTCAATGAAGTATTGAAAGATATGGATGCAATCTTGGTACCGGGTGGTTTTGGTGAACGTGGTACTGAAGGGAAAATGCAAGCGATTAAATTCGCACGTGAAAACGGTGTTCCATTCTTGGGTATCTGTTTAGGTATGCAGTTGGCTGTGATCGAATATGCACGTAATGTCGTGGGTATTAGTGACGCGAGTTCGACTGAATTCAACCGTTCGACTAAGTCTCCATTGATTGGTCTAATCACTGAATGGTTAGATGAACGTGGTGAAGTTCAACAGCGTAATGTTGACTCTGATCTTGGTGGTACGATGCGTTTGGGTGCTCAAAAATCAGAATTGGTTGAAGGCACTAAAACACGTGAAGTGTATGGTTCAGCAGATATTATTGAACGTCACCGTCACCGCTATGAGATGAATAACCGTTTTATTCCAGCGCTTGAAGAAGCTGGCATGAAAATTTCGGGCTATTCACCTGTACAGCACTTAGTAGAAACAGTTGAAATTCCTCAACATCCTTGGTTTATTGCTGTACAATTCCACCCGGAATTTACAAGTTCACCACGTGATGGACACCCATTATTTGCTAGTTTTATTGATGCTGCGAAAGCACAGTACAAAAAAGCGAAGTAATTTGGGTTAAGCAATCAACTAGGAAGTTTAAATGTCACAATTAAAACCACAAGAAATTGTACGTTTAGGCGATATACAAATGGCAAACCACTTGCCATTTGTACTATTCGGCGGCATGAACGTACTTGAGTCTAAAGATTTGGCTTTTGAAATTGCAGAGACTTATGTCGATATCTGCAAGCGTTTGGAGATTCCTTACGTATTTAAAGCCAGTTTTGATAAGGCCAACCGTTCAAGCTTGAACTCGTTTCGAGGACCAGGCCTAGAAAAAGGGATTGAGTGGTTAGCTGACATTAAAAAACATTTTAATGTACCCATCATTACTGATGTACATGAACCTTACCAGGCTGCACCTGTAGCGGAAGTTGCGGATATTATCCAACTTCCCGCTTTCCTAAGTCGTCAGACTGATTTGGTTGAAGCGATGGCAAAAACTGATGCCATCATTAACATCAAAAAAGCACAATTCCTTGCACCACATGAAATGCGCCATATTTTGCATAAGTGTTTAGAGGCAGGGAATGACAAGCTCATTATTTGTGAACGTGGTTCGGCATTTGGTTACAACAATTTGGTTGTAGACATGTTGGGCTTTGACATCATGAAAGAAATGAATGTCCCTGTGTTCTTTGATGTGACCCATGCGCTTCAAACTCCGGGTGGTCGTGCAGATTCTGCGGGCGGTCGCCGTGCGCAAATCACGACACTTGCTCGCGCGGGAATGGCAACAGGTCTAGCAGGTTTATTCTTGGAAGCGCATCCTGACCCAGAAAAAGCCAAGTGTGATGGACCATGCGCATTGCGTATGTCTCAACTTGAGCCTTTCTTGGCGCAGCTAAAAGAATTGGACACCTTGGTTAAAGGTTTCAAAAAGCTAGATACACACTAAATTATAAACTCATTGATGCCATCTAAAGCATCTCGTTATTAATCAACTGAGGAATTGTTCATGAGCCAAATCGTTGACATTCGTGCACGTGAAATTTTGGACTCTCGTGGTAACCCAACCATCGAAGCAGACGTAATCTTAGCATCTGGCGTAGTTGGCCGTGCATGTGCACCATCTGGTGCTTCAACTGGTTCTCGTGAAGCTTTAGAACTTCGTGATGGCGACAAAGCACGCTATTTGGGTAAAGGTGTTAAAACTGCAGTTAACAACGTAAACACGATTATCCGTGATGCTTTAGTGGGCAAATCAGTATTTGAACAAAAAGACATCGATAACACGATGATCGAACTTGATGGTACTGAAAACAAAGAAAAATTGGGTGCGAATGCAACTTTAGCTGTTTCGCTCGCTGCTGCACGTGCTGCTGCTGATGAAAAGAAAATTCCTCTTTTCCAATACATCGCAGACTTACGTGGTCAAACCATTTTGACTATGCCTGTACCAATGATGAACATCATCAATGGTGGTTCACATGCAGACAACAATGTGGATATTCAAGAGTTTATGATTGAACCTGTAGGCTTCACTTCATTCTCTGAAGCATTACGTGCGGGTGCTGAAATCTTCCATTCTCTAAAATCAGTTTTAAACAAAAAAGGTTTAAACACTGCTGTAGGTGATGAAGGTGGTTTTGCGCCGAACTTACGTTCAAACGAAGAAGCAATCACAGTTATTCTTGAAGCGATTGGTCAAACTGGCTACAAAGCGGGTTCTGACATTATGCTTGCGCTTGACTGTGCATCTTCAGAATTTTACAAAAATGGTCAATACATTCTTGCTGGTGAAGGTAATAAAGCATTCACAAGCAACCAGTTCTCTGACTATTTAGCGGGCCTTGTAAACCAATATCCAATAATCTCTATTGAAGATGGTCTAGATGAGTCAGATTGGGAAGGTTGGTCTTACTTGACATCAATCCTTGGTGACAAAATCCAGTTGGTGGGTGATGACTTGTTCGTTACAAACCCGAAAATCCTTCAACGTGGTATTAATGAGAAAGTAGGTAACTCTATCTTAATTAAATACAACCAAATTGGTACGTTGACTGAAACTCTAGATGCAATCTATCTTGCGAAAGAAAATGGTTACTCTACTGTAATTTCACACCGTTCTGGCGAAACTGAAGATTCTACGATTGCTGATCTTGCGGTGGGTACTGCGGCTGGTCAAATCAAGACAGGTTCACTGTGCCGTTCTGACCGTGTAGCGAAATACAACCAATTGCTTCGTATTGAAGAATTGACAAATGCTGCTTACCGCGGTAAAGCTGAGTTTAAAGGTTTAAACTAAGCGACTGATGTCAATGTTCAATGTATTCGACTCGTTGATGAGTAAAGTACTACTAGGCCTTGCGATCATTTTGATCGCAGGGTTTCAGTATTTATACTGGTTTGGTGAGGGTGGTTACCAAGACCATTTACAACTCACACAAAAAATCCAACAACAAACTGAAATTAATAACGACTTAAAAGAACGTAATCGCGTCTTGGCGGCAGAAGTGTATGATTTGAAAAATGGTATTGAAGCCATTGAAGAGCATGCGCGCTTGGACTTGGGTTTAATCAAACCTCGAGAAACGTTTATTCAAATGAGTACCATCAGTACTCAATATAAGCCTGTTTATATTGATCCTAACGCCCAAATTGATTTGCGAACCAATGAAGACGATGAGCCTGAAACCCCTCCAGCTACCCCATAAATTGTGGGCTATTATTCCTGCTGCTGGCTCGGGTAGTCGCTTTTCTAAAACTGAACTAAAACAATATCAAATGATTGGACAAAAGACCGTACTTGAACATACGGTTTTACGTCTTAACCAATTGCCTTTACAGGGCTATGTTTTGGCGATTGGTTTAGATGATGATGTCGCTCAAAGTTTGCCTTTTACCAACATGGAAAAAGCACATTTTTGTGAAGGTGGTGCTGAGCGTGTAGACTCAGTGCTCAATGCGCTAAATTATCTTTCCACAATCGCTGATGCTGACGACTGGGTCTTTGTCCATGATGCAGCTCGTCCATGTGTCACGCAGGATTGTTTATTCAAACTGGTTGATACTGCTATTCAGTCCAATACAGGGGCGATTTTAGCTATTCCTGTTAGAGACACTTTAAAGCGTGTGATCGCGGCGCAAGATATTCAAGAAACGGTTGACCGTTCACAGCTTTGGCAGGCACAAACCCCGCAGATTGCTAAACTGGGGGTACTGAAGAAAGCAATTGAGCATGCACTAGAGGCACAAGCCTTAATTACTGATGAAGCTAGTGCTTTAGAGTTTGTAGGTGAAAAGGTTCAAGTCGTACAAGGGCGCTCCGATAATATTAAAATTACCTATCCAGATGACCTTGAGCTTGCGCGCCTGATTTTGGCGGCACAATAAAAATTATTTAGATTTATTGAGCTAAAACTACAGAAATATGGGTTTGAATGATGTTATCTAAAACACTTTGAACTTATAATTTGCCCTGTCTTTAGCTCATTCAATTTACGCAAATGATACCATCACAGCAGTATCGTTTTTTACGTCAGTCTTTACGTGACGGTAGAAGCATTAAACATGACTCATCTCGCTGGGCTAAATTACATTTAGATCCATGGCTTTTATGCTTTCTGATTTTAAATGCCGTGTTGGGGTTGTTGGTCATTTATAGTGCTTCAGCACAAGATATGGGCATGGTGTTTCGCCAAGCTACGAGCTTTGCTGTGGGCTTTATTGTGATGATTATCTGTGCGCAAATCCCACCCAAAGTCTATCAGGCCATTAGTCCTTACTTTTTCATCTTTGCTGTAATTTTAATGGTACTGGTCTTGGTGGTGGGGGAAACCCGCATGGGGGCCAGACGTTGGATTAGTCTACCCGGTATTGGTAGCATGCAGCCTTCGGAGTTTATGAAGTTTGCTATGCCTTTGATGATGGCGTGGTACTTTGCAGGCCGCGCATTCCCGCCTAAGTTTATGCATATTGTGATTTCGTTGGGCATTATGATATTGCCATTTTTATTGGCGGCTTTACAGCCCGACTTAAACCTAGGTCTCTTGATTCCTGGTGTGTGCGTCATTTTCCTCAGCGGTATCTCTTGGCGGCTCATTGCTTTGGCCTGTGGCGCATTGGCTGTTGTGGCTCCCTTACTTTGGATGTTCTTTTTGCAAGAGTACCAAAAAAAGCGAGTGCTCACTTTATTTGACCCAGAGTCGGATGCATTGGGTGCCGGTTGGAATATTATCCAATCCAAAATTGCCATTGGTTCAGGTGGTTTAATGGGGAAGGGATTCACGGAAGGCACGCAGTCACATTTAGGGTATTTGCCTGAGCACCATACCGACTTCATTATGTCGACGTATGCGGAAGAGTTTGGCTTTATTGGGGTGTTCTTGCTGTTTAGTTTGTTTGCGGCCATTATCATTCGTTGTTTGATTATTGGTATGAATAGCTTCCATAATTTTGGGCGTTTATACGCGGGTGCTGTGGGCTTAACGTTCTTCTTCTTTGTATTGTTAAACTCGGGGATGGTGAGCGGGATTTTACCTGTAACAGGTGATCCATTGCCACTGATGAGTTATGGTGGAACCGCGGTGATTACCATGCTGGCCAGCATGGGCATCGTGATGTCAATTCATACTCATCGCTAAAGTCTAAAAGAATCAAGCCAGCGATATTGCTGGCTTTTTTGTGCTTAAAATAACAAGAAAACTCTAACGGTTTTTTGATCTTTATAAAGCACCATATTGCTGCCATGTTTCGCCTGTATGCAGGCTGTCATAATAGTTTTGCAGAGTGTTCAAGTCATGGTATTGCGTATAGGTCAGTACTAAAAGCCCAAAAATTAAAGCTGCCTTCAATAGATTTAAACGCGAATGTTGCTGTGGAAAATAGCCTAAGCTAAGTAAGGTGAGTATGACTGAGGGAAGAATGGCAATACTTTCATGCTGAGAAAGAAGCCTCCAATGATTGAGATAAATCAGAATTAGAATGAGTCCAATCAATCCCATGTAGTTATAGATCTTTTTATTTGCAGATGCTTTAAAAACAGTAATTGTTTGAAATATTAAAATCAGACTACTGAAAAGGTATGCGCTTTTTCCACCAATAATCACACTATAGATTGCATTGAATAGGCAATAAGCCAACAACACGGATAGTACGAAAGCATAGAGTTTGGTATAGAGAATGTGTGAAAAGGGGAGAATCTGTTTCATAATTTGCTCTATTGAAAACTCACATCATATTAAAAGAGGATTTAAAGCTTAACATGCTATTCACTTTTTGCCACTGTGGCATGTTTTTGTTGTGTTGGAGATGGCTTGAATAAATGTCGCGTACGAGTAGAACTTAGACCACAGATTATTAAACACAGCGTCCCTCCAATAAGTACTGCTGGCACTACCGAAAAATAGCGCGTCATCAGGCTCATGTGTAGGGCACCGAGTTGATTACCTGAAGTCACTAAGATGCCATTTAAAGCGGCTACACGTCCTAATAGTGCTTTTTGGGGGGGTTGCTGTAATAAAGTTTGTCGAATGATCATGCTGATGCTATCAAAGGCGCCAATCAAAACAAGGAGGAAGACTGAGAGCCAAACATGGGGGGATAGTGCAAAGGCCAAAGTGCACAAAGCAATTGCAAAACTACTATAGAGCATATTTCTCCATGCATTTTGCATCGGAGAATAACAGGTCAACATCAACATCATGATACAGGCGCCAATAGCTGGTGCAGCTCTGAGTATACCTAAGCCTTCAACACCAAGATGCAGGATATCGTGTGCAAAAATAGGCAGTAAGATAATGACACTACAAAAAAGCATGGCGCTGAGATCCAGCAACATACTCCAAAACATTAGTGGATGTTTAAAAATAAACAAATAGGCTTCTTTCAAACTTTTGCTCAAATGCTGTTTATGTGGGCTAGGGAATTGACGAGGACTTAATCTGAATAAGCAGATGCTACCCACGCAACACAAGAAAAAAACAATAAAGAGGGTCTTTTCAAGCCCAAGTTGGCCGAGTAAAAGTCCTGCGCATAAAGGCGCTAAAATGCCGCCTATTTGCCAAATGAGCGCGGTCCATGTGGCTGCATTGCTATAGGCTGACTCGGGGGTTAGAAAAGGGCGTAATGAATTAAATGATGGGCTGTAAATGCCTCTAAGTATGCCTAAGCAAAAGATGAGGCTATAAATGCCGCATAAAAGTGTATTTTGTTGAATGTGCTGTTGTTGGTACTGAAAAAAAAGAACAATAAATAATAATGGAATTAAAGTGCTACAGCTAAAACTCCACTGCACAATTTTTTGTCGCTTATAGCGATCAGCCCAGTCGCCACTGATCAGGGAGAGGCAAATAAAGGGGAGTAACTCAATTAAGGCAATCATGCCAAGGCTGAGTGGATTTTGAGTGAGTTGATAGATACTATAGGCAATGACGACTTCTTGAATCATGATGGTTAGAATTAAGCACAACTGATTGACACTCAGAAGTGAAAAATCACGTGAATGAAAAGCCAAAAAAGCATCGGAATGGAAAAGCGACATAAACAGAATAGTTTCAAATATGAATTAAAAAAGGATGGCGCAAAGTCCATCCTTTTTAGGGTTTAAAGCAGATTACTGTGCTTTTGCTACCGCAATAGTTTCGTCATTTGCAGCTTTAGCCATAGGTGTATATTTCAAACCAAGGGTTGTGCTGGTGTATTGGCGAACTTGGTCAAGAAGCACAGGATTAGTGCTGAGTTCTTGTTGGTACGATTTTACAATTTCATGTAATTTCGGATTCCATTTACCTGCTACTTGCTGAGGGAATGCTTTTTCAAGCAAGCTCAACATAATATAAGGGGAAGTTGAAGCACCAGGAGACGCACCTAATAGGGCAGTCACAGCACCATCTTGTGATGCAAAAATCTCGGTACCAAATTGCAAGCTTGCAGGTTTGCCTGGTTCTTTCTTAATGATTTGAACACGTTGACCACCTTGGTTCATACGCCAGTCTTCTGGTTTTGCATCAGGATAGTATTTTTTCAACTCATTAAAACGGTCTTCATCGGTCATCATGACTTGGCTAACTAAGTATTTCACCAAATCAAGATTTTCCATACCCACAGCGGTCATTGGTAAAACGTTGTTCTTAGTGGTTGATTTCAATAAATCAAGCTGAGAACCTTGTTTTAAGAACTTGTTTGAATAAGTTGCAAATGGACCAAACAACACATATTTTTTACCATCGATATAACGTGTATCAATATGTGGAACAGACATTGGCGGTGCGCCTAATTCAGCACGACCATAAACTTTTGCAGTATGACCTTCAGTGACTTTCGGGTTGTCGGTCATTAAGAACACGCCACCTACAGGGAAGCCAGCATATTGCTTCGCTTCTGGTAAGCCTGTCATTTGTAAAAGCTTAACCGCTGCACCGCCTGCACCAATAAAGACAAAGCGCGTTTTCACGTGATCTGTTTTCCCTGTAGTGAGGTTTTTAAATGCAACAGTCCACGTTTTATCATCGTTTTGGCTAATGCCAGTCACTTCAGTCGATGTTTGTAACTGGAAATTAGATTGTTTTTTAAGGTGATCGACCAATTGAGTGGTGATCGAACCATAGTTCACATCCGAACCTACATCCATGCGTGTTGCAGCTACTTTTTGTGCAGCATCACGGCCATTCATCACCAATGGTGCCCATTGTTTAATTTCAGCAGGATTCTCAGAGAATTTCATGCCATAGAACATTGGGTTTTTAACCATTGCAGCATAACGTTTTTCTAGGAAATTCACGTTATCGCCCCAAACGAAGGCAATGTGCGGCACAGGATTGATAAAGCTATTTGGTTGACCCAAAACGCCTTCTTTCACCTGATAAGACCAGAACTGTTTTGCAACTTCAAATTGTTCCGCAACGTTCACAGCTTTAGAAATGTCCATTTTCCCATCTTTTTCAGAGGTATAGTTCATTTCCATAAAGCCAGAGTGGCCTGTACCAGCATTGTTGAAGCCGTTTGAGCTTTCTTGGGCAACATTGTCTAGGCGTTCATACATGCGAATTTGCCAGTTTGGCTCAAGCTCGCTTAGATATGTGCCTAAAGTTGCACTCATGATCCCACCGCCGACTAAGACTGCGTCAACAACAGGCTCATTGCTGGTGGTTTGAATTTTTTTAGACGTGACGGGTCTAAATAAGAAAATTACGACTGCAATAATAAGCAGTACGATCAATACCAAAAGGTATTTTAAAAATTTGTTCATGCGATTATTACCTTGGGGAGCAGGTTTTGGATCGCTTTATAGCGAATAGAATAAAAATAAGAAGAATGATAGAGCTGCTTATAAAGATCAGCTTGGTATAGTTGAAGTAATACTTAAAAGCTGAAAAGCGCACAAAAATTATAACTTTTGAGCCTATCACACAGTCCTGATTTATGAATATTTTAGACTAAATATGTATTGACTTAGTAATTTTTATTGTAAATGGGTTGGATTAAACTATAAATATGAGTGATGTGTGATATTAATCATTGTTTTTATTGGTGTTTATTTTTGTTAAGATTTGATCATTAAGATATTGATGTTGAATATATATACAGGCATTCAATTTTTTAAAAGCTAAAAAGTATAAATTGGATGCTAATAGAAATAGCACTGTCTGTACAAAAAGCAGCATTGTTGTTTAAGAAAAAATGAATAATCACCTGACTTTATTATTTTAAAGCTAATTAAAGTCAGGTGCTGAGCTATTAAAACTTATTCAGTTTCTGCTTGATAAAAAAGTGCATGAGAACGAGGTAGGGCTGTGCGGCCACGGATTTGATCCGCGATTTTTTCAGCCATCATAATGGTGGTTGCATTTAAGTTACCTGTGATAATCAGCGGCATAATCGATGCATCCACCACACGTAAACTTTGCAGGCCATGCACGCGACCTTGTCCATCAACTACCGCCATATCATCTTCACCCATTTTACAACTACAGGATGGATGATAAGCCGTTTCGGCGTGATTACGTACAAATTCGTCTAATTCAGCATCGCTACTCACATCTTTTCCGGGACTGATTTCTTCGCTACGGTAAGGATCAAGCGCAGGTTGCTGCATAATTTCGCGGGTGATTCGAATCGCGTCACGAAATTCCTGCCAATCTTGTTCTGTCGACATGTAGTTAAATAAAATACTTGGATGGTCGAAAGGGTTTTTAGATGTCACCTGTACTCGACCGCGTGAAGGTGAGCGCATCGAACCGACATGGGCTTGGAATCCATGCTCTTTGACGGCATTGCTGCCATTATAGTTAATTGCAACAGGCAAGAAGTGGTATTGAATATTTGGCCAAGCAAACTCTTTGGATGATCGAATAAAGCCACCTGCTTCAAACTGGTTGCTTGCTCCAATCCCTGTTCCGTTAAATAACCACTCTGCACCAATTGCAGGTTGATTTTGCCATTTTAAAGCAGGGTAGAGAGAAACAGGTTGCTTACACTTATATTGTAAGTACATTTCTAAATGGTCTTGCAGGTTTTCACCGACACCCGGTAAGTCATGCACGACTGGAATGTCGAGAGATTGAAGTAAGGTGCTTGAACCCACACCTGAACGTTGCAAAATTTGCGGTGATGCTATCGCCCCTGCACAAAGTAGAACTTCTTTATCGGCATAGACCTGAAGCAAGTTGTTTTGATTAGCACCTTGAATATATTCAACACCAATCGCTTGTTTGCCATTGAACAAAATTTGATTGGTCATGGCGTGGGTAATAATGGTTAGATTCGCTCGACCTTTGGCCATATCTAAATAGCCACGTGCTGTGCTTGAGCGTCGACCTTTGGGGGTCACGGTTCGATCCATTGGGCCGAAACCTTCTTGTTGATAACCATTTAAGTCATCAGTGCGTGGATAGCCTGCTTGCACACCCGCTTCAACCATGGCGTGGAATAAAACATTGTTGTTTGCTTTAGGCGTGGCGACAGAAACAGGGCCAGCATCGCCATGATAGTCATTGCCACCGAGATCACGGGTTTCTGCTTTTTTGTAATAAGGGAGACAGTCCGCATAGCTCCAGTCTTCAAGACCTTTAAGGCTGGCCCATTGTTCTAAATCCATGGCATTTCCACGTATATAGCACATACCATTAATGAGGGATGAACCGCCTAAGCCTTTGCCGCGACCACATTCCATACGACGGTTGTTCATGTGGGGTTCTGGGTCGGTTAAATATGCCCAGTTATAACGACGCCCTTGTAAGGGATAAGCCAAAGCCGCAGGCATTTGAGTGCGAAAGTCGAGGCGATAATCAGGTCCGCCTGCTTCGAGTAACAGCACTGAAACATCGGGGTCTTCAGTTAAGCGAGCAGCCAGTACGTTACCCGCAGAACCTGCACCAATAATAATATAATCGTAGTGTTGAGAATGCATAATGATCCTTTTTCTATGGCAGGGCCACGTTGCATGAGAACGTGGCCACATGTTGAGTTGAGGATGAAAAAAGAATAAATAAAAATGGAGTAAGGATTTAGATATTTAAAATTCAGACTTTAAAAAATACTTTGGTATTCACCCAGTTCAACTTGAACTGATTTGATGCGAGTATAGTGTTCAAGTGTGGTGATGCCATTTTCACGTCCGACTCCTGACTGTTTATAACCACCTACAGGCATTTCAGCAGGGGATTCGCCCCATGTATTAATCCAGCAAATACCTGCCTCAAGTTGATGAATAATGCGATGTGCTTGGGAAATATCTTGTGTGACCACACCTGCGGCTAAACCATAACTGGTGTTGTTGGCACGTTGAATGGCTTCTTCAATATTGTCATAGCTTAAAATGCTCATAACCGGACCAAAGATTTCATCTTGCACAATGTGCATGTCGTCATGACAGTCGGTGAACACGGTTGGTAATACATATGCGCCCTGAGCAAGTGCTGCTTCGGTGGCACGTTGTCCACCAATCAATAAGGTCGCACCTTGTTGTTTGCCTGACTCAATATAAGACAAGACTTTTTCCATATGCGGAAAGCTGACTAAAGGTCCAAAGTTGGTTTCAGCCTGCATCGGGTCACCTATGCGGATACGTTTTACACGCTCAATCACTGCTTGTTCAAATGCAGCCTTGAGGGTTTGTGGTACAAACACACGGGTGCCATTGGTACATACTTGACCTGAGCTAAAGAAGTTCGCCATCACCGCAATATCGGCTGCGCGATCAAGGTTGGCATCGGCACAAATAATCAGAGGTGATTTGCCACCGAGCTCCATGGTGACTTCTTTGAGGCTAGAAGCCGCAGCACTGGCCATGACCTTTTTACCCGTTGCCACACCACCTGTGAATGAAATTTTTTGAATATCTGGGTGTTCAGTCAACCATTGACCCACTTCAGCACCAAAACCTTGTACAACGTTGAAAACCCCAGCAGGTACGCCTGCTTCAGTATAGATCTCTGCCAACTTTAAGGCTGTAAGAGGGGTCACTTCGCTAGGTTTAAAAATCATGGCATTCCCAGCAGCCATGGCCGGAGCTGATTTCCAAAGTGCTATTTGGATTGGATAATTCCAAGCACCAATGCCTGCTACCACACCTAAAGGTTCACGGCGCGTGTAGAAAAAACTACTTTCACGTAGCGGCACTTGTTCACCTTGAATGGCCGTTGCAAGTCCTGCGTAGTACTCTAAAACGTCAGCACCAGTGACAATATCGACGGTAGAGGTTTCACTGAACGCTTTACCTGTATCCAGTGTTTCTAGGCGTGCTAATTCGTCATTACGAGCGCGTAAAATATCGACTGCACGACGTAAAATACGGGCACGTTCGACCGCTGTTTTGGCAGCCCATTCACGCTGCCCTTGTACAGCACTTTGTACGGCTGCATCGACATCAGCTTTAGAGGCTTGTTGAATGGTAGCAATGACTTGACCTGTGGCAGGATTGATACTGTCAAAGCTTTGACCACTGGTGGCATTGACATATTGTCCGTGAATATAAAGCGAGTGAAGCTGTACATCATTCATTTTGTTGTTCCTGCCGTATTTGTTGAATTAAGCGAAGTTGCATATCGACATAGTCGTATGCAATAGAACGTGCCAAATCACGATCAAATGCTTGATGACCACTTAAACTTCCACGTAACCATAATCCATCAATCAGTGCTGCTAGACCTTTAGCGGCTTGGCTTGCTTGGGCCTTTGGCATGAGCTGCAAGAAATGAAACTTCAAATTTGAATAAAGCCGTTGGTCATTAATTCGTTGCAGTCGACCTAAGTCGGGTAGGTGCATACTGGCAGACCAAAAATCCAGCCAAACCCGCATAGCAGTGTTGTTGACCTGACTGATGTCAAAGTTGGCATCAATAATGGCTTTGAGCGAATGTTCTGGACTGGGCTGCGTCACCTTTGCTTTATAGCTCGCCGTAGTCTTGGCTAAGACATTGAGCATTTGGCGCATGCAACTGTGAATGAGGCCTTGTTTATCGCCAAAATAATGACTCACAATGCCCGTAGAAAGCTGTGCTTTTTTCGCAATTTGAGCAATAGTGGTGTTGGATAAGCCCACTTCATAAATGACTGCATAGGCAGCATTAATGATTTCTTCACGGCGCTCATGCTCAGGTTTTACTCTACGTTTATTCATGACAATCCAGAACAATTTGCCTTAAATTTAAAGGCGTTAGATTCAATAATTTACATGGAAAGCATCATAGCATTTTTTTATGATACTTTTTATTGATTGAACGTTCAATCAATAAAAAGTACACTTATGGTTAAATTCAAAGCAAAATACTGCTAAATTGCTTTGAGTATTCGACATAACTTTTTATTTATCAAATGGATGTGCCATAAGGGTTTAATCTCAGGACATCTTTCAGAAAAGTGAGCTGATGAGCTATGAGCTTACGGTTTTATACTTTTTTCGAGTTGAGAAAGCTCATATAGTCATGTTGAAGGGAGATCTACAAGATTCCAATCGGAATATCGATGAACAAGGGGGGCTCACATTTTAAGCCTGTGTAGCAAATGCACCTCATAAATGATTTAAACCTTCAGGTTTAAAGAAGATAGCGTTTTTATTTCTGATAAAAATACTGTCGATTTCGTTAGTCGATTTTTAAGCTCTCGACCACGAGAAGTTTAAAAATTGGCTTTTGTCTTTTTTTATTTACTTTCTTGAGGATTGTATGGCAACAGATAATCCAAGAGCAGTTGATGATCAAACATTAGCGCCTAAAGACCGTTTAAATGGTGTGGTCTTTTATATTTCAGCTCTCATTATTTTAATTTTTTCTATTACCACCATTTTGTTTAATGACTTTGCCAATCGAACCTTAAATACAGTCTTGGCGTGGGTGAGTTCAACTTTTAGTTGGTATTACTTACTCGCAGCGACTTTGTATATGGTCTTTGTCATTTTTATTGCCTGTTCTCGCTACGGCAACATTAAATTAGGCCCCAAACATTCCAAGCCAGAATTTAGCCTTTTAAGTTGGTCTGCAATGTTGTTCTCAGCTGGGATCGGCATCGATTTGATGTTTTTCTCGGTGGCGGAACCTTTATCCCACTATATGCATCCACCTGTGGGTGAGGGGCAGACCTTAGAAGCTGCACGTCAAGGCATGGTGTGGACCTTGTTTCACTATGGTCTAACTGGATGGTGTATGTATGCCTTGATTGGCATGGCATTGGGGTATTTCAGTTATCGCTATAACTTACCACTGACTATTCGCTCTGCTTTATATCCGATCTTTGGGAATAAGATTCATGGGCCGATCGGTCATAGTGTCGATACGGCTGCGGTCATCGGGACTATTTTTGGTATTGCGACAACCTGCGGGATTGGGGTAGTACAGCTGAACTACGGCTTGCATGTGCTGTTCGATTTACCCGAAAACCTCTGGATGCAAACCGCATTAATTGTGGTTGCGGTGGTAATGACCATTATTTCAGTAACTTCAGGGGTGAATAAAGGGCTGCGAGTTCTCTCCGAGATCAATATTTATGTCTCTGTCGGGTTGATGCTGTTTATTTTGTTTTTAGGCAATACCGAATTTCTATTGAATGCTTTTGTGCAAAATATTGGGGACTACATTAACCGTTTTCCAAGTATGACTTTGGAAAGTTTTGCCTTTCAACAACCGAAAGAATGGATGAACAGTTGGACATTGTTCTTTTGGGCTTGGTGGGTGGCTTGGTCACCATTTGTAGGTTTATTTTTAGCACGGATTTCACGTGGTCGAACCATTCGTGAGTTTGTTAGTGGGACGCTCATTATTCCTTTATTTTTCACACTCACGTGGTTATCAATATTTGGAAATAGTGCACTACATAGTGTGATTTTTGATGGTAATTTAGCCCTTGCACAGAGTGTGATTGCAAATCCTGCACATGGTTTTTATGACTTACTGGCTCAGTATCCATGGTTTCCGTTTATTGCAGGTGTAGCCACAATTACTGGTTTACTGTTTTATGTGACCTCAGCGGACTCTGGTGCACTGGTATTGGGTAATTTCACCACTCAATTTACCAATGTTGATCATGATGCACCGCGATGGTTGAGCGTATTTTGGGCCATAGCGATTGGTTTATTGACCCTTGCAATGTTGATGGCTAACGGGATTACGGCACTACAAAATGCCACGATTATTATGGGGTTGCCGTTTAGTTTTGTGATGTTCTTGGTCATGGCAGGTTTGTATAAGTCATTGCGTTTAGAAGACTATCGACAAGCTAGTAGCAGTTTAAATGCCGCACCCGTGGTGGGCAATGTCGACATCCTCAATTGGAAAAAGCGTTTGTCCCGAGTCATGCACCATCCAGGAACAACTGATACTCGGCGTATGCTCGATGACATCTGCCGACCTGCGGTAATGGCCGTTGCAGAAGAAATGCAAAAACGAGGTATCGACATCAGTGTTCAAGAAAGTGCGCTAGAAGAAGACCCAAATCTGTATCATTTAGATTTGATGATTCATTTGGAAGAAGAGCAAAACTTTGTCTATCAAATTTGGCCAGTGCGTTATATCGCGCCGACCTTTAGTGAACGTGGCAAACTAGGTAAACGCTTCTATTATCGTCTTGAAACCTATTTGTATGAAGGTTCTCAAGGTAACGACCTTGTTGGTTATACCAAAGAGCAAGTGATTAATGATGTGCTGGATCGTTATGAACGTCACATGACCTTCTTACACATCAATCGAATCAGTCCGGGGAATCGTCCCTTATTTCCAGACCCTCAAGGATAATTAGGAGGAACCATGTTGACCTCATATTTACATGCTTTTGCTTTGTTTTTCTCATTGCTGAATCCGTTTTTAATGAGTATTTACATGATTGGCATGATTCGGAACTCCGAAGCTAAAGTGTTTAATAAGGCCTTGATTCAGGGTTGTCTCATTGCCTTTATAGTATTTATGCTGTTTGCGTGGGGTGGGGAAGCGATTTTTAGTAAATATTTAAATGTACGCTTTGAAGCCTTTCAAATATTTGGTGGTCTGATCTTCTTGGTGATTGGTTATCGCTATGTGTTTCAGGGGGCAGATACCATTGGTGAAATGCGTGGTGCGCCTGAGCATCTGGCAGGAACCATTGCGATGCCTTTTATGATTGGTCCAGGAACCATCAGTGCTGCTGTGGTTACAGGTATGGCACTGCCAATCAGTGGCGCGGCCATGATTATTTTCCTGACTTTGGCATTGACCTGTGGCTTGATGATTTTAATGAAATTTGCGCATGACCATTTGCGTTATAAGCATGCCAAATATATTGACCGTTATGTTGATATTGTCGGGCGACTGTCGGCCTTACTGATTGGAACCATTGCGGTAGATATGATTATTAATGGCATTATTGGCGTCATGGCTGAAATGTAGAATCCACGAATAGCGGAACATAAAAAAGCCCTCAGTCAATGAGGGCTTTTTTATTTAACTGAAGAACCAAGTGTAATAACCCCAGATCATCAGTGGCCACGATAGAAACGGGCTAAACAGCCATTTCCAAATCCAGTGGCGTGGCACGAACCCGACGCCGTGGATAAAGCCACCTGATATACCAATCATGATATACATCAGCGCACTGTGGCTATAGTGACCATTGTCATCCAACATAGCAGCAGGATGCACTAACAACACCGCTGCAAGTGGAAAGGCCAATAGGCAGGAAATTAGCATCGCAAATTTGTTCGGCTTTTTATCTACAGTTTGGTTTTCCATAGCAACGTCTGTCATGGTTTATTCCTCATCAAGGTCTTGATGATGTTCGATATACAAAGCACTGAGTACACCTGCAAAGCAAGCCATCAAAATGCCGAGAATCCATGCAAAATACCACATAATTTGATCTCCTTAGACACAGCCTTAGTAAAGGCTGTGTGAATTCTCTTTAATGTGTGTGTTGGTAATAACACCCCACATTTTGTAATAACACCAGGTGGTATAGCACAAAATGAGTGGGACAAAGATACATGCAGCAACGGTCATTACAGTTAATGTCGTTTTACTTGAAACTGCATCCCACATGGTCAAGCTTGCAACAGGTTGAATACTTGATGGCATTAAGAATGGGAACAGCGCAAAACCAGCAGTTAAAATTGCACCCACGACCGCTAAACTTGAACCTAAGAAGCTAAAGCCCGCTTTGTTTTTGCCTGCTGCAAGCACCACAATTAAACCACCTAAGATACCTGCGATAGGCGCAATCATGGTAATTGGGTAAGTCGAGTAGTTGTTCATCCAGCCATGGTTGGCATTGGTCAACACTTCTTTCGCTAATGGGTTAGCAACACCGTTGGTGTCAAATGGAGTGACTAAGGTATAACCTTCGATTCCACCAAAGTACAACCAAGCACCAGCACCTAAGAAACAGATGAGATAAACAATGCCCATAAGTTTTGTTGCTTGTGCTGAGCGTCTACGTAAGTCACCATCGGTACGAAGCATGAGCCATGCACCGCCGTGTGCACACAGCATTGATAAACTAACTAGGCCGCAGACTAAAGCAAATGGGTTAAGCAGGGCGAAAAAGCTTCCTGTATAAGTTGAACGGACAGTGTCATCTAAACTAAACGGCACGCCTAAGAACATGTTCCCAAAAGCCACACCGAAGACCAGTGCAGGCACAGCACCACCAATTGCTAAACCCCAGTCCCATGACGTACGCCATTTGGTATTTTGTAGTTTAGAGCGGTAGTCAAAACCTACAGGTCGTAAGAATAGGGCAAACAATACTAAAAGTAGCGCCCAATACATGCCTGAGAATGCTGTTGCATAAACCATTGGCCATGCGGCAAACAATGCACCGCCAGCAGTAATGAACCAAACTTGGTTACCGTCCCAGTGCGGAGCAATGGTGTTGATAGCCGCACGGCGTTCTTCATCTGTTTTGCCCACAAATGGCATGATCGCCATAGAGCCCATATCGAAGCCATCGGTGAGGGCAAAGCCAATCAGCAAGACGCCGACTAAAACCCACCAAATGATTTTGAGTAATTCATATTCGATCATGCTTGAGTCTCCTCATTACGAGCTGCTTCAAGTTTTTCAAAATGGTATTTACCAGTGTGAAGCGAACTTGGACCAAGACGTGAGAATTTGATCATTAAATACATTTCAATAATCAAAAGAACGGTATAGAACGCAGCTAAGGCAGCGATAGAACCCCATACATCACCTGTGCTTAAGCTCGATGCTGACAAGTGTGTAGGTAAAACTTCACCAATCGTCCACGGCTGACGACCTACTTCAGCAACATACCAACCTGTTTGTGCAGCAATCCATGGCAGAGGTAGAGCGAATAGTGCGAACTTCAGTAACCATGGTTTGTTTTCTGCATTGCGTTTTGCCACAGCAAAGGTTGCTAGCGCAAATAACAACAGCATAAGGAAACCAGATACAACCATGGCACGGAATGCCCAGAATAAGCTTGGTACGTGCGGAATCGTGTCTTTTGCAGCAGATTTAATTTGATCTTCAGATGCATCAACTACATTTGGTGTGTATTTTTTCAGCAGTAAGCCATAGCCCAAGTCTTTTTGAGTTTCAGCAAAGGCAGCTTTTAGCTCTGGAGAAGTATCACCCGCGCGTAGTTTTTCCAGTTGTGAGTAAGCCACCATACCGTTACGAATACGATCTTCGTGTTGTACGATCAAATCTTTAATGCCAGTCACTTCTTTGTCTAAAGAACGTGTTGCAATAAGACCCATTACATATGGAATTTTCACTGCATAATCTGTAGTCATGGTTTCTTTATTTGGAATACCAAACAAAGTAAAGGGTGCAGGTGCAGGGTGAGTATCCCATTCTGCTTCAATGGCTGCGAGTTTAGTTTTTTGAACATCACCCAGTTCATAACCTGACTCATCGCCCAGTAAAATCACTGAAAGTGTTGAAGCTAAACCAAAAATTGCGGCAATGGCAAATGAACGACGCGCAAACGGAATATCGCGTTTTTTCAGTAAGTAGTAGCTTGAAATAGCAAGGACGAAAATAGCGCCTGTCACATAACCCGCAGACACGGTATGTACAAATTTTACCTGCGCAACTGGGTTAAAAATGAGAGCACCAAAATCTACCAGTTCCATGCGCATGGTTTCATAGTTGAATACAGAACCGACAGGGTTTTGCATCCAACCATTTGCAACCAAAATCCATAAGGCAGACATATTAGAACCGAGTGCAACCAGCCATGTCACACATAAGTGCTGCACTTTGGATAAGCGATCCCATCCAAAGAAGAACAGACCGATGAATGTCGATTCTAAGAAGAATGCCATTAATCCTTCAATGGCTAATGGAGCACCGAAAATATCCCCCACATAGTGTGAGTAGTATGCCCAGTTAGTCCCGAACTGGAACTCCATGGTTAAGCCAGTAGTGACCCCTAAAGCGAAGTTAATACCGAAGAGTTTCCCCCAAAACTTGGTCATGTCTTTATAAATTTCTTTACCTGAAATCACATAGGTGGTTTCCATAATGGCAAGAATAAAGGCAAGCCCCAGTGTAAGTGGAACAAAAATAAAGTGATACATCGCGGTCATAGCGAACTGGAACCGCGAAAGATCGACCACGCTTTCAGATATCATCAACGTGTCTCCTTGATTGGGGATGGATTGCCTGCAATACGCTCAGCAACTTGATTGTCAAAATTTTTAGGAATAGTCGGGGCGTCAAACCAGATGTTCTTAATGACCATTAAAATAATCACTTTAATGATTAAAATGGCCACAATCTCTCTGGTGACTTTTTGATTGAGATTTTTGGGGACTAAGCTCATTTCATAAAGCCTATTTTTTAACTTGCTTTATATTATTAAACAAAAACATACAAAAGATAAATAGTCTTTAAACTTAAATAAAAAATATATTATTAAGTTGTTTAAATACATATACTTAAAATAATGGTGTGATGAAAAATAAACTAATATTTTTGTATTTTAAAGTTGACCAAATTACTTATGTTTATATTTAAATACCTGACTAAAATACTTGTATATATTTATTTTAAATCCGACTAAAACGCTTATATTTAACGTTCATCGTTATTTTATTGATAATTCATCTTAAGAATATAAAAGTGATAGGGCTTTTAAATGATGGATTTTAACGGATATGAATCATGGATGATTTGATCTGTTGCATATACCACAAGGAAATTAGGAATTAAAAATCGAATTAATATTTAAAAAGTCTTTTATTGTGTCATCTAAGCTTGAAGGCAGAGGCGGGGAGTAAAATTCTCATCCTGAGCTTATTCTGGGTAAATTTTCTTAGAATCCAGAAAGCTGGATTGTAAATGAAAGATTGCTTTGAAAAGATTGAGCAAGAAGATGAGGCAAGGGTTCGATTTAAACAGCGCGTTGTGAGGCGTTTGTTGGAGGCTAACGCAGTGGCCATGGCAAAGGATAAACTTGCTCATAAAGACGTAGAGTGTTGAAATGGGATCAGATGGGGTGCTTGTTTAGCGTGTACTTTCACCACTAAAAAGTTGATTGGATTTTGAAATTTTCTTTGCTATGTAATGCGACTTTTTTAGACGAATGAGAATAATTTGTGACTGAAATTCAAGTTCACCAAACTCAGGTTCAACTTGCACATAGTGGAGTTGACCATATTCATCGCGAACGCGAGCTTGAGCCGAAAAACCAGGACGTGCATTCCCGCTGGAGATAGTTGCCAGACGACCCAGTAAGTTGGTTTGTTTTTTATCTGGTCTGGGTTTAATAACTTGATCCAAACAGTGGATCATAAAAACGGTAAAGAAAATTGCAATAATCAGCGCAGGCAAAATCAGGTAGTAAGCCGAAGTAAAGGCCTGTTCTTTGGCGTAGATGCAGAACTGAAGGAAATAACCTGCAACACTAAAATTAAGTAAGAGAAAAACTACAATCAGTACTTTAGAAAACTTAACGTCCAGCAGCGGAGATTCAGTCAGTTTTTGTGGCGAGAGCCTTTTAAGGAAATGACTTGGGTGAGATTTAAAAAAGTAGCCTAAGGTTTCCACCATGCTGAGTATGACTAAAGTCAATAAGCTGAAATGAAAGAGCATCAAGTCAGGGTGATGTAGCAACTCATACATGGTGAACGTCCAATTTCATTATTCTTCTGTGAGATAAATCCCACCGTCAGAATGCACGGTAATCGCTACTTTTTCAAGTGCTTCGCCTTGGCAGGGGCCAGAAATGCATTCACCTGTTTCCACCATAAACAACGCACCATGGGTTGAACATTCAATAAATTCTTGGTCGCGGTCTAAGAACTGGTTTTCCAAAAATTCAAGTTCAACTTGCAAATGCGGGCAAATGTTTTGGTAAGCAAAGAAGGCACCGTCACGTTGGGTGATAAAAATCGTATCCCCTTTAGGTGTTTCAAAAGAGCGCGCTTCGCGTTCTGGGATGTCTTCCGTCATGCAAATTTTTTGCATCATACACATTCCTTTTGCAGTTGTTGGAACAATTCAGCGTAATTTGCCACAGCCAAACGAGGGCCAAACTGTGACACCACTTCACTTGAAATCAAAATTGCAAGTTGCGCAGCTGTATGTAAGCCTAAGCCCGCATTCACTGCATAAAGGAAGGCACCAGCAAAGGCATCACCTGCACCATTGGTATCGATAGCGTGTACTTTACGACCCACGACATTAAATGTTTCCTGTGCATTTGAAATAAGTGCACCTTCCGCCGAAAGCGTAATCACCACATGCTGGCTCAGTGTTTTGAGTTTTGCTAAAGCCGCCTCAACTGTTTCAGTTTCGGTGTACATCATGGCTTCTTGCTGATTACAGAACAATAAGTCCACACCATCCGCAATCATTTCATCTAGACCATGACGCGCGTATTGCACCATCGCAGGGTCAGATAGGGTTAATGCAATTTTAACACCATGAGCTTTGGCAATTTCACGAGCCTGCTTGACAGCTACACGTGCGCTATCGCTGGTTGAAAGATAACCTTCGATATAGAGCCATTTCGCTGTTTTTAAGGGTTCAAAGTCAATCTGTTGTTCAGTTAACTCGGCCGTGATCCCCAAATAGGTATGCATAGTGCGTTCAGAGTCTTCACTGACTAAAACCATACACGTGCCTGTTACGCCTTCACTGATTGATTTTTCAGTGTTTTTAATGCCTGCTTCGTGTAAACCATTGAGGTAAGTTTGCCCTAGTTCATCATTACCCACGCGGCATGCATAAAATGCTGAACCACCCAAGGCACTAAAAGCAACGGTGGTGTTGGCTGCTGAACCACCTGAAGCCTGACCTTTATAGCTTTGTGTTTCTTTTAATTTTTTGTAAAGATCTGCTTGTGTTTCACCATCAGTTAACTGCATAGTGCCTTTTTGCAAATGTTGTTGAATAAGGAAGTCGTCAGAGACTTTAAATTCTTGGTCGATTAGTGCATTACCAATTGCAAAAAGATCAACAGTTGCCATGTCTTTTTTCGTCACGTATTGAAAATAAAGCGACATTTTACACCAATGCTCAAGATTGCTGTAGTTTGTTGAGGAAAATTCATTTTATTTACGTGGCAAATGTAGTGAAATGGCTTTGCTCATATTCAAGGAAGTTTAGATGGAAATTTTAATTCAAGCGACAGAACAATTACCTCCTCAAATACAAGCTTTGGCACAACTCGCAGCAAAAGAAGGATATGAACCGTTGACCCGCTTGATCGAAGAATATCAAAGCGGAAAAAATCGTTTTGATCAAAAGGGTGAAGTGTTGTTATTGGCCTACGATCAAGACCAATTGATTGCCTGTGGCGGTTTAAATCAGCAATGGGGTGAAAATGAAATCGAGGCGCGGATTGGGCGCGTACGCCGTTTTTATGTTCATCCTAAATACCGTAAGAGCGGTGTGGGTCGTCAGTTGTTGGCGCATCTAGAAAAATGTGCGCGTCCGAACTTTTCTGCGCTGTGTTTAAATACCGCAGATTTATCCGCAGCCAGTTTTTATCAAAAGCAAAACTATGTTTTTGTGGAAAATCACCCGAACTATAATTATTTTAAATATCTCATCTAGTTTTACTTTCTGAGAACACTTCCCTCAAAAAGACTGAAATTTGGAAAGCAGCGAGATGCTTTTCAAATTTCCAGCAAATTACTCGGGTTTTCAGCGTGAAATCTTTTGACAACTAAAGCTATAATGCAGGCAGTGTATTAATTATTGTTAGGAGATCACATGACTGTAGATGTCACTGAAACCATTTCTCAAACTGTACATCCTGCGTTTCAGTTGGTACGTCAACACCATGTTGAAGCTTTAGACATTTTAGTGTCTGAATATAAACATAAAGTCACTGGGGCAGTGCATTATCACTTGGCCACCAATCATGATGAAAATGTATTCTTGGTTGCATTTCGCACCCAACCTATGGATTCAAAAGGCGAAGCGCATATTTTAGAGCACACAGCACTGTGTGGTTCGGAAAAATTTCCTGTTCGTGATCCGTTCTTTTTAATGATTCGTCGTTCACTGAATACTTTTATGAACGCCTTTACTGCGGCGGACTGGACAGCGTATCCATTTGCGACTCAGAATAAAAAAGATTTCCAAAATTTACTTGAAGTATATTTAGATGCGGCTTTTGCAGCCAATTTGAATCCGTTGGATTTTGCCCAAGAAGGGATCCGCATTGAGCTTGAAAACGGTGAGCCTGTTTATAAAGGTGTGGTTTTCAACGAAATGAAAGGGGCTATGAGTTCGCCTTCAGACCAGTTGTATCATCAGTTAGCGCATCACTTATTTCCTGAAACCACTTACCACTACAACTCAGGTGGCGACCCTAAAGATATTCCGGACTTGACTTATCCTGAGTTAGTGGATTTCTACAAGTCACATTATCACCCAAGTAACGCAGTTTTCATGACCTTTGGTAATGAGCCTGCTTACAATCTACAAGAGCAGTTTGAAACTTTAGCCTTGGCGAAGTTTTCAAAAGGTGAAACGCTCTTTTCTAAAGAAGAGCGACGCCTGACTGCGCCGCTAGAAGTGACTGAAACCTATGCGGTAGATGCAGAAGATTTAAAAGACAAAACTTATCACATCATTTCATGGTTATTGCCTAAAGCCAGTGAAATCAAACTACGCTTAGGTATGCGTCTTGTCGAAGGTGTGTTGTTAGAAGATTCAGCTTCTCCATTACGTCATTATTTAGAGACCTGTGGTTATGCACAGTCTACTGGCCCGATTATGGGTGTAGATGACTCTAACTATGAAATGACATTCTACTGTGGTGTACAAGGTTCTAATCCAGAACATACAGCTGAGTTTAAAGCAGGTGTGTTTAAGGTTTTAGAAGACGTCGCTTCAAAACCTGTCGATCAAAACATGGTGGATGCGATTTTACATCAAATTGAATTACATCAACGTGAAATCAATGGCGATGGCATGCCTTATGGTCTAAGTCTGATTTTAAATGGTTTGGGCAGTGCGATTCACCACAGCGACCCAGTCACTGTATGGGATGTGGACTCAGCGATTGCTGCGGTGAAAGAAGAACTGAAAGATCCAATGTGGTTGTCAAACTTAATCAAAACTTATTTGATTGATAACCCACACCGTGTACAAATGACTTTGGTGCCTGATGCTAATAAATCTGCAGTGGAAGCAGCGGCAGAAAAAGCACGTTTAACCGAAATTGGTGCGCAGCTAACAGACGCTGAAAAAGCAGAAATTGAAGCACAAACTGAAGCACTTAAAGTCCGTCAAGATACCCCAGATGACCTTAATCTTTTGCCGAAAGTGGGCTTGGAAGATGTGCCTGCTGAACTGCAAATTGTACAAGGGCAGTTGCGCGAGATTATCTCAAATCGTATCGATTATCCGTTAAATCTTTATCATGCAGGTACGAACGGTATTTACTACAACCAAGTACTGATCCAGATTCCGCAAGATGTAGTGCAGTCACCTTACTTTAACTTGCTGTCCATTTTGATGGGTGAAGTTGGTGCAGGTCAATATGACTATCTAGAACTACAACAACTGCAAACAGCGGTGAGTGGTGGTTTAGGTATGGGCGCCTCTTTGCGTTCTCAAGTAAATGACAAAAATCAAATCAGTGCATGGTTAACGCTGACCACAAAATCGTTGGTGAGTAATTTTGATAGTATCGCTTTGTTGAAACTGGCATTTGAACAACTGCGTTTTGACGAAAAAGATCGCATTGTTGAGTTATTGCAACAACGTAAAACGCGTTGGGCATCTCGTCTGTCAGGTTCAGGTCACAGTTATGCCATGCAAATTGCAGGACGTAACCACAGTGCTTTAGCAAAACGTGATTATCACAACACGGGCTTGGGTGCATTAAACTGGTTAGGCGATTTAGTCAGCCGTATTGAAAAAGATGCAGCAGCTTATGATGATTTGATCAATGAATTAAAAGCGATTCATTTAAAACTTTTACAAGCGCCAAAACAGTTCTTACTGGTGTGTGAAGAACATCAGTCAGACCGCTTGGTTGAAGAAGTTCAAAATGTGTGGGACAAGTTAGCCATTCCTGAGCAAACTGTGACTTTAAAAGCTATTGAGCAGATCGATACCGATGCAGATGAGGCGTGGTTAATTCAAGCCAATGTTCAATTCTGTTCATCGGCTTATCAAGCCGTTGAGGTGTCACATCCAGATGCTGCACCGCTAATGGTACTGGCAGCGTACTTGCGTAATGGTTTCTTACACAGTGCAATTCGTGAAAAAGGTGGGGCTTATGGTGGTGGCGCAAGTTATGACGGCAATGCATGTTCATTCCGCTTCTATAGCTACCGTGATCCGCGTTTGGCTGAAACTTTTAATGACTTTGAAGCCAGTGTGCAATGGTTGCTCAATACTGAGCAAAAACCACATCAGCTTGAAGAAGCAATTTTAGGTTTGATTGCGGGTATGGACAAACCAGGTTCACCAGCGGGTGAAGCGATTACGGCATGTTATGCACTTTTACATGCACGTACACCAGCCTTCCGTAAGCAGTTACGTAGCCGTCTTTTGGCTGTGAGTTTAGAGGACTTGCAACGTGTGGCGGTACAATACTTGCTTGAACAAAAACCAACGAAAGCCGTGGTTGCACCTATGGCGAAGCGTGATACTTTAATTGAGTTAGGTTTTAGTATTCAACAAGTTCAGTAAAACAATAAGAGGGTCGTATGGCGTTCAAATCATTTGAGCGTTCAACTTTAGTACTGAGCATAACTGTGCTCAGTACTTTGGGTGTCGCTAAAACACATGCACAAATTTCCGAAGTACCTGCAACAGCCGAGGCATGTGTTGCATTAGCATCGAATGCAGACCGTTTGGCTTGTTATGATGCATTATTCAAAATTCCTGAAGCAGTAAAGCCGCGCATTGTTTCTGAGCAACGTGCAGCCATGGAAATTGCGCCAGAACCTGAAAATATCACAGGGAAGATTGCACAAGGTGTGAGCTCTGTTTTCGCTTCTGAAGGTCCTAAAATATCGCCAAACTTATCTTTAATGGATAGTCGTTGGGAACTTTCACCAGAAAGTAAGCTAGGGACTTGGAATATTCGTGCCTATCAACCTGTGTATTTAATGCCTGGTTTTTGGACGACAGATAAAAATGAATATCCACAAAGTCCAAATCCGACCAATACGGTGGATGAAGATCAGAACCTAAAGTCAATGGAAGCGAAATTCCAATTGTCTTTAAAAACTAAAGCGGTGGAAAACCTATTTGGGGACAATGGTGATGTTTGGTTAGGTTATACCCAGTCTTCTCGTTGGCAGGTGTATAACGGTGAAGAATCACGTCCGTTCCGTGAAACCAACTATGAGCCTGAAGCCAGTTTGGTTTTCCGTACCAATTATGAACTGTTGGGTTTAAATGGTCGCTTACTGGGATTAACTTTCAACCACCAGTCTAATGGTCGTTCCGATCCGCTGTCGCGTAGTTGGAACCGTGTCATGTTGAATGTGGGTTTTGAAAGAGACAACTTTGCGCTCATGCTGCGCCCTTGGTATCGCTTAGATGAAGATGCAGGTGATGATAATAACCCTGATATTAAGGATTATGTCGGACGGGGGGACTTAACAGCATTCTACCGTTGGAATGAACATGACTTTTCACTTATGCTGCGTCATAGTTTAAAAGGTGGTGATGATTCTCGCGGTGCTGCACAGTTTGACTGGGCTTTCCCTATTTCAGGGAAGTTGCGTGGCCATTTCCAGTTATTTGATGGTTATGGTGAAAGCTTAATTGATTATAACCACCGAGCGACTTATGTGGGCTTGGGTGTGTCCTTAATGAATTGGTACTAATTTAGAAACATAAAAAACCACGTTTGATACGTGGTTTTTTATGTTTAAGTGTTAGGTGCTTTAACCAATTTGAATATCGGCAGTTGGATGTTTTAAACGGCTCTTTTTTGGCGTCGCAATCAGGTAGGCCAGTGTTAAAGGACCTAAACGACCTGCAAACATCAAGAGCATCAGGATAAATAAACTTGCAGGTTGAAGTTCACCCGTGATGCCGCGTGATAAACCGACAGTACAAGCAGCGGAAATGGCTTCAAATAACAAATCCATAAACTGATGATTAGGTTCGATTAAAGATAAACTAAAGATGCCTAAGAAAATAAGTGCCGCGGTAATAGAGACAACAGCCATCGCCTTAAAAGAGGTTTTTTGAGAAACGGAGTGATTGAACACACGAATTTCATCTTCGCGTCGAAGGAAGCTAATCACGCTGAGTAAAACAATAATAAAAGTACCTACTTTAATCCCGCCTGCGGTACTCATCGAGCCACCACCAATGAACATTAGTAACATCGTCACGAGGGTCGAAGCATCTTTCATCTGTGCCAAATCAAGGCTGTTAAAGCCCGATGAACGAGGCACGGTGGCATGGAACCATGCATTTAAAGCTTGGTCACCTAAGCTCATTGGCGCTAAAGTGAGGGGATTGTTCGATTCAATCGCCCATAAAAGAACAAAAGCTATCAGGTTCAAGCCTGCAATGGTGGATAAAATCAGTTTGCTATTGGTACTTAAACCTTTCCAACGTTTGCTGCGTTTAATGTCCATTAACACCACAAAACCTGTCCCACCAATGATGTATAGCATACTGATGGTAAAGGTAATGAGATACTGACCCGAGAAGCTCATTAGACTGTTGGGAAACAGTGAAAAGCCACCATTGTTAAATGCGGATACACTATAAAAAGCTGCATAAAACAGAGCTTGATTGAAGTTGTAATCCTCTAACCATGCAATGGTCAAAATAACCGTGCCAATCGCTTCAAAAAATAAGGAATACAGCAGTACCCCTTTAATGGTGAAGGACACTTTGGATAAGCTGGTTTGGCCAATGGTCTCTTGCGCCATGATTTGTTGCTTTAAACCGAGTTTGGTCGACAGACTCAGTGCGGCTAAAATTGCAAAAGTCATAAAGCCTAAGCCACCAATTTGAATTAGCAGCATAATGATGACTTTACCTGTTACGGTAAAAGTTTCACCGACATTCACCACAGACAGTCCCGTAATGGTGACTGCTGAGCTGGCGGTGAACAAAGAGTGAATCCAACTGAGTTCACCGTGGTGTGAAATGGGTAGCTTTAATAACAGGGTCCCAATAATAATAAAACTCAAAAAACCCAAAGCCAGTAGGCTGGGCGGGCTTAAATTAATGGTGCTGTTTTTTGGGGTTTGCCAGTCTTTGACTTTTTTCATGATTTGAACCGTGCTGAAAGACGACGTAATGTTTCAACTAAACCTTCAACAACTAGAATATCATCCACTTGTAAAATTAAATTGGGGTCAATGCTGTACAAAACGTCTTTGCCACGTTTATGGAGTAATGTTTTTACATCAGGTGCTTGATCCATTAGTTGGCGGAAGCGAGTCCCTTGTAGTTTTTCATCAATTTCAATTTTGACAATATAGTGGTTATCTTCAAGCGCCATATAGCGACTGACCATGGGGTAGCATAAAGACTGCGCAATCCGCACGCCCATGTCTTCTTCAGGGTGAATAATTTTACTAATCCCTAAATGGCTTAAAATCATATGGTGCGACTTTGATTTGGCTTTGACCCAAATTTTTTCAACCCCAATATTTTTGAGGTGCAGTACACACAAAATACTGGCTTCAATATTTTCACCAATTGCGACCACCACGGCATCACAGTTTTTAATATTTAATTCATCGAGGACATGTTCATCTGTTGCGTCGGCGATGACAGCATGGGTCACCTGCTCAGAAATATTTTCAACATATTTTTTTTCACTATCGATACCAATGACATCATGTCCCAGTTCAATGAGTTGAGTTGCAACTGTGGCTCCAAAGCTTCCTAAACCAATCACTGCAAATTGTGCCATGTCATCTTTCCTTTAAATTTTTTTATACGTCGATTGTTAACGAATGTTGTGCCAAATTTCACAAGATGTCATCTTTATACAGACACGCTTTTTTCGATCAACCGCGCTTTGCCTTATACCAATATATCACTCATCCAAAGGAGTATATAAATGCGGAAGACACTGTATGAATCCCTCAGGATCGCGTTTCCAGAATTGAATGATACCGCAATTCCAGAAGAACAAGATGAGTTCGAGCACTTTGTACGTTGGTTGAATAGCTATTATTCAAACATTCAAAAAATAGAACTCGATGATTTTCGACAAAATGGTATTGATGAATGCCATCGACTTCAACAGTTGGGTATTGACTTAGACGAGCTGAAAAACCAAATTAATGATGATATGGCGTCTTTTTATCAAATGTATGAGAGTGAGGAAGAAGAAACCTCAGACATGCATGGTTATGATTTTGAATTTAGTTTTGATGTTATTTTTAATCACATTAAAATTTTTATTGAGCCTTATGAACTCAGTTTATTGGTTATTGAGCGGGAAAACCCTTATTGGCTATTGGTACCGCATAATGATGAGCTGATCGATAGAATTATTGTTACGTATAACCACACGTTTGGTGATGAAGAGCCGATGCAGCTCATAGAATAAAACCGCCTCGAAGGGCGGTTTTATGTATGTATTGAATCTTTTATTTTAAGAAACGTTGATAACCTAGGTTATTGGTAATTTCTTCATATGGATACGAAATACTTTCTAAAGTTTCAATCAAACCATCTGGGTTTTGTTTCGCATCACTTGCCTCTAAACCAACGAGGACGCGACCTTCCGCCGCACCATGGTTACGGTAGTGGAATAGGGTAATGTTATGTGTAGGACCAAGGCGTTCGAGGAACATTAACAGTGCACCTGGACGTTCAGGGAACTCAACACGGAACAAACGCTCATTTTCAAGGTCTGCATGCCCACCAATCAGATAGCGAATATGCAGTTTTGCCACTTCATCATCAGATAAGTCATCGACATCGAACTGAGTTTTGAGTGCTTCAAAAATATCGTGACGCTCTTTTTCACCGCCTTTTAAGCTAATGCCGACAAAGACTTGCGCTGCACTGGCATCACTTGCACGGTAGTTAAACTCAGTGATATTTCGGCCTTGTAGCGCTCGGCAGAAATTCAGGAATGAACCTTTTTTCTCTGGAATAGTCACAGCAAAAATAGCTTCTTTACGTTCACCCAATTCAGTGCGTTCTGCAATATAACGTAAACGGTCAAAGTTCATGTTTGCACCACATACAATTGAGACGATGTTTTGCCCAATTAGCTCGTGTGTTTCAACATATTTTTTAATCCCTGCTAAGGCCATCGCACCCGATGGTTCAACGATGCTACGACATTCATCATAGGTGTCTTTAATTGCAGCGCAAATTTCATCGGTATTGACCAAAACCACTTCACGTTCAACGATCGGGCCTGAGTTATCCGACTTTTGGAGTTGAATCACTTCAAATGGTTTTTCACCAATTTGTGCTACAGCTGTGCCATCAGCAAATAAGCCGACTTGAGGCAGTACAACACGTTCACCTGCTTCAAATGCGGCTTTTAAACAAGCAGATTCGTCATATTCAACAGGAATGACTTTAACATGCGGTGCAACATCGCCTAAGTAGGCCGCCACACCAGCAATTAAACCGCCGCCGCCAACAGCGACGAAAACGTAGTCGACATCGCGCCATTGACGCAAAATTTCATTGCCAATCGTACCTTGACCTGCCATGACCAGTTCATCGTCATAGGGTGGAATAAAGCTCATACCGTCTTCTGCAGCACGTTGAATTGCATATTTGTTTGCAACATCAAAAGAGTCGCCATGGAGAACCACTTCACCGCCTAAGCGTTTGACCGCCTGAACTTTAATATCTGGGGTGGTTTTCGGCATCACGATAATGGCACGAATCCCGAGTTTTTTACCTGACAGTGCTACGCCTTGGGCATGGTTGCCAGCAGATGCAGTAATCACGCCACGTTCAAGTTGAGCTCTAGGAAGTTGGCTAATGCGGTTATACGCACCACGGAGCTTAAATGAAAAGACGGGCTGTAGGTCTTCACGTTTAAAACGAATATTGTTATTGAGTTTCTCACTAATTCGAGGTGCCGCTTCGAGTGGAGTTTCGATTGCAACATCGTAGACTGTTGCTTGTAATATTTGTCGAACCAAACGAGACAGCATGTTAATTTCCCATTTAACAGTTTAAAATAGAGGATCATTGTAACAAACCCCTGTACATTTGGGCTGTAAAATCAGCAACAAATGTCAAAAAATAGTTGAGCCAAATTATGAGTCTGTATGCTACCCAAGATGAAAAAAAGCAAGCTGCTGCAAAAGCTGCCTTAAAGCACTTACCTAAAGGTGGCATTTTAGGAGTGGGTACAGGCAGCACCGTCAATTTCTTAATTGAACTTTTACCAGAACTTCAGCTTGAGGCGGCTGTGGCAAGTTCAGAAGCAACGGCTGAGCGCTTAAAGAAATTAGGCATTGAAGTGGTTGATATGAACTCTGTAGGCGGTTTAGATGCCTATGTAGATGGTGCAGACGAAATTGACCGTCATATGCATATGATCAAAGGTGGTGGGGCTGCACTTACTCGCGAGAAAATCGTGGCTTCAATTGCGAGAAAATTTGTTTGTATCGTTGATGACTCTAAGTGGGTTGATCAATTGGGGCGTGACTTCCCACTTCCGATTGAAGTGATTCCAATGGCTCGTTCAGCTGTGGCACGTAAAATTGTAGCGCTCGGTGGTGATCCTGCTTACCGTGAAGGCGTGGTGACGGATAACGGTAACGTGATTTTAGATGTTTATAACCTGAATATTTTAAATGCGCTTGAGCTTGAAAAAACCATTAACGACATTCCAGGTGTGGTGTGTAATGGTATTTTTGCAATCAATAAAGCAGATGTGGCAGTTGTTGCAACAGACAGTGGTATTGAAGAGCGTACCGCGGTTTAATTTTAAATCTTCCCTAAGCTCTTCTTTGAAAAAGAGGGGCTAAAAGCAAAAACATTTTTATCTTATGTTTTTCTCCCTCCTTTCAAAAGGAGGGTCGGGAGGATGATTCAATAAAGAATAATATTAATGACCTTAGCAGACCTACCTGAAATTCAAATCACCCATCATGCACGTGCGACCCGGTTACGACTTCGTGTTGAACCAACTCAAATTCGTTTAACCGTGCCTAAATTTTGTAGCAAACGGCAAATTCAGGATTTTTTAAATCAATCTGAACAGTGGATGGTTGAAACTTGGCAGAAGCAACAAGCCAGTCTGCTACAGATAGATCAAACCCTTCCCACAGAATTACGGTTATTTAATCGCCAAAATGCTTTAACGGTGAGCTATCAAACACAAAAAAATGCGTATATTTTGGATGAGCACAATCACCAGCTTTGGATCAGTGACCGTCAGCCTGAAAGTTATTTAAAATCTTTTTTGATTGTATATGCCAAACAGCACTTGCCTATTTATTTGCAACAGATTAGTCATGAAACTGGTTTAAAATTTGCACAATGTTCAATTCGTCAGCCCAAAACACGTTGGGGGAGTTGTAGTGCCAAACACGACATTATGCTTAACAGTGCTTTAGTGTTGTTTCCTGAAGCCATTACGCGTTATGTCTGTGTGCATGAACTCGCACATACGCAACATTTTGATCATAGTGCACGCTTTTGGGCGGAAGTTGCCAAATATGATGCTGCTTTTCAACAGCATCGAAAAACTTTAAAAACAATCGCATTGCCGCATTGGTGGGCAGGCGTTTAAAGTTAATTTTACGTACAAAATTGAAAAATAATTTCTTCTGATTGATTGAGGGTGAGTCAAAAAATGCTCTAAACTTCATGATCTAAGGTAAACATTCCTCAATTTCAGTCCAAAGACCTCAAATGTGAATTTTACAGATATCCACTATTTTATATTAATCGTTCCAGCTTGCCTGATTTTAATGGGAAGCTTACTTTTAATATGTCATTTTGCTTTTAGGGCTCCCTCATATTTATTGTGGCTCGGGCTTGGATATATTGTGCCTTCGTTTTCTGTGGCCGCGCAAAGTTTTATGTCGAATAAGCAGTTGGCTTTGTCGGCACCCATTTTAGGCAGTATGTATTTGTTTGGCGCATGGGCCAGCGCTTATGCCATGGGCTTAAGAAAGAACGCGAATGCACGTCCATATTGGTGTCTGGCCTTGGTCGTGATGGCTTTACTTTCACTCAGTTATTATTCCTACGTAGATGATCAACTGTGGATCAGGATGCTGATTCTGAACATTTCAATTGCATTGGTTGAGTCTTTGGTTTTGTTTTCAATGTTTAAACATTATCAAGGGATTGATTTGCTCAATAAAATAGTCGACTTTTCCTACTTGTTTATTGTGCTGTATACCTTTGTTCGCGGAATCATTATTTTTCTCTTTTTAAGAAATATCGAAGCAGACATGCTGGCAAATTCAGTTTGGTGGCTGATGATGCTTGCTGCGAGCATTATCTTAAGTATGTGGTTTGCAATAGTGCTGCTCGGAACCTTGGTGCGCGATATTATCCATCAACTTAATGATGAGCGACTAAGAGATCCGCTAACGCATTTATTCAATCGACGTGGTTTTAACGAAGCGGCTAAACGGAAGTTGCATCAGCTCTCTAAACAGTCTTATTTCTTGCTCATGTGTGATATTGATCATTTTAAGAAAATAAATGATACCTATGGGCATTTGGTGGGTGATCAAATTTTACAACAAGTCGGTCAAATTATTGGGCAAAACGTCCGTGCGCACGACTTAGTGGGGCGTTTTGGTGGAGAGGAGTTCATTGTCTTATTGCAAATTGATGACGCCACGCTGGCTTATAATATTGCCAATCGTATTCGTTTAGGTATTGCCGATGCACGACTATCCTCCAAAAGTATTGCCGTGACAGCAAGTTTCGGACTGGCTGCGGTACATCAGCCTAACTTAAAATATGCCATACATACTGCCGATCAATTGTTATATCAGGCGAAACATTCGGGACGAAATCAGATTGGTTTTGAGCCTGCACAGAGTATATTGGATGTGTCTCATTAGGTGTCGATAGCACTAAAAACGCATAAATTCCAAGTAAAACAGTTTAGAAAGCAGAAACTTCCTGTCATACTAGGCAGTTACGAAATGGACAGTTTAAGTTTGAGGTAATACACGTGATTTCAGTTGGTATTGTCGGCGGTACAGGTTATACAGGCGTTGAATTGTTGCGTCTTTTACTACGACACCCAAATGTGCAAGTAAGCGTATTAACATCGCGTACAGAAGACGGTCGCCGTGTAGATGATATGTTCCCAAGCCTACGTGGACATACCGAACTCAAATATTCAGATTTGAATATTGATGAACTGAAAAAATGTGATGTGGTGTTCTTTGCGACACCGCATGGCGTTGCCATGAAGCATGCCGAAGAGTTGGTGGCTGCAAATACTAAAGTGATTGACCTTGCCGCAGACTTTCGTTTACAAGACTTAGAACAGTTTGAAAAATGGTATGGTATGCAGCATGCGTGCCCTGAACTACTGAAAGACTCGGTTTATGGTTTGTCAGAATTAAACCGTGAGCAGATTAAACAAGCCAATGTCATTGGTAACCCTGGTTGTTATCCAACAACAGTACAACTGGGTTTAGCGCCGTTATTTAAGCAAAACGACACATTAGTTAAACCTGAAAGCATTATTATTGATGCAAAATCGGGTGTGTCTGGTGCAGGCCGTAAAGCCAGCCTTGGGATGATCTATTCTGAAAATGCAGATAATTTCAAAGCTTATGGCGTTGCAGGTCACCGTCATCATCCTGAAATTGTGGAAGCGTTGGAAAATATTTCAGGCTTAAAAGAGGTGTTTAACCACATTTTATTTGTCCCGCATTTGGTGCCAATGATTCGTGGCATGCTGAGCACGATTTATGTGGACTTAACCGATGCAGGTGAAGCTGCTGATGTGCAAAGTTTATATGAACAGTTTTATGCCAATGAAGCTTTTGTCGATGTGATGCCTGCGGGAAGTTCACCAGAGACACGTTCTGTGCGGGGTGCAAATCAACTACGTATTGCGCTGTATAAACCACAACCGAAAAAATTAGTGGTCATTTCAGTACAAGACAATTTGGTTAAAGGTGCAGCAGGTCAGGCCGTTCAAAACATGAACTTAATGTTTGGATTTACTGAAACAGCGGGCCTAGACGGAATTGGTTTATTACCATAAAAAACGTTTTAAAACTTCACACACATTTAGATTTCGATTTAAATGTGTGTTTTGAATTGAATCAAAATAAGAGATGACGATGCCGAACACTGACACAAATATGACGTCACAACAGCCTGAACCTGCAAAGCCGTTTTTACAGACCAATAAGCCCTTGGCAATTGGTGCTGCAATATTGATGCTTGCAAGTGGGGGATTGGGCTATACCGTCGGACATCGTCAGGGTTTAACGGTGGTAGGTTTTGATGCAGATGCTGAGCAACTGGTCGAAGTGGTACAAAAGCAAAAGACCAGTCTGGATGCTTTAAATAAAAACTATAACGCTGCTGTTCAGGAGCGTGACGTTGCTGTGACCAATTCAAATGAGCTGTATTTGTCATTGCAAAAAGCTCTGGATCAACAAGCGCAATCTGAAACCACTGCGGTGATTTACCGTGAGGTTTTGCGTCAACGCGGTGGTATTCCACTGGCTGTGCAGCATATTGCGATTAAACCTTTGCCTGAAAATGCATTTGAATATCAACTCGACTTGGTTCAAGTCAGTCCATCTAAACGTGCAGCTTCAGGTACAGTTGAACTCCGACTCATTCGTGGTACAGAGGTTTTAGTTGTGCCTCTTGAAGACAAAAACTTTAACTTTGAAAACTATGAGCGTTTAACAGGGCGTTGGACAATGCCTAAAGGCTTTACGCCGCAGTTTATCGAAGTCCGTTTAACAGGTAGCACACCAGTGACACGACGCTTTAGTTGGTCACGTGGTGAAGCCGTAGAAAGTCAATCAGCATTTGTCTCTGAAATTCCTCAGGCTGAGGCGAATGCACAATAATTGTGAATTGTAAGTTTATGGGTATCTCTAAGCGTTCAACGTGTTTAAATGAAATCAAGCAGTCTTTTCATGAATCTGGCTATGTCGATTGGCATATCAGCCCGCGCTTGAGCAATGATGAACCGCATGAAGAAGAAAATGGGGATGTCGCTGTCCAAACCGCGCCACCAGAACTTAAGCGTCCGCCACTCTATGCTGTCGTTTTAATGAACGATGACTACACCCCAATGGACTTTGTTATTGAAATTTTACAACAATACTTTGCTTTGAATCTTGACCAAGCCACTCAAGTAATGCTAACTGTACATTATGAAGGAAAAGGTGTTGCAGGCGTTTACCCGAGAGACATCGCGGAAACAAAAGCAAACCAAGTCAATAATTACGCTCGGTCTCAAGGTCATCCTTTACTTTGTCAGATTGAGCCGAAAGATTAAGGGGGTTCCATGCTCAGTCGTCAATTAGAAGTATCCTTACGTTTGGCTGTTAGTATGGCTCGACAAAAGAGACATGAATTCCTAACCGTTGAACATTTATTATTGGCTTTACTCGATAATGATTCGGCCGTAAATGCATTGAAAGCCTGCGGTGCAGATATTATTGTGCTTCGCAAAGAGCTTGAAGAATATGTAGAGCAGCACACTCCTAAGCTGGGCGAAAACAGTGACCAAGCTCCGCATCCAACTGAAAGTTTTGACCGTATCTTACAACGTGCAATTTTTCATGTGCAATCAAGCGGTGGTGATCGTACAGTTGAAGGCGCAGACATTTTAGTGGCGATGTACTCTGAGCGTGACTCTTTTGCAGTCTACCTCTTGAAACGCCATCAAATTAACCGTTTAACTCTGACACAATACTTGGCCCACGGCACACGTAAAGACGAAGTGCAAGTGGAAGAAGAAATTGAAGATCTCGATGGTGAATCGACCAGTTCAAGCAACGCAGGCCCTTTAGAGCTGTATACAACCAACTTAAATGTTGAGGCACAAAAGGGCAAAACGGATCCTTTAATTGGTCGTGAAAAAGAAATTGAACGTGCTGCGCAAATTTTGTGCCGTCGTCGTAAAAACAACCCGTTATTGGTCGGTGATCCTGGCGTCGGTAAAACATCGATTGCTGAAGGCTTAGCTTGGCTCATTGTTAATGGTAAAGCACCGAAACCATTGGCAAATGCTGAAGTGTATAGTTTGGACATTGGTGCTTTGGTAGCAGGAACCAAATACCGGGGTGACTTTGAAAAACGTTTAAAACAGCTTTTGAACGCGTTGAAAAAGAAACCAGAAGCAGTTTTGTTTATTGATGAAATCCACATGATTATTGGTGCGGGCTCAAGTATGGGCAGTACGATGGATGCATCAAACTTGATTAAACCCGCTTTGGCCAATGGCTCATTGCGCTGCATTGGTTCAACCACATTCCAAGAATACCGCCAAGTCTTTGAAAAAGATCATGCATTGTCACGCCGTTTCCAAAAAATTGATGTCAATGAGCCATCTATTTCAGAAACGATTGATATTCTACGTGGTTTGAAGAGCAAGTTTGAGGATTTCCATCATGTTAAATATGATGACAAAGCTTTAATTTCTGCGGTTGAGCTGTCTGCAAAGTTCATTAATGATCGTTTCTTGCCAGATAAAGCCATTGATGTCATTGATGAAGCAGGGGCACAACGTCGTCTGAAAGCTGAACAAGATGACACCTTGATTACCGTGGAAAATATTGAAGATATCGTGTCGAAAATTGCACGTATTCCACCAAAAACCGTATCTAAAGATGATAAGACCGTTCTTGAAAATCTTGAGCGTGATTTAAAACGTGTGGTCTTTGGTCAAGATGAAGCCATTGAAGCTTTAGGCTCAGCAATTAAACTGTCGCGTGCAGGCTTAAAATCACCAGATAAGCCTGTGGGTAGTTTTGTTTTTGCAGGCCCAACTGGGGTAGGTAAAACAGAAGTCACCAAGCAGCTTGCGAAATTACTGGGTGTTGAGCTGGTTCGCTTCGATATGTCAGAGTATATGGAGCGCCATGCAGTTTCACGTTTGATTGGTGCGCCTCCAGGTTATGTCGGCTTTGACCAAGGTGGTCTGTTGACCGATGCGATTCATAAAAATCCGCACTGTGTATTATTGCTAGATGAGATTGAAAAAGCGCATCCAGACGTATTCAACTTATTGCTACAAATCATGGATCATGGTTCATTGACCGATAACAATGGTCGTAAATCAGACTTCCGTAATGTGGTGTTGGTCTTGACCACAAATATTGGCGCAGAAACTATTTCTCGCGTGAGTATTGGCTTCATGGATCAAGACAACAGTAATGATAACCAAGATGCGATGAAGAAAGCGTTTTCTCCAGAGTTCCGTAACCGTTTGGACAGTGTGATTCAGTTTAAAGCTTTGCCAACGACAGTAATTGAAAATGTGGTGGATAAGTTCTTAACTGAACTACAAGCGCAACTGGATGAGAAAAAAGTCATTCTAGAAGTGGATCAAAGTGCGCGTGAGTGGATGGCTGAAAATGGCTATGACCGTTTAATGGGCGCTCGCCCAATGCAACGACTCATCCAAGAGCATTTGAAAAAACCACTGGCTGAAATGATTCTATTTGGTGAGCTTGCAGAACATGGTGGCAATGTTGCGGTCTCTGTGAAGAACGAAAATGGTAAAGCGGTGGGTCTAAAACTTGAAGTTTTTGAAGACCAAACGGCTGAACCTGCTTAAGAATTGCTACATAATAAAAAACCCGTGTTCGCACGGGTTTTTTATTGAAAAAAGTATTTAACAGTTAGAAGTAATAAAAGTAGGTTGCATGGATATTCAATTGACGAAAGTTTTAAGTACATTTGTACTGTTTTTGGTAACCGCTGTGATGGAAATATTAGGCTGTTATTTCCCTTATTTGATTTTAAATCAGGGAAGAAGTCATTGGTTGTGGATTCCTACAGCCTTAGCGCTAGGTGCTTTTGTGTGGTTGTTGACCTTACATCCGGCTGCTTCGGGACGTATTTATGCCGCTTATGGCGGAATTTATATTTTTACCGCATTGCTATGGTTGCGTTATGTCGATCAAGTTTATTTATCCCGTTGGGACATAATGGGTGGGACAGTGGTGTTGATTGGTGCGGCCATGATTATCTTACAACCGCAAGGATTGGTTCGCTAAAGTAGAGAACCAATCGCTAAAAAGGTACTATTTGATACCACAATCTTTTTGCTTTAATTCTAAATCGTAGCTATTTTTCTCAGAGCTGAGCTGTAATTTTATAATGTAGGGGTTATGGCGTTGATATTGATGCTCGAAGAAAATATTGCAGTTTTGCACAACATTCTTTTTAATCACTTTTTGAACTGCTTTCGCACCCAAATCCTGTTCAAACTGCGCAAAATCAGGGGTAATGATCAAGCCTTTAAGCTCGGTACGGTCTGCATATAGATTAAATTGTTCAATGATGGTGTTGTTATCAATTTCAATTGGGAGAGTTCGTGAGTCTTCTGCGGTTAATACCGTTAAGATCTCGTTCAACGTTTCTGGTTGTTTAATTTTAAAATTTTGATCAATGATTTGTTTGGACTGTAAGTAGTCATCAAACTCTGAGGCTTGAATCTGAAAAAATGTAGAGCTTAGAATTGTAGCAAGGCACAGGCCAGTTTTTTTGAAATGCATGGAAAGTGTCGCTTATAAAAATTATGTTCCGATTATAGCTTTGCTCTTATAAAAAAAGCACCCTTAGGTGCTTTTCGTTGGAAAAATTAATTAATCTTTCTTGGTATTTTCATTGATTAAAAACTCAACCAATGCTTTTTGTGCATGTAAGCGGTTTTCAGCTTCATCCCAAACCACAGCATTTTTATGGTCGAGCATCTTTTCAGAAATTTCTTCGCCGCGATGCGCAGGTAAACAATGCATAAATAAACAATCAGAATGAGCAAGATCCATAAGACGTTCATTCACTTGATAGTCTGCAAAAGCAGCTTCACGAATTTTTTGCTCTTCTTCTTGGCCCATGCTTGCCCATACATCGGTCACGATAAGGTCTGCATTTACGGCAGCATCTTCAGCTGAGTTCACCAGTTCTGCACAATGTGCAAATTCACTTAAAAATTCTGCTTTGGGTTCATAACCTTTAGGCGCAGCAATTTTTAATTTAAAGCCCCACATATGTGCAGCTTCAATATATGAATTACACATATTGTTGCCATCACCAATCCACGCTACCGTTTTGCCTGCAATGGGACCACGGTGTTCAACAAAAGTTTGAACATCTGCAAGTAGTTGGCAAGGGTGGTGATCATCGGTCAAGGCATTAATCACTGGAACTTTTGAATAAGAGGCAAAACGTTCAACAATGTCATGTCCAAAAGTACGGATCATCACAATATCCAACATGCTTGAAATTACGCGTGCAGAATCTTCAATCGGCTCACCACGACCCAATTGGGTGTCTCGTGGGGAGAGGAAAATTGCACTGCCACCAAATTGGCTCATGCCTGCTTCGAACGATACACGGGTACGGGTGCTCGATTTTTCAAAAATCATACCCATGACTTTACCAACAAACGGTTGGAATACTTCGCTGTTGTGCTGTTTACGCTTTAGTTCGATACCGCGTTGCACAACTTGGTTCAGTTCTAAAGTAGATAAATCGCGTAAGGTAAGAAAGTGACGTAGAGCCATTGTTACTCCACAATAATTGCTGAAAACCGAAATAGGTACAGAACAACAATTAGTTGTTGGTTGGTGGAAAGAAAAAGAGAGTCGATTAATATACTATATGCAAAGGAAATTGCAAAAAAACTAGACTTTTTGATGACCTGCTAAGAAGCGATCTACACAATAATGAACATATTCTAGATTTTCTTGTTCATTTTCTTCAACATAGATGTTCATGAGTACTCGCCACTCTAATTCGCGCACAATGCCAAAAAAAAGCTGCGCAGAATAATTCGGATGTTCACATCGAATAATACCTATTTCATCTGCTTTGGTTAAAACACAAGCCACAGCATCTTCAATATGTTTAGGTCCTTGTTTGTGAATATGAAAGGCCAACTGCGGATTACGCTGTACTTGTTCCATAATGAGTCTTAAAAAAGAAGCATTTTCTGGAAGCACAAGATGTGTTTGAATATTTAAAATGGTTTGTATTAAATAAACGCGCAAATTGTCCTTCGTAAAATCAAAAGGCATACAAATATCTTTAAAAAACAGCTCACGACGGTAGTCGCAAATTGCTGTAAAAAGACCGTCTTTATTTCCAAAATATTTGTAAATCGATGCTTTTGAACCACCCGCATGATTGACAATATCATCAAGTGAAACTGCATCGTAGCCATGTTGCAAAAACAACTCGTTTGCACTTAATAAAAATGCAAGACAGCGTTCATGACCTCGTTTTGTGTGAGGTATGTCACGTGTAAGGGGTTCTAGTTGAACTGAGTCGTGCATATAACTAACAACAGCCTAATAAATGTGGATCTCTAGTTGCTATCATAGCAAAAATATGCACACATTGTTGTTTTGGGGCTTATCTGTTTACCACTAAAGCCCAATGCATGGAAGAAAATTACACAATAAAAACGTGAACCATGGGACTAAAGTTTTAGAGTGATCATTCTAAAATGTCATAGCCAATTCAGTCATTATGGCTATACTCAAAACTCGAAAATTAAAGTAAATGCCGTGGAAAGGACGATGACAGAACAAAGATCTGCAGGCTTAAGATTTAGACAAGCACTGGAAGTGGAAAAACCATTACAAATTATCGGTACAGTCAATGCTTATGCAGCAATGATGGCGAAACAGGTGGGCTACAAGGCCATCTACCTTTCGGGTGCTGGTGTAGCCAACTACTCTTATGGATTGCCTGACTTAGGCATGACCAGTCTGGATAATGTTTTGGAAGATGTACGCCGCATTACCGAACGTGTAGACACTCCGTTACTGGTCGATATCGACACCGGTTGGGGTGGGGCATTTAACATTGCCCGTACTGTGAAACAAATGATTGCTGCAGGCGCAGCCGCAGTGCACATCGAAGACCAAGTAGCACAAAAACGCTGTGGCCACCGCCCAAATAAAGAAATCGTCACCCAACAAGAAATGGTCGACCGCGTCAAAGCCGCAGTTGATGCCAAAACCGATGCAAACTTTGTGGTGATGGCACGTACCGATGCCCTACAAAAAGAAGGCCTACAAGCGGTAATTGACCGTGCTTGTGCCTGTGTAGAAGCCGGTGCTGATGCGATCTTTGCCGAAGCAATGACTGACATTACTATGTACAAAACCGTCTGCGATGCAGTCGGTGTCCCAGTATTGGCCAACATCACCGAATTTGGTGATACCCCATACTACACCAAAGAACAACTTGCAGAACAAGGCATCTCGATGGTGCTCTACCCACTGTCACCCACCCGTGCCATGCAAAAGGCAGCACTGGAAGTCATGCATGCCATTCGCAATGACGGCACCCAAGTCAACGTCCTTGACAAAATGCAACAGCGCAAAGAACTCTACGAATTTCTCGATTACCACACCTTTGAAAACACATTAGACAAGCTGTTTAAACAGGAGAATTAAAAATGGCTGAAGGAAAAGTCCTCACAGGCGCAGGATTGCGCGGACAAGTCGCAGGAAAGACAGCACTCTCAACTGTAGGTAAAAGCGGAGCAGGTCTAACCTACCGTGGTTATGACGTACAAGACCTCGCTGAAAACTGCCAGTTTGAAGAAGTGGCCTACCTGATCTTCTTTGGTGAACTACCAACAGCAGCACAACTCACCGCTTACAAGGCTAAACTTAAATCACTGCGCCAACTGCCACAAGCACTCAAAGAAGTATTAGAGCGTATCCCTGCGGATTCACACCCAATGGATGTGATGCGTACAGGCGTATCGATGCTAGGTAACCTAGAAACAGAACAATCCTTTGCAGAACAGCAAGATGTTGCAGACCGCATTCTCGCAACGCTTCCAGCGATCATTTGCTACTGGTACCGTTTTAGCCATGATGGCGTACGCATTGAAGAAAACACCGATGACGATTCAATCGGTGCTCAGTTCCTACACCTGCTGCGTGGTGAAAAGCCAAATGAATTGCATGAACAAGTGATGAATGTATCACTGATCCTCTATGCAGAGCATGAATTCAACGCATCGACCTTCACCGCACGTGTATGCGCATCAACCTTATCCGATATGCATTCATGCATCACGGGTGCAATTGGTTCACTACGTGGTCCATTACACGGTGGAGCAAACGAAGCAGCGATGGAAATGATTGAAAACTGGACGTCACCTGAAGAAGCTGAGCGTGAAATGCTGGGCAAACTGGAACGTAAAGAAAAGATCATGGGCTTTGGACATGCAATCTACAAAGACAATGACCCACGTAATGGCATCATCAAAATTTGGTCAGAGCGCTTAGCCAAAGATGTGGGTGATACGGTACTGTATCCAGTTTCAGTACGTTGTGAAGAGGTGATGTGGCGTGAGAAGAAACTGTTCTGTAACGCGGACTTCTTCCATGCATCTGCTTACCACTTCATGGATATTGCGACCAAATTATTCACACCAATCTTCGTGATGAGCCGTGTGACAGGTTGGGCAGCGCATGTGATGGAACAACGTGCGGACAACCGTATTATTCGCCCAAGTGCGGACTATACGGGGCCTGAACTGCGTAAAGTAGTTCCTATTGAAGAACGTTCAGCGGCTTAATGTGAAGCTCTGATACATTATTAAAAAAGCCTCTTCGGAGTAATGCCAGTCAGTTAAGAAATTGACTGGCATTTTCTTGGATATTTTTGTGCTTTAATTTTCACTACTCGCGGACATTGCCTTTGCCTTTTTTCAGGTAATACAAATATTTTAGATTGTTCAAATAATTGCGCTAAATGTTTGGGTAGGTTTCCTGCTGATTCTAAAGGTGTGTGCCTTAAGATATTGATAATACTCATAGATGCAACATGGAAACTGATCCTTAAAGGACTCACCTTTGCATGTTCAGCGATAAACCTCATCTGTCTTCTTAAGATATTATATGCAATAAATACCCCCCACAATTCTTGATAGACCAAATCAGGTTGTTTGCTTCTTAAAATCCTTGCATCCTGTAAATCACTTTTAATTTCCCGATAACACATTTCTATTTCCCAACGCTGGATATAAAGCATTGCAAGGTCTTTGAATGGATAAACTTTAGAATCTGTTAATGATGTAATGTAACGTCTTATTTTTCCTGCATATTCAACTTCAATTAAACGTGCTTCCCAATAGTCACCCAATGACGGATTTATCTTTTTTGCTCTTGCTGAAACAGGCATTTTGATCTGAAAGTCATGGGCCGCATTATGATGAATCACTTCATAACGCAGGTTGTCCTTTGCTCGCATCAACCAATGACTCTCTTCTGCCTGAGATTGCCAGCTCACTAAAAAATCAGCAGAGAAGTAAGCACGATCAAATAGGGTAATACTGCGAACTGGTGCTTTTAATTGACTGGCTAAGGTTAATTCACCTTGATCCATACTGCCCATTTGGGCATCAATCATTTCATGGGTATTGGTATTCACCAGGCAAGTCGCTCTAACTTGTGGGTAAGGTGCAGCTGCTGTTTTGCCTTTGGATGAACCAAAGTGCTTAAAGTTTTCTTCTGTATGAGGCATAGACCAAACCACACCATCTACAGCACAAACGCATAGACCGTGAAAGTTGCTATATTGTTGTTGTGAGTCTTTAAACCATGCCTGACTTAATGTCGAAAATAAAGCACTCATGGGTTCTAAGCCTAAGCGTTGTCTTGCTTGTACGGATGCACTCGGTACACAGTATTCTGCCGTACCGAAAACAAGTTGCAATTGTTGAACCACATACCAAATCGGTTGATTTCGAAATAGAGCAAGTCCGATTACCAGCCAAACAACATGTTCAGCAGGCAGTTTTCTTTTTCGAATTGATGCTTTACCTGTTTGGTCTAAGCAATCTTCAATCCAGTTTAAATCAATCAATTCACTGAATTGTGAAAGTGAAGGTAAGGTTTGTTTTAATGTTAAATCTAGATTCTGAGATAAATTCATAAAAAAAGAGCGTATTTACATACGCTCTTTTTACAGCATTTTAACTTTTTTTGCTTAACTGACTGGCATTACCTCTTCGGAGGCTTTTTTTATATGCAATTTTTTGTTGATGTTTCTCACGGTTTAATTTCATATAAATATTTAATTTTAATGAAATAATCGATAAATAAAAGAATAGAGTTGCTATAATCTCGACCGTTCATTTTTTCATTTTTATTGTAATTTACTTTATGAAACATAAGTTTTTGTGTGCATCAGCACTGTTTTTGGGGTTGTCTCATTCTGCTTTCGCCATGCCATTTGACCCGCTTATTGGAACATGGAAAGTGATTGATGATCGGACAGGGTATTATATTTCAGATATTGTGATTCGTAAGAATTCTAAAACATCACAATATAGCGCAGTGGTGACCAAGTACTATCCTTTGGCTGAGGCGCCTGTAAGTGATGTATGTAGTAAGTGTCAGGGTGGGCTTAAGGATAAACCGATTTTTGGTATGCAAGTGCTGAATGGCTTAATGGGTGATGCAACAGGTCAAAAATTCGCAAAAGGCCAATGGCTGAATCCTCAAGATGGCCGTGTGTATAACATCAATATTGCGCAGTTAAATGCTGGTAAAGATCAGATGAAGGTACAAGCCACAGCAAAAGATGCGAAAGGTTTGAGCAACATGACATGGAAAAAGCTTTAAGTCTTTTGCTTGTATCGATAAAGCCATTGAACTTTCATAGTGCGGTGGCTTTTGTTATGGATAAAAAAGTTGGAAGGAGATTTCCTAGACTTGTTCAATCCGTATAAAAAGGAAAATCATCTTTCGGAGTGTGTGGTCAAAGATAATGTAGACTATTTAATCGATGAGATGTACGTCATGATAGAGAGATGATAAAGATTTAATTGATAATTATAATGATAATTATTATGTGTTAGGCTTCAGTATCTCATGGCTGTATATACAAAAAATGACGCATCTTTATAGAAAGATTTTTACTACTCTGCTTTCGCGAATTTTTAGCTCGTTATTGATTTTGGGTGCCAGCTTAAGTGCTTATGCGAAACCTGAAATAAAACCTTTGCCTGCCAATATTGCAGAAATAGGCTCGGCGTATTACGGTTTTAAAGTCAAAGAGTTTGCAACTACAGATCAAAATAAAACTTATCGCGTTTGGTTAGGTATTCCAAAGACAGTGCAGAAGACGAAGGACGCTTATGCATCGGTCTTTATGCTGGATGGGAACGCTGCGATGTCCCATCTGAATGAAGAAATACTTAAGTCTTTGTATGAAAATGATGCCCCTGTATTGGTTGCCATTGGCTATAAAACCAACTTGCCATTTGCCACAGCTTTTCGTTCACTTGACTATACTCCAGTAGATTTATTAATGGGGAAACCCGCTCAAGACCCAAGAAATCCAGAGCGGATGAGCGGGGGAAGTGCTGATTTTAGAAATGTGATTTTGAAGGATATTGCCCCTTGGGTTGAGCGGAATGTAAAGCTGGATGCGCAAAAAAGAGCGTTATGGGGGCATTCCTATGGAGGGCTTTTTGTGCTTGATAGCTTGCTCGATGGTCGTTATTTCAGCCATTTCTTTGCTGCAAGTCCATCACTTTCTTGGGCAGATGAGCGCATGATGCAAAAAATTAGAACAGTAAAATTAGTCAAAGAGCCACAAAAACATGTATGGCTGATGGAAGGTGATCTTTTAACACATAGTGGAACACAGCAAAGCGCTAATTTTGATGCAAATGGCATTAATAAAAATAGAGAAATTTTGTCTATATTCGATCAGCAGGGCATAGAGTCTAAATTTTTAATCTATCCAAATCTAAAGCATGGTGAGGTGTTTAAAGCGTCTTTATTAGACGTGCCTTCAAATAAATTGTATTGATGGTATTTACACTATCCGAACATGAGAAAAGCCTGACTATAAGATCAGGCTTTTATTCTCAACAACGTTAAACAGGATTTTGTTCCAGTAGTACTTGTCCATATTGGGCGCGGAGTTCACGTTTTAGCATTTTACCCGTACCGCTCAGTGGAATACTGTCGACAAAAATCACACGGTCAGGGATCTGCCATTTCGCAATTTTGTCCGTATAGTAGTCTAAGACACCTTGTTCAGTGACCGTGCTATCGGGTTTCTTCACAGCGATGACAATAGGACGCTCATCCCATTTTGGATGTTCAGCTGCAATAACGGCTGCCATAAGAATGTCTGAATGTCCCATCGCAAGGTTCTCAAGTTCAACCGATGAAATCCATTCGCCGCCAGACTTAATTAAATCTTTAGAGCGGTCACTGATGCATAAGAAGCCGTCTTCATCTAAGGTTGCAATATCACCTGTGTCAAACCAGCCATCGGTCGTGAGGGCAGATTCATCTTTACCAAAGTAACTGTCAATAATCCAGTGACCCTTAATTTGTAGATTTCCAATCTGCTCACCATCGCGGGCAATTTCATGGCTGCCTTTTTCTTCATCGGTAAGACGTAAATCCACGCCAAAAGGCGGACGGCCTTGAGAAAGACGTAGCTTGAAACGCTCTTGTTCAGAGAGCTGTTGATGTTTGGCTTTAAGTTGGTTGGCAGAACCGAGTGGACTGGTTTCGGTCATGCCCCATGCATGGATAGTGTCGCAGTTATAGTCATTTTTAAAGGCCGCTAACATGGATGGTGGACATGCAGAACCACCAACAACGTTACGGTTCATACTTGCCAGCTGACTGCCTGTTTGTTTGGCTGCTGCCAATAAACCTTGCCAAATGGTGGGTACACCCAAAGCCACAGTGACTTTATAGGTGTCAATCATGTTCACTAAACTTGGCCCATCTAAGCCTGGACCTGGCAATACAACGGTACAACCGACCATAGCTGCTGCATAAGGTGTACCCCAAGCATTGACATGAAACATCGGAACTACAGGCAACATAATGTCATTTGCAGACAGATTGAGAGAATCGGGTAGGCTGATGGCAAAACTATGCAAAATAGTGGAGCGGTGGCTATATAGCACGCCTTTTGGATTTCCAGTTGTGCCCGAGGTATAGCACAAAGAGCTTGCAGTTTGCTCATCAAAACTTGGCCATGTGAATTGTTCAGACTCTTTGCTGACCAAGTCATCATAAAATTTTACATCGGCAATTTTTTCTGCAATAGCGTCATCTACGGCATCTAAGCAAATAAAGTGCTCTACATGGGGTAAATGTGCTTTTACCGCAGCAATGAGTGGTGCAAAGGTTTTATCAAATAACACCACACGGTCTTGGGCATCATTGATAATAAAAATCAGTTGTTCTGGAAATAAACGTGGGTTGATGGTATGGCAAATATAGCCACTACCAGAGATCGCATACCAAGATTCTAGGTGACGATGATTGTTCCATGCGATGGTCGCCACGCGGTCACTTTGAGAAAGCCCTAAATCTTTGAGTACATTGGCAAATCGCTTAGAATTGGCTGCGACGTTGGCCCAGTTGGTTTCAGTGATACTGCCGTCTGTATTTTTAGAAATAATGGCTGTATCCGCATGGTAGCGTTCTGCGTGATCAATAAGATTGCTAATTAATAGCGGTTGAAACATCATACGTCCAAGCATGTATAAATATCCTTATCGTTGCTTTTTTATCAAACTCTTTTTTGGTTGCTCGAAACATCTGTTTTGAGCATTGATTGTATTTTTATCCTAGCTTGATCCAAATTTAAATCAAGCATTGTTTCATTCTCAGCCGCATTTTTAAAAGCGATGTGAAGCAGAACAATAAGTAAATAAAAAGCATCATTTAAAAAAGTAAATGACCATTTATCACTTTATGCTGTTATTCGACAAAAGGCACTTGAAATTTATAAAAAGTATGTTTAAAACTGTGTATAGCTCATGAGATATGAGTTGTGGGTATTTCAGGAAGATATACCTATTTTAAGAAGCGAATTTTTAAAAAATCATTTACAGGAGTTAAAAATGCTTCAGTTGTTTAAAAAATTATTTTGCATCCACGTTTATGAATATGAACAAATGACTGAAATAGGGGAGCATATGGAATGCCGAAAGTGCGGTGATTCTAAAACCGACTAATCATCTTAAGGAAAAGTGAGCGTAGGCTCACTTTTTAATGCCTGTATTTTTTATGGCTTGGTTTGGCTGAATCGACGCAGAACGGCTTACAATAGACGAATCACAGTGTTTAGCATATACAGATGATGACTAAAAATTTTCAAGCACAGACTTATATTGTCGATGATAATCTGAGTGATACCTTAAGCTGGCTGTGTCAGCATCAAGAGTGTTTTAATTCTTTTCACTATGACGCGATTTGCCAAACCTTAACGGTACGCCATGCCAATGGTGAAGATGAGATATTCCAAGGCGATTATCTGAATGCCAGTTATGGTATTCTAATTACTGCGCATAATTTTGCTCAGTCGCCTGAAGGTTAAATAGATAGACATTAAAAAAGCCCCATATTGAAATAAGGGGCTTTTTTGTGCTTAGCAGCTCTTAGGTATTAGCTTGCCATGGCATCTAAGCTAAGGTCTGCCACTGTTGGTTTTGGCTTTTCTGCCACTAAACCTAATTTGGTGAACAGTTGGCGGTCTTTACCTTCGCCTGCATTTGGTGTGGTCAGTAATTTCTCACCCGAGAACAACGAATTTGCACCCGCCATAAATGCAAGTGCTTGGTCTGAGTCAGAAAGTGCTTCACGACCTGCAGATAGGCGGATATAACTGTGCGGCATGATAATGCGCGCAACAGCAATGGTGCGAATCCATTCCGTCACATCGAGTTTTTCAACATCTGCCAGTGGCGTGCCTTCAATTGGAACTAACATGTTGATTGGCACAGATTCTGGGTGAATAGGCATCGTTGCAAGCTCTTGCAATAAACCAATACGGTCTTCTTTCTTTTCACCTAGACCAACAATACCACCGCTACACACTTTCATGCCTGCTTGACGGACATATTCTAAGGTATTTAAACGGTCGTCAAAGGTACGTGTGCTAATAATATGTGAATAATACTCGCGTGAAGTGTCGAGGTTATGGTTGTAATAATCTAAACCTGCATCTTTTAAACGCCCAGCTTGAGACTCATTCAGCATCCCTAAAGTCATGCAAGTCTCTAAACCAAGAGCTTTCACCTCTTTAACCATTTCTAGTACATAAGGCATGTCACGTTCATGTGGGTTACGCCAAGCTGCGCCCATACAAAAACGAGATGAGCCTGAGGCTAAAGCTTCTTTGGCTTCTGAAATCACTTTGTCTACAGCAATTCGCTTTTCGGCTTCAAGTTTTGAGTCATAACGTGCTGACTGAGAGCAGTATTTACAGTCTTCAGGACATTTTCCTGTTTTAATCGACAATAAAGTACTGACTTGAATGGTGTTGGCTTGGAAATGTTGGCGATGTACGGTCTGCGCTTGAAAGACGAGATCAAGAAAAGGCTGATCATACAAAGCTTCGATTTCTTCACGCGTCCAATCATTGCGTAGGTTCATAATGGCGATCCATTTTTAATTCTAACTTGTATACATCATACATTTAACGTGCCAACTTAAAAGGCATTATTGCTCAGTTTTAATAGTATCTCCCGATTATGTTTTTAATTTTATCTTTTTATGAGATTGTAAAAATAGTTGCAAAGTTGAGCGTTTTTTCGGAAATTTGGCCGCAAAATTCTATTTATTTAGATTTTGAGTTACACTGAAAATGCAGCTAAATAGATAAAATAAATAAAATTATGCAAGCAAATGGCTGTTTGATTGAACTTTTATTGATTGAGTCTGTTTGAAGCAAGTTTTAGTGCCGTTTCATCAGTTGCTCTTGGATGGCCCAGTCAATATGGACTTGCACAATATCGTTAAGCTCTGGGCGAGAAGCTTGTAATTGCTGCAATATTTCATCTGAAAATGGTGCATTACCTAGACCAATCGCGACGTTACGCATAAAGCTTTGATAGCCTGTACGACGTAGGGGACTCCCTTCGGTATTTGCCATAAAGGTGTTTTCATCCCATTGCCAAAGGTCAATTAGTTGAATGTCATCCAAACCATGACGCGGGTTAAAATCATCAATTGGTGTGGTTTTGGCAAAGCTATTCCACGGGCAAATGAGCTGGCAATCATCGCAACCAAACACACGGTTACCAATACCGCGGCGCAGCTCTAGAGGAATAATGCCTTGAAACTCAATAGTTAAATAGGCAATGCATTTACGCGCATCTAATAAATAAGGCTCAACAATGGCTTGGGTCGGGCAAATATCAATACACGCGCTACATGAACCACAGTGTTTGGTGGTGGCTTGGTCAAAAGGTAGCTCTAAAGAGGTAAACAGCTCACCCAAAACAAAAAATGAGCCTGATGTTTTATGAATGAGTAAGGTGTGTTTACCGACCCAGCCCATGCCCGCATTTTCAGCCAATGATTTTTCAAAAATGGGTGCTGAGTCTGCAAATGGGCGAGATTCAAAATCGCCAACTTTGGCTTTGATTTTCTGAGAAAGGGTCTTTAAACGCCCACGCATGACTTTGTGATAGTCACGTCCGCGTGCATAACGCGCAATGATGGCGCTATTTGGTGCAAAAGGCACAAGACGTGGTTCAGGAACGGCAACTAAATAATCCATACGCACACAAATAATGCTTTTGGTGCCCGGAACAAGCAGTGTTGGATCTGTGCGTTTTTCTAAGTTTTCAGCAAGAAAATGCATGTCACCATGATAACCAAGTTCTAAATATTTTTTAAAACGCGGCAATTCAGCTTGAGCATCTGGTTTGGCGATGACACAATCAGAAAATCCTAAAGCCAGTGCTTCAGCTTTAATCCAAGCCTTAAGCTGCTCTGGATCATATTGATCTACAGGGATTTTTGAGGAAGATATGGATGTTGTCATAACCAAGAACAAAGGAAAAATCATGCATCAGCAAGTGTACCACAGCAGCGAGATTCAAGCATGGGAAGGGCGTTGGTTCGCGCGGCAAAATAGTGCTTATGGGTTGATGCAACAAGTCGCATGGTCAACAACTGAACATATGCTGCCTAGGCTTAAACAGCAGCAGGTTAAAAGCATCGCAGTATGTTGTGGTCAAGGCAACAATGCAGGTGATGGTTACTTGATTGCATCGTATCTAGCCGCGCAAGGTTATGACGTTGAAATTTATGCAGCTGCTTTGGGAGAATCTACTTCACTGCAACAAGCACATGCAGCAGCTGTGCAACAGGGGATAATGATTCATACCGGTTTTGCTTTTCAACACCCTTATGATGCGTATATTGATGCTTTGTTTGGCATTGGGTTAAACCGTGAACTCAGTTCAGACTGGCAGGCGGTTATTCGACAGATCAATAGACAAACAGGTTTAAAAATTGCGGTTGATATTCCAAGTGGTTTGCAGGCCAACACGGGACAAGCTTTACCTTGTGCAGTTGTCGCCGATTATACCTTTACGGCTCTGGGCTTAAAGGCGGGTTTATTTACTGGGCAGGGTAAAGCTTATGCAGGAGTCGTTGAGCTTATTTCGGTACTTCCTGTAGACAATGCTTTAAAACCTTTAGCTTCGCTTGCTCCACAGCATGTGCAGCTTGTACCGCGTCAAGCCTTTGGGCATAAAGGAAGTTATGGGCATGTACTGGTGATTGGCGGACATGCACAGATGGGCGGTGCGGTGATGTTAGCCGCTGAAGCTGCCTTTCACGCGGGTGCTGGCAAGGTGACGGTGGTGTGTGATGCAAAACACCATACTGCGATTTTATCCCGTGCACCGAATATTATGCTGCGCGATATTAACCAAATGTCGCTCCAAGAGCGTGAAGCATTGGTGGCACATGTGGATGCAGTCAGTTTTGGTATGGGCTTGGGAAGAAACTCGTGGGCTCAGCAGCAGTTTGATGCATGGTTTCCACTCATTCAAAACAGTGCTTTACAGGTGGTATTGGATGCGGATGCTTTATGGTTTTTGGCTGAAAAGCCAGTAAAACTCGGTGAGCAGGTGTACGCAACACCGCATCCTGGGGAGGCCGCAACTTTGCTCGGTATCAGTACCTCAGTGGTGGAGTCCGACCGTATTGCAGTTATTTATGCCTTACAAGAAAAATATGCAGGACAATGGGTGCTTAAGGGCTCAGGAAGCTTGATTTTAGATACGCAACTTTGGATTTGTACCGCAGGTAATCCAGGGATGGGAACAGGTGGAATGGGTGATGTATTGGCAGGCATGATTGCTAGTTTAAAAGCACAGTTGCAAGTTGACATTGCGTTACATCAAATTGTGACCTTACATGCTCAAGCAGGTGACCTTTTGGCTCAGCAAGGTGAACGTGGTTTACAAGCGCAGCAAATGAGTCAGGCTATTTATACGGTCGTGAACCGAGAGCATACAGTATGAAAGTAGTAAAACTGACCATATCGGGAAAAGTTCAGGGTGTTGGGTATCGACGCTGGTTTGCACAACAGGCTGTTGCTTTAGGTTTAAAGGGTTATGTACAGAATCTGGCTTCAGGTGCAGTTGAAGCGTTGCTTTTGGGGGAGGATGGTGTGGTTGCCGAACTGGTGAATCGCGCTAAAGTCGGGCCAACTCATGCGGTAGTCACGGATGTGTTCATCATAGAACTTGCTTCAGGACAGCAAACATTTACAGATTTTCAAATACGTCGCGAATGATCAAGTATGCAAAAATAAAAAAAGGGCGGAAGTTAAACTTTCGCCCTTTTTTTAAGATTGTTAAATCTTAGTGGTGGTGACCACCAGCACCGTGCGCATGGCCGTGCTGTAATTCTTCTTCAGTTGCATCGCGGATTTCTACGATTTCAACTTCGAAAGTTAAGTCTTGACCAGCAAGTGGGAAGTTAGCATCAACAATTACGTTTTCGCCTTCAACTGCTTTTACAGTTACGATTTGAACGCCATCATCAGTTTGAGCTTGGAACTGCATACCCGCTTGGATGTTGTCTACGCCTTGGAACATTTGCGCTGGAACTTCTTGAACGAGTTCAGGGTTGTATTCGCCATAACCTTCAGCAGCAGGAACAGTAACAGTGAATTTTTCACCTACAGTTTTGCCTAGCAATGCATTTTCTAAACCTGGGATGATGTTACCTGCGCCGTGCAAATATGCAAGTGGTTCACCTTGTGATTGGTCTAGCGTTTCGCCTTCAGCGTTAGTCAATTTGTAGTTGAAAGAAACCACGTGATCATTTGCGATAGCAGTCATGTTTTTCGTCCATTCATTTAGAATTTAAGGGGTATATCATAAAGTGAAAAGCAGCTTTTGTAGACTAAATTTAGCAAAAAAACTGCATTTTCCACGTTCTTATGGCGTTTTTTTATTAGTGGGGACGCATTTTTAGATTTCAATGCAATTTTATTTTCGGACCGACTTTTTTATTCATCAGGTCTTTTGCGGTCATCAGCCCAGCTTGGGTATAGCCATGTAAGGTGGCCTGATGGAGTCGATATAAAGAAACATACATGGTTTTTGCCAGCACGCCTTGCACATTGACTTGGCCCAGGAGTTCGCCCACAGCTTTGTATTGACTGAGGGAAACCAAAGAACCTTTGTCCGAAAATTTAAACATCGGTAAAGACTGACCACGAATGCGTGCTTTGAGCGCTCGAACCAAAAAGGCCGCTTGTTGACTGGCCACTTGAGCGCGTGGGCCAAGGACTGGTTCATCGGCCGCAGGTTGGCAGTGGGCGCAATCACCAAAGGCAAAAATGTTGGGGTCGGAACGGGTTTGCAAAGTAGCATAGACTCTAAGACGGCCAATCGCATCTTTTTCAAAGCTTTCAAGCGCATTTAAAACGACAGGTGCTTTGATGCTTGCTGCCCAAACTTTAAGATCGGCATCGATTTGTGAGCCATTGGCAAAATAGACATGGTCTTTATCTAACTTGGCAACACGGTGATGGGTGAGGACTTCAACGCCAAGTTTTTCCAATTGGGTATGTGTGTGATTTGCCATTTTGGTGGATAGGGCGGGAAGAATACGATCCGCTGCTTCAATCAAGGTCACTTTGACTTTGTTTGGGTCAATTTTATTGAGACCGTATTTAAAAAAGGTACTTTTCGCATGGATCAATTCGGCTGCAAGCTCGACCCCTGTGGCACCTGCACCAATAATCGCAATATTGAGTGCGCGTGTTTCGGGGCGGTTTTGTGCATCCAAATACAAATGTAGAAGGTCTTGCTGGAAAATTTCAGCTTGCTGGCGACTGTCGAGGAAATGGCAGTAATGTTTAGCACCTTCGGTCGAAAAGTCGTTAGAGGTCGAACCGACTGCTAGGACTAAGGTGTCGTAGTTGAGTTCAAACTGCGTGGTTTCCGTGTTTTGTTTGGCATATTGGCGTGCTTCAAGTTTTACATTTTTATGTTCTTGATCTAAGCCGACAAAACGACCCAAAACAAACTCATAATGATGCTTAGAAGCATGTGCAAAATAATTAATTTCTTCAACACTTGGGTTGAGTGTACCTGCCGCAATTTCGTGGAGTAAGGGTTTCCAGATGTGGGTGAGGTTTTGATCGACGAGGGTGATTTTAACCCAGTTGGATTTTGCGAAGCTGTCACCGAGTTGCGTTGCTAACTCTAGACCACCAGCACCACCGCCAATAATAACAATATGGTGTGGCACTTGTTCTGTTTGTACAGCCATATGAAGCAACCTATTTATTATTAAAAAAAGAAGATGACATTGAATATGCCATCTTCTTGATTTATTGATAATTAGATTGTCTTACAAGTTACATAAAGTATAAAACTCGGGATACTGCTCGAACTTAACCGAGTGTATAGGTTTTTACTTTAGGTTCATCGCTTGATAAAAATGGAAACAAGCTTTTGAACCAAAACATTAGTCGCTGGAAAATATTGGCTTCTTCAATTTGTACATCTTCTTCAATGGTGAACGTTTGAATGAGCTGATTGTTTTGATAGACCTGAACTTTTGCCAGTTGCATCACTTCAGCCAGCGGAGCGGTCAGCTTGTTTTGCAACACTTCAATATTGAAATGCGTTTTTGTAGACTCTAATGGATCAATGCGTTGAATAGTGCCATTGCCTGTATTGAGCATAATCCGTTGGTTGGTCTGGTCAAAGGCATGTAAGTCAATGGCATATGGCTGATCGTACAGTGATGTGGTCACAATTTTCGGTTGCTTACTTTCCACTTTGAACATTTTCAATGTCGATTTGACGACAGGCAGTTCAGCGATAATTTGCTTATCTTTCAGTGCAACTTCATTGCGAGTATAGGTATAAGACAAATTCATGAGGTTGTGTGCAACTTCAGCACGCTTAGCTGCACTTTCTGTACCTAAAACGATGACAACCAAGCGACGGTTTGGATTGTCTGGATTCATGGTCGGGCGGTTTGCTGTCAGCGCTAAATTGTATCCCGCTGCTTTGGTATAACCTGTTTTTAAGCCATCTACCGTTGGGTCTTGTTTTAGCAGAATATTGGTTGCACGGTGAAAGCGTTGGTTATAGCTAAAACTTTGCTGTTTTGAATAATATAAATAGTCTGGTGTTTCATTCACCAAGGATTGACCTAATAGCGCTAAATCATGTGCGGTTGAATAGTGCTCTGGCATGGTGATACCCGCAGGGTTTTGAAAATGAGTTTCAGTCATTCCTAGTGCTTTGGCTTCTTGGTTCATTCGTGCAACAAAGTTTGGAATATCACCCGAGATGCGTTCCGCTAAAGTCACTGCTGCGTCGTTGGCAGACATGACCACTAAACCCGCTAGAAGCTGATCCACAGAAATCTGTTCACCTTGTTTTAAGTACATTTGGGACTCATCCCACATCACCGTACTGACCACAGGTGTTGCGGTAAGAATTTCGCTCTTATTGAGCTTTCCTGCATTGATTTCTTTGAGTGCAATATACGCCACCATCATTTTGGTGAGCGAAGCGGGTGCACGTTGAACATGACTATTATGCTCTGCAATGACTTGCCCCGATTGGCTGTCAAAAACTGTCCAAGCTTGAGCTTCAACTGTTTCAGGAACAATATTGAGCAATGCCGCTTGAGTGAAACTTGAACATAAGGCGAAGAGTGTAGCGATGAAGTAGATGACAGCTTTCAATGAAATTCCCTAACCAAGCCATTCCGTGACTTTTAAACCTAAAACAGCTGCAAATGCTATGCCTTTTTTTCCTCAATGACCAGTCAAAAATGCAGACAAATGTGACTGTGACGCAAAACTGGCGTAAATAATGCTAAGCTAAGTTATAACTCATTTCATTTTATTTTGTATCGCCCATTATGTTGCATTATCAGATCGAATTTGACGATTATCGTCAGCACCTTATACACGTGACTTTACGTTTTGTAGCAGACCCAACACAGGTACTTTCATTACCAACTTGGATTCCGGGTAGTTACCTCATTCGCGAGTTTTCAAAGCATATAGAGTCGGTTCGTGCTTATGATGAAGAAGGGCGTTTGTTAGAAATTCAAAAATTTGAAAAGAATAAATGGCGTCTTTTTAATACTGACCATGAATTGATTACGGTTGAGTATGATGTCTATGCCTATGATCTGTCGGTGCGCGGTGCGTATGTAGATCAAACCCGTTTATATGTAAACCCCGCATGTGCTTGCTTAGGTTTAGAGGGTCAAGAGGACAAAGCAGTTGAAGTTGAACTGTTCCTTCCTGATGAGCTGAAATACTTCCAATTGGCTACTGGTATGGCTTCAAAAAGCCTCGTTAAAGGTCGTTTTACTTTAAAAGCCAAAAACTATGCCGAGTTGATTGATGCACCATTTGAGTTGGCAGAGCAGACTCGTTTTGGTTTTGAAGCCAATGGCATCCCACACGAGTTTGTGGTGTCAGGTAAACATGCCATGAATGCTGCACGTATGCAGCAAGACATTGAAAAAATCTGTGCAACAGAAATCTCAATGTTTGGCTCAGCGCCATTTTCAAACTACACCTTTATGACGATGGCTACAGCAAATAGTTATGGTGGTTTGGAGCATCCAAATTCAACCAGCTTGATTAGCCCACGTGAAGACTTACCAAAAGCCAATGAGCCTGAAGAGCCGTCTGAAGACTATCAACGTTTCTTAGGTTTATGTAGCCATGAATACTTCCACTCATGGTTGGTCAAATTCATTCGTCCTGAAAATTTTGTTAATTATGATCTGAACAAAGAAGGTTATACCTCTTTGCTTTGGATTTTTGAAGGTTTCACGTCTTATTATGATGACTTGATTTTGCTACGTAGTGGTGTGATTTCCCAAGCCTCATATATCAAACTACTCAAAACTCAGATTGATCGTTATTTACAAAATCCGGGTCGTTTTGTTCAGTCTGTGTCTGAGTCCAGCTTTGATGCATGGGTGAAATTTTACCGTCAGGATGAAAACTCGAACAATGCAGGCACCAGCTATTACAACAAAGGTTGTTTGGTTGCCCTATGCTTAGACTTAGGTTTGCGCTTACGTGGTTCAAGTCTAGATGCACTTATGCGTAAACTTTATGAGAACGCGCAAAAGGGCATACAAGTACATGAGCGTACGATTGTTGAGTTGTGTAATGAACTGACAGGTGATAACTGGATTGAGCAAATCAATCACTTAATTAACACTACAGATGAGTTGCCGCTGGATCAACTTTTCCCTGAATTTGGTTTAAGTTATAGCCTGAAAAATGATAAGTCATTACCGCTAGGTTTAAAGCTTGTAGATAAGCCAGAAGGCGTGTTGGTGCAAAGCGCACGTCGTGATGGTGCTGCTGCTGAAGCTGGCCTTTCTGCCCATGATGTGATCATTGCGATTGATGGTCTCAAAGCAACGATGAAACTGGTAGAAAAGTATGCCAAGCAAGAAGGTATATATAGCATTTTGGCATTCCGCCGTGATGAGTTGATGAGCTTTGACGTAAAAGCTGCTGGCTCAGAGCTGACGGAAGTTGAATTGAAAGTTGAAGACCAAGCGAAAGCAGAGAAGTGGTTCAAGGCTTAATCCCTAAGCCACTTTATTTGATTCTGTACAGACAAAAACCGATGCCTAGACATCGGTTTTTTTTATGCGCTTATGTATTGCATTAACTACCACGGTAAGTGGAATAGCCATATGGGCTAATTAATAGCGGAATATGGTAATGATCCAATGAGCCATCAATTACAAACACCACGGGCACTTCAGGAAAGAATGAGCGCTGATTTTTTTGGCGAAACCAATCACCCGTTTTAAAGGTAACTTTGTATACACCTTTTTGTAAGGCCGTATCTTTGGGATATAAATCATTGATTCGACCTTGGTCATCGGTCGTGCTTGAGATGATTTCTGTCCATTTATCATTTTGTTGGGCTTCAAGTGTCACTTTGACATTGGCAGAAGGGAGACCATTTTCCAAATTCAGCACATGGACGCTCAATGGATTTTGAGCAGAACACCAAGAAGAAAAACCAAGTCCAATGAGCGGAAGCAGCATTTTTAGCATTGAATTGACCCTTACCGTTGCAGGAAAAAGATTCAGTTTAACCAACCATATAAAAATCATAGGTTTAAAAATGTAAAAATGGAGGAGTACGCGTAGAGGGTTTATGTATCAATATTTAAGCTGTGGCATGATGAATGGCTCTGCCGATTTAAATTTAGCGCTGAGAAAAGTCATGCTTATGCATGTAGGGCTACAAGACTGTAAAACGATTTGAAGACTGTATTATGTGAAAAGTATCTGTTGTTGTGGCTTAAATGAGGTAAATAACACATTTCGCTAAAAAATTTGTTTATTTGCTAAGCAAAAGCTAAAGCCTTGTGGAAAGACGTGATTTTGAAAAACGAAGGCTGTAGTGGTATTTTCTGGCGAAATGTCGTTATCACTGGATATTACGTTGACTGTAAAGCCCTGAGGGACGATACTTTCAGGGTTTTATTCAAGCACATCGGTTCGCAGGGGTTGAGCCAAAAGCTCATCACCCTAAAAAACTCAATCTAACGCAAGGGGCTATATATGGCTGGTGGAAAGTCAACCATCATTTACACACTGACCGACGAGGCGCCATTGCTAGCGACTTATTCGCTACTGCCGATCATTGAGACCTTTACTAAACCTGCTGGTGTAGAGATCGTTAAAACTGATATCTCTGTTGCCGCACGTGTTCTCGCAGAATTCTCTGAATACCTAAAAGAAGAGCAAAAAGTCCCAGACAATCTTGCAGAACTAGGTCGTCTTACCCAAGATCCAGATACTAATATCATCAAACTCCCGAATATTAGTGCCTCTGTTGCTCAGTTATCAGCATGTATCAAAGAGCTTCAATCAAAAGGCTACGCGATTCCTGACTATCCTGAAAACCCAACCACTGAAGATGAAAAAGCGCTTAAAGCACGCTATGGCAAATGTCTTGGTTCAGCTGTAAACCCTGTATTGCGTGAAGGTAACTCTGACCGTCGTGCACCAGCTGCAGTGAAAAACTATGCGAAAAAACACCCGCACTCTATGAGCGAGTGGAAGCAATGGTCTCAAACTCACGTTTCTCACATGGATGAAGGTGACTTCTACCACGGTGAAAAATCGATGACTTTAGACCGTGCACGTAATGTGAAAATGGAACTCATCACCAAGTCTGGTGAAACGATTGTTCTGAAGTCAAAAGTTGCACTTCAAGACGGCGAAATCATCGACTCAATGTTCATGAGCAAGAAAGCGCTTTGCGATTTCTATGAAAAAGAACTTGATGATTGTAAAGAAGCGGGCATTTTGTTCTCTTTACATGTGAAAGCAACCATGATGAAAGTTTCACACCCGATCGTTTTCGGTCACTGTGTGAAAATTTACTACAAAGATGCTTTTGAAAAACACGGTAAATTGTTCGATGAGCTAGGCATTAACGTAAACAACGGTATGGCTGGTCTTTACGAGAAGATCGCAACTTTACCGACGTCTTTACGTGAAGAAATCATTGAAGATTTACATGCTTGCCAAGAACACCGTCCTGCACTTGCAATGGTTGATTCGGCGAAAGGTATCACCAACTTCCACTCACCAAACGATGTAATTGTAGATGCTTCAATGCCTGCAATGATCCGTGGTGGCGGTAAAATGTGGGGTGCTGACGGCAAACCTTACGACTGTAAAGCAGTAATGCCTGAGTCAACTTTCGCACGTATTTACCAAGAAATGATCAATTTCTGTAAGTGGAATGGTAACTTTGACCCACGTACGATGGGTACTGTGCCTAACGTTGGTTTGATGGCGCAAAAAGCTGAAGAATACGGTTCGCACGACAAAACTTTCGAAATGTCTGAAGCGGGTGTTGCAAACATCACTGACCTAGAAACTGGCGAAGTGTTGATGACTCAAAATGTTGAGGAAGGCGACATCTGGCGTATGTGTCAGGTGAAAGATGCACCGATTCAAGATTGGGTAAAACTTGCAGTAAACCGTGCTCGTAACTCGGGTATGCCAGCAATCTTCTGGTTAGACCCATACCGTCCGCACGAAAATGAAGTGATCAAGAAAGTACAAAAATACTTGAAAGACCACGACACTGCTGGTTTAGACATTCAGATCATGTCTCAAGTACGTGCAATGCGTTATACACTTGAACGTGTAGCGCGTGGCCTAGATACGATTTCTGTAACGGGTAACATCCTACGTGACTACCTGACTGACTTGTTCCCAATTATGGAATTGGGTACTTCAGCGAAAATGTTGTCTATTGTTCCGTTAATGGCGGGCGGTGGCATGTACGAAACTGGTGCGGGTGGTTCAGCGCCTAAACACGTACAACAGCTTGTTGAAGAAAACCACTTACGTTGGGATTCTTTAGGTGAGTTCTTGGCGCTTGCTGTTTCTTTAGAAGAAATGGGCATCAAAGAAGACAACGCTCGTGCGAAATTACTTGCGAAGACTTTAGACCAAGCGACTGGCAAATTACTTGATAATGATAAGTCTCCATCACGTCGTACTGGCGAGTTAGATAACCGTGGCAGCCACTTCTATTTAGCGAAGTTCTGGGCTGAAGCGCTTACTGCACAAGATGAAGATGCTGAGTTGAAAGCGAAGTTTGCTCCACTTGCGAAAGCACTTGCTGAAAACGAAGACAAAATTATTGCTGAACTTGCTCAAGTTCAAGGTCAAGCTGCTGACATCGGCGGTTACTATGCTGTAGATACAGCTAAAGTAAATGCTGTAATGCGTCCAAGCGAGACTTTGAATGCTGCACTTGAAGCGATCTAAGTCAAAACTAAATTGGTAAATTTACCGATGAAGTGAAAAAGCCGATGCGTATGCATCGGCTTTTTTTAATAGTACTTTATGCTTTATATTTAAAAAATCAGATATTTGTTATAACTATAATTTAAAAATGCTTGAGTGATTTAATTGAGAGATGAATAAAAAGAGTTTAATTTTTGGGGTAATAGCTACTTTGATTTGGTTTCTAGGAATTTATGTATTCAGTCAAAGTAATAGTTATAATCTGCCTGCAACACTCAATGAATTGGGTGATTTTCTTGCGGGTATTTTTGCACCTATTGCATTCTTTTGGCTAATTTTAGGTTATATACAGCAGGGCAAGCAGTTAGATCAAAATACTAAAGCTTTAGAGCAACAAGAAAAAGCGTTACAACTTCAGATTGATGAGATGAAAGAGGGTGTTAAACAGCAAAAAGAAATAGCATTAATTAATGAAAAGACTTTGCAGGCATCATTTGAAAAAGCCCGACCTGAGATAGGTTATTATGCACCTAGTGCTTTTAAACATTCTGAAGATCATTATTCGTTATTATTGAATGTGCATAATATAGGTAAAGGTGATTGCTATAATTTGACTGCATATTTACATGATGGAATTTCATCAAGAGCGCATATTAATTTTCTACGAGTTAGGGGGCTAATGCCCGTTGCATTAAGTACGTTTAAAATGAAAAATGTAGCGTTTTTTAATGATAGCTTACAGGATAGTAATTTTTTTGATGATATCTTTGGAGATACGGGTGAAACTCTTACTGCAAAAATAAAAATTGAATATGAAAATGTTTATGGGTATAAATTAGAAGAGATATGGGAAATAAAATTTTCGCTAAAGAGCGATTTTGATAAAATGTTAAAGCAATACGATTTTGAAAGAGAAAAATAAATATAAGTACTTTTTGTATAGTATTAATTATTAAAGCCCACGTTCGTGGGCTTTAAAATACTTAATTTTTAACGACCATTACGTCCGCGACCACGTGGAGCTTTCGTATTAGGACGAGTAGTACCATTGGTTTTACGCTTTGGTTTCTCACTATCATCCATTTGCCAAATACGCTTTGTACCTGACTTTTTCACAGAACCATCTTTGTTCTTACGAACCATAGGCTTACCACCTGTACCACCCGGTTTTTTCACATAAGAGCGCGAACGGTAAGGTTCTTCAGCAGGAATGTTTTGAAAGTCAGGGTATAAAAGTGGTTCGATTTCTTTGGATTCACCTGGTTGTAAACCCATTTGAACCAAATCAATTGCACCAATTTTAGTACGGATTAAACGTAAAGTAGGAAAACCTACAGCAGCAGTCATGCGACGTACTTGACGGTTACGGCCTTCACAAATTGAAATTTCGACCCAAGAAGTAGGCACAGACGCACGGAAACGTACAGGAGGATCTCGCTCCCATAACCACTCAGGTTGTTCAACTTTAGATGCTTCAGCAGGCAAAGTCATACCATCTTTCAGTTCCACGCCTTTACGCAACTGCTCAAGGGCTTCTTCAGTTACATCACCATCGACCTGAACCAAATACGTTTTAAATTTTTTATTGGCAGGGTTGGTGATGTATTGGTTTAAACCACCATGGTCGGTTAAAAATACCAAGCCTTCAGAGTCCATATCCAAACGACCAGCCAAGCGCAAAGTAGAGTCGCTGACAAAGTCAGACATCGTCATATGTGCTTCATCTTTACGGAACTGGGAGAGGACGTCATAGGGCTTATTCAGGATGACGATTTTCATAGTCAATAACTTCTGTAATTACATAAAATAAGAAATATCAAGATTTATTTAATAGAGAAATGTAGTTATTTCTCGTATAAATCTCAAAAACAGCGGAATTCGATTAAGCTATTATGCGATAAGAAGAGTGGAAAGTATTGTCTATCGGCAATTATTTTTTAAATTTGCCAATTATAATATAAGGGAGCGCCTGCAAAATGGGTTATCAGAAGATCATCGTTCCTGCGGATGGTAGTAAAATTACCGTAAACGCAGATTTATCATTAAATGTTCCAAATCAACCGATTATTCCTTTTATTGAAGGCGATGGTATTGGTGTCGACATTACACCAGCTATGAAAACTGTAGTGGATGCTGCAGTACAAAAAGCATATGGTGGTAAACGCTCGATTGAGTGGATGGAGGTCTACTGCGGTGAAAAAGCCAATAAAATTTATGGCTCTTATATGCCAGAAGAAACTTTTGATGCGCTACGCGAGTTTGTGGTTTCAATTAAAGGCCCTTTAACCACACCTGTTGGTGGGGGGATTCGTTCTTTGAACGTGGCGTTACGCCAAGAATTAGATTTGTACGTCTGTGTACGCCCTGTACGTTGGTTTGAAGGGGTACCATCACCTGTTCAGCACCCTGAACTGACCGACATGGTTATTTTTCGTGAAAACTCAGAAGATATTTATGCAGGAATCGAATGGAAAGCCGATTCTCCTGAAGCGAAGAAAGTGATTAAGTTTCTCAAAGAAGAAATGGGCGTGACTAAAATCCGCTTTGAAGATAACTGTGGTATCGGGATTAAGCCTGTATCGAAAGAGGGGACGCAGCGTCTTGTGCGTAAAGCGATTCAATTTGCGATTGATAATGATAAGCCGAGTGTGACCTTGGTTCACAAAGGCAATATCATGAAATATACCGAAGGGGCATTTAAAGAGTGGGGCTATGAACTTGCGATGGAGCGTTACGGTGGTGAGCTCATTGATGGCGGGCCATGGGTAAAAATTAAAAACCCAAAAAATGGTAAAGACATCATCATTAAAGATGTGATTGCCGATGCATTCTTGCAACAGATTTTAATGCGTCCTGCGGACTATTCAGTGATTGCGACTTTAAACCTGAATGGTGACTATATTTCTGATGCGCTGGCTGCTGAAGTCGGAGGGATTGGTATCGCGCCGGGTGCGAATATTGGTGGGGCTATTTCTGTTTATGAGGCCACGCACGGAACAGCGCCAAAATATGCCGGTCAAGATAAAGTCAATCCAGGCTCCATTATTCTTTCTGCTGAAATGATGTTACGTGATATGGGCTGGGTAGAGGCGGCAGATTTGATTATTAAAGGCATTTCAGGGGCAATTGAGGCGAAAACAGTCACTTATGATTTTGAGCGATTAATGCCGAATGCGACCTTATTGCGTTGTTCGGAGTTTGGTGAGGCTATTATTGCGAATATGGAATAAGCCTTAAGCTAAAAATGATAGAAACCCGCATATACTGCGGGTTTTCTTTTGTTGGCTTGAGAATAGACCTCTTGCGAAAGTATAGTTTTATCTATTTTTTGAATTGGCTAAAACCTCATAAAATATAGCTTTCGGCTACTTAAAATTTGACTAACGCAAGAAGTCTAATAGCTGTGGAAATATGATTGCAATGTAAGGCTAGGTTAAGGGATCAGTGTTTTGAGTGAGTATAGGTAAGGCTGAATAATAAGGGGGAGTTGATTCTTAACCATAATTTATATATGTAATTACATTGAATCACCTTGATACAGCTTATGGCTTGGGTTTTCTCCCTATTACTGTAAGGTGGGACTTGTCAACTACGGCAAATGATGAAAAAGGAGTAGTCTCATGGCTAATCAACAACAAAATAATCAGCAGCAACGTCAACAGCAGCCGAATCAACCACAAGAGCAGCAAGATCAGCAGCAACAACAGCAACAGCCGAACCAGCCACAAGAACAGCAAAATCCGCAAAAACAACCGAATCAAAAACAACCGAACCCAGATCAGCAACAACGCTAGGCGTATTGCTATTTCATGAACGAATGCCAAAGGCATTTCAAGGAAGTGTCGATCAAGGGGAGTTGAACCAAAGGAGGACCCTATGTCGAATAATGTTGTGAAAACATTAAAACAGAAGATCAAAGCACGTTTAAAAAAGATCTCTAAGCATCAGTCTAAGCTGAAAGCCTTAGAGAAAAAACTGAAGAAGTGTAAGTAGTTTTACGTGGTTTATTCGAAGCAAAGCCCTCATTTTATATGAGGGCTTTGCCGTTACATATATAAGATATCTTTCAATATATGAGGCATTTAGTATGAAAAGGTAACTTTATCTTATTTTAATATCTAAAAATTAGCTGAGTAGTTGAATCATGTCTCGTTTAGTTCTGAGTGGAGCTATTTTAAGTACAAGTCTGCTGATGAGTGGATGTCAGCCACCCGCTTCGGGTGAAGCAGCGGGTTTGAGTTATCCATATTTATATTGGCAGTTATATAAGACACCTTTAGAGAAAAACTTAAATGTGCCTGTACAAGGTGTAAGCCATAAGCAGATACAAGATACTTGGGGGGCAGCACGTGGTCAGGGACGAAAACATCAAGGTATTGATATCTTCGCTAAACGCGGAACACCTGTCTTAAGTGCTACATCAGGCATTGTCTTGGATGTCGGCCTCAATAGTCTAGGTGGACAAGTAGTATGGGTAATGGGACCAAATTTAAGCCGTCACTACTATGCACATTTAGATGCTTATGCGCCTAATATTCAAACGGGTGATTGGGTTGAAGTGGGAGAGGTATTGGGCTATGTCGGGAACACGGGCAATGCCAAGAATACGCCACCACATTTGCACTATGGAATTTATAGGACTGGGAAAGGAGCTGTGAATCCTTATCCGTATTTAACTTTAAATGCATTGAAATAACCGAGCTTTGATTTACAGCTGTAAAAGTTTGAATGCGTGAATTGTATTGGTTATAGAAGGCACATCAATTGGGTTCTTTTCTTATACTTAAACCGTACATTTGTAGTATTTAGAGGTAAGTTAAATATATCACAGGTATTTAACATGGACGGCCCTTTATAACGGAACCTACAACTCTTTTTCGATTTCCTTCTATGTGAAGGATTAAAAGGCTTCTTTTTTAGTTGTTGGATTGGAGGTGGATGTCCTACGGGTAAAGTAAAATAGTTGCAATGTTCCTAAACCGAGAACTCCCGCAGCAAGCATAAACTGAAAGTGATATGACCAACCCAAATGCTGCAAGGTACTAAAACTTAAACCACCGACCAGTTGGACCGTTGCAAAGCTGAGTGTTGCCATACTCCACAGTTTTTTATAGGCCAAGCCGTAGAGTTGTAAGATGGTGTAGGAGGTGAGAAAGACCACCGCAGGGTTCAGTAGGCCTGTGAGAAATGAAGACAGGAGCGTAAATACAGGCGAGAAACTCAGAACCGCAATAAAAACTGCCGCAATATAGACACTGTATAAAATCTTTAAAGCCAGAAAGTTGCCAAATTTACGTGCTAAAGCATAAGCTGTCGCTGCACCCAAAGCGCTGCCTAAGCCATATAAAATCCAGTTAAAATTGATCCAATATAAATTTAGCGTTAAAACATGGCTTAAGTAATCAATCCAAAACAAAGAATGGGGAATATACGCAAAGGCACTGCAGGCATAAACAATGAGTAAGCTATAGTAAATTTTATTCACTGTATGAGTTTGGGGCTGGCTTGTAGGGATGCTGTGCAGTTGCTTTTGGAAAGGACGAACCAGTATCCATAATAACCATGTAATGACAAATGCAAAGCCACAGAGAATGAACCATGCGCTACTGATTGCAATACGGTCTAAATACGGCATAAACAGCGTGGCTGCCAATACACCAATTCCTATTCCGCTAAATCCAATGAGATTAATTTTAAAACGGTGCTGTAACTCACTGCACTGTGCCACAATACTGGGCGATAGAATCATCAGCAAACCACCGCCGATACCTGAAATGATGCGCCACACCAAATACCAGACTTCATTAAAATGCGCAAATGCACAGGCAAACAGGCTGATTGAACCAAAGAGCGCAGCAAAAATGATATAGATCGGCATTTTTGCATTTTGTGGCAACTTCATCGCCCAAAATGCGCCGATCAGATAACCCAGCAGATTGGCACTACCGAGTAAGCTGGCGAAATTGTGTGACCATTCATAGGCTTCGCGTGTGGACGGCAGTAGCGCGGTATAAGAAAAACGTAAGATGCCAATTCCCAAGCACATACTCAGGCAGAGAAAGAGACTCAGTTGTACGGTGCTTGAGAACGTCCTGTTCATCATAATTTGACTATTTGTTTAAAAAACACACTTGAACTATAAGATGAAATTTACAATAAAACAATCGAGTGATGTCCGCCTTTAGTCGAGCGGAGTAAAGGCGCAGTCAATTTAATCAGTATCTTTGAGTTGATTGATATCCACTGCATCACCAATGGTATAAAAATGCCCGCCTGCAACATGATGGATACTTTTCCATTCATCTGCGGCTTCATGGTAGTACCAATGGCCATCTCTAAAAACACGATCATCTGCATAAGCGGCAATGACTTTGCCAATAAACAAGTCATGCTGCTGCTGATTATGCGGTTCAGGAATGAGTTCACACAGAATCCATGCACTACAGCCTTCAACCACTGGAATTGGGCTGTGACCAAACTGAAAAAGTTCGACCCCACATTGACGTAACTTTTCAGGAGCATCATATTGACTGATCATGCCCAGTGCGTAGACCATTTTCAGCTGTTTAAGTGTAGGGACTTGCAGCGCAAACAAACCCGATTTTTCAATAATACTGCGGGTTTTTGTCGATTTATCGAGTACCACCGTCACTTTGGCTGGGCTAAACTCTAGGGCGCATGCCCAAGCCGCGGCCATGACATCGGTGCTTTCATTATCTTGACTGGAAACCAGCACGGTTGGTCCGTGGTTGAGTAGCCGATATGCTTTTTCTAAAGGGACGGGCAGAATGTGAGGATTAAGCAGAGATTGATTCATGTAAAAGAACACTTTAACAGCCGTTTAAATGCTTTATATCACATTTTAAAACTGCCAATTCAGTCTAAATTTGTACATTCAGCGTGGAATATGGCGCAAAACAGTAAGCCCGTTTAAATTTTGATTTATAATTATGACAGCATCATTTAGGGAAACAATATGAATATCCCCTTAATCATCAATGTCATCATTTTTATTGCATTGCTTTTTTTACTGGGCCGAACCCGTAAAACCGATTGGAGTTTAGCGAAGAAAGTACTGGCAGGTCTCTGTCTCGGTATTGTTTTTGGTCTCGCTTTACATGGGTTTTATGGTACGCATTCGCCTGTACTGCAAGAGTCGGTACAGTGGTTTAATTTGGTCGGTAAAGGCTATGTCAAACTACTACAAATGGTGGTGATGCCTTTGGTATTTGTTTCCATTTTAGGCGCTGTGATTAAGCTACACGATGCGGGTTCATTGGGTAAAATTAGTTTTATCAGTATTGGAACTTTGTTATTTACCACAGCAATTGCTGCATTTGTCGGTGTGGTGGTGACCAATCTGTTTGGCTTAACTGCGGCAGGTTTGGTACAAGGGGCACAAGAAACTGAACGTTTAAATACGATTCAAACTGACTATGTCGGGCAAGTGGCTGACTTGCAAGTACCTGATTTATTTCTGTCATTTATTCCGAGCAATCCTTTTGCCGAGCTGACAGGGGCACATCCAACCTCAATTATCAGTGTAGTCATTTTTGCAGTGTTTTTAGGCATTGCAGGCTTGAACCTCATGAAAGCGGATGCTGAGAAAGGGCAAAAGCTGTTGTCTGCAATTGATATCTTGCAAGCGTGGGTCATGAAGTTGGTGCGTCTAATTATGATGCTCACGCCTTACGGTGTGTTCGCACTCATGACCAATATTGTGGCCAACTCTAAAATGGCGGACATCTTAAACTTAGGTGGCTTCTTGGTTGCGTCTTATATCGGCTTGGCGATTATGTTTATCGTGCACGCCGTGATTTTGGCGCTCACAGGCGTGAACCCAATTCAGTTCTTTAAAAAGGTTTGGCCTGTGCTGACCTTTGCATTTACCAGCCGTTCAAGCGCTGCCAGTATTCCTTTAAATATTGAAGCGCAAACACGACGTCTGGGTGTACCAGAGTCGATTGCCAGCTTTTCAGCATCATTTGGTACGACCATTGGGCAAAACGGCTGTGCAGGGCTGTATCCTGCGATGCTGGCTGTTATGGTTGCACCGACAGTGGGTATTAATCCGCTCGATCCACTTTGGATTTTGACTTTGGTTTGTGTCGTGACCTTGAGCTCGATTGGGGTGGCTGGTGTAGGTGGTGGAGCAACATTTGCAGCACTGATTGTCCTGCCGATGCTGGGCTTGCCTGTGACTTTGGTTGCACTGCTTATTTCAATTGAGCCTTTAATTGATATGGGGCGTACGGCTTTGAATGTGAATGGTTCTATGACCGCAGGTGTCGTGACCAGCCAAGTCTTAGGTCAAACGGATAAGCGTATTTTTGAGCAAGACAATGTGGACTTAAAAGAAGTCTAAGCTGAGAAATATATAGCTTATGAACTGAAAAGAAGCCTATCTTCATGATTAGGCTTCTTTTTATTGGGCGTGTATCCATAAATGACTAAAAACTGTATCTACTTTTTTACTCAGTTTTTTGCAAAATAAAGCTTCAATTTAGGAGAAAAACGATGAAAATGTATCAAGTCGATGCCTTTACAACTGAATTATTTAAAGGTAATCCTGCCGCTGTGATTGTACGTGATGAATGGTTAGCAGTAGATTTGATGCAGAATATTGCTTTGGAAAATAATTTGGCAGAAACGGCTTTTGTGAAAGTGATTGATGCTGAAAACTATGAAATTCGTTGGTTCACCCCTCAGGTTGAAGTGGACTTTTGCGGGCACGCGACTTTAGCTAGTAGTTTCGTCCTGTTTCGGGATTATACCGATGCTAAACGTATCCAGTTTCATGTAAAAGACTTGGGTGTTTTTATCATTGATCAAGATGCTGATGGCAAGATTCATATGAATTTTCCAATTCGTGCACCGCAAAAGTTAGAAGACTATCCTGCGGAAATTCATGAATTGGTCGATTGTGAAATTAAAGAAGTCTATTTAAACCCACAGGCTTATATTTTAGTGTGTGAGTCTGAGCAGGCTGTTAAGGATGCCAAACCGAACTTAGATAAAATTCGTCAACTGGCAGAAAAGCATAAAGTCAGTACTGCGATTACTGCTGAAAACTTGGATGTTACCCTGACTTCAACGTCTCAAGACTATGACTATATCGCGCGTTATTTCGCACCGCATAAAGGCATCAATGAAGACCCTGTGACAGGCTCCATGCATACAGGTCTTGCACCACTATGGGCGGAGAAGTTGGGTAAAACCTCATTGATTGCCTATCAGGCATCGAGCCGTGGAGGATTGCTTTACTGTGATATTCAGTCTGAAACACGGATCCAAATTTCTGGCTATGCCAAGTTATATATGACGGCTGAACTTTACTTAGATTAAGTTGCAATTCTTTTAAATTAAAACTACTGGTGAAAAATAAGCATTGATTAAAATGCTATTTTTCACCAAATTACTATAAAAATAATTTCACTTTCCTCTATGATGTTGAGAATCATTCATATTTTGTCGAATTATTTGGAAAAATAATGTTAATGCGTTTTAAAACATTGAGTTTGTCGGTATTGCTACTTGGCTTTGGGGGCACAGTATGGGCACAACCCGTATTGGTAAAATCGGAACAGAAAATTGAAGAATATAAATTAGATAACGGTTTACGTATTATTCTTGCGCCAAACGATAAAGAAAATAAAGTGTATATGAACATGGTCTATTTGACTGGTTCATTGAACGATCCCAAAGGTAAGGGCGGTTTAGCGCACCTACTGGAACATTTAGCGTTCAAGGGAACTAAAAATGTTCCTGGGGACGAGTTTCAACGCCGTTTAGATCAATACGGTTTAATGAATAATGCCAGCACGGACTATTATTCAACCAAATATATTAACGTAGTTCGTCCTGAACAAAATGCGATTAATGAGCTGATTCATCTTGAAGCTGAGCGTATGGACGGCTTGGTGCTCCAAGAAAAATATGTACCGTCTGAAATCGCGATTGTAAAGCGCGAGCGTGAAGTCCGTATGGATCAGCCTTTTTCGGTACTCATGGATCAGATGTGGAAGTCTGCTTATGGTAATCAATATTTAGGGCGTTTACCGATTGGTGATTTAAACGAGTTACAGTCAATCAAAATGGCTGAACTGAATAAGTTTTATCGTGACTGGTATGCACCGAATAATGCGGTATTTGTCATTTCAGGTAAGTTTGATCAAGCAGCTGTACTGAAGCAGATTGATGAAAAGTTTAGTGCGATTAAAGCGCGCGCTGTGCCTGCGAAAGTCAAAGTGCCTGTCTTAGATGCAAGTAAGATTAAAGATCGTCAGTTTGTGGTGAAAAAAGGCAGTAATTTCGCCAAATATAATATCTACCTGAATGGTAAAAACGAGAACATTAAGACTGCGCTGGCGGTGTCACCGTATTTATACACCATGCAACCCAGTGGACATTTGTACCAAAGCATTGTAGAAACGGGAACGGCTACAGCTGTTCAGTCGACCACATGGTTAGACCAAGATTTCAATATGGTGTTTATGGGCGCAGTTTATGCACCGAACCATGATGTGAAAAAAGTCGAGTCGGCTTTGGTTACTGGGGTAGAAAAAACACCAAGCTTCAACGAGGTTGAGCTCAACCGTGTGAAGAGTATGATTAAAAATGCACAAGAAAGCATGTTCAGCAGTGCAACAGCAGTCGGTGGCATGCTCAGTGACTATGTGGTTTCTGCCAATGGTGATTGGACACAATACTTTAAAGATCAGCAACAATTACAACAGCTCAGCGTTACTGATGTGAACCAACGTTTAGATGACTTTTTGATCCCAGAGCATCGGATTTCAGGCACTATTTTACCAACCCCAGAAGATCAGAAAAAAGCACTTGAACAAGCGGCAGCAGCGACCCCAGCAAAAACTTTAGACCAACAAGCCGTGGCTGAAGAACCATTGAAAGATGTCAGTGCGTATAAGGCAGAAGTGGCTGGATATGTAAAAAGCTCAAAGCAATATTTAGAAAGTGCTGAAAAACAAATTCAGCGTGGCAAGTTAAAAAATGGTATGCAATATGCGCTGTACCCAAGTACCACGCGTGATGATAAGACTTATGCCACCATTTCGATTGATTTTGGTACTGCAGAAAGTTTGTTTAATAAAGCAGAGTTATTAGATTTAACTTCTTATTTACTGCTCAGAGCTTCAACTCAATATAGTTTGCAAGATATTGCCGATCATTCGATCGATGCGGGCGGTGGAGCAAGTGCCTCAAGTAATGGCAATGGGATTAATATTTCAATCGTGGCGAAGAAAGAAAAATTTGATGAATTTTTTAACTTCGTGATTGATGTCCTTAAAAATCCAACCTTTGAACAAAGCCAGTTTGATTTGATTAAGTCACAAAGCTTAGCAAGTCTAGACCGACCGTATACAGAACCTGAAACTGTAGCAGCTTTAACCATTGCTCGTTTACTTGAAACTTATCCAATAGGGGATATTCGACATCACTTCGAGCCTGAATATGTCAAGAAGCAGTATCAGGCCGCAACACAAGGACAGGTGAAACAGCTGTATCAGCAGTTTTTCGCGATGAATCATGCACAAATTTCGGTGACGGGTGTGATTGATACGAAAAAGATGAAAAAGACTTTAAATCAGGCTTTTGCAAACTGGAATTCGGCAGCGCCTTATCAGCGGATTACTTCTGACTTTACGGCATATAAAGCGCAGCGTGTACATGCACTGTCAGAGCAGCGTGAGTTTGGTAGCTATCAGAGTATTATGACGTTCCCTGTAGGCACATACCACCCAGATGCACCTGCCTTACAGGTACTCGAGCACATTTTAGGTGAGTCACAATTATCTTCTCGTTTGGCGCAAGAGCTACGTGAAAAGAATGCCTTGGTCTATGGTTTTGGCAGCAGCATTTCGCTGGATGACTGGACGGAGTCAGGAGCGCTGACGATTGATGCAAACTATAGCGCAGGCAAATCGGCTCAAGTGTCTCAGGCGGTCTATAAAGTGTTGAATGAGTTACTGGCAAAAGGCGTTACTGAACAGGAAGTGGAAGCTGCCAAGGCTGATATTTTGAAAAAACGTGTGACTGCACTTGAAGATAGTCGCAATATCCATCGCATGTTGATTCCTCAAATGAAGCGTAATCGTACTTTACTGGATCGTGAACAGCGTGATTTAGCATTGGCAAAAATTAGTAAAGCCGATGTTGATGCGGTGATTCAGAAGTATATTAAGCTGGATCAGTTGGTTGAAGTAATGGCTGACCAATACGGCAAAGTGCAACCAGCCTTGAAAAAGTAAAGATTTTAGCCCCCATCTAAAAAGAACCCCTCAATTTTGAGGGGTTCTTTTTATCATAGGTTTTATAAAATACTTTTCTTATTTTTTCAATTAAAGCCGATAAAACTGTTTGGCATTGTGATGGAATACGCGCTCTAAAGCATCAGGGTCATAGGCTGCGACGACATCACTAAAGGCATCGATAATATTCACCAACGATGTACTGACCGAATCCATAGGAAAGTTAGAGGCAAACATCACCCGATAGGTTCCAAAACAGGCGAGGGCATGTGTAATCAAGGGATGCGCAAGGTCAAAGACTTCTTGTTTGGACGCCAGTCGGTCTTCTTTATGAAAACGATGTCCTAAAACAGGCATGAAAAGCCCCGACATTTTGGTATAGACATTCGGATAGCTTGCAAGCTCAGCTAAGTCGTCCTTCCAACGAAAGAGAATATTTTCCCGTGCCGTCTGTGTCATCCCTGTATTTGCACCAATTGGGCCAAATAAACCTGCGGGTGTACCCAAATGGTCTAGCACAATGGAAGTTTCAGGGAACTGCTTGGCCAGATAAATCACATCTTCAAGCTGTGTGGAATAAACCCAAGCATCAAAACTCAAGTTGTATTGGGGCAGCACTTCGAAGCCTTTGAGAAATTTTTTATTGCGATATAACTGTGGCTCATCTGTCCACGCATGGATTTGTTTGTCTTCATGAAAAGACGCCATTTTACGAATACCACGAAAGTGTGGTGAAGCTTTATGATGTAATTTTAGGATCTTTTTAAAGTTACGATCACGTGGGTCAGCTGTTGCGACAATGCCACCCAATTTGACCGTATCTGCCCCAAAAGCTAAAGACTCGATAAACTGAGTTTCCTCAACCACACCTTTACCTTTGCTGTGATGCCAACTGGCTTCAACATGTACCACTTGCTCTACTGTGTATGGGCCAGTATCGAGTTTATAGTCTTGGGGCAAATAAGGACGTGTGATATGACGGGTTAGGCCTAGGGTTTCAATCAGATCTTTAGGTTTCACCAAACGAACCATTTTGTCCAAAAGCTTAGGATGCTTACCCAATAATTTGACTGCCAAAGCCGCTGCATGTGGCGTGTTATAGGGGTCCCACTGATGGATGTGTGGATCGATGAGTGCAAAGTCCAAATGCTGCATGTTCTTCCCTAAGTCATATTCCTTAGCGATTACCTTACTGTAAATTGAGGTGTTGCAACATTGTATTTCGTTTCAAATACGACGAAATAAAAAAAGCCTGCGCAAGGCAGGCTTTGATTGATCAGTGATCGTGTTTGTGGTCATGCTTGTTGGCATGAAATTCTTCGTTATGACGGAAACGAAGGTAGTTTTCAAACTGTTCACAATATTCGTCATAGTTGTCTTCAAGCATCATTTGGAACTGTTGCAAAATATAAGACATCACTTGCTCTTTGGCATCACGCATTTCATCGCCATCTTTAAAGTTGTTGGCTGCCACCCACGTGTTAAAACGGGCTGTACCAAACAACATCGCAGCACTCACTTGGCCACGTATTTCAGCAGGTTTCACTTGTGAACCTTTTTCAGTGCGACAAAAATCGTTGGCTTGCTTAATAAATTCATCTGCACGTTCAAAAAAAGCAGCATTCAACGCTTCTTCTTCGGTTACATCTGTTGCTTCAATCTTCTGAACCATGAACTTGTCCTAAAATACATAAATAACTCAGACTGCATTATAGGCAAAGCCTTGCAGAAACTAAACCTTTGCCTTAATCTAAAAATAGCCTAAGCAATAAAATAGAGAATATCCATGCAAGACGCGATTGCGGTACAAAGTTTAAAAAGTGATATTGCTTTATTGCGTCAAAACATTTGGCCACCACAAAATTTAGCCAATGTCGAAGGCTTACCGATCTACTATGGCACGAAAGCGGAAGTTGAGGACTACTACCGTCAGTGGATGGGTTTGATTGAGCGGGCACAAGACTTGTTCCAACCTTTTATGGAAGATGAAGTGTTGGATGCAATTCATTTACCTAGTCATTTGAACTTACCGCTGTTTTATTTTCACGTCGATCGTATTCGGATTAATAAAACCCGCGCCAAAGAATCTAAAAGTTTTCGCGGTATTGCAAGCTTAATCGAAAAATGTGGGCAGTTTGAGCCAGAGCAAGTCCAAGCCATGCGCGCTTGGTTGGACAGCGATGATAACGCCGCCTTGGTTGCGCATAGGGAATTTATTGACCTCAGAACCTATGTGTTTCAGCATGGGCAGAGTGAATATACCCGTACCCGATTTTATGTAAATGGTATCGTGTTAAGTACCGAAGCACACTTTGAACTGGTCGATGCACGAGACAAACCACGTAAGCAGCGCAGTGATAGCTATAACGCCCCCTTAGCAGATAACAATACGTGGAAGGTGTACGGAAAGTATCGTTAACTTAGGTGTAGACAGGGAATTCACCTATAGAAGAACTTTTCGCTGCTGATCTATATTTTAATTTAAAAGACTATTTCAGCTTTTTGGTTTGACTGAACAGCATCAGCTGTTGTTCAACCAATTTCAGCATTCTATTTTTTTCCGCGGCGATCCATCCTGTGGCAAAACTATAAGCAGCTTCTGGTTCAGGGGCTTGTTGAAATAAGGCATCTGCAACCACCAAATCATTATAGTGCCCTAGGCTTTCCTGAACTGCTTTGAGTTTTTTTAAATAGGTTTTTAATGCTTTTACATCGAGTAAAGACGTCACAAACTCAATGCTATAACGCAGTTGTTTGACTTGTTTACGAATACGGTGTTTTTCCTCATCTTCAAGCTGGCTAAAGTGCTCGGCATGTGCACATATTTTATCGTGTAAAGCATGTATAACTTTGAGTGCATGCTTTTTCAGTTTGGCTTTTGAAGGCGAATCTAGTTCTTGCTCTGTAAATAAAATTAATTCAAGCCAAAGTTGCGTCGTTTCTGCTCGTTGGAATAGGGCGCAGACATCAGTGATGGCTTCTGTATTTGGAGCAAGATGGTCTAAAGGATAACCTGCCTCAATCAGTTGAGGGAGTAAGTCTTCGTTTAGCGCATCGATGTCACGTGTTCCACCTAAGGCTTGAAAAATAGTGGTGAGTTCCTTTTTCCAGTGTGGTTGAATGTCCTCCGACCATGCAGCAAAACTTTTCAGTGCGGTACGCAAGCGGCGGATTGCCACGCGGGCCTGATGCACATGCTCAGTGGAGTACTGCTGTCGAGCAATTGAACTGGCATTCGGAAGTAAGTGCTGTAAGCAATTGGCCACTATGCTTTGTAGCGCTTCAGCTTCACTTGAGGTTCTGTTCAGTACAAGAGCTGTTTGATACTGCGCAGGAAAGTAGGTCTGTTGGTGAACCACTTGAAGACCATAGTCTGACTTGCTATGTATGTCGAGAGTCAGTTGGTATTTTTGAACCCAAGGTCGTATAAATGCGATCAAATCCTCTGTTGATCCTTGTTTTAATTCAAATTCGATCTCGAAAATATCAACACTGTTTTGTTCTTTAAAAATTTTGCCAATATCGAGAGCAATTTCAACTGTACTGCTTCCAACATCCTGCAAAACGCGTAAACGTTGGATGTTGGTTTCAAAGAGCAATTCAAGGGTTGGAAGTGGAAGCCCCAAAGCGCGTTTTAATTTTTTATAGACAGTAGGATAATCTTTATAGCTATGTAAGTCGAGGGTCGTCGTCTCAGGTGGTGCTATATCAAATTCAAGTTCAAAGCGACTCAATGCTTTTGCGGTATCCACTGCTTTGAAGGTTTGTTTCCATTCATCATTTTCCTGCCGACGTCGAATCGCGATGCAATGCTTAGCAAGTGTTTGATCCGCTGTATCAAAGTATTGGGCTGCTAAATGAATTGGCTCAGCCTTAAGCAGTGTAAAAGCTTTTTGTAAGGCCTTACGCTTCTTAACTGGCACTTGAAACTTAAACTCAATCTCTTGCATAGCCCTGACTCATGACAACCTAGGTTTTACTATATGCTAAATTGAGTAAAAAAAGACCAGATTTGAATAGGTATAAGCTAAAAGAGCAGAAATAGTGTGCTAGATGTCACTTTTAAAACACTGCGGCGGAATTTAAAAAGTATGCAGAGTTAATAAATACGGATTGTCGCCGTGAGGTGACTATAACTCGACGTTGAGTAGGAGAGCATAGCTATATCTTCTTAAAGATGAAAAGTGATAGAAAGCCTGTATTGTTCTGATAATGTTTTTTTATCACAGATAAATTGGTGACATCCATGCCACCAACCACGATTGTCTATCGTGGTTTTGGGGCTTATAAAGCCTCATGGAGAGTCGATAGCAGTCATGTATTTAACATGACTGCTATGGGATACAGAGCGTTATTTTAAGAATTTACGGCTAACTAAGAACTGTTCTGTCGCTTCTAAAAGTTTATCGGCATAAACTTCAAGCTTTGCCGTGAGCCAACCCAAAACAAACCAATCACTGGCTTCAAGTTCGGTCTGTTGAATGTATGTAGCTGAAGTCGCCAAGATTTGATATTCATGTGCGGCTTGTTGGGCATCATTTAACGCTTTACTGTATTTCTGCAAATTTTTCACATCATAAATGGATGTTAAAATAGGAAAGCTAAACTTCAATTCCTTAATTTTCTGTGCCAATACATCTAAGCTTTCAAAGTGGCTAATATCCGCAGCATTTAAGCTTTCTTGTAGCTGTCGATATTGGTTTTGCAGGGTGTTATGTGCATAGGTTTTTAAATCCTGCTTTTGTACCAAATCATGTGAACTTAAACTAAAAGTCAATAATTCAAGATAATGATGCACGTTCTGCGTCGATTTAACTAAATTTCCAAGCTTTTCTTGAGCATATAAAATGTCTTTGGCAAGATTTTCAGTAGTGGTTGGGTTTTGAAGAAAAGCGCCTAGGGTACTTTGCATATGCTGCAAATGTTGTAAATGATCAAACTGATGCTTAAATGCAGCAAGTTGCATCGCCCATTTATCAGAAATATTGCTATTCCAGTCTTTAAACAAAGCCAAGGTTAGTTGTAAGTGCTCTAAAGCGGTTTGAGCCTGGTCAATATGGCTTTGCTCAGCAACACCTGCTGAAATTGCAGCAATATTTGGCAGTAAATGTTGCATTTGCTGACCAATCAACAAACTCAGGTTATGTGCCGCACTTTCTTTTTTCGATAAGACAAACTCTTTTTCAAAACGTGCTGGACTCACTGTTTGCTGAAGTGCCAGTAGATTACCCATTTCGGCTTTGCTGCGGACATCTAACCACAGTTGATACTTCTTCACCCATTCAAAACTAAAAGCCAAAAGCGACTGAACAGAGCCTGATTTGAGTTCAAACTCTACCTCATGGATGGTCTGTTCTCGACCAGATGCACGAACCACACCAACATCCAAACAGACTTCAATTTCAGCATCTTCAAACTCAATGACGCGATAGGTACGTTGGATGTCCGTTTCAAAGGTTAGCTTTAACGCAGCTGCATCCACTCCTAAAGCTTGGTTTAAAATTTGCTGAGCCTCTGGAATAGCTTCATAAATGCTTAAGTCCAGTTCAGGAGATGACTCTAACTCACCCAAATTATGATTATGTTCAAAACGGTGTAAATGACTTTTACCTGCGGCTTTGAGTGTTTGAATCCAGCTAGTACCCTCAAGACGCTGACGCAAAGCAGCGCCGTGTTGGGCCAAGAGGCGATCAGGCGTGTCAAAATACTTGGCTTGAAGTTGAATCGTTTCAGATTTTTTAGGATCTAAAGCTTTAAGAAGGGCGGTACGTCGTGTTTCGCTAATCTGAAATTTTAATTCAATTTCAACCATGAAAAATTCCTAATTTGAGGGGCTAGGTCAGTGCCAAGCCTTTATGTATTTAGATGCATGATCTGTAGTTTGTTTTTATGTGCGCTAAAGGCACACCAATGGACCACTGGATTGTAGCGAAAAAGAGACAGTATGTAAGACTTGACGACACAATAAAACAAAGTTGCAGTGCGAGATTGATCAAAAAACAATTCTGTTTTTAGTGGACGCGCTCCCAGAGGCGATTGCACTTTGCAGATTGCATATTTTCAGTTATGTTGATAGAAAAACATCAGGATGATGACAGATGAATGCTCAGGTTGAACCGAAACAGGAACACGACGCTGAACCTAATTTTCAATTGCCGATTAAGGACTATCACCAGTTTTATCGTTTTTATTTAACAGAGCACCGCAACATCATGAGTCGTCGGCTACATGTCGCGGGGAGTTCGATTGGACTGTACTTTTTCTCTAAAGCCATACTTAAACGCAAGCCGTGTTATTTTATATACGGCTTAGTCTCTGGATATGCCTGTGCGTGGGTAGGTCATTTTGTTTTTGAAAAAAATAAGCCAGCCAGTTTTAAACAGCCTTTGTATAGTTTCATTTCTGACTGGCGCATGTTTTCCGATGTTTTACGTGGAAATTTAAGCTTACAAGATCGTGCTTTGGATAAAATTCCAAGTTAGTGAAGCACTTTGTGACTTCATCATGAAAGTTTTATGAAAAGCTTGAAATTAACAGTTGCAAAGTATGAGTTAATGTTCTAATAATGAGATCGTTGTTTATATTTTCATCAAATAATATATAAGTGCTTTGAACTTTAAAGTGCTTTTAGTTTTCGAAGCCTAGAGCGACCTTCTCTAGGCTTTTTTTTATATGGACGTTAATTAAAATATGCGGCTTTTTAGCTTTTATGATGTTGTTCAAACACCACTGGTTTAAAAAGCTAAAAAGCCGTATCAGATCGCTGCGTGTCTCTTATTCTTGTTATAAAGTTGTTTTTTTATTTTATTCTTGTTGCTTTCTGTATCCATTAAACTGCGAAAGCGGTGGGGCGACTATCACTGAAAATAGGTATTTTTATATAGCCTGAACTTGGTCGCGGGATTTTTGTGCAAAGCAACGCATTTTCAGTTCTAATTCATTAAAGCATCAGTAGCTTTAGCTTTATAATAGAATGACATAACCCAAAGGTAGAGTTAAATGCGCGGTTTATATTTAATTACAAATGATGATCCTTTAGAGCTACTTTTGGCTAAATTAGAAGGTGCAATGGCAACACGTGAAGTTGCCGTTTTGCAGTATCGCCGTAAAAAAGTACCTAAAGAAGAACAGGCTTACGAAGTCGAGTATATGAAAGCGATGTGCGCTGAGTATCGTGTTCCTTTTGTGATCAACGATGACTTAGAAATGGCAGTCAAATACGGCGTTGGTGTGCATTTAGGGCAAGATGATGGCGAAGTTGCCGAAGCTGTCGCGCGCCTGCCAAAAGATGCGGTGATTGGTCGTACGTGTTTGAACTCGATTGAGCTGGCAGAGAAAGCTATTGCTGAAGGTGCAACATACGTCGCTTTTGGTGCAATTTATGCAACTGAGACCAAGCCAGAGGCTGGCAATATTGGCTTGGAGACTTTAAAAGAAGCCAAATCCAAATTGAATGTTCCGATTTGTGCGATTGGTGGCTTAACAGTTGAAAATTCAGGTGAAGTGATCGAAGCCGGTGCCGACCTTTGCGCGGTGATTAGTGATATATTAGGGCTATCAATGTCTGCGATTCCTGATCGTATAGAACAGTGGGCTGATTTATTTGCATCTAAAGCTTAAGCGTTTTTAGATGTTTTTTTATTTTTTGAGTTGAGTAACTTCATGAGCTTATCTCCAAAGCAAGAACAATTGTTTAAACAAGCAAGCAAACATATTCCGGGTGGTGTGAACTCACCTGTACGTGCATTTAATAGCGTAGGCGGAACGCCTGTCTTTATTGAAAAGGCGCAAGGTGCATACTTATACGATGTGGATGGTAAGCGCTATGTAGACTATGTGGGCTCATGGGGACCAATGATTTTAGGTCATGCTCATCCTGAAATTATTAAAGCAGTTCAAAATGCTGCAGTGGATGGATTAAGTTTCGGTGCGCCTACTGTACATGAAACGACTTTAGCCGACATTATTTGCGAAATTATGCCGTCAATTGAGCTGGTTCGTATGACCAACTCAGGTACTGAAGCAACCATGACCGCCATTCGTCTTGCGCGTGGTTATACAGGTCGTGACAAGATTGTAAAATTTGAAGGCTGTTACCACGGTCATTCAGACTCACTGCTAGTAAAAGCAGGTTCAGGTTTGTTAACCAGCGGTGAAGGTGAAGCGACTTCAGCTGGTGTTCCTGCCGATTTTGCCAAACATACACTGACTCTTCCATATAACGATATTGCTACTTTAAAAGAGTGCTTTGCTAAGTTTGGTTCAGAGATTGCAGGGGTGATTGTGGAGCCTGTGGCAGGGAACATGAACCTTGTGAAACCAATCGAAGGCTTCTTACAAGCGATTCGTGATGTATGTGATGAACATGGTTCTGTTTTTATCATTGATGAAGTGATGACTGGTTTCCGTGTTGGATTGGGTGGTGCGCAAGCTCACTATGGCGTGACTCCTGATTTAACCACCTTGGGTAAAATTATTGGTGCAGGCTTGCCCGTTGGTGCTTTTGGTGGGAAACGAGAAGTGATGGAGTGTATTGCTCCACTGGGTAAAGTTTACCAAGCTGGAACACTGTCGGGGAATCCACTTGCAATGCGTGCAGGGATTGAGATGTTTAAACACCTGCGCCAAGATGGTTTTTATGAAAAATTGACAGCGCAGCTAGAAAAACTGCTTGTGGGTTTACAAGCCGCGGCTGATGAAGCGGGTATTGCTTTTAAAACGCAACAAGTAGGCGGTATGTTTGGTTTGTACTTTACCGATCAAGAAGACATTACTAGCTTCGACTCGATGTTAAAGTGTGATATCGATGCATTCCGTAAGTTCTTCCATGGCATGTTAGACCGTGGTGTGAACCTTGCACCATCTGCATTTGAAGCTGGCTTTATTTCAGCTGCCCATTCTGATGAAGATATTGAATTTACCCTACAAGCAGCGAAAGAAGTTTTTGCAAGCATGAAGTAAGTATTTGTCCTTGCTAAAAAAGCTCATCTCCTTTGATGGGCTTTTTATATGATGGGTATTTTGAATAAAAAAATACTATATCTCAAATACTTTGTGTTAATTTTAGGAGTACATGAAAAAAATGAATAATTAAATAAGATGACTTATGATTTTAAATTTTCTTCGAAAGCCTATTCAGCTAAAACATTTTTTGATCTTTATACTATTGTCACCAATCATTATCGTTATTTTGAGTGTTATTGTTAGTGTATTAGAACCAAGTGATGTACCGAGCTTAAAAGAAAAACCATATGAGTGTGGAAGTTTTGGCGATCAGAAAATGCGCATTGATCGACGATATTTATTTTTTGCAAGTGTTGAATATCAAGATGTTAATTATTGGGAGAAAGGTTCTAATCCACTACATAATACCAAAGGTTGTAATGATCAAATCGGTAACGCCACATTTCTTGTGAAATGGCCAGAAATGCATCCTTCAGAAGGTTTTAGGCTTTCCTCAAATCAAATCAGTGACATCGCTTTCACTTTATCACAACGTGGCAATTGGAAGGATGAGTGGGGAGACGACAAAACGTTTTTTGATTATACGCCTTCATTGAAATTTTATTTAAGTGAACGGATGGGTGCTCGAAAAGATATGAGCATAAGTGAGATTAATTCGGAGAAGAAATTTAATGCAAGTTTGTCACTTTATGAAATAGATTTGGGAGAGCAAGATAATATTTCTAAAAAAATTTACTGGAAAGAAGAAAACGGGAAAGGCATTGGTGTAGTCATTGCGTGTGCTTCATATCCAAGTGGTGCTACGGCGTGTGAATTAAATAGTCATGTACCAAATTATGGTTTTAATACTAGTAATTTGGATATAGATTTCCATGCGGAGCTTCTGCCACATTGGGAAAAAATTCAGCGTGATTCTTTAAAATTATTTAATTCTTTTCAGATAGAAGAAAATAAAGTAAATGCTTCGGGTAAAGAACATTGATGTAGTAATGGTAAAAGTGGGGAGGAAGAATGGATAAATACTTACTGGTGGCCTTGGTGGTTGGTGCATGCATACTGTTGGTGATTTACACCCAACTTGCACCATCAGGTGGACAGAAAAATTTTAAACAAATCGTACAGCAGGCATTTAGTCGTTATAAAGTGATCGAAAAAAACTACACCATTATGATTTGTGAGATCAACCATCGCAATGAGCCAGAAGAATTGGTCTTTATTCGTATCGATCCTGCTCAAAAGAAAAATTTACGCATTTCAGGAAGAATGCTGATAGCAACTTATCCCAAAGCACCGTCGGTACGTGAAATGCGTAAAGACTTTAAAAACCATCTCACTTAACACTTAGCTTAGCGTCGACGAGAGCTACTACGGCTGCGTCCGCGCGCCATACCGCCTAGAGCATTGAGTACAGCAAGCTTGGTCATACTGCCTGAAGCATGTGCATGACAAATAGCAGCAGCGAGAGCATCGGCGGCATCTTGCTGTGGTTTGATGCTCAGGTTTAGGAGTCTCATCACCATCATTTGTACTTGTTCTTTGTCCGCAGCGCCATAACCGACCACCGACTGTTTAATCTGGCGTGCGGTATATTCTGCAACTTGTAGGTCAAGGTTTACCAGTGCAGCAATAGCAGCCCCGCGTGCTTGCCCTAGCTTCAGTGCGGAGTCAGGGTTTTGTGCCATAAATACTTGCTCAACTGCGGCTTCGGTTGGGCCATGAAATTTTACAATACGATCAATACCTGCAAAAATACGTTTTAGCCGTTCAGGCATATCAGCAGCTTCGGTACGAATGGTGCCAGCATCGACAAAAATTAGTTTTTGACCTTCTTTTTGAATAATACCGTAGCCTGTGAGGCGAGAACCGGGGTCAATACCAATAATTAATGACATGCTTGCCCTTTAAAAAAAATAATATGCCCATATTGTTACATAAGCGTATCAAAAAAGCTTGATGTAGATTGAGCACTTGATTCTTGCACCTTATTCATTTTGTTGAGATTAGATTAATTTTCATGAAATTATTTCTTTTTATATTAGCTGGTGTCATTCTCGAAGTCTTCGTATGGATTGGCGTGGGTGACCTCGTTGGTAGCATGTGGTACGTGTTCTTCTGGTTTATTGCCGCTTTCTTTATTGGTATGAGCCTGATTCGTAAGTATTCAGCAGGTTTAATGCCACAAATGCAGCAAATGCAAGCGGGCCAGATGGGTGCAGATCCTGCATTAACAAACAATCTGCCAAAAATCATTGCGGGTTTTCTTTTATTGATTCCTGGCTTGGTGACAGACGTGGTTGCCGTGTTATTGCTTATTCCAGCAGTACAAAAAGCCATGACGGGCGCGCTGATGAACGTGATGATGAAACGTCAGCAAGCGATGATGGAAAAAATGATGGGTGGCATGATGGGGGATATGAATGGCATGGGCGGTGGTGCTCAAGGTCAAAACCCATTTGCAGATATCATGCGCCAGATGCAAGAAATGCAGCAACAGCAGGGTGGTTCAGCTTATCGTGACTCGAGTATTATTGATGGCGAAGCACGAGAAGTCACGCCAGAGGCGAAAAAAATTGAAATGAAAGATGTGAATAAATAATTTCATGCCTAATTTTAAAGCCGAGTTCTAACTCGGCTTTTTTTATCTTTATGAAAATGTTTTAAGTGCTTATGATTTAAAATAAATATAACAAACGATATAATTATTTTTTAAAATTTATGCCGCTTTTTTATGTCATTGCTTTTCACGATTTGCGCATTGCATTTTGTTGCGCAGCTAAGTCCTGGTCCTGATGTTTTGCTGATTGCCAAAAGTTCAGCTTCGACCACACAAAAAAACACTTTAAAAACTATTTTAGGTATTTCCGTTGGCATCGTCGTTTGGGTGGTTTTAACCTTGTTAGGTTTTACCGTACTCATCGAAAAAATGCCATGGATTCAACAGGTATTGATGGTGATTGGTGGGGTGTTCCTTGCACGTATGGGGTGGCTGATGTTGAAAGCTGGCCTCAATACAATGCAGCAAGAAGCCTTGCTAGATGATGGTCAAAAACTACCTACACCCAAGGCCAACCATTATTTCATGTCAGGTTTACTGACGAACTTGTCTAACCCGAAAACGCTGATTTATTTTAGTAGTGTGTTTTCACTAGCCTTGAGTTCTAGCGCAAGTCCCTATTTAAAAATGCAGCTTGCGGTCATTATTCCCATTCAAACTTTTATGACTTTTGCACTGCTGATGCTGCTTTTGTCATTACCTAAAATTAAGGCGGCATATCAGCGTTCAGGGAGTTATATCGACATTTTTTCTGGCGGGTTGTTCCTAATTTTTGCTTTATGGCTTTGGTACGATGCTCTCGCAATCTACATCTAAGTCATTTTTAAGCTCTTGAGATGATGGAGCCTGTTCCAAGATAGAAACTTCGTCTTTTTTACTTTGCGCATAGCGGTTGGGCTGCAATGTCGCTTCGGTATTTTCTGAGCCCTTATAGCTACGACTGCGGTTGGCACGTTCGCGTAAACCGCCTTTTTTAATCAACTGAACCATTCTTTCTTCCTCATCGTTGTATCTTATTTTAATAAACAATCGCGAGAAAACTAAAGGGTTTTGAGCAAATATGACGGAATACGTCAAAAACTATTATGTTACAAAATGAAATTGTCATGATTCGGTGTTATAAAGAGGATATGCGTTAAATCAATTGATTAATCTTTCAGTGTAAGCCGTTGCTGACATCACTTCAGGTGAATTGCGCTTGAGTCTCAACAAATACTCACATAAGATAAATGAACCTAACATTCTGTGAGGCAGGGTGATGGACAATAAAAACAAGAAAGGACAAAAACAAGGGGGTAAAGCGATGCTCTATCAATACCACTGCGCATGTTGTGAAACAGTTGTCGCGTCAACAGATAAAAACTGTCCAAATTGTGGATCACATAATATTCGAAGTCCTTTTGGATTTTGGATTTTATGTATTGTTGCATGTCTTGCAGCAGCGATTATCGTTAAATCTGTACAAGTCTATTTGGCCGACCGAAACAGTGAACCCGCTGCCGTGACTTCGCTCTTTGATGTGCTCAATCATGACAACAAACCCAAGTAGTGGAGTTCAATGACTTCACGCCTTAACTGATGGACTATTTTCCATTAGTTAAAATAAAAAAACCCGCATTAAGCGGGTTTCTTTTAGGAGCAAACTTATAGACCAGCTGAAGCTTTAAGTGCTTCCACTTTGTCGGTTTTTTCCCACGTAAATGCAGTATCTGAACCTTCACGACCGAAGTGACCATAAGCAGCAGTTTGCTTATACATCGGTTGAATGAGGTCGAGCATACGAGTGATCCCGTATGGACGTAAGTCGAAGTGTTCACGGACTAACGCAATGATCAACTCTTCAGATACTTTTGCTGTATTGAAGGTATTGATCGAAATAGACGTTGGCTCAGCCACACCAATGGCATAAGACACTTGAATTTCACATTTGTCTGCAAGACCCGCCGCTACGATGTTTTTCGCAACATAACGACCTGCGTAAGCAGCAGAACGGTCAACTTTAGATGGATCTTTACCAGAGAACGCACCACCACCGTGACGAGCCATACCACCGTAGGTGTCTACGATGATTTTACGACCTGTTAAACCACAGTCGCCCACTGGACCACCAATCACAAACATCCCTGTTGGGTTGATGTGGAATTTGGTGTCTGCATGGAACATTTCAGCAGGGATCACTTTTTTCACGATTTCTTCAATCACAGCTTCTTTTAAGTTGCTTTGAGAAATTTCAGGATCGTGCTGAGTAGATAATACGACTGCGTCTAAACGAACAGGCATGCCATTTTCATAAGCAAAAGTCACTTGGCTTTTTGCATCTGGGCGTAACCATGGTAAAGCGCCACTACGACGTAGTTCAGCTTGCTTTTCCATTAAACGGTGTGCATATGAAATTGGAGCAGGCATAAGCACGTCAGTTTCACGGCTTGCATAACCAAACATTAAACCTTGGTCACCTGCACCTTGATCTTCAGGCTTTTGACGGTCTACACCTTGAGCAATCTCTGGTGACTGTTTACCAATCATATTAATCACGGCACATGTTGAACCATCAAAACCAAGGTCAGAATGGTGGTAACCAATGCCATTTACGGTTTGACGAACAATCGCTTCGAAGTCCACATTTGCAGTTGTTGTGATTTCACCTGCAAGTACTACCGCACCCGTTTTTACAAGCGTTTCACAAGCAACCCGCGCATATGGGTCTTCTTTTAAGATCGCATCCAAGATAGCATCACTGATTTGGTCAGCCATTTTATCTGGATGGCCTTCGCTTACAGATTCCGAGGTAAATACAGCGTACTCGCGCATAAGTCCTATCACAGTTAATTTAAAAGACGCAATATGGTACATCGACTTAGCCGTTTGAGCCAGTTCTACACGACCAAAATGACTGAATTTATTTCAATTCAACGACTTTTTATCTGATATAAGCATCTAAAAAATTGATATAGCGTTTATTTTTAGTTCGAAATGACAAAGTAACGGGTTCTTATTCAAAGTTTAGGGGTGCGTATCATGAGGTTTTGTGCTTTGATTATATCTAATTTGAAAACAATAGCTTGTTTGAGTTTTTGTTGGCTTGGGTGTTAAGTTGGTAAATAAAAAATGCTCAAAATAAGCATCATAAAAGAATCTATAATTTGTACTAATTCATGAATAATTTAAAAAAGTGAATAAAATTCACCATGAATGTTTAATTGTATGTAAAAAATACAAATGTATCTTGTGATGTGTTTGATACTCAAGGATAACGGTTTGTTCTGATTAGTGAATAGGGTGGCCGAGCTTTGTTTTTAAAAATTGATGATTCTATCGTGTAGAATTTGATCCGGAGAAAAGCTAGAGAGACATTTCCGAGTGAAATTGTTGTGATTTTAGGCAATGCCCGCATTTATTAGACATTGATGATGAATAAATAGCGAAATATTGTCCATTAGGCTTTACCCATTCCTCTTTTTTTAAGACAATACACCTATCTTTGAATTCTATTCATCTTACTCTTTAAATCATTTGTTTGGACTCTGACCTATGACAACCCCGCTTAACGAACGTCGTATTGCAAACGCAATTCGTGTATTGGCAATGGATGCTGTGCAAAAAGCAAACTCTGGACATCCAGGTGCGCCAATGGGGATGGCTGATATCGCTGATGTGGTATGGCGTGAGTTTTTCAACCATAACCCGACTAACCCTCAATGGGCGAACCGTGACCGTTTTGTACTATCAAATGGTCATGGCTCTATGCTGCAATATGCGTTATTGCACCTTACGGGCTATGATTTATCAATTGAAGATTTAAAAGCATTCCGTCAACTGCACTCTAAAACGCCGGGTCACCCAGAATTAGGTTATGCACCAGGTATTGAAACGACAACTGGCCCGCTTGGTCAGGGGATTGCAAACGCAGTTGGTTTTGCTCTAGCTGAAAAAACTCTAGCAGCGCAGTTCAACAAAGATGAGATGAGTGTTGTTGACCATTTCACTTACTGCTTCTTAGGTGATGGCTGTTTAATGGAAGGTGTTTCTCACGAAGCATGTTCACTTGCAGGCACACTAAGTCTGGGTAAACTGATTGCTTACTATGACGACAACGGTATTTCGATTGATGGTGAAGTAGAAGGTTGGTTCTCTGACGATACAGAGCAACGTTTCTTGGCTTATGGTTGGCAAGTACTTAAAGCTGATGGTCATGATGCAGATGCATTACGTGCTGCAACTTTGCAAGCAAAAGCTGAAACGAAAAAACCAACGATCATCATCTGTAAAACGATTATTGGTCTAGGTTCACCAAACAAGCAAGGTAAAGAAGACTGCCACGGTGCGCCGCTAGGTAATGACGAAATCGCATTAACACGTGAAGCATTGGGCTGGACTGAAGGTCCATTTGAAATTCCTGCTGACGTTTATGCAGCATGGGATGCAAAAGCGAAAGGGACGGCTTCTGAAGCGGCTTGGAATGAATTATTTGCTCAATATGCAGCAAAATATCCAACTGAAGCAGCTGAATTAAAACGTCGCCTTTCAGGTGAATTGCCAGCTGAATTCCTTGCTCAAGCAGATGCATTTATCGCAGAAACTAATGCAAAAGCTGAAACCATTGCTACACGTAAGGCAAGCCAAAACACATTGCAAGCTTTCGGTCCATTATTGCCTGAACTATTAGGCGGTTCTGCGGACTTGGCTGGTTCTAACTTAACACTTTGGAAAGGTTGCCAAGGCGTTCAAGACAATCCAGCAGGTAACTACGTACACTATGGCGTACGTGAGTTTGGTATGACTGCAATTGCTAACGGTGTTGCGCTTCACGGCGGTTTCATTCCTTACGTTGCAACATTCCTTATGTTTATGGAATATGCGCGTAATGCAGTACGTATGTCTGCGTTGATGAAACAGCGTGTAATCCATGTATATACGCATGACTCTATTGGTTTGGGTGAAGATGGTCCGACGCATCAACCTGTAGAGCAAATTGCGTCTTTACGTGGTACACCAAACTTAAATACTTGGCGTCCATGTGACACAGTTGAAGCTGCTGTGTCTTGGAAATCTGCACTTGTACGTTCAGAAGGCCCAACTGCGTTGATCTTCTCGCGTCAAAACCTACCATTCCAAACACGTACAGATGCACAAATTGCAAATGTAGTGAAAGGTGGTTATGTATTAGCTGAAGAAAAAGGCGAATTAAAAGCGATTATTATCGCGACGGGTTCTGAAGTTTCATTGGCGATGGAAGCCTATGCGCAGCTTGAAGGTGTGCGTGTCGTGTCTATGCCGTGTGCTGAAGAATTTGTGAAGCAAGATGCAGCGTACCGTGAAGCGGTTCTTCCATCAAACATTCGTGCGCGTGTTGCTGTTGAAGCAGCACATGTAGACTACTGGTGGAAGTTTGTAGGTTTAGACGGTCGTGTAATTGGTATGACGACTTATGGTGAATCTGCACCTGCGAAAGACTTATACCAATACTTCGGTATTACCACTGAAGCAGTTGTTGCTGCGGTAAAAGAATTGACAGCTTAATTTTTAAAATTAACTGTTTGAAGGACGCTCCAGTTTAGGGGCGTCTTTTATTTTGAATGGCGTATATAATATGCAAGCTGCTGCTGAAGTAGCTGCATAAATTTTAGGTGATGATATGAGCTTGTACGATCAAATTCATGATGAAGTTGTATTGATGGATGCGGGCGAACAGAAGTGGATTGGACCAGATCTACCTTTGGAGGCGATGGTTGCTGTTGAACTGTTATTGCAAGATTTAGCAGAAGATAAGCAAATTAAGATCCGTCGTAAAAACCATGAAAAACAGACAGGTATGAAGTTAATTGATCGGATTCTGATTGAAAAACTATGATGGTTGTCACGTCTAAAAGAAGCCTTATTGAAGCGATTCAATAAGGCTTTTTCTTTGTAGTGATTTTAATTTAAATATAAGCCTTACAAAAATAAACATCACTTTGAGAGCAAAATGGAAGTACCAAATATTCAAATTGTGTCACTGACAGAAATCGATCAGTCGATCTGGATTACATTATGGCAAGCTTATCAGGCATTTTATCAGGTTGATTTATTGGAGTAGATATCTGAAAATACGTGGCATAAACTGACTGATTCTAAGCGTGAGCATATGTATGGTTTTGCTGCACTTATGGCCGGTCGGGTTGTTGGCATTGTGCATGTGGTAGAACATGATAGCTGTTGGACGTTAAAGCCTTATGCTTATTTACAAGATCTATTTACGCATGAGGACTATCGTGGGCTAGGGGTTGCAACAGCTTTAATCGAACACGTCAAAATGCATACTGAAAAGCGAGCATGTGATCGGGTCTATTGGCTCACTCATCAGGATAATTTAGTCTCACAGCAAATCTATAATAAAGTCGTGAAGAAGACTGGTTTCATTCAATATCGGGCGTAGCTAAGTTGCTACATTTAAAAACAATTATATCGTTCTAAAGTTGCAACATATCGTTTTATCTTTATAGATGTATTCGTTGTAGAACTCTATAGACTAAGCAGTATTCCAATGTGAGATAAAAACATGAACTTTAAAGCTTTAACAATCGGTTTGGCTGTTGCAACTGCGACTACATTTGCTATGGCGAAACCTGTGGCATATCAAATTGACCCTACACATACAGCAACAGTTTTCACATGGAGCCACTTTGGTTTTTCAACTCCATCTGCTAACTTCAGCGACATTCAGGGTGTAATTAATGTTGATAATGCAAAACCTGCAAATTCATCGGTGAATGTAACGATTCCTTTATCTAGCTTAAACACCAACGTAAAAGCTTTAGATGAGCACTTGCAAGGCGGGGATTTCTTTGATGCAGCAAAATATCCAAAGATCACTTTCAAGAGTACAAAAGTACAAGCAGTTGGTGCAAACAAATACAAAATCACAGGTGATTTAACCATTAAAAATGTGACAAAGCCTGTCGTTTTAGATGCCGTGTTGAATAAGCAAGGTGAGCACCCAATGACCAAAGCACAGTCAATTGGTTTCAATGCAACCACTTCATTTGACCGTTCTGCTTTTGGTGTAGGCGCATACGTGCCAAACGTGGGTGATAAAATCACTGTGAATATCACCACTGAAGCATCAGTTCCACAGCCTAAAGCTGCTGCAAAATAAGCGATATCTACCAAAAAAGCACCTTCATAGAGGTGCTTTTTTATGTCTGCTCTAAACTTAAAATTTAGAGCAATAGGCGCATTGACGGATTATGGCTGAATTATTAAACCAGTGCTTTTAAATATGCTGCCAAAACTTGTCCAGAGACATGTTCTAGTTGAGCTGCACAGCGTTGGTTGTCTGCACGCAATGCTGGAATATTGATGTTTGCTTGACGAAGTTCAGCAGTATGCCCAATTAGCCATTTTTCTAAACCATCCGCTGCGACTTCAGGATGGAACTGTAAGCCTAGAATATTTTTGCCTACACGAAAAGCTTGGTTGGGATAAACTTCTGAGCTGGCCAACAGTTCAGCTTGAGCAGCGAGTTCAAAGGTGTCGCCATGCCAATGTAGGACTTCAGTTCCTACCAGTGTTTGTAATGGGTTATGTTCAACGATATTGAGCTGTAACTGACTCCAGCCAATTTCTTTGCTATGACCTGCATATACTTTTGCACCGAGTGCATGTGCAATCAACTGTGCACCTAAGCAAATGCCTAAAGTGGGTAAATTCTTTTCTAAACGAACTTTTAGTAAGTCTATTTCTTGTTGTAAGAAAGGGTAGTCTTCAGTTTCATATACCCCAATCGGGCCACCTAAAATGACGGTTAGACCTGTGTAGTTCAGAGCTTTAGCTAAATCATCTTTGCCTGCTTCAAAATATCGTACCCGATAACCCAATTGATATAACACATCTTCCCATGCGCCCAAATCTTCAAAAGCAAGATGCTGAATCGCGTAAATGGTATCGGGTAGTGTCGTCATAGTTGGCTCGTTCACAGGGGTTAAAGGAGTTTAAAAATGTACAGGGAAATGCGTAGAAGTTGAAGGCAATAAATCAGAAAATATGTAGAAAAACTATAAATTCAATCCAAGATTTTACTTGAGCTGTAGCATGTTTTTAATCATCCATTTGCTTGAGCTTAAAATTTCTCGTTGTAGATGTCCATCCGCCATGCTGCGTGCCATGACGATTGCGCCGACCAGTTGAGATAGAACCGCCCAAGCTTGTATTTCACTGCCTAGATGTTGTGTAAAGAGTGCATGACCACGAAGCATTTCCTGTTGAAAACACAGTCTTGTTGTTTCACTACTACGTGCTACCTCGGCTGCAAGAGAGGGAATAACACAGCCTTGATCTGGACGTTGCACATGAGACAGCGCTAAATAACGTTCAAGTTCGAAGTCAATCCACTCTTCGAGGTTATCGTGCGGATTGGCTTGCCATGCTTGAAAGCTGTGTTGTAACTCGGACTCGATCAGTGCTTCAAATAATTCATGTTTTGATGAAAAATGCGAATAAAAAGCACCGCTGGTCATTTGAGCCGCTTTCATAAAACCGTCGACGCCAGTATTGGCAAAGCCTTGCTTCTTGGCCAGTTGAGCACTGATTTTAAGCAGCTCTTGACGTTTTTCTTCTTTATAGCCTGTTTTATAGCGCATAGGAGTTTCAGAGGTGGTCCCACATGTTTGAACAACTAAAAGCTTATTTATAAGTGATACTCTGCTCTAGTTAAGCTACCTTATTTTGTTGTGGTAGCTGGTCATAGTAAAACTCATCTGGAGTCATTTTGTCCAGACTCGAATGAGGTCGTTTCAAATTATAAAATTCAAAATATGCGTTTAATTGCTTCTTCGCATCCAAAACATTGCTGTAGGCTTTGAGATACACCTCTTCATATTTAACGCTCCGCCATAATCGTTCAACCATCACATTATCAACCCATCGACCTTTACCATCCATACTGATTTGAATGCCATTTGATTTCAATACATCAATAAATGCATCACTGGTAAACTGACTGCCTTGGTCTGTATTAAATATTTCAGGTCGACCATATTTTTCAATAGCTTCATTTAATGTTTCTATGCAAAATGTAACCTCCATACTAATCGATACTCTATGCGCAAGTACCTTGCGGCTATGCCAATCAATCACAGCACATAAATAAACAAAGCCTTTTGCCATAGGGATATACGTTATATCCGTAGACCACACTTGATTACTGCGCTGAATAGCCAATCCTTTGAGCAGATATGGATATTTGCGGTGAGCTTGATTAGCCTGGCTTAAATTTGGTTTGCAATATAACGCATTAATGCCCATTTTCTTCATTAAAGTACGTGTATGACGTCGTCCTATATGATGTCCTTGACGATTCAACAAATCACGCATCATACGGCTACCTGCAAAAGGGTATTGCATATGTAACTCATCCATACACCGCATCAGCTTCAGATCTGATGTACTCACAGGTTTTGGGCGATAGTAATAACAACCACGGGAGACTTTCAGCAGCTGAGCTTGCTTAGATACTGAAATCTGAAGTGAGTCATCGATTAACTTTTGTGGTTGAAGCGGCCCAGTTTCTTCAACACACCTTCTAAAAAATCAATTTCTAATGCCTGCTCACCGATTTTTGCATGTAGTTTTTTTAGATCGATGGGTGGTTCTGTTGGAGCTTTTGATTGATCGAAAGCTTGCGAGGAAGCTGAAATCAGTTGATTTTTCCAGTCGATAATTTGGTTTTGATGAACATCAAATTCAGCACTCAATTCAGCAAGTGTTTTTTCTGCTTTAATCGCAGCAAGTGCTACCTTAGCTTTAAAATCATTTGAATGATTTCTTCTTGGTCTACGTGCCATAAAATACTCCATATATTGATGTTTATAACATCATTTGGGGAGCAAAATATCACTTATAAGTGTTGTTCAAATTTCCTGATCCACCTCTTTTCATCAAAATAAAATTGACTGATGCTGAAAACTATAACATAGTGATCGTTATGATAACGATCGTTATTTTATAGAGGGAGTGTATTTATGGATGAATTACAGCCAGAACAGCAGTTGCAAAAGGCTGATGCTAAAAAGAAAGTCGCGTTAGTGATTGGCGCAGGAGATGCTACAGGGGGCGAAATCGCGAAACGTTTTGCACGTGGTGGATACATCGCCTGCATGACGCGAAGAAATGCCGAAAAACTCCAGCCCTTAATTGCAGAGATAGAAGCTGAAGGTGGCCTTGCATATGGCTTTGCGTCGGATGCACGTAAAGAAGATCAAGTCATCGCTTTGGTAGAAGAAATTGAAGCCAATATTGGTGAAATCGATGTTTTAGTGTTTAACATTGGGGCGAATGTGCCATGTAGTATTTTAGAAGAAACTGCACGTAAGTATTTTAAAATTTGGGAAATGGCATGTTTCGGCGCGTTCTTGACAGGGCGTGAAGTGGCGAAGCGTATGCTCGTGCGTGAACATGGGAGCATTATTTTCACGGGTGCAACCGCAGGCATAAGAGGTGCAGCAAACTTTGCCGCTTTTGCAGGGGCGAAACATGCACTGCGTGCTTTAGCGCAAAGTATGGCACGTGAGCTTGGCCCGAAAAATATTCATGTGGCACACGTGGTGGTGGATGGGGCAATTGATACCGATTTTATTAAAGACACTTTTCCTGAGATGTACGCGCGCAAAGAACAGGATGGCATATTAAATCCCGTGCATATTGCAGAAAATTATTGGCATTTGTCGCAGCAACCGCGCGATGCATGGACGCATGAGTTAGATTTAAGACCTTGGATGGAAACGTGGTAAAAGGACAAAGCATGAAAAGCGTAGAATTTTATTTTGATTTGGGCAGCCCATATAGCTATTTGGCCTACTATCGTTTACTGCAAATAGCAGAGCAGCAAGAGATTCAGATTGTGTATAAGCCTATTTTATTAGGCGGGGTGTTTAAAGCAACAGGTAATCGTAGTCCGATAGAGATTCCTGTCAAAGGGGTTTATTCAATCTTAGATATGCAGCGCTGGGCGGAGTATTACCATATCCCAATGCAAATGAATCCGCATTTTCCAATGAACACTTTAACCCTAATGCGCATTTTGACAGGCGTTCAATTGTTGCATCTAGAAAAGTTTGAGCAAGTTTTAAAACTTTTATTCGATGCGATGTTTGGTACACCACAAAATCTGAATGAACCTACTGTCTTGGCAGAAGTGCTAAAACCAAGTGGCTTTTCTGTAGAAGATATTATGAGTATGGTTCAGTCGGATGTGGTGAAACAAAAACTGATCACTGAAACAGAACAGGCCATTCAACGTGGCATTTTCGGCGCACCGACATTCTTTGTGGGTGATGAAATGTATTGGGGCCAAGATCGTCTACATTTTGTAGAGCAAGCACTGAATAAAGCGAGCTAAAATACAAGTTAAAAGAACACACCATTTAAGATTAGCCATAAAATTACGGCTGATCTGCTTCAAATTAAAATAAACGCTTAGGCGCATGTTCCGTGTCTAGACTCACCATTTTATGTTCATCTTTTAAGTCTACACCTGAGTAACCGAGTTTCTTAGAGCCACGCATGAGAGACATTAGCCGTTGTACTGCAACAGGAATGCTTAAGCCCGCAGGTCGAACATTTGAAATACAGTTCCGTTTAGCATCCAACGTACCTGAGGCTGCTTTCCATGTATAGTAAACGCCCATACTATCAGGTGAGCTTAGGCCAGGCCTTTCGCCAATCAGCATCACGAGCATAGTCGCGTGTAGGCACTCTGCAACTGGATCACCCAAAGCGACTCGGCTTCCAGTAGCAATAACCATCGGTGCAATGCTCCAGTGTTCCGCTTGCAACTGCGGGATAAGGTGTTGAATAAAAGGCACTGCATTTTCTTCAATTGCCCGTGCAGATAGTCCATCACCAATCACAATGCAGACATCATAGTTTTGCGGGTTGCTGGCTTTAAAGACCTTTAAGCCATGTTGTGAAGCTGGACTTAACAGGCGACCTAGGTCAGGACGTTTTAAGTATTCTTGTTTATTTTCAGCTTGACTGTGTACCGTCAGACTATCCAAACCTAGTGTATTAAAACTTGCAACTAAGTGTTCGACATCTAAAGCTTGATGTACCGCATCTTGCGCTTCCGCATGTGCTAGTTGAAATTTCAGCAGTTCATGGGTCGGGATGCTACAGCCTGCACGTCCAATGGCGATACGAGCATCGGTAAATTTCTTTAAGTTTTCCCAAACATCCTGATGCTGTTCAGATTGATAGTTTTCTAGAGGAACAAGTGACATAAGTTGCTCCTTATATATGTAAAAGTTTTTCAAATTGTGGCGGGATATGTTCTGGCCAGAGAATGTGCTGCTGCTGTTGTTTAAAGATGCCTTGTTCCGCCAACCACAGATCAAACTCAGGTGCGGCTTTTAAGCCCAGAAGTTGCCTTAAATACAGTGCATCATGAAACGATGTAGTTTGATAGTTCAGCATGACGTCATCCGAACCGGGAATACCCATAATAAAGTTCAAACCTGCTGCACCGAATAGGGTGAGTAGTACATCCATGTCGTTTTGGTCGGCATCGGCATGGTTGGTATAGCAAATGTCGCAGCCCATAGGTAAGCCTAGGAGCTTGCCACAAAAATGGTCTTCCAAGCCTGCACGGATAATTTGTTTACCATTGTATAAATACTCTGGGCCAATAAACCCAACCACAGTATTTACCAGTAGTGGGTTAAATTTACGAGCCACAGCATAGGCACGGACTTCTAAGGTTTGTTGATCTACACCGTGATGTGCATTACTAGATAAAGCACTGCCTTGACCTGTTTCAAAATACATCACATTTTGTCCCACAGTCCCACGCTTGAGAGCCAGTGTTGCTTCATAGCCTTCACGCAGTAATTCGAGATTAATGCCGAAACCTTCATTGGCGCGCTGAGTGCCTGCAATCGACTGAAACATTAAATCAATCGGCACATTTTTCTCTGCCAGTTGAATCCCCGAACTGATATGCGTCAGCACACAGGACTGGGTTGGAATATGATGCTCTTGGATCACATGATCGAGTAGTTTGAGTAGCTCCGATAAATTTTGTAGGTTATCGGTTGCAGGGTTAATCCCAATGACGGCATCACCATTGCCATACATCAAGCCATCCAAAATACTGGCCGATATTCCCAAGAGATCATCGGTCGGATGATTCGGTTGTAAACGGATCGAGAGATGACCTTTCAATCCGATGGTGTTGCGAAATTGGGTGATGACTTCACATTTACTTGCAACCAAGATGAGGTCTTGGTTGCGCATAATTTTACTCACCGCAGCCACCATTTCAGGGGTTAAACCGAGCGCAAGTTTTTGTAATTTCTGCGTAGTCGCATCTTCACTGAGTAGCCAGTTACGAAAGTCTCCTACGGTAAAATGTGAAATCGGCGCAAATAAATCACTACGGTGCTCATCGATAATCAGGCGGGTTATTTCATCCTGTTCATAGCTGATCAGCGCTTCAGTTAAAAACTGCTTCAATGGAACATCCGCCAATGCCATTTGTGCGGCAACACGTTCAGTGGCATTTTCCGCCGCAACACCTGCAAGTTGATCACCTGAGCGCAGCGGGGTTGCTTTTGCCATTAAAGTTTTTAAATCATTAAACACATAGTGCTGATGTCCAATCAACGTTTTATAAGCCATGTCATAGGTCCTTCTATAAGTCTTGTTCGGCCTTACGAATACTTTCAAACTCTTCTTCAGGTGTACCTTGAACGAGTCGATGGCGACTATGGAAAATAAAGTAGGCAATAAAGACCGCATAAATAGTGGCAGCCATAAACCAAACTTTAGGATCCACCACAAAACCAGCTATCACCGCAATACTGGCTAAAATCAAAGCAATTGATGAGGTGACAATCCCACCTGGGGTTTTATAGGGACGATGCAACTCTGGACGGCTGATGCGCAGTTTAATGTGAGAAAGCATCATCAAGACATAAGAAATAGTCGCACCAAATACCGCCATCAGGATGAGCAGATCACCTTCACCTGTTAGGGACAATAAAAAACCAATGATGCCAGGAATAATAATCGCTAAATAGGGCGCTTTGTTTTTATTGGTCAGTGATAACGAGGTCGGTAAATACCCCCCCCACGGGATAAGGCGAAAATTTGACGTGAATAGGCATAGATGATGGAGAAGAAACTTGCAATTAAACCTGCTAGACCGACAAAGTTAACAAAACTGCCTAACCAGGTGTTTTGACCATAGACTGCTACCAGTGCATCAACTAAGGGTGCGCCTGATTCTTTAAGTTGTTCTGCACCAGCAGCACCAGCACCTAAGAACAGAATAAGTAGGGCAAAAGCGGCCAAAATCAACATCGAACCGATTAAACCACGTGGTAATGATTTGGATGGATCTTTGGCTTCTTCTGCTGCCAGTGGTACACCTTCCACCGCTAAAAAGAACCAAATGGCATAGGGTACCGTCGCCGAAATACCAATATAACCCATCGGGAGGAAGCTACTTGCTCCGATATTTTCAGTTGGTGCAATGTTAAATAAGTTGGCGCTGTTAAAATGTGGTGCCATTGCGATAATAAAGACAAAAAGAGCTACGGCTGCAATGGCGGTAATGACAAACATGATCTTGAGGGCTTCACCTGCACCTTTAAGATGAATACCCATAAAAACCAGATAGCAGATGAGATAAATACTCCATCCACCGACACCAAATAAGGACTCGCAGTAGGCACCAATAAAGCATGCGATGGCTGCAGGGGCGATGGCATATTCAATTAAAATCGCCGTGCCAGTGAGATAGCCGCCAAATGGACCAAATGCGGTACGCGCAAAGCTATAGCCACCGCCCGCAGTGGGCAGCATGGTGGCCATTTCAGACATCGACAGGCACATGCATAAATACATGATGGCTACGACAACCGTTGCGATAAACATACCGCCCCAGCCACCTTGAGCAAGACCGAAGTTCCAGCCAGCAAAGTCGCCTGAAATGACATACGCTACGCCTAAACCGACTAATAATAGCCAGCCTACAGCACCTTGTTTCAGTTGCCTTTTTTCAAAATAGTCGTCAGATGTGCTTACTATTGAAGTAGAGAGCGGAGTCGTTGAGCTGTTAATGGGAGAATCGGTCATGTGAAGCTCCATATCTTGAGTTTTTATAGATGGCTTGATGGATGCAATATTTATGCAATTTCAGTACCAAGCGACTAGACGTCCTGTCTAATATTTATATGACACAGTTTTGAATTATTGTTTTGATGTTTGATGTTTGATGTTTGATGTTTGATGTTTGATGTTTGATGTTTGATGTTTGATGTTTGATGTTTGATGTTTGATGTTTGATGTTTGATGTTTGATGTTTGATGTTTGATGTTTGATGTTTGATGTTTGATGTTTGATGGAGAAATGTTTAGGGTAACGAATCACCCTAAACACATAGAGAACTGTATACGAATAAGCTAAGTGCTTAGAAGAAGCCCATAGGCTTGGTTGCATAGCTCACAAGTAAGTTTTTAGTTTGTTGGTAATGATCAAGCATCATTTTATGGTTTTCACGACCAATCCCTGACTTTTTATAGCCACCGAAAGCGGCATGTGCAGGGTAGATGTGGTAACAGTTGGTCCAAACGCGACCCGATTGAATTGCACGACCTGCGCGGTAAGAGGTATGTGCTGAACGTGACCATACACCAGCGCCTAAACCATAAATGGTGTCGTTGGCAATTTTAATCGCATCGTCAAAGTCTTTGAATGTTGCCACTGAAAGTACAGGCCCAAAAATTTCTTCTTGGAAAATTTTCATGTCATTGGTGCCTTTGAAAATGGTTGGTTCAATATAGAAACCAGAACCCACTTCATTACGCTCACTACCACCTGTTAGTACTTGCGCACCTTCACCGCGACCTGTTGCGATACAACCCAAGATTTTCTCTTGTTGTTCAAGTGAAGCTTGCGCACCAATCATCGTTTCTGTATCGAGCGGATGACCCGTTTTAATGCGTTTTACACGTTCAACTGCCATTTCAAGGAATTTATCCGCAATGCTTTCTTGAACTAAAGCGCGCGATGGGCACGTACAGATTTCACCTTGGTTAAGCGCAAACATAGCAAAGCCTTCGAGTGCTTTGTCTAGGTAGTCGTCATCTTGCGCCATAACATCTTCAAAGAAAATATTTGGAGATTTACCACCAAGCTCCAAAGTCACTGGAATGATGTTTTCAGTGGCGTATTGCATGATCAATTGACCGACCTGAGTCGAACCTGTGAATGCAATTTTGGCAATACGTGGATTGGTTGCCAATGGGCGACCAACTTCTACGCCGTAACCATTGACTACGTTTAGTACGCCTGCAGGCAATAAATCTTGAATGAGTTCAATTAAAACCAAAATGCTCGCAGGGGTTTGTTCTGCAGGTTTAAGTACAATACAGTTACCCGCAGCCAAAGCAGGAGCAATTTTCCATGTTGCCATCAAAATTGGGAAGTTCCATGGAATGATTTGTCCTACCACGCCTAATGGTTCATGGAAGTGATAGGCAATGGTATCTTCATCAATTTCAGAAATGCCACCTTCTTGCGCACGGATACAACCTGCGAAATAGCGGAAATGGTCAATGGCTAAAGGAATGTCCGCTGCAAGTGTTTCACGAATCGGTTTACCGTTATCCCATGTTTCAGCCACAGCCAATTTTTCTAGATTTTGTTCTAGACGATCTGCAATTTTAAGGAGTAAATTTGAACGTGTAGTAGGAGAAGATTTGTTCCATTGTTCTTTGGCTTTATGCGCAGCATCAAGTGCAAGTTCGATGTCTTCTACAGATGAGCGAGGGACTTTTGTAAAAACTTTACCGTCGACAGGAGAGATATTTTCAAAGTATTCACCTTTTACTGGAGCAACCCACTCGCCACCAATAAAGTTGTCATACTGTGCTTTAAATTCTACTTTAGAACCAGATTGGTTAGGGTCTACATAGCGCATATTGAAGTTCCTTTGCTTATTGATTTTTTAAAAGCATCTACAGCTTTGGTATAAGGTACATCTGTACAATATTTAAGTAGCATAACTAATATAAGGTTGGAAAAAGGTTGGAAGGAAGGAGGTTTACACGGCTTTGACAAATGTTTACAACCAAGTAATACAGTGGACGTATATCAGGAATTGTTTTGAGTATAAGGAATGATGGCAATGCAACATTTAATACAGAAAAGACAAGAAATAGAAAAGCTTAGAACCAGTAGCAGTATTTCGACGGTACAAGCTGAACAATTGGGAAAAAGTATTGCAAGTTCATGGCAGCGCTCTAACTCCGCAGAAATTCCAAAAGATCGCTTTGCTGCGCCCATTTCTGAGGGTTCCATGTCACAAGGTTCAGCGTTGCAACATGCTTTGAGTTATTGCGCAGATGAACTGAGACATATTGCACAACAGTCGTCTATGGTGGTGGCTGTAGGAGATATTGGTAGTACGATTATTTGGAGTGCCTCCAGCAGACAAATGCGTAATGCGGCAGAAAGTGTACATTTTGTTGAAGGCGGGCAATGGCGAGAGGAATTGGTGGGGACCAATGCGTTGGCCTTGTCCTTAAAAACGCAACAGTCCAGTTGTGTCTTTTCAAATGAACATTACATGAGCTCCATCCATGATTGGGTTTGTTATGCTGCACCAATCATCGACCCTTACTCAAAACACGTCCTTGGGGTGATTGATTTATCCACCACATGGAAAAACCACAATAGCCTTGGTCTACTCGCAGCAGAGCGCTGTGCATCTATCATTCAAACGGCACTGTTAGAATACCAGCGTCAACAGTTGTATATCCGTGCTTTTGGTGTTCCACAAGTACATTTCAATGGCAAAGTGATGGTCCTCACACCGCGACAAATTGAAATTTTGACCATCTTGGCGTTGTGCCCACAGGGTATGACTTTAGATACTTTGCATCAGGCCTTATATGGTGAGCGCAAGGTGAGTGTGGGAACACTTAAGGCCGAAATGTCACAATTGCGTGACTTGCTCGGTGGAATGTTGGGATCTCGTCCTTATCGAATTTTGGCGCATATTGAGGCTGATTTTTTACAAGCTGAGCAGGCCTTAGATGCTGCGTATATCGAGACCGCGTTAAAACTTTGTTCAGGGGTTTTACTGCCTAAAACAGAAAGTCCATTTCTATGTGCATGGCGTGACTGTTTGGAGTCACGTTTAAGCAGTGCGATTTTTAAAGCCAATGAAACCGATATGTTGTTTAAACATGTCGCACGTTACCCAGAGGCGATTGATGCCGTTGAGCGACTCATTGAGCTGACACCGGATGGACACCCTGCGCATCAGCTACTTGAGAAATATAAAATTTAAAAATTATGAATTGTGTTGGAAAGGTGTAGTTACACTATTTTTTGCTCGAGCCACTGGAACAGCTCAGCATAGACTTCGGCACGAACTTCAGGTGCGGAGAGGACTAAGTCGTGTAAACCATTTTGAATGGTCACGACAGTGACGTCACCTTGTAAATTTTTGGCCTGCTTTTCAATGTCTTTAACATCTAAAATCACATCACTGGTTTGCGCGGCTACGCCCCATTTCTTTGGGTTGAGCGTTTGATGTGAATGCATGATGAGTGTAGGGACAGAGAGCTTTAAACCACCGCGATGAATTTCTTTCTGCGCTTCATGAATTGCACGTACAAAGCTGATCCGAACCATAGAATAGCTTGGTTGTTTCCACTCCAAATCAAAGTTCCATTCACCATGCTCGTTTTGATGTAGGCTCGGTACATACCATTTATTCAGTTCACTTGGAAACTTGAGGTCAGGAAAACGCTTTGCGAGTCGACTGAGCTGCGGCACGCCAAGTTTGAGCTTAATGGGATGCATATTAAAATCATAAAAAGGGCTATTGGCCCAAAGTGCTTTGATCAGCGGATGCCTAGGATTGTGCGCAGCGTATAAAGTCGTGATTAAGCCACCGGTAGAGTGTCCTGCAAGCAGCACCGCAGTATGGCCTTCATTGCCAATGGTCTCTAAGGCTTGGGTAATCTCAGCATCATATTCGTTGAGATCACGGACGTTATAATATTTTTGATGGCTCAAGTGAGAACGACCATATTTTCTTAAATCGAGCGCATAAAAATCATAACCATGCTGATTAAATTGTTCAGCCATTTCGGTTTGGAAAAAGTAGTCAATAAAACCATGGATATACAGCACAGCTTTTTGAGTATTTTGCGGTGCTTTTTTGCGTACGAGGGTTGCGCATACAGCACCTTCATAATCGTCTGGAAAACTGAGTTTTAATTGTTCATAGCCTTCACCGAGGACATCAGTTGTATACGCAGGATGAGTCTGAGTTGCTGACATAATTTGCTCTGGTTGTTATTGTCATGAGTTTTCTTATCCTTGATGAAGCGCAAAACTTTGTCAACCACAAATAAAAAAAGACAATTTAAGTGCACAGGTAAGCAAGGATTAGGCTTACCTGAATGAAACAGTATGGACGTCTGTTTCATTCCACTTAAATTGTCAAAGCAAACAAAAAGTTAAGAAGAGAACTTAGACCGCTGCTTTAAAATCGACCACTGAAGCACTAGATGTGAGTGCAGCTTTGAAGATGTCGACCACTTGAGCATGGTTTGCTTTACGTGGGTTCGTCAGCATGCAGGCATCTTTTTGCGCATTTTCAGACATAACACCCAAATCTTGCTCTTTCACACCCAGTTCAGACAAGCTCGATGGAATACCAATCGATGCAGATAGTTCACGAATTGCGTCAATGGCAGCATATCCAGCTTCTGTCACAGTTAAACCTGTGGTGTTAACTCCCATCAGTTCAGCAATTCGTGCATAACGGTCAGGGCAGGCAATTAAGTTGAACTCACAGACGTGTGGAAGTAGGACTGCATTACATACGCCGTGAGGTAGGTTATAGAAGCCGCCGAGTTGATGTGCCATTGCATGGACATAACCTAGAGATGCATTATTAAATGCCATACCTGCTAAATATTGTGCATAACTCATGGCATCACGTGCTTCTAAGTTTTCGCCGTTCGCAACTGCTGGACTTAACCATTCGCTAATCATTGAAATAGCTTTTTCAGCACAGGCATCAGTGATTGGGTTTGCGGCTGTTGAAACATAAGCTTCTACTGCATGGGTTAAAGCATCCATACCTGTTGCTGCTGTTAAGCTTGCAGGTTTTGCAATCATCAGTTTAGGGTCATCAATTGCAATTAGTGGAGTGCAGCGCCAGTCTACAATTGCCATTTTTACATGGGTATCTGTATTGGTAATAATACAGAAGCGTGTCATTTCTGACGCTGTACCTGCCGTGGTGTTGATGGCAATAAGAGGGGTCATTGGAACCGTACTTTTATCGATCCCTTCGTAGTCACGAATATGACCGCCGCCCGCAGTCACAAGTCCAATACCTTTAGCGCAGTCATGCGAAGAACCACCACCTAAGGACACAATAAAGTCACAACCTTGTTCGTTATACGCAGTCACGCCGTTGTGGACATTGATGTCAGTTGGGTTCGGTTCTGCACCTGGAAAGATATGGCTATCAACACCTGCATCTTTGAGATATCCTGCAATGGTGTCGGCTACGCCAAATTTAAATAAACCTGCGTCGGTCACAATCAGTGCTTTCTTTGCACCGAGGTTTTGTGCTTTACCACCAATTTCTTTGGCACAGCCTGGGCCAAAAAGTGAAACACAAGGGATATAAAAACCGTTGGTTTGATCTGCAATATTTTTAAAAGCCATGGTGCGATTCCTTCTACCATTATTTATGTTGTTATCGGTGCTCATTACCGTTTTTAGAGTATCGAATGATTCAAAAAACTTGTGTACCTACCAAATACCTACCATAAGTAAGGGAATGACAAAGACTGACTTTAGCGAACAAAATAGCTATCGATAAAAGGCATAGCCTGTGGTTCAGGATTTGTTTATATTGGTTTTGAAGTTGTGGAGAAAATAGCCAAATTCAAAGAGGAAAAGCCGTGGAGCAAAACGATAAGCTTAAGCAATATCAAAGTCTTGCTATACAGTTAAGACAAGTTGTTCCAAGTATTCAGCAGCTTTATCACGAGCAGGCCGCTTATCTTTCCACACTCAATGTGCAAAACGTTTTAAGTGTTGACGTAAAACAACAACGGATTCAAATTTTAAATCATTGTTTTCATATTCAGTTTTATACACCGACGGAACAGGCTGAGCTATGTGTCCCGCAGTTTATTTATCAAGGACACTATGCAGAAGCGCTCGAAGAGTTTTGTTTACACGACATTGTGTTTTTAGTGGGTGATCAGTCCCCACAACATTCTTTGTATTTGCGCAATAAAGTTAAACAGCTGCGTCAGCTGATTCTACAACAGGTGTTTGTTTTACTCGATGGGCCGAGTCGCGTGCAAACGATTTTGACTGAAATACGGAAAACGCAATCAGAACTCTTTCAACAGTTGTGCCAGCAAGTTGAATTCAATACAGCTGATCCAGCTTCTGAGCGAAGTCTGCTAGCTGAGTTGCAGCGCTTATGCAGATTAGATACAGATCAGGCGGAAGAGATTTTACCTCTACAGTCTTTGATGAATTGTTATGACGAGCTGTGTTGCAGTGCCAATCAATTATTAGATCCGTATGTTTATCGCATTGTACAAACGGCATTTCCTGAACGGTTTTCGTTACAAGAGTTGATGGATCATACGCACGACATTCATTTGTTATATCCGCATGCTAAAGAGCAGCCCCATATGCTTGGCTTTGTGCGGCTTATGCATCGGGATCTTTGGACATCGCGTGATTTGTTGTCAAAGCGGCATTTTTTAAAAACTGAGACCAAGACATGGCAAAAGAAGGTCGCCAAACTCCCGATTTTTGATGAAAGCCGTACCGTAAATTGGTTATTCAAACAAAAAGCTGTGGTGACAGACTGGGTTAGTCAAAATATTCAGCACAGTAGTATCCGCGTTGCCGTCACGGCTTTAAGTTATCTTGATACTCAGTCTTATCATCCTGAGATTATTGTGACTACCTTAAAGTACTTCCAACATGTTGCGGCGCGCTTATTTATACAAAGTTGCTATGAACATGCCTTACAACAGCATTGGTTTGAGCTGGAGGCCAACCAGCATGTGGTTTTAAAAAATAGACGCCAAGATATGGATGATCAGCGGATAGCGATCAGTCCGTCTATTTTGTATTTAGATGAATGGCTCGAACTGCTACGCCGTGTGGTCGAACAACAGCCTGAATGGGGGAAACGGGTCTACACAAAATTGAGTCGTGTAATGCAGGCCTATATTCAGCATCTAGATAAAATTGCGCAGAAACTCCCAGGAGACTTAGTGACTTATTTTAGCGAAGATAAGCAACAGCACCGTGATTTTTATCTTCAGTTAAAGCAACATAAACTGCATATTGAAAGCTTTCGACAGTTGTTTTATTTAAATCGGCCACCTTTACGAGTTTCGGTGTTTGATGCTTATGTGCGCGATTATTTGCCTGAACATTTCGAGACGCAAAAAGAGGTTTTAAAAAATGTCACATGGAAGAGCCTATTTCATCAGGCTGTGCAGTGGCATGATCAGTTGCATAGCCAAGAGTTACTCGCTGAACTGAAACGAAAGCTTGGTTGTGTGTCATGGCAACCGATCAGTCACGAAGCTTATTATTTTATTGAGAGTTGGGTGCTTGAGGAGCTCAAAGATATGGATCGCATCATTGCTGAATCACGTCGCTTTCAACATTGTTTAGCAGCCAGTTTTGCTGAGCGAATTATTGTGCGCGAATATGCGGCATTTCATATGAGTCATACCGACGCACAGCGGCACTTGACGCTCGGTTGTCACTATATTGCAGGACAGCTGTTATTTGATCAGCTTGAATATCCGAATAACCAAAAAGCGCTACCCGATGATGTTGTCGTTGCTGAACAATTCATTGCTATGCTGAATCAAGCCCAATAACCAAGCTCTTAAAATTTAAACAACAATGGACTTAATTTGTCGCACATCATTTACTGTGTGACGAGATCTGCTTAACTTTTTAGCAAAAACTCGGTAGGCTATAGCCGTTCATCAATGGTATAGGTCTTATGAAGCAAGAAACTGCACTCAAACTCTTAAAAGCGGGCGAAAATGTCTTTTTAACCGGTTCCGCTGGTGCAGGAAAAACCTATACACTGAACCAATACATTAACTATTTAAAAGCCCGCAAAGTGCCTGTGGCGATTACGGCTTCTACAGGTATTGCCGCGACGCATATGAATGGCATGACCATTCATACTTGGGCTGGTATAGGTATTAAAGATGCGTTGGGGGAAGATGAACTCAAACGCATGAAAGAACGTAAATACTTAAAAGAGCATTTAGAAAATGCCCAAGTCTTAATCATCGATGAAATTTCGATGCTACATGCCAAGCAACTCAATTTGGTCAATAAAGTCCTTAAGTTCTTTAAGGAAAGTGAAGAGCCATTTGGCGGGATTCAAGTGATTGTTGCAGGTGATTTCTTCCAGTTACCGCCAGTCGGTAAAAATGAAGAGCGTAATCGCGATAAATTCTGTTTTATGTCTGATGCTTGGGTCGAAGCCAAGTTTCGTGTGTGCTATTTGACTGAGCAGCACCGTCAGGGCAATGATTACCTCAATGATATTTTAAATGCCATCCGCAGTCAGAGTATTAACTCTCAGCACTTGCAGGCTTTACAAGCTACACGTCAGCAAGATATTGGAGAAACCTTTACACGTTTATATACACATAATATGGACGTGGACACCATCAACTTCAAACATCTGAATGAAATTGAAAATGAAGGTCGACAGTTTGAGGCAGTGTGTGATGGCAATGACAAGCTTATTGAAACCTTAAAGTCTTCTGTGCGTGCACCTGAAAATTTAACCCTCAAGAAAAATGCCAAAGTGATGTTTGTAAAGAACAACTTCGATGTGGGCTATATCAACGGTAGCTTAGGCGAAGTAGTGGGCTTTGAAGAAGATGATGACTTTGGGATCTTGCCGAAGGTCAAACTGACTGATGGTACGGTACTGGTGGTTGAGCCTGAAACTTGGTCAGTGGACAATGATGCAGGCAAAACCATTGCCAGTTTTCAGCAAATTCCATTGCGTTTGGCATGGGCTATCACTATTCACAAGTCACAAGGGATGACTTTAGCGGCAGCAGAAATTAATCTTAGTCATACTTTTGAAAAAGGACAGGGCTATGTGGCTTTGTCGCGCTTAAAGACTTTGGAAGGTTTAAGGTTGTTAGGTTTTAATGAACAAGCGTTGGAGTTAGATAGTCTTGCCATTAAGGCAGACCGCCGCTTCCAAGAACTGTCCGATGAAGCCGAAACACATTTTGAGGCCATTGATCTTGAACCACAGCACAAGGCCTTTATTCGTCACTGCGGTGGAACGCTCAATGAAATTGAGATTGAACGTAATGAAAAGAAAATTGCCCGTAATGCAGGTAAAGCCAACTATGCTTCTGCAACACTCGATGAAACACGTGAGTTGTTTGAAGGTGGTTATGAAATTGCAGATATCGCACAAGAGCGCGGTTTAACGGCAGCAACCATTATCAACCATTTGGCAAAGTTGCATAAAGAGCAGGGCTTAGATATTTCCGTGGCACATCCTGGAGAAGAAGTAGTTGAGCAAGTGCGGAAAATTTATAAACGCTTAATGAAGCGTCAGCAAACAGAACACTTTAGCGAAGATGGTGTGATCAAGCTTCGTCCTATTGTGGAACTGACTAATCCACGTATGGGCTATGACCAAGTTCGTCTGGCGTTGTTATATATTGAATAACATCTTAAAACTAGGGCATTTCACGCAGAAATTTCTTACTTACTTTGCCTGGAACTTCAGTTAAACTGAATTTTAAGGGATAAGAATAACTTTGAATCGTAATGAAATTGACAGCTTGGTACACGCTACGCAAATTTGTTTATAACAATTTGCATAATGAGGATTATGAGACGCCCTTAAGTCGAGGGTTGAACTATTTTCTCATTGCACTGATTATGAGTAATGCTACTGCGGTCTTGCTGGAGTCGGTGCAAAAGTACTATGTGTTGTATCAAGACTTTTTCTATTATTTTGAAATCTTTTCTATTGTCGTTTTTAGCGTCGAATATCTCTTACGTTTTTGGTCAATTGCTGAATCTAATAGTTTTGAGTCGGATTGGAAAAACCGCCTAAATTGGGTCAAAAGTGGTGGGGCGATTATCGACCTCTTGGCTATTCTACCTGCCTATTTAAACTTCTTTGTTCAATTCGATTTACGATTCTTAAGAATTGTTCGTCTGCTCCGACTTCTCAAGTTAACCCGCTACTTTGTCTCTCTACAAATTTTATTGCGGGTCATTGAGCGCGAAAAAGGCTCATTTCAAGCGGTTATTTTCATCTTAATGATTATGATCATTATGGCGGCTGCAGGGGTGTATTTGATTGAAAGTCAGGCACAACCTGAAGTTTTCAGCTCCATTCCAGCTTCAATGTGGTGGGCCGTGGTTACATTGACCACCGTCGGTTATGGTGATGTGACACCTATTACGCCGTTAGGACGCTTTCTTGGAGCGATTATTACCATCTTAGGTGTAGGTTTAGCGGCATTACCTGCGGGTATTTTGGCGAATGGTTTAGCCAATGAACTTGAGCAGCGTAAAGAAAAACTTGAACTTAGATTTCGAGAATTAATCCAAAATAGCGATATTGATTTTGTCTTAGAGACAGAAAAAATTGAAGAAGTTCGTAAAGAAGTTGGGCTGACCAAAGAGCAAACACACGATATTATTTTACAGCTCATTCGTGAACAAAAAGAAGAATCTTTAAGGCAAGAGCGTGAGCAATATGCCTATTGTCCACACTGCGGGAAGAAACTACCTGAATGATTATGCCATTCAGTTAAGGAGTTTCGTATTTAACTTCTTATTGCGTATCGAATAAAATCTAGAGTTTAAAAAGAAAATGCTCGTAGATTGTTAATGGCCTGACATTAATCTGAATGATGGATTGTAAAAGCGTGCATAAAAGTACGATTGAATTTTTATGCACGCTTATTGTTTTTAGATAAAAGTCATTGATTTGGTTTTAACAAGTCTGGTTTGCATCGCTTTTACATGCGGATATCAACTTTTTCTCATGCTGAAAAGCCACTAGCAAAATAATTAGCCCACCCAAACTTAGTAGAACCCCGACCCAGATTGGAGCTAGCCAACCTAAACCTTGGCTAATTAACCAGCCGCCCAGAAAAGCACCAAAAGCATTGGCAATATTAAATGCAGAGTGATTGAGTGAAGCGGCTAAGCCTTGTGCATTACCAGCGACATCCATTAAGCGGGTTTGTAGTAAAGGCCCCAAGCCTGCAATACTGAAGCTGACCAAGAAGAGTGCAATAAAAGCAGTGGCAAGGTGATCCATAGACAGGGCACAAAGTACATAAGAGCAGGCATTGGAAACTAAGACCCAAATAATCGCCTTGTTTAAGTTTTTATCGGCAAAGTGTCCTGCGACAACACCGCCGACGACCAACCCGAGCCCAATACATGCCAGTGCAAACGGAATGACTTGAATGCTAGCATGAGTATATTCAGTCAAAATAGGCGATACATAACTATATACAGAGAATAGTCCACCAAATCCAATTGCACCGACAGCAAGCGTGATCCACATTTGTGTATTTTTAAGTCCACGTAGTTCATTTTGAATGCTGGCGGTGTGATCCAGCTGCATTTTAGGTAGGCCAAAACAAATCGCGACCACGGTCAAAAATGCGATAGATGCAGAAAACTCAAAACCTGCACGCCAACCATACAGCTGACCCAGCCATGTCGCAAAAGGCACACCAATCACGGTCGCGACATTCAGACCCATCATGAGCATGGCGACCGCCGAAGCGCGCTTTTGTTTTCCTGCAAACTCTGCAACCACCAAAGCGGCAATACCAAAGTAAGCGCCGTGAGGGAAACCTGCAATAAAACGTGAGACCAACATAGACTCATAGCTATTTGCGAGTGCTGTACTGGCATTGGCGATACCATAAAACAGCATGAGTCCAATTAAGAGTGTTTTACGCGGAACCTTTGCGGCCAAAATGGCAATCACAGGCGCGCCTATAGTCACACCTAAAGCGTAGGCACTAATGAAATGCCCTGTGACAGGAATACTGAGCTTGAAACTTTGTGAGATCTCTTGGATGAGTCCCATCGCAACGAACTCAGTAGTCCCAATACAAAAACCACCGAGTGCCAATGCCAAAATAATGACAGATAAGTGGCTTGTTGGAGAGATGCTATTTTCTTGAGAGCACATAAATAGAGGAGAAAATCAAAAGTATTATACGTTCTTTATCACATGAAAATTTGGTTGTTCAAAAAAGTTATAAGTGAACTAAGCAAGCATAATATTCATACGAACCCTGAAGATTCTGTACGATGAATATTTATTCATAGCGCTAGATTGAGTGACCATTTTTTAAAAGAAATTAAATTTAAAGGCAGCAAATACAGATCAGTCAAACTGAGCTTGAGAATTTGGATTTGTTTTTGTATTCGTTAGGCTAGGGCTGTCCTGTACCAATGATTAGGGTAAGTAAACCAGCCGCAATGAGTGGGCCAACTGGAACGCCACGCAGTAAAGCTACCCCTGCAACGGTTCCAACCAGTAAGCCTGCAACAACATCGGGTTGGTTTGACATCAGTTTTACGCCGCGCCCACCTAGCCATGCAACCAAAACACCAATGGCGATAGCAAGTAACGATTTAACACTTAAAAAAGATTTAAAAATACTTTCACCGCTAATTCTGCCACTTGCAATAGGCACTAAAACTGCAATGGTTAAAATGATGATACCGATATTTAATCCATGTTGTTGAATTAGTGGAAAGTATTCACTCAGTGGTGTCATCCGCAAAATAATGAGTACTGCAGCAGCAATGGTTACCGCAGAGTTGTGACTGAAAATACCACAAGCCAGTAGGATTAGGAGGACGATCAGATTCAAATCTAAGTTCGGCATATGGGGGAGGCTGGTCAAAAAAACATGTGCATTGTAACGTTTTTTTAGCCGCTCTGCTGAATGATCCGAGTCCTTTGATTGATGTTCCTGTATTTCAGTATAAAATGAGCCTTTATTTAAAAATGTGGTGTGCTGATGCTGTTGGAAAAAATGTTGCAGTCGCAAGGATTTGGTTCGCGAAAGCATTGCCAACAGTTGATTAAAAATGCAGTCATTGAAATTGATGGGAAGATCATTACTGACCCTAAACATAAACTCAAATTGGATGCGCTGCACTACAAGGTACACGGCAAGAGCTTTGAATACCGTGAAAAAGTCTATATCGCCTTAAATAAACCTCAAGGCTATGAATGTTCACATCAGGCGACACATCATTTTAGTGTTTTTGATTTGTTTGACGATGTGCTCTTAAATCGTGGTATTCAGTGTGTAGGTCGTCTAGATCAAGACACCACAGGTTTATTGTTACTCACCGATGATGGTCAGTTTTTACAAGCGATGACACACCCTAAAAAGCATGTGGCAAAGGTGTATCGCATGCAAACGGTCGACCCTGTTACAGATGAACAAATTCAACAGCTGGAGCAAGGAGTGGAGCTGCGAAATGAAAAAGGAAGTTTTGCTGCAACGGATGTAAAACGCTTAGCTGAATGTGAACTGCAAATGACCGTGCATCAAGGGGTATATCATCAAGTGAAACGTATGCTTGCGGCAGTGGGAAATAAAGTTGAGAGCTTGCATCGTCAGCAAATTGGAGCGCTCGACTTAACGGGGATACCAGATTTAGTCGAGGGACGTTGGATCTATTTAAATGCTGAACAAGTGGCTTTAGCCAAGACACGCAATGATCTTGAGAGTGAAGGTCTTTAGACGCTGAATGCTATAGAAAGCAATGATAGGTCTTAAACTCATTATCCGCTACAAAGCCCATGGCTTCATATAAGCTGTGGGATTGATAATTATTTTTTTGCGTTTCAAGCGTAATACGAATGGCTTTTTCGTGTCGCGCAAACAAAATCGCGGTATCGATCAATTGTTTTGCTGAGCCATGGCGACGATGCGGTGGAGAAACATAAACATCATCTAAAATATAGTAAGTTGCGCAGGCCACAGAAGAAAAACCTAAATACAGCAGCACAAAACCTGTAATCACATCGTCTTTGACATGAATGAAGATGACGCTTTGTTCGTTTTCAAGGCGAAGTTTAAGGAACTTTTGGGAAAGCGCTAGGTTGGACGATGCACCATAAAATTGGCGATATTCATCAAATAATACAGCAAGTTTTTCTAAGTCTTCTAAAGTGGCACGCCTAACGATCATGTATTACTCCATGCTGTATTTATAATGTTTACATGAAGCATACCTAAGTTTTGAAAGGGATATTTCTAAAATTTGTTTAGAAATGCAACACTGTTAAGTTTTGTCACTTTCTCCCAAGATTGCAGCTAATTCCTCAAAAAGATCAATATGTTCATCATCTGCAAATAAATCATTGGTTGCAGTTGAGTCTGCACTGGTGATGTGTTCAACCGCTTTTTGTTCTTGCTTGAGTTTACGTAGCTTAATCAGTTGTTCAATATTGATGTTCTGGTTTTCGATTGAGAAAGGGATGGATTTGGTTAAAACCACTTGTTTGAAGAATAAACGAACGGCTTGCGCAGGCGTAATTCCCAATTGTTTAAACACTGCAAAAGCTTGTTTCTTTTCTTGGGAATCGAGTCGAATTTGATAGACTTCTGTTTTTCTCATGATTTTTTAAATAATTTTAACGACTTAAGGGTAGAAGTTATTTTAATCAATTCCATTGTAATTTCAATATTCATACAATGGAATTTTAAATTATTTTGTAATGACAAGCAGATTACAATGTCAATTCAAGATTGGAGCTAAACTGCATAAGCTGTTGAGTTATTGGGTCTTTAAATGAAAGATGCTTGGCTAAGAGCTGTAAAGGCTGACTAAAATCATCGTCGGCTTTATGTACAACTTTAGGATAGAACGGATCATTTTTAATCGGCAGGCCTAAGAAATTGAGGTGTACACGGAGTTGATGTTGCTTGCCTGTCTCGGGTTTAAGCTCATATTTTGCCCATGTTGCATCATGCTCTAGAAGCAAGATCTCGGTTTCACTGTTCGGTGCTTTGTCTAGGACTTGCATGGTATAGAACGGTTCACCTTTTTGCATATGTAGTTTTACTATGCGTGGAAAGTTGAGTTCACGGTTAAACGGTGCAATCGCATGGTAGGTTTTTTGAACCTGTCGATCTGCAAACATTTGCTGATACAGCCCTCGACTGTGAATACATTTGGAAAACATCACTAAGCCAGAGGTTTCACGGTCAAGGCGGTGGATGGGCGTTAAATGCTCAATACCTGTTTGTTTTTTCAGGCGCACCAATAGGGTTTGTTGGACATATTGCCCCGTTGGACTGATGGTCAAAAAGTGCGGCTTATCCACGACTAAGAAATGATCGTTTTCAAATAAAATGTCATGCTGAAATGGCACTTCAATTTCGTGCGCTAAAAAGCGGTAATAAAACACATGCTGATTTTCAAGATATGCCGAATCTTTATGGAGTACATTACCTACAGCGTCATAGACCAAGCCATCATGAAAGCGTTGCTGCCACTCAGTTGCTTCAATATGCGGAAATTGGTCAGATAAATAAGCCAATACGGTGTGCGGTGCTGGCTCTAATTTAGGCAGAAACACTTTACTTGCGCTCACGCCATTGAGCGTGGGAGGACAAAATTCAGCAGGTTTTATGTTGAGCATGATGTGCAGGCAATATCTAATCGGTTGGCGCAGTTAAATACGAGATTTCAAGCTTGTGGCTTGGGCATTTTGTGAGTCCAGTGCTATCATAATTGTTCTTTTGTCACTTGTCGTGAGTATTATGCAGTATTCATTTAATTTAACGCTCAATAATGAACAAGATACCCAAAATTTAGCGCAAATTTTGGCACAGCATTTTACGACGGGTGTGGTGTATTTAATTGGGGATTTGGGTGCGGGAAAAACTACGCTAACACGCCACTATTTACAGCATTTAGGCCATCAAGGTTCCGTGAAAAGCCCAACCTATACCTTGGTTGAACCTTACCAAGTTCAAGGCCGTGATATTTTTCATTTTGACTTGTATCGTTTAAACGATCCGTATGAACTGGAGTTAATGGGTATCCGTGACTATTTGGAAACGCCCAATGCATTGTTTTTGTTTGAATGGCCGTCTAAAGGGGGCGATGAGATCCCTCAGGCAGACTTAATTATTGATATTCAAAAATCAGAAGATGAACTGACACGGTCTGCTACCTTAAGTTTCCATTCAGTAGCATTATTACAAGCTTTAGAGAGTCAATTAAACAATGCGTGATGATTTAAAGATACGCCGTATTCATACTTTGAATCCTGCTTTAGCCAACCAAATTGCAGCAGGTGAAGTCATTGAACGTCCAGCGTCTGTGGTCAAAGAGTTACTTGAAAACTCGATTGACGCAGGTGCGACAGAGCTCATTATTCGGGTAGAGCAAGGCGGCAGTACTTTAATTGAAATCATGGACAATGGTCGAGGGATTCACGCTGAAGATCTCCCTTTGGCGGTGATGCGCCATGCGACCAGTAAAATCCAAACCGCTGAAGATTTACATGCAATTGTCAGTTTAGGCTTTCGCGGAGAGGCTTTGGCTTCTATTGCAGCGGTGTCGCGTTTAACCTTGACCAGTAGTCAAGCGGATGATGGAATTGGCTACCAAGTTGAAGTCAATGGAACTGCATTTGACCGTCAAGAGATTCAGGCTGTAGCTGCACCGAAAGGTACGCATATTCGGGTACAAGATTTATTTTTCAATGTGCCTGCGCGTCGAAAATTTCTCAAAAAACCTGGCACAGAGTTTGGTCATATTGAGGAAATTGTTCGGCGTTTAGCGCTGACGCATTTCGATATTCGTTTTGTGCTTGAACATAATCAAAGCATCAAACTGAACTTGCCGATTGCAGATAGTGGTGAGCTACGTTTTCAGCGCGTACAGCAGTTGCTAGGGCGTGCATTTACTGAAAATGCTTATTGGATGGATGCAGATAGCATCAACATGCGTTTAACAGGTTGGTTGGGACATCCCTCCGATGCGCGGGCTCAGGCTGACTTACAGTATGTTTATGTGAATGGTCGAATTGTTAAAGATAAAACCATCTCTCATGCGCTGCGTATGGCTTATGATGGTATTTTGCATGGACATCAGCATGCGGGTTATTTGCTTTTTCTGGAAGTAGACCCTGAAAATATTGATGTCAATGTACATCCGACCAAACATGAAATTCGCTTTTTGAATCAACGTGAAGTACATGAATTTGTACGTCATTATGCCAAAGAGACTTTATCGCAGTTTCAAACGGCAACCGCAGATTTATCTGATGCAATGAAGATTGCAGAGAATCAAGCTTCGATGTCTGTGCAGCCTCGTTATCAAGAGCCTTTGCAGTTGCATCGTCATGTTGAGTCTGCACAAACTGGTGAGCAAGCTCCATCGGATGTGCTTACTGACTTTAGTTCAAATCAACCGCAAGGCGTCCATTATTCGGCGCAACCTTCACGCTATCAGGGCTCACAACAGCTCAATAATGCTTTGCAAAGCTATTTAGCACCTCTACGTGATACATCATCTGCTGTTGATCAAGCTCAGCCTTTGGCTGATTTTACAGTGCAAAGCCCTAAAGTCGACGAACATCCATTGGGAATTGCAATTGCACAATTGCATGGTATTTATGTGCTGGCTCAAAATACAGAAGGGCTGATTATTGTTGATATGCATGCAGCGCATGAGCGTATTCTGCTACAGCAAATGAAGTCAGCGTGGGATAAACCAGAGTTTTGGACTTCTCAGCAGTTACTTATTCCCAAAGTGATTAATATCACGCGAATGCAAGCGACACGAGTGGAAGAGCTCAAAGATCAATTGGCGCGTTTAGGTCTTGAAATTGATCAATATGGCGATGAGCAGGTGATTGTTCGTGGTGTGCCTGCGATTTTACATAAAGCCAATTTTGAGGCGCTGGTACCTGAATTACTGAACGATTTGGATCCAAATGATGAAGCGCAGGGCTTACTGCAAAAGCGTGATCAAATTTTAGCGGGTATGGCCTGTCATGGTGCTGTTCGCGCGCATCGCATTTTGGGTCTTTCTGAAATGAATGCTTTGCTTCGTCAAATGGAACAAACTGAATTTGCAAGCCAATGTAACCATGGTCGCCCAACTTGGCGTGCGTTTCCATTGGCTCAACTAGATAAGCTTTTTGCTCGAGGAGAGTAGTTGTACATGTCAACTCAATTGCCGGTCATCAATTTAATGGGGCCAACTGCAAGTGGTAAAACTGCTTTGGCATGTCAGCTCTATGAGCAAGGAAACTTTGAACTGATATCTGTAGATTCAGCATTGGTTTTTAAGGATATGGATATTGGTACAGCTAAACCAACCAAAGAAGAGTTGCTGCAATATCCACATCACCTTATCGATATTATTAGCCCATTAGAAGTCTATTCGGCTGCAAACTTTGTTGAAGATGCGTGTAGTTTAATTGATGATATGCATGCACGAGGTAAGACCCCGATTTTGGTGGGTGGAACCATGCTCTATTTCAAGGCACTTTTAGAAGGTCTTTCAAGCAATTTACCGAGCGCAGATTATGCTGTTCGTGCTGAAATAGAAGCCAAGGGTGAAAGTGAGGGTTGGTCTGCGGTCTATGCGGAATTATGCAGTGTGGATCCACTGGCGGGCGAAAAATTTAAAGTGAGTGATAAACAACGGATTATTCGCGCTTTAGAAGTTTATAAATTGACAGGGCAGCCTATTACTAAACTTCAAGCTGAACAACCTAAAAACGTGCCTTATCGCTATAATTTTCATAATTATGCTTTGATGCCAGACCGTGCCGAATTGCACCAAAGAATTGCACAACGATTGAAAATTATGTGGGACATCGGATTTTTGAATGAAGTGGAAGCACTTATGAAAAAATACGATTTAGATGAAAATTTACCCTCTATGCGCTCAGTTGGGTATCGACAAGCACTCGAATTTTTACAGAAAGGAGATAAAACTGTCGAAAAACAACGTGAAATGGAGGATAAATCACTTTTTGCGACACGACAACTTGCCAAACGTCAATACACTTGGTTAAGATCTTTGCAAGAGGCACATAAATTTACAACGTATTCTACTATCACGCAGGCACAAGAAGACTTGCGAAACTGCTACGGATAAAGCAAAATTTAGCTACTATCTTTTTTATAATTTTTAATTGAAAAATAAAGATAGTTTTTTGCGCTGATTTTAAAATTTTTTTGGAGTTATAACATGTCTAAAGGTCAAACTTTGCAAGATCCGTTCTTAAATTCTCTCCGTAAAGAACGTATTCCTGTCTCTATCTTCCTTGTAAACGGTATTAAGTTACAAGGTCATATTGAATCTTTCGACCAATATGTTGTTTTATTAAAAAATACAGTAAGCCAAATGGTTTACAAGCATGCAATTTCTACAGTTGTTCCTGCACGTAATCCACGTCCTGCTGGTGCACCTGCTGGCGCTGGTCAACAAGGTAGCTTTGGCGGTCAACAAGGCGGCTTTGGCGGTCAACAAGGCGGCTTTGGCGGTCAACAAGGTGGCTTTGGCGGTCAACAAGGCGGCTTTGGTGGTCAACAAGGTGGCTTCGGTGGTCAAGGTGGCTTCGGTGGTCAAGGTGGCTTCGGTGGTCAAGGTGGCTTTGGTAGTCAAGGTGGCTTTGGTGGTCAAGGTGGCTTCGGTGGTCAATCGACTGGTTTTGATGGCGAATCAAAATTTGAAGACACTCAAGATGACGAAAATAATCGTTAATTGATTGTTAAAAAAGCCTCTCACATGAGATGCTTTTTTTATGTCTAATTTTTAGTTTTCGGCCAAGCGAAAAAAAGACCAGCATTAATGCTGGTCTTTTTATGTGTTCAAATTTATGACTTGTTGTTCTTACGGTCTAAGTTCGGATCTTTGATTTCGACATAAGCTCTGTTGCGTGTTTCGCGTAACCAGCTATCAAGCTCTGCATCAAATTGACGCTCACCTAAAATTTGACGGGCCATACGTTCTTGGTATTCAGCAGTCATGTCTTGTTGACGTGTTTCAGTCACTTGAAGAATATGCCAGCCAAACTGAGTTTGGAAAGGTTTGCTGGTTTGACCTACAGGCGTATTTTTCATGGTTTCTTCAAACTGAGGAACCATCACACCTGGGCTGACCCAACCCAAGCTCCCGCCATCACGTGCTGAACCTGTGTCATTAGAGTAGGTTGAAGCTAAGACTGCAAAGTCTTCACCTTTTTGAACGCGGTTATACAAGCTTTCGATCATTTGTTTAGCATTTTCAGGGCTAACCACTTCAGAGGGTTGAATCAAAATATGGCGTGCTTTGTATTGAGGTACAATTGCTTTTTGCTCAGCACCTTTGCGTTCAACTAATTTTAAAAGATGTACACCATCTCGTACTGTAATTAAATCTGTGGTTTGTCCCACTTGGAGTGGACTCACACGTGCTGCAAGCTCGCTAGGGATGTCAGAAAGTGCTCTAAAGCCCATATCTGCACCTTCAACTTTAGTGCCACCAGTACTGAACTTTTTAGCAATTGCAGCGACATCGTTGTCGTTTGCTAGTACTGTTTTAACTTGCTTCGCCACAGCGTCAGCATTGTCACCTGAAACACGCACATGTAGCACATGCACTTGGTTACCGAGTGCTGCTTGGCCTTGTGGGGTATTTAAGAAGTTTTTAACGTCTTGATCTGAAATCTGGATACGAGAGGTAACGATTTGCTGGCGTAAACGATTGATTGCCAAATCTTCAGCAACGCGACTACGCAAAGAAGCATAGGTTCCGGGTGCCATTTTATCGAGCTTTTGTTGGAATGCTTCCAGGCTTGTGCTACCAGATTGTTTTGCAACATTTAAAACCGCTTCATTCAAGCTTTTTTCATCAGGTTGAATGTTGTAACGTTTCACTTGCTCAAGCTGAGTCTGACGAATAATCAGTTGCTCTAATGCTTGTTGTGCCAAATATTGCTCTGGTGGGACTTGTTTCTTTTGGCTCTCAAGTTGATGTTTGAGCTCAGCCATACTTGCTTCTAAGTCACTCTTCAAAATGACACTGTTATCGACAACAGCAACAACTTCATCCGACGCATGTACAAAAGTTGGAATAGCGGTTGCGAGAGCTAAAGCCAAAGCACTCGCTTTAAAAAATTGTTTGAACTGTTTTGTCTTCATTAACGGTCTGTCCAAGTCTGATTAATATTGTTAAAGCCTAGAATACGATTTTCTAGTAATGATGAAAGTTTACTGTTGAGTCCGCCTAAGCCTTTAAGTGTAATTTCGGCCATAATTGCACGTTTAGGTTCTACACCTGCAGCATTGACGTCATCCAAGTCGTTATAGTACTCGCGACCATAAACGGAGATCCCCCAACAGCAAGACTCGTAATTGACACCAAGGAGGTATTCACGAGCGACATTGTTGTCTAAGTCATATTGAGCGTGGCCCATAATACGCCAGTTGTTATGGATCGGTTGTACAAAAGATGCAACCACTTGGTCGTAATGTTCTTGACGGTCTGCAATTTCTTTACGGTAGAAATAGCCAACGTTATAGAGGTTGCCTTTATCACCCGTAAAGTAAAGTTGTAAGTCGCGTTGCGCATTATCGCCATTTGCCATCCATGCTGAGTTTGCACCGAGGGTAAAGTTTTGCGAGAGCTGGCTAGATACGCTGACAATCGGACCAGAGTGATTTTCTGTGTCAAAGACATCTGCTGTTTGGTCAAGCGTTACGCGGCGGTCTTCGAAATAATAGCTTTGGCCCACACTGGCTTTTAAGCGCTCTAGACCCACCGTATCAAATAGGCTATAGCTTAAGCCCAGTGACAAGAAGTTATTGTCTTCTAGACGGTCATGGCCATAGAAGCGATTTGCACTAAATAACTGATCATAGTTTATCGATGCTGTTGCAGAGTCAAAGTTTGGTGCGCCATCTTGATTTTTATAGGGTGCATAGGCATAGAACATGCGTGGGCTTAACGTCTGTAAGAAAGTGCCTTCTTTTTCAAAAGTTAAACCTGCATCAAAAGTCACCTGTGGCACAACATAAGATTTGTCATTCGATGAGCGGTTGGTGTTGTCAAACTCATTGATGGTGTCTTGATCGTAGAATGTGTTCACATTGCGAATAGATACTTCAGGAATGGCGAAAGCCCACGGTGTACGGTAGTTATAGCGTACAGAAAAGTCATTATAGACACGGGTGCCGCTTGGTTCAAAGCTATCGTTGGTATCGCCGTCGATAGTCCCAAAGTCCTTTTTAAAGTAAGCCGTATCGTTGTTGAACTCGTATTCTAAGCCCAGTGCATTACCCGCTTTATAGTTGAGTAAGAACTGTGGTAAACGCGCATACGGACGGTCAACGTAGGGTGTGGTTTCGTCTAGTGTTTGGAAGTCTTCAACTTTTAGTTGGGCTTTTAGACCAGGAATTCCATTTTTATAGTTTAACTCCCACGCACGACGCAGGTTTAAGTCTGTTTTGGTGTTTGGGTTGTTACTTAGGTCAGTAAAGTAGTCTTTGTCTGATGCATAGTTATATTCAAGGTTGGTTGAGAACTGTTCATTGATTTGCCAGTTATGTAAAAAGTGCAAATCTTTACGGTCTTCATCGTCATATTTTCGGTCACCAGCTAAGTACCCCCCCAAAATTTGACCTGAACCAAAGTTTTCGGTCAAATAGCGAAACTCACCCTCAAACATTGGGCCGCGGTCGCTGATATAGCGTGGCGTAACGGTCGCGTCGTGGTTAGGAGCTAAGTTGAGATAAACAGGCACTGCAAGCTCGACACCACCATCATTGGTGAAGCCAAAACTTGGTGTCAAAATACCAGTAGTACGACGGTCATCAATTGGGAAGTTGAAATAAGGAACAGCGAGAACGGGTACATCTTTAACATAAAGTTTTGTACCACGTGTTTCACCACGTCCAGTTTCTTGATTTAACTTAATTTCGTCGGCTTGGATTTTCCATGTTGGCGATTGCTCTGGTGGGCAGGTGCTATAAGTTGCATTTTTTAGCGTGGTGGTCGTTTGTGACTCACGTAGGATTTGGTCAGCCCGCCCATGCGCATGTTGTTCTTCTGAAATATAGAAACTGTTTTTCAGATCGCCTTGTTGAGTTTTTAGGTTGTAATTGATTTGGTCGCTTTGCGCTAATAAGCCACTTTGCGCCATTTGTACACGGCCTTCAGCATTGGCAAAAGTCTGAGTCTGGTCAATGGTGATTTTATCGGCACGGATTTGACGACCTTCTTGATCAATCAGGACATTACCTTCAAGAACAGAGTCACCTTGTGGGTTGTAGTGACCATAGTCCGCTGTAATGGTGGATGTCGCACTGGCTGCGTCAGCAGCTTTGGTTTCAGGGCTTACAGGGGTTAACCATGTGCCTTGGCAATACGCGGAACTTAAGTAACGACCTTGGCGCTGTTGAGCTTCAGGAGATGACTTATCAACGTAGTATTGTTCGAAAAACTTTTGCCCAGGATAGCTTTCTTGTAGTGCTTGTTTTAGCGATTGTTGTTCGTCTGAAATAGACGTAGTTGGTGTTGCAGCATAGCTTGTGATTGAGCTACCACAAAGAAGGGTAAATATCGCAGTCGCTAAAGGATTAAATTTAAACTGATGCTTCATGTGTCTCATTTACCAAGTATGCTTAAAACGCAATTAATTATTGTCGCATCATAGAGAAAAAGTTGATAAGTGGCTACACTTAGCACTTTAAAAACTCAGCCTGTATTAGAATTTATCGCAAATGAATACACAACGTGAACAATTGATACAAACATGGATTTCATCTGTACTTGGTTCAGATCAATTTGAAATTAACTTTTTAGCAGGCGATGCAAGTTTCCGTCGTTATGCACGAATCAAGTTGAATAATAAAACATTTATGCTGATGGATGCACCACCAGAAAAAGAAGATTGTGTGCCTTTTGTGACGATTGATGAATTTTTTGATACGAACGGTGTTCGTGTACCACATATTGTGGCGAAAGATTTGGAGCAAGGCTTCTTATTGCTTGAAGATTTTGGTGATGTGCTACTGTCAACACAGCTCGATGACAAGACTGTTGATGCACATTATGAGCAAAGTTTTAAACAGTTGATTCAATTGCAATCTATTGATGGTGAAGGTCATTTCCCAGCTTATTCTTATGAGAAGTTAATGACCGAAATGTCGTTGTTGACAGATTGGTTATTGCCAAGTTTACAGATTCAACCTTCTGATGATGAGTCTGCGCTGATTAAACGTACATTTGCAATTTTAGCCAATGCTGCTTTGGCTCAGCCTCAAGTGATTGTACATCGTGATTTCCATAGTCGTAATCTCATGCTTTTGGCAGATGAACAAGAGCAGGGCGTAATTGACTTTCAGGATGCTGTGATAGGTGCAGATACTTATGATCTGATCTCAATTACACGTGATGCGTATGTACAGTGGAATCCTGAGCGCGTTTATCATTGGTTTAAAGTGTTTTATGACCTATTGCCAGCTTCTGCCAAAGAAGGGCGTGACTTTGAACAGTTTAAGCAAGACGCTGACCTGATGGCAATTCAACGTCATATTAAAATTTTAGGTATTTTTGTGCGGTTATTTGAACGTGACGGAAAATCAGGTTATTTGAAAGATTTGCCACGTGTGATGTGGTATTTACTCGAAGAAAGCAAACCTTATGCAGAACTACAACCTTTCATAGAATTTATTTGCGATAAAGTGATGCCAAAATTTGAAGCAAAATATGGCAAATATGAGGTTGTTGCAGCATGAAAGCGATGATTTTGGCCGCTGGGCTTGGAAACCGTATGCGTCCTTTAACATTATATAAACCGAAACCGCTGCTTGAAGTTGGTGGCAAACCACTGATCGTTTGGCATATTGAAAAACTCAAGCAAATTGGGGTCACAGAAATTGTGATCAATTCTGCCTGGTTGGCCGATGTGTTGATTGGTGCACTTGGCGATGGTTCGCAGTTTGGTGTGACTATTCGTTGGACGCGTGAAGAAGAAGGGCTTGAAACAGCGGGTGGTATTATTAATGCTCTACCACTGTTGGGGACAGAACCGTTTATTTTAGTGAATGGCGATGTTTGGACCACTTTTGATTTTGCGTCTTTACTTGATGTGCAGTTGGACACTGATTTTGCGCATCTCGTATTTGTACCCAACCCGACACAGCATCCCAAAGGCGACTTTATCTTAAATCAAGGGCGTGCTTATACCTTTGAACAAGAGCAGTCGGGTGAGGCGCTAACTTATAGTGGTGTTGCTGTTATTCACCCACAGATGTTTAAGGGCTTGGAAGCAGGTAAGCGTCCACTGGCTCCATTGCTAAAAGAAGCGATGTCTGCTGGAAAAGTTTCTGCTGAGAAAATGCAAGCCGCATGGGTGGATGTTGGCACACCTGAGCGATTAAGTGATCTAGATCTACAGATTCGTCAAGGTATGTACGTTTAAGTGCATAATCACTAAGCGTTAGCTACTGTTCCACGGCTGAGAAATCGGTATACTTCAGTTTAATTTTATTGAGATGTCTTCTTTATGCATCCATTTTTTCAAGACTTAAAGCAAGGTAGTCAAAAGCTTGGCTTAGATTTGAGTGAAGAAGCATTAAATTTATTGCTGAAGTATCAAGACGCACTTGTGCTGTGGAACAAAGCTTACAATTTAACAGCGATTCGCGATCCTAAAGAAATGCTGGTGAAGCATTTATTAGATAGTTTAAGTATTTTAAAAGATTTGCCGAAAGGTCGTTTGCTGGATATTGGTACAGGCGGTGGTATGCCGGGCATGATTATTGCTCTATGCCAACCTGAGCGTCAATGTGTTTTGCTCGATTCAAATGGCAAAAAAATTCGTTTTTTAAAGCAGTTTATTGCAGACTTAAAATTAACCAATGTAATTGCAGTTCAAACGCGTGTTGAGAATGAAGATAGCATCCATGATTTGGGTCAGTTTGATGTGATTACCAGTCGTGCATTTGCCTCTTTAACCGATTTTATCAATGCATCGAAGCCTTATATGCACCAAGACAGCATTATTGCGTCGATGAAAGGCTTGGTTCCGCATGACGAAGTTGAAGCGTTCAAAAACGAATTTAGTTGTGACATTATTGCGTTAAAAGTTCCACGTTTGGACGAACAACGACACTTACTTTTATTAAAATGTATCTAAAAAAATTCAAAGGATTGGGCGGGTCATGGCACAAATTATTGCGATTGCGAACCAAAAAGGTGGTGTAGGTAAAACCACAACCGCAGTAAATTTGGCTGCATCTTTAGCAGTACTTAAAAAGCGTGTTTTATTGGTTGATATGGACTCGCAAGGCAATGCGACCATGGGTTCAGGCATTCAAAAAAATGACCTACTGTATTCAGTGACCGATGTTCTACTGGGTGAAGTACCTATAGAGACTGCAATTACCAAGGCGGAAGTGGGTTATAAGGTCTTGGGTGCAAACCGTGATTTGGCAGGAGTTGAACTTGCGATTGCTGAGCAAGAAGGGCGTGAGTTTATTCTGCGTGATGCGTTGCAAGAAATTGAACAAGCATATGACTACATCATTGTGGACTGTGCGCCAAGCTTAAGCTTGATTACGGTTAATGCACTGGCAGCAGTGGATGGTGTGATGATTCCAATGCAGTGTGAATATTATGCGTTGGAAGGCTTGGCAGATTTAACACAGACCATTGATCGTATTCAACAAGCATTAAATCCTGAGTTAAAAATTATTGGTGTTTTACGCACCATGTATGATGCACGTAATGCACTGACACGTGATGTGTCTGAAGAATTAGAACAATACTTTGGCAAAAAACTCTATGACACCGTCATTCCACGTAATGTGCGTCTAGCTGAAGCACCTGCGCATGGTTTGCCAGTGATTTATTTTGAAAAAAGCTCGAAGGGCGCAGTTGCTTATTTACATTTAGCAGCTGAAATGATTAAGAAAAGCAAAGTGAAAAAAGGAAGTAACGCATGACCGTTAAAAAACGTGGGCTGGCAAAAGGTCGTGGTTTAGATGCCTTACTCGGTTCCATTCAAAAAGAGAAATTACAACTTGAAGCACAAGCTCTTGATCACGGTCAGCTAAAACAAATTGATGTGCATCTATTACAACGTGGTGAATATCAGCCACGTCGTTTTATTAATGAGCAAGACTTGCAAGAGTTAGCGGCATCGATTGAAAAACACGGTGTAATGCAGCCGATTGTGATTCGTCCAATTGATAATGAAAAGCACCCCTATGAAATTATTGCGGGTGAGCGTCGTTGGCGTGCAGCTCAACTTGCTGGGTTAACGCAAGTTCCAGCCATTGTTCGTGATTTAACAGACCAAGTTGCAATTGCACTGGCGTTGATTGAGAACATTCAACGTCAAGACCTTAATCCGATTGATCAAGCAATGGCTTTACAGCGTTTTCATGAAGAGTTTGGTTTAAGTCATCAAGAAATTGCAGATACTGTGGGTAAAGCGCGTACCACGGTGAGTAATTTACTACGTTTATTAAGTCTAGCTGAACAAGTTAAAGACTTTATGCAGCAAGGATTGCTGGACATGGGGCATGCCCGTGCCATTTTGACTTTGAAAGGGAAAGATCAACTGAAAGTCGCAGAATTGGTGATAGAGAAGAGTTTATCTGTTCGCCAAACTGAACAATATGTCCGTGATCTCAATGCGCCTAAACAAGAAAAATCCAAAACGGAAATGGCACCAGATCTTCAACAATTGACACAGCGCTTAACAGATCGTTTTAGTGCAAATGTCAAAATTGATCATAATAAACAAGGGAAAGGCAAGCTCACGATTCATTATCATTCACTCGACGAGTTGGATGGTATTTTGAATATTTGCTTAGCTGAATAATTTTATTTTCTATTTCTAAATACTTGGGGAAGTGTTATGTGGGAATTGGTCAAAGCAGGTGGGTGGCTTATGCTGCCCCTTGTTCTCTGTTCGATCTTTACTGTTGCGATTAGTTTAGAGCGTTTTATTCGCTTGAAGAAATCCACTATTTTACCGAAAGATTTGCTATTAGGTGCAGCGCAAAGCGTACAAATGGTTTTGCCTAAACTTAAACAAAATCAAGATTTACAGGCAACGACATTGGGTCGTATTTTGGAAGCTGGGTACCAAAGTAAGGCACAAGGTGAACAGTTCGCACGTGCGCAGATGGAAGCAACGGCCTCTCAGGAAATTGGTTATCTTGAAAAAAACATCAATTTTTTGGGAACATTGAGTGCTGTCGCGCCTCTTTTAGGATTGTTGGGGACGGTACTCGGGATTATCGAGTCATTTTTAATGATTGATATTGGTAATAGTAGTAATCCAACACTGATGATTCCGGGGATTTCTAAAGCACTGATTACAACAGCGGCAGGAATGTTCATTGCGATTCCGGCACTATTTGCTTATCGTTATTTTCAGCGTTTGGTTCAAGAATATGTTGCTGAATTAGAACAGCAATCGACTTTATTTCATGCGGCTTTATTTTATAAGCAAACAGAAACTGTGCTTGAAAACCAAGATGATGTTGTTGTGAAGCAAGCGAGCTAAGGTGAAGTATGAAATTCAAACGTTCACAAGTTGAAGATGTTCATATTAACCTTACACCAATGATTGATTGCTTATTATTTATTTTGGTGTTTTTATTGCTGACCACCACCTTCAATCAATTTAGTCGTATGAATTTAACCTTGCCCGATGCGCAAGGTGTTCCACCGAAAACATTTGATCATAAAATTGAAGTGGTGGTAGATTCCACAGGGCATTATTCAATTAATGGTCAGTCTATTGCATCGAAAGATGTTTCAGAATTAAATACCGCAATTAAACAGATTTCCAATGACCGTCGTGATCTAATGTTTGTGATTGCTGCGGATGCAAAAGCAACCCATCAGGATGTGATCCGTGTGATGGATGTGGCTGGTCAGTTGGGATTTGTAAATATCAATATTAGTACCAAAGTGCCTTCTCGAGGTTATTAGTGAAACACGATTTAAAAGTTTATCTACGTCTACTGAGCTATTTAAAACCGTATTGGGGCGTAGCGATTCTTGTGGTGATTGGTTTTGCTATGAATGCGGCGACAGAAGTTTCTGTCGCTAAATTACTTGAAAAAATTATTGAAGCGATTCAACACCGTGATCAAGGTTTTACGACATTGTTCCCAATTTTGGTTGTTGTGGTAATGTTCTTCCGTGGGCTGGGTTTGTTCATGGGAGGCTACTTTACAGCGGTCATTTCCAGAAACTTGGTCTTTAATATTCGCCAAGAAGTTTTTGCCAAATTATTGCGTCTTCCCTCGCAGTATTATCTGGACAATAACAGTGGTCATATCACTGCGAAAATTATGTATAACGTGGAGCAGCTTACAGCCGCATCTACAGAGTCATTAAGAACTATTGTTCAGCAAGGTCTAATCACTCTTGCATTGCTCGGTTACCTGATTTATAGCAACTGGCGTCTGACTTTGTGTATTTTGATTTTTGCGCCACTGATAGGTTTGCTTATTCGTAAAGCAGCAAAGCGTATGCGTAAGCTTTCCATTCAAGTCCAAGACACCATGGGGGATGTCAATCACGTGGTACAAGAGACAGTCAATGGTCACTTGGTGGTGAAAGGTTTTGGTGGTCAAGGGTATGAGCAACAACGTTTTAAAGATACCTCATTGGAGAATTTACGACGCGGTTTGAAAATGGTGGTTGTGCAACAGCTCAATAGTCCAATTGTACAGTTGATTATGTCCGTTGCTCTGAGTATTGTGATGTGGATCGCACTACGCCCAGAAATTTTGCAAGATACCAGCGCGGGTCAATTTGTGGCGTATATTACTGCAGCAGGTATGTTGAGTCGGCCAATTAAAGCATTGACTGATGTGAATGAAAAAATTCAACGGGGTATGGCGGCAGCACATTCCGTCTTTGAAATTTTAGATTTGCCTGAAGAAAAAAATACTGGGACTTTAACTCCAGTACTGAAAGGTAATATCGACTTTAAAGATGTGAACTTAGTTTATGTGGATGGTTATCAAGCGCTGCATGATTTTAATCTGAGTGTCAAAGAAGGTGAGACGATTGCTTTAGTGGGGCGTTCTGGTGCTGGTAAAACGTCTCTAGTGAATTTACTGGTGCGTTTTCAAGATACGACCTCGGGTCAAATCCTCTTTGATGGTATCGATATTCACGATATTGAAATCAATAGTCTGCGTACCCAAGTGGCAATGGTCAATCAGCAAGTGGTTTTATTTAACCGCACTGTGCGTGACAATATTGCCTATGGGCAGCTTGAAAATGCCTCTGATGAAGAGGTAATTGCAGCGGCAAAAGCAGCTTATGCACATGACTTTATTATGGCTTTACCACAAGGCTACAACACCAAGTTGGGGGCACAAGGTCTCAATTTATCAGGCGGTCAACGCCAACGTATAGCCATTGCTCGTGCGATTTTGAAAAATGCGCCTGTACTGATCTTAGATGAAGCTACCAGCGCGCTTGATAATGAATCAGAGTATTTTATTCAGCGTGCCTTCGATGCTGCAATGCGAGATCGTACCACGATTGTCATTGCGCATCGTTTATCCACTATTGAGAATGCAGACCGTATTGTGGTGATGGATAAAGGGCGTATAGTAGAGCAAGGTACACATGCTGAACTTATTGCTAAGCAAGGTGCTTATTATCAACTCCATCAGCGTAATTTTGAGGAAAACTAAGTCATGTCAGGTGCACGGTTTATTCAGGATGCTTGGAACTCACAGGCAAAGTGGTTAATTGTGCTTCGTCCGCTGTCTTGGTTATATCGTGGCGGTTTTCTTTTAAACCGTAAGTTGTATCGGTGCAATATTAAAAAAGCCTATACGGCTCCTGTACCTGTCATGGTGATTGGTAATATTACTGTGGGTGGGAGTGGAAAAACCCCTCTGCTTATTCACTTGGTGAGTTATTTACAAAATAAAAATATTCGAGTTGGGGTGATTAGTCGCGGTTATGGTGCCAAAGGACCATTTCCGACGATGGTGGATCTCAACTCATTGCCTGAAAATGTAGGTGATGAACCAACACTCATCGTGCAATCCACTGATGTGCCGATGGCAGTGGGTCCAAATCGCCAAGAAAGTATTGAACTGCTTTTATCTCACTATCCCATTGATCTGATCATTAGCGATGATGGGCTGCAACATTGGGCATTGAAGCGTCAAATTGAATGGATTGTCTTGGATAATAATCGTGGTCTTGGTAATGAAAAATTATTGCCCGAAGGTTATTTACGAGAGCCAAAATCTAGACTGGATCAAGGTACAGTGATTGAACATGCAGATCATCCTACTCGTACTATGCACATGCACTTAGAGGTTGCAGAGCCTTACTTGTTGAATAGTACTGAGGCAAAAGCATTCAATCCGCAAGATGATTTTTATGCAGTCGTGGGGATCGGGTTTCCGCAGCGCTTTTATCGTACTTTAGAGCGTATGGGAGTACAGCAATTCCAGTGTCATGAGTTTGCCGATCATTATGAATATGAGTTAGAAGATTTGGTTTTTGACGATGCCAATCCCATCATTACCACTGAAAAAGATGCAGTGAAAATTTTAGCACTGCTCAAACAAAATCCTAGTTTTGCCCGCGATATTTGGGTTGTTCCTGTCGATGCAGTGTTATCGACGGCGTGTTATGACACCTTACATCAACAGCTCGCCGCTGTAGGTATTGAAATTTCTTAAGGTCTATTATGAAGCATATTGTTATTCCTGCGCGTTTTGCGAGCACACGTTTATCTGGAAAACCACTTCTTAAAATTCATGGTCGTGAAATGATTTTACGGGTCGTTGATCAGGCGAAGAAAGTTGAAGGTTTTGATGATCTCTGCGTCGCAACGGATGATCAGCGAATTTATGACCTTTGTATGGCTGAAGGCGTGGATGTGGTGTTGACCTCAGCGGAGCATCCTTCGGGAACAGACCGTCTAAGTGAGGTGGCAAAAATTAAGGGCTGGGCCAGTGAAGATATCATTGTGAATGTTCAAGGTGATGAGCCTTTATTGCCAGCGGCTTTGGTCAAGCAAGTCGCGCAACTTTTAGAGTCACAAGCCGATTGTTCAATGTCGACTTTGTGCGAACCAATTCATCATTTAGATGAATTTAAACGTGACAGTATTGTTAAAGTGGTGATGTCGAAGTACAAACAAGCACTTTACTTTAGTCGTGCCACTATTCCATATGACCGAGATGCTGCAAAACAAGTGGAACAAACGTTGCATAACCAAGCCTTCCGTCATTTGGGCTTGTATGCTTACCGCGTGAAATTGCTTCAAGAATATGTGACATGGGATATGGGTACACTCGAAAAGCTCGAAAGCCTAGAGCAACTGCGTGTTTTGGAGAATGGGCACCGTATTGCCATTGATATCGCAGAAGCGAACTTGCCACCAGGTGTGGATACACAAGAAGATTTAGATCGTTTAAATGCCATGGATGTGGCTCATTTTGCATAATAGAACTTAGGTCGTATAAATGAAGCAAACGCTGCCTGAGCAGATTTATCCGTGGCATCAAACTGTTTGGGAAACTTTAACCACGCGCTTTCCCAATATTGGTCATGGCTTATTGTTTTATGGCAAAAAAGGTTGTGGTAAAGAGACTTTTGCTGAGCAGTTCCTTACTTGGGTCTTATGCGCTAAGCGGCAACCAAATCATTTGGCCTGTGGGGAGTGTGGAAGTTGTCAGTGGTTAAAGGCGGATACACATCCCAATTATGTGCATATCACTACAGATGAAGACAATAAGAAACAAAATGCCAAGATCAAAATTGAGAAAATTCGTGATCTGCTGCCTTTTGTGCAGCAAACGGTAGATGGTTGGCGCGTCATCATTATTGAACCTGCTGAGGCTTTGAACACAGCTTCAGCCAACGCTTTATTGAAAACGCTTGAAGAACCCGGGGATCGTGTACTTATCATTTTATTGGCAGATCATTATTTAAAACTGCCTGCAACCATTCGCAGTCGTTTGCAGCATTTTACTTTGGATCGCATAAATGAACAGCAAGCAGAGCAATTTTTAAACCAGCATTTGCCCCATACGGATTTGGCACAACAACATTTGTTGATGAATTTGTCCAATCATATGCCGTTGCAGGCAATTACATTGTCCGAGAGTGAGTGGATTCCTCAACGTGCTGAATTTTTAAAAGATTGGCAAAAGTTGGTGATGGATAAAAATATGCCGATGGCAATTGCGACCAAGTGGAATAAAGCGCTGACATTTAGTGATTTTAGTCAAATGTTTGAGTACTTGTTGTCAGATTTGATTTGTGTCAAGCTAAATCAGCAATTAAAAAACACTGATTTGGATTTCAGTGTGCTGGCAGAACGGTATTCACTTGAAACTTTGTTTTCAATTTATGCCGAGTTGCAACAGTCAAAACAATATATTGAACAAAACGTACAAACTAATTTAGTGCTCGACCAATTGTGTATTCGGTTGATGGATGTTTAAAACAGGGGAATTTTATGCAACCACGTATGGGCGGAATCATTCAAGCCAATATTCCAGATAAAGCAACGTTATATGCAAGCTACATGCCTTTTGTGGTTGGTGGTGGTTTATTTATTCCATCCAAGCAACCTGTGAAAATGGGGGAGGAAGTCTTTGTTTTGGCAACATTGCCAGAGCAAGCACAGAAAATTCCTCTAACAGGTAAAGTGATTTGGATCTCGCAAAAGCAAAATGGAATCAAACTCCAAGGATTTGGTATTCAACTTTCTGGGGAGAAAGGGGTTTATTACAAATCAGAAGCGGAAAAGTTGCTTGCAGGTATTAAGTCTGAAGGGCGAACTAGTTACACTATGTAATTAAGTACATGAAGTAGGAAACGCCTGTGTTTGTAGATACACACTGCCATTTAACCATGCTAGATTTAACCCCTTATGATGGGGATTTAGATTTAGCATTAGCGCAAGCACGTGCAGCGGGCGTTCATCGCTTTATGAGTATCTCGGTTGATCTTGATGATCATATTGAGCTAGCAAAAATTGCGGCACGGCATGACGATGTGGGCTATAGCGTCGGGGTGCATCCTTGTGAAGATCCTGAAACCATGGCCCGCGCGACCACAGACTATTTAATTGAGTTGGCACAGCCTGAAAAAGTTTGGGCAATTGGTGAGACTGGGCTCGATTATTTTCACAGTACAGATTTCATCGCTGAGCAAAAAGACTGTTTTGCACGACATATTCATGCTTCACAAGCTGTAAAAAAACCAGTTGTTGTGCATACCCGTTCTGCCAAGCACGATACTGTCGATATTATTCGCGCCGAAAAATCGACCCATGGAATTTTGCATTGCTTTACAGAAGACTGGGAAACGGCCAAAGCTGTTTTAGACTGCGGTTACTATGTGTCATTTTCAGGGATTGTATCTTTTAAAAATGCGCAAGACCTGCGTGATGTGGCGAAGCAAGTTCCTTTGGATCGCTTATTAATTGAGACGGATAGTCCTTATTTGGCACCGATGCCATATAGAGGAAAGTCTAATGAGCCAAAGTACGTTCCTTATGTAGCCAAAGCCTTGGCAGATGTATATGATAAGTCCTTGGAAGAGATGGCTTTCATCACAACACAGAACTTTGAAAACCTTCTCAACATGAAGTAAATAAATTGAAACGATAAAAGCGTATAAGAGAGTACTAGGGTGAAAATGGATCGTCAGGCTCAGTTTCGAGCAAGAGAAGCGTTAATTTTCCAAGTGGCTGAACAGTTGCTTTTAGAGAATGGCGAAGCAGGGATGACCCTTGATGCATTGGCTGCGGAATTAGATCTAGCAAAAGGTACGCTTTATAAACATTTTCAAAGTAAAGATGAACTCTATATGTTGCTCATTATTCGTAATGAGCAAATGTTGCTTGAAATGATTAAAGATACGGATAAGCAGTTCCCTGAACATCTAGCATTTTTTATGTTACATCATTTGCATCATCCTGAACGCACCGTGTTGTTTCATCAAATAGAAGAGCGATTATCGACCACGGGTGTTGGGATCTATCATTTATTTACTGAACTTTATCAAATTCGAAAGCAACGTCTACGTTTAATTATTCGTATGACCGAGCGGTATTTGGAGTCGATAGAAAGTCAAATGACAGTTCGTGATTATTTGGCATCGATTTGGTCTTTGACGCATGGTGCCGCAGCGATTTTGAACTCTAGTTTTTATCAACGATATTTGGGCTCACGCGACACTTTACGCGTGGCCTACATCGACCAAGCTCTGGCGATGCCTAAACAAACGGGTGCAGCAGGTTATCTTGCTTAGCGGATAGGATGTATGAAACAGAAACTACCTTCAAGGATTCAAGGATTTACACTGGTTGAATTGATGGTGGTTATTGTTATTATGGCCATTATGGCGTCATTGGTGATGTTGAATATCAATGGGGTCGATCAACGTAAAGCAGCGCAAGCCCGTGATTTTTTTATCATGGATGTACAGAAAATTGCACGTGAGGCAAATGATCAAGCACGTGTTTTGGCACTAGAGGTTCATCCTGCGACCGATGTGGCTGATTTTTCTTATACTGTTGTTGAATATAAAAACCCTCAATTTACCATACCCACAGAACAACAAAATAATGCAATGCTGAATCACCAAAAATGGCAAAAATATAATGAGTTCCCGCAGCAAGTGTTAGCTAAAAATGTATCTTTTGCTGTGCAATCCTTAGACTATGATGTTTCCCAAGCCCGAAACGATGATTTAACCCAATCGAGTGCACCTAAACTGATTTGGTTGGGGAATGGCGAAGCAAAACCTGTTCGTATTCAATTTTATTATGCCAATGAGCCCGTGGGTGCAGAAATTGAAATTGATCATTTGGGTAAAATAAATGCGAGCTAAAGATTTAAAGAATAGTCTGCCGGCTTGCGCTCGGATGAAATATTATTTCATTAATCCTCGCTCAGGATTTACATTGCTGGAAGTGATGGTGGCACTGGCTATTTTTGCTACAGCAGCGGTCGCTTTAACCAAAGTGGGTATGCAATATACTCAGTCTACAGCCCATGCCATCTTGCGTACCAAGGCACAATTTGTTGCCTTGAATGAAATTTCTATGATGGAAATCAATCGTGATTGGCTACAAGGCACGGCCTCTAAACAAATCACCCAACAAGGTGAAACTTGGCAAATTGATAAATCAGCGCAAGCAACGATTAGTGCTAATGTGCAACGCGTCAATGTACAGGTGAGCTTGGTGAATACTGAAACTGGAAAAGTAGATTCGGGTGTTACGAGTTTAGTTTTTTTTAACCATCGTGATGGAAGCCAACCATGACAAAACGCTCAGGCTTTACTTTGGTTGAGTTGTTGGTGGCAATCGCGATTTTTGCTGTGCTTTCAGCTTTGGGTTGGAAGGTTTTTGATTATCTGATCAAGATTAAAGAGCGTAATACCCAACATGAACAGCGCTTAGGTCAGCTACAAGAAGCATATCAACAAGTGTTACGTGACACTGTGCAAATTGTACCAATTACTGCCAATGTTGCGGGGCAGGTTCAACCCGCAGTCATGTTGCAAAATGGTCAGTTAACCTTTAGTAAAACTAGCGTGACTGATCCTTTAATGCAAGGCATACCGCCTGAAGAGCGAGTTGAATATATTTATAAAGCAGATGAAAAAAAACTGTACCGTTATAAATATAAAAATTTAAATCAAACAGGTAATGATCAACCTGAAACCAGTGTTTTACTTGATTCGGTTGATCAATTTCAAATTATGCTACTTAATCCCAATGAAATGGCACAATGGCCTGAGGTGGCATTGAGTGAAAATGATGTGACTCAGGCAAAAATACTACCGCGCGGTTTAAAAATAAACCTCACTGTTAATGAAGTGAGTTATGAATGGGTGTTTAGTTTATTAAATACAGATTTTTTAAAACAAAAAAATTAAGTTGCAGGATATGAAACTCACGGACTCTATGCAAAACCATTTTTCCTTAAATGTATTCGTTGTAAATAGGTGGATGTTTTGAAGCGCTCTCAGCACGGCATTGCATTGATCACCATTTTGGTGATGGTGGCTTTAGCAACCATCCTTGCGGCTACGATTGCGAAACATCAGCGCAATACCGCAGAGAGTACGGCTTATTTAATGCGACAAAACCAAGCTCTGTTATACGCAAAAAGTGCAGAAGCTTTTTTTTCTGAGCTGTTAGTGGATGATGCTAAAAATGCAGCAGAGGTCGATCATCTACAGGAAACATGGGCGAAGCCCATGCCTGCTTTTCCAGTGGAAGATGGTTTTGTTTCTGGGCGTTTAGAAGATGAATCGGGTAAATTTAATTTAAATGCTTTAGTTAAGTCGGATAAAAAGCCGAATGAGGCTGCAAAACTTTGGTTTGAAAGGCTGCTGGTACGTGTGGGGTTGCCTGCACAGCTTTCAGAAGCAGTGATTGATTGGCAAGATGAAGATGATGAAGTCAGTGGGCCGATGGGTGCTGAATCTGCTTATTATCAAAGTTTAGCACAGGGGTATTTGGCATCAAATCGTGCTTTTTATAATGTTGAACAGTTGAAGTTGGTGCGGGGGTTTGAGGGGCGCAATTATCTACTGATTGCACCTTATGTGAGTGCTTTACCGAGTAATGAATTAAAGGTGAATGTAAATACTGCACCTGCACTGGTGTTGGCTAGCATTGATCCTAAGTTGGATGTATCTGCTATTCAAAATTTACAAAAGCAAAGACAGGCCAATTTGGAGCATTTTTCCAATGTTAATGAACTGTGGGAGGTTGATCCATTTAAACAAGTGGACGAGACTCAGCGGGCTGCTGTTAATGATTTTCTCGGAGTTCAATCGAACTATTTTAAAGCCAGAATTGAAGTGCTGCTGAGTGAGCGTAAGCGTCAGTTTAGTAGTGATTTGGTGCGAAAAGATCAAGTGGTATATGTGGCTTATCGGAGCATGTCACCTTTTTAAAGGCTAAATGTAAGGCTGATATGATTTACCAATTGGATTGAACAATAAAATAAATGAGCATAGGTTAACTTTTGCTTTATAATTAAAGTCAATTCTCAGAAAGTTTGATTGCATTACGGCATATGTTAATTCGTAAGTTATTTAAGTTTGAAAATGCCCATATTGTACGCAACTGTACATCGGATCGTTGTAAACGCTCCATTCATGGTCATAGTTATAAAGTTGAATTACTCCTCAAAGCATCGAAATTAGATCATGGTCAAATGGTTTATGACTTTGGCTTGCTGAAAGGGGTGATTAAAGACCTTTATGACTCTTTTGATCATGCGATTTGTTTTTGGCAAAACGATGATCCAGAATATATTCAAGCATGTAAAACATTTAGTGCACGTTGGGTGTCGCTACCTGTTTCGCCATCGGCTGAACAATTTTCACGTATTTTCTTTTATCTTGCACAGCAAGTACTTGCGTCGACCGTGACTCAAAACGGTGAAGGTGATGTGGAAGTGTACTCGGTGATTGTGCATGAGACCGATACGGGCTATGCGCAGAGTTTTATTGAAGATATTGAAAATACACAGATGGGGCTTTTAGATTTAAGCCAGATCGAGTTTTCAGAACAAATCCAAGCGGAATGGGCGGACACTGAAATGTATACCAAATTAAAAGAAGGTATCCAATTTCACAATCCGAATGTAGAATTGCAAGTCAAACTGTGAAATTTGTCACGGAATATACAGTAAGGGAATAAGGCGCAAGTATGTCTTTAACAGAACAACAGCAAACCAAGCTTGATAAAATTCAGCTGGATGCCAGTTGGAAACATGGATTAAGTGACTTTTTGCTTAGTACAAAGATGGATGCGTTAAAGCAGTTTCTTGTTACAGAAATAAAAGCGAATAAAGTGATTTATCCGCCAAATGCGCTGATTTTTAATGCATTTAATACAACGCCTTTGGCGAATGTGAAAGTGGTAATACTCGGACAAGACCCGTATCATGGGCCGAATCAGGCACATGGGCTCAGTTTCTCTGTGCAAAAGGGGCTTGCTTTGCCACCATCTTTACGTAATATTTTCCATGAGTTAAATAAAGATTTAGGAATTGATATTCCTAAACATGGGGATTTAACTCGTTGGGCGCAGCAAGGTGTTTTGCTGTTGAACAGTGTATTAACCGTTGAAGCTGGTCAACCCACATCACATCAAAAACAAGGTTGGGAAGACTTTACCGATCATGTGATTGATGTTTTAAATGAACAGCGCGAGCATATTGTTTTTATTCTTTGGGGAGCATATGCGCAGCGGAAAGGACAACGGATTGATCAAGAAAAGCATTTGGTGTTAAAGGCGGCACATCCGTCACCTTTGGCAGCAAACCGTGGTGGATTCTTCGGTTGTAAAGTTTTTTCAAAATCCAATAATTATCTTAAACAACATGGCATTGAGCCTATAGATTGGCAGCTGGACGCATGACATATTCTCCCGTTTCTAAAAACTACCATCCAGATTTGATTGTAGAAGAAGCAAAAAATGGTTGGCGCATTGTTCGTCTGAATAGACCAAAATCACTTCACGCTTTAGATGAAACGATTGTTTCAGCTTTATTTGAAGTGTTTCAAGATTTTCATAGCGATGACGCTGTAAAAGCCATTTGGTTGGATTCAACTACACCAAAAGCGTTCTGTGCGGGTGGTGATGTACGTAAACTTCGTCAACTGGTGATTAATGATGAAGTTGAAACAGCCAATCAGTTCTTTGAGCAAGAATATGCTTTAGATTTATTACTGCATAACTATGCTAAGCCTGTCTTGGTCTGGGGTGAAGGTTATGTCATGGGCGGTGGTTTGGGTCTGTTTATGGCAGCACCATTCCGTTTGGTAACACCGCATTCACGTTTAGCGATGCCTGAAATTAATATTGGTTTGTACCCAGATGTGGGTGCAACGCGCTTCTTGGCGGACCGTGGGGCAATTGGTTTGTTCACGGGCTTAACGGGTTCAATCATGACGGCTGCGGGCGCATATGGGATTGGTTGGGCAACACATATCTGTGATGCGCAGCGTAATACGGTGCTTGAGAAAGTCATCAATATTGACTGGAGCCATTATCCAGCAGGTGATTTTAGAGCCATTGATGACACATTAAACAGTATGCATCGTCCGGTGGGCCCAGGTCCATTACAGAACTCTTTGGATGTCATTCATAGTGTATGTCGTGGTGTGAACTTCGAGCATGATTATGATGCTATTGTTGGTTTAAGTGATGCACGTAGTGATTGGCTTCGTCAAGCCAGTGAAAACTTGCAAAAAGGCTCACCAACAACTGCTGCATTAACATGGTTGTTATGGCAGTGGGGTAAGCAGGTTCATTCTTGGAATGAAGTGTTTGAGCTTGAAACGCAAATTTCGGACTGGAAAATTCGTCATGCAGACTTTGTTGAGGGTGTGCGTGCGCGTTTAGTGGATAAAGACTTGTCACCTGCATGGAAACAAGGGGCTAGTAACAGCTTAAAGGGTATTTTCGCTGGTAATCCACCAACAACGAGTATTGAAAGCTGGAATGAACTCCTTAAACATTACGATGTAATCTAATCTTTATGACTGATGTTTTAAAAACAGATAGTGAATGGATGCAGCTTGCTTTAGAGCAGGCTGCTATTGCGGCATCAAAAGGTGAAGTCCCAGTTGGGGCGATCATTGTGAGTCAAAATAAAATTATTGGTTCGGGCTTTAATGCGCCTATTTCGCTAAATGACCCTACCGCACATGCTGAGGTTCAAGCTCTGCGCGATGCCTGTCAACATATACAAAACTATCGTTTGCCTGATGATTCGGTCATGTATGTGACGCTTGAGCCTTGTACCATGTGTGTAGGTGCTTTGGTGCATGCACGCGTTTCAAAAGTGGTATTTGGTGCGACAGAGCCGAAAGCGGGTTCGCTTATAAGTGCACGTAAACTATTTGAAACGGGTTATTATAATCATCAGTTCTTGGTTGAGTCAGGTTGTTTACATGAGCAATGTTCACAGCAGCTCAGCCACTTTTTTAAAATGCGCCGCGAACAAAAGCGACTATCCCGTCTACAAGAAAAGGGATGAATGAATTCGTAAAATAATAATTTCATGTAAAATAAAATGACAATAATTATTGTCAAATAAGGCGTTGGAATCACCATGAACAATATTCAGATTAAAAAAGAATTTAATGCACCTGTAGAACAGGTGTTTGATTTACTTTCTAAACACTCAACCTATAACGTCGCTTTTGCACCAGTTCAAGTGGTGCGAGTGAAAGATTCAGCAGATCCAGAACGTCCGGATGGACTTGGTTCTGTGCGTCGTATGGGTTTTGGTCCAATTAAACCTTTGCAAGAGCAAATCACATTAATGAATGTGAATGAACGTATTGAATACAAGATTATTAAAAATCCACTCATCAAACATCATTTGGGTATTATTGAGTTTGAGCCGATTGACTCGAATAAAACTTTAGTGACCTATACGATTGAATTACAGGCACGTGCACCTTTTGTAAGTAAATTAATCCTTGCACAGCTTAAATCTGCGATTAAACTAGGTTTTTCGAAACTCGCTAAATCTGTATAACAAACTTTGGGTAAGCAATGACAGTTCAAATAATCACAATTGATGGCCCAAGTGGTTCGGGTAAGGGCACACTGGCTGCGAAAATAGCAGCTCATTATCAATTTCATTTACTTGATTCGGGAGCGTTATATCGCTTGTTGGGCCTGTCATTGCATCAACAAGATTTGTTAGATGCTTTGTCAAGCGAACTGAGTCAATGTGTCGAAATTGCTAAACATTTAGACATACAATTTTTAAGTTCTGCACAAGGCACACAAGTCTTGCTCAATGGTGAGGATGTTAGTCAAACCATTCGAACTGAGCGAGTTGGTGAGTTTGCATCAAAAGTTGCAACAATTCCTGAGCTTAGAGCTGCGCTGGTCGATCGCCAGCATGCTTTTGCACAAGCACCGGGCTTGGTTGCAGATGGCCGAGACATGGCAACATCTATCTTTCCAGAGGCTCAAGCCAAGATTTATTTAACTGCTTCAGCCCAATCTCGTGCTGAACGCAGAGTAAAGCAGTTGCAGGGTATGGGGCTGGATGCTAAAATAAACGATATTTTAGCTAATATTGAGGCGCGTGATAAACGTGACATGGAGCGCGAAGTTGCTCCACTCAGACCAGCAGCTGATGCCTACATCATTGATAGTTCTGAATTGAACATTGATGAGGTATTTCAGCTTATGACGGCTTATATCGATAAGCAATTAGCAAACTAACGAATTTTTATATTCAGCAGAAGCATAGCTTGATCAGTTCAAAATGGACTATGTAGACGCTTAACTAAACCGGCCTTGTCTGATCCAAGACCGCTGACTTTATCAGGTATATCATGACCGAATCTTTTGCAGCCCTCTTTGAAGAAAGCGAATTAAACCTCAACGTTGAAAAGGGTGCTGTCATCCAAGGCGTTGTAGTAAACATCGATTCTGATTGGGTAACAGTTGACACTGGCCTTAAATCAGAAGGTATTGTTGACCGCGCTGAATTCTTAAATGAACAACGCGAACTTGAAGTTCAAGTTGGCGACACTGTTGATGTTGTTGTTGAAGCGCTTGACAACGGCATGGGTCAAACAGTTTTATCACGTGAAAAAGCGAAACGTGCTGAAACTTGGACTAAACTTGAAAAAATCTTTGAAGACGGCGAAATCGTTACTGGTGTTATCTCTGGTAAAGTTAAAGGCGGTTTCACTGTTGACATCGGTCCAGTTCGTGCGTTTCTTCCAGGTTCTTTAGTTGATACTCGTCCTATTCGTGATACTACTCACTTAGAAGGTAAAGAGTTAGAATTTAAAGTAATCAAACTTGATGCTAAACGTAACAACGTTGTTGTATCTCGTCGTGCTGTTATGGAAGCTGAATCTTCAGCTGACCGTGAAGCTCTTCTTGCTCAGCTTGAAGAAGGTCAAACAGTTACTGGTACTATCAAAAATCTTACTGACTACGGCGCATTCGTTGACCTTGGCGGTATTGATGGTCTTCTTCACATCACTGACATGGCTTGGAAGCGTATCAAGCACCCATCAGAAGTTGTTGAAGTTGGTCAAGAAGTTACTGTTAAAGTACTTAAGTTTGACAAAGAACGTAACCGCGTATCTTTAGGTCTTAAGCAATTAGGCGAAGATCCATGGTTAGCGATCATGAACCGTTACCCTAAAGGTTCAATCGTTAAAGCTCGCGTAACTAACTTAACTGACTACGGCTGTTTCGCAGAAATCGCTGAAGGCGTTGAAGGTTTAGTACACGTTTCTGAAATGGACCACACTAACAAAAACATCCACCCATCTAAAGTTGTTCAGATTGGTGATGAAGTTGATGTTATGGTTCTTGAAGTTGACGAAGAGCGTCGTCGTATTTCTCTTGGTATCAAACAAACTCGTGCTAACCCATGGGAAGAGTTTGCTAAGAACCACGACAAAGGTGAAAAAGTTTCAGGTACGATCAAGTCAATCACTGACTTCGGTATCTTCATCGGTTTACCAGGCGGTATCGATGGTCTAGTTCACTTGTCTGATATTTCTTGGAACGAACAAGGCGAAGAAGCTATCCGTCGTTACAAGAAAGGTGACACAGTTGAAGCGGTTATCTTGTCTGTAGACGCTGAAGGCAACCGTATCAGCCTTGGCATCAAGCAAATGAACAGCGATCCGTTCAACGATTTCTTAGCTGCTAACGAACGCGGTGCACTTGTAAAAGGTACTGTAACTGCTGTTGACGCTCGTGGCGCAACACTTAAGTTAGCTGACGAAGTTGAAGCGACTCTTAAAGCATCTGAAATTAACCGCGACCGCGTTGAAGATGCAACTAAGTTCCTTGAAGTTGGTCAAGAAGTTGAAGCGAAAATCATCAACGTAGATCGTAAATCTCGCTCTATCAACTTGTCTATCAAAGCGAAAGACGAAGCTGAAGAGAAAGAAGCAGTTGCTAACTTGAAGACAGCAACTACTGGTCAAGACAATGGTCCTAAGACTATTGGTGATTTGATCAAAGCTCAAATGGGCAACTAAGTAGATGTTTGAATTGTATTGTTAATGTAAGTTAACTAATACTTTTTACACAAATACAATAAACGGTAGCGTAGTATTCACTTATTACGCTACCGTTTTGTATTTAAACAGGTTATTATCAATCTATCTACAAGGTAGCTTGATAATTAAAGAGGTCGCAGATGACTACTGAAGCACTTAATAAGTCTGACTTAATAGAGCGTATTTCTCTTAAAAACCCGCACTTAGCAGAGCCATTAGTGGAAGAAGCTGTTAAGATTATGATTGATCAAATGATTGCATCTTTGTCTTCTGATAATCGTATTGAAATTCGTGGTTTTGGTAGTTTTGCACTCCATCACCGTGAACCTCGTGTTGGGCGTAATCCTAAAACGGGTAAGTCGGTAGAAGTGGCTGCTAAAGCTGTTCCACATTTCAAACCAGGTAAAGCATTACGTGATGCAGTAAACGAGACTGCAGGCGAATAAAATTTATTGGGGTGCTTATGCGTTACGTATTATTCGCATTATTAATTGTACTGTTTGGCTACTGCCTAGCTTTAGTGCTACAAAACGGAACTGAGCTAACCGTTGATCTGTTGTTTATACAGGTTCCAGCAATGCGTTTAGGCCTATTGTTATTATTAACAATGGCTTTAGGGATTGTGTTGGGTTTGTTAATTGGTGTTCAGGTATTTCGTGTATTCCAGAAAGGTTGGGAAATTAAGCGACTACGTAAAGACATTGATCACCTTCGTAAAGAGCAGATTCAATCCGCTCAGTTGGCTGCTGCTGAAGCTGCAGCACATACAAGACATGAAAAAACAGTGTTAGATATCAATCCTAATGATCGTCCATCTACACCGCTTTAAGCCACAATATGAAGTAAGATTTCTATCTTAGAAGTATTGAAGCAAGTTTGATTTAAACGCCTTTGGATATATAGCCAAAGGCGTTTTTTATTGTGCTTTAAAATATTGATAACTATATAAAAAGCATATGAATAAAGAACTTAGTTTGAATTTTAAATGGTTTTTAGAAAAATAGTCTTGGTCGTTTTAGGCTTAATCCGTATAATGCCTTAATTTTGTGAGTTTGAAGGGTCTCCCCATGAGTATTATTGTTGCTTTAGATGCAAAAAGTCATTATGAGGCAATGACGATTGCTGGGCAATTAGACCCTCAATTATGCCGTGTAAAAGTCGGTAAAGAATTATTTACCCATGAAGGCTCATCTATTGTTAAAGCTTTACATGGTGAAGGCTTTGAAGTCTTTCTAGATCTAAAATTTCACGATATTCCAAATACGACTGCGCAAGCGGTATGTGCTGCTGCAGATATGGGGGTTTGGATGGTAAACGTCCATGCTTCAGGTGGCCGTAAAATGATGGAAACCTGTGTTGAGCGCTTAAAGGCTGGCAATTATAATACTCAACTGATAGCAGTAACGGTGTTAACCTCGATGGGCCGTGAAGATTTAGCCGATATTGGTTTGGATATTGAACCATTTGAACAAGTCAAACGTTTAGCAAAACTGACTAAAGATAGTGGTTTAGATGGTGTGGTATGTTCAGCGCAAGAAGCAAAAATGCTGCGTGAGGCTTTGGGTTCAGAGTTTGCATTGGTAACACCGGGCATTCGCCCTGAGGGCTCAAGTGCTGATGACCAAAAGCGTATCGTAACGCCAAAACAGGCAATGTTAGACGGTGCAACACATCTAGTGATTGGTCGACCAATTACACAGTCTGCAAACCCATGTCAGATGCTCAAAGATATTTTAGCGACGCTTTAAGCGACTAGAAATCTAAAAAGCCTTTCATTTGAAAGGCTTTATTATGGATTAAATTTTAAAAAGAATTGTTGGTGAGCGAAGTGGCAATAGCAAAATAAAAAGACAGAATTGAATAGAGCACCATGCTTTACAGAGCCGCCAATACACTGACAACAATCGGTGCCAAAACTGACAGGATGAAACCGCTCACCATGGCATGTGGAATAAAGTCATTCCCACAGGCTTGTTTGACCATCGGTAGGGTGACATCCATTGCTGTAGCTCCTGCAGATGAAATCGCAGAGCGAGGGTAACGCCAGCCAATGATGTACATAAACACAATCGCAAAAATTTCTCTGAACAAATCATTCATCAGAGCAATACTGCCTAAATGTGCATTCTTTAACTCCGTGACCACAATGCCGGTCATGGAGTAGAAACCATAACCTTGAGATAACATAATCAAGTCTTTTAGTTGAATGCTCGGCACAAAATAGGCCGTTACAAACGCCCCGATAATTGAACCCAGAATACAACCAAGTGGAACGAGCAGGATTTGCCAGTTCAACCATGAGCGATCTAGTGGGGAATAGGCTAAATCAAGCCCGATCAGGAACATGAAAACCAGTAACAAGTTCCATGTACTGATATGAAGGGTATAACCGAAACCTGAAGATAGCTCTGCCAAGCCATAACCTAAGGCCAGTGCGATAAATGCATAACTGATATTGATTAATGATTTGCTCACAAGGCTCATGGATACTTTGCCATGACTCGGTTGATAGCCCAAAAGTTTAAATAATATGTAACAACAGACAAAAGCACCGATACTGGTCATAACTGCTAAAAGTGCTGCATGATTGAGTATCTGCCAAGGTTCGGCAATGCTATGCAAAGTCGTTGAAAACTCAATCGCAATTGAGATTAAGAGAATATACGTAAAATAGGGTAGGATTTGAAAGGAAAGTCGTTCAAGCCATTTGGGTAAACGGCGTGCCAAAACAAATCCAAGTGCTAAACAAATAAGAAGCTGAAAAATCAACCAAAACGATTGCATGTCAAATAAAGTGTGAAAAAATACTAACTTATTATGACCGCGATCTTAATTTATTGCTTGACTATCTTGCTTAGAATTTAAAAAACGATAGTCTGCTGGATTGGCTTTTCGTGTTTTTAGCCAATACTTCCATGTATAGCTGGGCCATAAAGAGAAATTTTTCCCGTCCGCTTGTTGATACCAGCTGACACAGCCAGATTGCCAAATGGTATCTGTAAATTTACTTTGTAAATGCTGATTAAATTGGTCTTGAATATCTGCTTTCACAATGATTGCTTGAGATTGGGTTTTTTCTGCCATCTCGACGAGCTGTAGAATGTAATTTACTTGTGACTCAATCATAAAAATAACTGAGTTATGACCTAAGACTGTATTGGGCCCTAAAAGCTGAAATAAGTTTGGGAAACCTTTGGTGCTAATTCCATAGTAACTTTCGGCCCCGTCTTGCCATGCGTCTGTAAGCTCAACATGATTCAGCCCTGTACAGCTAAAGGATTTAAGATAAATACGTGGGTCAGTCACAAAACCTGTGCCATAGATGAGGCAGTCAATTGCACGCTTCTTCCCATCTTTGGTGATGATACTGTCCTCAGTTAATTCCAAAATATCATTGGTAACCAACTCCACATTTTTACGGTTGAAGCTTGGATAATATTTGTTGGAGACCAAGATGCGTTTACAACCCATAATATAGTTGGGAATCAGCTTATCTGCGGTTTCAGGGTCTTTGACTTGATGGTGAATATACGCTTCTGCTAGTTTTTGTGCATATTTCATGACCTGTGGTTTCATAATGGGAACTACACGAGATTCATTTGTCCAATACAGACGAGCTCGATGAATTTTTCGAAACCAATCAAATCGATTAAACAGTGTTTTCTCAATCGGTAAATAACGACGTTCATCCCGAGGAATAACCCATGCAGCTGTCCTTTGTAGTACGTAGAGTTGCTTCACTTTTTCTGCAATTTCAGGAATATATTGAATCGCGCTACCCCCAGTGCCAATAGAGGCAACATTTTTATTGCTGAGGTCATAGTTATGATCCCACTGTGATGAATGGAAAACTTTGCCTTTAAATTTCTCGATACCCGAAATACACGGAATTTGCGGTACATGCAGTGGACCAGATGCGAAAATAACAAATTGAGCGGTCAGAGTTTCATTTTGATTAAGGGTGAGTTGCCATAAACACTGATTGTCTAAGTAATGTGCAGCACACACTTCGGTGTTAAAGCGGATATAAGGCTGCAATTGATGTTCAGCGGTAAGTGTTTGCATGTATTGATAAATTTCAGGTGCTTCAGCATAACGTTTAGACCAGTCGGTCTTGGGTGAAAAAGACAAAGAATAGAGGTGTGACTGTACATCACAAGCAGCGCCCGGATATTGGTTTTCACGCCATGTGCCACCTATTTCACTGGCTTTTTCCAAAATTACAAAATCACGAATATTATTTTGCAAAAGGCGAATAGCCATCGCTAAGCCACCAAAACCTGCACCAATAATGGCGATTTTTACCTGTGGGGTTGTTGAATTTGCTGCCTGCATTTGTTTTTCCTTTTTGTTTTACTTTATTGTAGAGCAACTATCCAGAAGATCTATGATAGCCTTGACAAGAAAATTGATAGATTCGGCAATTGTTGTACGCTAGGTGGCTGTAGTAAAACATAGGCCAATATTTTGCTTTTAATTGATTATGAAACGTTCTGTACTTGGCTTGATGTATTTGATTCAAGGAATGCGTAAAGCAGGAGTCGCAGTCGATCAAAAGTTACAAAGCATTGGCTTACGTGTGGAGTCGCTTGATCCGAATGCGATCATTCATCCTGCTCTAGAGTGGGATATTTTGAAAATCATTGCAGAGGATATTGAGCCTGAGCAAGGCTTGTTTATTGGTCAGCATTATGTCTTGGCAGGATATGGCCCTTTACTGATGTTATTGATGACCAGTCCAACGACACATACCGCGTTAGAACAAGGTATTCGCTATCAAAGTTTGACGCATTTGAGTGGCTTATTGGGTTTGAAAAAACAAAATGATCAAGTCGCACTATGTTATCTACCGCGGGACCTACAAACGTCTGTGGGACAGTTGCGTGCACATTCTGAAATAGCGGGAACCTATAAGTTTTTGCAAGATATTTATAAGATGATTGGGCTGGAGATGCCTGAGGTTCGAATTACTTTACCTGTTACACGACCTGAAGATGCGAAAAAACTGGCGCTCTATCAGCAGGTTTATGGTCAACAAGTGAGTTTTGGTACGCAGCAAGCTGAATTTTGGTTTGATGAATGGGTCTTAAATGTACCAATTCCTTCAGCAGATTTGATGACATTTAACGTTTATGCAGGCAAATGTCAGGCGGAATTACAACGTTTGGAAGAAACGGCAGAGCAACCGAGTCTGATTCAACGTGTACAAGATTATTTGGAGTTGCAACGAGGTTTACTGCCGACCATGGCTGAAACCGCGCAAGCGTTGAATTTGCCCGAGCGAACCTTAAGACATCAGTTGCAACAGTTAAATAGCAGTTATAAACAAATTCGTGAGCAATTAATGAAAGATCGTGCACTACATTTGATGGAATATCAGGAATATTCCATTGAAATGATTGCAGAGTTATTGGGTTACTCGGAGCCTGCAGCCTTTAATCATGCATTTAAACGGTGGTTTGGTTACAGTCCACGACAATATGGGAAATAGCCTAAGCATAATTATGCCAAAGTGTTATATATTAACTTTTCCACTCCGCTATAATTGATATAGCCTAAAAACAGTATTAAATGATATGTCAGATTTTAATTCACCTACCGCATTCAGTCCCTTATCTCCTGCAGAGCGTTATGCTCAAGCCTTAGCATCCGGGCAGTTCATGTCTGATGAGGCACAAGCTCAGGCCGTTCATGAGCTGGATCGCGTTTGGCATGAATTAATTCAACGTTTTAAGGCATCTAAAAAAGCATTCCGTCGTTTCCGCCGTCAAACTTCTCCACGTGGTGTATATATGTGGGGTGGCGTAGGCCGTGGTAAAACATGGTTGATGGATCAGTTTTATGACTCAATTCCATTTCGTCGTAAAACACGGATGCACTTTCACCATTTTATGCAACATGTACATCGTGAGCTCAACAAGCTTTCAGGTCAGCGTAACCCTTTAGATGCAGTTGCGGATCAAATTTATAAAGAAGCAGTGGTTATTTGTTTCGATGAGTTCTTCGTCTCGAATGTGACGGATGCCATGATTCTTAGTGATTTGTTCCAAAAGCTTTTTGCACGTGGCATTACCTTGGTGGCAACCTCAAACATTGCGCCAGATGGTTTATATAAAAACGGCATTCACCGTGATCGTTTCATTCCAACCATTGAAATGGTGAAACAGCAGTGTGTGATTTTAAATGTAGATGCAGGCGTGGACTACCGTTTGCGTGTTTTAAAGCAAGCGCAACTCTTTAAATCACCTTTAACACATGAGCACCAACGCTGGATCGCACAGCGTTTTAGCGCATTGACACAGACTCAAACCATTTCAGATGAGCCGATTATTATTAATAATCGTATTGTAGAAACGGTCGGGCATACTGAAGATGTTTTATGGTGTGAGTATTCAGAGCTGTGTTTAAAACCCCGTAGTCCTGCTGACTTTATCGAAATTGCAAATATTTATAATACGGTGTTGGTGAGTAATGTTCCGCATTTGACCGATTATCTTTCTGAAGGCACACGTCGTTTTATTTATCTGGTCGATGAGTTTTATGACCGTGGGGTAAAACTGATTTTAACCTCAGAAGATACAATTATCGATTTGTACTCTGGTGATAAATTAGCCTTTGAAATTGAACGCACGCGTTCACGTTTATTGGAAATGCAATCAGATGATTACTTGAATGAAGCGCATCGACAAATACAAGCTGAAGCAAGTAAACAACAAGAAGAAATTTAAAAATATAAGCACCCAAAAGGGTGCTTTTTTTATGTGCATTTTCATCGATTAATTTATCGACTTTTTTGAATAATCATGGCTTAATCAGGATTGAAAATAGGGAGAATATTGGTTTTAAGTGTAAAAAATATACAAAACTGCACTTAAGTCTAATTTCGGCATTTCAAAAACTTAATAAACTACTAAAGAGCATTTTGTAAATTGATAATGCTTGTGCCTTGAGCTGTATTTTATTTGGTAGTTTGTATACTTTATTAAATAAAAAATGATCACTATTTCGCACAGTGATATTACTATTCAGCCAAGTTTAAATCGGTATACTAGAATCTCTTGTATAAAAAGTAGCAATATCAGGAAAGACAATGACTGCACGTATTCAAAAAGGCAAGTTAGCGATTGCTAAAGAACTTTACGATTTCATCGAAAATGAAGCACTTCCAGGTTCAGGTTTGGACAGTGAAACTTACTGGAAAAACTTTGAACAAGTCGTTGTCGATCTTAGCCCAAAGAACAAAGCACTATTGGCTAAGCGTGACGATATTCAAGCGAAGATCGATGAATGGCACCGCAACAACAAATTTGAACTCGAAGCTTACAAAGCTTTCCTTACTGAAATTGGCTACTTAGTACCAGAAGTAGAAGATTTCCAAATCAGCACAGAAAATGTAGATGAAGAAATCGCATTATTGGCTGGTGCGCAATTGGTAGTACCTGTGCGTAATGCACGTTACTGCTTAAATGCTGCAAACGCACGTTGGGGCTCTTTATACGACGCACTTTACGGTTTTGACGTGATCCCAGAAGACGGTGGCGCGGAAAAAGGTAAAGGCTATAACCCTATACGTGGCGACAAAGTTATTGCATTTGCTAAAAACTTCTTAAATGAAACCTTCCCATTAGCAAATGGTTCGCATGCTGATGCGACAAAATATGCAGTTGAAGGCAAAAAGTTAGTTGTGACGTTAAAAGACGGTTCAACATCGACTTTGGCTAAAGAAGCACAATTTGTTGGTTTTAATGGCGAAGAATCTGCTCCAACAGAAATCGTACTTTTAAACAACGGCCTACACGTTGTGATTGAAGTTGATGCGAACAGCCCAATTGGTAAAACAGATGCGGCTGGCGTAAAAGATTTAGTACTTGAGTCTGCTTTAACCACAATTCAAGACTTAGAAGATTCGATCGCTGCTGTAGATGCAGAAGAGAAAGTTGAAGGCTACCGTAACTGGTTAGGTTTGATGAAGGGTACGCTTTCAGAGTCTATCGAGAAAAATGGTAAAACTGTTACGCGTACTTTGAATAAAGACCGTACGCACAAAAACTTGATTGGCGGTGAAACAAAACTTCATGGTCGTTCATTGATGCTTCTTCGTAACGTGGGTCATCTTATGACCAACCCTGCGATTCTTGTAGATGGTGCTGAAATCTACGAAGGTATCATGGATGCATTAATCACTCCGCTTTTGTCTTTTGCAGACATTAAAGGTGAAAACGAAAACAAGAACTCTCGTAAAGGTTCTATGTACATCGTTAAGCCAAAAATGCATGGTCCTGAAGAAGTTGCTTTTGCTGTTGAATTGTTTGAGCGTTCAGAACAAGCGCTTGGCTTGCCTGCAAAAACTTTAAAAATCGGTATCATGGATGAAGAGCGTCGTACTTCTGTAAACTTGAAAAACTGTATTGCGCAAGCAAAAGACCGTACGATCTTCATTAATACAGGTTTTATGGACCGTACAGGTGATGAAATCCATACCTTTATGGAAGCAGGTCCATTCGTTCGCAAGGGCGAAGTGAAATCACAAATTTGGTTCCCAGCATATGAAAACCGTAACGTGATGATCGGTCTTCAAGCGGGCTTACGTGGTAAAGCACAAATTGGTAAAGGCATGTGGCCAAAACCAGATATGCTTTTAGACATGTATAAAACCAAGATTGAACATCCAGAAGCGGGCGCAAGCTGTGCATGGGTTCCATCTCCATCTGGTGCTGTCATTCACGCGATTCACTACCACCAGTGCAACGTGTCTGAGCGTCAAAAAGAATTATTGAATACTCAGCCTTTATCATTAGATGATTTGTTAACACCGCCTTTAGCAACAGATACCAACTGGACTGAAGAAGAGAAAACCAAAGAGCTTGAAAATAATCTTCAAGGGATCTTGGGTTATGTTGTGCGTTGGGTTGACTTGGGTGTGGGTTGTTCGAAAGTTCCAGACATCAACAACGTGGGTTTAATGGAAGACCGTGCAACTTTACGTATTTCATCTCAACACGTTGCAAACTGGTTGCGTCATGGCATCGTATCTGCTGCGCAAGTTGAAGAAGTGATGCAGCGTATGGCGAAAATCGTTGATGAGCAAAACGCAAACGATCCACTTTACACACCTATGGCGCCAAGCTTCGATGGTTATGCATACAAAGCAGCTTATGACCTTGTGTTTAAGGGTGGTGAGCAGCCATCAGGTTATACAGAACCACTTCTGCATGCTGCACGTTTGAAGTTAAAAGGTTATACAGGTGACTAATCTGTAAATCGAAAAAAGCCTCTTCGGAGGCTTTTTTATTGGCTGAAATAAGTCCTACTGTATCTATAGAGGAAAACAATAAGACTGATTTAATTTTGGGTAATAGTGATCTATAGATTGGCACGTGCTCAAGGCTATGAATGGATTTAAGCGTAGGGCTAAATAAGTATCTCAACTAGACGCTGCGGATAAAAGCCTTATACAATTCACTATATAAAGCTCGTCATACTATTGTTAACCATCAAGTTGGATGAAAATCCATGTGCGCTAATTTTAAACCTCTAACCCTTGCTCAAATACAACAGTTCGGTCTACCTGAAATTCCGTTTGATTATGTGGACGAAGTCTACCCTGGTTATGAGTTGCCTTTATTGTTCAAATCAAATTTAGGATTTGAGTGGCGTAAGGTACATTTTGGCTTAATACCGAAATGGGCAGAAGATAAGAGCATTGCAAGCAAAACCTATAATGCTCGAAGTGAGACGCTTCTGCAAAAGGCCAGTTTTATTGAAGCGACTTCAAAATATCAGTTTGGGGTGATTCCCGTTTTTGAATTTTATGAGTCAAAATATATAGAGCAAAAGCCGCAGAGATGGGGTGTTAGACGACGGGATGGGCAGGTTATTTTTGTTGCCGCACTTTATGAAATCTGTCGTATAGCAGGTGAGGTGGTGCGTTCAGCCACCATGCTTACGATGAACGCGATAGATCATCCAATGATGCGGGAGTTTCATTAGCCGGGGGATGTGAAGCGCTCAGTGATCGTGATTCCACATGAACGCTTAGAGGAGTGGCTCAGCTGGAAATCACCGAATATTCAATCCTTTGGACAAGGCTTTCCTGTTGAAGAGTTTGAATGTTCACATGTGCCGAAAATAAAAGTCGAAAAAGAGAGTCCCCAACTCAACTTTTTCGACTTTTAAGCGGTTTAGCGAGCTAAATTTTTAAACACGTGTTTTAAGCTTTCCATCATTTTTTCAATTTGCAAAGGTGTTAAGCCTTCAAATGATTGCTCAAGCACAACACTGGTGAGATCATTAATCTTATTGGTCATTTCAACACCTTTTTCGGTGAGAAGAACACGGGTAATACGTGCATCATCTTCACAAGAATAAGTTTCAACCAATCCTTCATCCTTTAAGCGATAAACAATTTTGGTGGTTGTCGACATTTTAGAGACCACCATGTCAGATAAATCAGAAACACTGGCATGTGGCTTTGAGTTTAGAGCCAGTAAAATACGACGACGTGAGTTATCTAAACCATACTTTTTTAAAGCGTGATCGACATTGAGTACATACTGTGCATGTACTTGCGTTACCCAGTAAAATGGAAAACTTTCTAAAGAAAAATCTTCAGAACCTGGTAGGAACTTACTGTACTTTTTGGTCATGTGACGGATTCCCCGTGAATCGTATTTTTATTTTATAGATCATTTGAACACATTTTATGTGAACACTCATACACTTATCAATACAAAATTACTGGATTTGTCATCATAAAGGAAATCTGTTAATGGATAGTCTTTGCCAGTAATTAAGAAAAGTTAAGCGTGGCTGTTTAAAAGAGACAGGGTATAGCCGTCTTTATCTTGATGGAAGCTCACAATACTTTGTGCAAATTGTAAAACTTCATCTTCGACTTCAGCATTCTGGTGAGAATCTAAAGAGAGTTTAGCCATGGGAACACCGTCCTGTAGAACGATAGGCAAGTGCATTTCAAACTTTTGGTTATTATGCGAAACCACAACTTTAACTTGATGCTGATCAAATGAGGAGTCTAAATGCAGATATGCGCCTTCATAGCTAGTATTGGCAAGCATTTTTGACGTCTTATTGAAGGTCAATGCTTTTTCATTGTTCATAGCGATGAATCCTGTCTTCGATTACTTTGATCGGATTGTCAATCCGCGCATCCTTGGTTTGGGTAATTGACCACTTTTACAACAATGCTGGTCGTGTTTCATTTTAGTGAAAAAAATGGATTTGTGAACTAGTGTTTTTAACAAAAAGTGTCATTTATAGAAATCATAAATGTAGTGAATTGATATTTTTTAACTATTATTAAAATAAATAATTAAATAAAAACAATAAATTGTGTTTTATTTGAGATGTGTTTAATTAGAAAAACTAAAAAATGACCGTGGAGTCTAATCTTTATAGAATGCGACAATTGGCATTAAGTGACAAAATTTCGAACAGAGATTTCGATATTTTTATGTATTTTTTGCATAATAAGTGGTCGAATATTAAAAATTTGTTAAAAACCATAAAAAAATTATTACAAACCAAACATCTCAGGCATAATTATTTCATCTTTAGTTGAACAGGTCACAAATATGGATCCGTCGCCGCGCAGGTCTATGCTTTTAAAACAGAAACATAATTCTGGGGTAATAAAATAATGGAATTTTTATTAGATCCGGGAATATGGGTAAGTTTACTTACGCTTATTATATTAGAAATTGTTTTAGGTATTGATAACCTAGTCTTTATTGCCATTTTGGCTGAAAAACTTCCCCCTGAGCAACGCGATAAAGCGCGTGTCATTGGTCTTTCGCTTGCACTTTTAATGCGCTTGGGCTTGTTGTTTATCATCACTTGGTTAGTCACGTTGACTCGACCGCTGATTACTGTCTTAGATTGGACATTCTCTGGGCGAGATCTGATTCTTTTATTTGGTGGCTTATTCCTAGTCTATAAAGCCGTTACCGAATTGCATGAAAAAATTGAAGGTAAGCCCGAAGTTAAGTTGACCACCAATGTGGTCTACGCAGGTTTCACCGCAGTTGTGGCACAGATTGTGATCCTTGACGCGGTGTTCTCACTGGATTCGGTGATTACCGCGATTGGTATGGTCGACAACATTAATGTGATGATGGTGGCTATGGTCGTTGCCATGGTGGTCATGCTGTTGGCGTCAAAACCATTAATGACTTTTGTAAATCGTCATCCGACTGTGGTCATCTTGTGTTTAAGCTTCTTACTGTTGATTGGTATCAGCCTGATTGCGGAAGGTTTCGGCTTCCACATTCCTAAAGGTTATATCTATTCGGGTATTGGTGTTGCCATTGCGATTGAAGCCTTTAACCAATTTGGTGAGCGCAATGCGGCAAAACATGAAGCGAAAATTCCATTGCGTCATCGTACTGCGGATTCTATTTTGAAACTCATGGGTGGCAAGCTCCAAGCTGAAGACCCTGATCAGCTTCAAGCGCAAGAAACTTTTGCGGATGAAGAGCGTTATATGATTGGCGGTGTACTGACATTGGCTGAACGTTCGGTCGCGTCGATCATGACACCGCGTAGTCAAATTTCGTGGGTCAATCTTGATGATTCACCTGAGAAAATTCGTGAACAGGTACTGTCTGTGCCGCACAGTTTATTTCCTGTGTGCCGCGGTAGTTTGGATAAAGTGATCAGTATTGCGCGCGCCAAAGAATTGCTTGATGTCTTAGATGATGAAGAGCAATTAAAAGACCTGATCAAACGTCATCGTCCAATTTACATTTTTGAAAAAATGAAAGTTATTGATGCGATAAATACGCTAAGAACGTCTAAAGGTTCATTGGTCTTGGTGAGCGATGAGTTTGGTAATGTGCAGGGCCTTGTTTCACCACTTGACGTATTTGAAGCGATTGCTGGTGAATTCCCCGATGCCGATGAGCAACTTGATTTGGTGAAGGTTGATGATCAGACGTGGAAGGCGACAGGCATGCTGGATTTATATCAGTTGGAACTGGAACTCGGGATGATCGACTTAGTTGAAGAAGATGCTGGCTATATCAGTGTTGCAGGTTTAATCCTAGATAAAACTCACGGTGATGTACACGTTGGAACTCAACTGGACTATCGAGGTGTTCACTTTGAAGTACTTGAATTAGATTCAAACCGAATTAAGACAGTAAATATTACTTATCGTACTGCTTAATCATGCAAAATAGATTGTGAGAAAAATGTCAGCCTCGTGCTGGCATTTTTTCTGCTTATAAAATAAGCGCTATGCACTTAAATAAAAAGCAGTTATTCTATGCCCGCAATTTGGCTGTCGTATTTGGTCCTTGACGCTATCGGTTTGGTGAAGACAGTTTTTTCTATCCCTGTGATCATCAAAGCATTGCATTTAGACTATAGCAGTAAAACAAGTGATCAAAATAAGAACGGAAACACTTCATGCAACTTATGGAAAAGGTCGTTGATTTTAAAAAGCTTTCAGTAGAGAAAAAACAAGTACTATTTGAAGAGCTTGAAAATTTTGATCGACAAATTTTCCCAAATGCAATCCCAGCAGAACTGCATCAACCCTTATATATTCTTAGCTCGCGTGCAGCTTTTTTACCTGACTACCGAAATCAAAACAGAACACTTTTATCTGCAATTCGAGTAACTTTAGGTTATCGTTTAAAATATCCTACGCGTCAGTTATGGTTTGTTTCGAGTTTGATGCAGCCAAAAGTATATCGGCTGTTTGCTTCACGTTCAAAACGTTTTTATCCACGTGCAGAAGTGCCAATGCCTGAGGATTATTTACAGGTTCTTGATCTCATACAAAACCGTCATGTGAATGTGCAACAGCGCAGTGATGATGTGTTTGTGCATCCATGTGTACTGCCGCAGACCACGCCTGAACAATTGATTCGGCTTCGAAATCGAGCCAGTCGTCATATCAACTTTTATATGCAACATACGCCTGATTATTTTATTGGTATGGGCTTAATGTGCATTTGTAAATTAGATTTGTTGACTCTGCTAGAAGCGGCGATGAACGTGTTTTTAGGGCGAGAAGTTGCCTAAGCAGCAACCCTCGCCATGCTTTATTTAGGCTGAGGTATGGATAAGCTGTATATCCGCATATTCATAAATGGTTTCAGCTTTCATTTGATGAATTTGATCCATAAACGCTACATTAAAACTTCCTGTGCTTTGGCTTCGGGCATAAGCAAGTTGCCCCGCAATGGCAAAGTGGACATGCGCAGACAGCGCTGCAATGACAGGATTGGTGACTGCGCTATAGGCTGCGATCAAGGCACCAAGGGCACAACCCGTAGCTGTAATTTTGGGTTGTAAATGCGAACCACCATTGACTTGGATTACAGCATCAAGTTGTTTTGAGAGAATATAGTCAGACTCGCCAGAAATGGCAATGACTTCAGCCTGTGCTAAAAGTGTTTTTGCTTGATGGTAGACATCGGCACTGCTTGCTGTACTGTCAACGCCTTTGGTTTCGATCTGGTTCCCTGCAAGTGTGCTGATTTCCGATGCATTGCCACGAATAACGGTGGGTTGAAAAGCTAAAAGCTGATCTACCATTTCAGAGCGCCATTTTAAAAATGGCCCATATCCTACAGGGTCTAATACCCAAGGTATGTTTTGCTGCTGTGCGGTTTGTGCCGAGATTTGCATGGCTTGCATTTGTTCAGATGTCGGTGTACCTAGGTTAATACTGAGCGCTGCACTAATACGGGTGAAACTTTCCGCCTCAAAGGGATTATCAATCATGGCAGGTGAGGCCCCCGCAGCCAATAAAACGTTCGCTGCATAATTGGCAGCCACACTGTTGGTGATACATTGCACCAAAGGTTGTTGCGTTTGCAGGGCAGTCCAAGCTTCAGCAACATATGCCACCAAGACATCGGTTTGGTCTTGAATCGATTGTTTTGTGTTAAGCAAGGACAGGTCTAAAAGCTGGGTCATAGTGGGTGCCCTTATTTGGTGAAATAGTGGTCTTGATGCTTACATTTGCGACAAAATAAAGTCACATATTGGTCAGCATCATAGTCTACAGTGAGTTCATTTGAACCGCAGTACATACAGCGTTTTTGTGAATAGAAGCTTAAACGTGGTTCAATTTTTTGCCATGAACGAGAGATAGGCTGGAAGAAAATGGCTTCGTCATAGCCTAAAAAGCGGAAAAATAAGACTTCGCTCATTTTGCTGAATGGTAGGTTATGCGGTCGAGGCAGCGTTGAAGTTTCCCATTTTTCAGCCACACTGCGTTCACGGTATTGTTGTAAAGTTTTTTTCAACAAGTTGGTGTTAATAAAGTTTTCATTTCTGGGTTGTAAGGCTTTCCGTTGATATAAATACTCCAATGCAGTTTGGATTAAATAATAAATTTGTCCGACTGCGAGTACATCGAGTAAACGATAACAAATCACTTGGAAACTGTTATTTCCCGCAATTTGAATGCCCCAAGTACGGCAGTAAAACTGCATAAATTGGATAATTTCCTGATAGAGCAATTGGTACAAGGCATTTTTGACTTCATCCGCGGTCTTAAAAGGCACACCAAGGCTAAGATTTTCATAAAACCAATAACGTAATTGCTGCGTAACACTAAATAGGCTAGGTTCAGAATAGCCGTCCAAACGTACATTAATATAATACTGATGGGCTTCACTGGCAAAATCTTTGGCAACGAGGATTTGTTCTTTTACCAATTGTTTGACGAGACTATTTTGAAACAGATAATTGGGGGTGATGCTAAAATATTTGATCTGTTCCCAATCAATAAATTCTTGATGTTGTGTATGTTCTTGTGCGTAGTCATCTAACAGGGACAATAAAAATAATTTATGCATAAAACTGAGTTGACCCAGTTCAAACTCATAAATGTCCTTGGTTTTGGTTTTGGATTTACGCTGTTCTTGCTGACGAGTTTCTTTCAATATTTTTTTGCGCTGTGCTAAGCAACTGTCGCAGTGGCAATTTAGATTTGAATTGCTAAAAACACGATGTTGGCAGTGGCTACATTCATGAAAGTTAATTTCTTTGTCGTATTGTTCAGCATCCACCCAAAACATGGCCGCCTGACAAAGTGGACAAGGCGTGCTTTCATCAAGTTGTTTGTGCAAAATTTGAAGCGACATAAGATGAATTTGAAACTCAGGATTTTATCAAATTATACACGCTAAAATTTCAGAAAGGCGTTGTAAATTGCAGTGTAATTGAACAAGCAGAGGTGCTTTGTAAACACTAGACGGGTGAAGCAACGCAGTGGCGAATATAGGGCGAAAAAAATACGGCATGCACCGTATTTTTTGTAGAAGTAGAATTTAAACGGGGCAAGGTAGAGAGTCATGTTCCATACCTAATTTTTTAGCTTCAATCATGGCTTGAACTTTTTTGCTTGGCAATTTTTTACTCCCCAGTGTGTCGTAGTGATTTAAAATGCTGCTGACATCGTGGGCTTGTAAAGGCATTCCTTCACAGCTCATGAACAGGGCAATGACTTTATGATCAATTTTTGCAGCATGCATTGCTTGCAGCATTTTTATATTTTCGACGCGGACGATATGGTCTTTTAAGTACATCTCACACCTCTATTTGTTTTGCTTAAGTTTTATCATGCGCTATGCATATTTAGATACAAGCAAAAACTGTGCACAAAATGTAGCCGATTTGAAAATTAAGTTAGATATTTGAAAAGAGCTGGCTTTATATTTTATCGATGTCTTTAAGTTTCTCAGCGTTTGAATGGCGGAGAGCTAATGGTACTGAGCAAGTCTAAAGGCTGGTGCAAATATTGCTATACAAGCACGGCACGATAAGGGCGTTGACTGTTTCTTATTCACTTGGTGCAATCATATGAGCGGGATAAGACAAATAGAATTGAAAAGCCTATTCAACGTGCCCATATAAATATCATTCAACATACACAGACAGCATGGCAAACTTGTCGTATGATCAAAACATACACAATATAAAGCTGTAGACCAATAGCATTAGGACATGACATGAATATTGCGGCAAATCCAATTATTGAAGCAGATCAAACCGTCTATTTAAAAGACTATCAAAAACCATCTTTTTTAGTAGACAGCATTCACCTCGATATTCAAGTCTATGATGAGCATAGCCAAGTTGATGCTGTACTGGAGCTGACGCGCCAAACTGAGGGTGATTTGGTTTTACTTGGGCGTGATTTAGAGCTGAAAAGTTTGGTGCTGAATGGTCAGCAACTCAGCCAAAAGCAATATGTGCTTGATACTGAGCAGTTGGTGATTCGTAATGCACCAAATCAGATCAAGCTTGAGACATCGGTGATCATTCATCCTGAGTCAAATACACAACTTGAAGGCTTATACCAAGCCGCATCAGATTTGTTTGTTACCCAAAATGAGCCTGAAGGATTCCGTAAAATTACCTTTTACCCAGACCGTCCTGATGTCCTTTCAGTTTTCACCACACGTGTAGAAGCCGATAAAAAATATCCAGTGCTCCTTGCCAATGGTAACTTGATTGAAGCGGGCGAGGCAGGCGAAGGTCGTCACTATACCATTTGGCAAGATCCAACCAAAAAACCAGCGTATTTGTTTGCTTGTGTGATTGGTGATTTGGCGGTTTTAAAAGATCGTTATGTGACCTCTGAAGGCCGTGATGTGGCTTTGGAAATTTATGCCGAAGAAAAAGATATTCCGAAATGTCATATTGCGATGGAAGCCTTAAAGCATTCAATGCGTTGGGATGAAGAACACTATGGTCGTCCCTATGATTTAGACAACTATATGATTGTGGCTACCAGTGCTTTCAACATGGGTGCGATGGAAAATAAAGGTCTCAACATTTTTAACACGTCATGTGTTTTGGCAGATGAAGAATATACGACAGATGCCGCGATCATGCGTGTACAGTCGGTCATTGCCCATGAATACTTCCATAACTGGACAGGTAACCGCATTACTTGCCGTGATTGGTTCCAATTGTGTTTAAAAGAAGGCTTAACGGTTTTCCGTGATCAATCTTTCTCAGAAGATTTGCAGTCTGCTGCGGTTCAACGTATTGACGATGTTGCGGTACTCAAAGCGCATCAGTTCCCAGAAGATTCAGGCCCATTGTCTCATCCACCGCGTCCAGACCATTTTGTGGAAATCAATAACTTTTATACTGCAACGGTCTATGAAAAAGGTGCGGAAATTAACCGCATGATGGCAACCTTATTAGGCAAAGAAAAATTCCGTAAAGGAACTGATGAATACTTTGAACGCCATGATGGTCAAGCCGTGACCGTTGAAGACTGGGTAGCTGCTTTAACCGCAGGTTCAGGCGTAGATTTATCCAACTTCTTAACATGGTATAACCAACCGGGTACACCAAAGTTAGAAGCGGAAGGTCATTATGATGCTGCTGCACAAACTTATACCTTAAATTTTAAGCAAAGTTTAAAAGCACATCCTAAGTATCCGAATCTAAAAGCTGTTCCAATCCCTGTCGCTTTAGCGCTGTTCGATGCTGCAACAGGTGAGCAATTGGTTTTAAACTCAGACAATTTATTTGAAAATGCCGTCAAAGACGGTGTGTATCTTTTCGATCAAGATCAAGCCAGCATTGTGTTTAGCGGTTTAAGCACGAAACCTGTCGTGTCATTACTGCGTAATTTTTCTGCGCCCGTCAACTTAGAATTTAACTATACCGATGAAGAGTTGGCGTTCCTGATTCAATACGAAAACAATGGTTTTAACCAATGGCAAGCAACGCAAAAGCTGCTTGAGCGTATTTTACTCAATGGTCATGATGCGCATATTTATATTCAAGCCATTAAAAACACACTGCCAGATCTTGTTGAACAAGATCCACTCTTGGCATCACGTTTATTTGATGTACCAAGTGAAGGTTATTTGGGTAGTCGTATCGACACTGACTACGAACCAGCGAAGATTAAAGAACAGCGTAATGCTTTAATTGAAAAACTAGCACGTGAGTTAGGTGAGTTCTGTAAAGACACTTATTTGGCTTTAGACCCAGATTTGCAAAAAGAGTTCTCACAAGCCATGGGTGTCCGTGCGCTGAAAAACATCATGCTCAGTATGATGGCGCGTCAAGGTGATGAAACCGCTTTTGAGCTGGCATATCAGCAATATGAAGCTACAGCCAATATGTCTGAACGTTTAGGTGCCCTACGTGTCTTGGTTTGGAATGATGCACCGCAAGCAGAAGCGGCTTTACGTGACTTTTATCTACGTTTTAAAGATGAGGCTTTGTCACTAGATCAGTGGTTCACACTTCAAGCGGCACATCCTTGTGCTACGACGGAAACCATTCAATACCTCACTTCTCATGTCGATTATGATTTGGGCGTGCCGAACCGTATTCGTTCTGTGAGTGGTGGCTTAAATGCAAACCCAGTGAACACATGGAGTTTTGGTGTGGATCATTTCATTGGACTGGCAAAATATTTAGATGAGAAAAACCCAATAGTTGGTTCTCGTTTACTTCAGGTTTTGTCACGTTGGTACACATTGGCAGAGCCACAGCGTAGCGAAGTGAAAGCGAAGCTTGAGGCTTTAAAACCACAAGTGAAATCTAAAAATGTCAGTGAAACTTTAAGCAGTATGTTAAGTATTTAACTGATCTTCGCATAAAAAAAAGCCAGTCAGTAGACTGGCTTTTTTTTATGCGAACTGAAGAATGACAGCATGAAGAGCTCACATTGGTATTTTTCTAAATAATGAACATTCATGTGAATAGTGTGAATTGAATCGCATTTTATGGGTATAATGTTATGGCATAACAGATGATTAGCTCAATATTCTGTATTTTTTCGGCTTCTGTATACAGGCTATTGGGCACACAAACATGTAGAGTGTAAACAGATATGTTAGTTAAAATTGAAGATGGGTTTTATTTAAATACCGTTCATATTATTGCTATTCGTATTGCGAAAAGTGCTGAACTGGGAACATTTCAAGTCAATGTTGAATATAGCCCGCATAACCATCAGGCTTCGGGGTTATTTCAAAAAACTTTTATGCAACAGTCGGCAGCAGAGCATTATTTGCAAAATTTGCATCAGCAGATTAGTAAAAGCTAATAAAGTGAACAAGTTCTGCCAAACAAAAAAAGACTGCTTCGGCAGTCTTTTTTGTTTAAAACAATACTTAAACTTTTACGATCAGCACAGGTATCGGAGACTGTGTGAGAACATTTTGCGCCACACTACCTAACATCATCTTTTTAAAGCCTGTACGGCCATGTGAGCCCATCAAAATCAGGTCTGCACCGACTTCATCGGCCACATGAATAATACCTTCAGAAGGAGAGATGCCGCGAATCACTTTGGTATCCACCTCAATTTCATCACGGTCAAATGAGAGCTTTACTTCGGCTAAACGTTCTTGAGCGACTTTTTCAGCATGTAGGAAATAGTCGGTGATGGCTGGTGCAACTTTATAGAAGTCGACACCGACAAATGGATCGACCGCAATCACACTCATGAGCGTTACACGACTATTTAAATCTTTGGCCAACTCAAGTGCTTGTTCAACAGCAGCATAAGACATCGGGGATTCATCGACGGCAACCAAAATGTGTTTGTAGCTCATTATTTTCTCCTTAAGGGTACGTCTTTTTGCAGTACATGCGAAATCAGCTCACATAAAGACGCGTTATGGTTGATTAAGCTTTAACAATGAGAACTGGGAGCTCAGTAGACTTGAGAACATCTTGAGCAAAGCTGCCTAATAGGAATTTTTGAAAGCCTTTACGGCCATGTGAACCCATCACAATCAAGTCATTTTTTAGTGAAGCGGCTGCTTCGACCACAGCATCTTCAGAGACTTCACCTTTGATGATTTTAGACTGAGCTGTCACACCTTGTTCTTGTGCAATTTGAACCGCATCCTGAAGGGCTTTCTCAGCATTGTTGTAGGCTTGTATGAAATAGTCTTTCATGATTGGAGAAGTATAGTAAAAATCAGCATCTTTGAGTGGGTCTTCAGCGACTAAGCTAATTAATGTGAGTTGACTGTCAAAAACTTTGGCAATTTCAGCCGCTTGTTTCACCGCAGAAAAAGAAATTTGTGAACCGTCAACAGGGACTAAAATATGTTGGTAAGCCATCAGAGGGACTCCTTTTTGTATAAGATTTAGTTCTTAATTTATTGATAACACACTGCCATTAAATGTTCAATTTTGATCGGGCTAAAAATTGAAAATTCATGAAATTTAAAGAAAATAATTCAAAAAACAGCCAATTTACGTGTCCAAAATGTTGAGTAAAAAACTCAAGTTTCAGATTTAAAGCAATATTCTTTAAAAGGTGCTTCTAGTGTTTAAATGAGGCTGAAATGAGACCTGTTTAATCATGCGGTGTGATAGAGATTGTATTAGAATCATTTGAAAAAAGGGGAGAGCCGAACAGTATGATTTTTCAATCAATAATAAAAGTACTTAGTACTGTTTTCATGATTGTGCTATTGAGCGCGTGTCAAAGTGTAGAAAAGAACACCAAACTGATTGCGGGTACATTTAACACAGCAACCAGTATTCAAATGAAAATGCTGGATCGTTTTGCTCCTCCCGATGTCATCGTACATAATAATATTCCATATCAAGCTAGTCCTGAGCTGAATGTTGACATCTATCAACCCCAAAATATTGAGCAATTAAACACAGTGCCCACGGTGGTTTGGATTCATGGCGGCGGGTGGGTTTCGGGGTCAAAAGAGCATGCGCGAGGTTATTTCAAACTTTTGGCCAATCAAGGCTTTAACGTGGTCTCGGTAGAGTATCAGTTTGCACCTGAGGCTATTTATCCCACTCAGTTACAGCAAGTCGATCATGCACTGAATTTCTTACAATTGAATGCTGCTCAGTATCATATTAACCCGAACCAGCTGTATCTAGCAGGAGACTCTGCTGGAGCCAATATTGCCAGTCATTATGCTGCACTTTTGACGAATCCCGCATTTGCTCAAGCATCCAATTTTAAGCCGAGCATTCAGCCGAAACAGCTTAAAGGGCTAATTTTGCATTGTGGTATTTATGACTTATATCGCTTTGTGAACACCGCTCCTGAGGAACTCAGGTTCATTGAATGGGGCGTTTATAACTTGGTTCAAGCGTATACAGGAGAGCGTAAAGAGGATGCAGCTTTTTTAAAGTCGATTTCAACCAGTGAACATATTACATCACAGTATCCACCTGTCTTTATCAGTGGGGGAAATAAAGACTTTTTAACCAAGAGCCAGTCTTTACCTTTCGTCGAGGTGTTGAAGCTGCATCAAGTTGCAGTCACGGAAGCTTTTTATCCAGACTCTAAGGAGTTTTTGGTGCATGAATATCAGTTCATGATGAGCAAACAAGCGAGTCAGATCACCTTTGATCGAACCATTGATTTTATAAAGCAAACCTCAAGGCCGACTGAAACAAAATAAAAAAGTATACAGAAAGACTTGTTTAGTTTTTGCTATTTTAATAACATACCGACCGATCGGTATGTTTATTGTTGAGTTTCTGATGAATCCTATATTAATGGCTTATGCTTTGCTGGCGATGGCAATTATTTCTGAAGTGATTGGTTCGACTTTTTTGGTAAAGTCGGAAGGTTTTACCAAGCTATTGCCTTCACTGGCGGTAGTAGTTTTATTTTCGTTGGCATTTTATTTATTGTCTCAAGTGATTAAAGTGATTCCATTGGGTATTGCTTATGCGATTTGGGCGGGTGTTGGTATTGTTTTAACCGCTCTGATTGGTTACTTTGTTTTCCGACAAAGTCTAGATTTCGCAGCAATGATCGGTATTGCACTGATTGTTTCTGGTGTGGTCGTAATTAACTTATTTTCAAACTCAACAGGGCATTAAGTTCGATGCAACAAGCAAGTCCACGTAAAAAGGCACCGGAACAGGTTCGCCAAAGTATTCTACAACATGCGATCTGTTTGGCTGCTGAAAAAGGCGTGACTGGGGTTTCCATACAAGCAGTGGCTGATTTGGTTGGCGTGAGTAAGGGTGGTGTTTTTCATCATTTTCCAAACAAACAAAAGCTACTTGAAGCGATGGTTGTGGAAAAGCTTGAACAATTAGATCGTATTATTGATGAGTTGATTAGCCAAGACCGTGATCATTATGGTTGCTTTACCCGAGCCTATATCGAGATTACTTTGGAAAAGCAGGTGCTAGGCTTGGAGCATTCTTGGTCAGCTATTTCGATGATTATGCTGACGGATCGGACCTTTAATGAGTATTGGATTGAGTGGCTAGAAAAACGTTTAGCGCGACATCAGGATACAGATAATGATTTGGAGCTTAAAATTTTGCGCTATGCTGCAGATGGCATTTGGCTCACGGCATTTACTGAGGTGGAAAATTTGTCTGAGACCATGCAACTTAAGCAAGAATTGATTCAACGAAGTTATCAGCATTAATTTTTCAATTTAGCAATATTTGAAAATAAAAAAGCACCCATCGAGGGTGCTTTTTTATATGAGGGCCTAAACTTTTTTAGCTTTAAACTTAAATATAAGCATAACTGCAAAACCAAAGAGTAGTCCCCAAAAGGCAGAGCCAATACCAAAGAACTGTACACCAGATGCGTTAAATAAGAAGGTCATGAGGGCTGCTTCGCGGTCTGATACCGCTTCAAATGCAATCGCGATGTTATGACTAATCGTGCCAAACAAAGCAATACCAGCCAAGGCTGTAATAAAAATCGCAGGGAAAGACAGCAAAAGACTGGTCAGGGTGGCTGCGAATAGTCCCATTAAGATGTAGAAGAAACCGCAGCTCATGCCCGCAATATAACGTTTTGATGGATCAGGGTGAACTTGTTCATCTAAACTGACGGCTGCACTAATTGCTGCGGTATTGACACTATAACAGCCAAAAGGTGCGAGTAAGGCTTGAGCGGTACCCGTCCAACCAATCAGTTGATTGACATGTGGGTTATAGCCATAGCTTTTAATCATGGCAATACCCGGTAAGTATTGCGATGCCATATTGATCACAAACAAAGGCAGCGCTAAACCTAAAATAGCAGACATGCTGAACTCAGGTGCCATCCAAACAGGTTGCGCTAGGCTCCATGTGATTTGAGGAGTATGGAAGTCTAAGAATAACGGGCAGAGTAACAAGCCTGCAATCACTGTAATGACAATGCAATAACGTGGAGTAAGTCGCTTAGAAACAATATAGGCCGCTAGCATGGATAAAATAAAACCCCAATGATCTTGCATACTGGCGAACAATGAAATACCAAACTTCAATAACACACCTGCCAGCATGGCACTGGTTAGGCTTTGAGGGATATACGTCAGTACTTTTTCAAAGATACCGAAAAAGCCCAAAATGGCAGTAACCAAACCACAGACCAAAAATGCGCCAATCGCTTCATGCAAACTATAACCACTGCCTGTCGCAATAATTAAGGCCAGTGCTGCCGTAGACCATGAGGTCGATACAGGATATTTAAGTTTCCAAGATAAAAGCAGGCCACTCAAACCAATACCTAGACCTAAAGCCCAGAACCATGAGTTGATTTGCGCGGTATTTGCACCTAAGACTTGGGCGGATTGAATGACCAAGACTGAAGACACACTAATGCCAATGAGGAAGGTAATAAAACCTGCGAATACAGCTGGAACTGAGAAATCTTGAAATAATTTTTGCATGAAGATCAAAACATAATTTGAATGAGTGAAAATTACTATTGTTCAAGGGTCATACGCTGGTCCTTGAAAAACAAAACAGCACATGATAGATTTTTTATCGAAAATAATGAGATTATTCACGAAAATTACAGTGTAGAAAGTGCCAGTTTTAAGCCGAAGCCACAAAACAGCAGACCGACGGTCGCCACCGCAACGGCTGCAACTTTAAACTGACGATTGAAATAGCTCGCCAGCTTAATACCTGAAAAAATCAGGATACTAAGATAGGCCATACTGATGATTTGTAGAATAATGGAAAGTAAGGCAAAGCTCAGTGCTGGGTAAGCATAATTTGGGTCGACAAACTGAACAAAAAAAGACAGATAAAACAAAATAGCTTTTGGGTTTAAAAGGCTAATGGTCAGCGCTGAGCGAAAAGGATGCAAGCTTTGTAAAGTACTCTGGCCTGTACTTGCTGCAAGCTGTTGTGGGCTGGACTTCCAGGTTTTGACTCCTGCAATCAAGAGTTTTATACCTAAATATGATAGATACAGTGCACCAACAATTTTTAATAAAATAAACAGCCAAGGAAAAGCATGTAAAAGAGATGCTGCACCCAGCACGGTACATAGAATGAGGATCAAATCGCCTGTGAAAACACCTAATGCACCCCAGTAACCTGTCTTAATACCAAATCGTGAGGCAATGGACATCACATAAAGAGAATTTGGGCCTGGCAAAATCACAATTAGAGTTGTACCGATGATATAAGTACCGATATCGATAATACCAAACACAACGTATTCTCAATAAAAAAGCCGATGTTACATGATAACAAAATCGGCTTTTAAAAGAAGAAAAATCAAGTTAAGCTGAAATTTCTTCATCTAGACCAAAAGACTGACGCAATAGTGTGTTCAGCTGTTGACGGGCTTTAATAAATCCATCAATACCGCCTTGTAGCAGTTGCGTTGCCATGAGGTCATGTTCAATTTGATCTCTAAACTCAGTTTCACCGAGTGGATCAAGTGATGCTGTCGCAGGCATAACATCACTTGCAGACAGTTGTGCTTTGACTTCACGCGTGTCTTGCTCAAGTGCAGCCAATAAATTAGGTGCAACAGTCAGCAGGTCACAGCCAGCTAGTCCCAACACTTGGTCAATACTACGGAAGCTTGCGCCCATAATTTCTGTTTTAACCCCATGTGCTTTATAGAACTGGTAAATTTGCTTCACAGAAAGTACGCCAGGGTCTTTTTCAACGGGATAGCTGTTCACGCCTTCGGCCTTTTTGTACCAATCTAAAATACGTCCAACAAAAGGTGAGATTAAAGTGACATTCGCCTCCGCACAAGCATGTGCTTGATGCACACCAAACAAAAGCGTTAAGTTGGTATGGATACCTTCAGCTTCCAGCACTTTCGCTGCTTGAATGCCTGCCCATGTCGAAGCAATTTTAATTAAAATACGATCTTGATCTACGCCGTAGTTTTTATATAGCGCCAGCAGCTCTTTGGCTTTTTCGATGGTGGCATTGGTATCATAAGACAGCGCTGCATCTACTTCTGTGGAAACACGACCTTCAATCAACTTGAGAATTTCAACACCAAATTTGACGGTAAGAATGTCAATCGTACGTTCAATAAGTAAGTCATCTTCAAAGCCTTCAGCCTTGGCTTGAGCGAAAGCGTCTTCAATCAACTCTTTATTTTCAGGTTGACTTGCAGCGGCTGTAATTAGAGATGGATTGGTGGTTGCATCTAGCGGGCGAAATTGGTTAATCGCCGCTAAATCGCTACTGTCGGCAACAATGGTGGTTAAGCTTTTTAATTGGTTTAATGCGGTTTGTGTCATTGATCGTTAGTTCTTAAAGTTATTACCCGTAAAATATTTATAACACAAACTGCTTTTAACCCAAGTAGATTCGGACGTTTTAACAGCAGTTATTATACTTTTTTACGCTGATTTCGGATGTATTGGATTAAAAAACGCGCAGCCGCGCCCAATTCACTTTCGCGACTCCAGACCAAGTCCACAAAATATTCAAACTTCGGGGTGAAATCTAGCAGATCTAATATTTTGAGCTGTTTTTTGAGCTGAGGGTTTTCATTCAACATTTCTAAGGGTAAAACACCCCAACCAAAGTTTTGCATGATTAAAGCGCAAGCTGAGTGATGGTTGTCTGTCCGCCAATACTGTTTGGAATACAGCAATTCTGGCTTAATGCTTTTATCGCGACTGGCAACCACGATTTGACGGCTATGTTGAATTTGTTCAAAGCTGACTTGTGGAAATTGAGCAAGAATAAAGTCCTTATTGGCGACGGGAACTAAAGTTTCGAGTTTTAATTCTACAAACTGTTCGCTGCTTTCCAGTTGCTCACGTTCAAACATCAGCGCCAGTTGTGCTGTGCCGTTGAGTAACATTTTCTGCGCATCTTCTTGAGGTGCAGAAAAAATATTGATTTGTAGACTGGGAAATTCGGCCACTAATATCGCGATGTAGTCGATCCATTGCATATGTAGAAGCTCAGATACCACTACAATGTTGAGCGAGGACTCCAAACCATGGCTTAGGGCATAGGCATGCTGTTTCCATTGATTCATTTCGGTCAGCAGTTGCTCGGTCTTTTCGTACAAAGTGATTGCTTGTGCTGTTGCTGTGGGCTCACGTCCTTCACGTAAAAAGAGTTGTAAGTTTAAGTCTATTTCCAAGTTAGCAATTGACATACTCACGGCCGATGGTACTTTACCCAACTTGCGTGCAGCTGCTGAAAATGAGCCAGACTCAATCACAGTTTTAAAAATAATCAGTTGCTCTTGATTGATATTCATAATTTCCAATCTTTCAATTTTATTGAAAGAACCTAACTCGATTAATCAATATTATAAAAATAAAATAGCCAATATCCAATCATGAAAGAGTAATTAAAAATGTTGATTTCCAAAAGAAGGATTATTCATGCGCTCAGCTATGAAATCATCCTATTGGTGATCATTGCTGTTGCCTTAAGTTTCATATTCCATATGCCTTTAGAAGTCACAGGTGTACTCGGTATTGCCATGGCTGTCACTTCGGTCATATGGAATATGGTGTTTAACCATTTTTTTGAAAAGTTTGAAGCGAAAAGAAAGCTAAAAAGAACCATCGGCGTGCGTGTTCTTCACGCGATTGGTTTTGAAGGTGGTTTGATGCTGGCAACCATCCCAATGGTCGCATATGCAATGCAAATGAGTATTTGGCAAGCCATCGTACTCGACTTCAGTTTAACCATGTGTATTTTGGTTTATACCTTTATTTTCCAGTGGTGTTATGACTGCCTAGAAGAACAGTTAGGCTACAAACCAAAATATCATTAATAATTAATTAAAAAATCCATTAATTAGTCATAAAGGCCTTATCTGATAAAGTAAGGCCTTTATTGATATTAAATACTTTATATTTTAACAAAAGATGAAAATTGATCACAATTTGATCATACAAATAACTCCATTTATTACATAACTTCTAAATATAAAAACAAAGAAGTGTTTTTATAAAACTTAATAAAAAATATATCGTACAAGGAGTTAGACGATGAAAATAGGCGCTTTAGTTGTATCTATAGCTTTACTGAGTGTTACACAGTCAGGCTTTTCAGCTACAGGTGGAAGTTTTAAACGGTTTTCTGTTTCTGCGGGGTGGTTACATGCTATGCCTCAAGGAAAGACCAATCCATTTAATATTTCGACTCCAATTGCAAATGGTAGGAATGCAAATATTGGATCGGTCTCATTGAATGCTGTTGTTAATTCAATTGATCCTTCGGATGTAAATGCAGATGCTATGAAAAGTATTCTTAATATGCTTGGAGATATGTATAAAGAAAATCCGAACGAACCTGAATTGAGCCAGTTCTTTGAGTTAAAAAATGTGAATGGCACAGATGAGGTCTATTTAAAAGATGCTTTGTCAGGTAGTGCAGACTTATACGGTTTAGAACAATGGACAGCAGGGGGAGTGGCCTTGAAGTTCAAGATGCAGATACGCTCGGTTTAATGATGAATTATTATGTAAATGATAATGTTTCATTACAGCTGATTGGAGGAATACCGCCAAAAGTCGATATTAAAGGAAAAGGAGAAATATTAGCGCCTATGTCAGGTATAGGCCATACAGGTATAGGTCTTGATTTGCCTTTAGCACAAGATATTCCAATTACAAATTTAGGAAGTAAGTCTAAAGTTGCGACAGTCCGTGCTTGGACTCCTGCATTTGAAGCACAATATCAGTTTGGTCAGTCTGGGATAAATAAATTCCGCCCATATGTTGGCTTAGGCATCATGTATGCACATTTTGGTAGCATTAAAGTGAATGGAGAAACCAAAGCTGACTTAGTGGCAGCAGGCCATATGATTCAAAATATTCTAGATGGAAAAGCTGGCGCCGCTCTAGATCGGGAGCAATCAAGTGCATCTCCTTATGTAAAAGTAAAGTCTGAAGATGCCTTTGCTCCAATCGTAAGTCTTGGTGCAACATATGACATAACTTCTAATTGGTACGGCGTGGCATCTGTTTCATATTCAAAATTAAATAATAAAACTACGATCGATGTTATAGATAGGAATACAGGAAATCGTTTAATTCATTCTTCTACTAAAATCGATATCGATCCTTTAATTACTTACCTTGGCGTAGGTTATCGTTTTTAATCTAATCAGCGAAAAAGCATTTAGGAATGCTTTTTCTAACCATAATTTTTATTTCATCTATAAAAATGCAAAGACCCTTGGAAGTACAACTTTCAAGGGTCTTTTTTTCAAAAGTGAAAACAGTTAATTATTTTTCAATAATCGCTGTTACCCCTTGGCCACCAGCAGCACAAATTGAAATCAGTACGCGACCTGAACCTTTTTGGTTAATCAACTTCGCAGCAGTAGCAATGATACGACCACCAGTTGCAGCAAATGGGTGACCTGCTGCAAGTGAAGAACCTTTTACGTTGAGTTTAGTGCGGTCAATTGAACCGAGTGGAGCATCTAAACCTAAACGGTCTTTACAGAATTTTGGATCTTCCCAAGCTTTCAATGTTGAAAGAACTTGCGATGCAAATGCTTCATGAATTTCGTAGTAGTCGAAGTCTTGAAGTTTAATGCCAGCGCGCTCAAGCATACGTGGAACTGCATAAGCAGGTGCCATCAATAAGCCTTCTTTTTTCTCAACGAAATCAACAGCAGCCGTTTCTTGGAAGGTTAAGTAAGCAAGCACTTCGTAACCGTTTGCTTTGGCCCATTCTTCTGACGCTAAAAGCACACAAGATGCACCATCCGTAAGTGGTGTTGAGTTACCCGCGGTCATGGTACGCGCATCGCCTTTACCAAAAGCTGGTTTGAGCTTAGCAAGTTTTTCAACCGTAGAGTCAGCACGTAAGTTGTTGTCACGCTCTAAACCTAAGAATGGTGTGATTAGGTCATCGAAGAAACCTTCTTCGTAAGCCGCAGCCATTTTTTGGTGTGAAGATGCAGCAAGTTCGTCTTGTGCTTCACGTGCAATACCCCATTCAAGCGCAGTAATCGCTTGGTGATCGCCCATAGAAAGCCCTGTACGTGGTTCACCATTTTTCGGCGCATCCATTAAGTCTTTTAGGTTGATTTTAGTTAAGGCTTTTAAACGGTCTTTACCCGTTTTTGCAATGTTGAGTTCAAGCAATGCTTTACGTAAACCATCACCAAACGCAATTGGTGCATCAGAAGTCGTATCTACACCACCAGCCACACCCACTTCAATTTGACCCAGTGCGATTTTGTTGGCAACTAAGAAAGCTGCTTGTAAGCCAGTGCCACATGCTTGCTGAATATCGTAAGCAGGTGTTTCTGGTGCAAGTGCAGTGTTTAGTACACATTCACGGGTCATGTTAAAGTCACGGCTGTGTTTAAGTACCGCACCAGCAACCACTTCACCAAGGCGTTGACCTTGAAGATTAAAACGTTCAACAAGACCGTTTAACGCTGCTGTGAACATATCTGTATTCGAAGCGGTGAAATATACGCCATTTGAGCGAGCGAAAGGAATACGGTTACCACCGATAATAGCCACGCGGCGAACAGTGTTTTGACTCATGGTTTGATCCTGTTGAACAGCAGTTTGAGTTTTTGATTTTAAAGCATTTGTAGAAGAAGCGGGGCTTTTACTACGAGTTGACGCAGCACGGGTGCGAGTCGGCTTAGTCGTGTTATTTACTGATTGGGTTATTGTGCCAGTACTTTTAGTTCTACGCGGTGTACTTTTTGATGTATTTGACACAGTTTCCGTAGCAGAATTTTCCACTGCTGGATTTTCTTGAGTTGTTTTGCTCATAAGGCTTTTCCAAGCATGTTAATCTATTCTTAGGGTGTACATTAGCATATTATAAAAAGGGCTGAATTGACTAGAATGACATTGCAACAGGCTTTCAGGTCAAGACATATCATCTATAACTCAAGTATGATTCTATAGAAACCGATGGAACTATTGAAATATAAGACTCTAGACATCACTTTGAAGTTAAAAGGATATCTTTGAATCCATCAACAATTCATTTGTATGAGAGATAAAAAACATGACTGATCAATACCAAACATTCGCAAAATCTCCGATTGGTAAATTTGTCATTAAAAATTTGGGTTTACCTGCACCAACTTTTTTAGACCGTTTTGAGTCAGCAACGCCTGTTATTAAAGGTGCTGTTTTACTGGGTGCAGCAGCAAACAGTTCATTATCTGGTGCAATTGCGCAAGTGTTGGCCAATGTTCACGCCAATAGCTATGCAGGTAACAATGCACAGTTACAGCAAGCTGCGGCTCAAGTGGGCTTAAATTTAAGTGCATTTAATGCAGGCGACAAAGAGTCTAAATTCAAAGTTGTTATTTTTGATGCATCTGGCATTGAGTCATCAGAGCAACTCAATGAGTTATATAACTTCTTTAATCCTATCGCACGTCAAGTGGCTGCTTCTGGTCGTGTGATTGTGGTAGGTACGACACCTGAAACTGCGGGTAGCGTGAAAAAAGCGATTGCACAACGCGCGCTTGAAGGCTTCGTGAAGTCTGTCGGTAAAGAATTTAAAAAGGGGATTGCAGCACATTTGATTTATGTGGATGCAGGTGCAGAAGCAAATCTTGAGTCAACTGTACGTTTTGCAGCATCTCCACGTTCTGCTTATGTTTCTGGTCAAGTGATTCGCGTATGTAAAGCTGCTGTTGTAGATGTAGATTGGGCTAAACCACTGGCAGGTAAAACGGCTGTAGTCACAGGTGCGAGCCGTGGTATTGGTGAAGCGATTGCACATGTCTTGGCACGTGATGGTGCGCATGTGATTTGTTTAGATGTACCACAGCAACAAGCAGATCTTGACCGTGTTGCAGGTGAGATTGGTGGTTCAACACTGGCAATTGATATCACAGCAAACGATGCTGGTGAGAAAATCAAAGCTGCGGCAGCTGCTCAAGGTGGTTTAGACATCATCGTGCATAACGCAGGTATTACTCGTGACAAAACTTTGGCAAATATGAAGCCTGAGCTTTGGGACTTGGTGATTAACATTAACCTGTCAGCGATTGAGCGTGTAAATGATTATTTACTTGCGAACGAGGGTTTAAATGCCAATGGTCGTATTGTTTGTGTATCATCTATTTCAGGTATTGCAGGTAATCTAGGTCAAACCAACTATGCTGTGTCGAAAGCAGGTGTCATTGGTGTAGTTAAATTTACTGCTCCAACTTTGACGAATGGCATTACCATCAATGCGGTTGCGCCAGGTTTCATTGAAACGCAAATGACCGCTGCAATTCCATTTGCAATCCGTGAAGCGGGTCGTCGTATGAACTCGATGAGCCAAGGTGGTTTACCTGTAGATGTTGCTGAAACCATTGCTTTATTTGCAGCGACAGCATCGACTGGTTTAAACGGCAACGTGGTACGTGTTTGTGGTCAAAGCTTGTTGGGTGCTTAATTTAAAAGCTTGAATTTATCTCTCCTTTAGAGGGGGATAAATTCTTTATATTATAAGTGGGATGGTATTTTTCCCTCATCCTAACCTTCTCCCTGAGGGAGAAGGAGCTTTCAAAAATATTGAAATAAAAACTTCTCAAAGGTTCAGTATGAAGACTCGCCATTTTAGTCAACTTCCAAAACCATATATGGCTTATCCGAAAGTCATTCAAGGTTTGATCTTTAAAAAGCCAAAAGGTGAAAAAGTCTTACCGCAGGTTGAGTATGTGATGGATTCTTTTAACGTCGATCAAAAGCATTTGAAAGCTTATAACCAAGTGTGTGGCTTTAAAAATAATGGTTATATTCCTGCGATTTATTTGGCCGTATTATCGCAAAGCCTACAAATGCACATGATGGGGCAAGAGCCGTTTCCATTTCCTGTGCTAGGTTTGGTGCATATTCGCAATCAAGTTAAACAAATGCGTAAAGTTGGCGTCAATGAAACCCTTACTTTATCATGTAAATATGGCGCGCTTGAGCCACATGATAAAGGTGTTCAGTTCGATTTCATTACCACGGTGAAAGTTGGCAATGAAGTGGTGGTTGAAGCCTTAACCACGTATTTAGCACGTCAAAAGACCGATGGTAAAACAGCACCAAAATTAGTTGAACCAACGACTCCAGATTATCAGCCGAATGCAGTCTGGGCAGTCTCTGAAAACACAGGTCGTCGTTATGCAATGACCTCGGGCGACTTCAACCTCATCCACATTCATGCAGTGACAGCAAAAGCTTTTGGTTTCAAACAGGCCATTGCGCACGGCATGTGGAGTAAGGCCCGAGCGTTGGCTTCGATTACATTGCCTGATGCTTATGAAGCGGATGTTTGGTTTAAACTGCCGATGTATTTACCGTCAACAGTCGATTTTATGACCGCGACAGAAGGTGCAAATACCGCTTTCTTAATTCGAAATAGTAAGAACCAAAAACCGCATGTGACGGGACAGGTCAAAGCACTATAATTTAAAAGCCCAGTTTAGATTACACTGGGCTTTTTTATGCCAGCTTAAAAATACAAGGATGTGTAAATGAAAATTTTAAAACAATATTTACAAGCGAATCCGAACCATTACCAAGGCTACGTTGACCCACGTTTTCAAAGTGTTGCTCATCTCTTTAGTCGCGTACAAGATGCTCGTTCAGCATATGGCGGTGCAGCCTGTGTTTTATATTTTCAAGGTGAAAAAGTTGTCGATATCTGTACGGGTTTGGCAGCGGTAGATTCTCCTTGGCAGGCCAATACCATGTCGGTGTGTTATTCGACAGGCAAAGGCGTGCTCGCAACCTTGGCGCATATTTTAGTCAGTCGAGGTGTGCTGAGCTACGATCAACCGATTGCGGATTATTGGCCTGAATTTGCCCAAAATGGCAAAGGGAAGATGACGCTAAGATATGTGCTGAGTCATCAAAGTGGATTATTTGATATTCGTAATAACATTGCCGATGCGACAGAAATGTTGGACTGGACATATATGTTAGACGTATTTGAAAAGGCACAACCACGTTTTGCAATTGGTGAAGATGCTGCCTATCAACCTTTGTCATTTGGTTGGCTAGTCGGTGGTGCTTTGGAAAAAGCAACAGGGAAACCTTTAACTGAACTCTTTCAAACCTATTTAGTTAAGCCACTTGAGCTTGATGGGGCTTACTTTGGTGCACCCAGTGCTGAATTAAAACGTATCGCACGACCTATTACTCGTCCTGTACCTATCCAACCAAATCAAAAAAGTCCAACGAAGGTACGTAAAGTTTCCTTGCTGGATAAAGCGATGCAGTGGTCAGGGCAAGATCCACAAGATTTTCAGGATGCTATGATTCCCAAAGGCATGAAAAAGGTCAGTTTTTATCATGATGATGCGATTCAGGCGATCATTCCTGCTGCAAATGGTGCATTTACAGCCAATAGTTTAGCCAAAGTTTATGCGATGCTATCTCAAAAAGGAATTTGGAAAGGTCAGCAGTTGATTCGTCCAGATGTGTTTTCTGAGTTGAGTCGAGTGCAATATAGCTATCGAGATCGCGTGATGCCGATACCTATGCATTGGCGCTTGGGGTATCACCGTATATTAACCTTAGGAAAAACTGCAGAGCAGGGCTTTGGTCATATGGGCTTTAATGGTTCAGGGGCTTGGGGCGATAGTGAGCGAGGCTTAAGTTTTGCTTATACACATAACTTTGCTACAGGTTCTTTGACTGGGGATTATCGACTTTGGGCTTTGAGCCAAGAAAGTTTGCGTTGCGTTGATGCGGTCTTAACAGGTAAAAAAGGCTGGTTTTGACAGGTCTGAGATTTAGTCATCGTCTAAAATATGTTATGTTCGTCGCGGTTTAGGTTTTGAATATTTGTGACATGAAGGCTCCCATTCTTATCCCGCTGGTTGCTACAGGACTACTCTTAGGTTGTTCCGAGGCGAATCAAACGCAACATGATCAGTCTAAACTTCAAGTGGCAGAACAAAAGCAGATTATTCCTGCGTGGGTTGGGAGTTATCAGGGGACAACGCCGTGTATGGGATGTTTGTCCCGTTGTGAAGACTGTCCAGGTATGGCAGTAGCACTAGAGCTGCATGAAAACATGACCTACACCCTAAAACGAGAAAGTTTGAGTGGTCATAATGAAATCGAAACTTTGACTGGACCACTTCGTTTTAATGCTCAAGATCAGCACAAGGTTGAGTTGGTGAACGTGACAACGCGAAACTTACTTTATGTCGATTTAGAAGACCGTGTTCTAGAAATACGTGAAGATGTGACTGGAAAAAAATATCAAATGCAGAGTGATTTTGTTTTGGTGAAACCAGCTTAATTTTCTAAATATCTGTATTTTAGAAATTCATTTTAATATTTACATCTTTTTGCTTTTCCAAAGCTCTCACTTTATTTCAAATCCATAATCTAAATGCATAAATAGCTTGAGATAGAGAGTGGGATAAAAATGGAGCTAATGGTTTTTGAATTATTGATCTAAATCAGCTTTATAGCTTAGAAATGAGAGAACGGAGTGAAGTAATTCATTCACTCTTTGGCAAAAAAACAGTATGCTTAGGCCTATAAAAAGGAGCATACATGTATCAAGTACTTGCACGGAAATATCGTCCTCGCAATTTTAATGAGCTAGTGGGTCAAAACCACGTTTCTAGAGCGCTAACAAGTGCTTTAGAGCGCGGGCGTTTGCACCATGCTTATTTATTTACAGGAACGCGTGGTGTTGGAAAAACCACCATTGCCCGTATTTTGGCGAAGTGCTTGAACTGTGAAACGGGTGTGACTTCGACGCCGTGCGAAGTTTGCCCAACCTGTACCGCCGTGAATGAAGGCCGTTTTATTGACTTGATTGAAATCGATGCGGCATCACGGACTAAAGTTGAAGATACGCGAGAGCTTTTAGACAATGTTCCTTATGCACCGACGCAAGGTCGTTTTAAGGTCTATTTGATCGATGAAGTGCATATGCTGTCTACGCATTCTTTTAATGCTTTACTCAAAACATTGGAAGAACCACCTGAACATGTGAAATTCCTTTTTGCAACGACAGATCCGCAAAAGCTCCCAATTACCGTGATTTCGCGTTGTTTGCAGTTTACATTACGCCCTTTGGCTGTAGATGAAATTACTGAGCATCTGGCTAATATTTTAAATAAAGAAAGCATCCAAGCCGAACAAGATGCGATTTGGCAAATTGCAGAGTCTGCCCAAGGCTCATTACGTGATGCGCTTTCTTTGACAGACCAAGCGATTGCTTACGGTCAGGGCGCTATCCAGCACCAAGATGTCAAAGAAATGTTGGGTTTAATCGACCGTACCATTATTTATGATCTGATCCTTGCGATACATCAAAACCAAAAACAACGGGTGAGTGAGTTGCTGATGCAATTCCGCCAGCAAGCACTGGATGTATCTTTAGTTTTGGATCAGCTGATTTCGACTTTACATGAATTGGCATTACTACAATATTTGCCAGAACTAAGTCTCAAATATAGTGCTGAAATTAATAAAAAAATCATGCAATTGTCTCAGCAAATTGCTGCGCAAGACTTACAACTTTATTACCAAATTACATGTAAAGGACGTGCTGAATTACAGCTAGCAGTCACGCAAGAGCAAGGCTTTGAAATGTCAGTGCTGCGCATGTTGGCGTTCCGTCCATTACAACCGAATGAAGTACTGGTAGCTCAGACGAATAGCGTTGTAGTTGAATCTGTACAACAAGCGGCAATACTGAGTTCTGATCCAGAAACGGCTTTGCAGCAAGATGCTGAAGGTACAGTTGTTGATGTGGCATCTGAAGACGCTGCAATAACTCAGGATGCAGAGCCTGAGTTTAAGCCTGAACTTGATGATGTCGATCTTTCAGAAAGCGTTGAAGATAATAAACCACCAGTGGATTCATCTCAGCAATCTGATCAAATCGTTTTTGATCCTTCAAGTGATGAAGTGCTATTCGATTTAGATGAAGCAGACGAATTTAATGCTCGAAGCAATGACGATGAGCCAAATAGTGATGATTTCTTATTTGAAGAAATTGTACCGCTAGACCTAGAAAGTCAAAATGATGCTTCCCTTGAAGATGTCGTAGCAATAGCTGAACCTGCTGTGCAAGCGGAGTCTTCTGATTTAGCAAATGAAGTGCTTTCAGCAGATAGCGTACAGGACACCCAAGTTGTAGAAAATGAAAGCCTGCAAACTGTTGCCGCTATTGTAGAGCCCGTTCAACCTGAACAGGTTGCAACTGCATCAGCCGATTTAATGCCGCAAGATATTTTACAACTTCAACCGCAGCAGTTAGTCGGTGAGTGGACGGTGGAGAAGTGGGAGTACTGGTTCAGAAGCAGCGGCTTATCGCCCGCGGTACAAGAGTTGGCTCAGCAAGGTTTAATGGCTGGGCAAATTAATGCCGAGTCTGTGTTTATGATTCCGCAGCGTTATGAGCAACTCCTCACCCAATTACGTCATGTCTTGGAAGATGCGCTTAAAGCTGAATGGCCTCAGACGCGTTTTGATGTGAAATATGCAGAAGTTGAAACGATTACCCCGTACACCATGCAGGCGCAGCGCAAGCAAAAAGCATTTCAACGTGCGCATGAGTTACTGCAAAACGAAGACACGGTAAAAGGTCTTGTACAAACTTTTGATGGTGAATTACACAATATTCAACTTAAGTAATGTCATGGCTTAAGTAGTGGCGCAAAGCACTCCGCATTTCAGAGGGAATCGGGGTGCTTTTTCGTGTTTCACGGTCTACAAAGACATGAACAAAATGTCCTTGAGCTGAAGCAGTTTCTTGACCAAATTTGAAAATGGCGAGTTCGTAAGTGAGTGAAGAGTTCCCTATTTTGGAAATAGTCACACCAACGTCAATAATTTCGGGATAAGACAACTCATGTAAGAAACTACATGCTGAGTCGACCACTAAACCAATAATAGGGGATTGGTGAATATCAAAATTTGCTTTTTCAATCAGTAAGGCATTTGCCGCAGTATCAAAATAACTATAATAGGTGACGTTGTTGACATGGCCATAGAGGTCATTGTCCGACCAACGTGTCTGAATCGGTAAAAAATAATGAAATTGGTCACGTGTTTTTGCAGCTTGTCTCATCGATATCATCCTTAAAATCGTCTTATAAATAGCCTAAGTTAATTATATGGCTTAGCTGTAAATGGCTTGATAAATTTCGCGTGCCTGTTGCCACTCTAGTTCTCTTGGGTTGTTTTGTAGTAGGCGTGTTTGTAACATGGCATCGGTTGCAAGCTGATCTAGACTGTGTTCAGAAATATTCAACGCTTTGAGTTTTAAGGTTAAACCACTGCAGTCTAAATGGTTTTGCATATGATCGACGAAAAGATCAGAAAGACCATCGGTACAGCCTGTACTTTTTGGGTCGAGCCAGCAGATCAGTTCTGCATAATGTTGCTTAGCTAGAGGCAGATTAAACTTTAAAACCTCTGTCAGCACTAAGGCATTACTGTGTCCATGAGAAATGTGAAAATGACCTCCCAGTGGATAAGCCAGCGCATGAACAGCACCTACTGGGGCATTGGCAAAGGCTTGCCCTGCCAACATCGAACCGACCAACATATTTTGTCGAGCTTCTAAATTTCGACCATCTTCTAGCACTAAACTGAGGTTCTGATTCAGCAGTTTTAAAGCCTGTTTCGCTAACATGTCTGCATAGGGGTTTTTCTTGATTTTAGAGGTATAAGCTTCAATCGCATGTACCATCGCATCAATGCCTGTGGCAGCACTAATATGACGCGGTAGGTTTTCAGTAAAAGTCGCATCCAAAATCGCCACATCAGCAAAAAGAACGGGTGCTACGATGCCAGTCTTTGTCGTTTCACCTGTGGTAACGATCGAAATTGGTGTGACCTCAGAGCCTGTCCCTGCAGTGGTTGGGACCAAAATTAAGGGTAGGCGAGGTGCTTGGGCATGATTCATCCCATAAAGATCTGACAAGTGTTGCTGCTGTGCAGGATGGCTGAGGATGGCAATAATTTTTGCAACATCCATAGAGCTGCCGCCACCAAAGCCTAAAACGATATCTACTTTTTGCTGTTTGGCATAATCAACCGCATTTAAAACAATTTGCTCACTTGGATCTGCTTCAACCTCACTGTAAATACTGTAAGTGAGTGAGAGATCTTCTAAAATTTCCAAGATGGGAAGATGAAGCTGATGCTTTAACATGCCTGCATCTGTAACCAATAACAGATGTTGATAAGGACGTGCTGTTAAAATGTCTCTGAGTTGTTGAATGCTGCCTAAGCCTGAAATAATATTCGGCACGGTTTGAAATTGAAATTGGTTCATATCAGCATCCTTTTTTATATCTTATCCGACAATATTGTTTTGTACTTCTATAGGATTCATCCTCTAAATAACTTAACATAAGACACTTGAAAATAAAGCTGTTTCGAGGTGGTTATGTCATTCACAGCGCCCTATAAGGTGTTATGTGTCTGTTTAGGAAATATTTGTCGTTCTCCCACGGCAGAAGTGGTTCTCAGACATTTTTGTGATGCACATCAGCTCAACATCGAAATCGATTCGGCGGGAACCAGTAACTACCATCCCAACAAAGCACCTGACTTACGTAGTCAAGAACATGCTTTAAAACGGGGCTATGATTTATCCAGCTTACGCGCACGACAGTTACAGACCAGTGATTTTGTCCATTTCGATTTAATTTTGGCCATGGATCATCGTAATTTTGATGATATTCAAGCGTTGTATCAAACAGCGCAAACTGAATTTGGTGCTCAACCTCTCCGCGCTAAAGTTGCACTCATGTCTGAACATGACGCGCAGTATCCGCAGCAAGCATTACCTGATCCTTACTATGGTGGTTTTGATGGTTTTGAACGTGTTCTTGACCAATGTGAGTCGAGCAGCCAAGCGTGGGTCAGTATTTTTAAACAACAATTTGAACAGTAATTAAGGTTCGTGCATGCAAATCGAAACACAAAAACAGCTTAAACCTTTTAATACGTTAAGCTTAAATGCGATAGCCTCTCATTATGTTCAAATTCACAGTCCAGACGAGCTTGTAGATGCATTGGATTATGCACAGCAACACGCTTTGAATGTCATGATTCTATCTGGTGGAAGTAATATGCTGCTTCCCGCACAAATTAATGCTTTGGTTGTTCATATGAATATTCTAGGCGTAGAAAACCTGTCTGAAGATGCAACTACCAAAACTATACGGGTCGGTGCGGGCCAAGTTTGGCATGACTTTGTGCTTTGGACGACAGAACACCATTTATTTGGCTTACAGAATTTGGCGTTGATTCCAGGCCTCGTGGGTGCATCTCCTGTACAAAATATTGGGGCTTATGGTGTAGAAGTCGGTGAGTTCATCGAAAGCGTGCAAGTCTATGACCGACAGTTGAAAACATTTAGTGATATTGAAGCTAAAAACTGTGCATTTAGTTATCGTCATAGTATTTTTAAAGATAATCCAAATCGCTATGTGATTACGCATGTGACCTTCAAGTTGTTGAAAAAAGAAGATTTGAAAATTAGCTATGGTGACTTAAAACAAGCCGTGGGTGATGAGCTAACAGCTTTTAATTTACAACAACAAGTGATTCAGATTCGTCAAAGTAAATTGCCTGATCCGAAAGAATTTCCTAACGTAGGCAGTTTTTTTAAGAACCCAATTATTAGTCAGCAAGCTTATGACCTTTTAGCCCAACAATTTGAAAAATTGCCACATTATCCGCAGCCGAATGGTGATGTTAAAATTGCAGCAGGTTGGTTGATTGATCAATCGGGCTGGAAAGGTAAGCAGCTTGGTGTGGTCGGGATGTTTGCCAAACAAGCCTTGGTTTTAGTGAATTATGCCAATGCAGATTTGAACGATGTACAGAGCACATACCGTGCAGTACAGCAGGATGTGTATAATAAATTTAAAGTTTTGTTGGAACCTGAACCTGTGTTATTTAATTCCTCGGGTCTCATCCAATCTCATCAGGATCGTTAAAAGTATGAGTAAAACCCATAAAATGGTGCGTTTAATGCAAATCACTTCGGTGCTGTTTGCATTTTTCGGCTGTTTAATGATTTTTATTTATACGCCTTTTTATTCAAAGCTGATTGTGGCGACATTGAATGCCTTTGTCCCTGTAGACGTCAATGAAGTTGCAGCACAAAGTCAAAAAATGGCAGCACTCAGTGAACAAGAAAGCTTAGAACCGGGTTCTGATTTATGGATTGCTCGTCAAGCGTACTTACAGTTGATGGAAGAGCAAATCAAAGAACATAATTCGCAAAACCTAACCACGATTCAGGCACGTTATAAAGCACTGCAACAGTTAATTATTTCTGAACAGCGTGAGGAGCAAGAAAAAGAGCAAAAGCCTCAAATTCCTTTGGTGGTTGAGACGGCAAGTTCTGAGGTTGACCCGACTGAAAATGTCAAAGAACTGCTAGAGCTGAATAGCAAAGAAAATAAAGCCCTGATGGAACATTATCTCGACTTTTTAAAAACACATAAGGTTGAGACTGTAGAGGAAGAGCCGATAGATGAACAAATCTATCAGGATATCGCACAAATACATGCACAAAATGAAGAGAGAAAAGCGGCATTAAACATGCCGAATGCCATAGTCGTTTTGGGTGGTGGATTAACTCTAGACAAAAATCGTAAAGATATTGTAGTGAATGAATATACGCGATTACGTCTTGAAACCACATTGCAGGTCGAACAACAGTTCAAGCTCCCCATTGTGCTTAGCGGTGTCGAAGCCCCGTATATGCAAAGATGGTTAAAGGCACGTGGAGTCGATGCGAAACTATTGGAAGATCGTAGTATGAATACCTGCGAAAACTCACGCTTTAGCTCTTTGCTATTGCAGAAAAAAGGTGGTGCACCACGAGTGATTTTAATTACAGATCAATATCATATGCCACGTACACGCCGTTTATTTGCTTTAAATGGTATCGAAACACAGCCGATAGAGGCGCCAATGCCGACCCAATTAACCCAATGGCGTCCAAGTGAACAGAATTATGATCATAGTCGCCGTGCCAATTATGAAATGCTCGCAACGATACGCGATGTACTGTTGGGTTCGAGTGACTGTAGGGAGATTCCATAATGCCTGAACTTCCTTTTTTAAATCCTTCAGTACTCAAACAGCTTGAACTTCCTGTGCCGAGTCGTGAGACAACACCACAGCTATTAATGCCTTTGAATCTGAACCAGCCGTATGAGGCATCGGTGGAGATGGTGTCTTATCGTCGTTTATATGGTTTAGATGCATTGGACTGTGATCACTGGCAAGGTTATGTTCAAATGCCTTTGTTTAAGCTGCATGTCCAAGTTTTTGCACCAAAAATTGAAAAAATCAAAGGTTCAGTCTGTCTGTTGCATGGTTATTTAGAGCATAGCGGAATTTATCAACCCATTATTAAAGAGTTACTTGAGCAAGGCTTTAGTGTATTGACCTATGATCTTCCAGGGCATGGACTCAGTGATGGATCACCCGCGAATATCCAAAATTTTGATCATTATCAAGATGTGTTACATGCTGTGGTGCGCTATGTGAAACATGCAGAACAGCTACCGCAACCGTGGCTAGGCATAGGGCAGAGCACGGGTGGTGCAATTTTGATGCATCATTTGCTTGAATTTGCCGAACGCCGTGAAAACCCTTATGTGCAACGTGTTTTGTTGTTGTCGCCACTCATTCGACCTGCAAAATCCGCTTGGTGGCATAACTCGGTTGGACTAGGCATTATTCGACGGATTAAACGTCAAGTACCGCGTCATTTTAGGCGGAATAACCATAACCCAGAGTTCTTACGCTTTGTTCGGTTAAAAGATCCGCTACAACCTCGCATGATGGGTATGGATTGGATTTTGGCTATGTCCAAATGGATGTTGGAAATGGAGCAGCGCCCAGCCTGTCGCATTCCTGTCTGGTTAGCCCAAGGTGCGCTGGATCAGACGGTAGACTGGCGTTATAACATTGAGTTTATTCGTGAGAAGTTCCGCTTACAAACTTTATTGATGTTGGAGGAAGGTTCGCATCAATTGATTAATGAACGTTCGGATATTCGCGCGGCCTTAACAGGTTTAATTCCTGCCTTTTTACATGCGCAGGGTTCATCGAGTGGATATTACTAACATTCTGTGATTTCTCTTATCGAAAATAAAAAGGAGGCTGATAGAGCCTCCTTTTTATTTAGAAATGTTCTAATTTGGACATATTCCACATACGGAAATAGAAGTTCTCTTCATCTTTATTTTCACAAGATAGAAGTTCACCATCTTTTAACCAAAAATGCAGCTGCGCATAGTTTCGAATTTCTCGGTCATTAATGCGCTGTGCTAAATGGCGTGCTTTAATTTCTGCTGGATGTTTTAAGCCCGCTGAAGCAATCATTTCTGAAAGTGCCTTTAATGTGTTGTCATGAAAATGCAAAACGCGTTCGGCTTTTGTGGGCACATGTATTGCTTTTTGACGCTCTTTGTCTTGTGTCGCAACACCGACAGGGCATTGGTTGGTATGACAACTTTGCGCTTGAATGCAGCCCACCGCGAACATAAATCCTCGTGCAGAATTGACCCAATCTGCACCAATTGCCATGGTACTGGCAATATCAAAGGCACTAACCAATTTGCCACTGGCACCAATTTTGATCTGGGCACGTAAACCCGCACCGACCAGTGTATTGTGTACAAAAAGTAAGCCTTCACGTAGTGGTACGCCCATATTGTCTATCAGCTCGATAGGCGCTGCACCTGTACCGCCTTCTGAACCATCTACCACAATAAAATCGGGAATAATTTGAGTATGTAGCATGGCTTTGACAATACTCATAAACTGCCAAGGTTGACCAATACACAGCTTAAATCCGACTGGTTTGCCTTCAGATAATTCACGCAGTTTTTGAATAAAATGCATCATCTGAATTGGCGTTTTGAAGGCAGAGTGACTTGAGGGGGAAACACAGTCATGATCTCGACTGACGCCCCGTATTTCGGCAATCTCTTCAGAAATTTTATCTTTTGGTAGAATCCCTCCATGACCGGGTTTTGCTCCTTGAGATAGCTTGATTTCGATCATTTTGACTTGAGGTCGTTTGGCTTGCACAGCAAATTTCTCAGGGTCAAATTGACCATCTAGAGTACGGCAACCGAAATACCCACTGCCTAACTCCCAAACAATATCGCCTCCATACTCAAGATGGTACGGACTTAAACTGCCTTCGCCAGTATCATGGTAAAAACTACCCATTTGTGCTCCTTTATTTAAAGCGCGAATAGCATTGGCACTCAAGCTGCCAAAACTCATGGCTGAAATATTGAAAATAGAAGCACTATAAGGTTGTGAGCATTGCGAATTGCCCACCAAAATACGGAAGGTTTTAGGGTCAGCAGGTGTACATGGGCTCAGTGAATGAGTCATGAAGCGGTAATTGTCTGCATAGACATCGATAATGGAGCCGAATGGTTTATCTGCATTTTGGTTTTTTGCACGTTGATAGACCAAACTGCGTTGCATCCGTGAAAAAGGCAGTGCGTCTTGATCTGCCTCAATAAAATACTGGCGAATTTCAGGGCGGAAATCTTCAAAAATAAAACGAAAATGTCCCATAATCGGATAGTTCTTTAAGATCGAATGTTTATTTTGTAAAACATCATGCAAGCCAACAAGACTTAGTAAACCTGTGATCAGCCAAATACTGTTCAGTAAAGTGTCCGAAATAAAATAATTAATATAGATGGGCGTATGGCTATAATGAAAAAAAGAAATGCTCAAGAAAATAAAAATACACAGTAGCCAAATGGAGTGCCGTGAAAAAAAAGTATTGAGTAATTTATGTCGTATGGATTGAGCAGGGCTAGACATATGGCTGGGCATCCTTCCTGGTTGTTTAGACCTAATGTGCCAAGTCTCTATTTCATCTACAAGTAATAAATTGTTGTTAAGTCCGTTATTATTCGCAGGGGCAATCCAATATTAAAATTACGGATAAATTTTATACAGATTGATATCTTTCAGAATTTAAAGTATATAAAATGAATATGAACAAGCGCTTATTGTTCAAAAGAAAAAATTATAAATTACTTACTTCTAGGGATAGGTTAGGCCAAGCTTGCATCGGTATAGTGTGGTTGAAGAATGATAAGAAAAAGGGGAAGCTTCAGTGAAAAATAAGGAAACTGTTTTGCCTGCACCTGTTTTAATCGTGGAAGATGAAGCCATGATTCGCTCGCGCCTAGATCTGATCCTGTCGGAGCTGGGCTATAGTCAAGATATGCTGATTTTTGCTAAAAATTTAGCTGAAGCCATGCAAATCATTGCATCACAACCGATTTCTTTAGCCTTAGTTGATTTAGGGTTGCCCGATGGGAATGGTATTACCTTAATTGAAAAACTTAGAGAGATAGACGAAAGCGCCTTAATTCTGGTGATTTCGGCATGGAGTACACAGCAAAGTTTATTTGCCTCGATTAAGGCAGGAGCGAATGGCTATGTACTGAAAGAACGTGATGATGCTGAAGTGCTAATGTCGATACGGAGTATTTTGCGCGGCGGAGCGCCGATTGATCCCTTTATTGCTCGCGAAATTTTAAATCAAATCTCAACCTCAAATACCCCCCAAACTGAGCGTGTAGAGCAGTTGGATGGTCAGGACTATGATCAACTGACCAATCGAGAAACTGAAATTCTAAACTTGGTGGCACAAGGCCTGAGTAACCGCGAAATTGCTGAGCAATTATTTGTTTCGCGCTATACCGTTGAAAGCCATATTAAGCATATTTACCGCAAGCTTTCTGTTTCAAAAAGAACCAAAGCAGTCAGTACTGCGCGTTCTTTAGGTATTTTATGAGAAATGGCTGGCTGAGCATTTTTGTCACACTGTGTTTGTGTGCGCTTAGTTTTGCCAGTTCCGCACAAACGAACTTTGCTGTTAGTCCAACCTGTAAAGTGAATGTCGATAAAATTTCTGCGGTGAAAACAAGTTCTATCGATGTTGTTCCGAAGACGGGATGGGTAGAGGTTAAAAACCCTGACGTGTGGACAGAACGCTGGCCACATTACGATGGCGGCGTTTGGTACCATTTTAATTGGCATTGGAGTTGTAACGACAGTAATGAACTGAAGCAGCCTTTAGCATTTTCTGTGGAAGGCATGAGTAGCGCAGGCGCTGTTTTTTTTAATCGAAACCTGCTTTGGAAAGATAAGCATTTAGTTGAACCCCTATCAAAAAGTTGGAATACTCCGCGTTTTTGGATCCTTCCTGTCGAAAGCTTAAAACAAAAAAACAATGACATTTGGGTCTATGTGGTTGGTAATAGTTATGAAAGTCCGGGTTTAGGCAAACTAGAATTTTCTGATATCACAACAGCATATGATAAACAACAAAAAAGAATTTGGAACAAGAGAGCACTGTTTCAAGTCAATTTAGTCATTTCCACCACCTTAGGTTTGGTGTGCTTTGTCATTTGGTTTTTTAGACGCAATGAAACGACATTTCTGTGGTTTTCTGTTAGCTGTTTGTTTTGGGTCTTGTTTATTTGGAATGTCATCAACCGAGAAGTGTTTCCATATCCAAACTCCTTGTGGGTCATGAAAACTAACCTGACTTTTTTTGTTTTATACAATGTTTGCTTTTGCATTTACTTACTGCGTTTTGTGAAGACAAAGTTTGCTGAGTTAGAGAAAACCTTATTTTTAGTTGCTGCAGTGTGTATTGTCACCATCTTGTTTATCCCGAGCTTGATGGTCAATATCGTATTTGCTGTGATTTTCCTGTTATGTATTGCATTATTTATCGCATCATTCTGCTTTGTGATTTATCGTGCTTATAAGACCAAGCGCCGTGATTATATCTTGTTGGTGGTTTGTTTAAGTGTGATTCTTATCGTCATGCTTTACGATATTTCACTACTTTTTGATGGGCATATTAATGACCATCAGCCTTTGTCGCCGTATACCTCACCGGTGATCACTTTTTTTATTGTGATTATTCTCGCAACACGTTTAGATAAAAATATTAAAAAAATACAAAGATTTAATAGTGAGCTTGAGCAACGAGTGAGCTTTGTGACCAGTAATCTGTCCTCTAGTTTATATGCTCGACATCAATTAGAGCTTGAAAATGTCCGTCTACAAGAGCGTATTCATTTAGCGCATGATTTGCACGATGGTTTGGGTGCATCTTTGGTTCGTTCCATGATTTTAGTGGATCAGAGCTCCAGCACCATGTCGAATCAACAATTTTTATCCATCCTCAAATTGCTTCGAGATGATTTAAGACAAATTATTGACAGCGGTTCTTTAACCAATAACAAAACGCCAGATAATCCTGTGTTATGGATTGCTCCTGTTCGGCATCGGTTTAGTCAGATCATGGATGAGTTGGACATTGAGGCGACTTGGAGCATTCCTGAAGCATGGGAAATACAACCGACAGCACTACAATGTTTGACTTTAATTCGTGTGCTTGAAGAAAGTTTGACCAATATTATGAAGCACAGCCAAGCACGGCATATTGATGTAAAAATGTATTATCCAAGTACAACTCACTTGGTCATGATTATTCAGGATGATGGCGTAGGTTTTAATGTGGAGTGTGTGCTTAACCACGGGATGGGCATTGGTATGCGCAGTATGAAAATGCGTTTAGAAAAAATTGGTGCTGAGCTCAATATCGAATCTGAAAAAGGCTGTACCAAAATTATTGCCAGTTTAAGGTTTGGTGAGGGAGAAAGTGCTGAGTAGATTCCTCAGCACTTGGTTTGCTTAAGCTTCGTCAGGTGGGAGTAGCATTAAGACGGATTCGTTCATCAGCATTGCAATGTCTTCTAGAATATCGGCATCATATAAGCTTTCATCAAGTAAGAGTGCTTCACCATCTGCTAAATTCTTGAGTAATGGTGCAAATTGCTCCGAAATGCATAGCCCTTCACCGTTGGCCCAAAATAAGAATTCAACTTCATCGTGAGTATAAAGTAGGCGAGAAGCGGGTTCTAAGATCAGCTGATAGCCTTGGTCTAAAATACCTTCTAAATCTCCTGTGCCAATTTCTTCAGCTTCAGGAATATTTTCAGGGTATTTCGGCTCTGACATCAAGGTCATAATAGCATCTTCAAGCAAAGTTGAATTTTGTAGCTGCGCCAAAATTTCTGCTTTTAAATAATCCAATTCGTTTTGTGTTAATTGGCCGATCGGGCTTTGTTGGTCACGAACAATATCGAGCAAAGGATTACGCAATAGCGCGTTATCAGACAGTTTATCGCCTACACGGTCTACCATGTCGGTGACGTTTGGCATACGGAAGCCAAAAGAGAAAGTCAGGCAGTCATCTTCGGCTACACCAAAATGTGATAAACCTGGTGGTACATAAAGTAGATCACCTGGCGCTAATACTTCGTCAAAATGTACGTCAATTTCAGGCAGTAATTTTAAAGGTTGGCCTGCAACAATCTCAGATTCAGCATCGCACATTTGACCCAATTGCCAACGACGGTGTCCATAACCTTGAACTAAAAAGACATCGTAAAAGTCAAAATGCTTTCCGACAGAGCCACCCTTAGGCGCATAAGACACCATGATGTCATCACGGCGCCACTGCGGAATAAAAGGAAATTTTTTCCACAGTGCAGCTAAGTCAAAAGAGTAGTGATCTACGGCTTGAACCAATAAAGTCCAGAGTTTTGGCATCTTTTGGAAATCAGCTTTTAACAGCGGTGAAGACTTTACCGACCACTGATTTGGGTCACGGTCTTTTTGTTTGATGAGACGAGCTGTGACATTTTCATCTAAAGCCAGTTCCATAATATCGCTAGGTTCTAAAATATTGATAATTTCAGGCAGCGCGTTGCGGACCAATAATGGTTTTTTTTGCCAATATTCGGCAAGGAATTGTTCAGCTGTAATACCGCCAAGAACATCAAGAGATTGGGACATGAAAATAGCCTAAGCAAATTTAAAACAATATTGTGACTATTGTCTTATGATCGAAGGCCTATGTGCAAGTATCGTTAGATTTATTTAAATGCGCTTGGTTGATTTAAATAAATTAAGTTTGTCTGAGTCGTTATGATTGCAGGCATCAAAATTTTTACAGCATAATAGGTCTAAAATATAGTGAAGAAAAATAATGTTAAGTAAAGAAGACGCCGAGAAAATGGCGAATGAGATATTGCAAAAAGAAAGAGAGAAAAGTCAGTCCAAATTAGCGAAAAAATCATCCTCAATCGATAGGATATACAAAACAAAAGATTTGGCTAAGGTGCCGCAATATCAGCATATCTTACTTTTTAGACAAGCCAAAAGTCTCGCTGAAGATCATCCGCTATATAATAAAATGTGGTATGGCTATTTGGTATTGGCATTGTTATTTGTCAAATATCTCTTTAGACAGAGGGAAAGTGTGAGTAGCTTTGACCCTAATAATATTGGTCTATTTTCATTTCTTATTCTTTTTATGGTCATTACGCTATACCGTAGTTTATTAATTCGAATGTACTTTAAACGACTCATTCAAGCTTATCTCTCAGCAAATTCGTTTAAAAAGCTTTGAGCGATTGGTCATATATTATATTAATGCTGTTGTTACATTTAATGCTCAAAATTGAACAGCAACATCTGCTGCTGTTCAATTTATTGAGGAACCAACTAAAAATACTTCTAATAATTATGGCACAAGCACTTTTAATTCACGCAGAATATGACACAACTGAATCATAGGCATACCCATCAACGTGGTTTGATCTTGTCCTATCATTTGTTCAAATAAGCTGATACCAAGACTTTCACACTTGAAGCTTCCAGCACACATCAGTGGCTGTTCAACTTCAACATAACGCTGGATTTCATGTAGGCCCAGTTTACGGAATTTGACTTTATAGTGTTCAACTAGACTACGTTCAAAGCCAGTTGAGTGTTGCTGCACGCTGAGTGCGGTACTAAAGTACACAATTTTATCCGAATTGGCTTGTAGTTGTTTAATGGCTTTTTCAGTACTCAATGGCTTACCAATAAAAATATCGGGTGCACCTTCACGCCATGCTACTTGATCTGAGCCAATCACGATTGCTTCAGGGTTCTGTGACGCAATGACGTGCGCTTTTTCATAAGCCAATCGTTTGGCTAAATCATCGGCATGGATTTCACCACGAGGCGATTCGTCTATATCAGGGACAACGCAGCGGTAGTCTAGACGTAAACGATTCATGAGGTCTTTACGAGTTTGACTGCTTGATGCCAAGATAATTTCTGAAGTATTCATTCGACAGCATATTCCATAAGCACATTTAGGGGTACGTAAGACAGTACAGCTTGATGGCAAGCTTGAACTTTAACAGGAGGCGCAAAACCGGCCTGATAAGCTTCTACCCAACGGGTCACACAGATACACCAAAAATCACCAGGTTGTAGACCTGGAAAGTCAACTTCAGGCACAGGGGTAATAAGATCATTACCCACTCGCTGAGAAAAATTTAAAAACTCAGAGGTCATTTCGACACAGATCGTGTGTTGTCCCAAATCGGAAGGTGCTGTATGACAAAAGCCATTACGGAAATATCCCGTGATCGGGGAATAACAACAGCTGGCTAAAGGTTCACCCAAAACGTTTAAACGGTTTAGATTTGGATCAGGATGAATAGACATAAATGCTAAATCTAGTGAGACTTTTCACTATGATAGCAAAACTTTGCCTTTCGTTTGCTTTTCTGCAAAAGAAGCTAACCTTTTTCTGCATAATCATTTAAAATCGACGCGATTTTTATATATAGAAAGAGAGCTCTACATGAATTTTCAGCGTATGACTGACCTCGATTTAACGGGTAAACGTGTTCTTATTCGCGAAGATTTAAACGTTCCTGTTAAAAATGGTGTGATTACAAGCGATGCACGTTTACGTGCCGCTTTACCAACAATTAAAGCAGCGTTAGCACAAGGCGCAGCCCTAATGGTTTATTCTCACCTTGGTCGTCCAGTTGAAGGTGAGCCAAAACCAGAACAATCATTAGCACCTGTTGCTGCGTATTTGACTGAAGCATTGGGTCAAGACGTTCAATTAGTGACGGACTACCTTGACGGTGTTGAAGTTGCAGCAGGTCAAGTGGTACTCCTTGAAAACTGTCGTTTTAACGCAGGTGAAAAGAAAAATAACCCAGAACTTGCTGCAAAATACGCAGCACTTTGTGATGTATTTGTGATGGATGCATTCGGCACAGCACACCGTGCAGAAGCATCAACTGAAGGCGTGGCACGTTTAGCGAAAGTTGCAGCTGCTGGTCCTTTATTGGCGGCTGAGTTAGATGCACTTGGTCGTGCATTACAAACACCTGAAAAACCAATGGTTGCGATTGTTGCAGGCTCTAAAGTATCGACTAAGTTAGATGTGTTGACATCACTTTCTGATATTTGTGATCAATTGATCGTGGGTGGAGGTATTGCCAATACGTTCTTGGCAGCAGCAGGCTTCAATGTTGGTAAATCATTGTGTGAAAATGATTTGATTGATACAGCAAAAGCAATTGCGGCAAAAGTTTCTGTACCGCTTCCAACGGATGTTGTAGTAGCTGATGCTTCTGAAATCGATTTTGCAGATTTCTTGGGTTCATTGGCTGCTGCTAAAGCAGTCGTGAAAAAAGTTGAAGATGTGACTGACAATGACATGATTTTGGATGTAGGTCCAGAAACAGCAAAAGCATTTGCAGACATTTTAAAAACGTCAAAAACGATTCTTTGGAATGGCCCAGTGGGCGTATTTGAGGTTGATCAATTTGGCGAAGGCACTAAAACATTATCTTTAGCAATTGCTGAATCTGCTGGCTTCTCTATTGCAGGTGGTGGTGACACTTTAGCTGCTATAGATAAATACGAAGTTGCTGACAAAATCGGTTATATCTCAACTGGTGGTGGTGCTTTCCTTGAGTTTGTCGAAGGTAAAACACTTCCAGCAGTTGCAGCGCTCATAGAGCGTGCACAATAATTATTGTGTGCTCATGCTGTTGTAAAAAGGTTGACTTCGGTCAACCTTTTTTTATGGGCTTAACAAATCTATTCATCATTCAGTCATGAAAATGAAATAATGCTGAAATAAACTATAGGGCATTAAATCATCTGTTCTAGGAAAACATTATGAATTTAAAAATGACCCTTGCTGCACTTTTGTTAGCACCATTGGCACTGACTGCTTGTAAGAAAAATGAAGCACCAGAGCAAACCGCTGCGGCATCTGAAACAGCAGCAGTTGAAGAAGCTGTAACGGCTGAACAACAAGCGGCAATTGATGCGATTGATCAGCCAGAGTTGGATGAAAAGAACAAAGACATTCCAGCAGATGCTGCAACAGCGGATCCTGCGGTAGAGGCTTCGGCGGCTACAGCACACTAAATACACGCGAATTTTGTAAAAAGTCCCTGCAATTGCGGGGATTTTTTTTAAATAGTGTTATTTGTTGCTGAATTGAAACCTTTGAGCATGTAGAATATGTCGCATCAACTGGGAGGACATTATGGCTCTTATTTCATTGCGCCAGCTCTTGGATCACGCCGGCGAACATGCTTACGGCGTACCAGCATTCAACGTAAACAACTTAGAACAAATGCGCGCAATCATGCTTGCAGCAGATGCGACAAATTCACCTGTTATCGTACAAGCATCAGCGGGTGCGCGTAAATATGCAGGTGCTCCATTCTTACGTCATCTTATTTTGGCTGCAATTGAAGAATGGCCACACATTCCAGTGGTAATGCATCAAGACCATGGTACAGATCCAGACGTTTGCCAACGTTCAATTCAATTGGGCTTCTCATCTGTGATGATGGATGGTTCATTGGGTGCAGACGGTAAAACACCAACAACGTATGAATACAACGTTGATGTAACTCGTCGTACAGTACAAATGGCGCATGCATGCGGTGTTTCAGTTGAAGGTGAAATCGGTTGTTTAGGTAGCCTTGAGACTGGTTTGGCAGGTGAAGAAGATGGTGTAGGCGCTGAAGGTGTTCTCGATCATTCTCAACTTCTCACTTCAGTTGAAGAAGCACGTCAGTTCGTTGCAGATACCAATGTGGATGCACTTGCAATTGCAGTGGGTACTTCTCACGGTGCGTACAAATTTACGCGTCCACCTACAGGCGATATTTTGGCGATTGACCGTATTAAAGAAATTCATGCGGCGCTTCCAAATACCCACCTTGTGATGCACGGTTCAAGCTCTGTTCCTCAAGAATGGTTAGCAATCATTAACCAGTATGGCGGCGACATCAAAGAAACTTATGGTGTTCCTGTTGAGCAATTGGTTGAAGCAATTAAGCACGGTGTTCGTAAAATCAACATCGATACAGACTTGCGTTTAGCATCGACTGGTGCAATGCGTCGTATGATGGCTGAACAACCAAGCGAATTTGACCCTCGTAAATTCTTCGCGAAAACTGTAGACGCAATGAAACAAATTTGTGTTGACCGTTATGAAGCATTTGGTACAGCGGGCAATGCCGACAAGATTCGTCCAATTTCTTTAGAGAAAATGGTTGATCGTTATAAATAATTCTTTTTGAATAATTTATATTGGAAAAGCCCTCATATGAGTAATGCCAGTCAGTTAAGCAAAAAAAGTTAAAATGCTGTAAAAAGAGCGTATGTAAATACGCTCTTTTTTTATGAATTTATCTCAGAATCTAGATTTAACATTAAAACAAACCTTACCTTCACTTTCACAATTCAGTGAATTGATTGATTTAAACTGGATTGAAGATTGCTTAGACCAAACAGGTAAAGCATCAATTCGAAAAAGAAAACTGCCTGCTGAACATGTTGTTTGGCTGGTAATCGGACTTGCTCTATTTCGAAATCAACCGATTTGGTATGTGGTTCAACAATTGCAACTTGTTTTCGGTACGGCAGAATACTGTGTACCGAGTGCATCCGTACAAGCAAGACAACGCTTAGGCTTAGAACCCATGAGTGCTTTATTTTCGACATTAAGTCAGGCATGGTTTAAAGACTCACAACAACAATATAGCAACTTTCACGGTCTATGCGTTTGTGCTGTAGATGGTGTGGTTTGGTCTATGCCTCATACAGAAGAAAACTTTAAGCACTTTGGTTCATCCAAAGGCAAAACAGCAGCTGCACCTTACCCACAAGTTAGAGCGACTTGCCTGGTGAATACCAATACCCATGAAATGATTGATGCCCAAATGGGCAGTATGGATCAAGGTGAATTAACCTTAGCCAGTCAATTAAAAGCACCAGTTCGCAGTATTACCCTATTTGATCGTGCTTACTTCTCTGCTGATTTTTTAGTGAGCTGGCAATCTCAGGCAGAAGAGAGTCATTGGTTGATGCGAGCAAAGGACAACCTGCGTTATGAAGTGATTCATCATAATGCGGCCCATGACTTTCAGATCAAAATGCCTGTTTCAGCAAGAGCAAAAAAGATAAATCCGTCATTGGGTGACTATTGGGAAGCACGTTTAATTGAAGTTGAATATGCAGGAAAAATAAGACGTTACATTACATCATTAACAGATTCTAAAGTTTATCCATTCAAAGACCTTGCAATGCTTTATATCCAGCGTTGGGAAATAGAAATGTGTTATCGGGAAATTAAAAGTGATTTACAGGATGCAAGGATTTTAAGAAGCAAACAACCTGATTTGGTCTATCAAGAATTGTGGGGGGTATTTATTGCATATAATATCTTAAGAAGACAGATGAGGTTTATCGCTGAACATGCAAAGGTGAGTCCTTTAAGGATCAGTTTCCATGTTGCATCTATGAGTATTATCAATATCTTAAGGCACACACCTTTAGAATCAGCAGGAAACCTACCCAAACATTTAGCGCAATTATTTGAACAATCTAAAATATTTGTATTACCTGAAAAAAGGCAAAGGCAATGTCCGCGAGTAGTGAAAATTAAAGCACAAAAATATCCAAGAAAATGCCAGTCAATTTCTTAACTGACTGGCATTACACCCTGATGTGGGCTTTTCTATGTGTGTTTATATTCGAGGCGACAATAATAAGAGTGTGCTATGGAACTGATATTTGCTGCGGCCTGTTGTAGTGTGGTGGTCTCCATTCTTTTAAAATGGGGCAAAAACAAAGGATTTGATCCGATTCAGATGATCAGCTGGAACTATGCTTCAGCCAGTTTACTGTGTTACTTCTGGTTTAAACCTGATCTAAGCCACGTTTCTATTTCAAATACCCCGTGGTGGCTGATTGTCGCGCTTGGTGTTTTGTTGCCGAGTGTATTTTTATTTTTAGCTAAATCTTTACAATATGCAGGCATTGTCAAAACAGAAATCGCACAGCGTTTGTCGGTGATTTTATCTTTATTGGCGGCTTATTTTATTTTTCAAGAACAGTTTAATCAGCTCAAAATTGTAGGGGTAGTCTTGGGGCTTGCCGCCGTGATGTGCATTTTATTTACCAATGCCTCTGGTGGTGGAGAAGGTCAAAAACAGGCCGTGTGGTATCTAACACTAGTTTGGTTTGGTTATGCACTGATTGATATCTTGCTCAAATATACAACAGGGCTGGGTGTGCAGTTTTCCGTTTCGTTAAACCTGATGTTTATTTGCGCGTTTTTATTGTCAGTCGGTTATGTTGCCGTGACTACGAAAAATATCGGCTTAACCAAGAACGTCGTGGCAGGTCTATGTCTTGGGGTGTTGAACTTTGCCAATATCGTACTTTATGTCAAAGCTCATCTGCTACTCAAGGATAGCCCAGCGGTGGTCTTTGCGGGCATGAATATTATGGTGGTGCTGTTAGGCGTATTCAGCGGACTGCTTTTCTTTAAAGAGAAGCTCAAACTCGCAACAGCAATCGGATTGGTGTTGGGTATTACAAGCGTGGCTTGTTTAGCTTATGCAATGTCTGTTTAAAATAGTTCTGCACAAAGGAAAAAGGGTGTTTGAACAGATCTTCAATCACTGCAATTCCTAATAACAGCCCTGGTTGCTCACAACTGGGGCAATCGGGATATTGAGGGCGCATAATATGTTGATACTGACCTAAATAGATTTTATTACAGTGTGCACATTCAAATTTCATCGGCATATTGGGCTTAACAGACATCAGCAACCTCACTATTTTTGTTTTTGATATTGAATATGATCAAGCAATTTTCAGGCCCAAAATATAAAAGGGACTGAAGTCCCTTTTATATACAAATAGCATTACAGCTGCGTGAAAATATCTTCTTTGCTTAAACGAGACTTTGGCAATTTTGCATTGAAGTCAGCATCACTACGATAGCCTAGTGTGAGCAATACAGAAGGGACTAGACCTTGTTCGGTTAAACCTAGCTCTTCACTAATAATGGATTCATCAAAACCACCAATCGGTGTAGCATCAATTTTTTCAATACCTGCAGCCAATAGAATTTGACCTAAAGCAATAAAGGTTTGGTTTTCAGCCCAACGCTGTACATCACCTTTTTCATTGCGGTAATAGTTGACATAACCTGAACGACTGTCTTTTTGGCCTTGCTTAGCGGCATCATCTTTAAAACGACCATGTAGGTCATCTTGATGCAATAAATTTTCCAAATGTTGCTCAGAAATATCGGTTTTGGTGCAAAATAAAATTGTATGTGATGAATCTAGCACTTTGGGAGCATTGTATGCGTATTTACCTACTAGCGCTTTTGCAATCCGCTCTTTGGCGTTTGTGTTTTCTGCAATGAAAAAATGCCAAGGTTGGATGTTGATAGACGATGGCGTCAAGCGGAGAATTTCTAATAATCGAGTAAACTGTTCATGAGGGATCTTTCTATTTGGGTCATAAGCTTTAGTGGTATAACGACTTTTTGAAATATTTAGCAGATCCATAATCGCACTCGATTTATTGTTGATGTCTCATTCTAACCGATGAAAGGAGACTTGTGATCACGCTACAACTCGAACAGACTTAGATTTTAGTTGAATATGTGTACCAGCGGAATACGCATTTAAGCGCCTGTGATGATAGCTATAAATAGATCTAGCCCTAAGTAATAGGATGACATGACATGACATGGTTTTGGCACTTTTGTGAGGATGTATTTAATTAGTATATAGGTCAGGATGTCTATGCATGCTTTCAAAGTGCGGATAGCTCAACACAAAATAGAAGAACAAGTCCTAGTATTTGGTGGTGGTGAATAAAGTATTTACATGAAAAGTTTTTTATTTCAAACAGATAAAATAATAAAAAAGTCATACTATTAAAAAATGGGCTACTTTTGCTTAAATCTTGACAACCTAGTATAATGCAGACTACGAGTAGGTATTGTTCCTGCTTTTCTATGATATAGCTGATTGTGATCTATCTGAGTTCAGGCATTTGACTTGAATATCATCATTGTAACTACAGAATTATTATTCAAAACCCGTTTTATTAATCTCTTTGTTCCATCACAAAAAGCTCACTTAGTGAGTTAAAATTTTGACAACTTTAAATACATGGCGTGTTGCTACAGCCGTAAATGGTAGTGAAATCAATGTAAAATTGGTGCCACTTAAACGTCAACAGAATACAAATCACGGTTTAATCTGGGTTGAAGTGGGGCATATGATTCAACTTGAATCTGGCGAAACTCTTCCAATGAACTTAGATGGTTTGAGTTTTTATACTGGTGTTAATCAATTGTACCGTCTAAATGAGTTGAATTAAGGCGGTAAGTACTTGAGTTAGCATTATGTATAATATTGACTGGTATAGTAAAAAAATGGCATTAATACTGCCATTTTTTTAATGCCAAATTTTGTAGATGACCATTCGCATTAATTTCTAAAATTTGAGCGGAATCTTCTTTCCAGTCACCGAGTACAATTCTCTTTTTCCCATCGACATCATGAATATTAGCACGATGCGTGTGTCCGTGAATTAGTAAATCCGCATTGCTTAATGCTGCATGAACAGCATCTTGATTCACATCCATGACTTCATAGCTTTTAACCTGTTGCGCTTGATGGCTTTTTTTACGGAATCCATTGGCCAATTTTTGTCTAAAGCCAAGCGGTGTACTTTTTAAAAACTTTAGCAGAAGTGGATTACGGATGATTTTACGAAAACGCTGATAGGATACGTCGTCCGTGCAGAGCAAATCACCATGTTCAATACGTATGATGTGATCTGAAAGTTTGAGTGTGCAAACTTCAGCTAACAGTTGGCCATTAAACTGGTCGAGGAACTGCTGTCCTAGGGCAAAATCACGGTTACCTGTTAAGAAATAGATGTGATTGCCTGCATTTGAAAATTGCTTTAAAGCGCGAATGATTTCATCTAGCCAAGGAGCAGTGTAGTCGTCGCCAATCCATGCATTGAACCAGTCGCCTAAAATATACAGTTGGGTATTCTTGTTCTTATAAGCATCTAATAAATCTAAAAACCCCCGAACGAGTCGAGGGTGATCGGGTGACAAGTGTAAATCAGCGATAAACAAATAGGTCACGGAAGTTTCCTTTTAAAAATCCCTCCCGACCTCCCTTTAAAAAGGGAGGGTAATCTCATATTCGAATGAGAGTCTAGCTCCCTCCTTTATCAAAGGAGGGCTGGGGAGGATTTAAAAATTACTCAGAAATGATCTTAGCAGATTCAATCACAACGTTTTCTAGTGGAACATCAGCGTGGTAGCCACGGTTGCCAGTACGAACACCTTTAATTTCGTTTACTACGTCTAGGCCTTCAGTTACTTTACCGAAAACTGCATAACCCCAACCTTGTGCATTTTTGCCAGAGTGGTTAAGGAAAGAGTTATTACCCACGTTAATAAAGAACTGCGCAGATGCAGAGTGAGGTGCTTGTGTACGCGCCATTGCAATTGTACCAAGGTCATTGGTTAAGCCGTTATCAGCTTCGTTTTCAATTGCATCACGTGTTGCTTTTTCTTTGAAGTTTTCATCCATACCACCACCTTGGATCATGAAACCATCGATCACGCGGTGGAAAATTACGCCGTCATAGAAACCGTCACGTACGTATTCTAAGAAGTTAGCAACAGTGATTGGTGCTTTTTCGTTGTTAAGTTCAAGAACAATACGACCTTTATTGGTGTTTAATTCGACTTGAGGAAAACTCATTGTGTAATCTCCTAATCATGGACATCAAAGCCATGGGTTTTTTGGTTGTGAGAAGCATAAGCAAACTGTAAACTACAAGGCAAGTAAAAACGTTATTTTCTTTGTAAAATAGATCAAATATCGTTTAAGGGGCTGTAAAATATTCATAAATCGACTGATAGATCAGTTAGAATTATGCTCGTATAGCAGGACCCTATTTTCCCTTAATTTTTTTCATCAAAGTGATTTTTAAACTATGAAGCCGAATGATGTTGTTTCAACACTGCCAAATAACCCGACACCAAGTAACAATGCCTCTGTCGCAGCGCAGCAAGAACAACAGCCAGGCTTAGACTTTGTTCGCCAAGTGATTACCGATGATTTGGCTGAAGGTCGTACACAAAAAGTAGTCACGCGTTTCCCGCCAGAGCCGAATGGTTATTTACACATTGGTCACGTGAAAGCAATTTGCTTAAACTTTGGTATTGCCAACGAGTTTGATGGTTTTTGCAACCTACGTTTTGATGACACCAACCCAGATGCAGAAGAACAAGAATATGTAGATGGGATCGCCAATGACGTTAAATGGTTAGGTTTTGAGTGGAATGGTGAACCACGGTATGCGTCAAGCTATTTCGACCAACTCCATGCATGGGCGATTCAACTGATTAAACAGGGTGATGCCTATGTTGATTTGCAGTCACCTGAAGAAATTCGTTTGAACCGTGGTAACTTTATTGAGCCAGGTAAAAACTCGCCTTACCGTGATACTTCAGTTGAAGAAAACCTTGCACGTTTTGAAAAAATGAACAATGGTGGGTTTGCAGAAGGTGAAGCAGTTCTGCGTGCCAAGATCGATATGGCATCTCCAAATGTGCATATGCGTGACCCTATTTTGTACCGTGTACTCCATTCAGAGCATCACCAAACAGGTGATAAATGGAAAATGTACCCAATGTACGACTATGCACATCCATTATCAGATGCAATCGAAGGCATTACTCACTCACTGTGTACTTTGGAATTCCAAGATCACCGTCCGTTTTATGACTGGGTGGTTGAGAAAGTTCACTCGGAAGCAGTACCACGTCAGTATGAGTCTAGCCGTTTAAATATCGACTACACCATTACCTCTAAGCGTAAATTACGTAAATTGGTTGAAGGTGGTTATGTCAATGGATGGGATGACCCACGTATGCCAACCGTTGTAGGTATGCGCCGTCGTGGTTTTACCCCAGAAGGCCTACGTGACTTCTGTAAGCGTGTTGGTGTGTCGAAGTCAGATGGTATTGTTGATGTTGCAATGCTTGAATACTGCATCCGTCAGTCTCTAGAAAATGTTGCGGCGCGTGGTATGGCGGTGTTGAACCCACTTAAAGTTACGCTCACCAACTTGCCTAACGATATGGATTTAACCCATTCACGTCATCCAAATGTAGACATGGGTGAGCGTGTGATTCCGTTAACCTCTGAAATTTACATTGACCGTAAAGACTTTGAAGAAGAACCACCAAAAGGCTTCAAGCGTTTAATTCCGGGTGGTGAAGTTCGTTTGCGCCATGCTTATGTCATTAAGTGTGATGAAGTGATTAAAGATGAAAACGGTGAAGTTGTTGAGTTGAAATGTTCAATCGACCCTGAAACTTTGGGCAAAAATCCAGAAGGGCGTAAAGTTAAAGGGGTGATTCACTGGGTATCTGCAAGCAAGGGCATTCCTGCTGAAGTGCGTATTTATGATCGCCTCTTTACAGAGTCGGACCCTGAAGTGGGTGATGATTTCTTAGCGAACTTGAATCCTGATTCATTGAAAATTGTACGCGCGGTGATTGAGCCTGCATTAGCGCAAGCACAGCCTGAAGACCGTTTCCAATTTGAGCGTGAAGGTTATTTTGTTGCAGATCAGTATGACCATACAGCAGAGAAACCTGTGTTTAACCGTATTTTAGACTTAAAAGACAGCTTTAAGCCTAAATAAGCGCTGTTTGCTTGATGTGGATAGACATATAAGGCTCAACTTCGGTTGAGCCTTTTCGTAGCGAAACCAATAGGAAAACACTGTGATCGTTCGAGATAAAACCAATAGCTTTGCGTTACTCTTTGCTTGGCGTGGCACCATTTTACCGAAAGTGTTTCCTGCACTGATGGTCGGTGTTTTAATTTCAACACTGTTGGTTTATCTAGCGACTCAACATTACGTGACAGCTCCTGCAGTGCCTGTCATTGGTTTTACTGTATTTGGTGTGATTCTTTCGATTTTCTTAAGCTTTCGAAATACAGCGTGTTATGACCGCTGGTGGGAAGGGCGTAAGCTATGGGGAGCAATGATTGCCAACGCACGGCATATAATCCGTGATAGTTATGTCTTAAATGATACAGACCGTACAGTTTTGATGTATCGCGTCATGTTATTTAGCCACTTGCTTCGAGATCGTTTACGGCAGCAAAGTCATACCTATGACCACTATCAAGCCAAAGTACAACTGACAGTAGAGCAGTGGGAGGTATTGGCTACGCATATTAATCCACCGCAATATGTATTAGAGCTTACGCAGAAAGATCTGGCGGTGTTGTATAAGCGTGGTGAGATTAGCGATATTATTTACAGTATGCTGACTAAGCATACGGTGGCAATGGGAGATATTCACGCTGGTTGTGATCGTATTTCATCTACACCTCTGCCATTTTCTTATTCGGTTTTGTTACACCGTGCCGTGTACTCTTTCTGTCTCATTTTACCTTTTAGTTTAAGTTCCAGTCTTGGTTTTTGGTCACCGGTGATCGTGGCCTTAATTGCCTATCTCTTATTGGGTTTAGATGCGCTAAGTGCAGAGTTAGAAGAACCCTTCGGACTTCAAGAAAACGACTTGCCTTTAGATGCTATTGTGCGGGGCATAGAGCGCGAAATGCTCAGTTCTTTAAATGAATCTTTGCCAGAACCAGTGAGCGCACATAGAGCCAATTTAAGTTAAAGCAGTGAACAAATCCATAACAGAAAATGAGTGGATTGCCTGAGCCATAACAAATTTTCGATATGATTGGTTTATTGAGATGTGCTATCACTAAGTTTAAAAGTGATAGGGATATAACAATGACTACCGTGATCGAAACTCAGATGTTGATTCGGCGTTCTGTCAATATTGTGTTTAACGCTTTTGTTGATCCACTCATAACCACCAAGTTTTGGTTTAGTCAGTCTTCGGGCTATTTAGAAAAAGGCGCAATGGTCGATTGGACCTGGGATAAATACCAAATTACACACTCGACTCATGTCCTACAAGTCGTTGAAAATGAGTTGATCTGCATCGAATGGGGCACGCCTAAAACTAAAGTGGATTTTGTATTTGAAAAAATCGACAGCATGAATACCTATGTGATCATTCGAAATTATGACATTGAGTTACAAGGTAATGAGCTGATTCATTATGTGATGGATGCAACAGGTGGCTTTACTACAGTGCTAGATGGTGCCAAGGCATGGCTTGAATACGATATTCAGCTTAACTTGGTTGAAGATAAATTTCCGCCTTTTCAACTGCGTTCACATCAGTGATCTTTTTTAGAGCGTTCTTCTTTAAACTCAAAATAGTTCCCAAGCTGTTGTTTGGCCTTATCACGTAATTTCTTTTTGATATAGAGCACCAATGCAAAACAGGTCGTGGTCAGCGTTAATATCAGGCTGTTCATGAAACTCATCATAGAGCTGACATAACCAATGGTAGTGAGTCGGTTCATCATTTTGATGACTTGTGGGCTACTTTCAACGCCTGTAATGGCCCACGTGCATAAGTGTTCACAGTTATTGATAATAAGATGGTAATTGTTTTCATGCATGCGTGAGCGCATCCGGCGAACCACTTTACGGCCTTTATATTTGGGGGCTTGGTACTGATTGACTGTAATTTTACGTCCGTGGCTAAAGTTCTCGATGGAGGTTATTTCAATCGGATGCTTTTTAAAAAGATGTGCAAAACCTGAATAATGAATCACACGTCCACGCCCCGCATATATGCCGTGATGCGTATAGCCAAAATGTTTGACTATGAGATGAGCCCCCAAGGGGTAGTGGACTTTTTGTTGTTGCATGCCTAATACGTGCTAATTCATTACAGTTGTCTTTTATCTGTATTTTAAAGCTTCTGCTGGGAATAATCGACTGTTTAGTGGGTTTCGGTTATTTGAGTTTACGATGATAGAAATAAAAGGGACCGATTGGAAAGGAGTATCTAGCTTTTGTGATCGCATTAAAAGAGGATGCAAGCATCCTCTTTTAAGATGAAGTAGTATTTATTGATCCACTAGACCTAAAAGTGAGTTTTGGGTACTGCACATGCGTGTTGCTTCTTCAGTGTTCATCGCTTTCACGTCTTCTTCAAATTTCTTTTTTTGTTCTTTGAGTTGTTCTTCAGGTAAACCCATCTGCTCGGCAAGTTTTTCCATTTTTTCCCAAGACTCAACACAAGCTTTCGGCATCTTGCTACATGCTGTTAAAGATAAAAGGGTAATACATGTGCTGATTATGAGTAGTTTTTTCATTGCTTAAACCTTTAATTTTCAAACATTATTGATTTTTATATTGAGCCTGTAAGGTAACAAAAATTTAAGACTTTGTATAATATTTAAACGTTCAAAGTGTACTGTGTTTCATATGCCTTGGTTTTTTTATAGGTAGAGTGACGTACAGGCATTAAAAAAAAGGCACTTAGATCAATCTAAATGCCTTTTTGATGAATATTCAGTGACTCTACTACTGTAGAGGTCGATGCTGAAGTTCATTTAACTCCTTACGGCCATAGCCACGAGAAGCTAATACTTTTTTAATCCCAACAATCACGTCTTCATCGGTCGCTGTTTTAAGCTTTTCGATGAGCTGTTCATTGGTTTTACAAGAGCAGTCATTTTCAACACAAGCAATTTGATTTTTATGCTCGTTTTGCTGTTCATTCGAAAACAGCTTTTGCCAAAAACTCATATAGACTTCATTTACAACCTAACATAGGGTGAAATATAACCAATCTGTAAAATAATGCAAGTCAGCGTGAGAGATAAAAGCAGCGATCGATGTCGAAAAATTCCGATTATAGCGCAAGGTATTAACGTTATTATGACAGTTGAAATACTTGCATTTTATATAAGCTAGGACTTACGCATTGACGGATTCAAAAAAGTATTAAAATACTTTATAAAGTATCTGTGATCAGACGAATTAAAAATGCTTCTACAGCAACTTGTACACTACCCATTTATATGGGCTTTCTCATGACAGAACCGAACTCTATTAGCTGCACACAACTTGCCGAGACTTATAACATCTCGCATGATAGTGTAAATCGCTTTCTAGAGCGTGAAGACTACACACCTCACGACCTATATCAAGAAGCAATTCAACATATTGATAATAATAAACTTATAGTCAGTATTGATGATACTGTTTTAGATAAACCATATAGTCAGCATATGGACTTAGTTAGCTATTTTTGGTCAGGCAAACACCACCGATCCGTCAAGGGTATTAATCTCATTACCTTGTATGCGACAGATCAAAATGGTCAAAATATTCCAATTAATTTCCGAATTTATGACAAATCTGAAAGTAAAACCAAGAATGATTACTTTATGGATATGTTAAGTGAAGTACTCAGTTGGGGTGCAAAGATTCAATTTATTACAGGTGATAGTTGGTATTCATCGACTGCAAATCTAAAAACCATAAGAAAATATGGTATTCGATTTATGTTTGGTATCGACTGTAACCGTAAGGTTTCCCCAGAAAAAGGACAATGGTTTCAACTGCGTTTATTGCCGAATTTCCATCAGGGTCAAGTGGTCTGGCTCAAAGATTTTGGCTTTGTACAATTATTTAAGACTCAGTTAAAAGAACAGCAGAGGTTTTATATTGTGCATCAAGATGAAGATGATTTATTGTCCTTTGAGGGTTTTCATGAATTACATTCAAGTCATTGGAAAATAGAACAATATCACCGAGTGATTAAACAGGTTTGTCATATTGAAAAGTTTCAAGTAAGACGATCTAAACTGATTTCGAATCATATTTTTTCAGCCTTGATGGCCTATGTTGAGATACAAAAGAACCAGTTTGAGCGGATCTTTGAAAATGTATATCGTTGGCAGAAGAAGTTATTTAGACCAATGATCAAAAACTTCATTGATGACTTTATTCTCGATAAAAATCATCTGCTACCACAGAGAATCTATAAATAATACTGCGTAAGTCCTATAAGCTTATCTTTTTTCATGAAAATTAAAAAAGAAGCTCATTTGAGCTTCTTTTTTATACGGTTTAAGTTGCAACAAATTGTTTAAATTTTTTCCAGCAAAACCCCAGACTCGACATGGTGGGTATAGGGAAATTGGTCAAACAGCGCAAACTGTGAAATTTTATGGGTTTGGCTGAGTGTTTTTAAGTTGTCATGCAAGGTATCAGGATTACACGAAATATAGATAATCCGTTCAAAACGCTGAATCAATTTTAAGGTTTCACCATCAATGCCCGCACGCGGTGGGTCAACAAACACGGTATCGAACTCATAGCTGCTCATATCTATATTTGCTTCTTGTAAGCGACGGAATTCGCGTTCGCCGTTATAGGCTTGTGTGAAGTCTTCTGCTGATAAACGCGCGACTTGAATATTATCGATGTGGTTTTGTTCGATGTTCCACTGTGCGGCATACACCGAAGACTTAGCCAGTTCAGTGGCTAAGACACGGTTGAAACGGGTGGAAAGCGGTAGGGTAAAGTTACCATTGCCGCAGTAAAGTTCTAACAAATCTTTATTTGATTGCTGTGCAGCATTGCAGGCCCATTCGAGCATTTTTTGGCAGACTTGCGCATTGGGCTGCGTAAAGCTACTTTCAATTTGTTTGTATTGATATTTACGCTCAAAAACTTGCAGTTCTTCCACCACAAATTCATCGGTGAGTACCACTTTTTGACCACGGCTACGGCCAATCAACTTAATATTTAATTTTTCTGAAAGTTGTTTGGCTAAAACCTGCCATTGTTCATCGAGTGGGCAGCGGTAAATCAGGGAAACTAGCATTTCACCTTTTAAGGTCGCTAAGAAATGCACTTCAAATAGGCGTTTTGAGAGGAGATCATTGCTTTTCAATTCTGCCAATAAAACAGGCATGAGCTGATTAATGCTGGCATCAGCAATTGGGAAGTCATCAATACGAATGACTTTTTTCTGATTGTCTTCATCGCGTTCAAACATGGCATAAAACATATCATCTTCGGTATGCCAAATACGGAATTCTGCACGCATGCGAAAGTGTTTTTCAGGAGATTGAAAAACTTCAAGCGAAGGTGGAGTGAATTCAGCAAATTGAGCTGTAATTCGTTCAATTTTGGCGTCAAGTTGTTGTTGATAAGAAGAAGTCATATGCAGTAAAAATCGCAAACATATTGAAAAAAGAGATGGTAACAAAGTTTGCCGAATTAGCCTAAAGATATTCAGCAAAAGCGTGGGGTTTATTCATGCTACACATGGTTTGATGCTGTGCTACATTGGAAATTTTTGAGCAGATTAAGTCAAACCGAGTCGCATAAAAAATGCCAAGTAAACAGACCAGGAGATGTTGACTTGGCAATAGAGGAAAAACAGTAATAAACCTGCAGTCCCGATGAGGACTACAGGTTTAAATTGGGCTTAGTTCAAAGTCATGAGACTTGCATTACCACCAGCAGCTGCAGTGTTTACACTGATAGCGCGCTCAATCACAAAACGTTCCAAAGGAATGGCTGTTTGTGATGGGCTAAGGTGAGTAATACCTACAATCGCACCTTGACGCTCAGCAATCTGCTGTTGCAGTGCTAAAAGCTGCGCTGTCGTACCATGGTGCAATACCGCATCAAAAGCATCAGTTTTGATGTCTTTAATGACATGAAAAGCTTGAGCCAATGCTTTAGGCATGCTTGGCATGTGTTTTAACACAAAACTGTTATCTGCAAGCACCGCTGGACGGCTACCAACTGCAAAAATTGCATTCAGTTGTTGTAGTTGATCCACTTCTTGTTCAGCTAATGACAAGACTGCATGACGCGGAATTACCATGTATTGGTTGCTTTCACCAGTCGGACCTTGCAGCTCGTAATGATGACCTGAACAGAAGTTCTCAATTTTTGCCAATTTCACTGCTGGGAAGGTTTTAGCTGCCCACTCAAGGAACAATGCAGAGTTGCTGAACTCAACCTGAGGGTTTAAATCAGCACCTGTAGCAAAAGGTTTATTCAACTTTTTCGCAGAACAGTTTTGCATTAGGCGATATAGATAAATTGGACCGCCCGCTTTAGGGCCTGTACCTGATAAACCTTCACCACCAAATGGTTGTACACCGACAACCGCACCCACGATGTTACGGTTGATGTAGAGGTTGCCTACTTCAGCATGGGTCATCACAGTTTGAATGGTTTCATCAATACGGGTATGTAGACCCATCGTCAGGCCATAGCCTTTGCTATTGATGTGTTCAAGTAATTGTTTGAGTGAACCTTGGTTAAAGCGAATCACGTGAAGCACAGGACCAAACACTTCGCGTTCTAAATCATTTAGATTTGGTAACTCAATTAGTGTTGGTGTAATGAACGTGCCTGCATCTAGTTCAGAGTCTTGAGCATCATTACGCATCAACTGGTGTACGCGATGACCTTTTTGGCGCATCTTGTCGATGTGCTTTTGAATGTTTTCTTGCGCTTCAGCATCAATCACAGGGCCAATATCAGTTTTAAGTAGATATGGGTTGCCCACTTGAAGTTGTTGCATTGCGCCTTTAAGCATTTGAATCACAGCATCGGCATTGTCTTCTTGTACACATAGTACGCGAAGGGCAGAACAACGTTGACCTGCGCTGTCATAAGCTGAACTGACGACATCAAGTACAACTTGCTCAGTCAATGCTGATGAGTCAACGATCATGGCATTTTGACCGCCTGTTTCAGCAATCAGAGGAATGCTTTCACCATTTTTGCTCAAACGTTTCGACACAGTTTTTTGCAAAATCTTAGCAACTTCAGTAGAACCTGTGAACATGATGCCTTGAACTTGCTCGGCTGCACTGAGTTGTGCACCCACAGTTTCACCGCGACCTGGAATCAGCTGTACAGCAGCTTGAGGCACACCCGCTTGCCATAAGATTTGAATTGCTTGAGCTGCGATCAATGGCGTTTGTTCAGCTGGTTTAGCAATCACGGTATTACCCGCAACCAACGCAGCAGCAACCTGACCTGTGAAGATGGCCAATGGGAAGTTCCATGGGCTAATGCATAGCATCGTGCCTAAAGGCTCAACTTCTGCGTTTGCATCTAGATCTATCATTTGCGTTGCGTAGTAGCGTAAGAAATCTACAGCTTCACGAACTTCTGCAATTGCATTGGCATACGTTTTACCACTTTCACGGCAAAGTAAAACCATCAGTTCTTCTAAGCGAGCTTCCATTAAGTCAGCAGCGCGAAGTAGGTAACTTGCACGGGTGTCTTTAGCCGTACGTGCCCAAATGTCTTGAACAGCCTGCGCATTGTTTAATGCTTGCTCAACTTGTTCAGTTGTTGCTTCTTGTACATAACCCACAACATCTGAGTGACGTGCTGGGTTGATAATGCTTTGCGGAGCAACGGCGTCATTGGTCTGAAAGTGCTCACCCATTGGTGCAGCAGACCATTGGTGCTTAGCAAACTGTTGAGCTGTTTGGTTCAGATGAATTAATGCAGAGTCATTTGCAAGGTCTAAACCTTTAGAATTTGCACGCAGTTGGCCATAAAGTTCAGCAGGAAGTGGAATCGAAAGGTGCTTTTGACCCACGATATTTTCACGTTTTGCACTGCTTAAAATGGTTTGAGTTGGGTTTTCAATCAAATCATCAATTGCGAGTGACTTGTCTGCAATACGGTTTACAAAAGAGGTGTTTGCACCATTTTCAAGTAAACGACGTACAAGATAAGCCAATAGTGTTTCATGGTTGCCCACAGGTGCATAAATACGGCAAGGTACACCTAGTTTTTTATCTAGTTTTTCGCCGACCACTTGTTCATACAGTGGCTCGCCCATGCCGTGTAAGCATTGGAACTCATACTGACCCACGTAGTATTTCTCTGGGTTAGCCATTTCATAAATAGTCGCCAAGGTTTGCGCATTGTGTGTTGCAAACTGTGGGTAGATTTGTTCTGGTGCAGCTAATAATTTCTTCGCACAAGAGATATACGACAAGTCTGTATGTACTTTACGAGTAAATACAGGGTAGTCAGTCATCCCTTCAATTTGCGCTTTCTTGATTTCGCTGTCCCAGTACGCGCCTTTCACTAAACGGATCATTAAGCGTTTTTCGCTACGTTTAGCCAAGTCTACGATGTAGTCAACCACGTAGAAACAACGTTTTTGATATGCTTGGATAACGAAACCAATGCCTTTCCAGTCTTTCAGTTCTGGTTCAAAGCATAGACGTTCAAGCATTTCTAAAGAAATTTCTAAACGCTCAGATTCTTCAGCATCGATATTTAAACCGATGTTATAGCCGCGTGCTAATTTAGCAAGCGTAAAGACTTTGCCGTACAACTCTTCATGCATACGTGCAACTTGTGCGCGTTGGTAGCGAGGGTGTAGAGCAGATAATTTAATTGAAATACCCGGACCGTCGTAAACATCTTTGTCTTTTGACGCTTGACCAATGGCATGAATGGCATCGGTATAGTCTTTCATATAACGATCAGCATCATGATCGGTCAGTGCCGCTTCACCCAGCATGTCGTATGAATAGCGGAAGCCTTTTTCTTCAAGACGTTCAGCGTGTTGTAATGCTTCACCAATGGTTTCGCCAGTCACAAACTGTTCGCCCATCATACGCATAGCTACATCAACTGCTTTACGGATGATGCCACGACCACTACGTGCCAATAAGCCAGTTAAAGTGCCTGATAAGCTATTTTGTTTTGGTGTTTCCATCAGTTTGCCAGTCAACATGAGACCCCATGCTGCCGCATTGACAAACATCAAGTTACTTTGACCAACGTGTTCTTTCCAGTTGCCTTGGTTGATTTTGTCTTTAATCAATAGGTCACGTGTCGCCATATCTGGAATACGAAGCAATGCTTCAGCTAAACACATCAACGCGATGCCTTCTTGAGAAGACAGTGCAAATTCTTGTAAGAGACCCTGTACAATACCTGCTTTACCGCTGCCGCTTTTACGTTCACGTAAAGTATGAGCTAAATCAAACGCAAGTTCATGAATGCGTTGATTCATCTCGTCAGAGATTTTGCTGTGGTCTAATAAATTTTGAACACAGTCAGTTTCGGCACGTCGCCAAGCGGTATTGATTTCAACTTCAAGCTCACTTTTTTCTTTGAATTCGGTAATATATTCAAATTGAGTTTGAGCGTCGTTGAAATGCGTATTGCTTTCCATCATATTCATGCCTACATCCTGTGCATACAATAATGTGTTGAGAGATCTATAGTAATTAATTTATGATTACAGAAAGAATGCCGAATAACTCACTATAATTTGTATGCTATTTAGAGATTAATTCAGATGACGAGCCCAATTTTTAGCTTGGACCGAACAGATATCAAAATATTAGATATTCTTCAAAGAGATGGAAAAATACCGAATATTAAACTTGCCGAAGAAGTGAACTTATCAGCGACAGCTGCTTTGGCTCGGGTGCAAAAATTAACCAAGGAAGGCTTTATTCTGAGTTATGAAGCACGCTTAAATCCAAACATGCTGAATGCCAGTTTTGTGGTTTTTGTTGAGATACTTTTGGATAAAACCACGCCACATGTCTTGGAAGACTTTCGCCATGCCGTACTACAGCATGATGAAATTGTGGAATGTCATATGACCAGTGGGGGCTTTGATTTTGTGGTGAAGATTCGTTGTGCCAGTATGGATGAGTTCAGAAAAATCTCAGGCCAAGTCTTGTGGCAACTGCCGGGCGTTAAAGAAACGCGTAGTTATCCCGTGATGGAAGTCATCAAAGAAAGCTCACGTATTCAACTTAAGTACAAACCGTTGTCGAAATAATTGAGTGCATGAGATGCAAAAAAAGGGGCTTAAAAGCCCCTTTTTTTTGTTGGTCTACACGTTCAATTAACGTTGTGTAGATTCTTCTTTCATTTCAGCCATGGCTTGTTTGTACATGCTGTCTGCTTGTTCAAAGCGTTGTACCACTTCTGCTTCAGGGGCTTTACCCATTAAGCTTACAACTACAATGCTGATCCAAGAGAAGATAAAGCCTGGAATAATTTCATATAGACCTAAGTGTCCTAATGCATTTTTCCACACAATCACGGTTACCGCACCAACAATAATACCTGCAATAGCACCATTCAAAGTCATGCGCTTCCAGAACAAAGACAAGATAATCAGTGGACCAAATGCTGCACCAAAACCTGCCCATGCATAAGCTACAAGGCCTAGAACTTTACTGTCAGGGTTGCTTGCTAAGCAAATTGCAAGAACAGCAACTGCAAGAACCATGAAACGACCCACCCAGACCAATTCTTTTTGAGAAGCGGTTTTACGGATGAATGCTTTGTACATGTCTTCTGTCAATGTTGTAGAACAAACCAGTAACTGACAGCTTAATGTACTCATCACCGCAGCTAAAATTGCAGCTAAAACAATGCCTGCAATCCACGGATTGAAGAGAATTTTAGTCAGTTCCATGAACACAGTTTCAGGGTTTTGAGAAACCACGGCTGCCAGTTCAGGGTGTTGTTGGAAGTAAGCAATCGCAATGAAACCTGCACCTACCGCACCACCTAGACATAAAATCATCCATGTCATACCAATGCGACGCGCAGCAGGAATTGTTTTCACAGAGTCTGCAGCCATGAAGCGCACTAAAATGTGTGGCTGACCAAAATAGCCTAAGCCCCATGCCAATGATGACAGGATGGCAACAGTGCTGAGTTCAGAGACAATGTGCATTGCTTGTGGGCGAGCAGTTTCAAGCAGGACTGTAAACTGTGCAGCATTACCATCAATCGCAAGATAAGTCATGATTGGGGTAAGTAGCAGAGCAAAAATCATTAAGCCTGCTTGAAAGGTATCTGTCCAGCTAATTGCAAGGAAGCCACCGATACATACATAACTGATGGTTGCAATTGCGCTAATCCAAAGAGCAGTGGTGTAGTCCCAACCAAAGATGCTTTCAAATAAACGTGAGCCAGCCACCATGCCGGAAGCACAGTAAATCGCGAAGAATACTAAAATGACGATCGCTGAGATCATACGCAAGATACGTTTACGATCTGCGAAACGACCTGTGAAATAATCAGGCAGGGTGAGGGCATTGTTTTGAACTTCAGTATGCACACGTAAACGTCCTGCAACCAATAACCAGTTGAGCCATGCACCAATGATCAGACCTACAGCAATCCACGCTTCAGACAAACCAGACAAATAAATTGCGCCCGGTAAGCCCATCAGTAACCAGCCACTCATGTCTGATGCACCTGCAGAAAGTGCAGTAACCACACTTCCTAAACTACGACCACCTAAGATGTAATCATCAAAGTTGTTTGTGGACTTGTATGCATACAAACCGATGCCAACCATGGCAATGATATAAACTAAAAATGTGACGAGGGTGGGGTTAATTTGACTCATAGGCATTCCTTGGCAAAATCCGACTTGGGAGATTTTTTAATCGCTTTGTTTGAGACGGCGATTCAAGCATAAAAATAAAATCACACTCTGTAACAGTTGTGAGGTGTTTTTGTATGTTTTGTGTAATTATTAATTGTTTTTTAGAATTAAATAATAAGTTGTTGAAAATATGCTGTTTATTGATCATTTATTATTCTTTTTTTATAGGGTAAGTGAAATTCTAAGCTTTTATTTCGTAAAATCAGCAGGCTAGTTATAATTTTTGATTTTTTATTGCTTACGAAAAATTACATTACCTACAAAATAGGCGAATTTACATATAAGGTGTTTCATTTATGAAATGTATTTACAGTCATGAAATAGGTGAAAAAGACGAATATTTCACTATTTAACTAACTTTCTTAGGGCATTCATACTTTGAGTGCATTGGAAAACTTTTAAATTTCTAATTAGAAAATAGGAATTCAATGGCATTTTCTGCATGCTTTGGCGTAAGTAAAAATAGAGTCAGCATAAATTAACTGCACATTTGGCAAAAATCTCTCCTGAAATTGTGCAGGCCATTGCGGTGGCATATGAGTAATTGATCCAACCACCTGAAAGTTGGTTATACGCTTTTCCCTTGCATCTAACCATAGATGCCTATCAAGGTGGAGCGGGTACTTCAATTAAATGAATAGAAACGAAGTATTGGCCAATCTTGCATTGGAACATCTATCACTTCCTCAAGGTAAATATGATTTTATATTTCAAAACGATCATATCAATTAATCTCAATCGAATAATGATGTCTATCCAACGGCGCTGTGTTTTAGTCACTTATTAATGGTATTGCAGCCTTAAATACCAAATGTATTCAAGCTAATGAAAACGTATACTTTGATGCAGTCATGAGTAGTGCTGGTATGGTGATTTTGCTTGATCCAATTTTAGGTCGTGAAATGTGATGAAATGGGTAAACAGTATATTGCGGAAAAACAAAACAATTTAGCAAGTGGTATTGGAGAAAGGGTTGTTAACTTAAGAACCCTTAGGTCATATTTCTCATTTGAAACTTGGCTGCTGAGGTGACGCCGACGGTTGTACCTTTAGCATAAGTTCGCTAAGACATTTATAACTATATATAGGTATAAAAGTAGTCAATGCGCTGCTTTTATACTTTTTAGCGGATACACGCTAACAAAAGGTAGCAGTTGGAACTACAATAAGCTTGAGTGAAGAACCATGATTAGATGTCTATGTTGAGTAAATTAAGCCAATTATTTAAATTAAAGAAAGATGCGCCAGAACAACTTTTTTTGCAGCAGCATCAGATTGAATATGATGATGAAAAAGGCTTTATCATTGAAGGTATTGTGCTAAATGCTATACATGCTGAACGTTTGGTCTATTTTTCAAATCGTAGAATTAGTCAGTTTGATGACCTCAATGCACTTTTTTATAGTGCTATGTTAATCAATGAAAAGATCGACCTGGAAATTGCCAATGAGCGATTTGTTGTACGTTTAGGCAATAATCTAGAAAACTTAACCGAGTTAAAGCGAATGATTAAGCTACTCAATGACTATTATTACCAGTTTATACGTGACAAAAAATAAGTCTTTTAAAAACCATAAATTTGAGTTTTAAAAAGGACTTAGCGCTAGATTGATGTTGTTCTTGTCGTGAAAAATAACATGCAACGAGAGGACATCATGCTAGTATATGACGCATGTTTTTAAACGCTAAAGCCATGTCCATGTTCCAAGAAAAAATCTCCCAACTGAATGTGCAACAACTAAAAGCAGGCGAAAAACGTTGGCTGGGAAATTTGCTCGGCTCTTCAGCTGCATTATTCATTCAAACGTTAAGTACACAAAATAAAAAGCTCTTTGTGGTTGTGGCAAAAAATAATCAACACTTAGCACAACTCGAAAGTGAATTTGAATTTTACGGTATTCGACCGACCATTTTTCCAGACTGGGAAATTCTGCCTTATGATCGTTTATCTCCTCATCAAGATATTGTATCTGAGCGTCTCGCAATTTTATCCAATATGCCGCAAACAGGTGTCTTACTGATTTCGGCTTCGACCTTGGCGCAGCGTGTAGCGCCGACTTCGTGGGTGTTGGGAGAACACTTTGATATTCACGTTGGTCAAAAGTTTGAATTGGAACAGCAAAAGAAGCGTTTGATTCAAGCAGGCTATCATTTGGTCGACACAGTATATGACCATGGTGAATTTGCGGTTCGGGGTAGCATTATGGATATCTATGCCTCAGGTCAAGCCGCACCAATTCGCATAGACTTATTTGATGATGAAATTGAAACCCTTAAATTTTTTGATCCTGAAACACAGCGCACTACGCAAAACTTACAACAATTTTCCGTATTACCGGCTAAAGAGTTTCCGCTGAAAGAGGCACGCAGCATATTTCGTGATCGCTATGCAGAAATGTTTCCGACGGCAAATCCAAAGAAAAATCCAATTTATCAGGATGTGTTAGAAGGGATTGCATCACCAGGGATTGAGTTCTATTTCCCACTATTTTTCAGTGCAGCGCAGATGGAAACCCAAAGTACACTGCTTTCGTATTTACCAAGTCATTCAATTGTCATTACAGATAAGCAGGTTGATGATGGTTTAGATAGTTTTTGGAAAGAAATCGATCGCCGTTATGAAGACCGCCGCCATAATGTTGACCAGCCAATTTTAGCCCCTAACCATCTTTTTATTTCGACCAATCAAGTTTTAGAACAGCTCAATACCTTTCCCCGCATTATCGCTTCAGTTGAGGCTTTTGATCTAAAAGCAGGTGTGATCAATTTAAACACCGTGCTTCCACCACGTTTAGCGGTCGATCCTAAGCATGAAAAGCCCTTTCATGCGGTTAAACAGTATATTGATGCTGCTAACCATCCGGTATTACTGGTTGCTGAAAGCGCGGGGCGTCGTGAAACTTTAAAAGATGCATTGCGTGCAACATTGGGAGAGATTCCTAATGTTGAGAATTTTGCTGAATTTCAAAAATCCTTACATGCCATAGCAATTACCAGTGCACCATTAGAGCGTGGCTTGGTATTAAAAGACAGCATTAGCATCATTTCTGAAAATCAGTTGTATGAGCATCGCGTTGTACAGCGTCGTCGTAAACGCCAGCAAGAGGTTTCGGAAGAGTTTCTCATCCGAAGTTTGACTGAACTGAGTATGGGTGCGCCGGTGGTGCATATCGACTATGGTGTGGGGCGTTATGCGGGCTTAGTCACTTTAAGTATTGATGATCAAGACTATGAGTTCTTGCAGCTCGATTATGCCGATGCTGCCAAAGTCTATGTTCCTGTCACCAATTTACATTTGATCAGTCGTTATAGTGGCGGTGACCCAGACTTGGCACCCTTGCATAAGCTGGGTACTGATGCTTGGAACAAAGCAAAACGTAAAGCATTGGAGCAAATCCATGATGTAGCAGCGGAGTTATTGCATATCCAAGCCCGTCGTCAAGCTAAACCTGGTTTTGGTTTTGAGTTAGATCAAGGTCAATATATGCAGTTTGCTAGTGGCTTTGCCTATGAAGAAACACTCGATCAAGCCAATGCCATTGAGGCGACGTTGTATGATATGCAACTGGCTAAACCGATGGATCGCTTGGTCTGTGGCGATGTGGGTTTTGGCAAAACCGAAGTTGCGATGCGCGCAGCATTTTTAGCGGTACAGAACAATAAACAGGTAGCTGTTTTGGTGCCGACGACGTTGCTGGCTCAACAGCATTATGAGTCTTTTAAAGACCGTTTTGCAGACTGGCCTATTCGCATCGAAGTTTTATCACGTTTTGGCAGCAGTAAATCACATACCAAAACGATTGAAGACTTAGCTGAGGGCAAAGTTGATATTGTGATTGGTACGCATAAAATTCTACAAGAGAATGTCCAGTTTAAAGACTTAGGCTTGATGATTGTGGATGAAGAACACCGCTTCGGTGTACGTGACAAAGAGCGGATTAAAGTCATGCGGGCAGATGTGGACATGTTGACTCTGACCGCAACTCCAATTCCACGGACTCTAAACATGGCCTTTAGTGGCATGCGTGATCTATCCATTATTGCTACACCACCTGCACGACGTTTAGCGGTAAAAACGTTTGTGCAAGAACATACGGGTGATTCAGTTAAAGAAGCCATCTTGCGTGAGTTACTGCGTGGTGGCCAAGTTTATTTCTTGCATAATGAGGTCGAAACCATTGAGCGTGCAGCGGAGAGTCTTCGAGAGTTGGTCCCTGAGGCACGTGTGGCTGTTGCACATGGTCAAATGCGTGAACGCGAGTTAGAACAAGTCATGCAGCAGTTCTACCATAAAGAATATAACGTGCTGGTCTGCTCAACCATTATTGAAACAGGGATTGATGTTCCGAATGCCAATACCATTTTAATTGAGCGGGCAGATAAGCTGGGTTTAGCGCAGTTGCATCAACTACGTGGGCGTGTAGGGCGCTCGCATCACCAAGCTTATGCCTATCTGTTGGTGCCATCCATCAAAGGATTAAAAGGTGATGCTGAAAAACGTCTGGATGCGATTCAGCGGGCATCGACATTAGGTGCGGGCTTTATGTTGGCGACAGAAGACTTGGAAATTCGCGGAGCGGGTGAGCTACTTGGCGAGCAACAAAGTGGTTCAATGCAAGCCATTGGCTATAGCTTATATATGGAGATGCTCGAAAAGGCGACCAAAGCCATTCAAAAGGGCAAAACCCCAAATTTCGATGCGCCACTCTCACTGACCGCAGAAATCAATTTACATATGCCGGCCTTGATTCCAGATGAATATCTGGGAGATGTCCATCAGCGTTTATTGTTCTATAAGCGTATTAGTAATACGGACAGTCAGGAAAAACTCGATAACATTCGTATGGAGTTGATTGACCGTTTTGGGATACCACCACAACCTGTAAAGCAGCTTTTTGCTGTACATCAGATGCGTTTGAAAGCAGAAACACTGGGCATTACCAAAGTGGATATTTCTGCCAATGGTGGTACGATTGAATTTTCACCAGATACTCCTGTTCAGGCAATTAGTATTATTCAGATGATGCAAAAACACCCGACCTTTTTTAGGATGGAAGGTGGTCAGCGCTTAAAGGTCATGGTCATACTAGAGGAATATGAAAAACGGATTCAATTTATCAATGACTTATTGGAAAGTTTATTGAAAGAGTTGCATTAAAATTTAGTTTTAATTTGCTGTGATTTCATACAGATATCTGGTCTTTCTTGCGCACTTGCGCTATAAAAAGAAAGACTTGATTTTTTGATGAAATTTATTAGAGTAATAAATGTGATGTGGTTCAAAGTAAAACGTAGTTTATTTGTGTTGAAACACATTGCTTACAATATTCACCTCTGATTGGATGTGATAGTATTAGCCATTATTCTAATTTGCATCATTTATAAAGATATGTTTAGTTTGCATCCACAACTTGCTCAAGATACGTTTTTTGTAGGCGACTTTCCACTTTCAACATGTCGCTTAATGAATGATATGCAATTCCCGTGGCTAATTTTAATTCCACGCGTGCCAGGCATCACTGAGTTATATGAACTCAGTCAAGCCGACCAAGAACAGTTTTTACGTGAGTCAAGCTGGTTATCAAGCCAATTGGCTCGTGTATTCCGTGCTGACAAAATGAATGTTGCTGCTTTAGGTAATATGGTTCCGCAGCTCCATTTTCACCATGTTGTACGTTATCAAAACGACGTCGCATGGCCAAAACCAGTTTGGGGTACACCCGCTGTTCCTTATAGCAATGAAGTGCTTGCGCATATGCGTCAAACTCTAATGCTTGCACTACGTGGTCAAGGTGATATGCCATTCGATTGGCGTATGGACTAATACACGTGAGAAATCAAATCAGGGATGATTTGATCGTGTGCATAATGGGGAACGAGCAGTGCCATTAGATCATTGGTTATCTAAAGAGCCCAAACAATTTGTGTATTTCCATCGTGCGATGGGATATGGCATGCTGTCTTTAATAACCATCGTCTATCATTATACGATGGCAGATACCAAATATCAGATTTACGTGCCGCTGCTGTTGCTCATTGTGTTATTGATCACACCGCCATTTTCTAGGTGGTTAGGTTATCGCTTCAATAATACGATGCAACGCGGTGTGATGTTTGTTATAGATATTGTCATTACAGCGATCATTTTAGCCGCTGTACATCTCAGTATCGTACTCACATTTTTAACCATTTTTGCTATGCTTTATACGGCTATTAGCAATAAAATTTCTTTTTTGATGGTGTCTTTGGCCAGCCTGATTGGGGTGGTTGTCTTTTATATCTCGATTATCTTTGTCTTTGGTTTTGGTGAGTATTTCGAGGCTACCAGTACCGAACTGATCGTATTGGGCTTTTTGTGCCTCACCACTTATTTTGGCGTGGGTAGCTATTATCAGCGCAACCAAATGCAAGACATATACCGCCGCAAAAATCACTATTTTGATCAGATGAACCGTTATATGGAGTTTGCCAATCAACTGAGTCGCTATGCACCAGTTCAGTTGTGGCAATCGATTATGAAGGGTGAGTCTGAAGCGAAAATTGAATACAAGCGTAAGAAACTGACAGTTTTCTTTTCAGATATTCAGGGCTTTACAGAGCTTTCTGAAAGCTTAATTCCGGATGATTTAGCATTCCTACTCAATGATTATTTAAAACACATGACCGAGATTGCGAAGCAATATGAAGGTACTGTGGATAAATTCATGGGGGATGCAATTTTAGTGTTCTTTGGTGACCCTAATTCTGAAGGTGTAGAGCGTGATGCTCAAAACTGTTTGGAAATGGCTATGGCGATGCGTCAGCAAATGAAAATTCTGCGCGAGCGTTGGGTGAAAATGGGGTATCCGCCATTGCATATTCGTATGGGGATTTCTACAGGGTATTGCCACGTAGGGAACTATGGTGCATCGCACCGTATGGCTTATACCATTGTTGGTCGTGATGCAAACCTTGCGGCACGTTTACAAAGTGCAGCACAAGTGGATGAAATTTTAATTTCGGACGATACGCATAATTTAGTAAAAAATGATTATCTTTGTGCGCCGAAAGCGCCAATTTTCCTTAAGGGGATTAAAGGTGCTGTGAAGACGTGGCAAGTTGTTGAAAAATATACCTCGCAAAAATCAGATTATCAACGCTGGTTTGATTATGAATATAAAGGATTTCATTTACTGCTGAACTTAGATGAAGTGCAGAATTTTGAATATCCGCAGTTAATTCAAGTCTTAGAAAAAATGATTCAACGTATTCAAACCCAACAGAAGATGACCAACTCGCAAGGTATCGTCAAACTCAATCTTGAAGATGAAGTAATAGAGCCTGTTCAGAAAAATGAGTATCATTAATTTAATGGTATGAGATATAAAAATGAGAGTCATAAAAAAAGCCACTACAATGAGTTAATGCCAGTCAGTTAAGAAATTGACTGGCATTTTCTTGGGTACTTTTGAGGCTTTATTTTGACGACTCTAGGGCATTGCCTTGATCTTCTTTCAGGCAAAACAAACATTTTAGACTGTTCCAGCAAACGCTCTAAATGCTTGGGCAAATTCCCTGCCGATTCCAGCGGAGTATGCCTTAATATATTGATAATGCTGATTGAAGCAATATGGAAACTGATACGCAAAGGGCTGACTTTCGCCCGTTGAGCCATAAATTTCATTTGCCTTCTAAGAATATTATAAGCAATCAATACACCCCATAATTCCTGATACACCAATTCAGGCTGCTTGCTTCTTAAATGCATCCCATCTTGCAGGTCGCTCTTGATTTCACGGTAGCACATCTCGATTTCCCAGCGCTGAGCATACAGCGTACTGACCTCTTCCAGAGGATAAGCCTTTGAATCTAATAATGATGTAACGTATCGTCTAACCCTTCCAGACTGTTCAGTTTCAATCAGGCGGGCTTCCCAATAGTCACCTAAATCCGGATTCAGTTTCTTCGCTCTTGGAGAAACAGGCATTCTGATTTGAAAGTCATGCGCTGAGTTTTTCCTGATAATTTCATAGCGCAGATTGTCTTTAGCCCGCATAAGCCAATGGCAGTTTTCCCGAGACTGCCACCCTGATAAGAAATCAGCAGAGAAGTAGGCCCGGTCAAATAAAGTCAGGCTATTTGCAGGCACTTTCAATTTCTTCGCTAAAGTCAGCTCGCCTTGATCCATACTTCCAATCCCGGCATCAATCACTTCATGAGTATTGGTGTTGATCAGGCAAACCGCTCTGGCTTGCGGCCAAGGTGCTGCTATCGTTTTGCCTTTGGAAGAACCGAAGTGCCTGAAGTTCTCATCTGTGTGGGGCATGGACCAGACGGCTCCATCTACAGCGCAGATGCTTAGGCCATGAAAGGCGGAATATTGCGGCTGAGAATCTTCAAACCATGTCTGACTCAGTGTATTGAACAGGACATTTAAAGGCTCCAGACCCAAGCGCTGTCTGGCCTGCACTGATGCGCTTGGGGCGCAGCTTTCAGCCGTGCCAAAAACCAGCTGCAGCTGCTGAACAACATACCAGATGGGCTGGTCGCGGAACAATGCAAGTCCAATAACTAGCCATACAGCATGCTCTGCGGGGAGTTTTCTTTTTCTGACCGATGCTTTCCCGGTCCGTTTTAAACAGTCTTCAATCCAGTTTAAATCAATTAATTCGCTAAAATTAGAAAGTGAAGGAGCTGTCTGCTGAAATGCTGAACTTAAATTCTGAGAAAAAGTCATAAAAAAATGAGTGTATCTGGATACGCTCATTTTTACCGCATTTCAGCTATTTTGTCTTAACTGATCAGCATTAACTACAATGAGTGGCTTTTTTTGGCTTTGAAAATTAGTGATTTTCAGATGCGTGGTTAATTGTGTATTTAGGAATTTCAACTTCTAAGTCTTCATCCACTAACTTCACTTGGCAAGACAAACGAGAGTCGGGTTCTAAGCCCCAAGCACGATCCAGTAGATCGGCTTCAACATCATTCATTTCTTCTAAGCTGTCAAAGCCTTTACGTACCACAACGTGGCACGTTGTACATGCAGCGGACATATCGCATGCATGTTCAATCTTGATCCCATTTTTCAGTAAGCTTTCACAAAGATTTGCATTCTGTTCAACTTCAAACTCAGCACCTTCTGGGCAGATTTGCGCATGTGGGAGAACTTTAATACGTGGCATAGTCTTTACCTATAAATTAGTTTGAGTTTGACCAGTCGTCGAGTTTTGTGCCTTTCAGCGCCGCATCGATATGCTGATTCATGCGTGCTGCTGCAAAAGCATCACTGTGTATTTTAAGCTGTTCAACAGCAGATTCAATTGCTTTGATTTCTGTTGTTTCAAGTGTTGCTTCTAATGAAGTTTTGGCCGCATTTAATGCAACTTGTTGTTCATTCGTGAGCAGGTGAGCATCTACTTTTAGGGCTTGCTCTAAAGCTTCGAGTTCGCGTTTTGCTTCAACTTTGGTTTCTTGTAAGTGACGAAGATTTTTATCTTCTTCAGCAAACTTGTAACCATCAAGCAGTAAGCGTTCCATGTCACTATCAGCCAAACCATATGATGGTTTGATATCAATTTGTGCATGTACACCAGAGGTTGTTTCTTTAGCTGAAACCGTCAGTAGGCCATCGGCATCCACTTGGAAGGTTACTTCAATACGCGCTTGACCCGCAGTCATTGGTGGAATACCGCGAAGGACAAAACGACCTAAGCTACGGCAATGCTCAACCAAATCACGCTCACCTTGAACCACATGAATCAACATCGCAGTTTGGCCATCTTGGTAGGTGGTGAACTCTTGGCGACGTGCGACTGGAATTGCGGTATTACGTGAAATAAGACGCTCAACCAAGCCGCCCATGGTTTCTAGACCGAGAGAAAGCGGAGTTACATCAAGCAGTAATGCGCTATCGGCTGTGTTTCCAATCAACTGATTGGCTGTAATTGATGCACCAATAGCAACAACTTCGTCTGGGTTGATGGTACACAATGGCTCTTGAGCAAATACATCGCGTACAGCGTTTTGTACAGCATAAGAGCGAGTTGAACCACCGACCAAAACCACGTTTTGAATGTCGCTGAGTTCAAGTTTGGCATCGCGGAGGACGCGTTTACACACACTAATCGTTTTATCTAAAGCAACTTTGATAATGCTTTCAAATGTCGCACGATCAAGCATTAAGCTATGCTCTAGGACTTGTAAATGAACGCTTTCTGCATCGGTTAAAGCTTCTTTGGCTTTACGTGCAGCAACTAAAACGTGTGCATATTCAGTGTCATCGAACTGATCAATGTTGAGTTCTTTTTTCGCCCATTTTACGATTAAACGGTCAAGATCATCACCGCCTAATGCAGTGTGACCACCCGTCGCTAACACTTCAAACACGCCTTGTGAAAAGCGTAAAATTGAAACGTCAAAGGTACCGCCACCCAAGTCATAAATCACATAGTTGTGATCATGCGCAAGATTGGTTTCTTGGTCGAGACCATAGGCAACTGCAGCAGCAGTAGGCTCATTTAAGAGACGTAATACGTTTAAACCTGCAAGTTGTGCGGCATCACGTGTCGCTTGACGCTGAGCCTCATCGAAGTATGCAGGAACAGTAATCACTGCACCATTGACTTCATTTTTTAAGCTCGCTTCAGCACGATCTTTCAGTTGCTTTAAAATTTCAGCGGACACTTCGACAGGGGTTTTACGGCCCTGAGCGGTTTCAAAAGCAGGCATTTGATTATCTTCACCCACCAAAGTGTAGGGGTGTTGAAACTTAATGTCGGCTTTAGAGCGTCCCATAAAACGTTTGACTGAAACGATGGTGTTTTTAGGATCGGCAGTCAAAAATGGTTTTGCTCCGTCACCATATTGGGTTTGGTTTACACCATAATGCGCGATCGATGGGAGTAAGACACGACCTTGTTCATCATGCAAAACCTTTGCTTTGCCTGAAAGTACAGTTGCAACTAGAGAGTGAGTTGTACCTAAGTCGATACCAATGGCAATACGGTGTTCATGTGGCGCACTTGATTGTCCAGGTTCTGCAATTTGCAAGAGAGCCATGTGTTACATCCTTTGAGCGTCAAAAATTAAAAATAAGTTAAAATTCATCATCTAAATCAAAGCTATCGTCATCTTCAAAACGATCTTCAGCTTTATCTATGTCATGCATGACTTTTACAAAGAAGCGAAGTTTGCGGACATCATCACGTGCCTCAGCCCAATCTTCCTCTTCAAAATCAATTTTGAATTCGCGGACTAAACCATCAATCCATTGTTGAACGTCTAATTTGAGTGATTGTAATTCATCTGCTGAACGTGCTTCATCAAGTTGTTCACGGATTTCTAAGGCAGACTGGAGAAATTCAAAATCATTGATGGATTGATCAAGATGATAATCTTGTTTTTTTAATCCTAATAAATATCCTGCACGGCTATCAACCTGAGATAAAACTTTAAATGCTTGATTGATCTCACTTGATTTTATGAGGGCTTGATCTTTATCGAGAGCTTTATCTGGGTGATATTGTTGCTGCAACTTTAAAAATTCTGATTTTAAGGTTGCTAAATCAATATCGAGTGCTACTGGGAGGTTAAACAACTCAAAATGATTCATAGGAGAGGGATTCCGCGCTAAATTGGGGGTCATTGCGAAAGCAAAAACACTCTATGTAAATGCAATTAAAACAGTGTGATACACACTGTTTTAATGTTGAAAGGCAAGTTGATGAACTGTTATACGGTGAAGGATTCACCACAGCCACATTCGCCTTTTTTGTTTGGGTTGTTAAACTCAAAGCCTTCGTTTAAACCATTTTTCACGTAGTCCATCTCCATACCATCGAGATAAACCAAGCTTTTTGGGTCTACAAATACTTTCACCCCAAACTGCTCAAAGGTGGTGTCATGTGCATCAATTGAATCGACAAATTCAAGCACATAAGCCAAACCAGAACAGCCTGAAGTTTTCACGCCAACGCGAATACCTTCACCCTTACCGCGATTTTTTAAATAATTGCTGATATGAGTTGCAGCATTTTCAGTTAAGTTGATCATGAAAACTCCCTAATCTTTCTTTAAAATGCGAAGCAATTAAGCTTTAGATTTTTTGCTGCGGTAGTCTTCAACAGCAGCTTTAATAGCATCTTCAGCCAGTACCGAACAGTGTACTTTTACTGGAGGAAGAGCAAGTTCAGTTGCGATATCAATGTTTTTGATCGCTTGAGCTTGATCTAAAGTTTTGCCTTTTAGCCATTCAGTCACTAAAGAGCTAGATGCAATAGCAGAACCACAACCATAAGTTTTGAAACGTGCTTCTTCAATCACACCGTTGTCATCTACTTGAATCTGTAAACGCATAACGTCGCCACATGCAGGTGCTCCGACCATACCTGTACCTACGTTTTCAGCATTTTTGTCTAATACACCTACATTACGAGGGTTTTCGTAATGATCAATTACTTTTTCGCTATAAGCCATGATGCGTCTCCAAACCTCGGGGTCAGCGTTAATATTAAATATGGGGTCAAAACTTGATTTTTCAATGAAGCCCTCCAGTATGTGGATGACTTCAATAGGAAAAATTAGTGTTCAGCCCACTCAACTGTAGAAAGGTCGATACCGTCTTTGTACATGTCCCAAAGTGGAGAAAGTTCACGAAGTTTCTCGACCGCAGAACGCGTCACTGTAAGTACATGGTCAATGTCTGCTTCAGTGGTGTATTTACCAAAACTGAAACGAATTGAACTGTGCGCAAGTTCGTCAGACAAACCTAGTGCACGTAATACATAAGAAGGTTCTAATGTTGCTGAAGTACAAGCTGAACCCGAAGATACAGCAGCGTCTTTCAACGACATCATTAACGATTCACCTTCAACAAAGTTGAAACTTACGTTTAAGTAGTTCGCAACGTTTTGTGTTGGGTGGCCGTTTAAGAAAATTTGTTCTAAGTCTTGTAAGCCATTCCAAAGCTTGTCACGAAGTACGCGAATGCGTGCTTGTTCAGAAGCTAAGTTTTTACCTGCAAGTTCAAATGCTTCACCCATACCAACGATTTGGTGTGTTGCAAGTGTACCAGAACGCATACCGCGTTCATGACCACCACCATGCATTTGCGCTTTTAAACGAACACGTGGAGTACGACGTACATAGAGTGCGCCAATACCTTTAGGGCCATAAATTTTATGAGCAGAGAAGCTCATAAGGTCAACTTTCATGGTTGAAAGGTCAATTTCAACTTTACCTGCAGCTTGCGCCGCATCGACATGGAAGAAGATCTTGTGTGCACGAGTAATTTCACCAATTGCCGCAACATCAGTCACAGAACCAATTTCGTTGTTTACCATCATAAGTGAAACAAGAATAGTGTCTGGACGAATAGCTGCTTCAACCATTTCAGGGGTAATTAAACCCGTGTTTGGAAGTGGCTCAAGGTAAGTGATTTCAAAACCTTCAGACTCAAGCTCACGGCAAGTGTCTAAAATAGCTTTGTGTTCAATTTTACTTGTAATAATGTGCTTGCCTTTAGACGCATAGAATTGTGCTACGCCTTTAAGAGCTAAGTTGTCTGATTCAGTTGCACCTGAAGTCCAAACGATTTCGCGTGGATCTGCTTTGATCAAGTTCGCAACTTGTTCACGTGCATATTCTACTTTTTCTTCTGCCTGCCAACCGTAAGCATGAGAACGAGATGCTGGGTTGCCAAATGTGCCGTCAAATGTCAGACATTCCATCATGCGTTCAGCGACTTGCGGGTCTACAGGAGTTGTTGCTGCATAATCAAGATAAATTGGACGTTTCATGTCAAATACCTGTTACCGATAAAAGGGCTGAATCTGAAGGTGCTGTGTTTTGGCGAATGGCAACTTTTTGAACGTTGTCACGTGCTACAAGGTCAGCAAGAGTGATTTTAGCGAGATAGTCGGCAATGTGATGGGAGAGTTCTTGCCATAAATCGTGAGTTAAGCACATTGCGCCATTTTGGCAGTTGCCTTTATGGTCACAGCGAGTGGCATCAACTGTTTCGTTTACAGCTTCAATAACTGCTAATACCGTGATTTCATCAGCGCGACGAGCTAAATGGTAACCACCGTTGGCACCACGAATACTAGAAACTAAGCCGTGGCGCTTTAATTTCGCAAATAACTGCTCAAGATAAGCAACAGAGATAGTTTGACGAGCTGCAATTTCTGCAAGCGTGATCGTTTGTTCAGTTGGCTGCAAAGCTAAATCAAGTAGAGCAGTCACTGCGTAGCGTCCGCGAGTTGTTAAGCGCATGATTCGATACACATGATTAGACTAGATGTGCTGATTTTAAGAATCCTGACTAAAATAGTCAAGTTTTTTTAATAGGGATTGTGCGTATTTAATTTGCTTGAAATATTATGTAGTTATGCAAGCCAAATATTATATAGCAATAAGCTAATCAAAAGTATAGAAAACACAAAAAATGTGACATTTATACGTTTTTGACGTTGCTCGATACGGCGAATACGATTTTTGTATTGTTTCACTTCAACCTGTAGAGTGTTGATTTTAGAACGTTGTTCTTCAATTTTCTCTAAAAGTGGTGCAATGCGCTTTTTAGATGCAACTACATTTTGCGGATCAGTTGGTTCAGTTAACCAGTTTTTCCAATCGGCAAGAACTTTAGGTGCACTAAAATGTAAAATTAAATCTCGGAACTCATCTTTTAAAGTGATGTCACCATCAATACGCATGGTTTTAATACTACGACGGTTTCCAAAGACGAAAATTTTAATTAAATCCATCAATGTGGTGCGTACATCTAAGTCGACTGGTTTTTCGGGGGCTTTGGCGTCAAATAAAACACCTTGAGCGGTAAAGGTGATATAGAAATCGAAATAAGGCAGGTAGCTATTTATTTTAATCGCAATATTTTGCTCAACAAATTTTTTACAGTGAAGTGCAACCACGCGGTCGTGTTTTAAAATAAGAGAAAAGATCGTCTCAAGAACAATCATCACCATAGTGAGTAGCATATGTGTTTGATTGTATTCTTTTTGAGAATCACTCATAAGTAGTAACCTAAATCCTGACCTGAAATGAGCATCCTGCTCGCAAAAACTTCAGACTTAAAAATAAAATGTAATAAAGATGCTTTGTAGAACAGTTTTACAAATCGATCAAGTCTAATATTTGCTAGTATAGTGCAATCTATAAGATTTTTTGGATGTTTTTGCACATAAATCATGCAGGAGATGGTGCTAATGGAAAAAGCAGATATAGAGTTAGATGATATTTCGCAAGAAGATGAAACACTAAAAAAAACAAAAACTAAGCATCATTTTAACCGTAAAAATAGTTTGGATTTTAGAAAGTATACCAAGCAAATCTGGTTAGCCGGTTTGGGTGCTTTTTCACGTGCAGAGGAAGAGGGGAATAAATTATTTGACTCCTTGGTCCAAGTCGGCGAAGAGTTAGAATCTAAAACCACTGAAATTGCTGACCAAACGGTTGAAAAGGTATCTGAGAAAGCACGTGAATCGGTGACAGATACTAAAGACAAGGTTGAGAAGATCGTGGATCGTGGAGTAAATCACTCCTTAAACCGCATTGGATTGGTCACAGTGAAAGACATTCAGTACTTAGAAAACCTGATTCTTCAACTGAATGATAAAATCGATGTTTTGATTGAAGAAAATAAGAAGTTAAACGAAAAAGTGAATAAAAAGTGATCTGGTTGTGCTTTTGTACCTTTTTCAACGTTTTTTTGTGATTTATTTTCCAAAAAAGCATATGCAGAGTATTGCGTTTTCACCTAAAGCATTGCTATAAAGGCGTTACGGTAATTTATACTAAATTTTTGGACCTTAAATAAACGATATTAAGAGGACGCGATCCACATGAATAAATCAGAATTAATTGATGCAATTGCAGAGAAAGGGGGATTGTCTAAGACTGATGCTGGTAAGGCCTTAGACGCTACAATTGCTTCAATCACTGAAGCGCTTAAGTCTGGTGATACAGTTACACTTGTTGGTTTTGGTACTTTCAACGTGAAAGAACGTGCTGCACGTACTGGCCGTAACCCACAAACTGGTGCTACTTTAGAAATTAAAGCAAGCAAAGTACCAAGCTTCAAAGCTGGTAAAGGTTTAAAAGATTCTGTAGCTTAATCTTTTAAATAAATACTAAACGCGCCTTTTCGGCGCGTTTTTTATTAAACATTAGAAAATGTGTCGATAACACATTCATTCATTGCTGCTTTTCAGTTAAAATCTCGGGCAAATAAAATATTGGAATACTTATGGAATCTTTTCGTAAAGTTATTAAGGGTTGGTTGGGCAAGGCTTTGCTCATTTTGTTTTTGACCCCTTTAGCACTTGTAGGTATTGAAGGATATTTTAGTAGCGGGTCAAAAGACGCTGTGAAATCAGTCAATGGCCAAGATATTTCTGAAAAGGAATTAGAGACCTTAACCGCTTCCTTTAAAGAACAATTCTTAGCTTATGCCAATGGGGATGAAACTTTACTCAACCAAAGCTTTATTAAAGATAAAGCGATGGACCAACTGATTGCTAATACTTTGTTATTGCAACAGGCTGAAAAGCTGGGCATTTCACTCAGTGATACTCAAATTGAACAGATGATTGCTCAACAGCCAAGTTTTCAAGAAAATGGAAAATTTTCAGAAACGCGTTATTCAAGCTATTTGCAGTCTGTGGGTATGAGTAGTGATGCACTCGTTGCAAACTTACGTCAAGACCATGCATTAAAAATGATGCGTTCGACTTTTGTTGATTATGCATTGGTGAGTAAACTAGATATTCAACAAATTGCTAACTTACAAACAGAACAGCGTACTGTGCAGTTTGCCAATGTAAATCTTGATGAATATAAAAAGAACGTCAAGGTTTCAGCACAAGAGATTGAAAACTATTACAAACAACACCCAGCTATGTTTAAACAAGTGGCAAGTGTAGATGTTGACTATGTGTTGTTAACACCAGCCAATGTTCCTGCTGCTGCTTCACCTGTTACAGATGCGGAGTTGCAGCAAGCCTATACACAGTTTGTTGAAGCACAAAAAGATAATGTTGCGCCTTTGGTTAAACATATTCTGATTACGACGGATGCACGTACAGATGCTGAAGCGAAAAAACGTGCAGAAGAAGTTGTTGCGAAAATTAAAGCAGGAACAAGCTTTGCAGCAGCTGCGGCTCAATACTCTGAAGATACTGCATCTAAAGCGAATGGTGGTGCTTTAGCAGTTTATAACAAAGGCACTTTTGGTGATGCTTTTGACCAAGCTGTAGCATCACTTAAATCGGGCCAAGTGTCAGCGCCTGTAAAAACTGAATTTGGTTACCATGTCATTGAAACTGATGCGCCAGCTGTGAAGTTGCCATCTTTTGAAAATGAAAAAGTACGTTTGACTGCGGAAGTTCAAAAGAATAAAACAGCCAATGCATTCTCTGATACTGTAAACAGTTTAAATGAACTGGTTGTAGACTCAGATGCTTTAGACGTGGTGTCTCAAGAAGTTAAAGGTGTACAAGTTCAAACAGTAAAAGGCATGACCTTATCTACACAGCATCCTGTATTAAGTAATGCTGCGGTAAAAGTGAAACTGTTTAACGATGACGTTAAAAACGGTGATCGTAACGCGACCAGCAGCATTCAACTTCCGAATGGGGATGTGGTTTGGGCAAAAGTACGTGATTATCATGCGGCAGGTGTCCAAACGCTTCAAGAAGCAACACCACGTGTGAAAGCAAAATTGGTTGAACAAAAAGCTTATGATGCTGCTAAAGCCAAAATTGCTCAAAGTTTAAAAGACTTTAAAACTCAACCAGCAGTATCTGTTGTTGCCAAGAGCGGTTTGACCTTTACTGCACCGCAAGTGTTTATTCGTTCACAAGGCTTACCACGTGCAGTTGAGCGTGCGGCGTTTAGCCAAGCGGCACCAAAAGCAGGACAGTGGTCTGTAACAACAGCATTATTGCCAACAGAAATGGTGGTGGTAGCGGTATCAAACGTAAACAAGACGACGTCTAGTACGTTGACGGATGAGCAATTGGCTGAGCTTTCGAAGTTATATCAACAACTTCGTGGTCAGCAAGAAGCTGAAGATTATGTGCAATACTTAAAAGCACATGCAAAAATTAAATAATCGTATGACATAAAAAAATCTGCATTCGTGCAGGTTTTTTTATGTGTGTAGATAAACAAATTTTATTTAAGGATAAACAAGCTTAGGCACGAATTTTGAGCTCATAACCTGAATATTTACGAATATTAATCACGCCTGTATCTAAAATCAGGTACTGACCTTTAATCCCTAGTAACTTACCGCGAATAACTGGGGTTTTATCCAGATTGTGGGATTTAATTTTCTCAGGATATTGCTCAACTGGATAAACAAACTCGCGTGGCAGTTCAGTTTCCAAAAGCTCAACCGTTTCATTGAATTCAAGATTTTGACTAAATTCCTCACGAATGGTTTGGATTTTAGGTGCAAACTCTTCGATGAGTTGTTCGCGAACTTCAATCAAGTCGAGTGGTTCAGCTTCGCCTTTGAGTAATTTGCGCCAATCGGTTTTGTCTGCCACTTGTGTGCCAAACATAATTTCGAGCTGGCCTGAAAGACGGCGCGAACCGACTTTCATAATTGGAAGGGCTTGGGTTGCACCTTGATCGAGCCAACGGGTTGGCATTTGGCTAATCCGTGTAATCCCAACTTTTAGGGCACTTGAGTTGGCTAAATAAACAATATGTGGCTGGAAACAAACTTCATGTGCGAAGCTGTCTTCTCGGCAGGTGCCTAGGTGGTAGTGACAGGTTTCAGGTTTCATAATACACATGTCACAAGAGGCTTTGGTTTTAAAGCACTTGAAGCAATGGCCTTGTGAAAATGATTTAGAAGTCTTCGTACCACATGAAACACAGAAGATTTTACCAGTCCATTCAATCTCGATTTCTTGACCCAAGTTAAAAGGAAGGTCAACTTCTGAACGATCTAGGATAAATTTATATTCAACATTTGCCTTGTGTGTATGTTGATCAGTTACACTAAGGTCCTTAAGACCTGCATGCATTTTATGGCAAATGCCTTGAAGTTCCATACAGAATTACTCACTCAATATTAAGGATGCGGTTATGGCTGAACTGAACGTCATTACTTCTATGCTAGACGATTTATCTCAAGAACAGCCTATTTCAACTGCATTGTGCATTGGGCAGGATCTCAGCCCAAATCATCATCAATCTATTCAATGGCAATATTTTAGCGTATCTGACTTTTTAAGTCTGCCTTTTACCCAGCGCTATGATTTAGGTTTTGTACTTTTTGATACGGCAGAAATGCAAAATATAAGCTCACAACAAAAATCACAACTATTGGTGCGTTTAAGAGATTTGATGGCAAAGCGTATTGTGGTGGTGAGTCAATTGCAGGATGAACAACTACTTCGTGCTTTAGGTTTTACTCAACTGATCGATAAAACGACGCATGGTAAAGACTTTGCTTTATGGCAATTTAATATTTTGACCTATAAGCATGTGCCTGACTGGTTTAATTCAAAGTTTTGGGCGAATCCTGAAAACTGGAATAAATTCCGTTGGTGATTCGACTGCGACTCTATTTTTTCATTCATAGCAAAAATTAACAATTTATCTCTATAGGGTTTTTTTAAACATCGTATGCTGTTTAAAAACCTAGACGGGATAAAGTGATGACGAACCTTAATAATATTATAGAAATTTTGGCAAAACAGGCCATGGGCGGTCAGCAACAGTCAAACCAACAAAGTGGTTTGGGTGGAATTTTGGGTTCGGTGCTTGGGCAACTCGGAGCGGGTAGTACTGGCCAAACACAACAGGGTGGTCTGGGCGATATTTTAGGCTCGGTGTTGGGTGGCTTGACTGGTAGACAGTCACAGCAGGTGCCAAACTCGCAGAACTCAGGATTTGCAGGTGGTGGAAAAAGTTTATTGGTTGCAGTATTGCCTTTGATTCTGGCATGGATTCAACAGCAAGGTGGTTTGCAGGCAGCTTTAGATAAACTCAAAGGGCAAGGTTTAAGCAGTCAGGTTGAGGACTGGGTTTCTACAGGACCAGGAGAAAATGCCAGTGTAAATCCAGAGCAAGTGCAAAACTTGTTTGATGATGCCGCGGTGGAGCAAGTTGCAGAGCAAGCGAATGCACCTAAACAAGATGTATATAGTGCTATTTCACAAGTGTTACCGCAAATTATTGACTCACTCACCCCACAAGCAGGACAAACTAATCCTCAAGAAGCCAACGCGGATATTCAACAGGTATTGAACTTAGTTTCGGGTTTCTTAAAACGCTAAATTCGAAATAAAAAGCCATTCTAGAATGGCTGTTTTATTACTTAAAATTCTAAATTAAAAAAACACGCCGAAGCGTGTTTTTTTAATTTTTAGGGGAATACAACTTAGAAGTCGTAACGGAAACCTAAAGAAAGTGCGGTAGCGTTTTCGCCAACAGCAGCATAAACATTTTTACCATTGCTGCGTGCTTGATTCCAAGGAGTTAAGTAGGCATTTTCATCATTAAGCATTGTCGCCAAGTTTGCATAAACACGTACTGCTTTATCTAAACGATGCTCTACACCTACAGCAACTAAAGTTGAGTTTGCATCTTCGGCATCTACATCACGGTGGAAGACTTGACCGCGTACATAAGTTTTAGGTGCTACTTTATAGTCTGCCGCGATACCAAAAACATTTGCGTCAGCGTTTGTATCTTCTCCACCATCAATAGTAGTGTATTGGTATAAAGCACCGACATTCAACTCTGGGGTAAATTTATAAGCAGCAGCCACGCGGAAGCCATCACGCTCAGCACGTGTATCTTCTTCGTAGTGCTCATAAGCAGCAGCAAAATCTACGTTGCCTTCTTTATAGGTTAAAGCTAAGTCGTAAGCTTTGTCTTTATCGTCTTCAGCTTTTGTAGTACCTTCATGTAAAGAAAGGGCACCGATCACATTAAAGCCACCACCAAATTTAGGTGATTTATATTCAATAGTATTTTCATTACGTTCATCAAAACGTACATTTGCACCTTCAGTAACACGTGTCACGTTACGAATGTCACCAACCATATCACCAAAGAAGTTTACTGGACCACGAGCAGCTTTAAATGGGCTGTCAAAACGGCCAACACGTGCTTGACCAAAGTCACCTTTCAAACCAACAAAAGTATCACGTGTTGCAAATTTTACACCATCGCCATCTTGGCTACCGCTAGCAAAGTTAACTTCTTGCTCGATTTGACCAAAAACAGTCATGCCATTTTCTAATTTTTGTTCAGCTTTGAAGCCTAAACGTGATGAGTTAGAAGAAAGACCAACTTCATTGTAGTCTTTACCATCATCAAGATAGTCTAAAGATACGTGTGCACGACCATAAACTTTAACATCAGCAGCCATAGCTAGTGCTGGTGTAAATAAGGTTGCCCCAACTGCTAATGCGCAAAGTGTTTTTTTCATGTGTAGCTCCAAGAAAGACTTTTTGTTGATTCGTCTATAAAAGGTTATTCAGTCGTCTTTTTATTCATCAGACTTCTGTCTCTTGGCACTCATTATTGATTACAAATAAGTCATTAATATTAAGGTAATATTACAAAAATATTAAACAACTCAATGTCAAATGCATTTCCGCGATAAATTGTTAAGGTTGATTTTGAGTGCTTAGGTTATTGATCTTATTTATTTTTAGACCTAAAAAAAGGAGCCGAAGCTCCTTGATTGAATGGATGGAATTACAAAGCAGCGCGAATTTTTTCTGCTTGTGCTTTGATTTTTTCTTGATCACCCATTTGCAACGCATGCTTACCTAGCTCATGTACCGAACTCGGAATGAGGTGGAAATGTACATGGGGAACGGTTTGCCCAGCAGCAGCTCCAGACAGTTGCATGAGGACAATGCCTTGGGCATCCAAACCGACTTCAATGGCTTTTGCTACTTTTTGTACTACATGAATGGTGTAGGCGGCAGCATCGGCAGGGAGGTCGAGTAAAGTTACTGCAGGTATTTTTGGTATGACTAAAGTATGACCGTCTGCTTGAGGCATAATATCCATGAATGCAAGAACTTGGTCATCTTCATATACTTTAATGGCTGGAAGTTCACCACGTAAAATCCGTGCAAAAATGTTTTGCTCATCGTAAGCCATGTCTATTCCTTAAGTTTCGCTTAAACTGATTTACTTACATTTCAATTCTTTTTGACGTTCTTTAATGGCGTCAAGACGTTGTTGCTCTTTTTCAGAGAATTTCGGTTTAGTGGTGTAGCAATTATCATTGCCAAATTTTGCTTTCGCTTCAGGGTCCTTAAAACAAAAACCTTTAGATGCATAAATGACATCATGATCATCTTTTAATTTTTGACACTCTTGCTCAGGTGATGCCGCAAAACTTTGCGCCCCGATTAATGTTGCAAGACTGGCAAAAACCGCTACAGTCAACTTTTTCATGAGAATTTCCTCAGTTTGTAACATTGTATGTAGTCACGCTATTACTTTATAGGGGTTTGTTCTGTTTATTCAATAGTGAGTTCTTACTCAATTGTAATTTTACTTCATAATTGCTGCATATAATACATAAAATTTATATATATCAATAGCTTTTAAGATGACAGATAGAAATGGATATTTAAGTTTTTTATGTAATTTAGTCTATTTTTACAACTTTTCTTAGGCTCTAACATTTTTAAATTTCATTGAGAGGGTCACAGTGGGGTGTAATTATTGATCGACTTTATTTAGAAAAATTACAAAGTATAAATAAGCATCAAGCAAAAACCTTTTGTGGTTTTGGGGTATTTACCGAGAATTTTGAAAATCCACCTATTGATTGGAATTTGAATGATACTTTTATCCAAGACAAGGGGATTAATCAAGATTTCGGTTTATTTGATAGCCCAGATGATTTTTATAATATGCATCAACAAGAACTTAGTCCGATACAACGTATGGCTTTTAAATATGTAGTCAGACACTTAATGAATCAAAATGTCAATAATATTAGAAATATACAAAAAGCCTCTTTATGAGGCTTTTTGTTCGGCCATCGGAATAGCTTAACTTATGATTAAAGTTAAAGTATGACTGACTATGATAAGCATTACTCTAAAGTAATTTTGCTCCATGACTCATATAGTTTAACTGCTGAAGAAAAATCGCTGTCTGCTTCAGATAAATCACTAGCAGTTTGAATTAAACTTTGAGCCAGTCCAATCACAGGTGCGGATAGTTTTGCTTCGCGGACTAAATCAACGGCAATGCCCGTATCTTTTGCTAATAGAGGGAGTGCAAAAGTAAGCGGGAAGCTGCGGTTAAGAATGCGCTGTGGTAAAACAGTTTCAGTTACGCCACTTTTACCACTAGACGCATTAATGCAATCTAATGCTTCGTTTAAGTTTACGCCATGGGCTTTTAGGGTGGTAAACCCTTCGGCAACAGCACAGAGGTTCACAGCCAAAAGCATATTGTTTACGGCTTTAACTGCAAAACCAGCACCTGATTCGCCCACGTGTTTAATCAGTTTACCAAACGCTTGAATAGCTGGTAGTGCGCGTTCAAAAGCTGCGGCATCACCACCGATCATAACCGTAAGGGTTGCATTATCAGCACCAATAGTTTGACCACTTACCGGTGCATCTAAAAAGTCCACACCATGTTGTTTAAGCTGTTCAGCTACTTTTTTTGCAGAAGAGGGTACACCGCTGGTGCAATCGACCCAAATGCTGCCTGCTTTAAGCTCAACTTGTGCAAGTAAGTCTTCAATATCTTGACTGGTTGGAAGGCAAGAGAAGACGATATCGGCCTGAACGGCTTGCGCAAGTTCCACCGCCTGCGTGCCATAGGCTTCTGCATGTTGTTTTGCTTTATCAAAATTGCGATTCCATACCCACACGTGTTCAAAGTGTTTAGGTAAGTGTGATGCCATGCGATAACCCATGGCGCCTAGACCGATAAATGCAACTGACTGAATCATGTCAAACCTTAGTATTTAAATTTTACTTGAACGTTCACTTAACCACTGAGCCAGTTGTGGCCAAAATTCATCGGCACTACGCTTACTCGACATCAGTCCTAAATGTCCCCCTGGGATAAGAGTAAACGTGACATCGGTGCTACTTGTCAATTGGGTTAATGGTTGAGCTGCCTCTGCTGTAACAAGTTGGTCTGTTGTCCCCGCAGCCACAAGCAATGAGCACTGTATATTTTTTAAAGCTATGCTTTTCTCATTTAATGTGATTAGTCCAGTTTTGAGTGGGTTACGTAGCCAAACATTAAAAAGCATGTCTTGGTTAATGCCGCCGGGATAATCAATCATACGATTGAGAAAACCGCCAATGGTGGCATGTTCATACAAGGCTTCACGGTCATCTAAATTAAGCAGTAGGTTCTTATGACTTTGAAACCAACTGATAGGATCAATGATTTTAAAACCAAAAGTATTTAAGCCCCCAGAGGTATGAAGCAGACGCTTCGGTATCTTGCCCTGATAAATTTGCTGTTGTAATGCTTTGCTTTTTGAAATGATTCGATTGAGATATGCAAAGAACTGTCCATTTCGCCCAGATTTATAACTGTCAATTGGACTCCCCAAAACCATTAAATTTTTCACAAAATTGGGTTGATGCAGGGCGGTATACAAAGTCACGAAAATGCCAGCCATACTCCAGCCATGCAGGGAAATTTGCTCGCTGTGGCTATGTTTTAAAATGCTTTGTATACAGAGTGGAATATAATGATCAATAAACGTCAGAAAGTTAAAATGACGGTTGTGAATATTTAATTTCCCCCAATCAATCACATATACGGCAAAGCCTTGCTGTTGGAAGTACTTCACCAGTGAGCGATAAGGGTAAAGGTCGTAAATAGACATATTGATGGCTAGCGGGACCACAAAAACCAAGGGTTCTTTATACTTACGCACTTCAGGTGCGTAATAGCGAATTTGGGTCAGATCAAATGTTTCAATCACTTCATAAGGTGTGCTTTGTGACAAAATGAGTGACTTTCCATTAAAAATGCGCGTAGAAAGATTCTTTAATTTATTTTGATGCGTTGAAATTTTAGTTTTTAAAGCGTGCATATAGGTCTTAGATCTCAAATAAGCAGAAAGTTTGATCGAAGTCTAATCAATATTCGCGTATTTTACCTTGACCTTAAATAGCCTAGACGCTCAAAATGTTGGCAATTCTTTACAAAGGCAGTCTGTCGACTGAACCAGAGCCATGAGCCTACAAGACGAATTTGAATACCAATTAGATACCTTAGCCATTCGTACTGGGCATACGCGTAGTTTCGAGGGAGAACATGGCGAACCTATCTTTCTAACTTCATCATTTGTCTATGAAAATGCAGCAGAGGCCGCAGCAAAATTTTCAGGTCAAGAGCCAGGGAACATCTACTCGCGTTTTACCAACCCAACTGTTGCAATGTTTGAAAAACGCCTTGCAGCTTTAGAAGGTGCAGAGCGGGCAGTGGCAACCAGTTCAGGTATGGCCGCAATTATGGCCGTGGCAATGTCATTTTTAAAACTGGGCGATCATGTGATTTGTTCACGTGCGGTATTTGGTTCGACCGTATCTTTGTTTGAAAAATATGTGGCTAAGTTTGGTGTAACTGTCGACTTTGTCGATTTAACAGATTTAGATGCATGGAAAAATGCCGTTAAGCCTGAAACTAAATTGCTCTTTGTTGAGTCTCCGTCGAATCCTTTGGCTGAAGTGGCAGACGTTCAAGCACTTGCTGATATCGCACATGCCAATGGCGCACTTTTAGCAATTGATAATAGTTTCTGTACGCCAGTATTACAGCGCCCAATTGAGTTTGGTGCGGACTTGGTGATTTATTCAGCGACGAAGTATTTGGACGGTCAAGGTCGTGCTCTCGGTGGAGCAGTGGTTGGTAGTCATAAACTACTCGAAGAAGTGTTTGGTTATGTACGTACCACAGGGCCTTCAATGAGTCCTTTCAATGCATGGGTATTCTTAAAAGGCTTAGAGACTTTACGTTTACGTATGCGCGAGCATTCAGCAAGTGCGCAGAAACTGGCAGAATTCTTAAATACACACCCGAAAGTCGAAAAAGTGTATTACGCAGGTTTACCAGAGCATATTGGGCATGAGCTTGCAGCGAAGCAACAAACAGGCTTTGGTGGGATCGTTTCTTTTGAAGTGAAAGGCGAGCGCGAAGGGGCATGGACTGTTATTGACAATACTCAGTTTATTTCAATTACAGGCAACTTGGGCGATGCCAAATCGACCATTACCCATCCTGCAACGACTACCCATGGCAAACTTTCACCAGAAGCGAAACAAGCCGCAGGAATTCGTGAAGGTTTAATTCGTGTTTCTGTTGGTTTAGAAGATATTGATGATATTATTCGCGATATCACACGTGGTTTAGACTTAATCTAATTTTTTAATTTTATGTTCGGAGATTTTAATGAACATTAATATGTTAATGCAGCAAGCTCAACGCATGCAAAAAGACATGGAAAGCAACATTAAAAAAGCTAAAGAAGAGCTTGCGCAAACTGAAGTGCATGCTGAAGCTGGTGGTGGTTTGGTTAAAGTGACGATGACTTGCCGCAATGTGGTAAAACGTATCGAAATCAATCCTGAATTATTGCAAGATGATGCAGATATGATTGAAGACTTAATTGCTGCGGCAATGAATGATGCTGCACGTCAAGCAGAAGCAATCACTGAAGAACGCATGAAAGCTGCGAACTCAGGTGCAGGCTTACCACCAGGTCTTGCTGGTTTATTCTAATTAAGGAATACGTATAGTGTTTAGCGATCGTTTTGATCAATTGGTACAAGCTTTACGTATTTTGCCAAGTGTTGGGCCGAAATCGGCTCAGCGCATGGCGCTTCATCTGATTATGAAAAATCGTGAAGGGGCTGTGGGTCTTGCACATGCTTTGAACGAAGCCACCAGCTATATTCACGAATGCAGTTTGTGTCACTCACTGACCGAAAACGAAGTTTGTGATATTTGCATCTCGCATGAACGAGACGATCAACTCCTTTGTGTGGTTGAGTCTCCCGCAGATGTGATGGCGATTGAGCAAAGTGGTAGTTTCCGCGGTAAGTACCATGTATTGGGTGGGCATTTATCTCCACTTGATGGTATTGGGCCTGAAGAGATCGGCATTCCTTATCTAATCCAGCGTTTAGGCGATGGTAAAGTAACAGAAGTGATTTTGGCGACCAATGCAACGGTAGAAGGTCAGGCCACAGCGCACTATTTGGTCGAGGCAACGAAACATTTACCGATCCAAATGACGCGCATTGCACAAGGCGTACCACAGGGTGGTGAACTTGAATATGTCGATAGTCATACCTTAAGCCAAGCTGTACATAATAGAATGCGAATGAAATAAGTATTTCGATACTTGTTTCATTTTTTAGTTGAGCTACAAGATTGAAATCTTGAGTAAGATAAAAAAAATATTAATTTGAATCTAGTTGTATAGGACTTACGCACTATTATTTATAGATTCTCTGTGGTAGCAGATGATTTTTATCGAGAATAAAGTCATCAATGAAGTTTTTGATAACTGGTCTAAATAATTTCTTCTGCCAACGATATACATTTTCAAAGATCCGCTCAAACTGGTTCTTTTGTATCTCGACGTAGGCCATCAAGGCTGAAAAAATATGATTCAAAATCAGTTTAGATCGTCTTACTTGAAACTTTTCAATATGACAAACCTGTTTAATCACCCGGTGATATTGCTCTATTTTCCAATGACTTGAATGTAATTCATGAAAACCCTCAAAGGACAATAAATCATCTTCATCTTGATGCACAATATAAAACCTCTGCTGTTCTTTTAACTGAGTCTTAAATAATTGTACAAAGCCAAAATCTTTGAGCCAGACCACTTGACCCTGATGGAAATTTGGCAATAAACGCAGTTGAAACCATTGTCCTTTTTCTGGGGAAACCTTACGGTTACAGTCGATACCAAACATAAATCGAATACCATATTTTCTTATGGTTTTTAGATTTCCAGTCGATGAATACCAACTATCACCTGTAATAAATTGAATCTTTGCACCCCAACTGAGTACTTCACTTAACATATCCATAAAGTAATCATTCTTGGTTTTACTTTCAGATTTGTCATAAATTCGGAAATTAATTGGAATATTTTGACCATTCTGATCTGTCGCATACAAGGTAATGAGATTAATACCCTTGACGGATCGGTGGTGTTTGCCTGACCAAAAATAGCTAACCAAGTCCATATGTTGACTATAGGGTTTATCTAAAACAGTATCATCAATACTGACTATAAGTTTATTATTATCAATATGTTGAATTGCTTCTTGATATAGGTCGTGAGGTGTGTAGTCTTCACGTTCTAGAAAGCGATTTACACTATCATGCGAGATGTTATAAGTCTCGGCAAGTTGTGTGCAGCTAATAGAGTTCGGTTCTGTCATGAGAAAGCCCATATAAATGGGTAATGTACAAGTTGCTGTAGAAGCATGTTTAATTCGTCTGATCACAGATACTTTATAAAGTATTTTAATACTTTTTTGAATCCGTCAATGCGTAAGTCCTATTGTATAAAAAAATCACAAAAAACGGCAAATAATTAAAAAACCCTTAGAAATCTTGATAGCTAAATGATCTTATTCAGGTAAGATAGCCCAAAGAGCATCTAGCATTAGACGCAGTAGGATATGTTTCAGTTTATTCAGCAGCAACAAGACTTAACACCAGTCTTGGAAAAAATGGATCGTAACGAAGTCTATGGACTCGATACAGAATTCATCAAAGTCGATACCTTATGGCCGAAGTTAGGCGTATTTCAAATCAATGTCGAAAACAATGTCTATTTACTCGATGGTACGACACTCGATTTATCTGAATTTTGGAATAAACTTTTTCGCGCACAACAAAATGTCTTTCATGCTTGTAGTGAAGATATCGACCTGATTTATCACTATGCACAGCATAAAACCTTAAACAATGTATTTGATACCCAAGTGGGCATGTCATTTTTAGGACATGGCTTACAAGTGAGCTATCAAAATGCACTGAAACAAATGTTGGATGTCGATATCGACAAAGGGGAAACCCGCTCAAACTGGTTGGCGCGTCCATTAAGCCCTGCACAACTCAGCTATGCGGCAAACGATGTGCTGTACTTGATGAATCTGTCTGAAAAAGTTAAACAAGAACTAGATTCAAAGTCACTCTTACATTTTGCACTTGAGGACTGTCAGCATCTGACGCAAGAAATCGCGACAGAAACGCCTTTGCATTTACTCTATCAAGATATTGGTAACTATCGACATTCACGTCGTCAGTTAATGCAGTTGCAGCAGTTGGCTGTATGGCGTGAACACATGGTGAAAGCTCTAAATACACCACGTAGTTTCATTTTGAAAAACTCAAGCATGATTGATTTGGTTGAGAAAAATCCAAAAAATGCTTTTCAGTTATCGGGTGTAAAAGACATACGTCAAAACGTTGTCCGCGAGCACGGCAAAACCATTTTAGATTTGGTGAAGTTCTTGCCTGAGCAAGCAGATTGGCCGCTACGTATGGCACGTCCCATCCGTCATTCTTCAAAAGATGTGGGGGAGAAGATTGATCACTTAATTCAAAATGTGGTCAATGAAACCAGTATTCCTAAAGAAGTGTTGATGCGCAAAAAGTGGATGAACGCACTGCATCAACATGTGGTTTTTCATAATGATGAGCAAGACTTGCCTGATTATTTATTAGGTTGGCGCTATGATTTGTTAACCCAACCTTTAATTCAACTCCTACGCCGTGATGAAAGCTATCTTTCGACGCAAATGAAAGTGATGGATTAATAATTAGTCAATTGGTCTGAAGTTTGAATATTTATACAAAATCACGACTGATGCGTTAATCATGACTAATGTCAGCTGCTTTTATTTGATGTATCCTGTGGCTTGAGTTATTTGAGTGCTGTTTTAGATATGCAATGTTCTATTTATAAATCAAGTAAAAAAGATGAAATGTATCTTTATATTGCTTGTCCAACTGAAGCCGATCAAGCCGCTGAAGATTTTAGCCCATTGAATGTTTTACCTGAAGCTGTTCGTGTTGCATTTGGTCGAGCGACTTTTGTGATGTCATTAGAGCTGAGTGAAGTGCGTAAATTGGCCCGTGTAAATGTATTGCATGTCATGGATTCGATTCAAACTCAAGGCTTTTTTCTACAAATGCCGCCAGAAGGATTAATCAATCCGAACGCTGCGGCACCAGAAGGCCTTCGTGGCGCATAAAGCATAATTCAGGAGTTGCACCGTGGATAGTTTTCTTTCAATGCTCGATTCAATTCCTGAAGACAGTATTGCTGTCACAGTTTACCTTTTGGGCAGTTTGCTGATTTTGTGGTGTTGGTATTCCATTGCCACACGCCTACCGAAGCTGTTGGGTGGCATCACATGGATGATGATCTTTGCCATTTTATTGACACCAACGGTTTCCGAAGGTCCAAACTCATCGATTGCACCGGCTATTTTTGGCTTGCTTTTCGGTGTGTTAACGAAAGAATCAGCACTCATTTGGTCAAATTTGTCACTGATTCTCTTTGTCATGGGTGTGGGGCTTGTGATCGGTTTCTTTTGGTCAAAATATGTGGCTAATAAAACCAAAGCAGTTGTCAGTAACAATCATTCACCGCTGTAATTAATAAAAATAAGGTTTAATCATGTCTGTTGAAACACAACAATTTACGGGTACAGATCAGTACATCGCTACCGATAGTTTAAAACTTGCTGTAAAAGCTGCACGTAGCTTACAAAAGCCTTTATTGGTCAAAGGTGAGCCGGGTACGGGCAAAACTTTACTGGCTGAACAAGTGGCTGAGAGCTTAGGCTTAAAATTATTGACTTGGCACATCAAGTCAACCACAAAAGCCCAGCAAGGTTTATATGAGTATGATGCGGTTTCACGTCTACGTGACAGCCAACTGGGCGACGACCGTGTATATGACATTAAAAACTATATTAAACCGGGTAAATTGTGGGAAGCGTTCACCAGTGAAGAACGTTGTGTTTTATTGATTGATGAAATTGATAAGGCGGACATTGAGTTTCCAAACGACTTGTTGCATGAATTGGATAAGATGTCTTTCTATGTCTATGAGACGGGCGAAACTATTACTGCATCACAACGTCCTATTGTGATTATTACTTCAAATAATGAAAAAGAACTTCCAGATGCATTCTTGCGTCGTTGTTTCTTCCACTATATTGAATTTCCAGATGACGCGACCATGCGTGAAATTATTGATGTTCATTTTCCGCAAATTTCAACGGCATTGGTCAATGAAGCATTACAAGTTTTCTTCAAATTACGTCAAGTTCCGGGTCTAAAAAAACCACCATCAACCTCTGAGTTGATTGACTGGTTAAGCTTGCTCATGGCCGACGATATGCCAGAAGATGTACTGCGTAATCATGATAAGTCTAAAGCCATTCCACCTTTATATGGCGCACTCATTAAAAACGAACAAGATGTACAGTTGCTTGAGCGTTTAGCCTTCATGTCACGTCGCTAAAGGAGAAACACGCATGTTTGTGCGCTTGTTTTATACCTTACGCAAATACGGTGTTCCTGTCTCGACGCGTGAACTGATCGATTTGAATGAAGCTGTTGCTTCAGGTTTGGTCTTTGCCGATCAAGAAGAGTTTTATCAACTCGCCAAAACCATTATGGTGAAAGATGAACGTTTCTTTGACAAATTTGACCGAGGTATGAAGGACTATTTTGATGGGATTTCAACTTTTGATTTGGATGATCTACTCAATAAAGTTCAAAAGTTACCGAAAGACTGGTTCGATTTAGAACTCTTAGAAAAGCATCTAAGCCCTGAGCAGCGTGAAGAATTAAAGAAAGCTGGTTCATTAGAAGAACTCATGAAAATGCTGGAAGAGCGCTTACGCGAACAGCATAAGAAACATCAGGGTGGAAACAAGATGATCGGCACTGGAGGAACGTCTCCATTTGGTGCTTATGGTGATCATCCTGAAGGGGTGCGTATTGGTGGGCCAGGGCGTAAACGTTCTGCTGTAAAAGTTTGGGAACAACGTAAATATCAGAATTTGGATGATGATCAAATTCTCGGAACGCGTCAGATGCAAATGGCATTGCGTCGTTTGCGTAAGTTTGCGAGACAAGGTGCGGCTGAAGAGTTAGACATCGACGGTACAATTCGTGAAACCGCGAAGCAAGGCATACTCGATGTGCAGCTCGTGCCTGAACGTCGTAATCGCATTAAGGTGCTGATGTTGTTTGATGTGGGTGGATCGATGGATTCACACATTGCACAATGCGAAAAACTTTTTAGTGCGGCGAAAACTGAGTTTAAAACCTTAGAGTATTTCTATTTCCATAACTGTTTATATGACTATGTTTGGAAAGACAATGTACGTCGCTCAAGTACTCGTATGAATACATGGGATTTATTCAATACCTACGGACGCGACTATCGTGTAATTGTGGTTGGGGATGCTTCTATGGCACCTTATGAACTCAATTCTGTGGGTGGTTCGGTTGAATATATGAATGATGAAGCAGGAAATGTCTGGCTACAGCGTTTACGCAATCATTTTGAAAAAACAGCATGGTTGAATCCAGAAGAAGACCGTTATTGGCATTACACCCATACGATTGGTTTAATTAAGCAAATTTTTGAAGACCATATGTACCCAATGACTCTCAAAGGCGTTGAGGATATGACCAAGTATTTAGCACGATAAAGCTGGAAAGAAAGCACATTTTAAGAATAAGGATCATAAAAATGGATCATCAAATTAATGGTATTGCTTTGCCGAATGACGCAGGCTTTTTTGGGAACTATGGTGGTCAGTTTATCCCGCCTCACTTAAAAGCGGCAATGGATGACATTAAAGTCGCTTACGAGCAAATTCGTGTAACAGAAGAATTTCAAACTGAACTTGCTGAACTGTTTGCGCACTATGTTGGTCGTCCAAGTCCGTTGTTTTATGCAAAACGGTTATCTGAACAGTTGGGCGGGGCACAGATTTATCTTAAACGTGAAGACTTAAACCACACAGGCGCACATAAAATTAATCACTGTTTGGGTGAAGCGCTGCTTGCAAAATATATGGGTAAAACCAAAGTTATTGCAGAAACCGGTGCGGGCCAACACGGCGTTGCACTAGCAACAGCCTGTGCTTTGGTGGGGATTCCGTGTGAAATTCATATGGGGCAGGTCGATATTGAAAAAGAACATCCCAATGTCGTCAAAATGAAAATCCTTGGAGCAACACTCATTTCAGTGACACGTGGTACTGCAACGCTCAAAGATGCTGTGGACAGTGCTTTTGAAGAGTATTTAAAAGATCCAACCAATTATATCTATGCTATTGGTTCGGTTGTTGGGCCACATCCATTTCCAATGATGGTGCGAGACTTCCAGTCGATTATTGGTAAAGAAATTAAAGCACAAACCCATGATCGCTTTGGTGCTAACCCAGATTATGTGGTTGCATGTGTGGGTGGCGGTTCAAATGCTATGGGTGCTTTCACCGCATTTTTAAACGATGTAGATGTGAAACTGATTGGTGTCGAACCAGCAGGTCATGGTTTAGATACCGACATGCACTCGGCAACCTTAACTTTAGGTAAACCAAGTCAGATTCATGGTATGGCGTGTTATGTACTTGAAAATGATCAAGGTGAACCGTTACCAGTGCATTCGATTGCTTCAGGTTTAGATTATCCTGGTGTCGGGCCACAGCACAGTCTACTGAAAGACTTGGGTCGTGTTGAATACACCACTGCGACTGATCAAGAGTGCTTGGATGCATTTATGCGGTTGTCGCGAGTTGAAGGAATTGTACCTGCGCTTGAAAGTTCACATGCCGTGGCGTGGGTACTTCGTGAAGCTCCAAAGTTGGCCAAAGATATTAAAATTGTGGTGAACGTATCTGGTCGTGGCGACAAAGATGCAGACTATGTTGCTGCAAAATTAGGTCTGAATTAAATTTTAAGCCTCTCATAGTTATATAAAAATCCCTACTTAGAGCAGGGATTTTTTATGATCTCGTTTTTATCATTAATAGCCAATGCTGAGTATATGTTTATGCTTGAACACCTAAACATTAAAACTTAACCTGAAATATACTGTTGTAGTTGCTCAATCAGTTTCTTTTGATCATCCATTGCCGCTTTTACCAAGTCACCAATAGAAATGAGTCCTAATAATTTATCTTGTTCAACCACAGGCAAGTGACGTAGGTGGCGATCTGTCATCAGGTCTAAACATTCTTCAACCGTAACTGCTGTTGTGACCGTCAGTACTTTTGCTGTCATAATTTCATTGACTGTGGTTTGCTTTGAAGTACGTTCCATCAACATGACTTTGCGCATATAGTCACGTTCGGACAATATACCTACAACACGTTCTTCTTGTGTGACCACAAGTGCACCAATGCCTTTATCTGCCATAAGTGAAATTGCTTCAAGAACCGTGGCTTCAGGGCTGATGGTGTAGATTGCTTGATGTGCTTTATCTTTTAATACTTGAGCAACATTGGTCATAGGGCATATCCTCGGTTGTGGTTATTGTTTTATATTTAAATTAGCGCGATTTAAAAAAAAGCAAATACTTTACAGTCATAGCTCTCAATAAAATAATAAGTTCATTGAACTTTATTGTTCTCAATGAACCTTAAGCTGGCTCTAGAATAGCGTCATTGAAGAAAAAGTGACGCATTTGAGACGTACTGAGCTTCATACGCTTTGTGCCATTACATAGCGCAGGGGTGACTTTTAAGCGTGATAGAGTAGGCAGTAATGCGCTCTGGAAATCCTGCGGTGTGATTTTTTTAGGAATATAGTTTGGCCAGTGCAATTGAGCATATTGATGTGCGTGTAAACCATTGAGCCAAAAAGGGAAAACATAGTCATCATGATCTGAGGTCATCGCCCAGCCTTGCTGTTCAGTGTTGTAAAGCCCCCAAAGAATACCGCAGTACATCATGCCTCTTAGAATATTGATTTTTAAATATAAATGATTTGAAATCGGTTGGAGTTTTAAAATTTTGTACATAGCGTTATGTCAGTAAGGAACATGACGCTATTTTAAATAATTAAGATGAAAGTTCAGTGTAAGCTTTGCATAACTATGTAAATAAATATGTCATATCAAAATGTTAGCCTCAAAAAAAACGCCACCTAGGTGACGTTTTATTATGCTTTCATGGTGGCAAGCTGTTGCCAGTATTGTGCTTTCAGCGAGTCACGTTCTACGCGGAAACCTTGATAATAAAGTTCTGCCAAAAACAGTGCTGCTTTACCGTGGCCAGCGCGTGCAACGCTTTCTAACTGTTGTACTGCTTCTACGAAGTTCATTTGTGATTGAATGGTGTTTACTGCATCCGCATACGCATGTTCTAAGTCATGATGAGAGATTTGTTGAATCATTTTAAGCTCCTTATTCTAATTATGATCACTTAAAGGTAATTTTACCTTTAGATATAAATATCACGCTAATGTTAAATATTTATTACAAATTGCTGGAATTGTCAAATATATTGTCGAGTATTCTTCATCTTATTTTGTTTACATGATTAAACAATGAACAATCAAAAGATTGAATATGATAATAAAACAGGAAACTGTATTTTATAAGGAGAATAACATGACAAATACATTAGACGGTTTTGATTTTGATATGCCTCCAACTGTTTCTCAAATTGTAGCGTTGGCGCAATATCACCGAACGCTATTAGATGAAGCAGTTTTCCATCAAGAAATTCATCTTGGGGATTTTTGTTTGGCACAACGTAAACGAGTTTATGATTTCACACGTCAGCTTGATGAAAATCAACGGGCTGATTTTTATGAAACATACAATGGGGAGCTAAGACGTATTGCCGATGACGATCCTGCACACCCTGCAGATGCAGAAAATGGTGTTGGGGCTTTCGCCATTATGATTGCATTGGGGGTAATTGCCTTGGTGCTCTATTTTGCAGTTATTCGTAGCATTGTTGGTTAGACTTTTGCTTTACAAACAATCTGACTTGCTGAAATTATGTCCTCTTTAGCATTAATGGGGGGCATTTTTCAGCATTTCAACTTGTGATTATGCAATTCGCTACTTACACTAGTTTCACTAGAGGTAGGTTATGCACATTGCGATCCAAAAAATTCTTAAATTAAAATCACAGATTACGCTTGTACAAATTTATAATGGTCTGATGGCATCGATCATTATGCTTATTGTCATTTTATCGAGTATTGCCTTATCTCGACCCATTTCTCCAAGCCAATTTGAAAATGTAAGTCGCTTATCTCATCAAGCGACTTTCCCAGAAACACAAGAGATGGCACAAGATCTGGTTTTGGAAAACCAGATTTCCTATATTGATTACTTTAGATTAATGCAGGCTCATCAGTTTGAACAGAATCGGGCGAAGCAGCTTCCGGCATTGGCTCCGGAGGTTCAATAATCGCAGGAATTTGATCAGGATGCGGTATGCTTTGCTTAATGTTCGGATCAAGATTCAATTCTAAAATATGTCGAAGTTGCTCTTTATCTAAGGCGTTACTGACAATCACAAGGGTAAGACTCTCAGGGTGAATATGTTTACGTATCGCATTTTGAACATCTAAAGGCGTGATTGTAGCTAAACGTTTTGGGTAGTCTGCTAAATAATTCGCATCTTGCTGATAAAACCCTATAGAGCCGAGTTGTGCATTGATGTTTGCATTGCTGCTATAGCTGTTAGGTAGGCTGCGTAACATACCGGCTTTAGTTTCTTCTAACTGCTGTGCATCAATTGGTTGATGGACAAAGTCAACTAGGGCTTTATGCGCCACTTGTATGCTGTCCATGAGCTGATCTTGCTGGGTTGAATAACTTAGACTAAAACTTCCAGCCGCTTGACTAAATGTAAAAGCACTGTTTGCTCCATAGGTGTATCCACGTTTAACGCGTAGTTCTTTCATTAAAATGGAGCTAAATCCACCCCCACCCAACATACGGTTAGCCAGTTCGAGCGCCAAACGATCAGGATCATCCCGCGTGGTTGATAGATGTCCCATGGTGACGTGGGCTTGAGTTGAATTAAATACAATATGTTGAATATCAAAGTTAGGTTTATCTTGTGGTACAGCAAGTGGCTTTGCTTCTTTACCTTGCGGAAGGGCTGCACTTATTCGTTCAGCCAGTTTCTGCGCTTGTTTAACACTGAGTTGGCCTGTCAGTGCAATATTCATATTTTGACTAACCAGAAATTCATCTCTGAATTTTTTTAAGTGCTGAGTCGTAATTTTTTTAATACTGCCATTGGTTCCCGTAATCGGTTCCGCATAAGGGTGTGAACCGTAGAGCGCACGATAGAAACGAATGCTCATCAATCGACTCGGGCTCTCTTTCAATTGCTTCTGACCTACTTGAGTATTGCTCACCATCAAACTAATACTGTTATTTTTAAAAGTAGAGTCTTTTAATACTTCAAGCATCGTACTTACCGCAGCATCTAGTTTTTTAGGGTCAGACAACGAACGCAGTCGAACCACAAACATGTCACGGTGTGCAGCTACACTAAAACGAGCCCCGACTTGTTCAAAGGCATTCGCGATTTCAACTGCATCACGTTGCGTAGTGCCTTCATCGATGAGTTGTGCCGCCATATTGGCAACGCCATATAGTCCTTTTTCTACTTCTATATCTCGTGCAGAGCCTGCATTAAAGGTAAGTTGAATATCCACCATAGGTAAGGCGGGTGACTCAACAAATAGACTTCGAACTTTGTATTTGTTTTTAAGTTCATGTACATGTGGTGCTGTATAAAGGTCGCTAGTTTGAACTTGTTTTAAGCTTTGTAGAGAAGCAATAGACTGTAATGTACGTGGGTCATCATTGCTAACACTACTTGTACTTACATCTGCAATTACATTGGTAGTGCAAAAAGCAGACATGGTAATAAATAGCAGGCGAAAGGCGGTCTTTTGATTTTTCATTATTTTGCGGCCTTCTTTTCTGGTTGAAGGTACAACGTACTTAAGTTATCTCTGATAAAAGCAGTTTGAGCAACGTGCTGAATATCTTCAGGTGTAACCGCTTCAAAATGCTGTGGAAGCTGATCCATTAGTCGATAATTCAAGCCATTCACGGCTAAGTTTCCAATCATCTTTGCTTGCCCGATAATGTCATCTTGGCCATAAATTAAGTTTGCAACAAAGCGTGTGCTAATCCGTTCAAGCTCTTGTGGTTGAACAAGTTCTGTTTTGAGTCGCTCAATTTCATATTCAATGGCTTTTTGTAGCTCAGGAAGTTCCACGCCAGTGACTGGAAGTGCAGAGATACTAAACAAACTGTCTCCACGGTTATAGGGGTCATAACTGACACTCAGTGCGGTCGCTAATTTTTTGTCGCGTACAAGGCGTTGTTGTAATCGAGAGCTGATCCCGCTATCTAACAAGCTTCGAATAAGTGTGAGCGCGTAAACATTTTCTGGATTGCTTGCTGTTGCAAGCGATTTGACATTCCAAGCCATATATAAATTTGGCACCTCAACATTGGTATTTTGCTCCATATGACGGTAGCCAACGTTCTCAAACTCAGTCACATCATTGCGTACAGGTGTTGGATGGCTTTTGATGTCACCAAAGTATTTTTGAACTTGTCTGAGGGCGGATTCTGCATTGACATCACCCACAATCACCAAGATCGCATTGTTTGGGCTATACCATTTTTGATACCACTGCTTCACGTCATCTAGACTTATATTTTGCAAGTGTTTCATGTGGCCAATGACGGGTTGACGATAGTGACTCGTGGGATACGAAATCCATTTGAAACGTTCGAAAGCGAGTGAGCGGGGGTTGTCATCGGTACGCAGGCGTCGCTCTTCCATCACCACTTTAATTTCAGGGTCAAAGTCTTGTTTCCGTAGTAAGAGATTGCGCATACGATCCGCTTCAAGCTCTAAAGCCATCGGAAAGTAAGTTTTGGGATAAAGCTGATAGTAATTGGTGTAATTGGTAAATGTTGCGGCATTTACTGTACCGCCATAAATTCGACTTAAGCGACTGAATTCGTCATTGGGGACCTTGGATGTGCCTTTAAACATCATATGTTCCAGTACGTGCGAAATACCCGTTATATTTCCAGACTCATCAGTGCTACCGACTTTGTACCAAATTTGGGTCATGACCATCGGGGAGCGGTGATCTTCACGGATAATCACCTGTAAGCCATTGCTTAAAGTGGTTTCAAAACTACTGCGGGTAAGTTCGCTGCGTATTTGTGCATGGGTGGTAATAGGTAAACAAAGTAGAGTTAAACCCAGTGCAACTAAACTTTTTTTATAAGAATGCGTGACTAATAAGTGATGCATATAAAATTTGGGCTCAGGTTGAAGTGAAGTTAAAGCATTTCAATAAATAACCATTCTTAAGAAAAATGCGAAGTAGATCAAGCGCCAGAAGTATTGATTTGTTAAGTGTTTACATAAAGTATTGTTGCTAAGCGAAAGCCTATCTTTTATGGTAGAATCCGTCTTTTTTAACGCAGTGCTTTTCAAGGATTCGGCATGCAACAGCAATCTAATGAGCAGAACAAATTTTTGATTGATGCTGATATCGGGGATGACGATGTCACACTACCAAGTTTACCTGTGGTCAATGTGCCAATCGTTGAAACAAAAGAGCAAACAGTTGTTAGTCCAGTTGTGGTTGCTGAAACAAGCGCAGAAGAAGCAGATGCATCTGCAAAAGGCGGTTTCTTTAGCCGCATGAAAGAAGGGTTAACCAAAACCCGTAAAAACCTTGCCGATGGTATGGTCAATATTTTGATCGGCGGTAAGGAAATTGATGATGAACTGCTTGAAGAAGTTGAAGAGCAGCTTCTAGTAGCCGACATCGGTGTAGATGCAACGAAAACCATTATTACCAACTTAACTGAACGTACTGCACGTGGCGATTTAATTTACTCGCACTCCCTCTATAAAGCGCTTCAGGAAGAGTTGGTGGCTTTACTAGCACCACGTGTGAAACCTTTACACATCGATCCGAACAAAACGCCTTATGTGATTTTGGTGGTGGGTGTAAACGGGGTGGGTAAAACCACAACCATTGGTAAATTGGCAAAACGTTTACAAGGTGAAGGCAAGAAAGTGATGCTTGCTGCGGGGGATACTTTCCGTGCGGCAGCGACTGAACAGCTTCAAATTTGGGGTGAACGTAATAATATTGCTGTAGTCGCACAGGGTCATGGCGCTGATAGCGCTTCTGTCATTTTCGATGCGTTTGAAAGTGCGCGTGCGAAAGGTGTTGATGTCTTGATTGCAGATACCGCAGGTCGTTTACATAACAAAGGGCATCTCATGCAAGAGTTGACCAAAGTAAAACGTGTCATGCAAAAAATCGATGCGACTGCGCCACACGAAGTTATGTTGGTGGTCGATGCAGGAACAGGTCAAAATGCGATTAATCAAGTAGAAATGTTTGATGAGGCAGTTGGTTTGACAGGCCTGACGATTACCAAGCTCGATGGCACTGCGAAAGGCGGTGTACTATTTAATATTGCCAGTCGTACGCATGTTCCAATTCGCTTCATTGGTGTTGGTGAGAAAATTGACGATTTACGTCCTTTCTCTGCAAAATCCTTTGTTGCTGCTTTGTTCGAAACAGAGAAATAAGATTGAACAGCACTGTTTTAAAGTGTTAGATCAGTCACATAAACTCCGCTAAATGCGGGGTTTATTTTTTATTCAATTTGTTTGTTTTAAAAACAAACATTTAGAAATCACGTAATGAATATAAGTGATTCTCCTGAGATTACACTAACGTCTAACACAATAGGCATCACTGTACATTTTGGGGAACACGGTATGGCTTTATTACATAAAATTGGGCAAGTTCTAACAACGGATTTAACCAAAGACTTAAAATTTAAAAAAAATCACGCAGAAGACCTAAAACAAACCACATTTATCGATCAACTAAAAAAGCGACGTAGTATTTATGTTTTAGGGAAGCGTGTGCACTTAAGTCAGGTGTATTTAGCTGAATTGATCCAAGAGGCCGTGCGAAGTTGTCCTTCGGCACATAATTCACAAAGTACTTGTATTGTGATTTTAATGGGCGATTCACATCATCACTTTTGGAATGTCGTAAAAGAAGTGCAGCGCAAGTTAGTCCCCGCGCATATTTTTGCTGGTGCAGAATTCAAGGTTGATCAATGCTCGGCAGGATTTGGTACAGTTCTATTCTATGAAGATCAGCAGATCATTCAACAATTACAAAAGAAAATTCCTTTTGATGCGGCAGAATTTCCAGTTTGGTCAGAGCAAGTTTCTGGTATGGCCCAATATGCTGTATGGACTTGTTTAGCAGATGCCGGTTTGGGTGTGTCATTACAACATTATAACCCGAGTATTGATGCTGACATTTCAAAAGTTTTTGAGATTCCAAAACATTGGCTGTTACGTGCGCAATTGGTCTTTGGTTCGATAGAAGAAAAAGTCGCTGAAAAAGAACATTATAAAGATGAAGAGCGCTTTATGATCTATGCATAATGAGACGGAATAATCTGTAGTGGTTTCTAGATCAAGTTTTGTAATGTTATGGCATATTGTTCTATTTTTAAGACACTATGTCGCTGAATTAAGCATGTTCAAATTTGAAATTATAGCTATGATGAATATGAATCACATATAACAAGATCGTGAGATCGCTGAGGAAAATAATATGTCATTTTTAGGCCACATCAAACAACGTCGTACCATTTATGCTGTTGGTAAAAATGTAGCATTAACACCAGAACAAATTGAATCTGTAATTAAAGAAGCGGTAAATCACAGTCCTTCTGCATTTAACTCACAGACTTCTCGTATTGTGACTTTGTTTGGTGAGTCGCATTTACAGTTTTGGAATGTGGTGCGTGAAACTTTACGTAAAATTGTTCCAGACGCTGCTTTTGAAGGCACAAATGCAAAAATTAATAGCTTTGCTGCAGGCTATGGTACGGTTTTATTTTATGAAGACCAAGATGTTGTAAAATCATTGCAGGAACAATTTGCGCTTTATGCAGATAATTTCCCAGTTTGGTCTGAACATTCTTCTGCAATTGCTCAATTTGCCGTATGGACTGCGTTATCTGAACAAAATATTGGTGCGTCATTACAGCATTACAATCCAATCGTAGATGCTGAGATTGCAGAGATCTTCGATATCCCTGCGAATTGGAAACTTCGTGCACAACTTGTTTTTGGTTCGATTGAAGCGCCTGCGGGTGAAAAAACATTTATGGCGGAAGCGGATCGCTTTAAAACATTCAATTAATCGCTAGTCATTAAAATGAAAAAGAGCAGAGTAGATCTGCTCTTTTTTTTGTTTAAGGATTTATCTTTAAAATATCAAAGCTTAGCAATATATATTGTAGTTGCGAATTGGTTCTAAGCTCAGAAATTGTCATAAAATTGTCATCTATACACTGCATAGTGCAACTAAACTTTAATAAATCATCGATAGAGTGTAAAAATGACCTTACGCATAACCCTTGCAACAGCAGCATTGATGTTGAGTACTTCAGTATTTTCAGCGGTGACTATTACTGCTCCAGAGGAAATAAAAATTGAAGGCTTAAATGGGCAAGAGGTTAAGAGTCGTTTATTCAGTTCTGACAACAAATATAATATTGATGCTGGTGAAAATATTATCAGTGTTCGCTATACCCAGTTTTTTGAAGAGCATCCGGGTATTGGCTCCCACGATATCGTTCGCTCAGGGATTGTAAATATTAAGACCCCAATTTTACAAGACCAACAGTCTTACCGTTTGGCACTGATCAATCCTCCGCAAAACCATGATGATGCCAAAGCTTATGCTAAGCAGCCGATCTTTGGTCTATACAATGCCAAAAATCAGTTACTGGTTGAGCAAAAGGGCAGTAAAACTCAAAATGCAGGCATTCTTCAAAATTTATTTAGCGATGCACCAACCGATCTAACTCAAAAAGCAACGACAGTGGTACAACCTGCACCGGTCTATACGTCACAAGCTGTTGTTGCGAAAGCTGGGACAGATAAACAAAAAGATTTAACAAGTTCTGGCAATGCTCAACAATTAATTAATACTTGGAAAAGTGCATCTAAATCTGAACGCCAAGCGTTTATGGCTTGGCTTGCTGAACAAGCACAGTAGCTGGTACATTCTAAAAAAAAAACAGCGTTAGCTGTTTTTTTTATTTAGATAGCGCATTTATATGGTGGATAACTTGATAATGTTGACCATAATTTAACCTAAAACGTATTTTTTGCTTTAAAAATAACCAGTCGAATGGGTTTTTTGAATTATTTATTTAAATGCACTTGCGCTGCAAATAAAACTGTATAGAATACGCAGCACACCAACGCAATGTAGTGAATAACTTAAAGCGAAGGTCTTGCTGATGACGAATCAGTAAGAGGATCATTAAGAGATTATGAAGAACAACTTGTGTGGATTTTTACTGATTGATCGATCGAAAATATTTCATTGATTGATGGTAAAAATTACTCGAAGTTTATTTGAGAAATATTTGTCAGAAAATTGATGAGCCAAGATTTGTAGCCATAAGCTACTAATGATTTTTAACTGAAGAGTTTGATCATGGCTCAGATTGAACGCTGGCGGCAGGCTTAACACATGCAAGTCGAGCGGGGAGATGTAGCTTGCTACATTACCTAGCGGCGGACGGGTGAGTAATGCTTAGGAATCTGCCTATTAGTGGGGGACAACATTCCGAAAGGAATGCTAATACCGCATACGCCCTACGGGGGAAAGCAGGGGATCTTCGGACCTTGCGCTAATAGATGAGCCTAAGTCAGATTAGCTAGTTGGTGGGGTAAAGGCCTACCAAGGCGACGATCTGTAGCGGGTCTGAGAGGATGATCCGCCACACTGGGACTGAGACACGGCCCAGACTCCTACGGGAGGCAGCAGTGGGGAATATTGGACAATGGGCGAAAGCCTGATCCAGCCATGCCGCGTGTGTGAAGAAGGCCTTTTGGTTGTAAAGCACTTTAAGCGAGGAGGAGGCTACTTAGATTAATACTCTAGGATAGTGGACGTTACTCGCAGAATAAGCACCGGCTAACTCTGTGCCAGCAGCCGCGGTAATACAGAGGGTGCGAGCGTTAATCGGATTTACTGGGCGTAAAGCGTGCGTAGGCGGCTTTTTAAGTCGGATGTGAAATCCCTGAGCTTAACTTAGGAATTGCATTCGATACTGGGAAGCTAGAGTATGGGAGAGGATGGTAGAATTCCAGGTGTAGCGGTGAAATGCGTAGAGATCTGGAGGAATACCGATGGCGAAGGCAGCCATCTGGCCTAATACTGACGCTGAGGTACGAAAGCATGGGGAGCAAACAGGATTAGATACCCTGGTAGTCCATGCCGTAAACGATGTCTACTAGCCGTTGGGGCCTTTGAGGCTTTAGTGGCGCAGCTAACGCGATAAGTAGACCGCCTGGGGAGTACGGTCGCAAGACTAAAACTCAAATGAATTGACGGGGGCCCGCACAAGCGGTGGAGCATGTGGTTTAATTCGATGCAACGCGAAGAACCTTACCTGGTCTTGACATAGTAAGAACTTTCCAGAGATGGATTGGTGCCTTCGGGAACTTACATACAGGTGCTGCATGGCTGTCGTCAGCTCGTGTCGTGAGATGTTGGGTTAAGTCCCGCAACGAGCGCAACCCTTTTCCTTATTTGCCAGCGGGTTAAGCCGGGAACTTTAAGGATACTGCCAGTGACAAACTGGAGGAAGGCGGGGACGACGTCAAGTCATCATGGCCCTTACGACCAGGGCTACACACGTGCTACAATGGTCGGTACAAAGGGTTGCTACCTAGCGATAGGATGCTAATCTCAAAAAGCCGATCGTAGTCCGGATTGGAGTCTGCAACTCGACTCCATGAAGTCGGAATCGCTAGTAATCGCGGATCAGAATGCCGCGGTGAATACGTTCCCGGGCCTTGTACACACCGCCCGTCACACCATGGGAATTTGTTGCACCAGAAGTAGGTAGTCTAACCGCAAGGAGGACGCTTACCACGGTGTGGCCGATGACTGGGGTGAAGTCGTAACAAGGTAGCCGTAGGGGAACCTGCGGCTGGATCACCTCCTTAACGAAAGATTGACGATTGGTAAGAATCCACAACAAGTTGTTCTTCATGACGATGTATCTGAGGGTCTGTAGCTCAGTTGGTTAGAGCACACGCTTGATAAGCGTGGGGTCACAAGTTCAAGTCTTGTCAGACCCACCAAATCTGACTAACAAGCATTGTTAAATGCTGAATACAGAAAAACAGAAACATTGACTTATTGATAAGCTGGGGACTTAGCTTAGTTGGTAGAGCGCCTGCTTTGCACGCAGGAGGTCAGGAGTTCGACTCTCCTAGTCTCCACCAAATTTCAAGACAAGAAAAGCATGCTTTTCCTTGAAATTTAAGCAAGAAGCTATGCTTCGCGCAGATAGGTTGGATTACAGAAATTAGTAAGTAGATAACTTATTAACTTCTGTGATTTATCACAGTTTCCTGACCTGACGAAGGCTGGAAAAATCATTAACAGAATATATTTGAGTTGAAATAATTTGTTCATACTCGTTTTTAAGATCGACATTAACAGTGATTTATTACTGATTGATGAAGATTGAAGAAATGAGTTACTAGCGAAATTAACTGAATCAAGCGTTTTGGTATGTGAATTGAATTGAAGCTGTACAGTGTTTAAGTACACAGAACAACAAACTGTAAGGAAGTGATGAGAAATCATCATAGACTGTCTTAATCCTACTTGTAGGGATTAACGACTGTTTGGGGTTGTATAGTCAAGTAATTAAGTGCATGTGGTGGATGCCTTGGCAGTCAGAGGCGATGAAAGACGTAATAGCCTGCGATAAGCTCCGGGGAGGCGGCAAATATCCTGTGATCCGGAGATTTCTGAATGGGGAAACCCACCTGTCATAAGGCAGGTATCGTATGATGAATACATAGTCATACGAGGCGAACGAGGGGAAGTGAAACATCTCAGTACCCTTAGGAAAAGAAATCAATTGAGATTCCCTCAGTAGCGGCGAGCGAACGGGGAAAAGCCCATTAAGTCATATCAGTTTTAGTGGAATGCTCTGGGAAGTGCAACCATAGTGGGTGATAGTCCTGTACACGAAAGGGCTGATATGATGATGTCGAGTAGGGCGGGGCACGTGAAACCTTGTCTGAATATGGGGGGACCATCCTCCAAGGCTAAATACTCCTGACTGACCGATAGTGAACCAGTACCGTGAGGGAAAGGCGAAAAGAACCCCTGTGAGGGGAGTGAAATAGATCCTGAAACCGCATGCATACAAGCAGTGGGAGCCGACTTGTTCGGTGACTGCGTACCTTTTGTATAATGGGTCAGCGACTTACATTCAGTAGCAAGGTTAACCGCATAGGGGAGCCGTAGAGAAATCGAGTCTTAATAGGGCGTTTAGTTGCTGGGTGTAGACCCGAAACCGGGTGATCTATCCATGAGCAGGTTGAAGGTTGGGTAACACTAACTGGAGGACCGAACCCACTGTCGTTGAAAAGCCAGGGGATGACTTGTGGATAGGGGTGAAAGGCTAATCAAACTCGGTGATAGCTGGTTCTCCCCGAAAGCTATTTAGGTAGCGCCTCGGACGAATACCATTGGGGGTAGAGCACTGTTTCGGCTAGGGGGTCATCCCGACTTACCAAACCGATGCAAACTCCGAATACCAATGAGTACTATCCGGGAGACAGACTGCGGGTGCTAACGTCCGTAGTCAAGAGGAAAACAATCCAGACCGCCAGCTAAGGCCCCAAAATTATAGTTAAGTGGGAAACGATGTGGGAAGGCATAGACAGCTAGGAGGTTGGCTTAGAAGCAGCCACCCTTTAAAGAAAGCGTAATAGCTCACTAGTCGAGTCGGCCTGCGCGGAAGATGTAACGGGGCTAAAACTATATGCCGAAGCTGCGGATTTGCAATTTATTGCAAGTGGTAGGGGAGCGTTCTGTAAGCCGATGAAGGTGTATTGAGAAGTATGCTGGAGGTATCAGAAGTGCGAATGCTGACGTGAGTAACGACAATGCGAGTGAAAAACTCGCACGCTGAAAGACCAAGGGTTCCAGTCCAACGTTAATCGGGGCTGGGTGAGTCGACCCCTAAGGCGAGGCCGAGAGGCGTAGTCGATGGGAAATTGGTTAATATTCCAATACTTCTATGTAATGCGATGAGAGGACGGAGAAGGTTAAGTCAGCCTGGCGTTGGTTGTCCAGGTGGAAGGTTGTAGGCATGTATCTTAGGCAAATCCGGGGTACTGTATGCTGAGAACTGATAGCAAGCTGTACTTGTACAGTGAAGTGGCTGATACCATGCTTCCAGGAAAAGTCTCTAAGCTTCAGTTACATAGGAATCGTACCCGAAACCGACACAGGTGGTCAGGTCGAGTAGACCAAAGCGCTTGAGAGAACTCTGCTGAAGGAACTAGGCAAAATGGTACCGTAACTTCGGGAGAAGGTACGCTGCCGACGGTGATAGGATTTACTCCTTGAGCTATTGGCAGCCACAGAAACCAGGCCCCTGCAACTGTTTATTAAAAACATAGCACTCTGCAAACACGAAAGTGGACGTATAGGGTGTGATGCCTGCCCGGTGCTGGAAGGTTAATTGATGGGGTTAGCGTAAGCGAAGCTCTTGATCGAAGCCCCAGTAAACGGCGGCCGTAACTATAACGGTCCTAAGGTAGCGAAATTCCTTGTCGGGTAAGTTCCGACCTGCACGAATGGCATAATGATGGGGGCGCTGTCTCCAGCAGAGACTCAGTGAAATCGAATTCGCCGTGAAGATGCGGTGTACCCGCGGCTAGACGGAAAGACCCCGTGAACCTTTACTGCAGCTTGACATTGAACTTTGATCTTACTTGTGTAGGATAGGTGGGAGGCTTTGAAACCGAGACGCTAGTTTCGGTGGAGCCAATCTTGAAATACCACCCTGGTAATATTGAGGTTCTAACTCTGTCCCGTTATCCGGGACGAGGACCATGTCTGGTGGGTAGTTTGACTGGGGCGGTCTCCTCCTAAAGAGTAACGGAGGAGTACGAAGGTGCGCTCAGCGTGGTCGGAAATCACGCGTAGAGTATAAAGGCAAAAGCGCGCTTAACTGCGAGACCCACAAGTCGAGCAGGTACGAAAGTAGGTCTTAGTGATCCGGTGGTTCTGTATGGAAGGGCCATCGCTCAACGGATAAAAGGTACTCTGGGGATAACAGGCTGATACCGCCCAAGAGTTCATATCGACGGCGGTGTTTGGCACCTCGATGTCGGCTCATCTCATCCTGGGGCTGAAGCAGGTCCCAAGGGTATGGCTGTTCGCCATTTAAAGAGGTACGCGAGCTGGGTTTAGAACGTCGTGAGACAGTTCGGTCCCTATCTACCGTGGGCGTTGGAAATTTGAGAGGATCTGCTCCTAGTACGAGAGGACCAGAGTGGACGAACCTCTGGTGTACCGGTTGTGACGCCAGTCGCATCGCCGGGTAGCTATGTTCGGAAGGGATAACCGCTGAAAGCATCTAAGCGGGAAGCCTACCTCAAGATAAGATTTCCCTAGGACTTTATGTCCTCTAAAGAGCCGTTGAAGACTACGACGTTGATAGGTTGGATGTGGAAGCATAGTGATATGTGAAGCTGACCAATACTAATTGCTCGTGAGGCTTGACTATACAACACCCAAACAGTTGGTGTTGTGGTTCAAATCACTGCAAACAACTTGATTTAGTTATAAAGCTAGATACATGAGCGAGGAATAAACAAACATTAATTATGTTTGTCCGAGCGCAAGACATAAAGCTATGCTTTATGTTAAAATCAACTCAAATATACCTGTTAATAACTCATTTGATGAAAGTTAGGCATACACAATGTGTAAATAAGACCCAACGAATAGTCATAAACAGTTGTGCTGGCGACAATAGCAAGAGTGAACCACCTGATCCCTTCCCGAACTCAGAAGTGAAACCTCTTAGCGCTGATGGTAGTGTGGAGTTATCCATGTGAGAGTAAGTCATCGCCAGCTCATTAATTCAAAATCCCCCTCCGCTAATCGCAGAGGGGGATTTTTTTATGCAAGGAAGGTTAAAAATATAAATAAAGAATTATTAAGTGGGAAATGAGAAGACACGGCTAAAAGATAGCCTTTAAAATTTAATAGGGAAAAATAAGAAGAAGTAAACAGATGAAAAGAACCGAAAATAAGCTATCTATAAGGGTCTAAATGCTAAAAAGCTAGTATTTACTGACTTTTATGTCATATTTAACAAGGTCACAGAGCACCTTTTAACGTTTCTTGATGTGCTTTAACCTGTTTGGCATATTTCTTTCCTTGACGCTTCATTTTCCAGCTCGAATGGTATCCTGTTGGACCGACATTATAATAAGCCAAAGCTTTGGGCCAACTTTCTGCTTTTTGGTTATAGTTAGCGAGAATATAGGTGCCACAATTAATATTATTAATCTCTTCAAATAAATCACCAGGGCAGGTTTGTTGCCAATAGCGTGGGATAACTTGAGTAAGTCCAATAGCACCAGCAGGGGAAACAGCATAATTTCTATAGCTAGACTCTTGTCTTATGACTGCTGCAACTAGTAATGGATCCACATTGTAACGATCTGCACTTTGTACAATCATAGGTGCAATACGTAGTGCTGTAGTTGGTTCAACAGCATATGCCTTTTGAATGCCGTTGGCTAATTTTGCTGAACGCTTTTCTACGGAACCGCCACCAAGTGATGCACAACCAGTAAATATTAAAGTTGTTGTTAAAATTAAAACAGATTTAGCTTTAATATGAGATGTTGGCAAGTATCGTTGATAATTCAGCAAACTGTATATCCATTGGTATAATGTCTGAGAAGATCATATTGAGCTGTGCAATTACAGTCAAGTTGAGACAGAAGGTACTATTTTATGGTTTTGTTAAATCCGTACTTTATTTAAGCGAAATAGAGGCGATTAATCAAAAGTCTAGATTTTTATGCGGTGAGTAGAGCCACTTGCAAAGACAGTTTTGTCACATAACCCCAAAGTATTTAAATTTTCCATAAGTGATTGCATGGATAAGTAAAAAATTTCTATTGCTTATAATAAATAGCCTAAGCAGAGGCTAAGCATCTAAATTTGTAAGACTGGCTATTCTCCAAATATTAGGGTGGAAATTAGGAGGATATAAGGCCTAATGTAAAGACATAACTGACGACTGATAAAAAACTTTTAAATTTCAAAAAAGAGTGATTTACACGCAACAGAAAATAACATCAACTATTTGTTTTATGCTGATAATTATCAATACTATTAAAAAATACAGTGAGGGTGCATATAAAATTAAAAGCATTTATTTAATATAGGACTTACGCACTATTATTTATAGATTCTCTGTGGTAGCAGATGATTTTTATCGAGAATAAAGTCATCAATGAAGTTTTTGATAACTGGTCTAAATAATTTCTTCTGCCAACGATATACATTTTCAAAGATCCGCTCAAACTGGTTCTTTTGTATCTCGACGTAGGCCATCAAGGCTGAAAAAATATGATTCAAAATCAGTTTAGATCGTCTTACTTGAAACTTTTCAATATGACAAACCTGTTTAATCACCCGGTGATATTGCTCTATTTTCCAATGACTTGAATGTAATTCATGAAAACCCTCAAAGGACAATAAATCATCTTCATCTTGATGCACAATATAAAACCTCTGCTGTTCTTTTAACTGAGTCTTAAATAATTGTACAAAGCCAAAATCTTTGAGCCAGACCACTTGACCCTGATGGAAATTTGGCAATAAACGCAGTTGAAACCATTGTCCTTTTTCTGGGGAAACCTTACGGTTACAGTCGATACCAAACATAAATCGAATACCATATTTTCTTATGGTTTTTAGATTTCCAGTCGATGAATACCAACTATCACCTGTAATAAATTGAATCTTTGCACCCCAACTGAGTACTTCACTTAACATATCCATAAAGTAATCATTCTTGGTTTTACTTTCAGATTTGTCATAAATTCGGAAATTAATTGGAATATTTTGACCATTCTGATCTGTCGCATACAAGGTAATGAGATTAATACCCTTGACGGATCGGTGGTGTTTGCCTGACCAAAAATAGCTAACCAAGTCCATATGTTGACTATAGGGTTTATCTAAAACAGTATCATCAATACTGACTATAAGTTTATTATTATCAATATGTTGAATTGCTTCTTGATATAGGTCGTGAGGTGTGTAGTCTTCACGTTCTAGAAAGCGATTTACACTATCATGCGAGATGTTATAAGTCTCGGCAAGTTGTGTGCAGCTAATAGAGTTCGGTTCTGTCATGAGAAAGCCCATATAAATGGGTAATGTACAAGTTGCTGTAGAAGCATGTTTAATTCGTCTGATCACAGATACTTTATAAAGTATTTTAATACTTTTTTGAATCCGTCAATGCGTAAGTCCTATAATATTAAGCTTGCTTAATAGCATGAATTTAAGTCGAGCAATTTCTTATTTTGTATTACTTTCAATGTGAAACCATAATTCTTTATTTAGAGAAACCATGGCATCAACATATCTGAATGAGATGTTTTATATTATTTCAATTCGCTCGATGACTTTCCGAGTTCACGGCGTGCGATAATGAGTTGCTGAATTTGTTGCGTACCTTCAAAAATATCTAGAATTTTAGAATCTCTTGCCCATTTTTCTAAAAGCTCATCTTCGTTGTAACCAACCGTTGACGCAAGTTCGACGCACTTAAGGGTAATTTCATTACAAATTCGACCAGCTTTGGCTTTGGAAATGGAGGCTTCCTTTGAGTTCGGTTTCTTGTTATCTGCCATCCATGCGGCTTTTAAGGTCAGTAAACGTGCTGCTTCCCATTCGGCTTCCATACGATAAATTTGATTCACAATATGAGTCGTTTGTAAGTATGGGGTTATATATTGAGGATCTAAACAATCGCTGAAGATCTCTTTAATACGTTCTAGTGAGGCCTTGGCACAGCCTATAGCCATCGCTGCAACGAGCGGACGGGTATTATCAAAAGTTTCCATCACGCCAGCAAAGCCTTTAGCAATGTCAATTTCCGCATTTCCTAGTAGGTTTTTGGCTGGCACTCGGCAGTCGATTAAACGAATAACTGCGGTATCAGAGGCTTTAATTCCTAGCTTATGCTCTAACCGTTCTACTGTCATGCCAGCAGTTCCTTTAGGAATCACAAAAGATTTGATCGCTGAACGACCTAATTTTTTATCTAGAGTTGCCCAAACGACGATAGCATCGGCCCGGTCACCTGAAGTCACGAAAATCTTTTCACCATTTAAGATGTAATCTTCACCAACTTTTGTTGCCGTAGTACGAATAGCAGCAGAGTCCGAGCCACAGTTTGGTTCAGTGATTGCCATGGCTGCCCATGTGTTTTTGAAGCGTTGTAATTGCTCTTCATTGGCAACAGCTGCAATTGCTGAGTTTCCCAGCCCTTGACGGGGCATTGATAGGAGTAAAGCGGTATCTCCATAACACATTTCAATTACACTTAAAGCGGTAGAGAGATTCACTCCATTTTTATTACCTTGTTCATTGGTACCTCGCTTGCCGACAGCGGCCCCTGCGTTCATACCTTCACCGCCTTCATTCATACCATCGACTAAAGATGCCAACATATCCAGTTCTTTAGGATAGCTGTGTTCAGCTTTGTCGTATTTTCGGGAGATAGGGCGAAGTACATTGATGGCCACTTGGTGGGCTTGATCAATCAGTAATTTAAATTTTTTAGGGTTTTGTAAATTCATGCCAGTTTTCCTTTTTATTATGCATGTAGACCAGAGTGAACAATCGCTGTTGCACGTAAATCACGATACCAACGCTCAACAGGGTGTTCTTTGGTGAATCCGTGCCCACCTAAAATCTGTACACCATCGGTGCCAATTTTCATGGCTTTTTCGGCACAAAGTAAGCGTGCTAAATAGGCTTCACGGTGAAATGTCTGCCCAGATTCAGCTAGACTTGCGGCATTTAGAATGAGCATACGCATTGCATCAATTTCAATGGCCATATCGGCAATCATAAAAGCAACACTTTGACGATGTGAAATGGGTTCACCAAAGGCGGTACGTTCATTGGCATATTCAATACAATATTTTTTGACCGCCTCACATGTGCCGACCGCCATTGAACACCACATTAAATTGCCGAGGTCTAAAAATGCCGTGTAGTTGAAATCTTCATCACCTAAGCGTAAAGCAGGGGTTTGATTAAAAATTAAAGTTGCTGTTTCCGTTGCTTTGAGCCCCATAGCGGGAGATTTTTTAAACTGAATACTTTCATCCCGTCTGAGAATAAAAACTTCAGTTTGAGCATTAAGTTCAGCACTGACAAGGAAAATATCTGCACTTTCAGCCAATAGTACCAGTGTCTTTTCACCTTGAATAAAATATTGACCATCACGTGAAATGGCTTTGGTTTTTAACTGGTAAGGATTAAAAGCAGGCGTAACTTCTTGAATTGCAAAGCTAGCGCGAATGCTACTGTCTTGCGCAAAACTGTTTAAATATAAAGCTTGTACTTGCTCCGAACCCCATTGCGTAATGGCATTAATTACACTAAAGGTAGAGAGCATACCCGCGGCTAAACTAAAGTCACCTTTGGCCAGATGCTCCGCGATAAGCACATTACTCAGAATATTTTTCTCAGCAGCGACACCACCGAGTGCCTCAGGCAAAGCATAAAAGTTCAGACCTAGCTCTTCGATATATTGCCAAAGTTCTGTTGGAAAAGTTTCATTTTGATCGGCACTTGCGGCTAATGGGTAAAGTATATCGGCGGCAAACTGTGACATGGTGTCGATGGTCATTTGCTGATCTTCTGAATAGCTCAGATCAAATAATGATTTTTCTTGATTATTGAGTCGCTGTTTATGCAGATCCTTATTGGCTTTAAAGGCTTTTTGTGTTTTTGATAAAGTCTTATAGCCCGCTTTTGAGCCTTGATATAGCGATTTCTCCATAAATTTTCTAAGTTTTAATTGGTCAAGTACGTCGCTACTTGCCATTTTTGTGATCAGTGATAAGCCAAATCCCTGCGCCTTATTTACCATATTTGTCATTATTTTCATCCAGCAGAATTATTCTGTGGTTTTATGCTGACATAGCGGCATACGAATAACTATGTCATCACTGACATGATGTATTGTCAAAGATAAACGGTATGTGGTGTATTTTAAAATATTCTAATATTTTGTTTTTTAAGTTTTTTATTGAATCGTTTGGAATTGAAATGATTGATCAATTGACCAAAATGACGCAATGTCATTTTGGTCAATGAGCTTTTAGATAAATTTTTTCACCATTGAACGAACATTGGTTTTCGCTTCAATCACAGTCATAAAGGTATAAGCACCAATGAATTTACGGCTGATAAACATAAACTCTTTGGGTGGGACACTGAAATAACGAGATGCCATCGACTTTGAAGCTTGCTGCATTACACGGCTATGAAGTTGGCTTGCTTTCCAGTCATAAGCAAAGTGCTCATCCATAACACCAGTAGGTAAGTCTGGGTTATTGCTTGGACTGCTGAATGCTTCAGTTGCAAGTAAGAAGACTTTAGCCATATCCGGTTTAATGCTTTGAGGGATAGAGTCGAAAAACTCATAGCCTGTCATTGCTTGAACCATTTCTTCACTACTATGATTAAACCCAGCATGAATGAGCTTGCGTGCAACACCAAGTAAGTGTTCATCAAACTGTCGTATTGCGCCGAAATCAAGCAGAACGATTTTGTCCAAGATGTCATTGCCATTACCTAAGCGAACGAGGTAATTACCAAAGTTCGGGTCGGTCTGCATTTCACCCCATTCAAAAATCTCACGTACCGCAATTTCAAGTGATGCTTCGCCAAGTTTGTTGCGACGTTCTTGCGGCAGAGACAGCATGACAGGGCTGTTAATCGGCACGCCACGTTCAAATGTCATACACAATACTTGGTCTGTGCAGTAGCCATCTATAATTTGCGGCACGATGTAGCGTGGGTCTTCTTTTAAGCGAGCAGCAAAGCGGCGTGTGGTTGCAGCCTCAATTTTATAATTCACTTCACGGTGCATCATCTCACGAACTTCATCGAACCATTGGTCGAACTCGCGTGTTTGCGGCACCATACGTGTCAGTTTAAGCATGTTTTTAAACAGGCTCATGTCTGAGTCAATGGCTTCAGCAACGCCTGGATATTGAATTTTCAATACCATCTCTAAACCATCAGACTTACGCGTTGCACGGTGGACTTGTGCCAGTGATGCAGTGCCCAGTGGCTCATGATCGATGGTTAAATCATCTAGTTTAGAACCCAACTGGCTGTGCAGTTGCTGTTTTATCGCAGGCCACGCTAAAGCGACTGTTTGGTTATTTAAAGTATTTAAGGCTTGCGTGATTTCTTCAGGTAGAAAGTGTTCACCATAAAGCGCCATCATTTGGCCAATTTTGACGATAGAACCTTTAAGTTTGCCTATTTCAGAAACAAGATAATCGGCCTGTTCTTTCATTGCTTTTTTGCGTTTCTTTTCTTTTTCTTCTTCGCTAGAAAACATAGTTGTCGCATTAGAAGCAGCCCAACGTGTTCCAGCAAGCAACGAAGCTTTGGCAATCGATAAACGACGATCCATAGAGGAGGTTTTCAGTTGTTTAAGCTTATCGTTGTGATCTGACATAATTCAGTAAAATCCTTTCATCAGCAAGGGCAGCATTTTAGATTGTAACGGATAATATCGTGTATTCACGTATTAAAAAAGTTCAACTTGCTGAATCTCGAGTTAAAAAAGGCCATAAGTGTTAAGCAACCAACTAAATAAAGCCTAATCGGGATTGTTACATACGAAATTTTACTTTAAGTGTGTTTTTCTGAATCAATTCATCTTTATGCGTTTGTATGTGTTGCAGGATCATCTCTTGTACTGGTTGGTGCATAAATCCATGTGCATAACCTTTAACAATGATGATGCTCGGTAGGCTAAAAAAGAAGTATCGAGCATCCTCAATGGTTGCACATTCATAGATCCCTTGCTGCTGTAACAGCTTTTGAAAAAAGGCTTTTTCAGTGTCGACATGATTGTTTTCGGTGTCATTCCAATAGCGTTCACGCATCGCCATTAAATTGTTGTGTTTATAACTCATAAGTTTGGGGAATATTTGCAGAAGAACTCAATTTATAATAAGGCTGTTTGATCAGGTTTCAATGCAAAGCCTGTGAGTTCATGTAAAAGCTGTGCGGTGGAAATTTTATAAGAGGCTAGTATGTTCATACAAAATAGGATGTTATATTAAAGCGCTGCAGCACGTAGATGCTGTGAATGATTAGATTAAAAAATCAATGAAGAAAATTTGCTTTGGGGAAAGGAATTGAAACAAATATTCAGTGCGTTGCTTGTTGTGGGATTATTCAGTGGTTCAGCCTATGCAATGGGTCCAACTAAAAAATATGAAGCATGCATGAAGCAAACTGGCAATGTGTTGAGTGAAATTGATGCATGCATGAGTAAAGAATATAAAGTACAAAAAAAACGCTTAAAGAAAGTATTTAAGCCGTATTTAGCGAAGGCTCCTGTAGAAGAGCAAGGATTGGCTAAACAGTCTCATCAGCAATGGCTGGCGCAGCGTGATCAGATTTGTAATAACAAACCTATCGTGAAAAATGAAAAGACTGAATTACAGCGTATTTCGTGTCTGATGCAAATGACGCAAACCCGTGCAGATATGTACGAAGCACGTACAGGCCGTATCAGCAAATAAGAGCAAAGCGTATGAAAATGTGTTTGCTGTGCATCAAAACATTATAAATCATAGAAAAACAGGGTATCATAAGGCGTTTTTATTATGACCTTGGAGACGCCTTTAGTGGATCGCCCGACTATTAGCCCTGAACATATACAGGAAGCCGCTGAAAACTTAAGCACAATTCGTGATTTTATCCGTTTTGGAGTGACAGCATTACGTCAATACGATGCACATTTAGGTCAAGGTACAGAAGACTATTTTGCTGAAAGTTCAGCTTTGGTTTTACAAACTTTATCTTTAGATTGGAATGCGGATGCTGAAATCTTAGAGTCGAAGCTACTACCAAGCGAAAAGACAGAAGTTTTAAGCTTATTAGAACGTCGTATTAATGAAAAAGTACCGACTTCATATTTGCTTAATTTGGCATATTTTGATGGCAAACCATATTATGTCGACGAACGCGTATTGATTCCACGTTCACCGATTGCAGAATTGATTCAAAACCGTTTTGCACCTTATTGCTTAGGTGAAAATGGCCAAATGGGTGAGGCAGTCAATAACTTGCCAGAAAACCCAAATCCGAAAACGCCACAACGTATTTTAGATATGTGCACGGGTTCTGGTTGTATCGCGATTGCTTTGGCTTATGCGTACCCAGATGCCGAAGTAGATGCAACAGATATTTCTAAAGAAGCTTTAGAAGTGGCTCAAATTAACTCGGAACACCACGACAAACAGTATCAAGTGGCTTTACTTGAGTCTGACCTGTTCTCCAAAATTCCTGCTGAAAATCAATATGATCTCATCGTGTCGAACCCACCTTATGTGGACGCTGAAGACATGGCAGATTTACCTGAAGAATTCCACCATGAACCAGAATTGGCTCTGGCAGCAGGTCAGGATGGCTTAGATTTGGTTCGTAAAATGTTAGCTCAAGCGCCAGATTACTTAACTGAAGATGGTCTCATCGTGATTGAAGTGGGTAATTCTGAATGGGCAATGCGCCAAAACTTTAATACTGTTGATTTTTACTGGTTACAGTTCCAAAAAGGCGGTACAGGAATCTTTGCATTGACCGCTGCTCAATGCCGTCAATTCCGTGATTTATTCATTCAATCTGTTCAAGCATAAAAGGAGTCGTTAGACATGGCAGGTAATAGTATAGGGCAACTCTTCCGTGTAACGACTTGTGGTGAATCTCATGGTGTAGGCTTAATGGCGATTGTGGATGGTATTCCACCGGGCCTTGAGCTTACAGCAGACGATTTACAAAAAGATTTAGACCGTCGTAAGCCGGGCACCTCTAAATTTGCGACGCAGCGCAAAGAACCTGATGAAGTTGAAATCATTTCAGGTGTGTTTGAAGGTAAAACAACAGGCACACCAATTGGTTTATTGATCCGTAACACCGATCAAAAATCCAAAGATTACGGCAATATTGCACAAAGCTTCCGTCCGGGACATGCAGATTATACTTATACACAAAAGTATGGTTTCCGTGATTACCGTGGTGGTGGCCGTTCAAGTGCGCGTGAAACAGCTATGCGTGTGGCTGCGGGTGCAATTGCGAAAAAATACTTGGCTGAAAAGTTTGGTATTTTAATTCGTGGTCATGTAACCCAAATTGGGACTGAAATTGCGGAAAAATTGGATTGGAATGAAGTGCCTAATAATCCATTTTTCTGTGGCGATGTCGATGCCGTAACGCGTTTTGAAGCACTTGTGACTTCATTACGTGAACAAGGTACCAGTTGCGGTGCAAAGCTTGAAATTTTGGCTGAAAAAGTGCCTGTAGGTTGGGGTGAGCCTGTTTTTGACCGTCTAGATGCTGACATTGCCCATGCCATGATGTCTATTAACGCGGTCAAAGGGGTTGAAATTGGTGATGGTTTTGCCGTTGCTGGTCAGTTTGGACATGAAAGCCGAGATGAGTTAACCACTGATGGCTTCCTTGCGAACCATGCAGGGGGCATCTTGGGCGGTATTTCAAGTGGTCAAACCATTCGTGTGGCCATTGCTTTAAAACCAACAGCGTCTATTACTACACCGGGTAAAACCATCAATATTAACCGTGAAGATACGGATGTATTAACCAAAGGTCGTCATGACCCTTGTGTGGGTGTGCGTGCGGCTCCGATTGCAGAAGCAATGCTTGCGATTGTTTTAATGGATCACTTTCTGCGTCATCGTGCTCAAAATGCAGACGTCGTTGCACCATTTGCACCGATTGAATACTAGAAAATTCTCTTTATATTTAAGAGAATAGACATTAAAGTCAGACTTCGGTCTGACTTTTTTTATTTGCGTATGAAAGCTAATCTTAAATGTAAGAAAAGAGCTGTTGGCATATTATGCACGTTATGGTTATCACGATACTCAGAAAACGGCATCTTATCCATTAGATGCCAATGTAGGACAACCTTTGATTCATTTTCATTTGGTCTTACTGAGTAAGAAAATTTAGAGAGTTCATTTTTAAAAGAAAAAAGAAGGGGCGTATGAATAAAAAAATAAGCACAGCCAGACGAGGCACCATTATATTTTTATCATTACTCACAGTTTTGGTTATTTCATTGTTGATATACGGCTATGACAGTATGCATGACCCTGAAAAAGTCAAAGCGCGCTTATATGCTTGTGGAAAATTTGGTGATCGGCACATGCTTATTGATAAGCAGTATTTACTTTTTGGCAGAGTGATCTATCAAGGTGTTAATTACTGGGGGAAAAATATCAAAGAAGAACACGAGGCCAAAGGTTGTGATGATCAAATTCAAAGTATTGCTTTGAAAGTGAAATGGCCTGAAATGAGAACGTCGAGTGAAGGCTTTAGACTAGGTTCTGAGTATAAAAATGATATCACAATCGCATTAAACCAACGCTCAGTTTGGAAAGAGGAGTGGGGAAGTAAAGACTTTTTTAATGAGTTTTTACTTTTAAAACAATATTTAAGGAAAGGAATGTCTTCTGGTGGAGAAGAGGTGAGTGAAGTATGGATAGATGAAACAAAAACATTTAACTCAGATTTGGGACTCTACGAAATAGAGGTAAAAAGTGATGATGGTGTTGGAAAAAAGGTGTATTGGCAGGAGCATAAAGGTAAAGGGGTAAGTCTCACTATTGTATGTCTTTATTTTAAGAGTGGTGCAACAAGTTGTGAATTTAATACACATCAGCCCAATTATGGGTTTAATACGAGTTATATCACTATAAGCTTTCACAGTGAGTTACTACCGCATTGGCAAGAAATTTATCAAAATGCAGAACAACTCATTCATTCTTTTAATATTGAGTGAAACTAAAATGAAACGTCCAAAGAGTATAACCGTACCCATGCAGGAAGATGTTTAGATGACCTTAGGATAGCTCAGATGTACGATAGATATGTCCTATTTTAAAGCAGTGACAGCGTTATTTTGATCAGTATAGTGCAACGTTTGTCCTAAGCTGAGGTTGTGCTTTATAAAAATAAACGAAAGATAATACTTTAAGAGCAGTTTCAAATCGGATGATTACATGGTATATAAATTGCTCATAGAATAATAAGCATTATTGCAGGAGAGAAATGTTCTGCATTCGCCGAAGGAGCAACGACCCCGGAAACTCTCAGGCAAAAGGACTGTAATAATGAAAAAACTCTGGAGAGAAGTGTTCAATCACTCACCGAAGGGGATGGTTTAAAACGTCATGGGATGTTTTAGATCGAAGCTCTCAGGTACACATGACAGATGGGGTTGACATCAAACAATAAAAAGGAGGTGTCTATGTGTCATGTCGTTGTCATTGGTGCTGGAATCACAGGCGTCACAACTGCATATGAATTAAGCTTACTTGGTTATCAAGTGACCGTTGTTGATCGGCACTTATTTCCTGCGATGGAAACTTCTTTTGCAAATGGTGGACAACTGTCTGCATGTAATGCGGAAGTTTGGAATCAAAAATCGACAGTGCTGAAAGGCATGAAATGGATGTCTCAAAAATCTGCTCCTTTATTGCTCAATCCTGCGTTTAGTGTGCATAAATATGCATGGCTAATGGAATTTCTGGGTAATATTAAACATTATGAGGCAAATACCCATGAAACAGTACGATTGGCTTTATTGGCTCGTCAGCGCTTGTTCGAAATTGCGGATAAAGAGTCAATCGACTTCAATTTAGAAAAACGTGGTATTTTGCATTTTTATCATAATAAACAAGATTATGACGTTGCCATTCGAGTTAATGATTTACTCAATAAAGGTGGACTTGAACGTTCTGGTGTGTCCAACGAAGAAATTAAGCAAATTGAGCCGACATTGACCGGCGAATATTATGCTGGATTTTATTGTGAAGGCGATGCAACGGGTGATATTCATAAGTACACCACAGGGTTGGCTGAAGTTACCAAAAAGTTAGGTGTGAAGTATCGTTTTGGTATGGATGTGACAGATATCGAACATTTAACTTCAGGTGTTGAAGTGAAGTTACAGCCAAGTTCAGAGAATGTTGAACTGCTTCCAAATGAAGTGGAAATGTTGGCTGCCGATGCAGTTGTGGTTTGTGCTGGTGTGGGTAGTTATCAATTGGCCGAATTGGTCCAAGAACGCGTCAATGTTTATCCTGTAAAGGGATATTCGATTACGGTGATGTTAAATGACGAAGAAAGTCAGCAAAATGCGCCGTGGGTGAGCTTGCTAGATGAAAGTGCGAAAATTGTAACTTCACGTTTAGGTAAAGATCGTTTCCGTGTTGCGGGCACTGCTGAATTTAATGGCTATAACCGTGATATCCGTGCAGATCGGATTCAACCTCTGGTTGACTGGACCAATCGTAACTTTAAAGTTTCGACAGAGCATGCGGTTCCTTGGGCGGGCCTTCGCCCCATGATGCCGAATATGATGCCTGTAGTTCGCCGTGGAAAGCTAGAACGTGTGTTCTTTAATACAGGACATGGGCACTTAGGTTGGACGCTATCTGCGGCAACTGCGGCAATGATTAGTCAGGAAGTCGCGACAGCGTATCCTGTTTAATTCGAGTGCATTCTTGGATAGATAAAAACAAGTTTGCTTCGAGCTTGTTTTTATTATTTCTGTTTAATGATGTTATAATTCTGCCTTAATTTCAAAAGATTGCTCACAAATGAATACTTTAAACTTGAGCAAAAATAAGTAGTATTGTTTCAAGCAATTGATGACTAATGTGAAGGTGAATAATGATTAACATGAAAATGGCTTTGGTGGTTTTAGCTTCTGCAGCGATGCTGTCGCTTGCTGCGTGTAGTGACAAAAAACAAGAGACTGAACAAACGCCAGTGGAAAGTTCAGCAACTGAGACACCAGTAACCAATATTGAAGTTAGTCCAGAGATGATTGATGCTGCACCTTTAGAGTCTGAAGAAGCAGGTGCATCAGCACCAGCGGCAGCGTCTGAAGCAAAATAAGTCCAAAGATGATAAAAGCCTCCCGATGTGGAGGCTTTTTTTATGGGTGAGAGTGATATCAGCATTTAATCGTAAATATCTAGATTCAGGATATAAATCAAAAAATCATATTGAAACCATAACGAACAATCGATAGAGTTTATTTAGTAAATATTGTCAATCTGTGATGGTTTTCATCAATGCATCCTTTGCAAGCAAATGGACAGTAGAAAACATGATGTTTAATCATAACTCATGTAAAAATGAGGGAATATTTTGTACGCAGTTAAGCTCACAGAAGTATCGTTGAATTTTAAACAGCATGGCCGAGCATGTTTGATTGTTGCTGCGGTGATTTTTGTTTGCTGCTTGCTTGGGATATTTACTCGACCGATTGCATATTTCGCTTATTTTTGGCCAGCTAATGCTGTACTGATCGGCTTATTTTTACGGTTTAGGCCACTTAGAAATGTCGGCGGTTGGTTGGGCGCTTTTATTGGTTATATGTCGGCAGACTTAGCCACTGGGAATCATCTTGAGCTGACTTTGGCTTTAACAATCGCCAATTTTATGACGGTAGGCGTGTCTTTATTCTTTATCCATTATTTACAAATTGACTATCGTGCATATAACAAAGGCTTAAATTTTCTTTATCTTTTCTTGGGTGCTTTTCCAGCGCGATATTTGCCGTTGCGGTCGTTCCGTATATGCCACACACCTTTATGAGCACGCAAGACCTTTGGGCTGAGTTTTATATTTGGTGGACGGGGGAAGTTCTCAATTGTATTTCACTTTTACCCCTCATGTTGACCTTTCCTGCAGCGAAGAAATTAAAGTATCTTTGGAATAACCGTAGACAGTGTGAAACCCAGTTTGTCGATGTTTTACCCTTACTCTCAGTTTTAATTTCTGTGGCATGTACTCATCTGTTCTTTGGTCCTGGTGCCTTACTTTTCCCTCTAGCAGGGCTCATTTGGGCGGCTTTAAGTTACAACTTATTTTATGTGAGTATCATTAACAGTTTGGTTTGTTTTGTGACGTATCATAGTTTAACGACTTATTATATTTCACGTACAGCAGACAACTTCTTGGCCACTTCTATTTCGGTGCGTATAGGGCTGTGCATGTTGATGATTGCACCTTTACTTTTATGTATTGTGAGTCGTAATCGTCATGATCTATATAAAGAAGTGCTCTATCTGGCTAACCATGATCCCTTAACTCATGTGGGAAATCGCCGTTTTTTCTTCACTCAAACTGAAAACTTATTGAAGGAAAATCTGGTTAAATCGATGAGTATCATTGTGCTAGATATTGATCATTTCAAGAAAATGAACGATCAATATGGTCACTATATTGGTGATGTATTGCTACAAAGCTTTGCCACAACGGTGAAAAGTAATTTGCGTGAACAGGATTTATTTGCACGTATGGGCGGTGAGGAATTTGTGGTGGTGTTAAATAATACCACTGAAATTGAATCGCAAATCATTGCAGAACGTATCTGCCGTGCTGTCGCTACTTCAAAAACTCAAGTTGTGCATGCTGTTTTGAGTATGACGGTGAGTCTTGGTGTGGTGCATCAAGTTTTACCAACGCAAAATAGCCTACAGAGCTTGTTAAATCGTGCTGATCGGGCGTTATACCAAGCCAAAACTTTAGGACGTAATCAAGTACAACTTGCCTCATAGGTTAAAATTTAGTAAAAGTATAAAACAATAAAAACTATAGATACTTGGATAAAAATGAATTTTTCTGAATACCTTCGTTATGATGGGCTGGGTTTAGCTGAGTTGGTTGCACAAAAACAAATCCATCCCGCTGAATTATTACAAATTGCAATTGAGCGTAGCCAGCAAACCAATCCTGCTTTAAATGCGATTATTATTCCGATGCATGATTATGCCAAGAACAGAGCACAGAATGCATTGTCTGGCCCATTTGCAGGGGTGCCTTTTTTAGTAAAGGATTTATTTCAAGAATATGCCGGTTATCCAACTTCTTATGGATGCCAAGCATTTAAACGCACAGGCCATATTGCAGAACATAATGCAGAAATCGTAAACCGGTGGGAAAACACAGGCATTTTAACTTTTGGCCGTACCAATACCCCTGAGTTTGGAATCAAAGGCATTACAGAATCGGATGCTTGGGGAGCCTGTCATAATCCTTGGAATTTAAAACATAACAGTGGTGGCTCATCGGGTGGTTCCGCTTCTGCGGTGGCCGCAGGAATTGTTCCTATTGCGGGTGCGGGCGACGGCGGCGGATCGATTCGAATTCCTGCATCATATTGCGGTTTATTTGGTTTAAAACCGAGTCGCGGACGTACGCCGTGGGGCCCAGATATGAGTGAGGCAATGCACGGCGCCGCGATACAGCATGTATTGAGTAAAAGTGTTAGAGACAGTGCAGCGATGTTAGATGCAACACAGGGTGCAGAGCATAGCTCATTGTTTAAAATTGAACTGCGCAGCCAAAGCTATTTGGCCTGTCTACAGCAGCCTGTAAAAAAACTTAAAATTGCATTTAGTACCCAATCGCCTATCGGAACCACAGTGTCTAAAGATGCAATTGATGCTGTGCAGCATACTGCACGTTTGTTGGAGTCTTTAGGGCATACAGTGGTCGAAGCACAACCTGAGATAGATGGTATGTCTTTGGCCAGAGACTTTATCACGACGTGGTTTAGTCAATTTTCTTATATGTTAGAGCAGATCAAGCAACAGGTTCCGACCACAGCAGGAGATTTTGAGCTGGATTCTTTAGCTTTGGCTGCCTTTGGTGCGAAAACGACTGCGTTAGAATATATTCATAATCTGAATAATTGGGGCGTGTATGTCACTAAAATGAACCAATTCTTTGATCATTATGATCTTTATCTGACTCCTGCTACAGCTTCAGTCGCACCCCAAAATGGGCAAATTTCTACTCCATCATGGCAAAAACCAATTTTAAAAAGTTTATTAAAAGTCGGCAAAGCGCATCTACTGGCACAAGGAAAACTGGTCGATAAAATTGTGAAAGATAATTTACGTTGGGTGCCTTTCACTCAGTTAGCCAATATCACAGGCTTACCTGCGATGTCTGTACCTTTGTATTGGAATGCTGATAATCTTCCGCTTGGTTCACAGTTCATTGCGCCTTTTGCCCGTGAAGATCGGCTCTTACAGTTGGCTAGTCAGCTTGAACAGGCCCAGCCATGGTTTCATAAATATAGTGAAATCAAAGTTTAGAAAGCTGATTAATGAAACTGCTGCAATTTATGCGCGCAGATCAGAAGAGAACTTTTTAAGCTTGAACTTCTTTGGGTAAGTAGCGAATAAAACCCAAACCGAGTAGAACCGCACAGCCTGCCAAAATAAAAATAAGTTCGCCTGACAGGCTGTGCCAATAATGTCCTGCAAGAATACTTCCAGATGCTACACCCAGTCCCCACATGGTGCTATACAGGGCTTGACCACGTCCTTGTTGTCCTAAACTAAAGTTTTGGAAAATGATACGCATGGCGATGAGATGAAATAAACCAAAGCTAAAGGCATGAATGGTTTGTGCGAAGAACTGGATCGCGAAGATTTGTGGAAAAGAACCGACCATAAACCAGCGTAGCGCCGTGAGGATCAGACAAATAGACACCATGAGTCGCCATGAAAAGCGTTTGAAAAAAACGTGAGCAATGGCAAACATAATAATTTCGGCCATGACACCGATAGCCCACAAAAAACCAATTTCTGTGGTTGAGTAACCGGCTTGTTTTAAGAAGTTGCTATAAAAACTATAAAAGGGTGCATGTGAAAAAAGCAGAATAAACTCGATACCGAAAAATGCAGCGACAACGGGTTTTTTTAAAATTGGTAATAATGGCTCGAGCTGCCCTTGTGAATTGGGTGCAGTGGTTGGTTCTTTGATGCTAAATGACCAAATAAAGGCCAAAAAAGAAATACACAGCAATAAAACTGGCAGCATAGAGATGGGTAAAATCTCTAATAAGGCTCCGATACCAAAAACCCCGACAATAAAACCGACAGAGCCCCATTTTCGAACTTTTCCATACAAAGCACTGCGCTGTTCCGCGAGCCAAAATAGCGTAACGCCTTCAAATTGAGCCAGAATGGCATTTTGGAAGAAGCTAAAGATCAGCATGAGCAGGGCGATCGCCTGAAAGGAGTTTGGAATGATAAAAATCATGAACCAAATACAGGCTTCCATCCACGTTGCGACTCTGACCAAGAGCATCCGTTTCCCTGATTTATCTGCAATCCAGCCCCAAATAAAAGGAGCAAAAAAACGGGTAATGATCGCAATTGAGGAAAGGATACCGATTTCACTGTAGTTAAAGCCTTGATCTTCGAGATACAGGCTCCAAAACGGCATGAACGTGCCCACAATGGAATAATAAAAAAAGTAAAAGCCAGCCAGTCGGTGCCGAATGGGTAAAGAAAGCATCGTACTGTATTCCTTGCTAGGGTGAGCAGATTCTGAAGAAGACTTGAACCTAAAACAAAGCTTCAAGTCGATGAAGCTTCAAGAATTTTAAAATGGATTGTTTAAATCATGCTTATTCAGAGTTTAGGGATTAAAGCTCATTAGCCTTTGACTAAACCACCATCCACAATCAAGTTTTGACCTGTCACAGCACAAGAATATGGCGATAAGAACATTAAAATGGCTGAAGCAAATTCCTCAGGTGTAACTACACGACGCAGTGGTGTTGCACTCGCGATGTAATTAAAAACTTCATTGGGCGTACTTTTACTGGCATCGGTGGTTTGTAGTAAACCGCCAGAGAGCATATTGATATTAATACCGTATTGACCAAGTTCATGTGCAGAGGTACGAGTAAATGCCAATAATGCAGCCTTCGCTGTGGTGTAGTCATGATAAGGTACAACTGGGTTCTGCACCAGGTTGGTTCCGATGTTTACAATGCGTCCAAACTGACCTTGTTTCATACCTTCAAGCGCTGCTTGGGTAGTATTCAAAGCGGCTTTAACTGCACCTTCAAATTGTTGTTGCATGGTTTCCCAGCGTAGCTCATGAATTTTTGGGCGGGCCTCACCATTAAACTCGAATTGAATGAGCGCATTATTAATCACGGCGTTGATATGCTGTCCAAAATGTTGAAAGCTTGCGTCAAACATACTTTTGACTTGTGCACTGTCTGTAACATCTGCTTGGTAGATAAAGATCTGCTCGGGATACTGCTGAACTAAGGTTTGCGCTGCAACGTGGCTGTTCAAATAATTCACGACTACACGAGCACCTTCATTGATTAAGGTGTGTGTAATTGCAAGACCTAAACCGCGTGCGCCACCTGTGACCAGTACAATTTGATTTTTAATGTGCATAATGTTTCCGAGCAGATAAATGTATGTATTTTTAGATAAAGCAAGTATATCAAAACCTTTCCGTACCTTAGGTTTTACAACTGCTACTTTTCAAGTTTTCGATGCTCATTTAGCTGGGTTAGAGTATTCGGATAAAAATCTCTAAGCAGGAGAACATTTTTATTACTATTGATTATTGAGCCTGATTTTGCTCAAGGTGTAGCCTCAAAATACGACGCAATTCTAATAATGTTTCTGCTTCCTCATGCACAGAATGATTGCCTTTAATGATTTTTTCAGAGACTGCTTGTTCTAAATGTGAACTTGAATAGGGCACAATACCATCGCTCATATCATGTATGTCATTGGTCTGACGGTGATTGCCAATAATAGAATGATAAGGAACTGTGGATACAGGCATGATGTTACTGGTCAAAGCCATAAAGCGTGACTTTGGACTTAAGTCGTCAGGGCCAGATTGCACCATGCCTTTGGTGCTAGAGCTACCATTGAGCTGTATATCCACTTGGTTAAAGAAAGTGATCGGCAATTTCACCATTTTCTTCACCATTTCCATATACCAGCGGTCAGACAGTTCACTGCCACGGTGAGGCGCGGCAATAAAAATTGCACGTCCAATGGGTAAATCAGGATGAAATTGAAAACGCTCTTTGATTACGGGGTATTGTTGTAATCGGGTGTATTGCTCATAGTTTAACAGTGGAATCACTTGCTCAGAAATATCGTGCTCACTAATCAGTAAGCGACTAATGACGCCCCCCATACTATGTCCAATCAGCACGGCGTCACTGGCCGAGCGAGAGTTGGGTTGAACTTGTGCAAAGGCTTGTTTAAGTAGTGCATGAATCTGATAGCGGCTTTCAACAATCGGCATATTGGTTGAATAAAACACCTGCCATACCTGAAAGTTTTCTCGTAAAACTTTATCCCCCAAAATGTTATTGGTCAGATTGACCCAAGTTTCAGGGCTGCTGGCGAGACCATGAATAAGTACAATCACTTTTTTATTCGGTTGGTAGGGTTCAAGCATATAGACATGTGGCATACGCAAGTGCTCAGTTTTATCGAGCAAGGTTAAGTAGCCTGTAGAGCCCAGTTTATTTTCTGCCAGCCAATAAGCAAAAGGCACAGAATAATTCGCCGTGAGGATATATTTTTGTTGATGTATGTCTACATACTTTTGCGTATAAGGATTAAATAGCTCAATCTCAAAAATGGCTTTGCCATTAAGCACATCTTCAATGCTGCTTTCAGGGTTTAAAGGTTGCGCTGCTGCGGTTACGGACAAATAGCGTGCAGGATGGATATTGGGATTGGTTTGATTTTGATAAAAAGATATCGTGTCAAGGATAAAATCATTTTTATGAATAGGATCCGCTTCAGCCACAACCGCAAACTCTGCGCCCAGACCATCTTGACGGTTGACTTGATAAAAACCTGAAAAATTTAAGTTATAACTGGATTGAACTCGGTCAATGGTTTTACTTTTCAGTTCAGGATAGTGTTCTAAGTTCACAATATATTGACGTTGTTGGACGTTGAGTTGCCCGGGAACTTGATGAAAAGGCTGCGTACGGTACGCCGTGGTAATTAAACGCGACAAAGCGACATTGTAAAAAGTGCGGACATGCATTTGTCTTTGATCAAAAACACGGGTACTTGGGCTTTCTTGCATTTTAAATAAATACACATAGCTATAGCGTAAGCTTTGGTCGAAGGCATTAAGGCTCTGTTCTAAGCAGTGATTATTTTCACTATGTAGCTGTGCTTGGGTACAGTTGCGTTGTTTTGAAATATCTAAAGCTTGGGCTAAATACAGTTCACTTAAAGCGGCATAGCGTTCATCTGCAGCAATATCTGTTTGCTTTGTACACGACAAAAAAAGATAACTCATTGAAATAATGGCATAATACTTGTTTTCTGACGACGAATATGATGACACATTTCAATGAGTTACATCTCATCTTAAACAAATATCTAAAGTGGAACAAGTCACATGTAAAATGTTTTACACTGATTATGCTTGCATTAATTGTAAAACAGACATGTAATCTTTCTTCTGCATCTAAAGCCTTACCCATCAAGTGCTTACCACAATCATTTTATCGACGTATACAACGCTTCTTTGCAGATCAGTATTTCGATTATCGTCAAATTTCTCAGTTAATTTTCAATATATTTTCATTTGATAAAGTCCAATTAACTTTGGATAGAACTAATTGGAAATGGGGAAAACGAGATATCAATATCTTGATGTTAGCCATCGTCTATCGTGGAATAGCGATACCTATTGTTTGGACATTGCTCAATAAACGTGGAAATTCAGATACAAAAGAGCGTATTGCTTTGATTCAACGCTTTATCTCCATTTTTGGTAAAGATCGTATTGTGAATGTGTTTGCAGACAGAGAATTTATCGGTGAGAAATGGTTTACATGGTTAATTGAAAATGACATTAACTTCTGTATACGTGTTAAAAAAACTTTATTGTGACCAATCACTTAGCCAAGAATCATAAAATTAGTGATTTATTTCGTCATCTTCAAGTTGGTCAAACTGAATGTCGTAAACGACGTATTTGGGTTGGTCGAGTGAAACTGTATATTAGTGCGCTACGATTAGAAGATGGAGAACTTTTACTTGTTGTTTCTCCTATGTTTAATGCTTCTGCTATTCGTGATTATGCATTACGCTGGGAAATCGAAACCTTATTTAGTTGTCTCAAAGGACGTGGATTCAATCTTGAAAATACTCGTTTAACAGACCCTAGACGAGTCAAAAAATTGATAGCAGTGCTAGCTATCGGTTTCTGTTGGTGCTATTTAACAGGTGAATGGCAACATGATCGAAAAAAAGCGATAAAAATAAAGAAGCATGGACGACTTTCAGTAAGTTTATTTCGCTACGGTTTGGACTATGTTCAAATGGCTATTCTACGTTTGATTGGTTTTGGAAAAAAAGAAGAATTTAAGAAAGTGCTCGCAATTTTAAGAAAGAATAAGCCTGATAGGACAAGGGCCCTGTGAAATTTGTCGTGTACAGAGATCTGTTTGTATGTTTAAGCGTTGCAAACATGTTTCAAATTCAGCGGTGCATTGCTGTGGCGTCAGGCTGAGTAGTTTGAGTAAGCTGGTGGTTTCCGCACTCAATTGTTCGTGGGTTAAGATATTTTCGGACTTGCTACGAATAGCCTGATGGATATTATTTTCTTTAACTTTGACCAACTGGCAGGCCGGCAGTAAAACAATCGTTAGCCCTAAAATGATTGGTCGCGTGAAAGTATGATGTCTCGTTAAAAGCATAGTTTTTAGCACGGACGTTATCTATATAGGCTAAAGATGTCTTTCATTTTAAGACAATTTCTAACGAGTTACATCCAGATTCGGTCCGATCTTTTGTGTCCCTAGACATAACTTAAGAACGCTTATATTCAGCTCAAGCAATTTGGCGAGCAAAGGCTTTGCCCAAAACATGTTTATGTATAAATCGTAATTTATCGAGGACTGGCGCTGATAGCGTAAATGGATAAGCATCTTCTAAACCCATACTGCGATTTAACGCATTTAAGTTAAAAGTCAGTGTCATCCACTGTTTGAGGAGTAAATCAAAATCTTGAGCGCCGATTGGATTTTCATAAAAGCTTAAGTCATGCGTATCTTTTCGATTATTACGCACGATTAAACCTGCATAGTAAGCGGTTTCCAATGTGTCCATCATGTGTAAATAGTGTGCCCATGTTTCTGCCCAGTCTTCCCAAGGATGTGTGCTGGCATAAGAGCTGACATAAAATTGGTCCCAGTTTTGTGGTGCGCCATCTTCATAGTGACGTTGTAGTGCTGCGTTATAATCTTGACGCTCATCTCCAAAATACTGACGGAACTCGTCGACCAGCTCAGGATGTAGCGATTTAATGAGGTCAAAATAATAATGACCACTTTCATGACGGAAATGCCCCAAAAGCGTACGGTAGTTTTCACCCATTTTAATACGGGTCGTTTCCCTATAGATGACATCTGCTTCACTGGCATTGAGTGTAATGACGCCATTAGCATGTCCTGTCAGCACAGGGTGCTCTGGTTCAGGCATGAGAAAATTAAAACGGAGTCCGTAGCGATCATCATCGTTATATTTGGGCCTTGGCATAATATTCAGGCGTTGCATTAAATACAGAAAACGCCGTTTAGCATGTTCGAGCCGTGACCAATAGACGATATGATCAGGGTTATCTAGAGTAGGAATGGTATATGTGAGTACACAAGACTCACAGTAGATGTCGTTGCTCTCTGCGGGAATAACCCAATTACAGACCTGATGATGCTGATAGTTATAACAAGGCTTATAACGCTTCATCTGGTATTTTTCATTTAGCGCTAACCAAAGAACAGGGCTATGCTGTTCAAAACTCCCCATATCTTTTTCTGATGCAATATAACCGAGTGTAGTTTGGCAGCTCACACATTGTGAGTTGGCAAAAAAAACTTGGTTTTGACAGGATGCGCAACTAAAGAATTTCATCGGCGGCTGTGTCTTTGGTGAGCTTTTAGAACCAGTATAAAGGATGTCGGTTCCCTTCGTCATGTTCTGTCATCTGTTTTGATAGGCTTGCAAAGTTGAGTATTCATTGAGAGCATATTAGAAAGAATACATGTGCTTGGTTAGTAGCGAGCTTTTCAGCAGGTTCTTTTCTTTCATATTTGTATAAAGAAATATAAATTTTAAAATTTATAACCTGAATGAACGAAAAAGCTTGATTTAGGTGCAGATTCGTCAAAAATAGGGGCTGGGAAAAATCAAAGCTTCATTTTAGAATTTCAAAGCCTTTTAAGTTTCTGGGAGTAAATATAATGATAACGAACGTATCGCCAAAAAAATGGTTACTCATGAGTTTGGGGGCGATGTTGCTTTCAGGTTGTGCGACAACCTCTACAGACCCAAGTCGTCAAAATGTGGGTACCACAGGTTTACTCATTTGTGCGCAGAATGAGCTTTGTCCAGTGGTTACTGTGAGCTGGAATGAATCGAACAAAGAGTTGCTTAAATTAAAAATGCATTTGAGCAGCACTTATAATAAATACGATATTCAAAAGGTCGTGTTTACCAATGGACAAAAAAGCCAAACTTTTGCTGTCACTGGACCAACAGAGCATGATCATGTGTTAGGCACCGACCGTTCGACCAATTATATTTTAGCGCCTGTAAATTTGATGAGTAAGTTAAAAGGAACGGATTCGATCAAAATGAATATTTATACAGATCAAGGTATTATCTCTCGATATGTGTATAAAGATGGCGTCTCCGCTCCAATTTTGGGTGAGTTCCAAAAAGCTTATCAATAAAAGAAAAATCGCCATCTGGCGATTTTTTTGCTTATAAGTGAGAGAAAACTAAAAGTTGCGAGGACATAAGAGCTCATGTCCATAAGGTGTTTTGCTTCTAGGGATGTAAACATTCGGCCTTTGACGGATAAAAAGTCAAGCTGAATAGCCCGAAATGCACTTTGATGTATCAATTTTAAAAATATAAATAAATTTTGCACAAAAAATAAACTTTTTAATGTGTTGTTGCTGTCAATCTAATCAAAAAAATTGGCATGTATTCTGCTTAGTTCTAGGTATTACAAAAACCTTTTTTGGTAATACCGAAAGGAGCAGCAAATGTCTAAACAATTCAAAGATGACTTAAATGCATTCTTCATCGTATTTAAACAGTTCGTGGTTGCTATCTTAAGCGCTAGAGCGGGCATTTATATCAAGCAAGATCCATCCGAAAAAGGATAAGCACGTGCCGAAACATAAATTGGCACGGATCAGTATCACTGTGCCTGAACTGACTGTCGATGCATTGGATCAGAAAATTGTTGATCAGCACTATGAAAGCCGTTCTCAAGCAATTGTCGACATGATCAATAAACATCTGATTGCGGATCAGGAGCAACGTAACGCCGTGATGGTGGGGACATTTACCTTGCTCTATGACGCCAGTGTTACGCCACTTAGAGTCCAATTGCTGGACTTACAGCAGCAGTTTTTAGAACAAGTGGTGAGTTCACTGCATATTCAGTTAGATGAGCAAAAAATTCTAGAAGTGATGATTTTGCAGGGCTTAACTACAGAGTTAAAAGCGCTGAGCCAGCAATTCATTGCTTTGAAAGGTGTGATCAAAGGGCATTTGGAACTGATGGATGCGGTGATGCCGCCGATTCCACAAAACGAAGAACAGTGAGCATTGAAAGCTTGACCATGTTCACCGTCCTCAATGGCTCACTCCATACATAGCAAGTTTAAACATTTACAGCATCGGGAAAATTGCATCATGATTAAAAAAGCGTTTTTGTCAGTCTCTATTGTTTCGACTATTTTATTGGCGGGTTGTGATAACACCGCCAAAATTCCTGAAACAAAAAACAGTGCATCTGAGAGCACAGGCACCAAAACCATCACGATTGGCTATAGTGATTGGCCGGGTTTTGTTGCATGGCAGGTGGCAATTGAAAAAGGTTGGCTCAAAGAAGCGGGGCTGAATGTTGAATTTAAATGGTTTGATTATTCATCATCACTTTCTGCTTTTGCAGCCAATCAGCTAGATGCAGTACTGGTGACCAATGGAGATAATCTAGTCACAGCCTCTGGGGGCACTCAAGGTGTCATGATTATGGCGACAGACTATTCCGCAGGTAATGACGTGATTATCGCAAAAGATGGAATTAACAGCATTGCTGATTTAAAAGGCAAAAGTATTGCTACTGAAAAAGGCTTGGTTGACCATCTATTGCTAAGTACAGCACTGACAGATGCAAAAATTAAGACCAGTGATATTAAATTGGTCAATTCTATGACCAATGAGCTTCCACAAGTTTTTGCAAGTCCAGATATTGCTGCAATTGCGGTCTGGCAACCTGTAGCCAATCAAGCGTTGAAGTCTGTTGCAGGGTCTAAAATTATTTATAGTTCTAAAGATAAGCCTGGTTTAATTTATGACACTCTGACTGTGAATATGAGCCATCTTTCTGCCAATAAAGAAGATTGGAAAAAGATGATTCAAGTGTGGGATAAAACAGTCAAATATATTAATGACCCTGCAACACATGAAGATGCCGTGAAAATTATGTCTAACCGTGTTGGAGTCGATCCGAAACAATATGAACAATTTATTGGCGGGACGCATTTACTCGATTTGGCAGCCAATAAAACCGTCTTTAAGAAAGGTTCAGGTTTTGACTCGATTTATGGCTCAAGCTACCACGTAAACAAATTCAACGTTGAAAATGGCATTTATAAAACAGAAATGGATGTTGATGGTGCAATTTACCCAGCTTTGATTGAAGAGTTAAAATAGGACTTCGTAGAAACTAAAAGCCCAAGTTAACTTGGGCTTTTTTGTGTGAGTGTGTTTAAAAAGCAAAGAAAGATCTAATGTTAAATACAGATTAGATTTTAAGGCATGTATTTATAAATGTGTACTTTTAGAAAACACATGAATAATCACGATGCCGATAATCATAAAACTTAAACCAACAACCGCCGCAAAGTCGAGCTGCTGTTTAAAGTAAATCCAACCGACTGTAGAGATCAGGATAATGCCTGCACCTGACCACAGTGCGTAAGCTAGCCCCATAGGGATGGATTTAAACGTTAGACCTAAGAAAAAGAGCGCAATTGCATAACCAATAATAGTTAAAACAATAGGTAAAGGTGCAGTGAAACCATTGGTCGCTTTTAATGCAGAAGTCGCGAGGACTTCTGCAATCACGGCAATCAATAAATAGAGAAAAGCCATAGCTTATTAAAGTTCCCTTACGCAACCACAGTTGCATGATGCATGAGGTGATGTTGTTCTTGTTTCAGCCAATGCTGACTGTCCGCCGTGGTCGATGTTATATTTTGAAAAGTGTATTCAGGTTCATACACATCCACGACGAACACCAGCTGATATGCTTCGCCACCGATCAATTTACGCTGTATAAGGGTTTTAGTATCAACGACTTCAAAACCATCTAGAATGAGTTGTTGTTGAGTCATTTGGGTGCAGCTTGAATATTGAATGAGTTGATCCTGAGTTGAAACTGATACTTCATAGCTTTCAATTTGATTTAAGTCAGAAGGACTTTGCTCCACATAAGAAAGAACCCCTAATGCGTCTACATTCTGTTGAATATGGGGTAAACGTGACTGTGCATATGCCATATGCTCACCGCACATGATGAGACCGCCATCGAGCGAAATTTCTTGTTGCGTGGCAACATGTACAGCTTTGACTAAGTGTAGTCCTAAAAATAAACCCGTACTGGCTTGTTGACGCCAGTCTTCAACATAGGCATTACTGGGTGAAAACTCCAAAATACAATTGCCAATAGTATGTAGAGTTGCTGGCTCAGGCCACTGGGTATGGTTCTGATAATTACTACTTAGCTCCCATGACAGTGATGCATTTTGTGCATCCCAATGCGTATAACCGACCCATGCTTGACGCTCTACGATAGGTGTATCTGTTACTGATTTAAGACGTAGGTCAATGGTGAAACTCTTGGACTGAAACCAATACACAATCGTATTTTCATCGGTCAGGCCATTGTAAAAGCTAATACTTTTACGTCGAAATGCGCCCATTAAATAGGTTGGCACACTACCTGAAGCAGCTGTGATGGGTTTTAGTTGACTTAAAGTTTCAAATAAATTCATGGTGTGTACTCCATGTTTGACTCAGTCAGACCAAAAGAATAAAGTGGAACGGCATTCTTTAAGGCCAACTCACCACTGGCTACACGCTGTTTTAAATAATGAAAGGTTTGAGCCGTTTGATTAAACAAATGTTCTCCACCTGCCAGTGGCGCATATTTAGGTGGCTCATTTGTATTAATCGGTTGGATGACATAGTCATAGTCACAAGAAAAAAATAAAGGGAAGGAATAGCGTTCTTGTTGGACTTTTTTAACCCGATGCTTGGTGGCTAAATATTTACCATTGGACAATATTTCCATCATGTCACCTATGTTCATCACCAAAGTATTTTCAAGTAGAGGAATATCAATCCATTCGCCTTGTTTAGTGAGGACTTGTAAACCGGGCGCTGTGGGTAGTAATAAAGTAAAGCACTCATAGTCGGTATGTGCCCCGATGCCTTCTGCATCTGTCGCTTGAGGGTTATATGGATAGTGAATGAGGCGTAACTGGCTGGGTGCATGTTGAATATGCACATCAAAAAAGTCTTCTTTTTGCTCTAAAGCCAGCGCAAAACAGCGAAATAGTTGATGACCAATCGCTTTTAAGTGCTGATAGTACTGTGAGACATGGCGTTTAAATGCGGGATCATCTGGCCATTGCGTTGGGCCAAGTAAGGGATAATTTAATGCAGACCCTTGATAGTCATAATTCACATCATAAGATTCTTTTAAATCGTAGCTGTTACTCGAAAACTGTTCCTCACCTATAGGCACATAGCCACTATGATTCACCGATTTTCCAATATAGTTTTGCATTTTGAGTGCGTCATCTTGGGCAAAATAGTGCTTCGCGATGTCACATAACTGTGCAAATAATGCAGGTTGAAATTGATCACCTCTAAGGTAGAGAAAGCCAACTTCTTTACAGGCCTGATCAAGCGCTTGAGCAACTTGCATATGGTCATCTAGATTTGGGCTATTTAAAAGGCTGATATCCACCAATGGAAGGACATATTTATCTTGCATGGTAAAATCCTCGCGTTGGCCGTCCAACAGTGCATAAAACCTAAGGGTCGTCCCTCAGGCTAGATCAATGAGTTATTTATGCGTACTAACTTGGGTCATACGTGGAATTTTGGGTAAATCTTCCAGTGCTGGATCGAGTTCTTCTTCTTGTGCATGTACTAAGAAATCGACCCGTTCTCGAAGTTGCTTAAAAGCAGGGCTGGACATCAGTTCAGTGTTTCGTGGACGGGGTAAATCTACTTCAATAATTTCTTTAATTTCCCCAGGATTGGCTTTCAGTGCTACGATACGATCAGCCAGTAAAATAGCCTCATCCATATCATGGGTTACAAAAATGATGGTGATATCAATGTTTTGCCATAAGTCCATTAGGTGTTTTTGCATTTTCTGACGGGTATGCGGGTCAAGCGCACCGAAAGGTTCATCCATCAGTAAAATTTTCGGTTCATTGACTAAAGCACGGGCAATCGCAACACGTTGCTTCATCCCGCCAGACAGTTGATGCGGATATTGGTTTTCATACTTCTCTAAGCCAATAATATTGATCCATTCTCGTGCAGCCGCTTCGGCTGAGGCATGACTTGCACCTTTCATCAGTGGACCAAACATCACATTTTCTTTAACCGATTTCCAAGGAAATAAGGTATAGCCTTGAAACACCATGCCTCGCTCTGGACTAGGGCCTAAAATGGGCTGTCCGTCTACTAGCAATTCGCCACTGCTATATGGGTCTAGACCCGCAACAACACGACTAAAGGTCGATTTTCCGCAACCAGACGGGCCAATCACACAAATAAACTCCCGCTTATGAATTTTCAAATCGAGCTGATTTAAAATCGTGCGTGTGTTTTTACTATGCTGAAAAACTTGACTAAGTTGTTTGGCCTCTAAAATGACAGGACGTTGATAAATGTGATCAAAATATTGACGAGAATTGAACTCCGTCGTTCTTATATCTGTGGTTATCATTATTTTGCTCCCGCTTTCCATTTAAACAGATGTTGTCCGAGTTTCATTAAAATCACATCACAGACCAAGCCAATCACGCCAATAATCAAAATCGCAGCATAGACATTGTCAAAGTTCTGGTAGCGTGCTTGCTGGGTAATAAACCAAGTGATCCCTGTGGTGGTGCCAATCAACTCAGAGACAATCAAGTAGGTCCACGCCCAGCCCAGCAAAACACGTAAATCACGGTAAATATCGGGTAACGCCGCTGGAATGACCACGTGAAACAGACTTTTTGCTTTATTCGTCCCTAGGGTATAACCCGCTTCAATCAGCCCGCGGTCAACCATACGCGTAGTATTGGCAATAATCAGAATTTGCTGAAACAGTGTTCCAATCACGATGATGGCAATTTTTGGTGCATCATTAATGCCTAATATGGCAACAGCCAGTGCACCAAAGGCAGGCGCAGGTAAGTAGCGAAAGAACTCAACAAAGGGTTCAGTGAGCTGGGAAATTTTGTTGGAAAAACCACATAAAATCCCCAATGGAATACCAACGAGTGATGCAATAAAGAAAGCACTGAATACAATTTTGATACTGTGCCAAAGACTTTGATGAAACCATGGTGCATCGGCTTGAGCTGGTGGTGTAGTAAATGCTGTCACTAAGGCTGTCGCAACTTGATGAGGTGCTGGTAAATAAATGGGATTGACCAAATTACCTTGTGGCGGTTCAGTGCCTTTATTGACGGCATTTTGCGCTTCGGCATAGAACACATTTTTGTCTACACGGCTACCGACTTGTAAAAAAGAGACACTGCCAGAGTTGGTAATTTGTACTTGAGGATGCCAAATAAAGGGCAAATAACTCACAGCACACCAAATGAGGATTGGTATTAGAAATGATCCAAAGCCCAGCAATATTTTGCTTTGAGGACTGAGTTCTCGTGCGACATAACCCATAGTTGCTTAGCCCCGATATTACTTTTTTTATAAAACGTAATACTGTTAAGCAAAATGAATGCCACATTTGTAGTGATATTGAGTGTTCACCTATGTGCTAATTGTTTAAATAAAAACAGCCTTTGACCTAAATATGTTTTAAAATGCGCTATCGATAGATTGACGCTCAAAAGGGGCAGCATCGCATGGCACAAAAGTCACAACAATCTGCATTGAATGAATTGATTGCAGAACAAAAACTACTGTGTGAAGAATTTGACTCGGCTTATGTTGAAGTAAAAGGTGATGATGTCGTTGCTGTTGCTGTGCATACTTTGAATCAAGAACCCATTGTCGGTTTACGTAAAAAGCCAGAAACTGAAGAGAATGTCGCTTGGTTTATTTATGGTGGTGAATTGGGTGAAGGACAAGACTTTTTTACAACCATGACTGTACGTGAATTACAAGATATCTTGCCTGATGTACTTCCATATTTGGCTTTAAGTGAAGGTTATCGTTTTATGATTGATGGCGATGACTATGAAGACGTATGGAAAGAAGGCGATGAGTCTTAATACATGAAAAAACAAACATGGACGTTGCTTAGCCTTTCGTTATTTTTATCATCATTTCTATCAACCCTGAGTTATGCAGAAACAACGAAGCTAACTCAGGCACAGTATGATCAGAAGATGGCTGAATATACAGCAACTGTGAATTCAACTAAAACCGTTTTAGATGCAAAAGATAATCCAGCGACAGCAACAGAAATGAAAACCGCATTTTGTCAGCGTATGGATGCATATCATCAAATTGCTGCGCTATCTAAAGCCAATATTGAGTTAAGTACCGCTTCAGTGATGCTGATGGTGGCCAACCGTTATCTTGATCAGCAAGAAAAAAGCCTGACCGATGCAGGGATGAATGAAAGTGCCTTCTGCCCAACGGCTAAAACTTTAAAAGTTGAAGATACGAAACGATTAAAAAGTAAAGTAACCCAATAAGACAGTATGAAATTAGTGTAGATATTAAGATCTAATTTATTGTTTCAGGATGCTGTATAAATAGACAATGTCCTCGATTGTGTTAAGATAAATAAAAATCAACCATCGTTTGAGTAGGAGTTGGTGTATGGCAGCTTATACCGACATTAAAGTAGGCAAATATGAGGATGATATGATTCCTAAACTTGCCATTCATGCTTTTCATGATGCTTTTCAAAAAGCAACCACTCGTTCATCTGTAGTTTATGCAAAAGCAGAGCAGTTGGTTGAACGCGATATTCATGGCAATGAAACTGTTTTACAAGACTTAAGTCATGCTTATGTCGATGTAGGCGTTTTACCGACACTGACACGTAAAAAGAAACACGCAACCGTATAGATTGATATGCCACCTCGACAACCTAGAATAAGAATGTTTGCAGGGCCAAATGGTTCTGGTAAAAGCACTGTTAAAGATTACCTCTTGCCCCAACATATTGGGGCATATTTAAATGCAGATGAACTGGAAAAAAACTTAAGACAGAGTCAACGCATTGATTTATTGCATTATCATCCTTCCTTAAAAGCTTCAGAGTTGGTCACTTTTCTAAAAAGTAAGAAGCGTCCTCAAGGGGGACAGTTCGTGGCCTTACTTGCGCATGAACCAATTGTGCTAGATGAATGGAAGATCGAGTTTAAAACCGAAGAAATTGATTCTTATCTCTGTGCACGCATTATTGACTATATCCGGCTTGAGTTTCTGCGCGTAAAAGTCAGTTTTACTTTTGAGACGGTCATGTCACATATCTCTAAAGTTGAGTTTCTCCGAGAAGCGAAACGTCAGGGTTATAAAACCTATCTATATTATGTCTCAACAGTAGACCCACAAATCAATATTGCTCGGGTCAAGTATCGCGTCAGTGTGGGTGGTCATCCTGTTCCTGAGCAGAAAATTATTGAACGTTACTACCGTAGTATGGATCTGCTCATGCAAGCCATAGAGTGCTGTGATCGAGCCTACTTGTTTGATAACTCTTCTGACGGTATACAAGCGTCTTTTCTTGCAGAAATAGAAGCAGCTGAAACCTTAAAAATGAATGCCGCCGTGTCTAAGCTCCCAAGATGGTTTGCAGAACGCGTACTATCAGAATTCCAATAAACTGCTCAGAAAAAGAGCAGATTATTTTATCCTTTTTCATGTGTCTGCCCGCATAAAAAAATATTCAAAAGTCGCGAATGTGTTTCATAAACCCAGAATAATGATCATGATGTAGAGATGTACCTCTAACTGTATTCAGTTTCTTTAAATGAAAACTATCATGAAATAAAGCGAGAGAAGTTAAGTATTTCTAATCTAAAAAAGGGCTGAATACAAAATCTCTCGGGGATATATTCAAGATTTTTGCATGATTGTGAAGAATAACTATGTAAAAGAAATGCTTTAAGGTGTTATCTAAAAGACTAAAAGCTTCGAGAACGGACGGGTAGTGCCATTCAAATATCTAAAGCTAGATGAAAGGGCCCGTAAACAGTGGTCATAGACGTGCATAGCATCGATAGATACAAAGGGTGCTTGATTATTTTTTAATTAAATATATTATAAAAATATATATTGTTTTAAGGTGCTTACCAATGCATGATTTTGCGTGGTCTTTTATAGGTGGAATATTACTCGGCATCTCAGCCGTTGGATATTTATATACCAATGGACGAATTGCAGGAATCAGTGGTCTGGTCTCTCAAGTTTTAAACTTAAAAGGGATCATAAATACGCCTGCACTGTGGTTTTTATTGGGCCTGTTCATTGTTCCGTTTATATACGCAGCTTTTGTTCAGCCAGAAATCCATATTGAGGCTACACCTTTCATGTTAATTATTGCGGGCGTATTGGTAGGCTTTGGAACTCGCTTAGGCTCTGGTTGTACCAGCGGGCATGGTATTTGTGGTATCAGTCGCTTATCCAAACGTTCAATCATCGCTACAATGAGTTTTTTGTTCGCAGGCTTTATTACTGTGTATGTTGTCCGTCATATGCTTGGAGCAATCTAAAATGAAAAATGTTTGGGCATTCATTTGGGGTGGACTATTTTCAATTGGTCTCATGCTTTCAGGAATGTCGGATCCTGCGAAGGTGATTGGCTTTTTAGATATTTTCGGGCAGTGGGATGCCAGTTTAGCTTTTGTGATGATGGGTGCAATTGCGGTTGCATTTATTCCTTTTCAAAAAGCTGTACGTCAGCCACATCCAAAAACGGTTTATGGTGAAGCCATACAACTTCCTAAAAATACGAAAATCGACAGAAAACTGATCTTCGGAAGTCTGCTATTTGGTATAGGCTGGGGAATTGCGGGAATTTGTCCTGCGCCGAGCTTTACTTTGATTGGACTAGGTTATTTTCAAGCGATCTATTTTATAATTGCGATGTTCGTCGGTGTACTGCTACATCGTAAAGTGATGGAGAGAATGCCATGAAGCAAATTGCTCAAGTAAAAGCATTTTTTGATACAGCGAGCAACACGTTTAGTTATGTGGTGAGTGATCCCGACACTCAGCGCTGCGCCGTGATTGATAGTGTGTTGGACTATGATGCAGCATCGGCAACGACCAAAACAGAGCAGGCCGATTTAATTATTGCTTATATTCAGGAAAATAGCCTAAGCATAGACTGGATTTTAGAAACACATGTGCATGCAGATCATTTAAGTGCTGCACAGTATTTAAAGCAAAAACTAGGTGGAAAAATTGCGATTAGTCATAAGATCGAGATAGTACAACAAACTTTTGGTGAGATTTATCACTTAGATATTAAGAGTTTAAATGCCAAGCAGTCATTTGATTATCTTTTTGCAGATTACGAGACATTTTTGATAGGCAACATAAAAGCATATAATATTCCGACACCAGGGCATACACCTGCGTGTCTCAGTTATGTCATTGGTGATGCTGTTTTTGTGGGGGACACTTTGTTTATGCCTGACTATGGAACGGCACGTTGTGATTTCCCAAAGGGGAGTGCGGCGGCTTTATTTGACTCAGTGAAGACTTTGTACACATTGCCAGATCAAACGCGGATGTTCTTATGTCATGACTACTTACCCGAAAGTCGTGATCAATACCAATATGAGACATCGGTTTATTCGCAAAAGCATGAAAACATTCATATCAATACTACAACGGAAAGGGCCGATTTTGTCGAGATGCGAAACCGCCGTGATGCAACGTTAAGTATGCCAAAATTGATATTACCCGCAATTCAAATCAATATGTTTGCAGGCAAGTTCCCTCAACCAGAAGACAATGGTATTTCTTACTTAAAAATTCCGCTGAATTATTTTTAAAACAGAAAAGTAGCAAGACTTAAAGCATTCGGCATCTTTTCACTTGCTTAAAATCTGATATTAAACAAACATGCACATCATGCTTTTAAATTTAGCCTAAGCAAATATCTCACCTAAAATAGCCTAAGCAAAATTGAACTTAATATAAAAAGTCATTTGATTTATTTCCATTAAAAATTCAATATCTATAGGAATCAAATAAAGTAAGTTTCATATGATCCTAAATCATCAATTTCATCAAAATGAGCAGCCGCGTGCAAAAACATTGGTCTTTGTTCACGGTTTATTTGGCAGTTTAAGTAATTTAGGGATGTTGGCTCGGGAGTATTATTCAAGCCACCATGTATTACAGGTAGATGTACGTAATCATGGGTTATCTACACATTCCAATGTTATGACTTATGAAGTCATGGCAGCTGATCTAATTGAAACTTTAGATGAACTCAATATCGAGCACTTTTCTTTGATCGGGCATTCTATGGGTGGAAAGCTGGTGATGAAAGTGACAGAGCTCGCAGCAGATCGACTAGATCAACTGGTGGTATTGGATATTACGCCTATTGCTTATAAAGAAAATCATCATGAGCAGATTTTTAAAGCGCTCTTTGCAGTACAAAAAGCAGATATTGAAACACGTCAACAAGCCATAGAAATCATGCGTGAATATCTCAAAGAAGAAATGGTTATTCAGTTTCTCTTGAAGTCTTTTAGCAAAGGGAAGTGGTTGTTTAATGTAGATGCACTATATGAGAACTATGCTCAAATTTTGTCATGGGAAAATATAGAAACATGGCATAAGTCTGCATTGTTTATACGTGGTGGAAACTCACCTTATGTAGAAAAGCCAGAATATATAGAAGCTATCCAATCGCAGTTTTCTCAAGCCCAGATTCAGACGGTTGCAGATGCTGGACACTGGTTACATGCAGAGAAAACTGCGCAAGTTCTGCAAATCATCACTCAATATTTGAGTCAGTCTTCAACCTGATTAACTCAAATTTGCAGCTGAAAGTTGTCCTTCAGAGGTCAGCTTTTCAGCCATTTCCGCAGTTTTCTTTAAATTCGGCATTCGATATTCAGTATGGCCATAGTCTTGGATCGACTTCCAACGCCCGCCCCAAGTTAAACCTACAGATTCTGCAACTTCACCATAGAGCTGATAGCCACGCATCGCCCATGGATCTCGTTCAGAAATAACGACTTTTCCATCCCGCTTAAATGCGACATCCGCCGCCAATCCAAATTGGTGATAGCTCTGATAACCACGTGCCAAAGTCGTATTTTTATTGCTGGCTAAAGAATTCTGACGCTGCGGGCTACGATAGCCTTCCAGTAAAACCAGTTCATATCCATGCTGCTCACGCATTATTTTAAATACCATCAGTAAACGTTGTTTATAGCGTGGGTTCATTTTGTGCCACTTACGATCAGCCGTTGCTAAATTGTCATGTGAATGAGTTGAATGTACATCCTGAATACTTGGATCGTAATTCAAAGCACTGGCTTGAATAGAATTATTATTAAGATCCGCTTGCTCAAGCATACTTGCTTCAACTATGGCCGCAGCAACTAAGGATTCTTCGATTTCTGGTGGCGGCGACAAAATTTGCCCATCAAGTAAGGCATAAATTTGTGGATCCGATTGTCTTAAATAATCCGCTTCGATTTTAGTGGGTGTGACGGGGCTGGTAAAAGCAAACATTAAGATGCTAGCAAATAAAAATAGACCCGCAATCAATATCCACCATTGCTGAATATGCCAATGCGATTGCAATTGCTCAGGCGCAGCAGCATGATTTATATGCTGTGCAAAATGACGAGCGGATTGAAATCTTTGTTTTCCTTGAGGAATTAACCCAACAAAAAAGCTTGCTAATTTTGCTCTGAGTTCGTAGGACAGTGCCAAACCTAGTCCTATCGCTAGGATTAGAAAAATCGAAAAAAGAGCATAAATCATAGTCTGATAGTAGCTGGCATTGGGGCTTCGGCGGTACGAGTTGTAATCTTGGTTTGTACACTACCTGTGGGAGATTCTTCAGATTTTTCCACTGCCTGTTCTGCTTTGGCTACTTTGTCGTGATTTTTATCTTGCAGTGCGGCCAAACTTTGCGTTGACGAGTTTTGTTTCTTATTTTCTTTTGATAAGGGCTGAGGACTAGCACTCTTCATCGATGGGGCAGCAACTGTTTCAGCTGGACGAAGAAAAGCTCTGCTTAATTCATCTTCTTTGGGTTGGGGAAAATCAGAAAGCGGCTCAGTTACATTTGAAGGTTGAACACTTTTAGAAGGGATGACTTTAGTTGCTTCAAAAATAGCTTCGGGTTCCCGCGTCGGGGCTTCATTATCGACTGAGGGTTCAGAGACATCGACGCTAGAATTTTGACTAACCTGTATTGAATCATTTTTTTGTTGTGTAAAAAAGTAAGTAAAACCAAGAGTGGCCATCAATACGACACCACTCAAAAAACCACCAAACGCATAGAGCATAGGTGAAATATTTTTCTTTTTTGTAGACGTCAAAATTTTGACTGAAGTCCGTTTTTCATGAGCCATGGAGTTAGTTCTTAGGGTAAATGAATAGTAATATGTGCCTGTTCTGTTGGCGTAGAAATGACATTTTCATATGTGGCCAAAGAATTCGTACTTTGCTTTGATAACATATAGCGCAAGCCTGCAAAGGATAAGAGCGCGAATAGGATTAGAAAAAGTAAAATCCAGTAAAAAGGAAGCTCACGGTGAATCATGTGTTTAATTTGATCGGGGAGCGATGCAAAAGGAGAAAAGGCAGCCTTTTTTCCTTTCAAATAGTCAATTTCATCGCCCACACGTGCGACCAAATGGTTTAAATTTTCTATAGATTCAATGCGATATCTACCATGAAAACCCAGGAGCATGCAGTAATGATAAACTTCAAGTGCGGCTAATCGACTATTTCCTTTACGGCGTAACTCTTCTAAAATTTCAAAAAAACGATAACCCGCAAGTTGCGAGCCAAATAAACTAAGCTGTAAGGGACTGATTAACCAACTATTTTGTAGCTCGAAAAATTGTGCATCTTGCTGAGTCACAATGGTTTCATCTAATAATGCACAGTAAGCATATTTAGCATCTTGAATGTCATCTGATGAAAATTGTAATTTTCGAGCTTGGTTTTCAAAACGGTTGAGTAGGACAAGAATTTTTTCACGAAATTCAGTCGAACTACTCGGTATATATTTGTTTTTTAATAAAAATACAATATAAAACCCGTCATGGAGTAAGTCAACCAAGTTGGTTGTACTGGTGACTTTGGCGGTCATGGGCTGAGTAATTGAACCAGTTCCAATTTGTCCATCATCAAAAAGTGAAGGGGCATTATTCATGATTCATTTCCTTAGCCATTCATCACAGCAATCAATTCAACAGCAATATCTTGGAAACCTGCCGGAATATAAATACAAATCGACTCGGCATCCAACATGCGTTGGTATAAGTCATTATTTGGTTCAATTTCAAAGTAACTCACACCAGATCGCACTGGAATAGCGGTTGGAACTTGCATTAAATGATGTAAAGGAACTGCAGGGAGTGCGGCGATGACGCGTTGTTCCACATCTACGGTATTGCCCACTTTAAAGCGCAATGGAACCAATTGAATCAGTTCGTGGCTTTGCATCATGCTGCTTGAAACAGCCAAGTAAAGTCTTGAATCTCGGGTGATTTTATCTGACTCTAAACTGCCTAACCAATAGGATGGTCGTGTTTCTTTGAGTTGGATACTGATGTAGCGGTTTGAAATAATCGTATCTAATAACTCACGTAGAATGACATCGAGCTGACTAAAACTTTCTTGTAAATTATGATGTTGGTAGCGAGGTAAATGATCAACCTCATGAGCCGTTGAAAAAGTCAGCAATGAGCCAGTCAAACGTAATAATTCAAAGAATAGCCGCTCTGGATGGATATGCGGGTATTGCAATAAATGATTCAACGTCGCGTGTGCTGTGTTGAGTGCATTAACCAGCCAAAATGACACAATGTCGCCAGAGCGAAATTCAATCAGTTTTTGCTCGTTTTCTCGATTATTACTTTGAATGGTTTTAATTTTCGCTTTGATAACATTTAAACTGCGTTTCAAACTCGAGATAAGATTTTCAGAAGATTCAATATGCAAGATAGGCGGAATAAAATGACGATCAAATTCAAATTGACCTGAGCTTTGACGTTTAATTTTTGCTAAAGCTAAATACAAAAAGCCATCAAGCTCTTGATTCGGTTCTGCGTTGACCTCTAACAAGCGAAACTCTGCACGGCGGCGCAATAAGGTGATATCTGCTGCAGTTGCATCTGTAAATAAATCATGAGTTGAGGTTAGATAAGAATGATAGCGACCGAACTGTGCACTATTTTCAGCGGTCACATTTTTCTTATTGGCTTGTACAATCGGCAAAGCCAAATAAACCAAGATTTCGCCACGTAAATTCAGTTCATCTAATAACACTGGCTCTGGCAATAAATCACGTGCCGGCGCCTGATAGATTTCGCCATCTTGCCAAATCATACTAATACTTTCGAGTGCCAAGATATGTGTGTGTAACTGGGCTTCATCAAATTGAATATTTTGAATGCCATAGGCAAATGGAATTGTGGAACGAATGGTATGATTCAGACGTTGTTCATGATACGCATCTTGTAATTGAAAATGTTGAGGACGTAAAAATAGACCTTCACCCCAAAGTATTTTTTCTGCTTTAAACATTTAGATTACCAATCGTTTGATTCATTTGCTTGTTGCACGCCCAGTAGTTCTTGGACGTTATGCAGTGGATTTTCGTTTTTAATGACTTGATTTAACCACTCATGTAGTGGCATCTGACTCCACTTGATGGTTTTCTGTAACATATAGCTTACGGGACTATGCGGTTCATTGGCTTGGAAATAGTCAGAAATTTCTTGTAATACCCGCATGGCTTGTTCACGGTTTGCTAAGTGATTTTGCGGTTGAACCTGAAAGCCTTTGGATGGATGGACGGTGTTCATGTCAATCTCTTGTTCTTTGTGCTGAGTAAATGAAAGTGCCTGTGTTGTTATCGTTGCGGCAGCAGAAGACTCAGACGTTTGTGTCGCCATTACAGGCTGAGTAAAAACATCGGTTTTGTAGAGCTTTTTTAAACTGGTGTGGATGTTTTCAAGCTGAGTATCAATCGCAGCAAAGCTTGGTGCATCTAAGCCTATTAAGGTATCTAATACACTTTTCAAAATTGACCATTCAGCCAGAATCGCCGAAAAATGTTGATAGTTCTGATATTGAAATGATTTTGATGTATTGAACAAGCTCTGCTCAAATTGTTCCAAAATCTGAGAGCTATTGGCATCATCCGTATAACTTTCGACTTGTTTCAACAAATGGTTTTTTTGTCTCAATAAGGCTTCATAATCACTGAGTGAAAATGAAGGAACATTCACGATAGCGACTTGTTTAATCAGTGGAATCAAATGATTAATTGAACCTTGTAATAAACCTAGACGTTGATCTAAATCTTCTTCTTCAATTTCAGGATGAAGTTGTATCCAATACTCATTTAGCGTCCGGTGCATAAGCTCTAGGGCTTTTGCGGTGCCTTCGAATCCGTATAAATTTGACCACGCTTCAAGTACCCAGCCCAATAAGCGTAAATCCTTCGATTTTTCCGTGAGAAGTTCGATAGATTTTTGTTCAACGAAATGCCAGTCTGCTTGCTTGGGTTCAGCGACCCAGTCGCCTTGATCGAGTAGTGGATCATCCTGAGTTTTTGCAATTTTGATAGCGTGGAATTCATTGGAAAAAGACAAGTCTTGTCCACATGGTTGATCGCTTGAGATAGGAGACAATAAAGGCTCGATTTCTAAGCTCATAATTTTACACTCTATATTCTATTAAACTTGATTCGCTTTATTTTTAGCAGGATGTCGTTTCTTTTTAGCCGTAGAAAAAGAAAACTTGCCTATTTATTTGGATGCGATATCCAATTTTCCACTACAAGTTTTGGATGCTGTGTTCCAGTCGGGTACAGGATTTTCATTAAAGTTTGGTCATCGCGTCATCGACATCCCAAATCCGTTTAGTATCATGGGTTTTGCTGAAACTGAAAGTCTGTTGCCCTTGGATCAACATACACATCATGCATACCGGCTGTTGATGGAATATTTCTGTTTTTCTGAAAAATTTAACTTTCTCAATATGAACTTAGGTTTGTTAAAATATTTAGAAAAAGAGCAAAATCAGTTTGAAATTTTGATTCATCTTAAACTGAATTTAAATGATCAGGTCAATATTCGAAATTATTCTGAGTTGAATGTCGCAAACTTTAAATTATATGTGGTACCAGTTATCAATTTATTTAAAAAACAGGCTGAACCTCAAAAAATTAATCATCAACAACTCGAATATCCTTTAATTACCGATGCTCATCATCCTGAGTTTTATCAAACTTATTCGATTACTAAAATGCAAATGATTCGTGAAAAGTCGAATAAAGATCAAACTACTTTTGACATTTATCCATTCTTTGCGATGAGTCATTATCAAAAGGATGAGACTCAGTTTTTTTATAGTTTGAATTCGGCACAGCTACAAAATAAATATGTTGAAACAGGTTATAGTATTATTTCAAAACATTTATCGCCTGAAACAACCAAATCTGATTTTATCAGTACGCAATTATTATGCTCCAATCGTGATTTACCCCATGAGGCATTGAGCCAAGCCAACAATATATTAAATTTGAATGATAGTAGTCTGGCACGGCGAGCTGTGGTTTTAAAAAGACCGAATAAACCCTATTACTTTGAACAAAATAAAAAAGAGCAATGGCGGATCATTTCGCATTTATCATTAAATACTTTATCTCTCACCAAGGGCGATGCTTTAAGCCATATTCAGGAATTGCTTGAACTGTATAACCTGCCTCAGCTCAAAGAAAACCACCTTATTATTAATGCGATTCAGTCGGTTAGTTTTGAATTAAAGCAAAAGATGGTGGATGCAAAACCATTCCCACTCTTTATACGAGGGTTGAAAGTAAATCTAGGGATTGATTCGAAAGTGTTTCGAGGACATAGCCTGTATATTTTTAGTCAGTTGTTGTCGCATGTCTTTAATCTAAAAGTCCAGATGAACAGTTTTGTCGATGTTGTTATTTCAGATGCTCAATCTCAACAGGAGTTATACCAATGCGTGCAGAACGTTGGTGGCAAGACACTTCTATAGTTGATGTACTGGTTGAACAACCGAACGCTTTTGAATTTATTCAGGCCACGCGATTACTACGTCATGCGGAGGCTCCCCATGCTCAAAAAGAAGGGGATTGGGCAAAGCAATTTAAGTTTCATAGTTCACTGAATCTTAATTTTCCGAATGCAGAAATTGAGAGTTTGACCCTTGACGAAGAAAAAATTCACTTAACCAACTTAATGATTGGTTTAACTGGGATTCAGGGCACCTTACCGTATAGCTATACCAATAAAATTAAACAAAGTGCGCGTATACAACGGAATGAAACACTTCATTTTTTAGGTTTATTTAATCACAAGCTCACTGCGCAATATGTGGATGCATCTTTAGCTTACCATTTACCGATTCGCTATGAGATTGAGCAAGAAAACCATTACCTCGATATTTTGCATGCACTAAATGGCTATGTGAGTGTTCAACATGAGCAGCAGGATTTAGATCATTATTTTGCTGAATTCGCTGGATTAATGCAGGGGCAAAATAATACATCACATGCGCTAAAAACCATGCTGAGTTGTGTGTTTAAGCAACCCTTTAAGATTAAAGAATTTGTTGAAGAGGTCTTTCATTTGTCCCCTGAACAAAGAAGCACACTGGGTGGTAATAATCAATTGGGCATTAATACCTTTTGTGGAGAAAATATCCGTCAAATAGATGGAAAAATTGAAATAGAAGTTGGCCCCGTCTCATACACCGAGTATTTAAAATTTTTACCCGATCAAGCTGAGAGTATAAAACTTAAACGATTACTTGCAAGCTGGCTCAGTCCAACGCTTGGGGTGGATTTAAGAATCATCCTGAGGAAAGAGGATATTCAACCGATTCAGCTGAGTTCAACGATGACCATTGGTTTATCACAAGGCGCTTTTTTAATGCCGATGCCAACTGAACACAATCATGAAACCTGTTATACATTGATGGGGATAGGGCATGCTTAAGCTCTTTATTGGTACTTTGAGCAGCTTGTTGTTGCTTGTTGCAGGAATCGTCATTTTTTATTGGCGAGATATTCAATATGACCCAACTGGGGCAGACCTGCTCAATTATTTGCTTCTATTTCCACTGATTCTGTGTGTGATTTTATGGTCTCCTGTATTTATTTATCATGCCATTAAAGCCCACCAAAAGCGCAAAGAGCAACAAAAACAAGCGCAAGTAGAGCAGCATCAGGATGATGACAACCAACAGGCTGAAGCTGTTGAAGTTCAGTGGTTGAACCTGAATATTTATTCCTCGTCTGCATATAGTGCTTTTGGGGAAAATGACGAGATTCTTGACGAGATTAAAAAATATAAAAGCCCAGAGCTCGATACGCAATTACAAAATGCCTATGGCTTACCGATGCTGTCTTATCGCATACATGCACTAGATCATGTCATTACAAATCAGGACGATGGTGAAGTCGTTGATCATCCGCGCCATCTGCGAATTCAAGCTCTGATCGAGCATCAACTAGAGCAACATGCAGAAACATTGTGGCAAGTCTCGCAGCATTTAAAGCAATCGGCTTTATTTTATGACAGTGAATTGGCCTATGAATATCGTATGCATCCGGCATGGATTGATCCTACGAGTGAATATGATAGCAATGAACCAGAGGAACAACCTGATGTGCAGCAGGTTGCTAAATTAAACCGTATCAATATACATATGCTGCTGCCTGAATCGATGTTACATGCTTGGAATGAAGAACAAAGCAGTGGCGTCGTACAGGATTATTTAAGTTCATTAGGCGTGATTACGCAGCAAATTCATCTTGAGCACCATTATTTCAGTCAAGAAACAGCCTATAAAGATTGGATGCTGTTATTGGAGCAAATTTCTCAGCAGTCAGAGGAAATCACGTTCATCCTGAATGTAGATTCTGAAATTGACCAAGAACTGCTTGATGAAAAAACATGGTTAACCGACCATTACTTGCCTGCTGAATATGCCTCTAGTTGGTGCTTAGCATCATCTTCTTTACCATTACTTGATATCAAACCCTTAAAACAACTCAAGATTGCACTAAACGAGGCCAATCTTGCCAATCATTTTGAATCCCCACCGATGAAGCAATTAGAACAATTTAAAGATATTCAGCCTTTTGTGCTGATGCTCGATGATATTACAGACATTCAAACCATGAAAAAACTTAACCAAATTTTCGATCGAAGTGGGATTGAATTGCATCACTTCATTCATACCAAACAAAGCTTTGGACATACGCAGCATTTGGCCAAAGTATTTGGATTTATGTTGAGTATGCATTTGCCTGATGAGCTGATGGCGATGATTTATAGCACTGATCAATTGTCTACACATTGTTTTCTACATGCGTGTGAAGACAGTAATATCCCTGTAGAACCAACCATTTAAATTAAAAAAGAATAAGAGAGTATTGTGAATTCTTTATTTTATAACGTCTTAGGTTATGTTTGGCAGTATGTGAGCAACCCTAAAGCCATTATGGCTATATCGGGTTTTGTCGCACTAATGGCCATGCATAACGTCATTCCAGCCAAATTTTTTTAGCCTTTAATGATTTGTTATGTAGTCGGGTTGATGCTGTGGGGGATTTATTTACTCATTGTACGTCGTCGACATGCTGCACAAGGTGAAGCTCTTGCCGATGCCATTGCACATGATACGCATGCGGAATATGGCAAACAAAAAAACAAAGATGAACTTCATTTAATTCAGCAACAAATGAAAGAATCTATTCAGTTGATTCGGAAATCAAAATTGGGGGATAAAAAGGGCAATGCTGCACTCTACGAGTTGCCATGGTATATGGTAATTGGTAATCCGGCTGCGGGTAAAAGTTCGGCCATTTATAACTCAGGTTTAAAATTTCCTTTTGAAGAAACTCATCAAAAATCAGTTTCTGCTGGATTAAGTGGAACCCGTCAATGTGATTGGTTTTTTTCAACAGAAGGCGTGTTATTAGATACTGCAGGTCGTTATTCCGTTTATGCGGAAGATCATTTTGAGTGGCTAGGTTTTTTAAATATTTTGAAAAAAAACCGCTCAAAAGCACCAATCAATGGCTTGATCGTGATTGTCAGTATTGCTGAGTTGGTCAGTAACAGCCCAGAAAAGTCGATCAAATTGGCAAAGAATTTACGTGCACGGATTCAAGATCTCACTGAGCGCCTAGAAGTTTTTTCGCCTGTTTATTTGGTCTTCTCTAAAATGGATCTGATTGCAGGTTTTACTGAGTTTTTTGAATGTTATGAAGTCGGTGAGTTTGATCAGGTTTGGGGGGCAACACTGCCTTATACAACCGATGGGGCCAATAATGCTGTTGAATTGTTTGAAAAACACTATTCCATCTTATATGACGGTTTAAAAGGCGTCAGTACGACACATCTCAGCCGCCGACACTCGCAGAATATTTCTCCAAGTGTCATGACATTTCCTTTAGAGTTTAAAAGCTTAAAGCCTGCATTAAAGACATTTATTGGCACGCTGTTTGAAGATAACCCTTATCAATTTAAACCTGTTTTCCGTGGCTTTTATTTCACCAGCGCACTTCAAGAAGGCATTATTGAAAGTCCAATGACCGAGCAATTAGCAGCGCGTCCTTCGAACCAGTCATGATATGAGCCATCAATCTGGATTAGCTCACCGAAGCAATCCCGGTTATAACGTGGCTGATATGGACGTTTAAGGCGCTTGGATCGTGGAATCCAGAGGTCATTTGCAGTCATCCAGCGCCGAAGCGTTTCTACCGGGATATTCAGGTCAAACATGCTGCTGAGCTTCTCATGGGCCAAGGTAGGTCCAAATCCCAGCAGATGTTCAGAAATAATGGAAAGACATTTTGATTTTAATAAATCATCATGGCGACGATGGCCAGGTTGACCACGACTGGCATGCGCCATACCTGAAACACCATCTTGATTGAGCTTCTGTAATAACCGGGTAATTTGACGGGTTGAAAGATTAAGGATTTCAGCAGCACGGACTTGTGTAATACGATAATCTCGAACGTCTTGCAGAACTGCAAGACGTTGAATTTCTTTGTCAGACATAGTGATCAGCATCTATATTTCATATCCAGTCCATGATGTTTAAGCCATCATAAACTAGACATTTTTATTGGTGAGAATATAGACACTTTAAATGGGTTCTAACACTTATATTGCGTATAATGTATATTATGTTAAATCCGATACACCTAACCATAACTTCATATCCTTCTTACTTAAACCAAAATTCAATAACTTAAGTGATTTCTATTTCACTTCTCTGTACACGACAAAAATAGATAACTCATTGAAATAATGTCACAATAATTGTTTTCTAACGACGAATACTATGACACATCTCAATGAGTTATATCTTATCTTAAACAAATCTCTAAAATGGAACAAGTCACATTTAAAGTGCTTTGCGCTCATCATGCTTGTGATTATTTTAAAGCAAACATGTAATCTTTCTTCTGCATCTAAAGCCTTGCCCATCAAGTGCTTACCACAATCATTTTATCGACGTATGCAGCGCTTCTTTGCAGGTCAGTATTTTGATTATCGTCAAATTTCTCAGTTGATTTTCAATATGTTTTCATTCGACCAAGTGCAACTGACTTTAGATAGAACCAATTGGAAATGGGGAAAACGAAATATTAATATCCTGATGCTCGCAATCGTTTATCGTGGAATAGCGATACCTATCCTTTGGACATTGCTTAATAAACGTGGAAATTCAGATACGAAAGAGCGTATTGCTTTGATTCAACGCTTTATAGCCATTTTTGGTAAAGACCGTGTTGTGAATGTGTTCGCAGACAGAGAGTTTATCGGTGAGCAGTGGTTTACATGGTTAATTGAACAAGACATCAACTTCTGCATTCGTGTTAAAAAAACTTCATTGTCACCAATCATTTAGGAAAGAATCATAAAATTAGTGATTTATTTCGCCATCTTAAAGTTGGTCAAATTGAATGTCGTAAACGACGGATTTTGGTTGGTCGGGTGAAACTATATATAAGTGCACTACAGTTAGAAAATGGAGAGCTTTTACTCGTCGTTTCTCCTCAGTTTAATGCCAATGCTATTCAGGATTATGCATTACGCTGGGAAATTGAAACCTTATTCAGTTGTCTCAAAGGACGCGGGTTTAATCTTGAAAATACGCGCTTGACAGACCCTAGACGAGTGAAAAAATTGATTGCGGTGTTAGCTATAAGCTTCTGTTGGTGTTACTTAACGGGTGAATGGCAACATGATCAAAAAAAAGCGATAAAAATAAAGAAGCATGGACGACTCTCAATGAGTTTATTTCGCTATGGTTTAGACTATGTTCAAATGGCGATTCAGCGTTTAATTGGTTTTGGGAAAAAAGAAGAGTTTAAGGAAATTTTGGCAATTTTAAGAAAGCAGAATCCTGATAGGATAAGGGTTCTGTGAAATTTGTCGTGTACAGAGATTTCACTTATAAAATATGATATGTTTACCTTGAGAATACTTCATAAACTTTACTATGTTTGCTTTAAAAACAATTCATTTAGAAAAGAAAGTCTCAAACGAAAATCAAATTATTCTTTTATTTGATCTAAATTCATCTTGTCCATGTTTGTACCCTATGCTGTACACAATGAAATTCCTTAGATTTCAAAGCATATCCACACAGCATGCAGATTTAATCGCAATAAAATTTTGGTATGAATTTTGGCATGAAAAGTTTTCAACATCCTTTTGTGAGTCGTTCTACTCGACATCCTACAATTTTGAGATCATTCAAGGTGAAATTGATAATTTCATTGTCTATTTAGAAAATAATAAAAAAGTTGATAGCAATCTTATTCGGCTAAGAAATACAGACCATACCAATTACACAACAATTGGTCATAGAATTAGATCCTTTCTAAAGTTTTACAACTTTTTGATTGATGAATACTTAAGCATCCAATCACAACCACAACTCACGTTAAAAGAAATTCAAAAAATTAAAGAAAACTTGAATAAATATATGACAATAAAGAAAAAAATTATAAATAACTTTTCAAAAGCCAATAAAACAATTAAAAGTGAGATAAATCATAATTTTAAGAGCATGAATCAGGAAATGATTAAAGGATTGTGCTGCAATGGTTTGTACTAAAAACTGGTCAGATATATTAAATGTGGTACGAAATATCTCATGACGACGCACAATTTCATTCAAGGCAGCTAGCATCTCTGGTATTTGAACTTGCCCAATTAGTCGAGTCATCGCAGATATATTATTAAATTCATTAACACATTTGACCTCCTCCTTGGACAGAAATTGCTCTTGTTCAAATGAAAGAGGAAAAAAATTAGTTGAATTTTTAATTAATGACTTCATTAATTATACTTCCAAAATTAATTTAATAGTACTCAACATATTCACCTACTAAATAGTAGAATATAATCTTGCACATTTTGATTTTTGACCAGTTCCTAATGCAAATTAAAATAATGCGGAACATTCCATTTTTTGATTTTTTTCACCAGAACTAAGTGGTAAAACCTCCCACTCAGATATAAAAACAAAACCATGTCTAGAATAAACATCAACAGCTCTAGAGTTTCCAGGTGATACACTTAATACAATCCTATTGTGCCCTTTAGAAATCGCTAGCTCCTTAATAGTAGAGATCAAAATATCTGCAATTCCCTTTCCACGAAATTTAGGATTTACCCACATCGCCACTAAGTTAAAATCATGAGCTGAATTTTGTATCCCGCCAACAATCCCAATAGCTTGGGTATCTTTGATTGCTAAAATATATTGATATTTAGTTTTATGCGCAGCCCTATCACGCCATTCAGATTCACTATATTTCTCAACAATGGCATAAGTGGCAGAAAAAACATCGGGACTATCTAGAAGTGACTCCAAACGAACTGTTTTAAGAATTTCCCAGTCTTCTTCTATAGTAAGACGTACCTCTATTTCATCCAAACCTTGACTCATTTAACACCTCTAAAGAATTCTTCTAAAAGTAGTAGATAATTAATTTAACTAACAACTCGATACTTTAAACATTTCGATATAACCAATATATTATTCAGCCATATTAGGTCTTTATTTCAATAAAATTAAACAATTTAAACCACCAACTTATCCGAACCCATAATTACAACCAAACCACCCTCAAGTTAATAATTTACACTTTCAAATAATTAGCACTATAAAAAACAAAAAAAATTAAGATAGTAAAATATATTTAACATGTTAAAATTCAAAAAACTCAACTTTATAAAAATACATACCCCTCACATCAAACCATTTTACACTAGTGGTTTTTTAAAATTAAAACATTTGAAATCATAACAACCTCTTCATTGAAGGCTTAAGTCGTAAAATTGAAATTAGATGTTTTTGTATAGATCCAAGTGTTAAGTCATCATTACGGTTTTTACGTACCACACCATGGGCACGTGAAAAAGTTGAAAGCTTATATTTGTATGTCTTACGTCAAAAAGCCAAACAAAAATCGTAGCTATCAAAACTCAGCATAATATTTTATACCAAACAGTAAACTAAAATTATTGAATAGCCAATGATTTTGTAGACACCTTTTAATTAGTGGTGGACTGCCATCACTCTCCTGGCAAAATTTAGTCTATATCCCTATGGTTTATTTAAAAACTTATTTTCTATCTTTACTAGGCTGTATGATCAAAATCATACTGGCACTCAACACTGTAAATTTGAGAATGAATCTGTACGTACAGACTCATTCCCTATCTATAAAGATATTAGAAATAGCTACATAGAGTTTATTTCTAGTTTATTCAAATTAGTCGTTCAAATTAGGCTTTACTATGGATGAACAATAATTTTTACAGCCGATTCATTATTATGAATCAACGTTTCAAAGCCTTTAGAAACAAGATCATCTAATGCAATACGTTGGGTAATAAAAGGTTCTAGATTAATCTTACCTTGCTCGACTAAACGGATAGTTTCCTGATGATCATTTACATAAGCAATCGTGCCACGAATATCTAGCTCTTTCATCACCACACTATGCACATTAATTGTGGCAGGATGGCTCCAAATAGAAACGATAACGACTACACCAGTTGGTTTCATTGCTGCAACGAGTGTATCCATGACTTTATTGACACTACTACATTCAAAAGCGACATCTACACCGCGGTCTTCTGTAATTTTCATTACCTCAGCAACTACATCAACCTTAGATGGGTCTAGTACATAATCGGCAACACCCGCTTCTATCGCTTTTTCTTTACGTTTTGCACTCAGTTCAGTAATGATGACCGTGAGACCTTTAGCCTTTAAAATAGCAGATAAAAGTAAGCCTATTGGGCCTGCTCCACCAACCAGTGCGATATCGCCAGCTTTTGCGCCACTTCTGACATAGGCATGATGACCGACAGATAAAGGTTCTATCAATGCTGCTTGGTCTAAAGGAATATCATTTGAAATAGGATGTACCCAACGCCGCTGAACTGCAATTTTTTCAGAAAGACCACCACCGCGTCCGCCTAAACCAATAAAGTTCATATTTTTTGATAAATGATACTTATCATTGGGGCCAGTCGGGACATCATCCGCAATAATATAGGGTTCAACTACGACATGTTGTCCAATTTGGATATCGTCTACACCCTCACCAACTGCATAAACTACGCCTGAAAATTCATGTCCCATTGTTACAGGTGCAGATTCTCCCGAAATTGGATGTGGGTGACCACAAGGTGGAATAAAAATAGGGCCTTCCATGAATTCATGTAAATCTGTACCGCAAATACCGCACCATGCAACTTGAATTCCAACTGTGCCTGGAAGTACTTTCGGTTCAGGGATATCTTCAATTCGAATATCCCCTCGATCATAAAAACTAGCTGCTTTCATTGTGTATTCCTTATGTTGATATTAACGGTAAACCATTCCACCATCTGTCAAAATAGACTGACCTGTAATATAGTTTGCATCCTCGCTGGCTAAAAATGCAACTAATGCAGCCACGTCATCTGGTGTTTCAGCACGTCCTAAAGCAATACCATCTACATATTTTTTATACGTTTGACCAATTGGTGCGCCTGTAATTTCAGAGAACCGCTGATCTATTTCGACCCACATGTCTGTACCAACAACACCCGGACAATAACTATTTACAGTAATTTTAGCACTGGCATATTCTTTAGCCGCAGCTTGCGTCAATGCACGAACTGCAAATTTAGTTGCTGAATAAACACCGAGTAAAGCAAAACCTTCATGGCCTGCTATTGAGCACGCATTAATAATTTTTCCAGCCTGTTGGCGTTGTTTAAATTTATTTGCTGCGGCTTGAATCCCCCAAAGTACACCACCGACATTGATGTTCATAATTTGGTTAAATTCACTCGGCGTTACTTCTGCCAAAGCTTTGACTTGTGCAATACCTGCATTATTAATCATGATATCAAAACCATTAAGTGTCGATTCTGCATGATTAATAGCGTCACTGATTTGTATTGGATCTGAAATATCCGCAATAAATGTGGTGGCTTTTACGCCAAAGGCTTCAACCTCTTGTTGAACAGTATTTAACTTTTCTTGGTGAAGATCGACCAATCCAATATGAACACCTTCTTGTGCTAAACGTAAGGCAATACCGCGTCCAATACCTTGTGCCGCACCCGTAATTAATGCAACTTTATTGTTTAAACCTCTAGGCATGTTGCGACTCCTTAAATATGGATTGCACGTTGCATCGCCGACAAGACCGACTCATGCATCGCCTCAGACAAAGTAGGATGAGGGAAAATGACCTGCGCTAAGCTTTCATCTGTAGCTTCTAGGTATTTCGCGATGGCAAACCCTTGAATGTGTTCGGTGACTTCATGTCCAACCATGTGAGCACCCAACAATTCACCTGTTTCCTGACTAAAAATGGTTTTAACAAATCCTGCGCTATCGCCCAAAGCCAATGCTTTACCATTCGCTTGTAAAGGAAACTTACCCACATTGATATTCAAGCCCGCAGCTTTCGCTTTCTGTTCTGTCAAACCAATACTGGCCACTTGTGGATGGGTAAAGATACAGCCCGGAATTTGTGTACGATCTAAAGCATGTACATGACTTAGGCCTGCAATTTTCTCCACACAAAGAATGGCTTCATGACTGGCTTTGTGTGCCAAACACGGTGCACCTGCGACATCACCAATTGCATAAATGCCCACTACATTGGTTTTACACCATGAGTCGACTTTAATAAAACCATTCTCAAATTCAATTCCCAAAGCTTCTAGGCCAAGATTTTCAGCATTCGGTTTCACGCCAATAGCTGAAAGCACCTTTTCAACAGTAATTATTTGCACACCTGTGGCAGTTTCAATATGACAATGTACTTGAGCCTGATCAGTTTCTATTTTTTTTACAGTCGCTTCGGTTAAAACCTGCATACCCTGCTGTTCAAATTGCTTTTGTACATACTTCGCAACCTCAATGTCTTCGCTAGGGAGAATCTGCTTGGCAATATCAACCAAGGTGACTTGGCAGCCTAAGTCTTGGTATAGGCTTGCAAACTCACTGCCTATAGCCCCCGAACCAATGACCAGTAAAGATTTTGGTAATTGTTCTGGAACTAAAGCCTCTTTATAACTCCAGACCTGATGGCCATCTACAGGAATATGAGGCAAATTGGCCGCACGTGCACCTGTTGCGACAATAATATGCGGTGCAGAAATCTGCTGTTTTTGACCATTCGCATCTGTAAGCTCTAATCGCTCTTTGGCAATAAACTGGGCTACTGCGTTAAAAACAGTGATTTGATTTTTTTTCAATAGTTGACCGATACCTTGCACCAGTTGTTCAGAAACCTGTCTGCTATGATGGACCAGTTTTTGAATATCAAAATCAATCGCGTTAAGCGTAAAGCCAAACTGCCCTGCATGTTTGAACTGCTGCGCAAGCACAGCCCCGCTCAATAATGCCTTGGTTGGAATGCATCCCCAATTAAGACATACTCCGCCTAAGTGTTGTTTTTCAACGATTGCCGTTTTTAATCCCAGTTGCGCTGCGCGAATCGCAGCGACATATCCTCCAGGACCAGCACCAATAACCACAAGATCAAATTGTGTATCTGACATGACTATTCCTCCTACACCAAAATTAATGCAGGATTTTCGACAAACTGCTTAAATGCCGATAAGAATTGAGCACCCAACGCACCATCAATGACACGATGATCACAAGACAATGTTGCGGTCACCATTTCACGAACAACAATCTCATCATTTTCAACGACAGCACGTTTCTCTGCTGCACCTAAGGCCAGAATTGCACCTTGAGGTGGGTTAATAATGGCATCAAACTGTTGAATACCCAGCATTCCCAAATTGGAAATACTGAAACTGCCACCTTGAAACTCATCAGGTGCTAGTTTTCCAGTTTTGGCACGTGTCGCCAGATCGCGCATATCATTGGAAATTTGCGCCAAAGATTTACGGTTCGCTGATTTAATAATTGGCGTGATCAGTCCATTTTCGATGGCCACAGCAACCGAAATATCAGCCTGTTCAAACTGTAAAATCTGCTGATTTTCTTCATCAAACTGAACATTGACCTGTGGAACTTTGATCAGTGCGGCAGCAGCAGCTTTAATCAGCATATCGTTAATGGACAGCTTGACTTGCGGTACGGTACTGTTAATTTGCTGACGCAAAGCCTGAACCGACTCAACATTTAAGTCTATCGTTAAGCGAAAATGTGGTGCATTGCGTTTCGCAGCCTGTAAGCGCGAAGCAATTGCTTTACGCATACCATTCATAGCTACAGTAGTGAATTTTGCGGACTCTGCTGGATGCGCATGATCAGCATGTTGAGCTTGTACAGGGTTTTCACGTTGATATACAGCTTCAACATCTTCCTTACAGACTCGTCCACGTGAACCCGATGCACGACAATCATGCAAATTAATGCCCCATTGTCTTGCCAAACGGCGGGCAACAGGTGTCGCTAGAACATCACTATCATCTGCTTTAGATTTCGCGGCTTTGGTACTGGCTTGATGACGCACATCTGGCCAAGAACCACCAGCAGCTTGAACTGCGGTCTGAATATCTTGAACACTAATACGACCTTCACGTCCAGAACCCGTAATCTGAGACAAGTTTACATTATGCTTTTCAGCCAATTTCAAGGCATGTGGCGTTGCAAAAATATCATCGCTTTGTTGGTAGCCTTGTAACGCAGCAGGAATAGAATATCCGCCCTGAGTCACCGCTTTTGATCCATTACCAACACTGTTCTGTTTAGGAGCAGCTTGCACTTTGGTTTCAACTTGAGCTACAGCTACTTTTTCAGGAACCGCTGCTACCGCTTTATTTTCTGTTACAGCAGGTGTTCCACCTAAGGACTGTGCAAATGCTTCAACTTCTGTATCTGAAACTTGAGCGTCTGCACAAATTGCAATAACTCCACCTACGACCAGAGTGTCACCATCTTTAGCAATAATTTTTCGTAGCAGGCCATCAAAAGGTGCCTCCAATACATTGACGATTTTTGTGGTTTCAATTTCACAAATTTCCTGTCCTTTACTAAATTGGGTACCTTCCTGAATCAGCCATTGGGCAATCGTACCCTCTTCCATGGACAAACCCCATTTTGGGATTTCTAAAGTTTTAATTTCGCTCATCCTAAGCCTCCAACGTCTTGCGTACAGCCTGTTCGATGCGTTCTACACTTGGTAGCCATTCTTTTTCTAATACTGGTGAAAATGGTACGGGTGAGTGTGGTGGAGTGACTAATTCGATTGGTGCTTTAAGATAATGAAAGCCTTTCTGGGCAATAAGCGCAGCCACATCATGTCCGAAACCACAACGTGCTGCTGATTCATCTACAATCACCACACGACCTGTTGAAGCTACTGACTCTAAAATACCGTCTTCATCTAATGGCGAAATGGTTCGAGGGTCAACCACTTCAACCGAAATGCCTTCTTTTGCGAGCTTATCAGCGACTTCATTGGCACGATGCACCATCAAACTTAAGGCAATAATGGTGATATCTGTGCCTTCACGGGTGTAATTTGCGACACCAAAAGGAATAGTGTAGGACTCATCTGGCACTTCGCCCTTAATGTCGTACAACAACTTGTGTTCACAAAAGACTACTGGGTCGTCATCTCGAATGGCTTGAATCAACAACCCTTTCACATCATATGCGCTCGAAGGCACCACCACTTTTAAGCCTGGCACTGAGGCAAACACGTTATATGGCGACTGAGAATGCTGCGCTGCTGCGGAAAAACCTGCACCGATCATGCCACGTACAACGAGTGGCGCTTTGGCTTTGCCGCCAAACATGTAGCGAAATTTAGCTGCTTGGTTATACAGCATGTCATAACACACGCCGTAAAAATCCATAAACATTAAATCTGCCACAGGTCTTAAACCCGTTGCAGCAGCACCTGCCGCCATACCAATAATCGCTGATTCTGTAATTGGAGTATCAATGACTCGTTCAGAACCAAATTCAGTCCATAAGCCTTTGGTTACACCAAGTACACCGCCAAAACCTTCCAGTTTATTGTCATCGGTATTTTTGCCACCATGCCCACCACGAACATCTTCACCGACCACAATGACACTCGGATCTCGGCGCATTTCTAATTCAATTGCTTCTTTAATCGCGTTTCGATAACTTTTATTTGGCATTTTTCTACTATTCCTTTAGTAAGAGACGTAAACATCAGTAAGTAACTGAGAGACTTCTGGGTACTTAGCTGCGCGTGCTTTTGCAACGGCATCGTCTACATTGGCTTTAGACTGGGCATCAATCGCATCCAGTTTGGCTTCGTCAATTTTATCCTTGACTTTTTCACGGAATATTTTCAATGGGTCTTTATGTTCTTTGACATAATCCAGTTCTTCTTTGGAACGAATAAGCCCCGGATCACCTTCAAAATGTCCATAAAAACGGTTGGTTACCGTTTCAATCACACTCGGACCTTCACCACAGCGGGCACGTTCAATGGCTTTTTGTGCAACTTCATACACAGCAAAAAAGTCTGTTCCATCTACTTTTTCAGCAGGTAAGCCAAAACCTGCCGCTCGACCTGCAATGTCTTTACTGCCTACGGCATAGTCATGTGCAGTACCTTCACCAAAACCGTTATTTTCAAAAACAAAAATGACAGGGAGCTTTAACACGACAGCCATATTAATGGCTTCAAAAGTTAAGCCCTGATTTGACCCGCCATCACCGGTAAATGACAGACCAATACCCCCATTCTTGAGTGTTTTGGCACTTAAAGCAGCACCAATCGCTAAAGGTGGACCACCACCCACAATACCGTTTGCACCAAGCATGCCTTTATCTAAGTCCGCAATGTGCATTGAGCCGCCTTTACCACGACACAAACCATCATCTTTGCCAAAAATTTCTAACATCATGGCGTGAATGTCACAGCCCTTAGCAATACAATGTCCATGACCACGATGCGTTGATGTAATGAAGTCCTTGTCTGTTAAATTTTCACAGATCCCTACGGCAATAGCTTCCTCACCGCTATATAAATGGATGAAACCGGGAATATCACCTGTATTATTTTCATCGTGAAGTCGATCCTCAAATTCACGAATGTCGCGCATTCTTTTGTATGCTGCTAGCAATTGCTCTTCCGTTAATTGCATATCTTTGTTCCTTATTAACTACGCTTAAAAGAAAATCCAAAAATTAATGGTTGGATTTTTAAACCGTATATTTATATAAATATATTTTTATTTAATTTCATATTAGACTAAAAAAATATAATGCATTAAGAGATGGGAAAAATATTAAAAACAGAAGGTTATGAACTTAAAAATTTTTTAAAATTTTACAATGGTTCAATCACTTATGAAAACAAACCTTTAACCAACCTTTATTTTATATGATAAGTTTTTTGCACTGTTTTAATATTATTAAAGCACCTAAAAGAGCTTATTTAATATCGGGATCTATATTAATTATTTTAAATGATGGAGTGTTTGTAATGGATTTAAATAACACAGTATTAACTGGAAAAAAGCTACGTGGCGCTGAAAAAATGGCGCGTATTCCAATTAAAGTTGTTCCAACAGAAACGACACCGAAAAAGCCAGAATGGATTCGGAGTAAAATTAGTCAACCTGAGGAAGTTCAAATCATTAAGGATTTATTACGACAACAGAAACTACATACGGTTTGTGAAGAAGCGGCCTGCCCTAATTTGCCACAATGCTTTAGCGGAGGGACTGCAACGTTTATGATCATGGGAGATATTTGTACTCGCCGCTGTCCATTCTGTGATGTCGCACATGGTCGTCCTAATATCCTAGATCCTAATGAGCCAAAGCATCTGGCTGAAACAGTCAAGAATCTAAACTTAAAGTATGTCGTGATTACTTCTGTTGATCGAGACGACTTAAAAGATGGTGGCGCACAGCATTTTGCAGATTGCATTCGAGAAATTCGTCAAACCAGTCCAGAAACTCTGATAGAAATTTTGGTTCCTGATTTTCGTGGTCGTGCAGATATTGCCCTGAAGATTCTGAGCCAAAACCCACCCGATGTTTTTAATCATAATATTGAAACCGTTCCACGTCTGTATAAAGCCATGCGACCAGGCGCTGACTATAAGCACTCATTGGATTTACTCAAAAAATTTAAACACTACTGTTCTGAAATTCCAACGAAATGTGGTTTGATGGTAGGTTTAGGAGAAGTCGAGGCTGAGGTTATTGTGTTATTAAATGATTTGAAAGATTATCAAGTGGACTATGTCACAATCGGTCAATACTTACAGCCATCTAAATCTCATGCGCCAATTCATCGTTTTGTTACGTTGCAAGAGTTTAAGCATTATCAAACACATGGAGAGCGCTTAGCGTTTAAAAATATTTGGAGTGCGCCATTAGTACGATCAAGTTATTTTGCAGACCGTCAGTATCATGGTGAAGCTGTGCCTAGCCCTTACATGAGCGAATGAATTTTCATCCTATTTACGTTTATTAACATTTCAGATGGAAATAGCCATTTTCAGCTCATAAGAACACTTTTAAAGTAACTCAAGGACTGGTAAAGCCAAAAGATATGATTTAACCAAGCAAAGATAAAAGCATTTAAAATTGAAGCAAGAAGAAATGACGTAAATGACTATAAATTTGGAAACTCATTTCTAAAATTTAAAAATATTACAGTCTGATCATAAAGGAATATGATATGAACCTGTTCAATACCGCATCTGCAAAAAATCTGCAAACAACCCATTTAATTAATCAACATACTGTTCATGCCGCTCCTGTTTTAGCCTTACCTCCAGAAGATAAAACTTCTTTATTTCGCCGCTCTATCCAACATAATTATGCCGACTTACTCAAAATAGCTGATGATTCAGATATGGCGATTGGTCTCACAGATCATCAAGGTACTCTCTTATGGACATGGAGTAGTTCTGTAATGCTTTCTTCTGCCGAACAGGTTCATTTTATTGAGGGTGGGCATTGGTCTACACAGGCTGTTGGGACCAATGCGATAGGTATGACTTTAAACAGCCAAATATCAAGTTGTGTCTATTCTCATGAAAACCAAATGGACAGTGTTCGAGATTGGGTTTGTTATGCCGCGCCGATCTGGGATCCGACATCAGGGCAATTTCATGGCATTATTAACCTTTCCACAAAATATAAAAAACATACTCCTTTGGGGCTGCTTGCAGTTGAACGCTGTGCGGATTTAATACAACGAGCCATAAAGTTTGAACAGCAGAATTTTTTATACATTAAGGCGCTAGGCTCGCCTTGGGTTCAATTTAATGGGCATACCTTGAACTTGAGTCACCGTCAAATTGAAATACTTTGCATTTTAGCTTTGCACCCCCATGGCATTGGTTTAGAAGAGTTACACTATGCCCTTTATGGTGAGCGTAGTGTCAGCTTAAAAACCCTAAAGGCTGAGCTTTCACAACTTCGTAGCCTATTACCTCATTCAATTGAGCCTCGGATTTATAGGCTTAGCTGTGAAGTCCAATGTGATTTTTTAAGTGCTGAACAATCATTAAATGCAAATCTTATTTCCAGTACATTCTCGCTATATAAAGGTAGCTTTCTCTCTAAATCAGAAAGCCCTTTACTCAGCACTTGGAGACATTGTTTTGATGCCCGTTTAAGCCAGTTGATCTATCAAATAAAGGATATCGATCAATTATTAAGAATTATTGGGCAAACACATGACCGAATTGATGCGGTACAGCGTTTATTAGAGTTATTACCACAGGACAGTATCCACCGTAATTATTTTTCAAATCTGATTTAGATTTGATCTGTTGCTTCAACTCTAAAGTTTTATTGTGAAGCAGATTGAAAAGGAAGTATGATTTTCATACTTCCTTTAATAAAATTTAAAATTGAGAACTAAATACAGTGAAGTCTAGTAATTCACTTACCCAGCTTTGACACCTAGTTTGTCGCTGCAAGGTGTATCTATGCCATTACTACAGCTTTGCCGTTGTCAACGGCATTCTAAAATTGCCCCCCTTTACCTTACAAATGGCAAAGTAAAATAGACCCCCTTGATTTCGTATTAAGTTTCAACCTGAGGTTGAATCCCTATTCTTTTTTATCTTCAAACGATAACTCTCACCCGATATTTGTACCACATGACAGTGATGCAATAACCGATCTAACATCGCAGCGGTCAACGTGACATCATCTGCAAAGGATTTGGACCATTGGCTAAATGGTAAGTTACTCGTCAATATCGTACTGGCTTTTTCATAACCCTTGGCAATCACGTTAAAGAATAGATTCGCTTCTTCACGTCCAAAGGGTAAATAACCAATTTCATCGATAATCAGTAATTTCGGGGCGAGTATCACGCGTTGCATATAAGTTTTCAATTTACCTTGCTGATAGGCTGTACTCAGTTGCAGCATTAAATCCGCTGCGGTAATGAACTTGATCTTAATGTTGTTCATGATGGCCTTATAGCCTAATGCCATAGATAAATGCGTTTTTCCTACTCCGCTAGCCCCCAGAAACACCACATTTTCTGCTCTAGCAATAAAGCTCAGATTGAACAGTTCAATCACCTGTGATTTAGGGGCCCCTAGGGCATAATTAAAATCATAGTCTTCCAGGGTTTTGACTTGAGGCAGGCCTGAGAGTTTCATCAGTACCTGCTGACTGCGCTGTTGCCTGGCAGCATATTCATGCGTCAAGATCGCTTCAACAAAGTCGGCATAACTTCCATCCTGACCTAATGTTTGTTGTGCATGATGTGACCATTGTGATGCGATGGCAGGCAGATTGAGCTTTTGGCAAAGCTGCTCTATACGGTCGTATTGCAGATTCATCAGGAAACTCCCAGCAACTGGTCATATACAGATAAGGGATGCTGCAAACTCTCGTAGGGCATGACATGCTGTGCTGCTGCAACAGGTACAGTGCCAGAACCTGTATCTGATTGCGGTAATGGCGTAAATTTTTGCTGCTCCTGTTGCAGTCGAACAGCCGGTTTTTCTTGCGTGGTGGCATGAATCCGCTGATTGGCGGTTTCATGCAGCCACCAGCCAATGTGGGCATTGGCAACATCAACATCTAACAGTAAACCCGAAGTCTTCAGGCTTGCTTTCAATGGCACAATAAAGCTTGATTTGAGGTATCCATTAAAGCGTTCAACTTTGCCTTTGGTCTGTGCACGATAGGACTTACATACGCGAGGACGAAAGCTGTACTTCTTGGCGCAGTCGAGCAGTTTGGGATTCCATTTATGCTGCCCCTCCTGATAGGCATCCCGTTCAATCATGATCGTTTTAGCGTTATTAAACAGGATTTCCTGAGGGCAGAGTAAAACTTGAAGTGCGACATAAACCACCTAATTAATTTAAAAGGTTTATGGAGTATATAAAATTGTCATACCATCATCTTAACTTTGAAGATCGTACTGCATTAATGCTTGAGTCAAGAAAAGAAGGCTTTTCAGCCAGAAAATTTGCTGAACTTATTAAAAGACATCCTAGTACGATCTATCGTGAGCTTAAAAGAAATAGCATCAATGACGTTTATCAAGCTCAATATGCTTCTGATAACACTTTTGCTAGACGTAGACGTGGTCACAGAAAACTCAAAATCGATTCAATCCTCTGGAAATTTATTGTTGAAGCGATCCGTTGTTTATGGTCTCCTCAGCAAATAGCAAAGCGTTTAAAGACATTTCCTGATTTGGATCAAACAATGAATGTAAGCCATACAACGATTTATTCAACGATACGAGCATTACCAAAGGGTGAGTTGAAAAAAGACTTATTATCCTGTCTGCGTCATGAAAATAAAAAGCGAAAAGCTAACGGTGAACCTAAAAAAGATTCTATATTACAGGATATTAAAACTATTCATGAGCGCCCAGCCGAAGTTCAAGAAAGAAAAATACCGGGTCATTGGGAAGCTGATTTAATTAAAGGTAAAGACAATAAAAGTTCGATAGCAACACTTATTGAACGAAATACACGGCTCTGTATCTTGGCAACATTACCTGATGCAAAGGCAGAATCAGTGCGCAAGGCTTTAACTGAAGCTCTGAAATATTTACCTGCAGAACTGCGTAAAACGTTGACCTATGACCGTGGACGCGAGATGGCAGAACATAAAATACTTGAAGAAGATTTAGGCATAGATGTATATTTCTGTGACCCACATTCACCCTGGCAAAAAGGCACATGCGAAAATATGAATGGTTTAATTAGGCAATATTTACCTAAAGGGATTGATTTAAATCAGGCAGATCAGCATTATTTAAATCAAGTTGCCATGTCACTGAATACTCGTCCTAGAAAAGCGTTAGATTGGCTTACACCATTAGAGAAATTTGCTCAGCTTGTTGATTATCATAAGACTTTTCAAACTGTCGCACCTCATGTTTGAATTCGCCCCAATATGTAGTTTACGCCATTGGCGACGATATTCAGGTCCATGTTTCTTGCGTTTCCATTCGCCCTCACCTAGAAACTTCATGCCTGTAGAGTCCATGAGTAGATGCAGCCCATCGCTACTTTTTTGGTAGCTGATTACAATATCAATATGCTTTTGTCTTCTACAAAGCGTGGTGTAATCTGGAGCTATCCAATTTAATCCGCAAAGTTTAATCAGACTTTGCACAAAGCCAGTGACCATACGTAAAGACAGACGGAATAAGGATTTAATCATTAAGCAGCATTGGATGGCTGCGTCGGAGTAGGTTTGATTTCGCCCTTGTTTGCCTTTTGATGGCGCATACCATTGCGTAGCAGGATCAAACCAAATGGCAATATTTCCGCGACTCATGAGTGCTCGGTTATATGCGGGCCAATTGGTTGTGCGGTAGATTTTGTGTGTAGGCTTCTTCATTTGAAAATTATATCGCTGAAAAAAACGTTACAGATAGGGTTGTGCAACAAAGCCCTTAGTTGAAAAAAAACTTTTAGATTTCATGCACACACACCACCTAAAACAAAAAAATATCTGATTGATTTTACAGGATTTTAATTTAAGTCTTTATTCTACTCACTCGCAATATCAACGTTTAGTATCACGACTCACTAACTCATTAACTAAATATGGAGCAGTACGGCTATCTTGATTTTCTGTTATTTGTTTTGGTGTTCCTGCCACAACAATATTCCCACCAGCATTTCCAGCACCTGGTCCCACATCAATCACCCAATCTGCTTGTGCAACGGCACGCATATCATGCTCAATCATAACCACGGTATTACCCGCATCGACTAATCGCTGCAATTGAACTAACAATCGATCTACATCTGATGGATGCAAACCTGTAGTTGGCTCATCAAGTATATACAGTGTATTTCCACGCTGATTGCGTTGCAGCTCGGTCGCCAATTTAATACGTTGCGCTTCTCCACCAGATAGTTCAGTCGCTGGTTGCCCTAAACGTAAATAACCAAGGCCAATTTCCTTTAATAATTGTAGTGAACGAGCAATCGAGACCTCTCCATCAAAAAAATCACGTGCTTCATTGACGGTCATTCCTAATACTTCAGCAATATTACGTCCATTCCAGCGAATTTTCAGAGTGTCATCATTATATCGAGCACCATGACATGTCGGACAAGGGGCATATACACTTGGCATAAACAATAATTCTACACTGACAAAGCCTTCACCTTCACAAGTTTCACATCGCCCTTTAGCCACATTAAACGAAAAACGTCCAGCATCATAATGAGCTTGGCGAGCTTCAGGAGTCCCAGCAAATAACTTTCTAACATGATCAAATAAACCCGTATAAGTTGCCAGATTAGAACGTGGAGTACGGCCAATTGGTTTTTGATCAACCTGTACCAGACGCTGTATAGCCTCCACATCACCAGCCAGAGAACCCTGTGTAACCTCGGTAACCAACATTCCTTCATTTAAAGGATTATTTTCATTATTGTTTTCAGTTTCAGATTCATTGCCTAAATATGAAAGTACTAACTCGGGTAAAGCTTGAGAAACGAGACTAGATTTACCTGAACCTGAAATACCTGTAACTGCTGTAAGTACACCAAGAGGTATACGAGCATCAACATTATGCAGGTTATGTCGGTAAATATTGTTAAGTTCAAGCCAACCAGAGGGTGTACGTCCATAACTTTGAGTAACTGGGATTTTATTAAATAAATAACTTGCAGTACGTGAAGCTGAAATCTCACTTAAACCCTGAGGTACTCCACTATATAAAATATTACCACCTTGCTCTCCTGCATCTGGTCCAACATCCACTAACCATTGAGCACGACGCATGAGCTCTAAATCATGCTCTACAACAAATACGGAGTTTCCAGCGTCTCTTAATTTATCGAGAGAATCATATAATGACTGACTATCTGAAGGATGTAATCCAGCAGACGGTTCATCCAGTACATAAACTACACCAAATAGCATAGAACTTAATTGTGTTGCTAAACGCAAACGTTGTAACTCTCCCGCTGAAAGAGTCGGTGTGGCTCTATCTAATGTTAGATAACCAAGACCTAACTGGCGTAATTGATTTAAACGCCCCACCACACCATTTGCTAAACGCTGGGCAGCAATTTTCTTTTCATCTGAAAGTGCTGACGTACGTCTTACATCTGGAGATACAGAATGCACAGCTCTACCTGTTGTTGCTCGTTCAGATCTATCAAGTTGGGTTACTTTATTATTAGTCTTTTCTCCAGCATCATGAGCGTCGAAATTGCCAAGAACAATGGGCTCAAGCAGGCAAGTTAACTTATCCAAAGAAAGTTGCATAAACTCACCAATATCTACTCCAGCAAAGGTAATAGATAAGGCTTCTGGTTTAAGGCGTTTACCATGACAGGAAGGGCATATTTTTCCTTCCATAAAACGTGAAACACGTTTTTTCATCAACGTACTTTGGGTATTAGCAAAAGTATGAAGGACATAGCGACGAGCACCAGTGAAAGTGCCCATATAGCTGGGTTCTAGTTTACGTTTAAGTGCAGATTGAGTCTCAGCGGGGCTTAAACCAGCATAGACAGGAACTGTTGGGGTTTCTTCAGTAAATAAAATCCAGTCTCTATCCGATTGCGGTAAATCTTTCCATGGTCGATCAACATCATACCCTAGGGTTACTAGGATATCGCGTAAGTTTTGCCCGTGCCAAGCAGGTGGCCATGATGCGATAGCTCTCTCACGAATACTGAGTGTTGGGTCAGGAACTATTGTCGATTCTGTAACTTCATAAATGTGACCTAAACCATGACAGGTAGGACAAGCACCTTGAGGAGTGTTCGGTGAAAAGTCCTCGGCATATAACATTGGCTGATCGGCAGGATATGCACCAGCACGCGAATAAATCATTCGCACGAGACTTGATAAAGTTGTTACACTTCCAACAGAAGAACGGGTATTACTTGCACCACGTTGTTGTTGCAATGCTACTGCTGGTGGTAGACCATCAATAGCATCAACATCTGGTACTCCGGCCTGATCTATTAAGCGTCTTGCATAAGGTGCAACAGATTCGAAATATCTTCTTTGTGCTTCAGCAAAAATAGTTCCAAAAGCAAGTGATGATTTTCCTGAACCCGATACACCTGAGAAAACAACAAGTGCATTTCTTGGGATAGAAACATCTACATCCTTAAGGTTATGCTCACGTGCACCTCGAACTTCAATACAATTATTAGATAAAGTAATGTTATTGTGTTCACCAAAAGAATGTATTTTCATGTTTCTACGAGCCTGTAAATTATTTTGTGTAAGTCCCATTTTTTATAAATGATCTTTTAATCGATCATCGAACTGAATCGTAAAACAATTCATTGCTAAACTAATACATTTAAATATGGCTGTCATTTGGTTTAAATCTTCAGGAGTTTTTAAACCTTTAGCTAATTCAGCTGTCATACTTTTGATTGTAGCTTCATCCATGTGAAGTACCTCTTTTTATTATCCTCAGTAGGATAAATGAAAATTAAGTACTTACACAAAATTTAGAACAGTCCCACAACTCATTTTGTTGAACTATATCTGTACAACAACTCTACCTCGAATTTTTCCATCTAAAATTTCATTTGAAATATTTAAAGCATCTGTTAACTGAATTTCAGTCGTTACTGTTTCTAATTTTGTTTGATCTAATTCTGTAGCCAAACGTTCCCATGCTTCTTTTCTTAATTCGATTGGTGCCATCACGCTATCAATTCCATATAAGGTAATCCCTCTTAGAATAAATGGAGCAACTGTTGCTGGAAAATCCATTCCGCCTGCCAAACCACACGCAGCAACTGCACCACGATATTTTGTACTAGCACATGCATTGGCTAAAGTATGGCTTCCAACAGTATCAATCACGCCAGCCCAAACTTCTTTGTTTAATGGCTTTCCTGGGGAAGATAATTCAATACGATCAATAATTTCACTCGCACCTAGATAGGTTAAATATTCTGACTCTTGAGGTCGACCAGTTGAAGCTGTAATCTCATAACCAAGATAATTCAAAATAATAATGGCAATACTACCTACTCCACCATTTGCACCTGTCACTAAAATTTTTCCATCACTTGATTTAATACCATGCTTTTGTAAAGCCATGACACACAACATTGCGGTATAACCTGCTGTACCAATAACCATCGTATCTTTAAAAGAAAAAGCAGAAGGTTTTTGTATGAGCCAATCACCAGAAACAGTGACTTGCTCGGCTAGCCCTCCAAAATACTTTTCACCCACTCCCCAACCATTTAGTAGAACTTCATCTCTTTCTTTCCATGCTGGATGTTTTGATTCAATCACAACACCCGAAAAATCGATGCCTGGGGTCAAAGGAAAACTACGCACTACTGGTGAACGCCCAGTAATGGCTAAAGCATCTTTATAATTGAGTGTTGAATATTTGACTTCGACTCTAACCTCTCCTTCTTGTAAAGGCTTTGATGCAATCTCAGTAATTTGTGATGTGTAACCTGCTTCATCTTTAGTAATTACAATACCTTTGTACATAGAACTTCCTCTCTATTTAATTAGACTGCTTATCTAGAATTAATTAAAAAAATAAATACAGACGTCTGCATTTATTTTTTTAATTAACTTTTTACGTGATTTTGTTGTTTTACAGCTAAAGTAAACAAGCGATAAAATGCATCTAAGGGACTTGTTGATTTGACCAAACGCGCTCTTAGAACTGCACCTTCCCACCCAATCCAAAACTGATAAGCAGCTTCATCGCAATCAGCTAGGCTATATTGTGAATTTGACTGATGTAGGCAATCAGAAACTAATTTCTCCCATACCTTAAAGATACTTTCGATTCGGGCAATGATTTCTTGTGGCAAATACGACACTTCTTGTCCTAAGTTACCTAAAATACAACCTCGTTTAAAATCATATTTTTGCATTTTTTCACCCGCATCTTTTACAAAATTTTGCAGCTTTTCTAGTGGGGAAAGATCAGTTTGACTTAAAAACTTATTCAATCGCTTCACAAAATAAAGCTCATAAGCATCTAAGACTTCTAAAATAAAAGCCTCTTTATTTACAAAATAATGGTAGAAAGACCCTTTAGGAACTTGGACTGATTTCATGAGATCGTCCAAGCTCATAGCATTCATTCCACGTTCGGTCAGTAACTCAATACCTCGGCGGATTAAAACTTCTTTAGTGTCTGCATAGTTACAACCGTGTTTGGTTGGTCGACCACGTGGTCTTTTGGGTAAAGAAGAATAATTCATATAATGAAAATAGACTATGTGACTAGAAATATCAACAATAAGATTATTTGATTGAAAATTTTATCTAAACGGCATCTATTTCTTTGCTGGGAGAACTTAGCCTTTTATATAAATGTACTTAAAAATTCTACGAGTTCATGAACTCATTTTTAATAAATTCCTATTACTTTTATTCAAAATATTGAAATTAATAAATATATTAGATCTCTTTCATAAATCAAAAAACGACCTATCTATTGCTGATTATTTGTACCGAAGAATCTTAAACATTCAGGCATAATCTTTGAATGAAATACATCTATTCAAAGAAGCTTTCTGAAACACAGTTTAAGCGATATACCGGCATCTCATGGTCAACCTTTAATTTAATGGTTGAGCAATTGAAAATGCATGTTCCTGCCAAAGGTAGACCATCTAAATTAAGCCTAGAAGATCAGATTCTCTTATGCTTAAGCTATTGGCGTGAATACCGAACATTATTCCATGTCGCAACAAGTTATGGCGTGTCAGAGCCCACTGCTTCAAGAATCGTACACCATGTAGAGGACTGCCTCATCAAGTCCAATTTATTTAATTTACCAAAGCATTTGCCTGAAGGCGAAGGTATTGACTGGAATGTGGTGATCGTAGATGCCACAGAAATTCCAATACAAAGGCCTAAAAAAACAGAAGAAAAGCTATAGTGGTAAGAAGAAGGCACATACTTTCAAAGTTCAAGCCATTGTTCATTATAAAACTCAGCAAATTCTGAGTTTATGCACAAGTCGTGGTGCTGTACATGATTTCGAACTTTTCAAACGCAATTTGAATCAGATTCCTGCAAGTGCCTTTATACTTGCAGATAAGGGTTATCAAGGGATTTACACAGTGTATCGAAATAGCCTATTGCCATTAAAAGCAAAAAAACGCTGCAAACTAGATCCTGAGCTAAAGCTTTACAATCGAGAAATTAACAAAAGAAGAATTGGCATTGAGCATGTATTTGGCAGTTTGAAAACCTTCAAAATCCTTGCTGAGCGATATCGCAATCGAGGAAAAAGATTGGGATTGAGGTTCAATCTAATTGCTGGGATCTATAATTTGGAACTGAGTAAAAAATGATTTATGAAAGAGGTCTATTGTAAAAATAATTTATAAACTAGATTTTAGGTAAACATAAGTTAAATGGAGTACCTGAGGTTGTGGCCTACGCAACTCAGTTGGTGCCACAGATCAGCATCGTGAATCTGCACAATTATATTCACGCTGCTGACTACGCCAATGAACATAATATACGTTATGCCGAAATCTACGCGCGCAGCCTATCGATGTGATGATCTAACTTGATAAAAAACTGTTTGAGCTGATCTATTTCTTTATCGTTATCTAATTCTGAATTTTGCAGTTGTTCTAGCACGGTCTCTAGTAGATCGCGCATGTACACATAGTCAGCCTTGGTTAAAACACCCTTTGATCTGTCGTAGCTTCCAGTTTTGTACAAATGTGGGTTTACACGCATAAATCTTTACCGGCATCTTATTAGAGGGGGTTTTCAATCCCCACTGTAAACTCGCTGTATTCGATTGTTTTTTGTTCTCAGGCAGATCAATCTCGTTGAATTGACTGTCAAAATTCCTTGAACTGAGTTTATCGCCTAATAACTTGATGCACAGCGTGACCATTTTTTCCATAGTGTCCTGCCTAGATGGTCAAAATAGCTTCAATCTTAAGCTTTTAATCACTAGATGGCTGAATAATCTTGTGAACGATATGCTCATGTGTCGGTACGAGGCCAGCTTTTAAGCCAAGTGGTTTAAACACCTTATCTAACACGACCTGAGTCAGTTGACCTTTGTCCTGTTCAATGTCGGTTAAAGTACGCCGACTGATTCCAACCATTGTTGCATATTTTTCTTGAGATAGCCCCAATACATTTTTGCGCAAGTGGTTCAGCAGTTGCCCCAAGGTAATTTTACCGAATAAATATTGCGTATATAAATCAATGAGCAATTGCTGACGGTCAAGTGGCTGATTTTCCTTTTTCATAATAGCTCCCATCGACTCAATTTGGCTTCAATAAAGTCATATCCTAGACCTGGCATATCTATAATCGTTTGGGGAACACCTTTATTGATTAATTGCTGTTTGAGACCAATAAGTTTGCTCGCCAATGTTTTCAATGTACTTAAAGATATTTGTGGTTCACACCAATGTGCAAGATTTCGGCTAATACTTTCCCAGCGGTATTCCCCTCCTTCTTCATACGGACTTCCCCATGTTGTTGATCTCGTGACAACTTCTGGATCGGCTTTCATTGGGGCAAAGTCGTAAATTGGAGCAAGAAATATTCGTCCTGATTTTTTTAAGAATGACGTATTACGGCCGTGATTATCTGAGTTACCAAAAATGATATTCAGCAAATCCCTTTGTAACCACTCACAAACGAATTGCGAAGAATCAAAGTTTTTGTCCACCGATTTTAATAAGGTACAAAGCGTGTCTATGACCTCAAAATGATTCAAATGGCTCCCTGATGTTTTATTCAATACGGAATAAACTGACTCAAGCCCGAGTCGATGCCATTGTTGATTACGCCACTCTGTGTCAAATCTCGGCAACCATAACGAAGGGTATTTCTGACCTTCAATCAGCTTCATCTGAGAAGTTTCAATTGTTGTAAATCCAAGTTCATTCAGGACATGATAAAAATGATATTCTGCTCTCAATATGTCGCAATCTATTGCACTACGCTTATTTCGAGGGAATTTAACTAGATAATGCTGATCTGGTTCATCAAAAGAATTTTGATAGGTATCAATCCAAACTTGCTGATCCTTTGACACGCGAATTAATAGTTTTGGAGCCTCACCTCCTGCACCAGTTGCACCGCCACTAATTGCACCCATTTGTTGTGCGTATTCGAGAAAATCAACATTTCGTTCTGTAACATCACCAGTAGTGAACTTGCGTAAGTGTAATGTTGATTCTGGATTGATCGGAGGAACTGACTCCTTAACTCTTAGATTCCCTACAGGAGCAATTGTACCTTTTGCCAATAAAGTAAAATCTTGTTCTGCTGATGAGAGTTTTTGCAAACCTAGATATTGAACCAAATAACGTCGAGCAGCACCAGATGGAACAATATCATCTAAAAAACTAAACCAGACTTTCGATTCATGTTGAATAAGAATTTGAATAGGAAGTGCTAAGCTACATGCATGTTCATCTCTCTTATCTAGATAAGAAATGGCATATTCTAATTCGTAGGCTAACTCACACGCACTTGCAGAACCTTTATGTGGTTCTAATATTTTAAGTTCTGCTATATCTAGCCATTCTGTATCGAGAAGAGCTTGAATCGTTAATTTTTCCATAAATATTAATGAACAAATATTTTCTCAAAAATACCATAAAACTAAAAAAATGAGAATATATTTGCGCATTCACATAATAATTTAAATTAAATGCGGAAATATTTGCTCAATCAATAGCTAAAACTTCTTTCCATACTACAAATATAGAGCTCCTCCATATCTGTAAGCAATTACCGAGCTACTTTTAAATGCAATACACCTAAAGCTAGATGTTATGATTAAGCACTGTTTATTATCTAATTTTCTCATGACGAATACATTTTCTGACAACAATCAAATTGAAGTAGTTTCTTCTTTTTCTGAACTTGTAAATTCCAAATTTCAAGGAGAAATGAATGCACTTTGCTGGCATAGAAATTTGGTTGGGGATTTTAAAGAAATTGTAGTTAAACTTGAATTAAAAGAAAAGATTACAGAAGTTTCGATTGAAGATCTTTTAGCATTACAACTTTCAGAAAAAGGAAATTTAGCAAGGGAAATCATTTTAAAAGATATACAGCTCTTAACTGATTTCGGTGCATCTCCTGCTCTTAATTTACTAAAATGTTATGAGCGAGATGACGAGCTAGACTTTATTTCCACAGATGTATATTCGTTTCATGTTGATCGCTCACCGATTGAAACAGATACTTTCCTCTGCACTTATCACGGCGCTGCAAGTGATATCGTACCCAATGATCAGGTGGAGCAAAAGATTCTAATTCCCGAGATCAGAGAAAAACTTAAAAAATTACATGATGGCCCTGAAGTTGAATTTGAAACCTTTCTAGAAGAATATTTTTTTGATCTGCATTATCAGCCTAAACTGAATGCAAAACCTGTGAATTTAGGCTTAGGCCATCTTTGTCGTTTGGCGGTAGATCATCCTATGCAAAAAGTCTTGCCTTGTGTACATAGAGCACCCGTTGAAAAGGATGGCGAATATAGATTACTGTTGATTTGTTAAACATTTATTCGATACAGAGTCGATGAATTTAATCTATTTATAGACGGTAAAAAAGCACCTTAAATTTTTAAGGTGCTTAGCTGAAAAGCGTTACTATGCGATTTCACCGTTATTGAGTTTAGTAATCCCAAAAAATGCGCTGAATTTCCTTGGCATCTTTTGTTTTTGTTAAAGCAAGTGCAGCAAGTAATTTAGCTTTTTGCGGGTTAAGATCATGTGCGACGACCCAACCATATTTGTCATCTGGTTGTTCTGCATTTCTTAGAACAAAACCTTGAGGTACGCGAGATGAACGAATAATTTGCACACCTTGTTTTTGTAAGTCAGTTAAAGTTGGGACAATATAATTGGCTACCGAGCCATTCCCTGTACCTGCATGAATAATAGCTTTTGCCCCTGCTTTCGCATAAGCCGTGTATGCATCTGGCAACATATTGCCTGAACCATAAACAATTTGTACCAGCGGTAAGCTATCACCTTTAATATTTTCAATATTAAATTCTGAGCTCTTATTATGACGTTTCGCTGTATTTCTAAACCAATATGGTTTTCCTTCGACTAAGGTTCCAAGTGCTCCCCATTGGCTCATAAATGCATTGGTATGGATATTAATTGTTTTTGAAACATCTCGTGCTGCAAAAATGTCGTCATTCATGAGTACAAAAGTTCCTTTACCTTTTGCACTATCGTCGGCCGCAAGTGCAACCGCACTATAAAGGTTCAACGGGCCATCAGCAGAAAGTGCAGTACTTGGACGCATTGACCCGACCAATACAATCGGCTTGTCTGAATGAATCACTAAATTTAAAAAGAAAGCTGTTTCTTCTAATGTGTCTGTTCCATGTGTAATCACGACACCATTCACATCAGGCTTTTTAAGTAAGTCATTGACTTGACGTGCAAGGGATAATAATTCTTTATCCGTAATACTTTCTGATGCAACTTGCATTGCCTGCACACCAGTTACATTGGCAATGTTTTGAATCTGGGGAACCGCATTTAGTAATGCATCTACAGGAACTTTTGCCGCAGTATAAGTTGCACTATTGGTAGAGCTTGCACCAGCACCTGCAATCGTTCCACCAGTAGCGACAACAACAACATTATTTTTGGCAAATGCTACACATGGGAGTAATAGGCTTAAACTGAGTGTCAAAGCTGAAATCGTTTTTTTCATAGGTCATCCTTTTTGAGTCATTTTATTCTTAGCATTTTTCATACCATATTATAAAATTACTTGAAAAAGATCGGATTGTATAGGTGTAGAAATTGTATTTTTGGGCCATCACATTTCTTATCTTAAATACAAATAAGCAGCTACAACATGAATGATCTGACCTATGCAATCATCCAATCACTATGAATGGGTGATATTTCCGCCCACTTTCGACTAGCTCAAGTGGGGGTATTCTAAAAGCAAAGGCTCTTAGGTGACTTCCTCACGGATTTCGCTTGCTTTCTACTTCATAGGTCGACCTTTAATGTATCTTCCTTCCACAGACAAAACGGTACATCCTACCGCTAAAATGTTGCGAGAAGCGTTTATATCCGCATTCTCGCTAAAGCCACACTCAACACAGTTAAAGTTTGCCTGTATGCCTTTATTTAAAACTATTTATTAGAAGTTCACAGTCCATGAAAATTGTGCTGTACGTGGTGTACCCAGAAATAAATAGTCATCCCCGAAAAAGCTTCCTGCATCTCGCCAATATTTTTTATTGAACAGGTTGTCCACATTCAGGCGAAGCATATTGTCATAACCATAAGCACGGAAGTTATAAGCTGCACCCGCATCGAATACGGTATAGCCTGAAACTTTAACCGTACCCGTTTTGTTGGCGTATTTACTGCTGCTGTATTGCATACCTGCGAGTAAACGTAAACCTTCTACTTGAGGCATTTGATAAGACACATGACTGGCAAAACGAACTGTCGGTACGTTTTGAGTTTGATACCCTTTATAAGCATCGACCTGTATATCTTCCAAACGTGAACGGATCAGTGCCAAAGTCGATGTCATATCTAGATTTTCAGCAACGCGACCTTGCAAGCCCAATTCTAAACCTAGATTATGCTGTTCACCATCGCTGACATAGTAATTGTCTAAGTTGGTATATTGATGATCTTGTGTTAAGTCAAACAATGCGGCAGTAAACAGTAGCTCTTGCCATTGCTGTTTAAGACCTAACTCATATTGAGTTGAATGTCTTGGTTCTAATGTTGCGAAGGCATTACCTACGATGCCTTTGGCAGGATTACCTGTAGCATACCACGGCGCTTGACTGCCATCACTTAAACCTTTGGCATAAGAAACATACAGATGAGTGTTCTGCCAAGGCTGATACATCAACGCGAGCTGTGGTAAGAAGCGATTAAAATTGGTATCTCGGATGCTGTTGCCATCAGCAGCATAGGCATTTTCATTTAAATGCAAGAGTTTACCGCCCAACAAAACTGACCAAGCGTCATCAAATTCGATTTGATCCAGCAAATTGAGAGCTGTTTGCTGACTATCCAATGATTTGTAATGATTGCCTAAAGCTTTGTTCGTAGGTGTGTAGGTGATAGGATCATTATCAATATTTCCTGTACCTACTGGCTCATTAATCGCATCATACTGTGCATGGCGTTTATAAGCATGTGACAGCTCTAAGCTCAGGTTATGTTGCCATGCCCCAGTATTGAATTTACCGTTTAAGCCTGTTTTAAATTGATTGGTCAAATAGCTATCATCAGGGCTACGGAAATCATAAATGTCATAGTTACCATTTTGGTCAAAGGTATATGCAAAGGCTGAATAATCATCCACAATCACACGACTTTGTGAAGCTGATAGGTTTGTTGTCCAGTTTTCATTAATTTGGTAAGTATATTTTAAGCTGGTATTTAGACTTTCATTGGTGATAGGTTTGCTCCAGCTTTGATAGCCCAGTAAACGATCCCATTTCACTCCTGTCGGTACAGTTTTACCATCAAGTAGCTGATAGCCCGGTACTGAACGCTGTTTTTGACGCTGTGATTCAAGATCAAATTCAAGTTTTGAACGATCTGAAATTTTCCAGTCTAAAGCCAAGGAACCAAACAAACGTTTTCCATCAGCATGTTCAACATAGGGGTGAATATCTTCATAAGCTGCATTCACACGATAACCAAACTGTTGATTGTCTCCAAACCATCCACCAAGGTCAGTCGCCACACGGCTGCCGCCATGACTATCTGCTTCAAGGGTTAAAGATTGGACATCTTTGGGGCGTTTGCTCACATAGTTCACGACTCCGCCCAGCGTTGACATCCCACTTTGAATCGCACTCATGCCTTTTAGGATTTCAACTTGTTCTTTATTTTCAAGCGCTACATTTTGCTCACCGCGTAGCAAATTACCGTTTAGTAAATAACTTGATCCCGCATTTAAGCTAAATCCACGCATCACAAAGTTGGCATAGTAACCAATGGGTGCATAGCCATCCCCAACGGACGCATCGTTCTTTACCACATCGCCCAGTGTTTTCGCATGTTGATCTGCGATCAGTTCAGCAGTAACGGTGTGAATAGATGCAGGAATGGCTGCAAGGTTTTGCTGACCAAACCCAGACAAATTAACCTTAGGTTGATAATAAGCCAGTTGTTCAGTTTGAGCCGTGGTTGTAATGGTTGCGAGTTGTTCCACATCACTCTCTTCTGCCGCATGTACCCATACCGAGTTCAGCCCTAGACATGAAAATGAACCAACCGCCAATAATGCTTTTTGTAAATGAGAAAATGGATACGTTTTCACTGTCGTTGCTAACCCCAAAAGATAAATTTACAGCCTGAATTTTGCGGCATGAGTATTCACAATTTTCTTAAAATGAACAAGCACATTATTCAACATATCTCAGCTTTTTTTTAAATTATCTGACGATAGCTTTGAGTGTGTAGATTTTGAAATTGAGGTTATAGTTTAACCAACTGATTTTAAAGCATAACTTAGATATTCCTTCCATATCTTCAGTCGTATTTGATACAGCATATGGTATTGGGACTTTAGCTGACTTGAAACAGTGTATTGTGAATTGGAACCTAAAAGCTTAGGTTGATTTATTTCAATTTTTTAAGCCATTTTTCGATTTTAGAGTGATTTTTTAACTACAAATTTATTAAAATGTTATAACATAACAATACAAAATCTAAACTACTCTCCTTCATGATGAATAAATTCTCCATTCTATCTTCTAGTTTATATTTAAGCCTACTGAGTTCTTTCACTTGGGCCGAAACTTCAACAGAAGTACTCCAGACCATCCAATTGCAAGCCGAAACTGAGGGTGAAAACCTTCAACAAAGCACCGCAATGACTAAGTTTTCACATGACATTTTAGACGTGCCATTTAGTCGAAGTGTGTTATCCAAAGCGTTAATTCAGCAACAAGATGTGCAACGTATTGACGATGCACTCACACAAGTGAGTGGGGTCTATAGTCAAACCAATTATGGTGGCGGCTTTTGGGATAACTTTTCATTTAGAGGTTTTAGTACAGACCCCAATATTGGGGCACAAATCATCAGAAATGGTCTGAGTGTCAACCGTGGTCTCAGCGCTCCGCGAGATATGGTGAATATTGAATCTCTCGACTTTTTAAAAGGTCCAATGGCTGCGCTCTATGGCCGCGGGGAAGCTGGCGGTCTACTGAATATCAACACTAAAAAGCCTGAATGGGAACGTTCTTCAGAAGTGAATTTACGTGCCAATAGTTTAGAAAAATACCGTGCTAGTTTTGAACATACTGCCCCAATCAGTGATGCTGTGGCTTATCGTATTGCGGTCGCACATGAAGATAATCAAAGTTTTCGTGATCATGTGCAGAGTGAGCGTTGGTTTTTCTCCCCCCAACTCACATGGAAAATTTCAGATTCAACCCAATTAGATTTTGACAGTGAATTTACCCGACAAGATGGAACCTTCGACCGTGGTGTAAGTAGTTATCAAAAACAATTTGTGATGGACCCCAAAACATTTACAGGCGAACCTGATGATGGTGATCATATTCAAAAAGATCATTTCTATCAGCTTCGACTTGCACATCAGTTTAATGATGACTGGAAAATGAATAATGCTCTTAGTGTGAAAGATACTCAGCTCAAAGGCTTTTCCAGTGAACCTCGTCGTATTCAAAGTGATGGGCAGACATTAGAGCGCCAGCGTCGCTACCGTGACAATAAAAGTGATGACTTTCTCTTTCAAACAGAAGTTCTTGGGACGATCCAACAAGACTGGGCCCGTCATGAAGTACTTTTGAGCACAGAACTTGGGCAGATGAAGTATCGTCAATTACAACTGCGTCGAAACCACAGTAGTAGCGTGCCAAATAGCATTGATATCTATGATCCTATTTATGGACAATACTTACCCGAGCTTCCACTTTTCATTAACACCGAAGAACAGCAACGCTATTTTGCACTGAATCTACAAGATCAAATTTTCCTCAATGATCAATGGAGTGTGCTGTTTGGTGCGCGCTTTGATCACGTCACCCAAGACTTTCAAAATAAACTTGCAGGTACATCCAGTAAAAAGGATTTACAACAAACCAGTCCACGCTTGGGTTTAAACTATCGACTGAATGATCGTTGGTCATGGTATGCCAACTATGGAGAATCCTTTGCGCTTAACAGTGGCATGGACCGAAATGGCGATATGTTTAACCCTGAAAAAGGAAAAAGCTATGAGATTGGTGGGAAATATCGGATTACCCCACAGAGTTTGTTGAGCTTAGCCCTCTTTAAAATGGATAAAGAGAATGTCTTAACCACAGATCCAGCAGATAGTAACTATCAAATTACCGCTGGAGAAGTCTCAAGTAAGGGGCTAGAGCTCGATCTAGAGACACAGCTCAATGATCAATTCTCTATACGTGCCAATTATAGCTACACAGACGCCCAAGTTGAAAAAGACCAAATTCTTGCTAAAGGTTCACGACTCAGCAATGTGCCGAAGCACAGCGGCTCTATCAGTAGCAACTATGAATGGACCCTTGCCAATGCAGACAAAGTTGGGCTGGGTGCAACGGCAATCTATGTGGGCAAACGTAGTGGACACAGTACAGATAATGGCTTCAACTTACCTGAGTACACGTTGTTGAATCTAAATGCTTATTATGCGCCAACAGATCAGCTACGTTATCAGTTCAATGTGCACAATCTCTTAGACGAAACGTACTATGTTGCAAGCTATAGCGATATGTGGATTCAACCTGGCGACCCTTTAAATGCATCTATCTCGGTGCAATGGAAGTTTTAAGGTTCTAAACACCAGACTTGTCTCGCTATGAGTTGAGTCTGGTAGTCAGAAAAGTAAGATTCAGATCACTTTTTGAAGTATTAGCTGCCTTAGTTTTCTTTAGCGTTACTACGTACTTACTTCAAAAAATATTCCCAAATGATAAATCCAAGAAAAAATCCAAGAAACGAATATAAAGTAATGATAAAGAATACAAACCAAGCTCTATTTTTCTTCAGTAAAAAGTTCATTTCCAATACCTCAACGCTCTATCTATATTCATTATTCTAAGGTTTCCTATACGAAAGGACAGATACAGTTCTTTGTGAAAAAAATATAACAGACTATAACAGTTTTGCCATTTTAACTCTCCAAAGCGATCAGACTGATATCAAGTAGTATAAAAAAGTATGAGGAGACTATTTTGCCTCCTCATGCTTCAGCAGATTAAAGGATTAAACGTTCGTTTCTTTTTTTGCATTCATCCAACGATACAACACTGGCAATAGCACCAAGGTCAATAACGTCGAAGAAATAATTCCACCAATCACCACGGTCGCCAGTGGACGTTGAACCTCTGCTCCTGTGCCTGTGGCAAGCGCCATCGGCACAAAACCTAAGGACGCCACACAAGCGGTCATTAAAACAGGCCTTAATCGCAAAATCGCTCCCTGCCAAACGGCTTCATGTAAGCGGTATTGCCCTCTTAACTCTTTAATGAAGGTCAGCATGACCAAACCATTTAAAACGGCAACGCCAGACAAGGCAATGAAACCAATGCCCGCCGACATTGACAAAGGAATGTCTCTTAACCACAAGAAAAGCACACCACCAGTTAGGGCAAATGGAACACCCGTGAACACCAGCAAGCTTTCTTTGATGTTATGGAAAACAGCCATCAGCAAAATAAAGATCGTCAATAATGCCAGTGGAATCACAATCTGCATTCGAGCCTGTGCCGAGGCCAGATTTTCAAACTGACCACCATATTCAATCCAGTAACCACTTGGTAACGGATACTGCTTAAGCTGATTTTGTACTTCTGTGACAAAAGAACCTAAATCGCGCCCTTCCACATTCGCTGTGACAATCACACGACGTTTGCCATTTTCGCGGCTGACTTGGTTGATGCCATCCATCATTTTTACAGTGGCAATATCGGTGAGTAAAATACTGCCACCGTTCGGAAGCTGTATTGGCAGTTGCGCGATCCCACTGACACTACGGTCTTGTTCACTAAGTCGAATCACAAAGTCAAAACGGCGGTCACCCTGTAAAATTTCACCAACATTTTGTCCGCCAATGCTTGCTGATACATAGTCTTGTATGGTTTTGACACTTAGGCCGTATTGCGCCGCCAAGCTTTTATCAATTTCAACATTGAGCAAAGGTAAACCCGACGTTTGTTCAACTTTAACGGCGGTACTGCCTGAAATCTGTTGAATCAATTTACTGATTTTTTCAGCTTCCGTATTTAATACTTGCATGTCATCGCCAAAGATTTTGACACCGACATCGCTACGTACACCCGATATTAACTCATTGAAACGCAGTTCAATTGGCTGAGAAAACTCACTGTTGTTACCGGGCAATGTTGCTAAATAGGCCTGCATACGGCTACGCAGTTCATCGAGTGTTTCTTTTGGATTTGGCCATGCATCACGGGGTTTCAGCATGACATAACCATCTGAAATATTCGGCGGCATCACATCGGTCGCCACTTCAGCCGTGCCTGTTCGTGCAAAAATAGCCTGTATTTCAGGGAATTTCTTCAGAAGTAGCTTTTCTGTATTTTCCTGAATACTAAGTGATTCTTCTAAGCCTGTGCTTGGAGAGCGCAGTTGCTGTACAGCAAAGTCACCTTCACTCAGTTGTGGTGCAAACTCACTGCCGATACGCGTTGCAAGTAATCCTGTCAACATCAACAAGCACAGTGCAAAGGTTAAAACTACGGCTTTATACTGATAGGCACAGTCCAATACGTGCTGATAACGATCCTTTAGCCACAGCATCCAACGGCTTTCAGTTTCTTTGATGTCACCTTTAACAAAAAGTGCGACAGCCGCAGGTACAAAGCTGATTGATAAAATAATGGCTGCAACGAGTGCAAGTACAACAGTCAAAGCCATTGGGTGGAACATTTTTGCTTCTACACCCGTCAGTGCAAAAATCGGTAAATACACCACCATAATAATCAGCTGACCAAAAATGAGTGGACGGCGGGCTTGGCGCGCTGCCAAAAACACTTCCTTAAAACGTTCCGACTGAGTCAACGGTCGTTTGAGTAATTGCTGCGCATGGGCTAAACGGCGAATACAGTTTTCAACAATTACCACTGCGCCATCAACAATAATCCCGAAATCCAATGCCCCTAAACTCATCAGGTTGGCACTGATGTTCTGCTGTGCCATACCCGTTAAAGTAAACAGCATAGACAGTGGAATCACACAGGCTGTAATTAATGCTGCACGAATATTACCCAAGAATAAAAACAGGATCACAATCACCAAGATTGCGCCTTCAACCAAGTTTTTTTGCACCGTTTTAATGGCTTTCTCCACCAACGTGGTACGGTCATAAACTGTTTCGATTTTAACGCCTTGCGGTAAACTGCTTTGCACCTCTTGAATTTTGGCATCTACAGCTTTAGACACCGTTCGACTGTTTTCACCCATCATCATCATAGCGATGCCGAGTACAGTTTCTTCGCCGTTATAGGTTGCTCCTCCTGTTCGGAGGTCATGATCAATTGAAACCTGCGCAATATCCGCGACACGAATGGGGTTCCCATTTGGGCTGGCAACCGTTGTATTTTCAATGTCTGAAAGACTGTTGAGTGTCCCTGGAACACGCACTGTAAGTTGCTGACCATTTTCCTCAATATAGCCTGCGCCACGGTTTTCATTATTTTCCTGTAAAGCGGTTTGCAGTTGACTTAATGAAATATTTAACTGTTGCATACGGTTTAAGTCGGGAGCAACCACATAGTTTTTGTTAAACCCGCCAATACTGTTGACCTCGGCCACCCCCGCAACACGTTGCAGTTGTGGACGAACGATCCAGTCTTGAATCTCCCGTAAGTCCATCGCACTATAAGCTGTACCATCGGCTTTTTTGGCATTCGGTTCTGCTTTAATGACCCATTGATAAATTTCACCTAAACCCGTCGAAACTGGTGACATGGTTGGGGAAACATCACTGGGTAAATCTGCTTTGACCTCTTGTACCCGTTGATTAATCTGCTGACGTGCCCAATAGATGTCTGTACCATCCTCAAATACAATAGTGACTTGGGACAAACCATAACGTGAAATAGATCGAGTCAGCTGTAAATCGGGAATACCCGCCATTGCAGTTTCAATCGGATAGGTAATCCGCTGCTCAACCTCCAGTGCGGTAAAACCATTGGCTTGGGTATTAATTTGTACTTGCGTATTGGTAATATCGGGCACTGCATCGATCGGCAGTTTTTGATAGCTATAAACTCCGACCGCAATCCATGTACAGACAAAGAGCATGACCCAAATTGCATTTTGAATAGAGAACTGAATAATTCGTTCAAACAAACCCTCAGGCTTGGGTAAATCATGATTAGTGTGCATGATCAGCCTCGCCTTTTTCTAGTTCAGACTTAAGGACAAAGCTGCCTTGACTGACATAGCGTTGTCCTGCTGTTAGGCCTGAAATCACTTCCACCCATTGAGCGTCATTTGAAGCTTGCCCAAGTTGAATGGGCTGCGCTTTCAAATGCACTTGTCCTTTTTGTTCAGCGTCGACCACAAATACCGAAGTTTGGCCTTCAATGTTTTGAATAGCACTTTTATGGACGCGAAGCGCTGTTTTTGAACTGGTATTGTCTAAAAAGATATTCACTAAAACATTTGGACGTAGTTCCGCCGCTTGGCTTTTTAATTTAGCACGTACCACCAAGCGTCCTGTTTGTGCATCGGCTTGAGAGGTTAAGCTTTGGATAATGGCTTCATATTTTTGCTCAGAAGCATTCGGCTTAAATGTCAGACTCTGATTGGCTTGTAACTGACCTGAGTACTGAGCAGGCAGATTAAACTCAAGCCATAACTCTTTAAATTGTTCAATCACAAAAAGTTGATCAGCCAATTGTACGTTTTCACCCACTACGATATCTTTTTGGCTAATCACACCTGAAATGGGTGCTTTAATGGCAAAACGACCATTTACCCCACCTGTTGCCCCTAGGGCGTTTAAACGGCTTTGCACCGATTGCACAGTAATCTGCGCTTGTCGGTAAGCATTTTCTGCCCGTTGGTAGTCTTGCTTGGCAGAAATGCCCTGTGACCATAACTGCTGTTCACGTTGATAATCTTGACGTGCCAAATCCAAACTGGCTTGAGCCATCCGCAAATTGGCTTGTTGATCAATCAGTTCAGGGACAGACAGTACAGCTAAGGTTTGTCCTTTTTGTACGTTTTGACCAAGTTCAACATTCACCTGTTCCACATGCCCACCAAAGTTTGGCGAAATGTGTGCTTGCTGATCGGTATTGACCACAAGCTTTCCGGGTAGAACGGTAACTTGAGACACCACACCTTGTTGAGCTGAAGCGATTTGAATGCCTTGCTCTGTCAGTTGCTGTGCCGTCAGTTGAATTTCACCTTCCTCGGCATGTCCTTTTTCGGCCTCGGGCTCATCCGAATGTTCAGATTCTTCATGCGCATGTTCATCAGTGGTTGTATCTTTCGAGCTAAACCAAATTCCAACAGCGATGAGAAATGTAATGAGGAGCAAAAGCCCAATCATCAATGGCTGTGATATTTTTCCAAATTGGTTTTTTAGTTGCATATTATTGTGCTCCGCCAAGGATGAGGTCTTGTATTTGTGCGATTGAATTTTTACTGATTTGGCTATAAGCATCTGAACTACTGATCTGCTCATAGCTAGTACCGAGGCTGAGTGCTTCTGCGCTCAATGCAGTCTGCCAAGCTTGACGTAATAACTGCAACTGCCCAAGGCGTATGCTTTGCAGCTGTAAGTTGGCTTGTTGAATGTCGGTAATGGACAGCTTTCCCGCTTTAAAACCTTGCAGCGTGCGGACTTGCACTTGTTCTGCCAAAGACGTTTGTTGACTCATCGAACTAAACTGTTTATTTAGTCCTTTGAGTTCATGCATGGCATTGGCGATATCTAAAATCTGCTGTTTTAACTCACGCTGTTGCTGCTGATTCAACAGGCTTTGCTGACGCTGGGCCATCGGAATGCTGTATTGCTGACGGTTAAAAATATTCAGCGGAATATCCACGCCGACACCTAATGTGGTATCGCTACTTTCATTCGGTGCTTGGCTCCGTTTCATGCCGACATTTAAGGTCGGATTGGGACGTGCCTGCACTTTTAAACTTTCAATGTTTAAATTGGACTGTTGAATGTTCAGTGCATATAGCTTTTCCAACCAACCTTCAGCAATATAGCGCTGTACTGTGGCATCGCTTTGATCTGGCCATGGCATTGAGGTCGCATTGAGTTGAATATCGGCTTTGGTTTCGCCCCAAAGGTTTGAGAGTTGACGCTGTGCTACTTGTTCTGACAGTACCGCTTGTTGGTATAAGCGCTGCATATCCAAACTTTCGATTTGCGCACGTTCATAGTCAACCAAAGCAATACTGCCCGCCTGATAACGTTTTTTGGCACTGTCTAAATTGTTTTGACTCACTTTGAGTTGTGCTGCGTACAGCGATTTTTCAACTTGTGCCAAAGCCAACTGAGACCATGCAAATTTCACCACCAATTGGCTTTGTGCTGTCCACAGTTGTTGTTGTAACTGTCCTTGTTGCTGCGCTGTTTCTGCGAGTTTTTGATTAAGCTTACGCTGTCCAAAAACATCTAAGGGCTGACTGATGGCAATACTGAGCTCTTGATTGGTATTTGAACCCAAACCATCTTGATTGATATTTAAGCTAGGATTTTGCCATAGGCCACTGTTTTTGATGTTCAGCTCTGAAATGCTTTGACGCTGTTGCCCAATGTCGCTTTGGTTTTGATAGCGCTCTACTTTTGCTAAAGCTTCATCCAAAGTCTTGATCGGTTCGGCAAAACTCCATTGCATCGCGGCTGTTGTTATGCCCACAGCAAGGGCTTGGCGTATAAACGCCTTAAATTGATTCGACATGTTTTTTCCCACTAATTTTTAGAAGAAGTGGTGGGAAATGTTTTAGGCTACCCCACCATTAGCGGGGAAAGTTCAGGAGGAGGATGTTGCCCCAATAAATCAGGGGCTTGATAGGCATTGTGCCAAAAAAACTGCGGACGCTCACGAACTTCAAACGCGAGCGGCATTTGATAGTTTATTTCTTTCGGAATAATCAAATGTGCCATTGAAGGCAAATGATCTTGATGGTCTTGATGGTCTTCACCCAATTCAAACTGATCATTTGCCGTTTGAGTATGGCTATCGGCACTGCTTTGCTGGTGTGCCTTATCATCAGACACACACAAGGTGGTTTGATGATGCCCAAAATGAAAATTTTGTTGCGTCACGACTTGAGTTTTTTGTTCTTCATGGACGCAAAAAGCTGCCGCCACGTTCCAAAGACTTTGGAACATGAATAAAGCAACTAAGACGCTAATCCACGTGGTAGAACGCATAATGTCGTACTGAAATAAAGTGACGCTATTGTAAAGCCTAGACTAAGTCTAAGGTCAAGTCTTTTTTAATGACTATGTTCATGTTGGTGTGGATGGCATTCATCTTCTTCAATCTGCAAAGTCACTTGCGTAATCCCATGCTCATGCCCCAATAACTCCACAGCTTGGTGGTATAAAGCTCTCTGATCTACATCAGGTGCAATCAAATGCGCTGTTAAATGCACATTCTTAGAGGTAATGGCCCAAACTTTAAGCTGGTGAATACCTTGTACACCCTCTAAAGCCAGCAAATCATTGCGTAAAGATTCGATATCAATTTCACTTGGTACACCTTCGAGCAAAATATTGATACTTTGTTTCAGTAGCACCCAAGTTCTAGGTAAGACCCAAAAGCCAATCAACACCGCAATAACGGTATCTACCCACATCCAACCTGTGAAATAAATCACCAGTGCGCCAATGATCACACCCACAGAGCCCAAGGCATCACTGAGCACTTCAAGATAAGCCCCTTTCACATTTAAGCTGTCTTGACTGCTCGACACCAAAATCTTCATTGAAATCAGGTTAATGATTAAACCCAGAACCGCAACAACCAACATACCCAAGCTTTGAATTTCAGGTGGCTGACTAAAACGCTGATAGGCTTCATATAAAATGTAAATGGCTACCACAAACAACATCATGGCATTAAACAAAGCTGCCAAGATTTCAAACCGTTGATAGCCAAAAGTACGTTTATCATCGGCAGGTTTTTGCCCAATTTTGATGGCTGCTAAAGCAATCGCTAAAGCAGCGGCATCGGTAAACATATGCGCTGCATCGGACAGTAAGGCCAAGCTTTGCGTGATAAATCCTGCGACCACTTCTACAATTAAGAAGGTAAACGTCAGGGCAAGTGCGATGGTTAATTTCTTGGCATTTTTTGCAGTCACTTCAACATGACTGTGATCATGGTTATGAGAACCACTCATGTAGGACTCCTTATCATTTTATTTAACGGAATGCTTTAGCATTGAAATCGAAGCTTTTTTTAATTTAAAAATTACTCGATTTAGTATACTCGGTTAAAACAATAAAATCATCTTTCATGTGAATACGTCTTTATTTACGGCGTTTTTTCCCTGTCAAAAAGCTCATGGCCTGCGTATAGCCTGTTGGTGTAATACGCTGTACCAGATCGATAATTTTGGCATCTGTTCCAATTAAGACACGGCGCTCATCTTTTTTTACAGCCTTTAAAATGGCCTGTGCTGCCACATCTGGCGGGGTTTTAAGCATTTTATTGAAAGAACGGCTAGCACGCTCTGGGTTCATACCCAGCGCACGAATACTGTCACTCATTCGAGCACTATTGGCAATATTGGTACGTATCCCACCCGGGTGAACACAAGTTGCACTGACACCACAGTTTTCTAGGTCTAGTTCTTGGCGTAGTGCCTCGGTAAAACCACGGACAGCAAACTTTGTCGCATTATAGGCACTCTGAGTAGGTTGAGCAGTGAGCCCAAATAGACTTGAAATATTCACAATATGCCCAGAGCCACTTTGTTTTAAGTAGGGTAAAAAAGCTTTGGTTCCATACACCACACCCCAAAAGTTGATGTTGAAAATCCACTCGGCATCTTCATAGCTCAGACCTTCAACAGTACTCGCTAACGCGACCCCTGCATTATTAAAAACTAAATTGACCTGCCCAAAGTCTTGCTGACACTGCTTTGCCCAATCCTCTACTGCTTTACGGTCTGAAACGTTCAGTTTTGTGAGCGTGACTGAAACAGGATAATCTTTGACGTGGTTTAAGGTTTCCGCCAAACCTTGTTCATTGACATCACTGAGTGCCAAATGTGTACCTTGTTTTGCCAGTTGAATCGCCAACTGCTGTCCAATGCCTGAACCTGCGCCTGTGATCGCAGCCACTTTATTTTCAAAATTTTTCATAATGCTCTCTAAATATAGTGTTCTCTAAATATCGTTTTACACTTAAACGTCATGGTGAAGGTTCAAGTACTTTGGTTCTATGCAGACAAGGTCTATTTTAGTTAATGTACAAAAATTACAGCCATGAATGAAATGATCATTTCTAATGATTCAGTATGTATAAAATTCATGAGTGGTATTTTAAATATAAGATCATTTTTTATTTGGTTTTTGTTCTTAAGTGATAGGACTCTGAAAACAAGTTACTGATATCTACATAGTGTGTCACACAGGCTTTAGACTATAACAGCCCTGAGAAATTCTGCTTCATCTGTTATATTTTTTTAATCTTGTTTTTGTATCTGTTTCATCAGTCGTTTGCTTTGCATAATGTACTCATCACCTCAGTTGAGTGCAGTAACCATGAAAGATCCAGACTCAAAAAAACCAGCAAAATATGCAGATAGTTCAATTTCAGATAAAGCTTTTAAAAACATGATTATCTGGTTTGCGATTTACTGTGGGCTTTTTTGTATAGGTGTGATTTTCTTTGTCGGTGCAGATCAAAACTATCTTCTTCAGTAAAAAGCTGAAACTTGTTGCACTAATATCAACATCTAAATTTTGGCCACAGAATTAAATCTCACGAGAAAAACATACTTTGGAGATTAAACCTAGACATGGGTTTAGTCTCTATTTTTTTGAGTTGAATACTAGTAAAACGGCAGTTAAATTATATTTTGAATGGTTATTGTCATTACAAATGAATGACAGAGGTTGTGTAAAGATCAGACTTCAAGCCCAAATCACTAAAAATGCAGCAATCACCACCAATACAATACCGAGATGTTCAGCGCGTGCCAGCTTTTCTTTAAAGAAGTAGGCTGAAATCAACATACTAAAAATAATCTCAACCTGCCCCAAGGTTTTTACAATAGGCACGGACTGCATACTCATGGCACTAAACCAACCCAGTGACGCCAAAAAACTACATAAGCTGACACGAAATGTAAGTCCAATACGCTGCCACATGGCCCATAATGTTGCACGGCGAAATATACCCAAATACATTAAAAGTAAAAAGCACTGTGTCGCAATCACCATTAAGAGCACCCAAGCTGCACGGTGAATAAACGGTAAATTATCTAGTTCTAAACTGGCCTCACGTACCAAGAGCGAAGTAATGGCAAAACATAAACCACTACCGATACCTATACATAAGGTTTGTACGGAAAAATCAGAAAAGTCCCACCCTTTGGACATTAAAAATACTGCCAAGCCTCCGACAGCAACCCCTAACCAGCCTAAAAGGCTTAAATGATCGGATAAAAAGAGCACGGCAATAATCGCAGCAAGTACTGCCTCACTTTTAGCAAGACCCACTCCAATCGCATAATTTTTTTGCTTAAAAAGTTGCACCATCAATGCTGTTGCTGCAATTTGGCTCAACGCCGCAATAAGCACATAAATAGCAAAACGGAGATTGAAATGGACGGAATCTGTCACAGGTTGGAAATGGTAAAGACAACTGATGTAAAGCAGTGCTAAAGGTAAAGCAAAAATGAACCGCGCTAGAGTCACTCCATAAACATCTACAGTAGTACTGAGTTGCTTTTGAAAAGCGTTGCGCCAAGCCTGCATAAAAGCGGCCATAAGCGTAAAAAGAATCCATGTTATTGTCATCAAGTACTCTATATACAGTTACTTACCTCGCATAATGTAACCCGTTGATGACGATACATGTGCTTTATTTTCATGACTTATTCTTATGTGACAAATAACTTAAGTTCTGAAGGAGCTTCGACTATTGCATTACAAGTGCAACATTTCCTCAAAACTGAGTATCGAGTAAATTAAACAGCAAGGCATAAAAAACCGAAGGAGTTATCCTTCGGTTTCTTTGTGAAATTTCACTTCGATCTATACATATCAAAGTGAAAACCGGTTATCACTTCAAGCATTAGAAGTTATAAATCGCAACCAAGTTCACACGGTTGTCTTCACCTTTTTTACTACCATTTGCCGCAGGTGCAAACGCTTCACGCTCACCGTAGACATACTCTACGCCAAGGCTAACAGGCTGAACTGGGCTATAGAATAAATTCCCCCATGCCTGCCATAAGTTTTTATTGATTTTGGTGTCATAAGCCACAGCATCAAGGTAGTCCTGATTTTTATCAAAAGTCATATAACCATAAGCCAAAGTGCCACGTAGTTTGTCATTAAACTTCTGTGTTAAACCGACAGTAATTGAGTCAAACTCACTTTGTTCAATACTTGTGCCTGTTGCAACTACGCCAGGGTTAGTAAAGGATACAAAGCTGCTATCGCCTTTAACATGGTAGTAGTCGGCTTTCACGGAAGTCACAGGGGTGATGTCAAATTTGGCACCAACACCTACGCCATACGCCCACTCTTCTTGATTTTGAATGCGTTTTTCATGCGCCATTGCACGTCCACTGACTGAAAGGGCATCATTAAACTTATGATTTAGTCGTCCTGTAAATGCTGGCATACGTTGGCTCATGCTGGCATCTTTCGGGTCTTCCACTGCCGCGACTAAGTTAGTATTTGGCGTAAATTTATGGGTATAACGCACTTGAGGTGTACGTTTAATTGAAGCACCCACATAAGCCAAAGCATCAATCGTTTCAGGAATATAGTCTGGAGTCGCAAAGTTCGACCACGTTTGACCAATTAGCCAGTTACCATAGTTTAAATACGCATGACGAATACGTAAATTATCAAGGTTTGCACCGCCTAAAAAGTCGACCTCAATTTTGGCATTTAAGTTCTGATCGGCTATTGGCGCTTTAAAGTCCAAACCTAATCGCGTTGCTGAAAGGGTTGATCTTAAACGATCGCTATTTTCAGCATTTCCTTCTAAAGGTACGCTATTGATTTGGTTATAGGGCATATCACGAGCGCCACCTTCAGCCTGATACGATGCGTCCGCGCGGACATTACCGTATAAGTTGAACTCTGCCCCACCTTTGGTCAAACCTAAACCCGTTTTTTCAACCGTTTTTGGCGTCGTCAACACTTGACGTTCAACAGCGCTCAATTGAACAGCTTGCTGCTGTTGTTGCTGCGTATTCTGTTGAAGTATTTGTTTTAACGCATTAATTTCATTTCTAAGTTGCTCAATCTCTGCCGTCGTATTGCTTTGTGCGTGTAATGCTGCACTACTTAACATGGATAAAGTGACAACTAAAACGTTCTTCTGAAATTGTTTCATTTAACACTGGTCCTGTGTATTTAAGTCTGTCCTGACTTTTACTCTTTAATATTTAGCTCTCTTTTTCATCGCTGTTTTCTAACGCAATGCATTTTTTTAATACTTTAAAATGAAACTTTTTATCGCATTAAAAATCGCGTTAAAAAACAAATTATAAAAAGCAAATTGAATTTAACAGTTCATACAGTTTTTGAAATGAGCCTACTACTAATGCACTAGACTCATGGGTTCAGTATTATTTAATTGGCTGTGGATTTAACAGCATCAAACACTTGTTTTGATTTGGTTTTTTCACCATCTACGGATACTTTTAAGTTGACCATAAACACTGCCAAAGCTGCAATCACACCAGGTATCGCAATCACGAGAAAATTCATTTGATGTGGCAACTCAAAAGTTAACAATGCACCTGTTAATACTGGCCCAACAATTGCGCCAATGCGTCCAATGCCTGAAGCCCAGCCCATACCTGTAGAGCGCACAGCAGTTGGATAGAACTGTGCGACAAAGGTATACAGTAGAATTTGTGAACCAATAGTTGCTGCGCCTGCAATCGCAATTAAACCGTACAGCACCATTTGTGGACTGTTGAAACCGAGTAGAATCAGTGCAATAGCACCCACGGTGAACATCGTTGTTAAAACTGGTTTTAAGTGGAAACGGTCTGCGAGCGCACCACCGCCAATCGCTCCAACCATACCACCAATATTTAAAGCAAATAAGAAAATCATACTTGCACCAAGCGAATAGCCTGCTTGAATCATTAGTTTTGGTAACCAGCTTCCAAGCGCATAGACCATGAGTAAGCACATAAAGAATGCCACCCAAAACATCATGGTGCTAAAGGTACGGCCTTGTTGGAACAATGCCTTTAATGGAGCGTCATCACCAGCAACAGGTTCGTTGAGCTTAAATGTCGTTTCAGGCTGAATCGCTTGCTCCGGTGCAATTTTTTGCACAATTTCACGGACTTTTTCAGTTTCGCCTTTTTTAGTCAGGAACATTAAAGACTCAGGTAAAAACTTCCAAAGAATCGGTAAAGCCAGAAATGGAATGATAGCGATATAGAACATGATTTTCCAACCATAGTCTGTTACCAACCATGCACCCAGCAAAGCTGAGGTCATGCCGCCAATAGCATAGCCACTGAACATAACCGCCACGAGTGTGCTACGAATACGCTTCGGAGCATATTCAGTCATGAGTGCGACCACGTTTGGCATCACCCCACCAATGCCAAGTCCCGCAAGAAAACGTAAAATACCAAACTCAATAGGATTGCTTGCAAATGCGCCTAGAAAGGTGAAGCCACTAAAAATAGCCACACAAATCATAATGGTCTTTTTACGGCCCAATTTGTCAGACAACGTACCAAAACTCATCGCACCGAACATCATGCCAAACAAGGCTGTACTTGCAAGTAAGCCTGCTTGTACTGCACTGAGTCCCCACTCTTGCATCAGAAGTGGCAGTGCCACGCCATAGATGACTAAATCATAACCGTCAAAAATAATAATCAGTAGACACCAAATGAGTACACTCCAATGAAAGTGCGTAAATTTGGCTTCATCGACTACCGTGTTGATGTTAACTGGATTTGTATTCACTTTAAGCCTCCTGCTTGCGAATGTTTGTTGCTGTGTACATTGCAGCAAAAGTAGCTTTCTTGTCCAAAACCGAATAACTCTATATTTATACCTTTAAGGTCGGTTAAGGTTTTTATTGTTTTAAATGAATTGCTTATATAGTCACTGATTGCAGTGAGAGACAGAAAATAAGCAAAACCAAACGATTATGACTATAAAAAAGCCATCCCCAAGGATGGCTGAAATGGTTCGTTTTAAAATGCAGACTTTAAAAGTATCGTGGAATTTAAATCCCCAAGTTTAGATAAATGCACGGTCATATTTGATCGCTTCAAGGTCATAGACCTGATAAATACAATCAAATAATGAACGAATATCCTCGCTTTCATCCATGGAACGAATCGCCAGAAAAATGGGACTGGTCGCTGCATCATCTAAGATTGGAATATAGTTCAAATGCGGCAGTTGAATGGTTCGTGCACTTTCTGGAACCACACAAATTCCTTCCCCTGCGGCAACCAACCCCAGTGCCAACTGTATTTCACGAACTTCTTTTAAGTGTTTAGGTTCCAGCCCGTATTCTGAAAACAACCCTTGGACTTGGGTAGAAAAGTTTGGCTTGGGATGACTTGGATAAAGAAATAAGTTTTGATCGACCAAATCCGACAGGTAAACGCCTTGTTTTTGTGCCGTCAAAGGATGACTAGAATGTGCCGCTAACATCAACGGTTCTTCACGCAGTAAAACCCGACGCACAGCAGGATCTGAAATACGTAAGCGTCCAAAACCAACATCAATCCGCCCTTCTTTTAAGGCCTGATGTTGGTCTTTGGTACTCATTTCAATCAATTCTATTTTTAAATGCGGTTGCTGTTGGCGAAATAAATACACAATTTTAGGCAATAACCCATATAACAACGATCCCACAAAGCCCATGGTCACCGTTTTTTCAACCAAGCCTACACGCTGTGTCATGGCTTTGACTTCTTCGGCATTAGACAAAAGTTTAACCGCGTGCTGATAGAAGAATTGCCCTGCTTCTGTGGTCTTGAGTGGACGGCTACCACGTTCAAATAATTGTACCCCCAATTCAGCCTCTAGATTTTGTATCTGGCGGCTTAGAGGAGGCTGCGCAATGAATAATTTTTCAGCAGCTTTGGTAAAACTCTGCTCTTCTACAACAGCTACGTAGTAGCGGAGGTGTCTCAATTCCATGACTATTTATACCTTTAAGATATATTAAAATGCTAATTTGATCTTCGACAGTTCATATTTATTCTTTTAAGGTATATCAAATCAGGTACACAACGCAAGGCTGCGCAGAGTTAAGATGTATAAATCTATAGAAACCTTACTCGTCGAAATCCCCACTATTCGCCCACACAAAATGGCGGTAGCGACTATGCAAACGCAAACGCTTGTCTTGGTGAAAATCAGCACTGAAGATGGCTTTGTCGGTTGGGGTGAAGCGACAACAATTGGCGGACTGGGCTACGGTGAAGAGAGTCCAGAAAGCATTAAGACCAATATTGAAACTTATTTTGCACCTTTATTGAAATCCCTTAAAGCTCCAAACATCGCACAAACCATGCGTGCTTTGAAAAAGAATATTAATGGTAACCGTTTTGCCAAATGCGCAATTCAAACCGCCCTGCTAGATATCCAAGCACAACGTTTAGATTTACCCCTGTCTGAAGTATTGGGCGGGCGTTTGCGTGACAGCTTATCTGTACTTTGGGTGTTGGCATCTGGTGATACTGAAAAAGATATTGCTGAAGCTCAAAAAATGATTGAGGCAAAACGCCACAATATTTTCAAACTTAAAATTGGTTCACGCCGTGTAGAAGAAGATGTTGAACATGTTCTTGCGATTAAACAAGCGCTGGGTTCAGACATTTCCATCCGTGTCGATGTGAATCGTGCATGGTCTGAGCTAGATGCGATTAAAGGTATTCAACTTTTACAAAATGGTGGTGTTGACTTAATTGAACAGCCCTGTGCGATCGACAACATTGATGCGATGCAGCGTTTAACACGACGTTTTGATCTTGCCATCATGGCGGATGAATCGCTCATGGGACCAAGCTCAGCCTACCGTTTAGCCAAAACCAATGCGGCCTCTGTTTTTGCAGTCAAAGTGGCTCAGTCTGGTGGACTAATTGAAGGTCATGAAGTCGCGAAGATTGCCAACTTAGCCGGTATAGATTTGTATGGTGGAACGATGCTTGAAGGTGCCGTCGGCACGATTGCTTCGGCACATTTGTTCTCGACCTTTGAAAATTTAGCCTATGGCACCGAGCTATTCGGCCCACTGCTGTTAACCCAAGATATTTTAAAAACCCCACTTCAATACACTGACTTCGCCTTGCACTTACCCCAAGGCAAAGGACTCGGTATTGAACTGGATGAAAACAAGATTGATCAGCTGCGCCGCGCTTAAGCGACGTCTTAACCGTTTAGGAGTTATACATGCTTTTTCACGTACGTATGGATGTAAACATTCCACTGGATATGCCTGCTGAAACTGCCAGTGAAATTAAAGCAGTCGAAAAAGCATATTCGCAAGAGCTACAAGCTCAAGGCAAATGGCGACATATTTGGCGTATTACAGGTCAGTACTCAAACATCAGCATTTTTGATGTAGACAGCAATGAAGAGCTACACAACATTTTGCAAGGTTTACCGATGAAGCTGAAATTGCACGCCGTGGTTTAACTGGTCCATTCAAACACATTCAATTCAATGTTGAACTGGTGAAAGACCAAGCGGCTGCACCATCAACTGAAGTTGAACGTCGTCGCGCTAGCGCTTAATTACCCTTGGAACCGAAATAGCCACTGCAAAGTCGCATTTCGGGGACTTCCTCACTTTTGGAAAGTCGGAGAACGGACATGCCACGTATCCCAGTTATTAATACTAGCCATCTCGATCGTATCGACGAATTACTTGTCGACAACTTTGAAACAGGCGAATTCAAACTTCATCGTTCAGTGTTTACTGATCAAGCCCTTTTTGACCTAGAAATGAAGTATATCTTCGAGGGTAACTGGGTTTACTTGGCACATGAAAGCCAAATTCCAAATAACAATGACTATTACACGACGTATATTGGCCGTCAGCCGATTCTGATTGCACGTAACCGTAATGGTGAACTCAATGCCATGATCAATGCCTGTTCACACCGTGGTGCACAGCTTTGTCGTAATAAACGTGGCAATAAAGCAACTTATACATGCCCTTTCCATGGTTGGACATTTAACAACTCTGGCAAACTTTTAAAAGTTAAAGATCCAGCAGATGCAGGTTATTCAGACTGTTTTAACCATGAGGGTTCACATGATCTGAAAAAAGTTGCACGTTTTGGCAACTATAAAGGTTTCTTGTTTGGTAGCTTAAATCCGGATGTTCCCTCTTTAGAGGAATACTTAGGCGAAACCAGCAAAATCATTGACATGATTGTGGATCAGTCTGAACAAGGTCTTGAAGTTTTACGTGGCGCGTCTACCTACACTTATGAAGGCAACTGGAAACTCACTGCAGAAAATGGCGCAGATGGCTATCACGTTTCTGCGGTGCACTGGAACTATGCAGCGACCACTCAACAACGTAAAGAAAAACAAGCGGGTGACAACATCCGTGCCATGAGCGCAGGCGCTTGGGGCAAACAAGGCGGTGGTTCATACGGTTTTGACAATGGTCACATGCTGCTTTGGACACAGTGGGCAAATCCAGAAGACCGTCCAAACTTCCCGAAAGCCGACGAATACTCTGAAAAATTTGGCGAAGCAATGTCGAAGTGGATGATTGAGCGTTCACGTAACTTATGTCTTTATCCGAACGTCTATTTGATGGATCAGTTCGGTTCACAAATTCGTGTACTCCGCCCAATTTCAGTTAATAAAACTGAAGTCACGATTTACTGTATCGCACCTGTAGGTGAAAACGCGGAAGCACGTACGCGCCGTATTCGCCAGTACGAAGACTTCTTCAATGCCTCAGGTATGGCAACACCCGATGATTTAGAAGAATTCCGTGCATGCCAAGCGGGTTACGCAGGCATTGAACTGGAATGGAATGATATGTGCCGCGGTTCAAAACATTGGATTCATGGCCCAGATGATGCTGCTAATGAAATTGGTCTAAAACCAAAACTTTCAGGTGTAAAAACTGAAGATGAGGGCCTCTACCTTGCACAGCACCAACACTGGTTAGACATGATGAAAATTGCAATAGCCAATGAAAAAGCACTGGCTGTTGAAACCGCAAATGAACAAGGAGAAGTGGCATGAATGCTCCTACAACACTAAATACCGTTAGCATCGAACAAATCAGTCAGTTTCTATATCAAGAAGCGCGCTTTTTAGATGATGAGCAATGGGATGATTGGCTTGCATGTTATGCCCCTTCTGCATCATTTTGGATGCCTGCATGGGATGACGACGATACCTTGACGACGGATCCGCAGTCTGAAATTTCACTGATTTACTACCCAGACCGCCAAGGTTTAGAAGACCGTGTGTTCCGCATTAAAACTGAACGCTCTTCTGCGACCATGCCAGACACACGTACTTGTCACAATGTGAACAATATCGAAGTGATTGAGCGTGATGGCGATAAAGTTACCGTCCGTTTTAACTGGAATACGCTGAGCTTCCGCTACAAAACCAGTTATAGCTACTTTGGGATGTCACGTTATGAAATTGATTTTTCAGGTGAAAAACCACAAATTTTAAGTAAATACGTGGTACTGAAAAACGATTACATCAACCAAGTGATTGATGTTTATCACCTCTAAGTTAGCCACACATCCTTAGTATTCTTTCAGCCAAATGGAGTTTTGGCTGAGAGTTCCAAGTTTCAAAGTTTTTAAAGGATATTCAGCCATGTCAAACCACAATGTTGCACTTCAATTTGAAGATGGCGTAACGCGTTTTATTACAGTGACTCAAGGTGAGTCTTTATCAGATGCCGCTTACCGCCAAAAAATTAACATTCCGCTAGACTGCCGTGATGGTGCATGTGGGACTTGCCGCGCTTTTTGCGAATCTGGTAGTTATGACATGCCTGAAGAGACGTATATTGAAGATGCGTTAACGCCCGAAGAAGCGGAACAAGGCTATATTTTGGCGTGCCAATGCCGTCCAAGCTCGGATGCCGTATTCCAAATTCAAGCTTCATCTGAAGTCTGCAAAACCGAAATTCACCAGTATCAAGGTACTTTAGTCGCTGTTAAAAACCTATCAGAATCGACCATTACTTTTGATATTCAGTTGGATGAAGGTCAACCTGATATTCACTTCCTAGCGGGTCAATATGTCAACGTCGGCATTCCAGAGACAGCAGAGACTCGTTCCTATTCATTTAGCTCGAAACCAGGCAACCGTTTAACGGGCTTTGTGGTACGTAATGTGCCGAATGGCAAAATGAGTAGCTTTTTAAGTAGTACTGCCAAAGCGGGCGACAAAATGACTTTTACTGGTCCATTTGGTAGCTTCTACCTGCGTAATGTAGTGCGTCCTGTTGTCATGCTTGCAGGCGGTACAGGTATTGCCCCTTTTATGTCTATGCTGCAGATTTTAGAAGAAAAAGGCGCTGAACACCCTGTTCGTTTGGTGTTTGGTGTCACCAATGACTTCGATTTAGTTGCTTTAGAACAGCTCAATGCCCTCCAAGCTAAACTTCCATGGTTTGAATACCGTACCGTGGTTGCAAGTGCAGACTCTGCACATGAGCGTAAAGGTTATGTGACTGGGCACATTGACAATGAATGGCTCAATGGCGGTGATGTTGATGTCTACCTTTGTGGTCCTGTCCCTATGGTTGATGCTGTTCGTGGGTGGTTAGATAGCGAAGGCGTGAAACCTGCAAACTTCCTGTTTGAAAAATTCTCTGCAAACTAATACGCCACCCAATATTTAAGTTATAGAAAAGATGATACGCGAAAATGTCATTCGCAATTGTTCGAGGCCAGACTGCTTGGTAAAAATGCTTTTCCTGCAAGGAAGATATTAAGTAGTAGGTTTTCGACGAGTTTTGCGATGAGGTGCACTGCACCGTAAGGTGGTTTCTTGCGAAGCGCTGCTTCTCATTTTCCCAAAAGAAAAGTAAGTCTAGCCGAAGGTTAATCCGGTAATTGATGTTCAGATGTTAGGACTCCGGAGTGCCAAATTGTATAAATTAAGAAATTTATCTTTATATTTGATGATAAGCGAGTTCAAAAATGGCGTCGAATCAAAGATTTTTAAACAAAGTCGTGATTGTGACTGGTGCCGCTCAAGGCATTGGTCGCGGTGTTGCACTCCAAGTGGCTAATGAAGGTGCGCAAGTTGTTTTAGCCGACTTATCTGACTATGTCGATGAAACATTAGCAGAAATTGAAGCAAAACAAGGTAATGCAATAACTGTCAAAGCCAACCTTGAAACCTTCGCAGGTGCTCAAAGTGTTGTAGACAAAGCGCTTGAAGCCTATGGCCGTGTCGATGTGCTCATCAATAACGTCGGCGGTGCAATTTGGATGAAACCTTTTCAAGAGTTTTCTGAAGAAGAAATCATCAAAGAAGTGAATCGCTCATTATTTCCAACGCTGTGGTGTTGTCGTGCTGTTTTACCTGAAATGATTAAAAATCAGAAAGGTACGATTGTAAATGTGTCTTCTATTGCGACTCGTGGCATCAACCGTGTGCCGTACTCGGCATCCAAAGGTGGGGTCAATACTCTCACCGCATCACTTGCTTTTGAGCATGCCAAAGATGGGATCCGAGTGAATGCAGTTGCGACAGGTGGAACCGAGGCACCGCCGCGTAAAGTGCCACGTAATGCAAATCCACTGTCTGAAAATGAAAAGTCGTGGATGCAACAAGTGGTCGATCAAACTATTGATCGTAGTTTTATGAACCGTTATGGCACGATTGAGGAACAAGTGAATGCGATTGTATTCCTTGCTTCAGATGATTCGTCATATATGACAGGTACAGTTGTTCCTGTCGGCGGTGGCGATCAAGGCTAATTGATCGTTACATTACTTTTATATACAGGATCATGTCTGCATGGAGGCAAATGAATGGCTACCCTGTTTAAAACTTTGAAAGAAGATTGGTCTATTTCAGCCACTGTCGCAGGATTTTTGGCCGTGCTGATTTCCTATTCAGGGCCACTCATTATCTTTTTTCAGGCTGCGCAACAAGCTCAGGTTTCCCCGACCATGATGATTTCATGGATTTGGGGTATTTCTATTGGAGCAGCCGTGGCAGGGATCTTTCTTTCCATTAAGTTTAAAGTCCCTGTGATTACCGCATGGTCTGCGCCAGGTACGGCTTTGTTGGTCACGCTGTTCCCGAATATTAGCCTGAATGAAGCTGTAGCCGCTTATATTACCTCAGCCTTGGTGATTTTCCTGATCGGGATCAGTGGTTACTTTGATAAATTATTGAAATGGATTCCGCAGTCAGTAGCCGCGGGAATGATGGCAGGTATTTTATTTCAGTTTGGTTTAGGTCTGTTTAGCGCAACTAATAGCATGCCAATTATTGTATTTAGCATGCTGTTTGTCTTTTTAGTCGCAAAACGAATTTCACCGCGCTATAGCATGCTTTGGGTACTGCTTTCTGGTGTGGCCTTGAGCTTTGGTCTTGGTGAAATGAATGCGGTGAGTTTAGATTTCCAACTTGCCATTCCTCAGTTCATCAGTCCCGAGTGGACTTGGCACTCAACCTTAAACCTTGCCCTACCTTTGATTTTAGTCAGTCTGACGGGACAGTTTTTACCGGGCATGGCCATCATGAAACTGAGTGGTTATGACATGCCTGCCAAGCCGATTATCACCGCCACCAGTATTGCTTCTTTAGCTGTTGCATGTGTCGGCGGTATCACCATTGTTTTGGCGTCGATTACGGCTGCACTGTGTATGGGCAAAGATGCGCATGAGTTAAAAGAAAAGCGTTATATCGCAGGCGTTGCTAACGGCATTTTCTATATTTTAGGTGGTTTGTTTGCAGGCAGTATCGTTCTGCTCTTCAGCTTGCTACCAAAAGAGCTTGTTGCCGCATTGGCTGGCTTGGCCTTATTGGGTGCAATTTCAACCAATATTGCTGTAGCCATGAAAGATGAATCTCAACGAGATTCTGCCCTCATTACTTTTTTAGCTACAGCTTCAGGTATGCACTTTTTGGGTCTAAGTTCCGTTTTTTGGGGCATCGTTATTGGTTTAACTGCGCATCTGATTTTAACCAAACGTAGTCCTAAAATTTCAGCTTTAGCTTCAACTCCAAGCTCCAATCCAAGTTCTAAAAGTTAATAGGTACGCTGTGCCTAGGACAATATTATGATTGATAAAAGTTCAGCTTCTTTAACAGAAGCACTTTCACAAATAAAGGATGGCTCAACCATCATGATTGGTGGTTTTGGTACAGCAGGGCAACCTGCTGAACTGATCGATGGCTTAATTCAACTCGGCATTAAAGACCTCACGATTGTTAGCAACAATGCAGGCAATGGCGATTATGGTTTAGCCAAGCTGCTGAAAGCAGGTGCCGTGAAAAAAGTCATCTGTTCCTTCCCGCGTCAGTCCGACTCTTGGGTCTTCGATGAACTCTATCGTGCAGGCAAAATTGAGTTAGAGCTGGTCCCTCAAGGCAATTTGGCCTGTCGTATTCAAGCCGCAGGCATGGGACTCGGTGCAGTTTTCACCCCCACTGGCTACGGTACCTTATTGGCTGAAGGCAAAGAAACCCGTCACATCGACGGTAAAGATTATGTGTTGGAATATCCAATCAAAGCCGACTTCGCTTTGATTAAAGCCCAACAAGGCGACCGTTGGGGTAACTTGGTTTACCGTAAATCGGCACGTAACTTCGGCCCGATTATGGCGATGGCTGCTGGTGTGACCATTGCTCAAGTCTCAGAAGTGGTGGACTTGGGTGAATTAGACCCTGAACACATCATCACCGCAGGTATTTTTGTTCAACACGTGGTGCAGGTTCAACCTGAACCTGCTGCTGTGTAATCGGGAGAACATCATGAGCTATCAAAAACTCAGCCGTAACCAAATTGCAGAACGTGTGGCACAAGATATTCCCGATGGGGCTTATGTCAATCTCGGTATTGGTTTACCGACCAAGATTGCCAGCTACCTTCCAAGCGACAAAGACGTATTCCTGCATTCTGAAAATGGCTTATTGGCTTTTGGTCCACCACCTGAAAAAGGTCAAGAGGACCCTGAACTGATCAATGCAGGTAAAGAATATGTGACTATGCTCGAAGGCGGTAGCTTTTTCCATCACGGGGATTCTTTTGCCATGATGCGTGGTGGTCACTTAGATATTGCAGTATTAGGTGCCTTTCAAGTGGCAGCCAATGGTGACTTGGCCAATTGGCATACCGGTGCACCCGATGCGATTCCTGCCGTCGGTGGTGCGATGGACTTAGCCGTCGGTGCCAAGAAAGTCTTTATCACCACCGACCATGTCACCAAACAGGGTGAACCGAAGATCGTGGCTGAACTGAGCTATCCAGCGACAGGTTTGAAATGTGTCGATCGTATCTACACTGACCTGTGTGTGATTGATGTCACCGCAGACGGTTTAAAAGTGATTGAGAAAGTCGACGGTCTAAGCTTTGCAGAATTGCAGGCGATGACGGGTGCAACTTTAGTGGATGCGACACAACAGAATTAATGATTTGAATCCCCCTAAATCCCCCTTTGCTAAAGGGGGGGCTTCTCTAGCATCAAGTGCGGTAGGTCTCCCTCCTTTTTAAAGGATGAGAAGCACTGCTTCGCAAGGGGGAGGATTCACAGGACGAGATTAAAAATGAAAAACGCATATATTATCGATGCCATTCGTACCCCATTCGGACGTTATGCAGGTGGACTCGCTCCGATCCGTGCCGATGACTTGGGTGCAGTGCCAATTCAAGCCTTAATGCAACGTAATCCAAGTGTAGATTGGACCCAAGTCGATGACGTGATCTATGGCTGCGCCAATCAAGCCGGTGAAGACAACCGTAATGTGAGTCGTATGTCTGCACTGCTTGCAGGCTTACCTGTCGAAGTTCCAGCCACGACTGTGAATCGCTTATGTGGCTCATCTTTAGATGCGATTGCCATGGCAGCGCGTGCGATTAAAGTAGGTGAAGCCGATCTGATCATTGCAGGTGGCGTCGAAAGTATGTCTCGTGCACCCTTTGTGATGGGGAAATCAGAAACAGCTTATGGCCGTAGTCAAAAGATTGAAGATACCACTATGGGCTGGCGTTTTATCAATCCTAAGCTCAAAGCAATGTATGGTGTAGAGACCATGCCGCAAACCGCGGAGAACGTGGCACAACAATTTAATATTGATCGCGCAGATCAAGACCAGTTTGCCTTGGCGAGTCAACAGCGCACCGCAACCGCGCAAGCTCAAGGCTTTTTTACACATGAGATCATCCCTGTGAGCATTGCGCAGCGTAAGGGTGATCCGATTGTGGTCGACACGGATGAACATCCACGTGCATCGACCACATTAGAAGCTTTGGCAAAACTGAAGCCAGTCGTGACAGCAGAAGGCACCGTCACTGCAGGAAACGCATCAGGCATCAATGACGGTGCGGCTGCTGTACTGATCGCTTCAGAAGCAGCGATTGAGCAGTACCAACTTAAACCACGTGCCAAAATCATTGCTTCAACAGCAGTGGGTGTAGAACCACGCATTATGGGCTTTGCACCAGCACCTGCCATCAAAAAGTTACTGAAACAAGCCAATCTGACATTAGAGCAGATGGATGTGATTGAGCTGAATGAAGCTTTTGCTGCACAAGCACTGGCCGTTACCCGTGACCTAGGTCTGGCAGATGACACCACACAAGTGAATCCAAACGGTGGTGCAATTGCGATTGGTCATCCACTGGGTGCATCGGGTGCACGTTTAGTCACCACGGCTTTAAACCAGTTAGAACAAACGGGTGGAACCTATGCCTTATGTTCAATGTGTATTGGGGTAGGCCAAGGCATTGCAATGATTATTCAGCGGGTTTAACCCTTCTTATGATCTGACGTGGTGTTTCTGCTCATAACACTTTTTGTTGATAACAACAGTGGAAACACTCAAAATTTTTAATGAATTAAGGAAAAGCATATGCCAAGGTTTACTTCAAACAATGCCGAAATTCACTATCAGACCTTTGGTGACCCCAAAAATCCCGCGATCGTTTTTTCAAACTCGCTAGGCACAAACTTCAACATGTGGAAACCACAAATTACTTTTTTCCAGAAAAACTATTTTGTGATTTGCTATGACACTCGCGGGCATGGTCAGTCTTCCGCACCTCAAGGGCCTTATGATATTGAACAACTTGGTCTAGACCTGATACATTTATTGGACCATTTAAACATTGAGAAAGCCATTTTTTGCGGTATCTCAATGGGCGGACTCACAGGTCAGTGGTTAGTCATTCATAAACCTGAACGTTTTCACCGTGCCATTGTATGTAATACCTCAGCTAAAATTGGCAATGAACAGGCATGGAATGATCGCGCATCGTTAGTACGTACCCAAGGTTTAGAACCAATTGCATCAACGGCTGCGAGCCGTTGGTTTACCGAACCCTTTATCCAAAGCAACGCAGTAATTGTAGCAGCGCTTTCAAACGACTTAGGTGCTGGCAGCCCAGAAGGTTATGCGAGTTGCTGTGAAGCTTTGGCTAAAGCGGATTTACGTGAAAAACTCGAAAGTATTCATGTACCTTTACTTGTTATTGCTGGGCGTAAAGACCCAGTAACAACAATCTCAGATGCACAGTACATGGTGAATCACATCCGAAGTAGTGCCCTATTTGAAATCGATGCCTCTCATATTTCAAATATCGAACAGCCTAAAGCCTTCAATCAGGCCATCTTAGACTTTATTGCTTAATGCTCTAGATCTGATCCAATAACAGCCCAACATGGGCTGTTTTTTTTCTTACCTATTTAAAGAAAGAGATAGGAATGCGTAAAACTCAGCATTAGAAATATGCTGGCTTTGGCTCATTTAATTTTTCCTCTTAAAATCATCAAAACTCAAAAATTGTATATAAAACAAACTGAAATTATTATGGTTTCAAAATCATATCTTCAGAATTTCACTTATTGCCAATCCTAAACTCACTAGATCCCATCATGTAAAGCCGAATCTACACAGCTAAAATGAGCAAAATAGCCAATCGTTTTCTTTTATAAATTTTCTTGCATAGTAAAATTCCATACGCAATAGGAGGATATTTTTTCAATACATTCTGCTACTCAGCAATTTTTCTACAGTCTTTTGCTTATTTAACGGCAAAATTTCTCAACCAAGAGGATGCTGAAAAGCACCGTTATAAACCTGAATTTTCCTCTTACTGTTTCAAGTTTTTCAGTTTTTTTCTAAAAGATCATGGCATCAGCTAGATAGACGTTAACAACAGACAAAAACGTCCATCTACATTTTAACGTAACAAGTTGATGTTTTAATTGATAAAAATGATGTTTTTCAAGTTCAATATTGATCCAATAAAGCTTAACAACTGAATTGATCATGGTCGTCCAGCCAGCCAAAAGAGCTAGAATAAATTGATCAGATCATGTACAGATACAAACGATATCAAACTTCAGCTTTATTTTGATATACAGTTTAGCCATATAAGAATTGATCTAGATCTGATGCAGAGTGAGCTACCGACTAAGAAGTCTGAGTTGCCCTCTTTTCAAGACTTGAGTTGCACCTGTGGCACGAAACAAAAACAAATCTGCTGCTTTTGGTCAATTTGGCTTACAATGTAAAAAAGAGTAATAATCCGAAAATTTGTAATCTTTTAACATTGCCAATTCCTTGCAAAATTTACATTATATTGCCGAAGTTTGGCACTAAGCATCTACGTCAATTCAAACAAACTATAAAAAAAATGTAGAACTTTATGCCATAATACGCAAACTTTGCAGCCATCTTGCAAAGATTTATTGCAATTTAAAAATGGAGCAAGCTAAATGAGTTCGACCATTTTGGTTATTCATGGACCGAATCTAAATTTGCTAGGAATGCGCGAACCAGAGGTCTATGGTTCTCTAACGCTGAACGACATCAATCAGCAACTCATTGCACAAGCTGAAAATGCTTCAATTTCTCTCGACGCTTTCCAAAGTAATTGGGAAGGTGCCATTGTCGACCGTATTCATCAAGCCCAAGCGGATGGCGTCCAATTTATTATTATTAACCCTGCTGCACTCACGCATACCTCTGTTGCTCTACGTGATGCCCTGCTTGGTGTAGCCATCCCATTTATTGAAGTTCATTTATCAAATGTTCATGCGCGCGAAGCGTTTAGACATCATTCATATTTATCAGATAAAGCCGTTGGCGTTATTTGTGGCTTAGGTGCTCAAGGTTATAGCGCTGCGCTCAATTACGCTCTCACTAAAATTCAACCCTCTACGCAATCATAATTAGGAATACTGTCACATGGATATTCGTAAAATCAAGAAACTCATCGACCTGATGATTGAATCTGACTTACAAGCGATTGAAGTTAAAGAAGGCGATCAATCGATTGCGCTGACTCGTCGTAGTCCAGTTGTTGCAGCTGGTGCTCCTGTTGCTATGGCGGCTCCTGTTGCTCAAGCTCCAGCGGCTAAAACACCACGTGGTGCTGTAGAAACCTCTCCAATGGTTGGTGTGTTTTACGCGGCTCCAAGCCCAGGTGAAGCGCCATTTGTTAAAGTCGGTCAAACCATCACTGCTGGTGAAACACTTGGTATTATCGAAGCAATGAAAATCATGAACCCGATTGAAGCAACGCAAAGCGGTGTGGTTGAAGAAATTTTAGTGAAAAACGGCGAAGTGATCCAATTCGGTCAACCATTATTCCGCTACCGCGCGTAATAGACGGGGACTTATAATGTTGCAAAAAGTTTTAATTGCAAACCGTGGTGAAATTGCCCTGCGCATCACCCGTGCCTGCAAAACTTTAGGGATTAAGACTGTAGGGATCTATTCAGATGCCGACAAAGACTTAATGCACCTACGTTTTGTAGATGAAGCAGTATGTATTGGACCAGGTGCAAGCAGCGAAAGCTACTTGAACATTCCTGCCATTATTACAGCAGCTGAAATTTCAGGTGCAGATGCCATTCACCCAGGTTATGGCTTCTTATCAGAAAATGCTGAATTTGCTGAAATTGTAGAAAACTCAGGTTTTATTTTTATTGGACCACGCCCTGAACATATTCGTTTGATGGGTAACAAAGTTTCTGCGATTACAGCAATGCGTAAAGCAGGTGTTCCAACCGTACCCGGTTCTGCAAATGCGGTTACACCGCAAAATGCGCTGGCTGAAGCTAAAGAAATTGGTTTCCCATTGATCGTGAAAGCTGCTTCTGGTGGTGGTGGTCGTGGTATGCGTATTGTAGAACGTGTCGATACTCTGCTTGAATCCGTTCAAGCCGCACAGCGTGATGCTGAAATGTGGTTTGGCGATGACACGGTGTATATGGAACGTTTCCTACAAACACCTCGTCACGTTGAAGTCCAAGTTCTTGCCGACGGTAATGGCCACGCGATTCACCTCTATGACCGCGACTGCTCTTTACAGCGCCGCCATCAGAAAGTGCTAGAAGAAGCGCCAGCGCCAAACTTACCTGAACAAGCACGTGCTGACATTTTAGAAGCTTGCGTAAATGCTTGTAAATTAATGCAGTACCGCGGTGCAGGTACATTCGAGTTCTTGTTTGAAGATGGTGAATTCTTCTTTATTGAGATGAATACACGTGTTCAAGTTGAACACCCTGTAACTGAAATGGTGACAGGTATCGACATTATTGAACAACAGCTCCGCATTGCTGGTGGCTTAGGTCTTGAAATTGAACAAGATCAAGTTGAAGTCAAAGGCCATGCGATTGAATGCCGTATCAATGCTGAAGATCCAACGACTTTCTTACCTTCACCGGGTAAAATTGAGAATTTTTATGTGTCAGGTGGTGCAGGTATTCGTCTTGATTCACATATCTATCAAGGCTATAGCATTCCGCCATACTATGACTCGATGATTGCGAAGCTGATCGCACACGGTAAGGATCGTAAAACATCACTTGCACGCATGCGCCAAGCGCTTGATGAAATGATTTTGACCGGTATTAAAACCAATATTCCATTGCATAAAGATTTGATTCTTCAAGATGAAAAATTCTGTGAACAAGCAATGGATATTCACTACCTTGAAAAGCACCTGTTAAAGCAAATTGAAGGCAATCAAGATAAGTAATTGTCTTGATCCTTAAATAAAAAACCGCGATAAATCGCGGTTTTTTATTTATAAAACAATTAATTAAGGTAGTACGCGACGTAGCGTTGCAAAGCATTGCTGTGCTTTATCATTGGCACAAAAATTAATGGTCGATGGACTTTGCCATTTCACAAAATACTGAGACATTTCACCAGTCTGATCTTCTTGAGACCCAGAACAATCTACTTGGTTATTGTCAAATTTGACCTGTAAAATTAAAGCAGGCAGTTGCATATTTTTATCGGTAGATGGCTGGTAATCATAAATTCCCGTAGACCATTCTTCCCCACTTTTAATCACAACATCACTATTACTTTTAAAATTATAGTATTCAACGCATTTACGATTATTTGGAATTTCCATTCCCCATAAGCCCACAATTTCAGGGCGAGTCGTTACACGAATATTATTTTGATTTGATGCTTGAGTATCCTCAGCCTGACTTGGCGTATTTGCCATAAGCACTGATGAAGTTAACATGAATAACATGCCGAGTAATGTTTTTTTCATACAAGCCATAATGTTTTTAAGCGTCTCACTAAATTAGCATATTTTGATTCAAAACATCATTTTATAACCATTTCATAACAATCTATTTTTTGTTATGGGTTGCAATCTTAATTTAACAAAACGATTTATTGTCAGCACTAGATAAATCCTCCTTTCAGAATCGAAAAAAAGACCGCTTAAGCAGTCTTTTTTGTATGTCGTGATCTTTGAATTTAGGCTACAGGTGCAAGTGTAAACAGCACCTGACCTGTTTTTACCGTTTGCCCTTTTTCAATGGTAATGGTTTCAACCTTCATCCGCTCAGGTGCAATAATGGGAATTTCAATTTTCATGGCTTCAATCACGGCCAAAGTTGCCCCTTGTTCCACAATGTCTCCAGAGGTACATTCAATTTTCCAAATAGAACCCGGCATATGCGACTCTACTGCACAACCACCTTCAGGAATTTGAATTTCACTGTCATCTAACACCGTATCTAGACTTTCAGAAACATGTTCAGCCAAACCTGCCTCATGCCAACGACGGCGTTCATCTTCAAAGTTCGCTTGCTGTACCGCTTTAAAACTTGAAATGGATGCCGCATTTTCAATGAGGAAGTCATTATATTCTTTTAGATTTAAAACCCCATCTTCTACACGAAGCTTTAAGCGTCCCGCTTTAAAGTCTTCCCGCATTTGCATCAGTTCTGTTTCAGACACTTCATAAAATTTAATTTGATCAAAGAAGCGCAGTAGCCATGGTTTTCCTTGTTCAAAGTCAGGATTTTTGCGGTAACGACTCCACATTTGTGTTGTACGTCCAACAAACTGATAACCGCCCGGGCCTTCCATGCCATAGACACATATATATGCCCCACCGATGCCGACTGCATTTTCAGGCGTCCATGTACGTGCAGGATTATATTTGGTGGTCACTAAACGATGACGTGGGTCCAGCGGCGTTGCCACAGGTGCACCCAAGTACACATCCCCCAAACCCATCACCAAATAATTGGTGCTGAATACGATATCCTTCACTGCTTGCTTTGAGTCTAGACCATTGATACGACGAATAAACTCAATATTGTCAGGACACCACGGCGCATCTGGACGGACTGTTTGCATATAACGTTCAGTCGCTAACTGAGTTTGAGAATCCTCCCAAGCCAAAGGCAAATAGACTGTGCGCGACGGGACTTCCATTGCGGTCACATCAGGCAATTCACTTTCTGCTTGTTGTAAAAGGCACAATAAATGTTTTTGATCTAGCACTAATGAATCAAAATGAATTTGCAGTGAACGAATACCCGGTGTTAAGTCTATAATCCCTTCGATACTTTGGTCTTTAACCCATTGCATTAAAGCATGAATACGGAAGCGTAAATTGAGATCTAAAACCAACTCTCCATATTCAACCAACAGATAACTATTACCTGCTGGACGATAGCTTACATCGGGTGCAGCGCCCTCACCTTTTAATGTCGCTAAAACGGCATCTGATAAGGTCTCCATTTCAGCATGAAAGCTTGGAGAAAATTCTACATTTTCAGCCGTATCCGCTGTTAATGCTGCACTATATTTTTGATTTAATACTTGTGCTTGATCATAAGAAATTGGGATAAATTTAACTTTATCGCCCGCTTTAAGCTGACCAATTTTCCATAGTTCTGAGCTAACCACCACCGCTGGGCAAACGAAACCGCCCAAGCTTGGACCATCGGGTCCTAAAATAATTGGCATATCTCCAGTGAAGTCAATCGCGCCAATGGCATAAGCATTATCATGAATATTCGAAGGATGTAGTCCTGCCTCACCACCATCGGTACGTGCCCATTCAGGTTTTTCACCGACTAAACGAATGCCTGTACGACTTGAGTTAAAGTGAATTTCAAATTCTTGCTCAAAGAAGCGCTCAATATCGCGTTTGGTGAAAAAATCTGGCGCACCATGTGGTCCATACATCACTGCAATGTTCCAAGTGTGGCTAAAGCTCGGTACCTGTGCTGCACTGAGTGCAACAGTTTCTGCCGAGGTGTAAGCCGTAATGGGCAACATATCTCCAATGAGTAAATTGCGTCCTGCATGACCACCAAACTGACCTAAAGTAAAAGTCGCTTGCGAGCCTAAATAGGCAGGTACACTCAACCCACCTTTAATACCAATATAACTGCGACAACCTGTGGTGATTTTACCTGTTTTAAGAATTTGCCCTTTTTTAACATTAAGGGTCTGCCACATGGCAACGTCGACACCATCCAATGTCGCAAGCATGTCGCCACCCGTAATCACGATTTGGCTGTCACAATGGAATTTTAAAGTTGGGCCTTGTAATGTACATTCGAGCCCTGCGGTATTAAATGGATTTCCCAATAGTTGATTAGCAACATTTAACGATAGTGGATCAATCGCACCTGATGGTGGCACTCCAACATCCCAGTACCCCAAACGACCATTGACGTCTTGTATTGACGTTTGAATACCGGACTGTAATACCTCAACTTTTTGGGTTTTCCACTCAAAAGTATTTAAGAAACGTGTAGTCTGTGTCCCTGCTTTAAACACTTCACAGTCAATAATATTTTGTAAATACTCAAGATTGGTTTCAATTCCTGCCACTGAGGTTTTTGCCAAAGTATCGCTCATGGCCTGAATTGCACTTTCACGGTTTTCGTGAGTCACAATGATTTTGGCAATCATTGGATCATAAAAGGAAGATACATTTGAACCTGTTTCCACCCATGTTTCATTGCGGGCCTGCGGGTCAAAGTCGACATAGGTCAGTAAGCCAGCACTGGGTTGAAAGTTCTTAATTGGATCTTCAGCGTATAAACGGACTTGGATCGAATGGCCTTTAGGTGCAAGTGTATCTGTTGGTGCAGTCCAGTCACCGCTACCTAAAGTGACCATCCATTCCACAAGGTCTACACCAAACACTTGTTCAGTCACGCCATGTTCAACTTGTAGACGTGTATTCACCTCTAAGAAATAGAATTGCTGGGTGTCAGTATCCATCACAAATTCAACCGTACCTGCCGAACGGTAATTCACTGACTGCATCAGTTGAACCGCAACACCTTGAATATAAGCACGTTGTTCATTATTTAAATGCGGTGCCGGGGTCTCCTCGATTACTTTCTGGTTACGGCGCTGTACTGAACAGTCCCGCTCTCCCAAAGCCAAAACCAAACCTTGGCCATCACCAAAAATTTGGACTTCAATATGACGCGCATTTTCCACAAACTTTTCTAAATACAAGCCTGCATCTTTAAAGTTAGCTTGTGCCAAATAAGATACCGTTGCATAAGCATCTTTAAGCTCTGCTTCATTCCACACCAAACGCATACCAATACCGCCACCACCTGCGGTACTTTTCAGCATCACGGGATAGCCTATACGATTCGCCTCCACCAGTGCTTCCGCTTCATCTGCTAAAAGTTGGCTACCCGGTAACAATGGAACGTTCGCCTGAATGGCTAGTTCACGCGCAGTATGCTTTAAGCCAAAACTACGCATTTGTGCAGAATTTGGCCCTAAAAACACAATGCCCTGTGACTCACACAAATCACAAAACTCCGCATTTTCAGACAGGAAACCATAGCCCGGATGAATAGCTTCAGCACCTGCTTCTTTCGCGACCTGTAAGATTTTTTCAATATTTAAATAACTTTGACTGGCTGGGCTATCACCAATAAATACCGCTTCATCAGCCAAAGTCACATGCAAGGAATCACGGTCTGCTTCTGAATAAACCGCAACCGACTGAATGCCTAACTTCTTTAATGTACGAATTACTCGGCAGGCTATTGCACCACGGTTGGCAATGAGAACTTTTTTAAACATGCAGATTACTCCTTGCCTTCACGTACAATCAGTTGAATTTTAGTCGGGTTATAGGCATTACAGGGGTTGTTCAGTTGTGGGCAGTTAGAAATCAGCACGATGAGATCCATCTCTGCTTGAATTTCAACATATTTACCCGGCGCCGATATTCCATCGTCAAACTTGAGATGCCCATCACTGCTCACGGGTACATTCATAAAGAAGTTAATATTCGGCCCAATATGACGAACATTTAGTCCATGCTTTTTCGCGATTGGGTGCAAAGCTAAAGCTGTCATAAAGTTATTACGGCAACTGTGCATCGGAAATGTGTCGTGTGCATAACGTACGGTGTTACTTTCACATGAACAAGCACCGCCCAAGGTGTCATGGCGACCACAGTTATCATCATGGATCGTGGCGATTTTGTTGCCATAGTTGGTATATAGAGCTGTGCCTTTTTCTAGATAAATCTGCTGATTAATGGCTAGAGTATCGGTTGCGCTGTAACGTTCTTCAGGATTGCTTGCAGAAATCAATAAAGTATCGACTGCTTGGTTGCCTTCGAGGTCAATAATGCGGAAATATTGCCCTTTCTGGACTTCACACATCCATGCCTCACCCGCTGGACAGACTTCATTTAAAATGGTTAGATCAAATGCTTGTAAACTGGTCATGCGTATTCTCCTCGAGCTTAAGCAGCATCAAATGCGTAATAACGTGCGTTGTTTTGAAAACCGCGTTGGTTTTGTGGGCATGAATCACGACAAATATCGTGTGTTGCTAAAGCGGAGGCTTTGAATAAGCGCATTTGAATATCGGCTGGCTGATACTTTGCTGCTTGGCTTAAACCATGTGGCGCGGCAGATAAGAACACCAGACAGTCCATCTCAAAACGCAGTTCAATGATTTGGTGGGTATTGTCAGTATCGATATAAGATAAGTTGCCTGCATCATCAGGGCGAACTTTAGAGAATAGGTTGACCGTAGCTGACAGGTCGGCTTGACCTAATGAATACTTGGTCATTTCAAGTAATAGGCTGTCGCGTCCACTTCGATACATCTCATTTCGTGCATCTTGGAAAGTTTGAGTGCCGAATTGTTTTTGAATTTGTTCTGTGCGACTCGGACCACATAAGGCATCATTCCAACCATGATCGTCTTGAACAATTGAAGCCATAACCCGACCTAAGTCTGAATACAACACATGCCCTGTACTTAGAAATGCCGTATGTTGTGCCTTTAGGCTATCTGGCATATTAAAACGTTCGTGCTTGTCTTCGCTGTTGACACAGAAAAGAGAAACGTTAGCTTGTGCTCCCAAGGCCTTAAACTGTAAAACAGTGCCGCGTTGAATACGCCCAGACCAGTGGTGCCCACCCGGTAAAAGTTCAGTCCATAGTGCGTTATCGTCGTGATAAGTTATTGTGCTCATGCGCCTCTGCCTAAATCGTAACTGTTTACCTCCCGGGCTTTTATCCCTCCGTGTAGCTCTTTCGAACCGTGAACTCTCGGTCGCAGACATACATAAAATAGATATGTATCGGAACCCTAGATCACTCTTTCAGATTAGACGATGCAAAGGCTGTGCCAATTTAGTATTACGATTTTTAAACTTCGTAATACTATTTATGAGCAATAAATGGGCACTTTAGATTTCAAGCACGCATATTTTCGCTATGCGCACTAAAAAGCATCAAATTTTAAGAATTACTTCATTAAAATTTCATGGAACATGTGACGCAGCCACTGGTGACTGGTTTTGTGATGACAAGACATATGCCAATACTGTTTCACCCCATAACTTGGGAAGGCAATTGGTGCATTAAAGATTTTTAAATTGCCACGTGAAAGCAGCACTTCACTCAAATAATACGGAACTGTCGCAATCGCGTCTGTTTCTTGTACCACCAAGCCGACGCCTAAATAGCTCGGTAAACGCATTAAAATGTCACGTTTTAGTTCTAAATTGAGCAGTTCGTTTTCAATATGGTAATGTCCCATGCCTGCATCAATATCGATATGTGACTCAGCTAAGTACTGCGCTGTGCTGATACTGTCACCTGTCAAACGCGGATGATCTTTGGCAGCAATCACCACATAATACTGCTCGAACAGTTGCTGTTGATAAAAGCCATTTTCCAATTGAGGTAAAAAACCCAGCGCCAAATCAATCTCACCATTTGCCATTTGATAACTGGTTTCAGAGGTGATCGGACGGATATTCAAACGAATATGCGGCGCATGTTTCTTTAAGTATTGCGAAATTTTCGGCAATAACACCAAATGCGAAACATCGGTCATGGCCAAACTAAACTGTTGCTGTGAAGTCGCTTGGTCAAAATCAATCGTGAAGTTATTGATGATTTCAACCTTGTTTAAAGCCTCACTGACCAATGGAAATAACTGTTTAGACAGCTCAGTTGGCACCATTTCATTGCCAATCCGCAAAAATAGCGGATCATTATAATGTTGGCGAATTTTATTCAGAATGTTACTCACCGTCGGTTGACTCATTTCTAAATGATCAGCCGCCAGTGACACACTTTTAAACTTATAAACGTAAAAAAAGATACTGAGTAATTTACAGTCCAGTTCAAACACGAAAAAAATGTTCCTTATATGTATGTGATGGTAGACGATCCATCATCTACCCATTATAGCGATGCCCCAATGCTCAAAACTTACTTTTACAGGCATCTAGGTCTAATATCAGACATTTCAGCAATAAAAGAACATTAATTATACCATTAGCTGTACTGAACAATCGATGCTTTCCCTGAAAAGTTATGTCGCATGATCTGCATGTATTTTACATAACAAAAAAGGTCCGAATCAATCGAACCTTTGATGAAATCAACTATGCCGAATTATAGCTATTTAAAATATTTTCTTCACAGGCATAGCTAAGGATATTACAGCTTTAGTCCAGCAGCTCGACAGCAATAGCAGTCGCCTCACCACCACCGATACATAAAGCAGCTACGCCTTTTTTCCCACCAGTACGTTTCAAAGCATGCAGTAAAGTCACGATAATACGTGAACCAGATGAACCCAATGGATGACCAAGTGCACAAGCGCCACCATTCACATTGACTTTTGCTGGATCTAAATCAAATCCATCAATTGCAAGCATTGTGACCATCGCAAATGCTTCATTGACTTCCCACAGATCTACATCACTCGCAGACCAGCCTGCTTTGGCTAAAACTTTCTCAATGGCACCTACAGGGGCAATGGTGAACTCAGATGGATGCTGGGAATTACTTGCATAAGCCACAACTTTTGCCAATGGCTTAAGACCACGTGCGTCAGCAACTTCGGATGAAGTTACAACCAATGCCGAAGCACCATCCGAAATAGAACTCGAATTTGCCGCAGTAATCGTACCGTCTTTTTTAAATGCCGGACGTAAAGTTGGAATTTTATCAACTTTGGCATTGAGCGGCTGTTCATCTTGATCAACCACAACATCGCCTTTGCGGCTACTCACCGTCACAGGCACGATTTCATCTTTAAAGAAACCACCTTGAATCGCAGCAACAGCTTTATTTAAAGAACCAAGGGCATACTGATCTTGCTGCTCACGGGTATAGCCTTTTTTATCTGCCATTTCTTGAGCAAGTACACCCATTGACAGACCTGTTTCAGCATCCTCTAAACCTTCTTGGAACATGTGATCGGTGGTTTTACCATGTCCCATACGGTAGCCCGCGCGTGCTTTTTCAAGTAAGTACGGCGCATTTGACATTGATTCCATACCACCGGCCACCACAATCTCAGCTGAACCCGCTTTAATCGCATCAGCCGCCTGCATGACGGCTTTCATACCAGAGCCACAAATTTTATTGATGGTTGTTGCACCCGTTGAGTCAGGTAGACCCGCCATACGCATTGCTTGACGTGCAGGGCCTTGTTTTAAACCTGCTGGAAGTACACAACCAAAGATCACTTCATCCACATCGGTCGGTTGTAAGCCAGAACGGTTTAACACTTCTTTAATTGTCACCGCACCAAGTTCAGGCGCGGTACAGCTCGACAGTGAACCTTGAAAACCACCCATTGCTGTACGTACACCGTCTACAATAACAATCATTTTCTATTTCATCCTTTTTCGCGGTTTACTTGCTTTAAGCCCAATTAAAAGGCTTAAAGACATTCCCTATCTATTTTTTCATATTACAAAGGGGTTAATTGTTTCAGATCTTATTTTAATGTTTTTCATAGTGCTACCGTCTCAAAGCGAGTCATCTATAAAGACATTAAAATAAACACACATGAATAATAAGACATCTATCCATATGATAAATGATTCATTTATCAACCCGCACTGCATTCGAGGCTTGAGCACTAAAGGTTCTCGTCTCTAAGAACACAGTGGCTATACTGACAATAGTGTAAAAATCACGAAAAAGGAATGCAATGGCCCAAATTTGATCTCTAGAGATCAAATTTATTGACAACGAAATGCGAAAATGTTCCTGAATTTATTTCTATTGTTGAACAAGTGGATATTTTTAAAACGATTGTAGTAATATCCAAGACCTTAGTTGCATTTTCATTTTCAACCAAGTTCAATAGCCTCTCTATAGTTCTCATGGAATACACTGGAATAAGCCAATGACTTCAGTACGCCAACAAAATTTTCTATTACGCAAAGAGAAAATTTTAGCCATGGCTGAGACTTTATTATTAGACAATAATCAAGACATCACCTTAAGCGAATTAGCAACGGAACTCGATATTGCGAAGGGTACGATCTACAAGCATTTCAAAAGTAAAAATCAACTTTATTTAGAGCTGATTATCTTGAATGAAACTCGCCTGCTAGAGATTTCTCAAAAGCATAACAATGATATTAAAACGTATGTTTCCGAATACATGCTTTATAATATGTTGTACTCGAACCGTACGATTTTACTGCACGTTATTGAAGAACGTTTAACCAATAATGAACGTAAACTCAAAGAACTTTTTGAGAAGCTCTATCAAATACGTGAACAACGTATTATCGAAATTAAAGACATGACCTCTGACTATTTAAAGTCTTTAGACAGTGCAATGTCCATTCGTGATTATTTATCTTATGTATGGACAGTGACCTATGGTGCGTCATTGTTACTCAATTCAACGCATTATCAAAAATCAATCGGTTCTCGCGAGCGTCTGATTAAACTGTATGTAAACCAAGCCCTCATGACACCTGATAAAATTTCACACGCAGCACTTTAAGTTTCTAAACGGCATAAAAAAAGCTAAACATTTTATGTTTAGCTTTTTTTCATCCAGAAAATTAGTCTACGGAAATATCTTCAAACAAAACTGAAGATAAATAACGTTCACCACCGTCAGGTAAAATCACCACAATAGTTTTACCTGCATTTTCAGGGCGTGCTGCAAGTTCAGCTGCTGCTGCCATCGCGGCACCACCTGAAATACCTACCAAAATACCTTCTTGGCTTGCTGTTTTACGCGCCCAATCAATTGCTGTTGCAGCATCAATTGGCATCACTTCATCGACCAAGTCAAGGTCTAAGTTTTTAGGAATAAAGTTAGCGCCAATGCCCTGAATCTTATGTGGTCCAGGCGTTAAAGTTTCGCCACGTTTGGTTTGACCAATAATCGGCGATTCAGCAGGTTCTACCGCAACTGAATACAAGGCTTGTTTTTTTACATTTTCAAAATAACTTGAAATCCCTGAGATCGTACCGCCCGTCCCTACACCTGCAACTAAAATATCAACTTTACCGCCTGTTGCTTCCCAAATTTCTGGACCAGTGGTTGCTTCATGAATAGCTGGGTTTGCTGGGTTTTCAAACTGTTGTGGCAAAAAATAAGTGTCTGGATTTTCATCCAACAAACGCTGTGCTTCTTCTACCGCACCGCGCATCCCTTTTGCAGGGTCGGTGAGAACCAAGTTCGCACCCAAAGCTTTCATCACTTTACGACGTTCGATACTCATGCTTGATGGCATAGTCAGGGTTAACGCATAACCTTTTGCAGCAGCAACAAATGCCAAAGCAATGCCTGTATTGCCACTGGTTGGTTCGACAATGTGCATTCCCGCTTTCAGCACACCGCGTGCTTCCGCATCCGCAATCAGCGCAGCCCCAATACGACATTTTACTGAAAATGCAGGGTTACGGCTTTCAACTTTGGCTAAAACGGTGGCTGGACTTTGTATAATTCGGTTAATACGAACCAATGGTGTGTTACCAATCGCTTCTGCATTATTACTATAAACCGCTATCCCTAAATTATTAGGCGTTGGAAAAGCTGAGTCAGTACTCATACCAATGTTTCCTATGTTGTTTTTAATGATCCACTCATTATCATACCCTGATTTTTAAATGCAAACTGACATTTGGTCGGGCTTATGTTTTTATTTGATAAATAAATCACTTAAACAGAAAAAGCATGCGTTTTCCCATGCTTTTCTCCCGCGCGACCAGCTTAAACGAGCCTTACACTATTCCACTTTTCTAACTGTGTAACTGCTGCGCTAAAGTCTACTTGTGCAGCCTGTTCTCGCTCTGTTTTTAAGAACAGTTCCTGTGTCACTTGAAAAACAGGTGTTTTCATCTGTCCTTCTTCAGCAAGATCCATCGCAATACCAATGTCTTTTTGCAACAGGTTTAAAGCAAATGTTTTTTGAAAAGTGCGGCTCAAAACTTTTTGCGCCATCACCGTTTCAGACATGGTACTTTTACCACTGGAGTGATTGATACAACTCAATGCTCTAGCCAAGTCAACGCCTTGATGCTTCAAAATAGACATGCCTTCAGACAGTGCCCATAAATGCGTTGCCATAAGCGTATTATTTACCGCTTTGACCGCAAAGCCTGTACCACTTTCCCCTACATATTCAATCAGCCCCGCAAATGCCTGAATAATAGGTTTTGCCCTTTCAAATCCAGCGATATTACCACCCACCATAACTGTCAAAGTACCGCGTTCAGCACCAACGGTTTGACCCGAAACAGGTGCATCTAAGTAAGTCACTCCACGTCCTGCCAAATCAGTGGAAATTCGCTGTGCAGATTCAGGCACGCCACTGGTACAATCCACCCATAAACTTCCTGATTTGGGTGGATGTAACGCAATTAAAGCTTCAACGTCTGCACTGGTCGGTAAGCATGAAAATATAATATCGGCTTGCATCGCTTGTTGAAGTTCAACCTGCAAAGTACCGAAGGTTTGCGCATGTGAAGACGCTTTTTCCACTGTGCGATTCCACACCCAAACAGGATAACCCAGTTTTGGCAAATGGGAGGCCATATGCCAGCCCATTGCCCCAAGTCCTATAAATGCAATATTCAGACTCAAAATGTACTCCTAACTATGTGCAATAGTGCTATTGATTTGATCTTCTGATTTTTCTACGACTTGCTCTTTTTCACTGCCTCGGTTCAAGAAAAGATTAAGAAGAATGGCTGCTAGTGTTGCGGTGCCAATACCACCTAGGTCAAAACTCCCTATTTGTAAGCTGTAATTACCAGTTCCCATAATCAGACACACGGCCCCAATCATTAAAGTACTGTTCTTGGTGAAATCAATTTTGTTATCGACCCAAATTTTTGCGCCAGCAACGGTAATCAAACCAAAAACGACAATGGATGCACCACCCAAGAGTGCAATGGGAATTGTGCTAATCACTGCGCCAAACTTAGGAGAAAGCCCCAGTAAGATCGCAAATACACCTGCAAAAACAAAGATTGTGGTTGAATAAACTTTAGTGACTGCCATCACCCCAATGTTTTCAGCATAGGTGGTCATCCCTGTGCCACCAACTGAAGCAGACAGTGTGGTACATACACCATCTGCAAAGAAACCACGCCCCATATAAGGAGACAAATTTTTCCCCGTCATCGCCGACACAGCTTTGAAATGTCCTAAGTTTTCAGCCACCAAAATAATCGCAACGGGTGCAATCAACATCATGGCGTTTACATCAAAGGTTGGGCTGTGGAAAGTTGGCAAACCAAACCATGCTGCTTGACCGACTTTTGCAAAGTCAATTGCAGTGCCAAAACCCATGACATTGGTGAGTAAGAAATAAATAAAATAGGATGCAACCAAGCCTAAAAGTAGCAGTAAACGGCGCACCATACCTTTGGTAAATACCGCAATGACACTGATACAAATAATCGTGATTAACGCCATCCAAGAGTCAAACTGATTGGCTGACACACTTTTGATCGCAACTGGTGCGAGGTGTAGCCCAATAATCATCACAATGGCGCCTGTCACAATAGGTGGCATCAACTTTTCAATCCATGCTGTACCAGTGCGTATCACAATTAAGCCAATTAACGCGTACAACACTCCACACGCAATGGTTCCACCCAGTGCTAAAGAAAGATTTGGGTTTGCTCCAACACCTGTATAACCCGTAACAGCGACCACTACTCCAATGAAGGCAAAGCTGGACCCCAAATAACTTGGCATACGTCCACCGGTCATGAGGAAGAAGAGTATCGTACCAATGCCTGTAATGAAGATCGTTAGATTCGGATCAAAGCCCATCAACAATGGGGCAAGTACGGTTGCGCCGAACATGGCAAAAGCATGTTGCAACCCCAAAATAATGCTTTTTCCTGCGGGCAAGTATTCATCTGTTTGCACAGGCGTTGTATCTAAATCGCCTTGATAAGGCTTAAATTTTGGAAACCACGATTCTTTTGTTTGCATGGGTTTCCCCTCCTTGTAAAAGTAGGAATTTTTGAATTAGCACATTGGTAATGGCTCACAGTAACCACGGTTAAAATACATCAGCGCATTTAGTCCATAACTTTGCTTCATGGCTTTGACTTGACAAAACAACACATCGTGACTGCCTACAGACATAGTCTGTACCACTTCACAATCAAAGCTCACTAAGGCATCCTCCAATACTGGTGCATTGGTCAAAAGTGTGGACCATGTTCCTTGAGCAAAACGTTCAGGTATTGGGGTTTTCCCCCCAAACAAATTAGATAAATGTTGTTGCTGACTCGACAACGTGTTTACACATAACACTTGATTGCTTTTAAATGTCTCAAACACAGAGGCTGAACGGTTTAAACACACCAACAACGTTGGCGGTGTATCGGTCACACTGCATACTGCCGATGCAGTAAAGCCTGCCTGACCCGCCCCCCCATCTGTTGTAATCACATTGACAGCAGCTCCTAGATTCGCCATACCTTGACGAAATGTGTGTTGATCCAACATTGCCTCACCCATTGCCTCTGGTGCTTTATGATTCAGCAAGGTTTCAACTTGATCTTGATTCATCAGTTTTGCATTCATCGTATTCTCCATGCCCTAAAAAAATCGTATATCAGGGCATTAAAATTTGATTATTCCACTTAAGCCACATGTGCAACCGAAGCGATTTCAACCAAAGCCTCTGGCTTGACCAGTCCAGTCTGTACGCAATAGCGTGCAGGTTTATCGTTTGGAAAATACTCGGCATATACAGCATTAATCGCGCCATAATCGGCCCAATCTTTCACAAAAACATGATTAAAAGTGACGTCATCCATTGTGCCACCTGCGGTTGCAAGGACTCGTTTAATGGTTTCTAAAATATGTCTAGTCTGTGCTGCTGCATCACCAACGTGAACAACGTTGTTGTGTTCATCAAAGGCCAAGGTGCCTGATACATAGACGATATTGTCAGCCTTAGTTGCAGGTACAAATGGTGCAAGTGGTTTCGCTGTGCCTTCAGGCACAATAATTTCTTTAGGCATGAGGTTTCCTCTATCTTTCGTATGTATGACTTATGCTGTTTTTACCAGTGTTTGACTGCTTGAAGTTTGAAAGGTGTTCACAAAACTTTGTGTATCAGACACCCAACCAAAAAAGGTTTTGATGTTATAGAGACTTGCTTCTTGCGCCTCGATAGGCCCAGCTTGATAGCACGCATCCTTAAGAGCGACCCCAAAATACTCCAAGAAAAAACCATCCCTTAAAGTCGACTCGACACAGACATTGGTCGCAATACCGACAAAAACTAAATTTCGGATTCCACGCACCCGCAACATACTGTCCAACGCAGTATTAAAGAATCCACTATAGCGAGGCTTTTCTATGACTAAATCTTGTGGTTCAGGCTTGAGTGCATCAATCAACTCAAAATCCCAACCACCTTTTGCCAGTAGTTTTCCCTGTAGCTCTGGATTTTTGCGCATGGTTTTTAAAGCATTCGACTTATGGAAGTTTGGTGAATCACTCCCTCCTGCTTCGCGGTACTGATCATCCCAACCATTTTTAAAGTAAATCACCTGAATGCCAGCTGTATGTGCAGCAGTAATGGCTTTTTGAATGTTTTCAACCACAGGTTTGGTTTTAGATACATCAAACCCAGCCAAGTCCAAATAGCCACCTACTGAGGTATAGGCATTTTGCATATCAATCACAATCAATGCCGTGTGTTCAGGTGCTAAGGCAATCTGTTCAGGTTCTGCTTTTAATGTTTTTGCGTGCAGACTTTGTTTTGTAAATTCTGCACAGACTATAGATTCATTCATGCACTTTTCTCCAAAACAACGCGTGGTGCATCCGCTTCAACCACGATATGTTCACGGCATTTCATCAAAGGTTGTATACGCTGACCAAAGTCTTCGACCCCTTGTACAAAGTCATCAAAGGTAAGCAAAATACCTTCAGTCCCCTGAATTTCACCAATTTCATCCAACATTTGCGCAACATGTTCAAACGAACCGACTAACGTTCCCATATTGATATTCACAGGCGAAACCGAAGATGCCATTTGGCGAATATTGGTATCTGTTCCAGATTTGGTATCTTTACCCCCTTGGTTCATCAGCCAATTAATCGCCTCCATATCCGCACCAGCGTTATATGTTTGCCATTTCGCATGCGCCTCTTCATCTGTTTCTGCAGCAATCACCATAAACAGCACATAGATTTGTACATCACGCCCTGTTTTATCGGTTTGCTGTTTTAAGCGCTCATTGATTTCTGCATAGGCTGTCGGTGTATTCAGCCCTTTACCGAAAACAAAGTTGTAATCGGCATATTTGGCAGAAAACTCAAGCCCTGTATCCGACTGGCCCGCACAAATAATTTTCATGTCTGCTTGCGGACGTGGACTCACACGGCAGTCCTGCATAGTAAAATGCTCTCCTTTAAAATCTGAACGACCTGTCGCCCAGAGTTCACGCAAAATTTCTACATATTCGGAAAGATATTCATAGCGCTGTGCAAAATATTCATCTCCTGGCCACATCCCCATCTGCGTATATTCGGGTGCTTGCCAGCCTGTCACGACATTTAAACCAAAACGACCATTTGAAATGGAATCAATGGTTGATGCCATACGTGCCACAATTGCAGGCGGCATCACTAACGTCGCAGCTGTTGCATAGATTTGGATTTTACTGGTCACCGCAGCGAGCCCAGCCATCAAGGTAAATGTTTCTAGGTTATGATCCCAAAACTCTGTTTTCCCGCCAAAGCCACGCAGTTTGATCATCGACAAAGCAAAGTCAAAACCATAATGCTCAGCACGTTGAACAATTTTTTTGTTTAGCTCAAATGAAGGCATGTACTGTGGCGCGGTTTCCGAAAGCAGCCAGCCATTATTTCCAATTGGACAAAATACACCTATTTTCATCTTGTTCATCCTCTACACTTATTTCATTATTTGCAGAACATCAAAGGCTAAATACAGCAAAACTTTTGACCTTTAGTTTGATAAAAATACATTTGCACAAGCCATGCCAACTATTATTTATTATTATTTTTCAACATGTTAAATATTTTTACTTAATTTTATTTTTTACCAAAAAGTAAAATTAGTTTTTATTTTATGCACTATCTCTGTGAGGAGTGATCAATGATTGTGCGGTAAATGATCCAAACTAGAGTTTTTATATTTTTAGCCTAAATAAAAAAGGTGTATAGATTTCAAAACCTATACACCTTCACTTTATAAAGCCAAATTAAACAATCGATAATCTAAACTAAACTTTCCTGTACTGTTAAAAAAGCCAACATTTCCTTATTCATCAGTACTGTTTCGGTTACAGTCGCTGCATGAGCGCCCTGCTTTAAAAGAGTCAACTGTGCATGCGGAAACAACCGTTTTAGGTTTTGTGAGCGTTGGTAAGGCACAAGGAAATCATCTTGGTTTGCAATCAAATGCATCGGTATATTCTGTAAAGTGGCTCGTATCTCCTCGCTCAGTTCAAAGTCCATTAAAGCACTTAGCCGTCGCAATACATTTTCATGCGGTGGAAAGTTTTGAATTTGCAACTGTTCTTGTTTTTGAATACTTTCTATATTTGCTGAAATCCAAGCTGGTGGATATAAAAACAAAGCCTGTGCTTTGACATAAGCCTCAGTGCCAGTGCATGTTAAAAGGTTAATTCGGGTTTCAAAGCATTTATAGGTATGCGCATCTAACGTGTCCCAACCATTTAAAATCGTGATTGACAACATCTGATACTCGGTCGATTGACACAAGTAGGCTAACTCCGCACCAATAAAACCACCTAGTGCATGACCGATAAAATGAAAGCGTCGAATATGTTGTTGCTTTAAAATCAGCAAAAGCTGCTGCCCCAAATCGCGTATGCAATAATCTGGTTTTAATAATGTACTGCTTTCATGGCAACCTTCTTGATCGTAAGTTAGGACATGAAATTTGGTTTGTAGGTCTTGAATTTGTGGCTGCCAAAACTGCGCATGTCCACCTAAACCCGACGACAAAACCACATAATCAGCATCTTCTATATGGGATAGAAAAATTTGTACATTCATCTCAATGTTTACTTTTTGGTCAAAAATATTATCTAGCAATAATTATGCCTTTTAATAAATGTTTGTATTTTTTAAATTTATAATGATATTTTTAAAAAAATCTGTAATTAAGATTTTAATAGTATCTATATGATAAAATATTCAAAGCTTATTATAAATAATCATAAAGAATGAGTTTTTTGATTTAAAAAATCGGCTTAAATTATATAAATATCGAGAACTTAAGTGACATTTTGAATAACTAATTTTGATGTAAATATTAAGTATATATAACTTTAGCTAATATTTTATTTCACTAAAAGCCATGCATATTGGACTTGAAAAGACAGCATTATGAACGGCTTGGTTTTATACTAAGCGCACAGTTGTTTTGTTTTATGAGTAGGTTTTAAATGAACACAGGACTTGAAATAACGTCTATGCGCGACTCTGCTGAAGTTGTTGTGAGTATTTTAAAATCTCTAGCCAATACTGATCGTTTATTAATTTTGTGTCATTTGTCGCAACAAGAACTTAATGTTTCTCAAATTGAAGAAATTACCGACATCAAACAACCGACTCTTTCTCAACAATTAATGATGTTACGTAAAAGTGATGTGGTAAATACGCGTCGTGATGGTAAGCAAATTTATTACTCCATTAAAGATGAACGCATGATTGAAGTTTTAAATACTTTGTATAGCTTGTACTGCCCAAAACCACGTCTCTAAACCAAATCACTGCTATATTTTCTGTGCTCTGAAAACGAATGCTAAGACTTCTTAGCATTTTTTATGCATAATATATCTAAATTTGTGATTTAGATTTTTTTATGTCTGATTGGAATCGTCGTCTAAGCCATTATCTACCCGCATGGCAATGGCTCAAGAACTATGACACGCCTACGTTTAAGTCAGATTTACTTGCATCTTTTATCGTCATTGCCATGTTGGTTCCTCAAGGCATGGCCTATGCCATGTTGGCAGGCTTACCACCAATCACTGGGCTATATGCCAGCATTATCCCAATGATTATTTATGCCATCGTTGGCGGCAGCCCTACACTTTCTATTGGCCCTGTTGCCATCATTTCGATGATGACCTTTGCGACTTTGAGCTCAATGTTTGAAGTTGGTTCACCAGTTTATATACAAGCGGCATGTTTATTAGCCCTAATGGTCGGTATCATTTCCCTACTGTTGGGTTTATTTCGCTTTGGTTTCCTCATCCAACTGATTAGTCACCCCGTCATCCAAAGTTTCATTATTGCATCTGCTTTGCTGATTGCGTTGGGTCAGTTGAAGTTTATTGTCGATCTGCCTTTAAAAGCCAATAATATCCCCAAGTTTGTGGTAAGTGTTTGGCAATACATCAGTTTGACTCATATAGGTACGCTGCTGTTTGGACTGTGTGCAATCGCATTTTTAATTTATGTACCAAAGCTGCTGAATACTAAGACCTTAAAGGGTTGGTTCGGATCGACCGTATTACTTTCGCGTACCATTCCTTTATTTTTAGTGGTTGCCTCAATTGCCTTGGTCTATTTTTTCCAACTGCAAACGCTTGGAATCAAAACCGTCGGAATCATTCCATCTGGTATGCCTCCACTCGATATGCCATATTGGAACTGGACTTTAGTTCTCCAACTTTTGCCAGGTGCAACTATGATCGCGATGATCAGTTTTGTTGAATCACTTTCCATTGCTCAAGCCACTGCTTTACAAAACCGAAGCCAACTCAACAGCAACCAAGAACTTATTGCTTTGGGGTTAGCCAATATCAGTGCAGGTTTCAGTTCGGCCTTTCCTGTAACAGGCAGCCTTTCTCGTACTGTCGTTAATGCAGATGCAGGCGCTCAGACCCCTATGGCGGGTGTGCTCTCTTCGCTGTTGATTATTGTAGTGAGCTTATACTTTACCGGTTTCTTTCAGGACCTTCCTTTAGCCATTTTGGCTGCAACGATTATCGTCTCCATATGGAAACTTGTGGACTTTAAACCCTTCATCGAAGCATGGAAGTATTCCAAAGCAGATGGTATCGCGATGTGGATTACCTTTTTTGGTGTTGTCTGTATCGATATTTCAACCGGCCTGATCATTGGCATGGTTTCGACCTTTATTTTGTTGCTTTGGCGGATTAGCCGGCCACATATTGCTGTGATTGGCTTGGTCGAAGGGACGCAACATTTTCGCAATGTTGAACGCCATCAAGTTCAGACGACGGCACAAGTACTGTCTATGCGTATAGATGAAAGCCTAACCTTCTTAAATGCCAACATATTCAAAGGCGAGCTGATCAATGCCGTGAGCCAAAAACCTGAGTTAGCCCATGTGGTGATTAATTGCTCCAGTGTGAGCAGTATCGACTTGAGTGCTTTAGAAATGCTGGAAGATATTAATCTAGAATTGGCCAAGCAAAACATTCAACTGCATTTGTCCGAAGTTAAAGGTCCTGTGATGGATCGGCTGCAAAGCTCAAAACTATTGAAACATTTGAGTGGGAATGTCTTTTTAACCCATTATCAAGCCATTCAGACCCTTTCTCCACAGCTGCTTAAAACCTCATAAGAGAAAGAATGGCTGCTTGCACTTTTTCAATATAGTGAGAAATATCAAGCAGGCATTTATGATAAAAATCCATTAAATATGTCATTTTAATGAATTAAAATGAATAATAAAAACTGGAATTACAATAACTTAATTTTTATATTTAAATATTTTTCAGTCAGTTAGCAAATTAGGTATAAAATGGCGCACTTAAAATCCGTATTTTGTCCTCGTAATTTCAACAAGGCGCCTCTATGTTTTCTGTTTTAGCGCGAATGAGTCTAGTTACTCGAATTATCATTGCCATTATTTTGGGTATTGGTGTAGCCCTCGTTTTCCCGGGTGTTGCACCTTATTTGAGCCTGCTAGGCGACTTATTTATTAAAGCGTTAAAATCTGTCGCGCCTGTACTTGTATTTGTCTTGGTTCTTGCTTCTATTGCAAATTTTAAAGTAGGTCATAGTGCGAATCTACGTCCTATCATCATCATGTATGCCGTGGGTATGCTACTGGCTGCTTTTTCAGCAGTTGCTGTCAGCATCGCTTTCCCAAGTACGTTGTTCTTAAATTTACCTGCAAATACTGACTTACAACCACCAAGTAGCTTGATTGAAATCTTTAAGAACCTGCTGTTGAGCTTTATTGCTAACCCTGTAACTGCCATTAGTGAAGCAAACTTCATTGGTATTTTAGCGTGGGCTGTGGCCTTGGGTGCTGCATTCCGTCATGCCAAAGACTCAACCAAAGACTTACTCAATGATACTGCACACGCAGTAAATAGCGTGATTCGTTTGGTGATTAACTTTGCGCCTATCGGTATTTTCGGTCTAGTGGCGGTAACCTTTGCAGAAACAGGTTTAAGCACATTAGCAAGCTATGCACACTTATTGGCCGTCTTACTCGGTACAATGGCTTTCGTTGCCTTAGTCATCAACCCGCTTATGGTTGCTGTGGTAACACGTAGCAATCCGTATCCATTGGTATTTCAGTGTTTACGTGAAAGTGGTATCACTGCTTTCTTCACGCGTAGTTCTGCTGCGAACATTCCTGTGAACTTAGATCTTGCAAAACGTTTGGGTGTGGCTGAATCTACAGCGAGTGTAGCTATTCCACTCGGTGCGACCATTAACATGGCTGGCGCCTCAGTGACGATTACGGTGCTTACACTGGCAGCAGTCAATACACTAGGTCTTAATGTTGACTTTACCACCATGATGATTTTATCTGTGCTTGCAACAGTTTCAGCTTGTGGTGCTTCTGGTGTTGCAGGTGGTTCTTTGCTGTTGATCCCTGTTGCGTGTGGCCTATTTGGTATTTCATCTGATATTTCAATGCAAGTGGTTGCAATTGGTATGGTGATTAGCGTACTACAAGACTCTACTGAAACCGCATTGAACTCATCAACTGACGTATTATTTACTGCAGCAGTTGACCGCGCTTCAAAATAATATATTGTAGAATCAGTATATTATTTCTTTTTTGAAGTTATGCCATTTCAACACTTACCACTTTGGATTCAACTGGGGGCATTCTTTCTTGCAGTCAATGCAGGAATGATTAATGTCTTAGGACTGGTGACTGTTTTACACCAGTCCGTTTCCCATATGACTGGTAATGTAACTGTTTTGGCGATGTCGCTTGTACATTGGCAACCCGAAAGCATTTTATATTTGCTATTAGTAACTGTCTGCTATGTCATAGGTTCATTTTATAGCGGTGTAATTTTAGGAAATAGTCACTTTCGATTGGGACGCCGCTATGGCGTACCACTCACGTTAGTGGCTTTTTTTATTTTTCTGTGTTGGTTCTTTCTGCCTTATTTTCCACGCTATGCTTTACTCTGGGCCTGCGTCGCAATGGGTGTGCAAAATGCCATGGTGAGCCATTATAAAGGCACTATCATTCGCACTACACATTTATCGGGTGTCCTTACCGACCTCGGCCTAGCGCTTGGTTATCGATTGCGCGGACTCGTGGTTGAGCGTCGGCGCGTAGTTTTACATCTTTTGATTTTAAGTGGCTTTTTGATCGGTGGACTCTGTGCAAGTTGGATGTATCCCTATTTAAAACTCAATTCTTTTTTAGTTCCAACAGCATTAAGCTTGATCCTTAGTGTTGTATATTGGATCATTTACTTTCGTTATCGTCGTTTTTAAACGCAGTTGTGGAATTCGCTATGGTAAAAAATGCATTACAGGCTCAGTTACTCAAAGCCGGTTTAGTTGACAACAAAAAGGCCAAAAAACTTTCTAAACAAGCAGTGCATGAGCAAAGAACAGGTCAAAGCAGTGAAGCTGAGATCAAGGCAAAAATTGCACAAGACAAACAGCAAAAACAGGCCAAAGATCAAGCCATTGAACTTGAGAAGAAAGCGATATTGCAAGAAAAAGAGCTCAAAGCGACGATCATTCAAATGATCACGCAGCATAAAATCCGGGATACCGACGGTGACGTGGCTTATCAGTTTATTGACGATGGCAAAATCAAAAAACAATATATCAATCAACAAATTTATAATGCCTTGGTTGCTGGTAGCCTCGTGATTGCACGTGATCATGAAAGTTATGCCTTCTTACCTAAAGCTTTAGCTGATCGTATTAATGCCAAACTTGAAGGCTTTATTATCGTAAATACTTCAGAGAAAAATGAAGCAGTCACCGATGAGGAAGATCCATACGCTGCGTACGTGATCCCTGATGATCTCATGTGGTAATTTGAACCATCAGAAGCTTCCATATTGGAAGCTTCTTTTTTCCTAGTTCATTATAAAACTAATTTACCATTCCACTGACCTGACACATCCCGACCATCAACAATTTATACTTCATGACATTCAAATATCGATTTAAAAACCGAATCTACGAGAGTAAATAAACAAGTCGTTGATAACATGTATAAACTTAGTGACACAATTTGCTTAATTCATATAGCTGATTACACTATTTACAGTGTTTTAATCAAAAGAAGATCGCATTTTGGATAATTTTCATTTTATACAGAGTTTAAAAGATTGGTCGGATCAGTATCCTTGGATCGAAATGCTGACAGGGTTCTGCATACTCATTCTAGTGGCTATACTGGCGTATATTATTGCCAAGCATGTTGTCGTTCGCGGCATTCGGCATCTCATCACTAAGCTAAAATTTGCCAATCACGACATCATGTCGCAGCATAGCGTGATTCGTCGAATTGCGAACATTGTCCCAGCAATCGTCATTATGAATGGTATCGTCACCGTTCCTCACCTGTCTGCGAAAATGGTCAGCTTTGTCCAAATGGCGGCACAGGCCTTTATTTTCTTAACCATTGCGCTCGCGATTGGTGAATTACTGAATATCTTCAATTTAGTTTATCAACGCAATCCGAAGTCTAGAAATAAACCCATCAAAGGCTATCTACAGCTGATCAAACTGATTATTTTCATCGTTTGTGGTTTGATGATCTTAGGCACCTTCCTGAAAAAAGATGTCTTCACCTTGCTAGCGGGCTTCGGTGCTATGGCAGCAGTGCTGATGTTGGTCTTCCAAAACACCATTTTGTCTTTGGTGGCTTCTGTTCAGATTTCATCCTATGACATGGTGCGTATTGGAGATTGGATTGAAATGCCATCCCTCAATGCAGATGGTGATGTCATTGATATGTCATTACATACCATCACCGTACAAAACTTTGATAAAACCTTTACCACGATTCCAACCAACAAATTGGTCACTGATACTTTTAAAAACTGGCGTGGTATGTCACAGGCAGGCGTACGTCGTATCAAACGCTCACTTTATATTGATCAAAGTAGCGTTCACTTTATGTCTGAAGCAGAACAAAGCAAACTTAAAGAGTTCTTATTATTAGACCAATATCTGGATCACAAAAGTACAGAGCTGGTTGAGTTTAATCAGAAATTGAGCAATACATCTCCTTGTAATCAGCGACGTTTAACCAATATTGGGACCTTCCGTGCGTATGTTGAGCTGTACCTTAATCAGCATCCGAACATTTCAAAACATCAGTCTTTAATCGTACGTCAGTTACAACCGACTGAAAAAGGCTTGCCACTAGAAATTTATGCATTTAGCAATCAAATTGCATGGAAAGATTATGAAGCGATTCAATCGGATATTTTCGATCATTTGATTGCCATTCTTCCCGAATTTGGTCTCAAAATTTACCAAGCACCATCGGGATATGACATGCAAATCGCAATGTCAAACCCGTAATTTTTTCACTTTGGTATGCTAAAACTACTCTAGTTTTGGCATTCCAAGGTCTTAAAAACGCAGAATAAGCGTTTCAACATATGTTCTAAATCACCAACTCTAGAATAAAGATTCTGGAAATACATAACATTAGTTTTTCAATAACTGTGTTATTTACGTTGTGTATTATGTAAGTTAATTATGTGATTATTTACATGAAATATACTGCAATATCACAATACCAACCTTTTCTCTTCATTAAATTAGCCACTCCTTTTCACTTTGTAAGACTTTCTAAAATGAATACTTTAAATAAATCTTTGTGTGCTGCCCTTTTAGCTGTAGCAGCGACATCTTCTTTTGCAGCAGAAACTCAAGTTGTAGAAACCACTCAAGCTGCTGTTGCAACTGAAAATGCAGCACCTGCTTCAGAAGCTGCTGCATCTGATGCGGTTGCGACATCAGAAGCTCAAGCAAACTAATACTTTAAGCATCTTGGGGGATTCATTCGATTGGATTCCCTTTTATCACTCTTCTCTATATCAGGCTTTTATATCTATTCATCTACATTTCTTGCTATCAATACTACTACAGCAACGTTTAGTCTCTCTCAATTTACACAGACCACTGAGGTCTTTTCATGCTAAAATTTTCAAATTCTACTTATTTATAAAACAAGTCATTACCTCATAAATGACTTATTTTTAGAAGGTTTTATTCATGTTCAAATGGTTTGAAAAACGTGTTGACCCCTATCCAGAAGAAGGTTTAAACCAACCTTTACCGACCACGTTCTTTCCGTTTGTATGGCAGGCCGCTAAAGGTGTGCGTGGCTATTTGCTGATCTTGGTTTTATTCACGGCTGGGGCTGCCAGCTTTGAAGCTTTGTTTTATGCCAAAATTGGTGACTTAGTAAACTGGCTCAGTAAAAGCCAGCCAGAAACATTTTTAGCAGAACATGGTTCAAATTTAGTCCTGTTATTCTGTATTTTATTGGCCAATATTTTATTTGCCAGTTTACAGTCGGTTATTAAACATCAAATATTATTTAGCACTTTTCCCATGCGTCTGCGCTGGCGTTTTCATAATTTACTGCTGAAGCAAAGTCTCGACTTTTTCCACAATGATTTTGCAGGACGACTCTCCGCAAAAGTCATGCAAACTGCACTGGCAATACGTGAGTTTTGGGTTATTTTGGGTGACATGTTGGCTTATGTGTTGATTTATTTTGTCACGGTCAATCTGGTCCTTGCCGCTATTTCCCCGCTCCTAATATTGCCTTTACTGGTCTGGTTGGCGTTGTTTATCTGTGCAGCGTATTACTTCATTCCACGTTTGAGCAAAGTTTCAAATGAACAGGCTGATGCCCGAGCTGTAATGACTGGCCGCGTTACCGATGCCTATACCAATATTCAAACAGTAAAGCTTTTTGCCCATGCAGGACGCGAAAGCTTATATGCCAAAGCCTCGATGCAAGAGTTCATGGTCACCGTTTATAAACAAATGCGTTTAGGTGCCAAATATGAAATCAGCATCCTGTTTTTAAACATAGTGCTTTACGTGGGTGTACTGGGCACCGCAGTTTGGTTATGGATGAATGGGCGAGTTGAACTCGGTGTTATTGCTGCTGCAACAGCTATGATTTTAAAATTGAGCAGTATTGCTGAATTTATCATGTGGCAAACCTCAGCACTTTTTGAAAGTGTCGGCACTATTCAAGATGGCATGAAAACTCTCGGTCGTTCGATCACCATTCAAGACAAACCTGATGCCAAAGACCTTGAGGTTAAACAAGGCGTGATTGAATTTAAAGACGTCACTTTCGCGTACAACAGTAAAAATGTCATCGACAATTTAAACCTACGCATCCGAGCTGGTGAAAAAATTGGGATCGTGGGTCGCTCTGGTGCAGGGAAATCAACACTGATTCAACTATTACTGCATTTTTATCAATTGAAACAGGGTGAAATTTTAATTGATGGACAGAATATTGAAGATGTCACCCAAGACAGTTTACGTCGTAATATTGCCTTAGTGACTCAAGATACCTCCCTGCTACACCGTAGTGTCGCAGAAAATATCAAATATGGCCGTCCCAATGCCAGTGATGAAGAAATGTATGCTGCTGTACGTAAAGCCAAAGCCGAAGAGTTTATTCCTCAGCTGACTGACTTACGTGGTAAATCAGGTTATGAAGCTTATGTTGGTGAGCGTGGAGTGAAACTTTCAGGTGGCCAACGCCAGCGTATCGCCATTGCTCGTGTGTTCTTGAAAGATGCACCAATCTTAATTTTAGATGAAGCCACCAGTGCCCTAGACTCAGAAGTTGAAGCTGCAATTCAATCCAGCCTTGATGACTTAATGCAAGATAAAACGGTGATTGCGATTGCTCACCGTCTTTCAACTATTGCTCAAATGGATCGCTTGATTGTGCTTGATGAAGGTCGTATTGCAGAACAAGGGACACATGAAGAGCTGATTCAAAAAAATGGTATCTATGCGCACCTTTGGCAGCGTCAAACAGGTGGATTTTTAACGGAACAACATCCGATTAAAAAGAAAGAAGCCTAATTTTACTTTCCATTTTCAGCACGCTTAGATCATTATCATCAATGATTTTGGTGTGCTGATTTTAAAAAGATTTTACATAATTTTTAGCATCATTTGCTGAGCCTTTATTTTTATCGAGAGTCTTATATTTTTGCTCATAAATTTATGATATTTATAATATCGTTCCACTAAATCAGAAATGAAAAGGATACTGAATTGATATAGGCTCGGAACATATTGTCCAACAATATGCTCCATGAATTTGAAATATTCATGCCAATATAACTTCAGTCAGAAAAGAAAGAAAAATGCAATGGATCGCGCATGAAAACAGTTTCACTTCGCCAAGATCAAGGAATTCCTGGTGTTTATGGCTTATTGTTGTTAGATGTTGTGTCTCGTTGGGGCTATAACGCAGAGACCCTATTTTCCCCTTTTCAACTCACGAGCGAACAACTCGCAGAGCCTGAGTTCCGCATACCCGTTCATACTGCCAATGAACTTGTGAAGTTAGCCAGCCGTCTCACTGGTGAGCCCACGCTTGGCTACCATCTAGGCACGCAAATGCGTATTTCAATTCATGGCTTCATTGGCTATGCCATTATGACAACTCATGATATTGGCGAAGCCTTGGTACTTGCTAACCGCTTTATTCAACTGCGCATGCCTTTTTTGCAGCTTTTCTTTTCGACCTTTGGCGAAAAAGCGACTTTACAATTACGCTGTGATGTCGATATAGAACCGTTGCGTACCGATATTGCGATCAGTATTATTTTTGGCATTGTTTCTATGAGTAAGGCGCTCACTGGCATTGAAAATCTGGCTGGGGAAATTGATTTCGATTTTCCAGAACCCGAAGGCTTTGATCGCTATCGTGCAAAGCTACCTAACCATAGTGTTCGCTTTGATCAACCACATTTACTTTTGAGTTTTGATAAGCATTATCTCGGCTTTAAAATGGTCAATGCTGACCCACTTGCAAGCCAAATAGCCATTAATCAATGTGAAGCTGAGCTCTCAGCTATGGGCGAACGCCGAAGATTATCGATGCGTGTTCGTGACATTTTAACGCGCTCAGAACAACACTATTTAAGCATCGAGCATGTGGCTGACCTCTTACACATGTCTGATCGCACACTGAAGCGCCAATTGGCTGCTGAAAGCACGTCTTTTTCAACCATTGTGGATGAAGTGCGTTACCGTCATGCCACGTCACTTTTGTCACGTACAGACTATAGCTTAGAGCAAATCGCGGATGAACTGGGATATAGTGATGTGGCAAATTTCAGCCGAGCATTTAAGCGTTGGAGTGGACGCAGCCCGAGTAATTGGCGTAAAGATCCGTATTTATAGATCTTTTGTTTTGATAGAAAAGCATGTATAAATCATGCGAAAAATGATTTTTGTATTTTAAGGAGTTATTCATGAATCATCCTTCAGAATTGAAGTATGCAAGTACACATGAATGGGTGCGTATTGAAGGTGATCTTGTTGTAACTGGTATTTCAGACCATGCACAGGATGCTTTAGGCGATTTAGTCTATGTTGAAACACCAGAAGTTGGTCAACAAATCACTGCGGGCGAACAAGCGGGTGTGGTTGAATCTGTAAAAACGGCTTCTGATATTCATGCACCGGTTTCTGGCACCGTGGTAGAAATCAATGCCAATCTGGAAGATGATCCTGACTTCGTCAATGATGACCCCTACGGCAAAGGTTGGATTTATAAAATCAAACCAGACAATATCGCAGATGTAGAACAACTCCTTTCAAGCACAGCCTATGAAGCAGGTCTATAAGCCTAGTATTCATATTTACGGCTCAAAAAATCAGTCTGCGGACTGATTTTTTTGCAATTATTCTCTTATTTTGATAAATTAACTTAATATTTTTATTTTCAAATCGCTTAAATATCAGCATTTATTACTATAATTATACTTTTCACGTGCATTATCTTATAATTTGATTGTTCTAATTTCACAGCCGTGACCTAGCTTCTACATAAAATAATAGCAACAGCTCACGCCCTGTGGCCTCATCTTCGGACCAAAGGTTCTGCATGTCTGCTCTTAATACATCTTCGCTATGGAATAAGTCTTTTATTCTTTGTTTAGCGAACAATCTGTTTTTGTTCATCTTTTACTTTGCGCAGACCTCAATTCTCCCAATCTATATTTTGAATGATTTGGGTGGAAGCCTTGCACAAGCAGGCTTAGCCATGACTTTGTTCATGGCATCGTCTATCGCAGTTCGCCCTTTTAGCGGACTCATTATTGAAAAACTGGGAAATAAGAAAACGCTTTTTATCGCGGAAGCCCTATTTTGTTTGTTTTCCTTGGCTTATTTGTTTGCTGATAATTTACACCTGTTGTTACTGATTCGTTTTCTACATGGCATTTGGTTCAGTATCGTCACCACAGTTGCCGTACCTATCGTCAATGAGTTTATTCCAGAAAAACGTAAAGGCGAAGGCATGAGCTATTTTGTCATGTCGATTAATCTGGGGATTGTACTTGGGCCATTCCTCGGTTTAACCCTGATCCAGTCTGTATCCTATCCAATGGTCGCAGGAATTTTAGCGTTTAGTGTCTGTCTCGGTTTCTTGTTTTGCCTCTTTATCCCAATTCAGCAGACCACTCAAAAATTGACACCACCCGTGAAGCGCAAGCTCAGTATCCATGACTTTGTTGAAACTAAAGCCTTGAATATTTCAATTATGGGTATGATCGTTTCTTTTTCCTATGCCAGTATTATGTCGTTCATTTCAACTTATGCAGAGTCTAAACATCTGCTGAACTACGCGAGCTTGTTTTTTATCGTCTTTGCGATTTCCATGATGAGTCTACGCCCGATTACAGGCAAAATTTATGACCGTCGCGGAGCGAGCTATGTGATTTACCCAGCGATTATATTATTTAGCTTAGGACTTGTGAGTCTCAGTCAGATTCAATCTCTGACGGGTTTATTGGTTGCGGCAGTATGCGTTGGCATGGGCTTTGGTTCTGCACAGCCTTGTCTACAAACTTTAGCTATTCAAGGTGCGGAAAAGCATCGGATTGGCCATGCGACCTCCACGTTCTTTACCATGTATGACTTAGGTATTGCTCTTGGCTCTGTATTGTTGGGTCTACTCATTTCTAAGCAAGGTTATAGCTTCACCTATTTATTCTGTGCACTGACAACCATTTTAAGTTTATTGTTCTATGCCGTTATCGCGAATAGAAAGAAAACCGCTTAAAATATCAGTCCGTATGCGCATAGCAATGAACATACGGACTCAGAAAATTAGGCGTCGGCCTTCTCTTCTTCAGCGTCTTTGGCTTTTTCAGCAACCGCTTGATCAAAAGACAAAGCACTACTTGAGTTTAACTGTGGGTTAGCACGACTACTCTTTAATTTAATCTGTAGACGTAATTCATTGACCGAGTCTGCATTTCGTAGCGCCTCTTCATAAGCAATTGCACCTTGATTGTATAAATCAAACAAAGCCTGATCAAAAGTCTGCATGCCTAACTCTCGTGACTTCGACATCACTTCTTTAAGTTCGTGGAAATTCCCTTTAAGTATCAAGTCTGACATCAAGGGTGTATTAAGCATGATTTCTACTGCTGCTCGGCGACCACGCCCATCTTCAGTTCGCACCAAACGCTGTGAAATAATCGCCTTCATATTGGAGGATAAGTCCATCAAAAGTTGATTGCGACGCTCATCTGGGAAAAAGTTAATAATTCGATCTAAAGCTTGATTTGCATTATTGGCATGCAATGTTCCAAGGCATAAATGACCTGTTTCCGCAAAAGCTATAGCATGCTCCATAGTCTCCGTGTCACGAATCTCACCAATTAAAATGACATCGGGTGCTTGGCGCAGAGTATTTTCAAAGCATTGTGCCAAGAATGACAGTCCACACCCACTTCTCGATGAGTAATCATCGATTTCTTATGTTTATGTACATACTCCACAGGATCTTCAACCGTAATAATGTGCCCTGCTGAGTTTTCATTTCGATGATCAATCATGGCTGCTAAAGACGTCGATTTACCCGACCCTGTACCACCGACAACGAGGACCAAACCACGTTTTTCCATAATTACGTCTTTTAAAGACGTTGGAAGTTGTAACTTAGTGAAGTTAGGAATTTCCGCAGTAATCGTACGAATCACCATACCTACATGCAGTTGCTGCTGAAAAACATTGACACGAAAACGTGAAACATTGGGAACGCTAATTGCAAAATTACACTCCAGCTCAGTTTCGAACTCCAATCGTTGCTTCTCATTCATTAAACTATAAGCAAAGAGTTTGGTCTGATCAGATGGCAAGTTTTGTTGACCCAATGGCTTCATAAGGCCCTGATGCTTAATACTTGGCGGAAAGTCTGCAGATATAAATAAGTCTGAACCACCATACTCAACCACTTTGCTGAGCATGTGAAACATCATCCGACGGGCTTCTTCTAAAAGTTCTGCAGAATACATAGTGTTCTCTAAAATTAGTGCAAATAGCTGACTTTAAAAAGCATTTCTTTTATTCAAAATACAATTTTTATCGTGTTGTTTCAGGCTTCTGATTTTGCATAAGTTTATGCTCTAGCTCAACCTAATTTATCGTTTGATAAATAACTTTTAGCTTATTTTTCAATTTATTATCTTCATTTATTGAACTGGATCACAAAAAAGACCTTTCATTGAAAGGTCTTTTGGGCTGCGTTGATTAAGCACTACGTTGAATGGCATGACTGCGTAATGTGTCGGCAGCCTCTAAAAGTACTTGCTCGGTTTTTTCCCAGCCTAAACAGCCATCGGTAACAGACTGACCATAGACCATGTCATCTGAAATTTTCTGATTACCATCAACCAAATGACTTTCAAGCATGACACCACACACATTGCTTTGCGTACGTTCTGCAACAATGCTACGCAATACATTAGGTTGATTGAGTGGATTTTTACTACTGTTACCATGACTACAGTCAATCACCAAAGCAGGTAATTCACCTTTGACTTTATCTTGCATATGACGAATATCGGCTAAAGCATAGTTAGGCCCTGAGTTTGCACCACGTAAAATCAAGTGTGGCTTCGGGTTTCCTTGGGACTGAAGCATACATGCCATGCCTTGCTGCCCAATTCCCATGAACTGGTGAGGGTTTGATGCAGACTGAATCGCATCCAGTGCAATTTGAATTGAACCATCTGTGCCATTTTTGAAACCAATGCTGAATGGCATATGACTCGAAATTTCACGATGAATCTGCGACTCGCTGGTCCGCGCACCAATAGCTCCCCATGCCAACAAATCATCGAAATAAGCAGTCGCCATCGGGCTTAAAATTTCTGTAGCAATCGGCAAACCCATTTCAATAATCGCTAAATACAATGCTCGAGACTGCTCTAATCCCAACTGCATATTGGAAGATCCATCAAGTAAAGGATCGTATAAAAAACCTTTCCAACCCACTGTTGTCCGTGGTTTTTCAATATAAGCACGCATTACGAAGAAAATCTGATCTGAAACTTTGGTTTGTAATTGTTTTAACTTTTCAGCGTATTCTAAAACCGCAATAGGGTCATGAATGGAACATGGGCCAGTAATGACCATTAAACGATGGTCTTTGCCTTCTAATATATTTCGAATGGTTTGACGCTGTTCAGTAATTTGTAGTTTTAATGGCGCTGAAAGTGGCAACTGCGCTTTGAGTTGCTGCGGCAAATTTAGAAGTGTTTCTTGAACTGTTGTTTGTGTATTTTGTAGTGCAGTATTTAAAGCATTCATTGGTTTGTATCCTTTGGACTGTGGTCTTCAGTCCGATCTTTTATTTGAGCGTTATGGGTCTAATGGATTGCTGGGCTAAAGTCATAAATTGACTAAAGTAAAACCAATGAAAGTTGCTAAAGTATGAATAGTTAGTTGTTTTCATGAAGTACTCCAAAATTTATTAAAACAGCAGATATAAAAAAACCTGACCAGGGTTGCCGATCAGGTATTAACTAGGTGGGCAACCTTTTGATGCCCGAACGCGTTCAGGCAATTATCTAAATTGCCAAAAGTAATAATTTGCGTTAGAAATTACAGGTTGCTTTAACATTTTTATATCTTCAAAAATATGTTATCTGAAATTTAAAATACGCTGATTTTTTTGCTTTTACAACACTTTTTTATGCAAAAATTCAGTTCCACCCTGTTTAAGTTGCTGTCTTCGCCTTTAGCTCAATTGCCTCATCATATTTGAGTTCATGAGAACGAACACTCTATAGAGCCATACCTAGTGTAATTTTAGCAACTGCATTTCTGCCTGCTGAGCACAAACAGGCGGACTAAACAGATAGCCTTGCCCAATATGACAGCCCATATCTCTTAAAAGCTGCAATTGCATTTCAGTTTCAATCCCTTCAGCAACGATATCCATTGATAAAATCGGACCAAGCTTGGCTAACCCTTCGACAATGGCATAAATTGATTTATCATCACTTAAACGTTGCACAAAAGAGCAATCAACTTTAATAATATCAACAGGATAGTCACGTAAATGAGTAAGAGAAGAATGCCCTGTACCAAAATCATCCAGTGCTATTCGCACACCATTTGCTTTGAGTTTCTTTAAGGCACGAACCACATATTCATAGCCGCGTTCAGCCAAATGATATTCAGTAACCTCAATTTCAACAAATTTTGAGGGTATGCGGTAGGATTTGAGACGTTTTAAAAAGATCTCTGCAAAATTATCACGCATAAACTCAACAGGTGCTGCATTAATTGAAATAGGTACAATCTGTAAGCCTTTTGCCCGCCATTCAGTAATCTGCTTGAAAACCTGATGCTGCATAATCTCACCAATACGGCTGGATAACTCATAATCATTAAAGGCTGCTGCAATTCGTGCAGGACTTTGAATGTTATTCTGATCATCACGCCAGCGTAAGAGTGCTTCATAACCGATAATTCTTTTTGAATCTAAACACACTTTCGGTTGAAAGAAAGCCTCGATAGCAACATTACGAATAATTTGATGCGCACAATTAAGTTGTTCAGATTGCTCCCGTACCGCATTAAACATATCCTGATCAAACATGCGCATACCACCGCGGCCCTGCGCTTTAACATCATTCAGTGCTGTATCGGCACACTTGAGTAGCTCACTGAGGTCATTGGCATCATCTGGATAGAGGCCACATCCAATGCTCATACCACCATTGATGTAGTTCCCCGAAAATGTGATGGGAATCTCGAGTTGTTGCAAAATTTGCTGGGCAATTTGATTGAGCTCACCTATATCCTGCACATGCGGAACAATCACACCAAACTCATCCCCACCAAGACGTGCTAAGAAAGCACGCCCTTCTAGAATTTGTTTTAAGCGTTTCGATAAAATTCTTAAAAGGTGGTCGCCTGCCGCATAGCCCAGTGTGTCATTGATGGTTTTAAAGTGATCTAAATCCATCAGCATGACGGCTAACTTTTGTTTTTTATCACGTGCACTGTTATACATTTTTCTGATTTTTTCTTTAAACGCACGTCGGTTATTTAACCCAGTTAACTCATCACGTTCGCTGCCTTGTTTTAATTTTTGTTCAGTCAAATATTGCAGCGTGATATCACGTGAAACACATAAAATACTCTGGGTTTTTCCGTCAACATCAAGTACAGGTGTCAGAACATTATCCCAATAATAAACTTTTTCATTCAGTAAACTCATGCCATTAAAATGGGAAATTTGGCCTTGCCCCGCATCATGCAATGCTTTTTTGGCTTTTTTACGCACCGCAGGAGGCAGTAGTTCAACCCAAGACATACCGAAGCCTTTAACATCTCCACTTCCCAATAACATGACACATGCAGACTTATTCATATGTGTGACCGTACCATCTGGCTCAACCACAATAATACAGTCTACACTGGCATTTAACATATCCGAATGCGCACGTAACAGCGCCAAAGACTCGATATAAATTTTCATGCCCTGATGAATATCAGTGCAACTCAGCTGAAATCCAGCCGTAGAGCGATCCATTTCACCTTGGACTAAAAACCAATGATACTGGCCCTGATGATTACGAATACGGCAGGTTTTTTCAAATGTGAGCTCGGCAATTATCGGTTGATGCAAAAATTCATCTAATGCTGGTATATCTTCTGGATGAATATATTCGACCAAATTGAAGCTATCTGCGGATAAATCCATTCCTCCCACATACTGACGTAAGGGTAAATTTATATATTTGCAGAGGTCATTATGTATCCAAAAAAGCTGAGGAATAATATCAATCAGATGGTGGTCTTTTTTTGAAGTAGAACTCTTTCCTGCCTGTTGATCATAAGCAATATTTTTAGATTTATTCTTAGGCTGTGAATGGGTTCGAGACATAATAATTATCTGCAACTTAAACTTGCTGGTTTAGTCCATAACCAGCCATATTGTTTAAAAAAGAAATCAAGCAAAGTCATGAAAAACAATGAAAAAACAAAAAAGTAAATATAAGTATAATGACGCTGCGTGATTACCATCACAATATGCATCATATACAACTTATATAAGCGTATACCAATGAAAAATTGCAACTATTACACAAATTAGACAAATAACTGAGAGCCGTTTTCAATAGCAAATGAGCAGGTATTTGAGCGACATAGCAAAGCTAAACAACTTTCACTGAAAAACCAATATTAACAATAATTTATTTTAAGTAAATGCCGACTATTCACATAATGATTAAATTTAATCCGACTTACACAAAGACATCATATAGAGGGATTTTACGCCCTACTTTTGTGCAAAAAAAGCAGAAACCTAATGGGTCAATATTATCCAATAAAGTTTCTGCTCTGGTACATGCTTGTGAGCTATGATTTAAAGATTTTTTTCTTCAATAAACTCAGATTGTGTTTCAGAAAAGACTGTGTAGGGTCACTTTTTTCATAACACTCATTTGGCAGTGAGTATTTAGCCAATTTCACCCAAACAGATGAAAACTGTTTGATAAAACTCGCTTCATTGTAATGAATTCCATACTCTGCACACAGTGCTTTAATTTTGGGAGCTACTTGCGTATAGCGATTGGCTGGCATGTCAGGGAAAAGATGATGTTCGATTTGATGACTCAAGTTCCCGCTTAAAATATGCAAGCCCTGTGTCCCACTAAAATTACTTGAGCCTCGAATTTGGCGCAGATACCACTCAGCCCGTGTTTCATTGTCGATATTGTCCATTTCAAAGTTTTCAGCGTCTTCGGTAAAGTGACCATTAAAAATCACCGCGGATGCCCATAAACTACGAATAACATTGGCTACTGCATTTCCTGCAAAGACTGGCAGAGCATTTGGCCCAGCAATGATTGGGAAAAATATATAGTCCTTAATCACTTGGCGTTTCATTTTCTGCCTAAAATCATATGACTCTATCCAAACTTCGCGCCAAGTTTTTGTTTTATACGCCACCACATCTTCTATATGCAGATTTTGTATACCAACATACCACTCAAAAAATACCATCAATTGTGCAGCTAAAGGCAGATTCAGCAAAAAGCGAGGTTCCCAGACCTGTGCATCGCTCACACGGACTAAGCCATAGCCGACATCATGATCCATACCAACAATATTGGTGTAGGTATGGTGGATATAATTATGTGTATGTTTCCAGTCAGGGCCTGTGGCCATAGTATCCCAGTCATAATTTGTCCCATTGAGACTCGGGTCATTTAACCAGTCAAACTGACCATGCATGACATTATGCCCAAGCTCCATATTTTCTACGATTTTAGATACCCCCAATAAACCTGTGCCCAAAAGCCATACTGGAGGCAGCCATCCTGCAAACATAAGCAGCGCTCGTGCGCTTATTTCGCTATAGCGCACAAAATTTCGGATTTTGTAAATATATTGAGCATCTTTTTCATTGAGACTTTCCATCACTTCACGACGGATCGCTTCAACTTTCGCACCAAACTCTTCAATTTGTGCAGGACTTAAATATTTGGATTTACTGCTTTCACTAAAATAAACGGGAAGATTCATATCTATACCTTCTTAAAGGTTGATTACAACAGGACTAACCGCCTGTGAAATGCATAATTTAATTTGTGTGTTATTGTTTTGATCAAGCTCGCCTGTGAGCAGATTCCGCACCACGCCCTGAACTTTTGTACATGAACAAGTATTACAAATGCCCATACGACAGCCATGTGCGGGACGTAAACCCGCTTGTTCTGCACTGTCTAATAAATTGCTTTGGGCTTGAAACTGTTGCTGCGAACGTTGAAACGTGACCACTTGAGCGCTTTGGGTGTGATCGACAACAATTTGAAAGTATTCGGTATGCAGATAGTCAACTAAGTCTAGAGCCTGATAAATTTCTGTCAGGCTTCGCATCATATTGGCAGCACCGCAGGCATAGCATTCACGTTGTTCAAAATCTTCAATCTTTTGGCTAAGCAAGTCTTGGCTCAGATGTTGTTTATGAGTCCGTGTATTGACATGATGGTATTTAAACTGCGGATAATGTTCAGTAAGTTGTTGCAGTTCTGCATGAAAGCTATCATCCCGCGTAAAGTAAATTAAATCGATATTGGAAACTGTTTGTGGGCGTTTTAATGCAGCCTTAATCAATGCGTAAATTGCGGTAATACCACTTCCCGAGGCAATCATCAGTGCAGAGTGAGGCTGAGTTTTCAAAACAAATTCGCCCTGCGTTTGGGAAATTTCAACTACACTTTTTACAGGCTGTTGAGTGAGCGCATTTGAGACTTTGCCCTGTTGTTTGACAGCAACCACAAGATTGCCATTTTCTAAAATCTCGACAATCGAATAGCTGCGCTGCCAACGTACACCAGCAATGAGTACTGTCACTAAGATACTTTGCCCAGCTTGATAGTCGGTTGCTTTAAAATGATGATTTGGCTGTAACTGCATGTACAGGAAGTCATCTGACAAGTGATGTTTTGCAACAATCCGCGCTTTGGCTTTTTTCCATGCCCATAGCGGATTGACTTTTTCAGCCAGAAAATCGATGAAATCTTCACGCACCCATTCAGGACGGTATTCAACATGCTTTCCCATAGTCACCCTCTGCTTTAGTTTATTTTTATACAAGTGTGCATTATCAAGGCATCAAGATAAGGTGAGAACCTATTTTCGACTATGTCATAAAAGGACAAAATCTAACGAATTGACATTTTTTATCATTTTTGTCTAACAACATGAACGGTTTTGCCAATTCACTTTTCTTCTAATCAAAAACAAAAAACCAAGCCGCAGCTTGGTTTTTTAAACATCTTACAGCGAATTAGTCTTCAAAATGAATCACAGTACGGATTGATTTCCCATCATGCATTAAGTCAAAGGCTTCATTGATTTTGTCGAGACCCATCGTATGCGTAACAAATGGAGCTAAACGAATGTCACCAGTCATTGCTTCTTCAACCATACCTGGCAGTTGTGAACGACCTTTTACACCGCCAAAAGCTGTCCCTTTCCAGGTACGGCCAGTGACCAGTTGGAATGGACGTGTTGAAATCTCTTGGCCTGCACCCGCCACGCCAATAATTACCGACTGACCCCAACCACGGTGTGCACATTCAAGTGCTGAGCGCATGACATTAGTATTACCAATACATTCAAATGAGTGATCAACCCCCCAACCAGTCATTTCAACAATGACTTCTTGTACAGGACGGTCATGATCTTTTGGGTTTACAAAATCAGTTGCTCCGAATTCTGCTGCTAATTTATATTTGTCAGGGTTCGTATCAACCGCAATAATACGGCTGGCTTTGGCTTTTTTTGCACCTTGTACAACTGCTAGACCAATACCACCTAAACCAAAGACTGCAACGGTATCACCCTCTTGTACTTTAGCTGTATTTTTGACTGCACCTAAACCAGTGGTCACGCCGCAGCCCAATAGACAGACGTGTTCAGGGTTAGCATCTGGATTGATTTTAGCCAAAGACACTTCTGCGACAACGGTATATTCAGAAAAGGTTGAACAGCCCATATAGTGATAAATCGGTTGCCCATTATAAGAAAAACGCGTTGTACCATCTGGCATCAGACCTTTACCTTGTGTAGCTCGAACTGCAACACATAGATTGGTCTTGCCTGACTGACAGAATAAACACTCGCCACATTCAGCCGTATACAGTGGAATAACATGATCACCCGGCTGAACGCTAGTTACGCCTTCACCGACCTGAACTACGATACCCGCACCTTCATGGCCTAAAACTGCTGGAAAAACACCTTCGGGATCATCACCAGATAGAGTAAATGCATCGGTATGGCATACACCTGTATGGGTAATCTTGACTAAAACTTCACCTTTTTGCGGTGGAGCAACATCAATTTCTACAATTTCGAGAGGTTGTCCAGGTCCAAAGGCAACAGCTGCACGTGATTTCATTTTCGCTATCCTTAAGGAAGTCTTTAACAGATGCGCTACAGTAACCGCTTTTTATTCTCTGTTTCAACCTATAACATATGAAATATATAACTTATAAAAATTAGGTCTTTAAAAGAAATATGGTGATACCAACTCATTGTCGACCGCTGATTTTGTTGAGCACCGTTTTAACACTCGCGGGATGCCAGCTCGCCCCCAATCAGGCTAAGCCTTCAGCCCCTGTAGAGGTATATGCAGAGCATTGGCTCAAGGGTCAAGATGAGTCTGCACAGCAAAAACAGGGACTTACGGCTTATTTGGCGTTGGACGAAGCATTTATGAGCATTGCCTCACGCTTACACTTGATACGAGAGGCCAAGCACAGTCTAGATGTCCAATACTATATCTGGGGAGATGACTTTATAGGCCATATGATGTTGCACGAACTGCTGAATGCTGCGGATCGTGGGGTGAAAGTACGTTTATTGATTGATGACCAAAACGGCACAGCACTTGATGAAACTCTCAAAAAACTGACCGCTCATCCCAACTTTGAAATCAAATTATTTAATCCTTACAAATACCGTCATTTACGTGTGATTGATTACGCTTTTCGCTTCAATCACATTAACCATCGTATGCATAACAAACTGATCATTGCTGATGGTGCAATTGCGGTAACTGGTGGTCGTAATATCAGCAGTGAATACTTTGATGCCAGTGAAAAGTTCCAATTTACAGATTTGGACATTTTGTTTTATGGGCAAGCTGTAGAGCATGCTAACAGTGTATTTCTAAATTTCTGGAATGATGATCTCAGTTATACAATTCCCCAATTAGTGGGTCGTGGAACAAAAGAAGAACTGGCTCAATTAAAACAGCACTATGAAGCGTATGCCTTAGATAAAAATGTGATTGAACAGAAAATTGATTTGGCTCGGATACAAGTCGATTCAGAGCTAACTAAACATCCTGTTAACTGGGCAAAGGCTCATTTCATTGCTGATTCTCCCAATAAAATTCGTGGTGAAGCAAAGCCTGATGAAATTATTGTCAAACAAATGTTCGATTTGATGGGCAAGCCTGAAAAGCACATGGAATTGGTCTCCGCATATTTTGTTCCAACCACAGCAGGTGCGGACTATCTCTCCAATTTGGCAAAAAATGGAACTCGAGTTCGGGTCTTAACCAATTCGTTATTGGCTAATGATGTTGCCATTGTGCATGCATTTTATAAAAAATATCGCCGTGGCTTGCTCGAAAATGGCGTCAAACTGTATGAGTTTAAACCCTATATAGAACGAGAAAAATACACATGGTATGAAGTGGCAACTGGTCATGTGATTCCAGCTAAAGGTCGAAGTTCCTCACGGCTCCATGCCAAATTTTTTGATATAGACGGAAAAGTCTTTGTTGGTTCGTTTAACTTTGACCCACGCTCAGCCCATTTAAATACAGAAGTGGGCTTAGTGGTAGAGTCAGATCAATTGCAAAATGCAATTTCACATAAGTTAGATGAATTTCTCCCGCATATTGCTTATGAGTTAAAACTCAACTCTCAAGGCGATATCATTTGGCTTGAGCATCAAAAAGATGGAACTGTCATTGAACATCAAAAAGAACCTGAAACCACAAAATTTCAGCGTTTTATGATGAAGGCCGTGTCATACCTACCCATTGAATGGATGATGTAATTACAGGTGAATGACGTTATCCATATTCTCTAATGTATGATAGCTTTCTGTTTAGTCTGAGTTGTTTTTTTTAGGCTCATCTTAGAAATGTTTTATCTATTACTATTCTTAATAAACACCATTGAATATAAGACCCGAACAAAATAATTGGATCTCATACCTAAATTCATTCAAGGGCTTGAAAGGTTTTACTCAGTACACACATTGATTTAACATGCAGCCCTCCTTTTTTATCTCTCCTTTATAAAGTTTAGTAATGCAATTTTTTGATTTAAGTCGTCAGTTTAATCTCAGCAATATTTTAACCCCCTACAAAACACTAGAAGATCTTGCTCGACAAGAATGGTTTCTAAGTAAAGTGCGTGTTGAACATGACTGCTTGAGTGACAATGACATGGTTGAAGGACAAGTTGTTTTAAAATCCAATCAAAATATCCAAATTGAACTGGAGTGGCTAATCCATGATACAGGCCATGAACTTTTGGTTCAGTTTAAAGGGATCGAAACAGCTGCAAGCGAAGAGACTTTTGTTTTGGTGAAAGGTGCACAATTGATCGATGAATCGCAACAACCACTTTCGGCAGGTGCACTCAGCCTATGGATTGATGGAACATTATTTCCTATGCTGCCACAACTACGTAAACAGATTAAAGCGCGGCTGAATCTCTGGGACTATGTTGAGTACGAAGACTAAAGCAGACCACTATCTACGAATGGCTGGAACATTCTGTCATGTGGATAATCCAAATAGTTACCTAAAGTAAGCCTATTTCAGAAAATAAGTTGTAATAAGCCTCGGCTTTTTTCTCTAAAGCCAAAGGATAGGCACGAGAAGAAGATGGCATCCGATAAAGCCTCAGATCTCGCCCAGCAAAATGTGTCTCGGACTTCATGCCAAATTGTGGTTTTAATGTACCTATAGGCATAGACAGCATGAGCGTATCAGTGGCTTTATCGCCAGTGGTCATCACACTATGACATTCGGGCATTTTTTCAAGTAAATGTTGTATATTGGTTGGGTTAATAATGTGCAAAAACTTATCTGAAGCATTGCCTTTTTGGCGAATCACTTCATAGGCCGTATCAAAAATCGCAATGCCCCGTTCATTTAAAAATGTACGGATCTGTTGTTCTTTAAATGTCTTCTGCTCGATATTGAGAAAATAATTTTTATCTTGGAAAAAACACAGACCAAATATTTTCCACATATCATTTTGAAAATTTGGATAGTAAAAGTCCATTTTCCAGCGGGTCTTGGGCGGCGGAAAGCTGCCCAGCATCAATAATTTGGCATTAGATGGGAGGAACGGCTTAAGTGGATGTTTTTCAATTTCAACTGAATGTGTCATAAGCTATAGAAAATTTGTCTTTATTGCATTTTAAAAAAATTGGCGTATTTTTTCAGCCACTTGTTTACCCCAATACTGATAAATTTCTTTGCTGGGGTGGAAACCGTCTTTGGCCATAGCTAAGTTTAAAGCCAAAAACTTCTTTAGATCGTACTCTATCCACTCCATCTGTTTTTGCTGTGCGACAAATTGGCCTAATTCTAAGTTCATCGCTTTGGCATATTGACCAAACAACCATGCAAGTGGGTTTGGAAGTGCAGGAAACTGATCCATCGGAGGTACACCAGATGCAATCGTTAATTGTGGACTAAACTTATGTTTGAGTATGTCATAAAGCTGCTTCTGTTTTGCGATCCAAGCCTGCGGCGAAGTGAATTTTGTAATGTCATTTACGCCCACAGAAGTAATGATGACATCAAAATGCTGTGTCTCAAGCGTTTGGATGGACTGAATGACCTGATCTGTGGTGAATCCCGTCATTGCGTGTAAATAAAATTGAATACTAAACTCAGATGACAGTTCTTTTAAAATTGCTCCCAATAACGCATCATCCTGAACATTTACACCGACACCTGCCGCTGCTGAATCCCCCAAAATGAGCAAAGCAAGCGACTTACCCACGCCCTTTTGTCCAATGCGCTCTCCTTTGGGTTCAGCCAATCTTGGTGTATTTTTTTTGACAGCATAGCCCTGAAAAAGAATGACTGGAATCAAAGCCAAAGTATAAATTTTTAATCGCATATTCAGTGACTGGGTCTAAGCTAGCTGAGAGATGAAAATAGTATACGTTGAATTACCGATACACAGACTTAAATATTCTTCAGAAATAAAGAATTAACGTTGTTCTAGCCATTTTAAGTCTTTATCTTCGGCTATTTTTCTAAGTGACAAATATAATCTACGACTTCACTTGCCATCATACTAAAGCGATTGTTGGCAGGAACATCAAAACTTTCACCTGCATGATACAGCCTCATTTCAGTCTGTAGCCCAATTTTAACTTGGCATTGACCTGAAACGATTTCAATATGCTCTGCGACATGTGTTTCAAAAGTCAGCGGTTGATCTGTAGGCAAAATAACCCCAAGGGTCTTTTGTGAACCATCTTCACATTGAATAACATGACTAATTGAACGCCCACCAAAATGAACATTGGGCTTTTTTCTGACTGAAACAAAGTCGAATTGTGTGGACATCTTGATCACCTTTTTTCTTCAATGCTACCTCGGTATTATGACCAACTCATGAATGCACTCAAATGCTCATCTGGAAATAGCAACCTGTATTTAGAAGGCACTCACATAGTTAAAAATAAAAAGGCTGATTTACAGCCTTTTTATTTCAATCATTAACCCAGTTTATTGACCAATTTCAGCGGTAAAATTTTCATCGCCAAACCTAGTGGTAGCCATGGCCATTTAGGAACATAGGCTTTTACAGGGGCTTTTTCAATTTCTGCGGCCAACAGTCGTGAACCTGTTTTTTCATCGACTTCAAAAGGCAGTGGTTTTGCACCCTCATTAATTTCTGTACGAATATAGCCAGGAAAAATAGTCGTGACTTTGATTGGGGTATTGAGAAGTTCTGCACGAATACCTTCGGCCAAATGTGCAACACCCGCTTTACTTGCACCGTACGCTGTCAAATGGTTTGGCATACCGCGGACTGCACTCATAGACGAGATAACAACCAAATGCCCTGCATTTTGCTCACGGAAAATTTCAACTGCAGCTTCACACTGCGCTAGAGCTGAAATAAAGTTGGTTTCAACCGTGGCTTTATTAATCGCAAAACTGCCTTTACCAATTCGACGTCCATCTCCAATTCCAGCATTTACAATCACACGGTCTAAATGGCCAAATTCTTGTTTAAATGCACGAAAAACTTCAAACACTTGATCGTAATTGGTTACATCTAAAACTTTAGGGATGACTTTTATCCCGTACTTGCTTTCAAGTTCCTGCTTTAAACTTTCAAGGCGATCTAAGCGTCGTGCACAAATTGCCAAGTTATAGCCTTTTTGTGCAAATTCGCGCGCCATACCTGCACCAATGCCAGAACTTGCCCCTGTAATTAAAATTGTTTTAGCCATGTCTTAATCCTGTCCTTAGATCCATGTCAGTAAGTTTGAGTTTTCGGCTTTAATAAAATGATGTTCATTGAGACTTAAAAGCTGAGGTTCATTCCCCACCAGTCGTAATGTGGTCATGCTGCTGTTGGCAATAGCCCAATTAAGCGCAAAGGTTTTATTTGGACTTAAACCTAAGAGTTTGCCTGCTACCACTGAAATCACACCGCCTGAAGTAAACACCACAGCATAACGAGGTTTGCTTTGAGCCAGTTCATCACACAAATCTTGTAAAGCGACTTCAATTCGACTTTTAAACTCAGGCCATGATTCATCGTATTCATGGTGATAGTCGCCACCTGTCCAGCGTTCAATTGCCCCTTCAAATATCTTGGCCAAATAAGCACGTGGGTTCGACTCTTTAGCCACATCGGCTTTTAGTAAATGTGGCTCATTAAAACGCGGTTCGTAATGAGCAAAGACTTGCTGATGATTGAACTCATTCCATGCAGAATCTGTTAAGACATCCACCTCAGGAAAGCATTCAGCCAAAGAAATACATGCCGTTTGCTGATGTCGCTGCATGGAGCCTGACACCACCACAGGTGCTTCTTTTAAGATCTGATCAAAATATTGACCCAAAATTTTGGCTTGGAGTTCACCATTGGGAGAGAGTTGATCATAACTTTCTGCACCAAAAGATGCTTGCCCGTGGCGAATGAAATAAATAGTGGTCATTTGCCTAATATTTCCTTCATTTTAACAATGTATTTTTGAGCGACTTCATTGGCTTCAATTTTTTGTAAACCAATCAATTTAAGTGCGCGAATATGGAGAGCATGAATTAAAATCCAAAAATCTTTGAAGGCAGGGTTATTGGTCTGTTTATGGTGATAGCGATAATAAATTTGCTGGGCAATCACGGCTAAACGGAAAATGCCAAAGACTTCATAAAAGGTCCAATTCTCGACGTCTAAACCCGTTTGTTCTAAATAATAATCGACCACTTCTTTACGCGTGAACATGCCTTTAAGATTTGTCGGTTGGCGACGTGTCGCTTTAAAGAGTGCACTATCCGACTCTTCAACCCAATATGCCAAAGCCGAACCTAAATCCATCAGTGGGTCACCGAGCGTTGCCATTTCCCAATCTAAAACGCCAATAATTTGTGTCGGATGATTCGGATCTAAAATGACATTATCAAAACGCCAATCGTTATGAATCACACAGGTTTTTGAGTCTGCTGGAATATTATCTTTCAGCCACTTTCGCACATATTTAAATGAAGGGACATTAATGGTTTTGGCTTTTTCAAAACGAGCGTCCCAACCTTCCACTTGACGACGACAGTAACCATCACCTTTACCAAGGTTCTCAAGTTCTGTGCCTTGGTATGGCACTTGATGAAGTTCGATCAGTTTATCAATCACATTGATACACAACTCACGAACTTGGGCTTCTTTAAAATCTAGCTCTCTCGGTAAGTTGGCACGTGGAATAATGCCTTCTACACGTTTCATCACGTAGAAGTCACAGCCAAGAACAGATTCGTCCTGACACAATGCAACCATTTCGGGAAGTACAGGATAAAAAGGGGTTAAATTCTTTTGCACATGATATTCACGTGCCATGTCATGTGCAGATTTAGCTTTGGTACCTTTGGGTGGGCGGCGTAGAATTAGATCGACATTGTCGTATTTCAATCTATACGTCCAGTTAGATGCACCGCCTGAGTATTGCGTGACTTCAACCTGCCCTTGTAGATCGACACCTTGTGCTTTGAGCCAGTTTTCTACGGCTACAGCATCCAGTTCTTCACCCGCCCGAACTGTTCCACCTACATCAATCGCTGACATTCTTTTTTCCCAAACTATCAATCTTTTCTTTATAACTTAGAAGATCATCTATTCTTATTTCAACACGATGAATTAAAGAGATGATCTTCTCCTCTATTATTTTTTACGACGCGTACTATAGCCGCGTTTTGCCAGTTCTAGTTTTGCAATCATGCCTTTATGGACTTCATCTGGCCCATCGGCCAAACGCAGTGAACGTGCTTGAGCGAAGAAACCTGTCAAAGGCGTATCACGCGACACACCTGCTCCGCCGTGAATTTGAATCGCCATATCGACCACTTTTTCAAGCACACTTGGCGCAACGACTTTAATGGCAGAGATTTCAGTTAACGCTGCCATATTCCCTAAAGTATCCATTTTATACGCAGCATACAAGGTTAATAAACGTGCTTGATCAATTGCAACACGTGCATCAGCCACGCGCTCTAGGTTTCCACCTAATTTTAAAATTTCTTTGCCAAATGCTGTACGACTCATACCACGATCAATCATCAACTCTAAAGATTTTTCCGCAGCACCAATACAGCGCATACAGTGATGAATACGACCCGGGCCTAATCGACCTTGGGCAATTTCAAAACCTTGACCTGCACCACCAATAAAGTTGGAAACAGGTACACGAACATTACTAAAGCTAATTTCGCCGTGACCATGTGGTGCATCGTAGTCACCAAAGACTGGTAACATTCGTTCAATTGTGACTCCAGCCGTTTCAACAGGCACTAGAACCATCGAGTGTTGATGATGGCGATCTTTGGTTTCATCTGGCGTATGCGCCATAAAAATAATAATTTTGGCATTGGGGTCACCTAAGCCTGAAGACCACCATTTACGACCATTTAACACAATTTCATCGCCTTCGATCACGGCTGTTGCTTGCATATTGGTCGCATCGGATGAAGCAACAGCTGGTTCTGTCATGCAGAAAACAGAGCGAATTTTTCCATCTAAAAGCTTCGTAAGCCACTCTTGCTTTTGAGCTTCAGAACCATAACGCCACAATACTTCCATGTTGCCACTGTCTGGTGCATTACAGTTAAATACGGTCGGTGCAAGAAGACTCCGACCTGTGAGTTCTGCAATATGAGCGTACTCTTGAACCGATAGACCTTGACCCAATTCAGGACATGGCAAAAACATATTCCATAACCCCGCAGCTTTTGCTTTTGCTTTGAGCGTTTCAAGTTGTGCAGGCCACTGCCATTTGGTCCAGTCGCCACCTTGGTTCAGTTCATGTACCTCATGCCAAAAGTCAGTTTCTATCGGCTCAATTTCGTTTTGAATAAATTGTTTGGTACGTTCTACATAATCTTGAGCACGTGCTGAAAGTTCAAACATGGCTGCTTCCTTCGATCTATTTTGATATTTTCGCTTTACATCAACATAACCTGAAAACTAATATGAACAAAATGATTTTATTTTATAGATCAGCATGAACAATATTCATAGTAAGTCACCCATTGATATGGGGCTTTTTCATCGCATCGATATCAATTTATACCCGCTTTTTATTGCAATTTATGAGCAAAAAAGTATTTCTAAAGCAGCTCAAATCTTGTCGATTACGCAGTCTGCTGCCAGTCATGCCTTGCAGCGTCTACGTAACCATTTAAAGGATGATTTATTTGTTCGGTCTGGCAGCCAAATGCTTCCAACACCTTTTGCAGAACAAAATTACCTGATTATTAAAAATGCTTTAATTGCGATTCAAAGTATTTCTATGCAGCAGCAAAGCTTCGACCCTAATATGGTTCAAAGTCTAAAAATTGCGATTCATGATGAAATCGAACCAATTGTTTTCCCAAAGTTAGTTGCTCACTTTCAGAAACTTGGACTAAGTATTCAGTTCATGAGTAGTAAGCTGGACCGTAAAACAGTAGATGCTGATTTAGTTTCTCAACAAATTGATTTTGTGATTGATTTGGAACAAAACTTTGGCGATAAAATTCAATTTGAGAGCTTGGTCAAAGACCAGTTTGTGGCTTGTACTCAGCTCCAGCAAATCAATGCTGAATTGTATTTGGCTGCACCGCATATTGGTGTATCTTCGCGGCGTACTGGTGTTTTGGTTGAAGATGTTCATTTAAATCGTAAGCAATTGTCTAGGCAGGTTTTCTTGCGTTGTCAGCACTATTCCACTGCGCTACAAATTTTAGAGCAATATCCAAATGCAATTTTAACGATTCCTCAAAATATTTTGAGCCATTTGCATGTTTCCCCTCTACTCAATATTTTTGATGTTCCTGTAAAACTGCCGCAAATGAATATTGGAATTTTTTGGCATAAAAATTTAATGGAAAATAAAAGACACCATTTTTTAAGGAGCGAAATTCATAAAATTTTTGCTTAGGCTATTTTATAAGAATTTTAAAAAACTCGAAGTTTGAACTTAACTTCTTATCTTGACTGTCATTTGGAACCTCTAAACAACCAACGCACCAGTCTTACAAATTACTCCTTGTTTTTTTCTAATTCTGTATCTTTGTTATATACACCATAACCATTTGTAGGAACACTCAATTTGAAAGTAAACAATAAGCATCTCATCTTAAGATGCTTAAAATATGGAATAAATGTTAATTTCTTAATAGCACTTATAAGGAATTAAAGCCGTTTAGAACTTAGCGACCGTACCAAGAGTTTATTCTTTTTACATAGCTAACGGTAAATCTTCTTGTTTAGCTCGTTCAAATGCATCAAAAAATTCTTCGTGTTGTACTTCCCTATTTACCACAGCGCATACTGCTTTATCTTCTGCAGTTTTTTGATCTACCTCTTCGCCCTTTCCACTACGACGGGACTCATATACCGTCCTTTGACGGAAATAACTAAATGGTTCAGCATTACTCATAAAACCGTACTTAGAGTCATGAATATAGTTTTGATAAAAGCTCATGATTTCTGGTGTTGATTCTTTATGCCAACTCGCGAACTCCCAATCATCTACGCCTAAGAAAAACTCATATGCTTTTGAAACAGGTGATAATATTCTAAAAATATTCATTCCACCAGGTTTAATAGGTGCTGTTAGCTTTTGTAATTTTTCTAAGCGGCTAATTTCAGTTGCCATATCTGATGGGCCGATCGGTAATAATTCACGAAATTTATTCTCTTTACGCACATTTTGACTGACAGAGGCTATCTTACTTCTCGCCAATGTCCCATATGCACTATAATAAACTTTCATTGCAGCAGCAATTTGATCTTGAACTTTTCCTGTAGACGACATTTGTGCTTTTACCGCATCATACAAACGCTGTGTTTCATTTTGAATTTCAAACTGTTCAGTAAATAATGCCCCATATTTTTCTTTTAATTGATTATAGTCAAACATTCGAACACCTGCACTGACAGCATCTTCCAACATGTCTTTCAATGGGATACGGGCAAAGTTATCATTTACATTCTGACTACCAGGTGTATAGCCACCACCAACATCGGAATGCATGCCTGGATAAACAAGTTCTTTCCAATTTGGATTGGCAATTTGACCATTTCCTTTATGAATTAAATCGACAGGGAAAGCAAAGCGCAGCTCATTTCCTGCAACATGGTGCACACACATTTTAATGCGTTCATCAATGACCATATCCCGACCTTCAAAGGTTAAATTATTATTTAAGTTGGTCGCGGGTAAGCCAAATGAGGCAACGGTATCAAAGATACCCATAAATTTAAATTCAATAGGGTATTTTCCAGTGCCGTAACTTAAACCGTTACAATCAGATTCGCATTGCCACATAAATTGATTCGTAAATGCACGGGCTAGAGCTGCTCCACGGGAGAAGCCGAATGTAGAAATATTAATTTTTTTAATGAGGCGATGTTGCTTTAAACTATTATCGACCTCTGCAAAACTATACACTTTTTTTTCACTGGCATATTTACCTGTGTCTATTTCTGATTTTTTTGCATTTATAATCATGACTTGCTTTAAAGCATCATTCAGTTGATCTTCGCCATAATCTAGGCGTCGGGTACCACCTGTCCCCACACCAAGGCCAAAACCACTATGGTCTTGCATCATAGCGAGTGCACGTTGAAATATATTTAACTCGCCATTAAAACGAGTGCCTACGCCTGATACATAGATTGCATAATTAGAAGTTGAATTATTTATTCTACTATCTACAACATATTGATTAGCAGTACGCCATAATCGAGCAGGGTTAGACCACTTCTTTTTTTCCTCATCGGCATCTTTGTTATTGCCTGTGCCATCAAAAAAAACTGAAATATGGACTACATCTGAACAATCTTGTTTTGCAGTAGGTGGAGTATTGGAAACATCACGATTGGTTTCTACTGTCCGTTTTATAATCGTTTTCGTAAACATTAGCTACGCTCACTATCTATTATTTTTCAATTGATTTAGCCATTTAGTACCTTTTTCAGTTGGATTTGGCCAGTTATTAGATGTCGTAACTTCAACTGTGTCATCTGGATATAAATGTGCCGCTAAATATTTCTTACCTTTTAATTGTTCTTTAGTAATGATTACTTGATTTTTAGCAGAGTGTATTCCACCTGTTTTTGCATCTTTCCATGTAATAGTTTGTGGTCCAATCTTTACCGGTGAAGTATTCATACCACCACCGCCACCACCTATTTCACTTCCGTTTAATTTTACCATATAAGGGCTATATGAAGGATCATAATGAAATGAAGTCGTTCCCATATAATAGCTTGCATTTGGTCCAATACCTGCACAACCTGCAGCACTAAAAACTAAGCTGATAGGTAGTAGGACTAACTTCTTTATATTCATAGTAGTTCCTTGTTTTCTTTAAAATATTTAATCTATAAAAACATATCTAATTCATATAGATTAAATAGCTTTAATCATTTTCGTAAACATTATTTAGATCTATTTAGTTAACCTATCATACCAAGCATTACCTTTTACAGTCGGATTTGGCCAATTATTAGATGTTGTAACTTCTACAGTATCATCCGGATAAATATGAGCCGCTAAATATTTCTTACCTTTTAATTGCTCTTTTGTAATAACTACTTGGTTTTTAGCAGAGTGTATTTCACCATTTTTTGCATCTTTCCATGTAATAGTTTGCGGTCCAACTTTTACAAGAGATGTATTCACTCCACTACCAAAACCAGCTCCTATTTCATGACTATTTAATTCAACCATGTAGCTTACATATGTTGGATCATATTTAAATGACGTAGTAGCCATATAATAGGTTGTATTTGGTCCAATACTGGCACATCCAATTAATGCAAAGATAAGTACTGGTATTAAAATTTCTTTCTTAGGATAAATCAGTGTCATTGCTTAAATCTGTCCATATGCCCAATTTCCGATACAGCCAGATAATGCTACTGGTATAATGATAAGCAAGAAAAATAATACTTTGTAATTCATATTTACTCTCTCTTGAGAATTTATGTTTATTCATTTTAATAAGGTGTATAAAAAACTAAAATTGTATTATTCAGTTTTAGCCATTACATTATTCATTACTTGATCCATTGTGAACTTTTTATCTTTCAAATGAATCAATTGATACTGTAAATTATCGTCAGACTCAAATTTATCTTTGTAAATCAGCTTTAAACAGATGAAATTTAAAATATCACGTGTACCAGCCAGGTCATAAGCTCTTGCTTTAGGGATACTCTTAACCACCAACTGATACAATGTATCATCATCAATTTTATCGACTAAAAATGAGTTATTGAGTTTGAGGTAATACATCAAATTATCGGGAAAGGTTGCCTCAACCATCATTTCTTCTTGTTCAGCGGAAAAGTGTAGTGGTGCTTCTATGGATGGAAGTAATTCAACACGCTCATTCAAGCCAAATATGCCCTGCAAATTACCTGAACGATCCCAGTACCACCAACTTTGAATCGGTTTAAGCAAGGTTTCAATTTGTTGTGGATTGAATACAGGTCCTTGTACATATAATGTTTTATCGGCTTTGTGGCCAACCAGTGTTGCTAAGATAGCAGGATCCCAAAATGCCAACATCATTTCTAGACCACCATCGAATTCGACATCTAAGAATTGGCGTAAGTGTTTATATAAGTAATCAAATGTCAAGGGTGAAATAATAATCGTCATTTTGGTCGTGCCAGCGATATTTTTTTCTATCCACTCCCATTCGAGTGCAGTAAAGTCTTTTGGTAATTGCAGTAAATGTGGAGAGATTTCTCTAGCTTTTTCACCACCTGCTTCTTTCAATAGGCATTTTTGCCTTAAATGCTCTAAAACTTTTAAGAATGTTTTATCTTGGGCTGCATCGGCTAATGCATAAACGTTTAATCCAACTTGATCAAGCGGATACTTTTCAAATGTTTTAAAGAAAATTTGGAGACTTTGGTTGCCTATCATTTACATTCCATCTCCTTTGTTAATAAAAGCACCACGTTGTGCTGCCCGTCGAGCGAGACATTCCCAACAAATATTGTTAGGGAAAAGAGGAAGTGTAGGACTTTCACTCGCACCTGCTGTAAAGAGATGTTGACTAGCTTTGGCAGTAAATTTATTTGGTGTAATGACGGTAACCCCATCACCATTGATTTTTAAGGCACTGTCTTTTGCTTTAAATACAATTTCGGTCGGGCTATGAATTTCTACTTTGCCTTCAGATGAAGTTATTTTGACGTCTAGTCGTGCTGAAATATCTAATACATTGTCTTGTGATTGCAGATCAAATTTGCCTTTTGCTGCATAAATTTTTAGATCGTCTTCACCTGAAAAAACACTGACTTTTTTCTTGGCATTCAATATGAGGTGTTCATCTGTACTAACATTGATCGATTGACCACCGCCAACGGTAATACTATCCAAAGCATTCATATGGATATCTTTCCCTGAAACCAGAGAAATACTTTCTGGTGATGCCAAAAGCATCAGAGCATCTTTCGTTGCTTTTAAGTCAGACCATTGTGATTCAATCGTTTTGATATATTGATCAATATTTTCGAGCATATCTGCAGCTTCAGCTTTTTGCTTAACTGCATATTCAGATAGTGCTTTCATACTTTCCAAACTTTCTGTGAAGTTTTGGACGGCTTCTTTTGTCTCTAAGTGTATATCGGTTGCTTTATCCTGAACAAACGTTGAAAGATATAGTCCTTTACTTCGAATAGCACCTGCATGATCAGTTCTGAGTTCAAAGCCTTCTCCACGACCATCACTTTCAGCTTTGTCTTTTGGATGACTTAAATTCCCTAAGTTCAGTTGGGTTGCACCGTGACTACTATGTAACTGGGCACTGATTTGCCCTGTTGTATCATCAAAACGCAGTTGGTTGTAACCTTCACCTCCGACTTCTTTTGAACGGATTCCACTGAGTTTTTTGGTATCAGGGAGTTGTCCTTTAATATCAAATTTGGTTGGCAAACGCTGCGCTTCGTGAATACGGCCAGTCACAAATGGACGGTCAATATTGCCATCAAAGAAATCGATAACAACCATTTCATCCTTACGTGGTAAAAAACGTGCACCATAACCTTCGCCTGCCCAAGGGGTGAGAACATCTATCCATGCCGAATCGGTATCAGTGTCATTTGATCCTGCACCACCATCGTGTGCATGGTCTTCTCTACGTGTGAATAAGAAACGGACCTTGATTCGCCCCCATTCATCAACATGGATTTCTTCACCATCACTCACAACTTTAGCGCGTTGTACATGTGCAGCCGGACGGTGAGTCAATGGATCATATTCAGGAACAACCTCAATCGTACGACGTACGACAGTTAGCTCATTTGCTTGACGTTCTTGATCACTGTCTTTACTGGTTGCCCAATGACTTAAACTTAACAACTTTTCAATTTGATCTTTGATATCTTTAGGCAGGTTGTTTTGATTATAAAAATGCTTCGTTAAGATTAAAAATTCTTTATCCTTTGGACTATGGTTCTTCTCTAGCTCCGGATGATCATTCAACTGAAACCAATAGCCAACTTGAGTATCACGTACACTACTATTTGCTATAAAATATTTTGCCTGCAAAGCCTGATATTGATTCAGCTGTTTATTGAGTTTATCTAATTGGCCATTTCCTGAAGCAGTAGCCTGATCTTCCCCTTTTAGATCCCCAATCCAAGCAGGTGAGATATTCCAAGCTTGCTCCAAAGTTAAACTTTCATTATCTTGCTGGGCACTGTGCTGATGTGAACTGATCACTGAACCACTTGAGTCTTCTTGCCTCAAACGATCAGCTTGCCAACGTTGTACGTGAATGGCTGTCGGTTGCAATTGACGTTGCGCAATAAAGCTTGTAATGCTATCTAATTGTTCTGTGGCATTTGAACGATGATAGCGAATGCTTCTTCGCTCAATTGCTTCAAATTGAGCATTATTATCTATTAACTTAAGTATTTGTGGCTCAATATTGTCATCGTTACTTGAGACAAAAAAATGAGACTCATCAACCAACCAATTAATCGCCTCTTCACGTAACAGCCTAGTTAAATACGCATAATCACTTTCATTCGACTGCATAGAGAAAGGGCGTATATCGTAATTCCTGCTTAAACCACTGGTATCTAATTTTAGACTAGCAGCAAACAAAGGGCTTTTACTTTGCCATTCTTTGAAAATAATTTCACAAATTTCCACCGCACTTTTATTCATAAATACACGGCTATTACACCGTTTGCGCAGTAAACTAGTGGTATCCTGCATGGTGAGCCGATAGAGGCTCAAAGCACCATCACTTTGCCCTTGGCTTGCACCTGTAATAATACCTGTAGTTCTATATAGTTGGCCTGAATCTGTCACCTGATCAACGGCAACTTGGCATCCAATAAATTGTTTTAATTCGATATATGGATTTGTAGATAAGCAGATTAGTTCTAAGGATAACCCATCATTAATACCATGATAACCTTCGAGGCGTTGCAGCATGATTTGAGAATTAACTGCTGTATTTGAAAGTTGAATACTAATTGCTCGTTTTTGCAGTCCAAAACCAAGCTTATCCAAAATAGTGGAAATATTATTTATCATTATTATGACCTTAATTTTACAAGAATATGCTAACAAAACAATGTATTGTTCTCAAAACTATTCGGTATATTTTTTGTTATCAGGGATAAATAATTATTTTTCTTATGAAAATATCAGTTTAAATAGCATTCAAATGATTTAAAGGAATACAAATTCACTCTATTAAACTGACTATTGGCTTTTTTATTTCGTTAAAAATTTGTTCCAGTTTACTTGTTTAATTAAACATCTATTTTGTTATGAAAAATAAACACTTGAGATCACTTAAAGCATTTTAAATAGTGTATCTACCATACAATGTCTTTTTGATATTTTTATTTTCCATTGCTCTCCTCTATGTTTGATCACCTGTCCAATAGCTGGCTCATCGGTATTGGCTTCGCCCTTTGCCTGATACTGGTATTTACTTTTTATAAAATACAAAATGCACTCAGCCAACTTCTCCATCCCTTTAAAAAAGGTAAAACCTATTGGTGTCGAATTACGGCTATAAGTGATGGTGATACGCTAACATGTTATCGCTTTAACTTTCGACGCTCTGAAACCAAATTACGCTTTGCCTATATTGATGCGCCTGAGTCGACTCAAAGCTATGGACCTGAATCCAAACGCTTAATCAAAAAAATGGTTTATCGGAAAGTGGTTCGTGTTCGCATTACAGACATTGACCGTTATGGTCGTTGTGTAGGTGAAATTTATCGTTTTCGGAGAAGTATGAATGAAGAGATGGTCAAACGTGGTGCAGCATGGGTCTATGAAGACTATATTAAAGATAAAAAGCATTTGAAACATATGAATGCTTTACAAAATCATGCGAAAAAGCACAAGAAAGGTTTATGGCGCGGCACCCGCCCTATTCGCCCGAGTGACTACCGCAAAATGAAGAAGTAGTCGATCTGTAAAAACTCAGCCTAAAAAAAGCCGCTCCATCGTGTAGAGTGGCTTTTTCATTAATTATTTGAAGACTTTAAAGCGTACAGCATCATCCACAAAGCCTTTTTCTTTAGCTTCGCCCTCAACTGAACCAAAGACCAGTTGTGCTCGCAGTTTCCAACTTGCAGGCACATCCCACTCAGCATGGACTTCTTCATCTACAATTGGATTGTAATGCTGTAAAGATGCACCTAAACCTAAGGTATGTAATGCAGTCCAAGTTGCAAACTGCGCTATTGCAGTTGAATGCTCTGCCCATACTGGGAAATTTTCAGCATAAGATGGAAATTGCTCTTGTAAGTCCTGAATTACATCTAAATCTTCAAAAAATAAAACAGTTCCCACACCTGCTGAAAAACTGGTCATTTTTGCCGTTGTTTTAGCCGTGCTTTCTTCATCTTTAGCATAAGACTTCAGTTTTTCAGCCACAAAAGTCCAAAACTTTTCATGTTCCGTATTAAATAAAATTACCGCCCGAGATGACTGTGAATTGAACGATGATGGGCTTTGTTTAATGGCAGTTTGAATCAAATCAGTTAAAAATTCAGGGCTGTGCTCGACCTTTTTACCAATGGCATAAATGGTACGACGCTTTGTGATTAAGTCGATGAACTGATTTGACATATTATAAAATCCTTACGGTTATACTGTGAATGATGACGCAATGTATCAAGCAATATTAATTCCAACATTTGACCAAATAATAAAATTTATTGCTTTAGATGCAGTTTAAATACTTTCTTGTGCTCGCAAATACATAGTTTTGCTATCGATATAAAAAATCCTCCATTTGGAGGATTTTTGAATGACTTAAAATTTGGCTTCTAAGACTTGAGTGGAAATTTTATTTTTCCATAAGTCACGAAGAACGGGTAAATAGAACTTTTCACCCAGTTCAACCAATTCTGCATCGATCAATGCATGAATCTCATGCATAAATAAATAATCGAGTTCAACTGTTTTCAACTGTTGCTGTGCTTTTGCAAAGTCTTTGCGCTTTTGTTGTGCACGTTTCACTAGAGCATCGGCAAAATCTTTATCTTTAAACTGTTTGATCGCGTTTAAGCGTAATTCAATAACGCCCCAACCACTCAACAACAGTTTGAAAAGTTCAAAGTCAGTCGTGGTTGATTCCCATGTCATTTCTTCAAGATTTTCATTTTCAGGTAGAACAGGAAGTAATAACTCAGAGGTGGATCAGGAAATTTGAACAACACTTATAAGTGATATTTTGCTCCCCAAATGATGTTATAAACATCAATATATGGAGTATTTTATGGCACGTAGACCAAGAAGAAATCATTCAAATGATTTTAAAGCTAAGGTAGCACTTGCTGCGATTAAAGCAGAAAAAACACTTGCTGAATTGAGTGCTGAATTTGATGTTCATCAAAACCAAATTATCGACTGGAAAAATCAACTGATTTCAGCTTCCTCGCAAGCTTTCGATCAATCAAAAGCTCCAACAGAACCACCCATCGATCTAAAAAAACTACATGCAAAAATCGGTGAGCAGGCATTAGAAATTGATTTTTTAGAAGGTGTGTTGAAGAAACTGGGCCGCTTCAACCACAAAAGTTAATCGATGACTCACTTCAGATTTCAGTATCTAAGCAAGCTCAGCTGCTGAAAGTCTCCCGTGGTTGTTATTACTATCGCCCAAAACCTGTGAGTGCATCAGATCTGAAGCTGATGCGGTGTATGGATGAGTTACATATGCAATACCCTTTTGCAGGTAGCCGGATGATGCGTGATTTGTTGAATCGTCAAGGACATCATATAGGACGACGTCATACACGTACTTTAATGAAGAAAATGGGCATTAATGCGTTATATTGCAAACCAAATTTAAGCCAGGCTAATCAAGCTCACCGCAAATATCCATATCTGCTCAAAGGATTGGCTATTCAGCGCAGTAATCAAGTGTGGTCTACGGATATAACGTATATCCCTATGGCAAAAGGCTTTGTTTATTTATGTGCTGTGATTGATTGGCATAGCCGCAAGGTACTTGCGCATAGAGTATCGATTAGTATGGAGGTTACATTTTGCATAGAAACATTAAATGAAGCTATTGAAAAATATGGTCGACCTGAAATATTTAATACAGACCAAGGCAGTCAGTTTACCAGTGATGCATTTATTGATGTATTGAAATCAAATGGCATTCAAATCAGTATGGATGGTAAAGGTCGATGGGTTGATAATGTGATGGTTGAACGATTATGGCGGAGCGTTAAATATGAAGAGGTGTATCTCAAAGCCTACAGCAATGTTTTGGATGCGAAGAAGCAATTAAACGCATATTTTGAATTTTATAATTTGAAACGACCTCATTCGAGTCTGGACAAAATGACTCCAGATGAGTTTTACTATGACCAGCTACCACAACAAAATAAGGTAGCTTAACTAGAGCAGAGTATCACTTATAAATAAGCTTTTAGTTGTTCAAACATGTGGGACCACCTCTCTCCATAACACTTGGGAAAATCTTTTTGAAATTTAAAACAAATTTAACAGGATGTTCACCCGGATAATCGTTAAATTGCACGTTTTTCTGAACATCTGTCAAATAAATATCAAGCATGGTAACTCATCAGCAGTTTATCTTTAGTCGACCATTGTACCGACTTCGCCCAAAGATAAAAACCGCTGGTGTTCATTTGCTCTTTAGTTGAGCATCTGGACCAAGGGCTATTTTACATTTGGTGAAATCATTTGCTCTGGACGTACTACTTCATCAAACTGCTCAGCCGTGACTAAGTTCAATTCTACGGCCACCTGTTTTAACGTTTTCCCTTCTTTATAGGCTGTTTTGGCAACTTTCGCTGCATTTTCATAGCCAATCACTGGGTTTAAAGCCGTAACTAACATCAATGAGTCATGTAAGAAGTGATCAATTTTTTCACGGTTTGGTTCAATACCCACTGCACAGTGATCATTAAAACTATTACATGCGTCACCCAAAAGCTGAATCGACTGCAATAAATTAAACGCAATCACTGGCATGAATACATTCAACTCAAAGTTACCCGATGCGCCCGCAACATTAATCGTGGTGTCATTGCCTAAGACTTGAGCCACCACCATGGTCATCGCTTCACTTTGAGTCGGATTCACTTTCCCCGGCATAATACTTGAGCCTGGCTCATTTTCTGGAATACGTAACTCGCCAAAACCACAACGCGGGCCACTTGCCAACCAGCGAATGTCATTGGCAATCTTATTCAAACTTACCGCAAGCGTTTTTAATGCACCCGAGGCAAACACTGCTGCATCACGCCCAGCCAATGCTTCAAATTTATTTGGTGCAGTCACAAAAGGCAGTCCAGTCAACTGTGCCAGTTGCTCCGCTGATTTTTCTGCATAATCAGGATGAGCATTCAGCCCTGTACCTACAGCCGTTCCACCTAAAGGCAGCTCATACAAACCTGAAAGTGCTTGTTGTAAACGCTTTAAGCCGTGATCGAGCTGAGAAACATAACCGCTAAATTCTTGGCCTAAGGTTAAGGGTGTCGCATCTTGTAAATGAGTTCGGCCAATTTTGACGATGTCAGCAAATGCTTGAGACTTTGCCTCTAAAGTATCTCGAAGCTGGGTAACCGCAGGAATCAGTAATTCATTGATCTGAATACTTGCTGCGACATGAATCGCCGTTGGGAACGAGTCATTGGTCGACTGTGCACGATTCACATGATCGTTCGGGTGTACAGGTTTTTGTGCACCTAAAGGATTGCCAAGTTTCTGATTGGCGATATTGGCAATCACTTCATTACAGTTCATGTTGCTTTGTGTGCCTGAACCAGTTTGCCATACCACCAAAGGAAACTGACTATCCCACTGCCCTGCAATCACTTCATCCGCAGCACCGACGATGTATTGCGCCAATTCTTGTGGAATTTGGTTGAGCTCAGCATTGGTCAATGCTGCTGCTTTTTTCACTAAGCCCATGGCACGAATCATTGGACGTGGTAGACGTTCACTACCAATTTTAAAATTTTGCAAACTACGCTGAGTTTGAGCACCCCAAAGTGCTTCGCTCGGTACTTCAACTTCGCCCATCGTGTCATGTTCAATACGTGTTTGCATTTTAACCTCTTCCTTTTTAAGTGAATTGCAAAATGATTATTTTGCACTTGTTTTCCTTATCTTAATGATTAAGCAAAAATATGTAAATGATAATTATTATCATTAAATTAATTAACGGCCATCTAAACTTTGTTGGTAGAAACGCCATCCATCTTCAAGGGTTTGTTCTAAACTGCGTTTCGCTTGCCAGTGTAAAACGTTTTTCGCTTTACTACACTCTGCTGCGACCTGATCTAATTCCACGATATGCGAATCCACAACATCGACTGTAGCAATATCACTTTGTGTTACATTTTCAACTTTTTCAACCAACTGCTGTATCGATACACTTTGACCTGCGATATTAAAGGCTTCACAAGCAAACTGTTGAATACTTAACCATTGTAGCGAAGCCGCAATCGCATCACAGGCATCGAGGATATGTAAAAAACTACGCTCTACGGTATGATCTGTGGTTTGTGCACTTTTTCTGAGTTCAATGTGATCACGTTGTTTTGCAGCGACTTGCATCAACAGTGGAATAATATTTTTCGGTAAAGGCGGGAACAGTTCTCCGAGCATCGCATTTTCAAATGCACCAGCAACATTGCCCATTCTTAAAATTGCAATTTTCCATTCATTATCCGTTTTTGCTGTATCCCGAATAATTTCTTCGACCATTTGCTGCGACTTGATATACGGGTTTGGATAGCCGTAATTCAGCTCTAAATCTTCTTCTAAATATAGGCTGGATTCACCATAGACGGCAAGACTTGAAAGATGAACCAAAGTTCGGACACCTGTGCGCTGCATGGCACGCAGTAAACTCATGATACAACTGACATTGTCATTATAGTATTCCAAAGGCTTCAGTACTGATTCTTCAAGCGATTTAAAACTTGCTGCATGCACCACCGCATCGATGGAATACTGCTCAAAAACTTTGTTTAAAGCAGGCGTATTTCGTATATCAATTTTGACAAAAGGCACGTACATGCCACTAATAAATTCTAATCGTTCAAGAGTTTGTAAGTTCGCATTGGATAAATTGTCTACAATAATGACCTCTTGCCCATGCGCCATAAAGCTCAAAGCAATATGAGAGCCTATAAAGCCTAAACCACCAGTCACTAAAATCATTGTATACATACTCCTTATAATAATCAGCAAGTTGCGTTTTATTGGTGTATTTATGGTGTTTCAAATGACTTATCCACAGATATTAAACGCAAAAAACCGACTCAAAATTCTCTTGAGTCGGTCAATCTGCAAGAGCACTATATCATCATTTTAAAGGTTCGGAATATTGCATGTGTTACAGTTATAGCTATGTACTGTATATCGTTTATGAAAAGAAAAAACTTATTGAATAAATTGTGAAGTTTGTAATTTGAGGGGGCGTTCAATGGCCTACATCACCAAAGATGGTAAGTGGCTTGCATATCGAGATGCAACACAAGAAATAACTGAATATGATGATTTTTCAGATATCCAGCAGGTATATCAACCCGAATGGTTTTGGGTCGATAACAAAGATGATGCCAAAGTATTCCATGCTGAAAGTATCGCTAGTTCATTTCTAGTAAGACGACGTGGGGAGTTTTGGAAAGGTGCTAAGGTTGTTGGGAAATGAAAAAGTTAGAAATTATTTTTACAGTAATTTTAGTGATTACCATTATTTGGGGAATACAGTGGATGTTTCATGGTTTTCCAGTAAAACCTTCAAATATTAGTAATTCGAAACCTACTGGGGATATAGTTTCCAATCTGAATGAGTTCTTAAATGATCCTGCTTTATCACAAATAATAGAAAGCTGTGTCCCTCTTTATAATGCTGATTTCAGAAAACGAAATCCTCAAGAAAAAAAACTACCAGATTTAATTACAACTTATGATTTTAGTAAAAATCAATTAATTAAAACCAACCATCGTACAAAAAAGCATGAGGCTAACTCATCAAATATAAATACTATTAATGAGTTCTTTAATGTATTAGATAGTCCAATGAGCGATCCCAAAATACTACATCAATGTTTTGGAAGTTATGGTTACACACTTGATGACATGAGAAGAATTAAGAAAAAATTTAGCAATTTTGTAAACTCTAATTAATTACATATTTAACATAGTAACGCTTATATGAAAGCCCTAACTTGGAGAGCTCTTCCATTATTGCAGTGCGGTAGAAACTTATTTCTTAAAGTATGAGCGACACCCTTTAATGAACGCTTCATTTATATTCATTTCAGGATCATCCTTCTCATCATCGCATTGATCCGCACTCTTTAGGTTGTTATCACGTGCGTATTGATAGCCGTAATACTCTTCTGTGCCTTTCTCAAAGCCACCAAGTTTGTCAGGTCTCATTTGGTATTGGAAAAAGATGAATGCAGCAATGCCAATGACTGCAAGTATTCCATTGACGATCCTAAATTGTTTTGAAATCATTTTTATTCTTAGTTTGGTTGTTATTTAAGCAGTGATCATAAAGAATAAAAAGGAATAAGTCTATGTGTGCAAACTTATAAAAATTGGGAAGTGAAATATAATAACAAATATGTATATGAGTTATGAAGAGGCAACAAAAAACCATGACAGAGGGAGTGATATGTCATGGTTTGATTATTCTATTGATTCTTGAAAATAAGAGCTTTTTAAGGGCTACAAATTTCGAAGATGGACTTTATAATTTTTACATGCAGCACAAAAATAATTCTAAAAACAATAAAAAAATTTAAAATAGTCAAAATAGTATCAACAACATCATTGTGTATGATACTAGTTAAAACAATAGATACAAATAAAATAAAAACTAACATATATGATTTTAAAATGAAAAAAACAGGTTTAATATATTTTAAATCAAATAAAAAATTCAAATTTTCTTTATATATAGACATTAAATTAACTTAAAAATCTTACTACTTTCAAGGCTCTGAAAAAACATTTCAAAACTAGGGCGAATATCCTCACCTTCAAAAGTAATATATTTTAAATTTGAGTGATCTTGTAGGTCTACAATAGACTTATCAACTGTTGCTTGAATATTATATTCAGTACCAAATTGATCTTTTACGGTGACTTCTTTTTTAACATAGATGGGTCCTTAATTTAAATTATTTAGAAATTATATAACTTGATTAAATTACTTTATAATTTAACTTAAACATCTGATTTAAAGACGTATAAAAAGTTCTTCCATCTAGGTTCAAATCAACTTCTTTACCTGATTGAAGAAGTATTCGCTTACCCACTTCTATAGTTTTTAACCCATTACGAGTATTTTGTATATTATTTAAAGGGATGAGCGACACTATAATTTCTGTACCATTTTTTGATTTTGCAATTAAATCGTTTATTTTTAACAACTTGTATCCTATTTCTGAAGGTTTTCTCGATTTGAAAAAACTTTAAAACTAACTTTCAATTTATAAAAAGCACTGTTTAGTGCTTTTTATTACTGTCAATTATTGCTTAGATAGCAACAATATTTACAGCATTTGGTCCTTTTTGACCTTGAGCTACACTAAACTCAACCATTTGGCCTTCAAACAGTGTTTTGAAACCTGAATTAGCAATTTCGCTAAAATGGGCAAAAACATCTGGACCTGATTCTTGCTGGATAAAACCGAAACCTTTAGTTTCGTTGAACCATTTTACAGTACCTTTAACAACATTCGAGTTTGACATAATAAATCCTACTGATTTTTTAATAATTGTGAGTCATTTGATTGACTGTTTATAACTTTGAAAATAATAAATTTTGAGACTTAAAATCTGAAAAAACGAAGGATTATGACTAAAACTGCGATGCTTAAAGAAGATTTACCGAAACAAGACTTTTTTCTAGTTAACTTAACTATACACTAAAAATTAATTTAATCAAGTTTTCTTATATGTATATTTATTTGCCTTATATTTTTTGATTTTTACAATAAAATTAAACCTTTATTGTAAATACAGTAAGATGTTGTTACTCTGAAGCTCAGTAATATTGATAACTAGTGAATGCGATTTTATAACTCTGTAATAACAATTCTAGTTTTTTTAGTTTCGGGAATGATGATTTTTTCCCATATACAAAGCTCCTACCACCCTGCAAACTTTATTACTGCATCTATTGATAAGTAATTAAATTAAAAATCAATCAGATGCTTGAACACTTTTAGTCGTATCAATATATTAATTAAGAACGCTTATTTCGCTCACGATAAAACTTATACCAAAGCCCTCATTTAGATAGAGAGCTTTTTCAATTCACACACTGAACACAAACAGTGACATGCACCCTTGACGAAATCGAATGCGCTGTGCAACCTGATAGGAGGATGCACAGCAATAATGCTTTGATCATGATAGAAACAAAGCCTTTTCTTTAGCGCGACGATTAACAAGCCCTTGCATGCGTTTACCACCAGCATTCACCCATACATCAAACTGATCTGCTGCACCGCGAAAATCATTGGAATTCAGCTTTTTAACTAAAGTTGATCCACTAAATGCATTAGTCCCAATGTTGTACGCAAGTGATACCAGTGCATCAAACTGATTCTGATTAAGCGGTACAGTCACCGCATTATTTACAGCCGATTCAAATTTTTTTAAATCATGCGCCATGTATGCCTTGGCCTGTGCTTCAGTACAGGTATCACCTTTCTTGACCTTAATGCCGTTCGGGTAAGCCGTGGTACCAAAACCAATCGTCCACACTCCCACACCATCGTCATAAGCAGTAAGCCGTTTCCCCTCAAAACCACAGATGAGATCCACACCAAAAAGACTAACCACCAACTGATCGATAGCAAGACCCAACATATCAGCCACTGATGTATCTGTAGCCGTTGCAATCACTTGATTCGTAGCATCAACTTGTTTTTGAGTAAGTGTTCCACCGCTGATCTTTCTTAAAAAATCAAATATCTGTTTCATTTTTCACTTACTCACTTAAACATTGCTTTAAAAGCTGAACGAATTTCAAAGATTAATTCACCAATGGTTTTACCACGTAATAGCTGAATCGCTTGATACCAGATGCCAATTAACAACATTCCAAAAATCGCAAAGATCAACATCACAAAACCTTGGGTCATATGTGAATAGACATGCCAACCATAATATTCAATAAATGCTGAACCACCATACAGACTAATCGCCACACTAAACGTGAACTTCATAATCACCCCCATCGTGATTTTAATTCGTCCCTCGGTGTCGATATCCCCCGATAACGTCAGAGCAAAGATTGCCCCAACCACTGCAGCGATAATTTTAAAAAGCCATGGTAGGCCCTTGATGCTTAACGGGTCATTCATAGACCACTCCTAATTTTTTGGCAATAAAAAAGCGCTTAATGAGCGCCATATACTTTTTAAAAACTTAAACTTCTATTTGAATCACTTCACCCAATGGTGCGAGTCGTTTAATCTCACCATCAGATACGAATACAGATGCTCCTAAGTTATAGCGGGTTGAGCTGGTGACCAGATTTAAGCCTGATCCACCTACTACCAACACTTTGTAGTTGGGATGGTCCACACTGGTAATAGTTCCTACAAACTCTGCAGCCGTAGGAAGCAAATCAATTAAACGCTGTAATGCATTACTCACGATTCACACGCTCCACTTTCACAGTTTGATTGACCACTGCATGACTGAACGAGACGCTGACACTATCTACAATCCCCCACCATTCTGCATTAAAGGCCAGTACTTCTCCTGGCACACATTCACCCACCTCAGGCGAAATCGGCATACTGTAGGTGTGTGTTTCGACCATTCCTGCTTTGGCAAGCTTAGCCTTACCATAAGCCCCCATGCTGACATGGTTAAATAGCGGGTTGTTTTCAGGCTGTAGTAATGTGTCTGCACTGGTTTCAGTGCGTTTCACTTGAGCCACCAATGTTTTACGATCATTGGTCAGCGTAATACCATTGTAATCAGGATAGATCTGATAATCAGTCGATTGACTCACTACCGCAGACTCAGGCAACAAGCGATCATATTCAGCGATCGACAACACATCCCAGAAGGTCTTTTTGTAAAGAGGCTTGATCGTCAGCGTATTGCTGCCCTTTTCGCTATAAATAAACCCACCGCCACTTTCAACCACCATCTTTATGGCATCTACTGGCGCTAAATTGGAATAACTTAAGCATTCACGCTCAACGATCCAGACCAGTGCATCGATCAATTGCCAATTCAGCACCGTATCGCTAAACACGCGATCAAGCTCTGCCTGACATAACTGGACGGAGGTTCGATCGTTCTCTTGTAAGAATGAGCGTAGTGGCGCTGTCGGCGCAGCAAGCAGTGCCGTTTGACTGCGACCAATCAAGGTATAGGTGTCTTGGGCAAACTTACGAGAACGTCGTCGGTTCTCAAGCAGCATTTGATGCTCGGTACCATTCACGATAATTTTTAAAATCACAGGTTGTCCATTGATCGGTTCAAGCTTGCCAATCTCGGATGCAGGTACGGTCAAACTATAGGACCAACACCAGCAGCTGCGATCAGTACTGTAATTCCCGTCATAGACTTCAATTGCTACGCCATTGTCGAGGCGCGTCACAGATAAACTATTCAATATGTACCACCAATTACGATTCGGTATGCCCGGTATACAATCATCTGCACCGAAGTTGAGTTCAACATTGTGTGCATCCAACTCATGGCATAGGCATACAAACTCAAGATCGCCCGTCCCTTCATATTGAGGAGTTTCAGGCTCTGGCCATGGTTCAATTGGATGCTTACGATAATGGATGGATTTGGCCTTATCCCACGAAATTTCGTCCTGTGTAACCAGCTCCAAGCCTTTGTCCCAGTCAAAGCTAAAGCGCTTTTCAAAGACATGCGCGACCTGATGTGAATAAGAGATGTTGCGCCGCTTTCGGATCATCTCCTGATAGGCGAATTCACGGTTCAATTGAATCTTGATTGACTCATCAAAATACAAATCCTGCGCAATACGAATTTGGAGATTTTCTTGCCAGCGTACCGTTTGGTTGCGGCTGAGCTTTGCACCTTGATCAAAGGCGCTATGGATGGATTCAGATAACGTCTGTCCACGCTGAAATCCAATGTCATTGCCATGACTGATCACTAATCCTTGATCAAAAAAAAGAGCTTTATTCGAGACTCTTAATATTGGTTTTGCCCACGGTATTTCCGTCACGCTTAAAGCAGCTATTGCTTTTTGATAACTAGAATCAAACGCATAAGACACTCCGACGATGTGATTAATATCGAATACCGCATCAATTTGAAATTGAAATGCAGTATCTAAGACAGTATCAATCGTACACAGGTTTTCAGCAAACTCTGCAACAATGTCGAAGCTAAAACTGGTGTCTAAGACGGTATCAATCTGCCCAACAACATCGATATTATCTTTAAAGACTGCAACAACTTCATAACTAAACTCGGTATCTAACACCGTGTCTATGACTGCAGTATTTGCACCACTGTCAGCATAGACTGATGTGACTTCAAAGGAAAACTCAGTAACAAGTACTGTATCAATAACTGCAGATACTTCATCACCAAAGTTGAGATTGGTCGAGCTGTCGGCTATATGCTCAAAATTGAGAATGATGTTATGGCTATCGGTATTTTCAGGCTTAAAGTTTAAGTTTAGGTTGTGCGCATCAACGGTGCCGAGCTTATTTTTAAAATCCACATGAGCACCCTTTTTAGTTACGGTCTAAGTTTAATGGACTGGATGAACAGCGTGCCGCCCACAACTAGATTAGTATTGGCTAGTGATATATCTGTACTTACAGTTAAATCTGCTGCCACCTCGCCTGCGCCATTGAAAATACGCGCCCATGTGGCTGTGCCCGTCTTAATAACCGAACCTGTGTCAGTTGGATGTAACTCAACATAGGTGGCCGTGGTTTCTTTAATGCATGGCTCAGGAAAGGCTAAGGTCACTAAAGCATTTTCTGGACCTACTGCAATTGCAGGGCTTGTGGGTTGCACACCCTCATAAAAAATAACGGTAGCACTTTGGCTACCGCTATCCATAAAACCTGCAAAGGCTTGAATCACGGAAAGTCGAGCATTGATAGATGTTTTACTCATTTTGGCACCACGTTATCTTGAACGACTGCGTTGTATTGTTGATTCTGATCAAATGCCACAACAAATGCTTTTAAATTGGTATTTAACCCTAAAAAACGATAAGATCCATTTACATCAGGTTTTTGTATTGCAATTGGCTGTAAGTTTCCTTTGTTGTAGAGCACTATCGTTGCATCTTGATATTTCTCACCTAGCTTTTTGACAGACCCCGTAATTTTTGCCACCACAGCGCCAGTCGCTACACTCTGCAAAAGATAATCCGACAGCAATGGTTTAAAAGAGATAGGTTTCATTCAAGCTCTCCAAGATAGTAGTAAAAACCACCATCACCACTTCCATTAAGAGAACATTCTGCCACATACATTGAACTCCCAGTTAGTTTTGGGGTGGTTGCATATATGGCGCTTAGATTATCCCCGGCATAACAAATATGTTTGAGTGTTCCGAGTAAAATCTTATCGGTGGCTGCATAGATTGGGATATTTAAAGCAGACACCCCTCCTATCGATCCATTATATAAGGGGCTACTACCACCTGACTTATAGTTCGGAGCTATACCTTGCGCATATGTATGCGTAGATAATTTAGAAGTGAGTGTGTATTTGGGTACTAGAATCACCCCTGGATTAGTCACGCTGGTAATCTCACCACCATTACTCACTGGGGTTGCGCCTACACGATTGTAAAACCCAGTATTAGCGCTAGCATTAGTAGTCTCCAAGCAGCTACATAAATACCAATTAGGGATAACATCATTAGGAATGGAATTGTCATACAAACCACACCCACTCACAGTTTTCCTGTATGAACCAGGTAAATGAGATCTTATAAAGTAAAAAGCGTCCCCTCCCCCTACGATTGTAAAGCGTCTATTATTACCGGTTGGAGCATCCACATCGCCATTACCTCCTGAAGCATTCATATCAAGGTTACGTGCCCAATACCACCTAGACCAACCTCTAACTACTGCACTACCAGTGCCACTTACCTGCCAATTATAGCCTGGATTAGAGGGGTTAAAGGGTAATTGGAGCACATCTGGGTTCTTAAAGTCATCGATATGATTCATGTGCTCCAATAGACCAACCATGGCGTATTTTGCATAGGTTTCTGCATAAACTCCCGATGTTCCGTCTGGGCTGGTTAGGCTTTCATCCACCCGGATAAAAGGGTGTTGCGCTATAGGGTTTTTAGCACGATAAACTCGCTTTACATCATTCGTATCTCTAAAAATAATGTCATAACCAAGTGAAGCTAACTTTCCAGTGCCCATTGTAATAATTGAGCGCTCAGTAATATCTAACACAGGCTTTAAAATGAGCTGCGTCGTATTGGGCACACCTTTAATTCGATATTTTTGATTGAGTGAATTAGGAGTAAAACCCGATAACTCCACCACCTGAAACAACATTGCATTATGTGCTGCAAACAAAGTGATCGAAACATCGCCTTGCTCATCAATACTTGCCGCAGTGATCTGAGTAAAATCAATACCTGTGACTAAGACCTTATCGAGTAATCGAATTAAATCTCCCCAGTTATTGCCCAAGACTAAGTTATTTAAGTGGCTAAAATATTGAACATCTACATCTGTTGCCATAATTAAGGGTCCATAAAAAAGACCGCCGAAGCGGTCATATTTGAATTAAAAGTTAAGCCACTCGGTCAATGTCACCGCGCAGCATGATTTGGAATGAATCAGACAATACTGTTGGTTCGGACTGCTTCACTGTACGAATCACCCAAATCGGATGATTAGTTGCAATCGTATTAAAACGCAGTACGTTGCCACTCGCCCAGCCACTACCCCAACCTTCCTTTTGGATAGTGAAGTAAGGTGCATTGGTCACTGGGTTGATTGGAGAACAATCTTCTGTAATCACCCCGGTTCCAATCTGACCAGAATATTCACCAATGATTCGAAAAGCTGAAGTGCCTGTAAAAACAATCGCCCAACGCTCCTGAATATTGCCCTTATTCGTAACTCTTATCGGAAATAGGGTGTCATTGTAGTTGGCTGAAATTGCCGCCCCCACCGCCTCATCTTTCCAAAGGTTGTCCCACGTCGACTGTACAAATTTACGCGTGTAGCGTGCTTGCATGTCACCAATCACCAGTGCTGAACCAACAATGGTATGCGCTGGATCGTAGTTGTGCGTCAAAGGCTTGGTGAAAGTCACTTGGCCATTGATTTTGACATCACGAACCAAACCCATATCTTGATAGCGATACTTGGCTGTCAGTGGTCCAGTCAGATTACCTAATGCAAAATCACCGTTTAAAGTCACTTTGCCGTAGTCATAGTCCACCGTGTACAAATCAAATGGAATTTTAATCCCATCCGCATCTTCAAGTTCGCACCAAGAAATCCGCTGATCTGCTAATGCATAGATCTTTCCTACAATATAATCAGGTAATTCCTGCGACTTGCTCGCACTGACAATCCCAATCTCACCCGATCTGAAAATTGGAACTCGGCCATCAATCGGCAAACGTACTGCAGATAAGCCCAGCAACTCAGCATCAATCGGGATATAGCTGTAACCGACTGCGCTGTATTTGATAGTTTCAGGCAAGACCATGATGGGCTTATGAATCCACTGCTTGCCATCCTTGGTATATTCCAGCTCAGCCACATACCAATCCTGCGCCATAATTTCAGCACGGTTGGCACTGGTAACTTCGATCTTTTCTCGAAAAACAAATTGGCCATAGCCTTGATCAAAGTTAAAGAAACCGTCGCATTCCGCTGTATTAATCACACCAGATCCCGCTGGCATAATATTCAAAACACCACCTTCCACCTTAGTGGCTGACAGGGTTAAGGATTGTGCTCGGATAGGTATCATCGGTGCGCGATATGACACTTGGTTGGTTTTTACACTTTCAAGCTGAGTCACTAAGGTCTCTAAAGTTGGATTATTCGCCCCACCTACATCCCAAGCGGATAGTTCTACGGCTCCATTTCCATAATGGATCTGGCCAGCCACTGTTCCCGCACCCGTAGTTACTGATGGATTACGATACAGTGATCCGAGTTTATCGATATAGGTTGAGCTAGCTAAGGTAAAGCGAACCGAACCTGCAAGAATCTGCTCAGCAAAGCCTTCGGTTAAATCCGTTTTTAGCACAGAACCAATCACTGTATCTGACCAAGAGGCAGCGGCTGAGCTATCTCGATACGAGACACTCACAGTCACCGCAGTTGCTACTTCATTCAGGTTTAAAGTATGCGTTTCACTGGTATTTTCATACTTAATCGTCATTCCCAGCATGCCTGCCGCAATGGCCTCCTGCGATGTATTATGCGTTCCGTAGTAAGGGCGCATGATCTTCTCGCGCTCGATCGCTTCAAGTGATGTGCTTGGGGTGATACTCATGGTACGAGATGAATAGTTAATGGTGCCTTGTTGTTGCCCCTCACCATTGATTAAACGTCCTGTAGTGGCATCAATCGGCATATCGCGCAGCTCAACCTCACCTGTGTGGCTCATATACTTAACGGGTACACGGACTTTCACAGACTTGGGAATCAGCGCAGCAGATCCATTGTCCAATTCAATCGAGATCGTACCGCTGGTCGGTACCGCAGTCACCTGAACTGAAGACTTAGTACCTTTCTGACCTGATACATTAAACGTGGTACCGCCATTGGGTAATAAGGTCGGCATCAGCTTCGCTATACCATCCGCATAGTCAATGGTGCCTGTGGCATCCCCTGTGAATTGCCCTTGGCCATTATCGGTTGCTGTCTTGGCGACGCCATTCAACAACCAACCAACAGTTAAAGTGCCTGCCACAATCGAATCGTTTACAGGGATCTCGACATAGGCTTTATTGATGGTTAATCCTGAGCGCTCCTGAGCCGTGATCATATTGCTCCATGTCATCAGGATTGCGCTGCCGACATCTGCAAGTTCACCCGTGGTGAGCGACATAGTACCCGTATCGTAATCAATGCTGCCAGAGCCAAAGGATGAATCAACACCACGCAATTGCCCAGCACCATTGTCTCGAAGCGTGTAGACCTGATTCTGCACCAAGTACGACACTTGCAAACTGCCCGGAGATGGCAGCGGGATCAAGTTACGCAACCAGTTAAAACCGATGTTCTCTTGATTGACATAGATCAGTTCAGATTCAACAGGTGCTGTCACCGCTGCTGCAGGCATAAAGTTAATCGTGAGGTTGGTAGTTCCTGTCCCCGCGCTTGCATTCCAAGCCATAGAGCCGTTTTGATAGTTGATGGTACCAATGGATGTACCAGCGGCATTTTTAAGTTCACCACCGACGTCGGTAATCGCTGAGCCAAATAAAATAAACTCAACTGATTTTGGCATGACCGACGAGCCGACATATAAGCTCGACACGGTATTAATGGTGACATTATTAAAAGTCATACTTAGCACACCATTCTTGGCTTTCACCAGAGCCACAGAGTCACCTGCAGCATTGATATTCACCATCGGGGTTTCAGTCTGCGCTGAGGGAACTAACTGCGTATAAACATCCTCAGCAACCACAGAATAATCACCGACTTGTGCAGCTTCTTTTAAATTCGCACTAGAGTAATACTTCCCCGTATCCGCCACAATAGTGTCACGGATGATGGTGGTACTCTTTTCACCGCTATACCATTGCTTTGCAGATAGCCCCACAAAATCAGCTTTTAATGCATCACTGAGGCCATAAGTGGCAATTTTATATTCCACCTGTTTGCCGTCGACCATCACATAAGCAGTTCTTGTTGACACCTCAGTGATCCGTAAGTATTGCTCAATCTCTAAAGTTTTACCTTCATTCGAGATCAATACAATTGATGTACCAATAGCGCTTTCCGCTTCTTGGGGAAACATGGCCACTTGTAAAGACTTCATGCCTTTCCAATGTGTATCGAGTGGTGTGCCAGCAATCTGTGCGCCTTTGGCATTATAGTTTTCAATGCGGTTCTGCGCTTCTTTACGCTCATCTGTCCAGCTATCGGTACTGAATAACACGGCGGAGACATTCGGATCTTGTGCATTTTGAGAGATAAATACTGTCGCCCCCATCAAAGCATCAGTATCCGCTGTATCCACTGCAGCATAGATCTTTTGGATAGAAGTACGGCCCGTGGTGCGGTCCATCTCGGAAATATCATTGAACAGGTTATTGCTCTGACCATCGACAATTTCACGGCCTGAGTATTTGCCCCCACCATCATCAGCATCTGTACGAATGCGTTCTGACTCAAGGAGCTTTAAATTATTGGTTTCAATTGTCATCGCTTACCTCAATGAATCGCATGGTAACGTTAAAATAAGTATCAAGTGATGTTGCTGGAGTGCCTTTAACTGTAGAGCTTTCCAATGCACCGTCTTTATGATTCCAAATCACATTAAACACACGCTGGTCATGTGGCCATTCAAACTGAAGTGTGAATTGCTCTTGCAGGTTCTGCCATAAACGAAGCGTGTTCAGGTCGCTCAGCTTGATCCAGCCTTTAGTTTTATTGGCTGGCTGTAATGTGATTGGTCGACCTGCTTGCTTACGCCCCTCTTGAATGATCAGAGCCCCACTAATGGCATACTCCTGGTTCTGCTCGATCTCAGACCAGTTTTCATCAGACCAAAAAAAACCATCCTCAAGTTGGATGGTTTCTCCGGTCGACTTTCGTGTTAATCGCATTACGATCTTCCTTTAATTACTTCGAGTTCTCGCATCATTTCCTCAAGAGCTGTGGCTTGATCGGGTGCCGCTGATACTGTCGCTGTCTGCCCCGTTCCCATATCAATTTTGATCTCCACACTTTGCTTGGTCTCCATGCCTTCCATTGGTTGAATATCAAGACTAGTCGCAATAAGTGGCGCATCAGGCACGGCGGAAATTTGCTGAGTTGAATCACTACCATTTGACAGTAATGAAGCATTACCACCACCTGAACCACGTGCTTGTGATTTTGCATTCAGCTCATCAGTACGCGCTTTCATCTTAGCTTTGAAATCATCCCAGTGGTCATTGGTGGCTTGTTGTTCAGGGCTTATTTCAGGTTGCTCACGTGAAGTCACTTGGCTAACTTGACTCACAGTGCGCTGAGTCTCGATTGCAGCCTGCTGGATCTCACCCAGTTTAGTAACTGTGGCTTTGCCTGTGGCATCAACCTGAACATCAAGATCAAGCATATAGGCTTGTGTTGTAATCGTGCTATCCGCAATACCTTTATTTGCTGCAATGGCTTTTTACCCAGTAAGATCGGAGTACCAAAACGCTCCAAGAACTTTGCCCAGAATTTAAATCCATTCTGTTTAAAGAAAAACAACCAATAGAGTGTTGCCAGTAATGCTTTGCCATAAGGTTGTTCAAATGTGGCCTTACGACGAGTAAGAAAGAACTTAAGAAATTGATCAACTTCCCGATCTGTGCCGCCTCCATCTTGACGATAGATTAAACGTCCATCGTTTTTAGGCTCAAACCATTGCATTGGCTTTTCACCAATCCACTGTACCCAATGATTAAACCAATGTGCTGGATCATTCTTGCACTTGTATATCTCTGCTTGAATGCTGAGTTCACTTTGCTCAATTACTGCTCGGTAATAGTAACGTCTGGTCATCTCAGCAATGACTTCAGGCAAACGTGTGCTAATCGTCCACTCTTTGATGAGGGGCGCTATTTCTTCAATTGCGTAACTCATAATTTGCCATTAATTGCTAAGCGAGATAGCTCCTGCGCTGACATCCCAGCAAGCTGCTCAGGGGTATACATAGGGGGCTGAGTCTGTTCATTCTCAGTTTTTATTGGTCCACCATCAGCTCCAGTAATTTCTTTACGGTTGGTGTATAGCCCACCCACTTCTTTTGCAGCCTGCTCTAATAGATCAGGAACAATCACGGCGTTATCTTTGTAGCGATCATGATCGATAAAGTTTTGAAGACGTCTTAAACGATAAGCAATATTTGCGATAGGAATTGAATTAACGTTCTTATTCATATCCTCTCGGATTCGATAAAATTCCTTTTTGAATTCTTCGCTTAAATCCTGCCCTGTCTTTTTGGTTGGGTCGTATGCTTCACACTGTTGTTTCGTTACCGTAATGCCAAATTCTTCTTGGACGCCCTTAGCAGTTTCAGTGGGTGTCTCATAGGTTGCTAATGACCGAACTATATAGAGTTTCACCCGTTTATTAAGTCTTGCCATTTATCTAAATCCGTCCAAGTACGTCCAAGTAAAATGGCAAAAAAAATTTAAGCCAATTTTAAAAGACAGGTACCGCAAGCGTGTGCAATTTTAGCTTTTCCAATTGTTGGCCCATCATTAGCAAGGTCTACCATCTTCTGTACATCATCTGATGCACCATAGCGTTGAACCACACCATGAAACTCTTCTACATCATGTGGTCGTAAATAATATTTATATTCACCTGTTGAGGGGCTTATTAGATAATTCCCATCTTCGTCTCGCTTAGCACCCAAGTGATACAACTCATGCTCGATCAACGCACAAAACTCTGTATCACTTGCCTGTGAGGCGAACTTTGCATCAATAGTGATAATGAAATCGGGCACACAGCCGAACCAATCAATCATTTGTTTTTCTTGTCGCAACTTGCGCCAACCGCCTGCCATCGGAGCAAACTTTTCAGTTTGGCCCAATACAACTCTGTCAGCTTTGATGAATGCTGAAGATGCCCATAGAACTTTAAATAAGGTGCTAGGCCACGGCGATATGTGTGAATGATCAGGGTTATAAAGCTTTCCATCACTGGAAATGAAAGTATCGATAATCCACTCTTCAAGCTCCTTTGCTGGCTCAAAATCAACATTATCTAAAGGGTCTATATTTAGAAGTCGTTCCGGTGGTTGTGGCCTTTTCATATATTGCGCCCATTAAAAAACCACCCGAAGGTGGTTTAGTTATCTTGCATCATGCTCTCTGTGTTTCCATGATCGGTTCCGAGAATACGAAAAACTCATATTATCAGTCTCATGAGTCCGTTCTTGATGATTAAGCTTCTCAATCATTTCTATAAGAGCACCACCCCCATGGGCCTGCTCTTTATATAATGCTCTCAAGACAAGTTCAGCAGGCTTCCCAATTTCTACACGATCACTCTCCCAGTTACGAACAGTGGACTCGTTGACGCTTAAAATGCCTGCTAGGTTTTTCTGCGAAAGATTTAGTTCTTTTCGCAAGAAGCGAATTTCTTCACCATTTAGTTCTGGTTTTTCATTAATCAAATAGAGGCCAATTGTTTTATGAAGTTCGTTCACTGATGCAATAGACACCAATTCACCATATTCTTCATCGGTTTCAATTTCAAAACCATCAACAAGCCAAACATTGCTTAAACCACACTCTTCATAGTGATACATAACTGTGCCTATTCTTTAAATGTAGTAACAACAATGGAAAAGTCCCCGTTTTCACGAACCTTAATCACAACCACTGTTGTAATAAACTCACCCGCAGTGCGAACCGAAATATTCAGTTGGCAATCTCCATGGGTAGTTAGGTATGGACCTTCCGTAATATCTCCGTGCTCAAAACAGCAAATAATCTGTTTAAGCGAGATACCGCGCTCCTGCATTCTCTCCCTAACATGTTTTGTTAGTTTGATCTTTCTAGTGTCTTTTGCAATTTCTCTAAGCTTACGCTTAGCTTCAATTTCGGTTAAACACATATACAGACACTTTATTGATTAGGTTGAATGATTCGCGCAGAACCGTTAATTATTAGCGGTATATGCGAATAGTATTCCATTGAGAATATTCGGTCAATGTTTTTCGGTTACCACATGTAAAGTCGATAGGCAACCCTGATGTTCGTAAAAGGCGTTATATCTTGTCGCAATGCATCATTTTGATTGTATCTTTCTCATCCATATAGCGCTTCACGCAAATTCTTAATCCGATCCTTCAACTTAATCATGATGCCGTCAATTGCCAGCAACTCATTACGAGTCAAGCTAGAACATCTGAAGACTCAAATTTCCTCTTGTGCCCCAAGATATCTGATTTGCACCAATATTCATCTAACTGAGTGTTAATTAAATCTTCTTCCATAGATTCGAGAACATAAAAAAGCCTTAACTCTTCATTTCTTTCTAAAATCTTAAGTCTATATTTTTCTATTTCAGCCACTCCAGGCTTGGCAATAACTTTCTGAAACCCAGCGCTAAATATTATTGGTGCAACTGGTTTTTCGTATTCACATTGCCACTCTATTTCGTCAGCAACTCCCCCTACAGCTAAAATTTCCCTAACCTTACCTGCAGCTACCCCACCAATAACCGCGATTTTCATAAAAATCTCGATATATAATGTAAAGGTAGATTGATAACATATTAAAATATTTAAACAAGCACAATATTTTAACAAATATTTTCTAAGCTTCAGTTTATATCTAATGACCTACATCCCATATAATGAAACTATGGGTTATGTATATTTTAGTAATAAGAAAAAACCCGCCAATAATGCATATTGAGCAGGGTTTTATGTGCCGTAATCCGTTCGGCTAAAAGGAAATGTAAATTGCTCAATAAAAAACCCGCTTACCTCTCCCAAAGTAAGCGGGTTAAATTTGCGCTTTATTACTAATTCTTTAATTCATCTTTATTTTTCACAGAATATAATCCCATTGTTTCACTATGATGAATAAATCACTCAATTTCTTAAATATCACTTAATTTCTTTCAAGCAATCACGACACACCTTGATTTCTTCATCATCAATCGTGTAATCGATCTCAGTCGCACCATGCAGGCCGAATAAGCACATCAGTAATCTAAGCATGATTTTACTCCTGGCTAATCAAGCATTTTAACTTGGTGTGATTACACTAATATTTCTCAGGGCAATAAAAAAAGGATGTGGCAAATTGCCACACCTTTGCCTTAGATTACGATATTGACCAGCTCGGCAACTGATCTACCGCTACTCGACACAATAAACTTCTCAAAGTTAGCTATTGATCCGCTTTGTGTCTTTCATCTTGATTAGTCGGGGTGTCACCCACAATTTATGGCTCTAAGGCTAACTCAATATGTGACGAAATCACATTGGATTCAAACCAATTTATACGGCTGGTTTCAGCATCCCACCGTTTGCGCTTTTAGCTGAGCAAATGAATGCATAGCGTCACAAATCCGAATTACCTAATGGCTGACGTTATTTCATAAGATCACCAGTGAGTCAGGTTTATAGAATCTCAGGCATTAAAAAAGCCCAGTCATTTGACCGAGCTTTGATGTATGTAAAATCTGGGTGGCGGCATTAAATTTTAAACCACTACGAATAAAGTCAAGCCGCCATAAAAAAAGCCTAATCCACGGGGACTAGGCTATAAACTTTGAATCTTTTTTCGTTGGTAGCGGGAGCTGGATTTGAACCAACGACCTTCGGGTTATGAGCCCGACGAGCTACCAGACTGCTCCATCCCGCATCAACGAGTTAGCTTTATACGCCCTAAGCAACCACAAAGCAAACTTTATTTGAAATATAAACACTTATAGTATTAACGAAATTCAAAATATCTAAAGCCTACCCTAAAATTGCTTCAGTTATAAAAGCTGGATGAGATGCTCGATAGAGGCTCAATCTTCTCTTTTCACCCTCTAAAAACAACTTGGGTTATTCCGACCATATTGATTTTCTCGAATCAAGCCCGGATAGACCTAGTGCCCAATCAGAAACAGCCCCATAAACAAAAGTATTATCAGCGAAAATTAATTTGGTCTTGTTATGTGTACTATTTATAAGAACTTTATGTGTTGGTAATGAACCGAATACACTAATCTGAGTGTAAATGTATTTATAGATTTCAGGCATATAGAGGGACACTTAAAAGAGAGCGTCACCATACCATCTTAGTTGTTTAAAAAGCCCATCAAAGCCCATGCAATTTATATACAGCAATAAAAAAGCCCTACATCTCTGTAAGGCTTTTCCCCTTGGTCATTTGCGCTGATACAAGGAATCGTTGTTTTTATTTACAACAAAATAATTAAATCATTAATCGAATAAAAAATGAAGCAAAAAAAACCTGCATCTTGGGGAAGGTGCAGGTATAAACTGATATTAACTATCATGGAAAACTTAATACCACTAATATACTTGGTTTATATTGAGATCTCATTCACATTTTATTCCAAATTATTTAGGAATAAAAAAAGCCCACCAAAATCGATGAGCTTTTTACGGTAATCAAGTGAATTACTATAACTTCGTCCACTATTACAGAAATATGCCATACCCCGTCTGGACAGTCAATTGATTCTTAACCTTTTATCGTGTCCATTTAAAAAATACTTACCTGCAAAAATCATGTTATCAATTGAGGTTTTCCCAAGCTTGAACTCATTCGCCATCTGTCGTAGAGACATACCCCTTACGTTCTTATCAATGAACAGGCACAGCGCTGCTTTAGCTGAATCACAAATACGAGTAGAGAATTTTAAGTCTACTATTAACTTACGCACTTCTTCTGCTTCATGATCTGTGATTTTGCAGATCACGGCGTCTTTACGGGTACTCTCATACCCTTTGTTATTTTCACAAATCAACCAATAAATCTGATTTACACATAAGTTATCAGGAGCATTTCCCGATGCCATTCGACAGGTCTGGACATATGCACCATATTGCTTAAACCATTCCTCTGCCGTGAACTTAGACCAATCCATAACTGTTGTTTTTACAACTGCATTCATCCCATCACCCACTCATTTAAATAATTTGCATGTATGCTGGGTACCTTTAACCCAGTACACATCCTGACTTTTGCAAACCTGAACCGTATTCCACGTATTTACAGCAACAGCAAGAATCATCAATAAGATGAAACCAGCAATCCAAAGCCAGTCATTATTCCTACGTTTCATCCCAAATCCCCCACCATCTTCTCTATTTGCTCAATCGCTTTGCCGCTTTTCACTTGCTCGGTGCTAAACCGTATTACCTGATAACCCATCATTGTTGCTGCATTGTATTTATCTAAATCTGCTAAGTACCCCTTACCCCGTGTATGTCTGCCATTACTCCAGATCCCTCCTTCCACTTCGACCAATATCTTTTTGCCCTTCAAATGGAAATCAGCTCTCCATTTACGTGTAGGGTGAAACTCAAACTCCTGTTCAAACTCAATTCTAAGCGCCTTGAGTTGTAGGCTTAGAGTTTGCTCACCCTCACTAACAACACGCTGCTTCTTGACCGATGCATGACGTTTAGCCCTGCGTTTTGGTTTGTAGATTTTTCGATATTCAGCGAGGGAGATGCTGGTCACTTGCACCTCGTTTAATCAAGGTAAAACACCCATAATTTCCAACAAATTTCTGCCCACTGTCATCAATTGCTGCGACTGCAAAATTCTTAATATGCGTCACAGTTAGTGTGCTTGTTGGTTGCTTCCATGCTTCAACGTCATGAATCACCTTGTCACCAATATGAAATGGATTACTCATGCTCAACCACCTCCACATCAGCACACAAACACATGAACGGCGTTCCATCATCCAAGCGCCCAAATACGCGACCATCTTCAACTCGGTCTAATACGCCGCAACCAGTGAAGCGTTTGCCTGAATAAATTGTTGCGGATTCACCAATAAAATCTACTTTTACGCGGTCGCCTTTATTCATCCCTTCACCTCAAACAACTGCTTTGCCTTATCCGTTAAAAAGAATCGTGATTCATCTGTAAAACCTGAATCTTTTCGTTTGATATACCCGGCTTGCTCTAAACCCTTCAGGTATCGCTGTGCTGTTCTTAAACTGAGATCACTTAATGCTGTTTTGCGAAGCTCAGATACAGTTGCTATCGGGGTAGTTTCAATTGCCTTGAGCGCATGGATCACACGTTCAAATATTGCAATCTGATTCACTGAAGTACTTAGACGCTTCACGCTTTACCCCCAACACGTTCATCTGCCCAATTGCACTCAACCACATCCAAACCATCATGCTGAAAACGAGACCAGAGACGATCACCAAGGTCTTGTTCCAATTCATGTGCTGTCATGTTTGAAATCAACATGGTTGGCTTGCCAGCGTCATAACGTGAGTAAAGAACTTTGTGCACCAGCTGGAGACGGTTTTCATGGCGGTCATGCAATCCATATTCATCAAGAATCAATAGATCGTATTCAGTGAAGCGATGAACAGCGTTTACTTCACTATCATCAGCCTTGGTCCATGCATTCGCTATTTCATTGGCCATGTCTTCAGAGGTCACATAGCGGGCATACTTTTGGGTCTCAAGAATGTTTCGAGCTACGGCGCAAGCTAAGTGTGTTTTCCCAGTACCGGTACGACCAATCATGATCAAATTGCGCTTAATTCCCTTCGTGAAATCCTTCACAAACGTGACGCATTGAGTTTTTGCATTTTGCTGACCGCTATTCGCGACCAAGTATTCTCTGAACCCACTGTTCGCATGACGGGTTGGAAGTTTTGCGCCTTGGAAGTGTTTTTCACGAACCATCGCATTCACGGCGTTGTGATGTTCTGCTTGAGCTTTGTTAAGCGCTTCTGTTGAGCATTGCTTGCAGAACGATTTAGGCAATCCATACAACGACTTCACAAACCACATCGACCATCAGAACTTCAATGCCCTCATCAAAGGCTATATCGAAAAGCATCGTTTAGTGGAGGCAGGCTAATGACTACTTCTACTCAAAAGTTTTCCGAGTTCATCAGCCAAGATGACGAAGGCAACATTCGTATGCGTCTACCTTTTAAGTCATACCGAAGAAGACGCTCAAGGTAAAACCAAGATCAAAACTATTGGGAAGATGCTAGACGAGAAAATCACTCTTGAGGGCATGGTAACCACTTGCCTTCAGACTGCGGTGATTAATGGTCAATACGTATTCCAGACTAAAAACAATGGCAATTCGACTGTTAAGTCCCCAGATGGCTTGTTTGAAACTGACCATATTGAAAACGATTTAAACCATGTGGATGTAGCGATTTGCGAATTCTATGGCATCCCGAACCCTCAAATTCAAACACAAGACCAATCTGCTTAATAACCTAAATTTAAACTTGGAGTAATTTTCATGAATCAGCAATACAAACAATTTGGCTATAACCCTGACTCAGCAAAGCAAGCAGACAGCAGTCTACGTATTGAAGAAGCTGGAAAATATATTGGTGTGATTAAGCATATGGAATTTATCACAGCGAAATCAGGTACAACCGGTTTTGAAATTGAATTTGAAACAGACAATAAAGAATCTGCTTCATTTTCTATTTGGACCGAGAAAAAAGACGGTACTCCATTGGGTGGAGTTCACAAAATTAATGCTCTGCTCGCTTGTGTAGGGGCTCGTGGTCTAACACCAACAAATGCACCTTTAGAGAAATATGACTTTGACGCTAAAGAGCGTATTACTAAAAATTGTGTAGTAGCCCCTGAAGTGGCTAACCAGCGTATTGGTTTTCTTCTGCAGCGTGAAAACTACCAAAATGACAACGGTGAATGGAAACACCAGATGAATTTCTTCTCTTGTTTTCACGCTCAAAGTGAGTTGATGGCCAAGGAAATTATTGAACGTAAAACTACACCTGAAGCACTACCAAAATCACTTGCTTCGCTTATGTCTAACCCTATCACGACACGTAAGCCTAAAAACAACAATGGTGGTGGCTACCAACAAAATAATGGTGGTGGTTATGGTGGAAGTAACCAGGGTTTTAACCAGAACAATGGTTACAACCAAGGAGGGTTTGATGGTTATTACGATGATGTGCCACCAGTGTTAGGTGCCAACCAGCAAGATGATTTTCCGTACTGAGGTTAATTGGCTATGAATGCATTGATTTTAGACACGGAAACTCACGACCTGAATGGTTACCCAATTGAGATTGCTTACGCACCTTGCTCTTTTGAGCAAGGGGTGTTGGTAATCAACCAAGGGGAAGTTTTTGATGAGTACTTCTCATGCCCTGAGCCTATCGCTCTGGGTGCTTTAGCAACGCACCACATTCTTGAAGCTGATATTGCTGAAAAGCTAAGCTTTGACACATTCAAGATGCCTCAAGATGTCCAATACCTAATTGGACACAATATTGATTATGACATTAAAGCTATTCAGAAATGCCAGCCAGACTTCACTGTCAAAGGTATTTGCACATTAGCTTTATGTCGCATGGTATGGCCCGACCTGCCCCACACATTAAGCGCTATGTACTACCACGTTATGGATGATTTGGAGCTTGCACGAAAACACCTTCGGCATGCCCACAATGCTAAAGCTGACATCTATTTCACTGGTGTAATTCTAAAAACATTAGTAGAGCAGCTGGGCATTAAAGACATGAATTCACTTTTCATCATGTCAGAAACTGCCCGTATACCAAAGTACATAACTTTTGGAAAGCATAAAGGCACAGCAGTTAAAGACCTTGATCCAAGTTATGTGACTTGGTTGCTACGTCAAGGTGACTTAGATCCTTACCTCCGTAAAGCATTGGTGACTCTATGAAAAAAGCAACTCTTGTCCACCCACTCATGAGTGAAGCATTTCTGATTTGGCTAGCGAAGCTTGGATACAAAGGTGTGGCACGTGCTGGTGTTATCTCTTTTTACCACGAGATCAACAATCGAAACTTTCCACGTGGCGTTATGATTTTGGAAAACGGTCGATTAAACAGACCAGCTGCCAAATTATTTGAAGAATTTAAGAAACATGATCCATTTAATGAGGTGGCAGCATGAGCACATTGAAAGATTTAAACAAGCATCTGTTTGATCAGTTGGATCGTCTGGCTAAGGCTGACAAAGACACTCTTGATTCAGAGGTAAAGCGCGCTCAAACCATGTCGCAAGTGAGTGAGCAGATTGTGGATGCGCACAAAACTCAACTGGAAGCGGTAAAACTGGTGGCTCAATACAAAGGGCTTAACACGAATCAAGAAGCGCCACAGATTTCTGTTGGTGATATGAATGTGAGTGTTTGATATGGCGAAAGGTATTGCGATTAAGTACACCGAAGAAATGCTGATGTTTTTACGCCAGCATGAGGAAACGCCACGTACTGAACTAACCTGTAAATTTAATGAAAAGTTTGGCTACAAGCTTTCAGTAGATGGCATCAAGGCCAAATGTCTGCGTATGGGATTAAAAACAGGTCGAACAGGATGCTTTTCACCTGGTCAAAAGTCTTGGAATAAAGGCTTAAAGGGTTATGTGGGTGCGAACTCAACATCCTTTAAAAAAGGAAATACACCTCTTAATCACAGGTCTGTCGGTTATGAGCGAATCACCGTTGATGGCTATGTTGAAGTAAAGGTTGCTGAACCAAATGTTTTTGAATCAAAGCACCGCTGGATTTGGGAGCAGCACCACGGGAAGATACCAGATAACCATGTTCTTGTTTTTAAAAATATGAACAAGCAAGACTGTCGACTTGAAAATCTGATGTTGATTAGTCGCGCCGAGCTTGTTCGTTTAAATCAATCTTATCGAAAGCTTGCCACACCAGAAACAAACGAAACCTGTGTCTTGATGGCGAAGATCAAAAATAAAACGCATAACTCGAAGGTGGCGTGATGGAAGTGCATGAAAAGCGAAAACTTTTAGAAGCGATTGATATTTTGATAAAGCGCCCTGCTCAAGATGATGAAACAACATTAGGTAATGCAATTGGTTATTTCACTAAATTGGTTGAATCAACAACAGGCGGTCAATTGACAATTGTGCCAGTGGTTAAATAAATATTTCGAGCAATTATTTGCGCAATTTAAACAATAAATCAGGATTTTGCGCAGATGTTTGCTCAGGAGAGTGTGATGGAAAATCCAGAAAAAATTGAAATCGCAGGCTTAAAAACGATTCATAAGCTTTGCAACTTTGGTGCAGATCACAATATGGAAGGCTGCACATTTACTGAAATTGTTGAGCGCATGTTTAGCAAGATCGAGCAAATGAAAACTCAGGTAAAACCTATGTAGATATTGCCAATAAGAAGCTTTCAAATGCAATTAAGCACATGCTTGAAGCTGAAAGTTGGGTTGATGCAATTAAGGATTCTCAGGAGCAAAGTCATGAATGTCCCAATCCTTGACCCCTGCTGCGGCTCTCGCATGATGCATTTTGATCGTACAAATCCAAATGTCGTATTCGGAGATATTCGTACTGAAAAACACATTTTATGTGATGGTCGCTCTCTTGAGGTAGCTCCTGATATTGAAATGGACTTTAGAGCAATGCCATTCAAAGATGGTCAATTCAATTTAGTCGTATTTGATCCACCTCATTTGATCAAAGCAGGAAAAGAAAGCTGGCTTGCTTTGAAGTATGGAAAACTTCAAGCAAGTTGGCGGGATGATATTCGAAAAGGATTTGAGGAATGTTTCCGCGTGTTGGCCAACGGCGGTGTTCTGATTTTTAAGTGGAATGAAACACAAATTAAAGTCAGTGAAATTTTAGCTTTGACTGATCAAAAGCCTGTCTTCGGACACATCAGTGGAAAGCGTGCAAATACTCACTGGATCACATTTATGAAGATTTCGGATGTGGAAGCAGGTAAAAGATTGGAGGTGAAGTGATGGGATTATCAAAATATACAATCACGGTTGAGGCTGACTCTCCACCACAAGTCATGCTTGGTCAGAATATCGGTGGTGGAATTGTCAAAGAACTGAAAGAAGTTGAGATGGAATTAGTATCTGCTGCTAAATTAGCAGAAAAATACAATCTATCAACGACAACCATCCGTGAGCGCCTTGCATCTATTAATCAAGGCACACAAGGGAAATGCTTGTACAACCCTCGCCTAGCGCACGGCATACTCACAACAAAAAATAAAAGAGGCAGACCGAGAGCTAATTAGCTCTCGCTGTCATTAAACATTTCAACTAGGTCCTGAGCGTCTGGATTCTAGTAAGTGTTAATTAATATCCCAATCGTTTTATGCCCGGTGATCTTTGCTAAAACCTCAACTGGTAATTTCCGAACCTTAACCATTCTTGTAATTGCTTCATGTCGTGAATCGTGAAAATTGATGTGAGGTAGATTCGCTCTTTTTTTAGCTCTCACCCACGTTGCGCAACATATATCCTTGTCGATCGGCACCAGAGCGTCATTATCCAAAGGTAATAATGAAAGCAGACGCTTTGCTTCTTTCGATAAAGGAACGTTTCTAGACTCGCCATTTTTAGTCATCGGCAGATGTACAAAACCATCTCTCAAGTCTGTTCTGCGCATTGCCAGTATTTCACCTTGTCGCATTGCTGTTTCAAGCGCAAATAGAAATGCCCATGCTACATAGTGCTTTGACTTCTCAGGTGTAGACACACCATCCCAATCCAACGCTTTAAGCAACACTTCTTGCTGTTCAGGCATAATCCGCTGATTTCGTGATTTTTCCTTACTTGGCATCGGTACAGTTTGCCAAACATTCGACTCAATTAAAAAAAGCTCTTTCAAGGCATAAGTGAAAACAGCCGAATAGATAGCATGCTCATTTCTTAAAGTTGATACTTTGACTTCCTTTTTCCGTTTATTTCTCCACTCAACAATGTCGCTGGGTTTAAAATCGTAAATAGACTTATCAGCAACATTGGGTGCAATGCGATCAAGGTTTTTTATCTTGAGCATAATTGTTCTAGCAGATCGCATATGTCTGCCATGCTCTTGATAGTACTTATCGCATAATTGGCGAAATGGGTATGCTGGCTTTATTCCTTGTTCTAAATCAGCCTTACCTGTTTTAAGCTCTAGCAGTTTGATTGATGCCCAGTGCTCGCACTCTTTTGCAGTATCTCTGGTCACTGAGTATCGCTGCTTGTCAAAAGTAACAGTGATACGCCAAGTTGACCCACGTTGTATTGGTTTCGGAAGCTTCATTTTTCTTGGTGCAGATTTGGTGCAGATTGCCTTTTATTCTATCGAGAATGTAGTAAAAGGAAAGAAAATACAGGTAATTTCGTGCATTTTTAAAATGTGATTCCAACTGACGTATGTTTTAATCTATTCATAAGATGCTGTTTTTTAATTACTTATTATTAATTTGTTTTTGTATTTGATGCGAAATTTTATAGATACCACCTAAAATCATTGTATACTACCTTTTTATTATGAAGTCCGAATGTACCAAGCAAGCTTTGGACATTCCTCTAGTGAAGTTTGATGAGTACTTTATTACTAATTACCTCCGCACCGAGTTCAATTCATGCATGGCATGCTCTAGGTTTAGCGCAAGCACTGCATGGGAAAAATGAACCCTTTCGAGTGTTTTTCTACCAAGATGCTGTTCAAGTTGCCAATGCCCTGCAATGGGTACCTGACGACCAACGGAATCTATGTTCTGAGTGGCAAAAACTCGCCATTCGCCTACCCGTTTGTGTAAGTGCAGCCTTAGCCCGAGGAATTACCAATGCCGAAAACGCACAGCGTCATCAGTTAGCACAGCATAATCTTGCTACAGGTTTTGACTTGGTAGGCCTAGGGGAACTGGCCGATGCTGTTCAGTCTGCAGAGCGCTTAATTCAATTCTAAGTGCTAAGTTTTCAAGAATTTGTTGCTTTTAAAAGGTATATTGTGTGAAATCTGTACTGGTTATTTTAACCCAAGCCAATTTAAACTCTTTGCAGGTGCATGAAAGCCTCTCTGCAACCATGGTTCTTGCAACTTTTGGCTGTGAAGTCAAAGTCTTATTACAAGATGCTGCACTCAGCTTATTAAACAATGCTCAATCATTTGAACCCTTAAAACATGCGTTTAAACTGGCTTCAAACATGGTTGATAGCTTTGAGTTTTATGACTTAAGCCCGATTTGGATTGAAACCAAGAATCAAGCTTCTGCTTTTGTTCAACAAACCGAGCAAGAAATTGAATGTGTTGAACTCAATTCCAATTTAATACAACAGTTTGACCATGTATTATATTGGTAAGGAAACAATTATGAGCAAAACACTTTATTTCGTACAGTCTCCATTTTCCGCGACGGAACAAGCGCTGAGTAAATTACAAAACCTCTATCAATCAGGGGATGATGTGGTTTTAATGGGTGATGCAGCCCTGTATATACAGCATACTTTTATTCAGCAGCTAGCTTGTGTATTTGTGCTTGAACAGGATGCTGAAAATATTGCTGCTATCCATTCGAGTAACCTAGAAACCATCAGCTATGCTAGGTTTGCTGAGCTATGCTTAAACCATAGTCGTTGTATCAGTTTGAAATAGTTTTGAGTGTTTAGATGAATTTAGAATTAGACCAAGATGGTCATTTAGTCGATTACACCATTTGGAATCAAGAGGTTGCAAAAGAGTTAGCAAAATCTTTAGAGCTTGAATTGACCGATTGGCACTTTGAAATCCTCATGGCAGTGCGTAAGTTTTACCAACAGTTTGGACACTCACCTGCAACACGTCCGCTGATTAAGTTTTTAATAAAAACAGTCAGTGCAGACATCAATAATGCCATACTGCAAGAAAAGTTTAATACTGGGCTTGTAGCGCGCCATCTGAGTCGTTTGGCAGGCGTGCCAAAACCTGCAAACTGTTTATAAACTTAAGCTTGTTTAACGTCTGATTGAACAGCTAAAGCATCGACATAAACCTGTGTCGGTATCGCTTTGATGTCTTTGGCATATATGACATCACCACATTCGTTACAAACCAAATGTGGCTGAATGCTATGCCCACAGGTTTTATGAATAAATTGCACGGGACGACCTAAGCCTTCGTCCATCCATTGATCGGCCCATGTTGCCATGGACATCAGCACTGGGTATAAAGCTAGGCCTTTTTCAGTCAAACAATATTCAAAGCGCTCTTGGCGATCTGTATAAGGTCTTTTCTCCAAAATATCATGTTCAACTAAGCGCTTTAAACGCTCAGAAAGCACATGACGAGTGACACCTAAGTTTTGTTGAAAACTTTCAAAACGGCGTGCACCCAAGAATGCATTTCGTAAAATCAACATCGTCCACCGATCGCCAATCACCGACAGCGTTCGTGCAATTGAACACGGTTGTTCCCCGATCTCATCCCATTTCATTGTAAAAAACCAAGTCTCTCTTAGGTCTAACGTTAAAAGATTTAAGACCATAAGAAAAGCTCTTTTTATCCAGCTTTTCTTATGTTGCTTTAACATTTTAGACGGCTCAAAGACATTTGAACGTCATGAAGTCTTAAGCACAGCTCATTTCAGTATTTTGAGGTTGGTCAGGGATCATAAAGTCTTCCATTCCTAGCTCACCTTTTTGATATTCATTGAGACGTTTTTGAATAACATAAAACAGCGCCTTTTTGTGCGCTTTTGACAGGTTCATTTGTTGAAGTTGTTGCTTCAAATGCCCTAACAACACATCTATGGGCTGTTCCTCTTCTTCCATCAAATACAAATAGCCAAAGATCGCACCACTTAATAGTGCTTCAAAAGAAAATCCATTCGAAACATTGTACGCGACCGATGAAAATACACGTTCAAATGCACTCAACTTACGCAGTGGATCACGCCCAACCCGACTACATGGGTCTTTATAAGCATACTGACAAGATTGATCAAAACTTCGGGCCAAACGCGTTAAATCATTTTTGCGTTTTGGTAGATAATGCGCCAGACCTTGCGTCACTTCTGCAAGCAGTTTTTCAACATAATACTGCACTCGCGGATCGCCCATCGCTACACCAATGGTCTGATGTCCGAGTAGGCTTGCATACCACGCAGTCATGGCATGTACGCCATTCCATAAACGGTTTTTAATGAGCTGAATATCTGAAATTTGATCTACCAAGATCATTTGACGCATTTTACTGAGTAAGGAGCTTTTATTTTCCACATAGATCGGCATATCCATTTCAGCATTGAAAAGAATTAAATCCATATGTTGTAAAATATGACTCGGTTGAAAATTTTGTCTTAAATCTTCTACATATTCACTGGCACGGCGCTCTTGTTCTGCACTCAGTTTACTGACATCTTCAACTTCAATTTGATTACTCTCGTCATCAAGTTGATATTGCTTAAATATATTGTATTTAATGCACAGTTGACGATATAGATTTTTATCGCTCAGCTTAGACACCATACGGTTGACTACCGTATCGCAGAAATAGTGTTGCTCTAAAATAAAGTCAGCTACAGCATGGTCTGTTAACTCCACTAATGCTTTACGTACTTGCTCTAGAACCAACTGCTTGGCACCAATTTTATTTAAGATAATTAACAGCGTCAGTGGAGTTTGAACTTGCTCATCTTGCGCCAGATAGCGTGCATAGAGGCCCTGTGCAATGGTTGCAGCTTCACTGGCTAAAGCATTTTCAGCTAAACAAATCGCAATTAAACTCGACTCGACGTACATGGCATGCATCTGCTGTAAATCTTCAGCATCAATAATATGCATATTTTCAATGCGTTCATCATAAGACACTTGCCCATAGCGAATACAATACGCACCAAAAGCATTTACGGCTGAACGGTATAAACTGTTACGTGTAGACGCATAGATTTTTTTAGGACGCGTATAGCCATCCCAATGCGACAGGATTTGTGCAATATAGCCTCCGCCAATGGCACCAAATCCATGAATCCCCACAGTTAGTTGATTTAAAGTTTGAGGAAAGCTTTCTTGTAAATTGGGCATTTCAAGATGCGAGCTGTAGATATCTAATTCCGTTAGATAGTCATACATATTTTCAAAATAATAATTGGCATGTGCCAACATGCTTGCATTGGGTTCTTTAATATCTTTGAACAGTACGCAGATGCCCCCAGCATCATATGCCGAGCGGATACCATTTTCTGAGTCTTCAAACATGAAACACTGCGCAGGTTCAAGGTTCAGTTTTTGCGCTGCACTTAAGAAAATTTCAGGATGTGGTTTCCCCTTTTCAACCTCATCACCACACACCAAGACGTCAAAAAACTTATAAACATTGGCATTGATTAAATACTCTTCAGCAATCGCTCTTCGACTCGAGGTCGCCACAGCCATACGTAATCCTGCTTTACGTAAGCGTTCTAGAACTTGTACCAAACCTTTTTTAATCGGCACACCATATTGGCGCACTGTTTCTAATTCTAATTCATCTGCCCGCTTACGAATCTCGGCATAAGGAACTTCCTGTCCATATTGCTTTTGCGCCAAGGCCTCCGCACTTCTTGCACTTAAGCCTAAACATGCCATAAGGTAGGCATCTGAAAACTCAACCCCAATCAACTCTTTGGATGCCTGTTTCAAGGTTTGAAACCGTAAACGTTCGGTATCAAACATTGTTCCATCCATGTCAAAAAGCGCACCATGCACAATATCATTCTTAAATTTAAACATTTAGCCTCCGTTTTTATGTTTGCACTTATACTATACAAAAATCGGGCACAGAGACTTTGATCTGATTTTATGAAACATTTTTGTCTGTTTATTGATCAATAAATTGGCATTTAGGCATTTTTTTGTAACCAAAAGGTAATCCTAGGTAATCAAAACGTAACTAAAGTGATTATTTTTTAACAAAGCGTGTCTGAAGATGAAATATCTAAAAATGAATTTGATCTTTATATTCATCAATGATCGATAACCATGCACGAGTTGCAGGATTCATCACTACGGTTGAATTCCATGCCATATTTAAGTTCCACCGCAAATTGGGTTGTTCCACTAAACTGACACTGAATTTATCGCGATCTAACTGCTCACAATAAATTTGCGGCAATAAAGCAATACCGACACCTGACTCGACCATTTTGGCAATAAAGTCCCACTGGCTACTTTTGCATAATACTTTGGGTTCAAAGCCAGCCGCCATTGCAGCATCTAGAATCACATGGTTTAAAGTAAAGGTGTCTGCATACAGTAAAAATGACTCTTCTTTAAGTTCAGCAAACTGCACCACATCGCGCTTTCTCCACTGAGAATCGTAGTTGGAAAGCAAACACAACGGTGAATCTATAATTTGAATGCCTTGAATGCTGGGTTTTAACTCGCCCAATAAAATCCCAACGTCGATTTTTTTGGCCAAAATGGCTTCTTCAATGCCTGTCGCACCGACTTCTAAAAAGTTCAATTCAATGTTGGGATATAATTTGTGAAATTTAACGATTAAGGAACTCAACAATACTGAGCCTAAAGGTGGCAAACCCAATCTCAGCACACCTTGTTTCAACCCACGAATTTGGTCTGCTGCTTCAAAGATCTGTTGCTCCTGCTGCAAAATCTGCACGGCATGCAGATAGACTTGTTCTCCCATATAGGTCAATTTGACTTCTCGCTTACGCCCTGCTTCGCCTTTATGAAATAGAGGCAGTCCTATCTCGTCTTCTAACTGTTTTAAAGATTTACTAATAGTAGGTTGAGTCACAGATAGTTCCTCCGCAGCAAGACTAAAACTGTGACTTTTCACCAGCTGCACAAATATTCTTAGAGTTTTAAAATCCAAAATTATTCCAATTAAGCATAATTATTATTTTATTATTCATAATTACACGATCAGGTCAAACTTAAAATAACACCAACAACTTATACCCTGTGGTCTTCCAATGCATTCGTTCAAATTGCCTTATCGTTCTACTCTTCAAGTAGGTTTGCTGATTGGTATTTGGTATATCGGAACGCTGATACAAATCGCCCTGTCTTTACCAATATCAGGTGGGGTCGTGGGTCTAACGCTTTTACTTATTTCTCTGTTAGCGGGTGTATTTAAGCTGGACTGGATTAAGTCAGGTTCGGATTTGCTTTTAGCTGAACTGTTGTTGTTTTTTATCCCCTGTATTATTGGCTTAATCAAATATAAACATCTTTTTCTCACCCAAGGTTGGCAACTGGTTTTATCTATTGTCCTTGGGACCATTTGCGTGATGACCTGCACTGCTTACTGTGTTTTCTTGGGCTTTAAGCTTGAGGCCAAGTTTCAAAAAAAGCCGAAGCAATCACATCAGCTGAAAAGTCACATTTAAGGAACGATCATGCATATTCACTTCGTTGCCTTGATCTGTTTTATCGGAACTATATTGGCCTATCTTTGGGGTAAAAAGTTTTATCAGAAACACCCGTATGTATTGCTCTCACCAGCGGTTTTTATTCCCTGTCTGATTATTTTGTGTCTGGTGTTTTTCAACATTCAGTATGACAACTATATGTATTACAGCAAATGGTTAGTCTGGATGTTAGGTCCTGCAACGGTCGCATTTGCCATCCCGATCTATGAATATCGCAAAGTCATTCAGCAGCATGCTTTTTCGATTGCTTTAGGCATTATCGTGGGTATGTTGGTTGGCGTAGTCAGCTCTTTTTACTTGGCACGTTTATTCCATTTTGATGCTGTGACCAGTTACAGTCTGATGAGCCGCTCTATCTCTACCCCTTTTGCCATGGAAGTCACACAAGCCGTCGGAGGCTCAGTCGAGCTGGTGATTTTATTCACAGTGATTACGGGTATCGTTGGTGGACTCTTGGCTAACACCGTATTGCTTGTTCTAAAACTGGATTCTAAATTTGCTCAAGGTGCATCCTTGGGTAGTGCCGCACATGGTTTTGGTACCAGTACTGCGTTCAAACGTCATAAAGAAGAAGGTGTCGCGGCCTGCCTCAGTATGGTTTTAGCCGGTATTTTCATGGTGCTGTTTGGCCCAAGTTTAATTCACGCTGTCGTTTATCTTCTTGGTTAATCCTCTTCGATAAAGGATCTCAAGCCATGCTACTTAAATCCTTGTTGGTTTGTATGTGTTTAAAGCTGAAGTACAGCATCAGCGCCATCATCAATACCAATAAAAAATAATAGGGTAAATGTTGATTCCACTGATATAAGCCTGTACTTAGTAAAGGTGCAAAAACGAAACTCAGTGCTTGCGTAGCCGTGCATAAACTAGCAATTTTAGTTTGTAGCGTGGTTGGTGCGGTTTGAGCTGCCCCCGTGGTAAAAGCTGGAATTAAACAAGCCACGGCAATACCATAAAAAACATAAGCTGCTTGGAAAGTCCAAATCTGACCAGCACTCAGTGAAAGTAATAAACCTAAAACCATCGTCACAAGACCGACCCAAAGCAATTGTTTAATTGACCATTTAAAACATTTTGAAATCATCAATTGCATCAAAACCAGTGCTATCCCCACAATCAATGAACACTGAGAAAAATACACTGCACTCTGATACGTGTCGAAATGGAATCGATCTTGGATATAAAATCCAGCGGTTAAACTCAGGGTGACAATCGCGACATATAAGCTAAAGCCCAGCAATAACCAAATCCCTAACTTTGACCATTGCAGCTTTTCTATAGACACGTCTTGTAATTTAGCCGTGGTACCCTCCCGTTCTTGTGTCTGTGATGCTTGCTTCCTTTGAAAGCCCAGTACAATCCAAGCCGCCATAGCCGTTAAAATAGCCACTGCACCCCATAACGGTGTCAACATACTCCATGTCAGCAATAATGTCGTCGCTAAAGGGCCAATCACCACACCTAAGCTGTTCAGCGCGCCAAACTTCGCCATATTCTGACTACGTTCCTGCTCACTTTGAAAAGCCGTCATAACATAACTTTGCAGCGCAATTTGTGGCATCGCCATAAAAAAGCCAGTACTGGCACGGGTCAATATCAGTAAGCTAAACAAAACAGCAAATGAAATGGCATAACTCAGTCCATAGCTGAGTACCGCCGCAAATAAGCCCCAAGTGATTGCCATACCGATAAAACCAATACTTAACAATTGATAAATGCTGAATTTTTGAGTTTGTTTAGAAATATAAATAGCTGAAATGGCCATCACCAAAGCACCAGCCGAAACCAATGCTCCACCTTGCAGTTCCGTCAGCCCCAGTTGCCGAATAAACGGTGCAAGTAAAGGTAAAATCATCGAAAAACAAGCGCCATTGGCAAGGCTGCCTGCAATAAAGATTTTGTTATTGCTATTCATTTTATTATTTAAACCATTTCTTAAAGCGAGATTACAAAGCAAAGAGGTAGCTGAAAGCTACCTCTGGTTGTGCAATTAATATTTTAATGTATAGCTCAGACCATAGGTTCGACCTTGAGCTGCTAAGCTTGAAATGGCGCCATAGGTTGGTGCGACAGCCTGACTAAATACAGTTTTATAGTCTGCATTCCATACGTTATACACACCAAAGCCCACAGTACCAGGACCTGCTTTGGCATTGGCTATAACGTCCATTGTTGCGAAACCTTTGATTTCAGCAGGAAGCGTTGAACCATACTTTACCGCATCTTTTTTGGCTTTATCTGTACCACCGATAGCAAGAGCTTGAACACGCAGGCTCATCTCATTGTTAAACTGCCACTCAGAAAATGCCGTGCCTTTCAGTGGTGCAACACGAATTGCATCTAGCTCTTGCCACTTTCCTGCGGTATTTTTAAACTGTCCGCGGGTATAAGCCATGGTTCCACCCACTGTCCAATTCGGTTGTAGTCGATAGGATACATTTCCTTCAACCCCATAAACGCGCTCGTCCGTATCAATGACCTCAATGTTGTAGTTTGGAATACCGTTGAACTTAACCACCTTGTCTGAATCATTATAGAAAGCTGTTAGCCCTAAATTCGTACCTGATTCACCTCGCAAACGCCACCCCAACTCATAGTTGTTGACTTTAATCGGCTCAATATTATTGCTCGTTACCACGAAAGTGGCTGGCACATCACGGAGCATGCGTTGTACATCTGGTAAGCTAAAGCCCTGTGAAAAATTCGCAAAGACTTGCTGAGCATCGGTTAAATGGAAAACACCACCGATATTAAATAAAGTTGCATCGTGCTTAATCTTTCCACCTTTTAGAGCCTTAGCATCATAGTCATAACCTAATTCTGCCAAAATATCGGCAGGAATAGCTTCTCGATATGGTGTTGAATCAGAGACTTCACTATCAATTCTTTCATGGCGAATACCTGCTTGCAGGTTGAAGCGATCTGTCAGGTTATAATCACCTTGCAAGTAGAAACCGAGTTTATTATTTTCAAAATCAGGTCCAAATTTATAATCTTTGACTGCGGTATGTTTTAAACCATTGCTATTATAGAAATCATCAAAGTCGTAACGGGTTACATACGCTTTGTTTTTTTCATTTTCATAGTCCACGCCATAATTCAAGTTTAAAATACGGTCATTGAGCGTAAAGTCTTTACTCAACATCAAACGTGTACCAGCAACATCAATTTCATTAGAGGATTGCACTACACCATAGCCATAACGAATTGCATTTAGAAAATCTGGTGACCTTGGGTCTGCATAGTTCGGATAAAGTTGTGCTAATGCACCATTTAAAGAGCTATTACCAAGTGGTGAAACTGTTGGAAACCAACGGCCTTTTTCTTTACGGTAATAGGCCTCTGCATTTAAAGCATGTCCCAAGATATCCTCATTTTGATATTGAGTATTAACACCCCATCTTTCAGTCTGTGGCTGCTCAGATAATTCTAGACCTTTGACTGCTTTTAAAGACGGCGCTGTTCTAAAAATAAGATTGGCTAAATTATAAGGACCGTATGCACCATAGTCTGGCCCATATTCGCTGTCTTGTTCATCTTTAAAATATTGCGCACCAAAACTTAAGCTTTGACTATCTGAAATATTCCACGTCAAACGACCATTGAGGTCTAATGTGTCCGTATCTTGGCGGTCTGTCTGTGCAACCTCAGGTCCTATGCGATTGCCATGGCTATCCTGAATTTCACCGCGAGTGGTGTAACTTGCACCGAAAGCTCCTTGCAATGCACCTTGATTAAATAAGACACTTTGCGATGCTTCATAAGCCATTGCATCTGATTTAACATTATTTCCCGACGTCATCCCAATTTTGGTTTCAAAGCTAATTGGGTCTTGACCACCATGTTTGGTAATAATATTAATAATCCCGCCCGTTGCTCCCGAACCATAAATGCTGGTCGACCCCGAAACCACCTCAATACGTTCAATCATAGACGGTTGAATGCTATTTAGTTGGCGTGAACCATCACGTGAACCTGTTTGTGGCACACCATCAATCATGTATTGAACCACACGACCACGCATGGTCATGCCATAGTTTGAAGTTGTTCCGCTACTCGGTGTAAGAGATGGTACCAGTGTTCCCAAAATATCTGCAATGCTCTTGCCAGCATTGGCCTGTTTCTCAATTTCAGCTTGATCAATGCTATAAACGGTGCCCGCAATATCCGCAATACTCTTTGCAGAGCGGGTTGCTGTCACTACAATCGGTGCGAGTTGTGTGGTTTCTTTTTTTTGGGCCTCAACATGACTTGTCTGACTTGCTGAATTTGTTAGAACGTTATCTTGAGCATATAACTGTGTACATACAGCCAGTGTTAAACAAGTCAACTGCGTAGGTAACATAAAACGGTTCATTTCTTTTTCCTTTTATTAAATTTCTTGATTCAACAGTTTTTGTTGAGTTTTTGATGACGTGCAATGATGTATTGGCTCAGTAGTACACTGACTACAGACGCAACCGCCAACACCACATAAAAATTGCCATAGCCAAGTGCTTTGGCTAAAAAGCCCGATACGGCTCCCCCGAGGAAATAAACCAACAGTTCAAAGCACACTAAAATGGTGAAATCAGTGCCTGCCTGTTCTTTGGAACTGCTTTGCATGAAATAGGCATATAACGAAGTCATCGCGACATAACGAATCGCAAGCATGACAATGACAAATCCCCCCAAGAGCAGATGCCACTGGTTTAACCAACCCAAAATAATGGCTGCACCAATCAGCCCATACAACGCTGTTCGGCACCACCCCGCCCAAATGAGCAATTGTGTAGCCTGAATTTTTTTCAGTAAAAATGCGGCACTCACAGCAGCCAACAAACCAACACCTGCTCCAATCACAGACATCAGTAGCCCAATTTGGGCAAGCGTCCATTTTTGGTCAATCAGCATTGGATTGAGCATCGCCATTGCCGGTGCTTCTACCACGCGATAACACAGGATCAGTGCCAAGGCAGATAAAATTTCAGGGCGTTTAAAAGCACGGACTAAGCTTGGAGCTTGTTTGGCAATATTTGTCTGTTCGTTTGTATTTTCTTGAATATAAAAAACAGCAAACATCGTTAAAGCGGTCATAAGTGCTAAACATACCAATGCACTTTCCCAGCCATAGTACTGGTATAGCCATAATGTCGCTGCACCACCCAACATACTCCCCAAAGCGACTCCTATACTCTGAGCCATACTGCCTAGGCGGTAATCAGACGCTGAAAAAGTTTCTACGGTATAACCATCTATGGCAATGTCTTGGGTCGCCGCAAAGCTTGAAATCCACAAACCAATCACAACAAACACCACCAGCCCGTAAGAGAACTGGGTAAAGGCCAAGGCCAATACTCCAAGTACCAGTGCTACTTGTGTAAAGAGCAACCATGTTTTTCGTTTACCTAACTTTTTGATATAAAGCCGGTCGATGAGTGGTGCCCATAAAAACTTAAACGCCCATGGAATATAAAGCAGCGACAGCATTCCAATCCAACGTAAATCTACCCCCTGATGTCGCAAAATAGCGGGCAATGCCACATTGTAAAAATACAAAGGCAAGGCATGTGCCAGATATAAAACAATGATAACGGCTAAGCTCAAAGCTGAGATTTGGCGTGTTGCTCTTTGTGTATTTAGGTTTTGCATATCCACCTCTGCACTGCCCATTGCAGTGCATCAGAATGATCAAGTGTGACGTAGTAAGGCACCCGCCATGCAGCATGCAGCGAAGGTGTATTCAGTCGTTGTTGGTCGGTTGGGTCTTGTGCAATTCGAACCAGACCCAAGCAATATTGAAAAAAAAGTTGTTTGTATTTTTTGTACCAAACCGCTTGCAGTTGACGGTATTCCTCAGGAAATTCCGTACCGATATCGGTTTGCATGACCAAAACAAAATGCTGTTTCTTTAAGAAAAAACGTTCGACTTGGCTAAGCCATTGTTCAAATTCAGCGACAGTGACATGCGCCGAAAAGCGCATGTCCATGATTTGTATATGTTCTGAGCTATAGCTCATGTAATTTCCTCAGTCCTATTGAGTGGGTTATGGTTTTGCATAAATGCATTTGAATCAGTTAAATACCCTCCAAATTTTTCATAGAATTTTTGTTTAAAGCAGTAATACAACATGGCCGTTTTTTCAGGCATTGGGATCAAGCGCTGCGCCTCATAGCACATTTCTTCGACCACTGCGGCATAGGGTTTAACCGTATGGTCAGGCTCCCCGACAATTTTGTCGGAAGGTGCATTTTCAAAAATATAAAAACCTAATAGCCGCATCACTGGGCGCAAGTAGCCTTTACCAAAAGCCGACTTTTCACCAAACAGTAAGTGCCACCCAAGGTCTAAATCATCACCATCGTAATAACGTCCTAGACGGTCACGCTTGCCTTCATAGATTTCGGTATAGCCTACATCCTGTCCATCCACACCTACGATCAACAAACGGTGATGGTCATCGGCCAGCATTTTTTCAAAATACACCGCGAGATCAATTTCAGACTTATTCAGCTGCCACTGTGGAATAACATGAGGCTCATGCATCCATTTATGTAACAGTACTAAGTCCTGCGGATACTGTACTTGGCGCAAGTGAAATTGCGTCTCATTCTCATAGTATTCGTAAAAATCGGGAAGTTGTTGTGAAAGTGTTTTCATGTAGAAGCCTGCTAATTTTTTGGTTTTTTATGATGCGATACGCTTTGTCGTTGTATCGTCAGTTGACTTGGACACCTGCTCTGACCATCGTTTTAAGGTTTCAGGGCAGACAGGATTGGCAATTGGATCTAAAAATACAGGGACAGGACGTTCTGCTTCATCGTTATAACTGGTGGTAAATAGACGCACTCGGTTTAAACAAATTTTTTCAAATTCGGCCCTAAACATGGCAAATTTTTCAATGCGTTCTGCCAACTCTGGATGCGCCTGATGGAAAGCATCAATGACCGATGAAATGGTTTGCCAAAATTCAACTTCGCTATGCTCAGGGTAGTCTTGTAGAAATACATTACCGATATAACGGTAATGCACCATAAACAGCCCAGTGAAAATAAAATGGCTGAGTTCATGCGCAGGATGACGCAGTAAAATTTGCCCTTCGATCGGTAAACTGGCCAATTCTGGAAAGTCCTCATCAACCAAATTGACATCATCAATAAAGTCTTTCAGCACCATTTTCTGCGGTACGCCATTGGCATGAATGAGCATGGTGTTTTCCCCATGTGGAGAAAAAGCCAAGCCATATTTGTACAAGCAAATTAAGAGCGGAGTAACAGATACCTCGGCAAAGCGTTTTAACCACTGTAATGGACTCAAACCCGACGCCTGAATCAACACGGCTAATATCGACTGTCCGTTGATGTCTCGATGTAATAAAGCCGCTTGAGAAAGTGCCTGTTCACCTGTTCCAATCACTGGGTCTACACTTTCACGCCACAAACACCCAAACAGTTCTTTAAACTGATACGGCGCACCATCAATCTGATCAAAACAAGGCTGATGAATAGTCAAAGTTGCAACTTCACCTAAGAATGCAACGCCTGACTGTTTCAAGTCTGAATCTTGAGATTGAATCTGCTTTAACCAAGCTGTGACGGCTGGAGCTGCTAAGTTTCGTTTAGACGGCAACCCACGATACACCGCAGTATTGAAGATACTGACAGGTAATTTGACATAATGACGCTCAGGCTGACTGATGTTGCAAAGCGTACGAATCGACTGCATAGGTACATAATCATCTTGCCCAACGCCTAATTCAATAATACGCTGATCCACGATTTCATTGGCATAGGTTGGTACTAACCATTGATGCCACTGCCATGCATGTACTGGAATGAGAAAGTAATCAAGGCTTGAACGTCCGAGCGCATCTAACTGTTGCTCAAAGTTCTCTAACTCTTCTGCATCCAACTCACATTGATAAAGTCTCCCTGCTTGCCACTCCTCGGTAGAACGGAACTCTGCCAAATCATGATGCACCGCGAGCCACAGCACTTTGACCGTTGGCGAAAGTTCAGGAGCTGCACTTAAGTAATCGTCATAACCAAAACCCATACGACCTTTGCTCATAATCAACCACGGATGACCACGGAGCATACCTTCAATTTCATGATGCGATGCCGTCAATGCTGCTTCACTGCTTAAACGACTTTCATCAAATAAATGCGCCTCGGCTAACCATGTATTGTTCATTTCTTTGATGAGATATGCCTTGGTAAAAGGCTTCACTTCGGTTTGATTTGAAAACGCGCGAATAAAAGTATGTAAGTTCCATGCAGGCAGGTCTTCAGCCACGCTCAACTCACGTGCTGAACCCTCCTCAATCTGCCAATGTCCCAATAAATAGTTTTGTGCTTTAAAAGTATAGGTTTGATCATCCAACGTCAGCTGGTAACGATTGTTCTTTAAATCGGTCACTTGAATAATTTCTTCATATAAAAATTCAGCAATCGCCATTTCAATTAAGCGCTGTCCTGCCAAACGCCACTGTTTCTGATTCACTTGAAGTTGTGCAAAGCTCATATGATTTTCTCGAATGTATAAGGCTGCATAGAGGGATGTGCCCCTGTTTGTATTTTGCGCTGCTCAATATTTTTTGATTTAGGAATCGATGGTGCTAAAGCAGCTGTTCGTGTAATAGATGTGTCATTCTGCACATACATTTCAGGGTTCTGCTCAGCGTTGAAATGCTGAAAGGTCTGTTCATTACTGTCCAGCTCATAAAGCTGATAACCCAGTAGTTGATTGGCAATGGTCGCAGCACGAAATGCGCCTAGGCCTAAATCTGGTGTACCTACACCATGACTGTGCATTTCTTGGTTTTGCACATAAATTTCACCCATTGCTGTATGCTGCAAGCGATAGTCTTGGCTCACTTTCCAACGCCCGGCTTGATCTGTTGTAATCAAGGGCTTTAAGTATTTTAAAAATGAAAACTCAGGGCTGTAATAACCTGTAGATGCCACTACAAAATCAACCTCCATATAAAAACGTTGCTCGGTTACGGTATGTTCAAGGCTCAAGCGAATCTGCTGACTTTCCAGTAACTCAGCATCAAGCAACTGAATTTGTGCATGCAAATGTGTTGCTTGTGTAGCAGAGGCAATACTACGGTGGTAAAGTTTTTGGTAAATCTCACGTATGGTTTTGACACTAATGCCTTTGTACAGCAAGCTTTGATCTTTTAACTGCGCTGCTTTTTGTGTTTCTGAGAGTCTATAAAAATGTTGGGTGTAGTTCGGACTAAAATGTTCCAATCCCAATGGTGCATATTCCATCGGGAAAAAACCATTGGAACGCGTCAGCCAATGCAGCTTGGAGTCAACTGTTGGTACACGATCATGTTGATACTGCTGATCAAACAAATCTAAAAAGACTTCAGCAGAAGACTGACCTGAGCCTAAAACCACGACATTGCCTTTGAGTTTGTCTTTCTTATGGGTTAAGTAATCTGCAGAATGAATGCACTGTTCAGGGACTTGTTGTTGTAACTTACGCAAACATTCAGGCAAATAAGGCTGGTTTCCCGAACCAATCACCAAGTTTCGACACAAGTAGCGAATAAAACGGCCGCCTTGCTCAACCACCACCTCAAAACCTTCGCTTTTGGCATAAATTGCCTTTACCGTTGACTGGTACTGTATATGACCCAGTTGATCTGCCACCCACTGGCAATAATGGTTATATTCACGGCGCGGAATATGGGGCTGCTCAAGGAAGTAGAATTTATATAAGCGCTGCTGTGATTTTAGATAATTCAAAAAACTCAACGGACTGGTCGGATCGACCATCGATACCAAATCCGCCATGAATGGAACTTGCAAGACGGTATTGGGCAGTTGCATACCTGCATGCCAGTCGAACTGCGCTTTTTTTTCAAAAAACAGATAGTGCAAATCAGTCTTTTCATGCAACAAACTGGCTAGGCTTAAGTTAAATGGCCCAAGGCCAATCGCAATAAAATCAAGCATAGAGGGCATCCTCTTGTTTGATATATAGCGGATTGGCTAACTGAATATAGACAGACTGATTTTCAACGGGTGCAATCAATTCATCCAGTTCATATAAACGGGTCAGTAAGTTACCCTTATAAGGCAGGGTTGGTTGATACAACAGACTTTGAATCAAACTACTCTCTGGATAGTGTTTCAACAGCTCAAAGAGATGTTGTTGTAAAATAGATAGTAAATCTTGCTCACTTACAAAACCTGTTGCACCGATGGCATTGATGATGCCAAACAAGGTATTGCCAAAGAAATAATAACTAAAACGTTCATCGACAAAAGTCTTTGAACCTACCGCATGGGCTTTATCATTCAATTCTGGGAATTGCTGTAAAATTTCACCAGCAAACTCTTCGATATAGTAAAAACCTTGATTGTCCCGTAGCCATAGCCACTGTGGCCAGCCATCTTTCAATTCAACCAAGACATTTTGCTGATGTGACTCAAAGGCCATACCATAACGATGGTAGACGTACATGAGTGGGCTCAGACTGATGTTTAAAAAGGTCTTAAACCAATCATGAGCGATTTGTGCTTTATCATTTAACTTTTGTTGAGAAGCAATTTGATCAAATAATGCATTAAAACGATTACGTTCTTCTACGGGATGATCCTGACACAATGAAGCAATACACGTGACTTGCTGTTCGGGAGTAAACGGCTGATCACGTACAATACAAATCGTTTCATCGATGATTTCATCATTGACCTGAAGAGCAATCCATGCAGGATCATTGACCGCTTTTAGAGTTGGACATTGTTTTAAAATACTTTGCCCTAACTCACTGTGCCAAAGTCGATGGGTCATTTCTCCTCGGTGACATTCTTTTGCTAAATTGACGCGAATAGAGTTGGTAATCATCACTGAAAGCGATGGCTTTAACATCCACGGCGCATTAAAACTCGCCAAAGTACGTACAGAAGTGGTTGGTGAAAATATCCATGCTTTTTCACCCAAATCGATGATTTTCAGTTTAGCCTTTAAACTTTTAAACCATGCTTTACTTTGTAAATAGCGGGCTTGCCATGGATGCAGTGGTAGCAATTTGTAATGTGCATATGCAGCTAAGGTTTCAAGTTCCGATTCAGACAAATGCCATTTGATTTCTTGTTCAAGTTGCTCTGAAAAAGCCTGCTCAAGCGCTGTTCCTTCCGCAACATATTCAGATGCCACCAGCCAATAATGCAGTTGGGTCTGCCCACAAGCTTCGGGGGAATATTTTTGCCAGTCTTCATGGACAAAACCTGTTCGGCTTTTCGGTGCAGGATGCATGCTATGACCTAAAATCAAAGCCTGTTCAGACTCTATAAAACCTTGCTCAAGTTGTACGAGCGCATCAAAATTCTCTGCCCGAATATTTAAAAACTGTTGTAATGCATCACGACTTTGAATCCAACGCTCAACCAAGGATGCAGCATCGACATGGCATTCGGATTGTTGCACTAACTCTTCTAGTAACAGACTGACCATGGCTGCTGCGCTAAAGTTAAGCTTTTGGCCTTTTTGAAAAATTTGCGGTAAAGCCGCAATACGATGTCGCCCGACACGACTGACATAGCTCAACGGAACAAAAAGCTGTGCTTGGATTAAACTCAGCGGCAAAGATAACAGCGTCAAACCTTGGCTAAACGCGAGTTGAGTTGAATTTTGTTGATACTTCTCAAACAAGCTTGCCTTGCCTGTTTCTTGTGAGTATGCATTGACAAGATGCTGCATCGCCAAGCGATTGGCTAGCTCTTTCATCTGACCATTTCCTCTTTTTAAAGCTTATTCCAAGCTCATTTCATGTAATTATGTTTCTTAAAGGTGTTCACGTTGACCAACGCTGCAAAATCATGTTAATAGTAATTATTATCATTTGTCTTTGCAATTTTGTTTAATTTTGAAAATATACGCACGACACCAACATATATTATTGTTTTTTAATACTTTTAAAAATTTAATCAGTTTTTCTAATAAAACCTATATAAAATTACACCATAGCTTTAAATGATAGTTTATGAATTTATAATTGATTCGAACTATAAAATTTCCCTATATTTCATAAGGAAAAGCCCATTCAGGTGACTGAATGGGCTTTCATTTGTGCTCGAATTAAAACTCAAAAGAGCTCAAGACTTAAATCAAATAGGGACGAAGAAGTGAAGACTTCACTGTTCTTTATTCATCCAGTACATCAGCAAAAGTGGCTGAAAGTACTTTTGCTAAATCCTGAGGTTTTAAACCGATATCTAAGCCGCGCTTCCCCCCACTGACATAGAGTTTCTCCAACTGTTGTGCGCTTTGATCGATCACGGTTTTTAACCTTTTTTTCTGTCCAACAGGACTAATCCCACCGACCAAATAACCTGTCAGTCGTTCTGCATCTTTAGGGTCAGACATTTTTAGTTTTTTTGCCCCCACTGCCTGTGCAACTTTTTTCAAGTTTAACTGATGATGTACAGGAAGAATCGCAACAAAATAGTTTTTTTCGTCGGTCACTAACAGTGTTTTAAATACCTCTTCGACACGTAGATTTAATTTTTCTGCGGCTTCAAGCCCAAAGCTTTTTGCATTGGCATCATGTTCATACTCATGAATAGAAAAATCGATTTTATTGGCTTTTAAAAGTTTGGTTGCAGGTGTCATTTCTGTTCAATATTTTCACTACATACCCAACATTATATGCCTATTCAAAAAGAAAGTTTAGCGGTACGCATTTCATGAGCATCGAACTTACAGGCACTCAACAAATCAATGACTGTAAGTTCGATGTCAACTATGTATTCAGCTTGCTAGCGCTGAAATATCGCAGTTTAGTCAGCACTTAATCCAAATTTCTTAAAGATTTGAGCACGGCGCTTTGGCAAGATATTGGCTTTGGTCAAATTACCTTCGTAGTGATCGAACACTCGTTGATCCATCATTTTAAACCACAGCTTTGGAATTAACGCTGGAATCAACATGGTGGCATAACCACTCGGTAGCTCAGGGGCTTCATCAAAATGTCTTAAGGCCTGAAATGGGCGGGTTGGATAGGCATGATGATCTGAATGGCGTTGTAGCTGATATAAAAATAAATTGGTCACAATGTTGTTATTATTCCAGCTGTGTTCAGGCATGGTTCGCGCATAACTTCCATCTTCTTTTTGGCTACGCTTTAAACCATAGTGTTCAATATAATTAATAATTTCAAACAGGCTCACGCCATAAAATGCTTGTGTCACCAGATATGGCGTCACTTTTTTACCAAACAACTTCAACATGGTTGCATGAAAACCAGCACTCATCGCCCATCCATGAAACAGTTCATTTTCTTTAGAGAAGAAAGACAGTCCCTTTCGTTTTAGGCGCTTATGTTCAATTTCAACAGCCGACTTCAACCCACCGAAAACAGTGCGTGGCCAAAACTCATAAAAAGTCTCCCCCATTTTCGATGAAGCAGGATCTTCTGGCGTTGCAGCACGTTTATGATGCCCATAAGGGTGCTCAATGCGGAAATGGTTGTAGACCAACGGCGCTAAAGTCATATGTGACCAATAATGATCTGATTTTTTAGGACGGTGGCACAGCTCATGTGCTGTATTTACCGCTACTCCATTAATTGCCCCCATAGAGATGCCCAATAATATTTGGTCGAGCATCGAGACATTTTGGCGAGTCACCACATAACCTGCAAACAAATTGGCTGCCATTTGTAGCGGAATGAACAATTTCACAATACGGTCATAGTACGGGTCATTTACCAAGACCTTAATTTCATCATCTGAAGGATTATTTTCATCTGCACCGACCAGACCATCTACCGCAGGAATAATGACATGCAGTAGCAACGGCCCACCCAAAGCGAAGATTTTCTTGGTGGGTTTCGGGCCAAAATGATAGCCCGCTAAAATGCCCATGCCAATTACAGGAAGCCCAGGACTCAATAGCCAGCCAAAACGCTTTTTATCGATCCCTGCTGCATTTTTGACGACCACGCTAGCATTCGTCATTTTCACTGATGCATTCATTACCATTCTTCCAATTTTTTTGTTATGCCTTTATATTTCTAGAAATGGGTCATAAAGAACAGTTGCTAACGTCCAAGAAAACAGCGTAATCGTCCTTGGCCTGAAATGACTTAAGTTGACCCTAAATCAAATATTAAGCCCAAGAAATAAAGACTAGAAACCGTAAAGTATGGATGCTTTAAGTAAAATTTTTGAAGATATACACCTCAACCAATCTGAGTACCTCTACCTTAAACCGCATGGTGAGTGGGCTTTTCGCTATACCGAACAATCCACCATGATGGCCTATGCAGTACTTCAAGGAAAATTCACCATTTGTTTAGATTCTAAACAAATTATTGTTGCTGAAGTCGGAGACTTGATCTTACTCCCTTCGGGTCCAAGTCATGAGTGTCGATCCTCAACCACCGACCAACTATTGGAAGTATTCGATATTTCTGACTTATTTGCCCAAAACCAACACAAAGAAGTCTCTTTTGGCAGTGATGCGACACAACAAAAAACCGTGATCTTGGCCTTACATGCACATATGGACCCTATTATGGCGCGTCCGTTGGTACAGGCCTTACCCGCGTTTATTCACCTTCAACACAAAGATCTCAGCACGGTTCCTGAATGGTTGCAAATTGGGCTGCAGTTTCTCGCTCTAGAAGTCCAACGCATACGCCCGGGTCGTGACAAAATTTTGGATCATTTGGTGAGTATTTTATTAATTGAATGTGTGCGTGATTATATTGATGCGCTGCAAGACTCGAACAATTGGCTGAGTGCTTTGTCTCATCCTGAACTCTCCAATGCACTTGCAAAAATTCATGCGGAACCCGCACAGCCTTGGACCGTTGAGTCCCTTGCAGAACAGTGTTGTATGTCACGTTCTAAATTTGCCACATTGTTTAGCCAAATTTTAGGCACTAGTCCTTTGGCTTATTTGCAACAACACCGTCTGCGTTTAGCCGCCCAATACCTGCGTAATGGACAAGGTAGCATTCAGCAAATAGCACATAGGGTCGGATACAACTCAGAAACGGCTTTTAGCCAAAGCTTTAAACGACAGTATCAAATGAGCCCAAGCCAATATAGAAATAATCCAAACCCAACTTAAAGTGCCCGTCCTTAATGGTTTAATAGCAATCTTCTCTAAGCTTATGTCTTTGTCCATCAAGATAAATACCCTGAACTTGCAGACAAAGATTAGCATCTTGTGAAAATCACACTATAATATCCCGCATCCTTGCTAGAGATGGCTTCAAACCACTGCTTGTTTGTTCTTTTTCGCTCTAGCCACACTTTTTTAAGTCCAATTTCCATCCGTGATTCGGCTTATTTTTCAATATTTTATCTCTTGTATGTCCATGCTGACATATAAGAAAATTTAGGTGCCAGCATGGAAATCAAGGTTAATTATCTCGATAATCTTCGCCAAGAAGCGAAGTTCGATGATTTTACAGTCATTGCCGATCAACCGATTCGCTACAAAGGTGATGGCTCTGCACCCGGTCCATTTGACTACTTTTTAGCATCTTCTGCGCTTTGTGCAGCTTACTTTGTCAAAGTATATTGTTTAGCACGTGACATCCCAACCGACAACATTCGTTTGTCTCAAAACAACATTGTTGACCCTGAAAACCGCTATAAACAAATTTTCAAAATTCAAGTTGAGCTCCCAGCGGACATTTCAGAAAAAGATCGCCAAGGTATTTTGCGCTCTATCGACCGTTGTACTGTTAAGAAAGTGATTCAAACAGGTCCTGAGTTTATTATAGAAGAAGTGGAAAGCATTGATGCTGATGCTCAAGCCTTGCTTATTCCAAGTCTTGCTTCTGAAACCAGCACCATCATTGCGGGTAAAGACCTACCTTTAGAAGAAACCATTGCCAATATGTCAGGTATTTTGGCTGGTCTAGGCATGAAAATTGAGATTGCCTCTTGGCGTAACATTGTACCAAATGTGTGGTCTTTACATATTCGTGATGCTCAGTCGCCCATGTGTTTTACCAACGGTAAAGGGTCAAGCAAAGAAAGTGCTTTAGCTTCTGCGCTGGGTGAGTTCATTGAACGTCTGAACTGTAACTTCTTCTATAACGACCAGTTCTGGGGTGAAGACATTGCCAATGCCGAGTTTGTGCATTATCCAGATGAAAAATGGTTCATGCCAGGTCCAAATGGTGAAATGCCTGAAGGTGTACTGGATGAGTATACCCTTGAAATTTATGACCCTGAAGAAGAACTGTTAGGTACGCATTTATACGACACAAACTCAGGGAAAACTGAGCGTGGTATTTGCTCTTTACCTTTTGTTCGCCAGTCTGATGCGGAAGTGGTTTACTTCCCATCAAACTTGATTGAAAACTTATACCTTAGTAACGGCATGAGTGCAGGAAACACCTTAGCTGAAGCACAAGTACAGTGTTTATCTGAAATTTTTGAGCGTGCCGTAAAACGTGAAATTTTGGAAGGTGAACTGACCCTGCCAGATGTACCACAAGAGATTTTAGCGAAATACCCAAGTATTTTAGCGGGCATCCAAGGTTTAGAAGAGCAAGGTTTCCCTGTATTGGTGAAAGATGCCTCTCTAGGTGGTCAATACCCTGTGATGTGTGTGACGTTAATGAACCCACGTACAGGTGGTGTATTCGCCTCTTTCGGTGCACACCCAAGCTTTGAAGTTGCGCTTGAGCGTAGCTTAACTGAGCTACTTCAAGGTCGTAGTTTTGAAGGTCTGAACGACTTACCTCGCCCAACATTTAGCTCAAATGCGGTCACCGAACCCAATAACTTTGTTGAACACTTCATTGACTCAAGTGGTGTTGTGTCATGGCGTTTCTTTAGTGCCAAATCGGGCTATGACTTTGTCGAGTGGGACTTTACCAATCAAGGCCAAAACTCAAATGCTGATGAGGCTGATGAACTGTTCGGTATTTTGGAAAATATGGGCAAAGAAGTCTATATGGCCATTTACCAACATTTAGGTGCAACAGCCTGCCGTATCTTGGTGCCAGGTTACTCAGAAATTTACTTGGTTGAAGACTTGGTTTGGGACAACACCAACAAAGCACTGCTTTACCGTGAAGACATCCTCAACTTACACCGTTTAGACAATGAACAACTCGAAGCGCTGGTTGAACGTTTGGAAGAATGTGAGCTAGATGACTATACTGAAATCAAGACTTTGATCGGGATTGAGTTTGATGACAATACCGAATGGGGTCAATTGACTCTGCTTGAACTTAAACTACTCATCTATCTTGCATTAGAGCAGTTTGAGGAAGCGAAAGATTTGGTTGAAGCATTCTTACAATACAACACCAATACCGTTGAACGTGGTCTGTTCTACCAATGCATGAATGTCGTGCTCGAAGTGATGTTGGATGACGACATGGAACTGGAAGAATATGAAACCAACTTCCGCCGCATGTTCGGTGATGAACGTATGGATGCGGTAATAGGCACAGTTGAAGGTCGCATTCGTTTCTATGGTTTAACAGAAACCAGTATGAAGCTTGAAGGCTTAGACCGTCACTTACGTTTAATCGATAGTTATAAAAAGTTACACGCTGCACGTGCCAAGGCTGTTGGACTAAAACCTTAAAATAAAAAGAAACAACCCAAATACGTTTGGGTTGTTTCTCACTGTACTATTACGATGTCTTAAAGAAAATTAATCTAAAATATTTAAAATCGCCTCAACAGGGTTTTCACTATTACCTGCAAGTAACTGTTTATGCATGGTAATGTGCTGCATAGCCTGAATCTGTGCGGTTTCAATATTCATTAATTTTTCAATTTCAGCCGCCAATTTCTCAGGCGTTGCATCTTTTTGAATTAATTCTTGTATCACTTTCTTGCCCGCAATAATATTCGGCAATGAATAATATTGAATCTTGATCAAGAATTTCACCACATGGTAGGTGAGCCAGTTCAACTTATAGAAGGTCACCATTGGACGATGTAACAGCATGGCTTCTAAAGTCGCGGTACCTGAAGCCAAAGCCACAATATTAGCGGCGTTCATGACTTGGCGCCCAATCTTCGACTCGGTGCCTGAGTTTTCAAGCAAGTCAATTTGATCGACCAGTGCTTTTGGATACTGGTTAAGCAAAGCTCCGATTTGTTGCTTACGCGCATCGTTGATAGCCGGTATCACAAAGCGATAGTTTGGATATTTGGCGTAGAGCAATTTTGCAGCATCTAAAACCAGTGGACCGAGCTTTTCAATTTCACCACGTCGACTTCCGGGCAATAAGGCAATATGCTTTTGGGTCAGATCTAAACCCAGTTCTTCTTTGGCTTGTAAAATTGGGTTTTCCAAAGGCAATTGGCTTGCCAAGGGGTGTCCTACAAACGCAGCAGGAACATCCCATTTTTTATAAAATGCTTTTTCAAACGGAAATAAACACAGTACCAAATCAATAGAAGCTTTGATACCATGAACCCGTCCCTGACGCCATGCCCAAACGGAAGGACTAACATACTGCACGGTTTTTATTGGCAGTTGTTTTTGCTTTAAACTTTTTGAAAGGCGCAGATTAAAGTCTGGCGCATCAATCCCAATAAACACATCGACAGGATGGGCTGTCCACTTCTCTACCAGTCCATCACGCACAGCAAAAAGCTTTTTAATGTCTTTAAGAACCTCAACTAGCCCCATGACAGACAAAATATCCATCGGATAAAAGCTCTTGAAACCCTCTGCAATCATTTGCGGGCCACCAATACCCTCAAATTCTGCATCAATTCCTTGCTCACGAAAACTGCGAATAAGTTTAGCACCTAAAGTATCACCTGATACTTCACCCACTACGATTCCAATTTTAAGTTTCCGATTTTGCAAAGCATTATTCCTTATTTTTCAACCCATGCATCATAACATAGCGTCTTTTGGGATGGGTATTGGTCGAGTCTTTCTATTTTATGGTCTAGATATAAAATGAGTGACCTATTTGATTCATATGAAGAGCACAAAAAAAGTCGAGTTAATTTCAATTTTCGATCATTTAAATATTGCATAAGATGCCTATTAGAACATAAAATTACTGAGAATCATTATCGTTAATTCATATATACTCTGTTGCTCAACTTACGCTGCTTAATACCAGTATTTTGGCTACGTCGATTGCTTATACGCACAATAGAGATGATTATGTTTTGCTTAAATATTAAATTTAGGTTCAATGCTTAGTGAATACAACGTTAAGCCTCCCATTATGACTTCATTCATGTGATCTTTATGTCCCTAAGTCAGCTTAAATACCCTATAACCGTTATGTTCCGGTTTTTGATCGCATTTGGCTTAGGCTATTTATGTACATCCATGTTATCAGAACTACTAACCCTTAGTTTTTACCCTCACTTAGCTAAAGCAGAATCCATTTATTTAGCGGCTTTTCTATCTCTTATTTTCTTTATCATTTTTGTCATTTTGAGCTTTTGTGTTCAATCCCTGAAAAAGTTAAGCGCTTCAACTATTTCTCTTTCCCTTTGCTTTTTTCTATTGCTGAAGTTCGTAGGTTAAACCATGCAAAAATGTGTTCGCCAATCAATGGCATGGCTACACTCTTGGCTTGGACTAACACTGGGATGGTTATTATTTGCCATTTTTTTAACAGGTGCTGCGACCTATTATAGTCATGAAATAAATTTGTGGATGCAACCGCAATTTGCCACCATACAAGTCAAACAAGACACTGCGATGAAGTCGGCATATCAATACTTACAAAAAAATGCTGCAGATGCGCAAAGTTGGTATATCGGCGTAGCTAGTCCGAGTTCACCTGTTAATAAAATCTACTGGCAAAAGGCCGATGGTGGCTACGAAAATAAAACTTTGGATGCGAACACAGGTAAAGAAGTCACCTTATCTGCAACTCAAGGCGGTGAGTTTTTCTATGGCTTTCACTATCAGCTGTATGGTGTGCCCTATTTCATAGGTAGGCTTTTAGTCACGATTGCTGCCTTCTTAATGTTAATCATCCTCATTTCAGGCATCATCACACACAAAAAGATATTCACCGAATTCTTTACTCTAAGAGCCTTCAAGGGGCAACGCTCGTATCTAGACTTTCACAATGTCACCTCTGTTATTGCTTTGCCCTTTTTTCTGACCATTACATTCACTGGTTTAGCCATTTTCTTTTATCTCATTCTTCCCAATGGCATGAAGAAACTTTACCCAGAGCAACCGTTCCAATATTTTGATGAAATTAGAAATATTAGCATCAGCTCTGAGGCTAAACCGACACCTGCTACGATGCGACCGATTGAGTACTTCATACAACAATCTGAGCAGCGTTGGGGTAAAACAGAAATTGGCAATATTACGGTCAAACACCCCAATACCAATATCGCTCAGGTGAACTTGGTTGAGTCAACTGACCGAAGCATCACGCGAAACCAAGCCCAACTCAGCTTTAACGGCGAATCTGGTGCCCTGCTCGGTGACACTCGGAATAATAGTGCAATCGCCACGCTCAATAATGGAGTCTATGGTTTACACATGGCACACTTTGCACAGCCCCTATTACGCTTTGCGTTATTCTTCTCAGGGCTTTTAGGCTGTGCCATGATTGCGTCTGGGCTTCTACTCTGGAGCTTAAAACGTCAGTTACAAAATAAGAAACAAAGTTTCCACTTTGGGCATTATGTGGTTAACCGCTTAAATACGGCTGCCATCATTGGCTTGCCGATCGCCATGCTCAGTTATCTTTGCACAAACCGTTTACTTCAGTTAGAAGCAGGTCAACCCAACTACGAAATCTACGCATTTTTCGGCACTTGGTTACTCAGCTTAGTCATTGCATTGCTCACTCCACAGCAACACCTTTGGAAAACTCAACTGAAAGTCTTCATTTTACTGGCGGTATCTTTGCCTATTTTCAATCTTTACTATTTAATCAGTCACCAATATGTGCATGACTTACATGAATATTGGTTATTCTTGCGAGTTGATCTTATGATCATCATCCTTGCGATATTAGCTATTTTCTTACATCAAAAAATCCAGCCCATTCAACAAAAAGCAGTACAAAAAATTCAGAAAAAATATGCCAATACTGCGGTTCAGGAGCCCAATTCATGATCTACCTGATTGCAGGACTTCTGATCACTTTCGCATGCTATGTGTTATTTCTGGTCAGCGATAAGCAGCGCCCTAAAACCCAAAAGTCACGTTGGGCTAAGTGTGCAGAACATTATCAAATCTGCCGATATTTGGCTTTTGGTGTACTGGCCGTGGCATTAATTTTATTGATTCAATTCACGGGCCGCGGTGTGGGCAGTGTCAGTTTATTTGTATTTGCAACCCCGATACTTTTTACACTGATTCTGGGCATCAATGACTTAAAACCCAAAAAAACAGCTCAATCTAAGTAAGTATTTACTCTACAACTCACACACTTTTTTATTTCGATCATGAGCCAAATAAAAAGGTGTGTAAATATATGAGCCAGAACCATCTCAACAGAATTTTATAGACTAATCAAAATCATTTAAGTTGAAGCACCGTGATTTTTTAGTTATAACACGCTCAATAATAAGCACTTTTATAGATATTTTCACAGGGAAAACATTGCGCTCAGCTTTAGATTGGTTACAACAAGAAATCATCACCCCCCTTTCAACAGCTCTGCAGTTGGTCGAAGCATCATTTTGGCTGGACACTTTTTATTTCCCTCATTTTCAATTTGCTTGTATTTTTTTGTTTCCCAAGCAGCTGGATCCCCACTCAGATTCAGAGTAAAACCTTTGATGAAATCACCGTTGAAGTTGGTAAAGGACGAATCAGCACGTTGAAATTTAAACAACAGCATCATTTATGGATCGCAAACTGCGCATTGATGGGAGAACCTGCTCAAACACTATGTGACCAGTCATCACATCGTCACCAATTTACGGCAAAGCAGGTCGAGGTTTACTATTTGGAGCGCACTTTTTGGAATCTAAAAAACACCAAAAAGGAGGTGTTTATTCAACAGATCACATTAGCTAATCCACGTCAGCAGCACTTAGATATGACCTATGGCTCGACCTCGGCGAATTTTGAGCAATGGAAAAAGCATCAACTAGCCACTCTTTATATTTTACGAACACTCATAAGTCTCAATCTATGGTGGTTACTGACAATTGTGGGCATAAAATAAAAGCGCGCCTACAGCTCAAACAATAACTTCTATATCTCTTTTTAGAATAAGTAAATCAACAATCAAGACAACGACTTATATGAAAACATCATAAGATATGCACGTTTTTTGATATTTTGGCATATAACAATGTTTGGTCCACTCGAATTTATTCTCGCAGGTGTTTTAGTCGGTTTTTGTGTGGGAATTACTGGTGTAGGTGGTGGTTCATTAATGACACCGATCCTCATCAGCCTTTTCAGAATTGAACCTCACATTGCCATTGGTACAGACTTGCTCTATGCCGCAATTTCAAAATTTTGTGGTTCATTTGTGCATGCCAAAAAGCTAAATATTGTGTGGCCGATTGTGCTTTGGCTAGCAATTGGCAGTATTCCTGCTTCCTTTGCAACGCACTGGGTACTCGACAACTATTTGAGCCAGTCTACCCACTACAAAGCCGTGCTCACCATGGTTTTAGGCTTCATGTTGACCATTACAGGTTTATCGATTGTCTTTCGTAATCAAATTGAAAAATTTTTCAACAAACTACGTAAAGATGATCTCCCAGATATGACCGAAGACTTAGAAAAAGTTCAGCTTCAAACCAGCAATAAACGTAAGTACATTGTGATGATGGGTGTGGTTCTTGGGGTCTTCGTGACACTATCATCAGTTGGTGCAGGTGCTTTCGGAATCATGGCTTTGGTGATTATGTTCCCCAACCTACCGATGATTCGTATTATTGGTTCTGATGTTGTGCATGCGGTGTTACTTACGTTCGTTGCAGGTATGGGTCATATGACTTCAGGCAACGTCGACTTCCACCTCCTTATGTGGTTATTGGTGGGGTCTATTCCAGCAATTATTATTGGAACACTGATTAGTTCACGCCTTCCTGAAAAAATCATCCGTAAAGTGTTGGGTATTACTCTGTTTGCGCTGGGTGTCAACTTCATGTTGAATCCGATCAAAGTCAAACCAGTGAAGCCAGCTGAAACCGCTCAAGTCATTCAAATTTCAACAGTTAAGAATGCCTCAGTGTAGGCATTCTGATTTAAAATAAACCTAAGATTCATCACTTTTTTTTCAAAGATTCATTCGACTTTTTTATAACCTTTTATCAGCTAAACCGTGTTATATTCAGCTTATAAAGCAACTTAATACGATCGAACCAGTGACGGCAATGAATACTCTACAGTCAAACTCTATTACCCAAAACGACATCGATGACGTGAATTTACAAAGCATTCATCCGCTAGTTACCCCAGCGGAATTAAAAACTGAATTGCCTCTCACTGAGTCTGCATATCAAACTGTACTTCACGGTCGTGAAACGATTCGCAATATTTTAGATGGTAAAGACAAACGCATTTTTGTTGTGATTGGCCCATGTTCAATTCATGATCCTGTCGCTGCTCACGAATACGCAGACCGTTTAAAAGTTTTAAGCGATAAAATTAAAGATTCAATCTATGTCGTAATGCGTGTTTATTTTGAAAAACCACGTACCACTGTGGGTTGGAAAGGTCTGATCAATGACCCTGACATGAATGACTCATTCAACATTGAAAAAGGTTTACGCATTGGTCGTAAGCTTTTGGTTGAGTTAAATGAGAAAGGCTTGCCATGTGCGACTGAAGCACTCGATCCAAACTCACCACAGTACTACCAAGACTTAATCTCTTGGTCAGCGATTGGTGCACGTACCACTGAAAGCCAAACGCACCGTGAAATGTCTTCTGGTCTTTCTTCACCCGTAGGTTTCAAAAATGGCACAGACGGTGGTTTAACTGTTGCAACCAATGCCATGCAGTCGGTTAAACATGGTCACCACTTCTTGGGTCTAAACAACCAAGGCCAAGTCTCTGTGATTCGTACTTCGGGCAACCCTTATGCACACGTGGTACTTCGTGGTGGTAATGGCAAGCCAAACTACGATGCAGGTTCTGTAGCAGAAGCAGAAGCTGCATTGGCTAAAGCGAAAGTTAGTACCAAAATCATGATTGACACCAGTCATGCAAACTCAAACAAAGACCCGTTCCTTCAACCGCTTGTTCTGAAGAATATTACCGAACAAATTATTGATGGGAATAAATCTATTATCGGCATTATGGTTGAAAGTCACCTGAAAGGTGGTCGTCAGGAAATTCCTGAAAACCTATGCGATCTTGAATACGGCAAGTCAGTAACCGATGGTTGTATTGACTGGGATACCACAGAAAAGGTATTACTAGAGATGCACGAAGCACTCAAAGACGTTTTACCGAACCGTTAAGTTTTTAAAACGCCATCTTCGGATGGCGTTTTTCATTCTAAGATTAAGAAATAATTATGAACGCTATTGAAACACACTTAAGCCAAACACTTAACTTTCAATTTATCCATGAGCATTTGTTTACTTCTGGACAACCGACGGCTGAGCAATTACAGCAAATTAAAGAGTATGGCGTAAACACGGTCATCAATCTTGCGCTCAGTAATAGCAATAACTATTTAATCAATGAAGATCAAATCTGTTTAGAACTCGGTTTGAACTATATACATGTGCCGATTTCATGGGATACACCCTCTGATGATCAATGTTTATTGGTCTTAGATATGATTGATCATTTGGTACAAGAACAAACCATTTGGGTCCATTGTTCAGAAAATTATCGTGTCAGTAGTTTGATGTATTTATATCGTCAATATTATATGAATATCGATATGCCAACCGCACATGAAGCCATGCATCAAATTTGGGAACCGAATGACACATGGACAGGTTTGGCCCATGCTGTTGCCTTACAACTTCAAGGTCGTAAAGCAACACAAGAATTAAAGCTCGCTATGATCAATCCTGATCATTTTGCATGAGAAATCAGCACTGTTGCTGTAGATAAAATACCTTCCTGACGACCCGTAAAACCCAGTTTTTCCGTGGTCGTTGCTTTGATGCTAATCTGCGTGATTTCAACATCGAGAACGTCTGCAATGCTTTGGCGCATCGCTAAATTATGCGGCGCCAACTTCGGACGTTCACATGCCACAGTAATATCGGCATTATTCAACTGATAACCACGATCTAAAATAAGCTGATAGACATGTTTGAGTAATACTCGACTGTCTGCTCCTTTAAAGCGAGGATCGGTATCGGGAAAATGCTGACCAATATCGCCTAAAGCCAACGCACCCAATAATGCATCTGTTAAAGCATGCAAAACCACATCACCATCTGAATGTGCTTTTAAGCCGTGTGTATGTGGAATTTGAATACCTGCCAGTGTGACAAATTCACCCTCTTCAAAAGCATGTACATCAAGTCCCTGTCCAATTCGAATATGTGCAACCATGCTCAGTTTCCTTTAAGAAATAAATGATTGAAATCTTGTATTCACGCTTTCTCTTTCGCTATAGTTACAAGCAGCGCAACATAGTGAAAGTATAAGCGATCATGCTGTTGAAAACCGACATAAAACTTATGAAAAAATTTAGTATTTTAGTGTGTCTAAGTTGTCTTTGTACCAGCTTTAGTTATGCTCAAGTCATTGACTGTGATGATCCAACTTCATCTAGCCTTAAAAAGATCTGTAGCGATCAATTCAAAGATATTCGACAAAAATTAGACACGCAATCCATGACTGCTTTTTTAATCAGTGATGCGCCTCAGCGTTTATTGGTCGATACCCATCAGCTATGGCTAAACCGCCTACAGCAGTGTAAATCCTTAGCATGCTATCAGCAGCAGATGGACTTCCGAATTGATGATCTGAACTTCTACACATCATTAAATCAAAGTTTGACGCAACACTATTTAAAGTTTGAACATGGGACCATTGCCAAGCAACCTGTGCACCTACAAGTGCATCAGCTATCCAAAGATAAAATTAAGATCGAAGGTATTGCATATCGTAGCCCCAATAACCGCATAGAAACCCAAACCATTTCATTTTTGGCCTACACTACACCCGATCAAAAGCAAAACATTACGGATAATGAAAACAACTGTCACTATCAGTTTAACTTTCAAAAAGCCATTCTTTCTGTAAAAAGTGAAAGTAAAGCATGTAATCGTTTTGTCGGTGTTTACCGTGTTTATGACTAAGCTGTCAAACAGATCAAAATAATGGACATCGGGAGGCTAAAGTGGTGCAAGTACTCAAGCAATGCTGCAACCTCCTAGAACAGAAAAAATTGACCATTGCCTTTATCGAAAGTGCCAGTTCAGGTTATCTATCCAGTCAATTTTCGATTTATAAACATAGCGGAGCAGACATTTTACTCGGTGGACTGGTCAGTTATGACCCCAGCATCAAATGTGAAATTTTAAAGATTGATCCTGCACTTATTCAGCAATATACAGCGGAGTCAATTGAAGTCACTGAAGCTATGGCACTTCACGGGCATCGACTATTTCGTCATGCCGATATTATTGTCTCCTGTACAGGGTTGCTCAAACCTGGTGGAAGTGCAACGCCTGAAAAACCAGAAGGCACCTTTTACATTGCCATTCATTATCAAAACAGTTTAAGTACTTACCATTATTTACTACTGGGCAGTGCGCTTGAGCGACTTGATCAACTTACAAAAAACGTCGCTCAAATGGTCACTGAACGTGTTCAAAATGCTTAAATCTTACACTAAATTTGATTTTTCTACATTTAGAGCCTTTAAACTGAACCATAATCAATAAAAATGTGAAGCGTCTCATGATGATGAAAATAATCCATCCTCTACTTTTCAGCACCTTATTTTTTTCAAGCCACAGTTTTGCAACTGTAGGGGGGCCACAAAATATTGAAGTTTTAGGTCTTGACCAAGCTGATCAAAAAATTTATGTGATGCGACATTATTTAGATGGTCGTGGTCGTTTACCACAATTGTATTATTATCAACTTAACAGCAAAACACCCTCCAAACTGATTGAAGTGAAATCTTTATATATCAATCCAAAAACTCAAAAAATTGACTATGATCAAGACAGTCAAAAGTTTGACCATGACATTGCAAAAATAAAAAAACGACTCAAAGCTTTAACACCAATTCCACCCAAACAGGTTAAAATTCAAGTCATCAGTAAAAAGGCTTCAAAAGAAGCTTCTTGGTATGATCCTAAAGTCGACATCCCGAAGTTTAGCTATCAATATCAAGTGAAATACAACAATTTGAAAAGTCCCGTACACAAGGCGGTGGACTATAAAAATGGGCTGCGCATTTCTCAAAGTTATAAAGTTCCTCTTTGTACACGACAAAAAAAGATAACTCATTGAAATAATGGCATAATACTTGTTTTCTGAAGACGAATATGATGACACATTTCAATGAGTTATATCTCATCTTAAACAAATATCTAAAGTGGAACAAGTCACATGCAAAATGTTTTACACTGATTATGCTTGCATTAATTGTAAAACAGACATGTAATCTTTCTTCTGCATCTAAAGCCTTACCCATCAAGTGCTTACCACAATCATTTTATCGACGTATACAACGCTTCTTTGCAGGTCAGTATTTCGATTATCGTCAAATTTCTCAGTTAATTTTCAATATATTTTCATTTGATAAAGTCCAATTAACTTTGGATAGAACTAATTGGAAATGGGGAAAACGAGATATCAATATCTTGATGTTAGCCATCGTCTATCGTGGAATAGCGATACCTATTGTTTGGACATTGCTCAATAAACGTGGAAATTCAGATACAAAAGAGCGTATTGCTTTGATTCAACGCTTTATCTCCATTTTTGGTAAAGATCGTATTGTGAATGTGTTTGCAGACAGAGAATTTATCGGTGAGAAATGGTTTACATGGTTAATTGAAAATGACATTAACTTCTGTATACGTGTTAAAAAAACTTTATTGTGACCAATCACTTAGCCAAGAATCATAAAATTAGTGATTTATTTCGTCATCTTCAAGTTGGTCAAACTGAATGTCGTAAACGACGTATTTGGGTTGGTCGAGTGAAACTGTATATTAGTGCGCTACGATTAGAAGATGGAGAACTTTTACTTGTTGTTTCTCCTATGTTTAATGCTTCTGCTATTCGTGATTATGCATTACGCTGGGAAATCGAAACGTTATTTAGTTGTCTCAAAGGACGTGGATTCAATCTTGAAAATACTCGTTTAACAGACCCTAGACGAGTCAAAAAATTGATAGCAGTGCTAGCTATCGGTTTCTGTTGGTGCTATTTAACAGGTGAATGGCAACATGATCGGAAAAAAGCGATAAAAATAAAGAAGCATGGACGACTTTCAGTAAGTTTATTTCGCTACGGTTTGGACTATGTTCAAATGGCTATTCTACGTTTGATTGGTTTTGGAAAAAAAGAAGAATTTAAGAAAGTGCTAGCAATTTTAAGAAAGAAAAAGCCTGATAGGACAAGGGTCCTATGAAATTTGTCGTGTACAGAGAAAGTTCCTAATCAACAAAAAGTGCTGGTAACTGTTCAATATCTCGGAATTCCTTTTGAAACAGGTTATAACATTGAAGATCCTATACTTCTCACCCGATAAAAAATAAGGTCTCAAATTATAAAAATGAGACCTTATTTAGATCATGTGTTATCGCGTTATGCGGCAGCACGCTCCTCAATCGGTACAACTTTACGCAGCTCAGGCCCAGTATAGTCCGCACTTGGGCGAATAATACGGTTGTCTGCGCGTTGTTCCATCACATGCGCTGCCCAACCTGTGACACGGCTCATCACGAAGATTGGTGTGAATAATTTGGTCGCAATATCCATGAAGTGGTAAGCCGATGCATGGAAGAAGTCTGCGTTAAAGAATAATTTCTTTTCACGCCACATCACTTCTTCACAACGTACTGATACTGGGTACAGGACCGTGTCACCGACATCTTTCGCTAAGCGCTCTGACCAAATTTTGATGATGCCATTACGTGGGTCGTTGTCTTTGTAGATTGCATGTCCAAAGCCCATGATCTTTTCTTTACGTTCTAATTTGCCCAGCATTTCTCGCTCAGCTTCTTCAGGGGACGTCCAGTTCTCAATCATTTCCATCGCAGCTTCGTTTGCTCCACCGTGTAATGGACCACGCAGTGAACCAATTGCACCAGTAATACATGAATGCATATCGGATAAGGTGGATGCGCATATCAGTGTTGAAATTGCATTACTGTCTTCTACAGCAGCTATTATGTCTGCCGTTTCCCCTGAAAAAGCAACCGCAGCTGGAGCTATTGAGGGTATGGCTTATGAGCTCGGGGCTGGTTTGGGAGTTGCTATTTTTGGATTGTTACTTTCATTATTCTATGCCCAAGCTATTGTTTTACCAGAGATGCTACCTGCAAATATGCTTACTGAGGCAAGCTCTTCAATTGGTGAAGCGATCTCACTGCTTCGACATTTGGACCCAGCGTTGATGCAAGAGCTTAAACAAGCAGCTTCAGACGCTTTTATTCATTCACATAGTAAAGTGCTCACTATTTCAGGTGTGATGTTTTTAATTCTCTCTATCTTTGTTTGGCGAGCTTTACCAGATAAAGTGAAATCTACTGATTCCTAAATTATATATAATATTCAATAATTTATAGTTAAGAATAACGGAGCTTTATGCAATAGATTGCATAAAGCTTCATTTAACTTATCAGCACGGCTTGATAACTTAAAATTTTAAATGATGAATAGTCTCTAAAGTTTTAGACATGAGTTATGATGTGGGTATAGGATTTTAGACCACGCCTATAAGTGATAATCTACTCCCCAATAAGCATGGGAAATGCTTGTTTTTGGAGTCAACCATGACACGAAGAAAACGTCGTAATCATTCAGCAGAGTTTAAAGTTAAAGTTGCTCTCGCAGCAATTAAAGGCGACCACACACTCGCTGAACTTTCTACTCAATTCGACTTACATCAAAACCAAATCATCGATTGGAAAAATCAACTGCTTGAGCAATCAGTCAATATTTTTTCACGACCAACAGCACAACAAGAACCAGAGATTGACCTCAAAGCTCTACATGCCAAGATAGGACATCAGGCATTGCAAATTGATTTTTTAGAAGGTGCGCTCAGAAAAATAGGGCAGCTGAGCGGCAAAAAATGATCGATAAGACCCATCAACTTTCGGTACGACAACAATCGCAATTGATTCAAATCAATCGCAGTACGTTGTATTACAAGCCCAAAGAGATTTCATCAACTGATTTGAGTTTGATGCGTCTGATCGATGAAATTCATCTCGACTACCCATTTATGGGCAGTCGAATGATACGAGATATGCTACAGCGTCAAGGACATCAAATAGGTCGGCGTAAAGTCCGACGTTTAATGCGCTTGATGGGAATACATGCCTTGTATCCAAAACCCAATACCAGTAAGCCTAATCTTGCACACCGTATTTTCCCATATCTGTTGAAAAACATGGTCATCGATCACTCTAATCAAGTCTGGTGTACAGATATCACGTACATTCCTATGGCTAAAGGCTTTGTCTATCTGTGTGCAATTATAGATTGGCATAGTCGTAAAGTACTGGCTCATCGTGTATCGATCAGTATGGAAACAGACTTTTGCATAGATGCGTTGCAAGAAGCAATTGTGAAATATGGTTGTCCAGAGGTGTTTAATACAGACCAAGGCAGTCAATTCACAAGCGAGGCATTTTTGAATGAGTTAAAATTGCGAAATATCCGTATCAGTATGGATGGGAAAGGACGATGGATGGATAATGTGATGATTGAGCGTTTATGGCGCAGCGTGAAGCATGAGGAAGTCTATTTGAAGGCTTACGATACGGTTAAACAAGCGAAACAATCAATTGCTGAATATTTGGATTTTTATAACATGATACGTCCTCATTCAAGTTTGAATAAGGCAACACCGGATGAATTTTATGATCAACATTTACTAAAAGTAATGGCAGCATAATTTAAATATTTAGAGCGGATTTATCACTTATAAAACTGAATTGAGTGGTCTAATTAACGGAACCACATCATTATTTATAGATTTTCAATTACATTTAGTATTATGACATTTTCAATATTTTTAGGGTCGTATTTGATTTTTACGCTTTTTCCAACGGCATATTTTGCAGTATCACTTTTTCTCATGATCACTTTAAATTTATCAGTGAGAATTTCCATCGATGTTGAGACGCAACTGCATAAAAAATAGCGGTTGATATTGAAATTTAATAAGAGAATCTAAGTAATAAACAATTTCAGCCTCTGTCTCTTTGCCTCTTATAGATCTACAGATCTTATAGTAAATATCTTTTAATAATATTTTCCAGAACACTAATATTACAAGCCCGCCAATTATAAACGAGAAAAAAATGAGTAACGGATTCACCGAATAAGCCCTCATAGAGACCAAACTTACCTTAGCCAATCTCTATATTAAAAAGACATTTAGGAAATATGAGATTGATTCAGATGGTCATAAGTCAGAATTAAAACCTTCAAAATGAAATTCAATGACAAGACAACATTATAAGTATGTAAGCTTTCTGATTTTTTAATTGCTTACATAGTGCTTACAAGAAATTAACTATAAAAAAACCACTTAGGATTAATACACCTAAGTGGTTGATATATATGGTGGGCCCAGACAGACGAAAACTATTACCTACCCTATTGTTTTTATTAAATTAATTTATTTTTAAAAATTACAGGATACAAGCTAGGATACATAGTTTAACTGTTTCTTTTTTGATCAATTAAGCTTTTTTCACCACCAAACTCCCCTACCACATCGCTAATTCATTGAATTTTGACAATACACAGCTTCTTGGTAAAAGAGGAACCAACATCAATATAATGGCAATTATCGATTTGAGTATGCTCTTTTACAATGGTATGACCTAGATATATTTCATCAATATTTTCGACAACATCATAGTGAGCGGAATGCTGACGAATTCGTCCTCTCCCCCACAGCGCGTTCGCATAAGCAGAACTGACACCTGAAATCTTGTAGTCACCTTGTGCAATATCGTGCTTAAAGGCATTCCAATCATGAATATCAATATCAGCATGAACAATACCTACCTTTTTATTTTTCAGCTCAACTTCAATCACCAATGGTAACTTTGCTAACTGATCAATAATTCGCTGTCGTGTCTTTTGAAATTGTCTATAAAACCATGCTCCCCCATTCCTTGCATGCATGTCTTTCATTTTAGGATCATGCTGTCCTCGAATACACATTTCTTCATGATTACCGCGCACAGTCAAAAACCATTTTTGATCGAGTAATGAAATACATTCTAAATTTTCAGTACCTCTGTCAATGATATCTCCTGTACATATCAGTAGATCATTTTCAAAATCAAAATTCTTTAGATGAAGCTCTTGCATTAGAAGACTGTAAGATCCGTGAAGATCTCCAACGATATAAACTGAATTATAATTTTGGTTTACAAGTATCTTTATTATATCGTTCATGCTATGAATAAAACCTTCTACGAATTTTGAATCACATTATAGAACATGACCACCACAGCCTCCGATTCATTACAAAATATTGTTATTTATACAAATAATAAAATTTCACTTGATTTTTATAAGCCATTTGAAGATGGACTAAACCCTATATTATTTACAGTTAAAACTTTAGAACAGATCCCTAGAAAGACTGAAAATAAAATCCATATTGTCATCTTGGAGTCCTGTGATGAACTTAGCAATCTACAAATAAATTGCAATAAAATTCATCTTATCATGCCTACATGTTCAAAGAATAAATTAGAAAATGATCTACATGCCTTAATATTTAAGTACGAGCAGTCGATGACTTCTCAACAAGCTTTAGAAAATCTTTACCATAGTTTTATTAAGTTCTATTGCTCGGCTGAATATTATCTTGATCCTCAGGATTTTTTTAATTCTGACTCATATAAAGATGGATATCGATACATCAATATCCATGAAATATTGCAAGATAATGTTAGTTATGAACAACAACTCCATACCTACCTTAATACGATATCGAATACTGAAACAGTATCCTTCAATTTTTCAATAGGCTATGAATTCTCTTCTGAATCTAGCTATTTACAGCGGATAGAAAATACTGTTGATCATTTAACATATGCAAAAGATAGAGATGTGTTCTTTAGCGTTGTGCTTTCAAAGTATCCACTATCAGATAATAGGTTAGCTATCGTACATTTGAGTCAATAGTCTCTAATGGCTTAATTTTTTCATATCAAAACCGATTAATTCATCATTATCTAGATCAAAAGGAAGAACCAATATCTCTGGATTTTTCCCTTGATCTCTTTCATGCTTATTTAACTGAAACTCTGGTAAAGCTTCATTAAATTTTATACTTTTTGGATAAATCAAAACTATTGGACTATCGTGTTCAAGGTACATATAACTATAAGCAAACATTTGCTGCATATCACCATCGCTGATTCCATAACGCTGATCTTCACTATTCTGATCCAATAATTTCCATTTCGTATCTAGAATCATATTGCTATGTGTATCTTTTTTAGCTTTAAAATAAATGTCTGGTCGAAGATTAAATCTATCTTTTCCATTATGATGGCACAAATATTTATTACTCTTCTGCCTTTGGATTTGGTAATGCTCTGAGTATTGTTCTTCTAGCTTACTCAGCACATAAGCTTCAAATAACTTTTCCATCGGAAACAGCAAACTCATTCCATGCCATTCACCATGTAATGCAGATGGTGTCTGCTCTCCTAGGACTATTTCACACCAGACTTTGATTGGTTCATATTGAGCATATAAACGACCTGATTTCCATTGGGGAAAGTCTAAACGCGGCAATCTACTCGTTGGCACCTCACTCAATTTAAGACGGATTTCATTTGCCAATCGCCAATTATCAGTATTTTTTGTGAGTTTACAGATTTTTTCTAATGCAGTTTTAATAAGACGATTTGGCGCGGTATTTAAAGAAAAAATATCATGTTCAATCGGAAAACGATGTTGCTCGGTCACTGGTTGAGTCAGATATCTTTGGATATTCAATTTACCTTTCAAATAGGCACTTTGCTCTGCAACACATTGATATTCAGACCTTACACCTCGCTGAAGCAATAGGTTGCATGCCTCCAAAAAGCGACTCATGATCCATTCACTCAAAGGTAAATCTAACTTATCCAATGAGGCTGAGCCTGCTTCTCGAGGGGATGGAAGCTTCCATAAGGCTCGCAGCATTTTTCTGAGTAATGCACGTTCTTTTTTAATTACGTTTTCTATTTCTTTGTGGAATTCCTGACTCTTACTATCTTCCTGTTGAACTGGTAGCTCTATATGCTTGGGTAAAATCTCAATGGTATGACCACATGGTGTTTGAATAATACCGACATAGTTATCGACTTTTATTTTACGTCTGCCTTCTAACTCAAAAATGGCAGCACCATTTTTTTTAGCTTGGCTAGAAAGCTCACATAAATAATCGAATACCGAAGTAGGGACGCAGATATGATCTAGTCCTATTACATAAGGTTGGTTAGTGCCATAGTCTTCAATGACACCGTATTCACGCAAACTGAGCACAATTATGAGGCCTCTTCATCTGTAATCTCTGGTTTTGGAATTTTATAGTCTTTCTTCGGTCTTATAATTTGATTTAAAGCATTTATCTTTTTTTCTAATGGAGCATTCTTAAATAAATACTTATATACATCCCAATTTCGTTTTGTTAGATGCTCAATTTCACTAGGATTCATCGATGGAAATAATGATGAATCCAAGTTTATTGTATAAACCATGCCATTTTCACCTAGTACTAAGTTGATCTTAGTCCAGTCATCAAAAAAGTATTCTTGCAATAATGGGATTATTCTTTTTTCAAAAATTGTCATCAATAATTCTAAACTTGGTTCTTCTATTAACGAGGTAAAATACGCATGACCAATACAGTGGTCTCGATCTAATAAAACCTTAATACGCTTGTTCATGGTTTCCAAGATAGCTTGAACACTTACTCCTTCAATATCTATACCGCTTAATACATCAGGCTTGGGCATCATTTCAATAAATTCAAAACGCCGTCTTAAGGCGATATCAACTGAAGTTAATGAGCGGTCAGAACTATTCATTGTTCCAATAATATAAAGGTTATTTGGTACACTAAATGGCTCATTAGAATATGGTAATGTAACTTCTAGACCTTCTAGTTCTTCTGACTTTCCTTCTCTTTTTGATTCTTCAATTAATGTGATCAACTCACCAAAAATCTTTGAAACATTCCCACGATTAATTTCATCAATAATCAAAACATAATTTTCATTTGGATTGTTTTTTGCTCGTTCACAAATATTTTTAAAAACACCAGATTCAACGTCATAATTTAATTGTCCCTCTACTCTCTTAACTTTGATGCCTTCAATAAAGTCTTCATAACCATAACTTTGGTGAAAAGTAACAAAACTGATTTTACCTTCATCAACTAAAACTTTGTATTGTTCAACAATAGTGGATCTAGACCTTTCTAAATCTTCACTCCACCACTCGGGTACTACTATTTGTAGAGCCTTACTGATAGTTACATATGTTTTACCTGTGCCGGCTGGACCATATAAAATCTGATTAAGAGGAAAATCTAAATTATTTATATTTTCATCTAATTCAGAAGATTCATTCTCATCCGATTTATTTTTATCTTTTCCATTTTTACATCTCTCAGACTCTACTTCACAAACTGCTTGATAATACAATTCATAGAGTTCTTTATTTTCAAACCTATTTTTTATTTCCGTTATAGCAGTACAGTAGTCTGTCCATACTTTTGATGCTTTTTCTACGTTATTAACAGAAATATCTGTGTAGTTAATACCATACTTATTAAGAAACTTCGTACCTATAGAATTTAAAGGAAAAAACAAATCTGGCCGGCAACGGCTCAATCCTGTAGAAAGCTTATTAATTCCGATAGATGCATTGGGTAAAATACCTAAAACTTGATCTTTTATTGAATCGATATCTTCATTCTGAATTTCGACAACATCTTTAAATAAGTTCCATAAGTTAGGGATAATTTTTACCGATCTTTCTACTATTATTTTGTTTTTTCATTTGCCTTATATGGATAAAACCACACACTTTGAGCATCAGACTCTGCAATACCTTTTAGATCAAGGTCGAAAGACTTATCTAATAAAAGTCTGTGCAATTTTTTTCTCTTTTCAGTGGTTCCTACATTGATTAAAGCTAACACTGTAAAAGGATCTATTTCGGTATGATGATTCGGATCATCAATTATTAAACCATTTTCACCTAAGATTTTATCAGGTCGAAAATTATGACTTACTTCCTCTTTAAATTTTTTTAAATCATTAGCAAGTTCGGTTTGTTTTTCTTCATACCCAAGAATATGAGGAAATACTGTTTTCCTATAAAACTCAATCCATTCATATTTTTTATCTAGAACTTCAATAGCCACTTATATATCCTTTAACTCTTAAATTAATTTATTAATGTATTCCGCTATTCATTTTGCATATGCCATTAACTGACAAAATACATTCACTAACTTCTGCTGTTTAATATTACTTGTATTACAATTTATTAAGTTGGGATTCCCCACCACGATCGCTAAAGACTGTGCTCTCGAATTCGCTACATTTAAACGGTTTTTATCAAACAAAAAATCCATTCCACGTGGTGAATCATTCGCATCACTTGCACATAAACTGAAAAACACAATAGGTGCTTCCTGGCCTTGAAACTTATCTACACTTCCCAGCTTTGCATTTTCACCTAAAGCAGATTTAAGCTTAGTCACTTGAAAATTATATGGTGCTACAAATAAAATATCATCTAAAGTAATAGGCTTTTTATTACCTTCCTTATCGGTATAAATTCGCCCAATGAGCTCATTCACAGCATGTTGAATCGCTTGAACCTCTTCATCACTCGCTTGAGTATTTCCTTCATGTTCAACGGGGATGAATACAACACCTGCTTCCTTGTTTAATACCCCCTTATAACCATCAGGGACTTGAATAACTTGCAGATCGTTAGACTTGTGTGAATTTAACTTACCCTCATAAATGGCCTGACTGATAAACTCATTTACTTTTGAATGCATTCTGTAGGTAGTGTCGAGAAAGATGCCTCGATTAGGCTCAATTGTTGGATGATCTTTTAGCAAATAATCTAAAATAGACAAACCACTATCGCCAGGGTGCGTACCTTGAGCGGGTTGTCCTAGTTGCATTTGGTCACCCATTAAAACCAAATTATGAGCTGATTGACTCATTGCAATTAAGTTTGCTACCGATACTTGCCCTGCTTCATCAATAAACAAATAATCAAATTGCTTATTTAATTCCTCACGAGAAAACCCCCACGCTGTGGTACCAACGACACATGCTCCATCAAGATATTCAACTATTTTGTCATTCTTAATTTCTGAAATTCCAAAGTTTTCAATTTCAGTATCTGTATTTTTTGTACAACAGAAATGAGCTGGAATATTTTCATTTTGGCAATACTGTGCCACACCAATCAAAAGATTATTAATTGCCTTGTGGGAATTTGAGCTAATGCCTACTTTTTTTCCTTGCTTAAGTAGTTCTGCAATAACATGCTTACCTGTAAAGGTTTTTCCTGCTCCAGGAGGTCCTTGAATCACAATATATGAGTTATCCAAATTACAAATTGCCGATTTTATTTGATCCAACTTTTCTAAGTTTTTATGGCTCGAAACAATTATTTCTCCCTTTTCTATACCCTTAATGCGTGGATAATCCCGTCTTAAAAAATGGAGAATAGCATCATCATTGAGCTGGTTTTCATAATAGCTTCGGACTACTGTTTCTATTGCTTTTGGAATAGGCTTTGGATTTACATAATCATCCGGGATTAAATGCACAACAGACAGCGGTTCTTTAAGCTGTAAGCAAATTCTGCCTTTTGAAACTGATGAATGCTCTTTTAATAATGTCGCTTTAAGATTGTTTCCCTTTTCATCTTCCTCCCCAAGAATATAAAAGCTAGTGGTATTTGCCATTTTAAATTCTTGATGAGGATCAAATGCATACTCATATGCTAAGCTTCTTGCTTTAGGAGTCGGTTTAAATGGCTCTTTGTCTGTACGAATACAGTTTACTAGACAATCAAGATCATCATAAAGCTCTTCTACTGTTAAGCCCATTCTTTCAAAAAGTCGCCAAAAAACTGGCTTAGCTTCTCTACGATGAAATTCCAGTGCCCAAGCCATGTTTTCACAAATTTGTGACTCAATTATATCGTGAGACTTAAGAGATTCTGCTTTACTCAATAATTGATCTCTTAAGTTTGTTATTGCCGTTATTTCCTCACTTAGCTCTTTTTCTACAATGTCTTTTTTTCCTACATACTGGATGCCAAATTCTTGCTGTTTCTGATGCAACCAAGCCACCAACTCTTGCGTACTATTACAATCATCAATATTGTAGTCTCGAATACTTTTCAGGACTTTTGATGTTTGCCAGATTAATCCATCTGGATTAACTCGCCAATTTTCATATACGACAACAGAATCGCCGCCGGAACCCACTTCTGTCTCACGTTTACCACGGTATAAGTGTTCTACATTTTTAATAGAATATTTAGGTTCACCAATCAGCAATCCATTTTTAACGATCTTGTACAAATCAACAAAAACTTCATTTCTTAGCAATTGATCTACTTCAAATTCGCAAACACCATAACGGCACATGAGCTTCTTACATGCAGCAATTTCATAGTTTGCATAATGGTAAATATGCATCGTAGGATCTTGCTGCCAACGTGCATAAACCCATTCGATAAATGATTTAAATGCTATTTTTTCTTCGACTTCATTGTGAGCCCAAAAATCTATAAATTTACGCTCACCTTTTTCATCGAAATATGTACATCCCCACAAGTACTCAAGCCCCCCTTCAATTAAAGGAAATCCCTCGATATCAAAGTACACATCATTTTCAGAGTGCTGAGGTAATAGTGCCAATCCTAGTTTTTCATGAGTGTTAATGATTTCAAATAAAGGCGTTGCAAGCCCTTCACTTTTTCGCTGAATTTGGGCCTGAGCTTTTAATCTTTTATATACATCAGTATTCAAGCTCTTAATGCTTGGCTTATCACTATTAATCAAGTCTTGCATCGTCTGAATACCATCAGCATTCAGCTTCTTGATTTGCGAGCGTGTAATTGTGGCGACTTGTGAAAGGTGATCTACCTCTTTGAGCAATTGTTTTGCATAGTTATTCCAACACCCCCATGACTTAGAATCAGAAGGATTGGGGCGATTTTCCAAATCGAATTTTTCATGCAATTGCAAAAAGGCATTTTTTACGGATCGATAGTAATAGTAAAACTCTTGTGTTCTCAATCTCTGTTGAGTTTGATCACCTAAAATAATGACAAAATCATCCGAATAACGACCTTGAATAGCTGCAATCATTTCCTGATAGCAACACAATTGAATGGTGTAATATGGTTGTAATGATTTTGAAAGTTTGGTGTCCCAAATTTCATAATGATAGTCCCCAAGTTGACTAGAACCTGGAACCTTGACTAAAAAATCAGCAAATCCTGTAAACTGATCTTGACTTAAACAAGCCTGGAAAACAACATCTGCACCTTCTTTCATGGCCTGTATCGTTGCAGCCTTCTTATCTGAGCTTAATCCTATATCTTCAATTGTTAAGCCTTGTCGTTTCAATCCTTCCAACACAGATGATTCGTGCTCTGCACCTTTATCCTGGAGCATAAGCATCATTGCATCATCTTGATCTTTAAAATCTAAAGCTTCAGGAGAAATAAGACTGAAATGTTCCATCCAGGAAGCAAAAGGACTTTCTAAAAACAAAATCAAATCTGAGGGAGAAAAAATTAAATTATCATTGTGCAGTTTCATATTTACCCCAAATATTTTTATAAAGTACTAAAAAATGGATACTACTATAAACATATGATAATTATTACTATTATTTAGTCTTATGAATTAGCCCCAGTACTTTTGTATTTTTCCAGCTTTTCTTATTTTCAGATGCAAAAGTGTGGCATTACTGACGCAAAAGTACGGTATTGATGATCCAAAAGTTTGGCATTACTGAGGCTTTGTTGCACAAAGATTTGAAATGCAAAGCGCCCCTAATTGAGCCAAATTTAAGGCGTAACTTGGGTAAGTGGTCGACCTAATTCCGTAAATCTGTTAAGGACTGCTACACGTGCATGGATCTCATTCACTTGGCTATCAAAACTCCTTGCACTGAGTTTATCTCCTAATAATTTGATGCAATGCATCTTAGTTTCAACCAAACTTCGACGATGATAGCCTGACCATTTTTTCCATAGTGTCCTGCCTAAACGTTTAATTGTTCGAAGTAATTCATTTCGCTCTAGCGAGCTACTCTTTGTATCTTTCCATGGTTTCGCATTTTTTCTAGGTGGAATCACCGCATGCGCTTGCCGATCTGCAATGACCTGACGGCATTGCTTGGTGTCATAAGCTCCATCGGTATAAACAGAGTCAATCCGCTCATCTTGTGGAATCTGATTAAGTAAATCACCAAGCACCTGTGAATCACTGACATTATTGGTTGTAAGCTGAACTGCTCGTATTTGTAGGGTTTTAGCATCTATACCAATATGAAGTTTACGCCATTGGCGACGATATTCAGGTCCATGTTTCTTGCGTTTCCATTCGCCCTCACCTAGAAACTTCATGCCTGTAGAGTCCATGAGTAGATGCAGCCCATCGCTACTTTTTTGGTAGCTGATTACAATATCAATATGCTTTTGTCTTCTACAAAGCGTGGTGTAATCTGGAGCTATCCAATTTAATCCGCAAAGTTTAATCAGACTTTGCACAAAGCCAGTGACCATACGTAAAGACAGACGGAATAAGGATTTAATCATTAAGCAGCATTGGATGGCTGCGTCGGAGTAGGTTTGATTTCGCCCTTGTTTGCCTTTTGATGGCGCATACCATTGCGTAGCAGGATCAAACCAAATGGCAATATTTCCGCGACTCATGAGTGCTCGGTTATATGCGGGCCAATTGGTTGTGCGGTAGATTTTGTGTGTAGGCTTCTTCATTTGAAAATTATATCGCTGAAAAAGCCTTTACAGATAGGTTTGTGCAACAAAGCCTACTACAATTAAAAAACAATTTATCACTAAATATTTTTATTTAAATATTTCTTTAAAATAGATATTAACTGAATTTCAATCAACCTTTAACTCAATTAAAGGCCCTAACCTATTCACATTTTCTTGCATGAGAGCAATTTGATTGATGTGTATATGCCTATACAAATTTCTAATAGCTAAAGGCTGAACAGTATCAGTATAAAGATCATGACTTTTATGGATCTGTTCAAAAAATTTCGTAGTGTTATTGTCCACATGGTTTCGGTTGATTTCATTCCAGCATTCAGGAATTAATATCGACATTGTTCTACGTTTAAGGAAATGAGCAGCGATGTTCAACCCAAATGGATCAAAATCACCATAAAATGCAATTTCAGCATGTTCGGGAAGTTTGGCTAGTAATTCAAACACCTGACGTGCATTTTGACCCTGACCACGATATAAAAATAGACTGTCTTGCCATTTTTCAGGTAGCTGTTCATACCAATCAAACAGTCTCGTCAACATCGTTCCATTTTCAACAATAATCAGTTTTTCAATCTTATTGCAACACAACACATGGGCATGAACCGTGGGCACTAAGCCCTTATATCCAATCGTTACCTCTTCCTGTTTTAATGGCAATTTTGCATGCACCGATGCAAATACAAGTTGATCGCCGAATACAGAATATCCACCAGACTTTTCATCTTTCAAAAAGTTTAACAAATCCATACGATCAGATTCTAAATTCAGAGACTGTTCAGGAGCGACTTTAACCTGTTTTGCATAGATACAGCGCTCCAAATACTCCAGTTCTTTGGATGTAAGGTGAAGCTCCTTACCATGGACCGTTCCAATCTGATAATCCTGATGAACTTTTTGCCAGGTTTTATTGAATGCCATAGACCGCTTTTTTAATTGCAATGCCGTCTGAATTACCGATAGTTCACGTATACCAAATGTCACTCATGTTCTCCTATCAGGCAATCTGTTGCAATTTATCAGTTCGAGAAATGATGACATCAGATACACAACTATTTCCATCAAATATAGGATCTATAGTTTCGACAAATTCCATGTTCAATTTATCTTTGAATCGGTTTCTATAGTGGCTGGTTAAAGCGATCAGCCAAAAATCGATATCGCATCCTGGCATTAGCAGCTCATATGTTTCAACGCCACTCAATTGTTGATGTTTTCCCCCATCCACAAGCAATGCATCAAAGAAATTACTCGTAGCAATTTCTAAAGCAGTTAAAGGCTGTTCAACAACCTCACTCCCTTCTCTAACATCTGGCAGATTTTCTTGATTTTTATTCTGCTCTATCCGTTTTTCACGCTTGGCAAATACTTTTGAGCCAAGTTCACGTAGCATTTCCTGTTCTTCATCAGCATCCAGATCTGCATAGCTGATGAGTTCACTGCATGGCACATGATAAAAAACTTCTGACGCCGTCGCTTCATCAAACTCCAGGTTTAATGTAGATTTTCCTTTTAAAAAGCGGTGGAAAGCATCCACCATGTTGCTTTTTTTCTGCGAAGATAATTCTTGTTTCCAATCAAACAACTGCTTGTTTAATTTAGAAGCACTGTATTTCACCTCTTTACTACAGATAATGAATACGGGGATCAGCTTATTTACCACCAAACTTTCAAGATCTTTATCTGAAGCACCAAGCTCAAGCATTGCGTTGGTTGAAAGTGCGCCCATCACTTCAGTCAATGAACTTAAAATCCTGATGGTTTTTTCAATGCGTTGAATACGGACCTCAAGATTGTTAAACAATGCCAGGTCTTGAAGTGCTTGGGTGGAGAAATCATAGCAGCTCTCAAAAATAGTATTGGCTAATTCAACAATACCTTCACTAATTTCATCCTTATAAATTTCAGCATCTTCTACACTTTTGAGTTTGGTCGTTTCAAATTCACTGATATTGGCACGAATATCTGAAATAAGTTTATGAATCTGTTTAGAGCTGTCAGTAACCCTACGTTTTTTCTCATAATACGTTACGAATGAAATCACGTGGTTGTATAAGTTAAAGCCATTTTTTTCAGTGTTGAAATAGCCAAGTTCTGCTTTATTCAATACTTTGATTAAATACTCATTGTCATCAGTTACAGGCACAATTGCGTTGTTAAATACAATCGCATTACCGATATGCTCAATGTAGTTGTTGAGGGCTTTTGCCGCTTTGGCTGCTGGATATTCCAACTCACTCATATCAGCTCGCCCTGCTCCGGTTCAGGTATTTCATCGTAATTGATGCCATTAAAAGTACAAATGTATTCTAGCTCATCATAGAAAACAGACCACTTAGCTGTCGCAATATAAGTCGTGCCAGTGTTACCGGTTGGATGCAGATATTGATTGCTGACAAGGTATTGAAGCACAGAGCTAATCTGCTCTTTGGGTGAGGTGGATGCCTTACCTAATTTGATGACTAACTCTTTGAGTTGCGACATAATAAGTGGAGATCGTTCAACCTCAGTGATGAGTTCACCATAAGTCACCGTATCCCCACATTGCATGATACGGCTATTGTCTTTTATTGAACGACATAAGCGAAGCCAGTCATTCAAGGGCTCCATTTTCGACACAATTTCGCTGAACTGTTTTCTTAGAAGTTCACGGGTTGCTTTGTTCTTGCGACTTTCACTAAAGACACAGTAGAACCCATAATTATCTTTGGTACGGACGCACTTTTTTCCCATCCAATCGAGATAATTATTTATTTCCTCCAAGACCAGATCATCTTGGAGCTTGTGGTAGAGATCTTTGTGGACATGTTCATCAATAATTCCCCCAGAAATTAAAACATTTACAATGTCAGAAAAAATTGATTTAGCAATTTGCATAATAGGTCCCCACTAGGCTAAAAGCGGATTAGGTTTTTCGTTTTTCTGGGTTTTAAACTTGCGTATACCGAAGTTTCGGTCGATATCATTCTTATGCACAAAGCTTTCACTTAATTCACTGGATAAGTTCGGCTGAGCGCAGACCAGATAAATATTCTGCTTTTGCATCAACTCGAATAATCGCATTGTATTTTGTGAATCAAACTGGCCGATTTCATCGAGTGGTACATGGATGACTGTATTGATATCTGGACATAGTTTTCGTGTTAAAGCCGTAAAGATAATAATGACAATTAATCGTGATAAACCAGTACTACTGCCGGAAAGCAAATCAGAATCATTGTTCACATAAACCTTACGGTTATTTTCCTCATAGCTGATACGCAGTTTGACTAAAGAGCGGATATCGTCAGTCTGAACATTCGACTTTTCTAATGCTTTAACAGCTGATTCAAATGACCGTATTAGCTTCTCACTCGGTAGTATGAGCTGAGATGATTTCTGGATTGATTCTTCATCCAGATCTTTTTCAAAGCGATCTAACTGCTCATAGACATTGAGGCCATCAAGTACAGAAAGTAATTCAATCTGAATATTACCTAACGCTGTAAATGGATTGGTTGTATTGGTTTGCTCCGTAAGATCCTTAGATATCGCATTCAGCTTACGGCGGAATTTAGCCAAAGATTGCCCATAATTACGTAAATCATAAGCAGCCAGTTTAAAACTATTGATCGTGAGGTTTTCTTTAGTGGGAATATCCACCAACAGCATATTTTCGATTTCTTTCATACCGTAAAGATCATATGTGGTGGTGTTCACATTACCTAACAGCGCCATACGGTTTTCCCACTGCTTGTAGAGCTCGAAATCACTATTCTGGCGTAAAATACTTAGTACTGTATTGAGGGATTGTTTCAGCTCCTTGAGCTGTTCTTTCTGACGATTAAGATGATCCTCAGTATTCCGGTAAAACCATTCAAAACTAACCGGCTCAGCAACCTCAAGCTGTTCAATATGCGGAATACCTTCCAGTACTGAATTAATACGGTTTCTTAAAGAGGCTATCTTGGTATTTTCCTCTTCAACCTGCTGAAGATTGCTTTCAATAAGGTTAACTTCATGACGTGATTGTTCTTTAAGTTTTTCGGTTTTGACATTCAGTTTGTCAAAATTTTGTCGGAAAGCATAAATTTCTTGTTCGAGATTTCCGATTAAGGTGCAGATCCCCGTTTTACGAGAGTATTCCTGCTCGAACCAAATCTTGTACTGCATCAAGATGATTTCATAATCTTTCACGATATGACATTTATGGTTCAGTTGTTTTAGCTGATCCTGTGCCTTTTGATAAAGCGTAGTATCCAAACCTTTTTGCTGCAATTCACTATTACGTAAAGATTCAAGATCTATGAGTTTATTATCACATTTATGAATCACAGATTTAGATCTTTCATCCAACATTGCTTTACGTTCTAATTGTTCTTTAATTTTGAAATCATAACTCTGCTGAATTTGGTTTTTTTCATTGCCAAAACGATCATGAATCATTTGGCGTTCTACATTTACTTGTTGATTGAATAATTTTAATCGCTGACGAGCCTGATCACGTTGTCCTTCAGCTAATTTTCTCCGATCCATTACATTTGTTTGGATCTTTTGCTTATATTGCTCAAATATACGCTGGGTACTATCAAATGTTTCTCGGCATTGACGCAGCTCATTCTGTAATTTAATGAGGTTTAGCTCAAAATTCTGAACTGCTTTGGCAGCTGCAGCCACTGCTTTTTCAGTATGGCTGTATTTCTCTTTAGCCTCTTCCAAAATAGTGGTTGCCTTTGCAAGGCGCTGCTCCAATTCATTGAGTGATTCGGCTTCAACCGGAAGATCCAGCTTGGAAGTATCAAGATGAAGGCCATAGAAACTAACATGTCCGCTTTGTTGTTCTGAGTCCCAAGAAGGCTTCAACCCGGTATGCAAAAATAATTTAGGATTAATCAGTTTGGCAATGTTGTGTTTCCAATCGTCTTCAGGACATTGTTTCAGAAAGCTCAATAATGTATTTTTCTGATACAAGATATCTCTTAACTGATGTTCCGTTTGTGTAGATTTATCTAAATGGTGTTTAGCTGAATCAAAATCTACATTAGCTCGAGTGTGCTCGCTTTTTAGGCGTGATAAATCAGCGTTTGCTGTGTTGAGTTGCTGTTCCTTATTCCGTATCGCTTTTTGGTGAGTGTGTAGATTCAGCTGGTACTCTTCGATTTGCTGTTGCTCTTCCTGAGTATGATTAGATGCTTCAGCAATCAAATTGTTGCAGTGATCAACCTCATCTTCATAAAATTTGCGCTCATTCTGTTTGCTTTGCTCGAAAGCATTAAGCTCATTTTTTTCATCCAAAGCCAGTTGATCTACTGCATGAGACCTATCCTGTTGCAAATTGTGTATTAAATTAGAAACCTCATTCTTACGTTCATGAATAGCAGCTAAATCTCGGTCTTTTTCTTCCAAGGCATTATTTTTAAGTTTTTCAAATTTATGAACAATTTCTTTCTGGTTCTTCTCTAACTCATCCACATAACGGCGCGCATCTTCAGCTTCCTGCTTGTACTTAGCAAGATTACTGAATTCTTCCTGTTTTTTCAGAATGTCTGCATTTTTATATTTCTGCTCGTTTTCCTCTATTAAAGCTAAACTATGTTGTAAACCTTCCAACTCACCTTTCGCCCGTGATTCATTGGAGCTATTCGCAATAATCTCATTTTCAATCACCTTTAATCCAGCTTTGGCATGTTCAATAGCTTGGCTTCTCTGATAACGAAGCTGTGCGATTGTCGTATTATTAAACTCTAGTTTATTGAGTGCCTGACCTCGATAAGCCTCCAGCAAAGAGTAAGTCTGCATTAAAGCATGTCGCTGCTCGATCCCCAGTTGCAGTTTTGGCTTTTCCTTATCAAACTCCCGTAATGTCTGAACATCAGCAATGAGGCTGGAAGAATTCAGCGTATTTGAGCGCTGATTCATCATCTGCTCATTTTCTAAAAAAGCATCAACCAACATGAGCTTAAAGTTATCTAACAGGTTGGTTTTATTTAGGGTGATCTGGGTGGATGCCCCAATATGCTTTAATTCATGGCCTTTGCCGCTAAGAGAGAAAATAGAAGCAAGATCCCTGAGTTTGAAATCACGATTCAGACGTTTTTTATCGCTAGTTAGAACCGCTACATAATCCAGGCTATTGTCGATCTGTTTACTGACGTAATAACCTTTCATTTCAATTTCTTGCAACAGACTTTTTACCGTCTTGTGTTGCTTATGGAATTCGATAGAAGATTTTGAAAAAACAGTCTCAGATGCGCTGCCCTGAATAAAGCGATAGCATTGTTTATCCTGATTACGGTAAAAAACAGCACAGCAAAGTCCCATCGGTGTGTTGTATTCAAACACTATCATGCTACGCGCATGAGGGAGATAATAATCTGTAAAATTGAGTTTATTGGCAGAGCGATCCATTAATCTGTCTGGACGGGCCCCATAAAATATTGGGATTAAATTTAAGGTAGAGGTTTTTCCTGCACCATTTGCACCCGTTAAATTAGAATTCCCTTCACCTAATTCAATTTTTGTAGAATTATTTGGTAAGTATGAATCATAGAGATAAATATTTTTTAGGCCATTCAATTCATGCAAGTCATTCATTTAACGTTTTTCCCAGAAGGATTATTCAATATTGCTTAGGGCAATCTACCCTTTAATCTTATTCAAATGCCCAGTAAAAAAAATTCAAACCTAGCAATACATTTAGCCATATACATTATTAGGTAATCTTAGAAGATAGTATCAAAAAATGTAATAGTTTTAGGGACTAATGCTTGAGACAACCAATTTCCAAGCCAACAAACCTTACATTTTTTTTAGCATGAATTTGGAGGGTTACCTAAGGGAATCGTGTCAAAAAAAATGTAATATGCTGCGAGCTCAATTTCTTAAAGTCACAGATTCAAAAGTAAGTTTCCTCGCTAGCCAAAAACCTATTAAAGGCTCTAGCATCTTGAACTTTTATAATATTTTCAAATGTCTTAATAGGTTGATCAATTCCTTCTAATGCTTCAATTAAAGTTTCTTCAGTAACATCGATACTTTGCATTATAGAATTACCATAATGCCCTGTTGTTTTTAAATAAAAATCAACAAGTTTTTTTTCTATTAGTTGCGGTGTAATCATAATCAATTATCTGAAAGCTATTTTTAAAATGCTCATTTCATAAGCATTTTTCAGGATTAAATGTGCTCTTATTTACTCACCAACACATCATAAATAATATGTGCAAACTGCTTCATCTTCGCAGGATCACTCATCAGCTGTGTCATTTGCTCAGTATGTGCATCATTGCTATCCAATACGGCGTCATCAAGCGCCGTATCAAACTCACCGAGCATCGCCTGCTCACGGGTGTTATTTTGAATCTGCTTCATCATCCGCACGTTTTCAGACATCTTATCTGCCACGGTATGAACATAATTAATCATGTCTTTATCAGTCAGCTTATCCGTGATAAAGATCTCATTCACGCGGCTTAAGATCACCGACAGGAAGTCTTCCTTCTTGTCTTTCGCCTTGGCTGTACCCAAATCATTCCCAGGCTCCAATTTATGCTCAGTACTGTCTGCTTTAAGCTGAATATCTTGCTGACGTAACTTAGACAAGCGGTAATGGCTCATCGCCACATTGCTCAGATCAATCTCATCTTCATCCGTAGCTTGTTCACGCAGCATTGGGCGTAAGTTACGTGAAAAAAGACTGAGCTTCTCAAGTTCTTGATCGTCATATTCCACGATTTGAGACATAAACTCATAGAAACGGGTAAAACTGCCTAAATCCTTTTTAAAGATTTCCAGAGCATCACGGGCTTTCTTCGCTTCTGCAAACTCATTTTCCGCATTGGCAATTAGTACGGCGTCACCTGTCTGTTTACAGCGTTCTAAACGGTTCTTAGTGACATCATAATCATTCACGGCTGCCGTGTAACGATGTTGCCAGCGTTGCATCGCAGGCTTACAGATATTGGCAAGTGCCGCATTGGATTTGTTCTTGCTATAAAAAGCTTCTGTAAACTGCTCTACCTCAGTCATCAGGAACATACCTGCTGACTTCAACTTGTTGGCCAAATCGTACACCTGATCAGGATTGGACACATCTGCCAGTTCTGCCGTTTGGTAGTAAGGTTGGAAGGCATCCAGAATATCTTGCGGTTCATTAAAGAAATCCAGAACAAAGGTGCCAGTTTCTGCTTTACCCGGATAAGTACGATTCAAACGAGATAAGGTCTGTACGCATTCCACGCCACCCAATTTCTTATCGACATACATTGCACACAGCTTCGGCTGGTCAAAGCCGGTCTGGAACTTGTTTGCCACAATCATTACCTGAAAGTCATCGCTATCGAATGCCTTACGTATTTCACGACCTTTCAGGTTCGGGTTCATGTTACTTTCAGTGAATTTCTGCCCCAGTAAATGACTACTATCAGAATCGTTCTGGTTGAATTCTACCTCACCAGAGAATGCCACCATGGCTTGAATGTTGGCATACTTCTGTTCAGCAATGTATTTATCAAAGGCTTGTTTATAACGCACTGCTTCTTTACGAGAACTGGTCACCACCATGGCTTTGGCTTGTCCACCGAGTAAGCCCATAATATTTTTCTTAAAATGCTCAATGATGATATGCACTTTTTGCGAGATATTATGATCGTGTAAGCGTACCCACTGATTTAGCTTGGTCTTGGCTTTCTTGGCATCGACCTGAGCATCTTTTTCTTCGATCTTCTGCTTGAGCTTATAAATGACTTTATAGTTGGTGTAGTTTTTCAGTACATCCAGAATAAAGCCTTCTTCAATCGCTTGGCGCATCGAATAGACGTGATATGCCACAGGAATATTGGTTTTAGACGGCGGCATGCTTGGATCGGGCAAGCGTCCAAACAGTTGTAAGGTTTTATCCTTTGGTGTTGCGGTAAAGGCATAGAAGCTTAGGTTTGCACTACCCTTACGTGATGCCATCACGGCATCGAGTATATCTTCCGAAGAAAGCTGTTCATCTTCATCACGCTCTTCAATCATCAAAGTTTCTTTGAGCTGACGCGCCGTGGAACCGCTTTGGGATGAATGGGCTTCATCGGCAATCACGGCGTATTTACGTTCTTTTAAACTGGTGCTGTTTTCAATGGCACGTAGTACAAATGGGAAAGTCTGAATGGTCACGATAATAATCGGCTGAGCCATTTCCAAAGCTTTTGCCAGTTTCTCCGATTTGGAGCCATCGCCTTCCTTGTTGTTAATCCGTCCCACGACGCCATCTGCATGTTCAAACTGATAAATGGTGTCTTGTAATTGCGCATCTAAAATGGTTCGGTCTGTCACCACAATCACCGAATCAAACATCTTTTTATTATTGGCATCATACAGACTGGAAAGCTGATGCGCCGTCCATGCAATCGAGTTGGATTTACCCGAACCTGCGCTGTGCTGAATCAGGTATTTCTGTCCTGTGCCTTCAGCTAATGAGTCCTCAACCAGTTTACTGACCACTTTCCACTGATGATAACGTGGGAAGATCAGGCTCTCTTTTTTGTATATACGACCTTCCCAGTCTTCCTTTTCTTCAATCTGAAGATGGATAAAGTTACCGACAATATTCAGCAAGCTATCAGGTGTGAGTACTTCATTCCATAAATAGCCTGTTGCATATTCATTTTGATTTTCAGGAATGTCATTGCCTGCACCCTGCTCTTTGGTGCCTTTGTTAAATGGCAGGAAATAGGTGCTATCACCATTCAAATGTGTCGCCATATACACTTCATACTGACTCACGGCAAAGTGCACCAATGCACCGCGTTTAAACATCAGCAAGGGTTCAGGCTTATTGGTTTCAGGGTCTTTGGGCAATCGGGTTTTTCGGTACTGGGTCATGGCGTTTTGCACAGCCTGTTTAAACTCAGACTTCAGTTCCATAGTTGCCACAGGGAAGCCATTGATAAACAGGGTCAGATCGATGCGCCATTTTTTGGCTTGTTTGCCAGTTGCCTCTAATTCGGCTTTGGATGTATATGGGCTATACACCAGTTCAGGCACCACACGGCAGATGTTTTGCTGATAGCGTTGATTCAGTTCAGGGTTTAGGCCATGTTCAGGTTTAAACTGGCAAAATGAAAAACGTACCCCACGGGTACGGATACCATGCCGTAATACGCCCAATGTGCCATAGCTACGAGATTCAACATCGGTGGCATTGATGTTGGCTTTTTTAAGCTGAGCCACCACGGTATCTAAAAAATGACGTTCAGTATCATTCGGGAAGATGCTTTTAAACTTCTGCCACTCTTTGTCTTGGGTCTTTTGTACGAAGTCTAAAACATCCTGTTCATACAACGCTTTTTCACGGTTATAGCCTGCGCCTGAACCCACAAGCCAACCATGGCTTTGCATTTGCGCAATAATATCTTGCTGGAAGATGGTCTCTAAAGTTGCATCCGATCTCATTATTCCCCCGACCCTCTCAATACTTAAATTTCTTTATTACTGTTCTATGTGCCAAATAGGATGGCTTTGCCAATCTTCAGGGAAGCCCATCGCTATTTTTGATATGTTGTGATGTGTCAAAAGCAGATCAACCAGACGTTTACGCCATGTATGCTGCGGGGCGATTTTGTCCATGAAATAGAGTAGAAATACCAGACTGTTATAAATTTTTCGATCTGCTGAGTTACTAGGTTCAAAATTGCATTGCACCCGAAGCCCCATCGGCTTACTGCGTGGCTTAGCGATAGTTTTGGTAAATTTGCGGTTCCATAGTCTTGAATGATGAGCACAGGTATTTCTTAAGTAGACAAAATGCTGTAATAAGCCTTCAAACTGTTTTTCATCGCAATCAAAATGACTGGAAATGGCTTTACGTGTCTGAATCGGTGCCAAGAGCTGATACCACTTAGACAGTTGCCCAAAACTCATGACTTCGCAGGTGGCCCAAATCGGTGGTAATTCAGGATCATCATAGGTACGTTTATAGTGTTCTATAAAGACTTCATCTGCGCGGGACACTTCAGTTTTCAGTGATTCGAGTAAGCTTTGCCATCTAAAGGCGGGTTTAAAGTACTGGCCTTGCAGATAGGCGTGACAACCATGCCGATGTGCCAGTTCATAGGCAAAACGGGTACGAACGGCAACTTCCAGGCGTTCTATGGCATCCAGGATGAGTAGCCTTAATTCACGGTCGAATACATATAACTCTAAAACCTGTTCAAAACTAGTCTCTGGTTTAAAGCAATGTGGTGAATGGGTATCTTCAAATGGAAGCCAATAGGCACCTAAGCGATAATAATTGATTTGCTCTAGGTAAAATTGTGCCTGTTGTTCATTGGCAAATTGCATGCCACGCGCTTTTAATAACTCGATTTGTTCAGCAAAAGTTTTGGCAGGCTTGTTAAAAGATTTCATAACTGGCTTGCCCTGATTGTTATATTTTTTAGGGCGCTAGAAACAAGTAACCCGACAGTTTGAGGATGCAATTGCTTGCCTAGCCTTGTCGGGTGTTGTTGAGCATATAGTGAATCATTGCAATTAATTATGCAATGATTTTTTGTATCTGCTGAAGTCCGCATTGGTTTGAGACAGCTCAGCATACTCACGAGCTTAACCCCTTTTTAGCTTCATTGGGATGTTGCCAGTTGCGTACATCGATCTTTCCTGTCACCGCAGAGGAAATTAGGGCTGTACGGCGTTCTTGTAGAAGCTCAATAGCTTTGTTCATTTCCCTTTCGATCACACTATATTTATTCAACATATCATTTAAATAACTAACAATTTTCTGTTGGTCATCCAAAGATGGAAAAACCCCTTGTACAGCCCCAATACGTTCAACATTAAGATTAGCTTGCGTACTTTGAGTTGATGTTTGTTCTAATGCAGGTAAAGCAGCCATAAAACTGTATCTTAAAAACTCTAAATCAATATCTTGATTTGGTTTAAAACCAACAACGCTATCAGGTGCATAAGCTTCAAAACCTAAAATAGCTAAATCACCAATGTTAGCTGCAATCGCCATCATTAATGTACCTTTTGGAAACAATTGGCTAACTTCTTTCCCTTTTTCATTTAGGGTTTGAGAATAACTTGTAATATATTTACCTGCTCTCGCCACATCACCTGTTTGAATAAATGGATATTCTCCATCGTAAAAAGCAGGATCATTTCTAGGGCGATGACTAAATTTCCCACGATAAATTTTAGAAGCATGACGATAACTCTTAACCATCCAATGCTCAGGCACTTCCCCTAACCATTCCACACCTGAATCTTTCATTGCGACATCAGGATTTAAACCTTTGGTGACGGCGTGGCTAATCACGGCTTGACGCTTTTCTTTAAGTAGTTCAATCAGCTTTTCTTGTTTAGCAATTAAGGTATCAATTTTTGCGGTTTCATGGTCGAGGAAATTGGCGATTTTATATTTTTCGTTATTCGAGGGAAGCCATACATCAGCAGCTCTTAACATTGCTTGTGTAATACTAAAAACTTTTACACCTTTTACAGCCAACTGAATTTGTGATCTAAATTCTTTTGAATCAAATAAATAAGCATAAAATCTACTTACTGAATAATCAAACGGACGTCCTATTACCGTGTGGTAACCAGCAAAAACTTTTTCATCATTTACCAGATGCGTAAAATTACCTGAACCTTTTAAATCTTCTGAAGTATCTGCAAAAACAAAGTCACCTTTATTTAACAAAGCATTTTCAGATGATTTTAGATAACTATTATTTACGCATTTAAGAGGATGTTTAGTAGGATCTACTTCGAATCCATATTTTGAATGGACTTCACCATAACTTACACATGGGATACCTTCATCTTCAAGGTTATCCTTTGTAATAGTCAATCCTTTACTAAAATTGAATAAATATCTCAATTTACTCATATCCCAATGACTAGGAATCTCTCCTAACCATTCAATACCTGAATGTTTATATTCAGCATATTTCTGATACTTCGCCATTACGAATGCACCTCTTGAAGAAGTGTCATAATTTCAAGGCTGATCGCATCCAAATCCGCATCAATCTCGCTTAAATCACGTGGTGGCTCATACACATAAAAATGACGGTTAAACGGAATCTCATAACCCACAATACCAATTTCAGCATCCTGTGCATCACGCTTATCGGCATTAATCCACGCATCAGGCACATGCGGTTGCACCTCACGCTTAAAGTAAGACTCGATTAAATCGGTAGTGCTGACATTTGGATTTAAGGCAATATTTTCTGCATCACGTAAATCACCATCCTGCACAAACTCAACAACTTTGCCTTTATAGTTAAACTGACCATACAGCGGATTTTCTGAGCCTTTCACCACTTTATTGATGACAGGCTCAGCATCAGCATTCTTCCAGGTGATCGCATCAATAAATTGCTTCTTCTCTTTAGTTTCAAGTTTTATATTGGCATCTTTGAGTGCTTGTTTGAGGACATCATCAAAGGCATTAAAGTCATCACATTGCGCCGTACCAATTTTGGCTTGTAAGGCTTGGGCTTTATTGAATAACTGACGTTGCTCTAACCACAGTTTCGGTTCAAGTACGGTTTTAATATCTTTTTCTTTCAGCTCGCTAAATTCAGCTTTAATCAGCGCACGAATCTCGGCTTCATACTCAGTCAATTGACCATAACTGTCTGCTGTCCATGTTGCGCCGTATTGCTCATATAGCTTTTGCATCACGGCATTAAATGGCTTCGGTGCAAAACGTAAGGATGCTACAGCAGCATCACTCACCTGAGCCGATAAACGCAAAGGACGTTCAATAGTCACACGGCGGTAGCCAAACTCGTAACTGTTAAAGATTTTACTTGAGAAAGGCTTTTTCTGATCACTTTCACCATCATGAGCTAAGGTATCTACCGCTTCAAATGCGCCGTAGTTTTGGGTAATGGTACGGATTTCTTCATCGGTTAAATAATTACGCTTCGAGCCTAAAGACTTACGCATTTTTGAACTGAGGCTAGTAGCATTAATCAAATGCACTTTGCCTTTACGCTCAGCATCTTTCTTATTGCTCAGTACCCACACATAGGTCGCAATACCAGTGTTATAGAACATGTCGGTTGGTAGCGCGATAATCGCTTCTAACAAATCGGCCTCTAGAATATAACGACGGATTTCACTTTCACCACTACCTGCACTTCCAGTAAACAACGGCGAACCATTCAGGATAATGCCGATACGACTACCCTGACCATTGCTGTCAGTATCACGCATCTTGCTAATCAGGTGCATCAGGAACAGTAAAGAGCCATCCGATACACGAGGCAAGCCTGCACCGAAACGCCCTTCAAAACCTTTTTGCTCATGCTCATCTTTGATGTCTTGTTCGATCTTCTTCCAATCCACACCAAATGGTGGATTTGACAGCATGTAGTCAAATTTCTCATATGCCAGTTGGTCATTAGACAGCGTATTACCCAATTTGATGTTACGTACATCCTGCCCCTTGATCAGCATATCCGCTTTACAGATCGCGTATGACTCTGGGTTGAGTTCCTGACCAAAAACCCGCATTACCGCTTCAGGGTTATGCTCATAGACATATTCTGCACCCGAGGATAAAAATCCACCCGTACCCGCCGTGGGATCATATACGGTGCGGATAATGCCTTCTTTAGTCAAAGCATCATCATCTTTGCTAAAGACCAAACCAGTCGTTAAACGTACGATGTCACGTGGGGTAAAATGTTCCCCTGCTGTTTCATTGGAGCTTTCAGCAAAACGGCGAATTAATTCTTCAAACACCAAGCCCATTTCATGGTTCGATACGGCGCTATAACTTAAATCGGTTGCAGCAAACTTTTGCACCACTTTATAAAGTAAGTTGGCATCATCCAGTAGACCAATAAATTCGTCAAATTTGAAGTGTTCAAAGATTTCTCGGGCATCTTTAGAAAAGTTCTGAATGTAATTGTTCAGGTTAGCACGGATGTCTTTTTGCCCCAGACTACCTAAATCCAATTCAGAGGTATTAAAGAATGACAGTCCACCTGTTGCCTTGAGAAGCATTTTTTCTTTGGCTTCTTCTGGTAAAGGCATTTGTTTTACTTTTTCATTCGCAGCAAGCACTTCGGCTTTAGTTGGCGCCAACACACACTCAAGACGGCGCAGTAAGGTAAAAGGTAAAATCACACGACCATATTGGGATTGTTTAAAGTCACCACGCAGTAAATCTGCCACCGACCAAATGAAAGCTGCTACTTGTGAAAAGTTATTATTTGTCATTAAAAAATACCGCTTGCCCTAAGGCTATAAAACTTGAAATTTATAGTGATGATTGTGCCTGATTTACAACATGTTTTGCTAGAGATAGACTGTACAAAAGAATATTAATTAGTAGTACATATGGGGGTGGGGTTTCAAAAAGTATGCTGGGATTAAATGCAGCCATAATTGATGTAGAAAATACAAAACTTAGTAAAACCAGCCACATTCAATAACTAATAATCAACAACTTACACAAAAATATATCTAGCTCTGCACTAAGCATATTATTTTCAAAATCTGAAATTCATCAAAAACCATCCACATTTATAACCATTTTCTTGATCTTTTTTTTGAAATTGATTTTTTAGCCATGTCTTTATTTACATTACTAAAATAAGGAGCAAAAACATGGCATCTAAACACTCAAATCAGAAGAAATACGCTAAAGCTAAGTTTGACTCACATCAGGTCACCCTTACCCCATACCCACCTTTAAGTAAAATTTACAATTGCTATGCACAAATATTTAGGGCGGCACGGCTACCTTCAATTATTCAGCCAGATATCAAGTTACTTTGTCTCTCAACAATTTCCGAGAGTGAATTCTGTGTATTAGATAACTTTCTGCTTGTATACGCCTCCAAAAAGCAAAATCTGCGTATAGACGCAAGCTACGTTGTGCTCACCGACATTGATTTAACCAAGTTTGAATATCAATTGAGCTGGAACTTATTCAAATTAATCATGGAACTTAAAATTACGATCAACCTTATCCAGCCAAATAGCTTATTACATGCACTCAATACCTCACTTTCAAAAAAAGCAATTTACGATTTAAACGCTCTTTATCATGATAAACCACGCTGTGAGTTATCGCTTGATTTGCTCGCAAAAATTATTGGCTGTAGTCGTAATCAGCTCTTGCATCAACAAAAAAAAATCCATTCTAGTTACACCGAAAAAATCCAGCAACTCACTGAAAAATGCGAAGCACTCAAACATTCTGAACCGAGCCCAAACCTTTTTTGGAGAGCGCAACATGCAGGCTAAGCAATTAATTCAGCGCCTTTTAGAGCAAGAGTTCATACACGATCATTATGCTGAAGTACTTGAGCAATACCTAAATCGCACAGTTGATATTCCTGAACTGAAGCAGTTATTAAAGCTCGATAATGAGATAGAGCAGAATCACCAATCACTGTTTCTACCTGCTCCACCTTCTGTTTCAGCACATCCTATTTGTGCCTATATTTATTCAGTACAACAGCACTCCCAGCATTCTGTTATACAGCGATGGTCAGTCCACAATTTACATGCTGTCTGCATTCTTAAATCTATTCAAAATGCAGGTAAAAAAGACCATCAAACAACGATTATTAAAGTACTTGATCGATTTAGGTTAGCAAATGAAGCTTATGCTGCATCGCAGCAAGCAACACAGCTCAGTAAGTCTCAACAAAAATATTTATGGCTATGGCAACAACTTCCTAGCGATAAAACACCATTAGCTGAGTTTGTAAAGAGCTTACGCAGCTTAGAAACCAATTCTAATCTGAACCGTTTTCAATATTTATTGATTCTTGATCTACGGCGTTTTTATGATTATGTGTTGGCACTGAAACCTAAAAAAAATTATTCAGCACCGCCCAAACACATAGATGAACCACATTATCTAGATGAGTACGGCGCAATTTTATGCTGCCCACAAGACATACTACAAAAGGAAGATCCTGCTCTATATTACGAGAAATTACAGGATGAACAGCCAAATCAGCAATACTCAATCAATACAGCACAGGTATCGCCATTAACAAGCCAATCTAGTTTTTTACAACATAAAATTAGCCAGCTCACACAACAACACATTATTAGACAGCAGCATGATTTTACGTGTAGCAAGCATTATCCTGACTTCAATAGCCTGAGCTTACTTGTACAACATTGTCATCAACTCTATTTAAATCATCCAGAAAAAAACAAAGCATATCTTTTTATCTTACTCAGTTTCTTGAGTGGTGTTCCTATTGAGCAATGGCTATACCTACAATCCAGACAACGCTATGCACTCAATAAACGACAGAAGGTCATTTTTGAAAACGATCAATATTTTCTACGTTCCAAATTCACACTGTTTGAGGACTCTGCTTTTGAATACAAAGACCAATTGCTTAATCAGGTAACCCATTTCGATTTACCTTTAGTCAAAGAGCTGGTAGAGGGTCTAAGACAACAGCCAATACTGAAGCAAGAGCAAGTCGCACATGCATTAAAAAAATGTCGGGAAGAACTCTTCATTCCGTCGTTATCGACTAAAAAAATAAGTGTTTTATTACATCACTGTATTTACCATTACACTCAAAATGAACAACTAGCCGACATTCTTACAGGCATCGATGCAAATCGATCAGTTTCTATTTCATATTGTTCGTATCCAATCTACCGTTTGCAGCAAAGCTATCAGGGTACAGTACATCAGCTATCAAAAGACTTAGCAAAAGAAATCTATGTCATCGATGATGAGCAACAAAGGTTTGGTAGTTGTAAAGCCCCTAAACCAGCAATAGTAACGGCTATATTTGCATACTTACAACATCAGATCATTCAAGCTGAACATCAAGGAAAAATGCTTGATATGTTTAATCACTATAATGTATGGCTTTGGCATATCTTATTATTGTTCAGTGCAGCTCGACCTGTCAGCGACTTCCCAGGTTTCTTAAAAAATTTCGATTTAAAACAACAATGGCTTTGGCTTTCAGATAAAGAAATTCACAGTAGAACAAATGATGGTCGATTAATTCCTCTATGTGATTTTGTTGTAAAGCAAATCCGCTTATTCATTACCTATTTAAATGAATTCCAACAACTGTACCCAGAGCATCAACCGTATATTCAAGAAATTTTAAGCAGTAAAAAGCCTCTCCTCAGTGTCTATCAACATGGACAATGGCAAGCACTTAGCCCTCATTTAGTCAACAGTTTCTCTCGTATTATGCAACTTGATCATGCCAATTGGCTTAGGCACACAGCTCGTGCATATCTCACCGAAAAAGCAGATGAAAACTTCATTCTGGCTTTGTTTGGGCATGAGCAAAACCAACAAGAAATGGGGCAAAAATTCTCAAGTCTTTCGCTTCAACAATATAAAGAACTCGCCAACTGCCTCAACAATATGCAGCACGCTTACCAAATTGATGGGATGTATGAACATGCTTAAACAAAAACATTATGCACATGAACGCCGTACAAAGAATAGAGATCAAAAGCGCATAAAAGAGCACTTACAAATTCAAGCAATCATCGATGAATTTCTCTCCCAAGAAAAATTACAACAGACACAACAATCACAAAATTTCCCAGATCTCTATAACCAAGTGATTCAGCACTTAGAGCAACAAAAAGTAAGCTTTTCTTTAAAAAAGAGCTTTTATCAGCACTTCCGCAAACACATCATTCAATACAATCGCACCAATGATGCAGACTTACCACTGCCTACGCAGCACCTCGCTTCTATTCAACGAGCCTCTTTACTCTTTAATGAATCTTGGTTAGAGAATTCGAAATATCTCACATATTTAAAAGAGCGACTCTGGCGTTATTGGCATACTGTAGAATATTTTTCGGATGATGAAATTGTTGGCAATCTTCTTATAAGTGCAATCCTGTACGGCGGACTTTCACATCATTCAAGCTTGAATGCTTTACTTGAACATCTCAAATCTGATGAAGCAATCTACCATCTTCAGACCTTACAACTTCCGCTTCTATTCTTAGAACCTCAATCGCCGCAATATGGTGATTTATATGATCCTAAACAAACCTTAAGGAAATCTCGAAATTTTGTACCAGATCGGCTAACACAGCTCTGGATTACTCGATTTAAGACACAATTAATAGATATCCAACACGATTGTTACACTTATATCCGTTACGTTTTTAATGCCTTAGAGCTTTCTTTTAACCAGAAGAAATTTAATCAGCTTTTACAAACCTCCAGTCATTCATTTATGCAACTAGACAAGGTCAAATTAAGCCCTGCGCTTGCACAGTGTTTAACTGAAGAAATAGAAAGCTGTGGCTTAAGTCCAAGTGCTTTTAAACGCTATCTCTCACCTCAGCTAATACTTGACCACTCCGATCAAACTGAAGAACCACAGCCCCAAAATATCAACAACAGAGTAAAAGAGGAAAAATTACACACTGAAGATCCTCTTGAGGCACTTACTGCTTTGCATAAACAAATTTTGACGTTCTTTAAAAATAGGCATAAGACTACCTCGGATCTATGTAACCTGCTGCACAGCCAACATGCCTATCTTCCAGAAAATGCGAAACGGCTTGGGCTTTGGCTATTTAGCTTATTTCGTCCGACTACAGAAGATATTAAGCAAATCACAGAGCTTTATCAGCTCGATCAAAACAAGTACTTACTCTATATCAATCATCAGCAGAAGATTCGTCATTCTTCAATCTATAGTTATTACACCAAACTTGCCGAGTCATGGTTATTACATAGCACCGATTTTATAGAAGAATGCAATCTCAATGATCACCTAGAAGTGATCTACAAGCGTATGTTAAACGGCGTCGGTAAATCTAAATCACAAAAATTTGATCTCTTAAAACGTTTTCATCACTTTCAGCGTGTCATATTTGATGCTGATGTGTTCCCAATGCAGAATGAAAGGTTTCATTTAAGCTCACCGAAAGCCGAAATCATCTCTGCAAAAATATTCCAACAGATGCTTGCGCGACTTGAATACTATAAAAGCCCAAGCTATACAGCCCATGATTTAGAAATGCTCAGTATCGTATATACGATAGCGTTTCGTACGGGCATGCGGATTAATGAAATACTCGGCATGCGAATCAAGGATGTTGAAGGTATTCAAGCCAGTTCAATTTGGATACGTCCATATCGTGCAAAGCATCAACAACATTTACTTAAAACAGATAGTGCTGAACGCAATCTCAACGTTCAAATTCTACTAACTCAAGAGGAGCATCTTAAATTTCAACATTACTGTCAAGTACGGCGCCGTGCTTATAGGCCCAGTCAATACTTGTTCACGATGTGGAACAGTACTGAACGCCTTAAACCTAATATGGTGACACTTCCTTTTCAACGCATCCTAGATGCAATATTGCCTGGTCATCGTTATTCTTTTCATTCTTTACGGCATACTGCAGCGAATAACCTCGCTATAATTTTGACTATGGACTACGAGTTTGTAGTTGCATTCACGGACTATTCAAACGATCATTACAACCTCATCAGAAGTCATCTATTACGCTCTAAAGCACCACAAGACAGCTGGTATTTAATTGCGCACCTGCTCGGTCATATTGAACCAAACGAGACCTTCCGAAGCTATATCCATCTCAGCTATGTGATGGCAGGTTTTCAATTACGTCAATTTGATCTGATGCTTTCCACCCAAATTATTCAAAAAATCTGTCCAACTTTAATAACGCCGTTGAAACATGCTCAAGAGATCCACCTCAGCAGTTTTGACACTCAAATGCTTCAAGCGACTCATGTAATACCATTAGGCATAGATAAACAATCAAGTATGCCAATCAATAAAAAAGAAATTCAGCAAAAACCTACTGATGATTGCATCTATGGTACTGCTCGATCAGAATATCCGTCTGCACTGATCATAAAAATACTCAATGCATTAGATCAATCTTATACACCTGAGCTTCTGTCTCAAAAGTATGACTTTCCAATTAAGACACTCATGCTGTGGCAACAAAATATACTTAAGCTCAAACAACTCAAAAATCGCAAGAACCGACCTCGCTTCATTATTGATGCTGATAAATCACAACGCATACTTCCACATATTGAAACCAAGGAAGAAAAAATAGTCTTAGAGTATTTTTTTAAACAGCTTAATAAATTGAAAAGTGATGATGCAAACATCTTAAATGCACTACATATTTTTGAAATGAAAGCCAACATTTCACATGCTGGATTAATCTTTAATAGTGCTGATATAAGGCTAGCAAATCGATTTTTGACAGGAATTTATTCTTTATTTCCAGAAAAATATTGGCAGATTGCTATATCTTCTGAAATCTCTGAGGAAAAGCTCATGGAACGACTGCAGTTTAAATTTCTATCTTGCAGCATGAACAGCAGTCTAAATAATTCTTTTAAGTTTGAGCTAGTATCCCAAAACAATGGAAAGGCACTAACCGTCTTACGCTATTGCATGTTGGTTTTACTGATCCTGTGTACGCCGTCGCAACCTAGATCATAGCTGATCTGGCTGATAACCTGAAAACTCATAAAAGTCATGCAACAATTGAGCATAGACATCTGAAAAATTTATTAAGTTTTCTGGTTGTAAACCATAATGGTCAAAATAGCGATCATCAATGAAATAAGCTAATCCTATGTGTGTGTTGAGATAAGTTGATACGCCCAGTTGCCTACAAAAATCAGGATTATATTGCAACTGTAATTGCGTATTACAAATAATTTTTGAGGCTACAATTTTAGCTACATTGCGAATATTGAGATGGCGAATACTAGGATGCATCGATGTCAAAATTCGACTCGAAGAATAATTCATCATGAGCGTTTGGCCTTCAATTGATTTAGATTTTTGGTGGTGTTTCAAAAAGTATGCTGGCATTAAACGAATCCATTATTGATATAAAAGAACACTAAATCAAAGGCTTTGAAATGATTTTCAAGCTTTTTGGAGAAGTTGCAGCTTCTCCTAAAGCCTCGCCTGATTCGATGCCGTAATCGACAATTATTGCCTTCTATACCCACAGTGAAAAATTTACCAATCAACTGTTTGCATTCTTTAAAGGTCGTAACAAAGCTATCCCAATGGTCACTTGATATACATGTATAGCTTACACCTAACTGCTTCAATTTTAATTTAAGTCGTTTTGCCGTGGCTAAATCTCGGTTACCCCATACATAAGCAACAATTTCACCTGTTTCTCGATGATAGGCATAAATTAGCCATTGTTTATTTTGCTTATGACCAACAAAAGTCCAAAACTCATCTACTTCAAGGGTTTCATAATGACTTTGCTGTGCTCGAAGTTGATATTTTGATTGGCTAAGTGTCCGTAGAACTTTACCGATACTTACTCTTTCAATTTCTGCTATATCCCTGACACCACTGCCTCGCACCATGAGGTGTAATATTTTGGTTTTGATACCTGAGTGACAGCCTTGATAACTGAGAGCATGATCACCAATAAATTGACGTCTGCATATTTTACATTGGTAATTTTGCTTACCATCTACTTTTGTGCCATTTTTCTTTATACTGTCACTTAGGCAGGCTGGACACTTGATTTCTAGAGTTATTCGCATTTCTCTATTTTATCAAAATCCAACCTGCTTTTTTTCAGCATACTTTTTGAAACACCACCAGATTTTTATCAAGTAATGATTTAGTTGCTTCTCGTTTCACAAGTAAGCATCTAAACTATGTCTATATTTATATAAAAACATGACTAAAACGTCAAGTTTTTATTGTCTATTTGGCGGTAATAATGACACTTGAATTAGACTCGAATGAATTTAAGATTCGATTGAAAGAAGTTAGAAAGATACGAAAGCTGACACAGCAAGAACTCGCTGAAAAAACGGGAATACCCGTAACCTCTATTGCGCATTTTGAGTCGGGCTCACGTAAACCTTCTTTAGAAAATTTTTATAAGCTCATTGTCGTACTTAATATATCAGCCGATTACATTTTAGGACGGAGTGAAGAGATGAGTGCATTAGGTGTTGATCCCCTTGTGAGTACCCTGCAAAAATTACCTGAGGTTGAGCGAAGAATGATTGAGAAATTTATTGTTTCTTTAGATCATAACTAGAGTCGACCCTGCATATAGAATCTGAAGACTAGAAAATTAAAAAACCACTTAAAGTGGTTTTTTTGCATAGCCCCGAAATGGATATAAACACATTGTGTGTTTGCTATGTGGAATTGATCATCTAGTATTGCCTAGATGGTTGTTTAAATAGTGATTATTCACTCCTACATTTAGCTTTGTAAGTTTTATACCACTCTTCAATTTCAGCTGTATCAAAATATACTGCTGCTTGACGAGTACTACATTCTTTCAATGGTCTTGGAAATGAAAGATCATTTTCGATGATTTTACGTAAGCAATCTCGTGTTACATTAAGCAACTCACAAACTTGGTTGTATTTTAAGCGAAATGGCTTCATATTGTGACAAACCACTGGTATATCTAAATCATCAAAATTTTTAACAGTACGTACAATACTACGACGAGTATGTGATGTATGTGCTCTAAAATGATCCAATTGAGGATCCTCGTTTAATAATAGAGAAACCATGCTATCAAAAAAAAATAATTCTAATCCCATCCGTCCTAAAACACAAAAAAAGTGATCACGTTTTTGTGTTAATGCTTAAGTAAAGACTCGATATAATTACTCCACCACTCCATTATTTCGTAGCGTTCTTCTAGATGTGCTTCTTTATCATATGCCCCTTTAACGCCACCTTTTAAGTGAGACAGCGCAGACTCGATCACCTGAGATTTAGAACTAAAATTTTTATTCAAATTTGTTGATGCAATATGCCTAAATCCATGGGGATTTTGCTTACCTCGATACCCCAGCCTGTTTAATGCCGCATTAAATGTCAGATTAGAAATCGGTTTATTAATATTGTCACGGCTTGGAAATAAGTATTCACTTTCTGGAGAAATCTCTTTTAACTCTATTAGAAGGTTCATAACATGTTGAGATAGCGGTATACCATGCTCAATACCTCTTTTCATCATACTCGGCGGTCGGATCCATACAGCTTCAGCAAAATCAAATTGTTCCCATCGTGCCTGTCTCAGCTCCCCTGGTCGAGGGAACATGTGAATTAAAAGCTCTAAGCCGATCGCCACGGGTCGAGAAGAGGAATTTCTGATTAAAGAAATCATTTCAGGTAACTCATGAATTTTTACATGCTTCATGCTCTCTGTTTCCCCTTTAGCTAAATGATCTCTTATACCTTCTAAAGGGTTATATAAGAGATCTTTCTTAAATTTAGCTAAACTATAGGCTCCATAGCAGTATGAGATCAATTTTTCAATACGGTTAAAAATACCTTCGTTAATTTGTTTTTCTGTATAATGATTTAACCACTCTCTAGAAGTAATTGTAGCGTACTCCCGATCCCCAAAAACTGATAAAAGATGTTTCTCAATGGACTGTTTTTCTTTTCGATAGGTTTCAGCTTTCCACGTTAATTTCTTACGTTCTAACCACTCATTCATTAAAGTAGAAAATAAGGCATCTTTATCTTGTAACTTTATTTTTTTAATCTCAGCCTGTGTTTTTATTTCAAGCGTGCCATTTAACATACCTTCTGCTTTTTCTCGTGCCTGTACATAATTTACTGTTGGATAAGCACCCAAACCAATCCATGCCCATTTACCTTGATCATTCTTATAGCGATACTGCCAAGACTTTTTACCGTTTGGCTGAACTCGACAATACAATCCAGCAATGTCTGTGGGTTGACGATATTCTTTAGCTTTCGGCTTGAGTGCTTTGTAAATATCTTCAACGCTTTTTTTACGCCTTATATTTACATTCTGAGGTGTATTTTTTGAATGAGCGTTTACATCACTTTTTACATCATTTGTTTTCATAACTTATGGAATCTCCAGAGATTTTTTCCTTGGTGTATCCCTGAGTTATATTTTATTTAAAGGATACAAACAAGGATACACAGGACGTGTTCCCATATGAAGTTATATACATTTAAGTAAAGCATTAAAAAACCCTTAACTCTATTAGAATTAAGGGTTTAGATCTTATATAAAGCTATATAAGTATAAAATTTGGTGGGCCCAGACAGACTTGAACTGTCGACCAACGGATTATGAGTCCGCTGCTCTAACCAACTGAGCTATAGGCCCTATAAGATTGCAAAGCGATTATATTCAATAGCTTGGCAGTGCTGCAATACTATCTAATATTTTCCTATTGAGCAAGTATTTTTTACTTGTAGTCCTATAGTAGACGCTAGAAATTATTGTGCTATATTGCAAAGTATTGCAATTGGTAGTGATTCTAGCGATGTCATCATCCAGAGTAAAGCTCACAAAGACACTTATTGACCAACTCGAAATGACTCCTGCCATTTATCGTGACATTGAGCTTATTGGTTTTGCTATTCGTGTCAATTCAACCTGTAAAACCTATATCGTTGAAAAGAAGGTTCTTGGTAAGACAGTACGGTCTACAATTGGTCTACATGGCAATCTAACACTTGCTCAGGCGCGAGACATTGCCCGAGATAAGCTTGCTCAAATGACGCAAGGCATCAACCCAAACGAAATGAAACGCAAAGCTATTGCGGATGAAAAAGCTAAAACCGACCTATCAAGAAGCAAACCAACATTAAAAGCAGCTTTTGATAATTACTTATTCCATAAAACCTTAAAACCAAGAAGCATTAAAGATTACACCATCGTGATTGATGACTATTTAAAAGATTGGAATAATTTAAAGCTGGATGATATTTCTCGTACTATGATTCAGGCTAAACATACAGAGCTATCACAACGAAGTAAGGCTCAAGCTAATATGGCCATGCGCGTTTTTCGTGCCATTTATAATTATTCAGTTGAGCATTATCTAGATGAAAATGATAAGCCGATTCTTGATGCTCACAATCCTATTAAAACCCTAAATGCTAAAAATGCTTGGAACAAAATTAGACGACGTAAGACTTATATCAATGAGGATCAAATGCCTGATTGGATTAAAGCTGTATTTCAATATAAAGATCGTGGCCAACAATTAGAAACTAACCGCGATTTTTTACTGACTTTAGTTTTGACTGGCTTTAGACGTGAAGAATGTGAATCCCTCCCTTGGTCAAGTGTTGATTTAAAGTATGGGCGCATAACATCTATAGATCCGAAGAATGGCGAACCTCACACATTGCCAATGGGTAATTTTCTACTTGAATTAATGAAAAAGCGCTACTCACAGGCCACTACAGAATGGGTGTTCCCTTCTGCTAAATCGTCTTCGGGACATATTGTTAATATTTCCAAAGTACGACAGAAAATTAATAAATCTTGCGGAATTGAGTTTAGTTTCCATGATCTACGTCGAACATTTGGTTCTATTGCTGAAAACTTGGATTATGGTCGATACACAATTAAGCGCTTACTCAATCATAAGGAAGAAGATGACCGCGATGTAACTGCAGGTTATGTACAAGTTAGTGAAAGAAAATTACGTGAAGCAATGAATGCTATTGAGGACATTGTTTTAGGTGAATATAAATCAACTATTTTCTCAAAGATAGAAAGCTAATGGCCTACATCACCAAAGATGGTAAGTGGCTTGCATATCGAGATGCAACACAAGAAATGCTGGAATACGATGATTTTTCAGATGTTCAACTGGTCTATCAACCTGAATGGTTTTGGGTCGATAATAAGGATGATGCCAAAGTGTTTCACGCTGAAAGTATTGCGATTTCATTTCTAGTGCGTACGCGGGGAGTTTTGGAAAGGTGCTAAGGTTGTTAATAAATAAAAAACCGATTTTATATACATGATACGCAAGTTTTAAATCGGTTTTTGACAAAATTAATGAGTTTTATTCAGGCCAAGTCCCACTCAATCGTTCGACATCAATTGCGTGTCCATCTGCTTTTTCTGCCATGCTTCGATATTCTGCTGTGCAAGCTTCGAGTAACTCACCGTTGGTAATGGTGTACTCAATGATGGTTTGGCGGGGAGCTGCGGACAGACGTTTGTTTGCTTCACTGAGTTGCTTTGACAACCCATTAGCAGCCATGTCAGCGCTACGAGCGGCAGCATTTGCATCTTGTATTTTTTTAATCGCATTTTGTTCTACCTCAATATATTTATCCGACCAAGCCTTTTCAGTAATGGCCTTCTGTACTTTGGCATTCGTGATTGCATCTTGATAGGGCTTAACTGCCTTATCGACCTCCTGCTGCACCTTACTTTTGCAATCGGCCTTAGCCTTGCTTAAATCACCAGCCAGTGAATTGGATTGCCATGTTTGAAAAAATCCATAAATCAAAAGCAAAATGATTAATGTCCAGCGCTTGTTGTTCCAAATCCAATAAAGTAACGGCATCAGAATTCCTCCACTTCTAGCAAATCAACTGTTTGCCCCGCCAATCCATGATGGCAATCAGATAGGAATTGAATTTTTCCATCCGTGACAAAGGAATGGCATTGACTAGGGTGGCCTTGATTTACCATTAAGCTTGGGCTAAATGTTGGTTTCTCTAAATCGCCATTGGGTGGTGTTTTAAAAAGTATGCTGACATTAAATGAAGCCATTATTGATGTAAAAGAAGGTTAAGTCGAAGGCTTTAAAATGGTTTTCAAGCTTTTTGGAGAAATTACAACTTCTTCTAAAACCACGCCTTATTCGATGCCTTATTTTGCAATTATTACCTTCAATTCCTACAGTAAAAAACTTACCAATACTTTGCTTGCAGTTTTTAAAAGCAGTGATGAAACTGTCCCAATGATCACTTGCAATTCGGGTGTAGTGAATACCTAATTGTTTAAGCTTTGTCTTCAACCTTTGGACTGTAGCTAAATCTCTCTTACCCCAAACATAAGCAACAATCTCACCTGTTTCTCGATGGTAAGCGTAAATAAGCCATTGTTTATTATTTTTATTTCCAACAAAAGTCCAGAATTCATCTACTTCGAGAGATTCATAATGACTTTGTTTAGGCTGAATTTGATAGGCCGATTCAGTTAAAGTCCGTAAGACTTTACCGATACTAATGCGCTCAACTTCAGCGATATCTCGTATACCGCTGCCTCTGACCATTAACTGTAATATTTTACGAGTAATGCCAGAATTACATCCTAGATAGCTCAGAGCATGGTCACCAATAAACTGACGTTTGCAGTCTTTGCATTGGTAGTTCTGTTTCCCATCTACTTTGATGCCATTTTTCTTTATATTGTCACTGAGGCAGGTTGGACATTTGATTTCTAGAGTTATTTGCATTTCTCTATTTTATCAAAATTCAACCTGCTTTTTTTTAGCATACTTTTTGATACACCACCCGCCATTGAAGTCCCAGCGAATTTTGTGTTTTGGATCAACATGGAATGGATGCAAGGTTTTACAACCAGGGCATTCAATAAAATAAATACCGTTAGACTCAAGAAGCACATTGCTAACTTTTTTAAATTCATTCATCTACTGTGCTCCCATACATTTCGAGTGACGCTCAACTTGTCGTGTCCAAACGCCATAGCAATTGTTGGATCGTACAGAGCAATCACGTTTGGCCACATACTTCCATTTCAATAATGAATCACATGCCTGCTTGTACTTCCCCGCTTTCAAATTGCGAAGCATGGAAGATTGATTCCAATTGGCTTGGCCAAAGTTGTAGGTGAAGTCGAGATATACGTCATACTCGACTTGAGACAACTTCACGCTCTGGAGAGACTTTCGAAATGGAATTTCGTCTTTGGCCACATGTGCTTTTGCCCATTCCAATGCGGTTTTGCGTGAAATTGGTGGATCAGACATTTTAATCTTGGTGCCATCAGGCTTGGTTGTTGATCCGATACCTTGAGTCACAACACCACCAGTGTCTTTGTAAGGAACCGACACATTTCCCTCTTTGCTTTCTAAATTCCAAAAAAAAGCAGCCGAAGCTGCTAATCCTATTGCCCAGTATTTCGTCTTATTCGACATTGCATTCACCCTTAGCTTTACTCAGCGCAATCTGATGTAGTTGTTCGGCACGTTTGTTTTCTTGGCGCTTGTAGTACCAATTAATCAAGAAGCTCATAAAGCTCACTAATAAGCCTGCAATCGCTACTAACAAACCAATCGCTGTGATTGGATCTAAACCCAATAACTTCCCCGACAAGCCAGCAATTGATCCCCCTACTGCTGTTTTGGTTGAAATTGATGTAACTGCAGCACTCGCTTCAGCAATTGCTTGCCCTGTTGTTTCAGACATTTCGCCCCCTAATTTTTGGCAATAAAAAAACCGCTAATGCGGCCAATTCAATTTCTATATTTTAAAGCGTGCTTGCTTGTTCCCACATCTGGTCGACTTGCTCATCTGTCCAACCAAGTAATGTAGTTATATCTGAAACCATCGGACTCAAACGTTCAATATCAGAAACTGAGTCATATTCGATCTTGAAACGCGGATTCGCATTGATTGCACCCATTACTTGGTCATACATTCCGTGATCGTAGAGATATAATGCGAACTGACGTTTTGAAAGTCTTGGAAGTAAAGATCGATTGTAAGCTGCGATTTCTTCCAGTGTGCGAGAGTCGATCCATTTCGATCCATTCCAAACGGTATGAAATTGGCTAAGTCTTGGAGTTTCATGTTTTATAATTTCTGTTTCAGTCATTAATCGATATTCTTTTAGATCAATCCATTTTTTGACAATGACATCATCTTCAAAATAACGAATCTCTGATAAGTCATCTTTGATATATTTTTGCATTATGAATACTCCACACAAACGATCGAATTACCTGAAATGGTGTAATCATCACCTGTTGCCAACAATAAACTAGCCACATAGCGATTTGATGAATTTGTATCAAGCAAAATATTTCCTTTATGAACAATTAATGCTTTTGTAGTACTTGATCCCGACAATCCAATAGACAAGTGCATTGGTTTTGCTCCTGTGTGTGTATAAGTTGTACCCGATATAATTGTTCTTTCTTTTGTTGATTGATTTACACCAAAAAGCAAACCATGCAAAAGTTTAACTTGTCGTGCTGTGGCTGCTTTCGTTGCATCATCCGTAACCAAATCGTCAACAAGTTGCACAATACCTGTTTGTGTTGTTGATGCAGCACGAATGGCTTGGTTTGAAACACTAGAAATGATGCCTTTTGCATTCACCGTAATGACAGGCACAGTGACATTTGAACCATAAGTGCTGGCTGCCACACCTGAGTTTGCCAAGGTCAATACACATGATGAGTTTGCAGATCCGTTATAAGAAAACGAACCCGTTGCAGCTCCACTAAAACTAACTGACCGCGCTGTTAACAATTGGCTTGCAGTTGCTGCATTCTCAGTTTTATCTAACTTATCATCAATAATTTCATTAATTTTTAAAGTTAATGAGTTGAATATCCAGTTAAACCATTGTCTTGCTGGCTTTTTGCTAACAGAAAATCCATCAGTTAAATTTAAATCATCGGTATTCTTTTGCCCATCTTTAGCAAATTCGGATAGCTTTTCAATAGCCATTTTTAATCCTCAATAATAAGTTCAACACCTGCAGGCAATGGGAAAAACATTTGCACCAATATTCTCTGCATCGTTGTAAATTGCGTAGCGAGGTTTTTAAAAGTCACCGTCATATCTTTGTTATCAAACACTTTGAAATGACTGTGGTTGAGCGCAAGTTCAAGAATTGCTTTGGTTTCATTGATATTTCCTGTGCTCTTATTTTTAAGAATCTTTGCTTTGATCAGTCTTCTTAAAAAATCACCTGTAGGGGTTAGACCTCCAGTCCCCGACTGTCCCGATTCTCGAAAATATCCACCGATACTCGGATCATCTGTTTCCCCAAATGTCATAGCGTTTTCTTGATCAATAAAGCCGAAATACTCAAGCTGAGCTGCACCAGGAATAATTAACGGAGTACCCGTCCAATGCGCTAATTGCTCCAAACAATTACCTGTTGCGGTTTCTAAATCATGGAGCTCGCTCATTTTAGAAAGCAAGTTTTGGCAACCGACAATAGGATCAACTGAAACCCTTATTGATTCTATGAACTTGCTTTTTTGTCGATGCTGACTGGTGACGAGGCCTAAATATTCACTGGTATTTTTACTATCCACTTGTCACCTCAATAGTAATTGTGGTCGCATCACAAAAGGCGACATTACCAAAAGGCAAAGTGTAATCACCCGCATGCTCAATTCCATTTGCAATGGTTTTGATACTTACAACCTCATAGGTTTGTGACTGCTCCGCGCCATATAAATTAGTCACTCCAGTAATTTTGTTCTGCGTGATTTTGTCGCCGATATTCAAGGCATTGGTGTACTCAGCGAGAAGATTCTTAATAATATCTCCTGTATCAGCACTATAAGATTCCTTGGTTGTAATGGAAATTTTGAAGCTGATATTTGTCACATCTGCACGATAGATTGAAACGACCTCAGGCTCGTTATAAACATTCAATACAGTCACATCGGTATTGCCATACCAATCACATCCCATGGATTTCTTAATATGCATCAGCTTAGCAATTTGGTGGGAATCACCTCCATGAACAACGACACACGCAGACTTTGCAGGAAGGTTATTTTCATCAGTGAGACTTGATTTGTTTTCAAAGGTCACACATCGAGTCACACCATTTAACGCAAGGATCGCCCCACGCAATCCCTCAAGCTGCGACATTGATGCATTAGCGGTTGATAATGACTGACGTTGTCTCAGCTTGGTATCAGACTCAGCATCCTGCCCGACACTCGATGAATTTGGATTGCTGACACCATGCCAACCGCGAGTTGGTTTACCAATCACTGAAACGGTGTTTGGCATAGCGATAACAGCACCCGCCTTTTCTGCGGTAGCCGTAACAACGATCGTACCTTCTGGTGGAATGGTAATAGATACAGGCAGAACCCAAATGTTGTTGCTGGTATCTGAAACATTGGCATTGGTAATACTTGTGCCAGCTACTCCAGTGATCACAACATCGACGGTTGAATACGTCGCAGGTGAAGGTTTAATGCCGTTTAAAGCGACATTACGCGATAATGCTTCCTTGGTTGCAGTCTTTGGCGACATGGTTGAATAAGCTTTAATGGCAGAAGAATTACAGTCAGCAATCGCCTTAGCAATAACACCAATCCACTGCCCATCCTGCGAATCATTTTCGAGGTAAATATCTTCACCGTAGATTTTTCGATTTTCAGATTTTAAATATTCAACAATTTCAAAATAGGTTGGAGCTACTGGTCCTGCATCAGTCATAACAACTGCAACCGACGAAATAGTCATGCTCTAAGCTCCTCTTCTAATAATTCTATGTTTCCATAAATAGTGTTCAGCACAATTGAAACGGTGAGCTTTCGTGTCTCTGGATCTAAGTCTCCTTCGAACTCTTCTATGCTCTGTACACCGAGCGTTTCTAGGACTCGTTGTCGCAATGTAAGCTCATATAAATTGCCTGACCGCTTCCCCAGAATTGACTGATTCCATCCCGTACCGTCTGACGTATCTGCAAACCATTCACCGACCCAAAGCTTCAGGCGAGTTAAAACAGCTTGTGCTACTGCCTCAGGCGAATTAATTAGAAAACTATTCACCCCGACCCCAAAGACGTAGTCGCCATTTTCATCAAGTTTTCTATAGCGCATAAAAAAAGACGCCTTTCAGCGACCCCTCATTTAACGTTAATTTACTTTGGCCCATCAGAGTCACTGCCTCCACGTTGAATCCCACTGTGTTTATGAGTCTTAAATTCAATGCCCTCGACAGAAGCCCCACCAGTAAGTGTGGACTTGCCAGTAACATCTAAGGTGGTTTGCATACTAGCTGCGCCTGATACATCTAATGTTTTTAGCATTTCAACAGGATGATGAAAAACTGATTTAGTGCCAATAAAGTGAATTTCACCTGCAGGTGTAATCTGAATTTTGCAGGTGTTTGCATCATTCCGAATTTCTAAATTTGTTGTAGAAATATCGCTAATTTTTGTCGCCTGTGATTGTGGCCGAAAAAATGCAAACCCATCTGAAAGATCATGCTTTCGAGTATCAAATGGGTTTTGAATACCACCTGATTGCCACCAAATATCGATATTTCGAGCTGCCAGTGAGACATAACACTCATCACCCTCCTTAATAGGGTGAGTAATGGTAAATCCTCCAGCACAAGGAAACATGACTGGTACATCCATAAGTAAAGGCATCAGCACCAATTCAATTGATCCATCTATTTTTTTTACTGGGATTTTAATTGCGGGTTGTACAACAACAGTCACGGCGTCAGGATTATAGCTATCAACAATGCATGGAAGTGACGTCCATAGATTGGCGAGCTCTCCCTGAATCGCATCTTTGATGATTTGAAGCATATCGGGTGAACGTTCACTTAATGAAATTGCCATTACCCTGCCACCCCCGTGATAGAAACACCAGACTTCGGAACTGTGCCCCCTACAGCGATACAAACTAAACTGTCATGCCAATCATTACCGCGATTATCGCCCGTTCTCTCAATTGAACAGATAATAAACACCCCGTCCGCTCCAGTTGCTAAGTTCGGGTTCTTGTAAGGTTGGTCGACCATTTGGCCACCGTAGTTAATATCATATGACTCAGTTTGCATATTGGTCATATCTACCTGAACTCGTCCGCCCCATTTAAGCTTGGGGTTGAGTAGACAAGTAATATTTAATCCCTCACTTGTTAATTGAGGCATTCCAATCACACCAGTTTGCGGGTTTAAAATCTGCACAGGTTCAATCGTATATTTATCTATAATGCGCATGTGAATTTCATCGTCTGACAATGTATATGCCAGATCATTGTCCTTGCTAAATTGCTTCATGGTTGTGTCTAGAGAGCCAAATAGTACGCGTCCCCGAATCAGCTTTTGGTCAGACAATTGCGGCGACTCACCAAGCTGTAAACCTGCATCTTCATAACCTTTCAATAGGATGTTTTTAGTTTCTTCAACACTGGTACCTGCTGGCACACACTGATTAATAATGGCGTTATTCTTCGCAGCATCACCTGACTGAGCAAGGATGCAAAGCCATGTATCTGTTTGATTATCACGACCACGTCGATACTGAAAGACCTTACCTTTAAATATGATTTCTAAACCTGAATCCTCATAACCAGCCTCAAGAATAACTTGGCCCTCTATCTTCTGATCATCAATACCGCACAGTAAATCCATCGTTTCCTTAGACATATTGTAGATATAAATTTCAGCCGCCTTTGGTGCTTCAGTCGTGGGTTGTGAGATATGAAAATATATATGGAAGTCTGATAGATCTAATGCCTCAGGAGCATCTTTATTAATTTGGATTGTAAGCCGGCATAATCTTCCCCACTGTAGCGACATATCAATCTCTCCAAAATAATTGAATTTTCACACCTAGATCATTAAAGGATTGGCTTTCGTCAGCATTGCTATTCAGTACAAATAGGCCACCTTTGATTAAGTGCTGATGTTGGTCTAAAAGATTTACACCCTGAATCAATGGTATTGCAGCAAGTATCAATTGCCCTGAACTGTCTAAAATATCGAGGTACCATGCATCTAAACGGTAAATAAGGCGCAACTTGTAAATTATTGAACCAAGGCGAACATTGAATTGCTGATTGGTATTAGTTAGTGGTATCTCATGTAAGGCCATATCACCCCCCAAATACTTTGCTTAGGATTGATTCATTCACTTCTTTTGTTTGAACTGTTCCACCATTTTGAACAGAGGCTGTCCCTGCAGGTGAAGCCTGATTCTCTACAAGTACCGTGGTCTCAGAAGTCATCACCCGGATTACTTTCTTAAAAGTAATATCAATCATTAGGACATGCTCCGTCGTCTTATCAGTGGTGCATGAGAGGGACTTAATAAGCATGTTTGTATAGAGGCGCTTGCCTGTTGAAACAATTAAGGGGAGTTTAGTTTTTTGAAGCAATTGTAATGACTCGTACACGGCGACAAGACTTGTTGCACCGCCAAGTGAGGTACTACCTACATATCCATTAAGTTTGCCAGCACTCTCAGACCAACCCACCTTCATCGTGAGCTCTGGTGTCTCCATGTAGGCATGATCAGAAATAGCTGCACCTGTTTCAGTTGGGTGTTCAGTAATTTTTAATTCATCTTTATGTTTTTCTTCAATCGTCACATCCGCAAAAAGCCCCATGATTGTTCGCCCCTTTCCTGCAAGCAGTAAGGACCCAACCGACTCAGTTAGCAATGAGGACGTGACGGTATTAATTAATGAGCCAATTGCCATGTTTACTTTTCCTTAGGTGTAAAAAAACCACCCGAAGGTGGCACTGAAAAATGATTTCTAACTTACTTTTTCCAAACCTTTTGAAACCATGAAAACATTTTTTTATCTGGGTCGTTTACAGTTACTCCTGACCATGTATCACCATTTTCATTAATTTCAACTACAACAAATCTTTCGTTAGGAACTATTTTCTTTACTTTATCTCTTATTAGCTGAGCAGTGAACTTTCCAGATGGATCTGTTAAAAACCAAGTATCTCCAACCCAATGCCACCAACCAAGGCCATTACTTTTGAAAAACTCCTTTAAAGCGTCATTATGTTTCTGAGTTAAATTCTGCAAACAAACTATATACCTACGCTTCATCATTAACATCCTCACTCGTATCTACTCTGGCTGTGAGTGCTTTAGTGTTTTGAGTGTTGATTGTTTTAAACTCACCATTTAGGCTATCTTCTGGCACATGTTTTTCGAGAGCAAGTTTTTCAATATTGAATTTCTCACTTCTAAGAATGTCAGTTTTATTTGTAAATAAACAAAAGAAAAAAGCAACCAAAATTGCGATAATCATTATAACGACTAAAATAAACAAGCCAATTAATATCAATTTATCAGCATTAAAAATACTAGCTAAAGTAGTTGCACACAGTAATGATCCTAATATCCAAGCTAAGATACTCAGAATAGATGACCTTGAACCAAAGGAATTGGCTTGTTGCAATATATGCTTGACGTAATCCATAAAGCTTTCATAAGCCTCATTATTTAATTTTAAATAAGTTTGCATATTACTAACCTCTTCTTTATAAATCTATAAATTATTGCTTTTTAAAAAATTCCAAGGTGTTGAGATGAGAAAACTATTACTTTTAGCAGTGGCTTCAACTTTCAGTGTTGGGGCTTGGGCCTCACCATACGACTCCAATTCTTTCGGAGCAATGCCCCATAAAGATATTATGAGAATAAATGTGGATAACTGTAATATTGAGGCAAATGCTACTGGAAATAAGACTTCTGCAGAAGAATGCATTAACAATCAAAAAATAGCCTTTGAAAAACTACTAATTATCTACAATGACCATGCTATCACTGCACCATCTTGGAGTTTATGCGTAGGAGAGGCTAAAACTAGGCACTCCTATGACTACGTTGTTATGTATGCCTGCATGAAGGTTGTTAAAGACATATGTAAGGAGAAACCTGATGGCCAATGGGAGAATCCTAATTTATGCATTCGGAGTATGCAATCAGGTGCTTGGCTGAATAATCCTAAAATCTATCAGCCATATAAAAAGCAATGAGTTCCTATGTCAATACACTCTGTGCACCCCTAGCCATAAAGGCTAATGAATTTTCATTATGCCTTTTTACTGCGTTAGCGGATTCAATTGGATCTCTTGCTCCATTGATCGTCATATCCGTTTTAAAGCTTTGGTGAATAGTCACATTGGAAGCGGTCATATTGGATGAGTTGCTCACTTGTGATTTGTGTGGATTACCATTTGGTACATCTGCATTTTGTGCAAATTTAGCCAACTCTTTAGAGTTCTTAGGAGTTGATGGTGGTTTAACCGAGTCGGCATATTGATTGGCTGTTTTGTAGTGCTTTTGATATATAGCTGCTTGTCGTTTAACAAACTGCCTAGGAGTTTCACTCTTTTTCATCCCATTTTGTCGCATTGCACGTAACCCATCCGAATTAGCACCCTTACCTTTTAAAGCTTTTGCAAATGTAACTGCTCCAATATTATGAGCTAAATATAGATTTTCTCCTGTTAGAGGAATTCCATATTTTTTTAAAATATCTGCGTTTTGCTTTGCCAATAGACCAGTTGCCAAGGTGTTCACACGTTTGTTGTATCTTGGGTCATTAGATTTTCTAAAATTAGATTTATCAATCTTAGTCATTCCAATGTTCTTACCTTCTTTGGATTTCGCTAAACCATTCCAAGTACCTTGAATAAACTGACCTGTACCAATAGCACCAGTAGGTGACATCTTGCCAGTCCAACCAGCCTCCATCTTTACAAATCCTCGTAGTATTTTCTCGTCAATTCCGTACTTAATAGATGCTTCTTTAATATATTTATCCACATCCTTGCCGAAACTAAAAGCATATTTACTGGTTGACTGGGCTACCGTCCCCTTAACTGCATTTTGTACCGCTTTAGCAGTACCAAGAGCAATATCTTTAGCAGTCACGGCGGATTTACCCTCATTAATCTCAACAGCTTTTTGAGCTTCCTTATTGCCTAAAAATGCGAGGGTTTTGGCTACACCTGATCCAACTGCATCTAGTGCCTTTCTGCCTGTTTCAGTCTCTGCAATTTTATCATTGAGAGCATCTGCACCTTTTTGGGCAACATTTTTTGCTTCGTCTTTGGCGATATCGACAACATCTTTAACGGCGCTAATCGGATCCGAGACAATCTTTTGAACAAAGTTAATAACCTTATCCTTAACTTTTTCCAACATGGCTAAAAAGTCTTTGATCTTCGCAATAATCTTATCAATACCGTTCGTCCACTTGGACCAGTCAATTAAAGACTTTCCACCTTCCTTCCATGTCTTGTAGTCGTCATATAGCAAATACAGAGCAGATGCCAAGGCAAGGATGATTCCGATCGGCGATGCAAGGAAAGCTAGTCTGAACAACTTAAGCAGACCAATAAAGCCTTTCAACATTGGGATAAACTTAAATATCATTCCAAATGTTTTAATAAATGCACCCAGTACAAGAGCTGCCATACCAAAACGAAGAGCGATTCCTAAACCTTCTTTAATCTGCGGATTCAACTGGCTGAATGCAGATACACCAGCCATAATTAAAGTGTTTAGCAACTTTAAAATGGGAATTAAAGCTTTACCCGCCTGCATCACAATGACCTGAAAACCTGTCTTAGTCATCATGGTTAGATCACGATACTCCGACATGAACTCATTGCCAGATTTGGCAAGGTCATCATTCATACCAAGTTCTTTTTGTATCTTTTGGTATTTATCCATGTTAGATACAAACTTACCATCGCGCATGGCCAGTAAAGTATTTTGATCAATACCTAAAGAACTTGCATAGGCATTCGCTTGGTGAGCGGGCATTTTAGATAAAACACCACTTAGATCTTTCATCACCTCAACACGGTCGCGCATTGCACCGTTGGCATCTTTGGTTTGAACGCCAAGACTATTAATCTGACTTTCATAGCCTGGTGAATTACGCATTTTCTCGGCAAGAGATTCTAGAGAACCTACCGCACCCTCAGCACTACCGCCAAGCTGAGCAATCGCATTGCCATATGCATTGATGTTGGTGACACTGGCACCAATACGCTGTGATGAGAAGTAAAGCTTATCTAGTTCACTTGCCGTCTGACGCACTGCTACGACGGCGCCAGTTGCTAAGGCCAGTAAAGCACCTTTTAATGCTGCTGCTTTAAGCTCCACACCGCCCATGGCATCTTGCATTTGCTTTAAGCCTGAATTGTCAGTCTTAAAACCTAATGCGACCATGAAGTCACGAATCACACCTGCTTGTGCCATGGGAATACCTTTATTTTATAACTTCAATTAGTTTTGCTACGGCAGTAATAATAGGAGCCGCCTGCCAGATTAATATGCCGAAGATAAAAACTAGACCGATCACATACGTCCAAGTTCTTAGAGTTTTACTTTCAGACAATTTATTCATCACTTTATCAACCTGTATATTTAGGTTAAAATTCATTTACGGTTTGCTTCCTTCTGGTCAAGGTTGTGAACACAAAAGACCTCGATGCTCGAACATCGGGGTTTTTGCTTTTCTGGGCTTATTGAAACGCATCCAATCCATTAAAATTATTGGAAATGCTTCCTAAAACTCCAGACATAAAAAAGCCGAGATTAATTCTCGGCTATTCGGTTCATTGATTTCATTATTCACTATTGCAGTAGTCTTTAATTCATTTGAAATTGTAAAAAGCACTTAATACAAGATCACACCCCTTTGCTTTCTCGCTCCCGCGCTTCTTCGATTAAGAACTCATTGTCTGCAACTACATCAAGAGCATCATTCATCAAAGCAATATCAGCTAGATCGAGAGTTCCATCGATTAGGGACTCGTATTTGCACATACCCTTAATGACTGGCCGTAAAAGCCAGTCTTCATGATTTGGCAAACACTTAAAATTTATTCGACCTTCTTCATGCTCGATGCCTTCATAAGAAGATCTTGAATAAAATTTCCCAAGTTCTTACGAATGACGGCAACAACCAATGGAAGAATCTGCATTATGTCTAAATCATCAAACATGATTGATTCACCACGGCACAGTACAGCACCATCACGAATAACCACAGATAAGCACTTATGGATCACAAGATTGGTATCGCCTTCAGACATCCCAGCAATGACATCCATAAGCGGTGACAATGCACTGGAAAGACCATCAAGCTCTTTTAGATCGATATTCTCCAACTCGACATCATCACCTGACTCCATAGACTCAATCACTTTGGAGAGTCCACCCTTTGCAACTTCGCTAATGATTGGAATTAGGCTTGGGATGATTGGAGCAATCTTTCGGGATACGTGAAGTTGATCGAGCGCATTTAAGCGCCCGATCGTGTAGTTTTTACCGCTAATTGTTATCTGCATTTCAATTACTCATATTTGCCAAGTTTCATATCAACTTTGATTGAGTCGAATACCCATTCCACGGTTGAGCCAACTTTTGCATTTGTATAATCAGGAACTTTTTTAAATGCACATTTAGACGCGGTGTGGTTATCACCAGAACCTGTATGGTTGAGTGTGATAGTGTTTTTGCCCCACTTCCGTGTTGATGATTTTTGAGCATTGTAGATATTCATCAACTTGGCATTGGTTGGTGAAGTCTTTAAAAAACGGATAGTGATGGTGCCAGAGTTATCCGCATGAAGGGAATGCATACCCTCACCATCTGCACCAATGGTCATGGTATTTTTATCACCAGCCATGGCAAAGGTAATGCCTTCCTCAGCAATTGCTGCGCCATAACCCAAATCAATTACCCCATCATCGCTTGTTAAAGAGCACTGGGTATCCATAAAAGAATAAGCTGTCATAAAAACTCCTTAGCGATTAACTGAAACGATCACATCTGCAAAGTGAGTGGCACCTGCAAGCTTTGTGGCGATCTGAAATACGGGCGCTTTACGTGCTTCCCGCTCTGATTGAGCTTGATCATCAAGACTATTGGCATAAACGTAGAATGCTTTTGGCAGATAATCACCCGTTTCTAGTGCGCCAAAGCTATCACCGTTCCATTGCCCTTCACCCAATAGCCCATTTGTCACGGCCTGTTCACATGCACGCTCGAGTACACCACATTGGCGATTTACACCTGCAGGTGTTTGGGGAATTTTAGTGTTTGATGTGTAGTACAAATTCCATAACGCTGTTTCCAGATGATTCTGAAGCCAGTCAAGGCTATGGACTTCATCAAAGAATGAGCCATCACACATCACCCCTTCCTGCAGAATGGATGTGCCATTGTTGTAGCTTGCAAAAACATTACAGTTCTTCGCCTTTAATGCATTGGCTTCACTGATTTTCAGGTCTTCAGCTGCAATGCCTGGCAGCTGCTTAAACTTCAGCGTGATTGTGGTATTAGTGCCCATAAAGTTGACACTAAATGCACGACCAAACACAGAAGCTGCTGCATAAGGATTATCAGAAGAGAAAATCGCAAAGGTGCGACGGTAGTTTTTATTCTTGAGCTTATACGCAGTATCAGTCGTACTGGTTGCACTCAAGCTTTCTTCTTCCTGAGTGGTATAGCCAAACATACGCACAGGGTCAGATGCTTCAATCAATGCTGCTACGGCGTCAGCTTCTACATTAGTCAGGTCGGCTGCAATAGTTAGGCCATACCACTTGAGAGATTGGAGGCATTCAGCAACCGCAGCCTGCACTGATTCCGACCCCGTCTTATCCCAATAACCGATATACAGTGTACGAGGCTTAGGTGACTGACCAAAGTATGCAAGCGCTGCTTTGTATTCTGGATCATCAACGCCGTAGTCTTCAGCTACTCCATCAATACCAGAGTATTCGCGCATGCGCTCGATCTTATCAATGACACCACTTGTAGTGCCAAGAATAAGTAATGAACCAAATGAACGTGGTCCCGCAGCCAATGCAGCAAGACTAATGCTGACATTGACGACACTAGAAACAGGTAATGTCATGATGACTCCTAGTTGCGTTTAAAATTAATTTTTTGAAAACTTTCAAAAGGTTTTGAGGCAAAGCTACGCTTGACCTGTCGATTGAATGTCGCGGTCATGTCATAGCGGTGCACGTATTGATTATTGAGAAAGTCAGGTGCCGTAAGAATTTCACCGCATCCTGTAAATTTGATTTTGTATGCCCGGATCTGGGCAATATTTTGTGGAATCCCTAAGCCATCTTTAAATAAATTGGCAAAGTGCTGCCCTTGTGGACCATAAAATGAGAGAAAAACTTCAATGCTTTCATGCCGGATACTGTCCATGTCATCTTCGTTTTGCTGGAAGTACGGACCATCATCACTACGGGTATGTTTCACCCCGAATGCACACCAGTTTTTATCAATGCCTGGTAATGGTGGTGGGTCATTCTGCCAACGCGGTCTAACCATGGCACCCGGTAATGATGTGACTCCAACAATCAAGCCTTGGAAAATATCCTCAAGTTCCTGGTCATTCTGGACAGCTCCACTCGACGGTATATAACCGTCTACTGTAGAGTCCGCCATATTTATCCTGATAGTTTCAATTCACAAATTGCCTTCACAAAGCCACGGCCATAATGTGTATTGTCTAAAACCTGAGACACAATATAACGACGACCTTTCCATGTAATTTCATCGGCTTGATGGTCTGCATCACCAGAAGACAATGCAAACCGGGTATGAATATTAATAGCACCCTTAATCAAGGTGCCATCAGTACGGCGATCCATCTTGTTGCCATCATTAGTCGTCACTACACCACTGAATGTATGAGTGGTTTCAGTCTTCTGACCTCGACCATTGTCTCCCATCACCACTTCAGTCCGGTGGCAAATAATCCCACGTGATGCCAGCTTCGGATCAAGGAGCACACGACTTACATCAAGAGTTGCCACTGTTGACCTCCTTGCCCTTATTCATAATCACGTAGGTGTGTGAATTACGGTATTGGCCTGTATCCACCAATGGCTTTTCAGACTTCCTGCCTCTGGCTTTTCTTGCTTTAAGCGTGGCTGGTTTCAGCGGCGCAAAGTCACCTGCATTAATCAGGTTCTTCACACTCATTGTTGCTTTCATGCCAGCCGTGTTTAAGAAGAAATACATGCGCTGTTTGTTACCATCCAACGCACTATTCACAGCCTTGGTAAGTTGCTGCCCGATAACATCTTGTACAGCTTCAATACCCGGCATCAAATGCGGACGCGGTTCAAGGTTCATTGCAGGTGAACCAGTTTCCAATAGATAACCAATTTGAGCATTGGTCATACCATCTTCATCAGTTCGGGCTTCCCCGTGTGGCACTCCCACAAGCACCTCAACCCTAGACAGTTCCGCAACGGCCTCAAGTATGCTCAGCATGCCTTCACCAGTTACTTTTACTGTCAAAGTTGAATCCCTCCTGCACCGACCATCCGGGCCATCTGCAAAAACTGAATGCCAAATGTGGTTTGATTCCAATGTCCAGCATCAGTCAATGAAACACTGGAAACATCGACCGAATAGGAAACGCCGTCGACTGACTTAGAGGTTTCATTACCAGTCACTTGACCAGCATCTCCACCAATCGCTACGGCGTCCATACTGCGCAAATACAACGTCAGGTAATGCGCTACGAAGAAAGCTAAGCCTTCATCCAGCAGATCATCCCAGCGTGATTCAGGCAGTAACTTTTTTCCCATATTTAAATAGAAGTTGAATTGCACCGTCGGGTACAGATCAGTATCTGCAAACATTGGCATTGATTCACGAAAGGATGATTCATCTAGCATGATTACTTAGCCTTTTTGTCTTCAGCTTTTGGATCTGCATCTTTGCTGTTGTCAGCAGAGGAGGCATCAGCAATTTTCTGCTTTAGCTCAGCGATTTCTTTTGCATCAGCCTTAGCCTGCTTTTCCAGCTCAGCGATTTTCTTGGTCGCTGCATCAGATTGCGTTTGAAGAGCATCAAATTCTTCTTTTAGCTTGTCATAAGCTTCCTGAAGCTCGTGATTTACCACTACGTCCTGGGTGATCTCTTGCGAGTGATGCTTCACAAACCAATGCTCTGCTACCCCTTGATCTACTTCCTGTAGACCTTGAGGTAGGTTCAAGTTGATTTGCTGGCCATCTTTATCCTTGCCCATATTCACTACTAAGGGTTTGGACAGTAAAATTTGAACCTTGCTCATTTAGTTCTCCCTATAGGCCATCTGCATAGTAGGCAGTTTCTGGATATACCCATTCCACCGCACCGATACGACCGAAATAAGTCGTCAATTGACGCAAGTCACGATATTCCAACGGCGTACGTTGTAGCGGTACAAGAGGCATACGAACACGTGATTCAGCTTGTGTATAAGTCATCATGCGGTCTTTACCTGCAGCACCACGGCCAACACACCATTTAGAAGGCTGGATGTCTAGTGGCTTACCATTTACTGACATTGCCAGACAGTTGATCTTCAGGAATTCAAGGATCGAGATATTGCCTGCTTCTGACACAATGCGAGTGGTTAATAAACCAAACTGCTGAGGCGGCAATAACAACTTGTCAGGACATACAGCAAAGCCTGAAGCTACCCATGCATTATTAAGAATCAGGTTTACATCGCTCAGAATTTCCTGCGGTGTGGATGTTGCCCAAGTTTTGGTCACGTTGGTTGCACCCACCTTGCTTGAGTTCAACAGGCCTTCTACACCGATCATGCCGTCACCGATATAGACTTGTTCATCTACATCCATCTGGTATTTCATTTGCAGACCTGCGAACTTCTGAGCATCGATCGGACGCCCTACCTGTTTCGCAGATTCCAGTTCAGGAATTGTGAACCCGACCTGCATTGCCCATAGAGTCAATGGCAATGCTGTCTTGCCGATATCTAGAGCGATACCTTGGATAGCATCAGCATTCTTGCCTACCCACGATTTGCCATTTGGTGAAGCACCACCTGCAGCAGCAAAAGTAGAGTTGGTGAAAGATGATGTTTCATCAGCGATTGAAACGTCAGAGCGCAGGTCAATATCACGTGACCAGGTATAACTTGCTAATGGCTCATTCAGTCGTGGATCTAAGCGTTCAAGCTCACCAACCAGGAAAGCACCAGAGCTATCAATTGTGCGCGCATCAAAGGTTTGGAAGTTGTCGCGAGTTTGGGCGCGAATCGCCGCCATACCTGCTGTAACTGCACTACCGAGAAGTAATTTCTTCATGTTTATTTTCCCCAGGCATAAAAAAAGACGCCTATAGCGCCGTCCTTCATGCCTTTTAAATTTTTAGATGTTGTATGCGATTTCTACGTTGCCAGATGCATCGGCGTCATGCATGAAGCGTGCTTTCACAGCAATGGTATTTGCACCATCTGCTGCTGCTTCAATGCCGCCAATTGGCTTGCCAGTTGCAGTAGCACCAATGCGCACATAAACAGCACCACCTTTCTTCGCTGTACCAGCATTACATTTCACCGTCATGTAACCGCGCACCAGAACATCTGTAATACCTTTAGACGGTACTGCTTGCCCTAGATCATTCGTGGTGGAAGTTGTTGGATATGAGCGCACAATCAGACCATAAACCGTGTCAGCTGTGTCAGAAGAGCCTAGTGCAGCCAAGTTGCCTGTGGCATCCATTTTGGCAAATACACCAAAGGCAGCCACTGGCGTCGGCATATTGTGTGATTCGATAGTTGAGTGTGATTTACGAGACACATCACCCGGAATGCCAGAAGGCATACGATATGTATAAGCAGCCATGTTTTATTTTCCTTTGTTCCAAAAATCGCGGTTACACTGATTGATCTGATCAATCGTTGGAGCAGCACGGCCAAAGTCACGTGTAGTGATACCTGAGCGTACGCCTTTCAAATTATTTTGCTGTTTAATTAACTCTGATGCCCCAATGAATGCTGCATCCAGTGTTTGAATTGGTAGAGTATCAATATTGGCATTTGCACCAATAAACGGCGCTACGGCTTTCTGGCCATCAGTGGTTTGCATTGCAGCTTTTAATGCCTGACGTTTAGCAAGTACAACCGCTTTACCGTTGTTCGCACTATCAATTGTCGGCGGCAGCTTGATTCCTGGTGACAGGATCTCAGCACGCACCATCACTTCTTTAAGTGAATCACCGGTATGGGTTACGCCTTCATCAGCTTTACCTGCAGGTTCTGCCTTTAAGATGTCATCCTTGGTTTTTTCTGGATCATCATCCGGATTATCATCATCTTCGGTTGACTTTTCAGGATCATCCGAGTCTTTGGTTTTTTTCTTTTCCAAAGCACCAAGACGAGAGTCCATAGTTTTGAGCATTTTAAGGATCTGACGATTTACAGCAGCATCGGACGTTTTGCCATCCAGATCTTCATCATCATCTGAATCCTTGGTTTCAATTTCCAATTCTTCATCTTCAACTGCTTTAGCCAGTTTTTCGGCTTCTTCAGCATCCTTGGTTTTCACCAGGTTACGAATGCGATCAGCAAAGCTAATCTTTTTCTTTTTTGTCTTATCAGACATAAAACTATCTCCTATCGAGCAGCGGGAACCGCAACGCCCTTTATCTACTAATGCAATATGGTTCACTACAATATTGCTCTGTAACCCTTTACCCGGACTGACTTCGATATAATCAGCGTCATACCCAAGCGATATCTCTACTTTTCCTTCAAGGACGGCGTCAATCGTATCCTTATCTGTAACCAGTAGATCTCCAATTAAAAGATCTGAATCAATACCCTCGCCACGGCGAATATTGTGTCCAGATCCTTTAGAGAGCTCTTTCCAATTTTTAGGACCCACCCAATCTTCCGGGTGATCATCTGTAATTGGTTTACCTTCAGCACTCGCAATAGTTTTTGGATCAAATAGAACATCCTCACCACGCTGAATCAGAATCAGGCCAGTGTTATCTGCTGTGACTGGTACTTCGCCGTCGCCATACATTAGAGTGCCAATACGTGCCAATGGAACATCGCGACAAAGCAGATAACCTTCTGGTGTGGTTTCCCGTGTCCGTCCGATCTGACCTGTCGTATAGATATTGGAGCGGTCTTTCGTAGCAGACGGCGCTGGCTTTTTCGGTTTCTTCTTAAACATAGTTCACCTAAATTCAGGCAATAAAAAACCACCTAAAATGGTGGTCTATTTGTTTTCCTAATTTACTCTTCCCGAACTTCAGAAAGCCTATTTAAAGCTAATGCAGCCTGCCAGTTCTCTTGACTATCACCATCTAACATCAATCGTTCATACAAATGCTCAAGTGATGGTTGTAATTCAGCAGGGACTACCCGCTGTCGCAATTCATCATCACTGAATACGGCATAATCTTCAGGCTTCCACCACGAATGACAACCCCAATAAATACCGTCTTCACCTTGTAGTTTTACAGAGAGATTGTTAGACCCGCATCCATAAAGCTCTGCAATCTGATTTATTGCATCTTTGTGGGCGTCGGGGATGATGTTGATGACTGATAAGTTAAATTTCATACACCAGCCCTCTTGTTAAATTCAGCCGCAATAGCTGAGGTTTCACTAGGAGTTAAAACCCTGTTAATCACCAACAACCCACAATGGTCTGTATTATCCTCGTAGGTTGCAGGGATTGTTTGGCCTGTCAGTATTTGAGTTCCGACATTTGGCACAGAGCGAACCACTGTACAGCCTGTTAATTGTGTTGGTAGGTTGGTGATGAGTTTGTCATCTACTGCATCAAAATCAATTCGACGCGGGGAGTCTTGTAAAATAGGGCGAGAAGCTGAAGTGGATTGATAGGCATGGTTTCCAGAAATAGCCTTAATCGAATGAAATTTTATATCCACATCAGTTGGATGTACGTCCCTATGGAAATAAATTGTATTATCTGTGCGATTGCACAGCAAGATTACTCTGTACCTACCTACGCTTTTAGGTACTATGTATGAAATTCCAACACTATGATCAATTCGTATACCTCCACTACCTTGACGTACCACCTCAAAGTCTACAATCGCCCATCTCTTATTAGCCCCTACAGTCGGAATACCCACATAAGATGCTGTTGAATCAGCAGTGAATACATTGTATGTATTTGCTGAAATCTTTGTTGAGCCACCAAGAGAAGTAACCTTAGCATCATCAAACAACTCACTACCCAGAACCAACCCCTTACTCTTATCCAACCATAGCCCCACAGCCTGCCCCGCAGCCGTAACTGGTACAGTCCCCGCAGCATCCTGAAACATCGTACTTAGATCGTTAGGGTCGTAGAAGAAGCCCTGTTCACCATTCGCAAAGAGCTTCTTTATAAGTTGGCTGAAACTTTGCTGACCACTAATCACAGTGGCTCCAGGCGCCTCAAACACACCCCTTCCAATTCCAACTTTTACATTAACAATATCAGATAGAGAGAGCACTATTTCACCACCTTTCGTTAGTCAGAAGTTAAAACCACAACGGTCACAGGACTTAAATCACTAGCCCATGCCCACAGGGTTACCCCTTCAGGAAAGCTAACTTTATTATCAAGCAAATGAACATCCTTTGAAGGCATGCTGGTACCTTGGGCAAAGTAAAAGTCACGATTACCCATCCCTTGAGCCGCTCCACCTTTCGAGCCATCTGTAATTTTTTGTGGCGTGCCATTCAGCACAAATTTATTCATCGCCATGTTTATCTCACTAATTTCAGGTATTAAAAAACCACTCAATCGAGTGGTATTACAGGGTCTGGGTAGCAACGACAATTAGGCAAACATCCAGCATGTCCAGTCATCCTGTCTAATGTCGGCGGCTTATTCCAATACACAAACTTGCCATTCATTTCTTTATGACTTGGTCTGACATCAATATCACCAGATGTTCGCCAGGTATAACCTTCAGATCCAAGATTCTCAGCACGTGATTGAACAAATACCGATGCAGCCCGACTAATCTCTGTTCTTGCGATAGTATTGGCACGACTCATGGAAACTTGACCGCCTGCCATAATCAATCCTGCAAGCTCTTTCGACCGCCCACCTTCAATCAGCATTCTGGTCGATAGGTCATGCACACGTTGAGCTGCATCTAATGGCAGAGACTTAATCAATCTCACCTGGTCAGATAACAATTGCTGGTAAACGGCGCCAACATCACTATTCCTGATCTGCTCACGTACGCCGTAGGACAGGTCTTTAGCGTAGATCAACCATGTCTTTTCATCACGCAAGGCGATGTCAGTCATGATCCGTCCAGCAGTATTATTGGCCCAATGATGCAACGTGTCTGCATACTTATTCAGTGAACTGACAATCATTGGATGTGTACTCGGGTCATGAACATCAAACCCTTTCACAATTGTATCGATATAGCCTGAAATCTTACGCAGCTGACGGCTGTACTCGATCTCCATCCGCCGCATCCGTTTCGGATCGAAGTGATTCATCATCATTCTCACTGTCTGGTGGAGGTGGGTCATTATCAGCGTCTTCGATATCGTCATCCGTAATCGTTGAGAAGATACCAGTAGAGCTACTGGCCTGACGTAATTCCTTAAGTGCCGTATGACGACTAATCACACCTTGTTCTTCAGCCTTCAAAATGGCATTGGTTGTCTTCTCTGCCACATTTGATTTCTGCTCTTCACTCATCTGCCACAGGCTGGTGAAATCAAACTTAAATGAATCAGGTAAAGGTTTACCAAGTACCGACAGTGACATTATCTCCAAGAGCCTATGCAACGGCGTACGCAGACGGCGTTCTTGCTGCTGATTGATGTTGTCGTAGTAATTGGATAAGTCAGACTCACCAGTTGAATTTAAACCTGCCGGCGACTGTCCAAATAAACGCACCAATGGAATCTGAGTGGCACCAGAGATCTGCTGACCAAACTGAAGCAAAAGTGTATCAAGGCCAGAGAAGGTGTAAGAGTGTGTTGCAAAGTCATCTTCTGCATCCATCAAGGTCAAACCTTCATTGGACTGCCATTCCCGAATATGATTGATCTGTTTAACCAAGCCCTCAAAAGCACGCCCACCAGTGGCGATAATGTCGCGCAGGCCTTTCACTTTATATGTCCGCAAATGTGCTTTATAGACCAGCTGGCCCGCACCCATGGTGGCACTATCAAAAACAGTTAAACGATCCTCTAGACGCTCAATCACTGACTGCCCCCAAAGGTTTTCAGTCATCGCCTGCCAGTAAGGAAGGTTTACGCCATCGATACGGATGACGCGCGAGTAATGGATGCGCTGACCACACAGGCCGGCTGCATCCTGGAATACGTCATAGTATTTAGGCTTGCCATAGTCTGGGCCATATTCAGTGACCAGATCTTCAAGTGTAGGCTGAACCATCCAGCGGTCTAAAACCATCAAGCCTTTAAACTGGTCCTTGCCAATAGTTTTAATATTCAACGGCGTTGAAACGTTCTGGCCATCAATCAGCATTACAGCGAGTGCACCACCGTAGAGACGCCCCCACTTAATGGTATCGCTGAGCTTGTCCCAGATCTGCAACGCATCTAAAGCATCATTAATTACTTCACCATGCTGCGGATCATCGAAGCCTTGTAAGGTTACTCCCTCTCGGGTCATATCCTCGGCGACTACATCAACCACTTGGCCAACAACCCAACTTGAACGGTACATTGCTTCAAGCTTTAGACGGTTACGACTAGTGAGGTTAAAGCCATAACTGGACTGATCGTTTTGGCTGCCAGCACCTAAGCCAACACGAGCCGCAAAGTTCTGAAAACTATCGGCTGTAAATTTAAATATTCCCATAATTTTCTCTTAAAGGCGCGACCAAACTCCAGTTCCACCGCGAGCCATAATGTAGCCATCTAATGAATATCTCAGTGCATCTATGCCGTGGTTCCACTTATCAACAATGATTGGTAGAACTTCATCAGTAAGCCTGTCTTTTTTGTAGGAGTAGCTTCTAAACTCTTCCAGGGTTTTCTTACACCGCGTATGAATCACAACAGTCTCAAAACCTTTAATATGTGCAATGCCATCTTCAACAGATCCAGGCCACTTTTCGGCAGCTTCAATATTGAAACCCTGACGCCGTAGATAGCTAATTGTTTCCGGTCGAGAGCAGTCACCTTTGATTGGCCAGTCCCTTGCACCTGGCACTGAATCATAGAACTGAGCCATTTCATCCAGATCAACACCGACACCAAATGCCTCATACTCAATGTAGAGTGTGTTCTCAAGAATGAATGATCTTATTAATGCGTTCGGATCGTTAGCAAAACCAAAGTCAGCACCAAAGAATAAGCGGTCTGCTGTTTTCCATAACTCATCATCAAAGGCTTCAACCTTGTATTTATTTCTAAAGATTTGTGCCTCTGAAAGCTCAAGATAATCACCTTCCCAGATCCAGCGATAAGTCGCATCATCCAGATTCTTTTGATCCTGACGGCGTTCAATCTCCAAGACTTCAGGGAACCATGGATTATCGCTGTAGTTCATCTCTACACCAACACCAATCAATTCACCTGTTAGATCATCAAAGATTTCTTCATGTCTAAAACGCTGACTGGTAGCGCTATCTCTACGCTCAGGGTTCCAAGTAATCCAAACTTCTGAACCATCCTCACGGACTGTAGGAAGCAATTTTCGCCATGCCATCTCACTGACTGTTTCAGCCTCATCCACCCAGCACAGCAAAATACGTGCTTTGGATTTGATACTGTCCAGATTATGTCTAAGACCAGCAAAACCATAACTCACACGGCGGTTCTTGGTGCGGATGAAATTTTCACCCATCTCATAATATTGATTTAAAAAAGGCACAGAGCGAATCGCCTGCTTGATTTCCTCCATTGAGGAATCTGAAAGTGAGTTCATGTACTCACGTGCACCAAGAATCAATCCACTGATCTTCGCTTCAGCATACATATAACCCTTGATCGCCGTCATTAACGCGAACGATCTCGTTTTAGCTGAACCACGACCACCCCATGATGATCTGTAACGAATATTAGGCGTACTGAATAATGGTATTAATTTTGGCGGTAATTCAATCTGTACCTTTGACATCAGGAGCCACCAATTCAATTGTTGTTGGCATATTTATCGACTTGCCATTCGTAGTGTGATCAACCTCTTGCTTATTGGTGTACTTGCCACCCATTTCTTCTGCAGCCTGCTTGAGAATTTTTAAAGCCATCACAGGGCTCTTGGCTTTATTGATTAGTCGCTGGTATGCCTCTAAGCGAACGGTTTGGTTAGCAATAGGAATGTTTTTAGGTTTGTCCAAGTACTCTTCTCGAGTTTCCTCAAATTCTTTTTTCAAGCTGGCACTTAGATCTTTTCCAGTCCGCTTAGTTGGGTCATATGCTTCACACTGCTGTCGAGTAACATCAATTCCAAATTCTTCTTTGACAAGAACTACTGTTTCTTGGGGGGTATTAAACTGCGCAAGTGAACGCACTATATACGTTTGCACCTCTTTTCTAAGTCTGGCCATAAATCTCAATCCGTCCAAGTACGTCCAAGAAGACGGTCAAAAAAATGAGCCTTTCAGCTCTAACCAATCACACAATTCCCACAACACGCAGATACATTAAAATCAGATACAAATGGCGCATTCTTTGTGATTTCGACTAAGCGCTTAACACTGTCGCTTGCACCCCAGCGTTTGACCACGCCATAGAATTCTTCAACGTCATGGCCTGCTAAGTAATGCTTTGGTAAGCCAGTATTGTCGCTATAGATAATCTCATCATCTTGATCACGCTCTACGCCAATGTGATAAAGCTCATGTTCTATCAGTGCACAGAAGTCATGATCTGAAGCTTGCTCACAGAATGATGCATCTATAGTGATGAGATAAACAGGTACACAACCAAACCAGTCCCGCATCTGCTGTTCTTGCCGGGCTTTCTTCCAACCACCTTGGTTAAACATCACTTTTTCACATTGACCCAGTACCATGCGCTTTTTTGACTGGCATGCAGATGATGCCCAAGCAAAGGCTAAAAAGGTTTCATCATCGTGCAGTAGCTCTGAGATATGGTCATGATCTGGATTGTGGAGCTGACCCCCAATGGTTAGAAAGTTTTTAATCACCCATTCTTTTAATTCCACGGCGGGCGCAAGGCGAATAGCTTCTTCCTCCTCAGCATGATCAATAAGATCCGTCGGTGGGAATGGTCTGATCTGTTCCATCTTCTAATCTCTCTAACTGCGACTTGATCCACCGAATCACACCACCCGACTCAATTGCATGTGGCTCAAAACGTTGAATCTTGTAACCCATATCTTCAGCCAAATCATATTTATTAAATGCATTCGCTATCTTTCGTCCACCACGCCCGACAGCCCAAGGACTACCCGCTATTTCAATGAGAAGTCGCAACTTCACAATATAAAAATCAAATCGCCAGTTTTTAGTGGATTCAAATTGAAATCTACGCTCATAGCCAATTAAATGTTCTTCTAATTCTTGGAATAGCGCTTCCTCAGCTTCTAAGTATTTTTCTTTTGCCTTTGGTAAAGGTTTAGAGCGTGGTTTGGTTTTAGGTGGGCGCTTTTTGGTTTTCCAGAAGTAGTCGTCTGCATTCATATATTGCGCCCATTAAAAAACCACCCGAAGGTGGTTTAGTTTAAAACAACATCGACATCTGCCCAAACTCATAAATCGTTAATGCAAGGACAAAGGCCGAAACCGAGATTATAAGCACATCTTGTGAAGCCATACTTTTCTCCCTTTATTGTTCTTTTTTTATACTCTCACAATTAAAAAAATTATCAACACTAAAAGAATACATTTCTCACAATTTATAGGGATAGATATGTAAGAAATTATACAATAGTGGTTTATTTGTTAATTAATCGTACAGGCTTGTTCTTAGATTCTTAACCCGCTCTTTCAACTTAATCATAATGCCATCTATTGCCAGCATCTCATCCCGAGTCAAACCAGAACGGCTTAGGTTCTGATACTTAGACAGCTCAGCACTGCAAAATTCTAAGTCTTTTTTCGCTTGTACTTTATCTGTCATAAGAACCCCAAATAAGAAAAGAAAAACCCCGCCAATAATGCATATTGAGCGGGGTTTTATGTGCCGTAATCCGTTCGGCAAATGACTAAGGAAACGTAGCGAAAGGCCTTATATTTCTTTCAAACAATCACGGCATTCTTTGACTTCACCGTCAATCTCAGTTGCACCATGAAGGCCAAATAAACAAATTAACAATTGAAGCATTTCGTTCTCCTACAATCATATATTTATTACAAAACCCAACACTAACTAAATTGTTTAGAAGCCATGCAGAGCAGCTTTTTGAACAATTTTATCGAAGTTTGAGTGTGAAGCGTGTTCGCTAGCAATGCGCTTTGATCTATAGCAGCAACTTGCCATAACACCAATACCTAATAAAGTTAGTAGCTTCATCTTTAATTCCATCCATGTAGAATATTTAATTAAAAATATCACCCGAAATTGTATCTATCCAATCTCATTTTGATGAATTATTGTTCACTATGTAACTAAATAAGGATGTGGTGATCTGCCACACCCCTGCCTATAGTTCGATATTAATCAGCTCGGCAACTGATCTACCGCTACTCACAATCACATTAACCTTACATGCACGGTCAACTTCACTTGCTTTCATTCTCTTTAAGGTCGGGTTGCCAAGCCCTAGCTAAAATTGCCTAAAACATCTAGGCGTTTACACAAGGCATGTTCTGTAAGTCGGCACACTCACAGGATATGGTTGCCAAATTTCGGCAACAAAAAAGCCTCACATGCGTGAGGCCTCAGAAAAAATTAAGTCATTACTTCGATTTATTGCCGCCTAGGCCTTTTGGCATAGAATCCCCCACAATTTTAATTGGTGGTGTTGGGGCTGGTGGTGGTACTGGCTTAGATGCGCGTATGTTCATATTATCTACGCTCCAGTTTACTTTTATCGCTTCTCTCTTCAACAACTATTGGTGGTCTATCAACTTCAGGCGGTACTGGTTTATTAGATCTAATCTTTTCCATGTTACTCAAATGATTAAAATATCGACAATTATTAATAGTACCGTTAACACAAACATTAATCCACAGAATTTTATTTCCCCAAATGACTTATTCAAATATTCAACTTTTATGGCGTTCCTGTCTTCATATGTCTGAATGATCTCAGCCATATCTATTGAAAGATAATAGTAGATTGTCGTTAGTTCATTTTGTGTAAAGTAGTGGACCATATTCTTATTATTTTCCAACTTTCCAACCTTACTAACCTCTAGAACATGGAATAAATTTCTAGCAATACTAGACAATGATAAGAAAACTAAAACCATCAATAGGACAATAATGTAAAAGATGAAAGATTTATTTGCCACATCAAACAAATACTGTTTTGAAAATATACTTACAGCTGCAATTATTATTGATGTAAATGTTAAATATTTGGCAGCTTTATCCTCATGTTTTGCATGCAACGCCTTTACACTTTCAAGTCCTTTTAATTGAAACTCATATAATGCCTTATAGACTTCTTTATCAAATTGATCTTCATCAGCCATACACACCCCAAAAATGACAAAACCCCGCTAATGCGAGGTTTATTTAGTGAATTTCTATAACTTCGTCCACTATAACAGAAATATGCCATACCCCGTGCGCACACTCAAGTGGTTTTTTCAAAAGTTTCAAATACAAAATGCGGGTGTCTGCTTTTGATATAAGCAAGGCCGCATTTCAGATCTTGGCGAATTTGGTTCACGGATGTGTCATTACTCCCAGCAATATCACGCAATGAATTGCCTATCACGTGATGAGACCAGATTGATGAGATCCACTCCTGAAGGACTTCATCTTCTACAAGCTGAATATCAAGAAAGAGTCTTTGAATTGCACGTGCTTCGTTGCAGTCTAATTGGCAGCATGTTCCTTTTCGGCGTACGCATAGACGATCTCTAAGAGTCTCGTCTGACATGTACATTGCAAGCAGCCGCTCACGTTGCTGCTGCGTTATTCTTTTTGTTGGCATGGTTTTAACAACCATTACCATTGTTTCATTGTCGCCATTTATCCAAGCTCCAAGCTGACGACACCATTCTTCAAAACTGTATTTCGACCAATCAGTCGCTTGCATAATCGTTACTGCTGCCGTCATCCCAAATCCCCTACCATCTTCTCTATTTGCTCAATCGCTTTGCCGCTTTTCACTTGCTCAGTGCTAAGCCGTATTACCTGATAACCCATCATTGTTGCTGCGTTATATTTCTCTAAGTCCCCTAAATACCCCTTACCCCTTGTATGTCTGCCATTACTCCAGATTCCACCTTCCACTTCGACCAATATCTTTTTGCCCGTTAAATGAAAATCAGCTCTCCATTTACGTGAGGGGTGAAACTTAAACTCCTGCTCAAACTCAATCTTTAGAGTTCTCAGATGCTGCGATAAAATCGCTTCACCCTCACTCACTACTCGCTCTTTCTTAACCGATGCAGGACGTTTAGCCTTGCATTTTGGCTTGTAGATTCTTCGATATTCAGCGAGGGAGATGCTGGTCACTGGCACCTCGCAGAGCTTTAAGCTCTTCCCACTCCGTCTTGGCTACAATCACCTTATCCTCAACGCCAATGTAGAGTCGGTAATGAAGAACATCGAGAAATCCCAAAACAGCATAGAACACGTGAAATATGCCAATCCAAATTAGGAGATACTTAAATAATTCACTCATCCCTCAACCACCTCCACATCAGTACACAAACACATAAACGGCGTTCCATCATCCAAGCGCCCAAATACACGGCCATCTTCAACACGATCTAATACACCGTACCCAGTGAAGCGTTTGCCTGAATAAATCGTTGCTGATTCACCAATAAAATCTACTTTTACGCGGTCACCTTTATTCATTCATTCACCCCAAATAACTGTTTTGCTTTTTCGGTAGCCTTAAGACTCATAGGGCTTTTGCTGTTTGTCTCCAAATACCCTTCCGCTAAAAGCTGATTTACAAATACATTGGCATTACGTGGTGATATTTCCATCCATTCGGTAACTTCTTTCAAACTGGTTCGCCCAGACTTCTGAATGATTTTCTTTAAAACCAGCACCATGCGTTCGCCTTGTTTCACGGCTTGTTTTGTACTGAATTTCTGCTGCTTCACACTTCGCCCCCAACACGCTCATCTGCCCAATTGCACTCAACCACATCCAACCCATCATGCTGAAAACGAGACCAGAGACGATCACCAAGGTCTTGTTCCAATTCATGTGCTGTCATGTTTGAAATCAACATGGTTGGCTTGCCAGCGTCATAACGTGAGTAAAGAACTTTGTGCACCAGCTGGAGACGGTTTTCATGGCGGTCATGCAATCCATATTCATCAAGAATCAATAGATCGTATTTAGTGAAGCGATGAACAGCGTTTACTTCACTATCATCAGCCTTGGTCCATGCATTCGCTATTTCATTGGCCATGTCTTCAGAGGTCACATAGCGGGCATATTTTTGGGTCTCGAGAATGTTTCGAGCTACGGCGCAAGCTAAGTGTGTTTTCCCAGTACCGGTGCGACCAATCATGATTAAGTTGCGCTTGATCCCCTTCGTGAAATCTTTCACAAATGTGACGCATTGAGTTTTTGCATTTTGCTGACCGCTATTCGCTACCAAGTATTCTTTGAACCCACTGTTCGCATGACGGGTTGGAAGTTTTGCGCCTTGGAAGTGCTTTTCACGTACCATGGCATTCACGGCGTTGTGGTGTTCTGCTTGAGCTTTGTTAAGCGCTTCCGTTGAGCATTGCTTGCAGAACGATTTACCACGGAAAGAAACCATTTGTGCCTGGTGCAACTGGCAAAATTCTGTTGATTTCTGAATATCAAAACTAAGCGGTGCGATTGCGTTCATAGGAGCCCCCTTGTATCCACATCACCTGTTGCTGGTTCATAGTTCTGAACTTCACCCCAAGGATCATTCACGTTGCGGTTATTTGGTTTTTCAGAAGATTTTTTGCGTGTTGGTTTTCTTCCTTCACGCTCTGTCTTGGTTACTTGCTTCTCAAATTCCTGCACCAACCAAGCTGCGAACTTTCTCGTTTTTTGGTTTTCGGTGAGATGGATTTTGTTTTCCCAGTGCGCATTGAAACTACCCAAGTGAAACTGGAAATCAGGCATGGTTAAAATTTCATTTACGCGATGGCTGAATTTTGTTTGAAGCAAAATTGTGCTTATGAAATTTTGATCAGGTTTCCATGAATCATCCTGAGCTGAATTTTCAGGCAATTCCTGTTGTGTGTTTATATCTGTAGTAATCTCTGTAGTAGTCTCTGTATTTGTCCCCTTTTTGAAATGGGGAGGGTCTGCCTTTTCAAATGGGGAGCCTCCCCCTTTTGAAAGTGGGAGGGTGGTCATTTCAAAAAGCACAGGTGTAATGAGCTCAATAAACAAAACATTGTTGTATTTCTGATTGTTAGCTTCAATTGTTCGGAAGTGACGTTTTAGCACCCCACATTTCTCGAGACGATCAAATGCCTCTTTGACTTGCTGTTTTGAGAAGCCATATTGATCAGAAAAACTCTGGTAAGAACGCTGCAAAAGATCAGATTTAAACTTCTTTTTAACGCGCACAACTTGGCCAGAATATTCATCACGCACCACTGTAGGTCGATGCCAATAAACGATTTCTGAAAGCACAACGATAGCGTTTAAATCGGGTTTTCCACTCTCTAAAACGAAGGTACTAAACCAACTGGTTGGTAAGATGTTACCCTCAAGGTGAACACTACCAACCTGATCCACGACATCATGGCCAGTGCTGAATAAACTCATTTAGCACACTCCAATTTGACTAAGCCACGTTTTTCCAACTGACGAATAATTCGAGGTTCGACAAATTGATTGTTGATCTTGTACCTGGTGCGTGACTTTTCTTTCACCTGGATAAGTTGGGTACCTTCTTGCATTTGGCGACGTATCGCTATGGCTTGCCCCCCCCATTTGGGTTGTATGCTCAAGAATGAAATAAGCTTCCTGAGCCTCAATAGCTTGGTTCATGACTGATAAAGGCATTGCGGCAAGTTCTTTAGGTGTGTATATCTTTACTGGATCAAGCAAAGGGATCATCACCTCGATAGGTGCTGGAGCTTGAACATCTTTCTGCCCACGTTTAGCTGAATATCTCACTGAGCACCCCCTTTTTCGATATTTTTAATAAATCGCCCAAACATAAAAATCTGTCCTGCTCGATGCAGGCTTGAAATGATTTCACCTGCATACCAAGCTGAAACACGATGTTCATTCATCAGCATTTCCATAAATTCATCACGCGTTACGGCAGCATTCTTTACATCACCTTTGATCTTGCGAAGATTTGCCCTACGGATCTCCAGCAATCCCTCTAATGTGCGGAGTGCTGGCTCGTACCATGATTGAAGCTGCATCATCTGCTTATGCTCAGGCTTCTTTTGAAGAGCTTTGTTAGTAATCATGGAACCTCCGCTAAGGCTTGTTCTGCAAGAGATAGGCGGCGTTTTAATTTCAGCTCCAATGTTGTTGCATGACGAACCTCTGTTGGATCTACAACAACGATCACACCATTCGTTGTAACGCCAATACCACCCAACGGGGTTATGTACTCAACGGAAAGTAAATCGCCTGTATCAAAAGTACGATTCACAAGAGTCACTGGAGCGATTAGTACCACCGTATCCCCTTGTAAGAAATCGTTATTTGCATTGTCTTGAATTGCTTGTTGTGCTAAATTTCTTCTCATATTCATTGGTTCCGATAATTGATGAATTAAAAAGCCTGATTTCTGCGATCAGGCTTTTTCTTTTTGAGCATTTGCTGTGTACTTCTGCATTTGCTTAAGTGCTGCCTGATCCACGGCGGTAATCAACTCGATCAAGCCCTGGGTAATCTGGTGGATCTCTTCGTATTCCGCTGGTGTAATCACCCCATCTTCATAAGCCTCATACACAACACGGTTTGCTTTCCCACTCTTAATGTTGTGCTGCATCATTGCTTCAAAGATCGAAAGCTCATGATGTTTGCTTGAGTCGCAATTCACTGGTACTAATGCGTATCCCATCTGATGCGCCCACACCTTTAAAATTTCAGGGTTCTGCGTATACGACATGATGGTTTCAAGCTTCTTTAAGCTCGGTAAATGGTTTGGCATCCCTACGTTCCCGTAGTTGCAAATCGTGTTATGTGAGTCACCAGTGACCTGAGCAATTTCCTTAGGTGAAATCCCCTGCGTCTGGTTAATCATTTTAAAAATTGCCGTTTGGGCTTCACGGCTTAGTGTTATTTCTTGCATTTGTGAAATCCTTTATTTGTTTCACGTTTCTTTGAAGGTTTGACAAAGTGATAATTGGTTATGCGGCGGAGGGATTCTTCTTTAAGAAAAATTCAAATAATTTTTTATGTGAAAGCTTATCGTTGCTTGCATCCACAATTGCTTGAATGGTCTCCATGCGAGGCTTTTTGCGCCCATGGATTAGATGCGACTCCATGTATCCATAAGAAACTCCTACGCGCTCGCAAAATTTATTTTTTTCAGGCTCGCTTAAAGCTTTCCAGAATTCATATAAGTTTGGCATTTAAATACACCCAATAGGTAAATTAAATACAAATATACCTATAAGGTAAATTTAATTCAACCTATCAGGGTATTTATTTTTTCTACCCATCGGGTAAATTTAACAAGTAATTTTAAATGTGGGGTTCGTATGACAGGCTTAATGCAAATTCATGAGATTCGCTTAATGAATGCTAGAAATTTATTAAAGGAATCTGGATTGAGTCGTGCGGATTTTGCTGAAAAGACCGGTATTTCCTATAACTTAATCAGTCAATATATTGGTAAAAATCCAACAAAGAATATTGGGGATGAAACTGCGATAAAGATCGAGGAGGCTTTTGGAAAACCAAAGGGGTATCTAGATCAGGCAAATGCTTTTTCACTTGACTCCAATGACTCGGAATCAAGTCATGCTCAATCGAGCGGTATTAAAATTGCCCCAATTGAATTTAGAAGTGGTGACGCAAAAGCCACCAATGTGAGAATCCCTGTCTACAAGGATATCAAAGCATCCTGTGGTGCAGGTATTGAGAATTTTTTAGAAGATGTGAGTGAATATCTTGATATAGATCCTTACATACTAAAAATCATGGGTATTCAAACAAAACCTGAAAATTTAAGAATTATCTACTCATCTGAGTACAGTATGTGGCCAACTGTGGCTCCTGATAGCCCACTCTTTGTAGACATATCTGATAAAGATCCAGATATGCTGAAAAATGGCAATGTATATGTTTTTACACATAGCAACGAATTAAGAATGAAGCGAATTTTTGTTAGTTACGCAGGTGGCAAAACCGTAAGGCTTGCAAGTGATAACCCAGATAAAGTTCGCTACCCAGATGAATTTATTACGAATGAGCAACTTAATGAAATCAATTTTGTTGGCCGTTTGGAATTAGCGCTCGTAAAGCCATAGATGCTGTAACAAGTAAAGGTCTAACACGATATCAACCAAGATATCCTATGATAAGAATTCTTAAAAAAGGAAAACAAAATGATCGCTACACTTAATAAATCTAAAACTGCGCTAACAATTAATCGTCAAGAATTCAAATTGGCATTAGAAAAAATTGGCGCAGGAATTGATAAACAAATAGCCTCGCTTAAAAAAGCTAAACAAAGCTATGACCCTGCGGAAATTGCACACGAGGTCATTGGTGAAGTAAACATATTTGAAGCGATTATTGAGGGCTTTAACGAAGCAGAAAGCACTAATCTAAAACTAGCAGATATAACCAATCTTGATACAGCACAAGGTTGGGTGGATGACTTTTTAGAAAAGTATTCTGATAAATAAACCCTAAGCATGGCTTGAGGTTGATAAGGCGAATTTAAGATGAATAAATTTGACTATATAAAATTAGGGCTACTCTGTGCAGTCGTAACCCTTTGCTGGGTTTCAATGATTTTTTAAACTGCGAACCCGACGCAGCCCTTTAGAACAGATCGGGTGGAGATGTGAATGAGACAAGAAACAAAAGAGGCTTTGGCTATTGAGTTAACCAAAGCTGTGATTAATGAACGATCTAAGAATGAAAGTGCTTTTGATATCACTGATGCAGAATTATGGGTCCATGTATACTTGGAATCCTTGAAGCAAATCGAAAGGGGTTATGATGAGCAAACAAGTGATCCAGGTATATGGCAAAAATTAGTAGACTAGTCACTAATATTAGCTTTATATCCATGCTTTTTAAAAAACTTAGCCATGTGCTTCTCAAATTGAGGCACCTTGCTTTCACAAACATGTACTGTGATTTTTTTAACTTTTTTAATATTAATAAATTCATCTACAGCATTAATGTCAGCAATCCGCTGATTTATATCTTTGTTGCTAAAGTCACGATCATTTGGACTTAAAAGCTTCAATCTAGCTTCTTTTTTTGATTTATTACTCATAACAAACTCCACCCAACCCACCCCAGCGGTGGGTTTTCTTTTGTCTATTTAATCTCAATTTACCAATTTAGTAAAAATATTTTTAATAATTTTACCTTGCAGGTATTTACTTTATTTTACCCCACAGGTATATTTTATCTCACAGACATTAAAAAAGCGCACCGACCTGAGAAATCTAATGCGCTTTTGCAAATTGCGAGATCAATTATGAACAAAACCTTATCCCCTTTCAATACCATCAAGATATCTCTTGGTGTAACTGCTGTAACAATGGGTGCACTCGCTTTCGCATTCAATCCTGAGCCTAAGGCTGCACAACCTATCGTTGCCAACGTAGCCCCTTCTGAATATCAGCTTCTTGCATTACGCATGACTGGTGATAACCACGGCGAAGCGATTATTCGTTTAGATGGTTTCCGTGTTACTGCACGTTTTGAAGTTGAAGCATTTAAAGACAGCTACGGCGTACCGGGTAGCGAATTCACCGCTGTCGACGTAACCAGCCTTGATGAAGTGACCGTTTCAGATGCCCTAGGCAATCCATACAGCGATTTCACAAACCACATCGACCATCAGAACTTCAATGCCCTCATCAAAGGCTATATCGAAAAACATCGTTTAGTGGAGGCAGGCTAATGACTACTTCTACTCAAAAGTTTTCTGAGTTCATCAGCCAAGATGACGAAGGCAACATCCGTATGCGTCTAGGCCATTCAACATACTTTGAAAAAGGTCGCCATATCTATGTGGTCAATAAAGATGGTACCGAACAGCTAATCACGCTTGAGGTTCATGTTTCCAAGCCTTGGATCCGTGAAAACTTTGAACGTGAACGAGCTTTCCAGCGTAAGAAGAACTTAGCAATCGCCCTACAACGTACACATATTCCACTTCGTGAACGGCGTGAGTATAAGCGTCGCGTAGGTTGGGTTGGTGCTCGATAGCAACCAATCCTCCCCTTTAAATAATGAATAGTGAGTAATGAATAATGAGTATTGCAACTTTAATCCTTGGCCAGTCTGGTACTGGCAAATCTACAAGCCTAAGAAACTTGGACCCGCGAAATGTGCTGTTAATTCAAGTAATCAAAAAGCCGTTACCGTTTCGTTCACCTAATTGGAAATACATCACACCTGAAAACAAGCAGGGTTCAATTTTGGTCTCTGATAATCCTCAATTCATCATTAATGTAATTAATGGATCTAAGCGCCCAATCATTATTATTGATGACTTTCAGTATGTTATGGCGAATGAGTTCATGCGTCGCAGTTCTGAAAAGAGCTTTGATAAGTTCACCGAGATCGGCCGCAATGCATGGGATGTGTTCAACGCAGCAATTAATGCCCATGACCATAAGCGCGTATACCTTTTAAGTCATACCGAAGAAGACGCTCAGGGTAAAACCAAGATCAAAACTATTGGGAAGATGCTAGACGAGAAAATCACTCTTGAGGGCATGGTAACCACTTGCCTTCAGACTGCGGTGATTAATGGTCAATACGTATTCCAGACTAAAAACAATGGAAATTCGACTGTTAAGTCCCCTGATGGCTTGTTTGAAACTGACCATATTGAAAACGATTTAAACCATGTGGATGTGGCGATTTGCGAATTCTATGGCATCCCAAACCCTCAAATTCAAACACAAGACCAATCTGCTTAATAACCTAAATTTAAACTTGGAGTAACACTCATGAATCAGCAATACAAACAATTTGGCTTTAACCCTGACTCAGCAAAGCAAGCAGACAGCAGTCTACGTATTGAAGAAGCTGGTAAATATGTTGGTGTGATTAAGCATATGGAATTTATCACAGCGAAATCAGGTACAACTGGTTTTGAAATTGAATTTGAAACAGACAATAAAGAATCTGCTTCATTTTCTATTTGGACCGAGAAAAAAGACGGTACTCCATTGGGTGGAGTTCACAAAATTAATGCTCTGCTCGCTTGTGTAGGGGCTCGTGGTCTAACACCAACAAATGCACCTTTAGAGAAATATGACTTTGACGCTAAAGAGCGTATTACTAAAAATTGTGTAGTAGCCCCTGAAGTGGCTAACCAGCGTATTGGTTTTCTTCTGCAGCGTGAAAACTACCAAAATGACAACGGTGAATGGAAACACCAGATGAATTTCTTCTCTTGTTTTCACGCTCAAAGTGAGTTGATGGCCAAGGAAATTATTGAACGTAAAACTACACCTGAAGCACTACCAAAATCACTTGCTTCGCTTATGTCTAACCCTATCACGACACGTAAGCCTAAAAACAACAATGGTGGTGGCTACCAACAAAATAATGGTGGTGGTTATGGTGGAAGTAACCAGGGTTTTAACCAGAACAATGGTTACAACCAAGGAGGGTTTGATGGTTATTACAATGATGTGCCACCAGTATTAGGTGCCAACCAGCAAGATGATTTTCCGTACTGAGGTTAATTGGCTATGAATGCATTGATTTTAGACACAGAAACTCACGACCTGAATGGTTACCCAATTGAGATTGCTTACGCACCTTGCTCTTTTGAGCAAGGGGTGTTGGTAATCAACCAAGGGGAAGTTTTTGATGAGTACTTCTCATGCCCTGAGCCTATCGCTCTGGGTGCTTTAGCAACGCACCACATTCTTGAAACTGATATTGCTGAAAAGCCAAGCTTTGACACCTTCAGGATGCCTCAAGGTGTTCAATACCTGATTGGACACAATATTGATTATGACATTAAAGCTATTCAGAAATGCCAGCCAGACTTCACTGTCAAAGGTATTTGCACGTTGGCTTTATGTCGCATGGTATGGCCCGACCTGCCCCACACACTAGGCGCTACGTACTACCACGTTATGGATGATTTGGAGCTTGCACGAAAACACCTTCGACATGCCCACAATGCTAAAGCAGACATCTATTTCACTGGTGTAATTCTAAAAACATTAGTAGAGCAGCTTGGAATTAAAGACATGAATTCACTTTTCATCATGTCAGAAACTGCCCGTATACCGAAGTACATAACTTTTGGAAAGCATAAAGGCACAGCAATTAAAGACCTTGATCCAAGTTACGTGACTTGGTTGCTACGTCAAGATGACTTAGATCCTTACCTACGTAAAGCAATTGAGGTGGAGTGATGGAAATTCGCATATATGTGAAACGCGGTTAAATGAATATTTCGAGCAATTATTTGCGCAATTTTAATAATAAATCAGGATTTTGCGCAGATGTTTGCTCAGGAGAGTGTGATGGATATTAAAAAATTAAAAGCTGAATTTGAGAAGCTTAAATATGTTGAGGAGAAGCTCGAGTATCTTAACTTTGACGAGCACTTGGGTTGTTATGTTGAGAAGAATAACGGTATGCCTGTTGGATTGGCGGCATGGGTAAATGGCGCGCTTTATGGATTCAATCAAGCAGCTACAGCCCAAGCGGTGCCTGAGTGGATTTCAGTTAAGGATAAGCTACCAGGGTTTAATCAAAGTGTGCTGAGTTGCGATGGTTTCGAAACCTGCGTGGCTGAATATCTTGAGTCCTGCAAAAATGAGTATGGTGTTTTTTTTGAAGAAGGTTTTTGGATTAATGGTGCAGCAAGTATTTTTGAAAATGTGACCCATTGGATGCCCCTACCTGAAGCGATCGAAGCACAGGAGCAAACCCATGACTAACCTCCAACACATCGCCCAAGACCTTGCTGAAGAATTCGCACCACTTGTTATAGGTCAATCAGGCACAACCAAGACATTCACGGCGGAGCAAGCCTCTGCCCTTTATCACATCCTTGTAAGTTTTGGATATAAAGATGAATGCAAGGGCTTGGACACCAAATTACCGTTTGAGTTAATTGATATTAAGAAGGAGGTATCTTAAATGGCTCGTTTAACTAAAATCGATAAAATGTCTGCATGCGAAAAAAAGGCCGTCATTAAAGATTTTCGCAATGCTCCGCCTGAAGCGGATTTTCCACCCGAAGCCATTGCACTAACCTTTCATATTTCACTGGCTTGGCTGCAAAAGAAAAGATGTGAAGGTGGTGGAATCCCCTTTTCAAAACCGACAGCTAAAACAGTACTCTACCGAAAAAGTGATGTTTTAGAATTTATGGACAGCAACCGGCTCCAACACACAGCCTAATAAAAAGCCCTCAGTTGAGGGCTTTATTTTTGAATATGATTTTACGCCAATCTCAACTTTAAATAAGCTTTTCAAATTGAATCGGCGAATAACCACATTTTTTATTCATAACGACGCAGACCGTATGTGACAAAATCTTTCTGATAAAACGATGCGATAAGTGCCATAAATCTCTTGCCCTTACTTTTTGAATATTAAAGCGATCAGTTAATTGACCAATGACCGTTTCAATTTTCCTTCGTGCTCTCATAAGCAACCTCATTGATTCTTGAGATCTAGAGTCCGGCATATTCTTTCTTAAAGGAGTTTGTAGATCAACATACTGAAATTTATAGTATTCTTTCAAGCTGGGTCTTAAGTAACCTTTATCTGCACCTAGTAACCCATGAATATTTTCTGTGATTTCTGGTGCAACATCACGCTCATCTACATTTGCTGGAGCGAAAGTATAGCCAGTAATCATACCCTCCAAATTAATTACAAGATGCCCTTTAAAACCATAGTATTTCTCTTGTTGTGCAGCACAATAACTAAAACCTGCATGTTCTTTGAAATTCTTGTGTCTTTTTGCTCGACTATAACGACAAACAGGTATAGGAAATCCATCAATAAAATGAATATGATCCTGACCATAATGTGCAGTTAATTGGGCTGTGATTTTTTGATGAACTTGCCATAAGTTTGCACAATGCTTACAAAAGTTAGGATATGAACCTAAATGAGGGAACCAACTTAAGTAATTGTTTTTAAAAAACATCCATATGCTTTTATCCGTATCCATTTTGAGACACTCACCAACAATTTGCATTGTGATAATTTCAATATCGGTTAAAGCAGGTGGAAAACCACGTTTTCTTAATGGTTCAGAGACTATAGTTGGGTAAATTTCCTCTATGATTAAATAGACAATGATGATAAATTCTTCAGTGGACATAACTGTAATTTTATTTTCATAGACGGATTTAAAATGAGGTTATGTCCTTTTTATTTCAATGACTTAAAAAGTTGAGATTGGCGTATATGATTTTATATTTTAGTAAGTCTACTTAGAGTCTACAAATTGGAACCACAAGTAGACTCATTGTAGACGCTAGAGCTATTTCCGTAGATCGTAATAGATAGTCAGATATTGCAATATGCTGTAAATATAGGTGTTTGAGGATTATTTAAGATGCAGGATATTGCGAAATATTGTATGGAATTGCGAATTTTATAGGAGAATTTAGAATTATGAGTCCGCTGCTCTAACCAACTGAGCTATAGGCCCTAATATGCTGAATTTGTTATATATCAACAAGTTCAGGCGAAATGAATACTAGCGAAGATTTTTTCAAAAGACAAGCTTTTTCATACATGGTTGTACACTATCCAAACAATCAGGGAAATTTACATCATCAAACTGACATATCAGGTCTTTCACGATCTTTGAGTTACATACTAAGACTCAAAAGCACTTATAAATACTAGAATAATAAAATTTAATTAAATTGGATAAAAACTAAATACTGGCTTCTTTTTTTTTTCGTGACTCAATGAAAAACTCAACAATTGACCATAAAACAACCAAAATAAAGAGAATTATTGCACATACAAAAGTCGAAAGATAAGCCATTTTAACAATCCTGAACTTTGTTAAACCAAAGTTAAAGTGTGAAAATGCACACTTTAATCTTAGACCAAAGTCTAATCCGTCATTTCGATTATGAATAGTAGTATTTTCATTTTCACCATATTTATTTTCTATTTGATTAGATTTAAAACATCTTAATGCTCCATTTCTACCCTCACCTTGTTCAACTACTTAGGATTCAAGCCGATTCATAAAAGTGGCAAGTACAACCAAGTAGGACTTGACTCAAACCGCAAACAAGCAGACATTAGCCTCTTTAAAAAACACTTGTATTTTTATGCTCATGTTAAAAAAATTCATTGGTGAGTCTGCGTTTAAACTCGCAGGCTGGAAATATCATGTAGAACCAAACGTTTTGGAAGACAAGCAAGTCATTATTGGATTTGAACATACTTCTATGTTGGATGCTGTCTTGTCACTGGCAATTTTTCAAATCTACGATATGAAAATCCATACCCTGATTAAAAAAGAATTATTCAAAGGGCCAATGAAGCCCATACTCGAAGCCATTGGTGGTATCGCGGTCGATCGTAAGTCAAATAAAGACATTGTGTCTCAAATGGTTGAACACTTTAGCCAAAATGAAAAATTCAATTTAGTCATTGCACCTGAAGCGACACGTGCCAAATCAGGTGAAGTACGTAAACCTATTCGTACTGGGTTTTGGCATATTGCTAAAGCAGCAAATGTGCCTATTGTGCTGATGTACGCGAACTCAAAAACCAAGCAAGGTGGTATTTTTGGAAAAATCTACCCAACAGACCTAGATCATGACTTAGCGCTTATTAAAGCACTTTATAAAGAGCATGTTGGTTTAGATATTGAGATTCCAGAACCTAAAACTGCTGCACAATAAGGTCGTTTAATTAACCTAAAAGAATGTGAAGACGCTATTCTTTTAGGTCTCTGTAGGTGTTTCCCAACAGTTAATTTTTAAAGTGAACTGCCTCACAGGGTAAATTTTAAATAACTGGCTTTATTTCAAACAATTTTAATTCTTTTTTTGTTTGTTCAGGCTATTTTCAGAAAAACACCTACTTTCGCATAAAAAAGTGCTTATGGTAGAATTTGCACAATTTGATAGGCACAAAGCCAATCTACAAGGAGCATATTTCGCATGGCGGGTCATTCCAAGTGGGCCAATATTAAGCATCGTAAAGCAAAACAAGATGCTAGCCGTGGTAAACTTTTTACCAAATTTATTCGTGAATTAACAACTGCTGCAAAGCTTGGCGGTGGTGATGCTGCAAGCAACCCACGTCTTCGTGCAGTTGTAGAAAAAGCACTTTCTGTGAATATGACACGTGACGTCATCAACCGGGCAATCCAACGTGGTGCTGGTGGTGAAGATAACGATGATTTAAAAGAAATTACCTACGAAGGTTATGGTGTTGGTGGAGTTGCAGTTATTGTAGAAACTATGACTGACAACTTAAACCGTACTGTACCAGATGTCCGCCACTGTTTCTCAAAAACAGATGGTAACTTAGGCACAAATGGTTCAGTTGCTTTCTTGTTCACAAAACGTGGTGAGATCACTTTTGAAGATGTATCTTTAGAAGATCAAATCATGGACGTGGCACTTGAAGCCGGTGCTGAAGATATCGAAGTGGATGAAGATGAAATCTTAGTCATTACTACACCTGAATCTTTTGGTGATGTACAAGATGCTTTAACTGCTGCAGGTTTAAAATCGGACAATGCTGAAGTGGTCATGAGCCCTTCAACTAAAGCCGAAATCACCGATATCGATCAAGCCAAAAAGATTATGAAAATGATTGATATGCTTGAAGATTTAGATGACGTACAAAACGTATATACCAACGTTGAATTCTCTGACGCAGTATTGGCAGAATTAGACGCTTAATCTACTGCTTTATAAAAATGCGTTCTCAAACATAACTTTGAGAGCGCATTTTTTATGGCTGATTGAATACACTTTCAATAAATTTGGCTTTTTAAAATCGATATTCATCCATCATTAAATGTTGGCTGTCTTGCTTTAGTTGGTTACACGCCGCCACTAATTTTTGATTTTCCAACAAGCGATCACGAAAGATCAGAAAACTTTACCACGGAGCGTTTTTCACGACCAATTGAATAGTAACATCATCCTGCTGTAGCACCTCTAACATACAGCTCATGTGCTCTTCTGGTACTAGGGCTAAAATTATGGCTGATAATATGCAAACTTTTGAAAGTAGGAAGCCTACTACTCATTAGACTCATACAAGTTCAGCGTGACTTAGACTTTGCTCAACAAACCACTACAGTTAAAAACGTTATATTCTTTAATCACAAAGCTTGAGTGCAGTGCCACCACATGTTCGATTTTACCAATGCGTTTGAGTAAAATATCACTATAGTTTTCCATATCTCTTGCCACAACTTCAACAATAAAGTCTGCCGACTGCCCTGTCACTAAAAAGGCATTGGTTACTTCAGGAATATTTTCTAGCTCTTCCAAGAACTTGGAAAAAGTGTCGGTATCATGTTTACTCAAAGATACTTGTAGCAAAACATGTAGACTAAAACCGAGCTTTTGATAATTAATATCACGCTTAACTTTGGTCATAATGTCGTTATCAATGAGGTGCTTAATACGACGATGTACTGAACTAACCGATAGATTAATACGCTCTGATAATTCGTTTAGATTGATATCTTCATTACTTAAAATTTCTAAAATTTGCTTATCAAAACGATCTAATTCCATTATTTAACTCTCATGACAACTTATGTTTATAGGTGTTTATTTCATATTAAGCATTTCAAATGAAAGATAAAGCTTATTTGCAGTTTTTTTTCATATATTTTCAGATTAATAAAAAGATATCAGCTTTTTTAGACAAAGAGTGCCATGATCTTTTACAAAGTTGCAAATCAACTGAGAAAATTTCTATTCAGCTTCTATAAATCATGATATTGAAAATACAAGAAAGGCAAAGGCTGTCTCTATCACACATCACCTTTGCCTTGTTTGACTTGAGCTTATCTTAAACGCCGCGCCAGTCGACTCGAGCATTGCGCTCGGTTTGATAGACTCTTAAAACATACTGCCCCAAAGGTAAATTGGTTAAATAGGTTTTATAAGCACTAAATTCTTCAGATAGACTTTCCTCATGATCTTTTTCCCAAGGTGTCCCTTTAATTTCCAGCACAGGTGCTAACATCGAACATACAGCAATATCCGCCAAACCTAAACGATCCCCGACAAAGTAACGTCCATGATTAGCAATTAACTTCTCATTCAATACTCCAATTAAACGCTGCATTTCGGCTTTGGAATGCTCTATTTTCTCTGCATTCAACTCATAGCCTTTCGACATCAAAGTTTTCATTAAAGGTTTGGTGTATTTTTCAAATTTACGTAAATAGCCCTTTTCACCCAACATAATCTGTAGCGATTGATCGTTATCGGACAATGCATGGGCCAACCCCCAACGACGGACATGCAATCCCAAGTCGTTGGCTAACGCATTAACATCTAAAGCTTCTTTACGAAGCTGTGCTTCATTACGTAACAGTCGATGTTCTGGATAACGCTCATCCAGATATAACGCAATCTCGGTGGTATCAGCGACCCATTTGTCTTGATCACGCAGAATAGGCAATTTATTTTGCCCTGTCTTTAACTGTGCAAAAGCCCGATGAACGCCAGGCACCACATTTTGTGCGACAAAATCTAGCTCTTTATGATCGAGCAACCAGCGAGCTTTCTCACAAAAATGAGATAAAGGAAACTGGTATAAAGTTCTCATAAATGCTCCACATTTATTTTTCTATTTTGGCTTTTCAGAAAAGCCATCTATTTCAGTTGGATACTTTAGTCACTGTATTTAGGATTTACAATGTACTTTTTACTCAAAACTGCCTAGAAAATTTTCAATAGCCTTTATCAAATTTATACGTTTTTTTCTCTACAATATCTCAAATCTTGATAAGCAAGGCTTTAATCATACTATTCACCCCTTCGTTAAATTAGTTATTCCTTATTTTTCAAATGCTTAACATATTATCTAAATGATTAAACTTAGCATATTTTATTTTTAACTTTTTAGCTGCTAAGTAATTCAAAATCCTTCATTTAATCATTCAAGCAATCCCAAGTAGCGTATAGGCATTAAGTAAAGGTGCTTTTATGTCTCATACACTCTCTAAAAATATTCACGTGATACAAAATGATCAGGATGCGATTAATGCAGCCTATCATGTCGCTGACTTTGCCTTAGAAGGTCGGGATCAACGTGATCAGAACCGTCAGCTTCCTTTTGCTGAAGTCGAGTTATTTAGCCAAAAAGGATTAGGCGGTATTCGTATTCCTCAAGCTTTTGGAGGCGCATTTGTTTCCAACAAAACCTTAGCTCAGGTTTTTCGCATTATTAATAAAGCCGACTCAAGTGTCGGTCAAATTCCACAAAACCAAATTGCGCTGCTCAACATGATTGATATCTTGGGCAGCGAACAACAAAAACAGTTTATTTTTAATGAAATATTAAACGGTAAACGCCTTGCCAATGGCGGCCCTGAACGAAATACCAAAGACACTAAAACTCTGAGTACAGCATTAAACATTGAAAATGGTCGTTATTATGTCGATGGTGAAAAGTTCTACTCTACAGGCAGTAGCTTTGCCCATTGGTTAGCTATTAAAGCCATTCACCCTGAAGGATATGTGGTACTGACGCTTGTTGATGCCACAGCACAAGGCATTGAAGTCATCGATAACTGGAACGGTTTTGGTCAGCGTACAACTTCAAGCGGCACAGTAAAATTACAACGGGTTGAAGTCGATCCACTACTTATTTTTGATGAGCGGAAACTGGTTGAAGACGTCAATTATCGTGGTGCTTTCTCGCAGTTAATGCAAGTTGCGATTGATGTCGGTATTGCAGAAGCTGCATTTGAAGATACTTTGTCAGCAGTTAAAAAAGCCCGACCGATTGTCGATGCACAAGTTGAGAAAGCCAGTTTTGAACATTACATCTTACAAGAAGTCGGCAAATCCGCTGTCCTGTTAGATGCCGCTATCCTACTGCTCGATGAAGCTGCTGAATATTTAGATGAGCTCGACCAACTGAGCGTTGTCAGTACCGAACAAGCAGCTAAAGCCTCTATTTTAGTCGCCGAAGCGAAGGTCTATGCTAACGATGCTGCACTACAAATTTCTGAAAAACTCCTAGAGCTTGGCGGCAGTCGTTCGAGCCTAAGCCAACATAATTTAGATCAACATTGGCGCAATGCACGTGTGCATACCTTACACGACCCGATCCGCTGGAAGCTGCATGCACTGGGTAACTATTATTTGAACAACACTTTCCCTGCTCGCCACGCTTGGATTTAAGGAGAACGTTATGACTTCATTTCAACCTATTCTTCCACTTCAATCCCAAAACGCGGCATATGCACATATTATTCAAAGCGATGCCGAAGCCTTAGAGATTGCCAAAAATTTAGCTGAGCAGTTTAAACATCAGGCCATCCAACGCGATGCTGAACGAATTTTGCCTTTTGAGGAAATCGAAGCCTATAGCCAATCTGGGCTTTGGGCTATTACTGTTCCGAAGGAATTCGGGGGCGCAGATGTTTCCAGTTATACGGTCGCGCAAATTATCGCATTAATAAGTGGTGTAGATGGTTCGATTGGACAAATTCCCCAGAACCATTTCTATGCCTTAGAGGTTTTACGTAACAACGGTACTGAACAACAAAAGCGTAAACTCTATGCAGAAGTGCTCAGAGGGGCACGCTTTGGTAATGCCTTGGCAGAGTTTAAAACTAAAAATACAACACAAAAACAAACTGCACTCAGCCAAACTGAACAAGGCTATGTGGTCAATGGTGAAAAGTTTTATTGCACAGGTAGTCTGTTTGCAGACCGCATCCCCACTTTAGTCAAAGATGCCGATGACAAAGAGTTTCTGGTCTTTATCCCACGGAGTAGCCAAGGACTCGAACTGATTGATGATTGGTCGGGTTTTGGTCAACGTACCACAGGCAGCGGTACAGTCAAATTCAATCATGTCGCTGTAGATGCTGAAGATATTGTTCCTTTCGATACCGCTTTTTCTAGACCGACTCTGGTTGGGCCTTTTGCTCAAATTATGCATGCTGCCATTGAAACAGGCATCGCGCGTGCTGCTTTTGAGGAAACACTGGTTCGTGTGCGTCAGGCTCGTCCGTGGATTGACTCTGCTGTTGAACAGGCAACCGATGATCCTCTAACACAGTTTGAACTGGGACGAGTAATTGCCGATGTTCGTGCCAGTGAAGTCTTACTCAAACAAGCGGCTCGCTCAATCGATGCAGCACGTCCTTATCCAACCATAGAAAACATTGCTAAAGCATCACTGGATGTAGCGAAAGTTCGTGCACACAGTACAGAAACCGCATTAAAAGCCGCTTCGAAATTGATTGAACTGGCAGGCAGTCGTGGTAGTCAGCGTGAAGATGGCCTAGACCGCTTTTGGCGTAATGCACGTGTTCACACGCTACATGATGCGTCACGTTGGAAATATTACTTCATTGCCAATTATCTTCTTAATGGTGTACTTCCGCCACGCAGAGGGACATTGTAATGACATTATCATCTCAAAATAACAAGTCGAAGCAAATCATCCTGAATGCCTTTGATATGAATAGCGTAGGTCATATCAATCACGGTTTGTGGACACACCCACGCGATGAGTCACATCGTTTTAATGAACTCAGCTATTGGACCGATTTGGCGCAAACTTTAGAGCAAGGTTTATTTGATGGGTTGTTTATCGCCGACATTACGGGTGTCTACGATGTTTATCAAAACGGTCTGGATTTAACCCTAAAAGAGTCAATTCAGCTTCCAAGCCATGACCCAAGTACACTCGTTTCTGCTATGGCTGCCGTTACACAGCACTTAGGTTTTGGCGTCACTGTAAATTTGAGCTATGAGTCGCCTTACCAATTTGCACGACGCTTTGCGAGCCTCGACCATCTAACAAACGGTCGTATTGGGTGGAACATTGTCACGGGTTACTTAGACAGCGCAGAACGGTTAATTGGTCAAAAAGGTTTAAAAGATCACGACTTGCGTTATGAACAAGCTGAAGAGTTTATCGAACTTTGCTATAAATTTTGGGAAGGTTCTTGGGAAGACGATGCCATACAAAAAGATAAATTAAACCGTGTCTTTACCGATCCTTCAAAAGTTCATGCCATACAGCATCAAGGCAAATTCTTCCAAAGTCAGGGCATTTTTCAGGTTTCCCCATCTATACAGCGGACACCTGTACTTTATCAAGCGGGCGCTTCAAGTAAAGGCTTAGCCTTCGCAACTCAACATGCTGAAGCCATGTTTATTGGTGCTGACACGCCTGAAAAACTGAAACAGCAAGTCGATAAGATTCGTGCGCTTGCATTAAGCCATGGGCGTGATGAACAAGCCATTAAACTCTTTGTTGGCATTAGTGTAGTGACTGCAGAAACGGACAAACTCGCACAAGAAAAACTCGCCGAATATATTCGCTATGCCAGTCCAGAAGCAGGTTTGGCACATTTTTCAAGTTCAGTTGGAATAGATTTATCACAGTTTGCAGATGATGAAGCGATTCCTTATAAACAAACCAATAGCATTGCCTCGGTCAATAACAAATTTAAAGAGCAAAAAGTTACGCGAGCGGATTTAAAAGCCCAGCATGTACTCGGTGGACGCTATCCACTGATTGTCGGGAGTGGAAAAACTGTAGCAGAAAAACTCATTCAGCTCTTAGATGAAACTGGCGTAGATGGCTTTAATCTCACACGAACCGTTGCCCCAGAGTCACATCAAGACTTTATTCGTTGGGTCATCCCAGAGTTACAAGAGCGTAGCCGTTATAAAACCGCCTATGAAACAGGTAGTTTACGCCACAAATTATTCGCTCAAGGTGACCGACTGGCCGCAAACCACCCTGTACAGCAGTATCGATGTCAAAGCTCGTGCTCTCATCCTAAAACACCGCAAAAACAAACCGCATAAATTTTAAAATACGAGAAATATCATGGCTCAAACTGCAAAAACAAAATTTACCGTTATTGGGGTAATTGTCGCTGCCATCGTCATTGCACTGGTGGCGTGGTCTTATCATAAAAAATCGAGTAACTCTGAACTGGTGATTGGGATCAGCCCACCCTTTGCCAGTCCATTAAAGGTGGCTGTGGAAGAAGCAAAACAGCAAGGCATCAACGTCAAACTGGTCGAGTTTTCGGATTGGAATACCCCCAATATCACGCTCAACCATGGTGATATTGATGCTAACTATTTTCAGCATCAGCCCTTCTTAGATAACGCTATCAAAGAAACCCTATTTAAACTAAAAGCACTGGATAAAGGCGTCACCACACACGTCGGTTTATATTCAAAAAAATATGACTCGATTGCTGCGATTCCTGAAAATGCACGTACAGTTATTCCAAATGATCCAGTGAATCAAGGTCGTGCGCTTTTACTGTTACAACAGGCTAAATTGATTAGCTTAAAAGATCCAAACAATCACCTATCCAACCTGCAAGATATTGTGAGCAATCCTAAAAAGCTCCAGTTTATTGAAGTTGAAGGTCCACAAACTGCACGTGCCGTTGATGATGCTGACTTGGTCTTTAGCTATCCACATTATTTACGTCTTGCAAAAACCATCGACCCAAATGATGCACTGATCTTAGATGACAACACCAATACCCTGTATTCGATTTTATTTGTGGTGCGTGACGACTACCAACAGCAACATCCAGAGAAAGCCGCGCAACTTGAAAAGTTCATCAAGATTTATCAAACATCAGACAAAGTTAAACAGACTTTGAATAGTGAAATTGGTGAAAAACTTTGGTTCCCAGGTTGGAAGTGAGTATAAGCCATGACGCAATCTTTCACTCAAAATCGAAAAAAATGGCTGATTGGCTTAAGCATCATCGTGGCAATTTTTGCTCTAGCGGGTTACCGCTATAGCAAAAGCCATGCACAAGATGATGTCTTAACGATTGGTATTAGCCCACCTTATGCCGAACTGCTGCAAAGCGTGGCAGAAGATGTAAAAAAGCAAGGCATTCAAGTCAAACTGGTTGAATTCTCTGACTGGCATGCGCCAAATGTTGCTGTGCAAAATGGTGACATTGATGCCAATTTTTTTCAGCAAAGTGTCTTTCTACGCAATGCGATTCGCGAAACAAATTATGATCTGCATGCATTCGCCACAGGAACAGGAAGTCATGTCGGACTGTATTCAAAAAAATATAAGTCCTTAGATGCACTACCAACTCAAGCACGTGTGGTCATCCCCAATGACCCTGTAAACTCGGCACGTGCTCTAATTTTACTACATAGCGCAGGTTTGATTCAGCTCAAAGACATCAACAATGAACTGTCTACCGTAAAAGATATTGTGAGCAATCCTAAACAGCTTCAGTTTATTGAAGTCGAAGGCCCACAAACTGCCCATGCGTTTAATGATGCCGATTTAATTTTTGGCTTCCCGCATTATTTAAAAATGGCCAAGGTCACAGATCCGCATCATGCCCTTTTTCTTGATCCGATAGACAAGAAATACGCCATTTTATTTGTGACACGTAAAGACTATCCAGATCAAAACCAAAAACTTGCGACTTTTGTGCAAGCATTCCAAAACTCAAAACACGTTCAAGAAATTTTAGATCGTGATTTTGGCCAAGGTCTGTGGTTTGAAGGCTGGAAATAAGGAGAAAAAGAATGGTCAGCTTTGGTTCTCATGTGGATTTTTCAATTCCACATATCAAAATTCGTAACTTAAACAAACATTATGCAGTACAAGGTCAAACTGTACATGCACTCAAAAATATTGACCTAGACATCCCGACAGGGAAAGTGTTTGGCATTATTGGCAAAAGTGGTGCAGGTAAATCTTCCCTGCTCCGCACCTTAAATGGTTTAGAAAGTATCAGTGAAGGTCATATTCATATTCATCAGCAAGACTTGGCAGCATTGAACCACGCTGAGCTGATTCAGCTCCGCCAACGCATTGGTATGATTTTCCAGCATTTCAATTTAATGTCTGCCAAAACAGTCTATGAAAATGTTGCACTACCCCTCAAAGTGGCCAATTATCCCAAGCAAGACATCGAACAACGTGTCAACGAAGTTCTCCAATTGGTCGGGCTAAGCGATAAGGCACAGCATTACCCATCACAACTGTCTGGCGGTCAAAAGCAGCGCGTCGGCATTGCTCGTGCATTGGTCCACCATCCTGAAATTTTACTCTGTGATGAAGCGACATCTGCACTTGATCCAGAAAGCACCTCTGTGGTGCTGTCCTTACTCAAAGAGATTAATCAAAAGTTGGGTATTACCATTGTATTGATTACCCATGAAATGCAAGTGATTCGGGAAATATGCGATCAGGTCGTGGTCATTGATGGCGGTGAAATTGTGGAATCAGGCGAAGTTTGGTCTGTGTTTTCTCAACCACAGCAAGGCATTACCCAAGAACTACTGAATCTAGAACAACTCGATTTGCCCTTTCGCTTGAATGCTGAACCTACGCAGCTCGATACACATGCCATTTTCAAAATTCGCTCAACGTCAGATGCGCATCATCCCCCTGACTTAAAACATATTTTGGATCATTTCCCACAAACTGTGCATTTGTATCAAAGTCAGGTCGACACCATCCAAAACCATTTAATTGGAACATTGGTTATTGCTGTCCCCACACTGGGCTTAGAAATTCAATCACTACTACAAAAACTAAAAGCACATGTGACACATGTAGAGGTACTGGGCTATGCACGACCAACTCATTGATTTATTACTGACAGGCACTATCGACACCTTAATCATGGTCGGCGCATCTGCGTTTTTTGCCTTACTCATTGGTCTGCCAATGGCAGTGGTTCTGGTCAGTACCTCTGAGCATGGCATTTATCCTTCCAAAAGTATTAACCATAGCTTAGGCTGGTTGGTGAATATCACCCGTTCCGTTCCCTTCCTGATTTTGATGGTGGCCCTCATTCCACTCACACGTTGGATTGTAGGCACCAGTTATGGTGTTTGGGCAGCAGTTGTCCCTTTAACCTTAGCAGCAACACCCTTTTTTGCACGAATTGCAGAAGTCAGTTTACGCGAAGTAGATCAAGGGCTGATTGAGGCTGCGCAAGCTATCGGCTGTAACCGTACTCAAATCATTTGGCATGTGTTGTTACCTGAGGCGCTACCAGGAATTGTCGCGGGTTTTACTGTAACCATTGTGACCATGATTAACTCCTCTGCCATTGCAGGCGCAATTGGTGCTGGTGGTTTAGGCGATATTGCCTATCGTTATGGTTATCAGCGTTTTGATATGCAGATCATGTTGGCCGTGATTGTCGTGCTCGTGATTTTGGTGATGTGCGTGCAAGCAATTGGAGACAATCTGGCAAATCAACTCGATAAGAGGAAAGTTTAATCCCATCTCCACATAAAGTAGAGTTCTATACTGTCCACTTAAGTTTTTTAGCCCCTCCTTTTTCTAAGGAGGGTGTCTCAATATGAAGTTCACTACTCATTTATAATCGCTTTTGATTTATGACAGCAATCTAATCAACTGAATCAACATTGTTTTTCGTTCAAATTTACATAGAAAATATAGCTCTTAATATACAGATAAAAATGAATAAGCTATAACGTATACTCAAGACTAAATAAGAATAACTACCCCAATATGCATCATTCCCCTAAAATTAAAGTACTCGCTTTCGACATCTTTGGAACTGTCGTGGACTGGCATTCTTCAATCGTTCAAGAAGTGGAACGTCTAGCCTTGAACATCGATGCCAACCAATTTGCATTAGACTGGCGAGCAGGCTATCGACCTGCAATGGATCAGGTTTTGTCAGGTCAGCAGCCGTGGACCTCCATTGATGATATTCACCGTCTCATTTTGGATGAGCTTTTAGTGAAATATCAAATATCTACACTGTCCGAAGCACAAAAGAATGATTTAAACTTTATTTGGCATCGTCTCAACCCTTGGCCAGATACAGTCGCTGCACTCAATCAATTAAAACAAGATTATATTATTTGCACCCTTTCAAATGGCAACCTTCGCTTATTAGTCGATCTGGCAAAGTACGCAAAATTGCCTTGGGACACTATTTTCTCTGCTGAAAATTTCAAAGCCTACAAACCCTCTCCCAAAACCTATTTAGGTGTCGCAGACTTACTTAATGTCGCACCGAGGCAAGTGATGATGGTGGCCACCCATCAAGATGACCTTGCCGCAGCGCGTGGCTGTGGACTACGGACAGCTTATATTGAACGCCCCTTTGAATATGGTGCAGCTCAATTGAAAGACTCTAGTCCTTGCATAGACAATAATCTACATGCAACTGACCTCTTAAATCTGGTTTCTTTATTAAAAGAAAAGGCTTAAAAGGCTCATACATAAGGCTTAAATGAGGAAGTTCTGCCCACAACATGATTTACAACTTTGATTCTTCTCCCCTGAGACCTGACTTTGTCATGGCTTTCATGTAAAATCACTGGCAATTTTTATATAACACGTTGTGAGTTATTTCATGGGTTTTAATTGCGGTATTGTCGGCTTGCCGAACGTTGGTAAATCTACACTTTTCAATGCATTGACTAAAGCTGCTATTGCTGCTGAAAACTTCCCATTCTGTACCATTGAACCAAACACAGGCATCGTTCCTGTACCAGATCCACGTTTAGACAAATTAACAGCGATTGTAAAACCTCAACGTGTGATTCCAACGACGATGGAATTTGTAGACATTGCAGGTTTAGTTGCGGGTGCATCTAAAGGTGAAGGCTTGGGGAACCAATTTCTTGCAAACATCCGTGAAACGGATGCGATTGCTCACGTTGTACGTTGTTTTGAAGATGAAAACGTCATTCACGTTAACGGTAAAATTGACCCGCTTGATGACATCGCAACTATCAATACGGAACTTGCACTTGCTGACTTAGAAACTGTGACAAAAGCAGTGACTCGTTTAGCAAAATCTGCAAAAGGTGGCGACAAAGAAGCGCTTGCAACCAAAGCGGTTTTAGACAAAATTTTACCTTTACTTGATGAAGGCAAACCTGCTCGTGCAGCTGACCTAGATGATGACGAACGTAAATTGGTTCGTGGTTTTGGATTAATGACTTTAAAACCAACCATGTATATTGCGAACGTTGCAGAAGATGGTTTTGAAAATAACCCGCATTTAGATGCTGTGAAAAAACTTGCAGCTGAAGAAAATGCAATCGTCGTTCCGCTTTGCAACCAAATCGAAGCCGAGATTTCACTGCTTGAAGATGAAGACCGTGCTGAGTTCCTTGAAGCTTTAGGCATGGAAGAGCCAGGTCTAAACGTGGTAATTCGCGCAGGCTACGGTCTTTTAGGTTTACAGACTTACTTCACAGCAGGTGTACAAGAAGTTCGTGCTTGGACCGTTAAAGTGGGTGCAACCGCACCACAAGCGGCCGGTGTGATCCACACTGACTTCGAAAAAGGCTTTATCCGTGCTGAATGTGTTGCTTATAACGATTTCGTTCAATACAACGGTGAAGCAGGCGCGAAAGAAGCAGGTAAATGGCGTTTAGAAGGTAAAACGTACATCGTTCAAGACGGTGATGTTCTACACTTCCGCTTTAACGTATAAGTCGTTCCGAGTATAAAAAAACCCGATACCCATCGGGTTTTTTTATAAGCTTAAATCAAGCTTAAAAATAGCATTAAATAACATATGAACACCTGATCCGTTTGGATCTCACACAATATTCTAACTTCTATTCTTTTACATTATCGCTAATTTAATCACAGGCACTAATGCCTTCATTGAACAAACGAAAATGAAAAAGATCAGCACATTTATTGCAGCAGGTTTATTCACAACGCTTAGCGCTACAGCATTTGCATGCCCACAAGGAGCAACACTGTCGGGTGGTACAGGTGCAAATCATAAAGGTGGTAAGTGCGTCGCAACCATGAACGTGACGAAACATGATCAGGCAATGAAACAAGCCAAAACGGCCAAACACGATCAAGCCATGAAACAGGATAAAATGGTGAAACATGATTCAATGAAAGCCAATGATGTGACCAATAAATCCCATAAAGATGCTCATGCTTCAAACCCGAATACACCCAAAGCTCAACCAGATATACATAAAGTCGCGAAGACATCTTAAAACAGCATAAAAAAAAGCCAGTGAAATTCACTGGCTTTTTTATCGATAAAATAATTCAGTTAATGTGATGTCACAGAGACATGTTTATTATCCATTGCAGCACGCTGTTTACGCGCTTCATCTAACATGCGTTGTTCAATGTCTTTTCTAAAACCAAGCATAAACACCATTTCCGCCAAAACAAATAGTGGACCAATGGCTAGGCCAATCACATCATCCATAAAGGCTGGTTTTTTCTTCTCATAGAAATGCCCGACAAACTGAAACGCCCAGCCGACAAGAAAAATACCAATACTGAGACTTAACCAAAGCCCCAAATCAAACTGTGCAATTTTATACGCCAATGGATAAGCCATGGCATAGATCACTAGCATGATCACACCAAAAATTCGATCTAAGCTTAAGTAGTAAACAATACTCGCTAATATCAAAACCATCGCCAAGGTAATTTCAAAACTGCCAATAGTCATGCCAGCTCTTGCGGTTAAACACATAATTGAAAACACAATCAGCGGAATCCCCACAAAGTGGGTCACGATATTTTTATGATCAAGATGATAAGCTGCATACTGACTTAATAATTTTTCTAATTTACTCATACTGTATTTCCTTATTGCATGATATTGATCACGATATAGAATAACTTTAAAGGAAAACAGCCCATCAAGTTGTCGTCGACCTGACAAGTTGCTCGATCAATCACGAAAGGACGCGGAATGCTGGAAGTTCAACATCAACAACAATTACTCAATAACAATTGGTTCGCCAAACTACCACACGCCTATCAACAGTATATTGTGCAACATGCCAAATATATTAACGCTGCAAAAGACCATGCTGTTTTTCGCTCAGGAGATTTATTTGATGGCATCTATGCAGTCTTGAACGGCGCAATTCGTTTAGGTCACGTCGACATTGAAGGTAAAGAAGCCGTTGCAGCAATCGCTGAACCGATTATGTGGTTTGGAGAAATTTCGTTAATAGATCAGCAACCGCGTTCGCACGATGCGATTGCTATTCAAAAAAGCACCCTGCTCCATCTGCCTAAACGCGATGTTGAGGCGTTTATCCAAGCCACCCCAGAATTTTGGTTTCATATTGCACAGCTTGCTTCACAGAAGTTACGCCTCGCTTTTTTAGAACTGATCGCAATCCAAAGTCAAAATATCAGTCAACGACTGGCTCAACGCTTACTGTTTATTTTAAGCGGTTATGGCAACCATCTGTCGATTACCAATGATGAAATCCATTTATCACAGGAGCAACTGGCTCAAATGCTGATGTGTTCACGCCAAACCATCAACCAAGAACTTCAAAACTTAGAAAAACAAGGAATACTGGCAATTGCTTTTAAAAAGATTAAGATTTTAGATCCTGCAATGCTGCATAAAATGGCACATAGCTCAGAATAGACAATCAAGCGTGCTCCTTAAGAGCGCAATTCAATATAAAAAAGATGTATAAAAATATTGCTACACGGCGTAACGTCTTGACTATTTTTCTCAACGACTTTGGACTGCTGTGGCAGCATTTGACCAATAATTAATGTAAACATCACAACAACTAATTTTTTAAATTAACCCTTAAAATTCGACTTAATTCCGATATTTTACTGCAGTGGGTAATGTACTATTTTTATTATATTTTTCATTAAAGCTCTAACCATAAAAAAGCGAGTTTTAAAAACTCGCTTTTGGTCACACTATGTAGGTCTTAGACACCCACTTTTTTAGGGTCAGTATTGCCTAAACTTGGGTTATCAATTGCGCCCCGACATTGTGCTTTATCACGTTCATAATCGCTCTGTTTCTGTGCAACAGTTGAAGAACCGTCTAAGGTCTCACGTGCCCACACTTCTAAACTGGTCAAGGCCTTACGACACAGTGCGTATTTCCCTTCGGTCACTGAGTCTGTCATTTTGACATTGATACGCCAGTCCGTACTGAGTTTACGTGCAGGATGACGGACTTTGGCTTCAATCTGATCCAGTTGCTTGTTATAGACTAAGCCATCTACTTCATTGATAAACACCCAAGCACGCTGGGCATATTCCGTCGCGTCATTGGTAATTTTTGGCGCAGCCTTAATTTCTACTTTTTGTTCAGGAGCTTGCTCTGACTGCCCACAAGCTTGCAAAAGTAAACTGCTTACAATGATTGCAGTCAGCCCTAAAGTACGTAATTCGAGCTTCAACATGGTTAAACGCCTCAACAAACAATTGGGCACTATGCTAGTGAATTCAGTTACAATACACAATCAATTTTGACCTATTGATAAAGTCTTCTTCAAGGTGTGTTGTGTCCGAACTTAATCCCACTCCTGCGCAAGCTGCTGGCTTTTGGCAAGGGGCTAAGGATAGCCAAGCGATTATCTTTACCTATCTACCTGTTTCTTTTGCCTTTGGTGTATCTGCAACCCAGTTTGGCTTTAGTGCATGGGAAGCTTTATTTTTATCTTGCTCAATGTATGCAGGGGCCAGTCAGTTTTTAGTGGTTGCACTATTGGGTAGTGGTACGTCTATTTGGATGACTGCCCTCACTGTAATTGCCCTAGATATTCGTCACTTACTCTATGGCCCTGCGCTACAAAACTTAATTCAAGATAAACTAAACCTAAAGAAAACTGCTATTTGGTCATGGGGGCTAACCGACGAAGTTTTTGCCTCAGGCATGATTAAACTGTCACAACGTCGCCAAGAGTGGTCTGAGTCTTGGATGCTGGGCTTAAGCCTGTTTAGTTGGCTCGCATGGGCTACCGGTTCTTTTCTAGGGGGAATGTTTGCAGACCAAGTCAGTCATTTACCCCAGTTTTTACAAGCCGCTCTAGACTTTCTATTACCTGCACTGTTCTTAAGTTTCTTATTGGCAGCATTTGAAAAGAAACACACTTTTGTGGTGGCTGTGACCATTCTTGTATCTGCCATTGCCTGCTATTTTATTGACTTATCTGCTGCAATTTTTATTGGTATCAGTTCGGGTATATTTGCAGGTTTGTTTAAGCACTATGTACTGAAAAAACCAGACCCTGAACATATGGGAGGTCAACCATGAATATCGAAATTATTTTGGTCGGCATTTTAGTGGGTATTGCAAATTTTGCCTCACGCTTTGGCCCATTCTTCGTCATTCAAAAATTCCAGCAAGGTTCACAAAAGCGCGGTGCCTTATGGTTAAAAATTGCATTGGGTTCGATTGGTATTGCAGCAATTAGTTCGATGCTGGTAGTTGCGACCTTGCCACCATTATTAGACACACCCAATAAAAGTTTTGCCATGTTGGTCGGCTTCATCGTCTTGGCTGGGCTTTATTTCAAGTTTAAGCAAATTGTCCCCGCTACACTCACCGCAGCACTGAGCTATGGTTTGGTTTATACCTATATTCCTCTGCCTTTTTAACCCATATCTTGCATCCATCAAAACTTGAAGCCCTCAGCTGTGCAAGTCATTTCCAGCTTGATTGGAAAAGTTTATTTAGCATCCTTTTGCATGAAAATTTTGACTTTGGAATACACCGCTTTATAAAAAAAATTGTTGGACAATATCATTAATTTATGTGAATGAACCCTGAACACTTTTAAGAGTTCTGCTATGCTAAAAGCCCATAAAATCAAGCATGGATGATTTACATGAGCGTTACTATTGGTACTCCACTTCAGCCTTCAGCATTTAAAGTCCTGCTATTGGGTTCTGGAGAGCTTGGGAAAGAAGTTGTGATTTCTTTACAACGTTTAGGTGTAGAAGTTCATGCTGCTGACCGTTACGATCATGCTCCTGCAATGCAAGTGGCACACTATGCCTATACCTTAAATATGGCAGATGCGACAGCGCTTAAACAACTCATTCAGGACGTTAAGCCGAATTTAATTATCCCTGAAATTGAAGCCATTGCGACACAAGTATTGGTTGAAATCGAACAAGAAAATATTGCCACAGTCATCCCCTCTGCAAAAGCGGTCAATTTAACCATGAACCGTGAAGGCATCCGTCGTTTAGCTGCCGAAGAACTGGGCATACCGACATCGGCTTACCGTTTTGCAGATACTTTAGAATCTTTCCGTGCTGCATGTGATGACATTGGTTATCCAAACTTTGTTAAACCAGTCATGTCCTCTTCTGGTAAAGGCCAATCCCGCGTAAAAGAATTTTCAGAAGTGGATGCTGCGTGGAAATATGCACAAACAGGTGGTCGTGTAAATCAAGGGACTGTCATTGTAGAATCTCAAATTGATTTTGATTTTGAAATTACGCTATTAACAGCACGTTCAAAAAACCCAGAAACAGGTGAAATTGAAACTTCGTACTGCGACCCAATTGGTCACCGCCAAGACGCGGGCGACTATGTTGAAAGCTGGCAGCCTCAAGCCATGACACCAGCGGCCCTCGACGAAGCAAAGCGTATTGCCAATAAAGTCACCATCGCATTGGGTGGCTGTGGTATTTTCGGTGTAGAACTCTTTGTCAAAGGCGATAAAGTGTGGTTTAGTGAAGTATCTCCACGCCCACATGACACAGGTCTTGTGACGCTTGCCTCTCAGTTCCAAAGTGAATTTGAACTACATGCTCGTGCGATTTTGGGCCTACCTGTAAATACAGCACGTCATAGCGTTGCAGCGAGTGCCGTGATCTATGCAGGTGTGGATGCAAATAACTTATCTTTTTCTGGCTTAAATCTTGCTTTGGCAAACCCAAATACTGATTTACGCATTTTTGGAAAACCAGAAGGCTTTACACGTCGCCGTATGGGCGTTGCGACAGCGCGGGCTGAAACAACCGACCAAGCGCGTGAACTAGCGGCCGAAGCTGCTGGACTGGTGAGCGTTCATCAAAATTAAGCATTGTTAAAATATACGGATACGGTTCATGATCAATACTTCTCCACTGCTTAACTATGTCAGCAGTAATCACGACATCAAAGCGATTAATCAATGGCGTAGTGATGTCGAAAATCAATTACAAGAAAGTTTTGATCATGGCCAATCCATCCGCGATGTCATTTTAACGCGTTCAAATATGACCGATGAAGCGCTTATTTTCCTATGGAAATATGCAAAACTCGATCAGACAGACTTAAGTTTATTTGCTGTCGGTGGTTACGGTCGCAAAGAGATGCTACCTTACTCAGATGTAGACATCATGATCTTGTCTGAGGATGAGTTTAGCGAAGAACAAGAGAAACTCATTTCTGTCTTTATTTCCTCACTTTGGGATGTCGGCAATTTCAAGCCCGGCATTAGTGTACGTACCATTACCAACTGTGTTGAGCAAGCAACCTCCGACTTAACAGTTGCCACCGCCCTCATCGAATCTCGTTTAATTACAGGCAATGAACACTTAGCCAAATGGCCGCGACGCATTGTTTCACAAACATGGACAGACAAAACCTTCTATGATGCAAAAATGGAAGAACAGGCTAAGCGTTATGCACAGCATAACTTTACGGAAAGTAATCTAGAGCCCGATATTAAAAATGCGCCGGGTGGCATTCGGGACATTAACCAAATTGGTTGGATTGCTAAGCGGCATTTCCGCGTCAACCGTATTTATGACTTGGTGCATTTAGGCTTTATTTCGGAGTTTGAGTTGGGGGTATTAGAAGAAGCCGAAAGCTTCCTCTGGGAAATTCGTCATCACCTACACCGCCTCACTAAACGTGATGAAAACCGTTTACTGTTCGACTATCAACGTGACATTGCCGCAAAGTTTGGCTATGTGCGTGAAGAAGGTAAATCACCGAATTACCCAATTGAACAATTCATGAAACGTTATTATCGAAGCGCTCAACAAGTCACCACGCTGAATGAAATGCTGTTGGCTTATTTCAATGAATCTGTGATTACCCCACGCCTACCGAACTATGAGCGTAACATTGAAGAAATCAATGAAAATTTTAAACTGGTCGACGGCAAACTAGCGGTTCAACACCATAAGATTTTCTCTGAAAACCCAAGTGCTATTTTAGAAATTTTCTATATATTGGCTAATCGACCTGAAATTACAGGCATTCGCGCGCGTACGCTACGGCTGTTAATTTTGGCGGCTAAACTCATTGACCAAAAATATAGAGATAATCCAGCGCATCAAGCCCTGTTTATGGCCATCATTCGCTCACCCCATCGTTTATACGAAACCATGGTGGCAATGAAACGTTATGGCGTTTTAGGTAACTATATTCCTGCATTTGGGCAGATTATGGGGTTGATGCAGTACGACTTGTTCCATATCTATACCGTGGATGCACATACTTTATTATTACTGCGCAACTTAAACCGTTTCAAAGAACCTGAGTTTGCCAAAGACTTCCCTGTCGTCAGTTCAGTGTTCCAACGTCTGGCACGTCGTGACATTGTTTATTTGGCTGCCATTTTCCATGATATTGCTAAAGGCCGTGGCGGTGACCATAGTGAGCTAGGTGCAACCGATGCGATTGAATTCTGTCGTAGTCACGGTTTTACCGAACGCGAATGCAACCTTGTCGCATGGCTCATCCAAAATCATTTACTCATGTCCGTCACTTCTCAAAAGAAAGACATTTCTGACCCCGATGTGGTTAAAGCGTTTGCTGAGAAAATGGGCGACATGGAACATCTCGATTATCTATATACGTTGACAGTTTCGGATATCAATGCAACCAATCCTTCACTTTGGAATACGTGGCGCGCATCTCTCATGCGTCAGCTCTATACCCATGCACGTGACGTGATTCGCTCAGGTTTAGGCCGTCCTGTGGATTATCAAATGCTCATCGAGGACACTAAGTTTTCTGCCAGCGAACAACTGGTCGAAGAGTTTGCACTAGATGATGTCGAAAAAGTCTGGCAAGAACTGGGGGATGAATATTTCCTCAAAGAATCTGCCGATGAAATTGCTTGGCACACACGTGCTATTTTACAACACGGTGACAACCCTGAACCGCTGGTTTTGATGCGTGCACAGCGTAAATTTGCTCAAGATGCGGTACAAATCTTTATTTATACCCAAGATCAGCCCAACCTGTTTGCAACAACGGTTGCTATTCTCGATCGTATGAATTTGGACGTACAAGATGCGCGTATTATTACCGCGACCAAAGCATTTAGCTTAGACACTTATGTCGTGCTTGACCGTTTTGGTACGCTACTAACCGACCCTGAACGTGAAGCCAAAGTGCTGTCAGCGTTAAAAGATGCATTAGCCAATTCAGATAAATACCCTGGGCTCATGCAACGTCGCATACCACGTCAGCTGCGTCATTTTGACATTGAAAACACCGTTGATATTACGCTGAATGAAGCACTGCAACAAAACATGGTCGAAATTGCAACACTTGACCATCCCGGCTTACTTGCCAAAGTAGGCGGGTTGTTTATGATGCAAGGTTTAGATATTCACTCTGCTAAAATTGCCACCCTAGGTGAGCGTGCCGAAGATATTTTCTTTGTCACCAAAAAAGATGGTCAACCCATGACCGAAACTGAAGCTGAAACTTTTGCTGCACAACTAAAATCAGCCTTAGATGAAGCCTCTAGTCAGGTCTGTGGTCAACATTAACAATACACACTGGTATTTTGTTTCATGAACTCGAGTTTATCCCTTTTACACCCTTATCCTTTTGAAAAGTTGAATAAACTATTTCAGGATATTACTCCCGCAGACTTACCCCTCATTCCACTCTCGATTGGTGAGCCTAAGCATCCTGCACCCGAGTTTGTGAAACAAGCCATTATCTCTAATTTTCAGCATTTATCGACCTACCCAAACAGTAAAGGTATACCCGAATTACGCACCAGTATTGCAAACTGGCTAACCCGTCGTTTTCAACTCAATCAGATTAGTGCAGAAAACAATATATTGCCTGTTTCGGGCACACGTGAAGCAATTTTCTCTTTTGTGCAGGCATTGGTAAATCGTGAAGATGCGCCTTATGTGGTTATGCCTAACCCGTTCTACCAAATTTATGAAGGTGCCGCTTTACTTGCTGGAGCAAAACCGTACTTTGTAAATTGCACCGAAGAAAATGGTTATCTCGGTGACTTTGATGCTGTGCCTGCTGAAGTCTGGGAGAAAACAGCCTTGTTATTTGTCTGTACACCGGGAAACCCAACTGGTGCGGTGTTATCAAAAGAACAATTCAAAAAATTAATCGCACTGTCAGACCAATATGGTTTTGTCATTGCATCGGATGAATGCTATTCAGAGCTTTGGTTTGATACTGCACCTGTGGGCCTACTCGAAGTTTGTGCTGAAATAGGCCGAGATGACTACAAAAACTGTGTCGTATTCCACTCACTGTCTAAGCGCTCAAACTTACCGGGTATGCGCTCTGGCTTTGTCTCGGGTGATGCAGCATTGCTCAAACCTTATTTACAATACCGTACGTATCATGGTGCGGCGATGCCTGTACAGCACCAATTGGCTTCGATTGCAGCATGGGATGACGAAGCGCATGTTGAAGAAAACCGTGTGCAATATCGTGCAAAATTTGATTTATTTCAAAAGGAATTAGGCCATATACTGCCCCTACAAAAACCAGATGCAGGCTTTTACTACTGGTTAAAAGTAGATAATGACGAAACTTTTGCAAAAATGCTCATGGAAAAAGCACATGTCAAAGTACTTCCTGGACGTTATTTGTCACGCGATACTGAGCAAGGTAACCCAGGCGAAAACCATGTGCGTCTTGCGCTAGTTGCAGATCTTGCACAGTGTGAACAAGTCATTGCTCGCCTTAAAGCAATTTTATAAATAAGCTCATCTAAAAAGAAAACCTCCCATAACGGAGGTTTTCTTATCTTTATTCGATTAAAAATCAAATGATGCACTAAGCATAAATGTTCGCGGTAAACCAGCAACTAAATAGCCATTATTGGTGTTGCTTGTATTGTTAATATTGTCATATAGACCAACAGAACCCCAATAATCCTGATCAAATACATTATTCACAAGGAAGTTAAATGTTGTTGGGGTTTGACCAAACTGAGTTCTATAACTTGCACCTAAATCAAGCGTAGTCCAATCTTTAACTTTCAAATTATTGTCCAAGCTTGCATAAGTTGAACCTGTATAAGTCAATTGGGCATTCAAAGAAATATCTTGCGGGAGTGGTAATTTCCAATTCGTGCCTAGGTTCGCCTGAAACTTTGGAACCCCTACTTCATAATTTCCATCATAAATAGCTGAGCCAGTATTCTCTTGCGTCGCATGCATCCACGTTAAACCACCTAAAACAGTCAAGGAGTCTGTAAGCTTTCCATAACTGCTCAGTTCTAGCCCCCGATGAACGTATTCACCAGAATCACTAAATACACCATTTTGCATAATGCCACGTTGTTTATTAGGGTGTGTTGACACTTTTAGCTTAAAAAAATAGCGAAGTAGTAAAATCAAATCGCCAAACCCAATTTTACTATTCGCTATGCCTCGTACCATGCTGACAGATCAACACTGGCAAAAGTTGAAAGTTATTCTGCGTAATTTATCCATTCACCACAACTCAAATTTACGCAATTTTATTGAAGCTATTCTCTATAGAATTAGAACAGGCTGTCCGTGGCGAGATATTCCTTGTTGTTTTGGTCATTCAAACTCTATTTTCAAACGTTTTAATCGTTGGTCAAGCAGCGGTAAGTTACTTAGATTATTCAAATTATTAGCCTCATGCCCCGATATGGAGTGGATTTTTATTGATGGCTCTCATGTACGTGCTCATCAACATTCTGCCGGCATAGCGAATCAATCTATTTCTAAAAGTGTAGGAGGAAACTCCTCAAAAATACATTTGATTGTTGATGCACATGGCAATCCTATTGATTTCATGATTACCGATGGAACCACACATGATGTTAAAGTTGCACCTGATTTAATATCAACATTAGATTTAAAAGAGACAAAAGTGGTATGTGCAGATAAAGGCTATGATTCAGAACCACTGCGTGAACAGATCAGGAAAACAGGCACTAAAGCGAATATACCAAAGAAAACAAATAGCCAATCGAACAATGACCATATGGACTGGTATTTATATAAAATCAGGCATTTAGTTGAAAATATGTTTTGTAGATTAAAGCAATTTAGAGGAATAGCTACTCGATATGACAAGCTCAAAAGAAATTATCAAAGTTCTGTTGCTTTAGCCTGTATATTTTTATGGCTACCTTTATAGGGTTAATTATGAACAGTAAATGTCAACAGACCCTAGGTGTTTAGTCCCAGATTTTAATGGTGCAATATTCTCAGATAAATGGAAGGAAGCACTATGGGACAAGTTCTACACAGCAGCGCCACAACGACACAGGCAGTGCGTCGAGCAATACAAAATAGTCAAGAGAGCTTAAGAACGCTAGCCAAGCGTTACGGCATCAATCAAAAGACCGTCGCAAAATGGAAGAAACGTACTTCAGTAGATGATCTTACAACCGGCCCAAAGAATCCTCGCTCAAGCGTGTTATCGCCTGAAGATGAGGCGGCAATTGTTGCTTTTCGAAAACGCACTTTGTTGCCGCTAGACGATTGCCTTTATGCATTGCAGCCGAGTATTCCTTATCTGACACGCTCGTCGTTACACCGCTGCTTGCAGCGGCATGGTATTTCACGACTGCCTGAGGTACAAGGTGATCGCCCTGTCAGGAAGCGCTTCAAGAGCTACCCCATTGGTTACTTTCATATCGACATTGCTGAGATGCAAACAGCACAGGGTAAGCTTTATCTCTTCGTTGCCATTGATCGCACTTCCAAGTTTGCGTTCACTGAATTGCATACTAAAGCCAGTAAGATGGCAGCCGCGGAGTTCATGCGCAATCTGGTTAAGGCTGTGCCCTATAGAATCCATACGGTGCTAACAGATAACGGCATCCAGTTCACGAACCGCACCTGTGATCGCTACGCCTCTGAGCACATCTTTGATCGGGTTTGTACTGAATGTGGCATTGAACATCGTCTTACCAAGGTTAAGCATCCATGGACCAATGGACAGGTCGAGAGGATGAACCGAACGATTAAAGAAGCTACTGTCAAACGGTTCCATTACGACGATCACACTCAGCTATGCATTCACCTTGCTGATTTTATTGCTGCATACAACTTCGGCCGCAGACTCAAAACACTCAGAGGCCTGACTCCCTACGAATTCATCTGCAAACAGTGGACAGATGAACCTGAACTTTTTAAGATTGATCCGATCCATCAAATGCCGGGACTAAACACCTAGTTTTCTTGAAAATTACCATATCCTCGTCCAACACGTACACTCGGATCTGCCTTTAGTACATCCCCAACACTCTTTGCTTGACGCTCTTGAATATATTGGTTGGTATAGCTAGTTAAGTTAAATGGCGTATCAAGAGTTTTTTGATTCCCAAAAATCCCAACTCGCCCGCCAGTCGCGACCTGTCCACCAGCGAAAGCCTCCATTAAACCATTTGCAGAAGCATCGGCACTTGCAACTATACGGATTGTTTCCAAAGCTGTAACATTACTCGCCTGAGATGATGAGTCAAATTCAACGACTACTGGAGCTTCGGCAGCATATGAAATACTGTACCCAGATACACATGCCATCATTAACACCAATGGTTTCAGCTTAACCATTTCCTACCCTTTTTCATCAATCTAAAATTCGAGCCTGATAGTAAATGAGAATTGATCTTAGTCAAAATGATTTAATTCTCATTTAAATTGTAAATTCAAATGAGAATTAATTATTCCATTGTTATAACTTATGAGGTCAGACAACTGATTGACTTTTACTTTAAGATGCTCATATTACAAGTCCATCTAATAGCAAAACGATTGCAAAAGAGGCAAAGCAGCACCCTGACATCTTATAAAGCCAATTGAGTCGCTGGGTTAAAAAATGATTCCAACGCTTCCAACTCAATAACTTAAGCAACAGCAGATTCCACATCAGAACCAGTGCCACCATCCAGAGACTCATTAAAAGCAAAGTATAAAAATCAAATTTTGAATAAACCAGCAATATCAAACTACTATAGAACATCATATTTTTAGGATTCAGCAAACTTGACTGTAAACCTTGAGTAAAACATAGAATTCTCGTTTGAGGAGGTGCAGGATCACGCGCTTGAACATCAACATTTTCATGATACTTATCGCGAAAACACTGCATAGACAAATACAACAAATACAACAAATACGCAATACCTAATCCGCGTAGCAAAATCAGAACATAGCATGAATATGGCCAAGCCAACCCAGTAAAGCAAAAATCAGCACTAGAATAAAAGCATTCCCAGCCACAATACCGAAAACTGTATATCGTGCCCTTCTTTGCCCACTGTTTAATGCCGTCATCAGAATTAGGAAAAAATCGGGGCCAGGAGAAAGCAAAGCCATAAAATGCGTCACAGCAATAACAATAAAAAGCTCCATCACTTATCTCTCTTTAAAAGTGAGACAAGCCTAACGACGGATTAAGATCAACTCTTGGATAAAATTGCGCGATGTTGCTTTTGATAGAGCTTAGGCGTAGTGCCCGTTAAATTTTTAAAAACACGATGAAAATGACTTTGGTCACTAAAGCCCAGCGTATAACTCAGTTGCGCTATATCCATGGCTTGTTTTAAAAATGTACGTGCATCATTAATTTTATGATTCAATTGATAAGCGTGCGGCGTCATGCCTAAAGATGATTTAAATAACCGAATAATGGCATATCGACTCAATTGGACTTCTTGCGACATTTGCTCTAATGATAAAAACACGTCAACATCCTGAATCATTGATAAAAGCTGCTTAAACTCTTGCCGTGCATAGTGTTGAGGAGCAAGCAATTCTAGATGAATATATGGAAATAAAAGCTCAGTAAGTGTTGTGATTAAGCTTTGTTCTTTTTCCCAATAAGACAGTGCAGTATCAAATAATTGACTGTTAAGACAACTGAAGTCATGATACATCTTAGGCTGTTTATACAGCACGGGTTTGAACTGCGGTATGTCTTGATAAGTATCTTTATGTGCAGTTTCTTGTATTAACTGGTTCAACCAACGTGCATCTAAATGCATCATTTGGTAGCTCCAAGCCTGATCTGGAACAGGATTACACGCATGTTCGACATGTGTAAGAACCAATACCAAGATACCCGCGTCTATTTGTTACGTTCCACCGAAGTGGCTAGTGAAAATACTGTTGCCTTGATCCACCGTTCCAATTGAAAATGTCGGATGACTATGAGCTTTATAACAGGCACGACTTTCACATGCCCTACGTGTTTCCACATAAGGCATGCATGAATCACTCCAAAACTCTACACGATCAGGCTGAAACTGACTATTCACAACCAGTCCAAAAAATTTTACGTTTGCAGTGCTTTTTCAATATCATCTTGAATTGCTTCAGGTTTAGTGGTTGGCGCATATCGATTAATTACTTTGCCATCTTTTCCAATTAAGAACTTGGTAAAATTCCACTTAATCCCACTACCTAAAATACCTTTACTATTATTAGTTAAATAACGAAAGATGGCGTGAGCCTCAGGGCCTTTCACATCGACTTTGGAAAACATAGGGAAACTAACTCCATAGTTCTTTTGACAGTATGCGCCTATTTGCTCATTACTTCCCGGATCTTGCCCCCCAAATTGGTTACAAGGAAAGCCCAAAACTTCAAAACCTTGTGCCTTGTATTGTTCATATATTTTTTCTAAACCTGCAAATTGTGGAGTAAAGCCACATTTACTGGCTGTATTAACTATGAGCAGGACTTTGCCTTCATAGTCAGCAAAAGATTTATTTTTCCCATCTAACAATTCCGCTTCAAACTGATAAATGTTGGTCATGGATAAGTATCCTCATCACTTTTTTCTTGTGTTTCTAGTTCTAATGAAGCCGAGTTTACACAGTAACGTAAACCTGTAGGCTCAGGTCCATCTGTAAAAACATGGCCTAAATGAGCATCACAGTGATGGCATACAATTTCAGTACGCACCATGCCATGTGAAGTATCTTGATGCTCTTCTATAACAGCTGTATTTACGGGCTTATAAAAACTTGGCCATCCGCAACCGCTGTCATATTTATTTTCAGAAATAAATAAAGGTGTCCCACAGCAGCGACATACGTAAGTCCCTGCTTGTTTAGTATTCCAATATTTACCTGTAAAAGCTGGCTCCGTCCCCTTTTGTCGCGTAATGCGAAATTCCTCTGGTGATAACTCTCTTTGCCATTCTCGGTCTGTTTTACTGAGCTTTCCCATGATTAGGTCCCTTTCTATCTTGCTATTTAAAATAGGATAATCCCATATTTACGTGATTCATCTTAAAATTTCTAGTGTTTAATTCACAATTTACAAAAGACCTATAATCCCAATAAAAGCAAAAAGTAAGCAAATTTAAAAACATGGTGAGCAATTTTATTTCTTAAATGCTTTTTTGGAAGCAATTTTAATGTTAGTCTTATTGACATTCTTGCTTAGGATTAAAAAATGTCGCAAAAAAAGAGCGTTATTTTTAAACATCTACTGCCTGTGATTAAACAATATCAACAGGTAGGATTTACGCATGAAAAAATTGTTGCTTTACTTAGAGATGAACATGATCTAGACCTAGTAACAACAGAAACATTTAAAAGTTATTTATATCGTTATGCAAAAGTGACCTCCACTCTTTCCGAGAACATCAAAATGCCGAACACTCTCCAAACCCCACGCGAAATAAAAAAATCGTCTAAGCTCGAGCATGTTTGCTACGACATTCGTGGGCCAGTGTTACGAGCGGCCAATGAAATGGAAGAAGCTGGTCATAAAATTATCAAACTCAATATTGGCAACCCTGCACCGTTTGGCTTTGAAGCACCTCAAGAAATTATTAATGATGTGGCTTTAAACCTACCAAATGCAGTAGGTTATACCGACTCAAAAGGGATTTTCCCTGCGCGTAAAGCCATCTGTCAGTACTATCAACAAAAAGGCATTTTAGATATGCATGTTAATGACGTGTATATCGGAAATGGTGTCTCTGAATTGATCGTGATGGCGATGCAAGGCTTGTTAGATGATGGTGACGAGATGCTCGTGCCGATGCCTGACTATCCGCTTTGGACGGCTGCGGTGAATTTATCAGGCGGTACAGCGATTCACTATAAATGTGATGAAGAAAACTTCTGGTATCCCGATATTGCGGATATGGAGAGTAAAATCACACCACGCACCCGTGGTATCGTGATTATCAATCCAAACAACCCAACAGGTGCAGTTTATCCACGCCATGTACTTGAGCAAATCGTCGCATTGGCTAAAAAGCATGATTTGATTTTGTTTGCAGATGAAATTTACGACAAAATCGTTTACGACGGTATTGAGCATGTTTCTGTAGCAGCGTTAGCGGGTGACCAACTCTGTATTTCATTCAATGGTTTATCTAAAGCATACCGTATTGCGGGTTACCGCTCAGGCTGGATGGCAATCACAGGTGATAAGTCTCGTGCGGTCGATTATATTGAAGGTTTAGACATGCTCGCTTCTATGCGTTTGTGTGCCAACCACCAAGCACAGTATGCGATCCAAACAGCTTTAGGCGGTTACCAATCAATCAATGATTTAATTCGCCCAGGCGGTCGTTTGTACGAACAGCGTAATATTGCTTGGCAAATGTTGAATGACATTCCTGGCGTATCTTGTGTTAAACCTGAAGGCGCGATGTATTGCTTCCCGAAATTGGACCCAGAAATCTATCCAGTTCAAGATGATGAAAAACTGATGCTTGATCTACTTCGTGCGGAAAAAGTACTTCTGGTTCAAGGCACAGGCTTTAACTGGCCTACACCAGATCATTTCCGTGTGGTATTCCTCCCTGCTGAAAATGAACTACGTGAAGCCATTACCCGAGTAGGCCGTTTCCTTGCGAAAATGCGTTAATTGATCACTTAAAAAACCGTACTTTATGTACGGTTTTTTTATTTACAAAACTGTAATACTTCACTTTTTAAGTTTGGCATAAGTTTAAATTAAGCAGCCACATTGCTGTGATTCCATGTAAATGATGGGGAGTCGCTTATGGGGACAATTGCGGTAACATCTTGGAAATACAACGCTTCCACACGCTATTTAAAAATTTTCTATGCCGATGGTTCAGGCGAGCTGTACCACCCTGTGCCTGAATTTATTTATAACAACTTAGTTCGATGTAATAATAAAACAGCCTTTGTTCATAAATATTTAGAATATGATTTGCACTTTACGCGCTTAAGTATTCATTAATTTTTGAATCTCAAACAATCAGGATTTATCCTGATTGTTTTTCATGATTCCACGTCACCACCAACAAGCCCGCACCAATCGCTAATGTAGACAGGCTAAACTGCTCGTCCTGCTGAATAAGCGCGATGAAGTCCATGACTTGATCTGCATGCGATAGAACATTATCAACCACCAAAACTCCGCGTGAAACACACATCAGCCGTTTCAAATCTGGCCAATAGTCGACATAAGCATCACGCTCAGCATCTAGCAATATAAAATCAAAGATGGCTTGCGACTGCTTCAAATATTCAGCTGCGTCACCCACCCAAAACTCAACACCATTGGATAAATTGAAATCCGCAAGATGGCTAGCGGCTTGTTGACTTCTCTCAGCATCAATTTCTAAAGTGGTTAATCGAGCATTCACTTGTTGCGCAGCATAAGCCAACCATAAGGTTGAGTAACCTGTTGATGTACCTATTTCTAATATCTGCTCAGGCTGTTGAATATGCACCAGTTGCGCCAAAAATTGTGCAGACTCAGGCTCAATATTGCGAAAGCGCGCAATACGATCTGCTTGCGTACTGTCATGTTCTTGAAAGCGTTGATATAAAGCCGATACTTTACTCAAAAATTCTGCATGCATCATCCAATCCCCCTCTACTTTACTTAGCGTTGTTTATACTTCTTGAATCAGTTTAAAGCGCTCAACTTCACGGTCATCTTCTAGCATTACCGTTTCAGTAAACATGACAAGTGGACGTACCCAAATCGAGTAATCACCATATAAACACTGATAAACCACCAGTTTTTCTTCAGTTTCACTATGCGTCGCTACATGTAAAACTTGATACAGTTGCCCTTTATAATGCTGATAGATACCGCGCTGTAATTGCATCGCTTGCTTCCCTATTTTTTAATTGTCTTGATCATACCTAATTTATACGGCTTAAACTGCAAATCACTTGAAAAATCATTTAAATCCCCCATATAGCTTTATGAAATGATTGAAGAAAACATTTTAAATCTATAAAACCGATTATTAAAATAAAAACAAACTGTTTTATCTATTTTTAGATTTACTCTATGATTCTTCTATCAAATAAATTTATAGACTGCTTTGGAGAGCTTAACAATGTTAGATCAAAATACTTCAACTCAATTAAAAACACTTCTTGAACGCCTTGAAGGTCCGATTGAATTGGTTGCGACTTTGAATGGTTCTGAGAAATCAGACAAAATTAAAGAATTGGTTGAAGAGGTTGCAGCACTGTCTCCACTGGTGACTGCACGTTTTGATGGTCAAAACTCACGTGCGCCCAGCTTTGGTGTGGCAAAAGCCGGTGAAGAGCCGCGTGTGTTCTTTGCGGGTTTACCGATGGGGCATGAGTTTACCTCTTTGATTTTGGCATTGTTACAAACCTCTGGTTATGCACCCAAAGTATCGGATGAAGTTTTGGCTTCAATCAAAGGTTTGGGCATCCAGTCTAACTTTGATGTATTTGTCTCTTTAAGCTGTCATAACTGTCCAGACGTGGTGCAAGCCTTGAACCTGATTGCCATTTACAATCCAGGCACGACAGCCACCATGATTGATGGGGCATTCTTCCAAGACGAAGTTGAAGAACGCAAAATCATGGCTGTACCGATGGTGTTCCAAGACAACAACCATATTGGTCAAGGCCGTATGACTTTGGAAGAGATTGTTGCCAAACTGGATACCAATTCAGCAGCTAAAGAAGCTGAAAAACTCAATGCCAAAGATGCTTTTGATGTTTTAGTGATTGGTGGTGGTCCTGCGGGAAATACCTCAGCCATTTATGCAGCACGTAAAGGTATTAAAACAGGGATCGTGGCTGAACGTATGGGTGGTCAAGTCATGGATACCATGGACATTGAAAACTATACCTCGATTCAAAAGACTCAAGGGCCGAAGTTTGCTGCTGAAATGGAAGCACATGTACGTGAGTACGGTCTGGACATCATGAACTTACAACGTGTCTCTAACATCAAAGGTGCGGATGAGACAGCGAATGGCTTGGTTGAAGTCACTTTAGAAAATGGTGCAAAACTTGAATCTAAAACGGTGATTCTTTCAACAGGCGCACGTTGGAGAGAGATGAATGTGCCGGGTGAAGCAGAATATCGTACTCGTGGTGTTGCCTACTGCCCACACTGTGATGGTCCACTGTTTAAAGGCAAACGTGTAGCAGTAATTGGTGGAGGGAACTCAGGTGTCGAAGCTGCGATTGATCTTGCTGGGATTGTTGAACATGTGACTTTAGTTGAGTTTGATACCAAACTACGTGCTGACCAAGTGTTGCAAGATAAATTGCATAGCTTGCCTAATACCACAGTGATCCTGAATGCACTATCGACTGAAGTTGTGGGTGATGGTTCACAAGTGACAGCATTGAAATATAAAGACCGTGCGACCGATGTAGAACATACGGTAGAGCTTGCAGGAATCTTTGTACAAATTGGTTTATTGCCAAACACTGATTTTCTCAAAGAAACAGCGGTTGAGCTTTCAAACCGTGGTGAGATTGTGATTAACGATCGCAATGAAACCAATGTCAAAGGTGTATTTGCCGCAGGTGACTGTACGACAGTACCTTACAAGCAAATCATCATTGCCACAGGTGAAGGCGCGAAAGCATCACTGTCTGCTTTTGATTATATTATTCGTTCTGGCGTGTAATCCTCTCAGACGCTTCTCTGCTAAAGGCTTATAGGCAACTCAGCTTATAAGCCTTTTTATCACGCTGTTTTTTATAAAAAATTACATTTTTTTAACAATAATGTAGTCTGCTTTACATTCAAATTAGATTATATTTTGCCCAACCCCTACTTTTGGGTATAAAACGAAAAGGATATGAAAATGAATAAATTACTTATTGCTTTAGGTCTTGCTGCTGCTGTTGTTTTAGTGGGTTGTTCAAAAGAAAAAGCACCTGAAACAGGTGCAACGACAGGTGAACACCTTGAAAATGCTGCTGAACAAGCAGGTCATGACATTAACAAAGCTGCAAGTGAAGCCGTATCTGACACTCAAAAAGCTGCAGATGAAGCATCTGCAAAAATTGGTGCTGCCGCTGACGAAGCTGCTACGAAAACAGAAGCTGCTGCTGAAGATGTTAAAAATGCCTCTAAAGAAGCAACAGCTCATGTTGCTGGTGCAGTAGAACAAGGCGCTGCTGATGTAAAAGAAAAAGCGCAATAATATTTCTAAGCTTAAAAAAGCCTCCCACTCGGAGGCTTTTTTATGGGCTATGCTATAGTAGATGAAACTTGCATTATTAAATAAATCATAACTTTAAAACTTTGAGGATGATCTATCGTCATGTCCTATTCTCACCATATTGAACCTCATTTAATTCATCGTACTGGTTGGCTACGTGCAGCGGTATTGGGTGCCAATGACGGCATCATTTCAGTGACCAGTTTGATTATGGGGATGGCGGCCAGTGGCGCAACCAGCCATACCTTACTCATCACGTGTATTGCAGGGCTCATTTCAGGTGCGAGCTCTATGGCTGCGGGTGAGTATATTTCGGTGAAGTCTCAATCAGATATTGAAGAAGCTGACTTAAAACATGAAGCCCGAGAATTAGATAAAAACCCGCATTTAGAACTTAAAGAACTGACTCAAATTTATATACAACGCGGACTAGAACCCGAGCTAGCACATGAAGTCGCGGTGCAACTCAGCGCACATGATGCACTGTCTGCACATGCACGTGATGAAATAGGCATCCATGAAAATACCAGTGCTAAACCACTTGAAGCCGCGGGCTCTTCTGCCCTCGCCTTTTCACTGGGCGCTCTGTTTCCCATGCTGGCCATTCTCTTAAGCCCTCAAGGCTATCTGACTCAGTCAGTTGCCCTTACAGGCGTACTGTCTTTACTCGGTTTAGGGGCTTTATCAAGCTATTTTTCTGGGACATCTATGTGGACAGGCGCATTTCGTGTGACGCTATGGGGGATTTTTGCGATGCTGTTTGCCAGTTGGATTGGTTCACTATTTAATGTGCATGTTTAACGTCAACAACACGATAAGCGTTAACAATCTACCTATTAAAAATGTAAAAAGCCCATGGATTGAATGGGCTTTTTACTATTTGAAGCATCATTCATCATCAACTTTAAGCTTGCACATTTTTCTCTGAGCCACTACTCAGATGCACCATTACTGACGGTTGCGCTTCAAGTCTACAGGTGAGAAAGCTTAGCCTCGAATTAGTATGAATTGTTTAACGTCTGTTCTTCTTCATCATAGCAGCCCAAAACGTCATAGAAATGATGAACCAACTCCTCCCTGCTTACATCTCGCTAGATTGTTTTTTCATTCATATAACGCCAGTAGCGTTTAGGAACATATTGCACATGTATTTTGATATTTTTTCTTGCCTCGATGTTGATACTTTTAAAATAATCTTTCCATAACTGGTCATACAGCAGCTCATCATCATCTAATTCAACACTAAAGGACTGGCTGTGTCCGACTTTGTGTGCATGATCAATTTGATCCACATCCATCTTCACCTGATGCACAGCTGTCAAATCATAATAAATTCCAAAATTTCTTCTTTCATCATAAATCAACCATCTTTGGTCTTGATATCGGTTTCTAAAATGCCGTTCTATCAGTGGTAAAACATTAAAATCTGGCTGTACCAAACTTAGAAACAATCCATCCTGACATTTTTTAAAGCGGACAAAAGCTTCCATACGATGCTTTTCCCTGCCCACTTGTTTGGCCCACTGCGAAACAGCCAATACATCCGTATGCGCATAGTTATGATCTACCGCATGTGTATTTTTAAACACATAGATACAGAAATTAAAAAGATGTTGATGTGCCTGTTCCTGCTCAGACAGAAAGCAATAATAAAAAGATCGCAGACTCTCAGCTGTGATTTTTTGTTTTAATCCCCGCCAAACTCGCTCTGCGTGTTCATCATTTGAAGCAACCTCAATACACTCATCAAACAAGCTGGCTTGGGAATTGTTAGATGCAAGCTTGACGTCAAAATCTTTAAACTGAAAGCTCCTATACACACAACTCAGCAACCCAGTCATGCTTTGATCAAAGCAATATATCGACATACTAAAAACCAAAGCCCAGTTGAGGTGAAAGCTGTTTTTGATATTTAGATTGCCCCGATTGCAAAATGTGCTGCCGAATCTGGTTCGCTTGTTGTTCTTTTTTAAACTTTGGCGTATCTGCACAGCGAATAAAATGCTGTGCCCGATTGTAAGCAATGCCCATACGCTTTAGTTGATCGATATAAATCTGCCCAAAACGACGAGCTTGCACAATTTTTTTAGCCGATTGAACACCTATCCCCGGAACACGTAAAATCATACGATAGTCTGCATGTTGAATATCAACAGGAAAATGCTCAGGGTTACGTAGTGCCCAACTTAGCTTCGGGTCGATGTCCAAATCTAAATTCGGATGCTGATCATTCACAATTTCCTGCGCATCAAAACCATAGAAACGCATGAGCCAATCCGATTGGTACAGCCGATTTTCTCTTAATAATGGCGGTGCAGAACCCACAACAGGAAGCATTTTTTCCTGTTCATTGATTGGGATATAACCTGAAAAATACACCCGTTTGAGCTGATACACTTTGTAATGATGATCTGCCATTAAAATAATATCTTTGTCTGTTTCTTGATGTGCGCCCACCACCATCTGAGTGGTTTGTCCCGCTGGTACAAACTTCGGCACATGCTGAATCACACGCCGCTCATCCGTCAACTTAATTAAGCGATCGCGTACAATGCCCAAGTCCTTTTGTACTTCTGCATGTGATTTTTCAGGTGCAAACTGTTTTAAACCAACTTCTGTCGGCATTTCCAAGTTAATACTCATGCGGTCTACATATAAGCCCGCCTCGGTAATAATCTCTTGGGAAGCACCTGGTATCGTTTTTAGGTGAATATAACCATTAAAGTTCTCTTCAAGGCGTAACTTTTTCACTACTTGTAGCATTCGCTCCATAGTGAAATCAGCTGATTTAAAAATACCTGAACTGAGAAATAAACCTTCAATATAATTGCGGCGGTAAAAGTTGATGGTTAAATCCACCACTTCTTGTACGGTAAACGCGGCTCGTTTGACATCATTAGAGCGTCTAGAAACACAGTACGAACAATCAAAAATACAGACATTTGAAAATAGAATTTTAAGTAATGAAACACAACGACCATCTTCTGTATAACTATGGCAGATACCGTTTCCTGTATTCCCCAAACCTTGGTTTTTGTTTTTACGATTGCTACCACTGGACGAACAGGACACGTCATATTTAGCTGCATCAGCTAAAATCTGTAGCTTTTCACGGATACGATCGGTCATGACGATCCTCGGTAAAATCTAAAATAAAAGTATAAAAAAATTCAGACTAAAAGCATTACCAATACACATACCCAACGACATAGCCCGTCGCTAAAAACCGAAAAATAAACGTGATTGCTTTAGGGTGTGTTGACACTTTTAGCTTAAAAAAATAGCGAAGTAGTAAAATCAAATCGCCAAACCCAATTTTACTATTCGCTATGCCTCGTACCATGCTGACAGATCAACACTGGCAAAAGTTGAAAGTTATTCTGCGTAATTTATCCATTCACCACAACTCAAATTTACGCAATTTTATTGAAGCTATTCTCTATAGAATTAGAACAGGCTGTCCGTGGCGAGATATTCCTTGTTGTTTTGGTCATTCAAACTCTATTTTCAAACGTTTTAATCGTTGGTCAAGCAGCGGTAAGTTACTTAGATTATTCAAATTATTAGCCTCATGCCCCGATATGGAGTGGATTTTTATTGATGGCTCTCATGTACGTGCTCATCAACATTCTGCCGGCATAGCGAATCAATCTATTTCTAAAAGTGTAGGAGGAAACTCCTCAAAAATACATTTGATTGTTGATGCACATGGCAATCCTATTGATTTCATGATTACCGATGGAACCACACATGATGTTAAAGTTGCACCTGATTTAATATCAACATTAGATTTAAAAGAGACAAAAGTGGTATGTGCAGATAAAGGCTATGATTCAGAACCACTGCGTGAACAGATCAGGAAAACAGGCACTAAAGCGAATATACCAAAGAAAACAAATAGCCAATCGAACAATGACCATATGGACTGGTATTTATATAAAATCAGGCATTTAGTTGAAAATATGTTTTGTAGATTAAAGCAATTTAGAGGAATAGCTACTCGATATGACAAGCTCAAAAGAAATTATCAAAGTTCTGTTGCTTTAGCCTGTATATTTTTATGGCTACCTTTATAGGGTTAATTATGAACAGTAAATGTCAACAGACCCTAGATATTTTTCGAGAAAATACTGAATATTATTTGCCAATTTTGCAGTGCTTGGGCAAAGTGTCTATATGTAAAAGGAGCAAGTACATGTCTTTATTATTAGAACGTCTTGAAATTAAACATCCTATCTTCCTTGCACCGATGGCCGGTGTTTCTACACCAGAGCTTGCAGCGGAGGTTTCAAATCAAGGCGGGCTAGGCTCACTTGGATTAGGCGCAAACACAGCAGAGGCCGCACGTACTCAAATTTTAAAAACCCAAGCACTAACTGAACAACCTTTTCAAGTTAATTTTTTCTGTCATCAAAGTGTCGAACTTGATCCAACTATCGCACAAACATGGATTGATTTTGTAAGACCTCATTTTGAACAATACGATGCAGAACCACCTACTCAACTGCACTGTATTTATCCTAGCTTTTTGGACAATGATGACTTTTTAAATGTTGTACTTGAGACTCGCCCTAAAGCCGTGAGTTTCCACTTCGGTATTCCGCATCCGCACCAAATACAGGTGCTAAAAGACGCTGGCATTTTAACCATGGTTTCTGCAACCAACCTAGCGGAAGCACAGGCCATTGAAGCAGCAGGAATTGATTTTATTATTGCTCAAGGCATAGAAGCAGGTGGACACCGCGGGATTTTTAATGAACATTTTGATAGTGCAATACGTACGGTCGACCTCGTACAATTACTGACTCAGCACTGTCGGTGCCCGATTATTGCTGCGGGTGGCATTATGAATGGTACACAGGCTCAGCAGATGTTAAGCCTAGGTGCGAGTGCGGTACAGTTGGGGACAGCTTTCGTACAATGCAAAACATCGAATGCCAATGATGCCTACCGTCATGCACTTTTCCATGAGCACATCACACAAATAAGTGCCAGTATTTCAGGTCGCCCTGCGCGCGGTTTACTGGGTCACTGGCATACTCAAATTGATTTACCGAATCGCCCTACGGTTGCTGCATATCCATACTGTTATGATCTTGGAAAACAATTACATGCCGCAGCGACCAAACAAGGCGATCAAGGTTTTGGCGCATTTTGGGCAGGTACAAATGTGTCGCAAATTCGTGCCATGGAAGCACCGGACTTAATTAACCAACTGTTGGTTGAAATGCAACAAGTCAGCTATTAAATCGCGTTATTCACTCAAAGCTCCATACGTGGAGCTTTGTTTATTTGGTTTCCAATAAATTGACCTGTTCAACTTGTACGTCATTCATGGTTTCACCATGAATAAGTAATTGGTCAAAGTAGTCCGCGACCACTTTAAATTGTTCAGTTGTACTTTCCACTTTGTACATGTTCTGGCGAAACTCATTACTTGAACGTAAACCTTTGGTGTACCAAGCAATATGTTTACGTGCAATTCGGCAGCCAGAATATTCCCCGTAAAATGTGTACAGTTCGGCAAGATGTCCAAGTAGAACTTCTTTTACTTCTTGAATACTTGGTGCAGCCAAATGTTCACCTGTCTCCAAATAATGTGCGATTTCACGAAAAATCCATGGACGCCCTTGCGCAGCGCGACCAATCATAATTGCATCTGCACCGGTATAATCGAGTACATATTTGGCTTTTTCTGGACTATCAATATCCCCATTGGCAACCACTGGTATATGAATGAGCTGTTTGACTTCTTTAATCAAATCATAACGAGCCGTGTTCAAATACATGTCTTCACGGGTCCGCCCATGCAATGCTAACGCAGCAATACCCGCCTCTTCCGCACGTTTCGCTACACGCAAAATATTTTCATGACCATTCAAAAAACCCAAACGAGTTTTAAGTGTGACAGGTACATCAACTGCAGCCACAACTTCATCCAAAATTCGAGCCACCAAGTCTTCATCTTTTAAAAGTGCAGAACCCGCCAGCTTATTACAGACTTTCTTGGCAGGACACCCCATATTAATGTCCACAATTTGAGCACCATTTGAGACCTGATATCGTGCAGCTTCCGCTAACTCTTTGGGATCTGATCCTGCAATTTGTGCTGAAATAGGCGCCAATTCACCATCAAAATTAGCACGATATAAGCTTTTTTTACTCATCCGTAACGTTTGGTCTGATGTCATCATTTCACTGACAGCATGCCCTGCACCAAAGTATTTGCACAGAGACCTAAATGGACGGTCAGTTACGCCTGCCATCGGAGCAACAATCAAATTATTTGACAGTTGATACGGACCAATATACATATGAATTCATCACTTTTTCGACTGGCACAGTATACTGCATCTACACTTTCGGCTCATCTTTTATCATGTGTTATGTGACTATGAAATACTCATAATAAAAAAGCCAGACGAATCTAAAAGGCAGCCATCAGATAGCCTCTAAATCACATCATTTTTTTAAAAAGCATACTTTTTAAGACGTTATCTTTGAAAATGAAGTGGTGAACCAATGCCGCACAGGCATGCAAACCCACGAGCGCAATAAAGAGATTCCCTAAAAATTGATGCGCATCTGCAATATAGTCACTCCCCCAAACAGTACTCAAAAGCGGTAAATTTAAAGATAAAACGTGGAAATTATCAGTAAAACTCGATAATGTCATCCACCCCGCAATTGGAACAATACATAAGCTTAAGTAAAGGAAAAATCTGACCGTTTTAAATAACATTATCTGGTAAGAATTAATTATTTCAGTTTTAGGAATACTTTTTCTATACAGAAAAACAAAACTCAATCTCAAGAAAAATAAAATAAATATTAAAATCCCACCTGCAACATGAATCTGGCCTTTCCAGTCTGTTATTGTGGGATCACCTGCAGTCAGATATACCATTGCAACGGCTTTGTTGCACAAAGCTGTTCGTAAGGTCTAATTCAGCAATATAATTTCCGAATGAAGAAGCCTGCACCTAATATCTACCGTACAATCAACTGGTCCAAATACAATCAAGAGAGGTGGTCCCACTTGTTTGAACAACTAAAAGCGTATTTATAAGTGATATTCCGCTCTAGTTAAGCCACCTTGTTTTGTTGGGGTAGCTGATCATAGTAAAACTCATTTGGTGTCATTTTGTCTAGACTCGAATGAGGTCGTTTCAAATTATAAAACTCAAAATATGCACTTAATTGCTTTTTCGCATCTGTGACACTGCTATAAGCTTTGAGATACACCTCTTCATATTTAACGCTCCGCCATAATCGTTCAACCATCACATTATCTACCCATCGACCTTTACCATCCATACTGATTTGAATGCCATTTGATTTCAATACATCAATAAATGCATCACTGGTGAACTGACTGCCTTGGTCTGTATTAAATATTTCAGGTGATCCATATTTTTCAATCGCTTCATTTAAAACCGAAATACAAAAATCCACCTCCATACTAATCGATACCCTATGCGCAAGTACCTTGCGGCTATGCCAATCAATCACAGCACATAAATAAACAAAGCCTTTTGCCATAGGGATATACGTTATATCCGTAGACCACACTTGATTACTGCGCTGAATAGCCAACCCTTTGAGCAGATATGGATATTTACGGTGAGCTTGATTAGCCTGGCTTAAATTTGGTTTGCAATATAACGCCTGAATACCCATTTTCTTCATTAAAGTACGTGTATGACGTCGTCCTATATGATGCCCTTGACGATTCAACAAATCACGCATCATACGACTGCCTGCAAAAGGATATTGCATATGTAATTCATCAATACATCGCATCAGCTTCAGATCTGATGAGCTAACAGGTTTTGGGCGATAATAATAACAACCACGGGAGACTTTCAGCAGCTTAGCTTGCTTAGATACTGAAATCTGAAGTGAGTCGTCGATTAACTTTTGTGGTTGAAGCGGCCCAGTTTCTTCAACACACCTTCTAAAAAATCAATTTCTAATGCCTGCTCACCGATTTTTGCATGTAACTTTTTAAGATCAATGGGGGGTTCTGATGGAGCTTTTGATTGATCGAAAGCTTGCGAGGAAGCTGAGATCAATTGATTTTTCCAGTCAATAATTTGGTTTTGATGAACATCAAATTCAGCACTCAATTCAGCAAGTGTTTTTTCTGCTTTAATCGCAGCAAGTGCTACCTTAGCTTTAAAATCATTTGAATGATTTCTTCTTGGTCTACGTGCCATAAAATACTCCATATATTGATGTTTATAACATCATTTGAGGAGCAGAATATCACTTATAGGAGTTGTTCAAATTTACGGATCCATCTCTCAAGCCTTAATTAATCGAGGAAACATTTCGATTTGGTTTGATCCCAAGACTCAATGGTACGCTCAACCCAAAGGTAAACATGGTCGAAATCAAACTTATTCAGATACAGCCATCCAATGCTGTTTAATGATTAAATCCTTATTTCGACTCTCTTTACGTATGGTCACTGGCTTTGTGAAAAGCCTCATTAAGCTTTGTGGTTTAGATTGGACAGCGCCAGATTATTCCACCATTTGCAGAAGACAAAAGCATATTGATCTTGTAATTGGCTATCAAAAAAGTAGTGATGGACTACATCTACTTGTCGACTCTACTGGTTTAAAGTTTTTAGGTGAAGGTGAATGGAAACGCAAGAAACATCAGCCTGAATATCGTCGCCAATGGCGAAAACTTCATATTGGTATAGATGCTGAAACCCTACAAATACGATCAGTTCAACTCACGACCAACAATGTGAGTGATTCGCAAGTCCTTGGTGATTTACTAAATCAAATCCCATTGGATGAACAGATTGATTCAGTCTATACAGATGGGGCTTATGACACAAAACAATGCCGTCAGGTCATTGCAGATCGGCAAGCGCATGCAGTGATTCCATCTAGGAAAAATGCGAGACCTTGGAAAGATACAAAAGTTCATTCGCGAGAGCGAAATGAATTACTTCGAACAGTTAAGCATTTAGGAAGAATAATATGGAAAAAATGGTCAGGTTACCATCGGCGCAGTTTGGTTGAAACCAAGATGCATTGCATCAAATTATTGGGGGATAAACTCAGTGCGAGAAACTTTCAAAGCCAAGTCAATGAGATTCATGCACGTGTGGCAGTATTAAATAAATTTACGGAATTAGGCCGACCTCATACCCGAGTTGTGTCTTAAATTTGACTAGCTCAGAGTAGCTTTAATTTTAAATCTTTGTGCAACAAAGCCTCTAAGCCAAGAAAACCGTCGACTTTGTCATTTGCAAATGAAGCTGTTTGTCCCACTTGATAAGCTAGGCTGTCACCGCGGAAATTATCGGCCGATGTCACACCTAATTTCGTTTGAAAGCTTACAAGCTCAGACTTGTCAGCACGTTTGGTAATAATATTAATAATTCCGCCAGTCGCACCTGAACCATAGATACTGGTCGCACCTGAAACCACCTCAATATGATCAATCATATTTGGGCTAATACTATTTAACTGACGCGCTACATCACGTGAACCGGTTTGTGATACCCCATCAATCATTACAAGTACATTACGTCCACGCATAGTTTGACCATAATTACTACTCGTTCCACTGCTTGGTGCTAAAGATGGAACCAGTTGCGCCAAAATATCTGCAACTTTACGACCTGGACCAGCCTGTTGCGCAATTTGATCAGCAGAAATGGTTTGGACAGTTCCTGCAATTTCGGAAATGCTTTTCGGTGTACGTGTTGCTGTCATCACGATAGTTGGAAGTTTAGCTTCAGTATTTTGTGTTGTAGAGTCATTTGTTGCTGTGTCTTCAGCATACAGTTGGGTACAAATAGCTGCCGTAAGTAGACAAAGACTAAAGTGTGACAAGCGCATTTTTATTCCTCTTTTGTAGAATATTTTCGAGAATGATAATTATTATTATCTTTATTGTAAAACTTTTTATTATATTTTTAATGCAGTAAATTCTATCTTGAATACGAAAAAGCAGCCTTCATTTCAAACAGGTGTTGATCGTCATACGCTAGCATTTCTATACTTACTTTCAATGAGCTCAAATATGATATAGGTCATATTGTCATACGGCAGACACCTATTATGAATTTGGTTTTTAAAAACCCATTTGCGGAAAACTTTCTGTGAACTCATTTAGGAGCGAATTGAGCTAGGAATATAAGGAATAATAGGCAAAGGGCTGCATCGAGAAACCAATTATTGGAAGAAATTTGGAGATTAAGAATTCCTCGGGGACAAGCTAACAATCATTAAACCTATAATATTTATATAATAAAATGAATTTTTCTTGACATTCACAGAAGATTTTTTGCTAAGAATACATTTTAGCTATGTTATTAAACTACTTATTAACAAAAGTATTCTGCCTGACATAGCCCTCTTCAAATTATCTAAAATAACTGTTCTATAATTCAAATAGATTTGAGGAGGAGTAATTGGGGGTGATTAAGATAATGTAATATTAGTCATCACGACCAACTTAAAAATAATAACATTCAGATCAACTTGAAAATTTTACCGCTATTGAGACTTTGGAAGAACATTTCAAAACCAGGACGAATATCTTCGCCATCAATAGTTATATATCTTAAATTTGAATGCAACATTGTGCTGCAAGAGTTTTTATCTACAGTTGCCTGAATAGAGTATTCAGTACCGAATTGATCTTTGACAGTAACGTTTTCTTTAACATTTTTTCTATACCTATAATATTAATTCATTTAAAAACAATATAATCAAATATTTAGTTAGGCAACTTTATAGTTAAATTTAAATAATTGATTTAAAGCGGTATAAAATGTTCTACCATCTAAATTTAAGTCCACTTCGATTCCAGACTGAAGCAACACACGCTTACCCACTTCAATAGATTTGAATCCATCACGGGTATTTTGCATTTTATTTAGAGGAATTAACGAGACTATAATTTCAGTACCATTTGAAGATTTAGCAATTAATGTATTAAGTTTTTTCAAATTTCACCAGTTTTTTTCATATATTCCAACAAGGAATAAATATTTAATTAATAATTTTTGGTCATTAAAAAAGCACTATTCAGTGCTTTTTTATATTTAATGCTTCTTATAAAGCAACAATATTTACAGCATTTGGGCCTTTTTGACCTTGCTCTATGCTGAATGACACTTGTTGGCCTTCATGCAATGTTTTGAAGCCTGAACTAGCGATTTCGCGAAAGTGAGCAAAAACATCTGGACCAGATTCTTGTTGAATGAAACCAAAGCCTTTAGTTTCATTAAACCATTTAACTGTACCGGTAACTGTAGTAGACATAATATATCCTGCTGAATTTTAATAATTTTAGTCAAAAATAAATGACTAGATGTAACTTTGAAAATAATAAAAGTGGAGCTTAATATCTGAAACAACGGAGGATTATGACTAAAACTGCGATACTTAAAGAAGATTTACTAAACATTACTTTTTTCTAGTTAGGCCAAGTATACATGAAAAAAATAAATATTCAAGCTATTTATAGCTGTCATAAATTTTAATTATATTAGGTGTTTCCTGCAATCAATTGAAACGTCCTTAAAAATAGTAGTTGTAGCATCTAAAAAAAAGCCCTAGTCGTGTGCTGAGCCTTAGAATAGCTTGAACCAAAATATTGAGGCTAGAGGTGAAATTTCAAACGTTTCGCATAAGGTGTACTATGGGTTCATTCTGGATAAATAAAATAGCCTTTAAAGAAAGTTTTTTAGGATCAATAATGAATAATAAAGTTAGATTAATCTTTTGCATCGCCCTACTCTCAAATTTGGGAGCATGTGTTGGCAATATGAACCCTACAGGCGGCAATAGTAGGCCTGATTATCCCTATTACATCACGACACAACCAATGATCGTGAAAAAGATCAATGTACCTATAGGCACAAAACTAGAATATGAAGAACAACATTTTAAATCAGGCCAACAAGATTCATTACTGAACGAAAAAAAACTCATCAGGATTTTCTTCCCAGAAGATCAATCAATGAATTGGGCTGGTGTACCCATTGGTTTTATTCACAAATATTTTAACTCAGAAATGAAAGGCTTCAGCGTTTATGCACGCTTCAACCAACTCCCTAGCAATAAGCAGACACGATTTTCTCAACTTTGGCAGAAATGTAGTGATGACTTAGGCATTCGTGTTAAAAATACGGATGATTGGACATTCAATCTCAATAATATCGCCGATATCGATAGTTGTAGTGTGAATTATCAACGATACTTTAAAGATAACGTCCAACAACAACATTATCTTGATCAGCTTTACCAAGAAATGCAAAAAGCAGGAACAGTGAAATAGCTCTTGGGTATTCAAATAATCACAACTATACAAAATCCTCCATACTTAAGATTTTTAATACTCACAAAGCACTGTTTTGATTTAACTTAAATAAAGATAAAGCGCCACACGGCGCTCTATCTAGACTTATGCTGAGGATAATATATTAAATCAAAGTTGTGTGTTTCATTCTTTACAACATAATACTTAATGAATTGAAAAAATTATTCCAAAAGCTCTCTATTATGTGTACAAGAGTGAAACGGATTTCGAAAAGAGGACAGCCATCCTAGTGCGCTGAACCCTAGAATGGCCTTGCTGAGAATATTGATCCTAATTGTATAGTTTCAAGTGTTTAACTTAAAAATTAACCCATTTATTTAAGTTGAGCTTAAAACTAGTTAAAAGCCTTCCAAAACGATTTTTCCTTTCGCTCGGCCAGTTTCAATCAGTTCATGAGCAAGTTTTAAATTTTTCGCATTAATTTTGCCTAAAGTTTGATTCAGCGTGGTTTTAATTTTGTGGTTATCTACTAGTTCTGCAACCTGATGTAAGAGCTGAGATTGTTGTTCAATATCTGTTGTATTGAACATTGAACGTGTAAACATGAACTCCCAATGTACAGAAACCGACTTAGACTTAAACTCACCGATATCTAGTGATTTCGGATCATCGATTAAGCCAAACTTTCCTTGTGGAGCAATAAGCTTAGAGATTTGAGGAAGATACGTTTCTGTTTGATTGGTTGAAAAAATATATTGAGGTGCATCTAAGCCCAATGCTTTGATTTGCGTATTTAAATCTTCGGTATGATCGATGACATAGTCAGCCCCTAAAGACTTAACCCATGCTTTAGTCTCTTCCCTAGATGCTGTAGCAATAACTTTTAAATTTGTCTTAGCTTTGAGTAATTGAATTGCAATAGACCCTACGCCGCCAGCCCCTCCAATCACTAAAATATTATCAGATTGATCTAAATCAACATTGAAACGATCAAATAACATTTCCCACGCTGTAATAGCGGTTAATGGCAGTGCAGCAGCTTCAGCATCACTAAGACTTTGAGGTTTTAAGCTAACAATACGCTCATCGACTGCTTGATATTCAGCATTACTCCCATCTCGAGTTAAATCACCTGCATACCAGACCTGATCTCCGACTTTAAAATGTTGCACACTAGAACCGACTTCAACAACCTCACCCACTGCATCCCATCCTAAGATACGCGTGTTGCCTACTGCTACTGGATTTCGTCTAACCTTAGTATCAACAGGGTTAACCGAGATCGCTTTGATTCTAACCAACAAATCCCGATCTTTTAAGCTCGGCATCGCTTTTTCAATATCTACCAATGGATTTTGAAATCCATGATCCATGCCGTCAATATAAGAAATAGCCTTCATTCACTTGTCCTCTTGTTTTGTTATTTGAGTTTACTTAATATTCTTTTTTAAGTTATACAGACAAATTCGTCTTATAGTTACCAAAAGGATACTATTGAAATGGGTAAGCTAAAACATTCGCGTTTTGATTGCACACCAGGATGTTCTGTTGAAGCTGCCATAGGCTTACTTGATGGTAAATGGAAGAGTATTATCTTATGGCATTTATTAGAAGATGATGTTTTAAAGTTTAATGAACTGAGGAAGAAAATTCCAAATGTCACTCAAAAAATGCTCACTAGACAATTACGTGAACTTGAAGAGGATCAACTGATTCTACGAAAGGTTTATGCCGTTGTTCCTCCTAAAGTAGAATACCGATTATCAACACTAGGCACTTCTTTAGCACCTATTTTGGTTGCATTAAAACAATGGGGGGATAAAAATATTGGTTTATTTGGAAAACCCATTATGCCTTTAGAATCAGAATAAAACTTAAACCTGTTTTACGTCACTTACAACTCTGATATTTTCTAGAAATACTGTGCTTTCACTGCTTACACACCATTCCAGTAACTTGTATAAAAGCACGTTCTTAAAAACCGCTATGTATAAAATTAACCAGCCATAAAAAAAGCCTAATCTGTGAAGACTAGGCTATAAACTTTGAATCTTTTTCGTTGGTAGCGGGAGCTGGATTTGAACCAACGACCTTCGGGTTATGAGCCCGACGAGCTACCAGACTGCTCCATCCCGCATCAACGAGTTAGCTTTATACGCCCTAAGCACCCACAAAGCAAACTTTATTTGTAATATAAGCAGTTATTACATGAGCAACATACAAATTCTAGTGCTTAACCAATGCTTGCTTCAGTGATAAAAGCAGGATGTGAGGCTCTATAGATGCTTAATCTTGTTTTTTCACTGTCTAAAAATGATTTAGGCTCTTCAGACCATATTGATTTCCTAGAATCAAGACCCGAATGACTTAAAGCCCAATTAGAAACAGTACTATAAACAAAAGTATTATCAGCGAAAACTAATTTTGTCTTCCTTCCTACACTACTTATAAGAACTTTATGTGTAGGTAATGATCCAAATGTACTAATTTGGGTGTAAATGTATTTATAGGTTTCAGACATAGAAAAAAGTACTTAAATGACAGCACTACTATACCATTTTAACTCTTGAAAAAGCCCACCATTTGGCAAGCTTTTTCTTACTGATCTTTATCCATGGAATGTGGCGTTGTAGTTTTATCCTGCTCTTTCGTATCTGTATCTCTTTTTTGGCATGCCGTTAATCCCAGCATTAAAACTAAACTTACTATTGCAAATATTTTCATCATTTTTGCCTAGCACGATTTAAAAATATAACTTATCAAAATCTAAAGATTTCAATGTTTAATTTATGAAACAACCTCATTCTCTTTCTTTACAGATGAGGCGCTTAGCGATTTAGAGCTTTATGTGCCCAATAAATGAATTTGTCTTTTTCATGGAAATGAGGAATATTTAATAAATGAATATGAGTAACCTCACCAAAATTACCTGAGATTTTATTTGGTGCCAAAACAATAAAATCCCTCTTATCCCCCACATGTAACTCCCTAAAAAATTCCATAACCTTAAAATGAAGATTCAGAGCAGTGAATCCTTCTCTTTCAATTAGAAAGTCATAGATTTGGCTGAGTACATGTAATTCAAATTTTTTGTTCATGATCTTTTATTCTCATAATTATTTTAACAATCGGTATAATTTAACCTAATTTTATTTTTTGTTAAAGCAGATAAAAAACCCAGCCTTTGGAGAATCAATAGAGCTGGGTTAATGAAACATCATTGTCAAATTTTATTTTATTCTTGAAATTGATTCTAACGCAGAAACCCAATAAATGCAAATAATTCTCAATTACAATGTGGTGATTTCAAATATATCATGCCTAAAGATACATACAATTATCTACATCACCTATCAAACAGTGGGCTTACGATATAGATTAAGCAAAGAGAGTACGGGTATCGGCAAGTAGTTACCATTTACAGACACCTCTCCCCCATCTTTTCTGTGCTGTTCCCAGTATTCAATTAATAATAAAGCTGCTTGTTTAATGACAGATGGATATTCCGATGCAAAATTATCTGTAATGTAATTTTTAATTATAGCGTCAGCAGCAACAATAAAGCTTTTTAATGAAACATCATTGCTATCATCGGCATAGTGTAAGTGGCACTTCACTTCATGTAATTCAACAATACTCATAGATCACTCCATTTTTCCGAGTCAGCTTTTACACTTTCATCACTAAACTCGTTCCTAGAGTCTTTTACGGTGTCATAGCAAATATCACAATTTCACCTCATTCATATTCTTATATTGATTACTTGGCATTGAAATCCCTTTATCTAGGGATTTTTCTACTATTCTTAATAAGTCCTTCAAAAGATTTCTTATAGATCAATTAATATTTGTTCATATATTTTTTAAATAAGCCATTCACCGCTTAAAGATAGTGAGCGTACGACTCCTTAACAACTGAGTAGTAAATAAGCTGCCATTAAAAAACCCGCTAACTGAAGCGGGTTTTTTAATTCACAATATTCTTAGATTACTGTGATAGAGCTTGCTTGAGGGCCTTTCTTGCCAGCTACAATCGTAAACTGAACACGTTGACCTTCATTCAACACTTTGAAACCGTTTGATTGGATTTCGCTAAAGTGTGCAAAAACGTCTTCTCCAGTATCGCTAGAAATAAAACCAAAGCCTTTAGTTTCATTAAACCACTTAACGGTACCAGTTGTAATGTTTGACATAAATATTCTCTTAAATTTTGAAAAATATAAGAATTAATCTTTTAAATCATATACATCGGATAAACCGCAGAGTTGAATCAATTGCGAAATAACTTTAGTAAATACAATAAAATAAATAATTCTAATACACTATCACTATAAGCTTTTTAGCGTGCAATAGATAGACCTTAACATATTATTTTATTGCTACCACCCAACCTCACATGAAATGCTTTTTTATCCATATTGATAAGAAAATCTTCACTAAAAGCGAATAAAGCTTATTTGCCCGCTTCTAGCTAATTTTTCTTTCCTAAAATCAACTCAACTTGATGGGTGACATCCCATATTTTCATTTCTGCATGTCGCCAAAAATTAAAGACTTGATCGCCCTTAACATACTTTTGCTTGATATAGCTCGATGATTTATTTTGATCTATCTCTTTTGCATTAAATCGCATCTTATTTAAAATCACTACTTGACCATCCAAGTCACCACCAATACAGATATTCATATTGTTCTACCTGCTAAGTAACAATTAAACTATAGCACAAATAAGGAAGCCTACTCTTTGATAAGCTTTTGAGGCTTGTTATCGAGCCTTTGGCTGTACTCCATAACTCTTATTCATAGTTCATCGAAAATTAGAAACATCGTTTGATACCTTTGCAAGACGGTCACGTCCAAGGATGACTTGTAATGACAAAGTAAGGTCTATCCTATCTCTCAAGTATGAAGTTTTACTGTGCTATGAAAAAGCCACTTATAAAGTGGCTTTTTCTATTAGGAATTAGATGCTCTTTTAAAGTTGTCATCATTACTACAGTAATCCAAGCAATCTTTTAAAATGCCTACGGCTCTATATATGTGTTCAGGTTTATCTAAAAAAACTTGACCGTTATTTTGCACTTCCAATCCTGCCCGCTCTAACTCTTTTTTTCGATAGTCATCAATTGCTACTGCAAACTGAATGGTTGGTCTCTTACGATTTACATCATATCTAAATAACCAGCGATTATTTTTATTCTGAAACAGCACGCTAAAATAGCTTTCTGTGTCTTTAGCCACCAATTCAACTTCAGGAAAGAGCTCTGTCACAATACGACTTAACTCCTGTTCATCAACAGTAGTCACAATTCTTTCATTTTCAGAGTTAACAATGTCAGATAGTGTTGAGCTTTCGGGTACAATCTCAATAGTCTCCTCTACTTTTTGTTCAACTGGCTGGGCAGTAATAATTGTAGGCGAAGATAGTCCTTTAACAACGGTATCACTAATTGACTGCTCAACAGCTTGTTTTACAAAAGGCTGAATTGACTCTAAAAATTTAGTGTTTAATTGACGAAGAATACTTGCTTGTTGAGCCACATAGCGAACAAAATCAATATCAACTTCATTAATACTTCTTTTTATTACAGTTTTAAACTGCTGGATATATTGATTTTCTTCAGCAAAAAAGCGTAGCTTTTCTACATGAAAATTATCATGTTTAAACTCAGCTAGCTGTGTCAAATCCTCGGCTTTATTCTTCGTAAAATCAACTGTTAAAAATGGCTTATCATCCATCACATTTGGATTAATTAAATCAGTAAAAAATCTCCATTCTTTACCATTTGTGATCGCGCCAATCGTCACCCCTAAACTACTATTAAAATATCTAGATAGCTGCGGAGCATGATTCGTTAAATTAGCAACATAAGGTTTTGCTTCAATAAACATTACAGGTTGCCCATTACAGTAAAGGGCATAATCAACTCTTTCTGTAGATTTCACACCTGGAAAATCAGCTGCAAATTCTGCAAGCACCTTGGTCGGGTCATAAGGGCTAAAACCTAAAATATCTAATAGAGGAAGGATTAAAGCCTGCTTAGTTGTTTCTTCTGTAGTACAGTGGCCCCCTACTTTTTTCACATGCTCAATATGGCTTCTTAGTCTATTAATAAAATTTTCCATATTCCCCTCATTATTATTACAAGTATATTTTTTGATCTAATTTTAAATCTTAACCCTTTTACTTTATTTTTCAAATATTAATTTAAATTTGTTTTTAGAATCTCATTACAGTCTATTCGTTGGACTATTTTCTGTTTGATTTATTAAAAAAAGAAGTTCAAAAAATGGAAGAATCATAAGTTAAGTTCTCCTCAATCTATTACACTAATTTTGCGCCATCCGTCATAATAAAACAGATAACAGGCTGAATAACATTCATTATTCTTAATAATCGAACCCACCTGCCATCGGAACAACAATCAAATGATTTGACAGTTGATACCGACCAATATACATATAAATTCATCACTTTTTCGACCGACATAGTATACTGCACCTGCTGTTTCGGCTCACCTTTTATCATGTGTTCTCTGTTTATGAATAAAAAGCTGTTTCTTTCTTCTGGTTTAAAAACACTAAGTGTCTTGGCCATATCTATAGGCTTAACCGCCTGCGGTGATCGTTCATGGTGGACAGATGATGAGCCTAAGCTCAATGCTGAACAAATCGCACGCATCATTCCCGGACGCGTAAATGACCGCCGTTCATGGGCTGAAGATATTTACGATATTTCAGAGCAGTTTGGTATTCCGCAAAATAAAGAGAATATGTGTTCGATCATTGCCGTGGTTGATCAAGAGTCTAACTTTGTTGCAGACCCACAAGTTTACGGTTTAGGTGAAAAAGCGGTTAAAGAAGTCCAAGATCGCTTAGATGAAAAATTTAAAGATAAGCTCGGCGATGCCATTGGTGGCACCATTGCAGGCTATTTCCAACAGGTTTTAAAAGAGCAGCCAAGCCCTGAAGATAACTATTTAAGCCAAATGCGCCGCGTTAAAACAGAACGTGAACTGGATGAACTGTACCGTGAAATTTTTGACTATATGTCAAAGCACTATCACGTCAGTGCACTCACAGGTGCAGCCAAACTTGTGGGTCAAGACGTGGGCGAAAAAATGAACCCAATTACTACATTGGGTTCAATGCAAGTGCATATCGGTTATGCCAAAGATAATAAACGCGAAGGTGGCAGCATGGCTGACCTACGTACCGACCTTTATAGCCAATATGGTGGTCTGTACTACGGCATCCACCGACTGATGATGTACCCTGCTGACTATGACAAACCGCTTTACCGTTTTGCTGACTATAACTCGGGTATGTACTCAAGTCGAAATGCAGCTTTCCAAAGTATGTTAAATGACTTAACTGAAGCTGAACTTGATTTAGACGGTGACTTGTTGCTTTATGGCAAAGATGGCTCACCTAAATCTGCAAAGAGTCAATCAGAGCGTGAACTCATCAGCGTTTTCGCTCAGCACAATATTTTGGTTACTCCACGTCAAATTCGCTCTGACCTGAAAAAAGAGAAAGAGAAGAAATTTGAAGATACAGCAACCTATCGCGCTGTGGCTAAGCTTTATCAAGAAGTCACTAAAAAAGAACCTTTCTATGCCATGATGCCAGAAGTCGTCATTTCTGGTCCGAAGCTCAGCCGTGACTATAATACCAACTGGTTTGCCACTCGTGTCAATGGACGTTATCAAACATGCATGCAACGTGCAAAGCGCATAAAAATCTAGCCTTATTTGACTTTGATGGCACCCTGTATGACAAAGATAGTTTTACGGGGTTCATCTTCTATGTACACTCGAAACGGCATATTGCCCTACAAGGCTTAAAAGTTCTGCCTTATATTCAAAGTTATTATTTAGGTTTTTATCCTGCGCATGATATGCGCTCTAAGCTCTTCCATGCGATGTTTAAGCAAGCTGAAGTGAGCGAAATTGACGCTTATGCAAAACGCTATGCAGAACTTTTAATCAAAGGACTCAACCCAGCACTCTATAGCCAACTGAAGCAACACCAAAGTTTAGGTGATGATGTCGTTTTGGTCTCTGCCTCGATTGATATCTATTTAAAATATGTGTGTGAAATCCTCTCAATCGATCTGATCTGTACCCAAGTTGAACAAGACCAGCAACGCTATACAGGGCGCTATCTGACTGCAGACTGTAGTTGTGAGTACAAAGCGCAACGTATCCAAGAAAAATATGCGCTGGATAGTTATCATGCCGTTTATGCTTATGGAAACAGTATTGAAGATAAACAAATGTTGTCTTTAGCCGATTTTAGCTATTTGGTAGGGACAGATTTAAGCCTTCCCGACTTGTCAAATACATCAAATCATCGTCAAATAAGCTAATTATTAAGCACAGTTTAATAATTAACCATATTAAATTTTTAAAAATATTTATTATTAAAATTCAGTATGTTTTATTTACCAAAAAATATATTTATGATAAATTTTGCCTAATAAAAATATTTTGAGAACCATTCCACTTAAATTATAAAAAGGCATCAGTATGGAACAGTTATCTCCACCCAAGTATGTCAAAGGTCTTTCGATCTAATTCGGTGAAAGCCCCTTTGTATTATTGGCGCAGTTCGCTTTTAATGCTTCAAAACAAAAATGGTTAAAACACGAGATTGAACATGTGCTCAATATCGCCAAACAAGGTGATTACAATCATCTGGTAAAGACATTACGTCAATTTAGTTGTCTTGTCCTGAAATAGATTGACAGTATTCCACTTCAAACCGAGTTAAGCAATTAGCTCGGTTTTAGTTTGCTCATACATCTGATTCGGGGTGTTCATATTTAAACTTAAATGTGGTCTATAGCAATTATAAATCATGATAGATTCCGTAATTAAGTGATCTAACTCCTTCATGGTTTGACATCGTGTAGTTAAAAACTCCTGCTTTAATATTCCATTAATCCGCTCTGCTAATGCATTTTGATATGAGAAACACTGTTTCGCAAGGTATCCATCTGTCATGGAAGGACATATCCCATAATGGCGCAATGCCGATTGATATAGCTCAGAGCAATACTGAGAGCCTCTGTCTGAATGATGAATCATCCTAGTCGCTCGATCCGTCACATGCTGCATCGCCATATGTAGAGCCTGCATAACATTCTCCGCACGCATATCATTCGATAACTTATAACCTAGGACTTACGCATTGACGGATTCAAAAAAGTATTAAAATACTTTATAAAGTATCTGTGATCAGACGAATTAAACATGCTTCTACAGCAACTTGTACATTACCCATTTATATGGGCTTTCTCATGACAGAACCGAACTCTATTAGCTGCACACAACTTGCCGAGACTTATAACATCTCGCATGATAGTGTAAATCGCTTTCTAGAACGTGAAGACTACACACCTCACGACCTATATCAAGAAGCAATTCAACATATTGATAATAATAAACTTATAGTCAGTATTGATGATACTGTTTTAGATAAACCCTATAGTCAACATATGGACTTGGTTAGCTATTTTTGGTCAGGCAAACACCACCGATCCGTCAAGGGTATTAATCTCATTACCTTGTATGCGACAGATCAGAATGGTCAAAATATTCCAATTAATTTCCGAATTTATGACAAATCTGAAAGTAAAACCAAGAATGATTACTTTATGGATATGTTAAGTGAAGTACTCAGTTGGGGTGCAAAGATTCAATTTATTACAGGTGATAGTTGGTATTCATCGACTGGAAATCTAAAAACCATAAGAAAATATGGTATTCGATTTATGTTTGGTATCGACTGTAACCGTAAGGTTTCCCCAGAAAAAGGACAATGGTTTCAACTGCGTTTATTGCCAAATTTCCATCAGGGTCAAGTGGTCTGGCTCAAAGATTTTGGCTTTGTACAATTATTTAAGACTCAGTTAAAAGAACAGCAGAGGTTTTATATTGTGCATCAAGATGAAGATGATTTATTGTCCTTTGAGGGTTTTCATGAATTACATTCAAGTCATTGGAAAATAGAGCAATATCACCGGGTGATTAAACAGGTTTGTCATATTGAAAAGTTTCAAGTAAGACGATCTAAACTGATTTTGAATCATATTTTTTCAGCCTTGATGGCCTACGTCGAGATACAAAAGAACCAGTTTGAGCGGATCTTTGAAAATGTATATCGTTGGCAGAAGAAATTATTTAGACCAGTTATCAAAAACTTCATTGATGACTTTATTCTCGATAAAAATCATCTGCTACCACAGAGAATCTATAAATAATAGTGCGTAAGTCCTATAACCTTTAATCTGACGGGTATAAGCATCTGTCACCAATGATAAATAATGTACGCCTTCAGCACTCTCAACATAAGTAATATCACTAACAAAGACTTCGTTGGCTTGCACTGCTGAATAATCCTTTAATAAATTTGGATGCTTCTTCATCCAATGCTTGCTATCCGTAGTTTTTGTATAGCGACGCTTGGGGCGAATCAATAAATTATGCTCTTTCAATATTTTAAATAACTGATCCCGTCCACACTTTAAACCACGCTGCAACAATTTGCCTTTAATAAGCCAATACAACTTACGTGTTCCGATACTTGGCATGAGACAACGATATTCCATAACCAACTCAAGTATTTGTTCAGTTGCTTGTGCAGTCATTTGAGCACGTTTTTCTGCTTGATAATAAGCTTGTCGGGTGATTCCCAACCACTGACAATAACGTGAAACGCTTAGTCCTCTTTGGCTTTGCCAATCTTTGAAACGTGCTCGGTATACTTTTTTCCAAGATCAGTCCCACATTCTTTATCAATGTGATAAATCACATCCTGAATAAATTCAGTTTTAAGCTTTTCTGCGGCTAACTGCTTTTCTAATTGGCGGATTCGTTGTTGGGGTGTTAATTGGCGTTTAGAAGAAGGCGGCATATTCGAAGTCCAGTCCTGTTGTCCGTGCTTGCGTAACCATACCAGCACAGTTGATCTTCCTTGAATACCATATTTTGCCTGAGCTTGTTTATAAGTAATTTGCCCTTTTTCTACTTCATGTACAACCATCATTTTAAAGGCAAAGCTATAATCACCTTGTGTACGTTTAACTCTTTATTCTCGTTCATGTTCCATAAAATAAGCCTCTTAAAGGTGTAAACTTATTTCAGGACGGGACAAAGTAAATAACAAAAAAACCACTTCAAATGAAGTGGCTTTTTTACTTACTTTTTAAAGGGAAACGCATATTTCACAATACGTTTGATGACGCTACCATACTGTTTTACTAAGCTGGCATTGTTATAGTTAATGCCATATTTTTCACACACTGCTTGTACTTTCGGCGCCATTTTACGGTAACGACGCGCAGGTACATCTGGATATAAATGATGCTCAATTTGATGACTTAAGTGCCCTGTCAAAATATGGAATGCTTCTGAACCTGTTAAATTTGACGAACCACGAATTTGGCGCATGTACCAGTGACCACGGCTTTCATTTTCCAGTACTTTTTTCGGAAAAACTTCCACGTCTTTGGTGAAGTGACCACAGAAAATCACACTAAATGTCCACATATTACGGATACCATTTGCAACTAAATTCCCTGTAAACACAGGCAACGCCGCAGGTCCTGCAATAAGTGGGAAAAACACATAATCTTTAAACAATTGTTTACCAATTTTGCGCTGCATAGGTTTCCATTCAGCTAAAGTCTGTGCTTTGCTTTTACGCCCCTTGAAGTATTTGCCTAACTCCAAATTTTGGATCGCAACGCCCCATTGGAACAACAAACAAAATGGAATGCTATAAATCGGTTGCAATAAAAAGCCCGGTTTCCAACGTTGTTCTGGGAATAATCGAAGCAGACCATAGCCAATGTCATCATCCATCCCTTTAATATTAGTATAAGTATGATGCTTATAGTTATGAGTCTGACGCCAATTGTCTGCTGTACCTACGATGTCCCACTCATAGTTTTGACCATTAAACTTAGGGTCGTTCATCCAGTCAAATTGACCGTGCATCACGTTATGACCTAATTCCATGTTTTCCATAATCTTGGCAAAACTCAGCAAGCCCGTGCCCAACACCCATGCAGGTGGGAACCAACCTGCAAATAAACATGCACGACCTGCAATAGATGCATAACGCACCGCTGCATAGACACGACGAATATATTGCGCATCTTTCTCGCCAATATCATCCAGTACTTCTTGCTTAATGGCATCTAGCTCACGTGCAAGTTCATCTAACTCAAATGTCGTTAACTCACGATTCTTCGGGTTTTTAAAATATTCAACTTTAACAGGCATATTCATTGTATTTATTCCCCTTATAAATCAACAATTAGATCGGTTTGTGCCGTGTTGACACAAATTTTTAGAAAATTTCCAGGCTCAGAATTTTGTGCACCATTGACCAAGTTTTTAGTCGAACCTTCGACTTTGTTGCAGGCACATTTATTACAGATTCCCATACGGCAGCCATGTTGAGGCTTCACATTTTGCTGTTCCAAACTTGCAAGAATGGATTGGCCTTTTGGAATGCTTAAAATTTTCTTCGACTTTGTTAAGGTAATATTCACAAAACCAACATCATCATTTGCAAATGGACTCATGCTAAACGCTTCAGTTTTTAAGGTATTGGCATGAGCGAAAAGCTGCTCAACCGTAGCCACAAAACCTGAAGGGCCGCATGCATATACCGTTGCATTTTCAAGCTGATCCAATCCAGACATATGGTTTTGGTTTAAACGCTCACCTTCATCTGACTCTTGGGTATAAAACATGCTGAATGTGAAGTTTGAGTATTGTGCTGCTAGTTGCTCAAAATATGCTTTGAAAGCTGCATCAGTATGTTTTTTCACCCAATACATCAAATGTACAGGCTGCTTTTTAAGCTTAGCGGTCTTCTCTAAACGTTTCAGTAAACTCAGCATGGGGGTAATACCACTGCCCGCAGCAAGTAAAATTAACTGTTGATCATTTACAGTCAATTGCATATCGCCATAAGGCTGACCGAATTCTAAAACATCGCCGATTTGAGCCTGCTCACATAGCCAATGACTTGCCTTGCCTTGGTCTACCATTTTTACATTCAGTAAGACATGTTGCGCATCAATCTGGGTCAAACTATAGGTACGTTCATAACGTACGCCTTGAACCACGACATATACAGGATGGTGTTGCCCCGCTTGCCCCATTTGAAAATGACGATTGGTTTGCAGCGTCAAGCTCACCATATCGTGTGCAACTTGCTCTTTTTTTACCACTTTACCCAAAGCTTGGTGTATCGACCAAAGTGGGTTGATTTTTTGAAGCCAAAAGTTAGCTGTGTGTCGGTCTATAACACTCTCAGCATACTCAGTTAAAGGAGATTTAGTTCTTTCAAGGATCTGCATAGTAAAGGACCACGCCATAGATTTTGAATTATTATACACATGTATATATATTTGTATATATACTCTGATTGTTTCGTTTCGTTTCACAATGCCGACCAGTGGGGCTATAATGAACCGATTGATTTAATTACTTGATAAATATGACACCGACCACCATTCAAACCCATACAACCAACACAGAGCATGAAGCTTCAAAAAAACATGCACCAGTGCTTGCACGTAGTGTTGGTCGAAAAGCAACGATTACAAAAGATGAACTGTTTCAAGCTGCTTTAAATTTGATTGGTCCTGAAAAAAGTATTGCATCCCTCAGTTTGCGCGAAGTCGCACGTGAAGCAGGCATTGCGCCGAATAGTTTTTATCGTCATTTTAAAGATACCGATGAACTTGCTATTGAGTTGATTGAACGTGCAGGTGTTGTGCTACGCCAAATTTTGCATGAAGCACGGATTAAGGCCATTCGCCAAGAAAGTATTATTCGTAGCTCAGTCGAAGTTTTTATTGAACAACTAGATGCGGATGACGGCAACTTAAGCCTGCTATTACGCGAAGCATATACGGGTTCAGCATCTTATAAAAATGCGGTCGAAAGACAGTTGAATTATTTCCAGCAAGAACTCAAAGATGATTTAATTCGTTTAGAACGTTTAAATAATAGCAAACTCTTCCACCCTGAATTGGTGTCCATGGCAATCACACAACTGGTTTTCAATATGGGTGCCAAAGTGATTGATATGCCAAGTGTAGAGCGTAAAAAAATGGCTGAACAAACTATGATCATGATTCGCATGATTTTGGAAGGTTCACGTCATTTGGATGAGGCGATGATTCGCTAATCTGTTATTACACTCAACAGATTCACTGAAATATCTTCTTATTTGTTTCGCTGTTGCTCTTTAATGAGCTGGTGCACAAATTCGGCGGTCTGTTTCGGTTGTTCTAGCGGAAACATATGCCCGCCTTCAAGCACACTATAGTCGATCGCATAGGTCTTTTTCATCCCTTGGGGTAAACCTTGCTTATAGAACTGGCTATCTTTTGCAGTCAGCACATGAATTGGCATATTAGGTGCTTTGCGTGGGGTACGCCACCACCATGCAGGCACTGTCCTGAAGATCTTAGCTTCAGTATGTTTGGGAATGGTTAGCGTCACCCCATTTCGAGTCGAATCACTTTTTAAACCACACGCTATAAAGTCCGCAAAACACTGTTCATCAAAGTCTTTAAAAATACGATTCGGTCTAAGCGCCTGACTGGCCTGTTCAACACTCTCCCAATGATCACGACGTTTGACGGTCACCGCAGCGGGGTTAGTTTTTCAATGGACTTTGATCCTAGCCTTTGTAACGCTTCAAATAAAAAGGCCTTGGAACCAATCACAAACGGTGGGTCCATGATAATCACTTGCGAAAACAACTGTGGTTTTTTATAAGCCGCCATAAGTGTGAGTAAAGAGCCAAAAGAATGCCCTAAACCAATCACTTGTTGCCGTGGAAACTGCTGTTCAATATCTGAAATAACTTGATCCACCAACGCTTCCCAACGGTATTCCACGGGATAGCGCGGATCTAGACCAATCATCGGAATTGCTTTGACATCAAAATCTTTATTTAAAAACTGGAAAAATTTTTGATAGCTGCCCGAGGGAATGCCGTTTGCATGGGTAAAGTGTAAGGCTGGTTTGCTCATGTCATTCAAATCTATTTTTATAGCATCTTTACCATAATCGTTTTTTAATCTAAACGAAATGGCGCAGGATGAATCCTAAGTCATGGACTTTGATCACTTCGGCCACTTTTTAAAAATATTCCGTGATAGATCTGAGATCACTTTGCAGAAACAGTTAGATTTTGATTGCCTAAGAAAGTAGCGCCACAGTTGGTTTTGTCTCCGGCAATCACCACAGCACGCCCCAAGACCGTTGTACTCTGATCTGCTGCAATCGCAGAAACCACCATTCGACACTTTGGACAAAAGTGCTTCATTCCATTTAAATGCACAGCAATACCATTGATCACAAAACTGTTTTCACACTCAGTGACGATGCCACCATGTGTTGTTTTTGAACCCATTGTTACTAGAGCTTTAGACATAATTTATTGTTCGATACATTAGAGTTTTAATGGCGAAAATTCTAGCATAAGCAAGCGCTTAAAATTTCAATGAATTACTTTTCAAATACAACTTAGACATCCCTTTTTTAAAATTCATTAAAAAAGCACCCGAAGGTGCTTTTCATACAGCGATTCGAATTATGGTTTAACCACAACCATCACTTGAATTGCTTCTGGTGTGACCGATAAGCCATCTAGCAAACCAAGACCTTCTTTTTGCAGTTTTTGTAGGCGCGAAATTTCGTCTTCACGAATACTCGGATTAAACTGCTTTAAGTAAATCAGACGGTCAATTTCGTATTGCCACTTACTGCCGTAGACTTCTTTCGCCTGTTGCACAAAGCTCGGTAAAGCCGCACGTGCAAGCTCTAATGCTTGTACATAACGCTGTTCAATCACTTCACGGCGTGCTTTCACGACTTGACGACAGCTATTACCATCCAAATGATGCAAGTACGGTTTTAAGATTTCAGGCGCAATTTTCTGCGACAGGTCTTGACCCTTTTCACTTAACAAAACGCGAACCAGCTGCTGCGGTAAGCTTGAAGGCAAATTCAATGCTTTCGGTGCAACTACATCGACCTTAAACCACACTTCTAACAACACAGAACCTTGTGGTAAAGCCGCTGACTTCAAGACTGCAACGTTGGTACTACCAAAACCTTGAGTGTTGATCATTTCCATCACACTTTCAGTAAATGGATGTTCAAGGGTTAAATACTGAGCATCTTCACGTATCTGAGCTTGATCGCGGTAGAAGGTCGCAGTCATACCTTCTTCGTCCAAGGTTAGGCCTTGAACTTGCATTTGATCGGTTGGTTTAATGATGACTGTACCGTTGCTTTGTTCGTCAAAATCAATGTTTGTCGACGCCATAAAGCGCTTCATAAACATTGGCAAAGTGGTGTTGTCATCATAAGACTCAAGCGCTTGTACAATTTCTTGCGCCACAATTGGACGACAAGAGTTGTATTCAAGCAAACGGTCACGACCTGATTGTAGCTCTGCTTCTAAGGCTTCGCGTTGCACGCTAACTGCTTCGAGTAAGTCATCAAACTGCTGACCTTTATCCTTCAGTAAACAATCTTTCAATTCAACAATAAAGTTTTCTTGTAAAGTTTGCGCCGTTGGCGAGATATTACTGAAAATATTTAATGCTTCGTTATACCAACGGAACATGCGTTCTTGCGCTGTACCAATTAGATACGGCACATGAATTTGAATCCGATTTTCTTGACCAATACGGTCTAAACGCCCAATACGTTGTTCAAGTACATCTGGGTTCGCAGGCAAGTCAAATAAAATCAAATCTGATGCAAACTGGAAGTTACGACCTTCAGAACCAATTTCAGAGCACAGTAAAATTTGTGCACCATAAGATTCTTCAGCAAAGTAGGCCGACGCTTGGTCACGCTCAAGTAAACTCATGCCTTCATGGAACATAGCGGTACGAATACCCGCATGTAAACGGAGTACATTTTCAAGCGCTTCAACTACTGGACCACTACGTGCAATCAACAACACTTTTTTGTGTTTTAAATCTGTACGTAGTTTTTCCATGAGCCACATGACACGCGGGTCAGCTTCCATCCACGCACCGTCAAGCTGTGCTTCTTCTGGCCACATTTGTTCACGTAATTTACCGTCTTTAGACCAGTTTTCTGGTGCAGGCAAAGGTGCAGGCTGACAGTCACGACCTGGGAAACCTTGAATGGCTTCACGGGTATTACGGAACAAAATACGCCCTGTACCATGACGGTCTAAAAGCTCATGAATGGCACGGAAACGTTGTTCGGGTGCATCTTCAATACGATGTCCTAGCAAACCTTCCAATGCAGCTAAATGCCCTTCTTCAAGTGGCATATCTGACATCAGTACTTCAGCAATTTTTGCAGTTTGTTGATACTGGGTTTCTTCATCCAAGAAACGATCTAGCGAACTAAAACGCTGTGGGTCAAGTAAACGTAAACGTGCAAAGTGACTTTCCACACCCAGCTGTTCTGGAGTTGCCGTTAACAGTAAAACACCCGGAGTTTTTTCTGCTAGCTCTTCGATCAAGTCATAGCGGTCATTACCACCGTCTTCTTCATTCCACATCAAGTGATGTGCTTCATCGACCACCAACAGATCGAAACCAGCTTCTAGGGCTTGTTCACGCAAGTCATCATGGTCAATCATCAAATCGATTGACGCAATAATGCATTGTTCAGTTAAGAATGGATTCAGTTCAGGATCATGTTCTTTGATTGAAGCCGTACGGGTTAAATCAAATAATGAGAAGTTCAAATTGAAACGACGACGCATTTCAATCATCCACTGATATTGCAGTGAATCGGGTACCAAAATTAGGATGCGTTCTGAACGGCCCGTTTTAAGCTGTTGATGGATGATCAATCCAGCTTCAATGGTTTTCCCTAAACCAACTTCATCGGCTAAAAGGACACGGGGTGCAAAACGCTGACCCACTTCGTGTGCAATATACAGCTGATGAGGAATCAGACCGACACGTGAACCAACCATGCCACGTAAAGGGCTCGACTTCATATTGGCTTGCATCAGCATTGCTTCAATACGTAAGTCGTACCATTCTTTATAGTCAATTTGACTTGCCAATAAGCGATCAAGCGGTTTAGACAGCTGAATTTGAGCACCAATGCGGGTCTCATTCAGGGATTTACGTTCTTCCGTGCCATCTTCTAAGCGACGAACAACGTTATAACGCACCACACCATGACGGTCTTCATGTGATTCAACCGCCCACTTGGTGCCTTCTTGATCTTGTAATTCATCGTTCACGTTAAAAATGATACGTGATAAAGGTGCATTATTCCGTGCATATACACGTGTTTCATCACTTTTAGGGAATAAGATGCTGACAGATCGCTCATCTACATCAATAAGAACTCCTAGACCTAGTTCCGTTTCTGTATCTGATAACCAACGTTGACCAATAGCAAACTGCTGCAATTTTTCCACCTTTATCTACAAGTTAGGACTGCAAATTTAATGCTCAAACATTGTTTGATATTTGAGCAAAATTATACACCTTTAAGCAATATATTTTGACATAAAGCTCACTAAAAAAGTGAGCAAATTTGATGATTCCACGTACTTAAAATGGTACTGGACAAATAAATTCGATACGTTCATTGGTTTGGGGATGATGAAAACTCAAACGCTCTGCATGTAAACACAAACGCGGCATCAAATCTTGCTGGTCAGGCGCAGCATAAAGTGTATCTCCCACGATAGGATGACCTAAAAACTGCATATGTACACGAAGTTGATGCGAACGCCCTGTAATGGGGGTGAGCGCCACACGAGTCACGGGCTGACCCTGTATTTCAAAATGTTCAATGGCTTTCCACTCAGTTACAGCAGGCTTGTTATGACTAGGCTCTGCAATATGTAACGGTGGACGGGATGGATCATAAATCACAGGCACATCAACAGTGCCCTGACCATCTAAATGACCAGCCACAATCGCTTGATAGGTTTTATCGGTTTGGCGTTCTTGAAACTGACGAGAAATGGATTTTTGTCCCCAACGGCTGAGACCAAAAACTAAGATACCTGAGGTATCGCGATCAAGACGGTGGATCAGTAGTGTTTTAGGTTCTAGTTTGACTAAACGATTGATCATACAATCTTGTAAGTCTTCTGTCTTCCCCGGAACGGTGAGTATACCTGCAGGCTTATGGATGACCATAAAGTCTTCATCTCGATGAATCAGGTGTTCGGTTAGAAAATTACTCAAGGTTCCATTCCAAGCTGATCGCGAAAACAAGCGGGCAATAATAAAAAGCTTAAGCCAGAAATACAATGCAAAAATCGTTTTTTTTAATCATGAACCGATATTGATTGCATTATTTAACGTCAAACGCCGAATCACAGTCTGTATCGATAAGTGAGACATAGAGATATCACTCTATTATGACAAACGATTTCTAAATAACCACGCAGCCAAAGGCAAGGTAATTATGGCTAATATTAACATTGGTACAAAGTCCCATTTCACTTGCGCAAAACTCGCACCTTCCAAATACACCCGTTGTACCAAGTCTATGCCAAAGCGTAGCGGGTTGGCATAAGTCAGCCAATTCAATACTTCAGGCATATTTTGTACAGGAGTTAGTAAGCCTGATAAAAGCGTTAAAGGCATGATCAAAAAGAAAGTATACAGCATGGCTTGTTGCATATTGAGTGCAATCGCTGAAATCGACAGTCCCACCCCCACAACGGCAATATTAAAGGCAAATAATCCAAAATAAAGTAAGGTCAAAGAGCCATTCATCGGGATCTGAAACCAGAACAGAATAATCGCCAAAATAATGGAAGATTGAATAACCCCAATAATAATCGGCGGAATGGCCTTCCCAATCATAATCTGCGTCGGGGTATAAGGTGTCACCAAGAGCTGATCAAAAGTCCCTTGTTCACGCTCGCGTGCTACTGAAAGTGCCGAAAGTAACAGTGTCTGCATCATACTTAAAGTTGCAATCAGAGATGGCATGATGCCCCATCTCGACTCGACATTCGGGTTATACCATGTTCGCGCTTGTACCGTAATCGCTAAGCTAGTTCCCAATCGTTCTTGATTGACCTGCCCCACCACACTACTGATGTAGGAGCCCGCCATACTTGCAGTCGATGAGTTTCTCCCATCTAGAATCACTTGAATCGGCGAAGACTCTTGATTATTTAGCTTATCCTCAAAATCAGCAGGAATGGTGATGACCGCCAAGGCTGTTCGATCATTAATCACCTGTTGGATTTGTTGATTATTTTGCAAATCTGCTGTTCGTTTAAAAATTCCTGAACCATCTAAATGCGCTAAAACTTGTTGTGAGCTTTGGCTTCGGCTTTGATCCAGCACGGCATAATCAACATGATTGACATCATAACTTGCGGCATAACCAAACAAGACCGCTTGGATAAATACAGGCGCGATTAAGGTCACCCGATTGGCAGGATCGACTAAAATGGCTAAAAACTCTTTTCGGATCAGCACCCAAAGATAAAGAAACCAGCGTATTAACGTTGCCATAACACCATTTTTCCTTTCGCTAGCCCAAACGCTTTTTCAGCGTACGCGCGGTCATTACCGTGAATAGCAGAATATAAATCAATAAAATGCCACATTCCTTGAACCACAAAGACCAATCATCACCACCGAGTAATAGGGTTTTAATCAAAGTCATATAGTGCGTTGCAGGTAAAACATTGCTAATAACTTGCACAATTAGCGGTAAGTTCCGTGTATCAAACACAAAACCTGAAAGCATTAAAGCAGGCATGAAGCTGGCAAGTAGTGCCATTTGACTGGCTTGAAACTGACTTTTTGATAGGCCTGAAATCATCAGACCCAGCAGTAACGACACCATTAAATATAAAAAAGAGGCGCTCATGACAGAGAGCAGTGATGCGCGGATGGGGACATCAAACAGAACATGTGCTGCAACTAAACACATCACAATATCGATCATCCCAATCACGATATAGGGCGCCAGTTTTGAAAGTACAATTTCTAGAGGACGTACGGGCGTAACATATAATGCTTCTAAAGTGCCACGCTCGCGCTCACGTGCAATCAGCAAGCCAGTTAAAAATGCTCCAACCAAGGTCAAAATTAGGACAATTAAACCCGGTACTAAAAACCATGTACTATTTGCAGACTCGTTAAACCACATACGTTGTTCAACCGTGATAATGCCACCCACTGAATCTGCATTTGTTCGGTCTGCTTGTATCAAACTGGTGGTATTAAGCGCACTGGTAATATAACCCTGCAAAGCCGAAGCAATACTGGTGGCACGGCCATTGGTAATGACTTGAACAGTACCAGTCCCCTTTGCATATTGCTCCGCAAAGTTGCTGGGTATATTAACGATAGCATCAATTTCAGCATTGCCCATTGCGGCTTCAGCTTGGCTAAAGCTTGTATAATGCTTGACGGTAATGTATTTAGAGCCGTTTAGCCCACTGATCAGTTGCTGACTCTGTGGCGTGGGCTGTTGCTCCACCACCCCAACGCGTCCGTTGGTTAAGTCGAAAGACAGTCCATAACCAAACAACAAAATTAAAATAATCGGTAGAATGAAACCAATCGCCATACTACTTTTATCACGAAGCAGCTGTTTGGATTCTTTACGTGTCAAGGCAAACAGTCGTGTCCAGAAAGCTGAGAAATGATTCATCTGACGCTCCTCAGTGAGCCTGCATGTCCGCACGGGACTGTTCAACGATGGCAATAAAAGCGCTATTCATATCGTTTACACCCTCTAATTGTGCCATCCCACGAATCTGTTGAGGTGTGCCAATCGCCAACAATTTCCCTGCATCTTGAATCGCAATCCGATCACAATATTCAGCTTCTTCCATAAAGTGTGTGGTCACAATAATGGTCATGCCTTGGTTCGCTAGCTCTCCAATGGTGTACCAAAAAGAGCGCCTTGCTAACGGATCAATACCACTGGTCGGTTCATCTAAAAATACAATTTCAGGCTGATGTAACAGTGCTGCTGCCATCGACAAACGCTGTTTAAAACCATTTGGTAGATCACCGCTTTTTGCGTATGGCTTAAGTTCAAATTGGAGCAACGCTTTATCAATTTGCTGCTTTAACTGTTTGCCCGATAAGCCATAAGCGCCACCAAAGAATTTTAAATTATCCAATACGCTCAAATTGCCATACAGGGCAAACTTCTGCGATACATAACCAATTTTTGCCCTTGCCTGCGCACGAGCTGTACGTAAATTCATGCCTGCCACTTCCAACACACCACTGCTGGCGGGCAGTAAGCCACAGAGCATACGAAACGTCGTGGTCTTACCTGCACCATTAGGGCCAAGTAAACCAAAAATTTCGCCTCGATACACATCAAACGAGGTACTGGCCACGGCGGTAAAATCACCAAAGGTGCGTACCAAATCCTTCACCACAATCACAGGTTTTTCAAGCTGCTGTTTTACACTCTGCTCTGTTTTCACTTGTGGTGGATCAGAGTTTTCTATCAAAGTTATTGAAGGGTCTAAAGCTAAATTTTCCTGTGCCAATACCATTTTTTGAGTATGCTTCGCCACATGTAAAAGCAACATAAATGCATCTTCTAATTCTGCTGGCCTCTGTTCCGCAACAAGGCCTTTGGGTAACAGATCTGTAGGAAGTGTTGAGCTTTCAGTTCGCGTAATAAAACGCACTACATCTCCTTTGGGCACTGCATCGGCAATATAATATTGATGATCAAGTAAATGTGCTTGTAACACCCGCGCCTTCATGTCAGGTCTGGGTTTTACTTGCCATGTTTGTCCCTGTGCCTGAGCCGTCAGCTCGTCGGGTGTACCTTGCTTTAAGACTTGCCCATCCAACATGACATAAACCTGATGACAGCGCTCAGCTTCATCCATATACGCCGTACTGAGAATGACACTCAGGCTCTCCTCCCTCACCAATTGTTCAATGATGATCCACAAATCACGGCGTGAGAGTGGATCGACACCGACACTTGGCTCATCCAACAGCAATAGTTCAGGTGAACGGACTAAAGTGCAGACCAAACCTAACTTCTGCTTCATACCCCCAGAGAGTTTTCCTGCGGGACGCTCAGTAAAGTGCGCCAAGTCGGTAATCTTGAGCAAACGTGCAAAACGCTCCTTGCGAACGTCCATTGGCACGCCATGCAAATCCGCATACAAGTCTAAATTTTCTTGAATACTGAGGTCTTCATACAAACCAAACTTTTGCGGCATGTAGCTGATACGATCTTGCACAGATTGTGGATCTTTGGCGACATCCATTCCTAAGACCTCTAAGCTTCCAGTAGTTGGCTCATATAAACCTGCGATCAATCTTAAAAATGTGGTTTTACCAGCACCATCAGGCCCAACCAAAGCCGTTAGTTGTCCTGCCTTGATCTGCATATTTATGCCTTGCAAAGCCTGCACATCATTTAAACCTTTTTGTTCTGTTTTAAAGGTTTTGTTTAAATCCGTGGCAATCACAATGCTCTCTACTGACATCGACATACTCCCCTGCCCTAAGGATTGTTCTTGGCAGTTGGACGCGATGATTTGGCTATGTTCACCGTTACAGGTTGTCCCATCTTCAGTTGGTCATTCGGGTCATCGACATAAATACGGACTTCATACACCAAAGTCGTGCGAATATCTTCGGTCTGTACCGTTTTCGGGGTAAATTCCGCCACAGATGAGATATAACCAATTTTTCCTGTGATGGGCTGATTTGGTTGTGAGTCACGAATGACTTGTGCTGCTGCGCCCATGTTAATATGCCCAAGATCCATTTCACTGGCATAAACACGCACCCATTTAGGATGGATCAGGGCAATGGTATAGACGGACTTGTTTGAAGTCGTCATGTCGCCGACTTCTTGTAAACGTGCACGAATAACGCCATTCACAGGTGCCAGCAGCTTACTTTGAGTAATTTGGTAATCAATCAAATCAAGATTGGCCTTGGTCGATTCATATTGTGCTTTAGCCGCTTCACGATCTTCTGGGCGCGCACCTTTCAAAAGTAGCTCTAGGTTGGCTTTGGTTTCACCTACAGCCGCTTCCGCCATTTTCATATTGCTTTTTGCAGCATCAACCTCTTGCTTACTCACCGCTTGACCCGCAGTACTCCGATTTAAGACATTTAAACGTTGGTATTGTTTATCGGCATTTTCAAATTGGGCTTGGGCAGACTGTACTTTCGCTTTCGCTTGGGTAATCTCTTCAGGTCGATTGCCCGCAGCTTGTTCATTTAAGGTTTGCTGTTGAACTTGTAACTGTGCTTGGGCTTGCTGTGCTTGTATAGTCAGCGAGTCCGTATTCAGTTCTGCAAGAACCTGACCTTTTTGAACGCGATCGCCTTCTTGAACAGATAAGCTTTGAATACGCCCAGCCGTTTCAAATGCCAGCGAGACTTGTCGAATATCAACATTGCCATATAGCACCAGATGATCGGGATCATCTTTTTCTCGACTGAACCACAACAATGCAGCCGCTACAGCAATGAGCAATACCCCAACCAGTAATATGAACTTACTTTTGTTCATGCACACCAAACCTTCGCTTAGTTTTAATACAAGTTTAAATTTAATTTAAACTATAACAATTCAGTTAAGAAAGATATACTTCAAGTCTAAATTTTGATGCAGAGTAAATAATGTCTAGAGCTGGACGTAGCGATGGTGATTTAACCAAATCGAAAATTTTGGATGCTGCTGGCCGCCTAATTGCTCAGGATGGTTTTGCAAAAACCACGAGTAAAGCCATTGCCAAGCTGGCCGAAGTCGATTTAGCTGCCATTAACTATCACTTCGATGGTCGTGATGGCTTATATCGTGCCGTACTTGCCGAAGCACATACGCATTATATTGATGAACAAGAACTCTTAACCTTGCTTAACAGCTCTAAAACGCCTACTGAGAAACTGGAAGCTTTTTTTGAAAGCCTGATCGGTAAGCTGGTTGAAACCGATGTCTGGCATAGCAAAGTGTTTGTTCGCGAACTTTTTTCACCGACTACCCACCTATACTCGTTTATGCAAAATGATGGTGCGCGAAAGTTTCTTTTGGTTAAAAAAATTATTAGCCAAGTTTCAGGCATTGATGAAAATCACCCTGCACTTTTGCCTTGTGTACTCAGCACAGTCGCGCCTTGTATGATGTTGATTTTGGCAGATGCAAATGGTCCAAGCCCACTTAAAAATGTCTCCAAGCTTGAACCTGCACTTTTGGTCAAACATCTCATGACCTTTTCAGTTGCAGGTTTACAGGCCGCTAAACAACTTTATCTTTGATAAACCAACTGTCCTTGCTTATAGGTTGCAAGAACGTTGATGTCTTTGATTTTAGATGGTTCAATTGTGATTGGATTGTCACTCAAAACAACAAAGTCACCGTATTTCCCAGTACTTAATGTGCCTTTGATATCTTCTTCAAAATACTGATATGCAGCCCAGTCCGTCATCGTTTTAAGTGCGATATACGGGCTGACTTTTTGTGCCTCACCCAAAACTTTGCCTGTTCGCGTGGTGCGATTAACCGTTGCATCCAACACCATCATGCTTTTCGGTGGGATAACAGGAGCATCATGATGCTCGGTGAAAATCATGCCTTTTCTTAAGGCCGAACCTGTTGGTGAGATGTGTTCAGCACGCTTTTCACCTAAGGTTTGTGCCACATGCCAGTCGCCCCAGTAATAGGTATGCAAAGAAAAAAATGAGGGAATCAAGTGAAGCTGTTTCGCCCGATCCAGTTGATCCTCTCGCATGGTTTGCGCATGAATAATCACATCTCGTCGCTGTGAGGCATCATATTTCTTTTGCGCATTGGCAATCACATTAAGGTATTGATCAATCGCGGCATCACCATTGGCATGTGCCAAAATTGGCCATTGGTGCTCAAAAGCCAAGTCAATCATGTGCTGGACTGTTTTTTGCTCTGGAAATGCAGGATAGCCACGATAGTTCTTATCTTTCCCTTCAGGCGGAACCACATAAGGTTCGGTTAACCATGCCGTTTTACCTTGGGGTGAACCATCTAAGCTAATTTTCACGCCACCAATTCTAAAGTGATTGACATAGTTTTTGCTTACACCTTTTTCAAGCATATACGCCTGTTCAGAACTGATATCAGGATAAGAAACGACATCGATGGCTAATTTGTTTTGATTGGCCAAACTGCGCCAAAGTTCTGAAGTACCACGATCAGCTCGTCCTTCTTGTACCGTGGTATAACCATTTTTCATATAGGTCTGTACCGCAGTCAACGCCATCTGCTGCATCATTTCAGGTAGGACCGTTTTAAAAGCCTGTAACATGGCTTCAATCACAACACTTTCTTCCAGTACACCATTCGGAATATTGGTCCCCACTACGCGTCGAATCACACCACCACTGGGGTTGCTACTTTTTTCATTAAGGCCTAACAACTCTAGCGCTTTGTGATTCACAGAGGCCAAATGCCCTGACTGATGTAAAATCAGCACCGGTTGAGTCGTTGAAATCTGATCTAAATCTGTGGCTGTCGGATGAGCTTTCTCTTGTAGCTGGGCATCATCATAACCATTGCCAATAATCCAACCAGAAGTGGCTTGGACAAAGGTTGGATTTTGCTTCGCCCACGCCTTCATTTCTTGGATAAGTGTGGCAATACTCACCACCTTGCCATCTGGCGGCGGATATAAATTTGCCACAGTTTGCTGCATACCGACAGAGTTTAAATGACTATGGGCATCGATGATGCCAGGGATGACGGTCTTGTTATTCAAGTTTAAGCGTTTCGCCTGTGGCGCAAGCTTTTCAGCCTCAGACAATGTGCCTGTATAACGGATCTTTCCATCTTGAATTAACATGGCATCGACATAGCTGGGCTGCATGCCTTGCATGGTTAAAATGGGGCCACCATAGACCAATAAGGCATTTTGCGACTGTTGTTGTGTGTTTGAAGTGGTGCTAGACAGACTGGTTGCACAACCACTCATCATTACCACAGTGGAAGAAAGTAGAGCCGTGAGTGCAAAAGAAACCTTATTAAAAAGCATGGGTTAAACACCTCATATTGCTAAATATTATATTTTGCTCCGTACGAGCATTCGTTATAGGTATAAAACTTTAAATACAACACATCATCACTCTACCTTAGCACTTTAAGCCGGCTCTTGTCAGGCAGAATAAGGTGCTCAATATTCAACAGATTATTGCAATAACTTTAAGATGTGTTGCAAACGGACATTGTCTATATTTTCTTTATACACTGCATAAATCGGCGCAATGCAAGGGTTATTGGCCTTGAGCATTTTATAAACAATCTGCTTATTCCAAAAGTCACGGATGGCCTCAGGTACGATGGATAAACCAATCCCCGCAGCAATCAAGTTTAAGCTTGAAGTTAAACGTGGCGCTTCTTGTACAATTTTGGGACTAAATCCAGCTTGGTAACAACTGGCCAAAATATTATCGAATAAATCTTGTCCAGCTAAACGTCGGTATAACACAAAATCATGCGGTTCAAGATCCAGCAAGTGAATCGGTTCGGCTTGTTCAGCCAAAGGATGATTGTTGGGTAAAGCCACAATGAGTGGTTCATCTAATACATGTAGACTGGTTAAACCAAGGCCAATGGGTGCGGGTTTACGTAAGAACACAATGTCATTTTTTTCATTACTAATGGAATCTATCAGCGAGCTACTGCCATCTTCTTCCAGATGGATTGAAACACGTGGAAAAGTTTCCCGAAAGTTACGCAGCAAGGTAGGTAAAAAAGGATGTAAGCCAACCGAGTTGGTAAAGCCAATATTAATCTGACCTTCGACCCCCAAAGAAATATCCTGCACACGTTTAGGAATTAACTGTGCATGCGCCAATATCGCAAGGGCTTCTTTGTATAAAACCTTGCCCGCTTCTGTCACCTCAACACCACGCGGCAAACGCTTTAGCAGTTGAGTATTCAACTCTTCTTCCAAGCTTTTGATAATCCGTGTCAACGGTGGTTGTTGCATATTCAAACGAACAGCAGCATGCGAAATATTACTTTCTTCTACCACTGCAACAAATGCTCTGAGTTTATGGATATCGATCATGTCTGCCCTATCAAACATACTTTTTCAGTATATATAACGTCAAAAATAGCATTTTTCAACATATCTCTACAGGTTCATACTGGGCACATTCCACAAAAGGCGAAAGACATGAACCCTGAAGTGCTCCCTGCTGAACAAATAACCCATCCAACTTCACGGGAATTATTTGCAGGCTTTATGAAGCTGGGACTCATGGGCTTTGGTGGCGTATTGCCACTTGCACATCAAATGGTTGTAGAAGACCAAAAATGGCTCAACACGGAAGAGTTCACGCACTTATTGGGTGTCTGTCAAATCCTCCCTGGAGGAAACATCATTAATATGGCCGTTGCGATTGGTTATGAGTTTCAGGGGGTTAAAGGTGCTATTAGTGCTGTTCTAGGGTTGATTTTTGCACCGACGGTGATTGTAATTTTGTTGTATCAGCTCTATACCCAATTTCAAAGTATCCCCGTGATTCAGCACATGATACAGGGACTAGCAGCAGCGGCAGCAGGTTTACTATTTGCGATGGGGTTGAAAATGTTGAAACCCATTCTGAAAAGTTACCTCACGATCTTTACTATTGCACTGACCATTGTCTTTATGTTGATCATTAAGATTCCCTTGGCATTAACGTTACTGATCTTAGTCAGCATCAATGTCGCAGTCTTAAGCTTGAAAAAAAGAGGAAAAAACGCATGATTTTAATCACCTTAGCTATCGTTTTTACCCAGCTTTCTATATTGGCCTTTGGTGGCGGCAATGCCATTTTGCCTGAAATGCAACATCAAGTGGTCGAAGTGCATCGTTGGCTTACTGCTACAGAGTTCAGCACCATGTTTGCCATGGCGCAAGCGGCTCCGGGCCCCAATATGATGATTGTGCCACTGGTCGGCTGGCATGTGGCTGGACCTGCTGGACTGTTTGTGACTTCACTGGCGAAGTTTGGGCCCTCTTCTGTACTGACTATATTTGCACTCAAGTTTTGGAATCAGTTTAAGGATCATCCGCTACGTAGCATGTTTGAAAAAGCACTGAAACCAATTACTGTCGGCTTGGTTTTGGTCAGTGCCTATATTATTGCCGCAGCATCTGCTCAGAACTGGTTACTTATCGCGATCGTTATCGTGGCAACGGGGTTAAGCTTAGTGAAAAAAATTCATCCACTATGGGTCATGCTCTTTGGAGCAATGTCAGGCGCACTTTTTTTATGGCTCTAGACTAACATATCTATTCTGCTAGTCTAGAGCCTAGATAAATGCCACAGTGAATGAAGCCATTCAGGCACTCGAAAAAGAGCCTTTCATCGTTGTGACTGACCAAGTTACGGGTGAGAAACGTTTAGCTACCCTGCATTTATCCATTTCCGATGCCACGGGTGATAGTGCCATTATTGAGTATATTAACGGTAAACAAGTCATTCATCATGGTCGACAGTATCAAGTGATGACCAACTCGCCAACCTTTGATCAACAGCTCGCTTTAAATAGCTATTGGAAGCAAATTGGTGGCACAACCATGCTTCCAGGCACTAACCGCGCATCTGATCGTTTTGCCCGTGCTTCTTTTTATATCAATGCGATTCCAAAAAATGCAACTCCAGACCATTCGCTCGCCAGTGTATTTAGTGTCATCCGCAATACCTCAGTCCCTTTTGGCCTAAACACTGAAGAAGAGCCGAATATTTCCTCAACCCGTTGGCGTACGGTGGTCAATCATCAACGTGGTTTATATTTCTTTGAATCTGCCGTTTCACCAAATGTGTTTTGGGTCGATTTAAAGGAAATTAACTTTAAAGATGGTCAAACCAAGAAGTTAGAACTTGGCCCAGACCAAGCGATGACATATGCAGGCAAAGCCAATGCATCCTTTAAAGTCACCAAACCTTTTGAGTTTTTAGGAACTAATCCCTAAGTTTTCAGTTATATCATCGGCTTAAAAATATAATCACCATCAATAATAGCCCTGATCAAAGGGCTACTCATCATCTAAAAGAAAGTTTCTTACTTTTTCTTATCCGCGACCAAAATTGACGGAGCATTATTTATTCAGTGTTTTTAAATTTGAGTTTTCACCCACATCAGCATATTCTAAACAGACAGATTCCACTTCCAAACACGCCTTGTAGCGTAGGAGTATTCACCATGTCAAAGAAGTTACCTATCTACTTCTCGGACGACGCATGGTCGTCTTTACAAGATATCATGGGGCCAGAAGGTAAACCCAGTCCCACCATCAATAGCATGCTCGAACAAATTGCGCAGCAAGCTGAACTTGCGGATCAACTTAGGCTGTCTCCTGTTCTACCTCAGTCCAAAGTCTCTATTCCTGTTTCTTTAGAACGCATTCCAGCAGGCCCAGCGTTCAGCACTAAAGATGAGCAAGGCAAAGCCATCGATCTCAATGAATTCTTAATACAAAACCCCATTTCAACGTTCATCGCTCATGTAGACAGTGAGTCAATGTTGGGCGTAGGTCTTGAAGTAAATGACCCGATTATTATTGATCGGAGTATTGAAGCCAAACACTACGACATTGTGGTGGCTTTAATTGATAATAATGACTCCACTATTAAAAGACTGATGATGACAAACAAAATGTCAAAGTCGGACATCAAAGACATTTTTGGAGATGAAAACTACCCTTTGCCTCAACTTTGGCTAAAAGCTGAAAACCCCGAGTATGAACATATTATTCCTACAGAAAATCAAACCTTTGTCATTTGGGGAGTGGTGACGTTTAACTTAAAACGTCTGTACCACCGTTAAGAATAATAAGAAGAAGCAATATGAAAAATGAAACTGAAATATTCGCGCTCGTTGACGTGAATAATTGCTATGTCTCATGTGAACGCGTCTTTAATCCAAAGCTCAATGACCGCCCTGTGATTGTATTAAGTAATAATGATGGTTGTGTAGTTGCTCGAAGCCAAGAAGCCAAGGATCTCGGCATTGGCATGGCTGTCCCTTTTTTTCAAATTCAAGAACTTGTCCAGCAGCATAATATTCAAGTGTTTTCGAGTAACTATGCTTTATATGGGGAAATGTCTCGCCGCTTCATGCAGTTATTGGGGCAATATGTGGCAGCCGATGAACAAGAGATCTATTCCATTGATGAATGTTTTTTAAAGCTAACCGCTTATGAGCATTTATTTAACCTCACTGACTATGCCAAAGACATGAAAGACAAGGCATGGCAGTGGCTTGGTCTTCCCTGCTGTATTGGAATTGGTCGTTCTAAAACAGAAGCCAAAATTGCCAATCATTTAGCCAAGAAAAATAAGGCGTTAAATGGCGTGTGCAATTTGGCACACATGGACCCATGTACTGCTGAATACATGCTTGCAGATGTGGAGGTCGGTGAAGTCTGGGGCGTCGGTCGACAGAACTGCAAAAAGCTAAACTCGATGGGTATTTATACGGTTTTAGATTTGATCGACTCCAAGCCGAGTGAAATTAAAAAGCAATTTAGCATAGTGATGGAAAAGACTGTCCGTGAGCTTCAAGGGATGTCTTGCATCAATATTGAAAGTGATGAGGTTGCGCATAAGCAAATTATTAGTAGTCGCTCATATGGTCAAGCTGTGTATGAAATTGATGACATCAAAGCCTCTGTACGCTTATATGTTGCCAGTGCTGTTAAACGCTTACGTCATGATGGCTCTATTTGTAAAATGATCGGGGTATATATTCAAACAGGTCGTTTTAGCCAAAATGAACATTACTCGCCCTATACCATTGTACACATGCATGAACACACCGATGATCTACTTGAAATTACACAGGCGGCCATGAAAGGCATTGACCAAATTTACAAGTCAGGGTTTAAATACAAAAAGGCGGGCATCGTCCTTTTGGAAATTATAGATAAATCTAAATTTGTGCATGATCTTTTTACCGACTATAGCCATAAAAATGACCGTGAAGAACTCTTCAATACCATGGATGCCATTACTGAACGTTTTGGTAAAAATATGATTTCTTTAGGGGTTTGCCATGAGAAAAAAGAACCTTGGCAAATGAATCAGTGCAATCGCTCTCCTGCCTATTTGAGCAACTGGTCGGAGCTATTTAGAGTGGGTTGAAGTTAAGTCTTCATAAAAGTAGATCACTTTACACTACACGAATACTCATAAGGATTTTTTAATGAACATCACGATTCGAGACGAACAGCCAGAAGATATTGAAAGCATTGAGACCTTGACTCGCACTGCATTTTTAAATGCAGAACATACCAGCCATACTGAACAATTCATTGTGAACAACCTCCGAAAAAGCGGTCAACTTACGATTTCTTTGGTTGCTGTTGAAGATGATTCAATTATCGGTCATGTCGCCATTTCACCTGTATCTATCTCGACAGGTACAACAGGTTGGTATGGCCTAGGCCCAATTTCTGTCTGCCCAACTAAACAAGGTTTGGGCATTGGGTCACAGCTGATGCAGGCATCCATTGAAAAATTAAAACAACTGGGTGCCAAAGGCTGTGTTCTATTAGGCGACCCCAATTATTATCATCGCTTTGGGTTTCGGCCTAATCTAGAGTTGGTTTTACCTAGCGTTCCTAGCGAATACTTTCAAGCCCTTAGTTTCAATGGAGAAATACCGCAGGGCGTTGTCAGTTATCATGACGCATTTAATGCCACTGAATAAATTGAACTTTTAAATATCAATTTACTCTGTTGTGTAAGGTTTGAATGAATATTTTAAACCGTATTTTGAACCGCTTAAGGTGAATAACAGTACGTTTATACAGCGTAAAATTCCATTTATGTAAAGCGAATGTAAAGCAAACTTTTAAACTTAAGATATAACAAATAGTATATATGGACTTATGATTTATATATAAAAAGGTCATTTTTATGAAAAATGCTTTAGGTGCAACACTCGTTACTTTAGCCTTAGTGGGTTGTACTTCTGCACCAACGGGAAAAGTCACTCAAGAAAATACATCAGGCAGTAATGCTGCAGAAACACAAGTGATTCACTTCACTGGCCCAATGGATTTAACCATTGAACTGAAGTCATCTGATAATTTTGAAACAGCGATGATGACGGATAACTCAGATCGAACATTCATGCTGAAAAGTGCACCAGCAGCAAGTGGTATGCTCATGACTGACGGCAAAGGTGTTTCTATTCACATCAAAGGAAGTGAAGGCATTGTCGAGTTTGTCAAAGACAAGCCAATCCAGATTACTGAGTTTAAGAAATAAACGTCATATCTAAGCGTTTATTAGAAAAGGTCATGTGGGACAAGTCCTACATGACCTTTATTTTACTTTCAAATCACGATTTATTTAGCAAAAAACTTAAAATGCATATTTCAGACCAAGCTGCATTTGATAGTCTTCTGCATTAAGTGCATTCCCAGCCACATCTCCAAAAATATTCCATTTAGAGTTTGCTGTTAAATAATTAAAGCCTAGGCCATAAAGTAAAAAGTCTTTGTCAAATGACGGTGCGCGATAGCGAACATCTACTGAATGATCAATGTTTGATGTCAAACTTACATTTGGCAATGAACGATCAAAGGCATATGCGTATTCTGCATAACCACCTAGTTTCAGCTGCTGTGTCACTTGATAATCTGCGCGATTTCCAACATGTGCTTTGCTTTCTTTGGCAGTCGTATCACCAACCGTCACCCCTAGATCACTTGACTCTTTCACTTGATCTAGAGATACCGCATTATGACTGAGTGCAAAGTATGGTGAAATTGAGAATTGCTCCATTGGCAGAGCATAGCCAAACTCAGTATAAATACCATATTTATCTAAATCAGCTTTAGCATGACTTGCATCAGTCTTGATGCCATCGGTCACCGTTCTGTCAAAAGTTGTATCACCAAAGCCATATTGTGCATTTGCAGCAGCATAATAGTTGCGATCTGATAACCACTGACCATATATACCTATTGTTGTCAGCTCAGTTTCACTCTTGCCATTCGATGCACTAAATTTAGAGTCTTCGTTGTAGTCCGAAATGTAGGCACCTAAAATAGCATGGTCTGTCACTTTGAAGTCAGCACCTGCAGATAGGGTCTTAATTTCAGACTCAACAGTATCCCAACCTTTTGCTTCACTGGTATTATCTAGATAGCCTGCTGTTACCCATGCTCCTGTTAGCCCTTGTTTACTCACTTGATATGAGCGCTGTGCAATTTGTGCATTAACCAAGGTGTCATTACGAAGCAATACTGATGGCGTCTCTGAAAATAAAGCACCCGCATTTAAGTTCAACACTGCTTGTGCAGCCGTTGCCGTTGCCACTTTTTGTACATTAGCCACATAGTCTGTTAACTGCGTCGATTGACCTGCAACTGCTTGTGTGTTGGCTTTTGCCATCAGTTTATTCAGCAACTCACCTGAGGCATCAGAAATCCCACTACTCAGCGTTCCTGCTGTTTTTGCATCCGCGAGTGCAACATCTACCGCAACATCTTTGTTGGTCTGGCTCAACCCTTTCACAGTTAAAAATGCACTGGTCGAGCTATAACTATCAAACTGACCTGCAACCTGATTTGCATTCAGTACCTGATGCGTTCCTTCTGTCACCATGCCTTTATTCTGTGCAGAAACTTCGAGTTTTCCAGCAAGTGTGGCATCACCTTTCACGGTTAAATAGTGCTCTAAACCATAAGCAAGAGTTCCTGTACTTTCTTGCGTATAGTTACCGTTTACCGTTTACCGTTAAACGACCATCTTGGGTTGAAACAATTCCTTGATTGACCACAGCTCCTGTCTGACCCGTACCAGATAAAGTCCCATGCGTTCCCACACGCACGGTAGAATCAATATTTCCAGTGACTTGTAACTTGCCTAATTGGACATCTGTTGCTCCCGTATAATTGCTGTCACCAGCCATTACCAAAGTACCAGTTCCTTATTTAACAAGACCTGCATCACCATCAATGTCATTAGAAAAAATCGCAACATTGGATGTCACGTTTGCTTCGAAGTTTTCATTAAACACTGTTAAAAAGGACTGCGGGCCACTTAAAGAATTCCAGATATCCAATGCGCCCCAGCCAAAGCGCTCGTTATAGAGTTGATTGAGACCAGAACCGTCATCCATATAGTCGGCATTAGTCAGCAATACTTGTCGTACTTGATCATTAGTCATCCATGGGTATTTACTCCATACCAATGCTGCAGCAGAGGTAACTTGTGGCGTTGCACCCGATGTTCCGTAGAACCAAATCAAACTACCAGCTTTATCACTTTGAATAGGCCCCACAATATAATCAGCAGCTAAGCACCAACGTGCCGCAAGTCCGCAATTATTCGCACCTTCGCCTTTGGTATTGCGATACAAGTCAGTATGCTCAGCATTTAAGCCTGTAACAGCCAACCAGCCTTTTTCAATTGCACTATTTCGGGTTGGTAACAACACCTCATCGCTTGGCACAGCAAGACCAGCATTACCTGTTGCCATGACCACTAAGGAGCCACCATCGGCTAAACGTGCTGCATATTGAGTAACATCATCATGGAAAATACCTTGCATACCCACAGTACCGAAGGAACCATTAAATAACTTCACTCCATACTCTTGATTGAGATTCAGTGCTGCCAAATATGCTGTGGTTGCATAACCAATACCATTATTGCTCTCGCTTGTAGAAACGCCATAAATTTCAGCAATATCTTTAGCGATTCCTTCAATGCTTTCTGTTAATGGATATTTTGCATTCGCAGGAATTTTACCCGCAATAATTTGCGCGACAATTGTGCCATGGGTTCCAGGATCAATATCTTGAATGTCGATCCCACGATAGGTTAAGTCTTCACGTGTAAGAGTCCCCGCTTGATAGTCCTCAATATAACGGAAAACCTTTTTGACAGAATCTTCTAAATAATCATTGGTACCCACACCAGAATCTAGCACCCCCACACCCACTTTATTTAGGGAAGTATCAGGCTCTTCAACATTAAATTTTTGCGGATCATAGATATATGCTGAATTAGGATTTTGCTCACCGCCAGTACCCGTATCTTGACCACCAGAACCAGGATTATTTTCTCCTTTAGTTGGCTGTTGCGTGATATGAGAACTCGTTTCAGCCAAACCTCCCCCACCACCTCCTCCGCAACCCACGAGAACACTACCAATCGCAAGCGCTAAAACAGAAGGAAAAAATTGGCGTTTTAAACCCACAAAATTGTGACTTTTGGTCATCTAATTTACCCAATAAAAATAAAAATTATTATAAAAAGCAAGTGATTATTTTTTACTGTTGGTACAGTTTTGGGATTTTTGCCCCAGCAATCACAGGCCAGTCATCATACCTTAGTGAAAGATATTTTCGAAAGCCTGAAGCAACTTTATCTGCACCTCACAAAGTTAATAGAACAAAAAACACTCAGACCAATATTGACCCTATCACGTGATAATGATGAATTGAACCGTACCGAGATTGTAGGAGACACATTTTCTTGAGAGAATGTCGCTATGACAAGATTAAAATACACCGCAGAAATCAAAGAACGAGCAGTACGTTTGCTGCTTGAATCTGAACAAGATTATCCTTCTACTTGGGCTGCAATTACAGCTATTGCTCCTAAAATCGGTTGTACCCCTGAAACTTTGCGTGCTTGGCATCAAAAACATAAACAACTACAGAATCCAGCCGTAGTGCAACTTCTGTCAGATCAACAGCGTATCAAACAACTAGAACGTGAAAACAAAGAGCTACAACGAGCCAATGAAATTCTTCGTAAGGCAGCTGCTTTTTTCGCACAGGCGGAGTTAGGCCGCCCACACAAATAATGGTTGATTTCATTCGTGATCATAAAGCCCTGTATGGTGTTGAAGCGATTTGTCAAATATTGCCAATTGCCTCATCCACTTACTATCGCCAGCTTGATCTAGTACAGAACCCTGAAAAGCGTTCGAAACGAGATTTACACGATCAACATTATGCTGAGCAAATTAAGTTAATTTGGCAAGAGAGCCATGGGCGTTATGGCATTCGTAAAGTTTGGCAACAACTTAAACAAGAAGGATATTCTATTGCCCGCTGCACGGTAACACGCTTGATGAAACAACTTGAAATACAAGGTGTATGGCGTGGTAAGAATAAGCGTACGACACATCATGATGATCAGCAAAAAAGAGCTGATGATTTAGTTAAGCGTGATTTCACAGCTCAACATCCCAACAACCTTTGGGTCGCTGACTTTACCTATATTCAGACTCATTCTGGGTGGGTATATACGGCATTTATCATTGATGTGTTCTCACGAGCAATCGTTGGTTGGAAAGTTTCCACCCGAATGAATACCGATATGGTACTTCATGCCCTTGAGCATGCACTCAATAGTCGGGGTATGCCTAAGAATGTGATTCATCATAGTGACCGAGGGGTGCAGTATCTTTCAATCCGCTATACTCAGCGATTGGAAACTGCGAACTTAAGAGCCTTTGTAGGAACAACTGGTGATTCATACGATAATACTCTGGCTGAAACGGTGAATGGCTTATACAAAACAGAGGTGATTGAATATTTAAAAGCAGATTGGTTAGGCTTAGCTGATGTTGAATTAGCTACATTGAATTGGGTAGACTGGTTTAACAAAAAGCGGCTACATAGTTCTATTGGCTATGTTTCACCATTTGAGTTTGAAAATATGTACTATGATAAAATCAACACCTTAGATTGTGTTGCATAACTTAAATAAACTGTCTCCGATATAGTCGGTACGGTTCAGTATCGGGACTTATCTGGTGCGTATGATCATTTAGAACTAAACCAACGACCATCGCTGCATGACTTACGTGCTTTGGGTATTTATAACATTACACAAAAGTATGGGAAGAAATATGCGCAGGCACTGGCTGGCCATGCAACTGTGAAGATAACGGATCGCTAGGGTCATGAAGCACCTAAACCAGTGCGGATTAGCTATCGTTCATCATGCCAATAAGCTGATGCTTTCACAACTTGAATCATCAGCTTTTGATTTCATATAAGCGCCAGTATGTTAAATGGAATATCTAAACAATTAGTTTAAGATAAATTGCATTGATCAATGTAGAAGTGGAAATCAGTATTGTATGTCTCTTAATATAAATAATATTCAAACTTTATTTCCTTCTAACAAAGCAAAATTGCTTAATAGACATGGCAACGAGTTATGCTTTAAAAACAACCTAAAGGCTTGGTGTATTAGGTTAATTGATGGTAAATGGCTAATCTTAGTAATTGATACAGGGAAGGTTATAGAAACTCAAGCTTATGACTCAGAGTATAAAGCTTGTCTTAAATTTTTATATTTATGTCGGATTATTACCACTGATCACCCCAATGAACCCAAGATATTACATATGGATAGAGATCATTGCTTTGCTGAAAAAAATGGTGAATATATTTTAGATACTAGAGTATTGTGTAATACCCACGGAGAATATTCATGGGAAATGGAGTTAAATGAAGAAGAAATAAAGGAATTTGAAAAATATGGTTGGAAATTTATTAATTCACTAATAATTCAAGTTGATTCCTCTAATCCAGCACAAAAAAATTCTAAATTTTCTCAGAGAAATAAAACTAATTGGTACCTGAGCTCTCAAGAGCTGAAAGCTTGGCAAGAACTCCAAATTATAGAAAAACCAATAATTATAGAAAAACCCATCTATCAAGAGCCCCAAAAAAATGGGATTAAAATCGTTATCGGTTTTGTCGGTTTAATCCTTATTTTTTATATCATCTTTTTTTTGCTTTAGACTTTCTATAAGAATGACTAAAATTAACATAATACGCGTTATACGTAATTCAATTGATTTAGCTACCGTTAATAATTGCTTTTAAGTTTAAATGAGCGAGTTTTCCACATTGGGGAATTACGCCATTCCCCGAAAATACCCCGAAAACAAAAAGCCCACTTTTTAAGTGGGCTTTAATGTGTTGAAATATCAACGAATTTTGGTAGGTATATCCAGACTCGAACTGGAGACCTCTACGATGTCAACGTAGCGCTCTAACCAACTGAGCTATACACCTGAAGTAAAAGCATAATATTCACTTTTAAAAAGTATGACAAGCGCTATTTCTTGTTTTTTAAAGCAGATGCACAAGTTTTAAGCATCCGTTTAAATTGTTGAATATTTTTTGAATTCAACGTATTGGAATAACGCATTTGTTGATAATAATCAGCCGCCTGCTTAAATAAAACTTGCTGTTCAGGTTTAACGTCTTGAGCTAAGCACAACAACCATTGATTTACCGTTTCGGCATCTTGTTTACGCTGCTCAGTTGTTAAGCTTCGAGAAAAAGACTGAATGACAATGTCATATTCAGAAGTTTGAGCACGTTTACGCCAAAATATAACGCACCAGTACAGTAAAACTAATCCCCCGATGCTAATCATAATCAGCAATACCAATGAATAACTGGATTCAAGTCCTAGCTTCTGTAACCAACCTCGTTGAGTCTCTGCATTATAGCCAACCACCTTACTTTGCCATTGGTAGCTTGCGTAATCACTCCAAATGCGCATTTTGTTTAATACCGAATAGCGCTGTACATTCCATCGACTGCTCTCACCCCAAACACTGGCATCTTGGCTCATTAAATCTTGCATACCCTGTTCAATACGCTGTGGTGCAATCATCGCTGTTGGGTCATAGCGTTTCCAGCGCCCATCCACAAAGACTTCCGTCCATGCATGCGCATCTAACTGTCGAACTTCCCAACTTTTTGCATCTGGTGAAGGCTGGCCACCTTGATACCCAACCACAATACGCGCTGGAATTCCCGCATAACGCATCAGCATCACGAAGCTAGAAGCATAATGTTCACAAAAACCTTGTTTGGATTGAAACAAAAACTCATCAATACGATGCTGTCCCAACAAGCCCGGCTGCAAGGTATAGCTAAAACCATTGTTGCGATACCATCCCAAAACATTTTGGATATAACGTTTCGGGTTCTCGTCGCTTTGCTTAAACAGCTGCTGTGCCAATTGCTGCGCTTTCAAGTCCATGTGCTCAGGCGCTTTTAAGTTTATGCTTCGTTGTACCTTAGATAATTCACTCTGAGAAACTTGAACATTTCCCATCCATTGCAATGCAATAGGTTCCACCCGCTGGACTTGACGATAAGCCTGAATACTCCAATCCTGACGCAGCTGATAACGTCGCTCTAAGGGTTGTGAATATTCCAATGCCATAATCCACGGAATCGCGACATCAGCGGGTAGATATTGATAGTTCCATTTTTTGGATGTAGAGATATGCGTTAAGGTATTATCCGCAATACCTTGTTGATTAATAAAACTACTGGTCCACTTTTGCCCATCATATTGATCTAAGACCATCGCGCGCCAATAAAGCTCTGAACGATTGGGGAGCTGAGTGACATCCCCAATAATACGAAAAGCCAAATGACTGGACTGGGATAATTGCGCAATATCTCCAGGTGACATACTGTCACTCATGCCTGTCACTGCTTTATTTTCAGGAATTGGAATATGCCAAAGTGGCGGTAAACGCGGGAAAAAGATAAACAGCAGCACAAAAAAAGGCAGTGCGAGACCTACAAATTTAATGACGTGTTTTGCATCTTGCCTTAATGCCATACGATTCGAGTTTTCAGATGCAAAATAATGGGTTTGCACTCGATATAGCCCCAACAAACAACTCAATAAACAGAGTAAAACCATCACCGCCGTCATAAATGACTGACTATGTAAAAACATACTCGCCGCAACAAATAAAGCAAAGTTAAACAAAATGATCACATCACGCTGCGTTTTTGTTTCTGAGGCTTTAGCAAAGAGAAAGATACTTAAAACGGCTACGCCCGCTTCCACCCCTAAGAAGCTTTGATAGCTCCAAAAAGTGACTGCTAGAGCAGCAAGGGTCAAAATGTAAATTGCCCATTTCGGGAAATGGTTGCCCGTGGATTTCATGAAATACCATAGACAACCGATACAAATGGCGAAAATGACACTCAATAGCACAGGACTAAAACTTAGTTGTGTGATCCAAATCAAACTCAGTGTCAGCACAATGACAATACGAATAGAAGAGTGCATATTACTCACCTATGCCTGCGCCAAAAGTAATTTGGCTTGAAGGTACTGTTCTCGCCCTATCCCTTTGGCCAGTTCAGTATGAGGTAAATACAGGGCATAGGCGTATTGTAACTGCTCACATTGTTCAACCAAGCCCATCATTAAGCTTAATTTTTCTTCATGTGAAGGACTCGGCATATGTGCATAGTGGATGTCTAAACTGTGTTGATCCTGATGTTGTTCAAAGACTTTAATAAATAAACCTTGTCCTTGTGCCACTTGTTTCCATGAAACCGCCTGTAAAGAGTCACCCTCTTTAAAATTTCGCAATTCTCGGAATTCATCCATGTCCGGTTCAAAACTGTGCTGTTGCTGTTTATTTTCTGCAGCTAAAGACTTAGTTTTAGGCGCGATCCACAGGGTTTTCTGAATGAAAAAATAACTCCATGCACGAACGAGGCCAAACGGATATGTTGAGTAGATTTTAATCTCTGGAAAACTAAACCGTCCGCGTTCTATTGGAAAGAAATTTAAATCGACCACCTGATGAGTGTCTTGAATAAACAACTGCTCTATATGATCAGCATAAGCGAGCCAAAGGTATCGAGGCTGTGAATGCTGTTGTTTGAAATGCATTTGTAATTGCAATGCACTCTCAACCTGTCCTATTTCAGGTAGTACAAAGTCAATACTTAAGCCATGTAGCTGTTTAAAGGTCAAATAAAAACTCATACACAGCACAGCACTGATTAAAAAACAAAACGCTAAAATTAAGTTATTGGCATAATTCACCCCAGCAATAAAGGTGATTAAAATCAGCACCACATACACATATCCTTGCTGATAAATAAACACCAGTACATCTTTTTGGGTCAATTGTTTTTCAGCCTTAAATTTAAAGCGTTTATTTATCCAGTTTTGCCACAGCATGCGTCAGCTTATCCTATCAGTGAACTTTGACTTGCTTCATAAGCTGCTCAGTTTCAGCTTCACCCAGCCCAATACGATGCGCGGTCACTGCGACAAATACAGCCTGTACATCATCGGGTGTAACAAATGCACGGGCTTTAACCAGAGCATAGGCTTGTGCTGCTTTCTTCAAAGCCAGTACGCCACGTGTAGATAACCCATGTCGACCTTTACGGGTTTCAGCCGCCAAATCTAAAATATAATCCAAGACTTCCTCAGACAAATAAATCTGTGGCACCAAAGCTTGTAAGGCGAGAATGTCTTGTTCGGAGAATACAGTCATCAACTGCTGAATCAAGTCATGACGGGATTGTTGCTGCAATAAAGCCTTTTCTGCCTGACGTGATGGATAACCCAAAGATAGCCGCATAAGAAAACGGTCGAGCTGTGACTCTGGTAGTGCATAAGTTCCACTTTGAAAAAGTGGGTTTTGCGTTGCAATTACCCAAAAAGGCTGTGGGAGTACATAACGACTTGAATCAATCGTCACCACACCCTCTTCCATCGCCTCTAAAAGTGCACTCTGTGTTTTCGGACTACAGCGGTTAATTTCATCTGCGAGTAAAATTTGAGTAAAAATTGGCCCTTGTTTAAACTCAAACTGATGTTCTTTTTGGTTAAACATATTCACCCCAATCACATCGCTTGCCAGCATGTCATTGGTAAACTGAATCCGTTTAAATTGAAGACCAGCCAAATGGGCCAAGCTACTGGCCAATGTGGTTTTGCCTAAACCGGGCAAGTCTTCAAATAAGATATGCCCACCTGCTAACAGGCTACATAAGGCCAATTGGGTTTGTTGATTTTTATCTAAAACGATTTGATTAACTTGATTGAGAAATTCTTGGATTTTTGGATAAAAAACACTTAACTGCGATTCATCGAGCATGCTATGTTGCTGCGTTTCTACCGTTTTTTCTTTTCCCCAAAACACCTTATTCTCCCCAATCAAAATATAAATCAAGGTTTAACATACAGGTTTTTCAACCATACTCAAAGATGATCCTTATAAATCTTCAATGATTTGCGTATGTATAATCTCCCTCAGTTCAAGTTATTGTTTCGCTGCAGATTTCAACTGATCTTTTAAAGCATCTGCACTCATTGAAAATGAAGGAGATGATTTCTCTGCTTGCTTAATCAATTCTATGAGTCGCGCATTGATTGGCGCCTGTCTACCACATTGTTCTGCGAGTTTTAAAATCTCACCATTAATCCAGTCGACCTCTGTGGGACGGCCTGCAATTAAATCATCTTGCATAGACGACCGAGCCAGCGGATCGATTGCCAACATTTTACGACTTAATAATTTAAATAGTGGATTGGGTAAACTCAGCAATTTTGGAATCAAATGGGTCGGAACTGCGGTTAACTTTGCAGGTTTAATCTGAGCAGAATCAAGCAGTGCTAAAGCTTCCTGCTGCGCCATTGCCACACATTGGCGATATTTACGAATCGACAATTGCTCCTTTAGTGGTTTTTTTGACAATGCATTGATTGAATTATTTAAATTAAGTAAAAGCTTGGCCCACTGCACAGCCAGCATGTCTTTTTCAAAAACAATCTCTAAACCTGCTTTTTGAAATGCATTCTCAAGCAAATTTTGATTCGGATATTGCTTAACACTTAATGCACCAGAGGTACCTTGATGATAATGCCCAGCTTCTTGAGTAGCGACGTTAAAAGGAACCATCCCCTCTAAAATCATCTGCTCTTGCAAAACTCTTTTTAAAATAGGGACATTGCTTAAGCCATTTTGAAAGCTGATGATCAGCGGTGTTTTAGCCCCTAAATATTCTTTGAGTTCATGTGCAACTTGTTCGGTTGCCTCCGATTTCACACAAATTAAAATAACATCGGCATCCACAACCTGAGTCGGATCGGTCGTTAGTTTTAGTTGATGAGGTGCAAGTTTGATATTTTTGCCTAAATAATCGGTTAAGACTAAGCCCCATTGGGAAAGCTCTGCATGAATACGTGGCCGCGTAATAAAAGTAACATCCTTACCTACAACAACCAAACTTCCACCTAAATAACACCCAATGCTTCCAGCACCATAAATATATATTTTCATTCAATTTCCCTTTGTAAACATTCCAGTATTTTAAGAGCTATAACAATGAAAAGCTGTCAAATATACGACATGAACCTTTTATGCCTCATACTCCGTGTTCGTTATGATTGAATCCATGATGTAATAACTTGCTTCATGCAAAAAAGTACACTGTCGAATCTAACACGAGCAACCGCATGTAATTGAATATTTTCACTCGATTTTTCACAAAAAAAAGACGGCACCGAAGTGCCGTCTTTCAATTGATTCATTACATTAACAAGGGCACTTTTTCATGCCATTCGTTGCAGATGGATAACGCGCATCCACACAGTGACGATAAAAAGTTTTAGCATCCATCGCTTCTAAATCAGGATGGTGCTTTTTCATATGCTCCAAATAATTTGGATAATCAGGCACCCCCACCATCAAGCGGAAACTTTGCTGCAAACGTTGCCACAGCGTCGCAATTCGAGACCAATTTTTAGGGTTCAGAATCAAATCTTTCTGCGACATCACGGTCATTTTAATGATTTTATAAATCATCGTTTTTCCACTTTTAGCAAATTTTAGATTCATCTGACTCTCCTTAATGTCCAGCTTTTGATGGCTGAATGTCTTCAGGATCACGATAAATGGCTTCTGCTTCATGCACAGTCGGAACTGGGCTTGCCAATGCACGACGAATCACTCTAATCGCAGCAAAGAGCATCACAATCGCCACAATCATAAAGAATCCACACAGCGCAGCATTGATCTGATTTGACATTGCAACGGTCTGCATTTCAGCAACCGTTTTTGCTGGTGCTAAAATTTCATTGTTTGCAATTGCATTGTTAAAGCGTTCAGCTTGTGCCAAGAAACCAATTTTTGGGTTTTCGTGGAAAATTTTCTGCCAGCCTGCTGTCATACATGTTACCAACAAGAATATGGTCGGGATAATCGTGACCCATACATACTTCTCTTTCTTCATTTTGAAGAGGATAACCGTACCTAATATCAATGCCATTGCCGCAAGCATTTGGTTACCCACACCAAACAGTGGCCATAAGCTATTGATCCCCCCGAGCGGATCGACGACACCTTGGTAAACGAAGAAGCCCCAACCCGAAACCGCAACCGCTGTACCCAACAAGTTTCCGAAGAAGTTATGTGAGTTTTTCACCGCAGGAATCACAATACCCACTGTATCTTGCACCATGAAACGACATGCACGCGTACCCGCATCAACTGCCGTTAAAATAAATAGTGCTTCGAATAAAATGGCAAAGTGATACCAAAACGCCATCATTTCACGACTATTGAAAATTTCCGTAATGATGTGAGCCATACCAATAGCAAAAGTTGGCGCACCGCCAGTACGTGAAAGAATGGTACTTTCACCCACTTCTTGAGCCAGTAAAGTTAATGTTTCTGGAGTAACAACAAAACCTAAGTTACGAACAGCTTCAGCTGCAGTGTCTACACTTGTACCCAGTAAAGCGGCTGGTGAGTTAATCGCAAAATATACACCCGGATCAAGCACTGCAGCACAGATCAAGGCCATGATTGCAACAAATGACTCCATGAGCATACCGCCATATCCGATCATACGAATATCACGCTCATTGTTCACAAGTTTCGGCGTGGTGCCTGACGACACTAAAGCGTGGAAACCTGAAATTGCACCACAGGCAATGGTAATAAATAAGAACGGGAACATTGAACCTGCAAACACAGGGCCAGTACCATCAATAAATTGCGTGAATGCTGGCAGCTTCATTTCTGGCATTGCGAAAATAATACCAACTGCCAAGCCTGCAATAACCCCAATCTTTAGGAAGGTTGATAAGTAATCGCGTGGTGCAAGCAATAACCACACAGGCAGTGCTGAAGCCACGAAACCATAAATAATCAGCGCCCAAGTCAACTGAGTGCCCGACAGTGTAAAGAACGCACCCCAATATGGATGCTGTGCAATATTTTCACCGTAGACAATGCCGAGCATCATCAAAACGAAACCAATAATAGATACTTCTGCAATTTTACCCGGGCGGATAAAACGCATGTAAATCCCCATAAAGAGTGCAATTGGAATCGTTGCCGCAATACTAAATACCCCCCATGGGCTGTGTGCAAGTGCTTTGACCACGACCAGTGCCAAAACAGCAAGGATAATAATCATTACCCCCAATGCACCAAGCATGACCACAATACCTGCAAAAGTTCCAAGCTCTTGCTTTGCCATTTCACCGAGTGAACGTCCATCACGACGGGTAGAAATAAACAACACCAAAAAATCTTGTACTGCACCTGCAAGCACTACACCGACAAGCAACCAAATCGTGCCAGGTAAATAGCCCATTTGCGCTGCTAAAATAGGCCCTACTAATGGACCTGCACCTGCAATCGCTGCAAAGTGATGTCCAAATAGAACACTTTTGTTGGTTGGAACATAGTCCAGACCATCATTCAAACGATGCGCGGGAGTTAAGCGACGTTCATCAAGCTCAAAAACTTTATTTGCAATAAATAAACTATAGAAGCGATAAGCAATACTATAAATACAGCCCGCAGCAAGTACGAGCCAGATGGCATTGACATGCTCACCACGACTCAGTGCCAATATCCCAAAAGAGACTGCACCGACGATGGCTACTAGTAGCCAGATGATTTTTGAAGTCAGGGTTGACTTCGGCTGAACAGATTCCATTTCAATCCCTCATATTTGTTGCATTCAATCAGCGTCTTTAATTATTCGAGGTACTGCTGTTTTCCTTTGCGACTTTACTCTGCATCTCCTTGTTTTGATCTAATACTTTGGCATAAAAAAAGGGATGATTTTCATCATCCCTTCCGATAATAGTCTACTTTTAAACCATTATGCACGTTCTAAATAATCGCCAGTACGAGTATCTACACGAACGCTTTCTTCTTGCTGTACAAATAATGGAACACGTACTACAGCACCTGTTTCCAATTTTGCAGGTTTACCACCACCGCCAGAAGTATCACCACGTACACCCGGATCAGTTTCAACAATTTTCAAAACTACGAAGTTTGGTGGGTTTACTGTTAACGGCACGCCATTGAACAGCATAATAGTACATTTTTCATTTGAATCATCTTTTAACCATTTTGCAGCATCGCCCATTGCTGTTTTGTCAGCAGCGATCTGTTCAAATGATACAGGATCCATGAAGTTCCACATTTCGCCGTCGTTGTACAAGTATTCCATTTCTACTTCTACAATGTCAGCCGCTTCTAAAGAATCACCAGACTTAAATGTTTTTTCTAAAACTTTACCAGAACGTAAATTACGTAGTTTTACGCGGTTAAATGCTTGACCTTTACCTGGCTTTACATATTCATTTTCCATGATTGAACATGGGTTACCATCAAGCATAACCTTAAGGCCTGACTTGAAATCATTCGTAGAATAATAGGCCATGACTGGCGCACTCCAAACTAACTAACTTAAATATTTATGTCTTTATCTTAGACACCAAAGCTTTGAAAAGCGGGGCCATAAAGATAGGGCATCTTTTTTGATGCCTCGTATTGTAAATGAGCAAGGTGTTATGAAGCAATGAAAATCCACTGCCTATAAGCCGAAGATCTTGATAAAATAGCCTCGTTGCGCGTGTTTTTGTGTATTGAAAAAGCCTTTTTAGACCGCACACATCCGAACAACTCGTTTCGACATCACTCGATTTGATGACCTAACTTTCTTTTGACCTAGTATTTGACCCCTTATTGCATGACTCATTATTTGTACCAAGAGCAAAATTGGCAAGCTCAACTCAGTGATTTAATTACTGATCCTTTAGAATTACTTAATATTCTAGAGCTTTCTCCTGAGCAACTGCTGTCAGGCGCACTGCTTGCATCAATCCAATTTAAACTCCGTGTTCCCCGTGCTTTTGTGACAAGAATGCAAAAAGGTAATCCGCTTGATCCTTTACTCCTTCAAGTCCTGCCCCATCATCTTGAGCTTGAAGAACATCCCGACTTCGTGACCGACCCCTTGGGTGAGGAACAAGCCAACCAACAACCCGGTGTTTTACACAAATATAAAACTCGTTTCTTACTGACACTGACTGGGGCATGTGCCGTTCATTGTCGTTACTGTTTTCGTCGACATTTCCCCTATCAAGAGAACCTACCAAAGTCAGAAGATTGGATCAATATTCAACACTATATTCAGTCGCAACCTGACATTAATGAAGTCATTTTGAGTGGTGGAGACCCCTTAACGCTGTCCAATCGTAAAATAAAATTATGGATTGAACGCTTAGAAAGTATTCCCCAACTTAAATTTTTGAGAATTCACTCACGAGTTCCTATCGTAATGCCTAACCGTGTCGATGATGAGCTAATTTCCATCTTAAAAAACAGTAGGCTGCGCATTATTCTAGTGGTACACTCAAATCATGCATCGGAATTGGATGATTTTACCTGCCGTCAATTACAGCAATTAGTCGCAGAAAAAATCACCGTTTTCAATCAGGCGGTTTTATTGAAAGGGGTCAATGATCACGTTCAAATTTTGACAGATTTGAGCTACCGTTTATTCGATGCAGGTGTATTGCCATACTATTTACATGTTTTAGATAAAGTAAAAGGGGCTCACCATTTTGATTTAAACTCGCAAGACATTGATTTGCTGTATCAAGGATTATTGGCGAATCTACCCGGCTATCTGGTTCCCAAGTTGGTCAGGGAAATTGCGGGAGAAAAGAATAAGACACCACTTTTCGGGGTTTCAACTTTTTGAGTTAAATAATAACGATGATGACGACGAGTACTTCAGATATCTTCCAAAAACCAACCGAATTAAAGTCGGATAAGCTTAGTTTCTGCCCAAGCACAGTCAAAGGCTTACAAGAATGGTTGGCAAACTTATCCATTTTACAATTAGGTGATTCTTCTCGTTCCTTATTTCAAGCATTACTTGAAGTCTCCGAGCTCCAAGTCAGCGAAACACTTCGCTTTGATTTGGTTCAAGCACTGCATCCAAATTTAGAAAATGTGCTTACCAGTTTAGAGAAACATTTTTTTAATCAAGGCCTCATCACCACTGATCGAAATGACCATATTATTGAGCTTGCCTTATTAATGCGTAGTCATTTTGCTAAAGTCTATATCGACATTGCAAAACGTGTTTCTCAGCAAATCACTCAAAATAAGTTTTCTCTATTTGCTTTTAACCAAAAAAAGAACCTACAAACGGCTCGAACCGTATCGAGTTATTATGCTTTACAACAACTGTCACTGTTGTTGTACCAACAACACTTGCTCTATAGCTCCCCGATTCCGGGTCAGTGGCTAGCAGCTCATCAACTCTTGGATTCTGCTATTCAAAATAACTTCTATTTGACCAACATTAATCAAATACAAGGCACGCAGCATCAACTGAGCAATATTAGTCAAGCCTATGCGCAGCTCATTCTATTGGATATTTTTAATACCCATCAAATCCGTCCAGGTGAGATTCAAGGGCTGTTTTTGTGTAGCTTTGATTGGGCGAAACTGATTCAAATTTTACCTAAAGAAACAACCTTATCTCGCTATATTGTCGATGCATCAAAAGATTATCCACCAACTTATAATTCTCAAAAAAACAGTCACATTCAGCCGAATATTTTTATCTCGACGCAAGCCCTGCTTGATCATCTCTCAGAGATGCAAACCAAACGTGCTGAGCCACTGTCTCGCGATGAGAAGATTTTCCTTACCCCTGCTTTGCATTTTCACATTCATAACTTATTGACCAATAATATTGAACGTAAGCATGAACGTTATGAATACTCTGCACAATTACAAATTTGCTTTGGCCTATCAGTCGCACATTTCTATTTATCTAAAGGCAAGAACTTTAATGAAACTTTAGAGCTAGAAGGCAACTACAACTTTCAGAATGAAAGTCACGTAATCAACTCCATGAACAGTAATATTCCTGTGGAGACGAGTTCTGCTCGTATGATTGATCGTGAGTCGAAACAAATCTACCCTGCCGAAGTTTTAGATATTAGTGTGAATGGTTACCGTATTCGCTGGACTGGACCAACACCTGCGCATTTAAAAACAGGTGAGTTTATTTTGGTTCAAGAAAATGCGCATAGCCAATGGCGCGGCGGTGTGATTCGCTGGATTAAACAATCAAGTGAAAAAAGCTTGGAACTAGGGTTAGAAATCTTAGCGCAAGATCTTTTCCCATGTGCCGTTATGGTAAAAACAGACCGAACCACTCAGAACTATCAACCTGCATTATTGGTGCAAACGTCCCAGCTAGATGAAGTACAAACCAGCCTCATTGTGCCGGGTTCGAATATGTACCGAGAAAAACAAACCATTCACTTACGCCTCGGCGATGAAGATCTTAAAATTTATTTAGTAAAAGCACATTTAATTACACAAAGTTTTATTCGTTTTGATTATGAATTGTTGAATGACCAACAAGAACCATTGGTTCAAAGTTTTATTCAAAAGCAAATGAATGCTATTAAGAATCATGATTTATGGGAAACATTGAAGTGAGAAATCCATTATTATCTAAAAAGTTAAAACGTACGGAAACACGTTTACTCATTATTGATGATAATCAGATCCGTTATAACCAAATTCGTGACCTTTTAACTTCTAGCGATCATCAAGTTCATGCCACTTTACTGGATGACTTACAAAACTTTGAAAAACAGCTTCATCTGCCTTGGGATGTGGTGATTTTTGGTCGCGCTTATGACTTAAAGTATGAACAAGCACTAACTTTGATTCGCAACTCTAACCAAGTCAATTTACCGCTGATTTTATTAAAGCCAGATGAATATCAATCAGCCCAATACGCAAGTTTTATTCGTAAAGGGGTCTATGATATTTTGGACTTAGAAGAAGCGGATAATTTTTACTTAGGTCTACTGCGTGCGCTGTCATTAAGTCGTTTATTACAAAGCCAACAACAACTCATGAATGAACTTGAAACAGCGCAAAGCCAAGCACAGGCTTTAGTTGAAGAAAGTAATAAAGCCATTGCTTTAATTCAAGAAGGGATTCATGTTTCAGCCAATGCTGAATACTTACAACTGTTCGGCTTAAGCTCTGAAGATGATATTATTGGTCAACCGCTGCTTGATATTATCCAGCCGAAAGATGTAAACGATTTCAAAATCCGTTTTAAGAAAATTTCACAAGGTCAGTTTGATTTAGGTGCTTTTGAAGTTGCTACTCTCAATAATAATGCCCAAACTAAAAATCCTTTAAAAGTTGAATTTTTAGCCGCACCTGAAGAGGATGCGCTCCAACTGACGATTGAAGTCGAATCTGAACGCCCTGCTGCTCCATCGGTCAACACTGAAAAACACGCGATAAAACCTAATACGTATCAACAAATTAACCGTGCTATGACCAAACAGCCTTCTGATCAGAATGCTTTGGTTAGCTTTGCACTCAGCTCTTGTCCAGATGAAATCTTTAAAGCCAACTGGGCAACTACGCGTGATTATTTTAACAATATTTACAGCTTTTTAAATGAACAGACTCATATTCCTCTGTTTAAGGCGGGTGGGCAAACCATCGTTGGTTTATTCCAAGCAGAATCACAGGCCAAACTTGAATCTAAGCTGATTGCGTTAAATGCGCTCACCAAACCGCAGCTCATCACGGTAGAAAATAATAGCTATCCCGTAAATTTACGCATTGGCTACACTCTACTGAAAGGTGAAATTTCACATCAAGATCAGTTTGAAAACTTATTGTGCTCAGCCTTTAAAACCGCTTTACCGACCAATCAAGACGATTGCGAAATTGAGCAAAAAGCCAGTATTGACATGCCTGTGATTGAGTTGATCAACCCTACTGTCAGCGATACTTTAGACACTCAAAAAACAGCAAATGAGCCTACGGTACTTAAAGCTTTACATCTAGCTTTGGAGCGTGGTGAGATTCATCTTAAATATCAACAGCTTTACGACAAAGAAGACACTAATTTATACACCTATGAGGTTACCAGTGGCTTTATTTATGGTAATACGTGGAAAGATATATCAAGCCTCAAAGAGTTAAGTGAAGACCACGAACTGTCTATTAAACTTGACCGCTGGATTTTAGTTGAGTCGTGTAAACAGCTACACAATTTTATCACTCAGTATCCTGAAGCAAAGTTGATTGTAAACTTAAACAAAGCCGTACTGTTGAATGACCGCTCTTTCCCTGAGTTTATCGCCAAACTGATTACCATTGTACGCAGTAAGTTAAGTCATCCAATTATCCTTCAGTTCTCTGAGGATGATATCAGCCAGAACATTGCTGAAGCGCAAAAATACATTGCACAGCTTCGCCAATATGGTGCTGAAGTTTCGATTCGTGACTTTGGTAATAGTATTTATAGTGAATCTATCCTACGTCAGCTCGATATCAACAATCTCACCTTACATGAAAACTTAACTCGCATGCTCAGTAGCGACGCCAACACGGAAGAGTTGCAAGAAAAAGTTGCTGTATATCATCAATTGAAAAACATTCAAATTATGCTGCGAGATCTGAATGATATGACTTCGTTTGCCAATGCGTGGAATGTCGATGCCCGCTTTATTCAAGGCGATTATTTCCAGAAGAAACTCGATCATCTGATTGATGTGCAGGATCAGTAAAGGTTAAACCTTGGATACTAGCCTCTAAATTTCAAGACCTCTATATGGGGGTCTTTTTACTATATGATCTAACTAGCAGTCCTATGACTCTGTATCAAAATCATAGGCATAAAAAAACGGGCAAATGCCCGTTTTTTTCTTTTGCTATTAGTCGCGTTTGATAGAACGTGACATGCCAGCAAAACGTTGTTTGAACTTGTCGATACGACCGCCAGTGTCAACATTCTTTTGCTTACCAGTGTAGAATGGGTGGCAAGCTGAACATACGTCTAGGTAAACAGTTTCTTTACCAAGTGCTGAACGAGTTTCGATTACGTTACCGCAAGAACATGTAGCAACTAAAGTTTGGTATTTTGGGTGAATATCGGCGCGCATCGTCGATTACTCCATAAAAATTAAAGAAGGTTTTGCTGTCATCGCAATTGATCACTCTCAAAATTGAGGAAAGGGCCACTTAATTAAATTAAGTTGCAGATCAACACCACAACAGACCATTCTTTTGGCCCACCGAGACGGATACCGTCAGAGCTAAGCACAACAAGTGGCAAATATTATACGAGATATAATATCAGATAGCCAATTATTCTTTCGTTTCAATTTCAGATTGCTTGGCCCAATAGTTGGCAATAATCCCACACACCATCAGCTGTATTTGATGAAAAATCATAATCGGTAAAACAATCATTCCCAAAGGTTGTCCAATAAAAAGAATCTGTGCCATCGGAACACCACTAGCCAAAGTCTTTTTAGAGCCACAGAAAAAAATGGTTTTCTGATCGGCACGATTAAAGCCTAACCAACGTGGTAAAAACAACCCAAGCAACATAATAATCGTCAATAAGACTGAACACACAATGATCAATAGGATTAAAGTACTGACACTCACTTCTTGCCATAGACCCGCTACCACAGCACCGCTGAAAGCACCGTATACCACCATTAATATCGACCCCTGATCGAATGCTTTGACGATGCTTGGCATTTTTTGCATATACGGAAAGACATATGGTCGAAGTAGCTGTCCAAGGACAAAGGGAACCAACAGCAATAAGGTGATTTGAAGAATAGACGAGGTTGGATCAAAACCATGCTCTGATTGCCCCAAAATGAAAAAGGCCACCATCACAGGGGTAATAAACATCCCGATCAAATTCGAGAATGAAGCACTACATACCGCCCCAGCCACATTGCCTTGCGCGACCGAAGTAAACGCAATTGAAGACTGTACTGTCGATGGCAAAAAGCACATAAACAAAAAGCCCCAATATAACTCCTGCCCAAGTAGTGGTACCAATACAGGTTTAGCAAGCAAACCTAAAACGGGAAAAAGGATGAAGGTAAATGCAAAAACCAACGCGTGGAGTTTCCAATGCATCATGCCCTGAATCACGGCTTCACGGGATAGTTTAGCCCCATGCAAAAAGAATAATATTGCAATCGCGACCGTCGTCAGTACACCAAAAACACTGGCAGCTTGACCTGAAACAGGGACAAAGCTGGCTAAGAGCACCATAACAAATAGCAATAACGTAAACCGATCGAGTGCCAATAATTTCAACATACCAACATCCTGTCATTCCTCTAAAAATGAAAAAGCCCAGTGACTAATTTACCTTTGGGTAAATTCATCTTACTGAGCTATATAAATAAAGCTAGCTTTTACAGAATATGTTCAATATTTTTTTAATTAATACTGTGCATACACGCTGCATATGACCTAATAACGGTTTAGTTATTACGTGCATTATTATCTTGTTGAATCAGTTCAATTTTATAGCCATCTGGATCTTCTACAAAGGCAATAACCGTTACGCCACCCTTCATTGGTCCGGCTTCACGCACGACATTACCACCGCGCGCTTTGATTTCCTCACAAGCTTTATATGCATCGTCTACTGCAATCGCTATATGACCATAAGCATTGCCCAGTTCATAACTGTCCGTATCCCAGTTATGTGTCAGCTCTAAAACCGTATGATTTTCTTCATCACCATAACCCACAAATGCCAAAGTAAAACGACCTTCTTCATAATCACGCTTACGAAGTAAAGTCATACCAAGCACTTCAGTATAGAATGCCAAAGATTGTTCTAAATTGCCTACACGTAGCATGGTATGTAGCATGCGCATTGGAATTTCCTCATGATTTATTCTCAGCCACCCAATATAGGCAATGCCGCTCTATATTTCAAACCTCAACCATAAAAAAAGCAGCCACAAGGGCTACTTTTTTCATTCGAAATAAATCGATGCTTTAACTTTGCTCAGCGGCATGCTCACGTAGAAGTTTCGCCACCCAGACCACTAAGATTAAAATTGGGATCCCAATGAGTGTGGTCAGCAAGAAGAAATTTGGATAGCCAATATTGGACACAATTGTCCCTGAATATCCACCTAAAATTTTAGGTGTTAACGTCATCAATGAACTAAAAATCGCATACTGAACCGCAGTAAAAGATACGCTGGTCAAACTTGATAGAAATGCAATAAATGCAGCACCAGCTAAACCTGATGCCAAGTTATCGACAATAATAGCAAAATACAGCCAGTTTGAACTATATTCTTTAATCACCTTCCCTTTAACTTCTAACTGTCCATCAACTGCTTTATTCAAGTTGATTGGCTGAAGATCAACATCTAGAGTTGCAGAGTTCACAGAAGCAGTGTCCACGTTGTAGCTTAATGTAGCCTCTTGCAGTACGCGCTCATTTTGCATCAATACGGCATTCAGCTTTTTAGAATTTGAATCAAGAAGCAGTTGAGCAGGGATTGCTGCGCTAAACACACCTTCTTTGTCTAACTTTGCATCAAAACTTTGACCATCTAAGCTCAATTGAATCCTTTGGTTTTCAGCCAGTGTAGCAAGGTATTGACCTCGTACTACGATACTTCCTTCAGACTCTCGTTGATCAATCACATTATCAGCCGTGATCGGAAGCAACAGCAATGCCGTAGATGCACCCGTTTGACTAATATAAGGCAATGTGACCGAGACAGGCTGTGAAGTATCATTTTGAAAACTGGCCGTTGCAGTTAGACTTTCATTTGCCTGAAGCTGCTCAACAGGAACCTTAATTGCCCATGCACCTGTCTCATCCGCTTGAGTTTTGAAACTTTGCTCACCAACATTGATCACAACATCATTTAAAGGTTGTCCTGATTTGACCAAACCAATAAAGATGAGATTGGTTGAACTGGCCAAGATTGCTCCGACAAACATCAATTTCATGATGTTCATACGCTGCGCCAGTAGTCCTCCTAAAAACCCACCAACCAAACTAAAAATCACCCCATAAACTTTCACCGCTTCAGCAATCTGCTCTTTGGTAAAGTTTAAGTCTTGATAGAACACATTAGAGATCACACCTGCAATAATGTCGGAAATACGGTAAAACCCAATCAACAATAGCAATACCAACGCCAATTTCACGCCATAACGCTTAAAGAAGTCGGCAACAGGATTCACCCATGTTTCATAGGCCATTTGTTTGTTCACAGCGCCCATTTTGACTAGGCTTGAGCCCACCATAAATGCAACAGCGCCAGAGCCAATAAAACGTAAAGCCTCAAAACAAAACAGTGCAAAACTATCTTTGATCGACCAGAGCTGAATTAGCATTTCAGTGAACTTGCCTGAATAAATATAGCTCAGTACAAAACTCACCACAGACACGAAGAAAACTGCCACTAAACGATAATAATCTACTCGTTTATATTCTTTACGTACCCGATCAACTTGTGGCTCACGTATGCATAAAGTGGTCACAATCCCAACCGACATGACTGCCGCCATTGCCAAATACGTCCACTTCCATGCCTCATAAATATAGTTGCCTTTGGCAGTGCCCAAATAAGCTGCTAAAAATAACGCACCCGCACCCGCAACGATCATGCCGATGCGGTAGCCTGCGTTATAGGTTGAAGCCAAAACCGTTTGCATTTGTGTTTCTGCCAACTCAATACGATAGGCATCAATCACAATATCTTGTGTCGCAGCAGAAAAACCTAAAAGCACAGCACCCGCAGCCATTTGGTAAAGATAGCTCTGACCAAGAGACGGATCTGAAAAAGCCATGATAGAAATGGCACAGATAATTAAGAGTTGTGCGATCAATAACCACGCACGGCGACGACCCAATAATTTGGTCAGCACTGGTACAGGCAATTCATCGACCAAAGGGGCCCAAACAAATTTGAATGAATAACCCAGAGCTGCCCAACTAAAAAAAGTCACAGCGCTCTTATCGATACCTGCCTCACCTAACCATAAAGATAAGCTCGAGAAAATTAACAGGATTGGAATACCTGCTGAGAAACCCAAAAACAGCATGATCAACGCACGGCGATCTAAAAATGCAGTAAAGGCGGATTTCCATCCTGAAGATTGTGTTGTCATTACGTTTTTGTTGTCTTAAAACCAATGCTGCTATTCAAACCCTTAATACAATTTGTTTCAACCTGATTTATAAAATCAATGTTCTATTTTTGTCGACAAACACTGCGACTTTGCTTGATCTTTTGCATTAAACCTGTATACCTTTAAGTTTCTAACGCAATCTTTAGTTTCGGATTTCAAAGTGACCCAAAAACACGATCAAATGAGCTCTTCTTTATCTGTACCACCCGCATTAAATAGTCAAGAAAATCCAGAAAACAACCTTAGTTCAGCATTTGACCAACCCGAAATTCAAACGACCTTAGCAAAGACACAACTTCAAGCAGAGCAACTGACGCACACCCCTGCTCTGGATAAGATTCCAGCCTCAACGCGTCGTATTAAACCGCTCAATAATTTCTTAGGGCAAGACCGCGCACGTGCTTCAGTTGAAGCAGGTATTTCCTTACCTTACTCTGGCTATAACATCTTTGCCGTAGGGACAGCTGGCTTGGGCAAGCGCACCATGGTCAAGCGTTTACTACAACAACACGCCAAAAATATGCCGACACCGAACGATTGGGTTTACGTTTATAATTTTAAAAGCCCACGTCAACCGATTGCTTTAGAATTACCTGCAGGTCAGGCGGTAAAATTTCAAACCATGTTACATCAAACATGGCAAACCACTTTAAAGCAGCTTGAGCGCCGCTTTACTGCTGAAACCTATCACAACCGTATAGAAGCCATTCGCCAACAAACGGGTGATGTTCAGCAACAAGCCTTGATTGAATTGACCCAAGAAGGTGAAGAACTCGACCTGAAGCTGATCTCCCGTAATGATGAGCACTGCTTTATCCCTGTCCAGTATGTAGACGATAAAGTATTGGAAATGACGCAGGCCGACATCAATGCTTTAAGCTCTAAAGAACGTTCTGAAATTAATGCCAATATACGCCACATGGACAAAAAACTTGAGCGTTTAGGCATGCATTTAGGCGACTTGGAGGAGGATGCCCGCGATAAGGTTCAAGTGTTGAACCGCGATATTGCCAAGCAAGTTTTGTTGCCTAAAGTCGAACAGTTACTCAGTAAATTTGCTGAGGTTGAAGGCTTAAAAGACTATTTAAAATATTATGCTGAAGACATTATTAACAATGTCGAAGTGGTGCTCGAACAAGAAGAAGATGACTTTACGCCTGGCCTGTTTAGTCGTATCCCTTCGCGCTACCAAGCCAATGTCATTGTGTCACATAAACCCAATGCTGGCGCACCGGTTATTTTTGAAGACTTCCCAACACACTACAATTTGCTTGGCCATGTAGAGCAACTGACTCAACATGGCACTATTACTACAGACTTTACCTTAATCCGCCCGGGGACATTGCATAAAGCCAATGGTGGTTTTTTAATGTTAGAAGCAGAACAACTGCTTGAACAGCCTTATGCATGGCAAGGTCTAAAACGTGCTTTAAAATCAGGCCAATTAAAACTTTCTTCACTTGAGCATATGTTGACACTGACAGGAAGTATCTCAATTGAACCTGAAGCAATCCCACTGAATTTGAAAGTGGTTTTACTGGCTGAGCCTGAAATTTATTATGAAATACTTGAAGTAGAACCTGAGCTTGGCAGTGTCTTTAAAATCCGTGCCGACTTTACTGATACGTTGCAGCGTAATGAAGTAAATGAACAAGCCTATATGCAACTGATTGCAGACTATGTACAGGCCGATAAACTACTTCCTTTTGATCGATCTGCACTTTCTGCACTTTTGACTGACTCTAGTCGTCAAGCCGAAGACCAAAGCTCCTTATCTCTACATGCCCTCACTTTGGGTGATTTGATTCGTGAGGCGCATCATCACGCCTTCCAATCAGGCGATAAAATGGTCTCGGATCAACACATTAATATGGCATTAGATCATCGTAAATATCGCTTAGGCTATTTACGTGAGCTCTATTGGCAGGATTTGTCACGTGGTACACAGCTCATCGAAACGCGCGGACACCGTCTCGGTCAAATTAATGCACTTTCTGTCATTCACTATGCGGATGTTGAGTTTGGCTTACCATCACGTTTAACAGCCTCCGTGTATCAAGGCGGCGGCGATATTCTAGATATTGAGCGTAGTGTCGAGCTCGGTGGCTCTCTGCATGCGAAAGGTGTGCTATTGATGTCATCGTTCTTAAAAGCACACTTTGGTCGTGAACAAACCCTACACTTCTCTGCCGCGCTTGCTTTTGAACAAAGCTATGGTCAAGTCGATGGTGATAGCGCCACGGTTGCAGAACTCTCCGCTTTAATCTCTGCAATTAGTCAGCTACCGATTGATCAGTCTTGGGCGATTACTGGCTCAATGAACCAATTGGGTCAAGTTCAACCAATTGGTGGTGTCAATGCGAAAATTGAAGGTTTCTTTGATGCATGTAAACTTCAAGGTTTAACTGGTAAGCAAGGTGTGATTATTCCACGTCAAAACATGCAACATTTAATGTTACGTAAAGACGTGATTGAAGCGGTTTCAAATGGCCAGTTCCACATTCATGCTATAGATACGATTGATCAAGCGCTTGAACTACTTATGGCTCGACCAGTCGGCACTTTAGACAAGAAAGGACGCTATACCAAGAAGTCTATTTATGCGGCTGTGATGGATCAGTTAGATTATTGGCAAGCTATTGAAGATGGTGCTGAGTTTGAAGAAGAGCCGAAGAAAAAGAAAAAAAAGAAGAAGGACAAAAAAAAGGCAAAAGCTGAAAAGAAGACTGTTGCAACTGAAAATGCAGCAGAACACACTTCTGAAGCCATAAGCACAGTAACTACAGCGGATTAACCCTTTCCCTCAAACAAAAAAAAAGCGCCTCAATGGCGCTTTTTTTACAACTGAAGATTAAGCTTCAGGTGCTGGACTATGCTGCTCAACTAAAGGTTGTAATTCACCTTTTTGGAACATGTCTAGAATAATGTCACTACCACCAATCAACTCACCGTTGATCCATAACTGTGGGAATGTAGGCCAGTTTGCAATTTGTGGTAACAAAGCACGAATATCTGGATTTTCAAGAATATTCACATAAGCAAACGGACGACCAATTTGACTAAGCGCTTCTACAGCACGTGCAGAGAAACCACATTGTGGAAACTGTGGGGTGCCTTTCATATAAAGAAGTACAGCGTGTTTTGCAATTTGGTCACGAATTAACGCTTCGGTATCGCGTGCTTGTTCAGTCATTGATCAATCCTCAACTAATCTAACCCGCATTATACCCAAAACGTAGAAAAACAGTATGCCTAAAGCAATATTTCGACTTTTATTTAGATTTAGGCTTTAAAACTACAAGCATAATTGCTTAATATTGGATTTCACTTCCCCTCTAACAGATAAGAGTTAGTCATGAATAACATTACCCTTGCTCCTGTACAAACTGATCAACCCTCTCATTTGATGCCAGTATTTGGCCGTCAGCCGATCAGCTTTGTCCGAGGTCGAGGCTCTTATCTGTACACAGAAGATGGTACTGAATACTTTGATGCGCTAACGGGCATTGCAGTCTGTGGTTTAGGCCATGCACATCCTGTCATTGCAGAAGCGATTGCAGAACAAGCGGCAACGCTCATTCATACCAGTAACTTGTTTGAAGTACCTTGGCAAACGGCTGCAGCACAAAAACTTGCTGAAGTTGCTGGCATGGAAGAAGTATTCTTTTCAAACAGTGGTGCAGAATCCAATGAAGGTGCAATTAAAATTGCTCGTAAATTTGGCTACATGCAAGGCATTGCCAATCCAAAAATCATTGTTGCAGAGCACTCATTCCATGGGCGTACCATGGCAACTTTATCGGCAACAGGCAACAAAAAAGTCCAAGAAGGCTTTGGCCCATTGGTTGAAGGTTTTATTCGTGTCCCATTCGGCGACATTGAAGCCATTGAAGAAGCTGCAATCCATCATCCTGACATTGTCGCAATCTTTGTCGAACCAATTCAGGGCGAAGGTGGGGTCAACACTGCTCCGCAAGGCTTTAGCTACTTGGAAGAGATTCGTCAGATCTGTAATCAGCATAACTGGCTGATGATGTTGGACGAAGTCCAAACAGGTAATGGCCGTACAGGCGAATACTTTGCCTACCAACACACCAACATCATTCCTGATGTACTCACCACAGCCAAAGGTTTAGGTAATGGTTTCCCCATTGGTGCGGTGATGACTCAAGGTCGTGGTGTAGGCGTATTGACCGCAGGTAACCACGGTTCAACGTATAGTGGCTCAGCATTGGGTTCGCGTGTGGTGTATACCATCATCGACATTATGCAAAAAGAAAACATTGTACAAAATGCAGCTGAACAAGGCGCTTACATCGTAGAACAACTGCGTAAGCAACTTGCCGATCAAAATGTGATTGTCCGTGGCTTTGGTTTGATGATTGGTGTGGAGCTACCAAAAGCATGTGGTGACTTGGTCAACATCGCTCGTGATGAATACCACACCATCATTAACGTTACTGCGGGTTCTGTGGTGCGTTTACTGCCGACCTTGAATATTACCAAAGATCAGGCGGATCAACTGATTGAACGTCTAGTGAAAATGATTAAAGCGTACTTGGCTTAAGCCAAAAAAGTCTGGTTCTAAAATTGCTTTTTGCATATTTCGGAACCAGACTTTTTGAAATGAATCGGCCAACTAAATATTAAAGTTTTGGATCACGCATTTGCACCAAATTTGCGTTGGTTTTAGTTAAGGTTTCCATCACTTTATTCATGACTGCTGGTACCAAGGCATCTGCCATTTGCGCAGCTTGTAAGCCTAACTTCTCACCTAAAGTCGGTTTCTTACGCGTTGAGATGACATAAACATCATGATCGGTCAGCAAATTAAGCAAATAAGCATCTGAGGTTTGTAACTGATCGACCAAATTCAAATCTAAAGCATCTTGCCCATACCAATGCTCACCTGTCGCTACTTTCTCAACATTGAGTTGTGGACGATATTTTTCAACAAAGTGTTTAAACAGCACATGCGTCTGTTGTAACTCTTCTTCAAACTTCGCCTTACCTTCTGCTGTATTTTCACCAAACATCGTCACTGTACGTTTATATTGGCCTGCTGTGTACAGTTCAAAATCGATATTGTGTTCTTTTAGCAGACGATTAAAGTTAGGAACTTGCGCGACTACACCAATTGAACCAACAACCGCAAAAGGTGCAGCAATAATCTGATTGGCGATACATGCCATCATATAACCGCCACTCGCTGCAACTTTATCGACACAGATAGTGAGATTGAAACCTGCATCACGTAAACGTACCAATTGTGCAGCAGCCAAACCATATCCATGTACCATACCGCCTGGGCTTTCTAAACGCACCACAACACGATCACGCCCTGCTTTGGCTGTCGCTAAAATCAAGGTGATTTCTTCACGTAAGCTTTCTACCGCTGTTGCCGCAGTATCACCTTTAAAATCTAGAATATAAACTTTTTGATTGGCCTTTTTACGATGGCGTGACTCTTTCGCTAACTGCTGAGTCAGCTGCAATAACTCTAATTTAGAGGCTGTTGTTTGCGCAATTTTTTTACGTTGTTCATTGATGCGCGCATTTAAATGTGTAATTCGAATTTCAGCGGGAAGTTTCGGTAAATGAAATAACATAGAAATTATATTCTCTAAAATAATACGTCGGTATATGACCTAGATTAGGTCAATGGCATTTTTTTTCAATAGCCATTTTTTGTTTTATTCTGTAATGCGTTATCTTTCACATTTAATCATTTACAAGATGAGTCTATATCTCAGACAGCACATCTTCGCATCTATTGTCCAATATGACTGCAATACACAATACCCATTATCATGGCTGTTTTAGTCACCAGACTTAATATCTGCTTATAACAAAAAACAGAGCACTTAGGCTCTGTTTTTTCAAATCTTTCAAATTATGCAGATTAACCGAAACGACCTGTAATATAAGCTTCAGTTAGCTGATGATCAGGCTGAGTGAAGACTTTCTCGGTTGAGTTCACTTCAATCAAGTCACCTAAATGGAAGTAAGCGGTACGGTCCGATACACGTGCAGCCTGCTGCATTGAGTGCGTCACAATCGCAATCGTATACTGCGTTGAAAGCTCAGAAATAAGCTCTTCCACTTTCGCTGTTGCAATCGGGTCAAGCGCTGAACATGGCTCATCCATCAAAATCACTTCAGGGCTCACCGCAATGGTACGTGCAATACATAAACGCTGCTGCTGACCACCCGACAAGCCCGTGCCCGGTTGGTTTAAACGGTCTTTGACTTCATCCCAAAGGCCCGCTTTACGTAAGCTGTTTTCTACAATTTCTTCTAAGTCATACTTATCACGGGCTAAACCATGCAGTTTAGGGCCATAAGCCACGTTATCAAAAATTGACTTTGGAAATGGGTTTGGTTTTTGGAATACCATACCTACTTGAGCGCGAAGCAGTACCACATCTAGGTTTGGGTCATAAATATCTTGATTATCCAACATCACTTTACCCGTCACACGACAGCTATCAATGGTGTCGTTCATACGGTTCAAAGTACGTAAGAAGGTCGATTTACCGCAGCCCGATGGCCCAATAAATGCAATCACTTCATTTTCGTAGATATTCAGATCAATCCCTTTAATCGCTTCAGCTTCGCCATAGTAAACATGTACATCTGAAGTGCTGAGTTTGACTTGTCCTTGTGCCTGATCTTTCTTAGCAGAAGTCTGTGTATCGAACTGCGACACAAAAGAAGTACCCTGCTGACCTGAGGTCGTATTCGGGTTTGTAAATTGAGTGTGTTCTTGATTCACTGTTTGATCCTGATCTAAGGAATTTTTAACAACGGTATTCATATTTTGCCCTCACTTACCAACGGACTTCAAATTTCTTACGTAACCAAATTGCAATACTGTTGAGTCCAATCATCATTGCAAGCAGAACAATAATCGCAGCTGCTGTACGTCCTTCGAAGAAGTTACGCAGCTCATTACCTTGCCACAAGAAAATCTGTACAGGTAAAGCACTCGATTGATCAAATGGAGTTGTAGGTACACTTGCAACAAATGCACTCATACCAATTAATAACAGCGGTGCAGTCTCACCTAATGCTTGCGCTACACCAATAATTGCACCTGTTAGAATCCCTGGTAGTGCAAGTGGTAAAACGTGATGGAATACGGTTTGTACACGTGAAGCACCTAGCCCTAAAGCGGCCTGACGAATTGAAGGTGGTACAGCTTTCAACGATGCACGTGTCGTAATAATCACCGTTGGTAAAGTCATTAAGCTCAGTACCAAACCACCGACCAATGGCGCAGAAAGCGGTAAATGCATCCACCCAATAAAGATCGCAGCACCGAGCAAACCAAAGACAATTGATGGTACAGCCGCAAGGTTATTAATGTTGACTTCAATGACATCAGTGATCCAGTTTTTAGGCGCAAATTCTTCAAGATAAATTGCAGATGCCACACCAATTGGAATCGAAATAATGATCACGATCAGCATCATGAACAGCGACCCCATGAATGCCCCTGCTAAACCTGAAGTTGCAGGAGAACTACGAGAGTCTGGACTGACGAAGATGTTGGTATTGAAAGTATTTTCCATTACCCCTGAAGCTTTCATTTCATCGGCAAGTTGACGAACTTCTGGGCTCAACTGTTGCTGTTCATCAGGCAAACTACGGTCAATATTTCCTGCGAGCCACACATCAACGTTTGCATCGGCAAGCACTTTAATGTCTTCTTTCTTACCGACCAATGATGGATCTTTCATCACCATATCACGTAAGCGATATGCTTCAGAACTAGTGTACAAAGAAGCCAAATCATCGCGTTTAGAAGCAAGTGCTGGATCTTTTGCAATCATGGCATTCACGATTAAAGCATCCCAATCCACCATGCCCATTTCAGTTTGCCAAGCAATAAAACGCTCCTCAAACTGTGCTGGAGATTCGCCTGAACGCTGTACAGGTTTTGCACCTGTCGTAATAATGGCAGGGTCAAAGTACACGGGTAAACTCATGCTACTTTGCCAAAAAGCAGGTAAGCCTTTCGATAAAATACTGCCAAAAAGTAGCGCGACAAAGAATAAACCTGCAATCACTGCTGAGAAACCAAAGAAACGAAAGGTTTTTTCTTTACGGTGACGTTTTGCCAATGAATTACTGATCGTTTGCTTACGCTTTTCTCGTAATTCTGCCGCAAGTTGTGGATCAAATACTTGATCTGCTGTGCTATTAGAAGTCGTCATTAGTCGTATTGCTCACGATATTTACGCACGATGTACAGTGCAACAATGTTCAAACCAAGCGTAATCACAAAGAGTGTCAGACCCAATGCAAATGCCACCAAAGCTTGTGGGCTTGCAAAGTCAGTATCACCTGTCAATTGGTTTACGATGGTAATGGTCACAGTTGAAATAGCTTCAAGTGGATTGGCATGCAGTAAAGGACTGTTCCCTGCTGCAAGCACCACAATCATGGTCTCACCGATGGCACGTGATGCTGCAAGCAAGAACGCACCGATAATGCCCGGAAGTGCTGCTGGTATCACCACCTGACGAATGGTTTCAGACTTTGTCGCACCTAAACCTAATGAGCCATCACGTAATGCACGTGGCACCTGCGTGATAATGTCATCAGACAGCGATGAAACGAAAGGAATAATCATGATACCCATGACGAAACCAGCAGTGAGTGCACTGGTTGCGTTGATGTGTAAACCAACGGACTCACCAAGCATTTTAAAGAATGGACCAATGATCATCAGTGCAAATACACCGTAGACAATGGTTGGAATCCCTGCGAGCACTTCAATGGTTGGTTTTGCCCATGAGCGGAAACCAGAAGATGCATATTCAGCAAGATAGATCGCGATCATTAAACCCACAGGGACCGCAACCAAAAGTGCAATACCACTGACCATTAAGGTGCCCCAAAGTAGCGGAAGCAAACCATAACTGCCATCTGCACTACCTGAAGTACTAAAGCCGGGGTTCCATTCTGTACCGAAGAAAAAGTCGAGTGGACTCACGAAGTGGAAGAATCGCATCGCTTCGCTGAACATCGACATCACGATACCAATCGTAGTTAGAATCGCGACACCAGAACAGAGCGCAAGTGCAACATTAATGGTTTTTTCAACTTGGTTACGAGCGCGGAACTGAGTTGCAATGCGCTTTTTCGCAGCGACTAAACCTGCCAGTGCAGCACAAATCACCACTGCAATTTTTGCAAATGTACCAATGCTTTGAAACTTAGCCAGTTGCTCCGCTGCAGCAAGCTCGTACGCGGCTGGTGTATCTGTTACACCAAAACCTGAGGCAATCGCTTCCACACGGTTGATCAACACATCCGTACTAGCAGCATCTAAGGTTGCAGCGACTTGTGCTGGCACGTGATTTAACACCACATGATTCAAAACATTTGGTTCAACAATATTCCAAACAATCAAAATTAAAAAAGCAGGGATACCACACCACAAAGCCACTAACGCACCGTAATACCCCGGACGTGAGTGTAATTTTGCAGAATTATTTCCCTTACCTGCTAAGTTACGGCTCTGGCTTAAGCCCATTTGATAGGCTATGGCGATCAGTGCCAATAACACACCTATAAGTAGCAGATTCATGTATTCTCCACGGTTCTTTCAATTTTCATTATTTGAAAAAACTTAATCCTAGTAAAAAACGTCAAAGGTAGGACTTGCCTACCGTTGATTGTTTCTACGCTTAATTACTTAACCGCTTTGCCTGCTTTGAAGTTCGCAAGAACTGCTGCACGCTCTTTGTCTGACATTGAGATCAAACCAGCACGCTCAAGCTTAGAACCTTTACCTGATACTTTCTTGCTGATGAAGTATTCCGTGTATTCTTTTAAGCCTTTGATTGATTTCAAATGCTCACCCTTCACGTAGAAGAATAGTGGGCGAGAAACTGGGTATGAACCATTCAAAATTGTCTTTTCAGATGGTGCAACATTGTTCACTGTAGCTACGCGTAACTTGTCTCGGTTTTGGTCGTAGAAACCTAAACCAAACACACCTACTGCGCTAGGCGAGGTTTTTAAGCGCGCTAAAGTTTCAGTGTAGTCACCCGCAATCTCAATCACTTTGCCGTCTTTACGGAAAGTTGAACATGCTTTCTTTTGTGCATCTTTATCCATTGCCTTGATTGCTGCATAAGTTTCGCAGCCTGCATCAACCATTTTTTCTTGGAACACTTCACGTGTACCGTGGTTTGATGCTGGAATCACTAAAGTGATTGGTTCATTTGGAAGGCTTTTGTCAATTTGGTTCCAACGTGTATATGGGTTTGCAACCATTTTACCGTTAGATGGTAACTGCGCTGCTAAAGCTGCATAGACGTGCTGTGGACGTAATTTGTATGCTGCTTTGCTTGCATTTGAAGCGAACACAATACCGTCATAACCAATTTTGATTTCGATCACTTGGTTCACACCAGCTTTCTTACAAGCCGCTAATTCTGTATCTTTAATTTTACGAGATGCGTTTGCGATATCAATTGTGTTATCACCCACACCATTACAGAACTGTTTCAAGCCACCTGAAGAACCGCCAGAACCAACAACTGGTGCTTTAAATTGTGGGAAAGTATTGCCAAATTCTTCAGCAACAATACTTGCATATGGTAAAACTGTTGAAGAACCCGCAATTTGGATTGTGTCACGAGCTGCGTTTGCCGTGGTTGCTACAGCTGCCCCAGAAACTACTACTGCAAGTGCGATATGGTTTAAGCGCATATTTGTTATCTCACATATTAAACATTTTGGAGTACGCCACTTTTTATTCAGTCTTGTACTTTTTTGGATAACTGCATTTTGATTTCAGAATATGACAAGCAAGTTACAGCATTGTGACACTTTCATGATGTTTATTTTTATTTGTCCATGATTCGTTACACTTTGTTCAATTTCACCCAGTTTAAACACCTAAAGAATTTTTCTTATTTTTATATGACCCAAGTGCACAGTTCATTTTACACCAACTTTTTTTCAAACTTTTATAAGAAATAAAAACTTTTAAAATCAATGTATAAAATAAAAAACTTCATACGCTTTGATTTTTTTAACCTTGTACAACCCTTTTTAATCAAGAAAAATTTGCGTATGCTCATATGCAGAATCAACATAAACTTTCGCCATTTGTAAGAACTTCATAACCCATAAATGACAAATGAGTAGTGTCATATTTAGAAAATTGAGCGTCATTTACGTCTTAATTTTTACCTTTTATCCCTTATTTATGACTGAAAAAATGCCATGTTCATCTCGAATACGAGAGCAAATTTATGACTTTTTAGACTCAGTTACCTTTCTTATTTTTAGAAATATTTGTCCGAATAATGGGTATTTCTAACGACACCGCTTTATTTTTTTCTAAAAGATAGCTCAAAGAAGGAAATTTTGGGCTTCACCTACCCTTTACTGCCGCCTTAACCATTCATTTTTCGTAAGAAGCGTGACAAGCCATTACGAGTGCAGCATTTCCCATGACAGCTAGCCAAACTCGTTTATTTACCCCAATTTGCCGTGATTATGACAAGGACTTGCCTGTTGTAGAGGTCATACCTTTAACTTGAAAATTCGTGAATAAAATCAAAAGCCGGAATATTTAACTTTAGACTTAAGCATTGAAGCTCATTTTCCTGCAGATCCTATTGCAAATATCTGTCGAAAATTACTGCATAAAATGGGTCTGGCTTACTGGTTGCAGTAGTGCAAACTTATTGTGATTTTTCTAAATTTTGTAATAAATTATCCCAATATTTGACAACTTCTATAATTGAGTCGTGGAGAAATCTGAAACCTATTTTCTTCCCTAGATACTCTATTTCCTTATCAAATTTAATATATACGTAATTTGATTCTTGAAACATACCTGATGAAAAACCAGCTATAAAAATACCGTCATTACTTTCTGCTTTTATTTGATCTGTTGAATTTATGTTTTTAGGAATTTTATTATTTTCGTTACCTGCCCTTAAAACACCATGTTTTGTGGCATTACAAACATCCCTTATTAATGCAACATCTGGACAGTATTCATAAATCTCTTCTTTCAGAAGCTTTTCAGTAATGGACCACTCATGATTTCTGTTTAACCGTATCGCCAAATAGTCTCGCATATGATCCAAGACAATTGCGGCTAAACGCCCCCTTCTTAAGTCAGATTTATGTTGAAGGAACTCCTCCACGGTAGGTTTAACAATAGTTAAGTAATATTCGAAAATATATTGTTCTTCTTTCATGACATTTAGCTTGCTTTTATCTTTTGCCCACGTAGGTATACATATAGTTTTATCACACATAAAAAAGGAGCTGATATCAGCTCCTTTTTTAACACAAACAATCGATTAAGCAATTGCAGGTGTATAGGTTCCATCTGCGATTGGACCTTTGATACCATCCGCTTCTGCAAGGACAAGACCAAGCAGGTTCTTCACGTTATCTAAAGTCGCAACTGGACTTAAAGTCGTCATTTTCAAAGATTGATTTTGACCCACTTTAGTTACACCAATATTCGCTTCACCACGTGCAAACAATTCGTCTGCAACGTTTTGGTTTAAGGTATCAAGCAATTCTACTGGGTAGCCTGCTGGAACCACACGGAACAATACAGATGCAAATTGTGGATCAACCAACATCTCTAAACCAGCAGTTGCATTGATATAATCAGCAACGTCACGAGTTAAAGTAACGCCATGGTCAATCATAGAACCATACAGTTCTTCACCCAAGGCTTCAACAGTCATCCAAAGCTTCAACGCATCGAAACGACGTGTTGTTTGAAGTGACTTAGACACGAGGTTAGGCACGCCATGCTCTTCGTCATAAGCAGAGTTTAAATACTCAGCTTCATAGTGCATGAAACGATAGTTCGCTTCGTCTTTTAACAAGAACGCACCACAAGAGATGGTTTGGAAGTAATGCTTATGGAAATCCAGCGTAATTGAGTCAGAAAGCTCAATACCATCCAACATATCGCGATGATTGTTCGATAGGATTAAAGCACCGCCCCACGCCGCATCGATGTGCATCCACGCGCCATATTTGTTGGTGATTTCACGAATTTGCTTCAGTGGATCAATTGCACCTGCATCGGTCGTACCCGCAGTTGCAACCACACACGCCACAATCTTACCTTCAGCTTGAAGGTAAGCCATGGTTTTTTCAAGTGCATCCACATCCATCTGCGCGTTCTCGTTCACAGGAACGGTCACGACTGATTGGAAGCCCATGCCCATCATCGCCATGTTCTTTTGCACAGAGAAGTGTGCATTTTCAGAACAAATGACTTTGACGTTGCGCATCGCATCGCCCGGCACGCCATCACGCTGTACAGACCACGGATTACCGTTTTCGTCTTTCCAGTTTTTCTCAATACATGCATCACGTGCAAGCAGTACACCCATCAAGTTTGACTGTGTACCACCAGAAGTGAACACACCAGCTTGACCTGCACCATAACCCACTTTTTGACGAAGCCAGTCAATCAACTGAACTTCCATCAATGAACCTGCAGGACTTTGGTCCCAAGAATCCATCGATTGATTCGTTGCATTAATCAGCACTTCAGCAATTTGACTAGTCACCATAGTTGGGCAGTGCAAATGCGCGAGCGAGTGCGGGTGATGGACTTTTAAGCTTTTGTTTAAGAAAAGCTCAACCATACGTTCAAGTGACTTTTGTACACCCAAACCTTCTTTAGAAGGATTAAATGCAATCGCGCTGCGTAGCTCTTTAATGCTACCACCTGTGTACATTTTGTCATTTTGCAACCATGCTGCAACTGCTTTAGTCGCTTGGTCCATTGCTGACGAATAGTCAGCAATGGATGCAGCATCATTGCAGAGTAACGCCTTACGGTGTTCTGCAAAATCAACCATGATTACGCGCCTCGAGTTGCAACAAGTGCTTCAGCAATTGCTTTCTTAAAGCGAACAATTACTTCTTCACATTCAGCTTGAGTGATAATAAGTGGGCAAAGTAAACGAATCACTGTACCGTTACGACCGCCTTTTTCTAACAATAACTTGTTGTTAAAGCATGCCGCTTGAATCGCTGCTGCCAGTTGACCATCTGCAGGTAAAGACCCCATATGATCCGCTGGTTTACGCTCATCAACAATTTCAACACCAATCATCAAACCACGACCACGCACGTTACCGATACATGGGAACTCTTGAGCAAGCTTTTTAAATTCAGCTTGTAAGAAATCACCACGTTCTTGTGCATTTTGCGCAAGGTTTTGTTCTTTGATGGTCTTGATCGTTGCAAGACCAGTACCCATTGCCAATTGGTTACCACGGAAAGTACCCGTGTGACCTGCTGGCTGCCAAGCATCAAACTTACGTTTAATACCCAACACAGCAAGCGGTAAACTACCACCAACGGCTTTAGACATCACCACTACATCAGGTTCAATACCCGCATGTTCAAATGCGAACATTTTGCCTGAACGTGCAAAGCCTGCTTGAACTTCGTCAAGAATCAACACAATGTTGTGCTTTTCAGTCACTTCGCGGATTTTTTTCAACCATTTGGTTGGCGCTGTTACCACACCGCCTTCACCTTGAATTGCTTCAAGAATAACAGCAGCTGGCTTGGTTACACCACTTTCAACATCTTCAATGAAGTTTTCAAAGAAATAAGTCAAAGCATCCACACCCGCTTCACCACCTAAACCAAGTGGGCAACGGTATTCATGCGGATACGGCATAAATTGAACGCCTGGCATTAAACCATTTACAGCATTTTTCGCAGACAGGTTACCTGTCATTGCAAGAGCGCCGTGCGTCATACCATGGTAACCACCAGAGAAACTAATCACTGTGCTACGACCGGTATACGTTTTCGCTAATTTAATTGCTGCTTCCGTGCCATCTGCACCCGATGGACCACAGAACTGTAGACAATACTCTTCCTTACCGCCTGGTAATTGTTCAAGCAATGCTTCAGTAAATGCATCTTTTAAAGGTGTCGTTAAATCCAAAGTATGTAAAGGAAGACCACTTGCAAGTGTATCTTGAATACTTTGAATTACCGCAGGATGATTATGGCCCAAAGCCAATGTTCCTGCCCCAGCTAAACAATCGAGGTACTCTGTACCTTCAACATCAGTAACCCAGCAGCCTAATGCTTTGGCTATCGCTAACGGTAATTTCCGTGGATAGCTACGAACATTGGATTCCATCTGACTTTGGCGAGTCAAATAGTATTCGTTAGTAGTATTAGTGGCAGGGTTTACAGAAGAAACGCTCATATCGAATTACCATCTCTGATATGGGTTGAAAGAAATAAGTCGGGTGACTTTTGGTCCTTTGACTCGGCGCTTTATAAATCTAGTCAGATAGCGTTTGGATACTTCATAACTAGGAGGCGGATGATACAGAAATTTTCAATAAAATAAACAGCTTTTGGATATTATCTGCCAGAAATTTACTAAAAAAATATATCATGCCAAACCATAGCTTAAATTATCCTCTTATAGTGTGACAACGTAAAGAATAGACGATGAATTTATTTATTTTTCAACTTCACCACAAAATTTCAAAATACTCACCCTGGTCAAAAAATAAGTTTTTGAAATAAATCACTTTATCTAGGTTTTTCTGAAAAATATTTTGTACCTTTTTTTACAATCGAACCACAATATTTTCGCAAATTCACCACAAATTGGCTTTAAGCTTTTTTACAAACGTTGCAAAACTCCTCCTAAATAAAAAAGGAATAAAAATGCGTCAATTCTTCATCCCAGCAATCGCTCTTAGTGCTTTATTTAGCTCAGCAGTTTTTGCTCAGTCTGAGAACCAATTGAACTACAATATTGTCAATGTTCAGGCCGAGGCAACACGCCAAGTATCCAACGATTTAATGAATGCAACGCTTTACATTGAACGCAGCAATAAGCAACCTGCTGAACTGGCTACTCAAATTACACAGTTGATGAATCAAGCCACTGCTTTAGCACGCAAATACCCAAGTGTAAAAGTCGAAACAGGCTCTCAAAGCACTTACCCAATTTACAACGATGACAACCAAAAGTTAAAAGAATGGCGTGGTCGTGCTGAAATTAATTTAGAAAGTACCGATTTTAAAGCGGCGAGCCAGTTAATTGGTGAGCTACAGCAAAACTTCCAAACCCAGTCAATCGGTTTTAGTGTATCTGACACACAACGTAAGAAAGTGGAAAATGAGCTGATTGTGGAAGCATCGAAAAACTTTCAACAGCGTGCGCAATCGTTAGCACAAGCATGGAGTAAGTCAGGTTATAACTTGGTGAACTTAAACATTAATACCAGCAACTACTACCCTCGCCCAGTCATGATGCGTGCAGAAAGTGCAAAATTTGCAGCAGCTGATGCGCCAATGCAAGATGTAGCTGGCGGTGAATCTAAAATCACTGTGAATGCAAATGGTACTGTTCAACTTAAATAACAGATTTCATTCAAATTCATCTAAAAAGCCATGTTAAACATGGCTTTTTTATTGTGTGCTCCATTAAGAAGACTTTAATTCGCCTATTAATTTTAGCGTTTTAATTGCAATAAGTGATAATGGTTATTATTTGATTTCATCAAAGTTCAGCATATGATAGCCGCGCTATTTATTATGGATTGCGCACAAAAGAATGATTTCATCACGTCTTCATCTGCAGGATCGCAGATTATTCAAAGCCAAACCTCAGTATTGCGATTGGGCTTTCTATGAGCTGCTTGACCTATGCACAAGCAGAAGAACTCACTGAAGCAACGAGCAACAATGTGCTTCCGACCATCAAACTTGAAGCACAAGGCAACTGGTTAGAAGATGCCAATGCAGAGAAAGTGCAAAAGCATGCAGGCGCTCGTACGATTATTACTCGCAATCGCTTAGATGAAGTTGCTGCGACTTCAATTAAAGATGCCCTGAAGCAAGTGCCTGGTGTTCAAGTTCAAGAAAATAATGGTACTGGTGGCAGTGATGTTTCACTCAATATTGGTGTCCGTGGTTTAGCCTCTCGTTTATCGCCTCGTTCTACTGTACTGCTTGATGGTGTTCCGCTATCATTTGCACCTTATGGACAACCTCAGCTTTCTCTAGCACCGGTATCCTTAGGCAATATTGAATCTGTGGATGTGGTTCGTGGTGCAGGTTCTGTACGTTTTGGACCGCAGAACGTTGGCGGTATCATTAATTTTGCAACTCGCGCGATTCCTCAAGAGTTTGCAGGTAATGTCAGCCTAACGACCGAATATGCTTCGGGTACAGATCAAGTTAAATACAGCCCGAACCTATTTGTAGGCGGAACCTTAGATAATGGTTTAGGCCTTGCTCTGCTTTATTCGGGCACAAAAGGTGATGGCTACCGTGAAGCCAATAATAAAACTGACATTGACGATGTCATGTTAAAAACGGCCTATCAAATTACAGATGCGGATGCGATTGCCTTAAACCTACGTCACTATGAAGGTTATGGTGAAATGCCTGAAGGCTTAACTGCCGAGCAATATGCACAAAACCCTTATCAGTCAAATAAATCACGTAATTATTTCTCTGGTCGCCGCTCAGATGTGTCATTCCGCTATACACATCAAGATGAAAAAAATAACTTTGAGTTGCTGACCTATTATATTGACTCATTTCGCATGAGCGACTTAGAGACAGATGTTAGTGCAACCACTTCGCGTTTGGACATCTCTCCACGCGACTACAAAGTTTTTGCCATTGAACCGCGATGGTCTCATGCATACCAATTAGGCAACTCAAATAGCGAATTTACTATCGGCTATCGTTATTTAGATGAAGATAGCTCTGAGTTCTCAGGTCGCTCATCGACATATGCATTGAATGCACCTGTGACCGAAATTAAAGCACGCTCCGCGAGTGAGGGTGGCACTAAAGCACATGCAATTTATGCAGATAACCGCTTCGATTTAGGGAACTGGGTCATCATACCAGGACTACGTTTTGAATCAATTGAAACGCATAACAATTTTACTGCCTATAACCAAGGCGTAGCAGTTAATACCGTTTCACCCAAAATTGATTCAGATGAGTTTTTACCAAGCCTATCGGTTATGTATAAAGCGACAGACAATTGGAACATTTTTGCCAATGCAGGCGTTTCATTCGGCCCACAGCAATACAACCAATTGGCACGTTTAGAAGGTGGTGTTGCACAAAGTACAACTGATGGCTTGCATCCTGAAAAGTCCAATAACTATGAAATTGGGACGAAATATTTAGGCAATGGTCTAAATGCTGAGTTGACCGTATTCTATTTGGACTTTGAAAAAGAGCTGTACTTGGAAACCAATACCCTTCAACAAAATAAATATTGGACAGATCTCGGGGCGACTAGCCACAAAGGTGTTGAATTAGGTATCGCTTATGATTTAGGTTACTTGGCAGATGTATTGCAAGGCTTAAAAGTATATAGCAACTATACCTTTACTAAAGCTGTGGCTGAATCAGGTAATTTTAAAGACAAAGACCTCCCATTCTATTCCCGTCATAACCGCCAATATCGGTTTAGGTTATAAGATAGATCAATGGAGCGTTAATGCCGATATGTTTGCTCAATCTAAGCAACATTCACCAGGAAACCAAGAATCAGGGATTTATCAAACTGTAGAATCGGCAGATGGTATATTTGGTGATATTCCAGGTTATGCAACGTTTGCCGTGCGTACAGCCTATGACTTTGGTGAGCAATTCCATGGTTTAAAAGTTGCGGGTGGCGTTAAAAACGTGTTTGATAAACAATATTTCACACGTTCTACTGACTCAACAGGCGGAAAATATGTAGGGCAACCACGTACCTTCTACCTTCAAACGTCATTTGATTTCTAAAACTGAAAGCCAATTCGTTCAACTACATTGAACTGTTAAAAAAGACTACATTTTTGTGGTCTTTTTTATTTTAACAATATGACAAAATTATGACTCTCTTTCGTACTTGATAAACATAATCCACTTTCATGACTCTTTCAGAACTTAATTTATCGCTTTTTTCATGGATTAATGCTTCTCCTGAAGCCACTAATACCAGCATTCATTTTGCCATATTCATCGCCAATGACCTGCTCTATTGCATGATTTTACTGTTTGCTTGGTTTTGGCTACGTGGTAACTATGACACTAAAAAGCAGATATTGAAGGCGTTTATTTTTACCAGTATCGCCATTTTGATCAGCCAATGTATTTCTCATGTATATTATCACCCAAGGCCTTTCGTCATGGAGGTCGGACGCACTCTCATTTACCATGCACCCAATGGCTCTTTCCCGAGTGACCATATGCTGATTTTTAGCAGTATCGCCTTTTCTTATCTATTCTTTGCGCAGCGTAAACTGGGAATTTTTCTCTTGATTATGGCTTGGCTGGTTGCATGGTCACGTGTCTATCTTGGTGTGCATTTTCCTTTAGATATGCTCGGAGCTTTTCTATTGGCTTTTGCCTTAAACTTCTTTGGATTAAAGCTTTGGAATCTCTATAAAGATAAAATCATGCAATGGGCACTCATCATTCACTTTTACTTATTTAAGCCCCTCATTCAAAAAGGCTATATCAAATAACTTTTGCTTTAAAACAAAAAATCCCGCTCGAAAGCGGGATTTTTTTTAATACGTTTAAATCAGTAGATCGCCATGTGGTTGCGATGAATCATCTCAAGTGAACGTGCTTCACCTAGAACTTGGTGAACTTTATCTGACGCCAAGCCCTTTACTAGTTCCGCAGAACGCGAACTAAAGTTGACACGTCCAACCGCAACACGTCCGCCTTGGATATCAACACATTCAACCACGTCACCGCGTTCAAAATGCCCTTCCACAGCTTTCACACCAACTGGAAGTAAACTACGATGATTATCTTTAATCGCCTTGACAGCACCATCATCCAACACCAAACGACCCGCAGTTTGTAAGTGAGCTGCTAACCACTGTTGATGAGCAGTAATGCGGTCATTGTCAGTAATAAACAATGTCCCAAGCATTTCACCATCCATCAAACGTGCAAGCACATTGTCGCTTTCACCACTGGCAATCAGCGTTGGACAGCCAGACTTTGCAGCCAAGCGTGCTGCACGAACTTTGGTCAACATCCCACCACGACCAAACTTGCCGCCACCGCCAGCCATATCAAACAAGCTCTCATCTAAAGCACGCACGGTATGGAACAGTTTAGCGTCTGGATTTGAACGTGGGTCTGAGTCGAACATGCCTTGCTGATCAGTCAAAATAATTAACAAATCTGCATGCACTTGACCTGCAACCATCGCGGCCAACGTATCATTGTCACCAAAGCGAATTTCATCGGTCGAAACCGTGTCGTTTTCATTGATTACAGGAATCACATGCCATTCAATCAAGTTCTGTAAAGCGTCACATGAGTTCAAATAACGACGACGGTCTGCCAAGTCATCATGGGTTAATAACACTTGCGCAGTCTGAATGTGATGTTTTTCAAGCACACTCGACCACGTATGAATAAGGCCCATCTGACCAATGGCAGCACACGCCTGAAGACTGGGTAGATCGGTGGGTCGGCTGTCTAGCTTCATACGAACCATACCTTCAGCCACAGCTCCTGACGACACCAGAATAATCTCATGTCCTGCATTGTGTAGATCTGCAATTTGTTTCGCCCAATGCGAAATTGCATCTATATCTAAACCTTGCCCATTTGCTGTGAGTAAAGATGATCCGATTTTAACAACGATTCGTTTACAAGCTTCGAGCTTACGTTGCCCATCTACCACTTCTATCATCTTGTCCTCAGTTACTCATTACGAGCTTAACGTACGTAAAACACTTCCATTTCGCCGTCATCTTCATCATCGTCTTCATCATCATCAGCCAACAGGCCTGCAAGACGTTGTTGGCGACGCATTTCACGATATGCTTCTTTAGCGGCAATCGTTTGTTCGCGTGTTTCAGCTTCAAGCTGCTCACGGAATGCTTTCACTTCTGCTGCATAATCAGGATCTTCAAGCTCACGTTCACGTTGTTGCTCAATTTGATCCATCAGGTAATACACAACTGGTTTTGTCCCTTCAGACATCAAACCTGAAGTTTTAAATACAGGACCATCCCACTGCATTTCATCTAAGATATGCTGACACCATTCATCACGCGTATCGTCTGAAAGTTGGTCAACTTTGTTTAACACTAGAACGATAGGTAACTTTGAAAGTGTCGGAGAGAACTTCTCTAATTCACCCAAGATCGCTTTTGCATTGTATGCAGGATCAGAACCATCAATCGGCTGAACATCCACAATGTGAAGCAAAATACGCGTACGCGCCAAGTGCTTTAAGAAACGAATACCAAGACCCGCACCTTCAGAAGCCCCTTCGATCAAGCCAGGAATATCCGCCATAACAAATGAACGGTGACTGTCTGCATCGACCACACCAAGGTTTGGAACCATCGTAGTAAACGGATAGTCTGCAACCTTAGGTTTTGCTGCTGATACGGCACGAATAAACGTCGATTTACCTGCATTTGGCATACCCAGTAAGCCAACATCGGCCAGTACTTTTAGCTCTAAACGAATTTCACGGAATTCGCCTTTAAAACCATGGGTACACTTACGTGGCGAACGGTTCGTCGATGATTTAAAGTGAGTATTACCCAAACCGCCATCACCACCCGCTGCGACAAGCACACGCTGACCACTTTCAACTAAGTCGCCAATAATGTCACCTGAGTCAGTATCAACAATAGTTGTACCTACAGGAACCTTTAATACGGTGTCTTCACCACCACGGCCTGCGCAGTTCGCGCCACGACCATTTTTAGCTCGCTCCGCACGAAAGCGGCGAGTATAACGGAAGTCTACAAGGGTACTGGTATTATCATCAGCTTCGATAAATACGCTACCACCACGACCACCATCACCACCGTCTGGACCACCAAAAGGTACGAATTTTTCACGGCGAAAACTGGCTACGCCATTGCCACCGTCGCCAGCCTCTACGGTAATGACTGCTTCATCAACAAAGCGCATGCTGCCAATCCTCTAAATACTTTAAAACCGCATATTCTGCCATATTTTACAAAATTTCTCGAATAGAATTATTCAGCGAAACATGAAATTTAGTCACAAAAATACCAAAATCTAACTTTTCGACACTTTTCACCTGATTTTATTCATTTTTTAATTTAAATGTGCTGACCATTTAGTCGTTAGATCGCTCTTCGACTCATTTTATTCAATCCTACTCAACTTTTACTTTCAAAAAGGATTTTCACATCAAAATAGCGCACTAAAAGAATAGCTTGTTTGATAACAAGACTTTTCACAGCCTGAAATTTGAATAAGCTCTAAACCACTTCCGCACTCCTGAGGAATTCACTATTAAAGCGCAATTAAGGATTATCACAATCAATCCACAATACTTGTCATCTTTTATTTTAAAGCTGCTACTCGCTCCTTGCTTTCTAGAATTTCAGGCAAACTTTTTTCAATCCACCCAATCAAATACATGGTTTTCTCAGCGGCTTGGGAACCCAAGATCGTCAATTGGTACTCTACTTTGGGCGGCACCACAGGATAGACCGTCCGTAGAATAAAGCCATCATGCTCAAGCGTTTTGAGCGTCTGAGAAAGCATTTTCTCACTCACTCCTTCTATACGCTGCTTGAGCTCACTAAAACGATGTACGCCATCACTTAAACAGCGCAACACCAGTACCGACCATTTACTCGTAAGATGCTCCAAAATTTCACGAGACGGACACTCCGTGGATAAAACTTGACCTAACAATTTGCTTGTCGCATAGGTGTGCATCATTTCTCTCCATTTGGTTTATTACTTACTTTTTGGTACGTACTTACATTTAGTAAGTTAACAGATTAAGATAAAACCATCAAGTACAGAAAACAACCAACATAGGTGAATTATGAAAATTGCAATCACAGGCGCAACAGGACAACTTGGCAACCTCGTTATAGAGCAACTTTTGCAGCTGACCGCTGCCCAGAATATTGTTGCGCTGGTTCGTAAAATTGATAAAGCTGAACATTTCAAAGTCCAAGGTATTGAGCCGCGTGAGTTTGATTATGACCGCCCTGAAACATTAGTTCCTGCTCTATTAGGAATAGATAAGTTATTACTCATTTCAGCCAATGAAATTGGTCGCCGCACACATCAACACCAAGCAGTGATTGATGCTGCTAAAGTAGCAGGCGTACCTTATCTTGCTTATACCAGCTTACTTCGTGCAGATACGTCTTCACTCGGCTTAGCCCAAGAACACCGTGAAACTGAAAAACTGATTCAAGATAGTGGACTACGCTACACCTTCTTAAGAAATAACTGGTATAGCGAAAACTACCTTGCAGGTGTTGCTCACACCATTGAAATTGGGACGCTTTTTGGAGCAGCTCAAGATGGTCGCATTAGCTCGGCATCACGCATAGATTATGCTGAAGCTGCAGCGAGAGTCTTAACGTCAACTGTCCATGATAATCAAACCTATGAACTAGCAGGTTCACAAAGCTTTAGCCTCTCAGAGCTTGCAACATTGATTGGTCAAGCAGCGAGTAAAACCATTAATTATCAAAACCTAAGTGCGGAAGAATACACTCAAGGCCTAATTCAGGCGAGCTTACCTGCTGGCTTAGTTGAGGTCATCGTTGATGCAGACATTCAAACTATACAAGGTGCAATGTATAGTGACAGTCAAGACCTAGAACAATTGATTGGACGTAAAACTACGAACATTCAAGATGCGATCAAAGCTGCACTTTAAGCCACCCTTTTGATTTTCACATGAAAACACCACCAATGATTGGTGGTGTTTTCTTTATGGATGAATATTCTTCACAGGTAGTGTCATATTCATCTCCAAGTTCGCTGTCGTACTCCGCTCCGTGTTATACATGGTGGCATTGAAGCTTGCTATTTTTCGCATAGTCATTGGATCATTCAAATTAAGCTGTGGCGCAAACTGATGCAACACATACAGTCGTACTTGCTCATTGAACTCAAAATAGACCAAGCCATTAAACATAATTTTGATCGGAATCTGATAGTCTTGCTTTAAATGAAATGGCACAGCCAGTTTAATCGGAATATCCAAAGTGAGTGGAAACTTAGGCAACAGTTTATTCTGATAAATTAAATCCGTATTGGTCTCCAACGGCATGTTTTGATCAATAAGCACCTGGGTTTGATAATCAACAGATACTGGAACAGGTACTTCTACTTCGAACTCCAAATTTGCCAAATATTTTCCATGTAAAGGCAAATGAATTTTTTGATCAATTTTCAGTTGCGTATCTAAAGTTCCAACAGATTGAGTTTCTAGATAATTACCGACTTGTATTTTTGTCGGTAAAGAGTCTGACAGTTGAATTTGTGCCTCATTTGCAGACACTTGCATACTGGCTTGAATATTCAGGTACAACCAAAACAGCGCACCCACCAAAATGACAACGCACACAAAACTCAAGACAAGCCGCTTCGCGGACTGGAATATCCACATACTCCCTCCTATGGCTTCACTTGTTCTTGAGGTAGAGGTTTTTCACGCAAGAATTGCAAACTGTTGAGTGGAATCTTCAACTCACCCTGCTTGATTTCAATTGGTAATGTATTTTGCACATCCACCGAAGCTTTCAATGCCGTTTTAATTGGAACGTTTAAATGTCCCTGTATTGGAATATTGGTCTTAACCACTGTATTTACTGGAATATGTAGATTTTCTTTCAGCACTGTTTTCACAGGTGCATCAAATTTGAGGTGTACCTGCTGTTCAAGAGGCACATCAATATGAATCGGCACATCCAGCTGAATAGGAATATTGCCTTTTAAAGGTAAAGTCACATCTCTCCCCATGACTTTCACTTGCACCTTAGTATCCACAGGCATGCTCTGATTAATTTTCAAGGTTTCACGCACTGGAATGGTGGTTTTAATCGGGACTTGATTATCAAAATATACACGTGGTGTCAGAGTTTGGGTCAGGGGAATATTCAGATTTTCACGAATCGGTATTTCTGCATTCACGCGTCCTGTGACATCAACATCTAAGGCATCATGAATTTTAACCTCAGCTTGTAAAGGCTCTTGCAGATCAATACTGACTTTTTGATTTTCTAAGGGAATATAAATATTAAAGTGTTTAAACGTCCAAATAGCGATAAGCACACCGCATACAGATGCCAACACAATGAATGTCAATCCACTTAGCACATGCTTCACTTGCAAATTCAAATTCCTTTTGTTTTATTTTGTTTTATTTTCTTTTATCTGACAAATATCATCCTTTTGTCAGCTTAGAGAGTCTAAGGGGACGGTATACCAACCAGACTCTTTAGTTTTTATCGTTCTATTTTACACAGTATTCTAATTATTCTAAGTAAATTACTAGGGATTAAACATTGGCAACTCTTACCACTCAAGCCAATACTTATGTCACTCCAACGCACCTGATCAACCTCACCCCACAACAACAGCACAAAAAAAGAGCCTCAATTGAGGCTCTTTTTAGTCGCTATTACAAATTATGCATTTGTTTCAGCAGGAATCTTAGGATAGCTTACGCCGCCCATTTGCTCTGCAATACGTAAAACTTGGCAGCTATAACCGACTTCGTTATCGTACCAAACATATGCAGTTAAACGGTTACCCGAAGTGATTGTTGCTTGCGCATCAAATACACCTGCTGTACGCGAACCGATAAAGTCAGATGATACAACTTCAGTCGAGTTTGTATAACCAATCTGACCTTGAAGGCTAGAGCTGATTGAGATTTTACGAATGTATTCGTTCACTTCATCACGATCAACTTCTTTATCTAAAGTTAAGTTCAAAATCGCAAGTGAAACGTTTGGTGTTGGAACACGTACAGAGTTACCTGTCAGTTTACCTTGAAGTGCTGGAAGTGCTTTAGCTACTGCTTTAGCCGCACCTGTTTCAGTAATTACCATGTTCAACGTTGCAGCACGACCACGACGGTCTGCTTTATGGTAGTTGTCGATTAAGTTCTGGTCGTTTGTGAACGAGTGAACTGTTTCAACATGACCATTCAACACTGTGTATTTGTCATGCAATACTTTAAGTGTTGGTGTAATTGCGTTGGTTGTACAGCTTGCAGCAGAGATAATGGTATCTTCATCAAGAATGTCAGCTTGGTTCACACCAAATACAACGTTCTTCATGTCGCCTTTACCTGGTGCAGTCAAGATCACACGTGCAGCACCTGGGCACTTAAGGTGTTGAGCAAGACCTTCAGCATCACGCCATTTACCTGTGTTGTCGATCACTAATGCATTGCTAATACCATAATCGGTATAATCAACTTCAGTTGGGTTCAACGCATAAATGACTTTAATGAATTGTCCGTTTGCAATGATTGCTTCGTTTTCTTCATCAACAGAAATCGTACCAGAGAATGGACCATGGATTGAGTCACGGCGTAATAAAGACGCACGTTTTTCCAAATCACCATCAGATGACTTACGAACCACAATCGCTTTTAGGTTCAAACCACGACCAAGACCAGACTGACCAATCATTAAACGTGCAAGAATACGACCGATACGACCAAAACCGTAAAGAACAACGTCACGACCTTCTACTGAAGTCGCACGACCTTCTACAGATTTAACAGCGGCTGCAACAAATGCATCAACATCGCCGCCTTGCTCTTTAAATGCAACGGCTAATTTGCCTAGATCAATTTCAGCAGTACCGATATTTTCAATTTTAGCCAACGCTTCAAGAATTGGGAACGTGTGTACAACTGAAAGCTCAACGTCCATCATACGAGTGAAACGGTGCGCTTTTAAAATTTGGATAACTGAACGGTTAACTAAAGAACGTCCAAACACTGAAACCACAATATTTTTTTCACGGTAAAGCTGACCGATCAAAGCGATCATTTGTTCCGCGATTTCTTCACGGTTTTTCCAGCGACCTTGGTGTTCTGCGTGTAGGGCGATGATAGTCTCTTTGCTCACAGATACGTCCTCTAATTAATTTAATCTAAGCGTAAATTTTAAAACCCAACAATTGTAAAGGATTTAGCGCCAAGTTTGAATCGAAAGCTGTAAATGCATGATGTTTTTTGTCGTATATTCATTATTAATTTAAGAAATGATTGCATTTAGTCTTATGATTTTGCAGTATAAAAATTAAAAAATTATTTTTTAGATAAAAAATAAACAGTTACGCAAATGATGTTTTATCAAACAGTCAACTATTCTAAAAGGGCAAGAAACAAATCAGGAACTTGATTATCGCCCCAATTGCAGCACAATGACAGCTCCGAACATCATCAAATTAGTCTGAATGTTGCTTTTTTTCAAAATGCTCAATATTTCGTTCGAGCTGTTTTTTATTTTGTTGCTGTTTATATAAATGCAACACACCTTCAATAATAAGCAATAAGACTGCGAACCAAATTGGAATATAGGTAAACCACTCACCTGGCTCTATACGCTCTCCCATGGCAACTGATGCTCCTGCTAATAAAACAGGCTCCAAATAACTCAGCAAACCAAAGATCACAAAAGGTAAATAACGACTCGCGAGTATATAACTTCCGAGTCCCATTGCACTTAAGAAACCCAGTCCGATGACCGCCAAAATCAGATGTGGAAACTCTTGTATCAAAGCCAAACTATCGCTATGCACAAAGCCCAAATAAAACGCGACAGGTAAAATTAAAAACAGATCCCACCAGAAGCCACCCAAATGATCCGTTTTACAAACACGGCGCAGGAAGAAATACAAAGGATAAGCCAAAGCGATATAAACCGTTTCCCATGCCATGCTACCAATACGCCAAATTTCATGTCCTACCCCAAGCACTGCAAGGGCTACCGCAGCCATTTGCCAGTGGGATAGTTTTTCCTTGTAAAGGATGCAACCAACCAACACCATGACCAAAGGCAGCAAAAAATAGCCAAGCGACACCTGTAGGCCGCGACCATTCATAGGTCCCCATAAAAATAGCCACAACTGCGTGGTACATAAAACCGAACTAAACAATAACCAAGCAAACATCCAAGGTTGTTTAAAGATACGCTTAAACAACTCCGAAATGAGTTTTAAATCACCACTCCACCACATGAATGCGGTTAAAAAGGGTAAGGTCGAAAGCATACGCCAAGCAAAAGTTTGCTCACTATCTAAGGGTTTTAAAAAAAAGGTATAAAAATACAAAACCCCAAAAGTGACGGATGCTAAAACCGATAGTGCAACACCTTTATACATCCTTCACTCCACATTGATTTACACGATTTTAATAGACGCCGATTATAAAGCGTTCGACTGTATAAAGCTTTATTATTCAAGTTTTAAAATACGTATATGAAACTAAAAAAGCCATGCTTCAGCATGGCTTTCAAGACTTAATAAATTTTACTTTTGCAATTGCTTGGTATGAATCAGATCATTCAAGTCATAACCCACTGACTTTGCATATTCTAAGTATTCATTAATAACTTTTTGGTCTGGTTGTGGCGAGCGAGAAAGCACCCACATATATTTACGGCGTGGCTCACCCACTAAAACCGTTTGATAGTCATCATCAATTTTTAAAATCCAATAATCCCCCCGTGCCACAGGTAACCAACGCACCGCCTCAGGTAAAAAACTCACTTTCAACTTACTGTTAAAAGGTGGGTTTTGTACAAATGCCTCACCTATGGACTGCATCAACTTACCATCTTGGGCATAACAGCGGTTATCTACGGTCACATTGCCATTTTCATTCAGGGTATAAGTAGCCGAGACATTACTTCCGCATTTATTTTGGAAGTACATGGGCTTACGTGCAATTTCGTACCAAACACCCAAATAACGGTCTAATTCAACCTTATCTACCACGGCTAAGGGTTTGCTCTGGGCATAAGCCATGGTTGCCATGCCTAACCCGACTAAAACAGCACCACCTACAGCAATTTTGGCAAGCGTAAAACCCGCCTTTGGAAGATTTGCAGACATAAACTGTACCTTTAATATTTCAGAATTTATGATCTAAAAATAAACATCTCTTTAAAAAATAATGCTTTCTGCCTAAATTACTGTAGCGTTATGTAAATGCAACTTAGGTTAGAAGTTGTGCTTTTAAGCGCAAAATTTCATCTCGCAGACGTGCAGCTTGCTCAAACTGTAGCTCTTTAGAAGCTTTGAGCATTTCTTTTTCCAGCTTAGTTAAGTGCTTGGCAAGAAGTTTCGGATCGGACAGCAAGTGCTGCTCATCTGCACTGAGCGTTTGGTGTTGATCTGCAATACCACTTTCAACTTGATCATCTGTCAGCACTTCACCTGTATCAATATCCTTTTTATTTTGTCTGATGGTGCTACGCGGAATAATGCCATGCAGCTCATTAAAGGCCATTTGTTTTTCACGACGACGGGCTGTTTCATCGATGGCTTTTTGCATCGAATCGGTAATCCGATCGCCATATAAAATCGCTTTGCCTTTTACATTACGTGCTGCACGACCAATGGTTTGAATCAAAGACCGCTCAGAACGTAAGAAACCCTCTTTGTCTGCATCCAAGATAGCCACTAAAGACACTTCAGGCATGTCCAAGCCTTCACGTAGTAAGTTGATCCCGACGAGAACATCGTAGACACCTGAACGTAAGTCATGAATAATTTTCACCCGTTCAACGGTATCAATATCTGAGTGCAGATAGGCAACTTTGACTCCATACTCTTTCAAATACGAGCTTAAATCTTCTGCCATACGTTTGGTTAAGGTGGTTACCAAAACACGCTCATCTAGATCTTTGCGGATATTGATCTCAGATAAGACATCATCAACTTGAGTCAATACTGGACGCACTTCAATTTCGGGGTCAATCAACCCTGTAGGACGAACCACCTGCTCAGCTATTTGTTGGGCTTTTTCAAGCTCGTATTTGGCTGGGGTTGCACTGACATAAATTGTAGCTGGGGTAATCCGCTCCCACTCTTCAAACTGCATTGGGCGGTTATCTAAAGCACTAGGAAGACGGAAACCATAATTCACCAAGTTTTCTTTACGCGAACGGTCACCTTTATACATCGCGCCAATTTGCGGCACAGTCACGTGTGACTCATCAATAATCAGCAAGGCGTCGTCAGGAACATAATCAAACAAGGTTGGCGGTGCTTCACCCGCAGGACGACCTGACAAATGACGTGAATAGTTTTCAATACCGTTGGTATAGCCCAACTGCTGCATCATTTCTAAATCATAACGGGTACGTTGCTCAATTCGCTGAGCTTCAAGCAATTTGTCATGTGCACGAAAGAAACCTAAACGCTCTTTTAACTCTTCACGAATCGTACCAATGGCACGCTCTAAATTATCTTTCGGTGTCACATAGTGACTTTTTGGGTAAATTGTCACACGCGGAACTTTACGTACCAGTTTACCTGTCAGTGGGTCAAACCAGCGAATCGAATCCACTTCATCATCAAACAACTCAATCCGAATCGCATGCTGGTCTGATTCCGCAGGGAAAATATCAATAATTTCACCGCGGATACGATAGGTACCGCGTAAAAACTCAAGCTCATTACGGCTATATTGCATTTCCACCAAACGACGAATGATGTCATCACGTGCGATACGATCGCCCTGTACAATATGTAGCAACATGCTCATATAAGCATTAGGGTCACCCAAACCATAAATAGCAGAAACCGAAGCAACAATAATTGCATCGCGACGTTCTAAGAGCGAACGCGTCGCAGATAAACGCATTTGGTCAATATGGTCATTGATCGCTGAATCTTTTTCAATAAAGGTGTCTGAAGATGGCACATAGGCTTCAGGTTGGTAATAGTCATAATAACTAACAAAATATTCGACGGCATTGTTCGGAAAGAAAGATTTGAACTCTCCATAAAGCTGTGCAGCTAAGGTTTTATTATGTGCCATGACAATGGTTGGACGTTGCGTCCGCGCAATCACGTTGGCCATGGTATAGGTTTTACCAGAACCGGTAACCCCAAGTAACAACTGGTCGTGATAGCCCTTTTCTATTCCAGCAACAAGCTTTTCGATGGCTTGCGGCTGATCACCTGCGGGTTGGTAATTGGTGACTAAATCAAAAGGTTGTTTCTCACTCACAGACATATCCCAAGATTTGCTTCTTCAACCGACTATTTTAACAGATTCAATCCCGAGCAATTCTTGCTTTTAGATTTTTAATGTAATTTACTGAAAATATTACAAAGATTTTTCACTTGACCCCCCCGTATTTCAAGGGCAACATGAAGTGAAGAAGAGCGAAAAATCAGAGCCTATGACTTACCAATATCATGATGAAAGCATCGTCAAAAACCTAGATGAACATACCGTATTTGTGTTTGGTAGTAACATGGCAGGTCAACATGCGGATGGCGCTGCCCGAACTGCACTTGAGCACTTTGGTGCAATAAAAGGCGTCGGACGTGGATGGTCAGGGCAAAGTTATGCCATTCCCACTATGAACGAACACTTACAACAAATGCCGCTCTCGCAAATTCAACACTATATTGATGACTTTAAAATCTATACCAAAAATCATCCTAAAATAACTTACTTTCTAACCTCTATTGGCTGCGGTATTGCGGGTTATAAAGTTGAAGAAATTGCTCCTATGTTTAAAGGCATTTCTCATAATGTTATTTTCCCCGCATCATTTCGCCCATTTGTGGAAAGAACTCTGCCACGTCTAAGTAAAAAGTTTTTGCATACTATTTTTAACGATGCTGTGATTTTCAGTACCCAAAATGATGACATGCTGATTCAGCATTTGGCCTTAACCGATAATGAAAAAAGTTTAGCCAAAATTATTCTCAACACACGCATGTATCCAACCGACAGTAATGGCCGTGATCGTGTGTTTGAAATTGAAGATATTTTACATGCGCTGTCTGGGAAAATATTTGATTTTGAGACCAATGCTGAGGGACGCATGCTTTTTGGTGGTGCCATTCTAGCGCTGTTGGAACTTTATAATATCAATGAGCAAGACTTCATTGAAGTTTGGCAAGGCACACGAGAAATCGCACCACCGAAGCCTGAACATCGTGCGCGGAAAGCCTCACGTTAAATCCAATCTTTTCAAAAAGCCAATCCATCAGATTTAATGCCAGTCAGTTAAGCAAAAAAAGTTAAAATGCTGTAAAAAGAGCGTATGTAAATACGCTCTTTTTTTATGAATTTATCTCAGAATCTAGATTTAACATTAAAACAAACCTTACCTTCACTTTCACAATTCAGTGAATTGATTGATTTAAACTGGATTGAAGATTGCTTAGACCAAACAGGTAAAGCATCAATTCGAAAAAGAAAACTGCCTGCTGAACATGTTGTTTGGCTGGTAATCGGACTTGCTCTATTTCGAAATCAACCGATTTGGTATGTGGTTCAACAATTGCAACTTGTTTTCGGTACGGCAGAATACTGTGTACCGAGTGCATCCGTACAAGCAAGACAACGCTTAGGCTTAGAACCCATGAGTGCTTTATTTTCGACATTAAGTCAGGCATGGTTTAAAGACTCACAACAACAATATAGCAACTTTCACGGTCTATGCGTTTGTGCTGTAGATGGTGTGGTTTGGTCTATGCCTCATACAGAAGAAAACTTTAAGCACTTTGGTTCATCCAAAGGCAAAACAGCAGCTGCACCTTACCCACAAGTTAGAGCGACTTGCCTGGTGAATACCAATACCCATGAAATGATTGATGCCCAAATGGGCAGTATGGATCAAGGTGAATTAACCTTAGCCAGTCAATTAAAAGCACCAGTTCGCAGTATTACCCTATTTGATCGTGCTTACTTCTCTGCTGATTTTTTAGTGAGCTGGCAATCTCAGGCAGAAGAGAGTCATTGGTTGATGCGAGCAAAGGACAACCTGCGTTATGAAGTGATTCATCATAATGCGGCCCATGACTTTCAGATCAAAATGCCTGTTTCAGCAAGAGCAAAAAAGATAAATCCGTCATTGGGTGACTATTGGGAAGCACGTTTAATTGAAGTTGAATATGCAGGAAAAATAAGACGTTACATTACATCATTAACAGATTCTAAAGTTTATCCATTCAAAGACCTTGCAATGCTTTATATCCAGCGTTGGGAAATAGAAATGTGTTATCGGGAAATTAAAAGTGATTTACAGGATGCAAGGATTTTAAGAAGCAAACAACCTGATTTGGTCTATCAAGAATTGTGGGGGGTATTTATTGCATATAATATCTTAAGAAGACAGATGAGGTTTATCGCTGAACATGCAAAGGTGAGTCCTTTAAGGATCAGTTTCCATGTTGCATCTATGAGTATTATCAATATCTTAAGGCACACACCTTTAGAATCAGCAGGAAACCTACCCAAACATTTAGCGCAATTATTTGAACAATCTAAAATATTTGTATTACCTGAAAAAAGGCAAAGGCAATGTCCGCGAGTAGTGAAAATTAAAGCACAAAAATATCCAAGAAAATGCCAGTCAATTTCTTAACTGACTGGCATTAATCCATCAGATTGGCTTTTTTAGTTAAAAATAATAGAGCTGTTGAACACTTCACATATCCTCCAATCGCCAACTACGACAAAAAATATGTGACGGTACTGTACCTGCTTTTCCTTTTTTAACTTTTAAAAGTTCACTTACACTCTGAATCATAATCATACTTTTCAAAAATTTAAATAAATCGTGAGAACAAATAGACAGCTTGAAGCCTTCAAATCCCAAAGAAGCAAGCATGCTCTTTTCAGTATGGCTATTGCCGTTGTCATGCTTATTGCATTTTATCAACTGCCTCAATTTCAGGATTTTAGTTTTATAAATCTATCCCCTGTCTACTTTATCTTCATTGTATGCTTATCCTTCCTCAAAAAGACAAAGAACGAACAATCAAAAAAGAACAACCTCCTGTTAAATATTTTATTCATGACGGCGCCCTTCTTCATCATTAATGTTTTTTCACTTTCCAGTCTCAGCAAATTTACTGACTATTCGGCTGTGCGTATTGCAAAACATATACCCAACCCGCAACACGTCGAGGGCCAAATTCTCTTAAATAGCTACACTGTGGGCTCTGGACGTAATAAATCACATTATGAAGATGTTGTGTTAAATGAGCCTTCTCAGCAGCAACCACTAAGACTGGTTTGTAATTTTATGGATCGCTTTAAAAGCTGCCCACTCTTAGAAAACTTTGAACAACAAGCAGTTAGTATCCGTTATTACACAGACAGCCGTCAGTTTATCTACCCAGAAGTTTTGGTGTTATCGGTCACCGCGGACAACACCACCATCAGCAGCCAAGACTTCATGCGTATCTACCAACAACAACGAAACAATTTTTTGATTTATTTATTCTTCATGGTATTGATTCCAAACCTGTTGGTGATCAATTTATTTTGGCGCGACCATCAATATCAACAATCACAAACTTTTCGCTATCGACCTCAAAGCATTTAGCGCTTATCAATATCTGCATAAACGCTCTTTAAGCTCCAAAACCATTGGAGCTTATGTACTTTCTATGAGCAATAAATATGCATTTTTTGACTAAATTATTCCATAAACTCACATAAATTTTAAAAATAACTTTTTTTATCACATTATTTTAAAAAGTTTTTTTAGCGCTTATACTGCTTTAAATTCCAACATAAAAACGAGATATAAATGCAATTATTGGACTCTCCTATTTTTGAATTATCTCCCATTGCCATGTGGTTAGAAGACTTTAGCGAAGTACAAAAACAATTCGATCTTTGGCGGAGTCAAGGTGTTGAAAATATTGCTTCTTTTCTGTTGGAAGACAAATCACGTATTTTAAGTTGTGCGCATAAAATTAAAGTCCTGCATGTCAACCCGCAAACCTTAAAACAATTTGAAGCCCAAAGTTTTGAAGACCTAACCGCGAACCTTGCGCAAATTTTTAAAGCAGATATGTCAAGCACTCATCTAAATGAGCTGGTCGCACTTTGGAATGGTGAGACCTTATTTGAAAATACTGCTGTAAATTATACACTTACAGGTCATCGCCTTGACATTCGCCTGCGAGGGACAGTGCTCCCCGGTCATGAACACGATCTTTCATTGGTTTTGATCACCACGGAAGACATCACGCCTTATGCCAATGCACAACGTTTAGAAGAAAAAAGTCGTTTAATTGCTGAGGCACGTTTTCAATACTCGCCTACTTCACTTTGGGTTGAAGACTTTAGCCGAGTCAAAGCACGTTTAGATCATTTACGTCGTTTGGGGATTAGTGACTTTAAAACCTTCCTTGACGTCCACAATGACTTTATTAATGAATGCCTCAGAGACATCATGGTTACTGATGTCAACCAAGCCACACTCGATTTATTTGCTGCACGTGACAAAGACCATTTACTTAAAAATTTGCATAAAGTCTTTCAGAACGAAACCCAACAGACCTTTCGACATCAGTTGCTCGAACTATGGGATGGCAATATTCAACATAACTGCGAAGCGGTCAACTACGCGCTCGATGGCAGTATTCGCCATGTGCTGTTACATTTTGCCGTGTTTCCAGGCTTCGAAGATGATTGGGGTATGGTTCAATTGGCACTCACCGATATTACCGCGCGCAAAAAAGCCGAAAATTATCTTGAGCACTTGGGCAAACATGATGTCTTAACCAAACTTTATAACCGCTCTTTCTACAGCACCGAAATCAACCGACTTGAGCGCAATAACCTGCGCCCTGTGTCTTGTATTTTCCTTGATATGAATGGCTTAAAAGCAATCAATGACAACCTCGGCCATGATCAAGGTGATAGCTTATTACGCCGTATAGGTAATACCCTGAATCAGTTAATTGAAAATACCCAATACTCAGCATCAAGGATCGGTGGAGATGAATTTGTGGTGCTATTACCTGCCGCCGATGAAGCCGCATTGAACCATTGTATTGAAAGTTTGCATGAGCTTTTAATGGTAGATAACCAATTTAATAATCATCAACCTATTAGTGTGTCGATTGGCACTGCCACCAGCCAGCCAAATGAACGGGTTGAAGATATGCTTAAACGTGCCGACACTGCGATGTATGAGCACAAAAAAACCTACTATGCAGAAAATGATCGACGGGTTACCAATTACAACCCAGCGAATGATCAATAAAAAAGCGCCCTAAACAGGGCGCTTTTTTATCTCAATGGCGAATCAACGTTTACCCATTGAACGACGGGTGCCACGTGGTGGCATCCAAGTACGATCTGCATACTGTTCAGGTTTTGGACGAACCTGATTATGTGCAACATCGTCAGCACTTTGTTCTGCATTTGGCATTGGGAATGGGAGATTCACCAAAGGTTTTTTTGAAGTAGGCTGTTGCTTACTCATGACCATCACTCTCATCAAATTGCGCTTATTTTAAAGTTTTTTTCATAAAGATGCGAGAAACTTCCTAATTCTGTACATTTTTGAAATCATTAATTCAAAATTGAATTTTTTTTATGTTTTTTGCAGAAAATCTGTGTTTTTAAACGCCTTGCTTGAGTTTTTTAAGCTAAGATAGTGTGCTTTTTATTTTTTAAACCCTATAAGAAGGAATACTGCCGTGGACGTACGTCTCTCTGATCGTGTGAATGCCATCAAACCGTCCCCAACTCTTGCTGTTACCAACAAAGCTGCTGAATTAAAAGCGGCTGGCAAGAACGTTATTGGCTTGGGCGCAGGTGAACCTGACTTCGACACCCCACAACACATCAAAGATGCAGCAATTGCAGCGATTAACAACGGTTTCACAAAGTACACCGCTGTAGATGGTACGCCTGGCCTTAAAAAAGCGATTATTGCAAAATTCAAGCGTGACAATAACCTTGATTATGCTGCAAACCAAATTTTGGTTTCTTGTGGCGGCAAGCAGTCATTCTTTAACTTAGCATTAGCTTTGTTAAACAAAGGTGATGAAGTAATCATCCCTGCACCATTTTGGGTAAGCTACCCAGATATGGTGATTATCGCTGAAGGTGTTCCTGTTATTGTAAAATGTGGTGAAGAACAACGTTTCAAAATCACACCTGCTCAACTTGAAGCAGCGATCACAGACAAAACTCGTTTAGTTGTTTTAAACAGTCCATCAAACCCAACAGGTATGATCTACACTAAAGCTGAATTAGAAGCTTTGGCTGACGTTCTTCGTAAATATCCAGAAGTTTATATCGCTTCTGACGATATGTACGAACCAATCCGTTGGAATGACGAATTCTATAACATCGCAACTGTTGCACCAGACCTTTATGACCGCACAATCGTGTTAAACGGTGTGTCTAAAGCGTATGCAATGACTGGCTGGCGTATTGGCTATGCAGCGGGCCCTGCTAAATTGATTGGCGCAATGAAAAAAATCCAATCTCAATCAACTTCAAACCCAACGTCTATTTCACAAGTTGCTGCTGAAACTGCGTTGAATGGTCCCCAAGACGTTCTTGAGCCTATGATTGAAGCATTCAAACGCCGTCATGACTTAGTTGTTAGCGGTTTGAACGACATCAACGGTATTTCTTGCTTACCTGCTGATGGTGCATTCTATGCATATGCAAACATCCGTCCATTGATTCGTGCGAAAGGCTTAAAATCTTGCACAGAATTCTCTGAATGGTTATTGGAAGAAACTGGCGTTGCCGTAGTTCCTGGTGATGCATTCGGCTTAGGCGGTTTCATGCGTATTTCTTATGCAACTGCAGACGAAGTACTTGTGGATGCGCTTGCACGTATCAAGAAAGCGGCTGATTCAATCGAAGGCGTAGATGCTGCGATTGCTTCAATTGCTGCTGAAAAATAATTTAACCCTTTAAAGTTAGATTAGAGGAACCCGCGAACTTCGCGGGTTTTTTTATTTTTAATCAAAATCTGAAAAATTTGCTCTTAAGCCCGTTCAAATAATTTTAGAGCCGTGTAGTACCAGCAGAATCTATGGTATCTACGTCTTTATTGCGAGATGATGCCGAGATCACCAAGACAATGCCTGCCAGAACAATCGTCGCGGAAATGATGATTCGGAAGCTCAATGCTTCACCAATAAACAATGCGCCACCCAGAATCGCCAAACATGGCACGGACAATTGCACGCTACTGGCCGTGACCCGATCAATTTTCTTCACTATGGCATACCAAAGTACATATGCCCCACTCGATGCCAAACCACCAGATAAGAGCGCCAACAGCATACCTTTTAGGTTAATAAAACTCTGTGTGTAAAAAAATAAATAAACCAAGACAACAAAAGGAATCGCCACTACAAAATTTGCCAAGCTACTGGCCAGTGGGTTATGCATCTTTTTACCTGCGATGCTATACATCGCCCAACCTATGCCTGAAAGCACCATCAATGCAGCATAGCCTAAAGGAGGTGCCGAGGCCCCTGGTAGCAATAAAATCAAAAGACCTAAAATAGCGATCACCAACCCCAACCCGCGTCGCAAATTGATTTTTTCACCATGACACAGGCCATAACCGACCATACTTAATTGAACTGTCCCAAATAGGAGTAATGCACCAACGCCCGCATCGATATGCAAATAGGCCAGTGAAAAAGCCACAATATATAAGGCAAGAAAAAACCCGTTTTTTATACTCCACTCTATTTTGGCCTTATGAGTAGTGAGCACATACAGTAGAAATAACACCATTGCACCGCTACAGACCCGAAGCAAGCTAAAACTCATCGGATCAATCTGCTGCTCAGCCAACGCTAAACGACATAGCACCGAATTGGCTGCAAAGGCCAACATTGCAATGGAAATTTTAAGCAGCATGTTTGAGCGTCCTTATTCAACAGCTTGCTTTAGATATATCGAATATATCTTATTAAATCTAGAGAGTTTTTCTCATGAAATTTATCAGAAATATCAATGTGTAACTCAGATGATTCAACCTGAATACCTTATTATTTAGCATCATCTGGTGAAAATAAAGCAATTACATCCGCTTCAGTGAGCTGCTCTGTAGAATACTTAAATTGGTAAAAATCAGGCTTATTATCAATATATATTTCTGTTGTAAGCTTTAAATCTTTTGGCTGTTCTTCCATCGCAAATACATTGATATTGCAATAGCTGCCGTCCTGAGTTCGCCAAAAAAGTGACGTGCCACATTCGCTACAAAAACCACGCTCCCCCCAATCCGACGACTTGAATAATTTTAAATATTCTTGATTGTCAAACTTTAAACTACTGGGTTCGACATCAATACTCATGAGTACCCCGCTCGACTGCTGGCGGCACATAGAACAATGACAAGCATGCACATCATGATTTTTGAGTGCGGCTTGGAACTTAGTTTTACCGCATAAACAGGACACGTTCATTGTGAGTTCCTTCTTCATGTGAAGACTGTGTAAAATTACTAAAACTTTGTTTATCTTATATATAAATAAAAAACAAAAGAGTGTATAAATTTTGTGCACAACTTTTTATACAATGATCACATTTAGCTTGCTCAGTTCCATCAACACTCAAATTATCAAAATGAATAATCCTAAATCTTTTCCCTACAATATGTTCATAGCATGAGCTCAATCCATGATTACGATTTCGTTGATTTTGTACTGATCAATCCAATGCTGAATATTGACGAAAAGAGTGAATTTTGTTTAATTGGATAACAAGTTCCAAAAAGGAACTTATAGATAAATATAGGAATGAACAAGATGAATCCCAAAGAAATGACAGGACTACAACTCTTAGAAGCCATGTGTACAGGAAAAATTCCACCTGCAAGTATCAGTGAAACCATTCCCATGCAGCCTTTTGAAGTTTCTGAAGGGAAAATTAGCTTTAAAGCAAAAGCAGATCATCGCCATTTAAACCCGCTTGGTGGCGTGCATGGTGGCTTTGCAGCAACAGTACTCGACTCAGTGACGGGTTGTGCCGTACATACTATGCTTGAAGCTGGTGTTGGCTATGGCACCATTGATCTGAATATTAAAATGTGCCGACCGATTCCAAGAGACAAAGAACTGCTTGCCATCGGCAGCGTGATCAACATCAGTAAGAACTTAGGTATTTCTGAAGGTGAAATTGTAGATGAAGACGGTAAACTCTACGCCCATGCCACAGCCACCTGTATGATTATTCGTTCCTAAAAACGAAAGGCACTGATAAATTTCAGTGCCTTTTTTACGCCAAAGCAAACTTTACTTCAGCATGACAGATCAAATTGCGGTTTTAAACGTCTTCAGCGTCTGCAATTTTGAGGCAACAGGACGCTCAACTCCTTTATAAATACAATAGTATTTAAACGCGCTGTCTAAACTTATGTCTAAGCTTTTACCTTCAGCAGCAGACCAGACTTTTGAACGATTATTACCTGATAAAGCACTGCCTGACAACTGATACAAATACAGATCATGTTCTCGCTGCACAGTCTTTTTAAGAGTACTGGTCGACTGTGTTGAAAGCAACTGACAAGGACTGTTGACCAGCCAACGCTCACTAAACCAAAGTTGTAATAAATCACCCAAATACAAATCTGTACACCCGACTGGCCAAACATCAATATAGGCAGACTCTACAGGGGTATAGTATTGTTCAGGGTCTGAAATAATTGAGAGATACTGATTTTGATAATCAGCTAGGTTTGCAAAAATATCGGAAATGGTAAGCGTATTCATTCGCTTTCTCCTGTTTAGCCATTTTAGTGCTGGCAAGTTGGTTATAAATCCACACTGTTTAAGTTTTCACTTAAACGCTCTGTTGTTGAAATCAGACTATCAACGACTTTTCAACATTGCAAGCACTTCAATACGATTTTTTTTGAAAATGATTTTTTTGTTCAAATAAAAAGCATCCAATATAAAAATGACAGCAACATGACATTTTAGACTTGACCCACTATGAAATGTCCTTATAATCGCATGCAGATTCTCCAATAGCTCAGTCGGTAGAGCGACGGACTGTTAATCCGCAGGTCCCTGGTTCGAGCCCAGGTTGGAGAGCCAAATTCTAGAAAGCCCACACCATATGTCGTGGGCTTTCTTCTTTTCTAAGTCTTAAAAGTTTCGCTGCTTAAGATGTAAATCTTCCAGCTAAACCCAACAGAAAGCCAGAACTAAACTATTCTCGAAAAATAACTTATCTTAAAAACACTAAAAAATGATTCACAAGAAAAATCATGAGTACATTTAAAACACATGTGGATGTTCGTCCAGATCACTTCCCGATCACAGCAATTGAAATGAAAAAATAGGAAGGATAAATTATTGGTGAACTATTAGCCCAACATCTTGCTGAACAATTCAATCAACAACAACTCGGGATCGCTACAATTCACAATGAAGATTGAGGATACTTACTTAGTTTTAGTCATCCCACTTTATTAGATGTAATCGTTACGAGAAAAATGACAACTTATTTTTAATTTTTATTCACCCACCACAGCCAATCATTAAAAAAATATTTTTTTAAGAAAATAGATCTTTCAACCCAATTAAGTCATATCTCTGAAATTTTGCAAAAACACTCTTTCTAATTCAACATTCAACAATTTTTCATGATGTGCAATGGTGGAGCGTGGAAGATATGAAAAAAGTACAATAAATCATCGTCAAAATTCTAAGCATCCCTACTCAAATAACTCATTCCGCTGACTCATATTTTGCGATTTTATTGAAAAGAATTACAGCTTTCAATACATCATATCTACCCTTCTTTAATAAAAAAGCCCAATCGATAAAGATTGGGCTTTTTTATGAGTCAGGGCTATCTACACTGAGGATCTACAACTTTCGAACTGTCTATAAAATGTAGCATTCACCCACTTATTCCTAAGCCACTTCCGCAGGCACACCACTATGGAAACGGAACACATCATCAGGCGTACTAATCAGCTCTTTTTCAATGTTACGGATATGATCAATACGCGCTTGAATATCTTCTTTCGGGTTCTTCAATTTACCCGTTTGCGCAACCTCTAAAGCCAAAGCCAAATAGTCTTCAAAATGGCGTGATTCAGACTTTAGCAAGTAGCGATAGTAACGACCTAATTCATCATCCACCAAAGGTGCTAACGCGTAGAAACGCTCACATGAACGTGCTTCTACAAAGGCACCAATGATTAAAATATCAATTAAAGCCTCAGGCTCATAAGTCCGCACTTCTTTACGTAAACCACCCGCATAGCGACCTGCACTCAGATTGCTCCACTCTAGCCCGCGCTTTTTCATAAATTCAAGCACTTGCTCATAATGCAGCATTTCTTCACGAACCAGTTGCGCAAGCTTGACCTGCAAATCGGTAAAAAAGCTATAACGAAACATCAGGTTCATCGCTGTACCTGCTGCTTTCTTCTCACAATTCGCATGGTCTTGCATCAGCACATCAAGATTATTCAGTGCTTCAGTCAACCAAGCTTTAGGTGTTTCACAACCCAAGAAGTCCATGACGGGCTTCATGAGTTCATCATAATTGATATTCGACATATTCAAATCTTAAAAACTTTAAAATTAACGTGCAGCTTTAATCACTGCTTTCATTTCACGCACAGCTTGTTCCAAGCCCACAAAAATAGCATCCGCAATTAGGGAATGGCCGATGTTTAATTCGTGGATCTGTGGAATTTGCGCAATTGGCGTTACATTTTCAAGGTTGAGCCCATGCCCAGCATTCACCACTAAACCTTTTGATACTGCATATTCAGCACCTTTAACAATACGTTCAAGCTCATGTTGTTGAGCTTCAGGTGTTTCTGCATCAGCATAAGCGCCTGTATGAATTTCAATGGTTGGTGCACCACAAGCAACTGCTGCATCAATTTGTGCAAAGTCAGCATCAATAAACAATGACACATCACAGCCAATCTCGGACAAGGCTTGAGTTGCCGCTTTGACATCGTCAAAATGTCCAACCACATCCAAACCACCTTCAGTCGTCACTTCTTGGCGTTTTTCAGGAACAAAACATACATGGTGCGGTTTAATTTCTTTGGCAAATGCAATCATTTCATCTGTAACTGCAAGTTCCAAATTCATACGCGTTTTAAGCGCTGGACGCATACGACGCACGTCATCATCTTGAATATGACGACGGTCTTCACGTAAATGCAAGGTAATCCCTTCCGCCCCTGCTTGCTCACAGATCAGCGCTGCATTGACTGGATCAGGATAAGACGTTCCACGCGCTTGTCGTAAAGTTGCCACGTGGTCAATATTTACACCAAGTAATGCAGCCATATTCATTTCCTAATTACGATTGAGTTTGAGTGTTCTGAATCCACAACTGACGACTTTTTAAGGGGCGATCGCCCAACAATGAACTGATCATTTGTCGATACAACTTGGTCAGCAATTGTAACTGTTCCAAACCAAAATCCCTACCCTTTTCATATTGGCACATGCTTAAAATTTGCTGTCCATTTAAGGTCGCTCGCGAAGCTTGTGCAGTAGGAATAAAGCCTTCATTCAGCTGGAATATATAGTTGAGTGATGATTGAATTTCTAGTTGATTGGCATCAGTCGAAAAATCTAAGGCATAACCCAAATCTTCCAGTAGTTCGTGCTCAAACTGTCTTAGAATTTGTTTTAAAAATTGATTGGGATCTGCTTGCTGCGCCAGTTGTTGTAATTGCGTTAGCGTATGTGCATATTGAGCAAAACTTTGCTCCATCTGTACTTCAAGTGGACATAGTCTGAGCAGAATCTCATTGAGATAAAAACCTGAAAAAAAAGCATCCCCGAAGAAAAAAATCGGCTGATTGACAATTTCAAGTTTTGTAAAATTTTTGAGTTCAGATTTACCCGAAGCTTGTAAACAAATCGGCTGATATTGTGGCGGCGGGGTTTGTCTTAGAATGCCATCAACTCGCCCATGCTCTTGGGTAAATAAATGCACAATATGACTACGTTCACGGTATTTTCTGTGGTGAATTAAATAACCATGCAGTACTTCATTGCGCATGAGGAATTAACTAATCTTTTTTATCTTTATCATTCTGTTCACTGTCTTCATCATCCCCATCTGGGATAACAGCACCAACCACCGCTGCGGTTCCTTTCACCACGCCTTTTGTGGTTTTATACGCAATCTTTACAGGAACGGTGACGATCTTGTGTATACAACCTTGCAAAAACAACATACAAGCCATTACTGCGAACACTTTGACCATAACACCATCCCTATAAAAATTTGTTTTCTTAAAACTTAGATATCGCTATAACCTAAGCTTTTCAATGCACGTTCATCATCAGACCAACCGCCTTTCACTTTAACCCAAAGTGTCAACATGATCTTTTGTTCAAACATTTTTTCCATATCGATACGGGCATCCATACCAATTTTCTTAAGCTTAGCGCCTTTTTCACCAATCACAATTGCTTTCTGGCCTGGACGGTCTACAAAAATCGTTGCATCAATATACGTACATGCTGGTTTTGGACGACCTGTTTTTTCATTTACCGTTGCTTCTTCAGTCTTAAACGACTCAATTTGTACGGTTAAATCATAAGGTAGCTCTTCACCCAACTGACGCATAATCTTTTCACGGATAATTTCTGATGCCAAGAAACGTTCAGAACGATCTGTCAATTGATCCAATGAATACATCGGTGGCTGGAAAGGTAAATATTTTTCAATGGTATCGCGCAGATGGTCTAAGTTTGCACCACGTAGTGCAGAAACAGGAACAATCTCAGCAAAATTCATTAATTTTGCACGTTCTTGAATTAAAGGTAATGCATGGTTTTTATTTTCAAGTGTATCAATTTTATTAATCACAAGAATCACAGGCATCTCAGCATTTTTGAGTTTTTCTAAAACAAGCTCATCGTTTTGAGTCCACTTGTCTGCATCTAGAACAAACAATACCAAGTTGACATCACGCAATGCAGAAGACGCAGCACGGTTCATCATTTTATTGATGGCGCGTACTTCTTTTTTATGCATCCCTGGTGTATCAACAAATACCGCTTGAGATTTTGCACGTGAATCAATTCCCACAATTTTATGACGTGTGGTTTGTGGTTTACGTGAAGTAATCGATAATTTTTGACCCAACAAATGGTTCATCAATGTAGACTTGCCCACGTTTGGACGGCCGACAATTGCCACAAAGCCGCTACGAAAATCCGTTGGAATTTCTGTGCCTTGTTCGCTAAAAAACTGGCTAATTAAATCATTACTGTCGCTTTGCGACTCGTGATCAGCATCGATGTGATCGGAAGAATTTGACATGGCAGATTACTGCTCCAAAAGTTTTAAAATATCCGCCGCCGCAGCTTGTTCAGCAAAACGGCGACTGGTGCCCTCACCATTTACAATAGACAATCCATCCACTTTACATTCCACTCTGAAATGCTGATTGGGTGCATCACCTTGAATATCGACCACATCATAAACTGGGAGAGCTTTTTTTCGTGCCTGAAGATATTCTTGTAAACGAGATTTAGGATCTTTAAGTTGATCGGTTGGCTCGATATGGTCTAAATATGGCTCGTACCATTTTAACACAATCGGCTCCAACACCGTTAAATCACTACAATCCACATAGATTGCACCAATAATCGATTCAACCGTATCCGCAAGGATGGACTCGCGATGATGTCCACCTGATTTTAACTCGCCTGTACTTAAAATGAGTGACTGGCTCAGTTTTAAATCATTTGCAATTTTACCTAAAGCTTCCTGACGAACCAAGGTTGCACGCATACGCGTCAAACGACCTTCGTTCTCAGTTGGATAAGCTTTATAGAGATAATTCGCAATAATCATCCCTAACAAAGAATCGCCTAGAAACTCTAGGCGCTCATAGTTGTATTTGTGGCTCACCGATCGGTGAGTCAGTGCAAGCTGAAGTAATTCAGGTTGTTTGAACTGATAACCGATACGGCTCGCTAAGCGGGCTTCACTTAGCTTGGACTGAGCTTTGATCAAAACTTTTCTCGAACTTTAATACTAAATCTATATTCAGCAAGAATGGTTTTCTTACCTCATACTCCTTTTTCACCTGCAACCCTTCGGTATTGGTGACTTGCATAATTTCTTTAATCTTCACATCACGAATACCATTCATATCCAAACGCTTTGAAAGCTGACTCTCAAACTCCGCGGGCTGAATATTTTTCGGGCTGCTTTGAAATACTTCCTCAATTTGGCTATTGATCATCCGATCATCAAAATAAGGAGCCCAAACTGCAATTGCCACTTTCGCCATAAATGCAAACCCCATGATTGCAAATAAAATGGCGATATAAGATGCCCCTTGTTGATTCTTGCGCATTTTTTATTTTCCGAATCGATATTAGTCAATGCTACCGTTACGGTTAAATGACGGCAACTTAAAGCCAGGTTCTTTATGCATCCAAATATAAAATGCACGACCCGTTAGGTTCTGTTCAGGAACCATTCCCCAGAAACGACTGTCAGCACTTTGGTCGCGATTATCCCCCATCGCAAAGTACTCACCTTCTTTTACTTTCACTTCCCAATATAAACCATTTTCAGCAGAGTATTTACCATTTTCTACAAAGTTAATATACGGTGCTTGGCGTGCAACATTGACACCCTCTAACTCACGCATGGTAAAGGTATGCTTGCCAATGGTTTCTTTATGATATATCGAAGTAGGCGTATCTAAACGGTCTTTTTCACGGCTAAACTCTACAGGCACTTTAGCAATTTTTTGACCATTAATGGTTAATTGGCCATGATCAAAAACAATGTGATCGCCAGGAATACCAACCACACGTTTGATATAGCTGATCGTCGGTTGCGGTGGATAACGGAAGACAATCACATCACCACGCTCAGGCTCACCCACATCAATCACTTTTTTATTCACAATCGGCAGGCGAACACCATAGTCAAACTTATTGACCAAGATGAAGTCACCAGTTTCTAAAGTCGGGACCATCGAGTCGGAAGGAATATTAAAAGGTTCATAAAAGAATGAACGTAAGCATAGAACAATCGCAAGGACTGGCCAAAAATCATAAGCCCAAGTAATGACAAAATTTTCATTCCCCTTGCCTTTTGTCGCTCGTTGTTTAAATACAAACTTATCGAGCAACCACACCAAAAAGAAAATCAGTGTGACAGGAACAAGTATCAAATTAAAATCAAAATCCATGGGCTTATATTCCTACCTTTTTATCTTTCTACTTTCAACACAGCCAAGAACGCTTCTTGTGGGATTTCTACACTTCCCACTTGCTTCATGCGTTTCTTACCTTCTTTTTGCTTCGATAGCAGTTTCTTCTTACGAGAAACGTCACCACCATAACATTTCGCCAATACGTTTTTACGCATTGCCTTTACGGTTGAACGAGCAATAATTTGTGCGCCAATGGCCGCTTGAATTGCCACATCAAACATTTGACGTGGAATCAAATCTTTCATTTTTTCAACCAATGCAATACCTCGGTGACGGGCATCTTGACGGTGACAAATCATTGCCAAGGCATCGACTTTATCGCCATTGATTAGAACATCGACTTTTACCAATGATGAACTTTCAAAACGTACAAAGTTATAATCAAGCGATGCAAAACCACGTGAACACGACTTCAATTTATCAAAGAAGTCCATCACCACTTCCGCCATTGGAATTTCAAAGGTGATCGAAACTTGGTTCGCCATAAACTTCATGTCTTTTTGAACACCACGGCGCTCTACACACAAAGTCATCACATTACCCAAATACTCTTGCGGTACAAGGATATGGCACTCAGCAATCGGCTCACGTAAGTCTTCGACTGTTGAACCATCTGGCATTTTAGATGGGCTATCGATATAAATCGTCTCACCATTCTTCATCACCGCTTCATAAATCACAGTCGGTGCAGATGAAATGAGGTCTAAATCATACTCACGCTCTAAACGCTCTTGTACGATTTCCATGTGTAGCATGCCTAAGAAGCCACAACGGAAGCCAAAACCTAAAGCATCTGAGCTTTCAGGTTCAAAAAATAATGCCGAGTCATTGATCTGAAGTTTATGCAAAGCTTCACGGAACGGTTCAAATTCACTTGAATCAATTGGGAACAAACCTGCATAAACCTGCGGCTTCACTTTTTTAAAGCCCGGTAAGGTTTTGACTTCTGGTGTGTTGGCAAGGGTAATCGTATCACCGACTGGCGCACCAAAAATGTCTTTAATCCCTGCAATTACGAAACCAACTTCACCCGCTTCAAGGATGTCTGTCTCAGTATGCTTAGGATTGAAAATACCCACAGAAGTAATGATGTGCGTTTGGCCTGTTGATTTCATCAACATCTTGTCGCCCTTACGCACACGACCTTCTTTCACACGTACCAAAGAAACCACGCCTAAGTAGTTATCAAACCAAGAGTCGATAATTAAAGCTTGTAATGGCGCATTACGATCACCAGTAGGTGCAGGAATGACATTAACAAGGGTTTCTAAAACGCTATCAATCCCAAGACCTGTTTTTGCCGAACAGGTTGGCGCTTCAGTTGCTTCAATACCAATAATGTCTTCAATTTCTTGAATCACACGTTCAGGTTCAGCCTGTGGTAAATCAATTTTATTCAATACAGGAAGGACTTCGAGACCTTGCTCAATTGCGGTGTAACAGTTCGCAACTGACTGTGCTTCCACGCCTTGTGCTGCATCTACAACCAACAATGCACCTTCACAAGCCGCCAATGAGCGTGACACTTCATATGAAAAGTCGACGTGGCCTGGTGTATCAATAAAGTTCAATTGATACTCTTGGCCATTTGGATGGGTGTAATACAAAGTAACCGACGCAGCTTTAATGGTAATACCACGCTCACGTTCAAGTTCCATGGAGTCAAGTACTTGTGCTTGCATTTCACGATCTTGCAAACCACCACAGGTTTGAATAAAGCGGTCAGCGAGCGTTGACTTCCCGTGGTCAATGTGAGCAATAATACTGAAATTACGGATATTTTTAATATCAACAGATTTTTTAGCTTGCGCCATGGGCTACCTTGAACAAAATAAAGCGTTATGCAGACAAATTTCGATGCACAACAAAAGCCGAATAGAAATTGCGAAGGATTATAACAGATGGTTTTTTTAAAGTATCCATATTAATACGCTTCCTTTTCACAACTCTGACGCTTTTTTACATGTTTTCGCTTTTCACTGGGCTTTTTGAATAATCCATTGAAAAATCTAAGGCATTCACATCTTTTGCAAGCGGTTGGTAAGCTTGGGTAAAACTAGGTGACATACGTTTCGCGCGTCCTGTTTCAATCTCTACGCAAGCCCACTTAGTTTGAGCAACAAATAAAATGCTATTGTCTTTGGGTCTATAAAACACATATTGGCGCGATGAATATAATGCGTTTATATCGTCAAACCATGTGCGTAAGATTATTTCATCCTCTTTAAATGCAGCTTTTCGGTACTGTACATGATGCTCAACCGCAACCATGGCATGTTTTAACTCGATATATTCTTTTAAGCCTAAACCCAGTGCATCAATATGTGCTGTTGCAACATCCTGCATCCAATGCATATAAACCACGTTATTCACATGGCCTAACTGGTCGATATGTTCTGCTTGTACCTGAAGTCTTAAGTCAAAAATACTACTCATAAACACTCTATTTAATCTAAATATCCTTATGAAGATGGCAGTGTACGCAAATAACAGACATCATCAAATTGCAAAAAATAAAAAACCACTCCGAAGAGTGGTTTTTTTTCGCTTATTGGATGCGCATCCCTAAAATGGCTGGTGTGCCTTGTCGGATGATTCCAACGCGGGCAACCTGACCTTTTTTCAATTCAGATGCCGCTTGGACAAAATCATTGGTGTCTTTTACGACTTTATTATTAATGTGAGTGACCACATCACCAGCCGCCATGCCTGACTGTGCTGCTGCACCGCCACGTTTCACTTCTTGAATTAACACACCACCTTTCACATTGAGCTGTGACAATTCAGCAGGTGCTAAATTTCGGATAGCAATACCTAAGACAGACCCTTTACTTTGTGTAACTGTATCTGATTTTGCAGGTGTATCATCTGGTGCGGTAGTTAATGTTGCCGATATATTCCGCTTTTTATCATCACGCAGCACTTCAAGCTGTACCGTTTGATTTGGCATGGTACGATTTAAATAGTTCAATAACTCAGAGGTACGTGAAATCGGCGTTCCATTGAATTTTAAAATAATATCGCCTGCTTTTAGCCCAGCTTTCTGCGCAGGTGAATTTGGCTGAACATTGGTAATCAATGAACCTTCAGGTTTTGGCAAATTATAAGACTCTGCCAAATTGCGGTCTAGATCTTGTAGATTGAAACCTAAATAAGAGCGCGTAACTTTACCTGTTTTCTTAAGTTGATCAGCAATATCCATTGCGACATCAATTGGAATCGAGAAAGATAGCCCCATATAACCGCCCGTACCACTGAAAATACGCGAGTTCACTCCAACCACTTCACCCTGTTGGTTGAATAACGGACCGCCTGAGTTTCCTGGATTGAGAGCCACATCGGTTTGAATGAAAGGTACCGATGTCTCCCCCATCATATTACGCATTTTCGCACTCACGATTCCTGCTGAAGCCGAGTAATCAAAACCAAACGGTGAACCGATCGCAAGCACAGGTTCGCCTACACGCAGTTGATCAACATTGCCTGCACGCAGTGATGGAAAATTCGTACCATTCACCTTAAGCAAGGCCACATCAGTTCGTTCATCACTACCTACTACAGTCGCATCCAGTTCACGACGGTCATTAAACATAATCGTGACTTTCGATGCATCTTCTACGACGTGGTGGTTTGTCAGTAAATACCCATCTTTACTAATAAAAAATGCGCTGCCATAAGCCGTTTTTTCTTGCGGCGCTTGCTGCTGCGGAATAATGACTTGATTACCAAAAAAACGCTTCAAAATCTCAGGTATTTGCTGCTGCAGTAACTCTTCTTGAGTCATCTTTTTAACCACATTTACACTCACTACAGCAGGGCTGACTTGCTCAACCAAGTTTGAGAAATCAACAGGTGCTGCTTGTGTTTGTACCGCAGCCATTGTGCATGCAACAGCAAAAAAACCAGTTTGTATCGCGCGACTTTTCATATCAAGTATTGACCTATATGTTTGTTATCAATTTATGTATTAGCGTTTCTAGCATAATCTTTGTCTATCTTGGGTAATAATATGTTCTATTATGTTTGTATAAACAAGTGCTTAAACTTTGCTTAAAAAATACGTTCTTTATTTATATTTCCCATCAATTGTAGAGATTTTACCCTTGCCTTTTCGTGAAAAAAGCGCTGTCATTAGCGAACTTTTTCCAAATTAGCTGATGGACATGTCTAATTTAAACACAACACATCATTTTGATGTGATTATTGTGGGAAGTGGCGGTGCAGGCCTGAGCTTAGCCTTATCGTTGCCTCAACATTTCAATATTGCTGTTCTTGCAAAATCAAACCTGACCGATGCAAGTACCTTCTACGCACAAGGTGGCGTTGCCGCTGTTTTAGATGAAACGGATTCCATCGAACAGCACATTGATGACACCATGATTGCGGGCGCTCACTTGTGTGAGACCGAAGCCGTAAAGCAAACCGTTGAAGGCGGTAAACCTTCTGTTGATTTTCTACTGAAACACGGCGTGCAGTTTACCCTTGATGATCAAGAACAGTTGCACCTAACACGTGAAGGTGGACACTCTCAACGCCGTATTATTCATGCCGCAGATGCTACAGGTCGTGCCATTTCAACTACCTTAGTGGAACGTGCGATTGAAAAAGATAACATCACCATTTTTGAGAATTACATCGCCATCGATTTAATTACCTCTCAAAAACTGGGCTTGGAAGAACAAAATCGTGCATTAGGACTCTATGCGCTCGATGAAAAGACTGAAAAAGTACATACCTTTTTAGCCCCTTTTACCGCGCTGGCGTGTGGCGGTGCCATGAAAGCCTATCTGTATACCTCGAACCCAGACATTGCAACGGGCGATGGTATTGCCATGGCGTTTCGTGCGGGTTGCCGCGTGGCCAATATGGAGTTTAACCAATTCCACCCAACCTGTTTATACCACCCGCAAGCGCGCTCTTTCCTTATCACTGAAGCAATGCGTGGTGAAGGTGCTTATTTACGTTTACCCGATGGCGAACGCTTTATGTTGCGCTTTGATGAACGCGCAGAACTTGCCCCACGTGACATTGTGGCGCGAGCGATTGACTATGAAATCAAACGCTTAGGAATTCGTCACGTATGGCTCGACATTAGCCATAAGCCCGAAAGTTTCATTAAAGAACATTTTCCGACCTTGTATGCACGCTTACTCGAACTCGGCATCGACATTACCAAGGAAATGATTCCTGTTGTTCCTGCTGCGCACTATACCTGTGGCGGTGTGGTGGTTGATGAACACAGTCAAACTGACATTGCAGGTCTCTATGCGATTGGGGAAACTTCGTACACAGGTTTGCATGGCGCTAACCGTATGGCCAGTAACTCCCTGTTAGAGTGTTTTGTGTATGGCATGAGTGCAGCAGAACACATCGAAAAAAGTTTTGATTCAAATTACCAATCCCCAACTGCCCCGTCTTGGGATGACTCACAAGTGATGAATCCTGATGAAGATGTGGTGATTTTGCAAAACTGGGATGAACTCCGTCAAACCATGTGGAACTACGTCGGCATTGTGCGTACTACGAAACGTCTTGAACGTGCGCTACACCGTATTGAAATGTTGAAGCGGGAAATTACCGAGTATTACCAAGATTACCAAGTCAGCAAAAATCTGATTGAACTGCGCAATTTGGTTTTAGTCTCTGAAATGATCGTGCGCTGCGCCATGGAGCGTAAAGAATCACGTGGTTTACACTACACTTTAGATTACCCTGAACTGTCGAATGAACTGCGTAAAACCGTACTCACCCCTTTCAATTTTAAAGTTGAAACCCCTTTAGTGAATAACTAATTTAAAAAAAGCCTGATTCGTCAGGCTTTTTTATTCAGACATTTTTTAGGATTTGCGTGGAATAGAATAAGTTCCCACCACATGTGCAATGGGTTCATCCTTACCCACTGAATACAACCACACATCCCCAACCACCAATGCTTTGCCAACTTTCATTAACTTACATTCACCGCGGATATTTGTAGAGGCTGCAGGTTTACTTAGAAAGTTGACCGATAAATTGGTGGTCACGGTTAAACCGACCAGCCCAATTTCCCCTAAAATGGCGATATACAATGCATAGTCTGCAAGAGTCATCATGGTTGGGCCTGAAACCGTTCCACCCGGTCGCAAATCGCGCTCATCGACCTGATACACGACTGTTGCTGCGCGCTCAGTGACAGATTCGATATGACATTTTTCTAAACTTTGCGGAAATTCCTTTTCTAAAAAAGCCACAATCTCAGTTAAGTTACTTTTCATTTTTCCTTCAACATACAGTCCTTTGTCACTGACTATAAAAGAAAAATGTATTTTACTACAGTCTGAAATAACATTTCAGGCATATTTTTAGTTTAAATATTGCAACGCTTGTGCAAAAACCTGTTCTGGTGACTGGGTTGCATCCAAGCGCTTGACCCGCTCAGGATATTGTTCCCATAACTGCTGATAACCTGCTCTGACTTTTTCAAAGAAAGTGACTTTTTCTTGTTCAAAACGGTCCAAAGCTCCCCGTTCCCGCGCACGAGACATGCCTGTCTCAATCGGGGCATCGAGCCAAAATGTAATATTTGGCATATGGCTGACAAAATTTTCATTCAGCAGTTGCAGCTTCGACTGGCTTAAACCACGTCCTGCACATTGATAAGCAAAGCTGGCATCGGTAAAACGGTCACACAATACAGTTTTATATTCCGTTAAAGCAGGCATGATCACTTGTTGTAAATGCTGTGCGCGAGCCGCGTACATCAGTAGCAGTTCAGTATCATTCGACATCGACTCTTCATGATTGACAGACAATAGTAGCGAACGAATTTGCTCAGCCATCGGTGTACCACCTGGCTCACGCGTTAAAACAACCTGCTGACCTTGTTGTTCTAGATGCTCATAAATTTTGCGAATCAGTGTGGTTTTACCGACACCTTCTGTGCCCTCAAAACTAATAAACATCTATTCATCCTTCTTGGTTTTTAAAACGCTGAGATATTCTTTTACAGCTTGGTTGTGCTGCTCTAAAGTCTCACTAAATGTGTGCCCACCATTGCCCGTTGCAACAAAGTAGATGTTTTTGCTGTTATCTGGGTGCATGGTAGCTTCAATGGCTTTTTTACTTGGTAAAGCAATTGGCGTAGGAGGTAAACCATTGATGGTATAAGTATTATAGGCTGTTGGAGTACGCAAGTCTTGGCGGGTAATATTGCCTGTATATTTATCGCCCATGCCATAAATCACCGTTGGGTCCGTTTGCAAACGCATGCCGAGTTGAAGACGACGCGCAAACACACCTGAAACTTGCTCCAGTTCGCGGTCAACATTGGTTTCTTTTTCAATGATAGAGGCCATGATCAAGGCTTCGTATTTATCTTTATACGGCAAATTTGCCGCACGGTTTGCCCAAGCTTCATCTAAAGCTTTCATTTGGCGTTTGTATAAATCCATTAAGATTTTTTTGTCTGACTCCCCTTTGGCGAAGAAGTAAGTATCGGGGGCAAAAAGCCCTTCAGCATGCGTATAAGGAATATCTAAGGCTTTTAAAAGCTGATCCATGGGTAAATTGGAAACTTCCTTTTTAACCAACGCATCCTTTTTCAACGCCTCGATCAACTGTTTAAAGGTCGTCCCCTCAATCACCAATATACGATTCATCTCGGTATTATCGACATTGGAAATCATATCCAAAACTTGGCGAATACTCATACCTTCACGCACTTCATAAACACCGGCTTTCAAGGTGTCATGAATAAATATTTTTTGGTAAAGCTTTAAAATAATAGGAAAACTAGCCATGTCTTCTTTGGCTAAGCGGTCAATAAAACCGGAATAGGTATCGCCAGAGTTAATTGCCAATAACTGCTTTTTACCTTCGACAGGATAGGATTTAAATAAACTCGACCACAGTACAATCATCAATAAAACAATGATGCTCACAGCAATCAATAACAACCCTTTCACTTTGCGTTGGGGTGGTTGCGTTTTCTTTTTCGATTTGGTTTTGGCTGCGGACATACTACTGCATCTGATTAAGTTGAAGACGATGGAACAAATCTATACACGGCTGAACATCTAAATGCTGATGATTCAGACTTTTGGCTATTTTCATAGGACTCAAGGCATTGCAGAAAAATAAACTTTGAAAGCGTGGAATTTCTTCCATATCAATCATTCTCAGCTCACAGCTCATTCCTTGTTGCTGCATCCGTGCCAATATTTCGGCACGCATGACACCATGTACGCCATTATAACGAAGTTCGGGACTAATCCATCGATCATTTAGCAGAATGAAACAATTACTGCTCACACCTTCAACGACAGAACCTTGCACATCTGTGACCAAAGCTTCCAACCAGCCATGTTGTTCCGCCTCATGCTTAAGTAAAACTTGTTCTAAACGGTTTAAGCTTTTCACACCCACCATTTGCGGCATATTCAGCCCAATCGCATGTTGCAGTACCCCTGAATCAATTTCGCTGTATGTCAAAGCCTCTGATGCTTTCGGATAGAAAAACACCCAAACGTCAGCAGGATGTGTGGGCAAACTATAACCGCGCTGCCCTTCACCCCGACTAATAATAATTTTCAGAGTGCCGTTTAACTGTGCATGGGTTTGTTTAAATTGCACGATGCTGTGCTGAATAAAGGCTAAATCTGCTGACAACAGCAGTCTTTCACAGGCCAATTTCAAGCGTGCTATGTGTAGAGGCTCTAGTTCGATCACACCATCACGGATACGCGCTGTACTAAAACAACCATCTCCATAGTGAAATGCGCGATCTAATAATTCTATTTGTTTGATTTCCTGTGCATTTTTATAGCAATGCATGCCAATCTACCCTGAAATAATTTTCTGCTTTAGTTTAATGAATTCTAAGCAGAACTCTTTTTCTTTTTTATTCATATAAAATTCATTTTTTATTATTTTTTTAGCAATAAGACTCGCAGTATTCTTGCCTCATGTTTAAAAACGTTTAAAATTTGAGGTCTCACATGAGCTTATCTAAGTTAAAAATTGGGGTACTAGCGGCGCTAGTTTCAGTCACATCTTTTGGTGTTGCAGCAAAAGATTTCCTTAACGTGTCGTATGATCCAACACGCGAACTCTATGAAGACGTCAACAAACAGTTTGGCGCTTATTGGAAACAACGCACAGGACAAGACATCAACTTTAAACAGTCTCACGGCGGCTCAGGTAAACAAGCTCGTTCAGTGATTGATGGTTTAGGTGCGGATGTAGTGACCCTTGCACTTGCAGCAGATATCGATGTGATTGCTGAAAAAGCAAAACTTTTACCGACCAACTGGCAAAAGAAATTACCCAATAACTCGACACCATATACTTCAACTATCGTGTTCCTCGTCCGTAAAGGTAACCCTCAAGGCATTAAAGACTGGGGTGACCTCGTTAAGCCGGGTGTTGGCATTATTACACCAAATCCAAAAACATCAGGTGGTGCACGCTGGAACTACTTAGCAGCTTGGGCTTGGGCGAAACATCAACCTGCGGGTAACGATGCAAAAGCACAAGAATTCGTGCGTAAAATTTATAAAAATACCAAAGTACTGGATTCAGGTGCACGTGGCGCAACCACAACTTTTGCTGAACGCGGTATCGGTGATGTTCTCTTAGCATGGGAAAACGAAGCGCACTTAGCAATTCGTGAACAACCGGGTAAGTTTGAAATCGTGACGCCTTCGCTATCTATTTTGGCAGAACCACCCGTTGCCATTGTTGAAAAAAATGCGGAAAAAGACGGCAATCTGAATCTGGCGAAAGCATATCTCAACTATTTATATTCACCTGCTGGACAGGAAATTGCGGCGAAAAACTTCTATCGCCCACGTAATGCAACTGTCTTGAAAAAATATGCAGCCACATTCAAACCGTTGAAGTTGGTGACCATTGATAAAGAATTTGGCGGTTGGACCAAGGTACAAAAACAGCACTTTGAAAATGGTGGTGTGTTTGACCAAATTGTGAAAGCCAATACGACGAAATAAAACCGAGTCCAGTAAATAGCTGTAAGGGAGCATCGACATGATTCATACTGTAATTGTACCGGGCGTGGGTGGAAGTGAACATGACCACTGGCAATCGTGGTTACAACGTCAGCTCAAGTCATGCTCTCGTGTACAGCAGCAAGATTGGAATAAACCCGTACTCCATGAGTGGATTGAGAAATTTGTCAAAACAGTTCAATCCATTCAGGAACCGATTCAAATTGTGGCGCATAGCTTTGGCTGTTTAACGACAGTCGCTGCTTTAGCACAGCATCCTGAACTAAATCAAAAAATCAAAAATTTAGTTCTGGTTGCACCGGCCAACCCTGCTCGCTTTGGTGATGCTGGTTTTGCTCGTGATAGCCAAAATGACTATCAACAATATTTCCACCAACTCAAGCTACAAGTTCCTACCCAAATGATCATCAGTGAAAATGATCCTTGGCTCAATTTTCAAGATGCACTGCAACTGGCAAAAGCATGGAAAATTAGGCCTAAGAACTTGGGGCAAGTCGGACATATTAATGTTGCGTCAGGTTTTGGGCCATTCCCTGAAATTTATGATTTTTTGATTTCAGAAAGTGTGCTAAAAAACATTAGTTTTTACAATGAAAGCAAGTATTTATTTAAATTTGCAATTTAAACGCTACAAATGATACTTGTGCCGAAATTCAGTTTTATTTGAGCTGACTCTTTTTAGGTCAGCTTTCTCTCTTTGAGGAGTAATCATGTCGCAGCGATCCCGAGTGCTGCCAGGATTTGGTCTTTCTCTAGGCTTTACCCTAGCATATTTGTCATTAATCGTTCTTATTCCATTGTCCGCTGTTTTTATTAAATCTTTAGGCATTGGTTGGGATGGTTTATGGGAAATTTTAAGTTCAGAACGTATTTTAAAATCTTTGCAACTCAGTTTTAGTACAGCCCTGATCGCCGCGTTTATTAATGTGGTTTTTGGTCTACTTCTAGCATGGTGTTTAGTTCGTTACCGTTTTCCGGGTAAACGCATTGTAGATGCCTTGGTCGACTTACCATTTGCCTTACCCACCGCTGTTGCAGGTATTGCACTCACTTCGCTTTATGCCCCTACAGGTTGGATCGGTCAGTATCTTGAGCCTTTAGGAATTCAAGTGGCCTATACCCCAATTGGTATTACATTGGCACTGATTTTTATTGGTATTCCTTTTGTAGTGCGGACTGTGCAACCTGTTCTCAGTGACTTGGAAACAGAGTTAGAAGAAGCAGCATCAGCATTAGGTGCTAACCGTCTACAGATTGTGACCAAAGTGATTTTGCCGATTTTATTTCCAGCACTCATCACCGGTTTTGCACTTGCCTTTGCTCGTGGCGTCGGTGAATACGGTTCAGTGATCTTTATTGCAGGGAACCAACCGTTTAAAACAGAAATTGCGCCGCTCATGATTATTTCACGCTTAGAAGAATATGACTATGCGGGTGCAACCACGATTGCAGTCGTCATGTTGGTGCTGTCTTTTGCCATTTTATTCCTGATTAACTTGTTACAAGCATGGGCAAGCCGTCGTACAGGGAGAACAGCACGATGAATATCAATAGTAATGCACTTGCCGAAAAGCTACAATCGCGTGATGCGACACGTGAGCCAACTTGGGTTCGCTACACCCTGATTACGATTGCTCTGCTGTTCTTTTTGAGCTGTTTGATCTTACCGCTGATTTTGGTGTTCGTTGAGGCCTTTAAACAAGGGGTTGGCGTCTATGCACAAGCCTTGGTTCATCCTGACACGCTATCCGCAGTCAAACTCACTTTATTAACCGCGGTGATTGCAGTTCCACTAAATGTGATATTTGGTGTTGCAGCAGCTTGGTGTGTGGCCAAATTTAACTTCCGTGGTAAATCCATCTTAACCACAATTATTGATATGCCATTTTCAGTATCCCCTGTTATCGCGGGTTTAATGCTGGTACTGATTTTTGGTACGCAAGGTTGGTTCGGTAGTTGGCTCATGGATAACGACATCAAAATTCTGTATGCCGTTCCTGCCATTGTATTAGCAACAATCTTTATCACCGTTCCTTTTGTTGCACGTGAACTTATTCCTCTCATGGAAGCCCAAGGTACGGAAGAAGAAGAAGCTGCTATTGTGCTGGGTGCATCAGGCTGGCAAACCTTCTGGAAAGTAACCCTACCCAATATTAAATGGGGTTTAATTTACGGAGTCATTCTGTGTAATGCACGTGCAATGGGTGAATTTGGTGCGGTATCGGTCGTTTCAGGTCATATTCGTGGTGAAACCAATACCTTGCCTCTGCATGTCGAAATTCTCTATAACGAATATACCTTCAGTGCGGCTTTTGCTGTGTCTTCACTCTTGGCGCTTTTAGCGATTGTGACTCTTGTTTTAAAAACATGGGTTGAGCTTCGCCAAGAAAAGCAAAACAAACATAATGATTCAACAGTTTAAAGGAATGACGTCATGAGTATTCAAGTTAAAAACATTGAAAAACACTTTGGTGCGTTCCATGCGCTGAATAACATTTCTCTCGATTTTCCTGATGGTCAATTGGTTGCATTACTTGGCCCATCAGGCTGTGGTAAAACCACTCTGCTTCGTATTATTGCAGGGCTTGAGTCCGCAGATGGCGGTCAAGTCATCTTAGAAGGTGAAGATGCAACCAATGTACACGTACGTGAGCGTGAAGTTGGTTTTGTATTTCAGCACTATGCCTTGTTTCGCCATATGACCGTATTTGACAATATCGCTTTTGGTCTCCGCGTTCGCCCACGTGCAACACGCCCATCTGAAGCTGAAATTAAAAAACGTGTCACACGTTTGCTGGACTTAGTCCAATTGGGGTTCTTGGCAGATCGTTACCCAGCTCAACTTTCTGGCGGTCAGCGTCAACGTATTGCACTGGCACGTGCTTTGGCGGTTGAACCACGCGTACTGTTACTAGATGAGCCTTTTGGTGCTTTGGATGCAAAAGTACGTAAAGAGCTCCGTCGTTGGTTACGTACTTTGCATGATGAACTTCATATCACCTCAATCTTTGTAACGCATGACCAAGAAGAAGCTTTAGAAGTCGCGGATCAAATCATTGTGATGAATAAAGGGAACGTCGAGCAAATTGGATCACCCCGCGAGGTTTATGAAAAGCCTGCAACGCCGTTTGTGTTTGACTTCTTAGGTCAAGCGAACCGTTTCGAAGGTCAAAATAACGCAGGTACGATCCAAATTGGTGAAGACCGCATTCAATTAGACTCTTTACGCAATGCGCCTTCGGGTGACGTGATTGCCTTTGCCCGTCCAGATGAATTACGTATTCATGCACAACCGCAAGACAACGCCATCCAAGCAACGTTCGTACGAGAATTATGGATCGCGGGCAAAGTGGTTGCAGAACTCCATGATCGCCAAGGCAAACTGATTGAAATCTCACTGACTTCTGAAGAAGCAAAATTACACCAATTTAGACCTAATCAAACGGTATGGTTAAGCCCATCAAACTTGCATTTATTTGCAAAACCTGCGGCTTAAGACCAATTGAATGGGGCATGTTGAATGCCTCATTCATCATAAAAGAGATCCAAGACTATGAACTTTCAACAACTCAGAATTATTCGAGAAACGGTGAGACAAAACTTCAACCTCACCGAAGCCTCTGCTGCACTGTATACCTCTCAGTCAGGCGTCAGTAAGCACATCAAAGACCTAGAAGATGAATTAGGCGTACAGCTTTTTATTCGTAAAGGGAAACGCTTACTGGGTTTAACTGAACCAGGTCAAGCACTACTGGGTATTGTTGAACGTATGTTGGTCGACGCAGACAATATTAAACGTCTTGCAGATGATTTTAACCGTGTCGATGAAGGCACTTTGACGATTGCAACTACACATACCCAAGCGCGTTATGTGCTACCGCCAATTGTTAATCAATTTAAAAAAGAGTTTCCAAAAGTTCATCTTATTTTACAACAAGCCAGCCCAGTTGAAATTACCGAAATGCTTCTGCAAGGTGAGGCTGATATTGGTATTGCAACTGAGTCACTGACCACTGAGGACAATCTTGCTAGTGTACCGTTCTATAATTGGCAACACAGCATTATTACCCCGCAAAGCCACCCTCTGGCGAGCAAGCAAAATATTAGTATTGTAGACTTGGCGGAATATCCACTGATTACCTATCACGGCGGTTTCACTGGACGTTCAAAAATTGACAAAGCCTTTGAAGATGCAGGTGTGGATGTCGACATCGTAATGTCTGCTTTAGATGCCGACGTGATTAAAACCTATGTTGAACTCAATATGGGCGTCGGTATTGTCAATAATGTGGCCTATGACGTTGAACGTGACTATCGTTTAAAACAAATTCCAACTGATATTTTTGGTCTCAATACAACATGGATTGCAGTGCGTAAAGGTCACCTCCTACGTGGCTATGGCTATGAATTTATCTCGTTGTGCTCACCAGATGCAGACATTAAAGCGCTTAAAAGAGTAGCTTATCCTGAAGACTAAAAGGCTTTTATTCTAAAAAGAGACCCCAGAGTCTCTTTTTTTATTTTTAAAACCATATACTTTAAATGGGTATGGTGTATTATTTGTTCAAATGATAAAAATACTAGTGAGCAATAACAGTGAATAAAAATCTGTTGGGCTCTCCATTACTTTGTTTATGTTTCTATTCGTCGGGATCAAGTTTTGCTGCTGCTTTTGAACTGTCAGGTCAAACAATACAACCCTTTTTTGAACGTGGAAATTATGCAGAAGTTTCTCTGGCTTATATTGATCCAAATGTTTCTGGCCAAGTTCAACATACAGAGATACTACAACAGTTTGGCATAAATGACTTTTCAACAGGCAATTTAAGCAATGAACAAGTAATGCTGGGAGCTGCACTAAAACTACAACTTAACCCTCAGTTTAAATTTGCTGTCATTTATGACCAGCCTTTTGCTGTAGACATCGATTATCACTATCGCCCAAAGATTTATGGTGAAAGTCATGAAGTTGAATCTGCCGATATCGACTTTGAAAGTCATAATCTCAGCTCGCTTTTAGGCTACCAATTCAACCCACAATGGGAAATCTATGGTGGTTTCAGCTATCAAAGCTTTGCAGGCTCTTTAAAAGCGAAAGGTCAGGCCTATTCTGTGTTTGATGGCTATGATGCCGAGTTTAAACAAGATGAAAGCTTGGGCTGGTTAGCAGGTATTAGTTATCAAATCCCTGAATATTATTTTAGAACATCTTTGACTTATCGCTCAGCGATTAAACATGAAATCACCACAACAGAATCTATCGAAGTCGGCGTAGTTACACCCAATGTGATGGAAGTGAAGACACCACAATCGATAAATTTTGATTTCATGACAGGACTCCCTTATCAAAATATCTTGTATGGGACGTTACGCTGGGTGAATTGGCAAGATTTTGTCATTCAACCACCCAAATTTAAAGCCGTGATCGATTATGCAGCTATGTTGTATCCAGAAGCCAAAGATATCAAGCTCATTCAGTACAATGAAGATCAATGGTCTGCAAAACTCGGCTTAGCACACGTATGGAACAAAAAGTGGCTGAGTACTATGGAACTGCTCTGGGACTCTGGGATTAATAATCCTGCATCCACCCTTAACCCAAGTGATGGGTACCAAGGTGTTGGGCTAGGCAGCATGTACACATATAACACTGAGTTTGATATTGCGGCTGGTCTATATTATTTGCGTTTTAAGAAGTCCAAAACATCTTCCGACTCAAATCCACTGGCAAACATTACAGGACTTTCAGCGCTGAATGATAATGATGCATGGATCTTAGGACTCAAATTTACCCATCATTTTTAAAGAATTTAGCTAGGGTCTGTTGACACTTACTGTTCATAATTAACCCTATAAAGGTAGCCATAAAAATATACAGGCTAAAGCAACAGAACTTTGATAATTTCTTTTGAGCTTGTCATATCGAGTAGCTATTCCTCTAAATTGCTTTAATCTACAAAACATATTTTCAACTAAATGCCTGATTTTATATAAATACCAGTCCATATGGTCATTGTTCGATTGGCTATTTGTTTTCTTTGGTATATTCGCTTTAGTGCCTGTTTTCCTGATCTGTTCACGCAGTGGTTCTGAATCATAGCCTTTATCTGCACATACCACTTTTGTCTCTTTTAAATCTAATGTTGATATTAAATCAGGTGCAACTTTAACATCATGTGTGGTTCCATCGGTAATCATGAAATCAATAGGATTGCCATGTGCATCAACAATCAAATGTATTTTTGAGGAGTTTCCTCCTACACTTTTAGAAATAGATTGATTCGCTATGCCGGCAGAATGTTGATGAGCACGTACATGAGAGCCATCAATAAAAATCCACTCCATATCGGGGCATGAGGCTAATAATTTGAATAATCTAAGTAACTTACCGCTGCTTGACCAACGATTAAAACGTTTGAAAATAGAGTTTGAATGACCAAAACAACAAGGAATATCTCGCCACGGACAGCCTGTTCTAATTCTATAGAGAATAGCTTCAATAAAATTGCGTAAATTTGAGTTGTGGTGAATGGATAAATTACGCAGAATAACTTTCAACTTTTGCCAGTGTTGATCTGTCAGCATGGTACGAGGCATAGCGAATAGTAAAATTGGGTTTGGCGATTTGATTTTACTACTTCGCTATTTTTTTAAGCTAAAAGTGTCAACACACCCTAAAGTCAGACATAAAAAAACGAGCCGAAGCTCGTTTTTTTATGTGTTAATTACCAGTGGTAACTTACACCCAATTTTGCAACTGGCATCCACTCATATTTATCATCGTTACGCACTTCATTGATGTGCTCTGCCACTAAAGCTGCATCAACATTGTCACCACCTTGATATTTTATGTTCGATACTGTTGGGTTGCCTGTATAGTATGCACCGACTTCACCAAAGACACCCCAGTTTTGGTTAATTCGAGGTGAATAACCAAGACCTAAATATGGTGAGATATTATTGCTATAGTCAAGGTCATAGCTTAATTGGCTTAAGCCTGTGTCTTTCCCATCAACTTTGATCGTTCCACCATCATTACGGGCTTGTAGACCATATTGTTGATCAACATAACCAACACCTGCGGCAATATATGCAGCCTGCGCCCATTTGTTAGTACTTGCACCCCATGGACGAATTTCTGCATTTAAATAAGTCAGATTGTTATCCATATCGACATCATAATTTACATCGTCAACTTCCACATCATCCGACCACGAAATGTCACCACCGTTGTAACCTAACGCTAAACCCACATATGGGTTAGCTGTCCACAACAAAGCGCCACCATAACCTGTTGTACCGACTTCAGCACGAACACCAGTAGGAATTAATTTATTTTGGTCAAAAGCATAACCATCTTTTACGACTGCATCATCAGCAAAAGCTGTACCTGCGACCGCCGACATTGCTGCTGCGATTGCAACTAAACGTAATGATTTCATGTTTTTTCTCCTCCAAGCAAAGATTTTTTTACATCATTTACAATTTTTTGATGAGCCCATCATAAAACACCTCTTGACTGTTTTTTATTCTAAATTTAGGTTGTTTTTGTTATTTTTTGATACATTTTATACTTTCTTGTTGTTTTAAATCACAATTCTTTACTTAATCTTCTAGTTAAACTGGCCTTAAACGCCTTATATCCAATCATTAATTATTATTTCCGATCCTATGCTGTTTTTTCATCTATTCTCTGCACAATATAGTGTAAAATCAGGAAAATTTTTTTCTGGAAGGAAGATCATGTCTCAGCTTTCAACAATTATTGAACAAGCGTTTGAAGACCGTGCGAATTTTACAGCAGCGGACTGTCCTGCTGAAGTTCGTGCAGCAGTTGAGGAAGTCATTGCTGGTTTAGATAACGGGACATTACGTGTTGCTGAAAAAATTGATGGTGAGTGGGTTGTTCATCAATGGGTGAAAAAAGCCGTGCTTTTATCATTCAAACTAAATGACAACAAACCAATTGAGTCATGTGACCTTCAATTCTACGACAAAGTAGATACCAAATTTACAGGTTGGACTGAAGAACAGTTTAAAGCGGCTGGCGTACGTGTTGTTCCTCCTGCGGTTGCCCGTAAAGGTTCTTTCCAAGCGAAAAATGTGGTGTTAATGCCTTCTTATGTGAACATTGGTGCATATGTTGACGAAGGCACCATGGTTGACACATGGGCAACTGTGGGTTCATGTGCTCAAATTGGTAAAAACGTTCACTTATCTGGTGGTGTAGGTATTGGTGGTGTTCTTGAGCCACTTCAAGCAAACCCAACGATTATTGAAGACAACTGCTTCATCGGTGCACGTTCTGAAATCGTAGAAGGCGTGATCGTAGAAGAAGGTTCTGTAATTTCTATGGGCGTGTTCATTGGTCAATCGACTAAGATTTTTGACCGTGCAACTGGCGAAATTCACTACGGCCGTGTACCAGCAGGTTCTGTTGTAGTTGCAGGTAGCTTACCTTCTAAATGTGGTACTTATAGTCTGTATGCTGCAATCATCGTGAAAAAAGTAGATGCACAAACACGTTCTAAAACGAGCTTGAACGATTTACTACGCGACGAATAATTTTTAGTTGTCGTGCGGAACTCAAGTTCCTCATCTCTACGGTTAAGACTAGCCGTAGAGATTTTTGTTTTTCTAACCTGTGGTTTAATTTTGCTATGAATACGCTTCGATCTTCTGCTATCCCTGTTTCTGATCCTTCTGCGGGTCTACGTATCACGGAGATCTTTTATTCTTTGCAAGGAGAAGCCAACACCTCAGGACTGCCAACAGTTTTTATTCGTTTAACGGGTTGTCCACTACGTTGTACATACTGCGATACGACCTACTCGTTTGAAGGTGGCGAACGCCAATCTTTAGATCAGATTATTCAAACCACGCTTGATTTTAAAACCCCTTATGTCTGCGTGACAGGTGGTGAACCCCTTGCACAGCCCAATGCGTTGCCTTTAATGCAACGTCTTGCTGACCTTGGCTGTGAAGTTTCTTTAGAAACCAGTGGTGCTTTAGATGTGTCTAAGGTTGATCCACGTGTTTCAAAAGTATTAGATTTGAAAACTCCAACTTCAGGCGAAGTTGCACGAAATTTGCTTTCGAATCTCGACCATTTAACCCAGCACGACCAAATCAAATTTGTAATTTGTAACCGTGAGGATTATGAGTGGTCAAAACAGCAAGTTGAAGACTATAAACTTAATGAAAAAGTCAGCACAGTATGGTTCTCTCCTGCTTTTGCCGTTGAGAAAGGTGCTGCTCGTTTACCTCAACTTGCACGTGACTTAGCGCAATGGATATTAGAAGACCATCTCCCTGTTTGCTTCCAACTCCAACTCCACAAGTTGCTTTGGAATGACGAAACTGGTCGCTAATACATTGCCTATTCATCTTTAATTTATATTTGGAGAAATTTGTATGCGCCCTCGTGCCATAGTTTTGTTATCTGGCGGTTTAGACTCAACAACTTGTTTAGCATGGGCGCAAGCACAGTATGACTGTACAGCGCTGAGCTTTATGTATGGTCAACGCTCTACCACTGAACTCGATGCCGCACGCGAACTGACAAAAAAAGCAGGCGTAGAACATCGTGTCATTAATATCGATTTAGGTAATTTGGGCGGTTCTGCGTTAACAGACCATAGCATTGATGTTCCAGATCATGAACAAGTCGGTATTCCTGTAACTTATGTTCCAGCACGTAACACGATTTTCTTATCTTATGCCCTAGCAGCAGCAGAAGTTTTAGATGCCGAAGCCATTGTGATTGGTATTAATGCTGTTGATTATTCAGGGTATCCTGACTGTCGACCTGAATTTATTGAGGCATTTGCCAACATGGCTCGCCTTGCAACCAAGGTTGGCGTTGAAGGAAAACCTCTTAAATTTGAAACACCTCTGTTACATTTATCCAAAGCAAATATTATTCGCTTAGGTATAGAACATGGCGTAGACTATAGTCAAACGGTGTCTTGCTACCAAGCAGATGACCAAGGACGTGCTTGTGGGAAATGCGACAGCTGCCGTCTTCGTAAAGAAGGTTTTGCAGATGCTGGCGTAACAGACCCAACGCGTTATATACCGTAACGACAAGGTACAGTTTATGAAAAATTTAAAATCAAACATTTTGCTTTCTACATTGGTGTCTGCAGCTGCATTGTTCGCTACAGCTTCAAATGCTGCTGAATCGAACAAATTACAAGAAGCGTATAAAAGCAGCAATGTAAAATCGGCATTAATTAATGTTTGTAAAGAAGAAACTGCAAAAAGCAAAAAGCTTAGCGCAGCAGAAGTAAGCAAATACTGTACTTGTGCAGTTGAAGCTGATGGTAAGTTGACCAATGCACAAAAATGGGAAATCCAAAGTGCGATCAACCAAAAGAAAAGCCCATCTACTTTAGCTTTTGTACAAAAGCAAAATAAAGACTTGCAAACATGTTTCGGTCCACAGTTAACAGGTAAATTAAAATCTTTAACTGAAGAAGCAATGAAAGCTGCTCCGAAAAAATAATTCACTGAATGTGAATAAAGCCTGCTCTATGCAGGCTTTTTTATATGTTCAAAATAGATAGAATCTGAAAATATGCTCACCCAATGGAATACACGCGCCCAAAATCGCAAATTTGTTGCGTCATATAGTGGTGGAAAAGACAGCAGCCTTGCTTTATACCAAGCTATGCAAATGGGTAAACCTGTTGCATTAATCGTCATGTTAGAAGAGCAAGGTCTGAAATCGCGCTCACATGGGATGTCCCTCGATATTATTCATGCACAGGCCAAAGCAATTGGACTTCCCATCTACACTGCCTCTGCGACGTGGCAAGACTATGAAAACCAGTTCATTCAACTGTTACGAAAAGCTCAAGCTCTTGGAGCAGAAAGCTTAGTTACAGGTGATATTGATTTAAAGGCACATGCCGAATGGAATCAATCTGTGTGTGACAAAAGTAAGCTCAGCTTATGTATGCCATTGTGGCAACGTCCACGTTCAGACATTGTGCATGAGCTTATTCAGCTTGGTTTTCAAAGCCTCATAGTTACGGTCAACTTAAACTTAGGCATGACAGTTGAAGACTTAGGTCAAGTGCTTAGTCTTGAATATGTCAATGAACTGGTTGCAAGAGGTATTGACCCTTGTGGTGAAGCGGGTGAATTCCACACTACGGTGATTGATGGCCCAATTTTCAAACATCCACTTTCAGTCGTTAAAGGTGATATTCTGTATCACGAAAATTATGCCTTTTTACCACTTGAATTAGAACAACGCGATATTTAAGGATAGAACATGACTGATACCATCCAACTTCCAAATCAGAACTTTCCAGCCACAACGGGTGAAGTGAACTTAACTGAAGTGCCGACTGAGTGGCTGATTGTGTATTTTTACCCGAAAGATTCAACGCCTGGTTGCACAACTCAAGCCGTTGGTTTTTCATGTTTAAAAGATCAGTTCGATGCCCTACAAACCACAATCATTGGTGTTTCACGTGACTCGGTTAAAGCGCACCAGAATTTTACAGAAAAGCAGGCTTTAACCATTAATTTAATTAGCGACAAAGAAGAAGTACTGTGTAAACACTTTGATGTGATTAAAGAAAAAAATATGTATGGTAAAAAAGTGATGGGTATTGAGCGCTCAACTTTTATTTTCCATAACGGTAAGTTGGTTAAAGAGTATCGTAAGGTAAAAGCTGCGGGACATGCTGAACAAGTTTTAGAAGACTTAAAAGCATTACAAGCTTAATGCATATAAGCCCGCAGATGCGGGCTTTGTTTTTTTGTGATTTTTTAATTTATAGTTTTTTTGCACACGCTTTTATTTCACAAGCAGTGAAATGGCGATTCCCCACATCACCAGAGCAATGATCGCATCTAGCACATTCCACGCTTTCGGATTTGCAAAAATAGGGATAAGCACACGAGCCCCATAGCCCAAAGCAAAGAAAAACAACCAAGACGCACACACTGCTCCTAGAGCAAAGTACGCAGGTTGCTCAAACTGTGTTGAAATTGAACCCAGTAAAATAACCGTATCTAAATACACATGCGGATTAAGCCAAGTCAGCGCCAAACACAGCAAAACAATATTCACTAGTTGATGCTTTTCAATGGGACTTGCCTCCAAGCCCTGCTGTGATTTGAATGCCCGCAGTGCATGTTGGAATCCATAACAAAACAGGAAAAGTGCCCCTGCCCATTTGGCAAACTGAATAATTTCAGGATAGTGCTGAAGCACTTTTGAAAAACCCGAAACGCCTAAGACAATTAGAATAGAATCCGACAATGCACAGACAAAACATACCCAAAAAACAAACTGCTTTTTAAGCCCCTGTTTTAGCACAAATGCATTTTGAGCCCCAATGGCAATAATGAGGCTCATCCCGACTGCAAGCCCTTGTACATATGTACTTAACATTTTGACTTTTCAAATTAATTGATGATGTCAGGATTATCTTTCATTTTTAGTTAAATTAAGTATTATTTAGAAAATATCAATATAACTAAAATATTTTTAGTTTAAAGTGAGCCTCAATATATGCTGAACCATAAACAGTGCGACGCATTTTTAGCAGTGGCAGAAACAGGAAGTTTTGACCTTGCTGCTGAACGCCTATGCATTACTGCTTCTGCCATCACTTTACGCGTACAAAGCCTAGAAAAAAGTTTGGGGCATTTACTGATTGTGCGGGAAAGACCTTGCCGCCCGACACAAGCAGGTCAATCGCTGCTACATTATTTGCAACATAGCCGACTGTTAGAGCAAAGTTTCATTCAGAACCTCACAGGTCATATGAACACCTCTGCTTTTTATCAAATCAACATTGCAACCAATGCCGACTCCTTAGCGACATGGCTTTTGCCCTTGCTACAATCAACATTAATTGAAAAAAAGATTGTGGTGCACTTTCAGGTTGATGACCAATCACAAACCCATCACTTACTTGAAGCTGGTTTGGTGAATGCCTGTGTGACAGATGAATCACAAGCCATGAAAGGTTGCATAGCCGAATACATTGGCAATATGAACTATCGTTTTGTCGCCACGCCAACTTTTGCGCAGCAATGGTTTGACCAAGGTGTAAACCGAGAGTCTCTACGTGCAGCTCCTGCACTGATCTTTAACGCAAAAGATCAACTCCATACAGCGTATATTCAACAAAAGTTTGGCCTCAATCCAACTCAATATCCACATCACTTTATTCCGTCTTCCAGCGCATTTTTTGATGCGGTTACGATGGGACTCGGTTACGGTTGGTTACCCTATTACCAAGCCAAACCGCGTTTGGCGGATGGCTCATTGGTTGAGGTGGATCCTCAACTCAATATCGATTTGCCTTTGTATTGGCATCATTGGAAACAGCAGTCGGTGCAGTTAAATGTGCTGACAGATCTCTTAATTGAACAGGCTCACGCAGCGATGAATTAAACAAGACCTGAATATAGGTCTTTGAGATCATGGAGCCTCTATTGCACTTTCCACTGCCCTGACAGTTGAATATTCACTTTTTCGCCTACACCTCCAATGGCTTTTTTCATGCCAAAGTCACTTCGGTTAATCACGGCTGAGGACTGAACATCTAGCAGATTAGCATTATTAGCACTTGGTTTTAAGGTCGTGCTAAAGCTAACAGGCTTGGTGATGCCGCGAAGTGTTAAGTTTCCGGCAATATTATATTGACCGCCACCCAAATCTTTAAAACTGGTACTTTTAAAGTTAGCGGTTTTGTACTTGGATGCATAAAACAAATCTTCACCCAAAATCATATTTTTCAGTGAAGGTTTACTCAAGCTTAGGCTATTTACATCCATGACAAAATTCGTTGAAGCATGCTGTGGTGCTTTAGCATCAAACTGCATGCTGGATTGCACCCGATTAAATTTAGCTCTTACAACGGTTACACCCAAGGATTTAATTTCAAAACCTACATTACTCTGAGGTGTCAATGTCCATGACTGAGCCTGTACTTGAGTACTGAATGCAAATGTAACACCTGCAATCAGCAAAGCAGTTTTAATGACCGTATGACTTGCAATCTGTTTCGTCTGTTGTTTTCTATCCATTGAACTCGATCCTCGTCGAAATATTTTTATTCGACTGAGAACCTTAGTCTAAATTGGATGGGTCCTGAGTTAAAAATTTGTGTTGTAACTGTTTATATATTTCACTTTGTTGGAATTTATGTAAAAACTCACTGGTCCCCAATGGAAACGCCTGCTCTAAAATATCGCCTCGATAATAAGCCTCACGAACAGGTGTTGCAGACATCGCGTCTTGTAAGCTATCGAGCTCAACCATTTGCCACTCAGGAAAAAGCTGTAAATAATACGAGGAATCATCTTTAAAATGGCCAATCAGTCCAACCTTCGCCTCAGGTGTGACTACATGATTCACTAATTTTTTTACCAATTGCACCCATTTAACATCATTATAAACATCAATTACATGTACAAAGTGAATCCGTTTTTGATGTGCTTCTGAAAAGTTCGATAAAATCATTTCTTCACGTTCAGATGCTAAAAATGGATTTTTCGTATTTCGTTCATTTTGCGCAGAGCCTAAAGCCAAAATGACATTTTCACTTTGCTCTAAAGCAATCTTGATGGTTTGCATATGTGCCAAGTGAAATGGCTGGAAGCGACCAATGAATACGAGATAATCAAATGTATATGGCATAAATCTTTTACTTTTTTATGAACTGGTCAGTTGTGTCGATCATAAAATTATGCGACATAATGAGCCCATAAAATTAAACCAAACTTTCTAGCAAGGATAGTACGATGACACTGAGCTGTATTCAACAACCTCATCAACATTTGAATGCAAAATTAGACAATGGCGTACTGACATTAGCCATTCACCGTCCTGAAGCAAAGAATGCGTTGTATGGCGAACTTTATTTATGGATCGCAAAAGCTTTAGATGAAGCAGATCTAGACAATAGCGTTCGTGCTGTCATTCTACGTGGTGAAGACGCGGACTTTACCGCAGGCAACGACATGCAAGATTTTATGAAATCTGCAGCGCAAAAAGGTCAAGCACCTGCGGCTGAAGGCCCTCCATTTATTTTACTTAAATCTGCCGCAAAATTTTCTAAACCGTTGATTGCGGCTGTACGTGGTGTGGCGATTGGTATTGGGGTAACGATCCTGTTACATTGTGACTTGGTTTATAGCGACAACACTGCTCTATTCCAGATTCCATTTGTTAGCCTTGGTTTATCTCCAGAAGGTGCTTCAAGCAAATTATTGGTAGAACAAGCGGGTTATCATAAAGCTGCTGAATTACTGCTGACCGCTCAGAAGTTTGACAGTGCAACTGCAGTTGCTGCAAACCTTGTCAACAGTATTGAAGATGATGTGTATGCAGCAGCAGCTAAAAAAGCGGCACAGTTGTCTGCTTTACCTTTAGCCTCTTTAGTGCAGTCTAAAGCGTTGATGAAGCACAATGTAAATGAAATTGTGGCTTGGATTGATCATGAAGCTGAAATTTTCATGGATCGTGTCGGCTCTCCAGAAATGATGGAAGCCGTATCAGCATTTATGCAAAAGCGTAAACCTGATTTCACCCAGTTCAACTAATCCTTGATCGTTGAATCACTAAAAACCACTGTGTTTCATATTACACAGTGGTTTTTTTATTTTCCGTCCCAACATATTTAAGAACCCATTCGGAAAAACTACTTATGTCGAACACTACAGAAAAAAAGCGTTACTTTGAGCCTGCTCCACAAGACATCGATGTCGAAAATTTTAAAAAAGTCATCCAAAGCCGCCGTTCGGTTCGCAAATTTACCAAGAAAGAAATTCCAGCTGATGTGCTTGATGACTGTTTAGATTTGGCCCTACTTGCGCCCAATTCATCTAACTTACAGCCTTGGACTTTTTATGTGGTGCAGAATCCGACTAAGAAAAAACAGCTGGTCAAAGCTTGCCTAAACCAGCTGGCAGCTAAAACGGCGTCAGAACTGATCGTATGTGTCGCGCGTACAGACCGTAATGATGAAATGGCAAAACGCAATATTACAGAGTTCCCTTTTCCTGAAGCGCCTGCGGCTGTACAGAAATATTATAAATTCATTCCTTATAACTATAAGACAGGTTACTTAAATGCACTGGGTAACTTTAAGAAAGTGGCTTTCAAAATTGCACGTAGCTTAGACAAACAACTGCCAGTAACTGCATTTAATCAAGCCGATGCAAAACTTTGGGCAAGTAAAACTACAGCTTTAGCTTGTGAGAACCTAGTGCTAGCTTTACGTGCCTATGGTTTCGATAGTTGTATGATGGAAGGTTTTGATGAGCCTTTGGTGCGTAAACTGTTAAATCTGAATGATCAGCAATACCCTGTGATGGTGATTGGTGCAGGTGAGCGTGCAGAAGATGGGGTGTTTTTCCCGCAGTATCGTTTTGATCGTGAGTTATTTATTCAGAAGGTTTAATATTAGTTTTCTCAATGGAATCCTTTCATTAAAGTTTTAATTTCAGGATTAACCTTCGGTTCGACCTACTTTTCTTTCGGGAAAAGTAGGCAAAACCATTGTCATTCGCAAAACTCGTTCTATTCCGTCGTTTATCTATTTAGTCGCAGAAACTTTATCTGATCAATTAAGTCCTGCCTCAAATAGTTGCGAATGCCGTTAACGTGTCTCAAATATATTTTTAGATTCACCATTAAAGAACATCGACCATCTGAATAAACTCAAAAGCAGGTTCTTCATAGGGATGGCTTAATGTTAAAGCCTTTGCCACAGCAGAAGCTTTTTCCTCTGGAACAATGGTTTCTACCCGCCACTCTGGAATTTTCTCCAAAGCGTCCAATGCACCTATAAACGGATTTGCTCCTTTTACAGGTTTAAACTGGCCTGTACCTAAGACCTGCCATGCACAGTGTTCATAGTTTCCTATACCACCTGCCCCTGCTTCAAAAATCGCAAGTTTGGTAGATTCAAGATGTGATTCGGGAACATAGTAAATAAGTTTGAGCATGGAACTACTCTTTATGAGAATTTGATAATTTTTCGGACTCGGCTCTTATATCCCAAGTTGAGAAAAGAAACACCGACATGGTTCCTGCTAAATTCACTGCTAATTCTGCATGTCTCGAAGATGGTTTAAAATTCTTCTGCCCTTGTCCATGTGCATCACCAACTTTATTTCTTAATGCACCTAATCCCTCAACAATAGAACTACAACCGCCCAAAATCTGCTTAAAAGTTTGCTCTGTATGTTGTGATGGAGATAGGTTCAACTTTTTGTTTAATAGACGGTACAAATGATTAATATCAGGACTATTTCCATAATCAACATTGAAGTCATCCAATATATGCTTACAAGTAGATTCCAATAATGTTCTCGACAACGTAATTGCCCCTTCGGGATCTGTACTTCGTCTTTCTAAAGTTTTACCCCATATTTGATGAATGTAATCAGAACTTAAACCTTCAATTTTATTCATCACTAGATGGTCTAATGGAGTTGTATCTAAACTTTCCAAGACATCGAACAATTCATTAAAATCATCATAGATATGTTGTTTACATTCCTCATAACCATTAAAAGTATTTTTTAAATAGTCATTCGCCTGATCTAAAGATCTAGAATTTTTCACTAATGTTGGAAGATAAGGTTTTAGATTATTAATTTTAATCAGCTCATTTCTCAATTGAATAAATGCTTCGTCAGAGCCTTGCTCTAATTTGTCTAAGACTCTAGAGATGATTAACTCTTGTAATAATGAAACTGTTTTTATTAAATCTGTCATTTTTAATCTTAAATATTCAAACTTTAAATATTTTATAAGTATATAAAAATAAAGCCATAAATATTTTTGAATATCTTATCATCAATAAAAATCCACCTTTCGTTGGTTCTTTAACTTTCAAAAATCACATCTGCAATGCATAACCCAAAATCAAAAAGATCAATTGCAAGCTCAAAATCACAGCAAACAACTTCCATCCTTTTTTACGCAATGCAGACTTATCTACTGCTTCGTATGTAACTGTTTTAATCATGTCATCACCTCATACATGAGTGTTGATACTGAAATTGTTTAGTGATCCATCTTTCTTCTATTTTGCATGATATTTGTGCATTTATTACACAATATCACTTTTACATAAATATAAAAGCAAAATCTAAACCAACTTCAGCGGGAGAATCGCAGATTCAAATCCCAAGTGCAACACATTTGTAATTAGTTGAAAAAGTTAGGTGTATTCATAGAATCATTAGACTTTTTCAACTCGCAATTGGAAAGCACACAATGAAGAAATACACCCAACTTTCTCAAGATGAAAGATACGAAATTTATGCTACTTTGAAAAGTAAAAGTTCAATCGCTACCCTTGCTCGGGAATTAGGACGTTCACGATCAACCATCTACCGTGAATTAAAAAGAAATACTGGGCAACGTGGATATAGAGCTCAACAGGCAGCTAAATTTGCAAGTCAAAGACGGTACCGTCCTTCATCATCAATGACAGCATTTGCCTTCGCTTATATTGATTATTTGATTGGTTTGGACTGGTCACCCGAACAAATTTCAGGTGCTTTAACACAACGCGGTTGGCTGGATGTACCTTCACATGAGTGGATTTACCAGTACATTTATCAAGATAAATCAAAAGGCGGTAAACTTCATCTACATTTAAGGCATCAGAAGAAATATCGAAAACGCGGTTACAAAAACACGGATCGTAGGGGTCAAATCATTGATAAAACAAGTATTCACTGCCGACACCAGGTCATTGATCAACGACAACGTTTAGGAGATTTCGAAGGTGACACGGTGATTGGTAAACATCATAAAGGTGCTTTATTGACTCTCGTTGATCGAAAGAGCCTGTACGTACATATTGTTCATTTAGGGTCAACGAGAGCATCCTCTCAAACGATTACTTGTGCATTAGATCGTTTACAGATGAGCCATGCTTATAGTGTGACATTTGATAATGGCAAGGAATTTTCCGAACACAAAAGAATTACTGATGCTGGCATAGATACGTATTTTGCTGATCCTTACAAGTCTATTCAGCGAGCTAGAAATGAAAATACGAATGGTTTAATCCGGCAATATCTGCCAAAATCGTCATCGTTTGATGACGTGTCAAACGAACAAATAGAGCAGATAGAATTTGCACTCAACCATCGTCCTAGAAAAACACTAGGTTGGCATACACCGAGTGAAGTTATGGCTGGTTTTTATACTGTTGCACTTGCCGCTTGAATCCGCCAATTAAAAAAATAAAAAACGATTCAATAAAAAAGCCACCCGAAGGTGTAATGCCAGTCAGTTAAGCAAAAAAAGTTAAAATGCTGTAAAAAGAGCGTATGTAAATACGCTCTTTTTTTATGAATTTATCTCAGAATCTAGATTTAACATTAAAACAAACCTTACCTTCACTTTCACAATTCAGTGAATTGATTGATTTAAACTGGATTGAAGATTGCTTAGACCAAACAGGTAAAGCATCAATTCGAAAAAGAAAACTGCCTGCTGAACATGTTGTTTGGCTGGTAATCGGACTTGCTCTATTTCGAAATCAACCGATTTGGTATGTGGTTCAACAATTGCAACTTGTTTTCGGTACGGCAGAATACTGTGTACCGAGTGCATCCGTACAAGCAAGACAACGCTTAGGCTTAGAACCCATGAGTGCTTTATTTTCGACATTAAGTCAGGCATGGTTTAAAGACTCACAACAACAATATAGCAACTTTCACGGTCTATGCGTTTGTGCTGTAGATGGTGTGGTTTGGTCTATGCCTCATACAGAAGAAAACTTTAAGCACTTTGGTTCATCCAAAGGCAAAACAGCAGCTGCACCTTACCCACAAGTTAGAGCGACTTGCCTGGTGAATACCAATACCCATGAAATGATTGATGCCCAAATGGGCAGTATGGATCAAGGTGAATTAACCTTAGCCAGTCAATTAAAAGCACCAGTTCGCAGTATTACCCTATTTGATCGTGCTTACTTCTCTGCTGATTTTTTAGTGAGCTGGCAATCTCAGGCAGAAGAGAGTCATTGGTTGATGCGAGCAAAGGACAACCTGCGTTATGAAGTGATTCATCATAATGCGGCCCATGACTTTCAGATCAAAATGCCTGTTTCAGCAAGAGCAAAAAAGATAAATCCGTCATTGGGTGACTATTGGGAAGCACGTTTAATTGAAGTTGAATATGCAGGAAAAATAAGACGTTACATTACATCATTAACAGATTCTAAAGTTTATCCATTCAAAGACCTTGCAATGCTTTATATCCAGCGTTGGGAAATAGAAATGTGTTATCGGGAAATTAAAAGTGATTTACAGGATGCAAGGATTTTAAGAAGCAAACAACCTGATTTGGTCTATCAAGAATTGTGGGGGGTATTTATTGCATATAATATCTTAAGAAGACAGATGAGGTTTATCGCTGAACATGCAAAGGTGAGTCCTTTAAGGATCAGTTTCCATGTTGCATCTATGAGTATTATCAATATCTTAAGGCACACACCTTTAGAATCAGCAGGAAACCTACCCAAACATTTAGCGCAATTATTTGAACAATCTAAAATATTTGTATTACCTGAAAAAAGGCAAAGGCAATGTCCGCGAGTAGTGAAAATTAAAGCACAAAAATATCCAAGAAAATGCCAGTCAATTTCTTAACTGACTGGCATTAACCCGAAGGTGGCTTTTCAAAACCCAGACTTCAGATTAACCAATGAACTTACGTGCATTACGGAACATACGTAACCATGCACCATCTTCCGTCCACTCTTCAGGCTTCCAAGAATGCTGTACAGCACGGAAGTTACGTTCAGGGTGCGGCATCATAATTGTTGCACGACCATCTTTCGATGTGACACCTGAAATCGCTTCTGGTGAACCATTCGGGTTCATTGGATAGTGTTGAGTTGGGTTCCCTTGGCTATCGACATAACGCAAGATCACTTGATTACCTGCATTTAATGCAGCCAAGTTATCCGCGCTTGTCACCACACGACCTTCACCATGTGCAACTGCGATAGGCAAGATTGAACCTTCCATACCTTCTAGCAATACAGAGTTCGATTTTTCAACACGAACGTTTACCGCACGCGCTTCAAACATCTCAGAAGTGTTGCGGTGGAAACGCGGCCAAGCTTCAGCACCCGGAATCAGTGGAGCCAATTGCGACAACATTTGACAGCCGTTACAAATACCAAGAGAGAACGTTTCGTCACGATTGAAGAATTTTTCAAATTGGTCACGAAGTTTCGGGTTGAATAAAACTGATTTCGCCCAGCCACCACCAGCGCCCATTACGTCACCGTAAGAGAAACCACCACATGCTACAAGACCTTCAAAGTCATCTAGGCTGATACGACCTGCAAGCAAGTCGCTCATGTGTACGTCTACAGTGTTGAAACCAACTTTGTCGAATGCCGCAGCCATTTCAACATGACCGTTTACGCCTTGTTCACGTAAGATCACCATGTTTGGACGGCGTTCATTGATGTACGGCGCTTCGATTGGCTCATTCAAATCAAATGTAGGTTTTGCAATAATACCTGCATGTGATTTGTCCGTGATCAATGCAAATTCTTGATCCGCTGTTTCCACGTTATCACGTAGACGTTGGATCTGATGTGATACTTCAGTCCACGCCACTTGCAAGTCTGCACGTTCAAGCACTAAGCCATTTACAGTCAATTGATCGGTGTTGTTTACCGTACCAATGACCGCAATTGCATCGCGTAATGTAGATGCCGCAACTTCTTCTGCAAGTGTTGCCCAATCAGACGCGCTGATTTGAAGCACTGCACCAATTTCTTCTGCAAATAGACTTTCAGTTGATTGATCTTCTAAAGCCACACCGAGACGTGCTGCAAACATCATTTCTGCAACAGTTGCAAGTAAACCACCATCACCAATGTCGTGGTAAGCCTTAATTAAACCGCGGTTGTTCCAGTCTTGAACCAATGCAAAGAATGCTTTGAAGTCGTCAAAACTATCCACATCAGGTGTCACTGAACCAATCGCTTTATAAACCTGAGCAAGGATCGAACCACCTAGACGGAACTGACCTTTAGAAAGATCAATACGCACCAATACTGATTCTTCATTTTTCAATTCAGGCGTTAAGGTTTTACGCACATCCGTCACTGGTGCAAAGGCTGTGATGACTCCTGACATCGGTGAAGTCACCGATTTGTCTTCGCCTTCATCATTCCAAGTCGTACGCATTGACAATGAGTCTTTACCCACTGGAATTGCAATACCGAGTGCAGGACACATTTCCATACCAATGGCTTTTACACCTTCGAATAAAGCTTGGTCTTCACCTTTTTGCCCTGCCGCCGCCATCCAGTTTGCAGACAATTTAATGTCACTGATCTGGTCGATTTTTGCAGACATAATATTTGAAATCGACTCTGCAACCGATAAACGTGCAGATGCCGCAGGATTTAACAAGGCAACAGGTGGACGTTCACCCATCGCCATGGCTTCACCTGTATAGCCTTGTAAGCTTGTTGTGGTTACTGCTGCATCTGCAACAGGAACCTGCCAACGACCTACAAACTGATCACGTGCAACCATACCTGTAATTGAACGGTCACCAATGGTGATCAGGAATGATTTCGATGCAACCGTTGGGTTTTTAAGTACACGGTAAATCGCATCTTTCAAATCTGTAACTTTAGATGCATTAAAGTCGTCGCCTTGACGTTCAATCGTTTCATACGAACGGCTCATACGAGGTGTGCCACCTAGCATGACTTGCATTGGCATATCCACGGCTTTGTTATCAAACAATGGATCGTTCACCGTCAATTGACGCGCTTCTGTTGCTTCACCTAAAACGGCAAACGGACAACGTTCACGTGCACATAATGATTCAAATAATTCTAAAGAACTTGGACGAATCGCCAACACATAACGCTCTTGCGCTTCGTTTGACCAGATCTCCATTGGAGACATGCCTGGCTCAAGCGAAGGAATCTTACGTAAATCAAGAATCGCACCCAGTTCGTGGTCATTCACCAACTCAGGCATTGCATTTGAGATACCGCCCGCACCTACGTCATGCACAGACACAATTGGGTTATGGTCTTCCATGCGCCAGCAGGCATCGATGACTTCTTGGCAACGGCGTTCCATTTCTGGGTTTTCACGCTGTACCGAAGCGAAGTCTAGGTTTTCACCCAACTTACCGCTGTCTACAGAAGACGCAGCACCACCGCCTAGACCGATCAGCATTGCAGGACCGCCAAGTACAATTAAAAGATCGCCTGGTTGGATTGCATCTTTTTCAACGTGGTCAGGACGGATGTTACCGTAACCGCCGGCAATCATAATTGGCTTATGGAAGCCTTTTACGTCGCCATTTACATTTTGTTCAAATGTACGGAAGTAACCATTTAAAGCAGGACGACCGAATTCGTTGTTAAACGCAGCACCGCCCAATGGGCCTTCAATCATAATTTGCAGCGGAGATGCCATACGTGACGGCTTGCCGTAGTTTTCTTCCCAAGGCTGTTCAAAGCCCGGAATATTCAAGTTAGAAACAGTAAAACCTGTTAAACCTGCTTTTGGCTTACCGCCGCGGCCTGTTGCGCCTTCATCACGAATTTCACCGCCTGAACCTGTCGCAGCACCCGCAAATGGCGCAATCGCTGTTGGGTGGTTATGCGTTTCCACTTTCATCAGGATGTGAGCGGCTTGGCTCTTGTATTTATAAACGTGGTGACCAGTCGCTTCATCTTTCTTCGGATAGAAACGCTGAGTATCAAAACCAACAATCACCGAAGCATTGTCTTTATATGCTGACAATACGTCTGTCGGTGATTCTTTATAAGTGTTTTTAATCATTTGGAATAATGACAATGGTTGTTTTTCACCATCAATTGTCCATTCAGAACCAAAGATTTTATGACGACAGTGCTCTGAGTTTGCCTGAGCAAACATCATTAGTTCAATATCGTGCGGATTACGACCGAGCTTGTTAAAAGCAGCAACTAAATAATCAATTTCTTCATCAGAGAGTGCAAAACCAAACTCAGAGTTTGCTTTTACTAAAGCGTCTTTACCCTGACCTAAAATGTCGATTGCATTTAAAGGCTTTGGTGCAGTTTCAGAAAACAATGCAGCCGCGTCTTCAATTTGATTGAACACACTTTCAGTCATACGGTCATGTAAAACTTGTTTTACTGCATCCGATACTTCAGAAATACCTTTTAAAGTAAACAAAACACCGCGTTCTAAGCGGTGTATCGGGGTATTACAGTTGGCAAAAATATCCGTTGCCTTTGATGACCACGGCGAGATTGTACCTACACGTGGCGTCACAAGGACTTGAACTTCATCACTTGTCGCTTCGCGAACTTGGAAGGTTGCGCCATCATTTAATAGCTGCAAAGCAGATTGCTGTTGTTGCTCGTCGAGCGCTTGGTCGAAAAGGTAAACCCATTGGCTTTCTATTGATTGAACAGAACTGATAGACGATAGACGTGTTAAAAGTTGTGTTTGCTTAAAAGAAGAGTGTGCAGGTGCACCGGCAACGATAAACATGCTGTTTTTGGCTCCACGGGCAGGTCTAGACAACCTACCTCAATGTGACTTGAAGAGAGCGCATATTCTACTGTGTATTGCCAAAATCAGCTAGTCGTCTACGACTTAAAAAAGTGAGATTTCTTTGTTTTAAAAGATCAATTTACTTTGACTTTAAAAATCAAACATGATTAGTAACAAATGTTTTAAGGGATAAGTTTCAAAGATGCCCGACTTTTAGTAGGCTTTGATTCAGTTCTAAAAACCATTTTCAATTGATATTTAAGCTGCAAATGACGAAGTCGCTAGTCTCCTTGAGATCAAACATGACTGCTTTAAGATGCCCTATTGATGAAAATTTAATACTGCATAAATTAAAAGACAACTTATGTCGCAGCCCTCTAGAGCTCGTCACACTTTTTTGGCATGATGAAGCCAATGACTTACTGAATAACGATAAATGATGCAAATGCGTTGGTTGGAACTGCTCTCAACAGTTCGTATTGGAAGTAAAAAACAAAATACCGAATTGGCACGTAGTCCATTTCACAAAGATTATGACCGAATTATTTTTTCTCAAAGCTTTCGCCAACTGAACCGAAAAACCCAAGTCCATCCTCTGACTCAACACGATGGCATTCATACTCGTTTAACGCATTCGCTCGAAGTCTCCTGCATTGGACGCTCTCTTGGCATGCTCGCAGCGGAAAAGATCAAGGACGAACTACCAATGTGGATTTCTCCTGCCGATGTTGGAGCCATTATTCAAGCGGCTTGTTTAGCACATGATATTGGGAACCCACCGTTTGGTCATGCGGGTGAATATGCCATTCGTGAATGGTTTGACGATGCATCACATGGAAACTTTTTAGAGAAACTTTCCCCAGAAGAACAAGCCGATGTGCGTCAATTTGAAGGTAATGCCCAAGGTCTACGCTTACTGACTAAAATTGACTACCATCCTAATGATGGTGGCATGCGTCTGACCTATGCGACACTTGGGGCTTACTTAAAATATCCGTGGCTGTCTAAAACCATCGAATCACAAGGTAATACTCCTGCCAGTAAACGTGCCAAATTTGGTTGCTATCAGGCAGAAAAAGAAATCCTGCAACAAATTGCAGAGCAACTCGGACTGATTCAACTAGGTGAATACCATTATTGTCGTCATCCGCTGACTTATTTGCTTGAAGCAGCAGATGATATTTGCTACGCCCTGATTGATCTTGAAGATGGCATTATTTTAAATATGTTGTCTTATGAAGAAGTCGAACCGATTTTTTTAAGCTTGCTTGGTGAATATAGCGCACCAACTGAACTGTCAATGCCAGATACCACATGGCAGCAAAAAATTGCGGCCCTGCGTGGACGAGTAATGAAACGTCTGGTTGAAGAAGTCACATCGGCTTTTGCTAAGCACCATTTTGAAATTTTAAGCGGACAACTGGCTGGCAGCTTACTGCAATACTGTGCTGCTGATATTGAGTTAGGCATTAACCGCGCGAAGGATCTAGCACGCGATAAAATATTTGAACACCCACTAAAAGCGGGTTTGGAAATTATTGCCCATCAAAGCTTACAAAACATTTTAGATGCCTTTATTCCGCTCACTACACCACATAAAACATTGAGCTTTAAAGAACAACGCTTAATGGCGATTTTATGTCGTTCTGGTGCGCACTTTGGCAGTAACCATTATGAAAATATCATGCAAGTCTTAGATATTATTTCTAAGTTTTCAGACCACCAAGCGTATAACTTGTCTCAAGAGTTACAAGGCAATAAGGCAGGATTGATTTAAATAAGTCATCAACATCCAGTTTAATGATAAAGCCATCAATCCGAACTCAATTTTCCGTGAGTCTTTTGCCTTTCTGCGCAATGCTCACTACTATGCAACCATTGATAAAAAAGTGAATCACACAACATGATCGGATGTCTTATTGGTGAAGTCTTCGCACTAGAAGCACCCACCGTACTTTTAAATGTAAATGGTGTTGGTTATGAAATTGATACACCACTGACAACCTTCTGCCAACTACAAAAAGGCCAAAAAATTACCTTATGGACGCACCTTGCAGTACGTGAGGATGCTCAACTGCTTTATGGCTTCCTGCACCAGCAAGAAAAAATCATTTTCCGCACGCTGTTAAAGGTCAACGGTGTCGGCCCTAAAATGGCTTTAGGTATTCTTTCCACACTCAGTGTCGATATGCTCATTCATACGGTTGAACATGAAGATATCAATACCCTGGTTAAAGTACCGGGCGTGGGTAAAAAAACCGCTGAACGTTTGATGATTGAGCTACGTGATCGTTTTAAAGCGATGTCTTCAGGCACAGCGCCAAGCAACTCAACCGTTGAACAAATCCAGTTCACAGGCAACTCTGCCGTTGCAGAAGCCGAAGCTGCATTGCAGTCTTTAGGTTACAAACCTCTAGAAGCACAGAAATTGGTCAATGCTGCAAAAGGTGATTTTACTGAAGCAAGTGACATCATCCGTGCTGCTCTCAAATCCATGAATAAATAATTCAAATAGACACACCAATACACCTAAATTGGATACACGAAGGCGACATGGATGTCGCGCCATGTTGGATTGGGATATAAGGACATATCCTCAATCCAACACAAGATTTTTGTTACTTTTGATCTTTCAAAAGTAAGGCAATGCCTACACAATGGTACCTAAACACAAATCATAATTTGAGGCTGTGCCTCGAAAGTTCAGCCAGAGATTGATTTAACTATATGCAAGACCGTCTCATCGGTGGTTCCGAAAAACCCGAAGATCATATCGACCGCGCTATCCGCCCGACCTCACTCGATGACTACATCGGTCAGCCCGTGGTTCGTGAACAAATGGAAATCTTTATTGGCGCAGCCCGTGGTCGTGGTGAAGCACTCGATCACACCTTAATTTTTGGTCCTCCGGGACTAGGTAAAACCACACTTGCCAATATTATTGCGCGTGAAATGGGTGGAAACTTAAAGTCGACTTCAGGCCCTGTACTAGAACGTGCTGGAGACTTGGCAGCCATGCTGACCAACCTTGAAGAAGGTGATGTGCTGTTCATCGATGAAATCCACCGCCTTTCACCAGTGATTGAAGAAATTCTTTATCCTGCCATGGAAGACTACCAACTCGACATTATGATTGGTGAAGGTCCTGCGGCGCGTTCAATTAAGCTCGACTTACCTCCTTTTACTTTAGTTGCCGCAACCACACGTGCTGGACTCCTCACCTCTCCTTTACGTGACCGTTTTGGTATTGTGCAACGCCTTGAGTTCTATTCAGTCACTGACTTGACGCATATTGTGACTCGTTCAGCCAATTTGATGGATGTGCCTATTACGCGTGAAGGTTCAGCAGAAATTGCACGTCGTTCGCGCGGCACACCACGTATTGCCAACCGTTTATTGCGTCGAGTCCGTGACTATGCGCAAGTCAAAGGTACTGGTGAAGTGACACAAGATATGGCTCAGCGTGCACTCGATATGCTGAATGTCGATAAAGATGGTTTAGACACTTTAGACCGCCGTTATTTGAGTATGTTACTTGAACGTTTTGATGGCGGCCCTGGTGGTGTAGAAGCTTTGGCAGCAGCGATGGCTGAAGACTCAGGTACATTAGAGGACGTGATTGAACCGTATTTAATTCAACAAGGTTATGTCATGCGGACAGCCCGTGGTCGTATTGCCACCAATATGGCGTATTTGCAGTTTGGTATGACACCGCCGGAACCGAAAGACAAATAAATAATTTTAGAGGGAGAGTTACTCTCCCTTATTTTCTGCGGACTAAACACAAATGCCACAGCCAAAATAAGCAGCAGCTTAAAACAACCATTCATTCCCTTATCCTTATATTTTTATAGCCATACAGCGCTTAACTCCCGCAACAGCCATGAATCACAATATTTGACATCTTGTGCCATTGGAGTGAAATCTCATAATGCTAAACTGCGACGCATTAGTGCTTTGACGTGCATCAATTTTAAGACCCTGTCCTTAAATATAAAAGCGCCAAGTCAATCTAAATCGACTCGTACAACTGGAAAAACGGAATACTCTCATGGCGAATAAATTTGAATTCAACATTCGTGTCTATATTGAAGATACTGATGCAGGTGGCATTGTTTACCACGCCAATCATATTCGCTTTATGGAGCGTACCCGTACTGAGTGGTTACGTGCTTCTGGTGTAGATCATTACTGGCATCAAAAAGACTATAACTTCGTTGTACACAAAATTAATGTGAAATATTCACGTCCAATTTTAATGGATGATTTAATTACTGTTACAGCAAGTGTTGTTTCGTGTAAGGCTACGTCATTTGTGTTGCAACAAAATATTTATCGTGGTGAAATCATGCTTGCATCTGGTGAGGTCGAATTGGCATGTATCAGTTCAGAAATGAAACCACGTCGACTTCCCGATGAAATCCGCGAACTGATTCTAAAAGAATTAGGACAAGACTAAAAAAATTATTGGCACATGTAGTAACTATGGCAACTCAACTCGAATCATCTCTTCAAGTTTCAGATCTAATATTACAAGCAAGCCCAGTCGTACAACTGGTAATGCTGGCTTTACTTTTGGCCTCGCTGTTTAGCTGGTATCTGATTGCCAAGTTACACATGAGTTATAAAAAAGCACAGGCAGACGATGACCATTTCCAAAAAATCTTTTGGTCAGGCGCTGAATTAAACACGCTGTATAACAATGCGCAACTTAACTCCAAACGTGTCGGCCTTGAGGATATTTTTTATCAAGGTTTAGGCGAGTTTTTAAAACTCAAAAAACGCAATGCTGCTCCAGCACAAACCATTGAAGGCACAGAACGTATTTTACGCGTCGGTCTAAGTCGTGACCAAAGCCAACTTGAACAAGGCTTAGGTGCTTTGGCCAGCATTGGTTCTGTTGCCCCATATGTTGGTTTATTTGGTACCGTTTGGGGCATCATGAATGCATTCATCGGTTTAGCAGACGTAGATCAAGTCACCCTTGCAACGGTTGCACCTGGTATTGCTGAAGCCCTTATTGCTACAGCGATTGGTTTATTTGCAGCGATTCCTGCAGTACTGGCATTTAACCATTACACCGGAAAAGGCGAAACGGTTTACTCCGATCGTGCTTTATTTGCAGAAGAAATGGTTGCGTTATTACAACGTCAGTCTTTGGGTGAAACTAAGGAACATGACTAATGGCAATTCAACGTTCAGGGCGCTTCGAGCGCATTAAAAAACCACTAAAAAGTGAGATGAACGTCGTCCCATATATTGACGTGATGCTCGTATTATTAGTGATTTTTATGGTCACCGCACCCATGATTACGAGCGGCATCAATGTCGATCTTCCTCAAGCCAATGGCAACCCCATTGAATCAAAAGATGCACCTGCAATGGTCAGCTTAGATAAAGAGGGTCGCTATTTCCTTAAATATAAAACGCATAGTTCAGCTGAACCTTTGGCTTTATCTGAATTGACGTCTATTTTAAGTGAAGCACAGCAACAAGCTCAGGCTGAAAATAAAACTTTAACCGTTGTTGTGGAAGGTGAACAGTCACGCTCTTATGGCGAAGTCATGTCGCTCATGAACAGCCTACAAGAAGCGGGTCTCAGCCAAGTTGGATTACTCACAGAGCCATTAAAGTAATTTATGAAAGATTTTAAAAAGCCACCTTTTAAACAAAAAGCCATCGCGCTTGGATTTGCCTTTGGTGTCCATGTGATTGCTGTTGTTGGCTTACTTTATCTTGGTATGAGTAAACCACCAGAGCCACCGAAGCAAATTAGAACTGTGCTCATCAAACCTGAGGACTTAAAGCCTGTTACGCTTGAAGAAACAGAGTTTACTGAAACAGCGCATGAAAATGTAGCAAAAGAGGTCACACAAACTGCTCCGCCCGCTGTAGAGCCTGCACCTGTGATCCCAACTGCACCACCTATAACACCCGTTGTGCCAAAGGTCGATACTCAAAAAGCAGCAGCGGATGCCAAAGCTGCTGAAGCGGCAACGCGTAAAGCAGAAATGCAAAAGCAGTTAGAGGCACGAGCGAAGGCTGAAGCTGAAAAACTACAAGCTCAGCAAGAACGTGCTGCTGCCCGTGCAGCGGAGCAAGCTAAAAATGCAGAGAAAGCCAAAACAGATGCAGCGGCAAAAGCCGAAGCAGATGCCAAACGCCGAGCAAACTTAGAAGCATTGAAAAAAGCAGAGGCAGTACAAAAAGCGAAGCTAGAGGCACAAAAGAAAGCGGATCTCGCTAAAAAGCAGAAGCAAGACGCTGATACAAAGGCCAAAGCAGATGCAGATAAAGCCAAGGCTGCCGCTGATGCAAAAGCCAAAGCAGACGCCGATAAAGCCAAGGCAAATGCCGATGCTAAAGCTAGAGCAGATGCTGCGAAGATCAAAGCTGACGCTGATGCGAAACGTAAAGCTAAGGCAAATGCTGACGCAAAAGCCAAAGCTGATGCCGAAAGAGCCAAAGTCGCCGCTGATGCCAAACGTAAAGCCGATGCCGAAGCCAAAGAGCGTGCGGCTGAAGAAGCACGTGCTTCATCTGCAAAACAAGCTGCCGAAGAAGCCGCACAAAAGAAAGCTGAAGCAAAGCAAATTGCTTCAACGGCTAAGCGCGACTTTGAAAATAAAATTAAGCGTGCTTGGGATACCCCAGTAGGTTCAACGGGTAAAACCGCGACTGCACGTGTCACGCTTTCGGATAGTGGCGCTGTACGTTCTGTGATCGTGAGCTCCAGTGACCCGGACATGAAAGCCAGCGTCGAAGCAGCTGTTCGTTCTGCTGCACCCTATCCAATGCCTTCAGATCCAGAAGCGCGCCGGCAAGCACAAAGCTTTACCTCATCCTTTACTGCAAAATAATCCAAATCCCTCTGAACAGTCAGGGGGATTTTTAGCCTAAATCTCAGTACTTTTATATACTCAAATAACTTATTTTAAATACGTTTAATCTGTATCCATGTTCAATAGTAATCGATGTGAAGTCTTTAATTTCAGTCGATATTTCACTCCATATAAGCAAACCGCCACTCTCCCTTATCACACATATCTACCTATGTGTTTTTGCATTTACGCTTAAACGACTTAATTCTTACTCATTTTTCACAGTGTTATAACAGATCAGTCATAATTTCATGCTTTTAATATTAGAAAATCATGCCATTATGTAGAACAATTAAACCCACAATAAAAGCCGTTTGTTTGAGTAAATAACGAATGATGGAAATGACGCGTAAACACCTTCTTAGCCTAGCCATTTTAACTGCTTTCAGCCCAGTCTTAGTGACTCAAGCGCATGCTCAGCTTCATTTAGAAATTGCAAAAGCACCTGAAGAAGCGCCTAAAATTGCAATCGTACCTTTTAGCAATGACAGCAGTCTCTATCCTATTATTGAAACGGATTTAAACCGCTCAGGGAAATTTACCAGCGCTTCAAAAAATTTGCCTGCAACCGCCAGCATGAATAATCCGAACGCAGCCAACTGGCAGGCTGCAGGTGTTCCATATGTCGTTACAGGAACAGTAAAAACCACTGAAAATGGTAGCTACGAGGTTCATTACCAACTGTACGATGTCCAAAAACAACAATATCTTTTAAATGAATTATTAACTGTTCCAGCATCACGCGTTCGTTCTGCTGCACACATGATTAGTGATGCCATTTATCAAGCATTAACTGGTATTCCAGGAGACTTTAGCGGTCGTATTGCTTATGTGCTACGTAATCCAGCTACACCGGAACAACGCTATACACTACAAATCGCGGATACTGATGGTGAGCAACCACGTACAATTTTAACGTCACGCGACCCCATTCTATCGCCTGCTTGGACTCCAGATGCCAAGAAAATCGCTTATGTGTCGTTTGAAACCAAACGCCCTGCAATTTATGTCCAAGACCTTTCCACAGGTGCGCGTGAAAAGCTTGCTAGCTTCCGGGGTCTAAATGGCGCACCAAGCTTCTCTCCAGACGGGAAAAGTATGCTGTTCACCGCTTCTATGCATGGCAACCCAGAAATTTACCAAATGAACTTGGAAACCCGTCAGCTGCAACGTATGACCAACGACAGTGCCATTGATACTGAAGCGCGTTATGCACCAGATGGTAAGTCATTTATCTTTACTTCTGACCGTGGTGGTTCTGCACAAATTTACCGTTATGACTTGGCAAATAGTAGTTATAACCGCCTGACCTTCCGTGGCGCATTCAATGCACGTGGTACGCTCAGTGCCGATGGCAAAAAGCTGGCACTGGTTCACCGTCCAAGTGGTAGTAACTATAAAGTCGCTATTCAAGATTTAAACTCAAGTGTCACCAATATTTTAACGCCAACCAGTTTGGATGAATCACCAAGTTTCTCGCCAAATGGGCAGATGGTGGTCTATGCAACGCGTGAAGGTTCACGTGGTTTGTTGTCGATCATGTCACTGGATGGCCGTTTCCGTATGAATTTACCAAGTGAACAAGGTGAAGTCCGTGAACCCGCTTGGGCACCCAAATAACTTTTTTAATGACTAGTCATTTAATAATCATCAATTTTCATGGAGATGAAGAATGAAATCGATCAAACTTTTAGCCCTTCCAATCTTAGCGACTGCTCTTGTAGTTACAGGATGTGCGAGCCGCAAACCCGCTGCGACAATTGAAGCGGGTCAAAACCCAAATGGTTCAACCACAGTCAATACTCAAGGTCTAAGTGAAGATGCTGCTTTAAATGCACAAAATCTTGCAGGTGCATCGGCAAAAGGCGTAACTGAAGCCAACAAAGCATTTTTAGCAAAACGCGTTGTGCATTTTGACTATGACAGTAGCGACCTCAGCAATGATGATTACCAAACGCTACAAGCTCATGCGCAGTTCTTAATGGCAAATGCAAATTCGCGTGTGGCGTTAACAGGTCATACCGATGAGCGCGGTACACGTGAATACAATATGGCATTGGGTGAACGTCGTGCCAAAGCGGTTGAAAGTTTCTTAATCACCACAGGTGTGAGTCCGAACCAGCTTGAAGCAGTTAGTTACGGTAAAGAAATGCCAATCAATGCAGGCCATGACGAAAATGCATGGAAAGAAAACCGTCGCGTAGAAATTAACTACGAAGCAGTGCCACCACTTTTAAAATAATGCTGGTATTACAACTGAAATAAAAAAGCGCTCCTTTCGATGAGCGCTTTTTTATGACTTAAACTTGTTCAGGCTTGGGATTTTCATCAGATTCTTCAGCATGTTGCATAGATTCAATCATGTCATGTTTATTGAACTTTTTATACTCAGCCTTTGCTTCGTAATCTTGCCACGCTTTTTTCACGCTATCGTCTGAAATATCATCTAAGTTAATCCCTTCGCTCGGCGTTGGAGTCGCATCAAATTTTTGCGTTGTCATTGTTGTGCTCCTATTTTTACCTGATATTCCTTCCATCAACATAGCACTTTCCACAAGACTTGCAAGGGTAAAATCGCAGCAAATAGTCGAGTTTAATTGTTCTTTTGTCTCGTTCTCGACTAAAATATAGCGCAATGTTGATTTTGTTACGTATTCAAGTTTTAGTGGAGTCCTCCCCCTTATGTCATATCTCAATCTGTCCCAATTTTTAGAACAACAAACGGGAAATCTTACGCCTGAATTGGCACAAGTGATTAGCACCATTGCTGCTACTTGCCAAACCATCGATCAAGCTTTACAAAAAGGTGCTTTAGCTGGTGTCTTAGGTAGCGCGCAGCATGAAAACGTGCAAGGTGAAGAACAGAAAAAACTGGATGTGATTTCAAATGATTATTTGATTGATGCTCTAAAAGTCCACCCACAAGTTGGTGGCTTAGCGTCTGAAGAATTGGATGAATTCACGCCAGCTCAAGAAAATGGCAAATATTTAGTTTTATTTGACCCACTTGATGGTTCAAGCAACATCGACATCAATATGTGTGTGGGTACTATTTTCTCAATCTTGCCTGCAAAAAATGCAGTGACACAAGCTCAAGACTTTATGCAAGCAGGCAACCAGCAAGTTGCTGCGGGTTATGTACTTTATGGCCCATCAACCATGTTGGCACTAACAGTCGGCGCAGGTACGGTGTTCTTTACCTTTGACCCAGAAACTCAACAATTCTTGCTCACCTCTGAAAATATTCAAGTGACAGCAGATACCAAAGAATATGCCATTAACGCATCAAACCAACGCCACTGGGAAAACCCAGTAAAACGTTATATTCAAGAACTTCTCGCAGGTAAAACAGGTCCACGTGAGAAAGACTTCAATATGCGTTGGGTGGCTTGTATGGTGGGCGACATTCACCGTATTCTTTGCCGTAGCGGGATTTTCATGTATCCATACGACCTCAAAGATCCGAAAAAAGCAGGTCGCCTGCGTTTAATGTATGAAGCAAACCCTATGAGTATGCTAATTGAACAAGCTGGCGGTGCATCAACAACGGGGCGCGTTCGTATTTTAGACATCGAACCAACTGACCTACACCAACGTGTCCCTGTGATTATTGGCTCTAAAAACGAAGTCGATTTAGTGACCGGCTACCACAACTAATTTTTTTAAATGCGCATAGCCATCTGAAGCGTTATGCGCATGAGTCTCTCCCATGTCAATCGTTTTTCTTGAATCAAAAGACAACCCAAAGATTAAACATCTGCGCGGTTTAATAGAGCAAAGTAGCTACCGTAAAAAGCAAGGTCAAACTGTGCTTGAAGGGACACACTTAGGCTTAGCTTGGGTTGAAAAAAAGAAGAAACTCAATTCTATTTTCACCACTGAAAATGCACTCGAACACCCTGATATTTGCGATATTCTAGATGAATATGAGGGTGCTGTTTTTGTCATTGCTGAAAGCCTATATCGTGACCTAAGCACACTAGGAACCACTTTGCCCTTCTTGGCAGTTGTAGACTTACCAAGTTCAAGCCTAAGTGTAGACTTTAGCTTGGATACCTTGATTTTGGAAAACATTCAAGATCCAGGCAATGTAGGTACACTACTCCGCTCTGCTGCTGCGGCGGGTATTAAGCAAGTTATTTGTACCAAAGGTTCTGCTGCACTCTGGTCACCACGTGTATTACGCGCAGGCATGGGTGCACACTTCTCACTCAACACCTATGAAAATGTTGCCATCGAAGATGTACTCGAACGCTTTGAAATTCCAGTGTATGTGACCAGCTCACATCAGGCTGAAAGTTTATATCAAAAAGATTTAACACAAGCTTGTGTCTGGATCTTAGGCAATGAAGGCCAAGGAGTTTCTGACTTTGCTTTAGCACATGCTCAAGCACTGAGCATCCCTCAGCCCGGTGGCCAGGAATCTCTCAATGTCGCCATTGCCGGTTCAATCTGCTTTTTTGAAATGGTACGACAACGACTTTAAAATCGTTAAGTTATATTAACTAAAGTCGGCTCAGCAGAAAAAATAGATTACACTAGAAAAAATAATTACTTGTGTTGTCAACCAAACCATTATTTCCAACGTTATAAGCACATGATCGAGGAAATAATGGTGGGTATCCGATGACAGGATTTTCCATCTCTATGGATTTAGCACCCAAACAGTCTAAAACGCAGGATTCTAGTACTCTTAAGAGTACCGCCGAGTCTCGCCTAAAAAACTTCATGCAAGAAGTGACTGGTCGTGCGTTAGTAATGATGGAAAGTGCTACCCAAAACCAGCAGGGTATCGCCATGGATTTGGTGCAAGAAGCCTTTATTTCATTACACAAATCTTATTCCGATCGATCTACGGAAGAATGGTATCCCCTGTTCTATACCATTCTAACCAACAAATTACAGGATTGGCGTCGTAAAGAAGCACGTCGAGCACAACCGTTTTCTTTCTTTAAAAAAGTTAGTCTTGATGATGACGATTTTGAAGTCAATGAGGTGGTCGATGAAAGAGCGCTGAATCCTTCAGACTTTTTAAGTCAAGCTGTCACTGCGGATGAAATTCAAGAAGCCATTGCTGGTCTTCCTGTTCGTCAACAGCAAGCATTTATGTTACGTGCATGGGAAGGTTTTGATACCGCAACCACTGCGCAAATCATGAATTGCTCTGAAGGCAGCGTTAAAACTCATTACCACCGTGCGATTCAAGGCTTACGCAATGCTCTCGCACATTTGAATCCACATCTAGGAGGATCATCCGAATGAAAGATGATTTCTTAAAGCAAGTAACCTCCAAACTTGATGGGCTCGCGCAACACCACAAAAACAAACCCGTGGTGATGCAACATGTTCTTGATGACATTCAAGATCAAAAGTCCTCACGTTATGGCCTTTGGAAAATGTCTGGTTTTGCTTTAGCTGCGGCTATTGCTGGCTTTGTCGTACTTCCAAACTCTGTAACCCTTGATGAAAAGCCACATAACCAAGTGGTTTCGACTCCTAAACTTTCACCTCAAATGGTTGAAGATTTAGAAATGTTATTGGTTTTAGGTGAGGACACTGTTCCACATGGCAGCTAAACGTGTCGCTTTCGCACTTTGCACGCTAGGTTTTTTACAAACCAGTTTTGCAGGTTTTGATCGTTTTTGGATTTTTTCCAAAGATGCAGATACCCAAGTGTCTGAAACATGGGAGTCGTTGTCTGAAGAAGAACAGCGTGCGTTGATTCAACGTTACCAGTCGCTGAAAGAACTGCCTGATGCGCAAAGTGCAGCCCTCCAACAACGTATGGACTGGTTTACTCAGCTACCTGAGCACGAAAAGCAAAAAATGCGTGAAACTTGGCAACAGATGAGCACCCAAGAACGACGTGATTTACGTGTACGTATGCAAAAAGCAGATGCAGATGAACGTGTGAATATTCGAAATGAATATATCAATAAATACATCCATAGCAACACTGCTACACATTAAGATGCCTAGTTGAATATAAATACTTTAGAAACATCCATAAAAAAATGCCTCATGTGAGGCATTTTTTTATGACTATATTTATATTTTCCGTCGTTGTCTAAACCACGCTAATGACAATAATCCAAGCACCCCAAGACCACCCATTGAGCCGCCGCCACCGCCACTCGCTTCCGTATTGGTATTTTTAGCGGTGTTCGTAAAATACATCATCGCAGATTTAGACTCTTCAGCCTCTGCATCATAGATCACATATTCAATTTCATAAGGGAATGGACTGAAATTATTGCGGACTTCAACTTCAATATTTCCGCCATAACATACATATTTTTCATATTCCCCCGGACAAGAACCTGTACGATCTGGCTTAATATTAATGCCCGCATCCTGACGTACGATACGAATAGCAAGATCCTTTCCATTCGCATCACGGTGAAATGCTGGACGCTGATGTTCTGCCGCGACTGTACTAATCGGCCCATCACCATCATCACTATCATTTGCCAGTGGATTTACATTGAGCTTTAAAGTGCCACCATAATTCAGGGTGTATTCATCCGTTTTGGCAATCGGTTGTATATTGCTAAACTCCGCTTTTAAAATCCCCGAAGAGGTTGCCTGCGTAGCCTTACTCTTCACACTATATTGGCAATAGACATATTCTGTGCTGGTTGTAGGCTTACCATCGGTGCGATAAATCATGATTTGTTTTAAATCATCCTTCCACTCACAGCGTAAAGTTGGATCCGCTCTGAGTTTTGAGGTATCCAGCACACCATCTTTGGCGCTGAGCACACCTACACCTAAGACCTGAGTTTCCGTAATGGTATAATTCTCAGTGTTCATTTCTTTTAAAGCCGACGTTCCATCAGCAGTGTTGACCACGGCCTCATCTTGCAAGACAAACTGGAAGGGATCGACATAAATTGCCCGATATTTTTGATGTAGTTTAGTTGCCGCTAAAAGCTCTTTATAACGCTTTAACTCTTCATTAAACTCGATCAAAAAGTCTGGATTGGTGTTTTTATTGGCGATTAATTCTTCTAATTCCTTAATAGTATTTTCATACACTTGCAAACGCTCTGCCTGCGAGGTATTTTTCAAATCAGCAATATCCGCTGCCGCTAAACGACGTAATTCAACCGACCCAATATCGCAACTGTTGGCTTCCGCAGGTGCTAACATCAATGTTCCATCGACGATACGGTCTAGACCACGCTGGTCACTATCATTACAGCTCAATTTACTGTTGGTATCGAGTAAATCAACTCCACCACTATTCACTTTCGGGAAATACATTGGGCGGAATAAATTATATTTCGATGGCGAAGTTAAGGAACTGAGTAGACTCCCTATAGCCACATTTTTCACATCAATATTAGTATCTGTCGTACCATCGAGTATTCGTGCACTTGCTGCCAGTTCACACTGACTGTTCACCGTATCAAACGCATTGTAACCTGCTGTCACACCTGCATCATATTTGTCGGATAGTGTCTGAGAACCGACATAGCGGCATGATGTGTTTCCATTATATGCAAGTACATTGTAATACAACGACTTCGTACCGAAATCGTCATAATCCAAAACGCTCGCTGCACTGTTTTCTACAATAGTGTTATTTGACAATAAGAAATTACTTTCAAGACTCAGATTATGATCTCGAGTATTGACGGCATAAATAATGCTTCCATTTGTCGAATTTACTGTATTTTTTGCGATCGTATTATTCGCCATAGCAACTTTTGGGTTACCACAAAAATCGAATGTATTTAGATTCGATATCTGACCATTCGAAATAATACTATTCGCTCCAAACTCTATATTGGTTTTTACATCCAACAGCCCTGCATAGCATTGCATTGCAAGAACACTACCCACAGTCGCTTGGTTGCCTTGTAATACACTATTATTTACAGTCACCTGATGCTCACCAGGACCAACAAGATAGAGTGCTCCACCTTTTTTATCTGACTTTGAGTTTAGAATTTGTGCATTATTTAAGGTTAATGCTCCACCGACCAATAAAGCACCGCCTTCATCTACCGAATAACCATTTTCTAAAATGACATTCTCTAGCGTCAAACTGGTCTTGGTAATGGTATTAAATAAACGTGACTTTCCCCCCCCCATCAATCCGTGAAGTCAATTCACCTAGGGCAGGATACTTAAAAGTGATGGGATTTTTCTCACGATCTAAATAAGGGCTTTTCCCAAAAACCACCACTTTAGACTCGGGAACAATTTCCTTACTCAGTTTATACGTCCCAGCTTCTAACTGAATATAATCGGTTTGACCTGAACCCGTATTCCCAGCACTACAGCCCCCATAAGCCTTGTTTAAGCTGGCTGTTTTGATTGCCTCACGGAGTGAACATTGATTCATGTTCACATTATCTTCATCATCAAATGTGTTGACAAGAATTGTTCTATCTTCTGCAGCCATTAATGTCATAGCAGCTACAACCATGACACCCAATAGTCCTTTTTTAAAGTGTTTCATGTTCGCCCTTTTCTTTTTATTTTCGACGCATCAAAATTAAAGCAAATAACCCCAGTAAGCTCAGAATACCTGTGCTTCCCCCAGAGGTTTTAATTTTGTCACTTTCCATATGATTTTGCGGTTCCTGTACAATTTGTACATTCACTTCAATGAACGGAACATGCTCATCAAAGCGTGTTGTGGTTGTGACCAACTGTAACCTGAAAATATCAGCACCATGCCATGCTCCATTTGGCGTGTAAGTAATATTTCCTAGCTCATTAATCACCACTTTACCTTTCGATACCGTTTGCGTCTGCTGCACCCGCATACAACCGGGTTGCCATTCTTCACCATTTGGCGCTTTAGCCGATTTGAACAAGCTTGCACATTCGGTTTTGGACAGTAGATCACTATCTCCAAGCAGATCTGCAACAGAAAGTTTAGCTACTTGCCCCGCAATCAGGTCTTCACCAATTAGGCTAATGGTCGTTGGGACCTCAATTTCGATTGCTCCACGGTCACAAAAGGTATTATTCGTATTTCGATTCACACCACGTTGATCTGAATTTTCACAGCCAATTAAAGAATCCGTTGTGTTTACAACCACTTTACCCTTGTTCACAATTGGGGAATCTAACCAATGCGTCTGACTCATTAAAATGCGTGGACGGATATAGCCTAAAAATTTTTGGTTGGGAACAATATAAGGACACAATAAACTGTCAGCATCTGCAGACATGGTTTTACACTCACCCACCACATCACTGCCTGCAATCAAAGCGCCAGACCAAAACTCATTCGGATAATAGCTCGCACCACTGCCACAGTCACTTTGTGTGACTAAGTTGTTCTGAAGAACTGCTTTACTTAAATCTCCAGCACAGTTTTGTGTGATGGTATTTTCAGCATTCCCTAAAACGATACTGTTGGCCAGATAAGCTAAGTTTGTAGATGGATTGAAATAAATCCCTTTACTGTTTCCCACCACCGTTAAGTTATTCAAAGCCATGCCATCTCGTACATTGACGACATAACCTGTATTTTTCACAAAGGTACTACTGACCAGACGTGATGCTAAACTGGATAAGGTTGTATCTTCTTTAACAGCTGCATTATTGACAGAGTAAATATTGGCACTGCTTGCATCTGTTGTTTTATTTTCTTTGAAAACTGAATTATAAATCCGAAAAGAAGGCGCCTCCCCATACAAAATAGCACCTTGTACCGCTTGGTTTTGTTCAACCAGAGTAGCGCGAATTTCGACTAGACTACGACTGGTACCATCTTCAAGCAAGGTTGCGACATTGTAAATCGCCCCCCCTTGCCCTGCAAAACCACCTGTTAATTTGACGTACTCAAGACCTAAATATTCATTGTTATAAATTAAACCACCTTGATTCACACCGCAGTCTTTCGCACAGCCCTGTAGAGTAACCTCTTTTACTAACACACGAATTAAAGCATTCTCAGCATTATCAACCCTTAATAAGTTGTCAGAACCATTCATTTTTAAGATGGCATTACTTAAACCCTGAACAGTTTCTTCCTCCACAGAACTGTCATAACTTGTTCTGAGTGTTAAATCTTTTTTGATTGCAAGATGGGTATTTAGCAAATAGGTTTTATTTTTCTCAAGCATGACGGTGGAAATCGCATCTTTTCCCCCACAGCCATAATAACCTGCTTCAGGCATGCCTTGATTAATATAGTCGATAGCTTCGCGAAGTGAACATTCCGTGTCATTTTTGACAATATCGTCAGTGATGGTCACCTTAATATTGTCCGAATAGGCATGACTCGCCACCAATAGCGTAGCTACACCTATGCTCTTCTTGAGCATAACGATCTCCTTGCTTTTATTTTATCTTTTCTTTTTATTCTTAGATTGCAAAATCCCTGCAATATCTAACAATTTTTCGTACTCTGTCACAGCTCGGACAATTTCTCAAGTAATATTATGATTTACCGATATTCGTCAATTAGCGCATAAATTTGTCTGAGGTTTGCATTACTCAGTTTGGTTTTCTCACCTTTTAACAGTTGAATCAGTTGTTCTAAACTTTGCAATAACACCGAGGTTTGATGTGGCCCATGCGCGAGCAAATAATCAATAATCTGTTGATCGATATGAATCCCACGACGCGATAAAACCGACATCACCAATGTAGAACGATCGGCATACAAACTTCCGTTTGGTACTTTCACACTTACAGCCTGCGTCAGGCGAGATTGTAAATCGGGTAGTTCAAGTTTTAATTCAATCGGTGCAACACGAGAAGAGAACACCAACTGGCCACCTTCTTCATTGTTGTAGTTGATCAGGTGAAAAACCGCTTTCTGCCAATGCGGCACACCGCTTATGGCTTCGATGTCATCTAAAGCGACAAGGTCAAAACGCTCTAAAGAGGTGATTGCTTCTGTTGGCGCATCCAGCAACTCAAGTAGAGAAACTTGAATCGCTGTTTTCCCCACATCCAAATAAGAATCACAAATTGCTGAAAGTAAATGGCTTTTTCCAGAACCCGCACCACCATACACATAAAAACGATTCATTAAACCTGCATGTAATTGACGAATCGCATCGATAACAGGCCCCCATCCCGGCCCAGAAAAATCACTGATTCGAGCATCGAGTTGGGGTTCAATATCTAGTTGCAATTGACGCATGCTGGTTTGAGTATCCTAAAGTTCTTTATGGTCTATCTGATCAATCTTACTTGAATTTTCAGATGCTTGCTGAGCTTTTACCGCTTGATTTTTTAGTTCAATATCGACATCGACCTGATCAGTTTCAATCGTAATTGAGCCCGCGGATGAATCTTGCACAACAAAAGTAGGTGTGCTGTACATTGGGCTATTTTCATAAAACTCACGTGCATGTCTTAATAACACCACAATCACAGCAGCCACAGGCAACGCAATCAACATCCCTAAAATACCGCCCAATTGCGCACCAGCCAGCACTGCAAATACCACAGCAACTGGAGACAAGCCAATTTTATCGCCCAACAAGAAAGGTTGTAGGATATAGCCTTCCACTGCCTGACCAATCATAAAGACTACACCAACCAAGAGTAATTGCATCCAATCAATACCAAACTGGAATAAACTTGCAATCACTGCGGCAATAATCCCGACAGCAAAACCTAAGTAAGGAATGATACTGCACAGCCCAGCCACCATCCCAATAATCAAACCTACTTCAAGTCCAATTAGCTGTAAGCCCATTGCATAGACCACGCCCAAGAGTACCATGACCAAGAACTGACCTTTGACAAAAGCACCAAGTACACTATGGCATTCTTTAACAATGACTAAGGTCTGTTCTTCATATCGCCGCGGAATAAGACGACGAAAACTGTCCAGCATGCGATCCCAATCCAATAAGAAATAGAATGCAATAATTGGGATCAGCACAACAGTACCACCAATCTGAATGAAGTTCAGTCCAGACTGAGCCAATTTGGCAATCATAGCCTGAATACTGTCTGCACTATAGTTGGTCTGTACATATTCCATAATCGCAGCTGAAATCTGATCAACATCTAATTCCATTGGGACCAAATTAAAACTGTCAGATAACCAAGGCAGGAATTTATAATTCGCCCAATGTATACCTGAAGGAATGCTGTTCTTCGCATACATCAGCTGTTCCCACACCAGTGGAACCAAATACCAAAATGCCAATGTAATGACAACGCCAATACCGATAAAAACAGCACTAATAGATAACCAACGTGGTAAGCCAATTTTATGCAGTTTATCAACCAGTGGACTAAACAGATAAGCGACTAAAAATGCACCAATAAAAGGTAAAACAACAGGCTTGAGTAGATACAACACCCAGAGTATGAGCGCGATTCCTGCCAAAATAAAAATACGTTTAAGTGTACGATCTTGCATGCAATCTCGCCTTTGTCAGATTTAATCGTTATTGAGAAAAATATTTTAGTAAAGATAACATTTTAGCGCAGAAATAACATATGTGTTTCGTATATTCAGGTATAATCGCCCCGCGAATGCGGAGACTTCATTATGAGCAACTCAACTTCTACCCCAAACACTGGTTTAAGCTACAAAGATGCAGGTGTCGACATTGAAGCGGGCGACGCGTTAGTCGATCGTATCAAATCTGTCGCGAAGCGTACTACTCGTCCTGAAGTAATGGGCGGATTAGGTGGCTTCGGTGCACTTTGTAAAATCCCTAAAGGTTATGAAGAACCTGTTCTCGTATCTGGCACAGACGGTGTTGGTACAAAATTACGTTTAGCATTGAATTTGAACCGTCATGACACGATTGGTCAAGACTTGGTTGCAATGTGTGTAAACGATCTTCTTGTATGTGGCGCTGAGCCATTATTCTTCCTTGACTACTATGCAACTGGCCATCTTAATGTAGATGTAGCTGCAAACGTAGTTACGGGTATTGGTACAGGCTGTGAACTTGCTGGTTGTGCATTGGTTGGTGGTGAAACTGCCGAAATGCCTGGCATGTATGAAGGCGAAGATTACGACTTGGCAGGTTTCTGTGTAGGCGTAGTTGAGCAAAGCAAAATTATTGATGGCTCTAAAGTCAAGGCGGGTGACGTTTTAATTGGTGTTGCATCAAGTGGTGCTCACTCAAACGGTTACTCTCTACTTCGTAAAATTTTAGACGTGAAAAACGTTGACTTGACTCAAATCGTTGATGATCGTCCACTTGCCGATGTTGCAATGGAACCAACACGTATTTACGTGAAGCCTATTCTTCAACTTTTAAAAGAAGTTGATGTACACGCAATGGCACACATTACTGGTGGTGGGTTACCAGGTAACTTACCACGCGTATTGCCGAATGGTGCTCAAGCTGTTGTGAATGAAGCATCTTGGGAATGGCCAGAATTGTTTAAACTTCTTCAACGTGAAGGTGGTGTTGAACAGTTCGAAATGTATCGCACATTCAACTGTGGCGTAGGCATGGTCTTAGTTGTCGATGCTGCTGATGCGGATAAAACAGTTGAACGACTCAATAGCCTTGGTGAAAAAGCTTTCACTATGGGGCATATCGCAGACAATGCTGAGTCAGTTGAAGGCGCAGACGAAAAAATCCGTGTGATATTCGCTTAATTCGTATGATTAAAATTGCTGTTCTGGTTTCAGGAAGTGGATCAAACCTTCAAGCCTTGATTGATGCCAATCTGTCAGGGCAAATTGTGGGTGTGATTTCCAACAAACCTGAAGCCTATGCGCTACAGCGTGCTGAAAATGCAGGTATTGCGACAGCGGTCATTGAACACAAACAGTATCCTCATCGTGAAGCTTTTGATGATGTCATGCATCAACAGTTACTCGATTGGGATGTGGACTTGGTGGTTCTTGCTGGCTTTATGCGTATTTTAAGTGAGAAATTTGTCAGTGCTTGGGAAGGGAAAATGATCAACATTCACCCTTCTCTTCTACCGCATTACAAAGGTATGCATACCCATCAGCGCGTACTAAATACTGGCGATCAACTGCATGGCTGTACCGTGCACTATGTGACGGCTGAACTCGATGCAGGTCAAGCTTTGGCACAAGGTGTACTGAAAGTTGGTTCACATGATGGTGTGAATAGTTTGGCCCAACGTGTCCATACGCTTGAGCATATCATCTACCCGCAAGTGGTAGAGTGGATTTGTACACAAACGATTCAGCATACAGACCAAGGTGTTCTCTACCGCAATACACTGATGCACGAGCCGATTCAGTTTTGCAAATTTTAAAATAAAAAAACGCCTCCAAGGAGGCGTTTTTTTATGGTTGCTAAAAAGTACTATTAAACATTTTCTTGAATCAGCATCTTAATCAAAGCAACCGTTTCTTCTGGTCCCTCTAAAGGAAACATATGGCTTCCCTCAACGATTTGATAAGGAATGCCAAATTTCTTTTTCACTATTTGTGGAAACCCTGGACCAACAAAAGGACCTTTTTTAGCAATCAGCAAATGCATCGGCACTTGTGGTTTACCCTGAGGTAGCCACCATAAAGAAGGATTGGTCCTGAAGATATGAACTTCATCCATTTTTGCAATCGTAAGTTCAACACCGCCACGGACGCGATCTTCCGTTAAAGCATAGTCAATATAAGCTTGAAAACAGTCTGGATCAAAGTCTTTATAAAAGCCTTTCGGACGTAAAAGTTCAGCCGCTTGTTCACGGCTTTCCCAATGGTCACGACGCCTTAAAGATAGCGCTGCTGGAGACATAGTATCGACCATTTTTAACTTCAACATTTTCGCAAAGTGTAATGCAAACGAGGCTTTGCCCATGATCAAAGGCGGGTCCATCATGATGACTTGTTGAAATAGCTCAGGACGCTGTAATGCCGCCTGAAACGTCAGCACTGATCCTAATGAATGTCCCAAACCAATCACTTTACGACCCTGTGCCTGACGAACAATACTGTCAATCACTTGCTGAGTTAAGCTTTTCCAATGGTTATCAATCGGGTAGTTTTTATCTGGCCCTAATAAAGGGACATAGATCACATCATACTGATCTAACAATAAATCAAATAATTTCTGATAGACCTTAGAAGGCACGCCATTGGCGTGCGCAAAATGAATTAAAGGCTTCATTGGAGTTTCGTGGTCTGTTCAGATTGCATTTGATTTGAAATTGAAGATGCAAAACCAGCTCCCATAGATGCACCTAAACGGCCTAATACAGCATCTAGTGGGCTATGTACCACCGTATAATCCATCGCTTTATCGGTATTTAGTTCACGTTTTAAAGTATGTAAATTACCAATACGATCAGCAATACCCAGTTTGACCGCCTGATCCCCTGTCCAGAAAAGACCTGAGAAGAGTGCAGGATCGTTCGACTTTAACTTCTTACCACGACCTTGTTTCACAGCATTAATAAAATGCTCGTGTACATTATCAAGTACACCTTGAACATGTGCACGCTGCGCTGGGTTAACGGGTTGTGTCATTGACAATAAAGCTTTGTTTTGACCAGAGGTCATAGTGCGGTCTTCAACACCCAGTTTTTGCATGAGGCCATTCACGCCATAGTTCGGCATAATCACACCGATTGAACCCACTAAACTCGAAGGATTCACCAAGATTTCGTCCGCAGCAGATGCGATATAGTAAGCACCTGATGCACCTGTATCACCAATCACCGCATACAATTTTTTATCGCTATGCGCTTTTTTCAAATATTGAATTTCTTGCCAGATTTCATCCGACTGAACCGGAGAACCGCCCGGTGAGTTAATATTAAGCACTACCGCTTGGCTTTGTTTATTTTCAAAAGCTTTCTTTAATGATTTAATCGTGTCATCACTGTTTACGCTTTGCTCATCAGCGGCAATGGTACCCACAATATCAACTACAGCTATATGTTTAGATGCAGTTGTATCCGTACCACTGGTCGAACAGCTCTTGGTCATGGCAAATAGAATAAACAAAAGGTAGGCAAAAGTTAGACATTTGAAAAAGATGCCCCAACGACGTGCACGACGTTGTTCCTCAACGGAAGCTAAAACTGCTTTCTCTAAAATTTTCCATTCGTTTCCTGTCGGTTGTTCATGTACAGGCTGTTGTTTCGGCGTTTCATTTTCTGGTTTTGGTGGCCAATCGGACATATAACAATCCAAACTTGAATAAAATTGCCCTCATTATATACACTGATTTGTAGAAAACTGTCGAAACAGTTTATTTTAGCCTATAATATTTTATGTTTTTATCCACATTTACCATTGACTCTAAAGAATGACTAAAGTACAAGAGCAAAACTCGACTTATCTTTTACTGCGTTTTGTAAGCAAACAACCTATTAAATTTGCACGTTTTTTTGCTAAGGGTTTAGCAGGCTTAGTCAATCTTTTAAAAATCAGTAAAAACAATGATGCTCTCAGACTCAACTTAAAAATTGCACTGCCTGAGCTGAGTGATGAGCGACGCGAAGTGATTGCGAAACAAGCAGTACGTAATGAACTGACCACCTATTTTGAGTTTTTTAGTATTTGGGGTTCAAGCAATCAGAAAAATATTGAACGCATCCAAAAAGTACATGGCGAACATTTGCTACATGAGGCGCTTGCTGCTCAAAAAGGTTTAGTCTTAATCGTACCTCATTTTGGGACTTGGGAAATTATGAATAGTTATGTCGCCCAATTTACTGAAATGACCATTATGTACAAGCCAGTTAAGGATCCTGGCGCTGACTTATTTGTTCGTGAGGCACGCAGCCGTGAAGGTGCTCATCTTGTCCCTACCGATGAATCTGGGGTACGCCAAATTTTTAAGGCGCTCAAACAAGGGGGAACAACCGTAATTCTGCCCGATCATACCCCAAAACAAGGCGGTGAAATGATTCCTTATTTTGGCTTTCCTTTAGCTTCAAGCAACCTGAGCGCCAAACTGATTCAAAAAACCAAAGCCAAGGCTTTACTGCTCTATGCTATTCGTAATGACGATGGCTTTGATATGTACATTGAAGAAATCAGTGAAAGTATTTATCAGGGTACAGCCAATGATGGCACCTTCGTCATTCACCAAGCCATTGAGGACCTAATTCGTCGTCACCCAGAGCATTATCATTGGACCTATAAGCGCTTTAAAGCCAATCCTGAGCTTCGAACACTGTATAACCTTCCCTTTAATGAGGCTGTGACACGTTTAGAGCAACTGCGTATGGAACAACAGATTCAGTCGACTGCAACCACTGTCGAGTCTGACGTTGTGCCGTCAGCTCAATAAACCCTGTAGACTGCGCAATAAAACCGATACTGCCTTGCTCTGCTGTTGTTAAGAGTGGGATGTTTAAAGCTTTCAAACGGGCTTGCGTTACTGTACTTGGATGCCCATAGCGGTTATTGAACCCTGCTGAGGCAATTGCTAATTTCGGTTGATAATGTTTTAAAAATGCATAGGCTGAACTATGTCGACTGCCATGATGGCCCAAGACCAATACATCAACTTTTAAGTCTGGATAATCCTGTAATAATTGAAACTCGGTTTGCCAGCCTGCATCCCCCATAATCAGAAAATACTGATAAGGCTGTACATCCTTCACCTGTATATAGACCACACAAGATAGCTCATTTTGCTGATATGGCACTTGTGCCAATTGATTGGCTTTCGGTGACAAAATTTTGATTTCCACTTGTTCTGACCAGTGCCAGATCTGACCTTGTTGACAATAGTTAAAGTTTGACGTAGTTGCCACATCCAATTGCTGATTAGAGTAAACTTGATTGATCGACAACTCATTTTTTAATGTGGCATAGCTTCCACTATGATCTTGATCCAAATGTGTAAGTATCAGCTGATCTAATTGGCTCACGCCTTGCTTCGATAAAAATGGCTGAATAATCTGCTTAGCAACGCTAAACTTCGATTCATCATAGGAGCCACCAACATCAATCATGGCATGCTGTTGCCCATGTTGCATATACACCGCTTGTCCCTGACCGACATCCAAGACGATCAACTCAAAAGGACTGCTTTGGCTACTGAACCCCAACAAAGGAATCAAACCTAGCACGAGCCATGATTTTGGTAGACTCGGTTTGGGCATAAAAACAATGATTAAGAGCACAATCAGTAAAATGACTTGCCAAGTATTGAGAGCAATCGGGTACAACTTAATCGGTAGTAGCACATCCAGCACATTGAGTATGCCCAATAAAAATACCAGCACCCAATCTGCCAACTGAAACAAAAGGCTGCTCAGCGGTTCAAAAAGATAAAAAGTAAATGCTGCCAAAACCTCCAGTGGTACAACCAGTAAACTGATCAGTGGAATAGCGACAAGGTTACTGATTGGGCTCACCCATGAGACTTGCTTGAAGAAAATAATCACCAAAGGCATCAAAGCCACAAATATTTTCCACTGCGACTCAACCAAAAGTTTTAGGCTAAAAACGAGTTTTTTCTGCCAAGACTGCGGGCGAGTCAAATCGAGCCGAATCGTGGTTTGATAAATGCGTAAAAGCACAAAGCACGCACCATAGGACAACCAAAAGGCAGCTGATAGAATTGAAAAAGGATCAAACAGTAAAAGGAGGGATGCACTCAATAAGAGTAACGTCAAAGCTGAAATTTTCTGCCTGAGCCAAATCAACACACTTAAACAGAAACAACTGAGTAAAGTACGAAGTGCAGGAATCTCAAAACCGACAAAGGCACAATACAGCAATACGCAGCAACAAAATGGCAATAACAATGCATAAGGTCGTGGGATTTTTAGAAAAATCTGTGGCCAATAACGATTTAGCACCTTTTGTAAAAGCCAACACAGCATCACGGCAAAGATCAGCACATGTGGCCCAGAAATCGCTAATAAATGGCTAATGCCAAAGCGTTGAAAAAGTGCTGTCGTCTCCTTATCTAAGAAACTTTCATCCCCAGTCAGGAGCGCTAGAATTAGACCCTTATGACTTAAAGGCTGGTTATAAATAAAATAACGAATATTTAATCGCTGTTGTTCTATACCCAGTTGAATTTTATTGAGTATGCCCTGCTGTTTTCTTAAATAATTAGTATAGCCTAATGCAGAAATTTCTGATTCAGACAAGGGTTGTATGTGCTTGAGTTTAAAACCCGACATAAGATTACGTTGCAGATACCACTGCTCAACATCGAATACACCTTGCACCGAATAACTATGTGCAGGACGTATTTCCCCTGTCAGTCGGTAGTATTTCCCAAGTTCCAAGACCTCTTGCTCATCCGAGATCCTTTTTTGAAAACTCAACCACTGCACTGGTTGCACATGTCGGTTCAAGACCTGTATTTCTTGCTGAATGGTCTCAGCACCCAGTTGGTTAATTTTTGCGATATAAACAATAATTTCAGCATCTTCAACTTTTGTTTCTTTATAAGCTAGACGCTGCTGCAAAGCCGATTGTGCATAATGATATCCCGCAGTTAAAAAAAACATGGAATAAATCAGTCCGCATATAAACTGCAAAATAAGGGCGTGTTTGTGCTTAAAGAGAAAAAACTGTAACGGCAAAAGTACGCTGACCAAAATCAGCGCTGGATAAAAAAGGTGATTTAGAATGGGGACGTTCTGCCCCATCAATGCAATTCCTACAATCCAAGCAGCAGCATATAAAAACTTCATTCTTTTATTCAGTTATTTTTTTTATTGGCGCCATAATAAAGCCCACCGAAGTGGGCTTCAATAGATAGTGGCTTTATCTCATATTTTTATCGGCTCTCAGCCTAGTCATTGACCCAAAGACCATCTTGCATATGCAAAATAGAATCGGCGGACTGAGCCAGTTGTTCATCATGTGTCACGATCAACATCGCCATATTGAACTCTTGACGTAAATCCATCAGCAGCTCAAAAATTTTGCTTGCTGTTTTCCGATCTAAGTTGCCTGTCGGTTCATCCGCCATCATTAATGCTGGCTTGGCCACCAATGCACGCGCTAATGCAACACGTTGACGTTCCCCACCCGAGAGCTCACCCGGTTTATGGGTTAAACGATGCGTCAATCCGACACGTTCGAGTAAATATTCGGCTTGCTTTTGTACATCTTTAAAGTTAGTACCTTGACGTAACATCAGTGGCATTGCCACATTTTCCAAAGCGGTAAACTCAGGCAACAGATGATGGAACTGGTAAACAAAACCTAAGTGTTGATTACGTAAATAACCACGTTCAGCTTCATTTAAACTGTCAAAACGACTACCCTGCAAAAAAACCTGCCCAGAACTCGGACGGTCTAAACCGCCCAAGACATGCAACAAAGTACTTTTTCCCGAACCACTCGACCCCACAATCGAAACGAATTCACCAGCTTTGACTTGTAGAGAGAGGCCTTTAATCACCTCAACGGTCGACTTACCATCGGTAAAATGTTTTTCAATATTTTGTGCTTCTAAAACAATTTTACTCATAACGTAATGCCTCCGCGGGTTGGATTTTTGCAGCACGCATTGCAGGATAAATTGTTGCAAGGAAACTTAAAACTAAAGACAGTGACACAATGGTTAATACATCTTGCCATCTTAAATACGATGGTAAGTAATTGATAAAGTAGGCATCAAACAGATGCAGTCCCATCACGTTGTTTAGCCAACCCACAAAACCACTAATTCCAGACGCGAAAACAATGCCGAGAATCGCGCCCGATACCGTACCAATTACACCAATAATCGTGCCTTGAACCATAAAAATACGAGTAATGGTCGCAGGTGATGCACCAAGAGTACGTAATATGGCAATATCCGATTTTTTATCGGTCACGACCATTACCAAGGACGACACAATATTAAATGCAGCCACCAAGACAATTAGGAAGAGTAATAAGCTCACCATGGCCTTTTCCATTTGGATCGCACTAAACAAATTTCCGTGCGTATAGGTCCAATTCGAAGCATAAAAACCGCTTGGCAGATCCATGACAATTTCATCAGCCACTTTAGGTGCTGCAAAAATATCATCCAATTTCAAGCGAATGCCTTGCGCGCCATCAGGTAAGCGTAACAACGTTGATGCATCATTCAAGGCAATGTAGCCCATCATCGAATCGACCTCAGCACCAATGCTGAAAATGCCCACAATTTTGAAACGTTTAAAACGCGGTACCACACCCGCTGGTGATGGTGTTGCCTCCGGTAAAACCAAAGTCACACTATCATTTAAACCTAAACCTAAGGCATCGGTCATTTGTTTGCCTAAAACAATACCAAACTCACCTTTTTTTAAGTTATCAATACCACCTTCAACCATGTGGTCTTGGATAATCGAAACCTTTTTTTCATATTGAGGTTCGATCCCCGTGACCATAATTCCAGCCACTTGGCCTTGTGCCGTAAGCATCCCCTGCAATTGAGTAAACGGTGCTACGCCTGTGACGTGTTCCTTTGTCTCAATTTTTTTTGCAAGTTCAGGCCAATCTGTTAAAATTTGTGTTGAAGAAACAGTGGCTTGAGGTATCATTCCAAGTACACGTGTTTTCAACTCTCGGTCGAAACCATTCATTACAGATAAGACTGTAATAAGTACAGCCACACCCAGTGTTAGACCGATCATCGAAACCAGTGCAATAAAAGAAATAAAGTGGTTGCTACGCCGTGCGCGAGTATATCTCAACCCTATATACAGCGAGATTGGTTTAAACATACCATCTAGTCCGAGGTCATAATTATGGAAAATTTACAGCATCAAAACGTTCAACCAGAACGTCGTGTGATGTCACGAATCGATGCAGCCTTGAGAATTAACTATCAGATCATTTCTGATGATGTTGCCCTGAATGACCCTTACGATCCTAATTTTGTTTTACCGCGCTATTTTCTACTACTCGCAGAATTAGATCAATTTGATCATGCACTAAACTACGAATTAGAACAATTATCTGAAAAAGATCAACAAATTGCTCGAATCTTATCCCTATTTAACCAGAAATTAAACCTGATCACGGGGTCTTTGTACGACACAATTGTACAAACCATGTTACCTACGCCTGAACATGTGAATTTTTCTGAAAGTGGTTTGAGTTTCTATAGCGAAAAACAAATTCAAGATGGTACCTATATCCACTTAACCTTGAGCCACCCTGAAAACTTCTTCCATATTGCCGCGATTGCACAAGTGGTGTACAGCAATGAAGAGGAAAATGGCAAGTGCCGTACGGGAGCATACTTTATTACCTTGCACCCGCAAGATCGTGTCAAATTGGCCGACTGTATTTCTTTGACGGTCGAAGATCATTAAAGCCAGAACCTTGGACTAGTTTTGGCTTTTTAACTTTTGGGCAAGTTTCCGACTTGCCTGAAGATCTTTATAAAAGTAAACGAACAAACCTGACAATAAAACCACTGCACCCAAAATCACCATCATCGAGAGTTTTTCTTGATTCAGCACAGCACCTATAAATAAAGCAATCATCGGTGTCATGACGGTAGTCAGCGATAAAGTCGTAGGTTGAATTTTCTGCACCAATTTAAAATAACAGAACATCGCAATCAATGATGCCATGACGACCGTATATAGCAGCGCCAAGCAAGTTTTCAAATCGGGCATTTGCTGCGGTGCATGCTGCCAAATAAACGGCACAATACATATAGCCGCCAATGTCGACACCAAAATTGAACCTGTCGCTTGTGCAACGGGTTCAATATTCGCATTGACTTTTTTCACCCAGAAAATAGAGGCTGCATAAGAAAATACACTCAGTAACATCAGTCCAATCCCAAACGGATGGACATGCTGTGCTGTACCTGCAAGGCAAATTATCGCAAGTCCCAGCAGTGCAATACACATCCCAAGCCACTGCATCGCACTCAAATAGCTCTTAAAGTAAAAACGTCCGATCAGCCCTGCCATAATCGGTGCTAAGCCAAACATCAATGCAATCATGCCTGAACTAATATAGTTGGTGGCCACATAGGTAAAAAACTGCGAGCCAATCAAGCTAAAAGAACCAGCCAAATAACTATGCCAAGCGACTTTATCAGTGGGGAACTGTCGCTTTAAAATCAATAACAAACAAATCGCCAAAGGCAGCGCGATGAAAAAACGTAATACCAACGCCCACAGCATATGTAAATCGGTCACACTCCACACAATCGCTAAAGGCGTTGTGGACCAAATAAAAACCAATAATCCATAGGTTGCCATCAGATTGGCTTTAGAAGACATAATCAGCTCGATGCTAAATGGCGGTTTTGCGTTTTTGCTTTTGAATGGTTTGGTCTAAAGAACTAGAAAATTCTCGTTTATCACGTTCAGAAATAGGCGGTGGGCCACCCGTGTTTACTCCTGCTCCACGTAATGAATCCATAAAATCACGTAAATGTAGGCGCGCTTTGACATTGGCTGTAGTATAGATTTCACCACGTGGATGAATTGCGATTCCACCCTTTTCAATCACCTGCGCCGCCAGCGGAATGTCTTGTGTCATCACAATATCATTCTCTTTCATGCGTTCGATGATTTCTTTATCCGCGGCATCCGCCCCACTCATCACTTGAATTGAATTAATGCGAACGGAAGGCGTAATCCCGACATTTTGATTGGCCACAAAGGTCACTTCAAGCTGATAACGATCAGAAGCACGTAAAATCACTTCACGTAAAATTTTAGGCAATGCATCTGCATCGACCCAGAGTTTAAATGGCAGCACTGCACATCCATAAACAAAAGAAACTACCTTAGTCTAACAAACTCAGTGCTTGAGCATAATAGATAAAACCGCTCAAAATCCCTAATACAAAGCTTGTGTCATACTTTATAAGTATCACAAGGAAATGCTTTTACTATTTTGTCTATCAAATAAAGTAAGGCTTTAGTCTTTTTTGATGATTTTCCAGTAAAAATAAAATATAGGACTTGAAATATAGAAATAACCCTCGATTTAATAGGGATATATAACCTCATTCAATCGTGCATATGAACAATCAAAATAGTCCAGAAATAATCACCATTGATGACCAAAACTTTGGTAGCCACGTCGAGCATTGGAATTTACTCACCGATAACCCTGCACAAGATGTCCCTAAATGGTTAGGTTTAGCTTTAAATGCACCAATCATGCCGATGGGTTTATGCCAGACTGAACAAGATATGGATGCGGGTTGTTGGCTCATTCAAGGTCCAAGTCAAGCGGCTGTTCAACTGACTCAAGTCATCGCGGTTGAAGACAATAAACCCAAGGCTGTTAAAACTGCATTTCCAAGTTTTAATAGCCCCTATAAAGTGTCTGCTGTGGTTGAACGCATCATTCGCGGTCAATCCAACACACAAGCCGTTTTACGCTTAAACTTAGGCAATAACAGTATCGTCTATGCTTATGACAGCTTATATAGCGTCAATCATGCTCAATACCAAAAAGACCAAACCTATATCGCACATCTCAATGCATGGGCATATGAACTAGAAGCAGTCGCAGATCACGAGCAACTGGTGGTTGATGATCCTGCATCGATTAAACATCATCGTGCCTTGAACGATATTTTGGCAGCAAACAATGGCATTGCTCCTGCAAACCTGCAAGAACAGATTGATGCATGGGAACCAAAGTCGGATGATGACAAAGAACCTGTGACTGTCGATTTTTCAAAAATGGTCGCTTATTTGTATGGCGAAAAGATCGGTCAGGAAGATGAAGCATGGTTTCAAGGGAATATTGTGGGCAAAACCAGCATGCAATTTATGGAACAAGACTACACTCTGCTTGATGTTGCCTTGATTCATGAAGACAACCAACCTGCAACACTGATTCGTATTGCCACTAAAAATCCAGAGTATACCAACTTTAATATTGGACAATACATTCGCGGCAATATTTGGATTCAAGCCAATATTTATGCATTAAATCAATAATTTATAAAAATAAGCCAACGTAAACTATGCAAGCTCGATGTATAGGTTACGTTGGCTTCTTTATTTATATCAATACGTTTTATTTTAATTTGAATTCATTTGTATAAAACTTATCCACATATTTTATTATCTCTTGCTATTTTAAATTCATTTAAAAGCACATTTATCCACAGTTTTAAATTCAATTATCTTATTTTAACGATGAATTATAAAATCCTAAGTTCTATGACTTTCAGATAGTTAGTTATTGGTATCTGCTAGCTTCTGGGTTAACTCAGCATAAACTTGAATATTTAAGTGATTATGTATAGTGGAGATCTGATTATTTTTAATTAGTACTTTATTTAAGCATTTTTTTATGTTAAAAATACAAAAATGCAATAGGATTTTAACGATAATTAAATCGGAATAAAAACTTCCATGAAAATTATGCAAGAAGAAAATATACAGCATGTTGAACATCAATTAGAAAAGCGTTATCAGCTTGACGCTTATTCGTGCATGTTTTTTGTGTTAGGCATGATGATTTCTGCCTACTTCTTACATCAGTTCATCCTGTAACTGATTTCACGTCGCAGCCTAATTCAAGAAAGCCAACTTTGTTGGTTTTTTTATGTCTAAAAATATCTGCTACGCCGTATCACTGGATCATTCTTTCCATGTTCTATGCTAAGAAACATGGCACCCACAAAACTACTTGTATCCCATAAGCAAAGTTACTCCCCCCCCCCTACTTGTCACACTCACCTACCACCGCACAAATTGGTGAAAAGTTTTAGACATTGAGACAAACCTACAATAAAAAATAGCAATTTTAGATATAAAAAACCTGCAAGTCTAAACTTGCAGGTCTCTGAAAATACTATAAAAATTAGAACAAACGGTTCATACCATTTAAGGTCGCTACACGATACGCTTCAGCCATCGTTGGATAGTTAAACGTCGTTTCTACGAAATAATTGATGGTATTGTTTGGACTATTCATCACCGCTTGACCAATATGAATAATTTCCGAAGCGTTATTACCGAAGCAATGTACACCCAGCACTTCCAAAGTTTCACGGTGGAATAAAATTTTCAACTCACCCACTGTGTCACCTGTAATTTGCGCACGCGCCAAATGACGGAAAGAAGCTTGCCCCACTTCATACGGAATTTTTTCTTCGGTTAACTCTTGTTCAGTTTTACCAATCGAAGAAATTTCTGGAATGGTATAAATGCCTGTCGGAATATCAACCACAGGTTCTACACCCACTTCACCGCTCATGTTTGCACCTGCGCAACGACCTTGGTCATATGCAGCAGAAGCCAGTGAAGGCCAACCAATCACATCACCCGCAGCGTAAATGTTTTCCACTTCGGTTTGGTATTGATCATTGACTGTAATCTGACCACGGCTGTTTGGCGTAATACCAACATTTTCTAGACCTAAGCCATCCGTATTTCCAGAACGACCGTTACACCACAAAATAGCATCTGCTTTAATTTTCTTACCGCTTTGTAAATGTAGCACCACGTGATCATCATACGTTTCAAGATGATCAATCTGCTCATTATGGCGAATCAAGACCCCTTGTTGACGTAAGTGATAAGACAAAGCATCAGAAATTTCATCGTCTAGATAACTCAGCAATTTATGCTGTGTATTAATCAGATCAACTTTATGATCTAGTCCAATGAAAATAGACGCATATTCACAGCCAATCACACCCGCACCATAAATGATGATTTTTTGGATCGAATAATCAAGGTCTAAAATTTTGTCCGAATCGAATACACGCGGATGATTAAAATCAAGCGCCGCAGGACGGTATGGACGGCTACCCGTTGCAATCACGATTTGTTTGCACATGATCGTTTCTTTGATGCCTTCAGGGCTAAACACTAAAACCGTATTTTGGTCTTGAACATAGGCACGACCATGGTAAATATCAATTTTATTGCGGTCATAAAAACGTGAGTGTGTATCAACCTGTTGTTGAATCACTTTATGTGCATTTTGAAGCACTTGCTTCATTGTAAACTGACGCCAGTCGCCCATTTTTTTAAACATTGGGTCGCGGCGATAACGGATAATACTCGATACCGTTTGACGTAAAGCTTTACTTGGAATGGTCCCCACGTGGGTACAGTTACCACCGAGCTGCTCACGTACATCTACAATCGCAACACGCTTTCCAGATTTGGCAAGTTTCATTGCCGCGCCTTCACCCGCAGGGCCTGAACCTAGAACGACCGCATCGTACTTAACGAAAGTTCCACCAACGACCTCTTTTTTACGTGGCATTCAACGCTCCTTCTTCAAAAACTTATTACTTATCTTGGGCATATTATGACGTAATTGCAGGCAATTTGCTGTATTTAGCTTACATATATTAAGTGATAACCACATTTAGTAAATGAATAGTATTTCCGCCCTATCAATTCGCATTTCCGCTATACTAATACTGCTATTTTTAGCATCTCCCCCGTCAAAAACAGTGGAATAGTTGAATATGTCTGAAAACCGTAAACCTGAGCAGGGTATCAAACTTCGTGGCGCAGAAAAGGTCGCGCGTATACCTGTAAAAGTTATTCCTACGGTTGAAACGCCACGCAAGCCGGATTGGATTCGCGTGAAAATGGCAGCACCCGAAGAAGTGCAACGCATTAAATCAACCCTACGTGAACAAAAACTACATACCGTTTGTGAAGAAGCTGCATGTCCAAACCTCCCCGAATGTTTTGGTGGCGGTACTGCAACCTTTATGATTATGGGTGACATTTGTACACGTCGTTGTCCTTTCTGCGACGTGGCACATGGCCGTCCAAATGCACTTGACGCAGACGAACCACGTCACATGGCTGAAACGATTTCAAACTTAGGTTTAAAATATGCCGTGATCACTTCTGTAGACCGTGATGACTTACTTGACGGTGGCGCACAGCACTTTGTTGACTGTATTAAAGAAGCACGTGCATTAAGCCCGAATACTTTACTTGAGATTTTGGTACCTGACTTCCGTGGTCGTATGGACATTGCGCTTCGCATTATGACTGAGTGTCCACCTGATGTGTTTAACCATAACATTGAAACTGTGCCGCGTTTATACAAAGCGATGCGTCCAGGTTCAGACTACCAACACTCTTTAAATTTGCTGAAAATGTTTAAAGAATATTGCCCTGACGTTCCAACCAAATGTGGTTTGATGGTCGGTATTGGTGAAACTGAAGAAGAAGTCATTTCACTTTTAGATGATTTGCATGCACACGGCGTTGACTATGTAACAATTGGCCAGTATTTACAGCCTTCAAAAGAGCATGCGCCGATTGACCGCTTCGTTACACCAGAAGAATTTGAACGCTACACTGCGCATGGTCAAAAGCTGGGCTTTAGAAATATTTGGGCAGCGCCGATGGTTCGTTCAAGCTACTTCGCTGACCGCCAATACTATGGTGAACCTGTACCAGCAGTACGTCGCAAAGCAGATCCTGCGAAAAAGATTGCTGTTCAAACAATTGAAGCTTAATTTGCTGTGGTGTTAAACAGTTAAAACGCAAAAATTAAAAGCCCTCATATGAGTAATGCCAGTCAGTTAAGCAAAAAAAGTTAAAATGCTGTAAAAAGAGCGTATGTAAATACGCTCTTTTTTTATGAATTTATCTCAGAATCTAGATTTAACATTAAAACAAACCTTACCTTCACTTTCACAATTCAGTGAATTGATTGATTTAAACTGGATTGAAGATTGCTTAGACCAAACAGGTAAAGCATCAATTCGAAAAAGAAAACTGCCTGCTGAACATGTTGTTTGGCTGGTAATCGGACTTGCTCTATTTCGAAATCAACCGATTTGGTATGTGGTTCAACAATTGCAACTTGTTTTCGGTACGGCAGAATACTGTGTACCGAGTGCATCCGTACAAGCAAGACAACGCTTAGGCTTAGAACCCATGAGTGCTTTATTTTCGACATTAAGTCAGGCATGGTTTAAAGACTCACAACAACAATATAGCAACTTTCACGGTCTATGCGTTTGTGCTGTAGATGGTGTGGTTTGGTCTATGCCTCATACAGAAGAAAACTTTAAGCACTTTGGTTCATCCAAAGGCAAAACAGCAGCTGCACCTTACCCACAAGTTAGAGCGACTTGCCTGGTGAATACCAATACCCATGAAATGATTGATGCCCAAATGGGCAGTATGGATCAAGGTGAATTAACCTTAGCCAGTCAATTAAAAGCACCAGTTCGCAGTATTACCCTATTTGATCGTGCTTACTTCTCTGCTGATTTTTTAGTGAGCTGGCAATCTCAGGCAGAAGAGAGTCATTGGTTGATGCGAGCAAAGGACAACCTGCGTTATGAAGTGATTCATCATAATGCGGCCCATGACTTTCAGATCAAAATGCCTGTTTCAGCAAGAGCAAAAAAGATAAATCCGTCATTGGGTGACTATTGGGAAGCACGTTTAATTGAAGTTGAATATGCAGGAAAAATAAGACGTTACATTACATCATTAACAGATTCTAAAGTTTATCCATTCAAAGACCTTGCAATGCTTTATATCCAGCGTTGGGAAATAGAAATGTGTTATCGGGAAATTAAAAGTGATTTACAGGATGCAAGGATTTTAAGAAGCAAACAACCTGATTTGGTCTATCAAGAATTGTGGGGGGTATTTATTGCATATAATATCTTAAGAAGACAGATGAGGTTTATCGCTGAACATGCAAAGGTGAGTCCTTTAAGGATCAGTTTCCATGTTGCATCTATGAGTATTATCAATATCTTAAGGCACACACCTTTAGAATCAGCAGGAAACCTACCCAAACATTTAGCGCAATTATTTGAACAATCTAAAATATTTGTATTACCTGAAAAAAGGCAAAGGCAATGTCCGCGAGTAGTGAAAATTAAAGCACAAAAATATCCAAGAAAATGCCAGTCAATTTCTTAACTGACTGGCATTACTCATATGAGGGCTTTTTTTATTACGATCTTCGTTCTTTATATTTTTCAATTACGTATTCATACATTTCTAACACAGTCATTGTTCAATAAACACCCTAATCTAATTCAAAGTCTAAAATAATCGTGATGCTACACATCACATCAAATTCATTTTATTACACCTTTTTAGTCTACGTTTTGCCTTATTTTCCGTGGAATTCTATAAAACGTATGACTCACCTCACGGTGTAAACAACGGGAGGTTTCAATGGGTTTCATTTTCGCCATTCTGTTTTTAATCTGTATCCTCTGGGCTATTTTTTATTTTGAACTCAGTCGCTTAATGGCAACTGCAATCATTATTTTTGCATCCCTCTTCGCTGCTATTTTTATCAGTCCGTGGTCATTACTTCTAGGTCTGCCCTTAATTATTCTCAGCCTGATTGTGGTTATTGATCCATTACGAAAGTCTTTAATCACTCAACCTGCCTATAAAGCTTTAGCCAAAGCAATGCCGAGTATGAGCAGTACCGAACGTGAAGCATTGGATGCAGGCACCAGTTGGTGGGAAAAAGAGTTATTTATGGGCGCGCCTGACTGGAAAAAATTTGATGGTTATGTCTACCCTACTCTGTCTGCTGAAGAGCAATCCTTCTTAGATCATGAAGTTGAACACCTTTGTGGTTTACTCAATGAATGGGAAATTCATCATCACTTAAAAGATCTTCCTGTTGAAGCATGGCAATACATCAAAGAACAAGGCTTTTTAGGTTTAATTATTCCCAAAGAATACGGCGGTCGTGCCTTTAGCTCCTTTGCACAAAGCCGCATCATGAGCAAAATTTCTTCACGTTCACTGACCACTGCCGTCAGTTGTATGGTGCCCAACTCTCTAGGCCCAGGTGAATTGCTTTTACATTATGGAACTGAGGAACAAAAACAACGCTACTTACCCGGACTCGCCAAAGGCGAAGAAATCCCCTGCTTTGGTTTAACCAGTCCTGAGGCTGGTTCAGACGCGGGTGCAATACCGGATACAGGCATGGTCTGCTATGGTGTGTTTGAAGGCCAAGAAGTGCTTGGTTTACGTATGAACTTTTCAAAACGCTGGATTACACTGGCGCCTATTGCGACTGTGATTGGTCTCGCTTTTAAACTCTATGACCCTGATGGACTATTAGGCGATGCAAGCAAAACTGAATACGGCATCACCTGCGCATTATTACCTGCCAGTCATGACGGTGTCCAAGTCGGTGCACGACATAATCCTGGTTCACCCTTTATGAATGGCACGGTCGATGGACAAGATATTTTTATTCCACTCGATTGGATTATTGGTGGGGTGGAAAATGCAGGTAAAGGTTGGCGCATGCTGATGGAATGCTTAGCCGTAGGTCGTGGGATTTCTTTGCCAGCGCTCTCCACTGCTTCCGCTGAAATGGCCTATTTAAGTGTCGGTGCTTTTGCCAAAGTCCGCCAACAATTTAAAATTTCTGTAGGACATTTTGAAGGCGTGCAAGAAGCCACCAGTGATATTGCCAGCGGTGCGTATATGTTAGAAGCTTTTCGCTATATGGTGACCTGTGGTTTAAATGAAGGTGGAAAACCTGCTGTTATGACAGCTATGGCCAAATACTATGCCACCGAAACCATGCGTAAAATTGTCAATCATGGGATGGACGTCGTTGGTGGACGGGCGGTACAAATGGGTCCGCGCAATTTTTTAGCACTGAATTATCAGGCCATCCCCATTTCAATTACCGTTGAAGGGGCCAATATTTTAAGCCGTTCTTTAATGATCTTTGGTCAAGGCTCAATGCGCTGTCATCCTTATTTATATGAAGAGCTACAACTCCTCCAAGCAGAAGATACAAAGGTAGCTTTAGCGCCTTTCGACACGCTACTTTTTAAACATTTAGCTTATACTTTTAACCGCGCAGCACGTTCATTGAGTTATGGCATATTCGGTGGCCCTTCAGATGCTTCCGCACAGACAGATGCTTTCTCACGTCCTTTTTACAAAACGATTAACCGTTTCAGTGCCAACTTCGCTTTAACCGCAGACCTGTGTTTAGGCTTACTTGCAGGCGATATTAAACGCAAAGAAATGCTTTCAGGGCGTTTAGCCGACATTCATGCTTATTTATTTATCGCGACCGCTATTTTGAAGTTTTATGAAAAAGGACAACGTAGTGAGGTGGAACAACAGCATGCACAACTGGCTTTAGAAAAAGCATTTGTCCAAATTCAGGATGCATTTGATGGACTATTCGCAAATTTTCCTATGCGAGCCGCTGCTTGTGTAGTCAAGTTCATCTGTTTCCCTTTTGGTCGTGTTGCCCAGCAACCAAGTGATCAGCTAAAAATGCAATTAGGACTTGCCATCATGGAAAATAACCCGTTCCGTGAACAACTGAAACAGCATGTTTTTTACAATACCGATCCAGATGATGTCTTTGGGCGTATGGAAAATGCGTTCCAAGCAGCATTAAAGATTGATCATCTGTGGACAAAGTTTAAAAAAGCGGAATCCAAAGGACAATTTGAAGGCTTAGATTTTGAATCACATATCCAACACGCACTTGAAACAGGATTCATCAACCCTCAGGAAGCCGATCAGTTGATTCATTACAATGCTCTACGCTTCGATAGTATGCTCACCGATATTTTTGATCATGAGCTTGAACAGACACTAGATTTAAAGAGTCCTTACAATACTAAGGCTTCCTATATTCAACTATAGCTAAATTCTAAAAACACTAGCACATGGAAACATCTGTAAAACCTCATTTCCTATGGTTTTAGGTGTGATAATAAATTAAGTATTCAGCTATATAACCTTTCATCGGTTTTCGAAACTCCTAAAAAATAAAAGTCCGTCTACGGGCTTTTATTTTATCCATACAATATAAACCAAGACATCAAAGCGAAGTTTTAAATCCAATACACGTTTAAACGATAATAGAACTCTTCCACTTCCAAACGAACTTGATATCCCAGTTGGGTCAATTCTGCTGAAAAATGACGAATATCTTCTAGGGGTAAATGTTTTGGCAGAACTGTAAATACCGCAGTATTTCCCTGTTTCGCACTCTCCTCAATGAGTGAAGCTAAACGTAATTTATAGATTCCAATATCTAAATACGCTTGGTTGGACATAATTTTTGCCTGTTCGGCATTAATAAAAGCAGCCATCTTTTCCTCCAAATTAGCACAAGTTTTGACTATGAAACTAACGTAGAACACAGCAGCACGTAATGTGATTTGGTAACAATGTGTAGCTGTTGCTCAGAAAAATAATAAGAAGAATCAAATCTATTTAAAAAGGCAGCGACTACAATCCAAATTTTTCTGTTCACCAAACTCACTTACCGTTACAGAAAAAATAAATAAAGTTACCATCTATTTTATTTAAATAATAATTGTTATCATTTGCAATATTGTTTACTAATACACCAACTCTCTTCCATGAATAGCACGACTCAAATTGATGCCTTGGTTCATTCGGAAAAAGTCCGTCCGAAGCCTGCCAAAAAGAAGAAAGTCGACACACCGCTTAGCTACCGCTTGATGGTGTTGTACCGATTTGCACTGGCCTTGCTTGGCGGTTATCTCCTTGCTGCGCTCTCTGCATTAACCATTGCTAAAGTCTTTATTGCAAATCCTGTAAATGCGGCCATGAGCGCCACCCTCATTGCATTTTGTCTTAACTGTGCTGCCTTTATTTGGGTCTTTATGGTTCAAAAAACCTTAAAAGCAACGCTCGGCATTGCTGTGCCATGTATTGCATTGTATGCCCTACTCAAATTTTTAGGATAGTTTTTCAATGCGTGTTGATCAAAAAGCGGAAGGACCGCGCCAATCCATGTCATGGTTGCATACATGGGCCAGTCTCATTTTAGGATGGCTGCTGTATGCAATTTTTGTAACTGGAACCCTGAGTTTTTTCCAAAATGAAATTTCTACTTGGATGAAACCCGAAACACATCAATCTATCCCTGCGCAGTCTCAAGTGCAACAGATGCAGGTCGCGCTCAAATATTTACAGAAAAACCACCCAGATGCTGGCAGTTGGAACATTCAACTGCCCAACTCACGCCAAACCACAACTGAAGTGACTATTCGTGCCGTTGGTGAAGACCCGAAAGCACGTCGTGGTGGAACACGCATCACCTTAGACAGTGCGACTGGTGAAGTGATTGAACCACGGGATACGCGTGGTGGTGGATTCTTATATCGTTTCCATTTTGAATTGTACGGTTTACCCCGCCTGTGGACGCGTTGGTTGGTCGGGATTGCCACCATGTTCATGTTGGTCGCAATTGTTAGCGGCATCATTACCCATAAAAAAATCTTTAAAGATTTCTTTACCTTTCGCTCTGGCAAAGGTCAGCGTTCATGGCTAGATGCACACAACGCAACCGCTGTTTTTGCACTGCCTTTTCATCTAATGATTACCTTTAGTGGCTTACTACTACTCATGTTTATGTTCATGCCTTGGGGAATTAACCAAGCTTATGAAAATCGACAACAGTTTTTACGTGACCAACAGGCCAGCATGATTGAGCAGCCCCAAAAGGCTGAAGATGTGCAGCACGAAGGTCGTAGTCAACGCGAAGGCGAAAGAGCAGCTCGTGGAGAACGGGGACAGCAACGCGCTGAACATGCTCAAGGTCGTGGTGAGGAACGTCCGCAACCAGAACTCCACCCTGCCCCACTGACAGAACTAGCGCCGATTATGGTAGCAGTACAACAACAGTGGAAAGACAATCCAATTGCTTCAATTAACATTATTTCACCCAATACAGACCAAGCCAAAATTGAGTTTCGTGCCTTGCGTGCCGAAAGCGTCGCGCATCGTAATATGTATGCAACCCTCAACTATAACGGCGTCACGGGTAAAAACGAAACGGATAAAAATATACGAATAAAAAACCCATCGATTCCAAGTGGCATTTATAACGTGGTCACTGTCTTACACGAAGCGCGTGGCCTCGACTTAGCACTGCGTTGGTTATTATTCTGCTCGGGTATTTTAGGCACGCTCATGGTGGCGACAGGTCTGATCCTTTGGTGTGTAAAACGTGCACCCCAACAGCAGAAACAAGGCTATAAATCGTTTGGTTTCCGACTGGTTGAAGTCCTAAATATTGCGGCCATTATTGGTTTGCCTTTGGCCTGCGCGGCATACTTTTATGCCAACCGTTTCATTCCAGCAGATGTAGAAATGCGCCTGAACTGGGAAATTCGTAGCTTTTTTACCGTATGGTTACTCACGCTGATTTATGCCATTTTCCGTAACCACCGCCAAGCATGGTTAGACTTACTTTTATTGGCAACACTCGCTTTCGCCTTGCTACCAGTGGTCAACTTGATGACAGGCGGTCAAGCTTTGTGGAATAGTATTGCACAGGGTCAATGGATGATTGCATCGGTTGACCTAGCCATGTGGGTAATGGCAGTGATCTTCTATTTCGCTTATGACAAAGTTAAAAAACATCAAGGTTTGCCGGATAAAAAAGTGAAAGCACCTGTTCAGGAGGCCGAAGCATGATTTGGTTTCTGGTCATTTGGGCTTTAGCAGCCTTAGGTTTTTTTGCTCTTGCCAGCAGTATGTCTAAGCACCAAAAGCAAATCTTTACTAAAGAACTGACGCTTCAGCAAACACGCTTAGCAACCACTGTGGGTTGGTTACTGTTAATTGTTTCTTTGCTCATTTGCTTAACGCAAGGACATTGGAGCACCGAAATCAGTTATTGGGTCGGCGTAATTAGCTTCGCTGCACTGTTTGTTGGACTTTGCTTAAGTTATTTTGAACAAAAAATTAAGAATATCGCTGTTTCAGTTTTACTCTTATTTATATTCAGCCTAACTTTGCACCTGATCTGAGCGTAAAAGCCAATCTTCGGATTGGCTTTTTCACTTGAAAGCATTAGGCTATCCACAGTTTAAATCTTTGGTTATTTGTATGCCTAAATCTCCTAAAATTCCTGCTGAATTGGTCAACCTTGCAACAACAGGTAATAGTGACGCTCAATTTGAACTTGCTGAACTGTATATGCAAAGTGAAAATGAAGATGACATTACGTTTGCAGAAGAATGGGCGCTCAAAGCAGCAGCATTGGGTCATGTGGAAGCCATGTATTGGCTGGGTGAAGGTTATGCTTTTTATGCCAAAGAACTTCGTGAAGAAGATCCAAGCGATGCTGAAACCTACTTTGGACATGCACATCACTGGTTAAAACAAGCCGCTGAACTCAAACACCCTACTGCAATATTAGAGTTGGCTGGTTTTTACCGTCGTGGTGATGTGGTTGAAAAAGATGTCGCTAAGTCAATTGAACTGGTACAACAAGCAGCGGAACTGGGTGAAGCTCAAGCCATGCGTGATTTGGCATTCATTTATGAAAATGCATTAGGTGTCGATGCCGATGAAGAAAAAGCCAAATACTGGCACGACAAAGCAGATGCCGCAGAACAAGAATAAATACAAGTCCATCCTTTGATGTCATGCCAGTTAGTGAATAAACTGACTGGCATTTTTTAAATTTCATTCGATACGCCATAAGGTCATCCGCAACCTAAGCAAGAATAAAAGCAATGCTTTTATTTGCAGCGTAAGACGAAGTAATCGCCTTTAAAATGAATTGTTTTTGCAACAAAAGGCGCTCGACATTCAGAAAGTGAACAGATTTTGCGGATGGCAAATGTTTTTGGTTCTTTTACCGAAAAAAAGAACGCCCCAAAAATTGGACTTAAAACTTACGCACAAAAATAATATCCAAATCCTGCTTCGGTACAAAATTCTTTTCTGTCATTTGAAATTGTGTCGAACTGATCTTTTTCACCTGACCATTCCAACAAAATGAAACCAACTCATTCGGGTCACGCTCAATGGTCAGTTTAAAACTTTGAATAGGTTTCGCCCAATTTGCACCCGTTTTTAAGATATAGCCCAAGGCTTGATAAGGTGCATATTGCGACTTGGCCTTTTTCAAACCCGCTTTGAAGTTTTGATCTATACAATAGATCTTCTCATCTTCTTCTGGATATAAAGAGACCGAACCACCGACCAATGGCATGTATTCATGTTGTACATGGGTCAACGCATTGGCCTTAAACTTCTGCTGCCAACTATAAATAATTTGCGATTCCCAATAAATTTCATCATCCGCCTGATAGGGCTTTAAAAGCTGCTGCACTGTTTTGTCCTGACAACGATACAAACGCTGATTAAGCGTAGAGTCTTGTTGCAATAACCACGGATACATCAAATCTCGATCTGAAAAACCACATTTTTTCAAACCCGCAGTCACATCAACGACTTCACCATTGGAATTGAAGTCCCCACTAGCTGTTAAAGCGGGTAAAAATGTACGCACATGGGTTTCTGGCTGAATCTTTTGTGCATTGGCTTGTACTTTAAAGCTTTGAATCAATTGTTCGGTATGCGCAAAATCGCTTTCACGCGAACTGCCCACACGCGGCAAGGGAAATAAAACAGTTTCCGTAATATCTTGAGTTGTAAGATTTTTAAATTGGTAATTCACCCGAATGATGTTTTTACTGATAAACAAATCTTCACTTTGCATACTGATTTTTGGATTTTTCAGATATTGCACACCGCCCGTTGCCACAAAACCCGTGCTGTCATTCGCACTGATCTGCATAGAGATGAACACACATAGTCCAAGGATTTTTTTCATTTAATGCCTCCTTTTCATGTTTATTGTGCTGTTTCCATGCGAGCGCTTGAATGATCAAGCACGATCACTTGTCGGCAGATGCCCTCGACTTGACGTTGCTGTTCAAATACAGATGCAGGCATCGCATCAAAACTATCAAAGAAACAGATTTCCTGCTCATCTATAGAATAAACCAGTGAATGATTTCCAATGCCATCTAAAGTATCATAATAGACAATGATAAATTTATTTTGCTCAAATGCCTGTTGAATTTGTTGGTAATTGATAGCCGCTAAAACTGGCAGGTTTAGTTGCTCAGCTTCTGCATAACTCAATTTTTCTTGTGCTTGAAGCTCTGGGTCTTCATCAGTATAAAATTGAACATCAAAGCCAAATTTCTTTAATCCGACTGCCAAGCCAATGGTTGTCGTTCCGTTTTCTGCATCGTAACCACAGACCTCTATCAACTGTTCAATATCCGCATCGATATATAAATGCTGGAGTAGCATCCATACCGCATAAATACCGCCATTAGCTTCAAGGTTCATTAAGGATTCAGGGATATTCAAAGCCATAACACAATTCAAAAAAGATGATTGTGTTGATAATAAACAAACATCGTTGGAACTGAATCAATTTCCAAGTACAATACTTCGCTAGTCGAGGGATGCTGCGACTTTTTCACAGGTACATAGATGTGAAATCGCTAGGCTCGACGATCCGGTTCAAATCCCTTTTGAATCAACAACGGCATCCGCGAACTGAATGATCAATTTTTTATATTAGGAGATCGTGATGAACGCGGTTACTGCTTCATTTACAGATTACAAAGTTGCTGATATTTCACTCGCTGACTACGGCCGTAAAGAAATCAAACTTGCTGAAGCTGAAATGCCAGCTTTAATGGGTCTTCGTAAGCGTTATGCTGCTGCAAAACCACTTGCAGGTGCGAAAATCCTTGGCTGTATCCACATGACCATTCAAACTGCTGTTTTAATTGAAACATTGGTTGAATTAGGTGCAGAAGTTCGCTGGACTTCTTGTAACATCTTCTCTACTCAAGACCACGCTGCTGCTGCAATTGCTGCGTCTGGTGTTCCTGTATTTGCTTGGAAAGGCGAAACAGAAGAAGAATACATGTGGTGTTTAGAACAACAAATCAATGTGAATGGCACACCTTGGGATGCCAACATGATTTTGGATGATGGCGGTGATTTAACCCTACTTGTTCATGAAAAATATCCTGAAGTGATTGCAAAAATCCACGGCGTAACTGAAGAAACGACGACAGGTGTTCAACGTCTGTATGAAATGCTTCGTGACGGTACTTTGAAAGTTCCTGCAATCAACGTGAATGACTCTGTAACTAAGTCTAAAAATGACAACAAATATGGTTGCCGCCACTCACTGAATGATGCCATCAAACGCGGTACAGATATGCTTTTATCTGGTCGTCGTGCACTTGTGATTGGTTACGGTGACGTAGGTAAAGGTTCTGCACAATCACTTCGTCAAGAAGGCATGATTGTACGTGTGACTGAAGTTGACCCAATCTGTGCGATGCAAGCATGCATGGACGGTTACGAAGTTGTATCTCCATACAAAAATGGCGTACAAACAGGCAAGAAAGAAGACATCAATGTTGACCTTCTTGAAAACACTGACCTGATCGTAACAACAACAGGTAACTACCACGTATGCGACGCTGCAATGCTTGATTCATTAAAAGCAGGCGCTGTTGTATGTAACATCGGTCACTTTGACACTGAAATCGACACCAACTACTTACGTGGTTACAAGTGGGTTGAAGTGAAGCCACAAGTTCACCAAGTGTATCGTTCAGAAGATGAAAACAATTACTTGATCCTGCTTTCTGAAGGTCGTTTAGTTAACCTAGGTAATGCAACGGGTCACCCATCACGTATTATGGATGGTTCTTTTGCCAACCAAGTACTAGGTCAAATGCACTTGTTCGCTGAAAAATTTGCGGATCTTGCTGAAGATCAAAAACAAGCGGCTATTCGCGTAGAACTACTTCCTAAGAAATTAGATGAAGAAGTTGCGGCAGCAATGGTTGCTGGTTTTGGTGGCGTCTTGACTCAATTGACTCAAGAACAAGCAGACTACTTAGGTGTTCAAGTTGAAGGCCCATTCAAGTCGGATGCTTATAAATACTAAGTTTTATATTTCCCCCTCATCCTAGCCTTCTCCCAGTGGGAGAAGGGACTTTTCATTATTAATTCAATTTATAGTGAAAGTCCCCTCTCCTGTAAAGCGGGTTTTAAGCACTGCTGTAAATCTACGCGCAAGAGAGGGCTCGGAAGAGGTCTAAATAAAAAGCATTTATAAAAAAGGATTTGAACATGTCGAAACACATTCCTATTTCTTTTGAGTTTTTCCCGACCAAAACGGATGCGGGCGCAGAAAAACTGAAAGTTGTACACCAAGAATTACAGCTGCTCAACCCAGAGTTTTTCTCAATTACCTATGGTGCAGGCGGTTCAACCCGTGAACGCACCTTAGCAGCCATTGCAGAATTTAATGGTAAAGGCACACCTGTTGCCCCTCACTTGTCTTGTATTGGTGATGACAAAGCACGTATTGCTGAGTTACTCGACATTTATAAAGATCAAGGCATTGACCGTATTGTGGCGCTGCGTGGTGACTTACCTTCAGGTCAAGTTGGCCTAGGGGAACTACCTTATGCTACGGATTTGGTACGTTTTATCCGTGAACATTCGGGCGATCATTTCAAAATTGAGGTTGCCGCTTATCCAGAAATGCACCCTCAAGCAGATAGTTTTGACCTAGACATTCAACGTTTTTGCGACAAAGCCAATGCAGGTGCGAATGCGGCACTGACTCAGTTCTTCTTTAATCCAGATGCCTACTTCTACTTTGTAGATCGCATTCAAAAAGAAGGCGTGAACATTCCAGTTGCACCAGGCATTATGCCAATTACCAATGCCAGCAACTTGATTCGCTTTGCAGATGGTACAGGCGCTGAGATTCCACGTTGGATTCGTAAGCAACTGGCAACCTATGGTGATGACACTGCCAGCATCAAAGCATTTGGTCATGAAGTGATTGTTAAACTTTGCGAACGCCTGATTGCAGGTGGCGCACCGAGTTTGCACTTCTACACCATGAACACGACTGATCCAACCCGTCAGCTTGTACTAGACCTCGATTTAGCATAAGCATTTAAACTAGATTCATCCTATTTGAGAGTAAAACCGAATGCCTCGTTTTTTTATGGAAGCAGAGCTCAATGTTGATCACACTGTTGAACTAACAGAAACTGTGTTTCATCACTGGGTCAAAGTTTTACGCGCTCAAGTTGGCGATCAAGCCACCTTGTTCAATGGACAAGGCGGTGAATATGAAGTGACCTTAAGTGACGTTGCTAAAAAGTCAGCATCAGTTCAGGTCACTGCTTTTAACCCAACCAATCGTACACCTGCGTTTAAAACTTTACTCGGTCAAGTCATGAGTAAAGGTGATCGTATGGACTATGTCATTCAAAAGGCAGTTGAATTAGGCGTTTCCGAAATTCAACTATTAACGTCTGAACGTTGTGAAATGCGTTTGAAATATGACCGTGACCAAAAGAAGATTGATCATTGGCAAGGCATTGCCATCGCGGCATGCGAACAATGTGGCATGAACATTGTTCCCACTATCCATGCTCCAGTCAGCTTAGACAAATGGCTCGCATCTGAATTACCTACGACGCGACTTGTACTCGCCCCAAATAAAGAAAAACTCGACGTTTTGGCACATGCGACACCAAACATTGCACTCCTCATTGGGCCTGAAGGTGGTTTAAGTGAGGCTGAAATTACAACAGCCAATGAGCAAGGTTTTATTAACTGGTGTATTGGTGAGCGTGTATTACGTACAGAGACAGCACCAGTCGTCGCTTTGTCAATCCTCAACTACAATTTAGTGTTTTAAATCACATAAACAGCCGAGTCACCCTTTTGTTCTGTTAATATATTGATTATGATGTACAACAATATTACCCTTGACTTATATCAAAATATAAATTGATTGTGTTTTACACAATGTATTTAAATTTGAAAAAAGACACAACACAACGCCATTGGGTCATAAAAAAAAATAAGGTTTCGCGATTCATGCCAGATATTTCTACAGAAAATCTTGATCGGCACTTGCAGACTGCGCAAATATCGCATTCCATTAGCCATCTTCGTTTCCTCATCAGTAGTTTACTGATTCTTAATTTTTATATTTTCTGTGCATATCACTATAATTTTTCTCAAGATTCTTTTTATTTTAACCTATGGTTCTTTGTTTCTGAGTTTATTCTCAGCATTTTTTGGCTCGTGAACACCGTGTATTTCAACCCGAAAAATCACTCTGCCAAACATGCGCACCGCTGGATTCAAGGCATTTGTTTAAGTATTGGTCTTTTGGTTGCAGCGGGCGTCGTCTGTATTTACTACTACTTACCCAGCCTATCTGGCAATTTTAACTATACAAATGCCCTACTCTTGTCTGCACTTTTAGTGATCGTCACACAGACCGTTTGCCTTACCTATTTAACGCAGCGCATTAGTTATTTTTGTTTGGTTTTTATTCCCTCCATTAGTCCTTATGTCCTCTCGCAATTTATCAACTTCGATGCCAATCACACTCTTTTTTACCTCACTGTAAACTTTATTCTGATTGTGATTTTGCTTTGTGCCAATGCCACCAACCGTATTAATCAGCACTTATCTCGCCTCTCAATTAAAAATCGAGAGCTGAAAAAAGAAGCTGAAAAACAAGTCGCTTGGACCGATGATTTATGCAAACAGCTACAAAACGAAGTGAATAAATCCAAAGAAATTGAACAACAGTTACAACTGAATAATCAATTGCTTGAACAAAAAGTACGTGAACGAACCTTTGACGTAAATCAAATCAATAAAGACTTAAAAAATAAGCAAGAAAACCTATCGCTTGCCCATGAAATTTCAGGTATTCGTCCTTGGGATTGGAATATTAAAGATCGGCTCATTTCCTTGACCAATCACAAACAAGAAAAAGTACTTAAAAATTCCACAGAGCATCAACTTCAGCTTCAGTATCTAATTCATCCAAATGATATTGCCCCGTTTAAATCTGCAATGAAAAGTCATTTACGCGGTCATTCAGACCGCTATGAAGCCACTTATCGTGTGCAACACAATAACGGGAAATGGTACTGGGTACATGACACGGGACGCGTCATTGCTCGCGATCCAATCAATCAAAAACCGTTACAAATGGTCGGTATTCGACGCGATATTCAACATGAAAAAAGCAACCAAGAACGTCTTCGACTAGCAGCGAGCGTCCTTGAACAAGCTGAACAAGGGATTTTCATCTTAGATGAAGACCTGCGTTATATCGACGTAAATCCGTTCTTTGAGCGTTTGGCTGGCTTTGAAGCTGCACAAATTAATGGCAAACATCTGTTTGATATTGTTGCGAACTATAAGTCGCATCAACGCAGCACACATAACCAAATCATTGGACAGCTCCTAAAAAAAGGCGAATACGACGGTGAACTTAATGAAAAGTTCTTATCAGGCAAAGAGCTGTGTATTTGGATGCATCTGAATGCCATTACCGATGAGCAAGATCGTGTCACGCATTATATTGGTATCGTGTCCGATTTAACCGAGCGCAAACTGCAAGAACAGCGTCTGTCTTATTTAGAAAACTACGATACGCTGACCGACTTACCGAACCGTTTTTACTATAACTATCAGCTTCATCAGTATTTGGTTTCTCAACAAGACAGCATTAAACAACTGGCGATTATTCGACTCAATATTGACCGTTTCCGTCCACTGAATGAATTCTTAAGCAATAATGGCGGAGATGAACTTCTGCGCCAAGTTGCTCAGCGCCTTCGTTTAACCAATGCTGAAGCCTTGATGGTGGCTCACTTAAATGGTGACGATTTTGCAATTGTATATGAGGTCTCTCATATTCGCCCCTCCGTTCAGGAACATATCGATCGCATTAACAAAGCCTTTAGTCTGCCTTTTGATATTTTTGATCAAGAACATATTATTACGCTTTCAATGGGGATTTCGCAGTACCCTGAACATGGTCGTCAACTGGACTACTTAAACAACTGTGCAGAACAGGCACTGAGTGAAGCAAAACGTTTAGGTGGAAATGCGACCAAGTTCTACAGCCTGAGTAATACCGTTGCATTGGAAGAAGGGATTTATTTAGAGCGCGATTTAAGACTAGCGATACAAAACAATGAGTTGGTGGTTTATTACCAACCCAAAATCAACTTTCACAATCAGAAAATTTATGGTTTTGAGGCGTTGGTACGTTGGAATCACCCAACCAAAGGCATCGTGCCGCCGAGTCTCTTCATTCCGATGGCAGAAAAAACCAGCTTGATTTCAGATATTGGCCGCATTGTAATTTTACAAACCGCTAAGCAAATCAAAGAATGGAATAAATTGGGTTTTGATAATATCTGTGTTTCGGTCAATGTGGTTGCCCAACAATTACAACGTGGACAGCTTTTAAAGGACTTAGACGAAGCCCTTGATCGATATAAAATCAGTGGTAGTAGCCTCGAATTAGAAATTACAGAATCCACTTTGGTTGAAAACTCAGAAGCAGTGAAAAACCTCCTTGAAACCATCAAATTGCGTGGCATTCATATTTCTTTAGATGACTTTGGTACAGGTTATTCATCACTGTCTTACCTAACTGACTTCCCTATCGATACTTTAAAAATTGATCGAAGCTTCATTTCAAAAATTGGACACTACAAACAAGAAGCCATTGTGAGCGCCATGATTGCCATGGGGAAAGCCATGGGTATGACCGTGGTGGCGGAAGGAATTGAGACCGAACAACAACTGAGTTACCTACAAAACTTAGAATGTGATATCGCGCAAGGTTATTTATTTTCCAAACCTCTTCCTCAGCTCGATGCTACCCAATATTTAAGAGATCATCTCGACACACCCTCGTATACATAATTAATATAAATCAGACTGTTTTAGCTCTAAGTTTGCCTTAAAAAGCACCAGCTATCACTGGGATATGCCAGCAACTAATGGTATATTCGGTCTTGTCTACTAAAAACTACCAGCTCCGCTGGCTAACCCACGCTACAAAGAGATTCAGATGGACGATCAATCATTAAAACAGCAAGCTTTGTATTATCACGAATTTCCAACCCCAGGGAAAATCAGCGTTACACCTAGCAAGCAGCTGGTCAACCAACACGATTTAGCCTTGGCGTATTCACCTGGTGTCGCAGCACCATGTCTTGAAATTGAAAAAGATCCTTCAAAAGCAGCGCTTTATACTGCACGTGGGAACCTTGTTGCCGTAATCACAAATGGTACTGCAGTTTTGGGTCTAGGTAATATTGGTCCACTAGCTTCTAAACCTGTCATGGAAGGTAAAGGCGTTTTATTTAAAAAATTCGCAGGTGTTGATGTATTTGACATCGAAATTGCAGAAAATGATCCTGACAAAATTGTCGATATTGTTGCTGCATTAGAACCGACTTTTGGTGGTATCAACCTTGAAGACATCAAGGCACCAGAATGCTTCTATATTGAACAAAAACTTCGTGAACGTATGAATATCCCTGTGTTCCACGATGATCAGCATGGTACATCCATTATCGTTGGATCTGCTTTACTGAATGCTTTGCAATTGAATGGCAAAAAAATTGACGAAATTAAAATCGTCGCTTCAGGTGCAGGTGCTGCGGCTCTGTCTTGCCTAGATTTACTTTGTGCCATTGGTGCAAAAAAAGAAAATATTATTGTTGCAGACTCACGAGGTCTACTTACAACAAAACGTGAAGGTCTAGACGACTCTAAAAAACGTTATGTACAAGATGTTGAAGGCACTCAACTGGCTGACGTGATTGCAGGCGCAGACATGTTCCTCGGCTTATCTGCTGCGGGTATCTTAACCAAAGAAATGGTTAAGTTGATGGCGAAAGATCCGATTATCTTCGCACTTGCCAACCCAGATCCTGAAATTCTGCCTGAACATGCACATGAAGTTCGTGATGACGTGATCATGGCGACAGGTCGTTCAGACTATCCAAACCAAGTGAACAACGCACTTTGCTTCCCTTACATTTTCCGTGGTGCTCTTGATGTAGGCGCAACAACGATCAATGAAGAGATGAAAATCGCATGTGTCTATGCAATTGCGCGTATGGCACACATTGAAGCAGATGCAGCATCTTATGGTGAAAAATCAGCATCTTTTGGTCGTGACTACCTTATTCCACGTCCACTCGATCAACGTCTGATTTTAGAAATTGCACCTGCTGTTGCACAAGCGGCCATGGATTCAGGTGTTGCAAGTCGTCCAATTCAAGACTTCTCTGCATATCGTCAACGTCTTTCTGAGTTTGTTTATAACTCAGCACTGATGATGAAACCTATTTTTGCTCAAGCAAAATCTGACCCGAAACGTATCGCATATGCTGAAGGTGAAGACCTACGCGTACTTCGTGCAGTACAAATTGCGGTCGATGAAGATCTTGCAAAACCAATCTTAGTTGGTCGTACTGCGGTTATTGAAGCGAACATTAAAAAGTTAGGCTTACGTCTTGAACATGGTGTGAACATCACTATTGTCGATCAAGAAAAAAACCCTGACTATGAATTGTTTGCAGATGACTACTACACACTTATGCAGCGTAAAGGTGTAACACCTGAATATGCGCAACGTGAAGCACGTCGTCGTTCAACCTTGATCGCATCGATGTTGGTGAAACATGGTAAAGCAGACGGCATGCTATGTGGTACGTATTCAAGCTACGACATTCACTTAGACTTCGTGAAAAACATCATTGGTAAAAAAGAAGGTCACAACTCTTTCTTTACATTGAATGCTTTAATGCTTGAAGACCGTAACCTGTTCATTGCTGACACTTATGTCAACACCAACCCAACAGCTGAACAGCTGGCTGAAATGACAATTTTAGCCGCTGAAGAAGTACGTCGTTTTGGTATGACACCGCGTGTTGCTCTACTTTCTCACTCAAGCTTCGGTTCAGATCAAACTGATCCAAGCGCGCAAAAAATGCGTAAAGTGTTTGAAATTTTGACGCAAATCGCGCCAGAACTTGAAGTTGAAGGTGAAATGCATGCGGACGCGGCATTGGATGAAAACATCCGTAACTTTGCATACTCAAACTCGCGCTTCAAAGGTTCTGCGAATCTATTGATCATGCCAAACTTGGATGCAGCCAACATTTCATTTAACCTGTTGAAATCAACTTCAGGTAATAATGTCACCATTGGCCCTATCCTACTTGGCGCAGCGAAACCAGTTCATATTCTTACACCGACAGCAACAACACGTCGTTTAGTGAATATGACAGCGCTGACTGTAGCGGAAATTCAAGAAGCGGAGAAAAACGGCGACTAATTGTTTGTCGTTATACACGTATCTTGTGACTTGAGAAAACCTCTATTCTGTAGCATGATGGCTGCAAGAATAGAGGTTTTTTCATGCAAGTTTATTTAGTAGGCGGTGCGGTCCGAGATCAGCTTCTGGGTCACCCCTATCACGAAAAAGATTATGTAGTTGTCGGTGCAACGCCTGAACAACTGCTTGCCCAGGGTTTCCAACCTGTAGGTAAAGATTTTCCTGTTTTTTTACATCCTGAAACCAAAGATGAATATGCACTTGCCCGCACCGAACGTAAGTCGGGACAGGGTTATCATGGCTTTGAGTTTTATACCGACAGTACCGTTACCTTAGAACAAGATTTAATTCGACGCGACCTTACCATCAATGCCATCGCCATGGATGCGGAAGGTACACTGTATGACCCCTATAGCGGCCAACGCGATTTAGAGCTCCGTGTTTTAAGGCATGTTTCTGATGCTTTCGTAGAAGACCCGCTACGTGTCCTCCGTGTTGCACGATTTGCTGCACGTTATAAAACCCTAGGATTTACGGTGGCCAAAGAAACGTTGGCACTGATGCAGCAACTCGCAGACTCAGGTGAACTGGAAGCACTGACTCCTGAACGTGTTTGGAAAGAAACCTCTCGTGCTCTGATGGAAGATCATGCCGATGAATACTTTGAAGTGTTACGTCGCTGTGGTGCTTTAAAAGTGCTTTTTCCTGAAATCGAGGCTCTTTACGGTATTCCACAGCGCCCTGAGTATCACCCTGAAATTGACTGTGGTATTCATACCATGATGTCCTTACAGCAAGCATGTCGTGCCAACTATGCACTGGATGTTCGTTTTGCTGTTTTAGTGCATGACTTAGGCAAAGCTTTGACACCTGTAGATGAGCTACCACGTCATATCATGCATGAAGAACGCGGGGTCAAACCTGTGACTGAGGTGTGTGAACGTCTAAAAGTCCCAACGCAGATGAAACAGCTCGCTATTACGGTCTGTAAAGAACATTTGAAATGTCATCAAGCCCTGACCTTAAAACCAGGCACTTTGTGGCGCTTACTTCAACGCTTAGATGTACTACGCCGCCCAGAACGGGTTGAAGCCTTTGTACAGGCCTGTGAATGTGACTCACGTGGTCGTTTAGGGCTTGAGGATCGAGAATACCCACAGTCTGCATATATTTTAAAGGTGATGGATGTGGTGCGAAATATCAAAGCACAAGACCTACCTGCGGATATCAAAGGTCCGGATATCGGTGAAATGCTGATTGAACGTCGAATACACGCGATTGGAGAGCTAAAGGCTCAGTACAGTTAAACCTTGATCGACTTAAATAAAGCGCCACAATCGGCGCTTTATTTAATTTCACTTAAGAAATGGATGCAGGAAAGGTAATCACCTTTTCCAACTGCATGTGTTCTGTTGCAATCATTAACAAACGATCCACACCTAACGCAATACCTGCACATGCGGCCATTTGAGGCAAAGCAGCCAATAAAAACTCATCAATTGGCATCACATGTAAGCCTAACTTTTCACGTTCAGCATTATCGGCTTCAAAACGTGAACGCAACACCTCCGCGTCGATCAACTCATCATAAGCGTTGGCGAGTTCCAAACCTTCAATATACAGCTCAAAACGTGCTGCAACCCATTCACCGTCTTCATCCGTTTTAGTTTTGGCAAGCGAGGCCAACTCTGGCGGAAAATCGGTTAGAAATACGGGCGTATCAAAACCTAGACTTGGCTCTACAAAATGTGAAAACAGTAAATCGATATAGCCAAGGCGGTCATCACCCAAGTCCAAATTTAAACCCACGCGATTACAGCAGTCTTTTAATTCTTTCAAACTGGCTTGCAGTGGGTTCAAATCCAAGCGATCCATAAACGCATGTTTATAGCTTAAAATGGTAGGACGAACCTCATCAAAACGTTGCTTTAATGTGACATTCAATAAGTCTGTCACTTCAAACATCAAATCCTTCAAACTGAAATTCGGTCTATACCATTCCAGCATGGTAAATTCACTATTGTGTTTACGACCATGTTCATCATCACGGAAAACTTTACAGATTTGATAAATCGGCCCACTACCACTGGCCAATAAACGCTTCATGGCAAACTCAGGTGAGGTCTGCAAATAATGTGTTTGTTGCTTACCTTGTACATGGCGCTGTGCTTGAACTGAAGCCAAATGCACATCGGTCACACCAGCTTGAGATAAAATCGGGGTTTCAACCTCAAGCACTTCACGTTCAGCAAAAAACTGGCGAATTTGGCTATACATTTGCGCGCGAGCACGCATGGCTTTTAAGTCACAGGTTGGCTGATAATGGATCATGTCCTGACTCATGCCTTCGGTCCTCCGTGTGCAGCCCATTCACGGCGTAATGGATAAGTTTTTCTTAAATGATCAAAGGCTTTTTGATCGATCATCCCCTCTTTTAAGCAAGCACGTAAGGCTTGGTCATCTCGTGCAATCGGGTAGATTTCATTTAAATGCTTTTGAAGTGCAGATTTCAAATCTTGCCCTTCAAAATACTGCGCGCACACAGGCAACTGCGACTCGAAGCTTTTATCTGCTTCAAATTGGAAAGTTTTACAGAAAGCCTCATAGATCATTTGTGTACCACGCGCTTTGCCTTCTAAGCTATAACCTGCGATATGTGGCGTCACTAGACTCACAGCTTTCAACACTTGTTCAGAAATCACAGGCTCATGTTCAAAGACATCTAATACCACTTTGCGCTGCGTTTTTTCGATGTCGGCCAATAAAGCTTGCTCTTCAATTACAGGTCCACGCGCAGAATTAATCAATATTGCTGTCGCTTTCATCGCAGCGAAAGCTTCGGCGTTGAACAAATGGTAGGTTGGATGTAATCCTGTTTTGGTTAAAGGCACATGCAATGAAATCGCATCGGCAGTACTTAATAAGGTATTTAAATCGACCTGCTGAATCGTATCTTGCTGTACAAAAGGATCATGACCGATCACATTCCAGCTCAATAGTTTGGCCATATAAGCTAAGCGAGAACCGACATTTCCTAGGCCAATAATGCCCAAAGTAAAACTTTCTTTAGCGTTCAGCAATGCTGGATTGAGATGGAGTAAAGCCGTAATTACATATTCAGCCACCGCCTGCGCATTACAACCTGCGGCATTCGCCCATTGAATATTCTGTTTCTCAATGGCTTCAATATCTAAATGGTCTGTACCAATGGTTGCACTACCCACATATTGAAGTGTGGTGTTATTGATTAATGCTGGATTGACTTGAGTTACGGAACGCACCAACAGTGCTTTGGCATCTACAACATCGGCATGTGTTAAAGTACGCCCTGCTTTGTGCTCAATTTCACCAAATTCGGCAAAAAAATAATCGGTAAATGCGAGATTTTCATCTGCCACGATTTTCATAATGTCTTCCAACGCTTTGTTGACTCTATGATAACCGTTGCACAAGCTCAACACTATGTTGCTCTGCAATACATCTGAATAAACAGTCACGATGTTTCATCTTCATGGTAAAAAACCGAATCCTTGAAAGGCTGGTTTAATATAGATTGGCTTTGTTGCATAAATATTTTGCAAGATATTGATTTTTAATGAATTTTCGAAAATTTCAATAAAAAATAAATATAATAAAACCATAGTTTTAGGTATTTATGAAACAAAGTTCACTGCCACTGACAATGTAATTTTTTTCAACAGGCTCAGTTCCAACATGTACACCCATGTGTACACCCCAAACAGTCGGAGTATCAGACATTTATTAACCTTAAATACTTGTAATTTATGCCGATCAGCATATCTTAAACAAGGGTAAATTTGAATATGAGTATTATTGTGGGTATCGTTTCTGAGTTTAAAAAATTTGATGCTGATCTAAAAAATCCAAACTGGTCAGTATCCTCAATTAGCTCTAATAATGAACTAATTGTTAGTTTATGGGGTCATAAACCTTTAATGTCCAAACATCCAACTGAAAGAAAACAAGTTTATCGTGACCGTATTGATAGATGGTCTGGTAATGGACGTAATGAATTTAAGAAAAACCTTGATCTTGCATTAGAAGAAAAATTAAAAATTAGACCAATTATAGCTATGCTCGATAAAAGCTCGGATTTTCAGAATATTTTAGATGGTAAAGATGGCAGTCAATACCCCAAAAGATTTAATGCAAAAACCGATTGGATCGGTGAATTAACTATTTGGGACGGTATCCAATTTGAGATTGTATTTAGTCTTGAACAATAATTTAAACTCAAACCAAGTTTTTATTATGCTTACTACAGGCTTACGTTGCATAAGCCTAGAAACAACAAAGCCCTGAGGATGTCAGGGCTAAGTCGTTGATATTTGGCGGAAGCGGTGAGATTCGAACTCACGGAGGGGTATAAGCCCTCGTCGGTTTTCAAGACCGGTGCATTAAACCGCTCTGCCACGCTTCCATGTGCGCCATCATACGGAGCTTTTGTTTCAATGACAAGTGAAAATTCACCTTGAAGCAACCAACTGCATATTGTTTCATCAAACGTTTACAATTTTGCAGCAACTTCTGCACCTTCACGAATGGCACGTTTTGCATCTAACTCAGCTGCGAGTTTAGCACCACCAATAATGTGATAATTGGCTAACGTATTTTGCTCAGCACTTGGCATCAGATCTTTCACTGACTCCTGTCCTGCACACACAACGATGGTATCGACACGTAACAATTGATCTTGTCCTGCCAAATCTATCCAAAGACCTTCATTAGTCACTGCTTTATATTGCACCCCACGTAGCATTCGAACTGCATGTTTTTTCAACTGTGCACGGTGTACCCAGCCTGAGGTTTTACCTAAGCCGGCACCCAATGCAGAGGTTTTACGTTGCAATAAATAAATCTCACGAATAGGCGGATGAACTTTTGCAATCTGCATGCCCCCTTCAGAGACATAATTCGGGTTTGGATCTACACCCCATTCACGTTGCCAATCTGCAAGCGGTTGTGGCTGAGGTTGATGCTCTGGTTTCAATAAATACTCAGACACATCAAAACCAATCCCCCCAGCACCAATCACCGCAACTTTTCGACCGACAGGTGCGCCGCGTAACACTTCTGCATAAGACAAAACTTGCGGTAAGTCACTCCCTTCGATACGTAATGCACGTGGCACAACACCTGTTGCAATGATAATTTCCTCAAAGCCTTCACGCTCAAGCTGCTCACGATTCACCTTGGTGTTTAAACGTAAGTCGACGCCAGTTTTTTCAATCTGTACTTTGAAATAACGAATGGTTTCATGAAACTCTTCTTTACCCGGTACAACTTTTGCCAAGTTGAACTGACCACCCACCTCATGACTTGCTTCAAACAAAGTCACTTGGTGACCACGACTGGCTGCAACCGTCGCGGCCGACATACCTGCGACACCACCACCAACAACAGCAACTCGTTTCGGTTGTTTCGCTTTCAAATAAACCAACTCTGTTTCAAACGCTGCACGTGGGTTGACTAAACAGGTTGCACGCTGATTTTTAAAAGTATGATCTAAACATGCTTGGTTACAAGCGATACACGTATTGATCTCGTCTACACGATTGGTTGCTGTTTTATTCACCCAAAAAGCATCAGCCAATAACGGACGCGCCATTTGTACCATATCAGCTTTGCCCGACGCTAAAATCTCTTCTGCCGTATCTGGCATGTTAATACGGTTTGAAGCAATCACTGGTACAGCCACGTGCTTTTTCACTTCCGCAGTATAGTCAACAAAAGCAGCACGTGGTACCGAAGTCACAATGGTTGGAATACGTGCTTCATGCCAGCCAATTCCTGTATTCAACAAGGTAATGCCTGCTTTTTCTAGTGCTTGCGCAATAGTAATTACTTCTTGCATAGTGTTACCGTCATGCACCAAATCGAGCAATGACAAACGGAAGCAAATAATAAATTTCTCACCGACTTGTGCACGTATCCCTTTGACGATTTCGACCGCAAAACGCATACGGTTTTCAATCGGCCCACCCCAACGGTCTTCACGTTGATTCACATGACGGCTTAAGAACTGATTCAGTAAATAACCTTCTGAACCCATAATTTCTACACCGTCATAGCCTGCTTTTTTTGCAAGACTGGCACAGTTAACATAGTCATCAATGGTATTCAAAATTTGCTTTTCAGACATTTGACGCGGTTTAAAAGGCGAAATCGGCGACTTGATTGGGCTGGCAGAAACCACAAAAGGTTGGTAGCCATAACGTCCAGCATGCAAAATTTGCATTAAAATTTTTGCACCATGCTTATGTACTGCATGGGTCACTAAACGATGCGGAGCAATATCCCCCAGCGTATTCATCGTCCCGCCCGCAGGAAGAAGCCAACCTTGACGGTTTGGAGAAATCCCGCCTGTAATGATCAGGCCAACACCGCCTTTAGCACGCTCACCGAAGTATGCTGCCAATTTTGGATAATTATAAAAACGATCTTCCAAGCCCGTATGCATGGAGCCCATCACCACACGGTTTTTAATGGTGGTAAAACCCAAATGTAAGGGTTTTAAAATATGTGCATAGCTATTGGTTGTCATCATGAATCCTTATCTTTGGCTTTGCAACTTGTTGCATACTACTTTAGCTGTTTTTTAAATTATTGGGATGACAATTTATAAAAAATTCTTGGCATCTACGGTCAATTCAACTGAGCTCTCAAAAACATATGACAATAAAAAAACCAGTGACGTTGCCCTCACTGGTTTAGTTTTTTAGACCAAAGCCTTTTACTGCCAATGCTTCAGCTTACTGGTTTGACCAATGCCCACATTAAAACTATTGGTAGGATCAAGCTTTTCATAATGCGTTCGTAGTGCAGGTTTTGCTACATATAAATGTCCGACATTATGCTCGGCTGGGTATTCCGCCCCACGTGCATCCAGTAAATGCCACATTTGGTGTTCCATCGCCAAGGGATCCACGCCCTTTTTCACAATATAGTCCTGATGAAACACATGACATAAAAAGTGACCATAATAGAGTTTATGAACAATCAGATCATCCATCTCTTTGGGTAAGGTTTCCACCCACTCTCGATCATTCCGACGCAATGCGATATCCAGAGCCACAATATCTTCAACTTCTGAACGGTGCGTATCCCGATAGCGAATTGCTGCACCTGCAACAGCAAAACGATGTAAAAATGCTTTACGTCCTTCTTCCTCGCTACAGTGGAAAAAATCACCTGAGCTTTTATCTTGGAAATAGCATTTTAAAAAGCTTTCAACTTGCTCGACATCTTGATTTTCAATCCGAATAACCAAATGGTGTTCATACAGGTCACGAAAAGTATTCATCCGTTTCGGTAAATGATTGGGCAGAAATTTGGTCACCAGCTGCAAAACTTTATCTGACAGTCCTTTCATACCAAATTTTTCTAAGTACGCATCGACCTTATCTTTCATTGCAAATGCAGCAGGTACTTTGGCTGTGCCGAGTTTTTCAATGAACATGAAGGTGTCTTTACCATACTCCGCCCCAATGTCATAAGCCACGCGGTGGATATATTCCCCTGCAATCGGCAATCGCGGCAAATCTTTTAGTAAAAAACGGCGGATTTCAGTCAAATCATCATGTGAATTTGTACCCACGTAAAATACCTGACTTGGAATTTTTTCAAACGTATCCAAACGTACGGCAAAGACACATACTTTACCTGCTGAACCCGATGCTTCATATAAACGAGACGGATCGGCATTAAAACGCGCGGGCGTATTTTCATCCACTTGTTTAACATCATGTCCATAACGATGGTCCGATGCGCAGCAGCCTGAGTTATTGATAATATCACCGATTTGATAATCTTTTGTTTCAAGTTTGCTTAGAATTTCTTCAGGTGTTTCTCCGAGATTTACCCCTAAATGATTCACCAACTCTAACTGACCATCATCATTGACACGGGCATACAGTGCCAGCTCAGTATAAGCAGGACCACGGCGCACCAAAGCACCACCTGAGTTATTACAGACACCACCTAAAACCGAAGCTCCAATACACGATGAACCAATCACCGAGTGTGGCTCCCGATTAAATGGCACCAATTCTTTTTCAAGTCGATCTAGTGTTGCACCAGGTAGACAAATCACTTGCTGACCGTCATTAATAACCTGAATTCCAACCAATCGACGCGTGCTGATCAGAACCACAGGACGGTCATAGTCATCGCCAAAAGGCGTTGAGCCGCCAGTCAAACCTGTATTGGCAGCTTGCATAATCACAATACACTCTGCATCAACAGCCGCTTGTAGTACTTGCCACTGTTCAAGTAATGACCCTGGTGCAACAACTGCCAGTACTTTTCCTGCACCGTAACGACGACCTTGGCGGTATAAACGTGTGTCTTTATCGTCAGTTAAAACGTGTTGTTTACCGACGATATTTATTAAATTTTCAATGGTGTGTTGTGGAGACCGAGGGTTCATATTTGTTATTTCCAATGATTATAATCCCCCTGAATCCCCCTTTTCCAAAGAGGGACTTTTTCTTTACCTTAGACATTTAAAGTAAAAGAAAAATTATTTATACCTACAACATAAATTCTAATCGGTATAACTCCTCCCTTTAAAGGGAGGTTGGGAGGGATTATATAAATAGCAATAATCACGGTATTGATGTAAATACCTATTGAATGCACGTTTACTCTGTGAGAACTCTTTTACTAATGCAATGAATCACTCAGCCAATTCTCGCTCTAAACGTACCAAACAATCCGAAGTAATATCAGCAATGGTTTTTGCACCAGTTAAGGTCATAGCAACACGCATTTCTTTATCAATCAATTCTAAAAGATTTGAAACACCCTCACCGCCTGCCGCACCTAAAGCATAAACAAAGGCACGACCGAGCATACACGTGTCCGCACCCAAAGCCAGCATACGTACCACGTCTAAACCATTACGAATACCCGAATCTGCAAGGATTTTAATATCACCCTTGACTGCATCTGCAATTGGCGGAAGTGCACGTGCAGAAGATAAAACACCATCGAGCTGACGACCACCATGGTTTGAAACCACAATCCCATCTGCACCGAAACGCACTGCATCTTTGGCATCTTCAGGATCCAAAATTCCTTTAATGACCATTGGGCCATCCCAAAACTCACGAATCCACTCAAGGTCTTTCCACGAAATAGACGGATCAAAGTTAGAGCCTAACCAACCAATATAATCTTCTAGACCTGTAGGCTTACCTAAGTATTTAGAAATATTGCCCAAGTCATGCGGACGTCCCATCATGCCGACATTCCACGCCCAGTGTGGGTGGAAACACGACTGCATATAACGGCGCATTGCTGCATTTGGGCCACTCATACCCGAGTGGGCATCACGGTAACGCGCGCCCGGAACAGGCATATCCACGGTAAACACCAACGTTGAACATCCTGCTGCTTTAGCACGTTCCAAGGCATTTTTCATAAAACCACGGTCACGTAGTACATAGAGCTGGAACCACATTGGACGCTGAATCGCAGGTGCCACTTCCTCAATTGGACATACTGAAACGGTAGACAGTGTAAATGGAATACCCTTTTTATCTGCAGCGACCGCAGCTTGAACTTCACCGCGGCGTGCATACATGCCTGTTAAACCCACAGGAGATAATGCAACAGGCATCGACAAAGTTTCATCAAACAGTTTGGTCTCTAAACTTAACTGTGACATGTCGTTCAGTACACGCTGGCGCAAAGCAATTTTTGATAAATCTTCTACATTGCGCTTCAGGGTATATTCTGCATACGCACCACCATCGATGTAATGGAATAAAAATGGCGGTAAACGACGTCGTGCCGCTTCACGGTAGTCATTGGCAGAAGAAATAATCATGCTTATATCCTGTTTAATCGACTGGCACGCTGACGACGAGCTTCTTCCTCATCAATCATTCGCACCTGTTGTACTACAAACTCAATGTGTCCACAGACTGCTTTACGTGCAGCTTCTGGATCACGACGTTCAATTGCATTCATGACTTGAAAGTGCTGATCATGCAATTGATCAAAACGGTGTGCTTCGCTATAGACTTTTCGACGTCCCAAAGCGACGTTGAACTGCAACAAATCGAACAGACCACGCATCATCTGAATCAAAACCAAATTATGAGAGGCTTCAGCAATCGCCAAATGAAATTTCGCATCTGCACGAGCCGCCTCATCATCATTTCCCAAAGCCTGAAAATGGTTAATCTGGTCATAATGATGTCGGATGTTCACCAGATCTTCTTGGGTTGCGCGTTGTGCTGCATACCAAGTTGTTCCACCTTCTAAAATAATGCGCGCCTCTTGCACATCAAATCGATAGGCAGGATCCTCATTCATCAAATTACTAATCGGTTGTACGATTTGATAACTGGACCAAGTTGCTGGTAATTGTTTTAAAAAAGTCCCCGCCCCCACTTTGCTGACCAACATACCCATGCTGGTCAACTGCGAAATGGCCTCTCTTAAAGAAGAGCGAGAGACTTGAAGCTGTTCACACAGTTTTCTTTCAGCAGGCAGACGGTCTCCAACTTGCATATTGCTTTGTTCAATCAATACACGCAGGCTTTGTACAGCTTTATCGGAGACTTTCATCTGCTTTCCTTAACGTTGATACACAATTTGTGTTATGGAATCATCCATGGGAACACATAGGCTTGTAGAGTAATCATAATACCCATCATAATTGTGAACGATATACTGTGTTTTAAGGTAAAACGGAATAAATCAGACTCTTTACCAACCAGTCCTACCGCCGCACACGCAATTGCAATCGATTGAGGTGAAATCATCTTACCGGTCACACCACCACTGGTATTGGCTGCCACCAGTAAAACTTCTGGCACACCAATTTGCTGAGCTGTAGTGGCTTGAAGCGCTGAAAACAGTGCATTGGCAGAAGTATCTGAACCTGTAAGGAATACACCCAACCAACCCAAGAAAGGCGAGAAGAACGTAAATGCTGAACCTGTATGTGCAAGGGCCAAAGCCAAGGTCGAAGACATACCCGAATAGTTTGCGATAAATGCAAAAGACAACACCATACCAATTGAATAAATGGGAACTTTCAATTCATTCAGGGTTTCACCAAAAGTTACCACAGCATCTTTCGGTTTCATCTTCAAATAGGCAATAGTGATCAATGCTGCAATAAAAATCGCAGTTCCTGTCGCCGAGATCCAATCAAATTTGTAAATCGCGTCATAGTCTTTAATTTCAGCAACTACAGGTGGCATTTTTTGAATCATTTGATGCAAAAATGGTACTTTGATTGAAATCACGAGATCATGCAATGCACCGTCTTTGGCAAATAAATCCTTAAACGGTTTCACACTCCAGATCGTCACCATCACAGTTAAAATCGCGAATGGAGACCATGCTTTTGCAATTTGTCCTACAGTGTATTTTTGCTGTTTTTGTGCAGCCACATCCTCACTCATCGTTGCGTCTTGATCTGCAAAACGGAAAATGTGCTTCGGCTGCCAGTATTTAAACAAAATTGTTAAAGAAACCAAGGATGCAATTGCAGCCGTAATATCGGGTAATTCTGGACCAACAAAGTTAGAAGTTAAGTATTGTGCAATTGCAAAGCTACTTGCACCTACCACAACTGCTGGCCATGTTTCTTTAACACCGCGCCAGCCGTCCATGATTGCCATAATCCAGAACAACACGATTGGCACCATAAATGGTAGCTGACGGCCCACCATTTGGCTGATTTCCATCGTATCGACACCAGAGACTTGTCCAGCAACAATAATTGGAATACCCATTGCACCAAAAGCCACAGGTGCTGTGTTTACGATTAGGCACAGACCTGCTGCATATAAAGGTTTAAAGCCTAAACCGACTAATAATGCTGCGGTAATTGCCACAGGAGCACCAAAACCTGCCGCACCCTCTAAGAAGGTACCGAAAGCAAAGCCCACCAAAAGCATTTGTAAACGCTGGTCTTCAGTAATTGAGAGAATAGAAGAACGAATGATGTCGAACTGGCCTGTCTTCACTGAAATTTTATACAGGAATACAGCACCAATAATGATCCATGCAATCGGCCATAAACCGTAGAGGAAACCATAAGCCATCGATGCAAATGCCATCAGCACAGGCATCTTATAGGCAAATAAAGAGACAAGAAGTGCAAGTACAACGGTAATGGTACCTGCCACACTGCCTTTTAAACGAAATACCGCGAGCGCCAAAAAGAAGAAGATAATCGGAATCAGTGCAATTAGACTTGAAATCCAAATATTCCCCATCGGGTCATACATTTGCTGCCATTGAAGCATTGTCATCTCCTTGAAATGCTTACTAAGATTTAATTTTGAGCATATTATTGGCACTTTTGCCAATATTGGACAGACCAATATAAGCAACCGTAAAGAGAAACAAACCAATAATGACTTATGCTTGGCTTATTTTGATTTAAAATGAAGTAAAACTTCAATTAAAAGTTAATATTGGTATGACCAATATTAACTACCTTCATAAACTAGATCATATTTCAATCAAATTAATATCATTGTTTTTACTGATATTTTTATGAAAATAATGCCAATTTTAGACTTTAGTCTAATAATATAAAAAATAATCACCGAACTTAAATCCATCTTAATACTCAAAAAATGGAAAAATCACACAATATTGGTAACACCAATTTAAAACCAAACAAACTTCACCACTTTTCTGATTAATTTACAGCCCAAACATCTTCTAAAAAGACAAAAAGTGAGCACACAATATAGAAACCGATTTTATCCAGAAATTTTTCAACAGTATCGATATGCACATGAGCTTTAATATTTTTAAAGCCCTATGATTTTTTAGAAAAACCATTTGGAAAAGTGCTACAATCGCGGACATATGTATTCTTTCAGGCCACCTATTCTCGGTGCCTATATTTATATCGTTAGGATTAACAATGACTGATAATGCAACTATCTTGCAGAATGTCCCAGTTGGCAAAAAAGTTGGTATTGCCTTCTCTGGTGGTCTAGATACTTCAGCTGCACTTTTGTGGATGAAACAAAAAGGCGCAGAACCTTATGCTTATACAGCAAACTTAGGTCAGCCTGATGAAGACGACTACGATGCGATTCCAAAAAAAGCGGAAGCGTATGGCGCAGTAAAAGCTCGCTTAGTTGACTGCCGTTTACAGCTTGCACTTGAAGGTATTGCTGCGATTCAATGTGGTGCGTTCCACATTTCAACTGGTGGTGTACCGTATTTCAACACGACGCCATTGGGTCGTGCAGTAACAGGGACTATGCTTGTTACCGCAATGAAAGAAGATGATGTCAACATCTGGGGTGATGGTTCAACATATAAAGGAAACGATATTGAACGTTTCTACCGTTATGGTTTGTTGACCAACCCTGCACTTAAAATCTATAAACCTTGGTTAGACCAAACGTTTATTGATGAATTAGGTGGCCGTGCTGAAATGTCGCAATTCTTGATCGACAACGGCTTTGACTACAAAATGTCAAAAGAAAAAGCGTATTCAACTGACTCAAACATGTTGGGCGCGACCCACGAAGCAAAAGATCTTGAATACCTCAATGCAGGTATCAAAATTGTTGACCCAATCATGGGCGTTGCATTCTGGAAAGACGACGTAGAAGTTAAAGCTGAAGAAGTATCGATTACTTTTGAAGAAGGCTTCCCTGTTGCAATCAATGGTCAACGTATCGAAGACCCTGTTGAGTTCATCCTTGAAGCCAACCGTATTGGTGGTCGTCATGGTCTAGGTATGTCTGACCAAATCGAAAACCGTATTATTGAAGCAAAATCTCGCGGTATTTATGAAGCACCAGGTATGGCACTTCTACATATTGCTTATGAGCGCTTGGTGACTGGTATTCATAACGAAGACACGATCGAACAGTACCGTATCAACGGTCTACGTTTAGGCCGTTTGCTTTACCAAGGTCGTTGGTTCGACTCTCAAGCATTAATGCTTCGTGAAACTGCACAGCGTTGGGTTGCCAAAGCTATCACTGGTACAGTAACTTTAGAGCTTCGTCGTGGTAATGACTACACCATCATGAACACAGAGTCTGAAAACCTCACTTATGAAGCTGAGCGTTTGACGATGGAGAAAGGCGATTCAATGTTTACGCCAATGGACCGTATTGGTCAGTTAACTATGCGTAACTTGGACATCACAGATACTCGTGCGAAACTTGGTATTTATACCAATACTGGTTTGCTTGCAGTCGGTACAGGTTCTGCTGTTCCACAGTTAAAAGACAAAAACAAGTAAGTTTGTTGAATGTCAAAAAAACCGCTCTTATGAGTGGTTTTTTTATTTTAGCGATTCATTCTATACACGTCGATGTGGTTAAAGGCTGATAATAAATCTGATTACGCCCCAATTGCTTGGCACGGTATAAAGCCTGATCTGCGATCCCTAGCAACTCGACTTTGCTCAAATCAACCTCGCCTTTAAAGACTGTAATCCCTAAACTAATGGTGACAAATGGCGATACTTCAGACATTTCATGCGGAATTTCCAACCGCTCAATCGCTCGGTAAATATTCGAAGCAACCGCATAAGCGCCATGTGCATCGGTTTCTGGCAATAAAACTACGAATTCTTCGCCACCATAACGTGCCACAAAATCCATATGCCGAATCGCATTTTTAATAGATTTTGCAATCGATGAAATCACATCATCGCCCTTTTGGTGACCATAAAAGTCGTTATATTTTTTGAAAAAATCAACATCGATAAACAAAATGGATAAAGATGTTTCATCCTGACGTGATTGCTCATAATAAGTATCCATCATTTCGTCAAAATTACGCCGATTTGATATCTTCGTCAGTTCATCATTCTGACTTAAATGCAGCAATTCTGAGGTGTGTATTCGATGTATTTTTTCACTAATTTTAGCGCGGCGAATATTTAAAAAAATGATGCGCTCGCGGGCGTAAATCATACGACTGATGATAAACCCCAGCAAACAGCTACCAAACATCACACGCCCCATCACAATCGCATCAAACTTAACTAAAGTTGAAATGAGCACTAAAAATGAAACGGCAGCAGCTACTATTCCTGTGATAAAAATATATCCTGGCTTTACTCCAGTCAGTAAAAACCCCAATACATAAATCATGCAGATAATCATCATTGCTTGATGGCGCAAAGCTTCGGTATGTACCGACATGGTCAACCAAGTCGTCGAGACTACGGCCCAAAACACAGCAAACATGGCTGCATAGGCAAAAAAAGGCTTTAGTTTGGTATAATGTGAAAAAACATAAAGGAATAAAAGACAAACTGCACCATTTAGCAGGCCCAGCAAGCAATGAATAAAATCTTGTTTAAAGTGAGAATGTTCAATAATCCAGTAATCCCCCGGAATCATTAAAATGGCAAAAACAAAATAAGCCAAAACACCAGACCAAAGAAAGTCATTAATATTGCGACGCGCGCGCTCTAAGTTTAGTCGCCAAAACTCTTGCTCTAATTTCTGAGGAAAAACCTGACCAATACTACGGTTGTGTCGTGTAATCAGCTCTTCCATTTTTTCTTTATCGTACTGAAGTTTGGCGAGGTTGTATTTATATTCCATACCAGACCAGATTTAATTCTTGTAGTTGCTTAAAAATAACACAAATTTACAAAGATAAATCATAATAATCAGACAAGATGCCTTTATTTGTCATTACCATTTTTGCTGTATATGCATTATCATCTGTTTTATTTCTTTGACAGAAATCGCCTTGAATACGATTACGATTCTCCAGCCAGATGACTGGCACGCTCACCTTCGTGATGGTCTTGCATTACAACGTACGGTTCCCGATTTAGCCCAACAGTTTTCACGCGCTATTTGTATGCCAAATACCGTACCTCCTGTTAAAACAGTTGAGGAAGCGAATGCGTACCGTGAACGCATCATGGCGCACGTACCAAAAGGCAATGCCTTCGACCCACGTATGGTGTTGTATTTTACTGACACAACTTCGCCTGAAGAAGTCAAAAAAATTAAAAACTCTGAGTTTGTAAATGCGATTAAACTCTACCCTGCTGGCGCGACCACCAACTCAGACAATGGTGTAAGCGACATTCGTAAAGTCTATGCCGTTATTGAGCAACTTGAAGAACATCAGGTTCCATTACTTCTGCATGGCGAAGTTACACACAATCATGTCGATATTTTCGACCGTGAAAAGCGTTTCTTAGACGAAGTTCTTTCTCCGTTGCTAAAGCAATTTCCAAAACTAAAATTGGTTTTAGAACACATTACGACCAGTGAAGCAGCTAACTTTGTTTTAGAACAAGACCGCAATGTGGCTGCAACCATTACTCCGCAGCATTTACTGTTTAACCGCAATGATATGTTGGTTGGTGGTATTAAACCGCACTTCTATTGCTTACCCATTTTAAAACGCCAAACCCATCAGCAAACTTTGCTCGAAGTTGCAACCAGTGCCAACCCTAAGTTTTTCTTAGGCACAGACAGTGCACCACACTCTAAAAATGCCAAAGAAAATGCATGTGGATGTGCAGGCTGCTACAGCGCACCAACGGCAATTGAACTTTATGCTCAAGCATTCGATCAAGTGGGTAAGCTTGAACGCCTTGAAGGTTTTGCCAGCCACTTTGGTGCAGACTTCTACGGTCTACCGCGCAATACTTCAACAATTACACTGGTAAAAGAAGACCAAGTCATCCCTGAGAGTTTAGACTATTTGGATGGTGAACAAATTATTCCGCTGTATGCGGGTAAAACCATTCAATGGAGAAAAGTGTGACAAATGAAACATTGCCAATAATTGGTCAGCGTTTCCGTGGTTTTCTACCTGTTGTTGTCGATGTCGAAACAGCAGGTTTTAATGCACAGACCGATGCCTTATTGGAAATTGCTGCAATTCCGATTATTTATAATGAAGAAGGTCAATTTGTACCGGGTCCTGCACATCACGCGCATATCAACCCCTTTGTAGGTGCAAATCTAGACCGTCGCTCATTGGACTTTATTGGTATTGATCCCTTTAACCCCATGCGCATGGCCATGGCTGAAGACGAAAAAACAGCATTAAAACGTATTTTTAAAGCCGTTAATGAAGTTCGTCGCCAACAAAACTGTACACATGCAGTCTTGGTCGGTCATAACGCCCACTTTGATTTAGGTTTTGTACAGGCAGCGATTGCACGTACAGGGACTAAAAATCAAAACCCATTTCACAGTTTTTCTGTATTTGACACCGTCACCTTAAGTGCTGTGATGTTTGGTCAAACTGTTCTTGCGAAGTCATGTATTCAAGCAGGGATTGAGTTCGATGGTAGAGAGGCCCACTCGGCTTTATACGACACTCAAAAGACCGCCGAACTGTTCTGTTATATTTTGAACAAACTCGCCCCACACCTACTTGACACTCTGGTGGCGGATCAATAAGATACCGCCATCCTCGCAACGTCCCTATCGTCTAGAGGCCTAGGACATCGCCCTTTCACGGCGGTAACCGGGGTTCGAATCCCCGTAGGGACGCCATCTTATTCTATTTCTTCAAAACAACACTTTTAATTTAATCGGTTCTGATTGACCACCGATATTTCATTTCAATTTTAACCATGCACTCGCTATACGATGCTTCGTATTTTTCAAGGTTGATTGCTATGCTTAAGAAATTTTTAATCTTTTTATTGATTCTATCGCCTTCTATTTTTTATCTATGGTTTGTCCAACAAGGGAGCAATAACACCAAACAAGACCCTGTTGCACAAGAACTACATTCAAGTGCTGAAAACAGCTCTTCTTATCCAACACCCGACCACTAAAAAATAGTCTTTAAGCATTTGTTTTTTAAATTAATACTGAGAGTTCATCAGATAATTTCAATTCACGTGATTTTTCATCTTATTAAAAACTAGAATATAACTTTAAGCCCATTGTTTGATTTTCTATGCAATCTGCAACGCCGCCTTCGCAGTCTTCAACTGATTCACCGCAAAATACCTCATTAAAACGTGCCATGAGCTCGCGCCACCTGATCATGTTATCGCTTGGTGGTGCCATTGGTACAGGCCTGTTCATGGGCTCAGGCGAAGTGATCTCTCAGGCAGGCCCTCTTGGTGCTGTGCTGGCTTATATTATTGGCGGGTTGATCGCATATATGGTCATGCTTTGCCTCGGGGAGCTTGCAGTACATTTACCTGTTTCTGGTTCATTTGGTGCCTTTGCAACACGTTATATTGGCCCTGGCACAGGTTATATGGTGTCGTGGATGTATTGGCTCGGCTGGTCGGCAACACTCGGCACCGAATTTACAGCAGCAGCCATTTTGGTACAGGAATGGTTCCCACAAACGTCGATCTGGTTATGGACGCTAATCTTTGCCAGTGGCGTCCTGATTTCAAACCTCAGCTCAACCCGAGCTTTTGCAGAGTCTGAGTTTTGGCTCTCCATGATTAAAGTCGCAACTGTACTCATTTTCATTCTTTTAGGCTTTGCCTGTATTTTCGGTATCATCCCTTTTCAGGGGTATGAATCTGCCCCCTTATTTAACAACTTGACCGCGCAAGGCTAGCTACCGAATGGTCTTATTCCTTTGTTTACCACCTTATTAATTGTGAATTTCGCTTTTAATGGCACAGAAATGATTGGTATTGCCGCAGGTGAAACTGAAAACCCAGAAAAAAATGTGCCCAAAGCCATTCATGCTGCGGTTTGGCGCCTGATTATTTTCTTTGTTGGTACCATCATTGTCATCAGTTCACTGCTCAGCTACACCAACACAGGTTTGCAAGTGGGCGGGCATGGTGGCTTAAGCAGCAGTCCGTTTGTGACTGTATTCACCCAAATGGGTATTCCCTATGCTGAAGATTTTATCCGTTTTGTAATTATCACGGCATTATTATCAACCGCGAACTCAGGCTTATATGCTGCATCTCGTATGATGTGGGCTCTGTCCTCACAAAACCAACTCCCCAAGCTTTTTGCTAAAGTAAGTAAAACTGGGGTGCCTTATATTGCCATTTGGGTCACCATGATTGGTGGCTTACCAGGCTTGCTCTCTGAGCAGTTTGGTGCAGATGTCATTTTTAAGAACTTAATGGGTATTGCAGCATTCACTATGGTGATTGTCTGGATGAGTATTTGCTGGAGTCAGTTTAACTTTCGTCGCCAATGGTTAAAGCAAGGTCGGGCTTTATCGGAGCTGAAATTCCGTACCCCTTGGTATCCGTTGGTTCCGATCCTAGGCTTTATCTGCTGTACAGCAACAGGCTTAAGTATGGCGGCTGACCCTGAAATGCTTTCAGGTTTTATTGGCTGCTTACTCTTTATGGCGGCTTGCTATGCTAGTTACTATTGGCTCTATCATAATAAAAACTACTCTGTACACGACAAATTTCACAGAACCCTTATCCTATCAGGATTCTGCTTTCTTAAAATTGCCAAAATTTCCTTAAACTCTTCTTTTTTCCCAAAACCAATTAAACGCTGAATCGCCATTTGAACATAGTCTAAACCATAGCGAAATAAACTCATTGAGAGTCGTCCATGCTTCTTTATTTTTATCGCTTTTTTTTGATCATGTTGCCATTCACCCGTTAAGTAACACCAACAGAAGCTTATAGCTAACACCGCAATCAATTTTTTCACTCGTCTAGGGTCTGTCAAGCGCGTATTTTCAAGATTAAACCCGCGTCCTTTGAGACAACTGAATAAGGTTTCAATTTCCCAGCGTAATGCATAATCCTGAATAGCATTGGCATTAAACTGAGGAGAAACGACGAGTAAAAGCTCTCCATTTTCTAACTGTAGTGCACTTATATATAGTTTCACCCGACCAACCAAAATCCGTCGTTTACGACATTCAATTTGACCAACTTTAAGATGGCGAAATAAATCACTAATTTTATGATTCTTTCCTAAATGATTGGTGACAATGAAGTTTTTTTAACACGAATGCAGAAGTTGATGTCTTGTTCAATTAACCATGTAAACCACTGCTCACCGATAAACTCTCTGTCTGCGAACACATTCACAACACGGTCTTTACCAAAAATGGCTATAAAGCGTTGAATCAAAGCAATACGCTCTTTCGTATCTGAATTTCCACGTTTATTAAGCAATGTCCAAAGGATAGGTATCGCTATTCCACGATAAACGATTGCGAGCATCAGGATATTAATATTTCGTTTTCCCCATTTCCAATTGGTTCTATCTAAAGTCAGTTGCACTTGGTCGAATGAAAACATATTGAAAATCAACTGAGAAATTTGACGATAATCAAAATACTGACCTGCAAAGAAGCGCTGCATACGTCGATAAAATGATTGTGGTAAGCACTTGATGGGCAAGGCTTTAGATGCAGAAGAAAGATTACATGTTTGCTTTAAAATAATCACAAGCATGATGAGCGCAAAGCACTTTAAATGTGACTTGTTCCATTTTAGAGATTTGTTTAAGATAAGATATAACTCATTGAGATGTGTCATAGTATTCGTCGTTAGAAAACAATTATTGTGACATTATTTCAATGAGTTATCTATTTTTGTCGTGTACAGAGTAAAAACTAAGTACCTTCAGCAAAGTGAGCTCAAGCTTATTTTTTGGGCTCACTTTTGCAGCAATAAAAAATTCATTCAATTTAATTACTTGTTTTGCCTAATGTTTGAACTTTCAACCATCACAGAGCAAAAACCCTTTTGACAAATAGGCCTTTAATCCTTAATATACGCATCACCTCGCAACGTCCCTATCGTCTAGAGGCCTAGGACATCGCCCTTTCACGGCGGTAACCGGGGTTCGAATCCCCGTAGGGACGCCATATCTTGATCTTATCCGATCAACACTTATTCATAATTACTATTATTTCATTGCAGATTTGCAGTTTTTCACTACAATAGCCCGCTTCATTCCTGAACTTATTAACGCTTATGCACTCATCTCCGAATGATGCTTCGCATCAGGGCAATTCTGCGCCTTTAAAACGCGCTATGAGTACTCGACATCTGGTTATGATTTCGCTTGGTGGCGCAATCGGGACTGGCCTATTTTTAGGATCGGGTGAAGTCATTGCACAAACGGGGCCTGTAGGTGCCATTATTTCTTATTTCCTCGGCGGGATCATTGCATATATGGTCATGCTGTGTTTAGGGGAACTTGCTGTTCATATGCCTGAGTCTGGCTCATTTGGCGCCTATGCCAAACGCTATATCGGACCAGGTACAGGTTATACTATCACATGGCTGTACTGGCTAACGTGGTCAGTCACGCTAGGCACCGAGTTTACAGCTGCCGCTCTGCTCATGCAGGAGTGGTTTCCAGATAGTTCAATGTGGATGTGGACCCTAATTTTTGGTGTATTTGTATTTAGTTTAAATATGATTTCGACCAAATGGTTCGCAGAATCTGAGTTTTGGTTAGCTTTAGTCAAAGTTATCACCGTTGTTATTTTTATTTTATTGGGTCTACTCGCTATTTTTGGCGTGATTGGCTACAGAGGCTATGAAGCTGCGCCTTTATTTAGCAACTTAACAGCTCAGGGTTGGTTCCCAGAAGGATTATTCCCTATCTTTACCACCATGTTGATCGTGAACTTTGCATTTTCTGGTACAGAGCTGATTGGTGTTGCTGCAGGTGAAACCAAAGATCCTGCTAAGAATGTACCCAAAGCCATCAATACTGCAATTTTCCGCTTATTGATTTTCTTTGTGGGCACCATCTTGGTCGTGACTTCACTCCTTCCGCATCAAGAGGCAGGTTTAGCAGCAGAAGGCGTGAGTAGCAGTCCATTTGTGACTGTATTCCAGCACATTGGCATTCCTTATGCTGAAGATATTATTCGTTTTGTGATTATCACTGCGTTGCTATCTGCTGCGAACTCAGGACTATTTGCCGCTTCGCGTATGATGTGGTCGCTATCTTACCAAAAGCAGTTGCCAGCAGTCTTCTCAAAAATCAATGCACGTGGTGTCCCTTATGTGGCAGTTATCGTGACCATGATTGGGGGTATGCCAGGTTTACTGTCTGAGCAGTTTGCACCTGAAGCCATTTTTACCAATTTACTGGGTATAGCAGCGTTTACCATGGTCGTCGTTTGGATGAGTATTTGCTTAAGCCAATTTAACTTCCGTCGCCAATGGTATAAACAAGGACGTAAAAAAGAAGAATTAGGTTTTGCAGCACCTCTGTTTCCTATTGTGCCAATCCTTGGCTTTATCTTCTGCTTTATCACCTGCGTCAGTATGGTGTTTGATCCAAGTATGCGTATTAGCTTCTTTGGTTGTTTACTGTTTATTGCAGTATGTTATGCCAGTTATTACACCTTTTATCACAAGAAATCTTAATCCGTATTGTTAAAAAGAGCGACTTCGGTCGCTCTTTTTTTTATACTGTTTTTATCAAGTACATCATCGGTGCATACACGATGAATATTGTATGGATTCATGGGATGAATCAGCAGCACAAGACTGCACGTACCCTGCTTCAACATTGGCTTGTGATCTTACAACAGGTACTGAGCGAACTTGGCCGCACAGATGACCTTCCCTATCTTCAGCGGCACAGTCGGCTGGCCTTTTATGGAGATCTTCTAACACGTCAGCATTTAGAAAATACCCTCAACGCCAGCACCCTCATGCCACAAGATTGGTCTCCTTTTTCCTTTTTACATCCTATTCACCTGACGCACACCGCTGCACCCAATATCGAACATCAAGCTGAAATTTCTAAAAACCCTCAGCTCACAATTTCAGATGAACTCTCATTCAATAATAAAATTAAATACATCAGCCTCCTCGGCAAAGATCTAGCCTTACGTGACTTAGCCAGTTTAATCAATCACTTTCCAGAGTTGCATAGCAGCTTTATTCATCGTTTTTTGATGGAAGCGTATCTATATTTATCCAATCCACACTTCATCCACACCGTGCATACACGTCTGCATGAGCACTTACATGGTACGAAACCCAATATTGTGGTTGCCCACTCTCTAGGCAGCGTAATTGCCTATAATTATTTAATTCAACACCCTGAACTTAAGATTCAAGCACTAATTACCCTCGGTTCACCACTGGCCTTTCGCGTTATCCAGTGTCATTTACAGCAACCTATTCAACGGCCTGCACCTTTACATGGCGATTGGATCAATTTTTATTCAGATGCCGATTTTCTGAGTGCTTTTCCACTGAACCAAAAACCGTTTGCTTTTACTCCCGCCATTATCAACAAGCAAATCACTACTGATATTGCTCATCCTCATCTGATCGAAGGCTATTTACGCCACCCCGAGTTCATCAATAACTTGCTTAAATTGCTTAAAAAATCGGCTTAAATCATATGATTTTTAATCATTTTATCTAGATTGTTTTAAATTTATGCACTCAACACTTAAAACTGGAATTATTTAGAGAAAAGCGTTTGACACCCCTCTGTTTTCGCCCTAATATACGCCCACCTCTGAAACGTCCCTATCGTCTAGAGGCCTAGGACATCGCCCTTTCACGGCGGTAACCGGGGTTCGAATCCCCGTAGGGACGCCAATTTCAGAAGTAAAGTTTTATTAAGTCCCTATCGTCTAGAGGCCTAGGACATCGCCCTTTCACGGCGGTAACCGGGGTTCGAATCCCCGTAGGGACGCCATTACTTAAGATCAAAAGTAATCGGTTTTAAAATATCACTTCTGTACTGTCCCTATCGTCTAGAGGCCTAGGACATCGCCCTTTCACGGCGGTAACCGGGGTTCGAATCCCCGTAGGGACGCCATATTCGAGATTGATTTTTTCTAGAGTCATCTCATAAAAAAGCCCAAGCATTAGGACTTGGGCTTTTTTATTGCCTGTCTATTTACGATCAACTTCAACTAAAGCGGTCGAGGCAAAAATAGCCTGTGGCGCAATCACAGTTTCATTCAAGGGAATGTTTTGCCCATATCGCTGTTGCATGAGTTGCTTGACTTCAGACGAACTTAAATCAAATTGCTTCAGTTTGGATAACGGCGCCAACTCAATACCTAAAGCATCATGATAGGCCTTCCAAACTATTTCTGAGCAATATAGCGCACGATTGTCCCACTCAAAATAAAGATCATAAGGCTGACCTAAGTATTGTTCTGCGTTTTTGATCAGTTGCTGCTTTTGCTGAACAGTCAAATTCGCTTTAAAGCGTTTCACCACATAATGCCGCTCAACCCCGCGATCAATCCACTGCTGAAGTGCCGTATATTTTACAGGCTGAACTGCCTCTAAAACCCATACTTTTCCATTTCTATTAACAATTAAACCCATATGGCTATAACGAGACTTGGTCGCTTTTTGTATCCCTAAACTTTGCTGAGACTTCGAAACATGAAAAATAATATCGCCCGTTTGATAGGACATATTCGCCCATAGCAGCTGAGGACTTACCAACAGTAAAACAGCACTTAAAATCGCAACATTTCTATTTTTCATCCTAGATTTCCTTTATTCTTCTTTTTATAGATACGATCAATCACTTAAAACTAAAAATATTTATGATCTTACATCATCTTCAAAACTCGCGCTCACAACGTATTCTTTGGCTACTTGAGGAACTTGAACTATCTTATGAACTCAAACTTTATGATACAGCTCAAACTAAACAAACAAATCTGAAATTTCCAACGCTCGACATTTCACATAATACTCAGACGATACGACTTACGGAAAGCAGTGCAATTGTAGAATACCTATGCCAACTGTGCCAGAAGTTGATTATTCCCCATGACCATACACAGTATTGGAACTTCTGTTTTTATAGCCATTATAGCGATGCCAGTCTCATGCCCAATTTGGCATTGAAACAAGTTTTCCAACACATTAAACAACAAACACCTTTGCTTGTGCGCATTGTGAGTTTGGCCTTTCAAGGCGCCTTCAATCACGCTTATTTAAACCCTGAGCTACATCGACAACTTAAAGAAATTGATACCCATTTAAGCGCGCATGCATACTTTGCAGGCGATGTGTTTAGTTATGCCGATATCTTGATGTGGTTTCCACTCTATGCGGCCAGTTATGCCACTCCGCAGTTTGCTCAGTATCACGCCATTCAACTCTATTTCACCCAAATACAAAGCAGACCTGCCTTTAATGCTGCTATGGCACGTGGGCAATGGTCTGCTTCTTATTTTGAACACTATTGGTCTATCACACAGTAAGTTCTACTTAGGCTGACTTTCTAGAGTTGACTTGCCCTTTAATCACCGCCTTTACATTGCCTTTTAAATAATTAAAAAACACTTTAAGCGGTGACACTTTCGGATTTGGTTGTTTACCTTCTGCGATATCCTTAAATTGTGCGGCATACCAGATCACTTCCATAATCGCCATTTTATCAATCATCGAAATGCCTGTTTTGATCTTATCGACTGCATAACGTACATCTTGCCCTGCAATTAAACGATTGGTCACATCGGGTTCTACCGCAAATGGACGCGCCATCCCAATAAAGTCACACGCGCCACTTTCTAAGGCTGCGTTCATACCCGCAGCCGTACGAAAACCGCCTGTCACCATCAACTTACACTGGACTTGTTCACGAATTTTTTCAGCAAACTCTAAGAAGTAAGCCTCACGTGCAATGGTCGACGCTTTACGTTTTTCTTGCTTCACCCCAGCCATGGCAGGTGCTTCATAGCTACCACCTGAAATTTCAATCAAATCAATCCCAGCCGCATCAATAGCTTTAAATGTCGCAATGACATCTTCTTCCGAGATTCCACCACGCTGAAAATCTGCTGAATTAAGTTTGACCGAAATAATAAACTGATCCGAGGTCGCTGCACGTACCGCTTTATAAATTTCCAATAAAAAACGCATGCGGTTTTCAGCAGAGCCACCCCATTGATCTTGGCGTTTATTGGTCAATGGCGATAAAAACTGACTGATGAGATAGCCATGTGCACCATGTAATTGCACGCCTTCAAAGCCCGCTTTCTCACAAATGGCAGCTGAAGTTGCAAAACGTTGGATAATATCCAGGATTTCATCTTCACGAAGCGCTCGCGGCGTTCCAAAACTCATTGATAAAGCGGGACTAAACGGTACTGCTGAAGGTGCAACCGTTTCCTTATTTAAACCCTTAGGACACTGACGGCCCGGATGTGACAACTGCACCAATTGCACCATGCCATATTTTTTACCAATCGCAGCCCATTGTTTTAGTGGCTCTAAGTCACGTTCAGTTTCAATCACCACCACGCCTGGTTCATTTTTAGCTCGAAAGTCCACCATCACATTGCCTGTAATGGCACAGCCTAGGCCTCCTTTTGCCCAAGCCTCATACAAGCCTAAGTGCAAATGATTCGGCTGGCCAGCATGATTGGCCAGTGCTTCACTCATCGCCCCTTTAATCATCTTATTTTTAAAATGGACCTGCCCAATGTCGATTGCGCTTGCAAGCTGGCTCATGAAAATTCATCCTTTAATATTTTTTAGTGTTTTTACTCTATGTGTTTTTTGGCTACAGTCAAGAGAATTTGACAATTCATTTTGTCAAAATTTCTGATCTTTTATTTAGAAAATGATTTTACTGATACTGACTGGCTTGAATCAATTGACGCGTATAGTCAGACTGCGGTTGCTCAAAAAGTTGTTCAGTGGCTTGCAATTCCACTACTTTGGCATGTCGCAAAACCAAAACTTGTTGGCAGAGTGCACGTACCACTTGTAAGTCATGGCTAATAAACAAATAGCTGATACCCTGCTCGTGTTGTAGGCGGCGTAATAACGCCACAATCGAACGCTGCGTGCTTCGGTCTAAGGCCGAAGTTGGTTCATCTAAAATCAATAGTTTCGGTTGAAGCACCAAGGCTCGTGCCAAAGCCACACGCTGTCTCTGTCCACCGGATAGCTCATGCGCGTAATAGCTTTTAAATATAACTGGCAACTCCACCTGAGTTAAGACATTCTCAACACATTGCGTCCTCTCAAATGAAGACAAAGGCTTTAAAGTTAAACCTTCTGCAATGATTTGTTCAACACTCATGCGTGGGTTCAAACTTGCGAACGGGTCTTGAAACACGATTTGAAAATCACCGCGAAGCGGACGTAATGCCTTTTGCGAGAGTTGGTTTAAATCATGTTCTCCAAACCGGATCTGCCCTCGACTTTCAATCAACCTTGCTACAGCCAGTGCCAAAGAACTTTTGCCTGCACCACTTTCCCCAACAATTCCCAACGAATGCCCTTGAGCCAAGCTCAAGTCCAAAGCTTCAACCGCAGCAAGATACTGTGTCGTGCGATTAAACCAGCCTTTTTTAATCGGAAATTTAACCTCAAGTTGTTTTAAGCAGAGCAAAGGTGCTGCATCTTGTACATTAATGGCTTGACCAAAAGAATGATTGAGTAAGTTTTGAGTATAAGTAGACTGCGACTGCTCAAAAATCTGCGCAACCGCCCCTTGCTCTACGACCTTACCTTGATGGATGACCACGGCATCATCAGCATAGTATTTCACCAAGTTGAGGTCATGGCTAATCAAAATCATGGCCATGTTATGGCGCTGTTGTAAAGACTTCAGCAAGTCTAAAATTTGAACTTGCAGCATGACATCTAGTGCCGTGGTGGGCTCATCAGCAATCAAAATATCAGGCTCTTGCACCAGTGCCATAGCAATCATGACCCGCTGGCGTTGGCCACCAGACAGCTCATAAGGAAAACGCTGCAACACACTTTCAGGATTTGGAATGCCCACATCTTCTAGCAAGGCAATCACACGTTGCCGCGCTTGCTTTTTAGACCAACCCTGTAACCACAAAGTCTCGGCAATGATTTTTTCTACTCGATGCAAAGAATTCAAGGCAGTCATCGGCTCTTGAAAAACCATTGCAATTTTTTGCCCACGAATCTGCCTAAACTGATCATCGCTCAGCTCGAGTAGCTCTTTTCCGTCTAACAGTACTGAGCCTTGCACTTGTAAAACTTTCGGCAACAAACCCATCAAGGATAAAGCACTGACCGATTTTCCTGAACCGCTCTCTCCAACCAGCGCCAAAGTCTGCCCAGCATACAGTTCAAAACTGAGCTGATCGACCAATAGGCGTTCTGCACTTTGAATACTCAGTGCATTCACTTTAAGTATGGAGGCTGTACTATTGGCGTCTAGGGTCAAATGCATCGCGCAAAGCCTCCCCGATATACATCAGCAACGCAAGCACAAGGGCCAAGCTGAAAAAGCCAGACAGTGCTAACCATGGTGCATTTAAATTATTCTTGCCTTGTAACAAAAGCTCGCCCAATGATGCCGCATCAGGCGGTAAGCCATAACCCAAGAAATCCAGTGCTGTTAGCGCTGTAATATTGGCAGTTAAAATAAAAGGCAGTTGTGACAGGCTAGAGCTGATTGCATTGGGTAAAATATGCCGAAAGATAATAGCTCGGTTGGTGACACCTAAACTTCGCGCGGCACGGACATAGTCTAGCTGACGGGCCCTTAAAAACTCAGCACGTACCAGTGGAACTAAAATTGTCCAACTGAATAACAGCATGATTAAAAACAGCCAGTAAATATTTGGGCTAAACATACTGACTAAAATCATCACCATGAACAGCATGGGTAACCCGCCCCACACTTCTAAAATGCGCTGCCCGATTAAATCGATCCAACCACCGTAATAACCTTGTATTGCTCCAATCACTATGCCCAGTACAGCTGAACTGAAAGTCAAAATAAAACCGAACAGCAATGAGACACGTAAACCATACAACACGCGTGCCAAGACATCACGACCTTGGTCATCTGTCCCGAGCCAATTTTGCATTGTGGGTGGTGACGGTACAGGGACTGTCAAATCTACATTGGGGGTTTGATATGAATATCGAATCAACGGCCAAACAACCCAACCTTTTGCTTGAATCAGCTGCTGTACCACTGGATCTTTATATTCAGTTTCAGTTTCGAAAACACCGCCAAAAGTCGTTTCAGGATAGTGTTTCAATACAGGGAAATATAAGGTCTGATCATACTTAACCAATAGTGGTTTATCATTCGCGATTAGCTCTGAGGCTAAAGACAGTACAAAAACACAGATAAATAAAATACTACAACTAAGACCGAGCTTATTTTGCTTAAATCGTTTGAAACCTGCCTGTAAAATGGGTGACATCAGCCTCTCCCTTGCGAATCAAAATGTATTCGCGGATCAATCCACTGATACAACACATCGCCAATTAAACGCAGCAGCAAGCCCAACAAAGTAAAAATGAACAAGGTGCCAAAAATCACAGGATAGTCTCGTTGCACAATCGCCTCAAAGCCCAATAGGCCTAAACCATCCAGATTAAATATGATCTCAATAAATAAATTGCCCACAAAGAAGTAAGCGATTAAAGCTTCAGGTAAACCTGCCACCACAATCAGTATCGCATTGCGAAACACATGACCATACAACACTTGCGACTCAGTCAGACCTTTGGAACGTGCCGTCAGCACATAAGGCTTGCTGAGTTCTTCCATAAACGAATACTTGGTGAGATAAGTCACTGTGGCAAAGCCACCAATCACCATCGCCAAAAGCGGTAAAGCCATATGCCAAAAATAATCTTTAATTTTGCCCCATAGCGAAAAGTCCGCAAAATTTTCCGAGACCAAACCTTGTAAAGGGAACCATTGGAAATAAGAACCGCCTGCAAAAAATACAATCAGGAGAATTGCAAAAATAAATGCAGGAACCGCGTAAGCCACTGCCAACAGTAGCGAGGTCGACTGATCAAACACCGTGCCATGCAATCGGGCTTTTTTGATGCCTAAAGGAATGGAAATTAGATAAATCAGCAAAGCACTCCACAGCCCCAAAGACACGGATACAGGTAATTTATCCTTAATCAGCGCTGTAACGGGCTGGTCTTTAAAAAAGCTCGTGCCAAAGTCCAGTTGCGCATAATTTTTCACCATTTCAAAGAAACGTATATGCATAGGCTGATCAAAACCATAATGTGCTTGGATCTTTGCGAGCATTTCATCACTGAGTCCTTGCGCGCCTTGATAGACATTTGAGCCTCCACCTGCACCGCCCAGATTACCCAAATTTTGCATAGCTTCCGCTTGTTGAATGGCTTGCTCAACAGGACCACCGGGCGCAATTTGAATTACAGCAAAATTAATCAGCAAAATCAGAAATAAGGTCGGAAGGATCAGTAACAGCCTTTTGAATATATACATACGCATCTCAAAAACCCCTATGCCAGCTTATGGCTTGGCTGCCCGACCTAAGTACTGACTCACCTGTTTCGCCTGTTTGGCATCACTCCACCAATAATCCAACCCAACATTCAACTGCGGACTCTGTTTTGGTTTTTGATACATATTCCAATAGGCATACCATTGATCCGCTTTACCATAGGTTGGAATTTGATAATAACCCGCACGCAACAAGCGATCTAAAATACGCGTTTGAACGACCACTTGCTTACGATCAGGCGCTTGAATCAACTGTTGAATCATCTGATCAATCACCGGATTTTGAATACCCGAATAATTATAATTTCCCACCTGATGGGCTGAAGCACTGCCCCACAGTTGCACCTGTTCTTTGCCCGGTGTCAAAGACTGTGGCATCGTTTGTAGGGTCATATCAAAATCTTGAGTCCGCATCCGCTCATAGTACTGCGGTGTATCAACCTGTCGAATATTCAGCTGTATTCCTAGGCGCTTTAGATGGCGAACAAAAGGCGTAACTTCACGTACAGCATCACTCGGCTGAATCAGAAACTCAAACTGAATCGGCTTATTTTTCCGATCTAACAGTTGACCTTTTGCATTATATGTATAGCCATTTTTTAATAAAATCTGTCGTGCGATGAGTAAATTATTTCGATTATAGCCCGATCCATCTGAAGCTGAATAACGCCAGTTCTTTAAAACACCATCTCGCTGTACGGGATGCAATTTCGCCAAATAAGGCTTCAATATTTTGATTTCAGCAGCCGAAGGCAGACCCTTCGCCTCTAATTCACTATTAGAAAAATAGCTTTGCAGACGTTGATATTGCCCATAGAACATTGCTTTATTTTGCCATTCGAAATCGTAGGCATAGGTTAAAGCTTGGCGAAAATAAATATCTTGAAAAGGCTGACGACTGGTATTAAACACAAAACTTTGCGTTGGAATCGGATTGAAATGCTTAAAGCGATATTTTTTAACGAGACCTTGTTTCGCTGCGGGAAAGTTATAGGCAGTCACCCATTGTCGTGCGGACTCTTCCTCATGCAAGGTATATAAACCCGCCTTAAACGCAGTAAAAGCAATATCTTTGCTGCGATAATACACATAACCCACGCGGTTAAAATTATAGCGCCCTTGGTTAACCTTTAAATCTCTGGCCCAATAGTTTGGATTACGCTTATAAACAACCCGCTGCCCTGCATTGATTTTCTCTAAGAGATAAGGGCCTGAGCCTAAAATCGGCTTGATCGAAGTTTGACTAAAGTCTTTGCCTTGCCAGTCTTTTTTGGAATAAATTGGCATTCTGGCCACAATCAAAGGCATTTCCACATTATTTCGTGTTTTAAAATGCATTTTGACGCTGTATTTGGACAACACTTCAGTCTTGGCTAAATCCGACAAATACATCTGTAAACCAAAATTGGACTTGGTTTGAAAGATATCAAAACTAAACTTTACATCGGCTGCGGTAACAGGACTGCCATCACTAAAACGTGCTTTTGGGTTTAAATGAAAAATGATCGCGTTAAAATTTTTCGGGTCATAACTGACCTTTTCTGCCAGCAATGGATACATCACCGCAGGCTCATCCAAAGAACTACTCATGAGTGAGTCAAATAAATAGTTGGTTCCCTCAACCGCAGTACCGCGACCATTCATACTGTTTAAGTTATCAAAACTCCCGATGACTGCACGTGTTAATTCACCACCCTTCGGTGCCTGCACATTGGCATAAGGCAGATGATCTAATTGGCTGTATTTCGGCGTACTATAGGGTGCAATAAAAGGCATGGGCTGCAGTGCAGACCATGCCTTTAAAGGTATTGTTACAAGGCTGAACAGCAAGAGCGTTGTTCTAACCATCATCGGAGATTTCTCTGAAATTGCATTTCAACTCAATATTAGTTCGGCACCTTAATTACATCGCCAATGCGCAACTGCGTATTCGGTTTAATGTCATTGAGCTCAGCCAATTGCGAAGTGTCCATACCATAACGACTTGCCAGTCCAATTAAGGTATCACCACGTTTCACCGTGTACTGCGAAATCAGTTTTGGGATTTGAATGGTCTGCCCAACTTGTAAGCCCGCACGCGGACTCAAATTATTTAAACTAGCAAGCTCTGACACAGACATCCCAGCACGGTTTGCAATTGAGTTTAACGACTCACCTGACTTCACTTTATAAGCTTCAGTTGCACGGCTAGAAGTTGCTTGTGGCTTTGCTGCCACTGTTTCTGTTTTGATTGGAGCTGAATCAACATCACCTTCAATTTTTAAACGCTGACCAACACGAACATTGGCTGTACGGCTTAGGTTGTTTAATCCAGCCAAATAGTTCAGTTGCAAGTGATATTTACGCGCAATGCTATTTAGGGTTTCACCCGATTTCACAACGTGAATATCCGTTGAGTTATTACTTGCAGTCGTTTGTTTTTCGACTGTTTTCGGCGTTTCAACAGCAGGCACTTCACCCGTTAATTTGAGCTTTTGACCCGCACGTAAGCCCGCTGTACGACTCATGTTGTTGAGGTCAGCAATATAATCCATACCCAAATTATATTTCGAAGCAATCGCAGTTAATGAGTCTCCGGACTGAACGGTATAAGTATCTGGCACGCTTGAACCCGCAGGGATCTTAATACTTTGACCCACTTGCAAGCCGCTATTGGTTGAAAGATTATTGAGAGCAGCCAGCTCCGACAGGCTCATCTTCGACTGTGATGCAATGCTATACAAAGTATCACCACGTTGTACTTTATAACTTTCAACTTTGAACTGTGGCTCAGCTTTGACTGGAGATGCTTTGGCACTACTTGTCGTTAAGCTTTTGACATCATTGAGTGGCACATTAATTTTTTGTCCCACCAACAGGTTGCTGCCCGCATTTAAACCCGGTGTTAAATCTGCCAATTCTTGATTTGACAACGCATAACGGTCTGCAATCAGTTTCAGATATTCGCCACGTTTCACCGTATACGACTGAGTTGCTACTTTAGTTTGGCTAGTAGCTTTCTCATCATTGGTTTTAGCACGGGATTGAGCCGTTTCTTTTAAAGAAAGCTTTTGTCCCACACGTACACCACTCGTCACGCTTAAACCGTTATAGTCGGCCAACTGTTTTAAGCTTAAACCGAACTCATCCGCGATACCGGTTAAGGTATCATTGGCACGAACAGTATAACTCTCGGGTTTAGTCTCAGCTTTCACGGTAGAACGTACTTCTACTTTTTCAGCTTGTGGTTTTGCATCATATAAATAAATTGATGTATCGACATAAAGTGTGGCATTGGCATCCATTTGATTCCACTTCGCCACATCACGCCAGTTCACCCCATTTTTGGCAGCAATCAGCGCCAAAGTATCGCCCGGTTGTACGGTATAAGTTGAACGTTTACCTTTTGGCGGAACAATCACAATTTCAGAGTCAGTCTTAACAAAATTTTTGCCTTGATTCCTCTTCACTTCATCTGAATCTAAACGGGTATTGTCTGCCACAGATTTTGGATAAGCAAAACCTTTGGTTAACTCTTTGCCTTGCAGCTCTGCCACAGACTGACTGGTTTGAATTGCAGTCAGCTTAATTTTACCATCCAAAGGATCTACAATTTCTGTCCCTTGAGGGGCTAAAGCCTGAATTTCAGCTACCACCTCAGCTTGTTCTGCTTTCGTCGCAACTGGTTTCAGAACTTCATCGACAGTTTTGCTTTGACCTTCGGCTTGAATTGCCGCGGTTAACTGTTCACGCTCTGCTGCTGAAATTGGTGGTTCAACGGAAACGGGTTTCACTGGCGTGACAGGCGTAACCGCAACTGGAATACGCGGCGCACTTGGAATATCGCTATTAGCAGCAAAAGCAGCCAGTGCATTAGACCCTTTAGGCGTTGAACCACGGGTAGGCATCGCAATAGCAGTACTGCTCGACGACGTTACCGTAGACGAAGTAACAGGCTTTCCTGTTGTGTTTTTTGTGGTTGTCGTCGCTAAAATAGGTGGTGTAGTTTTCGACGGTGTAATCGCTTTCGTGTTTAAGGTCGGCGGTTCAATTTTGCTTGGTTGAATCGTTTGGTTATTTTCAGGCAGTTTGGTATTTGCAGATGCCCACAAGCCGCCTGAACCACCCTGTAATTTTTTCAAACGTACATCCACTGAAGGACTCAAATCCGCAGGAATTAAAATCCGCATTGGACTTGCACCATCAATCCATTCACCACGGTGTCCCGGATTTAACTGATACAGCTCGGCACGACTTAAACCTGTAATCGATGCAACTTCATTTAAACTCACCGCACCCACAGTAACTTCTCTAAAGTGTGGACGATTGGCAATCGGCGGTAAATTAATGTTATAGGCATTTGGATTTTTAATGATCTGCGCAACCGCCAAGAAACGTGGCACATAATTCATGGTTTCTTCAGGCAGTTTTAATGACCAATAATCTGTCGGCAAACCTGCGGCTTTATTACGGTTAATCGCTTGTTGAATACGGCCCGGACCTGCGTTATAAGCCGCTAGTGCAAGTTCCCACGAACCAAACTGATTATATAAACTGCCCAAGAACTCATACGCAGCACGCGTTGACTCGACCACATCACGGCGACCGTCGTATTGGCTACTTTGTTTTAAGCCATAAATGCGGCCCGTACTTGGAATAAACTGCCATAAGCCCGCAGCCGCAGCACTACTGGTTGCAGCAGGGTCATACGAACTTTCAATCACAGGCAGAAGAGCCAGCTCTGTTGGTAATCCGCGACGCTCGGCTTCTTTAACAGTGTGATACAAATAACGTGAAGCACGTGCACTTAAACGATCCAAATACGGCTGGCGTGAAATGAACCACCCGCGCTGTGCATCAATGCGCGGATTCCAATGATCGCTATTCATTTTAAAGCCCACGGTCATACGCTTCCAAACATCACCGTGCTTTAACACCAACAGTCGATCCCCTTCCACCGCACGCATGTCGGTTGCAGAAAGTAAATCTTCTAAAGAATCTAGACTATTTGCGTCTAAGTAGTTCGATCCGACTTGTTTGGATTTAGATGTTTGCGTTGCACTTTGCGTCGAGGAGCAACCAGCCAGTCCAAGTGTCGCGAGTGCTGAACCGAGTACTGTAATTTTAAATAATGTCGGTAACATCGGTTGGCCAAAAATGGCAGCTGACTTATACATAAGAAAATCCAAACAACTCGTATAAAATTTATTTTTTAGATCTGCCATTGTAGTAAAGCACGCCGCAGACACAAGGCGTTAATTTAACTTGAAATCAGTATAAATGTTACAAGAAATTAAAAAAGCTGCATCTTATACACTTCTCTAGTGCATTTGCGTTATACAATGGTGCCCGCTTAGTTTTATTTTCAGTTTACGGAAGTTGTGTATGTCACAAACAATTACCCTGTATGTCGATGGTGCTTGTCGTGGAAACCCTGGTCTTGGGGGATGGGGCGCGTACATTATTACAGAAACTGAAGAGCATAAACTGTGTGGCGGTGAAGACAACACCACCAATAACCGTATGGAACTCACCGCGGCCATTGAAGGCATTCTTTTCTGCCCAACCGATGCGAAGTTGGTAGTCTGGACCGATTCAACCTATGTCAAACGCGGCATTACCGAGTGGATTACAGGTTGGAAAAAGAAAAACTGGAAAGACGTTAAAAATCCAGATTTGTGGAAAAAACTCGATGCAACCTGCCAAGGCCGTGATATCGATTGGCACTGGGTCAAAGGCCATGCAGGTCATGAAGGTAATGAAATGGCAGATCAATTGGCAAACCTCGGTGCCGATCAAACACAGGCTCAACTTCGTCAGTCTAAAACAACGACAACAGAACCATCTGTAGATAAAAAAAAAATTGAACCAGACTGGTTATTAAACGACCCTTTTGGTTTGGGTTTCGATGACGAAGAAGCCGATGACAGCGAAGATTTAGCCGAAAGTGAAATACACGTTGCAGAACAAGAGCCAAGTTTAATGGCTGAACCAGAACTTGGCACAACGGTTGCTTCTACTGAACAAACGCCTGAAGTTGCGGCAAGTGTCGATTTAACACAACTCAAACAACATCCGCAAATTGTGATTACTCCACGTAAGGTTGAGGTCTTTGGACCTCGACAGCTCATCCTCGATACAGAGACCACGGGTTTTTATTATCAAGATGGTGATCGCATTATTGAAGTTGGCGCGATTGAAATGGTCAATCGAAAGCTCACAGGCAGCTCGATTCATATCTACATCAACCCAAAAAAACCTGTGGGCGATTCTGAAAATGTCCACGGGATCTCTGATGACTTTTTAAAAGATAAACCGCTGTATCAAGAGATTGCTGACACTTTATTTGCCTATCTCAAAGGTGCGGAAATCATTGCGCATAATGCAAGCTTCGATATGAACTTCTTAGACATGGAGTTCAAGCGTGCAGGATTTGTTGCGCTTTCTGAAGTTTGTGCGGTGACAGATACCCTCGCGATGGCAAAATCTAAGCATCCGGGGCAAAAAAACTCACTCGATGCCTTAGTTCGCCGTTACGAAATTCCGCAGCGTGACCGTACCTTCCACGGGGCCTTACTGGATGCTGAAATTCTAGCCGACGTTTACTTGGCTATGACAGGTGGTCAGGTTTCCTTTGATATGGATGCCCTGTCACATAGTGAACAACAAAATGGGCAAAGTCAGCGTCAAGCACTGGATATTGAACTGGCGGTAATTCAGCCTTCAGCCGAAGAACTTGAAGCACATGAGACTTGGGTCAAACAATACCAAGAAAAACATGGCACACCCTGCCTTTTTGCCAAATAAATTCTAAAGTTTTTGTTAACTTTTGTATTACAAGATTTTTCAGTTAGGCTATAGTGATGAACAAGTTGCTATGCCTTCTTTGGGCCGCATATAAACACGATAAAACACTAGGATAGGTGCAGATCAATGTCTTACCAAACCTCTATTCATTTTGATCCAACGGCGCTGCTGATAATAAAAAATGAAGTGGATAACTCCATTAAGCTGGTTGAATCAGCTGTGAGCACCTTAGCAGAAGATCAGACTTTACCTTTTGGGATTGACGATGCATTAAACCAATTTGAGCAATGCGCTCAAGTGCTTGCATTGATTGATATGTCGAGCTTGGCCAAAATTGCTGAATATTCCGCAGAGCTTATGCGCAAGATCATAGGGAATCCTGCACAGATTAATACGCCAGATGTGATTGCACTCAGCGAAGGCACGACCATGCTGAAGCGCTATATTGAGTTCATTTGCTTAAGAGAGGTGAAAATTCCACAGTTTTTACTCGACACCTTAAACCGTCTTGAAATTGCATTAGCAAAGCCTTTAACGCAAGAAGGTCAGCACATTGAGTCATTACTAGACTGTATCACCCCAGATTTCAGCCTCCCTCAAGCACCAAGTCTTGAAAAATCTCAATATGTTCACCGCCTGTACAAGCTGTCTTTAAGCCAAATGCTGAAACAAGAAGAAAGCGAACTTGATTTACAAGCAATGAAATTGGTGGGCACTTATTTAGCAGGTCTAGCAGAACAAACACCGAGTAAACAGTATTGGAACTTGGTCTATGTTGCACTCAATCAAATTGAACAATTGCTCATTAATGAACCACGTTTACGCACTCTGATTAGCATCGAACGTAACATTGCACAGTTCTTTACTGCACCTGAACGTTTCAAAGCCAGCCTCACCGATCTTGCCAACATTCTCAGCTTATGTATCAGCCAAGAAGACGAAGTATCTCAACACATCCGTGGCAAACTCAATATTGGCGACGACCTACTCACAGATACGCAGCTGCAAGTTTTCAGTCGTCATCTGTATGGCCCAGATTTCGACACGATGCATACCATCAGTGATTTGGTAACCACCGAAATGTCTCAAATCCGCAATGACATTGAGTACAACTATCAAAACATGACCCCTGAAAAGACCCAAGAGCTCCAAGCAAAACTGGTCGATTTGGCGAACATCTTCAAAGTATTGAACTTAAATGAGGCGCATAATGACTTAAACCGTCAAGCAGCATCACTTAGTCAAGCAGATATGCTGAAAGATGAAGGTTTTGCGCAGCAGTTGATGAATGTGATCTTGTCGGCAATGAACTCCATTGGCGTGCTAGAACGTCACCATACTTCAAGCCGCCTACAGCTTCGTGTGAACAACATGAATATTTCACTAGACCGTTTAGATGAAGCCCATGCTGCGTTATTGTCAGAGGCTAAAACGTCTATTGACTTAAGTAGTCAAGCTTTGGCTCAATATCAGGAAGAGCAAGATTTAGCTGCACTTGAGAACACCCCTGCGCAACTACATGAAGTTGCGGGCGCAATGTTGTTCTTAGGCGCAGCAAATGGTCAAACAGCCCTGAATATTTCAGCAGATTTTGTGCAACAACAAATCACGGCTGAAACTGCGCTCACTGCTGCTCAGGTGAATCATGTACTTGATGCACTCGCAAGTGCAGATATGCTGATTGATAACTTAAAAAACAAACAGCCTGTATTACGCAGTATGTTTGATGTAGCATTGAACAGTAGCCAAAAACTAAAGACTGTTGCCTAATGTCAGAACTTTCACTTGCTTATATTTTCCGCCAACAGCAATTGTTGGTGGACCATAACTTTCAATTGCCTCGTGTAGAAAAGCTAGCAAGTGATTTAAGTTTTCACTCGGGTGATCAAGTGATTGCCCGAGACCTGCTAGACAATGAGCCGATTCCTGAAGGTTTAGAACTCATCCCAATTCGCCAGTTGCTTCCACTTTGGAGCACCGCACAATTTGAGCAGGCCAGCCGAGCTATTCAACTGCTAGAATGGCGTCGCAATCATAAATTTTGTAGTCATTGCGGCCACGCCACAGAAGCACATGCCAGCGAATATGCCATGATCTGCCCTGCCTGCGGTTATCATCAGTATCCACGAGTACAACCCTGTGTTATCACCGTCATTACACGAGGTGAAGATGAGATTCTGTTGGCAAAAAATGCGCGTAATACCCGTAGCAATATGTATGGGTTGATTGCAGGCTTTGTTGAAGTCGGTGAAACCTTAGAAGAAGCGGTACGCCGCGAAACCTTGGAAGAAGTCGGCATTCGAGTTAAAAATGTTCAATACTTGGCGAGTCAGCCTTGGCCTTTCCCAAGTAACTTAATGATTGCGTTTAAAGCAGAATACGCATCGGGTGAGCTTTGCTTACAAGAAGAAGAAATCAGCGATGCCCAATTCTTTAAGTTTGATCAATTGCCTGAAATTCCGTTCAAAGGCAGTATTGCACATGCCATGATCATGCATGCGACAGAAGGCACAACGGTCGCAGATGATACACGTGAGTGGCTCTAAGCTCACTCACCATCTCCACACAAATATACTTTAAAACCCAATTAGTGCTTAAGCGCATCTTCGAGCGCCTGCATAATTTTTTGCTTGGTCGTGAAGTAACGACTAAACAAACTCGATACCGAACCAATCATTGAAATATGACCGATACGCGGCACCGTCCAAAGTTGACTGTAGTTGCCTTTTTCTTTCAACCTACGATCCAAATCAACAGCATTACTCAACCCGACGACATCATCATTCTCTGCAACCAACAGATAATGTTTAACTGTATTCGACTCGACGAAATAATATGGCATCACTTCTTGATAAGGTCTGTTCTGATCAAAAGCATCCGCACAAATTGGATCGCCTTTATAGTCGAAATGATAAGGTCCTGCCAAACCAATAATGGCGGTAATTTGACTACGGCATTGTATTTCATACGGTTTCGGATGATAGAGCGCAGACATCACATTAAATGCGCCCGCAGAATGCCCCATCAATACGACTTTTTCAGTCGAAATTTGATATTTTAGCTGATGCACATTGAGATAATTTAAAGCCAAGCTGAGATCATCAATAGAGGCAGGAAAAATATGCTCAGGCGCCAAGTGATAGTTAATCACCGCCACATCAAAGCCTTCTTTGGCAAAGGCTTCGCCAATAAAGCGATAATCTTTTTTATCACCATGCATCCATGCACCACCATGCACAAATACAATCAGAGGCCGGTGTTCGCGCGGTGCTTGTGTACGAAACAAATCTAAACGATGTCGCGCGCGTAACCCATAGGCCACATTTTCTTGGACCGAATAACCCTTACGTGGTGTTAAACGGTTTAGGGCATAACTACCGACATCATAAATACGAAACTCACGATAGAGTAATCTTGCATACTCTACCGAACGATTCAGTCTTTGAACAAAAGGCTGAAGCTTATTGAACATTATTTGGCTCAACTTGGTCTGGGTCTATCGCAACAGGCGTTTGCTCTGTCGCTGTTGACTTGATCATTGGTGACGCAAACGCACTAGTCGCTTGGGACTGTTGCTCTATATTATCCACCAGTGTGATAATTTTAGTCACATTCCCCACTTGCTGTAAAACTTGGTTTAAATCGGTAATTTCAGCACCATTTAAACGTCCCATCACATATAACACGCCATCTTCGGTGTGAATACGCACTTTCGCATCTGAAACAACAGCAGCTTTCATGATCAAGCCACGTGTATTTGCCGTAACTGAGGTGTCTTGCATGATGGTGCTATAACTAATTTGATTTCCAACTGTAATGTAGTTATGCACGGTTTTGACATCCGACATCGCACGTACATTGTCTTCAGCTAACTGACGTAAGTGTTGATCAGGTACTTGTCCTGTTAATAAGACATTCCCATGAAAACTTTCGATATTGACACGTGACTGTTTAAAACGACTGTCCAATTTATATAAGTTAATTTTTGCAGTACGCTCAATTGAAGAGTCAATAAAGACCTGCCCTAATGAACGTGCACCGCTTTCTGTTCCTACAGCGGCTGTTCCTGTCCCACCCGAAATGAAACTTGCACATCCAGATAAACTTGCGACGCATAATACGGTCATTGCAATACGATTGAACACTCAGCAAGACTCCTCAACTTTTCAAACTATTTTAATTCAGCATTTCAGCTTTGATTTTGTTCAAAGATTAATAAAGTCTTGATCAAAAGTAAAAGCATTTTCTATCCATTGCTGATCATAAGTGAATTTTGAAAAATCTTGCTGTATGGTTTTTGCAATTTCTTTAAAAAAATCAAAACAAATCACATCAAAGCGGCAATAATATTGCTGGAAATGTGGATGATCTTGTAAAAATAACATGGCCGTTTTTGCTATTTTGCGTTGTTTTGAATAGGAAATTGTTTCAATAGCCTGCGCAAAACGCGTTTTTGAGCGTGCTTTGACCTCAACAAAAACCAATTCCTGCCCTTTTTGTACAATCAGATCAATTTCGCCAAAGCGCGAGTGATAATTGGACCGTACATGAACATACCCCTGTTCTTCTAGCACAGTCAAAGCTTGTTGCTCTGCCCATTGTCCCAGCTTCATCTCTTTATCTTCCCCCACTTCTTTTTATTTTTTAATCAGTGCATTTTGAAAAGCTCAATTTCGATCAAAAATCTCACGTCTTGATATTTAAAACCACTGCTGTGCGTCTCTCGAACCAAACAATTCATTTCATTCTACGTTTTAAAGCCTTCTTGGCGTTTAGATTTCAATCGAATGTCTTCCCGACTCCTGCAAATCCATCGCCGACAATATTCTAACTCACGCCACGACGGACAATTCAGGTAGAATGCTTATCGCGGTATCGGTTGAATGCATCAAAGCACTCAAGCCAACCTATCATTTTATTATTTTGCAACGCGGAGAAAACCCATGAGTGCCCAGTTATTTGTAGTCGCAACCCCTATTGGGCACTTAGATGACATGACTTACCGCGCAATTGATGTACTAAAATCAGTCAAAATCATTGCTGCTGAGGATACACGAACTTCAGCACAATTACTGAAACACTTTAATATTCAAACACCGCTCACCGCATGCCACGATCATAACGAAAGCAACAAAATTGACATCCTTATTCAGCGTTTGTTGAAAGGTGAAGATATGGCGCTTATCAGTGATGCAGGAACGCCTCTTATCAGTGATCCAGGTTTTAAATTGGTTCGTGCGGCACAAGAGCATAATATCCGCGTAATCCCTGTACCGGGCGCATGTGCTGCCATTGCCGCTTTAAGCTCAGTGGGCTTACCAAGTGATCGTTTCAGCTTTGAAGGTTTTTTGTCTTCTAAACAAACCCAACGACTGGCAAGCTTGGAAAAACTCAAAGACGAAACGCAAACCCTGATTTTTTATGAGGCACCACATCGTATTTTAGACAGTGTCAGTGACATGACTAAAGTCTTTGGTGCTGACCGCCCTGTCGGTTTTGCTCGTGAAATTACCAAAACCTTTGAAACCATCAAGAAGATGACTTTAGGTGAGTTGGTTGAATTTATTGCAAACGATCATCATCAACAAAAAGGTGAGATTGTATTGGTTGTTGGTGGCGCGACCACTGAAAAAGATATGGCACAAGAAAAACTCGACCAACTTTTAACGCGTCTCTTAGAAGATTTGTCAGTGAAAGCTGCATCACAGTTAGCGGCTGATTTGACCGGCATTAAAAAGAAAATTGCTTACCAACGCGCTTTAGAACTAACACAAGATCAGGCTGAATAGGCTTCGATGGATTGAAAGAAAAGTATTGCTATTCTTTTGAATGAAAAAAATAAAGAGCGGCAGATTCAAGTGCTTTGGCCTCTCTCTGCTGCTCTCCATGTTAAGCGGATCCATGTGAACCGCTTAACTCAAATTATTTTGTTATATCATTTAAAAATTATAAGCATTTGTATGGGTTGACTGATCGCCAATGACATTCTCTATTGAATTAGCTTGCTTCTTGGTAAATACGACCGCCGGGTAGTTGGCAAAAGTATTGTTTCAATGCATCCAGACAACGATGGATCTTCATCGGCTGTTGTTCATGCTTTGAAATGATGGCATATAGCGTAAAGTTAGGGAGCTTCCACTCTGGAAGAACTTCCACTAAAGAACCGTTAACCAATTCTTTTTGTACATCCAAATATAAAATACGTGCAACTCCATGCCCATGTTGGCATAAAGTCTTTGTCACTAAAATATTATTACTGGCTACTCTTGATTTCATCTCAAGTTTAACCGCATCACCTGTCACCACATTTTTAAAATCAAAATCATGATTGTTCTTCATAATCGTGATCGGAATAAGATCATGATTTTTCAAATCTTCAGGTCGTGAAATTGGTGCAGACTGATTCAAATAGCTCGGTGATGCAACCAAAATCTGTTCCACGCGCGCCAATGGCACGACATGTACACTTTGATCGTCAACTGTTGGGCTCATTCTTAGGGCAATATCAATTCGCCCATTCATCAAATCCACATAATGATTATCTGCTTCAATATGAATAGATAATCCGCGATGTGCAGACATCCAATGCGACAAAGCAGGAATCACATGATTGGCACCTAACTCTGGCGTAGTGGCTATTCGCAGCTCACCCACGAGATCATCGCGCAATTCATTGATACGTATTTTGCCACGTTCAGCAGCGGCGAGCATTTCTTGACAGCTGTGGAAAAAAGCCTGGCCTGCTTCAGTTAAATTCAACTTTCTTGTTGAGCGATGTAAAAGAACAACTTCCATCTCTTGCTCTAAAGAACGAATTTGCTGACTCACAGCACTTGTAGTGATGCCTAACTCACGCGCGGCGCCACTAAATGAACTCTTTTCGACAACACAAGCAAAAACACCCATTGCCCGTAGTTGATCTAACATAAAATTCTCTCTGGATTCATGAGAAGTTTTCATCTACTTGATAAAAACAACTCATTGTATTATACGGTGAATTTTTTGCGTTGCATCCAGATTTTTTAATTTAATGGTAAAACTATAGTCGGATTGATTGGCTTGCCATCTAAGCGTACTTGGAACTCTAACATGGTGCGTGTTGCACCTGTGGAGCCCATTTCAGCAATTTTCTGTCCTGCCGTCACATTTTGACCGCTCTTCACATTCATCGCACTGTTGTGTGCATATGCTGTGATATAACCATCAATATGCTTAACCAAAATTAAGTTCCCATATTCTTTCAATCCGTCTGCTGCATACACCACTTGGCCATCTGCTGCTGCATAAATTGGATCACCTTGGTTACCAGCATAGCGAATACCTTTCACATTATTTGCTAAATTATAACCTTGCAAAACAGCGCCATTACTTGGTTTTACCCAGCGTAAAGTTGAACTTTTCGAGCTCACAACAGGTGCGGTCGGTACTTTAGCAGGAGTTGTTGTGGTTGTGGTGGTCGTATTTTGACTCGGGAGACCAATATTTTGACGTTGAATTGGAGCGGTTTGTGTAATAGGTTGCGTCGTAGTTGTACGTGGGCTACCCGAGCCTTTTAAACGTAATGACTGCCCCACATAAATACGATACGGCGCAGCAATATCATTCATGTCTGCAACAGAGGTATAACTCAGCCCATAACGAGTTGCAATACCGCTCAGCGTGTCGCCTGAACGAACTGTATAATAGTCTGGTGCTTTCGCAAAACGTGTTGCATTGTTAACCTGTGGTTTAGAAGCACAACCACTCAAAATAACAGTTGAAACTACAGCTGTGGATAACACGACAGTTTTCAGTAGTGCTGTAGGAATTGCAATGAAACGAATTTGAGACAACACAGACATTTATCTTACTCTCTAAAAATACAAAAAATAATCAGTTTAATTTGCGCTAAGATTAGCAAAAAAGTATGTGAAAATAGTATCTCTGCGCGTATTTTCACAAAGTTATAACAAACAGCTGAATACATTCCTTGTATTGCTCAGCTGTAGCGACTTTTACGCACTTATTTGCCCTTGTAATGCATGCAAAACTTCATAGTTGGTTGCATCCATCTGAATAGGCGTAATACTGACAAAACCATTTGCCACAGCGAAAAAGTCTGACTCTACCTCATCATAGCCTCTTTTCGGTTCTGCCACAGCTTCACCTGCAAGCCCAATCCAGTACACTTGACGACCACGTGGGTCAACATGACTGGTAATCGGCTTAGACTGACGACGACGTCCTTGATAAGTAATTTTAGCGCCCTGTAACTCAGCGACATCAGGAATATTAATATTTAAAATATGGCGTGGTGGCAGTGCGGGCAAACCTTGTTTCACAAAGTCATGCACCCACTGTGCTGCATGATGATAGTCTTCTGGGCGGTTGTACGAACGGACTTCAGGGCCCGCAAGTGATACTGCAATGGCTGGCTGTTTCATTAGACGCCCTTCAAAGGCTGCTCCAACTGTACCTGAGTAGAGTACATCATCACCCAAGTTTGCCCCGCTATTGATGCCACTAACGACAAGATCAAACTCAAAATCAAATAAGCCATTCATGGACAAATAGACACAGTCTGCGGGTGTTCCATTGACTGCCCACATGTCGGGTGCAATTTCGATTGGGCGTAAGGGGCGATCTAAAGTCAAAGCACTGGAAAAACCACTGCGTTCACTTTCAGGTGCTACAATCACCACGCGACCTAATGGACGTAAAGCATGTGCGAGCGCTTGAATACCTGGTGCAAAAACACCATCGTCATTGGCTATTAAAATATTCACTGATGGATCTTCTTCAATCTATATGAGTCGGTAAAAGCCTTATACATCTATTTTGCACTCGTCTTCGTCTTTTTAATCTGCAATTCAAACAGGTAGATTTATGGGTAGCTTGAAAAAACTAAATTTTTAAAGCGAAAAGAAAAGCTATAGAGTCCTCGATGCAGAAAGACTATACATTGAGATCAGGCAATCTGAAAAGATGAAATCATTGATCTGGGTGAGTACTTTACTCTTGCATGGGCAGAACAAAAGAGAGAGCTTAAAAATAGAAGAATAAGCATACGTTTAAAGTGTTTACTGGTGAGTACGCCTTCAAAAAGATAAAATATAAATCTCTTGATTTTGTAAAAGCACTCTTCTCTTACATAGAAAAATAACTATAAAGCAAAGAGTTAAAAAATCTAAGAAAGCGAGTTTAGCTATCACTCACTATTACAGAACATGCTTTTAAGTGTTTGGATATTGAGCCAAGTTATTCGCGTTTTTTACTCATTTCGGATAACAAATCCAGTTGTATTTCTTGTATTTGGGCTAACCTATTCCACTGATGCATCAACAGATGATCTAGTTTTTCATTTAAATGTTGAATTTCCAACTCCGCCTTTAAATTAATTTTATAATCGTTTTGCGAGCGCAATCTGTCTTTGGCTTCCTGTCTATTTTGGCTCATCATAATCACAGGAGCTTGAACCGCAGCAATACAGGATAAAATTAAATTTAATAAAATAAAGGGATAAGGATCGGCAGGATGCGTAACCATGACCACTGTATTAACAATAATCCAAATAGCTAGGAAAGTCGCAAAGCACATGAGAAAAGCCCAACTACCGCCAAAGGTCGCAATTTTATCTGCCAGCCTTTCCCCTAAAGTCCAATTTTGATCCAACTGATTTTCAACATTTTTGGTGATCACTTCATGTTGTTGCAAACTTTTAATCACCTCATATTCAAGATCAGTCACTTCCCCCTTTTCAGACTTTAACAGTGAATGAACATACTGAATTCGATATTTGGTTAAGTCTGCTTGGCATATATAACTTTGAGGCGACCATTCTGGAAAATCATGTGAAATTTCTTCAGTAATAGATTTTCGTATTGCCCCATAGGAATGAGGTTTTTAATGAGGAATTTCTGCCCACAAACTAAACATTCATGACTTTGATTTTTTTCGCTCATGCTCGTTCTCTTTTATAATCATTACCCCAATCTCAACTTTGAATAAGGCTTTCCAGCTGTAAAGGTGGATTTCCTAATCGTGTATTTAAAATTACTGCAATGGTATGTGAAAGAATCTTACGCGTAATTCTATGCGTTAAATGCCATAAATCTTTAGCTCTTACTTTTTGAATGTGAAATCGTTCAGTTAATTGACCTATAACAGTCTCAATTTTTCTACGAGCATTCATGAGCCTCGCCATAGCTTCCTTAGACCTGCTATCAGTCATGTTCTTTCTATAAGGTGTTTGTAAATCAATATCTTGGTACATAAAATAGTGTTTTAATTCAGGTCTTAAGTATCCTTTATCACCACCAAGTAATCCCTGAATATCTTGAGTAATTTCTGGTGCAACATCACGTTCATCACAATGAGCTGGAGCAAAAGTATAGCCTGTAATCATTCCTGAAAAGTTAATAACGATATGTCCTTTGAAACCATAATATTTTTCTTGTTTAGCCGCACAATAACTAAAACCTGCAGACTCTTTGAAGTTTTTATGTTTTTTTGCTCTAGCATAACGACAAACAGGTATAGGAAAGCCATCGATAAAATGAATATTATCTAAACCGAAAAAAGATTTTAGTTGTGACATAATCTGTTGACTTACATGCCATAATTTTGCGCAATGTTTGCAAAAATTAGGATAGGAACCTAATTTTGGAAACCATTCAAACCAATTGTTTTTAAAGTAGAACCAGATATTTTTATCAGAATCTAAGCCAAGAAACTCTCCCACAATTTGTATAGTAAGAATTTCAATATCACTTAAAGCGGGTGGAAATCCTCTACTTCTTAAAGGTTGAATGACAATCGCTGAGTAAAATTGCTCTATGATTAAAAATACAGAAATGATAAATTCGTAAATGGACATAACTTGCTTTGCTTTGCTTTGCTTTGCTTTGCTTTGCTTTGCTTTGCTTTTCTTAGTCGAAAATTAAATTGGATTATGTCCTTTTTATTTCAAAGACTTAAAAAGTTGAGATTCGCGTAATCATTATAAGTTTTAGGGGAGATAAACATCATCGAATAAATTTTAAACTAATGTCAAATTTTCAGCATCACTCAGAGTAGCTCCTCATTAAGATTTTTCTAGACAGTAGCCATGAATAAAAAAATGCCACAGATATAATCATGATTCTGTGTCTCAAATAAGGCTAAACAAGTCCATATCATCAGGCTAAAAATTAAAAAAATCCAGCTTTAGAGCAAGGAGGCAATCAATGCCTAACTCCGCAAGACCTATACACTTGGGTCTACTTTTTCATGCCATATTGCTCACAGGTATCACCGCTAACGTAGATGCGAATACACCACCTGTAATGTTGACTTCTCCTAAAGATTTTATATACCCAGATGTAGATCATGATCTAAGTGAAAGTCTTTATCCAAATGAGGCCGCCACTGCTAAAGAAATCGCGAACATCATTGAAATGACGATCCGAAAACAATATGCCACAGATATCGCACTACGTGATGCGCACCCTAAAGCACATGGTTGCGTACGCGCAGAATTTAAGATAAACGAAACATTGCCTCAAAACATGGTTTATGGTGTTTTTATTCCAGGAAAAACTTATCAAGCGTGGATTCGTTTTTCGAATGGATCGAGTAATGCAAAACAGGCAGATATAAAAAAAGATGCACGCGGCATGGCGATCAAACTTTTAGCCGTGCCAGAGAAAAACCTTTTAGATGAACCTGCGGCTACGCAAGATTTCATTATGATCAATCACCCTGTATTCTTTACCAATGACCCCGCTCGTTATCTATCATTTATGCAAGATATCAATAGCGATCGATTGCTAAAAAAACTGCATGTCCCTTTTGCATTAGGAGCCAAAGGAACTTGGATTGCCTTAAACACTAGAAATAAAATTTCAAATCCACTGCAAACCAGATACTGGTCTATGGTGCCCTATCAGTTAGGAGTCGGCACGCGTCGTCAAGCAGTAAAGTACTCTGCTCGTGCATGTTCAAGCGTTGTTAGCCCGATTCCAGTTACTCCTCAAAAGGACTTTTTAAGAGCGGCTCTTCGAACGACGTTACAAGATCGTGATGCCTGCATGGAATTTCTAGTACAACCCCGGACATCCAGCACAATGTCTGTTGAAGACTCAATGACTGAATGGAAAGAAGACCAAGCTCCTTTCTATAAGGTGGCCACAATTCATATTCCTCAACAAGTTTTTGATACCACTGAGCAAAATAAGTTTTGTGAAAATCTATCCTTTACACCATGGCATGCATTAGCTGAACATAAACCACTGGGTGCGATAAACCGAATGCGCAAAGTCATATATGACCAGATTAGTCGCGTCAGACATGAGATGAATTCGGCTAAACAAACAAACGCTAACAATGTCGAAGATCAATAAGGAGTCCTATGGTTAAACTCAATGGCCTATTAATCTGTATGTCTAAAGAAGAAGTCCGTATGGTGATAGAACTCCTTCCAGCACATATTGAATTAACTCATCAAGAAGACGGTTGTATTTCTTTTGAGGTCAAGCAAAGCATCAACCCTTTTATCTGGGAGGTGCAGGAAGTGTTTGATAGCATGAAAAGTTTTAAGCATCACCAAAGTAGAACGGCCTCATCCATTTGGGGAGTGAAAACGCAAAATATTAAACGGCAGTATAAAATATCTGAGGGCGATTAACAGTTATTCGGTTCACAACTTGCCTACACGTATACGCGTTTTTTATCCTAAATATTATTCCCGCACCAACAAGCAGATCATCCTAAAGACCACCAAAACTGAAGATTAGAAGTAGTTCGGATGATCATTGGCGATTAAAAGGTTCAACACAAAAATCTTTATTCAAAAAATGACTGGTCAGAACTTTTCATTGAATTCTAATTGAAAATATATATATTGAGTCTCCGCATCCACCATAAATATGTGATTTTAAAAATGATTAAAAGCTTAACATTACGTAATTTCTTCGGATTAGGCATGACTATCATGATCTCTCAATCTGCTTTTGCACTAGAGGGATTAAGCACAGAAGAAGCCAACACCATCGTAAAAGAAGATATTGCAGCAGCGCAAGTCATGACCGAATTTTGCCCTGCTTTGGTGGGTCAAGGCCCTAAAATTGAAAGCAACATTCAAACTTTAATTCAAACCTATTTACAAGACTACTCAGATAAGTCGATGACCTATGCAAAATTGCAGTCAGACAACGAATACCAATCGATTCTGAAAGAAGCTCGTACAGATGCAAATGGTACTGACAAAGCAGAACAAAAGTCAGTATGTGATGACGTTGTAAACTTTGAAGGTTAATTCAAGTTCTACATCTATATCGCAAAAAAGGATGAATAATGGGGTTATTCATCCTTTTTTTTATTAGACTGAAAAATGTAAAAATGATGCAGCGACTTCAACAGCTTCTATACACTTTTACGCTTACATTTACTTAAAATTTGTTTAAGCTCATCCTATTATGGCAACAACATGTATGCACTTAGGGTTTAGAATGAATTTAAATGTAATGAAAAAAGTGATTTTGGCAGTTTGTGGTTCTTCTTTGATTGCCATCGGTTCTGCTCATGCGGCCAATAAAGACGAAAATATTGAAGTGACTCCACTGCAACAAGTGACGCAGCAAGAGTTGGCTGCAATTTATGTCCTATCAGAAGTTTGTCCAAGTCTCGTTTCAGACCAGAGTCAGTTTGAAAATGGCTACAACACTTTGGCCAAAGAGTATCTACCGCAACAGAAAAACCCGATTGAATACCTTAAAAGCCTCAGCAAAGAGAAAAAATTTAAGCCTATTTTAGCCGAAGCTCAAGCCGATGCGAAAAAAGCAGGTAAAGCGAAAAATCAAGAAATTTGTAAAGAATTGAGCACTTACAGCAAATAATACCAATTGGTTACAATATCTTTGAAATAAGCCGATTTCTCCCGTAGAAGTCGGCAGAACTTTGTCCTAAAATGCAGAGCTCTCGTGCTTATACTAAAGAAATCGGAACCCCTTAGAATGATTCAAAAAAGCGCCCTTGCTGCGGCATTACTCGTACCAAGCATTTCATTTGCAGCAACTGTCTTATCCTCACCACCAGAACTAAATAATAAATCATATGTGCTGATGGATTATGAGACTGGGCAAATCCTCGCATCTAAAAATGAAAATGAAAAATTAGCACCAGCATCAATGACAAAAATGATGACGAGTTTCATTATTGAGCAAAAGTTGTTGGCGGGCGAGCTAACCGAAGATGAAAAAGTTCGGATGAACGAGTCTGCTTGGTGTCGTGGTAGTAGTTCGGAATCATGTATGTATGTGCCATTAAATGGTACTGCGACTGCATTAGAGATGTTACGTGGCATTATCATCCAATCGGGTAATGATGCATCTAAGGCTATGGCTGAACACATTGCTGGGAACGAAGGCACTTTCGTTCACATGATGAACACTGAAGCAAAACGTATCGGCATGACCAATACCAGCTTCATGAACTCAACAGGTATGCCTGCTGAAGGTCACTACTCGACCGCTAAAGACATGGCAACGCTTGCACAGCACATCATTCACGACAGTTCAAAATATTATCCGATTTATTCTGAAAAAGAATTTACTTTTAACGGTATCAAACAAGGCAACCGTAATGCCCTGCTTTATACTGACCCAAGTGTCGATGGTTTAAAAACTGGTCATACTGACGAAGCGGGTTATTGCTTAACAACTTCGGCTAAACGTGGCCCAATGCGTTTGATTTCTGTGATTTTTGGTGCGCCAAGCATGCAAGAACGCGCAACGCAAACACGTGAAATTTTAGCGTGGGGGTATGCAAACTTTGAAACTAAAAATGTTCAAGCTGCGAACCAAGTTTTAGCAAAATCGAAGGTATGGTTTGGTAAAGAAAGTGACGTACAAATTGGTTTAGCTGAAACCTTTAATGTGACTATGCCTAAAGGCCAAGCCAACGCGATCAAAACACAACTCGTGGTTCAACCGAAACTGACTGCACCGTTGAAAAAAGGTCAAGTGGTTGGTAAATATGTAGCAAGCCTTGATGGTAAAGTAATTGCTGAAAAACCACTTGTGGCGCTAAAAGATGTTGAAGAAGCAGGTTTCTTTGCACGTATGCTTGACCACATCAAACAATTCTTCTCAAACTTATTCTAAGCAGCAACATTTAGACTTAAGTTAAAGCATCCACACCTCGGTCTGGGTGCTTTTTTATTTTATAATGGGTACCTACATAAAAGCAGAACATCAACATGGCTAAAAATATTCGCCCCTATTTAAACAGTACTCCACAGCTTGGCAACAACTGCTATATCTATGAAATGTCGGTAGTGATTGGTGATGTCATCTTGGCTGAAAATGTTTCTGTGTGGCCTTTTGCCGTGATTCGTGGTGATGTAAATCATATTCGGATTGGTAAAAACTCGAATGTACAAGACCATGCAATGCTGCATGTTAGTCATAAAAAAGCAGATAAACCAAATGGCTCGCCTTTAATCATTGGTGAAGATGTTACCATTGGTCACCATGTCACCTTACATGGCTGTACCATCGGCAACCGTGTTTTGATTGGTATCAATAGCATTGTTTTGGACGATGCTATCATTCCTGACGATGTTATGATTGGCGCAGGAACACTAATTCCACCAGGGAAAGTGCTTGAGAGTGGCTACTTATATGTCGGTAGTCCTGCCAAAAAAGTTCGTCCTCTGACAGAAAAAGAGTTGGCATTTTTACCGTATTCAGCACAAAACTATGTCAAAGTATCGGGGCATTATTTAGAGTCATAATCATTGGGAGTATTTCCCCCGCATTTGACAGATACAATAATGTTCTTAGAATCTGCTGCAAAGCTTTTGAGTTTTTTTGTTCGCATATCATATTGCCTGACGATGCTGTGAGTATAAACACCGAAAATTCATACAAGGAAATCATTTAATTTTTAGCCTCTTAATAGCACTTGATAAACCTTGTGCAATCTGACTAAAATTTCAACAACTATTATTAACTATTAAAACGATGCCATCTATCTATCAATTAAAACCAGCATTTCAAAATCTATTACGACCTTTTGTACAACTGTTATATAAATCTGGAATTACAGCAAATCAAGTCACTTTATTGGCGATGTTTATTTCAATTTGCTTAGGCTATTTTCTATATCAACATTATTTAGCCCATCCTATTTCTGGGCTTTTATTGTTATTTCCACTATGGATGCTCATTCGTATGGCCTTCAATGCAATTGATGGCATGTTAGCGCGTGAGTTTAAACAGCAGTCCAACTTGGGTGCTTTTTATAATGAATTGTGTGACATTATTTCCGATACCGCACTCTATCTTTGTTTTATTGCCTTTGGTTTTATTAATGCAAAACTATTATTGCTTGTCGTTTTTCTTGCCCTGCTCAGCGAATATGCAGGTGTAATGGCGCCACTTATTGGCCAAGAACGGCGTTACGATGGCCCAATGGGTAAAAGTGATCGCGCTTTTTGGCTCAGTTTAATTGCTGTTATTATTGTGATATTTCCATACATCAGTACAAATCTACAACTTCTCGGTAGAATTTGTAATGGCATTCTTATTCTCATTGCTCTACTGCTTCTGCTCACCATATTTAACCGAATTAAAAATAGTTTAAAGACAACTTCTTCATAATTTTATTATTCAGAGTAAAAATAGATGTATAACAATAGTCAACACACTTTTACCAGTCATGATGGGACCGAACTGTTTTACCAACACTGGGCAACGGCTACACCATCTACAACAAAAAAAGCCATTATTCTCTTTCACCGTGGCCATGAACACTCGGGGCGTATGGCGCATTTAGTTAACGAACTTAATTTACCAGATTTCGATTTCTTTGCATGGGATGCACGTGGCCATGGTCATTCGCCCGGTGAGCGAGGTGATGCGCCAAGCTTTTCTGCATGTGTCAAAGACATTCAAGTTTTCGTACAACATATTGAACAGCAATATGCCATTTCTGCGGAAAATATTGCCGTAGTCGCTCAAAGTGTTGGTGCTGTTTTAGCTGCAACTTGGGTGCATGATTATGCACCTAGAATTCGTGCGCTCTGCTTAGCCTCTCCTGCTTTTGATATTAAATTATATGTGCCTTTTGCTGAACCAAGCTTAAGGGTGATGGCAAAGTTGCGTGGCAATTTCTTTATACAAAGCTATGTAAAAGCCAATATGCTCACGCATGATAAACAACGTGCTCAAAGCTATGATACCGACCCCAAAATTGCCAAAGCGATTTCAGTCAGAATGTTATTGGGGCTATATGATGCTTCAAAACGTATTGTCGCGGATGCACAAAATATCTTTGTTCCAACACAAGTTTTATGTTCAGGCTCAGATTTTGTGGTCTTCCAAAAACCGCAGCAACAGTTTTATCAAAAACTACCGCATCCCAAAAAAGAATTTCATATATTAGATGGCTTCTTTCACGATACTTTGGGTGAAAAAGACCGTCATATAGCGACTGAAAAAATCCGTCGTTTTATTCAGCAATGTTTTGCTGTGGAATATCAAGCACCTGATCTTTTAAATGCAGATAAAATTGGTTCAAGTTGTGCCATTGCTGAAAACTTAAGTTCTCCATTGCCTGTGAAATCCATGAAGAATGCATTTTGGGAAATCACCAAAAAGAATTTGAAAATCGGTAGCCAATTGTCTAAAGGCTTAAAAATTGGCGAAGATACAGGCTATGACTCAGGTAGCACTTTAGACTTCGTTTATCGCAATCAAACTGAAAGTAGCAACCCAATTGGTAAAATCATTGACCGACAATATCTCAATGCGATTGGTTGGCGTGGTATTCGTGTCCGTAAACAGAACATTGAACATCTGGTGCAGAAATACGCTGACATTCTCATCAAAAAGCGTAAACCACTCAGAATTATGGATATTGCTTCAGGACACGGTCGTTATATTTTAGATGCAGTTACACAACTTCCGAAACGCCCAGACTCGATTTTATTGCGCGATTATAGTGATATTAATGTCCAAGCTGGGCAACAAATGATTGCAGAACGAGGCTTAAGTGATGTCGCTGAATTTGTTCAAGCCGATGCATTTGATACACAATCCCTTGCATCTGTTAAACCGAAACCGACGTTGGCTGTGGTTTCTGGCTTATATGAATTGTTTAGTGATAATGACCTGCTGCGACAATCACTGGAAGGTTTAAGCAAAGCCATCCTCAAAGATGGTTATTTAATTTACACAGGTCAAATTTGGCATCCTCAGCAAGAATTTATTGCACGCGCCCTAACCTCACATCGTGAAGGTGATGCATGGGTCATGCGTTTACGTTCTCAGGCTGAAATGGATGCCCTTGTAGAAGCAGCAGGCTTTAAAAAAGTAGATCAATGTATTGATGAGTTTGGAATATTTACCGTGTCCGTTGCCCAAAAGCTTTAAAATCACAGGATGACATGATCAGTCTTTGGATCATGTCATCCATGTAAAACTTAAAAATAATAATCTGTGGACGTTTTATGCAAATACTGAAAAAAGAAACAGGCACTTGGAAATGGGGAATCCTGTGTTTGATTTTCCTTGCACCGTTTTTCTTTCTCACTTATGGATTTGCAAATCACTATGCATCACAACTGCCCAATGTGCCGAGTATTGTCTATGACTGGGAAAAACACATTCCGCTTTGGTCATGGAGCATCGTGCCATATTGGTCCATTGATCTTTTTTACGGTCTATCTTTGCTGTTATGTTGGAATAAATTTGAGCTGAAACAGCATGCACTTCGGCTATTTAGCGCACAGCTGATTTCGATCAGTTGCTTTCTTCTTTTTCCACTCAAATTTAGTTTTGAACGACCACCTTTAGATGGCTTTTTTGGCCTATGGTTTGATGTTTTGATGGGTTTTGATAAACCTTTTAACCAAGCACCTTCTCTCCATATCGTTTTATTGGTCATCCTTTGGGACTTCTTCCGCAGACACAGCTCAGGTCAGTGGAAATACTTTGTCGACCTTTGGTCATTTTTAATTGGCATATCGGTACTCACCACATGGCAACATCATTTTATAGATATTCCAACAGGTTTATTGGCGGGTGCATTATGTTTGTGGTTATTTCCAATTACGGCAAAATCACCCTTTAAAAAAGATGGTTTGCAGACTTTAACGCCAAAGCATTTAAAGTTAGGCAGTTATTACCTATGCGGCGCATTACTTTTCCTAATCTTGGCCTATCTGTTCCAACCTTGGGGATTATGGTTACTTTATCCAGCAATCAGTCTATTTGGCGTTGCTTTAAGCTACTATTTAGTTCGCCCTCATTTCTTCCAAAAGCAAACAGATGGAAGTTTGAGCATTGCCGCTACAATGTTATTTGCCCCTTACCTAATCTTTGCGTGGTTGAACAGTCGAATCTGGACAAAGAAACATCCCGAAGACTCCAAAATTTTAAAAATTGAAAACACAACCATTTTTTTAGGGCGCATCCCAACACGTTCTACAATACAAAAATATCAGGCCGTTTTTGATTGTGTTGCAGAGTTGCCAGTGAATTCAAAAAATTCATATTTTCAATACTCAAGTTTAGACTTAATTCCTTTACAGGCCGACCAACTTCAACGTGCGGTTGAAGTGTTCAACCAATTAATGGCAGCAGCTTCAAGCCAGAGCACACAACAGCATGTATTAATTTACTGTGCGCTGGGTTATTCCAGAAGTAGTGCTATTCTCTGCGCTTGGCTTATGCAACAGCAGCATGCAACACAGGTAAATGAGGCCATTCAAATAGTTCAATCCGCTAGACCATGGGTTAGACTGAACGATGTACAAATCAAAAATCTCAATACTTATCAGTTAAAACTCAAAGGATCAGCCCCATGAAAATGCAATTTTATGTGGCGGCAAAACTTTTATCTACAACGTATGGTTTGTTATTTTCAGGCTATGTCGCGTTTGTCTTAACCATTTTGGCTATACTACTTAAAAGCTGGCAATCTCTTGAGTTTTGGATATTAATTTTTATATGTTTCGGTTTGATGGCGATACAGCATTACCTAGCACTCAGGTTGAAATTTGATGCTGAACTCATTGAAGTGATTGCGCAACAATCTGATACAGTGGCCATCGAAGACTTAACGCAACAGTTTGATCAATCATTACTGCAATTTAAGCTCATACCAAAATCGAAAGTGGGTCGAGATTGGTCTTTGCGCTTTGCAGGCTGTTTCCGTTTGTTTAAACTGCAAATAACTATATTGTTTATACAATATAGGACTTACGCACTGTTATTTATAGACTCTCTGTGGTAGCAGATGATTTTTATCGAGAATAAAGTCATCAATGAAGTTTTTGATCATTGGTCTAAATAACTTCTTCTGCCAACGATATACATTTTCAAAGATCCGCTCAAACTGGTTCTTTTGTATCTCAACATAGGCCATCAAGGCTGAAAAAATATGATTCGAAATCAGTTTAGATCGTCTTACTTGAAACTTTTCAATATGACAAACCTGTTTAATCACTCGGTGATATTGTTCTATTTTCCAATGACTTGAATGTAATTCATGAAAACCCTCAAAGGACAATAAATCATCTTCATCTTGATGCACAATATAAAACCTCTGCTGTTCTTTTAACTGAGTCTTAAATAATTGTACAAAGCCAAAATCTTTGAGCCAGACCACTTGACCCTGATGGAAATTTGGCAATAAACGCAGTTGAAACCATTGTCCTTTTTCTGGGGAAACCTTACGGTTACAGTCGATACCAAACATAAATCGAATACCATGTTTTCTTATGGTTTTTAGATTTCCAGTCGATGAATACCAACTATCACCTGTAATAAATTGAATCTTTGCACCCCAACTGAGTACTTCACTTAACATATCCATAAAGTAATCATTCTTGGTTTTACCTTCAGATTTGTCATAAATTCGGAAATTAATTGGAATATTTTGACCATTTTGATCTGTCGCATACAAGGTAATGAGATTAATACCCTTGACGGATCGGTGGTGTTTGCCTGACCAAAAATAGCTAACTAAGTCCATATGCTGACTATATGGTTTATCTAAAACAGTATCATCAATACTGACTATAAGTTTATTATTATCAATATGTTGAATTGCTTCTTGATATAGGTCGTGAGGTGTGTAGTCTTCACGTTCTAGAAAGCGATTTACACTATCATGCGAGATGTTATAAGTCTCGGCAAGTTGTGTGCAGCTAATAGAGTTCGGTTCTGTCATGAGAAAGCCCATATAAATGGGTAGAGTACAAGTTGCTGTAGAAGCATTTTTAATTCGTCTGATCACAGATACTTTATAAAGTATTTTAATACTTTTTTGAATCCGTCAATGCGTAAGTCCTACAATATATAGTTCTAATGATTCTAATTTATAAATTATTGGCACAATAAACCTCTTTCTACTGGCTAAAAGTCCATTGAAATTATTGATAAAATTGGTTTATGCAATGAATAAAACTCCGCTTCAAAACGATAAAAAAACAGCTTTAGAGCAAACTCAAAGTCATTTTGCGACTCATTCTATTGCCCGTTTAATTGCATTTTTTACACGGCGTGGAGCGCGTCTGCTAACGGGTACACGTAGTTTATGGATCGGTTGTCAGCCTGTGCCCAAACAGCGTATTTATTACGCCAACCACAATAGCCATATCGACTTTATACTGCTGTGGTCATCTTTGCCGACAATCATGCGACGGAAAACCAAGCCTGTGGCTGCTTCTGATTATTGGCTGAAAGATGGCTTTCGCCAATTCCTTATTAGAGATACCTTCAATGGTATAACGATTCAACGCAACCGAGATGATCACACTGATCCATTACAACCCGTTAAAGATGCACTTGAACAAGGCTACTCGATTATCTTTTTCCCTGAAGGTACGCGCAATCTAAATGATGATATTGAATTATTACCCTTCAAAAGTGGCTTATATAGTTTGCACAAACAGTTTCCAGACATTGAAATTGTTCCCGTTTGGATTTCAAATTTAAGACGGGTTATGCCCAAAGGCGCATTTATCCCTCTACCTTTGCTTTCTACAGTATGTTTTGGTTGCCCTTTAGAACAACATTTAGACATGGATAAGGCAAGTTTTATCAATTATGCACAAAAGCAATTATTAGAATTAAAAGAGGTTGAAAATCAATGATGTTAAATAATCTTGATAAAACTTATCTCTTGTTTGCTATTTTTGCAGGGATTTTGGTTTTTGCTTCAACTGTCGGTTTTATTCTCAAACAAAAAGCAGGAACTCAACCGTCTTCGGTTATTGATAATTTAAATGCACGAATCAATGCATGGTGGGTCATGCTGATCGTGATCGCTGCGGCCATTCTATTGGGTAAAACTGCATTTATTGTGTTATTTGGGATTATTTCTCTTTTTGCATTACGTGAGTTTATTAGCCTGCTTCCCACCAGACGTGGCGATTATTTTCCTCTACTCATTGCATTCTATTTTGTTATTCCTTATCAATATTATTTGGTTTATACCGACTGGTATGGGCTTTATTCAATCTTCATTCCACTCTATGTATTTTTGTTGATTCCAATTGCCAGTTTAAAACAAGAAGATACCACCCATTTTTTAGAACGAAGCTCAAAAATTCAATGGGGACTCATGGTCAGTGTATTTTGCATTTCACATGTCCCTGCTTTGTTGAATTTAAAATTACCTGAATTTAAAGGCGAACCGATTTGGTTAGCGATTTGGTTGATTATGGTCGTTCAAGTCTCTGATGTTTTGCAGTATGTGTGCGGTAAATTATTTGGAAAACATAAAGTCGCACCCGTTTTATCGCCATCGAAAACGGTAGAAGGCTTACTTGGCGGTATTCTATTAGCAACTGCTTTAGGTACTGCAATGGCGTGGTTAACGCCTTTTAGCTATGTTCAAGCTGCTTGTATTGGATTAGTTGTTTGTATCTTTGGCTTTTTTGGCGGTTTGGTCATGTCAGCAATTAAACGTGATCGTGGGGTGAAAGATTGGGGGCAACTCATTCATGGCCATGGCGGAATGCTAGACCGCATTGATTCTATTTGCTTTTCTGCACCTATTTTCTTTCATATACTTAGATATTGGTGGAGTTAATTGGCAAATTGGGTTAGACAAATATTTAAACGATAAATTTCCCCCAGACCAACCCAGTTTCAGCACTCGCTTGGCTTGTATTCTGCCTCATGATATTTTGTCGATGCTGCCTAATGTCTATGTGGTATTACCTTACAAGCGTCCTTTTGTAATTTTCTTAACCGCTTCCCAACACGTCTCAAACCAAAGCAAATCTCCATAGCCACGCACTGCTAAATTTTGTAGAATAGCCCTTTTACCCCATGGTGCTTTTATATGACCGCTTGGACAGCTCACGTCACCGTCGCAACTGTTGTTGAAAAAGACGGAAAATTTCTATTTGTAGAAGAGCATACTGCGGGTGTGACACACACTGTATTTAACCAGCCTGCTGGCCATGTTGAATCAGGTGAAACACTCATCGAAGCTGCCATTCGTGAAACTATGGAAGAAACTGGACATGAAGTGTCTATAGATGCGTTATTGGGCATTTATACCTATACACCACCCATGTTTCCAGACCGCACGTATTATCGTTTCTGCTTTTTAGCGCAGTCACTTCATCACAGTCCAACCGCTGAACTCGATACAGGTATCGTGGGTGCAGTATGGATGACTTTGGATGAACTACTCGAAACGGCCCGTGCACGTAGTCCATTGGTGATTAAAGCGGTTCAAGACGCACTCGCGGGGCAAAAATATCCTTTATCGCTCGTTTATGAGCACCAAAATTCTCCCCTTATTTCAAGTTTGGATGCCTAGTCCTATGCAACAACGTGTCATCGTCGGTATGTCGGGTGGTGTAGATTCATCTGTTTCTGCTGCTCTTCTTCTTCAACAAGGTTATCAAGTTGAAGGTCTTTTCATGAAGAACTGGGAAGAAGATGACGGTACGGAATACTGCACGGCTATGGAAGACTTAGCCGATGCTCAAGCCGTCTGTGACAAACTAGGGATTAAGTTACACACCGCTAACTTTGCTATGGAATATTGGGATCGGGTATTTGAGCATTTCTTAGCGGAGTATGCTGCGGGCCGTACACCAAACCCAGATATTTTATGTAATAAAGAAATCAAATTCCGTGCGTTCTTAGATCATGCTATGCAACTGGGCGCAGACTTTATTGCGACTGGTCACTATGCACGTCGCGGCGAAACTATGACCAACTCTAAAGGTGAGGAATACGCACCTTTACTGCGTGGTTTAGATAAAAACAAAGACCAGACCTATTTCTTACATGCTGTGCATGGCCGTGAAATTAATAAGACGTTGTTCCCTGTCGGTGAAATTGAAAAGCCTGAAGTACGTAAAATTGCGGAACAATATGACTTAGTCACGGCGAAGAAAAAAGACTCAACAGGCATCTGTTTTATTGGTGAACGTCGTTTTAATGACTTCTTAAAACAATACTTACCTGCACAAGCTGGAAAAATCGTCTTAGATGATGGCAAAGAGGTTGGTGAACATCACGGCTTAATGTACTATACGCTCGGTCAACGCGGTGGTATTGGTATTGGTGGTTTGAAAGGTGTGGCTGAAGGCGCATGGTTCGTTCTACATAAAGATATTGAAAACAACCGTTTGGTGATTGGTCAAGGTCATGAACATCCACTCATGCAAAGCACAGCGCTTTGGAGTGAAACGATTGACTGGGTCGCAGGTGAAATGCAGATTCCTGAAACAGGTTTCCGTTGTACCTCACGGACGCGCTATCGCCAAGATGACCAAGATTGTGTGATCTTTAATGATCCGACTACCCCAGGTGGCGTACGTGTTGAGTTCGATGAACCCCAACGTGCTGTGACTCCGGGTCAGAGTGTCGTATTCTACTCAGGTGAAGTTTGTTTAGGCGGTGGCGTGATTCATCATACCAATGCTCCTAAACCTGATTTTATTTAAAGGATTTTAAGACATGGCTGAGTTACCGTTTCAACAGCCTCAAACTTTGAACGAACGCCAAAACCGAGCTTTGGCGTTGGCGGCTGTTTTTCAGTCCGCGCAACTAACGCATATGACCGCCTTAAGCGGTCAGCAAAGTATTGGGGAAAGCGGTAACTTCTATTTAGAGCAATTGATTAAAGCCAGTTTAAATATCCGACCAAAGGGCAACCAAAGCGGACAAACTTTAGACTTCTTTCATCAACTGGCGGACATCTCCTTAGGACTAAAAACCTTAGAAAGTAGCATTACCCAACCCTTTAATACCTCACCAAAAACTCGAATTCCCAAATTATCCACTGCTAAACTTCCCATGACTTATGCCATGGCACTCTTACAACTCGAAAAGAAAGTGTATAGCAACCCCAAATTCGTTGAAATTATTGAACAGTCCCAACAAAAAATCTTAAGACAACTTTCTTTTTTCGATAATAACTATTTACACCCAAGCATCATTGCCAACCTCGCACAAACCTATGTCGACACTGCTGGGCAAATTAACCCACGCATTATGGTGCGGGGCAATGCAGAAGCATTTAAAGATTCATCGCATACCAACCGCATTCGTGCGTCCCTCTTCACTGGCTTACAAATGGCACATTTATGGCGTCAGCTCGGTGGAAGTTCATGGGGCATGGTGTTTAGCAAACGCAAGTTGCTTAAAGATATTCAAGATCTCGCTCGTTTACAGTATCAGGTGATTTAACACATGATCGACGGGCTTTTTAGTTTTACGTTTAATTCCAAAGTTTAAGGAATCGCTATGAACGCTTTAACCGCACTTTCTCCATTAGATGGACGCTACGCTAGCAAATGTGATGCGCTTCGTCCTTTCCTCTCTGAGTTTGGTTTAATCCATGCTCGTGTGACTGTTGAAGTGCGTTGGTTACAAGCGCTTGCAAACCGTCCAGAAATCACTGAAGTGCCTGCTTTCAGTGCTGCGACCAATGCTGCACTTGATGCAATTGTTGCTGACTTTTCTGAAAGCGATGCCAACCGTATTAAAGACATCGAACGTACCACGAACCATGACGTTAAAGCCGTTGAGTACTTCCTGAAAGAAAAAATTGAAGGCATCGAAGAGCTTAAAAATGCGGGTGAATTCATTCACTTTGCATGTACGTCTGAAGACATCAACAACTTGTCTCATGCATTAATGCTGAAAAGTGGTCGTGATGTATTGGTTGCATCTATGCAGCAAATCATTGACTCAATCGTGGCATTGTCTGAAAAGCATGCTGACCAACCTATGTTGTCTCGTACACATGGTCAGACGGCAAGCCCAACCACTTTGGGTAAAGAAATGGCAAACGTAGCATATCGTCTTGCGCGCCAAATCAAACAATTCAAACAAGTTGAGCTTTTAGGCAAAATTAACGGTGCAGTAGGTAACTATAACGCTCACCTTTCTGCTTACCCAGACATCAACTGGCCTGCACACTCACAAGCATTCGTTGAGTCTTTAGGTTTAAGCTTTAACCCGTACACCACTCAAATTGAACCGCATGACTATATGGCGGAACTGTTTGATGCTTTACGTCGTTTCAATACGATTTTGATCGACTTTAACCGTGACGTTTGGGGTTATATCTCGCTTGGTTTCTTCAAGCAAAAACTCAAAGATGGTGAAGTGGGTTCTTCAACGATGCCACACAAAGTAAACCCTATTGACTTTGAAAACTCAGAAGGCAACTTAGGCTTAGCCAATGCTGTACTTGCGCACCTTGGCGAAAAACTTCCAATTTCTCGCTGGCAGCGTGACCTAACGGACTCAACTGTACTACGTAACATGGGTGTTGGTTTTGCACAAAGCTTGATTGCTTTTGAAGCTTGTTCAAAAGGCATTGGTAAACTTGAACTCAATGCTGCACGTATTGATGAAGACTTGAACAATGCGCAAGAAGTTCTAGCTGAACCAATTCAAACTGTAATGCGTCGTTACAACGTTGAAAAACCATACGAAAAACTAAAAGCGTTGACACGTGGTCAAGCAATGACGCGTGACATGATGGTTGACTTCGTCAATGGTAATGAACTTGAAGCTGTCCCTGCTGCTGACCGCGCACGTTTAGCGGAAATGACACCTGCAACCTATACAGGTAACGCAGCTGAACAAGCAAAACAAGTTGCTGACTTAATTTCTAAAATCTAATTTTTAGAAATTAAAAAAAGCGAAGCTTCGGCTTCGCTTTTTTATCTATAATGCAAACAAGAATCTCCTATACGCATAATTGAAAAACCAATAAAAATGATGACAATCCTGAAAAGTACAACAACGAAAGCTTACTTTGACTATCAACTGAAAAAACCGCATTGGATTGCGCTCATTGTACTCGCTGTCGCCATTGCTTTCGCATCGATCCATCCCCTTGAACTCAGCTCTTATATTTTGCATCAGGTTGGAACTGTATTCATGTTGGTTACGCTGATCATTTGTCTTTATAAAATGGGGCTCAGCTTAATCAGCTTTATGCTTTATATTGGGTTTTTGCTGATTCATATACTCGGTGCGCATTATCTGTATTCTTATGTACCCTATAATGAATGGTCAATGCAGTATTTAAACCTAGACCTCAACCAAAGTTTAGGTTGGACGCGGAATATGTATGATCGCTTTGTACATTTAGCGTACGGTCTACTGCTCTACCCATTTTTCTATCGTCTGTTTCAAGTGTGGTTACCCCAACTTTCTAGACTCACCCTATTCTTGCTGGTCATTCAATTTGTAATGGCAAGTAGCCTTATTTACGAATGGATTGAATGGTTTATTGCGATGGGCTTATCACCTGAAGATGCTGAAAACTACAATGGGCAACAAGGTGATATTTGGGACGCGCATCAAGACATGCTTTTAGCCACAGTTGGCGCGATCATCACAGGCATAGTCTGTCTATTGAAAAAGTAGTCCTTTGCTGCCATCCCTATAACACAACAAATCACGACTATTACAGGACTCATTCAAGCACAAGTGATTTGTACATCAGTTTTAAAAACACAATAAAAAACACCACGTCAGGCGTGGTGTTTTTTAACTCTCTTAGTCTTTCGCAGACTCATCTGTTGGCACTTCAGTAATTCGGCCACCGCGAGCAAGGAATGCCGCAACTTCGTCTTCAAGTGCTTGACGTTGTTTTAATTTTGCAGTCACCGTAAGTGTTTCAGCTTCGGCGACATCACCATCACTTGCAGCATTATCAGAAGAATCTGATGCGCCTTTTTCCGCTGCTTGAGCTTCGTCTTCGTCGACTGCTGAGTCTTCTACATCATCATAATCATTTGAATCAGTCATCTTAATCTCCCCACAAATGACATTTTAGGTTCCCATGAATTACTGGTTTCCAATTATGTTGAAATTTAACAAGCTCTCAGCCTTTCGCATAGTCTTATTCAACGGAAAATCGTATCTTTTTTAATCAAAATCGTAATCTTATTTTACGACTGGCTAAAAAATAACACTTCCTTTCTTACACAGCATAACGCGTCTCTTTGAGCAACCCTAAACCATTGGCCTGTGCCATAAAAGCATCTTTTAATACAGGCAGTTTTTCAACCTGTTTCAAACCAAAGTTTCGCGCCCATACCACAGGAAAGAGTTGTGTGGTTTCCATCCAACCGATGGCAGACATGCTATGCATCATGGCATCATTTTGTCCTTTACGGCGGTGTTCATAGCGTTTCAGTGTTTGCTCATGTGCCCACACGCCACGTGCTAGATCATGTAGTAGTACATCACACAGTACAGCCGCATCAAGACAACCAATATTCACACCTTGCCCCGCCAAGGGATGAATCACATGAGCCGCATCACCAATTAAAGCCAAGCCTGCTTTAACATATTGTTGTGCAGCACGTGCTTTGAGTGGGAAAGTGGCACGCGGTGTCGCTTCCAACACTTCGCCTAACATGTGATGACTTTCTCGCGTTAACAGCTGGGTAAATTCAGCATCTGAAAGTGCAGCATATTCTTCTGCATAATCATCGGGGAGCGTCCATACGATAGACTGCCAATGCCCTGCTTGCTCTGGTTTTAAACTCGCCATTGGTAAAAAGGCCAAAGGCCCCGTTTCTAAAAAAATCTGACGTGCAACGTGTTGATGAGGCTGTGCCGTGCGAATGGCGCAGCTTAAACCAGCCTGTTTGTAATCCAGCACATCGATATCGATAAACGCTTGTTCCCGTACAAAAGAGTTTGCACCATCTGCACCAATCACCAGTTTGGTTTTCAGCACCGTACCATCGGCCAAATGGATATACCATAGCCCAACACCTTCTTCGACACGGGCAACTTTAACTTGGGTGCGGTAATCGTTGAGTACAGCAAGCATCTGCTGTTGAATCGCTAAATTAAGCAAACTTGGCTCGACCATAGAACCGAGGGCTTGTTCGCCATGTGGTTCCTGCTTGGACTCATGACCAAAGTTAATTTCACCATAGCCATTTTTATTCCACACCTGCATGCCGCTATACGGCATCTGGCGGGCAATTTTATCCCAAACATCAACGGTGTTAAGCAGGTGTATCGTTGCTTGACTGAGTGCCAAAACACGCGGGTTGGCAACACTTAAGGTCTTGTGTTCATCTAAAATAGGTGCAGCATCCAGTACGGTAGCTTGCACACCGCCTTGCGCCAAAAGCAAGGCAGTCAGTCCACCAACCAAACCACCACCAATAATCACCACATCTAAAACATCAGTTTGAACATGACTCATGCTTTTAGCCCCATGGCATAGTTGGCAACGAGTGGTTTAATGCCTGGAATCGTATCAAATGCGACCAGACCAGTATTCCGAATAAACTTTAAGATTGGATTGCTATTGCTAAAGCCTCGTACCACCGAATCACAGAACTTAATTACGCGTTGTTGATCGGTCAAACGTGAAGCCTCATAGGCTTGCAGCATTACGGCATCGCCCAAGTCGGCATTTTGCGCAATTTGCTCCGTTAAATAACGTACCAAGACGTGCGCATCTCGCATACACAGGTTAAAACCTTGCCCCGCAACGGGGTGAATGGTATGCGCTGCATTACCCATTAAGACCACCCGTCCTACCGCCTGCTTTTCAGCTAACACTTGTGACAATGGAAAACTAAAACGCTTACCTGTTTTTTGAAACTTTCCTGCACGGTCGCCATAAGTGTCTTGTAAGGCATCTAAGAAATGTTGGTCATTTTCATCGCCCAACCATTCACCTTCAGTACCTTTTTTCACAGGCCAAACCACGGAGCGACGGTATTCACCTGGAAGCGGCAACAGTGCCAATGGTCCTAAACTACTAAAGCGCTCGAAACCCACATGGTTGTGCGGTTTTGAAGTTTGTACTGTAGTGACGATAGCGACCTGATCATAATCATGTTCTGAAGCACCAATTCCTAAGGCTTTACGGCAGAATGAATCACGTCCATCTGCAGCAATGACGAGTTTTGCTTGCAATGACAGTTGTTCTTCTCCACGACTCGCGTCTATGTAAGCCATATCGGCATCTTGGGTCAGTTGGGTGACTTGTACACCATCAATCAGCTCAATGAATGGTTGTTTTTGAACTTCTGTCAGTAGTACACGGCCGAGCCATGCATTTTCTATGACCTGCCCGAAGCTTTCGACTTTTTCTTGTTCTGCTTTGAGACGAGCCTTACCAAAGCTACCTTGCTCGGTGATATTTACTTCTAAAATAGGCGTTGCATGTTCTTGTAAAGCGCTCCATAAACCCAGTTCTTGGTAAATTTGAACTGTACGACGAGACAGTGCGCTGTTTCGTGCATCAAAACTAGAATGGTATGGCGCAAGGTTTACATCATCATAATTTGGGTATTTGATCGCCTCTAAAAGTTTCACCGCAATGTTTTGTTTCGCTAACATCAACGCCAGACTCAGTCCGACCATACCACCACCGACTATGATGACTTCTTGTTGCATGCTTCTATCCTTTTTATGGTGTACCTAAAGTAAAAAACTTCAAATACCTATAAGTTTTAATGGATTTATATTATAGGACTTACGCAGTATTATTTATAGATTCTCTGTGGTAGCAGATGATTTTTATCGAGAATAAAGTCATCAATGAAGTTTTTGATCATTGGTCTAAATAATTTCTTCTGCCAACAATATACATTTTCAAAGATCTGCTCAAACTGGTTCTTTTGTATCTCCACGTAGGCCATCAAGGCTGAAAAAATATGATTCGAAATCAGTTTAGATCGTCTTACTTGAAACTTTTCAATATGACAAACCTGTTTAATCACTCGGTGATATTGTTCTATTTTCCAATGACTTGAATGTAATTCATGAAAACCCTCAAAGGACAATAAATCATCTTCATCTTGATGCACAATATAAAACCTCTGCTGTTCTTTTAACTGAGTCTTAAATAATTGTACAAAGCCAAAATCTTTGAGCCAGACCACTTGACCCTGATGGAAATTTGGCAATAAACGCAGTTGAAACCATTGTCCTTTTTCTGGGGAAACCTTACGGTTACAGTCGATACCAAACATAAATCGAATACCATATTTTCTTATGGTTTTTAGATTTGCAGTCGATGAATACCAACTATCACCTGTAATAAATTGAATCTTTGCACCCCAACTGAGTACTTCACTTAACATATCCATAAAGTAATCATTCTTGGTTTTACCTTCAGATTTGTCATAAATTCGGAAATTAATTGGAATATTTTGACCATTTTGATCTGTCGCATACAAGGTAATGAGATTAATACCCTTGACGGATCGGTGGTGTTTGCCTGACCAAAAATAGCTAACTAAGTCCATATGCTGACTATATGGTTTATCTAAAACAGTATCATCAATACTGACTATAAGTTTATTATTATCAATATGTTGAATTGCTTCTTGATATAGGTCGTGAGGTGTGTAGTCTTCACGCTCTAGAAAGCGATTTACACTATCATGCGAGATGTTATAAGTCTCGGCAAGTTGTGTGCAGCTAATAGAGTTCGGTTCTGTCATGAGAAAGCCCATATAAATGGGTAGTGTACAAGTTGCTGTAGAAGCATGTTTAATTCGTCTGATCACAGATACTTTATAAAGTATTTTAATACTTTTTTGAATCCGTCAATGCGTAAGTCCTATATTACATCAAAGATTTTCTTTTTTATAATGAAATGGATGTTTTTACGTACTTTCACAGTAAAGTGCCCTGCCATGATTTCTGAAAAGACAGTTTTTTTAATTTTCATCAAAACTTGTTCAGAACACTGTTTAAGCAAACTTATGAAAAATCTGGAGCTCTGATTAAATAGTAGGCGTGGAACGTGAAGAATCAATAAAAAGCCGTTCTAGGGTTCAGAGCACTAGAACAACTTTAATTAAAGTATTGATTAAGAAGGATAAATTTCAATAATTTCGTATAAGGTGTATTATGTTAATTTTAGAAAATTTAAACATTTACCTTATAATTCAACTGTAGTTCATCCGCACTTCTCCCTCTAATGCCCCAGTTTTCTTTAGGAGTTTCAAATATAGTTATCTCAACATCATTTGAATCAATACCGCATAGATTGTTTATATTTTCGAATAGAGACCTAATAAATGCTTTTTTAGTCTCTTTTGTTCGTCCATCGAACATAGAAATTTCAATAATTATATAAGATTTACTGCGATCTACTGGATATACAAAATCCTTAGATTCTAGTGCGATAAAACGTTGAAACCTTTTCTCTTCAGGGTATTTTAATTCTTTAACTAAAGCCTGATGGATAGCTTTACTTAAATTATCACGATGTAATTCTATTGTTTCATTTAAAGCATAAATTTTTATCTGAGACATTACTTTCTCTAAATTAAAACCCTAATTTTAGCTTAGTTTCTCCCCTATTTAACAAAATGGCGCTTATACGAAACAAGAGTCTTAGAATCTAATCAAGCATCTCTAATTCTTTTAATGCAATTCTCAGCGTCCGAATTGCGGAAGCACGAAAAATAGGATTTGTCCCATCAGCGGAAGGATTTTGATCTGTCCAAGCGATTGCTGCAAGACATTGAATGCCAACATAGAATAGAAATTTCATTTTAGGCACAGTCTGCTTATACGTACATTCCCAACCCTCTAAAAAAGCATTTCGTAATTCTAAATCAGAGAAATCTATATCCACCCAAATAATTTTAGCTAAATCATAGACCGCATCTCCAATACGAGCAGCGTCGAAGTCTATAATACCCGAAATTCGATTTTCACTGTCTACAAGGATATTTCGACCTATATAGTCACAATGCAGTAAATGAAGCTGTGTCGGCTCACATATCGCTTTAGCGTATTTTCGTAACTCATTCAATTGGTCGCAAAACTCATGATAATCAGATGACAATCGATTTATACGTGACATCCATTTTGAGATCATTAATTCTAATTGTTGCTTCCACAATACCCAATGTGTTGATAAGCCATCACGATCTTGCCAGAACCTCATATTCAATATGCGCGTTTGTGGAAGCGCACGATGAAGTTCGCCCAAAGCTCGTCCTGCATTCCCAAGCAAAGAGATTTTCTGTACCCGCGTACAATTTTTTAATACTTGATCGACTTGCCTACCTTCTATGGCACTCATGACAAGGATAGAAGAACCTTCCCATTCAAACTTATGAACCGTACCGAGATTGTAGGAGACACATTTTCTTGAGAGAATGTCGCTATGACAAGATTAAAATACACCGCAGAAATCAAAGAACGAGCAGTACGTTTGCTGCTTGAATCTGAACAAGATTATCCTTCTACTTGGGCTGCAATTACAGCTATTGCTCCTAAAATCGGTTGTACCCCTGAAACTTTGCGTGCTTGGCATCAAAAACATAAACAACTACAGAATCCAGCCGTAGTGCAACTTCTGTCAGATCAACAGCGTATCAAACAACTAGAACGTGAAAACAAAGAGCTACAACGAGCCAATGAAATTCTTCGTAAGGCAGCTGCTTTTTTCGCACAGGCGGAGTTAGGCCGCCCACACAAATAATGGTTGATTTCATTCGTGATCATAAAGCCCTGTATGGTGTTGAAGCGATTTGTCAAATATTGCCAATTGCCTCATCCACTTACTATCGCCAGCTTGATCTAGTACAGAACCCTGAAAAGCGTTCGAAACGAGATTTACACGATCAACATTATGCTGAGCAAATTAAGTTAATTTGGCAAGAGAGCCATGGGCGTTATGGCATTCGTAAAGTTTGGCAACAACTTAAACAAGAAGGATATTCTATTGCCCGCTGCACGGTAACACGCTTGATGAAACAACTTGAAATACAAGGTGTATGGCGTGGTAAGAATAAGCGTACGACACATCATGATGATCAGCAAAAAAGAGCTGATGATTTAGTTAAGCGTGATTTCACAGCTCAACATCCCAACAACCTTTGGGTCGCTGACTTTACCTATATTCAGACTCATTCTGGGTGGGTATATACGGCATTTATCATTGATGTGTTCTCACGAGCAATCGTTGGTTGGAAAGTTTCCACCCGAATGAATACCGATATGGTACTTCATGCCCTTGAGCATGCACTCAATAGTCGGGGTATGCCTAAGAATGTGATTCATCATAGTGACCGAGGGGTGCAGTATCTTTCAATCCGCTATACTCAGCGATTGGAAACTGCGAACTTAAGAGCCTCTGTAGGAACAACGGGAGACTCGTATGATAATGCACTGGCTGAAACAGTGAATGGTTTATATAAAACGGAGGTGATTGAATATTTGAAATCTGATTGGTTAGGCTTAGCTGATGTTGAATTAGCTACATTGAATTGGGTAGACTGGTTTAACAAAAAGCGGCTACATAGTTCTATTGGCTATGTTTCACCATTTGAGTTTGAAAATATGTACTATGATAAAATCAACACCTTAGATTGTGTTGCATAACTTAAATAAACTGTCTCCGATATAGTCGGTACGGTTCATATTTAATACCTTTGGTGTTAGTGGAAATTCTTTGAGAGCTTCTAAGATTTCACAGTAACGATCATTAGCCGTTTGAATATTTGCTATTTTGATAAAGACTTCTCCTTGAGAGGATTGCCCTTGATACACTGAAGCCCCATTTCTCTGTGTAACTAAATCTAACGTCTTTGCCTGAATCCTATGCTTTAACTTAGATAAATCTTTCATGCTGCCTAATTTCTGTTGTGAATAAAAATGATGATGAAATAACTAAAATTTTTATTTATAAATATTATAGTTCTCTATTCAACATAAATACCTTATAAAAAATAAAAGCCGATCACATGATCGGCTTTTATACAGTAAATTATATTTATCGCGCCATTAACGCTTCAATCTCTTCTACCGACTTCACCACTTTCGCAGTCAAATTCAGTGGACCATTTTTGGTTGCTACGATGTCATCTTCAATACGAATACCAATGCCGCGCCATTTCGCATCGACAGTTTCATCATCAGGTGCAATGTACAAGCCCGGTTCAACAGTCACCACCATGCCTTCTTCATAAGCACGCCACACACCTTCTTGCTTATATGAACCGACATCGTGCACATCCATACCGAGCCAGTGTCCTGTACCATGCATATAAAACTGACGGAAACTTTCCTTTTGGATTATCTCTTCAATATCACCTTGCATAATCCCCAGATCAAGTAGACCTTGGACTAAAATGCGCACAGCAACATTATGTGGTTCCTTATACGAGTTCCCTATACGCACTGCGTCAATTGCGGCAAGTTGTGCATCAAGAATTACATTATAAAGTGCTTTTTGCTCAGGGCTGAACTTTCCGCTGACTGGAAAAGTACGGGTGATGTCTGAAGCATAATATTCATATTCACACGCTGCATCGATCAACACCAAATCGCCATCTTTCAGCTCTTTGTTGTTCTCTACATAGTGCAAAATGCAGGCATTTTCACCACCACCGACAATACTGTTATACGACGGCACGCAGCCATTCTGACCAAATACATAATTCAGCTCAGCTTCTAGAGCATATTCCATCATACCCGGCTTAACGGCTTGCATGGCACGAGTATGCGCTTGTGCGGAAATATCTGAAGCTGTTTGCATCAATGCAATTTCTTGTTCTGACTTAAACAAACGCATTTCATCTAAAATACGGTCTAGCTGTATCAATTGTGCAGGTGCAGCAGTCCCACGACGTGACTCACCATTGGCAGTCGTGATCCATTTTGCTACACGCGCATCAAATTCAGGCTGTTGCCCAATACGATAGAATAATTTTTCTTTGCTTAAGAGTTTTTCAATGATTTCTTCATCTAACAAATCTATCGCATACGCTTCGTCAGCTTCATAGTCATCTACCGCGCCATCCATACCTGCGCGATAACCATTCCAGATTTCCATCTCGCGGTCACGTTCACGGCAGAACAAACTGTAGCTATAACCGTCTTCATCATCTTCAGCAAAGGTTTCAATGACTGCTACGGCTTCGGGCTCAGCAAAACCTGTCAGATAAAAAAAGCTGCTATCGGTGCGGTATTTATAGTCTGCATCACGATTACGCATCGCCACTGGACTGGTTGCAATAATGGCAATACTGTTCGGACCCATTTGTGCAGCCAAACGGTCACGGCGTTCCTGAAAATCCACTTGCGTTAGTTTCATGTTTGATCTGTCTTTTTTATACCAGAGAATATAAGTGCCACGCGCACTCTATCATGTACGCGCAGCAAGTCTTATGCCAATCAGCTTGGGCGATGCGGCGTAAACATTTCTACAACATTGTTTGCTTCTGTTACAGAACGATCAATTTGTTGCTTGTTATGAAAGTGTTTAAGCAGAGAACTTTCCTCAACCGCAATCTTTTTACGGCCTACAGATAAGCTCACAGGAATTAAACGTACAAACTCGTATAACTCTTGATAGCTCTCCTCACCCTCTTCATCATCATCGGTTTCTTCAAACTCAACTGCCGCCACATCTTGTAAATGTTCGATCAGTTCCATTTCATCTGGACGAATATGACCAGACGCTAAACCAAAGCCCAGCACTACGCCTGCGCACCAATCCGCCAAAGCTTGTACACGGTCTGCCAGCGTATGAGTGTCATCGGGAAGTAATGGTAAATAGTCCAATTCATCGTCAGAAAGTGCATGTGCGACATCTTCTGCTTCATCGGCTAACAACGCCAAAGCTTCTTCGCTTAACTCTGGAATTTCCAAAGTCGTGAGGATGTGTTGCCACTCTTCACGGCTCGGTGCCTGAGTTACACAAATGATACCTGTGAGTAAACCATGTAACTCACTTGGGCTAGAAATCTCTTCAATTTTAGAAAAATTTGGCTGCCATTCTGACCAACCTGAAATATCGTCTTGCATTCGTTTATCCAATCTCTATACTTCTTATATATTACCTTTGTTTGCAGCACTGTGCGACCACGATATGTTAGAAGAATTACAGCGTCTACAGGCGCATATTGGCGTTTTAAAAACGCGACTTGCTCATTTTGAAAGTGAAAATAGCACTTTAAATGCAGCTAAACTGGATGCTGAAGAACAGCACCGTTCTCAAGTTGTGCAAAAAAATGGCTTAATTACCCAGAAGCAAGAACAAATTGATGATTTAACTGAGCAATTAAGCAGCGCTCAGACCCAATATCAACACTTGAACACTGATGCGACTGCTTTGGCCGATCGGTATAGTCGTTTGGAAAAAAGTTGTACGGATTTAAAAAATCGCTTTCAGGAAATCTTGGCTGAACGTAATGAATTACGTGCAATTAAAGAAAAAATGAACAATGATCAGCGTCAAGCTCAGCAAGAAATCCAAGCACTTCAGCAAGAACGTGAAAGATTGTTACAAAAAAATGAGCATGCCAAAGCTAAAGTCGAAGCCATCATCCAACGTTTGGCTATTTTAGGTACAGAGCAAGATCATCACGCGCAAGAAATTCAACAACTTGCCCACCCTACTGAAGCTGGCGAGGAAGTTTAATCATGAGCGAACCAATTACCGTTGAATTACGTGTCTTAGGTCATAGCTTTCGTTTAGTCACAACGGAAAAAGAAAAAGCCGACCTTGAACGTGCAGCTCTGCTTTTAAATGATAAATATGATGAGTTTCGTCGTAAAGCACCGCGTGTAGAACCCAGTAAAATTATCATTATGGTGGCACTAGAGTTAATGCAAGAAGTGTTGTCGATGAATAAAACACTACAAGAGTATGCGCACGCAGAACGATTACTGGCAAATATTATCGATGACGTTGCGGAACTTGTTTAAACTCGACTTAATTGAATAAAGTATCAACACTTACTCCAGTTGTTTACAGTTCGTAGCGGTGTATGAGTTGCCATCAGCGTGAGATTCGTTATACTTAAGGCAACTCTGAGGTGTTCGCCAGCGGGTCTATTCCCCTGCCGATACTTAAACTTATGGATGTGTTCTGTATATTTAGAGTGTATGCCCACTTTCATGTGGGAAACCCAGCAAGTATACGTCGCGTCCACCTTGAACTCATCGGGTTCAGGGTAACGACACATGCAGCGGCATCTTCGGAGTACTTTATTTATTTTAATAACAATAAGCTTATAACTGAACTCCTCCCTCGCTCTGTTCACTTCAATCCGCATAAATCATCAAAAGTAGGCATTACGGTAGGCTCTAAAATTATTGTGCTATATTTCTATGTATTGTTTCAATCAGTTAAAAAGTGCAATGGGGCAAAGACATAAGCTAATAAAACCATTTATTGATAGTCTCCCTCTAGAGATATCAGGGAAAAAGTTTTTTATCGTGACTCTCTAACCATTGGCTTTGGTGTTGTTGTTACCCAATCTAAAATCTACTTTATTGAAACACTCATGCCGAATGGCCAAAATAAAAGGAAAACTATTGGTAACCATGGTGTGTACCACCCTAGAACAAGCACATACAAATGCTAAACATTTATTATTTCGATCAAGATATTGGACCTGTTACTCAAAAAGAGCCATTGAAACCTAATTTCATACAAGCAAAGAAAATAGATGAATTAATCCCGAGTTTAGATGACGCTTATAACCCAAAAAATATTCCTCACTACTCATCAAAGGTCATCAACGATTTTGTAATCCAGTAGGTCAACATCGTATCAGTAATGAATTTTGCAAGAATGGTGTAGTTGATTCAAAAAGTGTTGTTCACTTCATATCACCTCGACATGATCTTAAGAACTTTATTTAAGAAGCAACTAAATGCTTGGAAGCTAAAATGGCACGAGATGACATTAAGTTGAATAAACCGGTTCTATCAATCGTAAAACGTACCTATACTCCGACTTCTGATAGATATCGACACGAAGTTTTTCAGTCAAGTAGAACAACATGATGAAGACCTATATTTAGCCATTAAGAATATTAATCACATAAAAACAAAAGCAGTAACCCTTAAATATATGTAGGTTGTGAACGTTTCCATAAAACGTTTCAAGGAAAAATGTGCTGTAGACTGACACTATTTGAAACGTTTCTTGATAGAAAGAAAATTTAGGCTAAAAAGAATTTAGTTCAAATTTAACCAGACAGACATATGAAAGAATGAGTAACTGCCAGCTCAGGTTTGAGCTAGTACATAAAATTAACTTTCAATACGATATTGGAAGGTATTTTTAACATTCGACACACTGGTCGGTTTGCCATCGACGAGACGAGGCTGATATTTAAAAGTGAGAGCAGCCTGAATCGAAGGTCGTACAAACATCGGATGGCAGTCGCCTTGTGCCTTTGGATTTTCTACCCGTCCTTTTTCATTCACGCTATACACTACCGTACAATCCCCCTCCAGCTTACGATCCAAAGCTTGTTCAGGATAAGCTGGTGCTATTTTTGTAACAGGTTGATAATTTTTAACATCAAATGATTCAGGATGAGTTTGTGCTTTAGGTTCTACTGATTTCTGGGTCTTCGTCTGAGTTGGTATATCCGCTTGAGACTGCGTATCTACTGTTTTCTGAGATTCCGCTACTGCCGTTTGCTTTTCCGTCACGACTTGCTGTGTCGGTTTAGACGCTGTAGGTACAATTTTGTTGCTCTGTGACTCTACAAACTTCTTGGTGGTTTTCGGTTGGACTTCAGTAGGTTTCTCAAGCTGTTTCTTGACAGGCTCATGTAAGGGTTTTTCTTCGACTATCGGCTCAGGCTTTTTAGGTTCAGGTTGTTGTTTGGCTGGAGGGGGTATTTGCACAAATTGTAATTGAATGGTTTTCGGCTTGGGTTCCGCCAATGTTTCATGCATCTCAACCGTACATAACCATGCAATTAGCGCAATATGCAATCCAGCCGTGACCGAAAGTGCTAGGCCTTGATCACGAAACCTAATTTTGGAAACGGTTGTCATCATGATTGTGGTTCCTCTGTCACTAGCCCCAAGTTCGTTACCCCACTTTTTTGCAAGGATGCTATGGCCTGTGCAACCAGTTGATAATCAGCATCCTGATCGGCACGTACATAAAACTGTAAGCTTTTATCTTTTTGAATAATCGGAACCAGTTTTTGTTGCATAGTGGCTAAATCAATGGCCTGATCCGTGACTTTTTCGGTATTCACTTCCGGACCAATATTCCAGTAATACTGACCATTGGCTTGAATAGACAGAGTGACAATACGCTGCTGTTGTGACGCGGGCATGACATTGGCATCCACTTTAGGCAAATCAATTTGAATGCCTTGTGTCAACATCGGTGCAGTCACCATAAAAATCACCAATAACACCAACATGACATCAATATAAGGAACCACATTCATTTCAGCATTGAGTTTTAATTTTTGAGGACGCTTAATCATGGCTGTTGCTCCTTAACGCGAAGCGCGCTCAGTGTGCCCCAACAAACGATAAATACGCGTTTGCAACTCATTGGCAAAACCGTAATAACGACTGGAAAGCTTGTCAGCACGTGCCGAAAAGCGGTTATACGCGACTACTGCAGGAATAGCTGCAAATAAACCAATGGCTGTTGCAATCAGCGCTTCTGCAATCCCTGGTGCAACTGTATTGAGGGTTGCCTGTTCAACGGCAGACAGTCCAATAAACGCATTCATAATGCCCCAAACCGTTCCAAATAAGCCTATATAAGGGCTGACTGAACCAACTGTTGCAAGAAAGGTGAGATTTTGCTGAAGCTTTTCTTCTTCTTCACTGATGCTGCTGAGCAAACGACGTTCTACCCCATCAATTACATCACTTGTAGTGAGTTGCTCATCTTTGATCAATTGATGGTATTCATCAATCCCATGTTGAAAAATGCTGACAACTCCTTTTTGTTGTTCAGGCTGTTGGTAGTCTTGCTGTAAAAGATTGAGATCTTTTTGCTGTCTAAAATTCTTTAAAAAGCGGTTCCAAAGCTGCTCTTGTCCACGAAGTAACATACCGTGACGCACGATTAAATACCAACTTACTACTGAGGATAAAACCAAAATCAACATCACTACTTTCACCAACACACTGGCATGGCTAATCAACATCCAAACCGACATTTGATCCATTGTTGCTTGCATAACGCACTCCAATTTTTTTACTGCATGGTGCAGTACATATATATTTTTAAAATGGGCTGTGATTCTTTAGCAGCTCATGTACTCACTCAGGTACTAAAGCGCTATTTAGTCCAAATGCAGGGCTTGAGCGATTTTTCCCCACGGCACATATTTAAAGTTCTGATTAGTTTCAGGCATACGTTTACGTCCATCTTGCACCACCAACATGCCTTGCTTCCATTTGCCACCAAAATTTAGGGAACTCACATCTAGTCCATCTGTTTCAGACACAGCGTCAATGCCTTTGTCGATATTGATGCCTACACGAAATGCGCCACGAACCGTATAAGGTGCTGCGGCATCAAGCACCACAAAGCTGTCATTGCCTTGGCTTGAAACTACCAAATAACTTTGCTTTTTACCGTGATAAAGTCCCATTCCCTCAATGTCATCATGCATCACCTCTCCTACACCTATCACCTGCTGCATAGGGAGCTGAGTTTTTGGGTTGAGATCTTTTACCCACACCGCGACATCTTCTTCACCCAAGAAAATACGTCCTGTGGCATCGTCTACGACACAGCCTTCAGGTTGGGTTTGAACTGAAAAACGTTGTACTTCTTCAGCCCGTAATTTTTGCTGTGCAGCCGTGATGTGGTATTGAACAAAAGTCCCGTTTTTATCGTTGGGAATGGCATAGATTTCCCCTTGAGCATCGCGGTACATACAAATGCCATAAATATCATCCAATGTAGTTGCTAACTCGCCGAGCACAGAAACCTTGCCCGTTTTGGGTTGAATCGCAAAGAGATGCAGACTGTTATGATCTCGGTTCGATGCCACAGCCAAATCGACCGTTTGCTTGCCCCATTTAAAACCGTGGCGTACATCAACATTATTCAATCGCCCTACTGGCAAATACTGCACGGTTTTGCCCTGTAAATCGTTAACCTGTAAACCACCTTGTTTATCTGTCACTAAAATGCGGGATTGACTCGGTTGTGTAGCGTTATGCCAAATCGCAGGATCATCAGCCGCATCACCTGTACTTGGCACGCCCTCCGTCTGCACTTCTGCTGGAATAGTGATGATATTTTGGGCTTTGGTCTGGGTCTGAGTTTCCCATTCCACATCTGTCACTTTCACGGTTTTATCATCTAAAATCAGCAAGGATTTATCAGTTAAATTACCTTGAACACTCAAAGTCTCTGCTTCTTTCACCGTGTCTAGTTGTAAAGGCGGCTGTGCTTTCCATTGCTTATCTTGCTTTTGATAACGATAAAGCAAAGGTTTTTCTGCATCGAGTACAGCGACATGATCATCTACAATCGCAATTGTAGAAGGTGAACTTTGAATCGAACCAAAGGGTTGCACAAGATCCACCGCCTGACGCACCATGTCTGCTTCAGAATGAGCTGGATATGCCCAAACGCCAACATTCGCTTCATTAATAAACAGCTCTGCGGTGCTATCATTCACTTTGCATACACTGCTGGCAGGTGGAAAACTGAGACGGCGTAACAACTGTGGTTGAACCAAAGCCTTCTCATGCTGAGCCACCAACCATTGTTCACCAAGCCCCTCTTCGCCTACTAAAAAAGCAAAACTCAGCCCTTGAGCATCGGTATATAGGCAAACATCTTCAGACTTAAATGAACGCTTTGGAATAAAGCTGGGTTTGTCCCATGCTTTATTTTTTAAGTTCATGCTCATCAGTTGAATTTGCTGTTGTTGCAAATTTGACGCAGCAATCAATAAACGCTCCGAACCAATCCGATAATCAAAACGCCCAAACTGACCTTGAATTTGATGTAGTACATTTTGTTGATCATCTAAGATTTGTAGCCCTTTGTTTTTACTGCTCAACAGTGCGGCAACTTCAGGCCATGCACTCAAGCTTAACCATTGCACATCCTCAGTTTTTGCCCCATTCATGTCGACTTCACGTAATTGCAACTTCGCTGCCATAGGCTGATCTATTGGTATTTCAGCCGAGCTTAACGACTGGCTATTTTGCGGAGCTTGGGGCACGCTGTGCTGACTGCATGCGCTCAATAACAGCAAGCAACTGCTTAAAGCAGACAATTTAAAAGATGAAAATTTCATAGAGACACTCAAAATTGGGCAAGGAAACTCAGGTCTGCTTTTGCTGAGCAAACCTGAGAACTAAATTTAATTCGACTTAAAAATGGGTGTAGGTCAGTGCAAGTTTGTATGCTGGGCCATATTCTTCATATTGAGCGTTATAAGCCTTAGAGCCTGCATAGTTGTAATAAGTTTCATCGGTGATATTTTGCACATCAAACTTCAATTGTAAGTTTTTAGATAAATTCACATGACTACTGAAATCAAGGAAGATTTGGTCATCGGTATAAATGTCTTTTTCTGGCGTGTCGATATCACCTAATGCATACAAATAGTTCGATTTATAATTTGCTGAAAGTCGTACACCAAAGCGCTCATTTTCCCAACCAATCATGGCATTACCGACCACATCCGACTGGTTTGGTAAATGAATACGACGGCTCAGAAGTTCGCCATCTTTCATCGAATCAATATCCGCCTCTGACTTACTAAAGGTGGTATTTAAACCCAACAAGAACCCGTTCCATGGTGCTCCTAGATGGTCAAACTTTTGTGAGTAGGCAAACTCCATCCCGTACAGTTTTGCTTCATTACCATTTTTATAGGTAATAGCTTCATCAAAGTCAGCCCATTGCCCTGTTCCTGCAATATTGGTGTTATAAATAAAGTTATCGATATCTTTATAAAATGCGTAGAAACCCACCATACTGGCTTTGCCAAAATACTTTTCCACCCCCAAATCAAAGTTAGAAGATTCTAAAGGCTTTAACATTGGGTTACCAAACTCAGCTTCATCTCCATCGATATAAACACCTGGTGCACTTTGCGCAAAGTTTGGACGTACCACACTATTGGTCCAAGCGGCACGGAGGTAAGCGTTATCGGCCAATTGATAACGTAAATGTAGGCTTGGCAACCAATGATCATAGTCATTTTTATATTTAGTCGCAGTGATCACATCATCGTTGAACTCAAAACCACGTGCTTCAAAGTTGGTATTTTCATAACGTAAGCCTGCAATCACACGCAGTTGATCCAAATCTACGGTATTCATGACATAAGCCGCTTGTATGTCTTCATTCGACTTAAAGTCATTAATGATTGAACCGTCAGCAACCACATAATCATTTGGATTTAATCCACTGATTTTATCTTTAATAGCGTTTTCATTAATGGTTGGACCAAACTGACCCAGTTCATAATGGCTGTTTGAATTGAAATCTGAACTTGACGTACTGAGATCTTCATATTTCCATTCATCGGTATTGTTGGTTTTTTCACGTTGACTGATTTTTCCGCCGAACTTCAATGCAGCAGCATAATTCCCCAGCATATAGTCTTTCAAAAAGTCTAATTTACCGTTGTATTCTTTATCGGTGGTTTTAGATTTTTCCCACGACACCGAATCTAACTCATAGTTGGCCGCATCATAAAAATCTTGGTCTGCCGTAATTACAGGTTTTTGCGTACTATTAAATCCAACATTACTAAAATCACCTTGGTATTTTGCCCCCGAAATTCCCCCTGGATTTTCCTCCGATGCTTCGCTATAACCGAGCTGACCTTCCACCGTCCACGTGCCAAAACCTTGCTTACCACCGAGGACAAAAGACTGTATTTCTTGAGTTTCTTCACGGCTCTTCAGTGAACGAGTCACTTCTGTATCACCACGCTGGCCTGCAAGTTGTGGATCAGAAAATTCAGCCGCCACTTCCTGACGTGATTCAGTGTCTTTAAAGCGACTATATAAAGTTCTTAAATAGTATTCGCCTGTGTCATTCGGACGGTAATCAAAGTTTAAACCCGCACCAATGCGCTCACGCTCGATGTCATATTGACGCATTGCGGTTTCTTCAAGTGCGTCACCATCCCAAGCCCCACCCGTTTCAACATTGTCCGAGCCAAATTTTCGGTTTTGATAACTCAGTGCCAGTGCCACGCCAAGGTTGTCTTGCCCCTCACCAACACTGAAACGGTTACTGATAGCACCAGATGCTTTAGGGCTATATTTTTCCCGTTTTTCATCATAACCACCTTCAACCGTTCCTGTATAAAACAAACCGTCATGGTCAAAAGCCGATAAACTTTCGACTTGCACCGTACCACCTAATGAGTTGGCATCCATATCTGGTGTCAGGGTTTTCACCACAGCCAAAGACTGCACCAGCTCTGAAGGTAAGACATCCAATGCCACGCCACGGCGATCGCTTTCAGGTGCGGGAACCAAAGTACCATTGATGGTTACTGCATTTAAGTCAGCGCCTAAACCACGAACGGAAACAAAACGTCCTTCGCCTTGGTCACGCTCTGTAGATACACCTGGTATCCGTTGCAACGCTTCTGCGGCATTGTCATCGGGTAATTGTCCAATGCCATCGGCATGTACCACACTGCTGATTTGGTCGGCACGTTTTTGTTCTTTGAGTGCTTTATCCATACTTGCAGCTTGACCAATGACCTGTACATATTCCACCGTGTTATCTTCGGCATGTAGATGCGTCATGCTCAGCATTGACAGGACCAGTGTGCTGAGCTGAAAACCCGCACGCTTATGTTTCATGAAACGGCTCTGATTATTTTGCATTATGTTCTTCCCCTCAAGCCAAAGTGGCATGGTTTGAACGCACAATAGAAATTGAATGTGAACATGATGTGACAGTGCCTTTTACGATCTGCCCTTTTTATTTGTTTTTGGCCTTTTTCAGCAAAAAGTGAGCTAATTTGTTCTGTATAGAGAAAATACTGAGCATACAGAATGATGCATATTCACCTCAAAGATAGGGTTTTTCAGCATTTTTATTCTCAAAAATCAAAAATACCCTGATCTATTTTGACCCTAGCCATTGCCATCAAACTGTCATCTAAATCTGTTTAGCTTGGGCGAAAATAAATCATTTCAAAAAATGCTATGCCTAAATACTTTGCTTACTACCGCTGGCCTTTATTATGTGTAGCGACTGCCTGTAGCTTATCCCTTTGGTTGTTTATCTTACTTGGGCAGAGCAAGTCATTTGCTGAATGGAACTGGGTCGATATTTTAGGTGAAGGGGGAGCAACTGTTTTTATTGGTATTTGGATTTTCTTTATTATTAAAAGCCGTCCTTTGGGCCGTGTAACCAACTATATCTTTTATGGACTGTGTTTTATTTTTTTCCACATGTGGATGGACAGCTTAGATGAGTTTATTCGCCTGCCTAAAGAAATCATGTGGGATGCATGGCTTGAGTCCATTCCTTTTCCAATTGGACTGTGTCTATTTACCATCGGGATTTATTTTTGGCATCAAGAAGAACTGGCGATTTCTAAACACATGCAAAAACGAGAACGCATTTATCGGGATCATCGCTTATTCGATGCACTCACCCCTTTGGCCGATGCGCATTACTTTAAAACTCAGCTCAAAGCTGCAATTGAGCAAAACTTGCATGAACCCAGCGACATGTCCGTCATATTGTTAGATATGCATAATTTTAATCAGATTAATCAAACATATGGCTTTGATGAAGGCACATCTATTTTACAGCATGTTTCACAATTGATTAGCTTAAACTTACGACCACAAGACCTGCTCTGTCGCTTCGCAGGAGATCGTTTTATTATGCTATTACCAGAGACTAAGCTACAACAGGCTGAAAAAATGGCAGCTCAACTTGAACGCATGCTTATGGTCAGTGCTTATTATCAACGTGATCTGTCCGTGCACATTCCTCTAAAAGCACTCACGACCTGCTGCGCTGTCGGACAATACCAAACTGCCCAACAACTCTTGAGTGCCTTAAATCAGCAGTTGCTCCAAGTGAAGCAGTACTACTCACCGAAGCGAGTCATGGTATGAGCTTTGAATGCGACTACAGCTACATTCCTGCGCATCATCAATTGTCTATTTTAATTGATTTGGCAGCGAGTCATGAAGTCGAACATCACGTCCTGCTCAGTGGCAGCAGTATTTTCTTAGAAGATATCTTTTCGGGGCAAAAACTAATTAGTCAACAACAGTTACAACAGGTTTTAAAAAATGCTGAACAGTGTTTTCGCAATCAGGACATCAGTTTTTTATTTGGTCAACGCAGCCTAACCACCCCCTTTAATGACGCCATTAAATCTATGCTTTATGCATCGACCTTCGATGAGGCACTTAGCCGTTATTTAACATTTTCCGCGTCCGTTTCACCATGGTTATGCCCTCGACTCATGTACAGTCAAAGCCATATTCATATTTATTGGTTAGATGAAAACAAGCTTGAAAATCGCTTTTTAATCGAAAGCGCAATGAGTGCAGTACAAGCGTTTAGCCGTCAACTGTACCAAGCCAAATTAGCGTGGAAATTCGAGTTTAATTTTTCTGAACCGGATTATATTGAACAATATTGGACACATTTAGGCAGTGCTTTAGAGTTTAATCGCCCGATCAACATGATGAGCCTACCTCGCGATTTGATTTATGAAAAACTTCCCAATGCCTCTTCGACCTTAGCTTCAATCAGTTATCAATATGCGCTGAAAGAAATGATGGCTCAAAATATTCAACAGAGTTTTTTACTTAGTTTGCACCAATATTTAATGCAGAATATTCAAAATAATATTCAACTCGAACAAACCGCTGACTATTTTCAAATGAGTTCAGCCACATTAAAACGTAAACTTAAAAAGCATCAGACCCATTTTCAAGCACAACTCGATCAAAGTCGTTTGCATACAGCCATCATTTTATATCGTGTACATGGTTTTAAAACTGAACAGATTTCTCAGTATTTACAAATTAACGATGCCACTAATTTTCGACGTGCGTTTAAGCGGTGGAGTGGTTTAACTGTACAAGCTGCGCAACCCTAATCCCTTATTTTTCACTCTCAAAATCACGGTTTTTGCTGTTGTAATGCCGAAATTAAAAGTCAAAAACTCATCGGCTAATCACTAAAGTCCGCATAGTCACGTTCGCTGTATTTTTCTGTTTGTGTCCAAGGTGTAGCAACATGTTGGCCAATTTTGCGCACGGTAAAGGTTTTGGCATAGCCTGAGGTCGGTTTGAGCAATTCATATTTTTGAACCAGTTGATCCTGTTCACTCCATATAATATTCAACGTTTGCCCAGCACTGCGTATTTGATAATGCGCTAACTTCGGATCACGTTGAATCAATTGTGCTCGCTTTAAAATGTCAGGATGAATCAAACTATATTCACAGCGCCAACAGTTTTTCATCCCTAGCATTTCTTGATCGACATCCTGCAATTGCACCCGCATTTTTTCATCTGGCAAAATATAAAAACGCTGAAACGGACTTTCTACGTTTGCTTGCCCGACTACATCTTTGCGCTGCATCCACTGAATTGCACTGTCAAAACTCACATGCTCATGGGTGTCTGTTTTGGCAGACACATGAGTGTTGCTATGTGTCTGGGCTTCGTCAGCATGCGTTTGTGTGTTTAAACGTTCAATCCAAATATTTTGCGCATCTCGAATTATTTTCTCACTGTATTTTTGAATGGTCGTGACCCCATTGGCATTCAACCGTTCAATCTGATAATCAATACGATATTCATCGGCCGACCATACCCATGGACTGAGCAAACTGAAAGACAATGCTAAGAATTTCATTTTGAATTTGAACGGCCGTATAAATCTTTTATCCATTATAATCCAAACGCCTTTTTCAATTGCTCAAATACCCATGTATTTTCTTGTGTGCCTTTGAATAGATTTGAATTCTTTCCTTCAGCAAACAGCATCACATCTCCGCCGCCATGTGTTTCGCTTTTCGTCAGTTGTACCCCGACTTCTTGTTTATAGTCGTCAGCAAAGGCTTGCTCGTTGCTAATACTGTCACGAATATCTAAACGTTTACCCGTACCATTTCCAAAAACAAGCGTCGTTCCTGTTGCCCCATTTACATCGCGGTATGGATTATGTACTTGGCCATCAGCCAGCACTTTGCTGTAAGCATTTTGCTCTTTTGCAATATTATAATCATAGCTCAGCCCCAAAATACCTGGATTAGTTTCCGTCGTTTGACCCGTTCGTGCGGCATAACCATTAAAGGTCATCACATGGTCATGGTCTGCCGTCACTACAATCAAGGTATTGCTCAAATCCACTTTATCCAGTGCAGTTTGAATTGCATCATTAAATGCCTTGGTTTCCTGCAATGCCCGTTTGGCATTATTGGCATGTAGCGCATGGTCAATACGTCCACCCTCAACCATCAGGAAATAGCCTTGTCCATTACTCTGTGCTTGCAGTGCATCAATCGCTTTACCAGTCATCACCGCCAGATTCGGTTCAGTCTCTATATTTTTCTTTAGTCGGTCCAAATCATAATTTAAATGCGATTGTGTCGAGAATATGCCGAAAATTTTCTGAGTATTGACCGTCTGCGCCAAATCACTTTGACTTAAAACGGTTTGATAACCCTGCTGTTTAAACTCTGCCAATAAATCACGGCCATCCAAGCGCCCTTTGGGGTTAGAGACTGCATCATAAGGCGTCCAGTGATTTAAGCCGCCTCCCATAAGGACATTAATGCCATCCAATAAGTTTGGATTATAAGCTTTACCTTTTGGAACAGCTTGAAGCGCAATATCGTATTGCGCATCACGATGACAAATATGTGCATAGGTTGCCGCAGGTGTGGCATGGGTGAGTTCGGTCGTCGTCACTACGCCAACTGCTTTACCTTTCGTTTTTTCCAGCTCTAAAATGCTTAAAGCAGGCATCCCTGCTGCCATACTACTGCCCTGTTCTGGACAACGGTTGATGGCTTTCGCTAAGCTTTTTCCATTCGGCAATTTTCCCTCTTCAGGTTCGACCGCAACCGTTCCTGTTGTCATGGCAATCACTTCATTTTTATTTTTCTGCCCAGTCATATAGGCGCCCATAGAGGGAGCACTATCTGTGGTTTGACCATCCTCAGAATAGGTTTTAATTCGTGCTGCGTGCTTCATGCTGTCCATGGCCAGTTTGCCATTTTCCCCCACAGCATAAATACGACTTGCCGTCACTGTGGTTGGTCCCATGCCATCGCCTAAAAAGAATATAACGTTTTTAGTCAGTGTAAGTGTGGTGTCAGCAGCATACAAAGCATTTGAAGAAATCGACGCTGTAAGCAGAAGCATCATGTATGGGATGGTTTTTAAAGTAGGTTTCATGTGATATCCCTCTGCTATAAGCCTGTGATCTTACGAATCAGATGATTGACTTCAATATTTTCAAGGCTACCCGAGAACTGATCGGCTCCCTGACCAATCGCACCTAAAAACACATCTGCACCACCATGCGTTTCTTTATCTTTATAGCCCGTTTGAATCACAGCTTCTTGTTGGAAATCATCCGCAGCAGTGCCTGTACACCAACCCGTTTCAGCCAAAGGATAAGTGAAGCTATATTTTTCGCCTTGTGGTGCCTTTGGCTCTTGTACAGGATGACAGACATCACTGTCTTTTAAGTTCAGTACCAAGTCATCCATACGGTTTTGAGTAGGGCGTTTTTTGCCAGTACCAAAACCGATAATCGGATAAGGTTGCCCATGAATATCTTGAGCAAAGCCCGCTTGGTCATAATTTTTCACCAGACCGAGCACACTGGTTTCCTTACCTTCGATATATTTTCCTGTGCGCTTGGCATAACCATTTAAAACTAGGGTGTGATCATGGTCTGCCGTGATTACAATCAGTGTATTTTTAAGTTCAGGATCACTTTGTTTAAGTTTTTGAATGGTTGCTTCTAAAGCATCATTTAAAGCTATCGTGTCTTGTAAAGCACGTTTGGCATTGGTGTCATGTAGCGCATGATCTATACGCCCACCCTCCACCATCAGGAAAAAGCCTTTTTTATTCTGCGTCAGAATGTCTAAAGCAGACAGCGTCATTTGCTTGAGACTCGGCTCCGCCAAATTTTTCTTGGTGCGATCTAAGTCATAATTTAAATGGCTGTGATTAAATAAACCCAATAATTTTTCATTTTTCGCCAGTTGCACTTGGGAAAGTTGGTTTTCATCAAAAACCACGCGGTAGCCTGCCTGTTGCATCTCGGTAATTAGATTGCGCCCATCAGTACGCTCTCCACCTGCATCTTTAGGCAAAAATTGACGCTTACCTCCGCCTAAAACCACATCTACTCCATCTTTGAGTTTAAGGTTATAACTTTGATAAGCATCACCTTTAGAGCTTGGTACTAATTGTGATGCAATGTCATTTTCAGCATCACGGTGGCAAATATGTGCATAAGTTGATGCAGGTGTGGCATGCGTGATTCGCGTCGTGGTCACAACCCCTGTCCCCCAACCCTTTGCTTTGGCTAATTCGAGTAAAGTCTGTGTGTTTTGCTTATTTTTGTTTTGTGGGTTAGTCCCGCACTGGTTATTCCCAGCTGAATCAGGTTCAACTGCAATTGTCCCTGTCTGCATCGAGATCACCTCATTTTTCATCTTCACACCAGTCATGTACGCACCCATCGAAGGTGCACTGTCAGTGACTTGCGCATCTTCAGAAAAGGTACGAACAAAGGCAGACTCAGGTAACCGATCAATTGCTAACTGACCATCTTCACCGACAGCATAAATACGTGAAGCGGTAAGCGTGGTCATGCCCACTCCATCACCCAAGAAAAACACTACACGTTTCGGTTGTTGGACTTTTTGTTGTTTGAGTAGTTGTACTGCATGAGTTGGTTGAGCTTGCATTAAATCACTACTTTGACAAGCGGAGAGAAATAAAGCACTCAAACTTATATATGCCACACTGATTGTTTTTAATTGGAATTTTTCAAGAAAACCGAGCATTGCATCAACCCATCTAAAGATGGCTGAAACATACACTTCGGATATTTAAATCCGATGACATTTAAGCATCAATATAAATTTACTCACTTTCGAAACGCTTTTTCATTTTTTACAATTATCAATATTAACCATCAAATTTGTAACGCAATCTAACGTCTTTATTCTCATTTGACAATGGTTATTATTTACTTTTTGGTAAAATTCAATCAAAATCCCCCAGCCTTCTACAAACCAATCTTTTGAATTACTGCTAAAAATGAAATAGTTAAGCTTTTTTATAACGTATCTTATTAACTTTATGCACTTTTTTACAATAACCACCAATCTCGGGGATCTTAAATGAAACGCTCTTCCATGTTACTTGCTATGGGGCTCTTAATAACCACTCTTTCAGGCTGTGCGACATCACGCGGATTGATTCAAGTTCCAACGCCTAATACTTCCGCATCCTCTCAAGAAGTGCCGAGTTCTAAGAAAGCAATTATCGCGCTGGTCGAAGATAATAGAACATTCCAAGACAAACCAACCACACCTGATATTCCGTCTTTAAAGGATGGTTTAGCCAAAGCAACTACTGAAGAAAAAGCAAAAGCTGTTGCGCGTAAAAGAAATGGCTACGGAAAAGCGTTAGGCGATATTCTTTTAGAAAAAGAGACCGTGTCTGAGTTATTACAAAAACGCACAACTCATGCACTTAAACAATCAGGTTATGAAGTCATTACAGACAATGAAACCAATCGAGCAAATGCCGATCTAATCCTCACCATTAAAATTAATAAATTTTGGTCATGGTTCCAGCCTGGATTTGCGTCAATCAAAATTCACTCAGAAATAGATACAAATGTCGTGAATGCGAAAGACTTGAATACAGCCCCTCTCCACATTTATAGCAAGGTGACAAAATCAGCTCAAATTGCCAATGGTACGAAATGGGTAGAAAACATTGATGGGGTACTTGATGATTATGAGTCTAAATTAATTTCTGCATTGCCAAAAGCAAATCCATAAATAGCTATAAAGTAAAAAAAGCCCTATGTAGAGGGCCTTAAAAGCTAACGAATGTTATACGTTAAAACTTGGGCCATTCTTTAATGACCCATGTTTTTTTAACCACAAATAAAGATAAGTACTACCACTTATGACTATAAGAAACTTTTAACGTTGCTCCATTCGCTACTAAGTGACTTGTGTTGTCACCAGATCTTAGCAATTGGCTATAAAGTGGGTAATATTTTCGGTTAAACATATTTTCTAAACCAATAGTTACAATATCTTTTTTGTTAAGCGCAAAACTACTGATTAAGTCGGCCGTTGTATAAGATTTCACATCATAACGACCAAAACCGTTTACGCCATTCAACCTGTAGTCCTTCGCACCAAAGTAAGTTGCCTGTAGTCTATTCGTCCAAGTATCAGTTGGACTATAAGAGATGTAACCAGTCAATTTTAATGGTGGGATTCTGAAGCCCGTCATATCTTGTTCTTTATTCGTGTTTTGTGGAGTTTCACGACCTTTCATCCACGTTACACTCCCCCCAGTCCCCCAAACATTAACATCATCAATGTAGTCAATAGTTGCTTCAACACCAGAAACTTTCTCTTTTGTTCTAGCAAGAACCAATCCATTGTTAAAAGATTGGACACCTCCAAGGTCAGAGGTTGAATGGAATACGGCAAAACTAGATGAGATATTTTTAAAATCACCCTTCCAACCAAGCTCATAATTATCAACTTTTACAGGTTCTAAAAATGATGAAGCAAGGTTAAAACCGACTCCAGCATTACGTATAACTAAACCAACATCAGGAAGTTGAAAGCCTTGATTAAAAGAGCCGTATATCGAGTGTTGATCAGTTGGAGAGAAAGTAAGATTTGCATTATATAACCATGCATCAGCTTTAACTTTACCCCCTTGGACTGTATAAGGGTTTGGTTTACCTAACTGAGATAATGGGATGAAACTATCGATTTCAGCGTAACTATCTTCATAACGAGTTCCAATCTCAGCAGCCCATTGGTCATTAAATTGATGCTTAAATTGAACAAATCCGCCAAGACTTTGAGTTGTGAGCTCAGGCAAATAAATAAGATTCCCAATTTTAACAAACTCTAGACCACCAGACTGATCATAAATTTGAGGGTCAAAAATATCCAAGGGCATCTCGCTCTTTTCACGACTAAAGTCACCGCCCCAAACTACAGTTGTATCACCCAAGAATTCAAGTGGAGTCGAGACTGTTAAGCGACTACCTAGGACATTATTTTCTTGGTAAATTTGATCGACTTGTTTTCCACGATTTGCATTACCACGCGCATCAAATGGTGAGAAGCGAGTAAAGAAGTCTCGATAGTAAAGTTGTGCATCAACTTTATTTCCTAATAAATCTTTATTGATATAGGTCAAATTATAGATTTGATTTTCATTTTTATTTTGATCTTTTAATTTTAAACCTTTAATTGCTTGAGCAGGTACACTACCAAGAGGATATTTTTTTGTGCTCGTATCAGCTGCATAATCAGAATCTTGTTCTGCATTATAGTAATTCGCCGCAAGCTGTAGGTATTGATTGTCATCAATATGATAGCCAATTTTACCCCCGATGCTATAGGCATCAGCATCATAAAGATCACCTTGACTGGGTTCTGGAGCAACTCTATCACCACTGGCATCATATGGACTACCAATACGTTGATAGCCAAAGTCCAATGCATAGTCAAAATTATCCAAGCTTCCCGTAAAATATTGGTGAATATCCCCACTTAATGCATCTGTACGGAAATTAGTTAAAGGGCTTTGTAAGCCAATAACAGTTTTAGCTGTAGGTTCTCCACCAGCAGCTTTAGTTGTTATAGATATAATCCCGCCTGCTGCACCACTACCGTAAATGGCGTTGCTTCCTCGAATAACTTCAATATTTTGAATACTTTCCGGATCAATAGAAGAAAGACCTCTAGAAGTATCACGCGTTAAATTCATCGGAACACCATCAACTAAGATAAGTGCATTTCGCCCACGTAATGTTTGTCCATAATCTGTAATTGTACGACTTGAATCAGATAAGCCAGGCACAGCTTTTGCTAAAACAGTTGCAATATTCCCTGAAGAACCATTTTTTAAAAGTTCAATTTGCTTTTCATCTATTTTTGTTGTTTGTTTGGATTTTTCTTGTACTCCATCAGCACGTGATGCTGTGAATGTCATTGTTTCTAGCTGTTGCACAGTGTTTTCTGATGGAGAAACCTTTTCTGAGTTCTCTGCAAAACTCGAATTAGAAATGAAAATTACCCCTGTTGTTGCCAATATTGGGAAAAGTTTTTTAGACATAGATATTGAAGAGGGCTTTTTCATAATTTGCAAATAGTAATAAGAATTTTTATCAAAATAATTCTTGTTTACTTTATAGTCAATTTTTTTATCAAATAACTTTAAATTATTTATTGTAAATAAATAATTTAAAGAAAAAAATATTCAGCTATTTTGATACGTAATTTTCTAATATTGAAGTAACTACCCTGATTTACTTTCTTCAATTTCAAATATCGAAAACGATTTATAAGAAAGCAGATGCTTTTGCTTAAATGAATCGGCAATGAGTAAACTCTACATCTCAAAAAACAGTTTAATTCACCTTTTTTTATTAAATTTTACAAATAAATTTAGTAGGCAAATGGTAGGCTGAAAACGTTAAAAAGTAGGCATATGGTAGGCACATTATTTATACTTCAGAGGTGGTCCCACATGTTTGAACAACTAAAAGCTTATTTATAAGTGATACTCTGCTCTAGTTAAGCTACCTTATTTTGTTGTGGTAGCTGGTCATAGTAAAACTCATCTGGAGTCATTTTGTCCAGACTCGAATGAGGTCGTTTCAAATTATAAAATTCAAAATATGCGTTTAATTGCTTCTTCGCATCCAAAACATTGCTGTAGGCTTTGAGATACACCTCTTCATATTTAACGCTCCGCCATAATCGTTCAACCATCACATTATCAACCCATCGACCTTTACCATCCATACTGATTTGAATGCCATTTGATTTCAATACATCAATAAATGCATCACTGGTAAACTGACTGCCTTGGTCTGTATTAAATATTTCAGGTCGACCATATTTTTCAATAGCTTCATTTAATGTTTCTATGCAAAATGTAACCTCCATACTAATCGATACTCTATGCGCAAGTACCTTGCGGCTATGCCAATCAATCACAGCACATAAATAAACAAAGCCTTTTGCCATAGGGATATACGTTATATCCGTAGACCACACTTGATTACTGCGCTGAATAGCCAATCCTTTGAGCAGATATGGATATTTGCGGTGAGCTTGATTAGCCTGGCTTAAATTTGGTTTGCAATATAACGCATTAATGCCCATTTTCTTCATTAAAGTACGTGTATGACGTCGTCCTATATGATGTCCTTGACGATTCAACAAATCACGCATCATCCGGCTACCTGCAAAAGGGTATTGCATATGTAACTCATCCATACACCGCATCAGCTTCAGATCTGATGCACTCACAGGTTTTGGGCGATAGTAATAACAACCACGGGAGACTTTCAGCAGCTGAGCTTGCTTAGATACTGAAATCTGAAGTGAGTCATCGATTAACTTTTGTGGTTGAAGCGGCCCAGTTTCTTCAACACACCTTCTAAAAAATCAATTTCTAATGCCTGCTCACCGATTTTTGCATGTAGTTTTTTTAGATCGATGGGTGGTTCTGTTGGAGCTTTTGATTGATCGAAAGCTTGCGAGGAAGCTGAAATCAGTTGATTTTTCCAGTCGATAATTTGGTTTTGATGAACATCAAATTCAGCACTCAATTCAGCAAGTGTTTTTTCTGCTTTAATCGCAGCAAGTGCTACCTTAGCTTTAAAATCATTTGAATGATTTCTTCTTGGTCTACGTGCCATAAAATACTCCATATATTGATGTTTATAACATCATTTGGGGAGCAAAATATCACTTATAAGTGTTGTTCAAATTTCCTGATCCACCTCTCTTCTGAACAATATGGTATTTTTTCATAGAGTTTTGTATTTTATTTTTTAAATACAAATATTTATTTCACCTTATTATATATTTAAACTCTGTTTAATATTGTCTCATCTCGCCAAAAACAAGATTTCCCTTTAAATAACGCTTTTATTGGACTATTAAATCTTTATCGAACCATCTTTCGACTTCATTTGTCCATAAAACAAAGCTAACCAGCCCTCAATTTTTAAGAGTTTCAAAACGAAAAACCTGACTTAGCTGAATGCTGCATCAGGTTCATTCACATGATTTAATTTTTTAGCAAATCGATCCAATAATATGCTCTGCGTGACAAGTCACTCCCTGCTGAGCTATCAACTGAATTACCCCACTTTGATGTGCAAGTACAGGAACTTCCATTTTCATGGCCTCCATAATCGCAACCACTTGCCCCTCTACGACCTGCTCCCCGTTTTCTACTTTCCAAGCGCTAATTACGCCATTGATTGGTGCAAGTAAGTGTTCAACACTCACTGCTGTTTCTGTAGCTGGTTGGTCTTGAGCAGTGATTGTAGGATTTTGTGCAAACATGCCCGCAGGTAAGCCTAAACGATGTAATTTCCCATCAATTTCAATATAGCTGAGTAACATCGGCTGTTGATGATTCGGAATACTGCGTTTCGTTGGCTTTAAGTCCTGTTTAAAATCATTTTCAATCCAACGAGTATGGACACCAAATGTGTCGGTAAAATCAGTTTCATTTAATACTGCACGGTGAAAGTCTAAAACCGACGCAACCCCTTCAATTTTAAATTGCTTCAGCGCACGTTTAGCGCGGGCAATCGCAACCTCACGTGTTGGACCTGTGATAATCAGTTTGGCCATGAGTGAATCAAAATGACTCGACACCAAAGAGCCTGTACGAACACCTGTGTCTACGCGTACGCCCTGACCAAACGGGGCTTCAAATAAATTCAATACACCAAATGCAGGAATGAAGCCACGAGCAGGGTCTTCAGCATTGATACGAAACTCAATGGCATGCCCTTGCACTTTCGGGGTTTCTTTGATTGAAAGTTCATGGCCTTGAGCCACACGAATTTGCTCAACTACCAAATCGACATTGGCCGTTTCTTCCGTGACAGGATGTTCCACCTGCAAGCGGGTATTAACCTCTAAAAATGAAAGCTTTCCATCACGGCTCAGCAAATATTCAACAGTACCCGCACCGACATAGTTGGCTGCATGACAGATATTTTTGGCTGAAGTTAAAATTTCTTCATAAATTGCATCACTGATAAAAGGCGCTGGCGCTTCTTCAACAAGCTTCTGATTACGACGTTGTAGCGAACAGTCACGTGTACCTAAAACCACTACATTGCCATGTTGATCGGCAATCACTTGCGCTTCGACATGGCGAGGTTGATCTAAGTATTGCTCAACAAAACACTCACCGCGGCCAAAAGCGGCTTGTGCTTCACGTACAGCCGAATCATACAGCTCTTTTACATCTTCCAGTTTCCAAACGACTTTTAAACCGCGACCACCACCGCCAAATGCGGCTTTAATCGCAATAGGTAAACCAAACTGCTTTGCAAACTCGAGGGCTTCATCAGCATTATTTAAGGGGTCTTGTGTACCTTGAACTAAAGGTGCACCCACTGAAGCAGCTATCTTACGTGCTTCAATTTTATCACCCAACTTTTCAATGGCACTGGGTGACGGCCCGACCCACTTTAAGCCTGCATCAATTACGGCCTGCGCAAATTCAGCACGTTCAGATAAAAAACCATAACCTGGATGCACCATGGTCGCCTTGGATTTTTTAGCAACCTCAAGAATGGCTGGAATATTCAAATAAGTTTCACGTGCCGTTGCACCGGCCAAACCCCATGCTTCATCCGCCAGTTCGACATGCATACTGTCCATATCGTCATCGGCATATAACGCAACTGAGCTAATACCCATATCACGGCAAGCATGAATAATACGAACGGCAATTTCACCACGGTTTGCAATTAATAATTTTTCAGTAGTCATCATTCATTCTCAAAATCTGTAAATTCGTTCATTTTTTTAAATTTGATTTGGCACCCTGCTGGAATCTGTGCCACCAAGTCCCAATGGTGCTTTGCCACAGCCGCAATGACGGGGTAGCCACCAGTTAAAGGATGGTCATTCATAAACAATACAGGCTGTCCACTGGGTGGAATCTGCAAGGCACCAATGCAAGTTCCCTCACTTTCCAACTCATGGGTAATTTTTCGTTGCAATGGTTGTTCACCTGAAAGCCTCAGTCCAACCCGATTGCTTTCATTGGTCACAAGCCAAGCTTGCTGACATAAGCGCTCAATGCTCTCTGCTTCAAACCAATCCGTTCGCGGTCCCATTACAATGTCGAGCTCAACCACATCGCCGACTTTGGGCAAGTTCAATTTCACAATTTCAGTAATACTGATATTTGAAACTTCAACCTGTCCTTGATAAACCGTATCCCCCATTTTTAGAGGCTCTGGTCCTAATACGGCCAAACTATCAAAAGAAGCACTCTTCAGCACAGGCTGCACATCGATACCACCACGAATCGCCAGATAATTTCTTAGCCCTGCCGTCGGTGCTTGAATCTGAAATTCATCACCTTCATCAAGTGCAATCGCTTGATAACTCTCAAAGTCAGCCTTTTGGCCATCACTAAATTTCACGTGGATGTTTGAAATTGCTCCCGTAACCGAAATGACTGCGGACTGATGCATTTTGGCTTTCAAACCACCATTTAAAACTTCAATCACAGGTGTCGGAGTTGGGTTACCAACAATTCGATTTGCACTGTGCATCGCCGATACATCCATCGCCCCTGCAACACCAACCCCTATCTTGGTCTGGTTAAAACGCCCTTCATCTTGAATCAGCATCTGTAGGCTCGGTGCAGTTACCGTAAACAAAGGCATGGATTGTTTGGGCTCAACTATACGAGTGACTTGCTGTGCTACGCTAACCGTAGTCGGTTGATGTGTGACATCTTCAAAATGTACCGTCATCCCCGGTAACAATAGCGCTGGATTTTTACGCTCCAGATCCCACATTTTTTCAGCAGTCGTACCGATCAACTGCCAGCCCCCCGGACTGTCTTTCGGGTAAATCCCTGAATATTGTCCTGCCAGTCCCAAAGAACCCGACGGTATTTTTTTACGTGGCACAGCTAAGCGAGGAATATCTGTAAATGGTCGATCGGGACTGCTCATATAAGCAAAGCCCGGTGCAAAGCCAATAAAAGCCACATTCCAAACACTTTGACGATGCTTCAAGATAACTTCAGCAATTGAAAGCCCTTGTAACTCTGCAACTTGAGCAAGATCTTCGCCCGTATAGCAGATAGGAATAATCAATTCTTGGACATTACGCTCACCGCCTGAACCAATTTTTACAGTCTGAATCGAAGTAACCAGTGTTTTAAAGGTGGTCTCAATTTCATTAAAAAATACCAAAATCGTTTTTGCAGCAGGGACTAAGTCTTTAATTCCATTCAATTGCATCGTGTGCAATTTATTGTACAACGCCAATGTTTCCTCTAAGCTGGCAAGCTCTATAAGAAAACAATCCGCGTTTACCGATAAAAAACGCATATGCCTATCCTTTTAAGTATTCTTTGGTCCCGCTTAAGCTATCCATGCACGATCAGGAATGTCGGTAATCAACATATGACCGGGAGCATGGCTTATGGCAAAAGGAATTTTTGAGTTCATCACCGCTGCTTGCGGGGTGACACCACAAGCCCAAAATACTGGAATTTCCCCAGCCTCAATACGTGAAGCATCACCAAAGTCTGGCTGATTCACATCACGAATGCCTAAACCTTCAGGATGTCCAATATGTACAGGCGCACCATGCACACTTGGCATCCGTGCTGTAATTTTGACGGCATCCGCGATTTGATGGGATGGAATTGGGCGCATAGACACCACCATGTTGCCCGAAATACGCCCCGCAGGCTGACACTGAATATTACTCAAATACATCGGTACATTGGTCTGATCATGGATATGACGAACTTCAATACCTGCTTCTTGCAATGCGGTTTCAAAAGAAAAACTACAGCCAATTAGAAACGTCACCAAGTCAGGATGCGCATGATAAATGTCACTAGCATCCGTGACTTCATCGACCATTTCACCCTCTTTCCAGATGCGATAACGTGGAAAGTCAGTGCGTATATCTGAATTTTCTGCCAGTCTTGTGGCATAAACACCTTCCTCTAGCACGTCTAAAACAGGACAGCTTTGCGGATTGCGATGTGCATACAGTAGAAAATCATAAGCCCAATCTTTAGGTACCGAAATCATATTGACCTGCGTCATGCCCGCAGCCATACCCGCCGTTGGTTTGTCAAAGCCTGCACGGATTTTTAAACGTGCGGCTAAAGCGGCTTCAAGCTGCGCTGAATCGACTCGGATATCCTTATACATTGCGTACTTCCTGAGGCTTTAAGACAAAGGGACGAATTTCAATATGATGATTTAGCAGTTCAGCTTTAATCGCAGCCGACATCTCTAAAGCACCCGCGGTGTCACCATGTAAGCAAATCGTGTCCGCTTGAATCGGGGTAAATACACCATCAATCGAATCAACGCCGCCATTTTTCAACATAAACACCACACGGCGTGCCACCAAGGCTGAGTCATGTAAAACAGCCCCGTCCAAACGTCGTGAAACCAATGAGCCATCACTGTTATAAGCACGGTCTGCAAATGCCTCAGATACAACCTTTAAGCCTGCTGCACGTGCTTGCTCAACCAAGTGGGAACCTGCCAGTGCCACCAAAACCAGTTCTGGGTTATACATCTTGATGGCATCAATCACCGCAGCGGCCTGAGCGTGATCATGTGCAATGGTGTTATACAGTGCACCATGTGGTTTCACATATTGCACTTGAGAACCAGCCACTTTGGCTAAACCATCCAGTGCAGAAATTTGATACAACACATCGGCAATCAGCTCATCACGTGACACATCCATATTGCGACGACCAAAACCGACGAGGTCTGGATAAGATACATGCGCGCCAATCGTGACATTTAATTCAACAGCCTTACGCAGTGTTTTTAAAATCCCCAGTGGATCTCCTGCATGAAAGCCACATGCAATGTTGGCACTTGTCACTACGGGTAGAATTTGATCATCATTACCCATTTTCCAAGAACCAAAACTTTCACCTAAGTCACTATTTAAATCTACATACATGGCTCAATTCCTTTATCACTTCACCGTCGTCTGGCTTAAAGTTTGGTTAAATAATTAAAGACTGTAGTAAAGGACATATAGCCCATCCACCATGTCAACATACACGTGAGTACACCCAAAATAAGTAACCATTTTGGATAGTTATAATTCCCCATCATATCTTTACGGCAAGCGGCAACATAAACAAAAATAGTTAAACCAATCGGCAGTACCAAACCATTAAAGCCACCAACGAATATCAATAATCCAGCAGGGGTTGCGCCCAGTACGACATACAGTAATAAAGCTAAAGAGATAAATGTAATGGTGGTGTAGTTGGTTTGCTTTGGACTGAGGTTTTTCTTAAATGCGGTAAAGAATGAAACCGAAGTATAAGCGGCGCCAATGGTACTACTGATCCCTGCTGCCCAGAAAATTAGACCAAATAATTTATAACCAAAAGTTCCTGCGGCATATTGAAAAGCTTGCGCTGCGGGATTGGCATCATGGCTGGCTAAATCAATACTTGCGCCACTTACCACCACACCCAAGAAAGCTAAAAACAGCACATAACGCATGATGCCTACAACCACAATACCTTTGGTTGCGGCTCTTGCAACTTCATCAATATTTTCAGGGCCAACCGCACCTTTATCCAGTAAACGATGGGCGCCTGCATAGCAGATATAGCCGCCGACCGTTCCACCAACAATCGTGGTGATGATGGCAAAATCAATCTGGTCGGGTGCAAACGTTTGATGAACAGCTTGGCCCACAGGTGGCATCACAATGACGGCAACAATGATAATCAAGATGATTTTGAGCAACCCCAAAACGATCATGCTTTTATCCATGGCCAGCGTGGCTTTTCTTGAAGCAAAAATTAAAATGGCCAAAGCACCACTTAAAATGCCGCCCCATTTGGTGTCCAAACCAAATAAGGCATTGAGACCTAAAGCCGCACCTGCAATATTACCAATACTGAAGAAAAAGCCACCCAAAATGACCAGAAAAGCCAGTAAGTAACCACTGCCCGGCAAGGCTTTATTGGCAATATCCGAGGCACGCATTTGCGTTAGCGTTACGACACGCCAAATGTTTTGCTGAACCACATAATCAATCAAAATAGACACGAGAATGGCAAAGCCAAACGCCGCACCCAATTTCACAGTAAAGACCGCAGTTTGAGTGAGAAAACCAGGTCCCATGGCGGAGGTTGCCATCATGAAGATTGAAGCAACAATGGCCCATTGGCGATCTGATAAAAAAGAAGATTTTAATAAAGACATATTTAATGCGTTCCTCGTCCATTTGAGCTTAATAACGCTATTTTCAAGTTGAACCAAGAACATCATTTTGTTTGCAAATTCTGTTCTTAAATCCCTTTAACTGACAAAGATTCCCTGTTGCCCAACCAAAGCCATGGCGGATCAAATCTTCTATTTGAAATAAGAACATAGGCAAACGCGATGAACAATACGACTTTTTACATCCATTATTAAAACTAAATAACTGTATTTTATTATTTTTTATTTATTAAAAGTCTAATGATAAATTTTACTTATCACACACGATAAGCTGCTTTTATAGTTTTTCAAACAAATTACGTTTTGAGATAAAGAAACGTCGCTTGTCAAAAAAACTGCGTACGCCTCAATTATTTTTTAATTTTCTCAAGCAGTCTTTTCATTGCACTTTCAGAAACAGTGACTGCGACATCGGTTAATTTCTCTTTCAAGGCAGCATCATTTCCTTGCATATAAATCGAGGTGAAATGAAAGGTTTTGAGCTGGATCGGGGTATTTAAAATCTCTAAACGACCATCGGTAATTTCCTTTAAGGCCGTTAAGGTCGGCACAACGGCGATCCCCAAACCTTGCTCCGCAAGACGCAATAAGGTCGCAAGCGAATAACTGGTAATTGAAAGCGGCTCATCCAGTGCCTGTTCTTTCATTCTGGCCTTGAGTTCTTTATAGGGATAGGTAATTTTCGGGTAGGTTAAAATGGTATGAGACATCAATGCCTTAAACGACATTTGCCCTACACCACCTTTAAAAGATGGAGCTGCCAAGAAGCTCAGCTCAAAGTCACACAGCGCCTGCTCTACACACTCAAAAGCCAAAGTCGGGCCCAGCAAAAAGGCCATGTCCAAATCCCCGGTACGCACACCTTCTTGCAAATTTGGGGTTAAATCCACCACAATTTCCACAGAAACTTTAGGAAACTCTTTTTGTACTTTTTCGATATATTCAACCAACCACGTATAAACGATGGTCTCGGAAACACCTAAACGAATTGTTCCTGTGAGGTGTTGGTTTTCAGTCAGCTCAGCCACCAAATCGGTTTCCAAACGCATAAACTTTTCAGCATATTTAAACAGGGTCATGCCTTTATGAGTCGGTTTAAGCTGTCGAAAGCTGCGATCGAGAACTTTAAAACCTAGATTATTTTCAAGAGAGGTGATTTTTTGTGAAACGGCAGGCTGAGTCGTTTGTAATTTTGTGGCAGCCTTATTGAAACTATTTAAAGTCACAACCCAATAAAATGCTTCTAGATTTTTTAAATTCACCCTGAACCCTGCCTTTACTCCATCCGGCTTATAGTACGGCAGTTGCCACTATTTTTTAAGTTCCTGTTTTATATAATTTCAAAATGACTCACAAGATGACGCTCATTCAAGCGCTATGCATTGCCCAAATACATCAATTTTGCGTCTTTTACAACCTTACTCGGTCTAACCGGATCAAGGCTCTTTAAATCAAGTTGAATCAAAAAAAGACGCTTGTAAAATCAATATTTATTCGCGCTGCGCTTCATTCCATCACGAATTATCATAAAAAAAGCACCTTTGTTGAAAAGATGCTTTTTTAAAAACTCAACTTAAAAAGAGACCGTAAAAATCTAAAAGCGCTTATTTACTCTTTTGTAGACGTAAAGCATTTAAGACTACGGACAATGAGCTCAATGACATCGCCACCGCAGCGAACATTGGGGTGAGTAATAACCCTGTTAATGGATAGAAAATTCCTGCTGCCACAGGTACACCCAAACCGTTATACACAAAGGAAAAAGCAAGGTTCTGTTTCATATTCCGCACACCCAGTTTCGCCATATGTAGCGCATCGGCTGCACCACGAATATCACCTTTAACCAAGGTCACTTGCGCGGTTTGTTTTGCGATATCAGTTCCGTTGCCCATGGCAATTCCGACATTGGCTTGTGCCAAAGCAGGTGCATCGTTAATGCCATCTCCCGCCATCGCGACAATCTTACCTTGAGCCTGATATTTCTTCACGATCTCCAGTTTTTCAGTTGGTGTACAGTTGCCATAGACTTGTTGAATACCCAACTCCTTAGCCACCAACTGGGCATTTTGTTCGTGGTCACCTGTTGCCATCACCACTTCAACACCATCATCAATCAGCTGTTGAATGACTTGCTGCGCATTGGCCTTAATCGCATCGTGAATAGAAATATAAGCCAGCACTTCTTGGCTATTGCTTAAGAAACTGATCACATTGCCTGTCGTACGCTGCTGGTTCAACTGGCTTTGCAAAGTATCATCCAAAGTAATGCCGAGTTGCTCAAGCAGCTTTTGGCTACCAATATAGAGGGTTTGCTCGCCAATTTGCCCTTTGACGCCAAAACCAGTCACATCCTCAAAGTCTGCCACTTTAAGCAATTGCTGCGCTGGGACCAACTGTGTCAAAGTCTGGGCAATCGGATGACTAGAATACTGCTCAATCGAGGCAATCCACTGTTCCACTTGCGCTTGTTCCACATTTGGGCTGAGCAACTGAATTTCTTTAAGGCTTGGTTTACCTTCCGTCAGAGTCCCTGTTTTATCGACAATCAGCGTATTCACTTTACTTAAAGCTTCAATTGCCTCTGCATCTTTAAACAGTACCCCTTTTTGTGCCGCGCGCCCTGTCGTGGCCATTACTGACATTGGCGTCGCTAAACCCAGCGCACATGGGCAGGCAATAATCAGGACCGCCACCGCACACATCAGTGCCAGATCAAATTGCGCCCCACCAAACACCATCCAAGCGGCAAAGGTCAACACACTAATCAATAGCACAATGATGACAAAGTACTTGGCAAACACATCGGCCAAACGTTGTAACGGTGCTTTAGAACGCTGTGCTTCTGCTACCGTTTGAATCATTTTCGCCAAAGTGGTATTCGCCCCGACCGCCGTAGTTTGAATACGAATACTGCCTTGTTGATTGACCGTCCCGCCGATCACCGTGTCATGCACTTGCTTTTTCACAGGCACAGGTTCACCGGTCATCATGGCTTCATCGACATAGGTTTTGCCTTCAACCACCACACCATCTAGTGGGATCTGCTCGCCCGAGGAAATTTGTAAAATATCGCCTTGTTTGACCATACCAATATCAACTTCAACCACTTGATCATTTTGAACCAACTTGGCTGTGTTGGCTTGCAGTTTGAGTAAGGCTTTGAGTGAGTCTGCGGTCTTAGCACGCGCCTTTAACTCCATGATTTGACCGAGCAAACTTAAAGATACGATCATACAGGCTGCTTCAAAGTACACTGCAACGCCATGCCCAGTTTTGGCTTCCATTGGAATCACACTTGGGAAAATCGTTGCCACCACACTATAAATATAGGCCGCTAACACCCCAACACCAATCAGGCTCCACATATTTAAGTTGCGGGTTTTATACGAAGTCCAGCAACGTTCAATAAAGGGTTTACCTGCCCACAACACCACTGGGGTCGCGAGGACCAGCTCAATCCACGGCTGAATATGCGGTGAAATGAAACTGTGAATATGTGAACCCATCGCCAGTACAAACACGATCAACGTCAGTGGCAAGGTCATCCAAAAGCGATGGCTAAAGTCCACCAACTCTGGGTTGGGTGCATCATCTAAAGTCGGTTGCATCGGCTCGAGTGCCATACCACAAATCGGACACGTCCCCGGTCCCTTTTGTACAATTTCAGGGTCCATCGGACAGGTATAGTCCATATCCGCAGCCCCTTCAGGTACAGGACGCTGATCGGGTGGAATCAGATAAAACTCAGGATCCCCTTTAAACTTATCTAAGCAAGAAGGATTACAGAAATAATAAATCTGTTGCTGATAATCCGTTTTTAACTCTGTATTAGGATCGACTGACATACCACATACGGGGTCAATAAACTCAGCTGATCCAGATGGAGCAGTATGTTCATGCTTTCCTCCACCACAGCAACTTGCTTTGTTGTCTGATTCTGTTTGCGGCTTAGGCTCACAACAGGATGCTTTTTTCTCTGCCTCTTTCGGAGTTGAACCACAACAGCCCGCAGTAGAAGTAGACACCGATACTGCATCTTCAGTTTTTACATAAGCCTCTGGGGTTGCAATAAACTTTTGCAAACATTTTTCACTACAAAAATAGTAGTCCTGTCCCTGCCACTCGGTATGCGGTTTAGTTAAATCAGTTACAGTCATGCCACACACAGGGTCAATAAATGTGGTCTTCTCTGCATCTGACACAGGTTTTGATCCGCAACCACAACCTTTGGAAGTAACTACAGCACTTTCCTCTTTCCCCTGAGATGAAGCATCGCTTATATCTGTTTTGGATTGACTACAACAAACACTGGGCGCTCTTTCTGATGTTAAGTAAGCCTCTGGATTGGCCGAAAATTTCTTTAAACAGCCTGAGCAACAAAACAAATAACGAACTGATTGATGCTCATACACATGAGGAGAGTCCTCTGCGACCGTCATCCCACAGACAGGATCGATATTCACCACCATCGGCGCTAATTTCTGTTTGGAACAGCAAGACGTTTTGTGTTGCTCACTCATTCTGACTCACCTTTTATTTTTTGATTGTGTTAGCATAAAGTCTGTACCTAGGTACTGAGTCAAGCCTTTTGGAGATTATTTTATGCTCACTATCGGCAAACTGGCAAAACACTGTCAGGTGAATGTGGAAACCATTCGTTATTATCAACGGATTGGTCTGATGCGCATTCCTGAAACCACGCAAAACTATCGCTACTATAGTCAGCAAGATATTGAAACGTTGAGCTTTATACAAAAAGGCAAAGATGCGGGCTTACAGCTCAGCGAAATTCAAGATCTACTACATTTGCAACTGGATGATCGAGAAAAAGTCCGTGATGTGATTCAGCAACGACTGGAAAAAATTGATCAACGGATTCAAGAGCTGAATGCTTTGAAACAACGCCTTTCAAACTGGGTGGATGAATGTAAAACCACCACTGACAGTTGCTGCCCAATTTTGCAAGAACTGAAAAAAGGTTCAACGACTGCGCCATAAACAGATACCATCTTTTAAATTTGGCGCTCATTTTCACACTCACCTTTTCGATTCTCAGGACTGCGTTCACCATGTCGATTGAACTTGCCCAACTCAGAAAACAGCTTCGCAAACAACGCAGACAAGTTTCCGCCTATCAACAGCAGCAGTCCGAACTGCAAATTTTACAACGCCTAAGACGTGTGCCCGAATTCAAACATGCCACTCGCGTCGGGATCTACCTACATGCTTTTGGGGAAATTCAGACCCGTAAAATCATTGAATATTGTTTTCATCAAAAAAAAGCAGTGTATTTACCAATGATTTGCAATATGAATCAGCGCTTAGTGTGGGTCAAAGTTTCACGTCATCAATTTCAAAATAAACGCTTTTCCCATCATCCGCTGGGTATGCAAGAACCTATGGCAACACGTGGTCAGCATGTTTCACATTTAGACCTGCTACTCATACCCTTATTGGCGTGTGATCCTTATGGCACACGCATTGGCATGGGCGGAGGTTTTTACGACAAAACCTTGGCTTCTGCACGCTATCACCGTCCATTTCGTCTTGGTTTGGCTCATCACTTCCAGTTGGTGCCGCAGCGATTGATTCGAGAAACATGGGATCAGCCTTTAGATGGTCTGCTTACCCCTCAACAATATTTACGCTTCAAGCGCTAAAATTGACATTTTTGACTGTTGAGAATACTTAAAAATCACATGTTTAGTCATTTTTTATACAATTTATTTTGACCTACCCTTGTATTTTTTAAAATACCCATCACTATAAAAAACATGGCAACACCGTTGTCACTCATTAGGAGTGCCCATGTCTGAAATTATTATGAATCAAGAAACCTTAGAGCCTCAGGTTCCAAGTGTATTACCACTTTTAGCGTTACGTGATGTGGTGGTGTATCCACACATGCAAATCGCGCTATTTGTAGGTCGTGAAAAATCGATCAATGCAGTTGATGTGGCTCGTAACAGTGACAATCTAGTATTTGTGGTTGCTCAAAAAGATTCTCTTTCAGAAGAAATTGATCACGACAACTTATATCAATACGGTACTGTCGCGAAGATTGTGCAAGTTGTGAATCATGAAAATGATGAAAACTGTATAAAAGTATTAATTGAAGGCTTGCATCGTTCAAAGCTAGAAAAAATCATTGATGAAAATGATTATCTAACCGCAGAACATGCGCTTAGCCCAATGTCAGTCCACATTGACGAAACCACGCAAGAAACACGTGTGCAAGAATTACGTGCCCTATTTGCTCAATATGCTGAAGCAAAGCTGCGTAATGCACGTGAACTGATTGCTGCTGCGAACAAGATTGACGATTTACTCCAATTGTTATTCTTCGTAGCGACCCGTGTTCCACTGAATATTGATGTAAAGCAAAAATTCCTCGAACACGATGAGTTTGAAGCACATCTACAAGAACTGATGACGTATTTATTGCAGCAATCTGAAGAACAACAGATTGAGCAAACTCTACATGACTCAGTGAAGCGTCAAATGGAGAAAAATCAACGCGAATACTTCCTCAATGAAAAGATGAAGGTCATTCAGCGTGAGCTTTCTGACATGAATGGCGGCGCGGAAGATGACGTTGCTGAAATTGAAAAACGTCTTGCTGAAGCTGATTTGCCTGAACACGTGCGCAAAAAAGCAGAAAGCGAATTCCGTAAACTCAAAGCAATGCAACCTGCGTCTAGTGAAGCGGCTGTGGTGCGCAATTATATCGAGGCTATCTTAGACACGCCTTGGAATAAGGCCAGCAAAGTCAGCATTAACTTAAGCAAAGCGCAAGAAATTTTGGATACCGATCATTACGGCTTAGATGACGTGAAAGATCGTATTGTGGAATATCTCGCAGTTCAATCTCGCGTGAAAAAACTCAAAGGCCCAATCCTTTGTTTGGTTGGCCCTCCAGGTGTAGGTAAAACTTCACTGGGTGAATCGGTTGCGAAAGCGACAGGTCGTGAGTTTGTACGTATGGCACTCGGTGGTGTACGTGACGAAGCGGAAATCCGTGGTCACCGTCGTACTTATATCGGTGCGATGCCGGGTAAAATTGTGCAGTCTTTAACGAAGGTCGGCGTGAAGAACCCATTGTTCTTGCTCGACGAAATCGACAAGATGGCACAAGACTACCGTGGCGACCCTGCTTCTGCGTTGCTTGAAGTACTCGATCCATCACAGAACAGCAAGTTTAACGATCACTATTTAGATCTTGATCTGGACTTGTCTGAAGTGATGTTCATCTGTACTGCCAACAGCATGAATATTCCAGAAGCATTGCTTGACCGTATGGAAGTGATTCGTCTACCGGGGTATACCGAAGATGAAAAAGTCAATATTGCTGAGCGTTACCTTGTTCCGAAAGCAATGAAGAACAATGGTCTACGTGCGAAAGAATTGACTGTTCATGAAGAAGCAATTCGTGACATCGTACAACGTTATACACGTGAAGCTGGTGTGCGTAGCTTAGAGCGTGAAGTCTCTAAAATTGCTCGTAAAGTGGTAAAAGAAGCGGTCAGTAAAAAGGCGAAAAATCTGCAAGTCGACGTGACTTCGGCTAACCTTCCAGACTACTTAGGTCCACATAAGTTTGACTTTGGTATGGCGGAAGATGAAGCTCAAGTCGGTCGCGTCAACGGTTTAGCATGGACTTCAGTCGGTGGTGAGTTATTGACCATTGAAGTTGCAGCGGTCAAAGGTAAAGGTAAATTCATTACCACGGGTTCACTCGGCGATGTAATGAAAGAATCGATTACTGCTGCTATGACTGTCGTGCGTACCCGTGCAGATGAACTCGGTATTGATGCATCTCGCTTTGATGAAACAGATGTACACGTTCACTTACCCGAAGGTGCAACACCGAAAGATGGCCCTTCTGCAGGTTTAGCATTAACAACTGCATTGGTTTCTGCTTTCACAGGCATCCCAATTCGTCCGGATATTGCCATGACAGGTGAAACCAGTCTCGGTGGTCGTGCAATGCGCATTGGTGGCTTAAAAGAGAAACTTCTGGCTGCACACCGTGGTGGAATTAAGCTGGTCTTCATTCCTCAAGACAACGTCCGTGATTTATCTGAAATCCCAGACAATGTTAAAGAAGGTTTAGAGATTAAAGCGGTGAAATCGATTGATGAGATTTTACCACTGGCGTTGACCTCTATGCCTGAACCTTTGGTCAAAGCACCAATTGTGAAAGCTGTCGACGAAGGCAAAAAAGCTGCACGCCACTAATTCTGCATCTTAAAAAAAAGAGAGCTTCGGCTCTCTTTTTTATTACAATTTACTGTAGATAACACCACACATCTTTATGCTTTTATTTCCTACAATAATTTGATCAAGAGATACATGTAGGACAACTAAAATGAAAAACCCGATTGGCTGGTTTGAAATTTATGTGGATGACTTATCTCGTGCCAAACAATTTTATGAATCTGTTTTTAATATTCAATTAACGGAATTAACCCCACCAACGGATGAGAATTCACTGCAAATGTGGGCTTTCCCCTCAGACATGCAAGCCTATGGCGCTTCAGGTGCACTGGTGAAAATGCCAGGCCTATCCGCAGGAGGAAACAGTACCTTAATCTATTTTTCATGTGACGATTGTGCGAATGAAGCGAGCCGACTTGTTGAGTCTGGTGGAAAAATTCATGAAGCAAAAACTGCCATTGGTGAATATGGTTTTATTGTGCTGGCCTTTGATAGCGAAGGAAATATGATTGGCCTACATTCCATGACGTGAAACGAATGAAACTCCAAATTTTCGCTTAGTTGGTTTGAATTTTTGTATTAAACCTTTTCTGCAATCATGACTCAGACTTGAAAAATCGATAAAAAGCCCGATATAAATAATAAGAACAGATACGCGCTGTATGTTTCTTTTTATTGATGATTTGAAATTGCATGGTCATCTGATTCTCCAGACGGATGACCTTTTATCGCAGTTCTCGCTACTTGGGAACTGCGTTTTTTATGGCTCAAAATACATTAAGGTTTCAATAAATGCTGTACCAGCCCATCGATCACATTCGCCATTTTGGTCAAATTCAACGTCGCTAAGCGGTCTGCTTTGGTATGGTAGTGACCATTTCGATAAAATGCGGTATCGGTAATCATGACTGCGGGGATATCAAACTCCCAATAATTCAAATGATCTGAAAAATCAAAAGCGTTGGCAAAGCTTGGAGCAACCAAACGCTGACATTCCAACTGATCAAGTTGCTGCATCGCTGTACAATAGCCTGCGCCTAAGTCACGTGAGCTCACGTTACTCACTGTCGCAATAAAATTACCATGGGTTGGATAAATCCACTTTAAGCCCACAGGATAGCTTTGGATGGGTTGTTCGCTAAAGAATCCGATCATTTCTAAAATATACACACCTTTAATCTTATCTTTTTGTGACTGAACCGATTTCGCATGCACATAGCTGCCCATTTGTTCAGTTTTAGAAAACGGTGGTTCTTCTAAACTATAGAACACGAAGTCCACATTGTTAGGCAGTTTAGACTTTTGCTCTGCCAAAATACGCGCCGTTTCAATTACCCCTGCAACGCCAGAGGCATTGTCATCTGCACCATCTTGATCGCCAAAGACGTCATAATGTGCCCCAACAATCACGCGGTCTGCCCGTCCGACGTTTAAACTACACACTACATTTCGGTAAATTTGCTGATTGGCCGTAAAGTTTTGATAGTGACACGGAACGCCCAATAAGCGCATTTGTTCTTTGATCCATGCAGAGACACGGTTCAGTTCATCAAGGTTTTTATAGTTACGTGCTTTGCCCTGACCAATCACTTGCTCCAAATAAACTTGTAGATTTTGTTCATCAGCCATTTTGACGTTGCTTGCAAACACCTGCCCTGTGAAAGTACCCAGTACAACAATCAACAAAAAAGCCTGTTTTTTTAAAGTTTTGAGCCACATTGTTATTATTCCAAGTATTTCTTATTCCTCTCATCTGTTGAATTAAGCAACATTAGTTCAGTGAATTCAATTGCATTTTGTTTCGTCTCACTGCAAAGCCTTGCTTTCACCGTTATAATGGATCGTCTCCTTATACATGACCCATTATGAAAATCCGTATTCTGACCATTGGTCAAAAAATGCCTGCATGGGTACTGACTGGTTTTGAAGATTATTTCAAACGTATTCAACCCTTTGTGCAAACGCAGATTATTGAACTGCCAATGGCAAAGCGCGGTAAAAATGATTCAGAAGCAGATATTTTAAAATACCGTCAAATTGAAGGTGATAGCATTTTAAATGCAATGAAAGGCAACGAAGTGCTGATTGCTTTAGAAGTCGGTGGCCGTGAGTTTAGCACCGAAAAACTGGCAGAAACCATGAAAGGATGGATGCTTGAGGGCAATGATATTGTGCTTGCTATTGGTGGGCCTGACGGTCACTCTGAAGCAGTACGTAAAGCAGCTGCTTGGCATTGGTCTTTATCCAAACTGACCTTACCTCACCCGATGGTTCGCGTGATGCTGATTGAACAACTCTACCGTGCGATGAGTATTAACCATAATCACCCTTATCATCGTGCAGGTTAAGCTCAAGCAATGTTCCATTTTTGGAACAATACGTTGATATTTCCCCCATTACACAGATGATAAGAATCTGACAAAATTCTTTTCATCTTCCCTTATTAGGCTTTCACAATGAACTTACAAACGCTACCCGGCTTATTCATTTCTCATGGCTCACCCATGCTTGCGTTGAATCCAGAGCAAGTTGGGCCTGCGTTGCATCGTTTGGGTCTAAACTTACCGACACCACAAGCAATTGTGATTATGTCTGCTCATTGGGAAAGTAACTCACTTGAAGTAAGTACTGGAGTCCGTCCTGAGACATGGCATGACTTTCGAGGCTTTCCTGCTGAGCTTTATGACATTCGCTACCCAGCACCCGGTCAACCTGTTCTAGCCGAAGAAATTCTACATTTATTGGCAGAAGCTGGTTTTTCAGCTCATGCAAACAGTACCCGTCCGCGTGATCATGGCGTTTGGATGCCTTTACTCCATATGTATCCAGATGCAGACATCCCTGTGGTGGAAATTTCACTCCCGATGAATCTGTCGGCAGAGGAGATTTATAAAATTGGACAAACCCTTGCGCCACTACGCGAGCAGCAGGTCTTGCTCATTGGCTCAGGGAGTATTACCCATAACTTAGCCGAGTTGTCTTGGCATGGTCAGTCACAAGCGGTACCTGAGTGGGCGTCGACGTTTCGTAATCATGTGGTCGCGAAACTTAGTCATCAGGACTTTGACGCTGTTTTAGACTGGGAATCGATTCCTTTTGTCCGTCGTAACCACCCAACGTTGGAACACTTTGCCCCAATATTCTTTGCGATGGGTACAGGTCATCGTTTCAATATTGTGCATAGTAGTTTTACTATGGGTGCACTGGGCATGGACATTTACCGTTTTGATTAATGTATAAATTTTACTTATATATTAATCAAAAAAATATTTATGGATACATTTTGAAACCCAAAAGAACTGAATGTATCCATTCTTTTAAAAATAACATCGGATAGCATGTATCTTGTTATTTTAAATCAAGAACTTGTAAGCCATGAAATTAAAATATTTAGCGATTGTCCTTTTCCCACTCGCACTGGCTGCTTGCCAATCATCTGATATTCAAAAAGTAGGAGATTTGGCTGTGTCTGTACTACAACAACAAAATGCAGATCAAACACTCGCAAACTACCATTGGAGTGCGAACACCACAGATGCGCCTAAACCATTGGTTTTAAACTTTGACAAACAAGCAGGTCGCTTAGGCATTGCAACCAGTTGTAACGGTATGGGTACCAGTTGGAAAATTGAGAATAATCAAATCGTGACAGGTAACCTGATGGCGACTCAAATGGCATGTGAACCAAAAGCCATGGCTCAAGAAGGCGTTGCAGCAGATTTATTTGACAACCGTAAAGCACCGTTTGTTTTAAATCTTAATGATCCTGATGCACCAACACTAACCGTGGTATCGGCAAAAGGTGAAAAAATTGTATTCACAGGTAAGCAAACTGCTGAAGCGAAATATCAAAGCCAAGGTGAAACTGTTTTCTTAGAAATTTCACCAGAGACCAAAACATGTTCTGCAGGTGTTGCTCGTATGGAATGCCTACAAGTTCGTGAAATTAAGTATGCTGAAAATGGCGTAAAAACACAGGTCGATAAAGACTGGACTTTATTCTATAACCATATCGATGGCTTCACTCATAACCCTAAAGAGCGTCAAATCGTACGTGTTAAACGTTTTGAAATTGCCAACCCTGCGGCTGACCAATCAAAATATGCTTATGTTCAAGACATGATTATTGAACGTGAAGCGGTAAAAGGCGCATTGTAATCGTTCAATGACCTAGAAAAAAACCGAGGCCTCAAGCCTCGGTTTTTTATTGGGATTTTTCTAAGTGTATATAAACTTAGAATACGCCTTGAGCGAGCATTGCATCGGCAACTTTTACAAAGCCTGCAATGTTGGCACCATTGACATAGTTCACAGTACCGTCTGCTTGCGTACCGTATTTCACACAGTTACGGTGAATTTCTTTCATGATCGCATGTAAGCGCTCATCGACTTCTTCAAAAGTCCAACCCAAACGCAAAGCATTTTGTGACATTTCTAAGCCAGAAGTCGCAACACCACCCGCGTTCGATGCTTTACCTGGCGCGTATAAAATTTTCGCTTCAACGAATTTTTCGACTGCATCTAAGGTAGAAGGCATGTTTGCCCCTTCAGCGACACAAATTACTCCATTTGCAAGGAGCACTTCAGCATCTGCCTGATCTAACTCATTTTGAGTTGCGCATGGCAATGCGATATCACATGGAATAGACCATGGACGCTGCCCTTCTAAGTATTCAAAGCCATGCTTAGACGCAAACTCAGAAATACGACCGCGCTTCACATTCTTCAGTTCCATCACTTCAGCCAGTAAAGCATCGGTAAAGCCTGCTTTTACATATACCGTACCCGCAGAGTCAGACAATGAAACGACTTTTGCACCCAGATACATTGCTTTTTCAGCTGCGTATTGTGCTACGTTACCAGAACCAGAAATCGTGACTGTTTTGCCTTGGAAGCAGTCGCCACGTGTTTTCAGCATTTCTTCAGCAAAATACACTGTGCCGTAACCCGTTGCTTCAGGACGCGCCAAAGAACCACCAAAGGTCAAACCTTTACCCGTAAATACAGATGAAGTGTCATTACTCAGCTTCTTCATCATGCCAGCCATATAACCCACTTCACGGCCACCCACGCCAATATCACCCGCAGGGATATCCGTATTTGAACCTAGGTGACGGTATAGCTCAATCATTAGCGCTTGGCAGAAACGCATAATTTCGCCTTCAGACTTACCCTTAGGATCAAAGTCTGAACCGCCTTTACCACCGCCCATTGGAAGTGTGGTTAATGCATTTTTAAAAGTTTGTTCAAAGCCTAAAAATTTTAGGATCGAGAGATTTACCGATGGATGAAAACGCATACCACCTTTAAATGGACCAATTGCCGAGTTGTATTGAACACGGAAAGCACGGTTTACATGGGTTTGACCTTGATCATCCACCCATGAAACGCGGAATTGAATCGCACGCTCTGGCTCAACCAAACGCTCTAGCAAACCATGGTCTGCATAACGAGGATTTTTTTCAATGAACGGCCAAAGGCTGGTCATGACTTCCTCTACCGCTTGTAGAAACTCGGGTTGATGTTCATCACGTGTTTTCACGTAATCTAAAAACTCATTAAGGCTGTTATATTTCAACGCTTAATCCTCAGCAGAAAATGGATCAAAATTGGTCAAATTTTATAAACAATGTTAAATTTTGGCGCAAACAATTAAATATCTTTTACCAACAATTCACAACACATTTCTATAAAAAAACATATTTATCATTTATATAACAATTATTTATATAAAATATACCTAGAAATTGGTTATAAAAAACACCAATGAAAACACAGGTTTAAAATCTTTTTTTGCTCAAAAATGATGCAGTTAATGAACCATTTTAGAACACAGGATTAATCAAAAAAAACATGGTAAAATTCAGTGATCTACCTATTTCTTCTAATATCTCTGCAAATTCATCTGCAGGATTGGTTTACGCATGAATTCGCACATTTCCCTGATCCAAAATATCGATGCTCTCCTCCCCCAAACCCAATGTGGACTCTGCGGACATCGTGATGGATGTCTGCCTTATGCCCAAGCCATCAGCGAAGGTGAAGCAGCCAATAAATGTGTACCTGGCGGGCAGCCTGTAGCCGATGCATTGGCTCAATTGCTAAACCGGCCAGAATTAATTGCAGAAGAAAGTGTTTGGCCTATTCAAGCCGATGGCCGCCCACAGAGAATGAAAGCAATCATTCGTGAGGATGAATGCATTGGTTGTACCAAATGTATTAGTGCTTGTCCTGTAGATGCCATTATTGGCTCAGGTAAACTTATGCACAGTATTTTGACTGATCTGTGTACAGGCTGTGAACTGTGTATTCCGCCTTGTCCTGTCGACTGTATTGACCTTATTCCAGATGTAGACGGCATACCGACGGAAATCTTGCGTAAAGCTGAGCAAGATGATTTAAGACAACGCTATTACGCACATATTCAACGTGAAGAAAAACAGCGTCTGCACCGTAAAGGCCCAGTGGTTCGTGCAGAAATTGATACGGCGTTATTTGCCCAGTTTTCAGCACAGAACGATACTGTACCTGATATTCAGATCATTGAAAAAGAACCAGAAATGGCAGCAAAGCTCGATGCAAAATCCACCATTGAGCTGGCGAAATTACGCGTACAAATTAAAAAATTAGAAAAGCAACTCAGTGTTCGTGAAGATGCGAAAAAACGTCTGTTGTTAGATGACTTAACCCAACAGCTTCATCAGTTACAGGGAGCTTAAGCATGCTAACCACAAGCGGAAAACCTGTAAAAAACATGACCAAAAAGCAAATCCAAATCTTTTTTGAACGTTTACGTGCACAACGTCCAAACCCCAAAACTGAATTGAATTATTCGAGTCCTTTTGAGCTGTTGGTGGCTGTGACCTTGTCTGCTCAGGCGACAGATGTGAGTGTCAACAAAGCCACCGATAAACTCTTTCCTGTTGCCAATACACCTGAAACTATTTATGCCTTAGGGGTCGATGGTTTAAAAACCTATATTAAAACCATAGGTTTATATAATGCGAAGGCCGAAAATGTAATTAAAGCCTGTAAGATGCTGATTGAAAAACATAACAGCATCGTGCCAAACAACCGTGCCGATTTAGAAGCTTTACCCGGTGTAGGACGAAAAACAGCCAATGTAGTGTTGAATACTGCTTTTGGACAACCCACCATGGCGGTCGATACGCATATTTTTCGTTTAGGCAATCGTACGGGATTAGCAGTCGGCAAAAATGTGCTTGAAGTCGAACACCGTTTAGTGAAAGTCATTCCGAAAGAATTTATTGTCGACTCACATCATTGGCTCATTTTACATGGTCGATACTGCTGTATCGCACGCAAACCTAAATGCCATGAATGCATCGTTTCAGATGTGTGTAACTGGCCAGATCGTTTTGAATTTGGTGCAGCACGTATTGCCACAACGACGATAGAAGCTGAACACTAAAGTTCAGTTTTTTTATTGTTGATTTGATTTATCTTTTAAGTCTTGCTGCAACTTCGGATGTAACTGACGTTCTGGTTGCTTCTTCGACATTTTTTCTTGTTTACTGACATCGCGTAGCATTTTTACGCTAATGTAAAACAAACCCACCAATACCGCCGCAGCAACAATAATTAAAACAATGATTCCAAATTGTGCCACACGCGACTCCATTTTAACAGGATCAAGAAAAAGAGCCCTAATATGACTTAGAGCTCTTTCAATGTCAAAACATTGCCATGTTTAAAACATGCAATTATTTGTCTTGATCAAGAATCGCAAACAAATCTGCTTGTACTTCGTCAATTGGACGTAAGCCATTCAGCTTGTCGTAGGTTGGTGCATTTTCACCAGACGCTGCGCGACCTTGGTAGAAACCAACCAACTGTTCAGTTTCAGTGTGGTATGAACCTAAACGCTTACGAATCGTTGCTTCTTGGTCATCTGGACGTTGTACCAGTTCTTCACCAGTTTCATCGTCCTTACCTTCCACTTTAGGTGGGTTGTAAACGATGTGATAAACACGGCCTGATGCAGGGTGCTGACGGCGACCAGAAAGACGTTGTACGATTTCTTCGTCAGGAACATCAATTTCAATCACGTGATCAATGTTGATGCCTTCATTTTCAAGCGCTTCTGCTTGAGGAATGGTACGTGGGAAACCATCAAAGATACAGCCATTTACACAGTCAGGTTGCGCAATACGTTCTTTCACTAAACCAATGATCAGTTCATCAGATACAAGACCACCATTGTCCATCACGCTTTTAGCTTGTAGACCGAGTTCAGTTCCTTCACGAATTGCAGCACGGAGCATATCACCGGTTGAAATTTGTGGGACATTGTAGCGCTTACAGATCAACTGAGCTTGTGTACCTTTACCTGCTCCAGGTGGTCCGAGTAAGATAATGCGCATAAAAAACATCCTCATTTAAACAATGTATTTGACACTTTGTACATGTCGAAAAATTCGACATATTTTTAGCATCTAATTATAAGAAAGCTACAAACAAATGTATTGTACCCGCAATGAAGCCCGTTACCCCACCCAATAAAATCAAAATCCATTCGTCTTCCTGAAATGCAGGACGTAATAAGTTTTGAAATTCTTTCGGTGTTAGCTCCCGAATACGGTCTCTAAACATTTGATAGATTTTCTGTGCACGGCTCGCATTGAACGCTGGGTCGCATACAGGCACCATCGTAATTTCAATTGAACGATCAATCAAGTCCGTCTTGAGTTTTGCGTATTCACGTGGCCCCAAAGACAGCTGCAAAGATGTTCTCACCAATGGTGTTTCCATGATTTCATTAATATGACGTTTGACAATACGACGGGTCTTGTCTTTTTTATTGCCATACATCATTTCAGTCATGATGGATTTTAACGTAATCAGGTCTTCTGTGACTACACTCGCAAACACATCAGACACTTCTTCTTGGCGCTTCATGAAAGCGCCTTGTACATTATAAGTCCCAATGCGCGGAATCACAGGTTTAATCCATGGAAACTTACGATCTTTTGTTAATTCAGTCAGTTGCAAGTATCGAACATAGTGTGGCTCAATTGGATTAAACACCATCCAAATCGCAATCCAGTTGGTTAAGAAGCCCCATACTGCCGCCCAAAATGGCACGGTCCAATGCCAAGGCACCACAAACCAAACAATCATTTGGAAGATACCAAAGAACATCCCAATGAGTGCACTAATATGCCAAATAAAGTTGATTTCTTTCTGACCCACTTTCAAGAACATACGCACCATCAGTCTGCGATCACCTTCCATTTGGCTGACCACCATATCGCGCATATCCACGAGTGACTCGACGTTCATGGTCAGTTCGGTCACTAATTCTCTGAGCACAGCCGGAAGCTGTTTGTGTGCCTGCGCATAAATTCGACGCTTAATCGAATAAGGTAAGTTTTCCCAAAGTACTGCATTGCGGTCAATCATGACTTCATCAATCAGGTGCTCAAGTTCAAAACCAACTTGCTCACCAATGATTCGCGCCATATCCTCAGGATCCATTGCATCTAAAAATTCACGCAAAGAACCAAGCTTAGATAAGGTGTTATCGGTAATGATGCCTGAAATACGCCCCGCTTTTCTGGGCACAATACCCTGCCAACCCACAGGCAAAGGTCCAATATGAAAACCCCAAAATGTAATCGGGTAAAAGACCATTTTCAGGGCCATCCAAACGTGCGCCCAAGTCACAAAAGCAGTCACAGGAATAATGCTGAGTACAGCCCAAAAATCGGGTCGATTCAAAAAGGTTTGCCACAACTGATTGACGTACTCAAGCATGCATAACTTCCATATTTAATTTTATTAACTGAATTATATAGCGTTTTAAAAAAGATATTGTGTCTATAAACCGAAACTTAGAGTATAGGAAAATTGTAGTCTCGGTTCAGTTTCTGCAACCATATAGCCCGATTTGGCTTCGAGTTTTTCGCTTGCACCAATCCCTACACTGAAAGTGCTGATTCGTTCAGGACTAAGTAACACATAAGCAAGATCTACACCACCACCAAGGCGAGATTCGTACTCGCCATCTATTTTCTTGCTGTCAATATGCCCTGCGTAAACACCGAGATAATAACCATTTTTATCTTTACCAGTAAAATGCACAGGAAATCTAAACCCCAACTGACCACCTACAGGGTAATCATCATTGATAAATACCCCAGCTTTTGCATATGCAATGCCATAAGGATTCACCCATTCCAAATTGGTGTGCAGTAATTTCTGCGTTACACCAGCCCCTACATTCCACGTTTGAGCACTGCCAGCAGGAATTTTTGCATCTGGCAAAAAGGAATTATCTTGAGCGTAGGCTACGTTTGCACAGGCAACAAGTGCCAACACTGGATAAATTCTTGTCATTATTGTCACCATTATCCGTAATGTTATTTTAGTAATTGGTACCTTTTTACAGGATTTTGACTGTAGCAGAATTTATAAAACACTTATATACAGCAATTTATATTTTTGATGTCTATAAAGTCAAAATTTAGGCAAAAATGAAAAGCAGAAGCAGCGATAACAAATATCAAAACAGTGTGACATGCGTTAGAATAGCGCGCAGGTATTCTCCTCTTTATCCATGTGTTTAAGTCGATTTGGTATGAAACAGCACTTTCCTTTAAAAAATGTCCAACAAGAAAAGCGCATTTTTCGAAATCGTACCTTTATTTCCATGGGTATTGTGGTTTTCTTCTTGCTGATTTTAGTCACTCGCTATGCCTATTTGCAACTGGTTCAATTTGACGAGTTTTCAACTGCATCCGATCAAAACCGTATCCGCCTACAACCTTTGGCCCCTGCGCGTGGTTATATTTATGACCGCAATGGCGTGCTGTTGGCAGACAACTATCCTGTCTTTACCGCGACGATGAGTCGAGCGGATGTGCCGGATATTGATGCCACGATTGAACGCTTAACGCCAATCTTAGAACTCACCCCTGATGATATTGAGCGCTTTAACAGTCGTATTAAAGCCTCACGTAAAACTGAACGCGTTTCCATTAAACTTAATCTCAATGAAAATGATATCGCTCGCTTTAGCGAAGTTAAGTATCAATTCCCTGGGGTTAACATCGAAACCCAGATGACGCGCTACTATCCACATGGTGAACTGTTTGCCCATGTGATTGGTTATGTGGGTCGAATTAACGATAAAGAATTAAAAAGCATCAATAAAGATTTGTATGCGGGCACTAACCTGATTGGTAAAATTGGGGTAGAAAACTCCTATGAAGATTTGCTGCATGGTGTACCAGGAAATGAGTCGGTCGAAGCCGATGCGCACGGTAACGTGCTACGTCATTTAGGTCGCAAAGAACCCGTTCGTGGTAATGACTTATATCTTTCACTCGATTATGGCTTGCAGACGGTTGCCTCAGAGCAGCTTGCAGGTCGTCGTGGTGCAATCGTGGCGATGGATCCACGTACAGGTGAAATCCTCGCCTTGGTCTCAAGTCCAAGTTTTAACCCTAACCTGTTTGTCACAGGCATTAGTCATACCGACTATAGTGGTTTACGCGATAACCTCGATCAACCACTATATAACCGTGCTGTGCAAGGCGCTTACCCACCTGGCTCGACCATTAAACCGATGTTTGGTTTAGGTGGCATTCATTATGGCTTAATTGATTGGGGCACGGCCATTTCCGATCATGGCTATTTCACACTGCCGGGCGATTCACATAAATTCCGCGACTGGAAAAAATCAGGACACGGCGTAGTCAACTTGCATAAATCACAAGTGGTCTCTTGTGATACCTTCTTCTACATTCTGTCGTTCCGTATGGGCATTGAGAAAATGAACACATGGATGCGTCAGTTTGGCTTTGGTGAAAAAACTGGTGTGGATTTACCAAGTGAAAGTACTGGCCTTTACCCCAACCCTGAATGGAAAATGCGTACCCGAGATGCCAAGTGGCTCAAAGGTGAAACCATTTCAGTAAGTATTGGACAAGGTGCTTTTACAGCAACACCGCTGCAATTGGCCATGGCAACAGCCATTACCGCCAACCATGGTTCACATGTGATTCCGCATGTTTTACAAACAAGTAAAGGCGCAAAACCACATAAAGACTTAAATGCACCTGATGGCAGAATCCAGTTCAATGGCACCGATCAAGACTGGATACAAATGCGTGATGCCATGGTCGATGTCATTGAAACAGGGACTGGACGTGGCATTCGCACGCCAATGTATAAAATTGCAGGTAAAACCGGTACGGCACAAGTCAAAAGTATTGCCCAAGGCAAACGCTACAATGAAGCCCTGTTAACCGAACGGCAGTTAGACCACGGTTTATTTGTGGGCTTTGCACCTGCGGAAAACCCTGAAATTGCGATTGCAGTGGTTTGGGAAAATGGTCGTCATGGTGGTTCTGCGGCACAGCTGGCTCGTCCAATCTTAGACTACTGGCTGCTCACACGTCATAAAAACCCAATTCGTCCACAAAACCATCAAATTAGTGGTGGTTTGATGACGGCGGGGATTAAACCGGGTGAATTACCAAGTGGTAGCACTCCACCAGCGACTACAACTGGGACAAGTGCAGCTACACCAACCAGTACTTCCAATACAGCACCCGCTTCAACAACGGCAAATACAAGCCGTTCAGCTACACCACCTTCTGCACCTGTGGAGTCAGACTAATTATGAAAAACCAACTCCGCATCATTGGAGGGGACTGGAAACGTCGTCAACTGCCTTTTGCCAATATTGAAGGTTTACGCCCTACGCCTGATCGCGTACGTGAAACTTTGTTTAATTGGCTCATGTGGGATGTGCAAAATACCAATGTTTTGGATATTTGTGCAGGTTCGGGTGCGTTGGCATTTGAAGCCTTATCACGTGGTGCATCAAAAGTAGTGATGATTGAACCTGACCGCAGTCAAGCACAGTTTTTAACACAAAACTTGGAACTCCTTAAAGTCCCTAAGTCTCGTGCCCAGTTAAAAGTAGCGACTGCACAGCAAGCATTAGCCACCTTAAAAGAACAATTTGATTTGGTCTTTTTAGACCCGCCGTATAGCCTAGAGCTATGGGAAGAATTGGCACTTTTGGCGGATCCGATGATTCAAAATAATGGCTATATTTATGTGGAAGCCGACCGAGATTTGAATCAGTTAAAACTTCCAAGCACTTGGATTCAAATAAAGAACACCAAAGCTGGGTCTGTACGTGCAGGTTTATATCAAAAGAAAGTGGTTGTTTCCCCATAATCTAGACACTTTTATGTCCTTTTGATTGACACCATCACGAAAGAAAGTGGTCTTAGCGCATATTAGTGTGGTTCTGAGCTACGCTATGTATGAAGATCAATATACATATTCAAAATCAAGCTAAGGTTTCAATCATTTTTCATGTCTAAAACTATGTAGACAGATCGAAAAACCATACACTCGCTAAAATTTTAAATATATCGCATATGACTTGGTTGATCTTTATCTTAGGTGCAATGGTGGCGGGTTTTGTACAGGGACTCACGGGCTTTGCATTTGCCTTAATTGCCATGTCATTTTGGGTCTGGATCTTGGCACCTCAGCTCGCAGCGCCCTTGGTGGTGTTCGCCTCAGTCTGAAGTCACCTAATTTCCTTAAAGTCGGAATCTGCCTTTCAACTTGATAAAAGCCTTGTTACGCCTTATATCCTTGCAGGTCTGATTGGCGTTCCATTGGGTACCTATCTGTTAGACATCATTCAAGCACATACCTTTAAACTGGTTCTAGGAATTTTTCTGATTCTTTGGTGTCCATTGATGCTACTTAATCCCCAGATTCACTTCATTCAAAACTCTGGAAAATACGCCGATAGCAGTATTGGTTTTCTTGGAGGTGTATTGGGTGGGTTAGGAGGCTTTTGTGGCTCACTGCCTTCAGCTTGGGTCATGTTAAAAAACCTTCCTAAAGAGCAACAGCGCTCAATTTTAAGGCATTTTAATTTCGCCATTCAGCTATTCACCTTACTCACCTATCTGCTCCGCGGAAATTTAAACTTGCAACATTTACCCTATATGGGCATCTTACTTTTGAGTGTGAGCCTACCGGCCATGCTCGGCGCGCAATTGTTTTATAAAATTTCTGAGCGGCAGTTCAAACATACGGTACTGGGTTTATTGTTTAGTTCAAGCTGTTTTCTATGTATCAGCTATAGTTTTCTGTAGTGCTATAAAACCTGACTCTGCACTTTGGCAATGGCTTGAATCAGCAATTGTGTGTTTTGTGTCAAAATAGGCTTATCTTTAAACAACTTAGCTCTACTGGGCTTTCTCCAACTCCAAAAATCTTTATACAATTGGCTCACCTTCCAACCCACCGCTCACCATATATGAAACTGCCTCTTGCACTACTGAGTCTTTGCTTTATCAGTGCTTGCTCCATAAGCTCATCCAAAGAAATAAAACAAGCCGAAAAACTTCTCCAATCTTTTGACTGTCAAAATATAGAACGCGATCAGGCAGACCACAGCAGCATGACCAGTTATCATGAACAAGTGCTTGCCAGCAGCAAACAAAAAGCCCAATCCTATGTAGAAAGCTATCAACATGGCGATCAAATTTTTGACCTGCCCCTGCCCGAAGTGATTGAAACACAGCTACAAAGTTATACGGCCGCATGCCAGTCACTAGGTGGGGTTTTACCCAATCCTCAGCAGAGCCCTTAAAATACGGTTAGCAATAAAAAAGACAGCTCGAAAGCTGTCTTTTTTATTTCATATGACTTAAATTTGAAGTTAAGACACAGTTGAGTCGTTGTGATAGCGAGTATCGACACTGAAATCTTGAGGAAATTTAGCAGAAATTTGCGCATAAAATGCCATAATTTCAGCCATATCTTTTTCGTAGTCCCCAGTAGGATAAATAATTTTACCCACCCCAGTTTTTTTCTTCGCATAGTCCATATAGGCTAACGCAATTGGAACACCTGCACTAACTGCAACATGATAAAAACCTGTTTTCCATTGTTCCTGCTTGGCACGTGTCCCTTCAGGGGTAACCAACATCACCAACTTAGGGTGTTCTTTAAAAAGATCACTCATGAGTTGCACCATACTTGGACGTGGTTCACCTTCATGCTTCGGACGACGGTCAATACCTATCCCGCCCATTGCACGAACAAATGGCCCAAATGGTAGTTTCATATAGCTGTCTTTAATAGTGATACGGACATGCACACCTAAGGCCTTTAATGCCAAACGAGCGTACAGCGCATCCCAATTGCTGGTATGTGGCGCTGCAATCATTACACATTGATCGATATTCAAATCCCAATGATTATCAATCTTCCACCCCATTAAGGCTAAACTTTGTTCTGCAAGCTTTTCGAACACAAAAAATACCACATTACTGAAAATCCGCGCCGATTCTAGCAATGCTGCTGATCAAATACACGGCGAGACGATCAATAAAACAACAATTAATCTATAAACGTATATTTTATTTAATTCCAAATATTTCAAGAAAAAACAGGGTCTTTGAGATTAAAGGTAAAAATACGTGAATAGTATTCTTTATTGAAGATACAGAAGCACTCACAGATCTTCACAGATTCATTTCTTGCACTACTGTAAGGTAAAACTAAACAATGAATAATATCGGGTGCTGTATATGCAAAAGACTGTTTTAGCACTATGCCTATCTTTCACCATGTTAACTGCATGCTCAAAGCCAAATGAAAACAATCCTCCACCAGATCACAATGTCACGGCATCTCTGGACGACAGTGCTAGCGCAACCGTGATGGATACACCAGACACAGCAAATGCCTTAGATTGGGTAAGCACATATCAAGGGGTTCTGCCCTGTCACGATTGTTCTGGGATCGACACTGAACTTGAGCTGACCTTAGATCATCATTTCGTGCTGAAACAAAAATTTTTAGGCAAATCGAATAATAATTATGTGAATGAAGTGAAAGGCTCATTTCAATTTTTGAATGGCTCTGATCAACTGATACAGCTCGACTCATCAGGTGATAGCCGTATTTATTATATTGGTGCTCAATTTATTGAAATGCGTGGCGACAAAGGCCAAGTGCTGGATCAACCTGAGTTCAACTTTAAACTCACCAAATCCCTAGAATAAGAAACTCGCGACATCATGCATTATTTAAATTACCGATTTATTTGTCACAGCATGAACTCCCCAAGCATAAAAAAAAGGGAGCCAAATTACTTCGGCCACCTTTATCAGAGTTTACTACTTTTGAGTCTGCATATTCTTAATTAGCTCGCTAAAATCAAGTGTTGCAGCTTTTTGTACCGGTGGATAATCCATCAAAGATTTAATGTGTGAACCCAGTAATGCCTGTAAGGGTTCAGAAATCCATTGCTTGGTTTGAATAATATCTGAACGGTCTCTGATACTATCAAAAGTCTCAAATGGGTCTTGGCGAAGGTTGTACATCACTGGAAATTTTTGCTTTTGATATTGGTCGTAATAATTTTCACTGGTTTCAAAATGAACTTTCCATTGATTAATACGAACTGCACGTAAAATCGATTCATGATAGTACAGAAAATTATCTCGCATACTCTCTTTTGATTTTCCCGTCCAATAGTCGATATTGTTTACACCATCAATAATTTGCTTACGATTGGTTTTCATTTCCTCGACTACATTTTTATTCCCTGCGACATTCGCCAAAGTTGTAAACAGATCCATATGCGACTGAATGCCGTGTTTCACTTGTCCCGCAGGAATATGTCCCGGCCACCGCACCATCATTGGAACACGGACTCCCCCTTCATAGGTCGTCATTTTTTCACCACGGAACGGTGTGGTTCCACCATGATTTTTTGCACTGTGCTCAGGGCCGTTATCGGTGGTATAAACAATGATGGTGTTATCCAACACTCCCATCTTCTTCATATCATCCAAGAGTTGACCGACTTGCATATCGTGTTCAACCATACCACTGCCGTATAAATCATCTTCTGAGGTGGCTTTGGCAGCTAAGTAACGATGCTCAGGACGTAAATGGAAACATATGCATACGACTTGGATTCAGCCACACAAAAAACGGCTTGTCCGATTTTTTACTGCGCTTCATGAAGTCTACACTGGCAGCAATGAACTCATCATCCACCGTTTCCATACGTTTACGGGTTAAAGGGCCTGAATCTTTACATTTTTGTTTCCCCATTACACCAAAGCGAGGATCTACAGTTTCATCGGCATCATTAGACGAATAGCAGTGCAATACACCACGCGTTCCATACTGATTCACAAATTCAGGATCTTTTGGATAATCATACTGTTCAGGAAATTCCTCCGTATTTAAATGATATAAATTACCAAAGAATTCATCAAAACCATGTACCGTTGGTAAGCTATCGTTGCGATCACCCAAATGGTTTTTACCAAACTGACCACTCATATAACCCAGCGGTTTCAATACTTCTGCCAAAGTCGGTGTTGCAGCTTTAATCCCTAAAGGAGAACCTGGACGACCGACTGTAGTCATACCTGAACGAATCGGATACTGTCCCGTAATAAATGCTGCACGTCCAGCGGTCGAGCTTGGCTGCGCATAGTGATCGGTAAACATCACGCCTTCTTTGGCAATACGATCAATATTCGGCGTGTCATAGCCCATAACACCATGACTATAAGCACTGACGTTCTGCCAGCCTACATCATCGGACATAATCACCAAAATATTGGGTGGTTTCGCCATGAGTGCTGTTGAAAGTAATGCTCCACCTACCAGAGCTAAAGAGCGTGAAATTAAGTTTTTTTTCATGGTTTTCCTTAAACACATTCGTATAAAACGAATTTTCATCCTTGTTTCAAACCCAATTGGCACTAAACGCAAAACCATATCAGTGCCTTACAAATTTAATTTTTAGAAAAATGCTTTTCTAAAAACTAGTGACAATAGTTTCCTAATGCGGCCGTATCCGTTTAGCAATTTCATTTTTAGATAAAAGTGCACTATGAAAAAAACGTTTTAAACCTGAGCAAAGATAATGTAGACCCGCCTCTCCATCTGGGGTTTTGAGAAAACGGTCTTTCGGACAATCGCCCCAGCAATATTGAAGATATGGACATTTTTGGCAGTATTCTGACAGTGACTTTGATTTGGCATATGCAAATTTCTTTTGTCGCTCAGAAAAAAATAAATCGCCTTGGTGAATCTCGTGAATATTGCCCAATTTGTATTCGGGATAAACAAAATGATCACAAGAGAAGAGGTCGCCATTGTGCTCGACCGCCAAGGATTTTCCGCAAATTTGACCCGACACACATTTCTGTGCCCCATAGCCAAACATCATGGAAACCATGTTTTCAAACTGGTCGATAAAGACCTGTCCAAAGTCTTTCTGTAACCATTCTTTCCACACAGTTGAAAGGAATATGCCCCAATCATCGGCAGCAATCGACCAGTCTGTCACCACAGAGTCTGAGCTGCCCGGCTGCGCTGCTGAACTGCCCAATTTAGGTAAATCTTGAGGATTCCAATGGCCTGGTGCTGTCTGTTGAAACTGGGCACTTTCCATTCCAGGAATCAGTTGAATCATGCGCGGTCGCACCTGATCGCGGATAAAACGATAAACCTCTAACGGCCGTTTCGCATTATCTCGGTTCACCACACATAAGGCATTAAACGGAACTTGATACTGGCGCAATAACGCGGCAGCCTGCATGACTTTGGCATGCGTCGGTTTTCCACCTTTGTTATAGCGATGGATATCATGTAACTCGGCAGGCCCATCTATTGATAAACCCACCAAAAAATCATGCTGTTTTAAAAATGCACACCAATTTTCATCCAGTAACGTGCCATTGGTTTGTAAATCATTTTCTATACGCTGATGCGGTTTCGCATATTTTTTTTGCAGTTCAACCACCCGCTGAAAAAACTCCAACCCCATAAGTGTAGGCTCACCACCCTGCCAACTGAAAACTACTTCATTGCCCGTTTGCGCTTCGATATATTGCTTAATATGTAACTCAAGCATCGACTCAGACATACGCGGAACTTTGGGTTGCTGTAACATGTCTTGTTTATGCAAATAGAAGCAATAACTACAATCTAAGTTGCACTGTGCCCCAGTGGGTTTGATCATCACGTGATAGCGATAGGTTTGTCCCTGCACTTGCAGGCTTCTTAAAGGCGGAGATTCAGCCTGTATAGGTATCATTCGCAATTTTAGAGTCCTCATTTTTTTCAGCGTTCAGGCACAAATTCACAACTGTACAAAACCATGTACACAATTCATTCTGCGAAAAGAGATTCGAGAGTTTCATTTCATTCACTACATGAGGTCTGCTAAAGACTAGAGCCGTTTTGTATTTTGAATGGATTAACCCGAATGACCGTTGCCGCTAAACATGCAACATGAAAGCTGCCATAAGATGACCTTGCGGATATTTTGATAATTTCAATGATTTATAATTCATTCTCTTCTTGTCCCTAAGCTTAATTTTCATCAGCAAAGCCACTGTGTAAGAGTAAAAATCAACAGCCAATTCCAATTTAAGCATTCTGAAAAATACTGACCCATCTCACACAGTCGCATCGCTTGGTAGAGCACGTTATCAAACTTTGAAAATAGAGAAACCACTCAAAAGAATGGTAATTGCATTTTTTATGGTCGTTATATACTTGAACTACGTCATCGTTCGAATCTAAACACCATTCAGTTAAACCTAAACCAGACGTATTTTATAAAAAGTGAAGCTTCACTTTTAGAATTTCAACATAGACTACTTTAATAAATAGCGAAGCTGAGTAATGAATTTTTAAATGCTCCATTCATACCTAATGCACTGACTCGTCTCCGTCTTATCTTTTGTTTTTTGAGACAGTCAGAAACATCAAAAAGTACAATAAAAAAGGCCGCTCATTGAGCGACCTTTTTCTTTTTCAAATATATGTGAGTAACTATGAATAAATTACAAACACTTATTTAATTAGGGGTAGAATACATCATTCCTCACTGCTTTATTACTATATATCACCTTTCCAGAAATCAAAAGCAACATATTGTTTTACATGGTTTTTTATTTTCACCTTGTATAACCTAGCATGCAATGACATTTCAAAAAAATGTGAGTAAGATCGTGAGTAAATCTAATTAACAAACTTGTTACTCACACACCATGCTAAACGATCTTAAAATCAAACAATTAAAGCCTAAAGAAAAACTTTATAGAGTTGCAGATCATTCCGGTTTATGCATTGAGATACGTCCCACAGGTGCCAAATTTTGGCGGTATAGATACCGTTATTTAAATATTGCCAAAATGCTAACCATCGGGCAATACCCAGAAATTAGTCTCGCTTATGCACGTAGTAAAACAATGGAGTATCGAGAAAAGCTAGCTAAAGGTACTGATCCTATTCAATTTCAGAAAGAAGAGCGTACAGCTGCTATTCAATCAAATGCAGATAGCTTTAAAAATGTCGCAGAAGAATATCTAGAGAAGTACAAAACAGGAAAATCTAAAGACTGGTTTATGAATAGAACTCGATATTTTTCTAAAGACATTTATCCGGTTATAGGAAAAACCCCTATCAAGGATGTCAATTCTAGTGATATTAGAACCATTATAGACAACACTATTACACGCATACGCAAAAGTAGACGTGGTACTGGAGAAGTGAAAGCAACATTTGTACGACAGATTTGTGCTGAAGTACTGCAGTATGGAATTATTACCCAACGAATAACTACCGACCCCACATATGCATTAAGACGTTATATCCATAGACCTGATGTTCAACATGCCCAACCACTCAGTGATGAAGATAAAAAAATCATTCTTCCAACCATAAAAAGTTACGGAGGATGTACCAGCACTAAAAACTCTATCTTAACTTTGCTTTACAGCATGCTCCGCACAATTGAAGTACGAAGAGCTAAAAAAACATTTATTAATTTTGAAGATAAAACTTGGATTATTCCTAGAGCAACTAATGAAGAAGTCTTAGCTGGCAAAAGAAATATGAAAAAGAATCGTATTCATATAATTCCTTTATCAAGTCAATTGATTGAAATTCTAAAGGAACAATTTATTCTTTACCCAAACAGTGAATACATTTTTCCCGGCGATGATGGAATCTCCATGATCGGAAAGAACACCCTTAATTCTGCTTTAGATAATTTGGGTATTGGTCATATTTCTATGCACGACTTCCGTGCTACAGCATCGACAGAATTACATGAAGCAAATTTCAATACTGATTGGGTAGAAATACAACTTGCCCATGCCAAAGGCAACAAAACACGTGCCTCTTATGATCATGCCAAGTGGCTGAAAGACAGGAAGGCTATGTTACAAACATGGGCTGATATGATTGATAAATGGGAATATTAATAAACTACTTTAAAATAAAGTATACATATGAAAGAGTGGTGTTCTTAAACGCACACCACATCATTCCAATTACCAGCTACAATTTTGATTTATAATAAATTATTATTCCTACATAAAATATGCATAGTATTGTAGCCAAACCTACTAGCCTGATAACCCATGCTAGTTGATAACTGAGTAAAAAAACCAGTACTCCCACCCCAAACGTCAATACACCAAAATATGCTGCCAATCCAATCGAAAAGCCCCATATTTGAATACTTAGCTTCAAGACTACAGCTAGAAAAATCCATCCCATAACTCTTAAATACACTGGCTTTAGGAAAGTGACAGGTAGCCAGAAAGGCTTGCATTTGATTAATTGTATGTGAGCTTTATCCATCGCAAAATTAAGGTTTGCCATACCGATAAAATTGGTCGCAAAAACAGTAATTACCGACAAACCAAACATTAAACTATCCATTGTTTTAAGCCCCAATTCACCGTAGCCTTAACCATTAAAATTATTAGGATAGCCCACCATGCTTTAATCGAACTTTTGACACTAAATACATAAATAATGATTAATAACCACATGATAAAACTGATGATTAAACCTGTGTAGGTTGCAAGTGCTTTTTGCTCAGAACTCAATGCAATTAAAGATACCGAAATGCTAGCAATCAAAAATCCACCCACAGCTGCTAGAAAACAACGACCAAACACCATCCAACGATATTTTACAATGTCAGAGAAATTAAAAAATTTCATCATTGACTATCCGTTTAGCCGATTTTTTATTGGTATAGGGGTGTTTATTTTTTTCTGTACTTCCAATGTTGCCCATAATAATAATAGACCAATAAGCATCAATCCGATTTCAATATTAACTAACACCCAAGCGCCATATGGAATGGCGACACCTAAATGCCGATCTGTTGTGAAAAAATTTAAAATAGGAAGTAGTAACCAAGCTAAGGCTGCAAAAGCTAAAATCTCCCGCCATGCTTTCATCAATGGTCGGAAAATTGCATAAATAAGAGTGAGTAACCATGCAATAAACAGGCTATGGACTTCCCAATCCGCACGTCCATCAAATGGTACGGGAATCAAACGATTTGCCCAAAAATACATTGCAATAGCAAAAGGCAAACCTGCAATTGTGGCAATATTGAGTTTTTCTACCAGTTGATGACCAAAGCTCACTTTGCCTGCTTTGGTAGCTTTAACTGGCTTTGTTGCACAAAGCTATTCTTGAAGGCTTCTTCAGCAATATAATTTCCAGATGAAGAAGCCTACATCTAAAATCTACCGTACAACAAATTGGTCCTCGTATAACTAAGCTTTAATCAAGCGAGGGAATATTTCAATCTGGTTTGATCCGAATACCCAATGGTATGCACAACCACAAGGCAAGCACGGACGAAATCAAACTTATTCCGATACAGCGATTCAATGCTGTTTAATGATCAAATCTCTATTCCGTCTTTCTTTGCGTATGGTCACTGGCTTTGCTCAAAGCCTGATTAAACTCAGTGGCTTGAATTGGACAGCACCAGATTACTCCACCCTCTGTAGACGACAAAAGCATATTGATATTGCGATAAGCTATCAGAAAAGTCGTGATGGGTTACACCTACTCGTCGACACTACGGGTTTAAAATTTTTAGGTGAAGGCGAATGGAAGCGTAAGAAACATCAGCCTGAATACCGTCGGCAATGGCGTAAACTGCATATTGCTATAGATGCTAAAACCCTGTAAATACGCGCTATTCAGCTCACAACCAATAATGTCAGTGATTCACAGGTACTTGGTGATTTGCTTGATCAGATTCCACAAGATGAACAGATTGACTCTGTTTATACCGATGGAGCTTATGACAGCAAGCAATGCCGTCAGGTCATTGCAGATCGGCAAGCGCATGCGGTGATTCCACCTAGAAAAAATGCGAAACCATGGAAAGATACAAAGATCAGCTCGCTAGCGCGAAATAAATTACTTCGAACAGTTAAACGTTTAGGCAGGACACTATGGAAAAAATGGTCAGGCTATCATCGGCGAAGTTTGGTTGAAACTAAGATGCATTGCATCAAGTTATTAGGCGATAAACTCAGTGCTAGGAATTTTGACAGCCAAGTGAATGAGATCCATGCACGCGTAGCCATATTAAATAAATTTACAGAATTAGGCAGACCACACACCCGAGTTGTGCCTTAAATTTGAGTCACTTAGGGGTATTTTATTTTTTAAATCTTTGTGCAACAAAGCCCTTCATAACTATAGATAGTGGAATCTGGTCTTTCTTACTCTCATCAATAGTAATATGTTGTATGAAACCTGCTAACCATAACAGAAACTCATCTTCATTTGAGATTCGAGGAATTAGGGTTAAATCCAACCTTTTAATACCCTCAATTTTATTCTCATCATCAAAAATGGTCGCACAAATTTCATGATCAACTTTTAAATTACTTGAGTGGGTATACTCTCTAACTTTGAGGATTATCAATGTGAAAAGGCCTTTTTGATCCCTTTCAATACCAACCTCATCCTTAATGTCTTTTATGACTTTTTCAGCCAAAGCTAGATATTGTGGCATGATAATTTCCTTTATATAAATCATACCTAAACTATTATGTGAATACATAATCAATAATTAATTACTCGTTTGTTACGTAAATGAAACTTCCAGTAAATATTGTAAATTCACAATTACACTAAAATTTAACCAGTTTACATATTCTATCCATATTGTGATGTAGTTATATCTTGCAATAAAAAACCACCCGAAGGTGGTTTAACTAAACATCATGGACATCTGTCCAAACTCATAAATGAGTAATGTGAGACCAAATGCTGAGGCTGAAAATACGAGTACTTCTTGCGAGGTCATATCCATCTCCTTCTATTGTTCTATTTAATGCTCTAGTCATTAAGAATGCATTTGACTCTAAATGTGAACCGTACCAGGTTTGTCGGAGACTCAATATTCTGAGAGACTATTCCGATGAAAAAACCAACCTATACCCCCGAAATTAGAGAAAGAGCGGTTCAATTACTAATTGAATCTGAAAAAGATTATCCTTCTACTTGGGCTGCAATCACAGCAATTGCGCCTAAGATTGGTTGTACTCCTGAAACACTTCGTGCCTGGCATCAAAAGCATTTAGATCAGCAAAATCCTATTAAAGTACAACAGATATCTGATCAAGAAAAAATGAAGCAAATGGAACGTGAAATTAAAGAATTAAAGCGTGCCAATGAAATTCTACGTAAAGCAGCCGCTTTTTTCGCCCAGGCGGAGCTCGACCGCCCACACAAATAATGGTGGATTTCATCCATAACAATAAAGACTTATATGGTGTTGATGCGATTTGTAGGATTTTACCGATCGCAGCTTCAACCTATTACCGAACTTTAGATCTCGCTGACAATCCAGAACATCGAGCGAAACGAGATCTACATGATGAGCATCATGCTGAACAAATTAAACGAATTTGGAAGGAAAGTTTAGGTCGATATGGTGTACGTAAAGTCTGGCAAAAATTAAAACGTGAGGGTTATGTTATTGCACGTTGTACAGTTGCTCGATTGATGCAAAAGCTAGGTATACAAGGTGTTTGGCGTGGTAAGAATAAACAAACCACCCGTAACCGAGATGACCAAAAACGGGCAGATGATTTAGTGAAACGTAATTTTAATGCTGATCATCCAAACCAACTATGGGTGGGTGACTTTACCTATATTCAAACTCATTCAGGTTGGGTATATACCGCATTTGTTATTGATGTGTTCTCACGAGCAATTGTTGGATGGAAAGTATCTACACGGATGAATACAGATATGGTGCTCGATGCACTTGAGCAAGCATTGCACGATCGAGGCATGCCAAAGAATGTGATTCATCATTCCGACAGGGGTGTGCAATATCTTTCGATTCGCTATACCAATCGTTTAGAAGCAGCAAATTTACGAGCATCAGTCGGTACAACTGGTGATTCATACGATAATGCTCTGGCTGAAACGGTGAATGGCTTATACAAAACAGAGGTGATTGAATATTTAAAAGCAGATTGGCAAGGTTTAGCAGATGTACAACTTGCGACACTAAACTGGGTAGATTGGTTCAATAAAAAGCGTGTACACAGTGCACTGGGTTATGTATCGCCTTTTGAGTTTGAAGCAATGTACTATGATAAGATTAACCCGTTAGGTCAGGTGGCCTAACTTAAATAAAAAAGCCTCCGACAAACCCGGTACGGTTCAATGCAAACAATTATCACAAATTCTAGGGATAGACATGTAAGAGGTTTTATAAAAGTAACTGTGACGTTGATTAAGTGTATAAAGTTTTATAACAACATTTCATAAGAGAGAAAAAACCTCCGCGAATAATAGATATCGAACAGGGTCTTTTATGTCTGATCCATTTAAAAAAATAGAGGCTTAGAACTCTCTTAAGATGGATTGCTTAAAAGTTTACGCATCTGTCTATGTCTTCTAGTGAGACCTAGTACCTCTTTGCGCTTAATAATTTCATCTTCAGTAAAAGGCAGATGATTAATAAGTTCCTCAATCACCATAACACTATTTTCAATTAAGAAACTATCTTGCTCGGTTGACCAATTTGAGGTTATATGCTCAGGTTTTTTAGACAGTCTTTTCATAAAAAGAAATTATACCTAATCATGAGGACTCTTGACTTTCTTCAAGCACTCTCGGCATACACAAATTTCTTTATGGTCATTGGTGTAATCAATCTCTCTAGCACCATGAAGGCCAAATATACACATTAATAATCTGATCATCTTATTCCTCCTTTAAGTACCTAAAAAGTATATGTCTTAGGCATCTATATTTATATGAATCCCTGTAAGACAGCATTTCGAACAACTTTATCGAAGTTTGAATGAAATGAATTTTCAGTAGTGTGACTCTTTAACAATAAACAGAAAGTTGCTACCGCACCTATGCTCACCAAAGTTAAGAATTTCATCTTTAATTCCATCCATGTAGAACTTTTGATTCAAACATATCACTGTGATTTGTATTTATCTAACCGCCTTATGATGAATTACTGTTCATAATGTAACCACATTATTATTTATGTAATTGAATTTGTTAAACAATGAAACAATTCCTATTAAATTACACTGATTTATTACAACTTCTTTGTACACGACAAAAAAAGATAACTCATTGAAATAATGGCATAATACTTGTTTTCTGACGACGAATATGATGACACATTTCAATGAGTTACATCTCATCTTAAACAAATATCTAAAGTGGAACAAGTCACATGCAAAATGTTTTACACTGATTATGCTTGCATTAATTGTAAAACAGACATGTAATCTTTCTTCTGCATCTAAAGCCTTACCCATCAAGTGCTTACCACAATCATTTTATCGACGTATACAACGCTTCTTTGCAGATCAGTATTTCGATTATCGTCAAATTTCTCAGTTAATTTTCAATATATTTTCATTCGATAAAGTCCAATTAACTTTGGATAGAACTAATTGGAAATGGGGAAAACGAGATATCAATATCTTGATGTTAGCCATCGTCTATCGTGGAATAGCGATACCTATTGTTTGGACATTGCTCAATAAACGTGGAAATTCAGATACAAAAGAGCGTATTGCTTTGATTCAACGCTTTATCTCCATTTTTGGTAAAGATCGTATTGTGAATGTGTTTGCAGACAGAGAATTTATCGGTGAGAAATGGTTTACATGGTTAATTGAAAATGACATTAACTTCTGTATACGTGTTAAAAAAACTTTATTGTGACCAATCACTTAGCCAAGAATCATAAAATTAGTGATTTATTTCGTCATCTTCAAGTTGGTCAAACTGAATGTCGTAAACGACGTATTTGGGTTGGTCGAGTGAAACTGTATATTAGTGCGCTACGATTAGAAGATGGAGAACTTTTACTTGTTGTTTCTCCTATGTTTAATGCTTCTGCTATTCGTGATTATGCATTACGCTGGGAAATCGAAACCTTATTTAGTTGTCTCAAAGGACGTGGATTCAATCTTGAAAATACTCGTTTAACAGACCCTAGACGAGTCAAGAAATTGATAGCAGTGCTAGCTATCGGTTTCTGTTGGTGCTATTTAACAGGTGAATGGCAACATGATCGGAAAAAAGCGATAAAAATAAAGAAGCATGGACGACTTTCAGTAAGTTTATTTCGCTACGGTTTGGACTATGTTCAAATGGCTATTCTACGTTTGATTGGTTTTGGAAAAAAAGAAGAATTTAAGAAAGTGCTAGCAATTTTAAGAAAGAAAAAGCCTGATAGGACAAGGGTCCTATGAAATTTGTCGTGTACAGAGTTACAACTTATAAATTTAAAGCTTTATGTGCCCATTTCAGAAATTTATCTTTATCGTTGAAATTAGGGACATTCAATAAATTGATATAGGAAACTTCACCAAAGTTTCCTGAGATTTTATTTGATTCAAGAATTGTAAAATCTTCTTCTCGCCCTACATGTACTTCCCGAAAAAACTCCGTAACTTTCCGATCAAGGTTTAGTGAGGTAAACGCCTCTCTTTCAACTAAAAAGTCATAGATCTGGCTAATCACATGTAGTTCAAATTTTCTATTCATTTTTTCCGTTCTCATAATTATTTTAACAATTGGTTCAATTTAAACTAATTTCTTTTACGGATAAAGACAATAAAAAACTTACTATCAGGGACAGTTAAATAGATTTTCGCTTAGTCTTTGCCAGTAAGATCTCTATACGTTGAGTAACTTCCAATAATTTAAGCTCAGCATCACGCCAAAAATAATAGACGTCACCATGTATGACATACATTTGCTTAATGTAGTTTGCTGCTTTTGTCTTGTTTACTTTTTTAGCATTAAAACATGGTTTATCAAGCACTATTACCCTGCCATCTAAATCACCACCGATATAAATATTCATTTCTATTCTTCTTGTTGTAAGTAATGATTAAAATATATCACAACAAAAAAGCGCAATTATTTGAACGCACTTTATCGACTAAGCATCTGATAAAAAATTAAAATTTATACCAATACGATTTAAGTTAAGCTCCTATTAAAAAAGCCCTACATTTCTGTAAGGCTTTCCCCTTGGTCTTTTGCGCCGAAACAAGGAATCGTTGTTTTTATTTACAACAAAATAATTAAATCATTAATCGAATAAAAAATGAAGAAAAAAAACCTGCAACTTGGGGAAGGTGCAGGTATAAACTGATATTAACTATCATGGAGAACTTAATACCAACTAATATACTTGGTTTATATTGAGACCTCATTCACATTTTATTCCAAATTATCTAGCAACAAAAAAAGCCCATCAAATGATGAGCTTTTTACGGTAATTAAGTGAATTTCCATATGTACGTCCACTATAGCAGAAATATGCCATATACCTTGATCAGGGTCAAGTGAGCATATTCTCAATTTGCACTTCTGGCTTTGCTTTAATACTATTCATCTAAGCACTTCAAATAATTGATCTAATGTCTGAACCTCAGTTTTCTCTCAGTGATTATCTATCAACCGTACAGGAAGTCATTCAAATTACTTTCAATGAGCCTGTATGGGTGAAAGCTGAGATCCGTAATCTAAATATTAAGGGCGGACATTACTATCTTGAGTTAGCTGAAAAGGATGAAAGTACCGACAAAGTTATAGCGAGTTGTAAAGGAACCATCTGGAAATTTACAGCTCAAAAAATGGTGCTTAAGTTTGAAAGGGAAAGCGGTGTAGAGCTTTCAAAAGATTTAAATGTCCTGGTAAAAGTCAGAGCCAAGTTTGATCCACAGTATGGCTTTTCAGTTAATGTTGAAGATATTGATTCAAGCTATACCCTTGGAGACATTGCACGGCGTTATCAACAAATATTAGAAAGACTAACCACTGAAGGTCTGTTAAATAAAAATAAGCTCATTCCTACTCCGTTTGATATTCAGAATGTCCTGGTAATTGCTCCTGAGAATGCGGCAGGTTTAGGTGACTTCAAAAAAGATGCTGATGCTTTAGAAAAATCTGGTGTATGTCATTTCAAATACTATTCAGCCACATTTCAAGGGAACACGGCAGCACAGAGTATCATCACTTCTCTAAGTAATGGTCTGAGACAATGGGCTACTGATTTCAATACGCCACCCGATCTCATCGTGATTATCCGTGGTGGCGGTGCTGTGAACGACCTTGCCTATTTAAATGATTTCGAACTGGCAGCATTGTTGGCCAAACGAACCGTTCCGATTTGGGTCGGTATTGGTCACGAGAAAGACCGTACGATATTGGATGAAGTTGCAAACCGTTCATTTGACACACCAAGTAAGGTAATTGGTGGTATTCGTAATCTTATCGCTGAACGGACTCAGGGTGTCTTAGATTCATTCCAAACCATTAAGCTATTATCCCAACATCAAATCACGACGTACCAAAGCCAAAATGATCAATACATGAGAGTGATTAAGACGCTTGCGCATGGGCAAATTAATGAAGCAAATAAGAGCGTAGATTTGATGCGAAGCATCCTACATTACTTAGCCCAGCAACAGATCAAACTGGCAACGAATCAAGTCGAATCGCTGATGCGTGAAACCCTAATCCAGAATCCGCGAAACGTGCTGGCTAAAGGCTATGGAATAGTTCGTAGTGAAGGGAAAGCTATTCGCTCTATTCAACAGATTTCAGGTGATAACATCCAGGTCGAATTACAGGATGGTACCATTCAAGCAAATGTAATGAAGGTAATTGGTAATGAGTAAAAAAGAACTCTCTTTCAAGGAAGGCTATGGAGTCCTTAAAAAGAATGCCGAGCTATTGGAGTCACAGGAAGAGCCCGACATTGATAATTTAATGAAAATCGTTGAAGAGTCTATGGTGGCATACAAAGCCTGTAAAACACGTGTGGACGCAGTGCAAAATGCTTTGAATGAGACATTTAAGGAATAATAAGTTAATAATATGGGAAAATTTGATTTTACTTTTTGGTTTACATTAGATGAAATAAGGATTTGATCATTAAAACAACATTGGATAGATGTGTTCAAATAAGTTTAATTTCGACCATGTTTACCTTTGGGAGGAGGCTACCATTAAGTTGTAAGATCAAATCCAATCGAGATATTTCCTCGATTTATTAGGCTCGGTTATTGGTGGACCAATTCATTGTACGATAGATTTTAGGTACAGGCTTCTTCATTTGGAATTTATATTATTGAAAAAACCTTCAAGAAGAAATTTATGCAATAAAGCGACTTCAACTTATATGTCTTTGTGTAACAAAGACATAATAAATATAAAAAATGAATTCTTATTAAACATGTAAGAAAGATTTACGATGTATTCTAAGCGTTACTAATGTAAATTACGTTCTGCTTGTGTTTGCTTATTGACAACTTAAGTATTATAAAAAAAATATCGATCTATAATAAAATATAATCGCAATATGAGATATTAAAAATTGAGAGACATAATAGATAAATCAATTTCAAAACTAGAATACTTGAACTCTTTAAGAGATAAGCTTAGCTCAAATTACAATAAGCCATGTCTATTTTTAGATATAGATGGCACTTTATCTGATTTTCAATTAAATCCTATCGATAGTTATATTCCGACTAAGACTTTAAATATTTTAAGACAAATTATTTCAAAGAAGATTCCTGTTATAGCTGTGACTGGACGAGATATTGATTCTGCACGTAAATTATTTGAATCCATTGATCTTCCAATTGCCGCATTGCATGGATTAGAAATATATATAGGAAATGAAAAAAAATTACATACACCAAAGAGTTTCTTAGAAATTTCAAATATTTACAAAATTTTAGCTCGAGCATGTATCGCCTATCCAAGTTTACTGATTGAAAACAAGAAATCATCAATTGCGTTGCATTATAGGAAAGCTCCAGAGCTCGAAGATATAGCAAAAAAAATAATGTTAGAAGCTCAAAAGATATTCCCCAACCTAAGATTAATTCAAGGGAAATTCGTTTATGAATTAATACCCGTTCAAGCCAATAAAGGCTTGGCAATCAAGGAAGTTTTAGCTCATTTAAACCAGTATGAGGTTTACACACCAATTTTCATTGGTGATGACGTTACGGACGAAGATGGTTTTTATTTTGTGAATCAGTTGGAAGATGGCATCTCAATCAAAGTCGGTCAAGGGCTTACCCATGCCAAATATCAGCTTAAAGACACAAAGCAAGTATATGATTTCTTAGAATTATTTTTAGACCATATTCGAAGCCATGATAACAATTTTAAGGGTAACAACAACTTAGATGGAGAGAAAACATGTCTAAATTAATTATTTTATCGAATCGAGTCACTATTCCCAACGGGCAAAAAACTACCGCAGGTGGGCTTGCAGTCGCTATACAAGATGCATTAGATGATATTGGTGGTGTATGGCTCGGATGGAATGGCGAACGAGTTCATAAGCAAGAGGAAGTACATTTTAATATTTTTCGGAAGGATAAAGTTGATTATGTCACCTGTCCTTTAACAAATTCTCAATATTCAGATTATTATGCAGGGTTTGCCAATAATTCACTTTGGCCTGCCATGCATTATCGTTCAGACCTGATTGAGTTTAAAACATCAGAATACGAAGGATATCAAAAAGTAAATTCTTTATTCGCTCAAAAACTTGCCGAAATTGCAGATCCAGACGATACCATTTGGGTTCATGATTATCATTTTTTAAGTGTGGCGAAATATTGCCGTGAACTCGGTATGCAGAATAAAATTGGATTTTTCCTGCACATTCCTTTTGCACCTTTATTTATCTGGCAAAAAATTCCATGTGCTCAACAATTGATTGAGGATCTATGCCAATACGATGTGGTGGGTCTACAAACAGATAAAGATCAAAAAGTGTGTATGCAAGTATGCACATCTTTATTGAACGCACAGAAAATTCAACAAACTTTGTTAAGCTACCATCAACGTTTAACCATAATTAAATGCTACCCAATTGGTGTAAATCCAACAGCGATTCAAAAAGCGGCCCATAAGTTTATTGATGTACAAGACTTCCTTACCCGTCCAGTAGAGCTGAATGCTGCAAAAACCATTATCGGCGTAGATCGGATTGATTATTCAAAAGGTTTACTGGAACGCTTTTTGTCCTATGCAGAGTTCTTAGAGAAATATCCTGAGTATCAGCAGCATATTCAACATTTACAAATTGCTTGCCCATGTCGTTTGGAAGTTCCAGCTTATCAACGTTTATTTGAGCGTTTCAAGATTAAGATCGAGATGATTAATCAGGAATTTGCAAAGGAAGAGTGGCAACCCGTGGAATGTATTTATGATGCAATAAAACATCATCATTTGATGCAAATCTATCGTCAAGCCGATGTGTGCTGGATCAGTTCAATACGAGACGGGATGAATCTGGTCGCGAAAGAATATATTGCCGCGCAAAATCCATCAAATCCTGGTGTACTTATTCTATCCAAATATGCAGGTGCTGCAGAGCATATGTCAGAAGCACTACTGGTTGATCCTACCGATAAAACGGCAATGGTCGATGTTTTAAAAACAGCACTGGAAATGCCACGACAAGAACGTATTTCACGCTACAAACAACTAATGAAAGGTTTAAAAGATTTTGATATTAATGACTGGCGCAATGCATTTCTTAACGACTTACAGAACAAAACCGCTATGCAGGATTTCAGATTCCTGGGAATGCGTAACGTTAACCCTATTTATCAAAATTTATAGTACTTCGATTTGTAAGGAACTGGCAGTATCCAGATATTGCCAGTTCAATTCACTATGATGCTTATTTCACATAAGTAAACCGATTTAAAGCCACAATCAATAATAATAGACCCGATAGTGCCATAAACACTGTACTTAGGCCAATCAGCTCACTCACCATTCCAATGAAAGCAGGTCCAAACAGAATACCCGTATAAGCCATGGTCGAAACACAAGACAATGCAACTGCGCTCGGCATCACCGTCTGACGTCCAGCACGGGAAAACATGATCGGGACGATGTTAGAACAACCTGTCCCAACCAGTGTATAACCCACTAAAACCAGCCACCAATAAGGCGCGATACTGACCAAAGCTAAACCTAAAGTTGCACAAATCGCGCTATAGGTTAAAAGCTTTTTTTCACCAAAATAACGGATCAGATAATGCCCCGTAAAACGTCCTGTGGTCATGGCAATCGCGAAGAAGGTATACGCCAATCCCGCAAAAGTGGTATTAACTCCATATTGTTGCGTTAAATAAATACCACTCCAGTCCATCGCCGCGCCTTCCACCATGAAAATGATGAAGCAGGCAATACCAATTAATATAATCAAAGGTTGTGGCAGGCGCTGGCGTATCGACTTTTTCACTTTCGAAGATGCTTCAAGACTGGTATTTTCTACAGCTTTTATGCTGTATGGCACTGAAAGAAAAATAATAATTACCAACAGTAAACTCACAGCAAATGCGCTCATAACAGCCGAAATACTTAAAGCAAGCAATGCAGTAATCGTCAGTACCCCAGCTAATCCGCCTAGACTCGCCATACCATGAAAGCCAGACATCAATGATTTTAAGCTATTTTTCTCAACCACTACGGCCTGAATATTGAGTGCAACGCCCAGACTTCCTGCTGCTGTACCAAATAAGAATAAGGTGATCGCCATCATTAACGGCGTGGTCCATAAGCTTAGGCTTGGCAATAAAACGGCAAGCAAGAGTAAAGCGAAACCGATCGGCACACGACAACCAACACGCTGAACAATTTTACCTGTTGCAGGCATAGCTAGCATTGCACCTAAGCCGCTGCATAATAGCAACAAACCAAAATCGGCATGATTAAAATGTAAACGTTGCTGGGCAAAAGGAATCAGCGGCGCCCATGCAGCCGTGGCGAAACCAAGACCGAAAAAGCTAAAACGAGTTGAAAGACGTTGAGCACTTAATTGAATTTCAGGATCAATAAGAGCAGTTCTGGAAAAAAGGATCATTTAATACCATCCACACAAATTAACTCAGAGCGTCCATCTCGGATAAATCGCCATAGAAAAACCCCTGCTAATCTATAGAGAAGTTCTATAAATCCACAGAGGCTTTTATGACGAAATTATACACAAAACCAATCTAAAAACAGTATTTTTTACAAAAATAAAATTTATATATATCAATAACTTATTATTACTTATCCAAATAAAATTAAAGCATTTATTTTTAACACTTTTTCTTCTTAGCTTTTCAATTTAATTAGGCAAAGATATGAATTTACTTAAATTTTGTAAAGATGACAGAATTAAATAGCTCATTTATAAAGCTGAATAATATATGTCACCCGCTAAAGCTGTGGATTAACTTTCTCTCTCGAATTAGGTCAATTTTATAAATGTTTTCTCTGTACACGACAAATTTCACAGAACCCTTATCCTATCAGGATTCTGCCTTCTTAAAATTGCCAAAATTTCCTTAAACTCTTCTTTTTTCCCAAAACCAATTAAACGCTGAATCGCCATTTGAACATAGTCTAAACCATAGCGAAATAAACTCATTGAGAGTCGTCCATGCTTCTTTATTTTTATCGCTTTTTTTTGATCATGTTGCCATTCACCCGTTAAGTAACACCAACAGAAGCTTATAGCTAACACCGCAATCAATTTTTTCACTCGTCTAGGGTCTGTCAAGCGCGTATTTTCAAGATTAAACCCGCGTCCTTTGAGACAACTGAATAAGGTTTCAATTTCCCAGCGTAATGCATAATCCTGAATAGCATTGGCATTAAACTGAGGAGAAACGACGAGTAAAAGCTCTCCATTTTCTAACTGTAGTGCACTTATATATAGTTTCACCCGACCAACCAAAATCCGTCGTTTACGACATTCAATTTGACCAACTTTAAGATGGCGAAATAAATCACTAATTTTATGATTCTTTCCTAAATGATTGGTGACAATGAAGTTTTTTTAACACGAATGCAGAAGTTGATGTCTTGTTCAATTAACCATGTAAACCACTGCTCACCGATAAACTCTCTGTCTGCGAACACATTCACAATACGGTCTTTACCAAAAATGGCTATAAAGCGTTGAATCAAAGCAATGCGCTCTTTCGTATCTGAATTTCCACGTTTATTAAGCAATGTCCAAAGGATAGGTATCGCTATTCCACGATAAACGATTGCGAGCATCAGGATATTAATATTTCGTTTTCCCCATTTCCAATTGGTTCTATCTAAAGTCAGTTGCACTTGGTCGAATGAAAACATATTGAAAATCAACTGAGAAATTTGACGATAATCAAAATACTGACCTGCAAAGAAGCGCTGCATACGTCGATAAAATGATTGTGGTAAGCACTTGATGGGCAAGGCTTTAGATGCAGAAGAAAGATTACATGTTTGCTTTAAAATAATCACAAGCATGATGAGCGCAAAGCACTTTAAATGTGACTTGTTCCATTTTAGAGATTTGTTTAAGATAAGATATAACTCATTGAGATGTATCATAGTATTCGTCGTTAGAAAACAATTATTGTGACATTATTTCAATGAGTTATCTATTTTTGTCGTGTACAGAGAAATGTTTTAAAAAGTACGATAAACCTTCAGGTGCACGTCCATTTAATCGACTGCTAGTGGTGACGCGAACCAAATTGCTCCAAGTGATTTTGCAACATTGCTTAATAAATTTTTCAATTAATGAGACATCCTCATGACAAGGAATAGGTTCAAAGCCTCCCGCCTGAATATAGGCTTCGGCACTAAAGCTTAAATTCGCCCCATGTATATGTTGATGATCCATCATGTCTTGATAATGCGTCAGATATTTTTGCTGTTGTTGTATTGATAAGTGACTAAGATCATCCAGTATAACGATTCCACAAATAGCATCTGTTGGCTGATGTCGCATTTGGCATAGTAACCAATCTGGATCTACAATTGTATCAGCATCCGTGCAAGCGACCCATGTAACTCCTTGATCGATTAGCTGCCTAATGCCAAGGTCTCTGGCCTTGCCCACACAAGCAAAATTACATTCAAGCCAATTCATTTGATGTGACTTTACAATCATGAGGGACTGGTCAGTACAACTGTCTAAAACCACTAGAATCTCGACCTGACCGTGACCTATATGCTGTATAGCGTGTTTAATTGACTGCAAACAAGCGGATAAATTCTGTTCCTCATTATGGGCTGGGATAACAATACCTATTTTCATACTAAGCCCTGTTGTTTTGCCAAAGATGAAGGATTTACCGTCCAGATATCAATGATGAAATCTGGATCATTCAGACTTAAATAATGAGTGAACAACAAAGATTGTTTTAAATAATGATGGACTTGATAAGCATCTAGTTCAAAATCCTGAATGGCGTGACGCCAGTGACAACACAGGATTTCACCTTGTGGCGTTAAACTGTCTTGGAGCTGATCGATCAGTTCATGCAGTTCATTGCTTGATAAGTAATAGGCCACTTCACTGATGACAATCAGATCAAATTTCTGTTCAGGAAAATATTCAGGAATTTTTTGGTGTTGAACGCTCACATGCTTCAAATTCTGTAAACGTTTAGCGGCCCAATGAACAGCATGTTCAGAAAAATCTAGACATAAAAGCTGATCAGCGCGTTTGGCTAAATGTACACTTAAATGGCCATTGGAACAGCCGATTTCCAACACTGATGAATAACGCTGTTGAGTAAGCAATGCCAAACAAATCTGCCTTTTACGAGCTTCATACCAATGTAAATCATAGCCCCAAGGGTCATTATTGTGATGATATAAGGCTTCGAAATATTGATTAGAATCATTCACAAAGATAAACCTCCCAAGGCATTAACAAACGTTCGATGATTGCTGGAGATAAAATCGCAGCATTGCCTGTACTTTCATCAGCTTCAATCTGACTCTTAAACTGCATGATGGCCTGACGTTTTTTGATTAATTGGGCCTGAGTTAAGTTGTAAGCTCTAGCCTTTTGCCAGTGGATACGCGGATCTAGTGGTCGCGCCCAATGCCAAGCCCAGATCAGCACGTGTAAATATGATATGTCATGAGCTAGAGCAAATGCCTGTACAGTCTTTCCTACCGCTTCATGATCTGGATGCCCATCCAGTGCATAGCTACAAATTAAAATATCTTCCGCTTTAACCAACTTGTCTAATTCTTGCCACAGATGTTCCCTGTGCAAATGAATCTGCCCGTCTGGTAAATTTAATGCAATACGTTGAACATATTCAGAAATATCTAGACACTGTAAAGCCGCTAAGCTTTCTTGTGGGCGAATTTGATCTAATTGATCTGGGCTGTATTTGGTTGAATGTGGATGGCTTTGTGTCCCATTACTGACGGCAACGATCACCAACTGACAATTCAACATAATTAATTGTTGCATCAAGCCGCCACACCCCAGTATCTCATCATCTGGATGGGGTGCGACAATCCAGATTCTTTTAGATTGAAATTTTTTAAAATTGAGTAGAGAAAGCGGCTGCTGCTCAAATGCATGCAGCCATTGTTCTCGGGAGGTCCCTTGCCCTTCAATAATACGATCTTCGACTAAAGGATGTTTTAGAGCTGCCATGATATTTGCTCCTGTAAACATCGTTCAGCAATTTGCTCATCATCGAATGCCGCATGACTTTGCCGAATAAATACAGGTAAATCAGCCATTAGGCTGGCAAAAGTTGCTTGTTCACAAAAAGGCCGTGCTCCAAGCGCTTTTCCTACCCCTTCAATAACCTCCAAACAGCTTTGTTCTGCCTGCGCACGCAAGATCCGTACATCCCGTTCATGGCTAAGCTTGGGTTGGCTATCAATCAGTTGCGCGATATATTGGAAATATTGTCGGGTTACAGCAAGTCGAGTTACCAACCGCCCTAAATACATTTTCTTAAAAGGATTAGGGGTTTTAAGGCAACTTTGTTGTAGCTCATCCACTAACCGTACCGCGGCACCGTACCAGCAAGCTGCAACACCCGCAGCACCATGCCAAAAACCAACCCGATCAAGGTAGTCATTGGGATGACCAATGAGTTTGACTGCTATCCCCTGAAAATTGACTCTTGCGGTCTGTGTTCCCTTCATGCCTATAGCTTGCCAGTGAGCCAGATCAATGGTGATCAATGATTGGTTGAGGTCAATAATGCAGAGCTGATATTGCCCCTGTTGATCTTTAAAACTGATTAATGCTTTATGAATAAATTCAGCGCCTGAACACCACGGCTTAATTCCATGACAAAGCCCATTTTCGACCTGTAACGGCACGGGTCCACCATCGGCAGCCCAAACAGCCCATGTCTCCTCATTGATTTCATGTTGATAACCGAGTTCATGCAAAATACTTAAAGCATCAAAATGGGACTCAAAAAGCTTTCCTAAACTTAGGTCAAAGCCAGCTATCTGGGCAAAAATTTGCCAGCGTTGATAGGTTTGTCCCGAAGCAGGTTCAGGCAATCGTCCAACAGAATGAATCAACTGTTTCAACACAATCGGACGTTGACTTAGCTTTTCTTCAGCTGAATACTGCTCAAAGCGATTTAATATGTCTAAAGTTGAGCCTTTTATAAATATTTTTCTATTCATTCTTAAAATTTTAATTCAAATGAGTTTATTTAAATAATAATTGAAATAATCTGTTTAGTTAAATAGATAAATTGTAATGAAAAGATAATTATTCGTAATTATTTAACTATTTATTTCTTTTTGTTTCATTGTTAACTAAATAGTAGGTTTATGTGAATCTATAAAATCATCATGTAAGGATTATTTAAAATCCAACAATTATGATGAAATAAGCAGTAGCTTAAAGGCTTCTGTGTTGTAATGTTTATAAAAGAGGTTTAAGAAATGAGTACTTTAAATATTCAAGATATTAAAAAACATTCAGATGTAATTGCTTCTTGTGGTACCAAAGTCGGAACAGTTGATCATCTCGAAGGTGATAGCCAACTCAAACTGACGCGTGATGAAAATGATCAGCATCATCTGATCCCAACGGCATGGATTGGTGAGGTCAAAGATGACAAAGTAGTTCTGATTAAAAATTCAGAAGAAGTTAAGCAACAATGGCAAGCTATTTAAATTATCGTAAAATAAAGAGTACGGCTAGACTTTGATCGTACTCTTTATTTCTTTGTAAGTAATTTCAAAAAAGCCCTAATCCTTCGCAATGTCCGTTTGAGTCATAGGTATTTCATTTCATACTTGTAAAAAATAGCTAGATGCAATCTATTTGTCATAGACTACATCTATTCTGTATAAATTAATAAGTTAGCCTACTCTTATTTAAAATTACTGCCTAAGAATGGGAAAATATACTCAACTACTTTTTGCGTAGCCCATAAACCAATCTCTTGGTGATGTTGATGTGGAGCTAAATATGGCATCAATTTGCTAATTTTATGCCCAGTATTTGTAGATATCTGAATTTGCTGCTGTAACAGCGATAATTCTTTTTCTGACAAATAACTAAAATCATTTAGTTCTATAAAGTTTTTTATATATTCTGAATTTACTGGATTAATGCGTCTACTTAAATTAGCACCAGCAATCCAATCATAAATAAAAGTTTTTTCTGCAGCAGAGAAAACTCCAAACATTTTCCCATCTTCTTCATTGATCAGCTTCCAAAATCGGCTATGTTCTGGATCTTCGTTAAGCTTAATCCATCCTATTTTTATTAGCTCACTAATGAATTCCTCAACCTGATCTTCTTCTGATAGCCATGAATTTACAGACTTATTATTAAACTTGCATTTCTCATTATGCATGTGCTTTCCAACCAAAGCTTTGCTCTTGAAAATTTCCAGAACCACTCGCTCAGTATTTAGGTTCTTTATTATTTGAACTGAGCTAACTCCCCGATTATTCAATAAAAAGCCTATCTTTAATTTACGAATAAATTCGGATTGATTTGGGTAGCGTTTGGCTAAACATTTAATCGCATTTGTAGCTAATTGAGCATGCCCATTATCAAAGTTATCAATTGTAATGTGTAGGTTAAAATATTTGGAATCAATACCTAACTCTTTAAGTTCATAATTTGTAATCAGTAAATGAAGTGGTAGTTGTTCGTATCCAAAATTAAAACCTGCAATCTCGGGTATAAAATCTGATGGAGCATAAGCTAAAGCTAATTGTATTGCTGACTGGTGATAATATTCATCAGGCAAATTCATTGAAAATTGATGAAGACCAAGTGATAGAAGTAATTTATTGAAAAGTTTTACATGGTTACTTTGACTGGAACCTAACCCCAACTCCTCAACATATATCTGTATAAAGTCTCTAAAAGCTGGATCATTCCAGTACTGTGTAAAGCTATAAAGCCAAGCCCCGTCTACACGTTTGGTCGGTGCTACTTTGTATAAAAACTCATAAGCTTTACTTGTAGTTCCAAAAAACTCCCTTGCACTCCCATTTTCACGCCTTTCTAAGTACTCTTTGTAATGCAAGCATTGTGTTTTATTTTGTTTCTGCATCCAGACTGCCAATTGATCAACATTAGTAGGAAAATCAGAGAAATCACTATCCAAATGAAGTATTTCGTTTTCTAGGAAATGAAAAGCTTTCAACTCTTTTGCAGAACGCGACACTGATGGATCTAAGAAAAATTGTGTTATTTCAAAATATTTCTGATGGGCATCGGTTATTAAATTTAAAATTCTCTCTTTTACTGCAGTAGGCATTATAATTCTCTCGCGGTAAATAACTTATACCAACATAATTGACACTTGCACTTAATTAATTAACAACTTTGAAAAGAAACGTTAACAAATGTAATCCTTTAGTTTATTTATTTTAAAATACAAAAATTTAAGTAAATAATTATAATATTTGAAATAAAGAAACATTTCACAATCTGTGATATAAATCACACTCACTGGAATTAAAAAAATTATGGTGTTTAAAATTAGTAAAAAGCATTATATCTAATTTATAAAATTTTTAACTTTATTTATTGAAAGTACAAGCACCGTTATTATTCCTTTCGTTATTTCATTGATCCAACACAGATTTTTATTTTTTCAAATTCAAAAAAATCAATAAATTACAAACACAAATCCAATCAAAAAGGGCAGAGTAAAACTTGAAGTGCGACATAAACCACCTAATTAATTTAAAGGGTTTATGGAGTATATAAAATTGTCATACCATCATCTTAACTTTGAAGATCGTACTGCATTAATGCTTGAGTCAAGAAAAGAAGGCTTTTCAGCCAGAAAATTTGCTGAACTTATTAAAAGACATCCTAGTACGATCTATCGTGAACTTAAAAGAAATAGCATCAATGACGTTTATCAAGCCCGATATGCTTCTGATCACACCTTCGCTAGACGTAGACGTGGTCATAGAAAACTCAAAATCGATTCAATCCTTTGGAAATTTATTGTTGAAGCGATCCGTTGTTTATGGTCTCCTCAGCAAATAGCAAAGCGTTTAAAGACATTTCCTGATTTGGATCAAACAATGAATGTAAGCCATACAACGATTTACTCAACTATACGAGCATTACCAAAGGGTGAGTTGAAAAAAGACTTATTATCCTGTCTGCGTCATGAAAATAAAAAGCGAAAAGCTAACGGTGAACCTAAAAAAGATTCTATATTACAGGATATTAAAACTATTCATGAGCGCCCAGCCGAAGTTCAAGAAAGAAAAATACCGGGTCATTGGGAAGCTGATTTAATTAAAGGTAAAGACAATAAAAGTTCGATAGCAACACTTATTGAACGAAATACACGGCTCTGTATCTTGGCAACATTACCTGATGCAAAGGCAGAATCCGTGCGCAAGGCTTTAACTGAAGCTCTGAAATATTTACCTGCAGAACTGCGTAAAACGTTGACCTATGACCGTGGACGTGAGATGTCAGAACATAAAAAACTCGAAGAAGATTTAGGCATAGATGTATATTTCTGTGACCCACATTCACCCTGGCAAAAAGGCACATGCGAAAATATGAATGGTTTAATTAGGCAATATTTACCTAAAGGGATTGATTTAAATCAGGCAGATCAGCATTATTTAAATCAAGTTGCCATGTCACTGAATACTCGTCCTAGAAAAGCGTTAGATTGGCTTACACCATTAGAGAAGTTTGCTCAGCTTGTTGATTATCATAAGGCTTTTGAAACTGTCGCACCTCATGTTTGAATTCGCCAAGATATAAATCTGAATTAAGAATAAAATTTAACATTGTTAGCCTTTTGTAAAAAACAAAATATATATTTCCATTTATTATCAACACCTAAACCTTTAAAACAAACACAATTTAACTCAAAAATTAAAATGTAACACCTCTGATGTTTTTTAAAACACAAATTATGATATTAATAATAAATCTACTGATTAATTAATGTAGATTAATTCTAATCTTATGAGGTTCAGTAAAATGACTAATCAAAATCAACAGCAGAAAAATCAGCAACAGCAGCAGCCAAATCAAACGCAAAAAAAGCCAGATCAGCAACAACAGCAACAGCAACCAGACCAACCACAAAAAAATCCGAATCAGCAAAAACAACCGAACCAAAACCAGAAAAATGACCAACACGCTCAACAGAAATAATAGTTTTTCATGTTGAATAATATTATTAAATTCTTAAACTCATTCATTAATTAAATCCAACTATGAATTTTTTTTGAATTCTTAGTTGGATAGAATTGGAGTTCATTATGACTATCAATGACCATCAAGACGAAAACCCAATCAAGCATGATTGGCGTACAGATTATTCAAACCGCCCATATTACGGCGATATCCAACGAGAACTTCCTGATGTAGATTATGACCGTGATCTTCGTTCAGCCTATGAATTAGGTCAGCATGCCCGAAATGAGCGTGGTACTGATGCACGATTTGAGGATTCAGAAAGTGATCTAAAAGTAAAATGGGAAGAACTAAAGGCTGAATCACGCTTAAAGTGGGAACAAGCCAAACATGCGATTAAAGATGCATGGGACAAAATGTAAGCCAATATAATGATAATGAGCCTTTTAGGCTCATTATCAGCACATCTAAATAATAATTAAATAGGTGTAAAATGGACTTTATAAAAATACTATTAGCTGATACTACATTTACTTTTGCAGCAGAAATTGTACTTCGTAGTGTCTTGATGTACTTCCTGATTATCTTAGTTTTAAGATTTTCTGGTAAACGTGGTGTTAGGCAACTTTCCATCTTTGAAATCGCAATTATTCTTAGTTTAGGATCTGCTGCTGGCGATGCTATGTTCTATGAAGAAGTTCCGATCATACATGCTGTCATCGTTTTTGCAGTAATTATGGCTTTATATCGCTTAACAACTTATTTAATGATGAAATCCGATGCTATTGAGACCGTATTGGAAGGTCGACCTATATACATCGTCAAAAATGGTTTACTGATTGTTGAAGATATTAAGCAAGAAAAGTATTCATACGATGAATTCTTTGCTGAAATGCGCCAAAAAAAAATAGAGCATCTCGGACAAGTTAAAATAGCACTGCTTGAGACTGATGGCTGCCTAAGCGTGATCCCATATTCTAAAGAAAATATAAAATGGGGCCTTCCTCTGTTTCCCGATGAATACCAAATCGCAGATCATCATAATGTCGATCACTTTTATTCTTGTATGTTGTGTGGTCAAACCCAACGTTTAAATCATTTAAATGAAGAATACCCTCGCTGTCAAAATACAAAATGGGCTAAATCCTGTTTGTATTGCGAGGAATATCAAAATTAATAAGCTTTTGTTTTGACTTAGATTATTTCAATATTATTTAAAATGAATAGTTTAAGCGAACAAAAAATACACATTTCTTTACCTTACTCAAAGCATAAATACTTAAAGTTTATATGGGTATCTTTGATCCAAAAAAGAGTTTTCTTGCAAGTAACTCATATTCGATTGTAGATAACCTATTAAATTGTATAAGCACAAAATATCCGTCAACAAATAAGCCATTAACTTACGTGAAAATAAATACTTATTTTCATAAAACGTTATAAAGCAAATGTATAAGAGAATGTGATATGAAAGAACCAAATACACCAAAAATCGACCAGCTTTCTGAGGAAGCATACGTGGATCCTATAGGTAAAACTCTTACCACTTCTTTAGGTGTTCCCGTAGCTGATAATCAAAATAGTCTAAAAATTAATGAGAAAGGCCCTACTCTTCTCGAGGACTTTCTTCTAAGGGATAAACTTATTCATTTTGATCGTGAGCGTATTCCAGAACGTGTTGTACATGCTCGAGGGGTCGGTGCTCATGGTTACTTTCAAGCTTATACCGGTAATGAAAAATGGACTAAAGCTAAGTTCCTAACGGACACAAATAATCGAACTCCTATCTTTGTCCGTATTTCTACAGTTCAAGGTGGGCGAGGTTCGGCTGATGTCGTTCGAGATGTACGAGGTTTTTCTATAAAATTTTATACTGAAGAAGGAAATTATGATTTGGTGGGGAATAATATCCCTGTCTTCTTCATTCAGGATGCTATTAAATTTCCGGACTTTGTTCATGCAGTAAAACCAGAAGATGCCAATGAAGTTCCAACTGGTCAATCTGCCCATGATACTTTCTGGGATTTTATTTCTTTAAACACCGAAGCATCACATATGACTACTTGGATAATGTCTGATAGAGCAATTCCAAGAAATCTACGCTCTATACAAGGTTTTGGTGTTCATACATTTAGATTGATTAATAAGAATAATGAAGCATTCTTAGTGAAATTCCATTGGACTCCAAAGCAAGGGGTAGCTCAAGTCGTCTGGGATGAAGCCTTAAAAATTAATGGCAAAGATCCCGATTTTCACAGACGTGATCTGTGGGATGCTATTGAGCGTGGCAATTACCCGGAATGGGAATTAGGCGCACAAATTTTCTCTGAAGAAGATGCAAAACAATGGGACTTTGATGTCTTAGATGCTACAAAATTAATCCCAGAAGAACTTGTACCTGTCACTCCACTAGGTAAATTTGTTTTAAACAAAAATACAGATGATTTTTTCGCAGAAACAGAACAAGTTGCTTTTAGTCCTGCAAATATTGTCTCAGGTATAGATTTTAGTAACGATCCCCTTTTACAGGGACGGCTATTTAGCTATACGGATACTCACTTACACAGACTAGGTACGGTAAATTTTAATCAAATTCCAATTAACAAACCCGTTTGTCCTTTTCATACGAATAGACGAGGTGGTTATGCTAATCACGAAGTTTATAAAGGAAAGGCAAATTATGAACCTAATTCTGTTGATGAAAATTGGCCAAGAGAATCACCTAATGACGGTGGTGCCTTCAAGACACATCCTGAAGAAGTACAAGGCAGCAAACTAAGAGTTCGACCAGAAAGTTTCGCTGATCATTTCTCGCAAGCCACAATGCACTATCATAGTTTGGAAAAATATGAACAACAGCATATTAAGGATGCATATTCTTTTGAATTATCTAAGGTTAAATCGGAAGATATCCGCAGACGTGTAGTTTACGCTGTCTTAGCTAATATTGACTTGGACTTAGCTGAATATGTTGCGAAAGAGTTAGGTATTAAAACTCCCCCTAAACAGCAAGATAGTCTGCACCAGCCCGCAATTGCATCTTCGAAGAGATTAAGTACCTCATCTTTTCCTGCATCTGATATTAAACAGCGAAAAATTGCCTTGCTCGTTCATGACGGTGTAAATGCATCATCAATAGATGATATTAAAATATGGGCTGAAGCAGAAAAAGCTATTGTGGAAACTTTAGCACCGAACGCAGCCCCAGTTAAATCTTGTGATGGCAATGAAATACCAGTAGATGGGAGACAAAATGGCGAGCCTTCAGTGACTTATGATGCCGTAATCGTGGTTGATGGGAATAATTTAGAAGTATTTAAGGCTGATGGAGTTTCTAAACATTATGTATTAGAGACATATAAGCATCTCAAACCTATTGTTTTCCTCGGTGATAAATGCGCTTTAATAGATGAGTTTCAGCTCACTAAGGATGCAGCTCTATTCTCTACTCAAAATTTTAAAGAGATCCAAGATCAATTCAAACAAGCTATTCAAAATCACCGTTTGTGGGATAGAGAAAAAGTTGTCGCAGCTATTCCAGCATGAATTTATTTGAGATTAAAAGTAGTGTAAGCATTTGATTTCAAAAAGCCCTCGACGAGGGCTTTTTGATCTACTTCTGCTCTTTAAGCGGGTTCTCGGGCTCTTCATTAGGTTTTTTTTGGGGATCCGGATTCTGATAGGTTTTCTGATCACCCTTGTCATCGTTTGATTCTTTTTGAGGATTGGACTCTTGCGTTTGTTTATTAGTCATAGCGATTCCATCACCAGTATAGCTTATATAAATAAATATGACTTGTAGAGCTGAGTATCAATTATAGATATGTAAAACTCACTGTTTTTAGGTTTAATACTGCAAATTCTTATGTGAGCACTGCGTTGACGATACTAAATTGTTTTGAAATCATTTTATTCTTAGTTGGGTTACTATTTGAGCGATGATCATGAAGAATAAACAGGGATAAGTCTATGTGCGCAAACTTCGAAGCGATAAGAAAGAATCGTGCATTCCTGATAGATCTCCCTGAACCTGATCAATTGCAATTTCCTGAAGACATATTTCCTAACTATCCCTCTCCTTTGATCTTTTCCAATGACGGCAAGATCGAATGGCGATCGGTTAATTTTGGAATGATTCCTAAGTGGGCCAAGGAAAAGAATTTCGGCAAGTACACATACAATGCCCGGACTGAAACGGTCGCTGAAAAACCCAGTTTTAGGGAGGCTTGGCATAAGTCTCAATTTGGTTTAATCCCTGTCGAAACCATCTTTGAGCCTAAATACATTGACGGGAAATCTCACTGGTATGGGATTGCACGTGAGGATGGCATGCCCTTTACTGTGGCGGCCATATACGAGAATGCTGTCATCGATGGGGAGCAAATCCGATCAATGAGCATGCTCACCATCAATGCCGATAAACACCCCTTTATGAAGCAATTCCATAAACCTAAAGATGAGAAGCGCTCGATCATCGTAATCCCTGACGAATACCGCGAAGAATGGCTGAATTGCAGCTTTAAAGAGGCGCATGAGTTCTTCTTTGAAATGCAGGATGAGTACATCACCTTCCCTAAATCCCACTTATCCGAAAATGGTGCTCAACCTAATTTAATTTGAAGGTGCCTTGATTATCCACAGCTTTTAAATTTGAAATTTAATTCAGCGCAGACTATTCTAAAAAAAGAGTTCAGTTCCAAACACGCCTCGTAGCGTAGGAGTCAAACATGTCAAAGAAACTACCGATCTATTTCTCGGATGACGTCTGGTCATTCCTTCAAACACTCATGGGTCCCGATGGTGCTCCTAGTCCTACAGTCAATGCTGTCTTTGAAAAAATACAAAAAAAGCATGAGCTAGGCTCTAAGTTTGATCTTAAAGAAATTTCAGTCAAAACCCGCCTCGAAATTCCGTCTGCACTGGAACGTTTTTCAGCTGGTCCTGCTTTTGGTACCAAAGACCATATCGATAAGTCGATCGACTTAAATGACTTTCTTATCTTCAACCCCATATCCACTTTTATGGGACGGGTTGATAGTGAGTCTATGCTTTACGCTGGTTTTGAAATCGATGACCCTTTCTTGGTCGATAAGAGCATTACAGCACAGCATAGAGATATCGTTTTAGCCCTCATCGATGAGCGTGAAATAACACTTAAGCGGTTAATGATGACCGCTAAGATGTCAAAACAAGAAATCAAAGAAATGTTTGGGGATGAAGACTATGAACTTCCCCCTATTTGGCTGAGAGCTGAAAATCCAGCTTACGAGCATATTATTCCTAAAGACAGCCAGTCTATCTCTATCCAAGGGGTTGTGACTTTCAACCTCAAGCAATTTTATAGACGCTCGACCAGCAAATAAGAAGTATAAAAAATGAAAGCTGAAAATCGTATATTCGCGTTAGTGGACGTGAATAACTGCTACGTCAGTTGTGAGCGTATTTTTAATCCGTCCCTTAATAATCGTCCGGTCATTGTTCTCTCGAGTAATGATGGTTGTGCCGTGGCGCGCTCCCAAGAAGCCAAAGACATTGGTATTAAAATGGGTGTGCCGGTATTCCAGATTCAAGACATCATCAAGAAGCATGATGTTCAGGTGTTCTCCAGCAACTTTGCCCTATATGGGGCCATGTCTCGTCGTTTTATGACTTTACTGGGGATGTATGTTGCACCAGGAGAGCAAGAGATTTATTCAGTTGATGAATGCTTCTTGGATCTCACCAGCTATGAGCACTTATTTGATTTAACCGACTATGCCCAAGACATTCGCAAGACTGCTTGGCAGTGGCTCACTTTACCCTGCTGTGTGGGCATTGGACGTTCAAAGACTGAAGCCAAAATTGCCAATCATCTAGCCAAGAAGAATAAGTTCTTTAATGGAGTGTGCAATCTGGTCGATATGGATCCCTGCTCAACTGAAGCCATGCTTGCACAGATCGATGTTGGCGAGGTTTGGGGAGTTGGTCGCCAGAACAGTAAAAAGCTCAATACAATGAATATCCGTACCGTTTTGGATTTAGTTCAAGCGCATCCAGCAGAGATTAAAAAGCAGTTCAGTATTGTTATGGAAAAGACTGTACGCGAGTTGAATGGGATCTCATGCATCGATCTAGAGAGTGATGCGCCTGCTAAAAAGCAAATCATCAGTAGCCAATCTTATGGCCAACCGATTTACGACATTGAAAATATCAAATCCTCAGTGCGTTTATATGTGCAAAGAGCTGTCTCAAGGCTTCGGGATGATATGTCCCTATGCAAAATGATTGGGGTGTTTATTCAAACTGGTCGCTTTGATAAATGTGCAAAATACACACCTTACGTGATTATGCAGCTACATGAACACAGCGATGATGTATTAGAGATTACCCGCATAGCAATGCAGGCCATTGATGAAATATTCAAACCCGGATTTAAGTATAAAAAGGCAGGCATCATCCTGATGGAGATCATACCTAAAACCAAATTCTCCCCTGACCTATTTACCGATTATTCTCTACAGATTAAGCGAGCCAAGCTCTCCGACACCTTAGATCACATCACCCACAAGTATGGCAAGAACACGCTGTCGTTGGGCTTGTGTGGGCGAAAAGAAGAACACTGGCAAATGAATCAAGAACGCAAATCCCCAAACTATTTAACCGAATGGAATGAACTCTTTAGAGTGAGATAAGACTATGCATTTATTTAAACTTTCAAATGAACAATTGGCACAGATTTTAATTCCTAAGCGGTTCGTGCCGCCTACTCCTGAAGAATTCAAAGACAAGAATATGGTCTATGTCTTTGACAGTGAGGATAAGTTTGAGCTGACTTATGATGAGCTGGTTGAGATTATTGGTAAGGCTAGACAGGCTGGACCTAGAATGATTCCAGTGTTGGGAACAGTAAACTAAAACAATCGGCAGGAATACGGGTTTTAGAGAAATTGAACAATTGAAGTAGGTCAAAAATGAGAGATGAATTAAAAGAAATTTTTATTCGTGGGTGCAACGAGAAAATTGAGAAAAAAGGAGAAAATGTCGGTCTATCCTTTTATGCTTTCTTCAAGAATAAAAATGATAATCCAGAACTATTAATGGAGGCTGCTCACTGGTGGATTATGAAACACAAATTAGATCACTTCGAGAAAGCAGTTAAAGTTAGGCAACTTGTTTTAGGTGAGTCAAAGTAATAAAAAACAATGATAGAGCGCTTAACTCTATCATGGTTTGATATAGGATATTGATTATTACAATAAAAATTATTGATGTGTGCTGAAAAAACAGGAGGTTTTAACTTGGTAAACTAAACACACTCATCAGGAGTTTACCATGAGCAAGAAACACAAGACTTACACCACAGAATTTAAAGCTGAAGCCATCAAATTAATTGAAGCCAATCAAGGCAATGTCTCGGAAACAGCCAGACAACTTAGCATTTCAATGCAAACTCTTTCAAATTGGAATACCAAAGCAAAGGCTGGAACTTTAGCAGGTACAAAACAGTATTCACCTGATCTAAACGCTCTACTCGAAGAAAATAAAAAACTCAAACAACAGCTCAAAATAGCTGAAATGGAACGTGAATTTTTAAAAAAGGCAGCAGCGTACTTTGCCAAAGAAAGTCAGTAAGGTACGCCTATATGAAACAAAAAAGATATTCTTTTCCAATTACCTTAATGGCTCGATTACTTCATGTTTCAGTTTCATGTTTTTATGATTGGCTCAAGAGAGGCGTGAGCAAAAGAACGATTCAACGAAATCAACAGACGATATTGGTGAAAATAGCCCATGAGGAGACCAGGCAGAGCTATGGTTATATTCGATTAACCAAATACTTACAAGCTCAAGGTATAAAAATGAGTATGTACGCTGTACGTCAGATAAAAGCGCTGAACCACCTGTATTGTAAGCGACACAAGCGTTTTAAAAGGACTACGAATAGTGACCATAATCGAGCGATCTATGAAAACCTGCTGGAGCAACAATTCTCAATGACTAGACCAAATCAAGCATGGTCAAGTGATATTACGTACATATGGACTGTTGAAGGATGGCTGTACTTAGCAGCGGTAAAAGACCTTTACACGAAGCAAGTGGTTGGCTATAGCTTAAATGAGCGCATGACAACACAGCTTGTTTGTAATGCGCTAAATATGGCTATTCACAATCAAAAACCAACCAAAGAACTGATTGTGCATTCAGACAGAGGAAGTCAATATTGCAGCCATGAATATCGAAATATACTTGAGCAATATGGTTTTCAAGGTTCAATGAGCAAGCGCGGAGACTGTTACGATAATGCACCGATTGAAAGCTTTTGGGGAATACTGAAAAATGAGTTAGTGCATCATTACAACTATCAAACCAGAGAAGAAGCCAAAGCAGATATTATAAAATACATTGAGTTATTTTATAATCATCGAAGAATTCAAAAGGGTTTGGGTTTTAAGACACCAAATCAAATGGCCGAAGACTTTTATAAGTTGGCTGCCTAGAATCTCCCAAGGGAAAGTCTCCTGATAATTCAGCGTATATCATTATAAACAAAGTACAATATTAAAATCTTAGTCTTTAGCTAACATAATCTTCAGTTGATATTACTTGAGCATATGCAAATTCAAAAGCAGCCATTAATGTTGCATGTACATGACCAGCAGGTACTTTGATACCATTAAATTCTTGGTCTAGCGTTGCACAAGCATCATGAATAACTTTTACCTTGTAACCAAAATCAGAAGCAGCACGAACAGCAGCATCAACACACATATGGCTCATAGCACCAATCACGACTAACTCAGTCACTTGATTGCTATCTAAAATTTCTTTGAGATTCGTATTTAAGAACGCATTGATGTGATTTTTAATGATTACAGCTTCATCTTCTTGCGGCTTAACTGTGTCCTGAAATTCAATACTATTTGAGCTAGGTTCAAATATAGGAGATTCAGCATCAGCAATATGTTGCACATGAATCACTTGAGTACCCAGTTGACGGGCTTTCGCAATTACTTTCACTGCATTAGCAGCAGCTTGTTCAATATTTACCAATGGTAATTTACCTGTAGGTAGATATTCATTTTGTAAGTCGATAACTAATAAAGCTGATTTTGACATACCTATTCCTTTACTTAACTAATATTTGTTTTGTTCTACTTATGTTTTAAAGAAGTGGAATGCTTCCACTTCTTTAAGTCACTTTAGAAAGAAAGCGTTTCACCATCGATAGGAATTAAAACCTTATCTTGGATTCCTTTGTCCTTTACGTAATCTGCAAGCTCAGCACGTGTTACCGACATGTGGTTAATTGCATCCATGTGAACAGCAACCACTTTAGCATTTGGTGCTTTCTGAGTTGCATGATAAGTATCTTCTTTGCCCATAATAATGGATTCTTTAAAGCCATCAACCAAGGCGTTACCTGTATTCAAGACAATCACATCAGGTTTAAATGTTTGAATCGCTTGATCAACTTCAGAACGCCAGATGGTATCTCCTGCCACATAAACAGTTTCATGGCCAGCAGCTTCAAATACCACACCCATTGCTTCACCTAATCCAGCTTTAAGCTTAGGAATACGGTACATGGCATCAGTACCGTGTTGACCACCAGTTTTAGTGAGCTTAATCCCTTCAAAGGTCGCTTGAGTTAATACACGAACATCTTTGAAGCCTTGTGACTGAATGATTTTCTGGTCTTCTTTATTCTGTACAAACAACGGCATGTTTTTCGGAATAGTCGCTTGTGCTGCATCATCCCAATGATCTAGATGGGTATGGGTCACGATTACCGCATCTACACCTTCTAAAATCGTTTCGGGCTTGATAGGCAAATCGACTAATGGGTTCCGTAAATAGCTACGATGAGTATCAGGAAAACCTTCATAGAATCCTTTTTTAGCAAACATTGGGTCAATTAAAAAAGTCGTATCAGCATAGGTTACTTTAATCGTTGCATTGCGAATTTCTTGTATATACGTAACTTTAGACGTATCTCGCTGAACCACATTATCATTCGCAGATAAATGGACTGAGGCCATTGCTAGAGAGAGTGTAATAAGTGAACTACTTACAATTTTATTCATGTTCCAGATCCAATCATTTAGTCATACCTAGATCATGATAGAAAATATCAAACAAAAAAATTGTCCTGAAGGACAATCATCGAAACTATTGGGACAAAATGCTATATTTATTATTTTAGAGAGGTAGGTTTAATGGCTATACCAGTGATTGGATTGTTCGTCTATCCCAATATAAATCCATTTCACTTCTCTATCCCCTATATTATCTTCAATATCAAAATTGAAGATAAGCCCTTATTTGACCTTAAAATTTTTTCTATAGATGGTCAGCCTGTAAAAACAGAACAATCAATGATGATTATGCCTGATGGCGGGATTGAACTTATTAAAGAATCGGATTTTATTATTATTCCTGGGTGGGATGATTTTAATCACGAGCCTGAACAAGTACTTATTGATGCCCTAAATTGTGCATATCAGACTGGAATTAGACTTGTAGGGTTATGCTATGGAACTTATGCATTGGCATATGCTGGTTTACTTGACCATAAAAAAGCAGCTACACACTGGATGGCTGAACAAGATTTCTGTGTGCGATTTCCACAGGTTAAGCTTGATCATGATGCCTTGTATGTAGAAGACCAAAGGATCGTAACCTCTGCTGGAACAGGTGCAGCATTAGACTGCTGTTTATACTTGGTACGTGAAATCTATAATGCACAAATTGCGAATAAAGTCTCTAGAGTAATGGTAATTCCGCCTCACCGTGAAGGTGGACAAGCTCAGTTTATTGAACAACCAGTAGCAGAATCGAGTCAAGATGCACAAATTAACCTATTACTTGATTTTTTAAGAACGAATTTAGCTATACAACATAATATTGAAAGCCTAGCTGAACGGACACATATGACACGTAGGACGTTCACACGGCATTTTAAGAAAGCTACAGGTATGACCTTAGTCGATTGGCTGAATACTGAAAGAATCAGATTAAGTTGTGAACTCTTAGAAACGACAAACTTGTCTATCGAAAAGATAGCTGAGCTTTCAGGTTTTAATAATACTGTGTCATTTAGAAAAAATTTTCGTGAAAAATATGGCACCTGCCCACTAGCATGGAGAAAAGCATTTGGGATCAAAAAAAAAGATAATCATCCCCACTTTCCATAAAAGAATTATTCGAATCAGCCCTCACAAATGGACTATTCCAATTCACACACTGCACAAAGACAGTCACATGTACCTTTATCAAAATCGAATCCGCTGTTCAGGCTGAGAGCAGGATGCACAGCATGAATGTTTTGATCATGATAGAAACAAAGCCTTTTCTTTAGCATGTAGATTAATAAGCCCTTGCATACTTTTACCTCCTGCATTCCCCCAAACAGTGAACTGATCTACTACACTACAAAACACTATATGCTCAATAGTAATAGTGACTTTTCATAAGTATTGCCTAATAGAAACGCTCCACTGTAGTCTATGGAGTTCAGCCTAACCATTTGTGCTACTTCTGATATCAGTTAGGTGAAATAAATTTCAGATATAGATGTAAACAGAATACATTTTATAAAGGCTTTGTTGCACAAAGATTTGAAATGCAAAGCGCCCCTAATTGAGCCAAATTTAAGGCGTAACTTGGGTAAGTGGTCGACCTAATTCCGTAAATCTGTTAAGGACTGCTACACGTGCATGGATCTCATTCACTTGGCTATCAAAACTCCTTGCACTGAGTTTATCTCCTAATAATTTGATGCAATGCATCTTAGTTTCAACCAAACTTCGCCGATGATAGCCTGACCATTTTTTCCATAGTGTCCTGCCTAAACTTTTAATTGTTCGAAGTAATTCATTTCGCTCTAGCGAGCTACTCTTTGTATCTTTCCATGGTTTCGCATTTTTTCTAGGTGGAATCACCGCATGCCCTTGCCGATCTGCAATGACCTGACGGCATTGCTTGGTGTCATAAGCTCCATCGGTATAAACAGAGTTAATCTGCTCATCTTGTGGAATCTGATTAAGTAAATCACCAAGCACCTGTGAATCACTGACATTATTGGTTGTAAGCTGAACTGCTCGTATTTGTAGGGTTTTAGCATCTATACCAATATGAAGTTTACGCCATTGGCGACGATATTCAGGTCCATGTTTCTTGCGTTTCCATTCGCCCTCACCTAGAAACTTCATGCCTGTAGAGTCCATGAGTAGATGCAGCCCATCGCTACTTTTTTGGTAGCTGATTACAATATCAATATGCTTTTGTCTTCTACAAAGCGTGGTGTAATCTGGAGCTATCCAATTTAATCCGCAAAGTTTAATCAGACTTTGCACAAAGCCAGTGACCATACGTAAAGACAGACGGAATAAGGATTTAATCATTAAGCAGCATTGGATGGCTGCGTCGGAGTAGGTTTGATTTCGCCCTTGTTTGCCTTTTGATGGCGCATACCATTGCGTAGCAGGATCAAACCAAATGGCAATATTTCCGCGACTCATGAGTGCTCGGTTATATGCGGGCCAATTGGTTGTGCGGTAGATTTTGTGTGTAGGCTTCTTCATTTGAAAATTATATCGCTGAAAAACCCTTTACAGATAGGTTTGTGCAACAAAGCCCTTTCAAAATATAACGATAGAACAATTAGAAATAACATTTAAAACAAATATTTACTCGATGTTTTATCTGACTCAAGCAGTACTTCCTCATTTGAAAGAAGAGGACAGTATTATCAATACAACAAGTATTACGAGTTATCAAGGTCACGATGAGTTAATTGACTATGCAAGTACCAAAGGTGCTATTACAACATTTACGCGTAGTCTTTCTAACCATTTAATGAAGCAGAAAAAAGGAATTCGAGTAAATGGTGTGGCACCGGGTCCCATATGGACACCGTTAATTCCAAGTAGCTTTGATGCTGAAACAGTTGAAAAATTTGGTAAAGATACCCCAATGGGTAGAATGGGCCAACCAAGTGAAGTCGCTCCTGCATATTTATTCCTAGCCTCTGACGATGCAAGCTATATTACTGGGCAAGTCATACATGTGAATGGTGGGGAGATAGTCAATGGTTAATTTTGAAATTAGACCTCTTTCTAGAGGTCTTTTTATAGCATAACGAGACTATCATATATCTACGTATACAAAGCACGCTAATACAACAAAATGCTTTGCTCTATTTATTAGAATTTTAAGAAGAAAAAAAAACTTGTTGTGAAAAAAGAAGCCTGAAAGAGATTTTTTGTTTACACTGAATTACCTCTAATCTTCTTACGTAAGTGGTGGAAAAGATATTCTGAGCAAGGTGTTGATGGATTAAATTGTATTAGTTCTGACTTAATCTGACAGTTACCGATATTTGCTTAAAACTGTCTAGGATAAACTCAATCGGATTTTTCAAAGAGGGAATTTTAGCCCTATTTTCTTAAGTGGCTTATGCCGAAACAACAAAAATGGGAGCTGATCAACAGCTCCCATTTTTTATTTTTGTTCATGTTCTTTGTAGTATTGATGTGCTCTCTTAGAATTATGTTTCCAACTTTTAGCAACTTTATAAACGCAAGTCGGAAAATCATCCCAAACATGAGGTAAGCCTGTACCACGTGCTACACGAATTTTAAGCGAATAGCTTTTGTATTCAATACGATGCAAAAAATAAAAGCTAAGCTCTTGCTGAGTACTAAATTTCTTAAATATAGAACTTCTGACATTAGGGTAAACCTTCCAAAGATAATCGTGTCGAGTACTTTGTATTGATTGCTTGTATTGATGTTTTAGTTTTTTCATTGTTCCTCCTAGGTAACATTACCTAGAAGGGATCCTCTGCGAAATAGTACATCGTCTTTACCCCTGTGAATTAAAAATTAGTATGTAAAAATATCATCAAGTAGTATGAAATAAACTACTGCAAGATAGTATAACTAAAATCAATGTATACAATATTTGAGACCCATTAATTACTAAATACTGTCTTGTTTATTGGACTCAGGAAAAATATGAGGAATTCAAAACATTCTTAGCATTAAATACTGAAGCAAGAGATTTAGAGCCTAATGCAGGTAGCAGTCCAATTTTCATAATCACTCGTCAACCTTTTGATCCATTTCGGTAAATCGGCTGAAAGTAACTTTGCATACTCCTCAGGTGATAACTGATCTTTGATCGCTTTGATGATCTTATCATCCACAACATTTGGTCCTAAATAGTACAAAGCAGAGATCGCCATACCTACTTTTTGTAAAGGGTATTGGAGCAGTCGCTGATCATCCGTGTGATTCAGTACCACATCTACCCCAGCCAGTTTGAATCGCCTTGAACAGCCATTGGTATGCAAGACATGATATAGAGGCACTTGAGTACTTAAACCTAAACGATTGGCACAATAGCCTCCATCATATTGAAACGTCTCACCGGTTAATCGAGTTATCGCGGCTAACACTTTGGAGAGATCTGGGGGTAAGGCTCTCGGCGGATTAAAAAGATTTGAGAATTTAACTTTATAGTAAATATTAGGGATAACCTGACTGACCTCCCCCTGATCCAGATAGGCAGATAAAAAGCTTAATAGCTGCTTCTTAGAAAGAGCAACACTGATATCTTGAATAGAAAACACAGAGCCTGCTGATAAGTTTTTCAATTCAGCTTCTACTAAAAGTCTTTTAATATTGTCGTCTATAGGCACAATCCGTCATCTTGATATACTTATTTCAGACCAAATTTTTCTAAGGCAGCTTCATTAAAATCATCATTAAACATCTGCTTCACCCGATGCTCTCTTTTTAACGTTACGACAGTAGCGAAGAAACACGCCTCACATAAATGCAGTTCATACTGTTCTCCATTATGCTTCGACCCACTGCCCCAATTGGCTGACAGGACAGCATAGTTCAGTTGAGTGGATTCCATACAAACATCACATAAAATATCTGTCGTTTGCTCTAAGTCTTTGTGTTGCTCTAAATATTCATGTTCTTTTCTTTCCATCTCGATCTCCTCACTTTTGATGCATCTGAGATTTATTTCAGTGCCAGATCCAAAGCAATCATGATCTCACCTTCTTGGCATTCACTCGGTGGAGGTAAAGTCCGATCCTCTTCACGATAAAAGTCCACACTGGTAAACAGCGCATCTTTGGCCATCTGTAGCGCATCCTCAAAATTATCACCACAAGTCATTGCCTCTGGAATATCCCGAAAAGAGACGTTATAAGCTTGTCCTTCTTTTTCAAATTTTGCTGGATAAAACACTGGACTACACCTCATGATCGAACTCCTATAAATACTGATTTAACCATTCATTTCTTGTTTGAAAAGCCCCTGCCTCAGTAAGGGCCTGTCTTGATCACTATTCCGATCTTGTTATCTAAAATAATAACCTAGCGTATCGTCTTTTGAGTCTCGCCACCCTGTCGATATATGAGTCAACTCTACATAATCCCGATTGACGCTTTTGACTTTGTATAAGAAGCTACGGGGTGGAGACGTCTCATTGAGGCGTACTTTTTCAATTAAGATAAAGGTCTTGTCATCTAACCATCTGACTCTAAGCGGCATCGGATCCTGACATTGCCCCAGTTCTGCATACATCGCCGCATCTTTGCCATTTTTCGAGAAGGACAAACCTGCACAATGAACCTCAGGGATGTCCATCACCAGACGTTTTCCCACAAGGCTTTCTTTGGCGCCCGCACAAGCCCAGCTTGATAGGCTAAGACATAAGCCCTGAACCGTACCAGGTTTGTCGGAGAGTCAATATTCTGAGAGACTATCCCGATGACAAAATTAAAATATACCCCTGAAATCAGAGAAAGAGCGGTTCAATTACTAATTGAATCTGAAAAAGATTATCCTTCTACTTGGGCAGCAATCACAGCTATTGCTCCTAAAATCGGTTGTACTCCTGAAACACTACGTGTTTGGTATCAAAAATATTTAGATAAACAAAATCCAGTTAAAGTACAGCAGCTTTCAGACCAAGAACGTATCAAACAACTCGAACGCGAAAATAAAGAACTGCAACGCGCCAATGAGATTCTACGTAAAGCAGCCGCTTTTTTCGCCCAGGCGGAGCTCGACCGCCCACACAAATAATGGTGGATTTTATCCATAACAATAAAGATCGATATGGTGTTGAAGCGATTTGTAGAATTTTACCGATTGCAGCTTCGACCTATTATCGGGCTTTAGATCTCGTTGATAACCCAGAACATCGAGCGAAACGTGCTCTGCATGATTTACATCATGCAGAGCAAATCAAACTTATTTGGAAAGAAAGTTCAGGTCGATATGGTGTACGTAAAGTTTGGCAAAAATTGAAACGTGAGGGTTATGTTATTGCACGTTGTACAGTTGCTCGATTGATGCAAAAGCTAGGTATACAAGGTGTTTGGCGTGGTAAGAATAAACAAACTACTCGTAACCGAGATGACCAAAAACGGGCAGATGATTTAGTGAAACGTAATTTTAATGCTGATCATCCAAACCAACTATGGGTGGGTGACTTTACGTATATTCAAACTCATTCAGGCTGGGTCTATACCGCCTTTGTTATTGATGTGTTCTCACGAGCAATTGTTGGATGGAAAGTATCTACACGGATGAATACAGATATGGTGCTCGATGCATTGGAGCAAGCATTGCACGATCGAGGTATGCCTAAGAATGTGATTCATCATTCAGATAGAGGTGTTCAATATCTTTCTATTCGCTATACCAATCGTTTAGAAGCTGCAAATTTACGAGCATCAGTCGGTACAACTGGTGATTCATACGATAATGCTCTGGCTGAAACGGTGAATGGCTTATACAAAACAGAGGTGATTGAATATTTAAAAGCAGATTGGCAAGGTTTAGCAGATGTACAACTTGCGACACTAAACTGGGTAGATTGGTTCAATAAAAAGCGTGTACACAGTGCACTGGGTTATGTATCGCCTTTTGAGTTTGAAGCAATGTACTATGATAAGATTAACCCGTTAGGTCAGGTGGCCTAACTTAAATAAAAAAGCCTCCGACAAACCCGGTACGGTTCACTTTTAAATGCGGATACTGTTGAAAGACCTGCTGGGTCTTCGTTCGTTTCTCATTGTCATGTGCTGAGGCTTGATCCCATTGCTGCTTGAAACGTTTATATTGCTGTTCGCTATAGTGACTGAACTGAATATTTAAACCCGCTTCAATTTTTTCTTTGGTTTGGGCCATGTCATCATTGCGATAAATCAAAGTACTTGCCCCAGCCACACTGACCTGCATCAAAGCCTCAATCCGTTGAATCGGATTGCGTTGATCGTTGGGCAAATAGACCTCGATTTCAGGACAATCCTCACAGTAGTTTTCATCGTCTGGATCATCCACAACGGATGATTTTTGCTGGGTGTATTGCTGCTGAAATTGTTGTTGCAGCGTTGTTAGCTTAGATGCTACTGTATGCGTCCAATCGCCCGTGGCCAGTTGATTGCTAAAAGACTGTTCTTGCTTGGCCCAATCCAAACAGTTTAAGCCCTGCTCTAAAGTCACAGGCTGTGCCACCACAGTCTGCAATGCCAACAATGAAGCACTGGCGAGTAAAAATGATCTCAACTTAAATGTCATCGGATGGTTCTCCTGCTGAGCGTTGTTCTCCTGATAAGCGTTGTTCACCAGACTGATCATCAACTTTAAACCAGTAAGCATAGTCTTCAGCTTTTCCATCTACCATCACATGCTGCACATTAACGTCATAGATCACGTTGTATTCCATTGCGCTAAAATGAAATTGCAGGTTATTGGCCAATAAACCATAGCTGATATTGTCATACTGGATGTTGCTGATCGTTTGAGCTTGCTGATTATCCCGTCTCGTCACTGTGAGCTTCGCCTGTGAAAAATCGACTTGATTATTGGCATAGGCATTCTGTGGATTGACTAATATCGACAGGGATAAAGGTTCAGTTTTTGAAAAGAATTTCTTCGGATACACATGATACGGATAGGCAATCACCCCTTTCGGCATCGTGGTGCTTAGGGTTTGCGATGCATAGGGATAGACCACTTTCATGGCAGCGCCTAAGATGGTCGCTACGCTTTTAGCCTCAGTATTAGAGACTTCGCCATAGGCAGTTTTGCTCAGGAAGGGACTTAAGAGATGACGTCGATGACCAATGCTGACCGAGTTTTTTTCAATCAACCAATTAATCACATGGGTATCTGCACCGTAGCTGGCTAAAGGCTGATAGGCTTGAACAAAATTCAAGTTCGATGTCGAAGTCCCTTGATAACCAATATCACTAAAGCAGCGCCACGTACGATCCGGATAATGTGAGGCCTTTTCATTCACCGCCAGTAACATAGAGGCTTGCATCATCTGATCTTCATAGGCTTGGTCATAGCGAACTTTCGGCAGATGGTGTAAGGCACGGATCTCATTCAAGGTATTGATAAACAGCTGACGCTCCGCCTCACTGGGCCTCCCTGCCTGACAGGCATTCAGATCCTTAAGATCCTCTGTATCATTCTCAATGACATCCACCACCATTGTGCTATTCACAGGCAGAAGCTGTGAGGTTCCTGCCTGTGTCAGTTTTAAACTACATTCGCCCAAATCTAAGGCTTTGAGCTCCCCTTGTTCGAAGTCACAAATACTTGGACTCTGACTGCTAAAACTGAGGGTCAGATCTTGATCCGTCTTCAGATTTAACTGATAGCCCTGACCTTTGAGAAAGCGATGGATCTCTAAGGGTTCAAAGCGTTGTGCTGTCTTGTTTTTACAGATTCCTTCTTGTAGATATTCTGTTTCAGCACACGTCACGGGTTGAGGTGAAGTGCTGCCATTATTTGAGTCTTCTACTCCACCAGAACTTGAACCACCACCACATCCGACCATCGCCATACTGATGGCCAGCATCAAGGTGCTGGTTCTAATCGATGGTATCCCCATTTTTGAATGTTTCATACGTTTATTCCCCCCTCTTATTCTTAGTTTTTATTGGTAATGATCAGCCGATAGTAATTGGCGGATTTCACTGGCCATTTTTGGGCTACGCCAAGGAAACAACACTTTAAGGCAGTAATGCGGTTTGAATGGGTCGCGTGTTCCAATATTGACTTGGTATTCTCTTTTGACTGGGCTGCGATGTTCGTGATGGTGGATATGCGTTCCCGTCATCGGATTGCTGGTGATTGTGCTGGAATAAGAGACTTTATCTTCAACTAAGTTGAAGTGGCCAACCGAGGTAATATAGTCAAATGGGTATTTCACTAAACGCTGTTCAGGTTCATCAAACAGAATAATGGTTTTATGCTGACTGTTAATCCAGACCCCACGATTGTGATAATTAAACTGTTCACCTTGACGGGTCAGTTGCTCCGTCATGCCTGCAAAGTAAGTATTGCCATATTCATAGAAGTAATAAGTGATCACAAACCACAACAGCCAGATGCCAAAGAATAGAGAGCCAAACCATCCAAAGGAAAAGACTTTAGCCATAATTAAAAAAATGACGATCGGCACCACGATGCACTTTATAAAAACTTTGGATTTTGGTGGGCGATTTTCGATTGGAATGATTTTTGGTTGAGTGAATTCAGACATCATTGTTCCCCGCATGTTCAATGCAATTGACAATCACAAGGGGATATAAAAATAAGTATTTTTTATAGGCGTGATTGAGCCATCCACCTTAGAGATTGTTCGTGTAAAAATGTTTTTTAATACAGCTTAAAAATTAAAATCAGTGCTGTATGCCCTGTTGAAGGAAACAACAAGGTTGAACGGGTGCGGAGGCACAATAAAGAATAGATGGGTACAGCATGAGAAGCTCCTTGAATCTTAAGAAGCTCTGCCGATTACTGCTAAATAATGGTGGCAGAGCAAAAGAGGGTTAGCAGACTGGGATCCAAGGAACCAGCACGTCAAAGACGTCCCCCTCCTGCCCTACCATAGAAAAAAAGGGGGACGAGAAGGTCCACAAAAAATAGACAGGCTATTTTCTGTGCTGGATCAACGGTCTGCTAAAACCGACTGGCAATGTAGGCCAGCGAGCTCATATTAGATTTATCCAGCGCTTTAGTCAATTTTGCGATACGATAAAATTCACATGATCGGCTTGAATAAATTCAGTTAAGTTGTTGATTTCGACCATAAGCTCAAATTAAAACCATCGATGGGCTCATTTTGATGCTATGGATCGGTCTAAAATGAACTGCTCTTCTGTAATAAAATAAATGAATAAAATGATTGAATAGATCTTCGCCAAACATTCACTTTTTTAAGTGGATCTGAAGAAAAACTCTACTTCGTCAAACGATACCTTCCTGTTCATCATAGGTAGACCCAGCCGTCAGACTTCGAAAATAACTAAAGTTTAATCAATGAATTAATGAAATGTTGCGTTTTGTAAAAATAATCAAATACAGCGTTGACAGTGCAATGGATACGCAGATAAGCTTATAGGACACAGCAAAATCTGTGTTCAGGCGTAGGAAACCTGATATCATCAGAGAGCGGTAAATAAAAGTCGCTTAGCGGCTATTTTTTTGCCTACTGTTTTAGCAGTCGTTATGGCGGCTTGACAGGACAGCTTTGTGCTGGCCGTACTCTCTGAACGGTATTTCCTACTTCTGTCGAGCTGCCACCATCACCGTAGGAAAGTGATGTTGGTAAGTATTTAAAACTTATCAGAGAAAACGACTATGAACGCTAAATTTCATTGTGCATACACTTGCACATCTAAAAAACAAGCCTCTCAACTGATTGTTGAACTTGGCAAAAGCATTTCAAATCCCCAGCGTCAAAGCTTAACCCATCTTTATCAAGCACTCGATACTGCAGACTCCATGCTGACCGAGCTTGAACATGCGCACCAAATTATTCGTCAATGCATGCGCCAGATGAATGATGAACAAATCGCTGAAGTCGCAAAACTCAATCAAAATAATCATACCCCATCGCTCTGGGCATTCCGAACCCATCAACGTCAAAACCTGATTGAACGTGCTGAGCGTCTTTTGGGAGCACGTTATGTCCAAGCATAATCAGCATATTCTGCTGGCTCCCTCGGACTACCCTTTAATTGCTTCGCCTACGCTTGCAAAAGCGTATGGCGTCGCAGCCGCGACTTTTTTACAAAAGCTGCATTACTGCTTAGAAAAAAGTGATGCTCAAGTCCACAAAGGAAAAAAGTATTGGTTTCATAGCTATGAGCAATGGCAACAAACCCTCGGGATCTATAGTGTCTCAACCATTAAACGGATCGTCGCTAAATTAAAACAGGCAGAGATTTTAGTGATTAAAAAGCTCTCAAAAAATAAATGGCTCCAAACCAACTTTTATTCAATTAACTATAAAAAGTTAAAACAATTGATCCAGCCGAATACTGAAACTCAAGCTCAACCGCAATCGTTGATGCAAACTACAAATACAACTGTTACAAAGCCTGAAAGAAGTAGAAATGCAGTTAAAGACACTCAAGCTGATACACTAACGCTGTCAATTCAACAGGCGTTTCACACTCTCAAAGATCAGACGATTACACACGAGCAGTCATTAAAAAAAGAGAAATGTTCCGTACAGTCGAAGATTGTCATTTCTGAACATACGACGGCACAAGGATTGAGTCAGCCACTCTATCCTATTGCACCACAGGAAGTTTTGAAAAATATGAACCCTGATCATCGTCATTTTTATCAAGCACTGTTGCAGCAGCGCGTTGATATTCATTATGCAGATCAGCGCATCCAAAATTTACTCAAACAGCAGAAACACGTGATTCGACATATTGCCTACATCAAACAATCCTTTTGTGGTCAGGAGCGATATCAATGGCATCTACTTGAGCAATTACAAATCGACAGGTATTTAATCAAGTGAGCAAGTTCAACTTATTCAGATTGAACTTACTTATGACTCAGCCAGACAATCAAAATAAATTAGAAGTCTAAATCATTGGATTTAGGCTTCCGAGCAATATCGTTATTTTCATATTGATACTGATTTCTTTTGCACAATTCAAACTGATACTCTGCTTGATGCAATTCATATAAATTCGCTTCTCGAATCTCTTTAACTATTTTTCTAACCATTTGAATTTTTTCTTGAATATCCGGATCTTTACTATGTAAATAATGGCGAGGTATTTGCGGAACATCTTTTAAATTTGTCCCATTTTTTTGGTTATAATCTTCATTCGATAAACATGAGACCTTATTTTCAACCTGTAGTTTCACACCGTAAATTTCAATTTCTTTAACTGGTGCATATTCTTTTAAAAATTTATTTATGACATTTTCTGTGATTTTTCGATAATGATTAATTTGATGACGACCGAGTCCAATTACATCTGCTGTTAGTTTCTTGGCACCACCTCTCTCAGGATTCTTTGGACAGTGTCTTTGAAAATACAGTTCTGGTGTTCGTTCAATACCATCATAAATACTTCGCTCTGAATATAATAAATGCAAATGCGGTTGTTCGTAACGCCCATCGAGGGTTGAAACATGATTATGAATGGCAAAGCTGTAGGGCATCTGATATTGACCGCAGAATTCATCTATAAGTTGATTCGACAATTCAATACGTTGCATACAATCAAGTTCTTTCGGCAGAGCAACGGTAATATGCGTAGATGTTCGACCATTCATACTTTCATATTGATCTGCTGCATTCCAAAATACTTCGGGGCTATCAGCTGCCCAGATTGGCATATTGGCTGATGCTGTATATTCAAGCTCTTCAATATCTTGTTTATGCGTTGAAAAATATAATGTTCGCGTAATGTAGTGATAACCGAGTTCTGAAGAATGTCTAAATTTGTCTCTACGCAAATTTTTATGCTGAATTTTTATTTCTTTCACATTATGACGTAAATCAAAATAATACATATACAAATCCAATTTCAAATAATGAAAATGGAGCATATAAAATTATTCAAAAATTTTATTCGTTTGATGTAGAAAATGAAAAATAATGCGATTTTTTTATAGAAAATATATCAGCATCATAAATATACGTACTTTTAACGTGTAACACCCCCCAGTTTTAACGTGTAACACCTCCCGTTTTAACGTGTAACACCGAACAAACTTTAAGCAAAAAAACATGTAACAGCCCCAATTTTTAACGTGTAACAGACGTTTGTATATTTTTTAGCCATTTCAAGTGCTTTTTCCAATACACAATAAATAATATAATTTAAATACAATAGCTTAAGAAACTAAAAGTGCTCCGCAGGGCGAGACGTAGGGTTCATTTTGATTCGCTGAAAGCGAATTGAAATGAACACGGAGACGAGATAAAAATCTTTTTTTTGCATTCGCAAAAAATGATTTTTATCTCTCATCACTAACAGAAGAACTAACAGCCAAATTAACAGGACTAACAGAGAGCAGAAAAAAAGCAGAACTTTTATTTGAATATTTAAACTTTTCTCAAGTTTTAAAATTGACATGTGATATACATTTTTTATTTTTTTAGTGAGAAAATATCAAGATGAGTCGTACAGCATTAACAACACAAGATCACATTTATTCAATAGAATATTTTGCAATGAATAATCCCGCTTTCGAAAAAACACATTATGATGTCATTCAATTAATCGAACAAAAAAAATTAGGAGAACTTATTGATAAAGAAAAATATTTGCTCAAGAAAACCTATCAATATATAAATAGAAGAATCAAATACAATGAAACACTTACGCTTATCTTAGAAAAAGATGATCATCATATTACAAAAATAGAACGGGATATTTTAGATTACAGCTATATCAAAGAAGTTGTTCCACCAGTGCTTAAACATTATTTTTTAGCTGAAAAAATGTTAGACAATTATATGTCAAAACTACCTGACAATATAAAAATAAAAATCCATCAAAACATCTTAGACACGGATGATGCTTTAGAAAAGCAGAAAAACACTAAAAAGAGAAATAGAGAGAATCATAAAAAGTTTTTTATAGGCGGAACATTACTATCACTACTTAAATTAAATAATATTGACGATGATCCACTTGAGATATTATTTGAGATCATGAAACTCCATTTAATACATGATTATTTTGATAGAAAATCATTTAACACTGAAGAGATAAATGAATTTAATATTTCAGAAACTGGAAGAAAATTTAACAATAAAAAGAACTCAATTTTACTCAAATTAAATAATCCGTTCAAAATTTACGATGAGTAAATTTTAAAAAATTAACAGAAAAAAAGCAGTAAACGTTAATAGCCGACCGACACCATCGGTCGGCTAAGTCGTGTGCGTTTCTATAAATTAAGCACTCTTATTTTATAATAATATTTTTTAATAAACCACTTTACAAAAAACCATTTCTAATTTAATCAATACCCACCTAAACAAACTTAAGATTATTTTACTGATATAATAAATTAAAAAATAAACCTTTTTTTTGTTTTTTTAAACTTTTCTCGTCTTTTTTTATATTGATTTGATAATCTTTATTTTAAGAGTGTATCTATTAAAACCAGATAATAAAGGAGATGATTTATATGGGTGTATGCATAGATCTTACAAACACAGAAAGGCGCGTATCTACAGCTGAATTTGCTTTGAGAATGAATATCTCTGAAAAAGAACTATATGATCGAATTAAAAGCGGTCGTGTGAAAAGACCAATAAAAGATGGGCGTAAAAATTACTGGCTTAATAGTTATGTGCTTGCCTGTATTCTTCATGAGGAAGATTCCATTCTTACGCCAGATTGACGTAAATGTTGTTCTATGACTAAAAGTGCCTGATTTTTTAACATATCCACTCATCTAGTAGTCAAATTCTTAATCCATACTATGACTTCTTGAAGAAAACTAAGCATAGGACTATAAAATTAAAAAAAGGCCACAAATAAAATTTGTGACCTTTTTTGTAACAAACTCAAATGTGAGTAACACTGTGAGTAAGTTTATTTAATAAAATTTTAATTATATTAAATTACAGTAGTTTAATCAAAATATAGGCAGCTTACATCATTCCGCCCATACCGCCCATGCCGCCCATATCGGGCATTGCAGGCTTGTCTTCTGGAACGTCAGTAATCATACATTCAGTTGTCAACATTAAACCTGCTACAGATGCAGCATGTTCAAGTGCAGAACGCGTTACTTTCGCAGGGTCAAGAATACCCATTTCTAGCATGTCGCCATACTCAGAAGTTGCAGCATTATAACCGAAGTTACCTTCGCCATTTTTCACAGCATTGATCACAACTGAAGGCTCATCACCCGCATTCGCAACGATTTGACGAAGTGGCGCTTCAATCGCACGACGTAAAATGTTGATACCAACATTTTGGTCGTCATTCGCACCATTTACACCGTCAAGCGCAGCTGCAGCACGTACCAGTGCAACACCACCACCAGCAACTACACCTTCTTCAACAGCAGCACGTGTTGCATGAAGCGCATCATCCACACGGTCTTTCTTCTCTTTCATTTCAACTTCAGTCGCTGCACCAATTTTGATTACAGCTACACCGCCTGCCAATTTAGCAACACGTTCTTGAAGTTTTTCTTTGTCGTATTCAGACGATGATTCTTCAATTTGCGCACGAATTTGAGTGACACGTTCAGCAATTTGAGCTGCATCACCAGCACCGTCAACAATCACAGTGTTCTCTTTAGACACAGTGATTTTGTGCGCAGTACCTAAGTCTTGAAGAGAAGCTTGTTCCAAAGTCATGCCTACTTCTTCAGAAATCACAGTCGCGCCAGTCAAGATTGCGATATCTTGAAGCATTGCTTTACGACGGTCACCAAAACCTGGCGCTTTAACCGCACATACTTTGATAATTCCGCGCATGTTGTTAACAACAAGTGTAGCTAAAGCCTCACCTTCAACATCTTCAGCGATGATTAAAAGTGGTTTACCAGTTTTAGCAACAGCTTCAAGTACAGTAATTAATTCACGGATGTTGCTGATTTTTTTGTCAACAAGCAAGATGAACGGATTTTCAAGTTCAGCCGTTAATGTGTCTTGTTTGTTTGCAAAGTATGGGCTGATATAACCACGGTCAAACTGCATACCTTCAACAACGTCCAAAGCATCTTCAAAGCCTGAACCTTCTTCAACGGTAATCACGCCTTCTTTACCTACGCGTTCCATTGCTTGTGCAATGAGTTTACCTACAGTTTCGTCAGAGTTTGCAGAGATTGAACCGACTTGTTCAATCGCTTTAGTATCAGAAGCAGGTTTTGCTGTTGCTTTAATTTCAGCAACCAATGCTTTAACAGCCAGGTCAATACCGCGTTTCAAGTCCATTGGGTTCATGCCCGCTGTTACAGACTTGATGCCTTCATTTAAAATTGCTTGAGCTAGTACAGTTGCAGTTGTTGTACCGTCACCAGCGATGTCATTGGTTTTAGAAGATACTTCACGAACCAATTGAGCGCCCATGTTCTCAAATTTGTCTTTTAGAGAAATTTCTTTCGCAACCGTTACACCATCTTTAGTGATGTGCGGCGCACCGAAAGAACGGTCGATCACAACGTTACGGCCTTTAGGACCTAAAGTTACTTTTACAGCATCTGCAAGCACGTTTACGCCTGCAATCATTTTAGAACGAGCTGAATCACCAAATTTTACGTCTTTAGCTGACATACTAAACTCCAAATATTCTTAAATTTTAATCAATTGTATTGCTTAAACAGCAAATGAACGTTCTGAATTAACCTTCAAGAACCGCTAAAATATCAGACTCTTTCATCACAAGAAGTTCTTCGCCTTCAACTTTAACTTTAGTGCCTGCATATGCACCAAACAGTACATTGTCGCCCACTTTTACGTCTAAAGCACGAACGCCATTGTCTGTAATTTTGCCATTGCCTACTGCAATGATTTCACCTTGAGCTGGCTGTTCAGCAGCAGAAGTACTCAAAATTAAACCACCTGCAGTTTTAGTTTCCTTTTCTACGCGGCGAATCACAACGTTGTCATGTAAAGGACGAATTTTGCTCATTTCTTGCTCCATAGACATTTTTAAAATGCCGTTGTTTACGATGTGAAGATGACTTCTTATTCCTAGGTCATCAACAAAATTTTGATATGACACTTTTGTGGGGATGGAATAAAACGCTTCAAGGGCAAACACAAAATATTTTTATATTTTTGCGCTCTTTTTAAGCAAACCTCATCAAAGTTTAGGCACTCAATTCAATCTGACGTATTTTGCTGCATCAACTCGAAGTGATTTGTTTCAGCGTTAAAGCTCAAATGTTGTACATCAGCATTCGGCAAAATAATATTCAAGCTATTGGGCAAGCCCGCATGTAAACGATAAGACGTTGCCGTTCCCGCATGAATATCCAGCACAGGATGCGATACCCCAAGTTGATAAATCTGATTCAAATCATAAACGGCAGCGTGGTGTAAATGCCCATGTAAAAGTCCATTTAAACCATGTTGGCTCCATTGCTCCAATGCAATACGACCAAGCATTGGACAGTCTTTCACACCATGACTATGGTCTGGCGGAGTATAAAAAGGCTGATGCGCGGCGATCAGTTTAATTTTGTGCGCTGGTGCTTGCTGCAACTTCAGGTCAATCTCTTGGATTTGGCTCAGTGAAATATGCCCTCGCGTGTGGTAACGCCGACGAATACTATTCACTCCAATGACATAAAAATGTTCAGTTTCTAAGGTATTTTCCATCCCCCCAAAAAATAGTTGATAACGTGCAAAGGGGCTGAAAAAACGATTCCATACATGGTACAGCGGAATATCATGATTTCCCGGCACCACCAAATACGGCAGCTTTAAACTGTCTAAAAACTGCCGACAAGCATAAAACTGAATAAACCGCGCACGCTGCGTCAAGTCCCCACTGACCACCACTGCTTCAAAAGGATGTTCCTCACATAACTGACGAATGGCCTTCAAACAGACTTCGCGTTCGGTCCCAAAGTGTAAATCCGACAAATGTAAAATCATGCAGGAACCATGATATTCAACGCATGTTTACGTACTGTAATTTTCAGCGGTGGTGTCATCGTGACAATTTCACCATCTACCGCAACCGTAAGCTTATTACGCTTTGAATGAACAATCACTTCATCTGCTGCAAAGCTATAGACATCGGAAGCCTGATCTAAATTGCCTTTAATCAGCTGCCATAAGGTCTTGAACAAAGTCCGCTTATCACTTTTTGCTACTACCACGCCCGCCACTTTGCCTGCTTCCGCCGCCTCGGCAATACGTAGTTTCATTTCAGCCAGTTGAAGCTGATTATTGCCAAAGAAAATCAATGGCGTTTTCACTGGATAGCGCTGTCCATCGACTTCTACTTCAAGTTTTAACTCTTTACGGTCGCGGATGAGAACATCCAATGCTGAGGTATACGCATGCAATGGAAAGCGCCCAAAATGCTTATTAAACTGTTCTCTTTTTTGAATAAATAAAGGATAAAGCCCTAAACTGGCATTGTTCAAATAGATATGTTGATTCAGCTGTGCCACATGTACAGAACGTGGCTGCCCTTCACTAATTGTTTTGGCCGCATCTAATAAATCCAACGGAATATTCAACACTCGCGCAACATAGTTAAATGTACCTAGAGGCAAGATCCCCATAGGAATATCCGTTCCCATCAATTTAGATGCAACTGCATTTAAAGTTCCGTCACCACCTGCAGCAACCACGACCCCTACATTCTCCGCTTGACGATGACGTAGTAAAATATCTTGCATCATCTGATCAAAGTTGATGCACTCACTTAACTCAAATGACTGTATTTCAAAACCCGCAGTACTCAAATCTGCTACCAACTGTTCATACACTTCATCTTTATTTGCAGCATGAAAACCTGATTTTTTATTATAAATAAGTGATAAAGGTTTGAGTTGTTCTGACATTTTGCACCTAAAATTGAAGTAACTGCTCTATTTTTGTCCAAATATTCAACACTTAACAGTTTTGTTATGTAAAATTCAAATGACTACCATTTATTTAATCAATAATAAATCTCAATCACAAAATAAATGCAAGCATATGATTTTAATACTAATATCTTAAATGAATAATCCTCATAAATATAATAAATACACAAAATAAAAGCAAAAAATCAAAACAAACTATTGTTTTTTAATAGTTAAAATGAAGCAACCCCATCGAACTGTTCATAATTTAGATACGCCTTTGGTCTTATTTTTTTTATCAAATTATGCTTTAATACAGCCACTTTTTTTTCATCTTTTCATCTCTGCAGTAAATTTTATTGCTGAGATTGTACTTTGTACAAACGTGTACATATTTGAGATAGGCCTCACCATGACCCAAGTGAACGCACCAGAATTCGTTCGTCACCCTAAGCTTATTGCGTGGGTGGAAGAAATTGCAAAATTAACAAAACCAGCGAAAATTGAATGGTGTGACGGCAGCGAAGAAGAATATCAACGTTATATCAACTTGATGATCGCTAACGGCACAATGCAAGCGCTTAACCAAGAAACGCATCCTGGTTCTTATCTTGCTAATTCTGATCCTTCTGACGTTGCTCGTGTTGAAGGTCGTACTTACATCTGCTCTGAAAAACAAGAAGATGCTGGCGCAACAAACAATTGGGAAGAGCCTGCTGAAATGCGTGCTCGCCTAAATGGTTTGTTTGACGGTTCAATGGCAGGTCGTACTTTATATGTAGTACCGTTCTCTATGGGCCCATTAGGTTCTCATATTGCGCATATTGGTATCGAATTAACTGACTCTCCTTATGTTGCAGTTAGCATGTCTAAAATGGCTCGCATGGGTAAAGCTGTTTATGACGTTCTTGGTACAGACGGTGAATTTATTCCTTGCGTACATACTGTTGGTGCGCCGCTTGCTGATGGCGAAAAAGATGTTGCATGGCCTTGCAACCCTGAAAAATACATCGTGCATTACCCAGAAACACGTGAAATCTGGTCTTACGGTTCTGGTTACGGTGGTAATGCATTGTTAGGTAAAAAATGCTTAGCTTTACGTATTGCTTCTTCTATGGGTCGTCAACAAGGTTGGTTAGCAGAACACATGCTGATCCTTGGTGTGACTAACCCTCAAGGCGAAAAACACTACATCGCAGCGGCATTCCCTTCTGCTTGTGGTAAAACAAACTTCGCGATGCTGATTCCACCAGCAGGCTACGAAGGTTGGAAAATTGAAACTGTAGGTGACGATATTGCTTGGATCAAACCAGGTGAAGACGGTCGCTTATATGCAATCAACCCAGAAGCAGGTTTCTTCGGTGTAGCGCCTGGTACCAATACCAAGACCAACCCGAACTGTATGGCTACACTTCACAAAGACGTGATTTATACCAACGTTGCTGTAACTGATAATGGTGAAGTATGGTGGGAAGGTCTAACTAAAGAAGCACCTGCTAACCTGACTAACTGGAAAGGTCAACCTCACACTGGCGCAGAAAAAGCAGCTCATCCAAATGCGCGCTTCACTGTTTCAGCGGGTCAATGCCCTTCTATCGATGCTGACTGGGAAAATCCAGCAGGCGTTCCAATTTCAGCGTTCATCTTTGGTGGTCGCCGTGCGGACACAGTGCCTCTAATTTCAGAAGCATTTGACTGGGTAGATGGTGTTTACAAAGCTGCAACTATGGGCTCTGAAACAACTGCTGCGGCCGTTGGCCAACAAGGTATTGTTCGTCGTGACCCATTCGCAATGCTTCCATTTGCGGGTTACAACATGGCGGATTACTTCTCTCACTGGTTAGAGCTTGGTGAAGAAGTAGCAGTAAAAGCTAAAGCTGCGGGCAACAAACTTCCGGGCATCTACAACGTGAACTGGTTCCGTCGTGATACTGAAGGCAACTTCGTATGGCCTGGTTTCGGTCAAAACATGCGTGTTCTTGAGTGGATCATTGACCGTTGTGAAGGTCGTGCTGATGCAGTTGAAACCCCAATTGGTTTAGTTCCAACTTATGAACAGTTGAACTGGACAGGTTCTGACTTCACTAAAGCACAGTTTGACCTTGTGACTTCTCAAGACAAAGATCAATGGATCAAAGAGCTTGAAAGCCATACTGAACTATTCGACAAACTTGGTGACCGCCTACCAGCTGCACTTAAAGCTCGCCAAAACGAACTTTTAGATGCTGTTAAGCAATCTGCTTAATCTTTAAATTAAGCCAAAAAAAAGACCGCGTAAGCGGTCTTTTTTTAATCTATTTATAATTTTAAAACTTTATAACTCAACAAAAATTTATCAAGGGGTAATTCATGCTTAAAAAACTCACACTCACAATTGGTCTAATGGGTCTATCAAGCCTAGTTATGGCTCAAACAGAAGTAGCAACAACTCAGCCAGCACTTCATGTTTGCGCGATCAAAGGCACACCTGATTCAACTCAATTTGAAATCAAAAAGCGCATCAAAGTCGCTAAAGGCACTTATGGCAGTGTGGTTGAACTCTATCCGCGTTTTGCTGAACGTGCACATCAAGTCGGTGGTAACGTCGTCATTAACTACAATGCCAGCCAACGTTTTGGCTTTTGGCCTTGGCGTATTGTCCGTAAGCGTCCGCTGAACCCCATGTCTATTTTTTAATTTGAGTTGGATTTCCAGCGGTGTGGTAGCAATTCTTCTATTTGGGTCACTTTATGGGTCGGCAATCTTTTCAGCACATCACTTAAATAGGCATACGGATCCAGCCCATTCGTAAGCGTCCGCTGAACCCCATGTCTATTTTTTAATTTGAGTTGGATTTCCAGCGGTGTGGTAGCAATTCTTCTATTTGGGTCACTTTATGGGTCGGCAATCTTTTCAGCACATCACTTAAATAGGCATACGGATCCAGCCCATTCAGCTTTGCTGACTGGATTAAAGTCATGATGTTTGCCGCTCGCTGACCACTGCGCAGCGAACCTGCAAATAACCAGTTCTTACGTCCCAACGCCCAAGGCCGCACCTGGTTTTCCACCCAATTATTGCAAATCGGTAGATTGCCATCATCCAGATAGCGGCTTAAAGCTGGCCAACGCTTCAGAGTGTAATTGATGGCCTTGGCGGTTGGAGAACTCGATGGCACCGTCAGTTGATGCTGGTTGAGCCATTCATACAGTTGTTGCATCACCGGTTGACTATGCTGTTGTCGGTATTCGCGGCGCTGTTCTGCTGTACCATCGGTCTTTCTCCTGAGTTCTGCTTCTATGGCATACAGTTTCTGAATCAGCACTAAGGCCTGTTCAGCGACCTGACTTTTCTTGGTCACATGCAGTTCATGGAATTTACGACGCGCATGCGCCATGCAGCCCACCTCAATAACTTGGCCTGATTTAAAGCGTGCTTTATAACCACTGTAATCATCACAGACCAGATGGCCCTGCCAGTCTTTCAGGAACGCTTCAGCATGCTGGCCTGAACGACTATCCTGAAAGTCATAAATCACGGCTTGAATTGGATTATATTGGGTTGTTGCATAGGCCCAGACATAACCTTTCTTCGGTTTTTTCTCATCATCACCCATCCGCATGATGGTGACTGGTGTTTCATCTGCATGCAGCACCCGCTGTTGCAGCACCACCTCTTTTAAAGCATTGGCCAGAGGCTCCAGTTCTACACCGCAGCGACCTATCCAGTCAGATAAAGTTGATCTAGAAAGCTCGATTCCCGCCCGCTGATAGATCAGACGTTGACGGTACAGCGGTAAATGATCTGCGTATTTCGAGACCAACACATGGCTCAGTAGTTCAGGACTGGCAATACCTTTATCAATCACATAGGCGGGCATCGCTTGCTGAGTCAGGGTGTCACACTGATCACAGACCCATTTGCCACGCACATGCTGTTCCTTATAGAACTGTGCCGGTCTGAAATGTAGTTTTTCACTGATATCTTCGCCGATACGACGCAAGGTGCAGCCACAAGCACATTGGGTTGATGTTGGTTCATGCTCGATACGGATGGTGTGTAGATGATCGGGCAGCAGTCGACGTTTAGGTTTGTTGACTGTGGCTTTGTGTGTCGCTGCATCAGTTTTATCTGCATTCAGCCGTTCCAGTTCCAGATCAACAGCGGCAATATCTTCTTCGACCGCTTCATCCCACAGATGGATTTGTTTTGCGGTGAGATGTTCGTTTTTACTGCCAAATTTGTGCTGTTTAAATAGTGCGAGCTCATGCTCGTATTTTTGCGTGAGAATGGAAAGATGTTGAACTTTGGCATCCAATTGCTGGTTTGATTTTTCTAATTCTTGATTTGATTGTGCCAAAGACTGATGCTGCATTGCCAACTGCCGGGTAAATTCCAGCAGTTGTTCATGGGTCAGTTGGCTTAAATCAGGCAGTGTATTCATGACCGCAGTATGCCTGAGGTCATGAGAAGAATGAAATAGAACGTTTGGAGAATAGCAGAATGGACCAAGCTAGTTTAGAGCATTGTGACCACTTGCTGTCGTCCAATGCGCTGCCAAGGCAAACCCTGGATCAGTGCCTGTAACTGTTCTGGACTGAGTGCCAGGGTTTCACCCTGATGAACTTTAGCCCAGTGAAATTTGCCCTGTTCCAACCGCCGAGAACACAGCCAGATCCCCAGTCCATCATGTACCAGCACTTTCATGCGATGGCCACGTTTATTACAGAACAGGTAAGCACAATGCGGTTTAATGTAGCCAAAGGCTCTCACCACCTGAGCCATGGCCGTATCCATACCTGCACGCATGTCCATGGGCTGGGTAGACAACCAGATTTCATCGATACGGATCATGTTGTAAGTGCCTTGAGTAATTCTGCTAAAGCAGATATTTCTGATACTTGCCATTTCAAGCCAATTTCTGCTTTTGAGTGGGGTAAAGTAATTTGAACTTTTAACATGTCAGTAGGAGTATGATCTAATGGTGCAGAGCAAGATAAGGCAATAAATGCAGGTTTATTCGATAGTGGTGAGCGATCACTCCTTGGCTTAGCATCAATTAAGCGAATCCATTTGGATACAAGATTTGTATTCAATCCATGTTGCAAAGCGACTGAAGCAATTGAAACCTCCGATGCTTTACACGCCTGAACGATATGCTGTTTAAATTCAGCACTATATGTTCTTCGTATTATCGTAAGAGATGCGATGGATGTCTGATTATTTGTAGTCATAAATTTAAGTCCCCACTTGTTTTTAAGTGAGGACTAAATTAAGGCTTATAGGACGAATTCATAAGGTGTGTTCAGCGGACGCTTACTATTGTCCGCCCAGTTGTTTGGGGAACAGCTGTAAAATGGAAGACACCTGTAGACTGTAAAGCGCTTGGCGGAATCGAAATTTAAATTTAAAAAAGCCGCGATAGCGGCTTTTTTAATAGAACGAAATTAAATGTAACCATGACACTCACTCAACACTATGCAGCATCCCCTTGCATACGACGCAGGTGTAAATCCTGCAAGTAGAGGTCTAAAGCTTGAGTTTCTAGTGCATCAAATTTTAAATACAGTTTAGTCCGTCGTTTTAAAATATCTTCACTGCTGACAGCCCACTCACGTTTCACCACATAATCCACTTCTTGCTGATACAAACCATGGCCAAAAGACTGCCCAGAAGTTTGTACATCTTTGTTCTCACCGAGCATATGCCACACTCGACTACCATAACTGTTTGCCCAACGATGCGCTGTTTGAGACTCTAGCCCTTTGATTTCATGCATCAACTCTGCACATAAAACCTCGACTGAACTAAAACCTTCCGCACCTGGGAGTTTTGCCTCAGCCGTCCATTCCGCTTTCATGTGTGGAAAATAACGTTTCAGCTGTAGCAAAGCCGCTTCCGCCAACTTGCGATAAGTCGTTAGCTTTCCACCATAAACAGATAACAATGGCGCTTCATCTGCAACAGGCTTAGACATCGCCAGTACATAATCACGTGTCACTTTAGAGGCTTGGGTACTTGCATCATCATACAGCGCCCTTACGCCTGCAAAGCTTGACATCACATCTCCTTGCTGTAATTGAAGCTTGAAATGGTCATTAATCACATCAATCAAATAAGCCGTTTCCTGCTCGGTAATATGGACATGATTTGCATCACCCTCAAACTCTACGTCCGTGGTACCAATCAGGCTGTATTCATCTAAATAAGGAATTACAAACACAATGCGTTGATCGTCATTTTGCAAAATAAATGCATGCTGTTCAGGGTATAAACGCTTCACAATGATATGGCTGCCCTGAACCAATCGAATGCCTGCCTTTGGTGTTTGGGACAGTTGTTGTTGAATAAAATCTGTGACCCATGCACCTGTTGCATTGACTAAGCTTCGAGCTTTAATTTGGTAGTGTTGTTTTTGATGCTCTAAGGTTAGGCACCACACCCCCTCCTGCTGAACCGCAGAAACACATCTCGTTTGTGTCCGAATTTGAGCCCCTAGCTCATGTGCTTGGATTGCATTGACTACCACCAAACGCGCATCATCCACAGTACAATCTGAATATTCGAAACCACGTTTAATCGTATCTTTTAACGGGCTATCGACATTAAAATGAACAAGCTCCGAGCCCTCTAATGTTTCTCGTTTTGCCAAATAATCATAGATAAATAAGCCTGAACGAATCAGCCATGCAGGGCGCAAATAAGGCAAATGCGGCATAATAAAACGCATAGGATGGATCAAGTGTGGGGCTTTTTTTAATAGTACTTCACGCTCTAATAGCGCTTCACGTACCAAACGAAATTCTTTTTGTTCGAGATAACGCAATCCACCATGAATGAGCTTACTACTGGCTGAAGACGTATGACTGGCTAAGTCATCTTTTTCGCAGACGAAAACACTTAAACCACGCCCTACAGCATCATTTGCAATGCCCACCCCATTGATGCCCGCGCCCACAACGGCAATATCATAAATGGCATCTGTGTCTTGCATATTCACCTCTCTCGTTGAGTTATTGTGTTATTTTTGTTCTTCACGCTAAACTTAACATCAAAATCCAATCTTGTCATATTCCAAAGCCAGTCAAACCAGAGAAAATTCGCTACTCTAAATAAATTAATCACCGCATCTGTTTTTACAATTTAATTTTTTATTTTGATTTTTCAGTGAAAAGTCGACCAATTTACAAGCTAAAAAACAATTTTATCTTTAAAAAGACAACAATCCTCATAAAAGAAAAAATACCATAACCCCTTGTATTTTAATTGACTATTCACACATTGAAAAATCACAAGAGTTTGTTTTAGATAAGTAAAATGATAATTTCCCATTAAAATAAAGATATTCATTAGAAAAACTTAACAGCATATAAATCATACTAACATTTAGACTAAAGTCGAATGAAGTCCAAAGATAAGGGGCGTATAACGAAACAGAATTTTTTGTTTAATCTTAAAATATATTGTTTTAACTTTTTCTACTTAAAAAGTTAAAAGATGTATTTTCCGAACTTCTCTTTGGGAAATTTTTGTGACTGATCTATCCCCCCAAGCTGCTCCAGTAAGCATCGATAAAAAGACCCGTTTAAAATCGATTCTCGGTGGTTCAGCTGGCAACTTAGTTGAATGGTATGACTGGTACGTCTATGCCGCATTTACCTTATATTTCGCGCCACAGTTTTTCCCTGAAGGGGATGACACGGTAAAACTTTTACAAGCTGCAGCCGTCTTTGCATTGGGCTTCCTGATGCGTCCTATTGGCGCGTGGATCATGGGCATTTATGCAGACCGTAAAGGACGTAAATCAGGTCTTACTCTGTCTGTATCTTTAATGTGTGTGGGATCTTTGATTATTGCCTGTGCACCCACCTATGCCAGTGTGGGTATGCTTGCACCTGCCTTATTGCTCTTTGCCCGTTTATTACAAGGTTTAAGTGTCGGTGGAGAGTACGGTTCAAGCGCAACCTATTTAACGGAAATGGCTGGGAAAAACCATCGTGGTTTCTTCTCTAGTTTTCAGTATGTGACTCTCATTTCAGGTCAGCTCTTGGCGCTGTGTGTGTTGATCATTTTACAACGTACGATGAGCGAAGCACAGTTATCTGAATGGGGCTGGCGTATTCCCTTCTTCATTGGTGCTGTACTTGCCATTGTGGTGTTCTGGATTCGTCGTGGTCTGGTTGAAACCCAATCTTCAAAAGATGCACAGGAACAAGCTAAAAATGGTGGCCCAAAATCTAGCGCACTTGCTTTATTTACCAAATATCCAAAGCAAGCGTTCACCGTAATTATGCTGACTGCAGGTGGAACACTGGCATTCAATACCTTTACCACGTATTTACAAAAATACTTAGTCAACACCTCAGGTTTTGAGAAAACCACAGCAACAGAGATCACCACAGCTGCAATCTTTGTCTTCATGCTATTGCAACCTGTGGTGGGTGCACTGTCTGATAAAATTGGTCGTAAACCAATTATGATCACTTTTGGTGTATTGGGTGTACTGTTCACGATTCCAATTTTCAACGGTCTTGGTTCAACCAACAGCCCAACAACCGCATTCATGCTATGTATGAGCGGTATGGTAATTGTAACGGGTTATACCGCAATTAATGCCGTAGTCAAAGCAGAGCTCTTTCCAGCACATATTCGTGCACTAGGGGTTGCCCTACCTTATGCGATTGCAAATACCATCTTTGGTGGCACAGCAGAGCTTGTAGCGTTGAGTTTTAAAAATGCAGGAAATGAAAACTACTTCTTTTACTACATCACCTTCATGATTGGTTTATCTCTACTGACTTACATCTTTATGAAAGACACCAAAAAGCACAGTATGATTACCGATCATTGATGCTTAAAGTAAGTGTGTAAGTTAATAAGCTAGACATAAAAAATGCCTTCTCGAATGAAGGCATTTTTTATGTCTGATCAATTTCTTGCCGAAACTTGATTGATTGAAATATCGTGAATTACACCTGCGTATGGCATACTAAGAACAAGAATAATGTTAGGAACTTTTTATATGAAAAATACGTATAAACTTTTAGGCTTAAGCTGTATCGTTTTAGCAGTATCTGCATGTCAAAGCACGCCTCGCCAATACAATGGCAATGTTGACTATCAAATTGAACATCAATCAGCGTCGAACGCTACCCTTGCTTATACGCTTGCTGCTCGTAAAAATCAGCAACTTGATGAAAATAAATTACAACGTGCTTGCCAAAAAGTTTTAGGTTCACAAAAGAATTATAAATTGGCGGTTTTAAGTATTAATGACATTCCTAATACTGCAGCAGATGTTCCCCAATATGGACGCCAAATTGGTCAAACTCGTGCCACTTTTGGATTAAGCAATACACCGGACCTACATCAAGGTGAAAACTTTGCAACACGCGAGTCACTTGAAGCACGCCCAAGCACACTGCATGTTGTGCGCTATACCTGCTCTTAATACCTTCATATAAAAAAGTGTTTAGTGTCCTTTTTGAGTCTCTAAAGTTCGATAAAAACTCACATTACGAAACTCTGGTGACTCATCTAGATCTGGCCAAGTTGTGGCACTACGCTCATCGAGCTTCATGTATTGCGGATGGCTAAAATTTTTAACACGACTATCCGCCACCCAAACTTCAGGTGCAAACTTTAAAAATTCATCTAAAAAGAAACGATTGCATTGATCATATAAAACATCAGCAGCCAATAGAACATCGACCTGTTCAGATTGATACAAGTCATCCAAATACTCTAGCTCTACATTATTAAGTTCTGCATTGGCACGGCAAGCATCTAAACTAACTGCATCAATATCGCAACAAATCACACGTTTTGCGCCCGCCATTTTGGCTGCAATCGCCACCACACCTGAACCTGCGCCAAAATCCAACACTACCTTATCTTTGACATGATGAGGCTCTGCCAGTAACCACTGCGCCATGGCTAGACCTGAAGCCCAACAAAAGATCCAATATGGTGTTTCATTCCAAATACGGCGAATAATTTCATCATCCAGTTTATCGGTTGGAAATACGGGAGGAATGAGCCACAAAGAAATAGATGTTTCAGGAAGCTGTTGCGCAAGCAATTCACAGTGTGGAATCACTTCATGCAAGGCTTTTAGCAAATGTTTCGGTGCTTGAGGAAATTGGAAAGTACAGCTCATTCAAATAAAACCTAATTTATTATTTAAGAATTAATTCACAGTATCCAGATACGCGTAAATGTCATCCACAACTGTCCGAGGCAGGCTTTCATATAAAGCGTAAAGTTTCTGTGATTAATCAAATATACGAAAACATTTGACGAGTTTTGTGGATGACAATGGTTTTGCCTACTTTTACCAAAACAAAAGTAGGTCGAACCGAAGGTTAGTCCTAACATTCAAAGCCTAAAGAAAAGACTCCGCCATTCCACTTTTCATTCATATTTCAGATAAAATTTAAAATAAAAGCTGCATAGGTCAATTACCCATGCAGCTTTTATGACTTAGATTAAAAAATTAACCTAAAGCTTTTTCAGCAGCTTCAACTGTTTGACGAATTAGTGTCGTAATCGTCATTGGACCCACGCCACCTGGAACAGGTGTATACGCAGAAGCGACTTCTTCAATACCGACCAATTGAATGTCGCCTACACCACCACCATCACGTGGATGGAAACCAGCATCAACAACCACTGCACCTTGTTTGATCCAATCTTTTTGAATCAATTCTGCCTTACCAACCGCACCCACGATAATATCGGCTTGTTTCACAAAGTCAGCTAAGTTTTGAGTACGTGAGTGACAGATCGTTACGGTCGCATTGGCTTGAAGTAGCATCGCAGCCATTGGCTTACCTAAAATTGCAGAACGTCCTACAACGACAGCATGCTTTCCAGTAATTTCGATATTGTTTTCTTGCAAAATAGTCATAATACCTGCGGGTGTCGCAGAACCATACGCTGCCTCACCCATAGCCATACGACCAAAACCAAGACAAGTTACGCCATCCACATCTTTGGCAAGAGAGATTGCATCAAAACATGCACGCTCATCAATTTGTTCAGGCACTGGATGCTGAAGCAAAATACCGTGAACATCAGGATTGGCATTCAGTTTTTCAATTTCAGCCAACAATTGTTCAGTGGTGGTCTCTTTTGGCAGTTCAACTTTAAGTGAGTCCATACCAACACGACGGCAGGCATTTCCTTTCATACGAACATAAGTTGCAGATGCACCATCGTCACCCACCAAAATTGTCGCAAGAATTGGGGTACGACCTGATTTTGCTTTGAGCGCTTCAACGCGAGTTAACAAGTCAGCTTCAATTTGTTTTGCCAATGCACGACCATCTAAAACTAATGCCACGGCACATCTCCAAGTGTTGATATGAATCAATTTTGCACATAATACATGATAATTTTAAATATTTTTCGCTATATGCTGTTTTTATGCGCATACGAATGAAAGCACTATTGTTTTTTTTTCAGAGCTTGCTAATATACGCATCAACAAGACGCGGCGGGGTGGCAGAGTGGTCATGCAGCGGACTGCAACTCCGTGGACGCCGGTTCGATTCCGACCTCCGCCTCCATCTTGTTAAAGCCCGAGTGGTGAAATCGGTAGACACAGGGGATTTAAAATCCCCCGCCCACAAAGCGTGCCAGTTCGAGTCTGGCCTCGGGCACCATTCTTATACTTCTAAGTATGGTGCATATAAAGAACCCAGCGTTAAGCTGGTTTTTTTATGCCTACAGAAAAAGCATAATACAATGCACAAAAAAAAAGAGAGCACATTGACTCTCTTAAAAATAATATCTCATTCGTTTATCACGATAAGGGTGGTAATAAATAATGTTGCAGATCTTGTTCTAATTTTTCTTGAAAATGAGCTGGCTCAATAATTTTAATGTATGGAATCCAATAGCGCACCAAAGGTAAAAGTTGCATTTCATGGCAAATTTGACAATCAATTAACAAACCACCTGATGCATCTTCTAGTACGATTTGTTGCTCTGGCAATAATAGACGTTGCTTAAAATATAAGGCAACTTCAGGTCGCACCGATATTTTCACCGTTTGCTTATGCTTTGCAAACCAAATCCCCTCACTGAGCTCTAATTGGGTCAAAACTTCTAAATGGTGCTCGAAAAGCTCCGACTCATGTACAACCACTTGATCTATTTTACTTAAACGATAAGCACGTAATTCATCAGTTACAGCTGCGGCCAAATACCAACTTCCCTGATGATGAATTAAACGATACGGGTCAACATGGCGTAAACGATCATTATAAATAAAACTGATTTTTTGACGCTTATGAATCGCGCCCGCAAAAACCTGAAAATGTTCAGCAAATTGCTGTGCATTTTCATAATAATAACCTTTGGCAGAGAACACTTGATTTGCACGCTCATCAAGCAGGCCACGTAGAAAAGACATATCTAGAGATGGATAGAGCTCACCAATCCCAGAAAGCTGTGCAAAGTTCTGAATGTCTTGTAGCTTAAAGCGCCCAAGATAAACAGGATCTAAAAAGTACTTCTTGGTATATTCATCTTGAAGTAAAGGCAAATACGTATTGAGACGATCAAAATCTCGCTCTATCGTTCGCGTACTCACCTGAAATTCATGTGCTAGTTCTGCAACCCCTAATTGATATCCAGTATTTAATTTAGTCAAAATATTCGCTAAACGCTCCGCAAGGCGTTCATGTGTTGAAGCTTTACGCTTCATATTGCCCTCGCTGCACAATCAATGTTGTGTCTTTATTTATAGTTAAATGCCTAAGCATTATATTCAATATAAGTCACTGAATAATATTAAGTAAAAGACAAACGGTCAGCTTTCAAGCTATGTCATGTTTTTATCAAAAAAAAATCGATCAATGTTTTTTAGATTTCTTCTTCTTTACTACAGTTTGCTGATGCGCTAAACGCTCTATATAACGCTCAAAATGAATTAAAGCTTTATATAGCTTATGTAACTCATCAGGTAAAACACTATTATAGATAACCGCCTTATGCAGGCGCTTGAGCGCACGGAAACCATGCGCATGTGTATATGATGTCGATAAAATTTTCATGACAACCCTCTTTTCTGTTTTATTTTTCATTTAAAACCACGTAAATTTGTCAGGTTTAAATTTAGTTTCAAATTTACACCACGGTTTTGACAGGTTGTGTCGAACAGTTATCATTTTTTAATTTTTGTGAAATTATTTTCTGTTTTCAGTACATTATTTTTATTTTTTGGAAAAATTTTAGGCAAAAGAAAAGCCGACATGATGTCAGCTCTACTTTTTATACTCTAGAAATATTACAGGATTGTTACCACAACTTTACCCACGTGCTCACCCGTGTCCATGCAGGCATGCGCTGCTTGAATCTGATCAAACTCAAAAGTTTGATAAATCATCGGCAAGCAATCGCCTTTGGCCCATAACGGTGCCACATGATCTTGTAAACCTTGTGCAATCTCAGCCTTCTCAGCGGTATTTCGTGCACGCATGGTCGAACCTGTGATGGTTAAGCGCTTCATCATAATTTGCCCCAACTTAACCTCTTTGGCTTTTGCACCCCCTAAAAAGGCAATATAAACCAAACGTCCATCGCGGCGGAGCAAGTTCAAATTCTTTTCTAAATACGGTGCACCCACCATATCTAAAATGACATCAACACCAGCATTATCCGTTTTCTCATTGATCTCGTGTTCAAAGTCTTGGGTTTTATAATTGATGGCATCTGTCAAATTCGCAATGGCTTGTACTTTTTCATCGCTGCCGACGGTTGCAAAGGTTTTAATGCCCAATGCTTTACATAGCATGAGTGCCGTGGTGCCAATGCCACTGGTTCCACCATGTACCAACACTACTTCCCCTGCTTTGGCTTTACCCATTTGGAACACATTGGCCCAGACCGTGAAAAAAGTTTCAGGAATAGCCGCCGCTTCCACAAAGCTTACATTTTTTGGAATATGTAAAGTTTGACTTTGTGGAACCACGCAATACTCTGCATAACCACCACCATTGGTCAAACCACAAACGTTATCGCCCACTTTAAACTGGGTAACTTCAGCTCCAACTGCAACGACCTCACCTGCAACCTCAAGCCCTGGTACTTGTGTTACCCCCGGCGGCATGGGATATAAACCTTGACGCTGTAAAATATCTGGACGGTTAATACCAAACGCATGGACCTTAACCAAGACTTCGTCTGCTTTTGCTTCAGGGATCGTCACTGTTTCATATGCCAGCTTATCCACACCACCCGGCTCTGTAATAATGACCTGTTGCATCGTTGTTTGTGACATGATTTATTCCTAACTCTTGCGATATTTTTCAAGTTTCATAGACCTATTTGATCATAGAAATAAATTGAAATGAATAACACCGTACTTATGTATAGCCTGAAGACTATTTTGCTGCGTGATAGCACTAATCATTGATAAAAAAAGCAAGCTGCGACATCAATCCGACTGCATTCAACATCCCTCTCAAACATTACTTAGAACTAGTAAGGTCAGATGAAAAGCACAGGTATTCAGTTGCGTGGTTGATCAGGCAAAGACACAAACTGCATTAGAAATTTACGAACCAAAGGCAAAAACACCATAATCAGTGGAAATGCAATCAACCAAGATAAGCTCCAGCTTTTGAGCCAAAGATGGAAGAAATTATGCACTAGGCCTTTATTTAATAGTAAGTTAAAACCAGAAATAGAACCACTCATCAGACCTGAAAGCAATAAAGGCATTAATCAATTTAAGTGTTTGATATGAATTTTAGGGAGTGTGTTGAACATAATCGACCTGAGTAAATAAAAATTAGCTTTGGCTTGGCGTTTTAACGGTTTGTTTTAAAGCTTTCATAAACTGCCCAAAATGTGGCATAAAATCTTTAAAGAGCGGAAGGTTTTTATGCTCTAGCATCACCTCACTAAAGAGCTTTAAACCAACAGTAAATGATTTCGCTGCTTCATCATCCAGCATTAGACTGTTTTGAATCACCTGTAACACTTTAAAAATATCGTCGTGGTTATAGCTGTTAAAACTCAAAGTATCAGTATAGGTCGACGGGTTGCCTTGAGCATCTGCAATGTGTTTGAGTGTGACTTCATAAGTATGTTGTTTCATTCTGTTTTCCTAGAGACGTGCAATATTCACTGCTGCTTGATCGATTTGTTCTGCAATAGCACGAATTTGTTCAGGGCTCAGCTCACTGTGTTGTATCTTGAGCTTTAAGGAAGCTTTGAGGTTTTCCATCGCACGTTTAATATCAAGATATTGTTCATTATTTTGAATTTGTTTACGCGTGTCGAAACGAGATAAGATCTTTTCCACATTTGCTTGCTCAGCCTCAAGATGCTTCAAACCCAAGGTTGTTATACGGTATTGCTTACGTTCAGCGCCATCTAATGCGACCTGAACAAACTGTTGCTCTTCCAAATAATTCAAGGTTGGATAGATCGTTCCTGCACTTGGGCAATAGCCCCCTCCCACAATTTCACCCACCTCTTTAATGAGGTCATAGCCATATTTAGGTGCAAATGAAATGAGATGTAAGGCTAAAAGTTTCATCTGACCCACTTCAAATAGGCGCTGTTTACGTAACACTGGCGCTATTTCCAAATGAGTAAAGGGTTCAACTTTTTGTGCTTTAGACATAAACAAGATACATCTTTAAATTACTAAGATATATCTTAAGTTGTTTTTTAAGAATTGCAACTTCAAGCCCTGAAATAGAACATCAAAATTTAAAATCAAATGGGTAAATGTGAAGGATTACTTGATATTTTTAGATAAGATTGCTGAACAGTTGCAATACCGCTAAAATTTAACCTCTGTTTTCACGTTCCCCCCCCCTCAAGTGAACTCTGACAAAACTCCTAAAATTCAGAATTAAATTAAAATGACAGATCAACTTAGAAAAAAATTTGAAAACCTACAACTCAATGCTGGGCAAGGCAAGATCAGTGCATTTCTTTCTGTTTCCTTAGGCTTTTTGGGTATTTTTGCTGCTTTATGTTTTTTATTCCCCACTGTGCTCACCACACCAGAACTACGCCCGCTATATAGCAAACACTATGATGTTTTCTACTACACCCTACTGTTCGGTATCGTCGTTAGTGCTGGTTTTGGTACCTATAGTGCGATCATTAAACAGAATAAATATGGTTTTTATGGTTTGTGTATCACCATTTTAGCAGCTATTTTAGGCTGTGGGCTGATCAAAGCACCGACATTGCCTGCTCTACCCTTTTATGCAGGTTTTGATTATTTCGTTATTACTTTAATCATCCTTGCTTTAGTCTTTATTCCGCTTGAAGGATTCTTTGCAAAGAACACTGAACAGAAAATTCTGCGCGTTGGCTGGGTCACAGACATGAAATATTTCATGTTTAGCCATATTGGCATTCAGCTTTTTTCGTTTTTAACGGTCATGCCTATTCAGTATTGGATCACGCATATTCCTAATAACCCAATTGTGCCGTATGTGCAGGCGCAGCCAATTTGGTTACAGTTTATTGAGTTATTAATTGTGGTGGACTTCACCACCTATTGGTTACACCGTGCGATGCATGAAGTGAATTTTTTATGGCGCTTTCATGCCATTCACCATTCAACAGAACAAATGGACTGGCTAGCCTCTTCACGCTTACACATTGTTGAAGTGTTAATGACCCGTTTTATCGCAACCTTGCCAATTTTCTTGTTAGGTTTTCATACGTCTGCGGTCTTTGCTTATTTGGTCTTTATTTCTTTCCATGCCATTTTTATTCACTCAAACGTGCGTTTCCGCTTTCCCTATCTGCGCTGGCTGATCGCAACACCTGAGTTTCACCACTGGCATCATTCTTCTGAAAAGCCTGCGATTGATAAAAATTATGCAGCCTTTATTCCACTTTACGACGTGATTTTTAAATCGATTTATATGCCTAATCATTTGGCCAGTGTATACGGCACCGTCGGCTATAAAATTCCAAACAGTTTTGTGAAGCAGTTTACTTGGCCATTTAAACGCTATGTGAATAAGCTGAAAAAGCGCTTAAACAAAGATAATGAGACTTCCTAACAAAACCAATCGATTAACAATCTCAATAATTGAAGCTTGTCTAATCCCTCACAAAAATAGAAAACCTGTATCTCCGCAGGTTTTCTTTCATTTTCCAAGCCTTGTAAATCAAACTTAAATTACGCTCGCCTTTTAAATTCTTTGACCATACGATCACTCACGTCTTCTGGATAACATAGTGGCGCAGCGCCACCGACTCGATTGTAAGCACTACGTTTATCACACCAATTTCCATTTCTTGCAGTATTGTAAGGACAAGAACAATTTCCTGAATATGCTTATATCGATTGTTGAATAATTTTTTGCTTAATCGCTTCATCACTTTGCGCGGGCTGTTTAGCATCAACACCACAATTTAAAGTTAAACCAATAAATAATAATATTTTTTTCATAATACCCCTCTACAAAAGAGGCATTCTATAGCACTGGATTTTTATTGAAATATCACATTATTTATTTGAATAATATTTATCCATCTAATAGATCTCTTTCATAAATCAAAAAACGACCTATCTATTGCTGATTATTTGTACCGAAGAATCTTAAACATTCAGGCATAATCTTTGAATGAAATACATCTATTCAAAGAAGCTTTCTGAAACACAGTTTAAGCGATATACCGGCATCTCATGGTCAACCTTTAATTTAATGGTTGAGCAATTGAAAATGCATGTTCCTGCCAAAGGTAGACCATCTAAATTAAGCCTAGAAGATCAGATTCTCTTATGCTTAAGCTATTGGCGTGAATACCGAACATTATTCCATGTCGCAACAAGTTATGGCGTGTCAGAGCCCACTGCTTCAAGAATCGTACACCATGTAGAGGACTGCCTCATCAAGTCCAATTTATTTAATTTACCAAAGCATTTGCCTGAAGGCGAAGGTATTGACTGGAATGTGGTGATCGTAGATGCCACAGAAATTCCAATACAAAGGCCTAAAAAAACAGAAGAAAAGCTATAGTGGTAAGAAGAAGGCACATACTTTCAAAGTTCAAGCCATTGTTCATTATAAAACTCAGCAAATTCTGAGTTTATGCACAAGTCGTGGTGCTGTACATGATTTCGAACTTTTCAAACGCAATTTGAATCAGATTCCTGCAAGTGCCTTTATACTTGCAGATAAGGGTTATCAAGGGATTTACACAGTGTATCGAAATAGCCTATTGCCATTAAAAGCAAAAAAACGCTGCAAACTAGATCCTGAGCTAAAGCTTTACAATCGAGAAATTAACAAAAGAAGAATTGGCATTGAGCATGTATTTGGCAGTTTGAAAACCTTCAAAATCCTTGCTGAGCGATATCGCAATCGAGGAAAAAGATTGGGATTGAGGTTCAATCTAATTGCTGGGATCTATAATTTGGAACTGAGTAAAAAATGATTTATGAAAGAGGTCTAATATAGAAATAAAAAACCCACCTTACGGTGGGTTCCTTCAAATCAGCTCAATCTCTTATAGACGAACCAATTCAACAATTTTATCAGCCAGCTCTTCAACCGCATCTTGAGTGAATGCGACATCTGTACCGTCGACAAGGTCAGTCACCACAACCACACCTGTTTCACGTACTAGTGCAACCTGATCAGCAGTTAGACCTGCTTTCGCAATCGCAACCACACCTTGTTGAATTAACAAGTTTTCAAGTACTTGTGCATTTTCAAGTGCTTTCACAGATACAGTTACCGCAGCAGGTTTTTGACCTAAACGTGCAGCACGGTCTTCCGCTGTGACAGGGTTGCTATGAGCAGACCATTCCATAGACTCCTCCACCATACCCGCACCAATCGTCACGTTATTTAAACGGTCGATGAAGATAAATGAACCTGTATAACGACTGTCTTGGTAGCGATCAAAGACGACAGGCGCATCAAACTCAACGGTAACATTAGCAATGGCATTCAGCTCAAGGCTATCGACTTGTACCTTTTCCAATGTATTGACATTGGTACGGTAGTTAATTGCAGTCACTTTTGCAGGAACAGTTTGCGTGCCCACTTTTAAGTTATACAACTTACCAATCACCAGCGGTTGATCTGCCATCCAAACCACAGTGGCATTGACCGAACGTGAAATTTCTGGCGCAGCTTGATCCGCACGCACAAGTACGTTACCACGCGAAATATCAATTTCGTCATTCAGCGTCAGCGTTACGGCTTGACCTGCAACGGCACGCTCTAAATTACCATCATAAGTAACGATTTCTTTAACCGTCGACGACTTACCAGATGGTAAAGCCACTATTCTGTCACCTACCGATACATCACCCAACGCAACCGTACCGCAGAAACCACGGAAGTCGAGGTTTGGACGGTTCACGTATTGCACAGGGAAACGGAAATCGTTGGTCACTGAACTGCGGTTAATTTCCACAGACTCAAGCGTACCCATCAACGTTTCGCCTGTATACCATGGCGTATTTGGTGATTTATTGACAACGTTATCACCATTCAATGCTGAAATAGGCGTAAAGATAATGTTGTTTGGCTTACGGTCACCCAATTGCGCGACAAAACCTGCATACTCCGTCTGAATTTCATTGAAGCGTGCTTCAGAAAATTCAACTAAGTCCATTTTGTTAATCGCAACAATAATGTTCTTAATGCCAAGTAAGCTTGCAATATAAGTATGGCGACGCGTCTGAGTTTGTACACCATAGCGCGCATCAATCAAGATAATCGCAAGATCACAGGTTGACGCACCAGTCGCCATGTTACGCGTGTATTGCTCATGTCCTGGCGTGTCGGCAATGATGAATTTACGTTTTTCAGTTGAGAAATAACGATAAGCCACATCAATGGTAATGCCTTGTTCACGTTCAGCTTGTAGACCATCGACAAGGAGTGCCAAGTCAGGTGCATCGCCTGTCGTACCGACTTTTTTAGAGTCACGAGTTACTGCTTGCAATTGATCTTCATAAATCAATTTTGAATCGTAAAGCAAACGACCAATTAAAGTTGACTTACCATCATCGACGTTACCGCAAGTCAGAAAACGCAATAAGTCTTTATTTTCATGTTGTTTTAGATAGCCCAAGATATCTTGGCTAATCAGTTCTGATTGATGAGACATTGCTCAAAACTCCACATATTCTTTAGAAATCGGTTTTTAATCTCTTTAATCCCTCTAAATCTCCCTTTGTTAAGGGAGACTTTCCCCTTTACAAAAGAAGGGCTTTTCTCCTCTCTTAGAAAAAGATGAGCAGCACTGCTGCGCAAGGGGAGAGATTTATCAACAGTTAGAAATAACCTTCTTGCTTTTTCTTTTCCATCGAGCCCGCCTCATCATGGTCAATCATACGACCTTGACGTTCTGAGCTGGTTGCAAGCAACATTTCTTGGATAATTTCAGGTAAGGTATTTGCCGTTGACTCAACTGCACCCGTAAGTGGGTAACAACCAAGAGTACGGAAACGTACCGATTTCATTTGTGGAACTTCGCCTTCTTTTAAAGGCATACGTTCATCATCAACCATAATCAGGGTGCCACTACGCTCAACCACAGGACGTTCTGCAGCTAAATAAAGTGGAACCAATGGAATGCTTTCCAAGTAGATGTATTGCCAAATATCAAGCTCAGTCCAGTTTGATAGTGGGAATACACGAATACTTTCACCTTTGTTCACTTTACCGTTGTAAAGATTCCAAAGTTCAGGACGTTGGTTTTTTGGGTCCCAACGGTGTTTCGAGTCACGGAATGAATAGACACGTTCTTTCGCACGTGATTTTTCTTCATCACGACGCGCACCACCAAATGCCGCATCAAAACCGTATTTATCAAGTGCTTGTTTTAAGCCTTGAGTTTTCATGATGTCGGTATACTTTGAGCTACCATGGTCAAACGGGTTAATGCCCGCATCTTTCCCTTCTTTGTTTTGATGTACGATCAAATCAAAACCATGGGTTTTTGCCATGTTGTCGCGGAAAGCAATCATGTCTTTAAATTTCCAGCCCGTATCTACATGCAGAAGCGGAAATGGAAGCTTGGCAGGATAGAACGCTTTAAGCGCCAGATGCAGCATCACTGCTGAATCCTTACCAATAGAATAAAGCATCACTGGGTTTTCAAACTCAGCAGCTACTTCGCGGATAATATGAATACTCTCAGCTTCAAGCTGTTTAAGATGAGTAAGTCTTTCCTCATTTAATGACATTGACAGCACCAACTCACAAAAATCGTGTACTTATTACACTTTTAAAAATATATATATTCATTATAAAGATTTAGTTATACACACTATTGCTTGTTTTATTATATTTATATGCAAAAACCTCATATAAAACAAAATTGATAAGCCCTATAAGTTTTATTCAACAATTAGATATCCCCAAATAAACTCAAATATTACATCCACTTCATTCAAAGCACTAAGCCTGTTCACCCTTCCATGCTTCGAGTTTTCATCTATGTTTATGCTAGGTAATACATCTACAAATACCTAAAGTCGGTTTCATTTAGGTTCTATGTATGTGACTCACCAAACTCGCAACCTAGAAACTAAGAATAACACTAGATGCAGACCAGCTTGTTCGTTTTATATATCAACATTATAGACAAAAAGTTTGGATGCCAATTACTTTGAGATTAATCCATTGATGTGTGCTGAAAAAACAGGAGGTTTTAACTTGGTAAACTAAACACACTCATCAGGAGTTTACCATGAGCAAGAAACACAAGACTTACACCACAGAATTTAAAGCTGAAGCCATCAAATTAATTGAAGCCAATCAAGGCAATGTCTCGGAAACAGCCAGACAACTTAGCATTTCAATGCAAACTCTTTCAAATTGGAATACCAAAGCAAAGGCTGGAACTTTAGCAGGTACAAAACAGTATTCACCTGATCTAAACGCTCTACTCGAAGAAAATAAAAAACTCAAACAACAGCTCAAAATAGCTGAAATGGAACGTGAATTTTTAAAAAAGGCAGCAGCGTACTTTGCCAAAGAAAGTCAGTAAGGTACGCCTATATGAAACAAAAAAGATATTCTTTTCCAATTACCTTAATGGCTCGATTACTTCATGTTTCAGTTTCATGTTTTTATGATTGGCTCAAGAGAGGCGTGAGCAAAAGAACGATTCAACGAAATCAACAGACGATATTGGTGAAAATAGCCCATGAGGAGACAAGGCAGAGCTATGGTTATATTCGATTAACCAAATACTTACAAGCTCAGGGTATAAAAATGAGTATGTACGCTGTACGTCAGATAAAAGCGCTGAACCACCTGTATTGTAAGCGACACAAGCGTTTTAAAAGGACTACGAATAGTGACCATAATCGAGCGATCTATGAAAACCTGCTGGAGCAACAATTCTCAATGACTAGACCAAATCAAGCATGGTCAAGTGATATTACGTACATATGGACTGTTGAAGGATGGCTGTATTTAGCAGCGGTAAAAGACCTTTACACGAAGCAAGTGGTTGGCTATAGCTTAAATGAGCGCATGACAGCACGGCTTGTTTGTAATGCGCTAAATATGGCTATTCACAATCAAAAACCAACCAAAGAACTGATTGTGCATTCAGACAGAGGAAGTCAATATTGCAGCCATGAATATCGAAATATACTTGAGCAATATGGTTTTCAAGGTTCAATGAGCAAGCGCGGAGACTGTTACGATAATGCACCGATTGAAAGCTTTTGGGGAATACTGAAAAATGAGTTAGTGCATCATTATAACTATCAAACCAGAGAAGAAGCCAAAGCAGATATTATAAAATACATTGAGTTATTTTATAATCATCGAAGAATTCAAAAGGGTTTGGGTTTTAAGACACCAAATCAAATGGCCGAAGACTTTTATAAGTTGGCTGCCTAGAATCTCCCAAGGGAAAGTCTCCTGATAATTCAGCGTATATCACATAAAATATAAAAAACCCGCAATGAATGCGCAATGCTGTTCACTTAAGCAATTGAAGCGTGGCGGAGTTTGTTAGAGAATCCGATGTCGGGTTTGGCATTGGATTTTTTATGGTGTTTCAGCAGGATCTTCTCGACCTCAACAGTCTGTTTAACTTCTCGGATCTGAATACATTTACTCATAATATCCCCATTGAGTGGGTTGAATCTGCACTTAAATTGAGCAGTTCGGCTACTATCCGCAGGCGACGCTTGCCCGCAGATCAGGTTCTTTGGCTGGTTCTCGGAATGGCGATTTTTCGTGATGAGCCTGTCCATGAAGTGGCAAGAAGACTAAATATTTGCGCTCAAGGACTGGCCTCTCTTGACCTGTTGGCACGCAGCGGGGTAACTGAAGCACGTAAGCGTTTGGGTGCAGATCCTGTGGAGTGGCTGTTTCGCCAGACAGGTCAGCACTGGGGACATGAGCGTTACCCAGATGATCAATGGCAGGGGCTTCAGGTCTTTGCTGTCGACGGTGCACTCTTGCGAACCCAAGATACAAATGATCTTCGTGAGCATTTTGGCTCAGGGAATACTTCCACGCAGCGCCAGACGCCATTTCCGATGCTACGGCTCGTCGCACTGATGAATGTGCGCTCGCATATATTAGTCGATGCGCAGATCAGTCCCTATCGCCGGGGGGAGATTCCTCTGGCGTCGAAGTTTCTCAGCCAGATTCCCGATCATTCGATCACCTTGTTTGACAAGGGTTTTTGGAGTGCGGACTTATTGCTTTCACTCTCGATGCAGGGTCAAGGTCGTCACTGGTTGATTCCGGAACGCAAAAATCTGAAAAGTGAGGTGATCGAGACGTATGCAGAAGATGACGTGCGGGTACGGATGAAAGTATCACCCCAAGCAAGAAAGAACAACCCGATGCTCCCCGAATACTGGGAAGTCAGGCAAGTCAGTTATGCTGTGGATAAGGGACGAATAAAGACGGTTCTGACCTCGCTGCCGGCCGATCAGTATCCTGCAAAGGATATCGCTAGACTCTATCAAGAACGCTGGGAAATCGAATTAGGTTTTCGGGATATCAAAAGCTCGATGCAGCATAATGCCATCACGCTTCGCAGCAAGACAGTAGAGCTGGTTTATCAAGAGCTGTGGGGTCTATTGCTGACCTACAATATTATCCGGCGAGAAGCGGCATTTGCAGCGGTAGCCTTTGGGCGTTCACCTTCGGATATCCGTTTCAAGCCTGTATGCCAGTACATAGCCGTTCAGCTGATCGTGATGGCGAATGCCAACCCATTATCAAGAACTGGCAGGCGGCTATCGGAGCTGAGATCAGGGATAGGTAGCCTGTTTCTGGAAAGGCGTTCGAGGGCAACAACACCCCGAACGGTTAAGATGTCAAAAACCCGTTATCCAGTAGATCGAAATGCTGCTCCTCTTAAGTGAACAGCATTGCGCAATGAATGCGGGCTTTTATGTTCATATCAAACTTAGTTTTTATGACGCATGTGTGGGAACAGAATCACATCACGAATACTTGCTGCATTAGCGAATAACATGACTAAACGGTCAATACCGATACCCTCACCCGCTGTCGGCGGTAAACCATACTCAAGTGCTTCAACAAAGTCTGCATCGTAGTGCATTGCTTCGTCATCACCTGCGTCTTTTTCTGAAACCTGAGCTTGGAAACGTTCAGCTTGGTCAATCGGGTCATTCAACTCTGAGAAACCATTCGCAAGCTCGCGACCACCAATAAAGAACTCAAAACGGTCAGTAATGTGTGGGTTATGATCATTACGACGTGCCAATGGCGATGTTTCAGCTGGATATTCTGTAATAAAAGTCGGTTGACGTAGCTGAGTTTCAACAGTTTCTTCAAATACGATGGTTTGAAGTTTGCCCAGACCAAAACCTAGTTTTACCTGCTCTTTCAGCTCTTCTTGCACAAATTTTGCCAAGAATTCACGGTCATTGACATTTTCAGGCGTGAACTGTGGGTTGTGTGCAAGAATGGCATCAAACATCGAAATTTTCTTGAATGGACCTTTGAAGCTATAAACTTCTTCACCATAAGGCACATCAGTTGAACCCAAAATGTCCAGCGCTAAACGCTCAAGCATATTTTCGGTAAGTTCCATCAAGTCTTTATAGTCTGCATAAGCTTGATAGAATTCAATCATAGTGAATTCTGGGTTATGACGCGTCGAAACACCTTCGTTACGGAAGTTACGGTTAATTTCAAACACACGCTCAAAACCACCAACAACCAAACGTTTCAAGTAAAGCTCAGGTGCAATACGTAAGAAAAGTGGCATATCCAAAGCATTATGATGTGTTTCAAAAGGACGCGCTGACGCTCCACCTGGAATCACATGCATCATAGGTGTTTCTACTTCCATGAAGCGCTGTTCAGTTAAGAACGCACGAATGCCTGAAACTACTTTGGCACGGATTTCAAAAGTCTTACGTGTTTCTTCGTTCACAATCAGGTCAAGATAACGCTTACGATATTTAACTTCAGTATCGTTTAGACCATGGAATTTATCTGGAAGTGGACGAAGCGACTTGGTTAAAAGCTCAAAGTGTTCAATATGTACATAAAGGTCACCCTTACCTGAACGACCAATATAACCTTTCACCGCGATAATATCGCCAAGATCTAAGCTCTTAATGGTTTCTAGGGTTTCTGGTGCTAACTCTTTACGCGCTACATATAACTGGATACGACCCGTCATATCTTGGATCACGATGAATGAACCGCGGTTCAACATCACACGGCCCGCTACAGACACATAAACATGCTCTGCTGCTTCAATTTCTTCTTTGCTTTTGTCTGCAAATTGATCTTGTAAGTCTTGCGCATAATGTTCACGTTTAAAGGTGTTTGGCCATGGGCTAGTGCCCGCTTGTTTGGCTTGATCTTCAATCTGCTTTAACTTGGCATGACGCTGTGCAATTAAATCGTTTTCGGAAATGGCTTGTTCAGAAGTCGATTGAGCGTTTTGTTGCGTCATCTCTGCCTCGTATATGTATTAAAAAACGGAAGTTGCATAGCATAGCAGAATTCCAGACGAATGAGCATCATCAAAAACCACGCGGTATATAAAAAAGTATACATCTTGTTTATTTCAGAGCTTAGACGTCCACCCTATAAAAGGTCTGCCTATTTCTTAGACCAAAAGCTAACTTCATTTCACGGTTAATCCATCTACAATGGACATTATAAATCGTGGAAAAGTAAACTTTTCTCCACTCATAAAATAATTTAGTTTTTTAATTGAATGATAAATCATGAGCAGATGCGAATCTAAAATTTTGTTTTTGCATGGATTAGACTCCTCTCGCGAGTCCACTAAGTTCCATGCCATTGATGCAAAGCAGAAATTTTGTATCGATATCGATTATCGCTATCTCAATTTTTCTACCGTAGCCAGTTTCTACGACGATATTATTGAAAAAATAAAACCTGAGATTATTGTTGGGCATTGTATTGGTGCATATTGGGCATTAAAAATGTCGCTGCTACATCAAATTCCGTGTGTAATTGCTAACCCACGCTTAGCCCCTGACTTTCGTGATGATTACCCCAGTATTGATGAGACTGACTTAGACCACAATGTACCGCAAGTGGCCTACTTGGAGCTGGGAGATGAATTAATTGATATGTATGCAGCACAGGAAGTTTTAGAAAATTATATGTTGATTCAAGCAGTTGAAGGTGGACACCACCGACTACTTAAACCAGAAAATATTAATCAACTGATTGAACATCTAGAACAACAATATTTATATAAATAAAAAAAGCCTTGGATGTACCAAGGCTTTTTAATGTGCTTATGCAGCAACAGATTCTGGTTTTGATTTGTCATCTAACACTGACCAAATCTTTAAACCTAAGTCAGCATGCAAATCAGGCAAATCAAGAAAAATACTGGCACCGAGCACTTCATGATTACATTTTGCCACCAACTGTTTAACGGCTTTTAATGTACCGCCTGTCGCTAAAACGTCATCTACAATAATCACTTTTTGCGATGGCGTATTGGCTGCCATTTCTAAGCGGTCTAAACCATATTCCAAACTATAACCCACGCCCACCACTGGTGGTGGCAGCTTGCCCGCTTTACGCACCAACAATAAACCTTTACCTAAACGCTGTGCCAATAAGCTCGCAAGCACAAAGCCACGCGCTTCTACAGCAACAAAACTGTCTACTTCCGCCAACTGCTCAGCAGGAATACTTGCAATTAACGCGTCGGTTAAAGGCTCAATATTGCTCATAAACAATGGCGTTAAATCGAAGAAGCAAATCCCAGGTTTTGGAAAATCTTGGACCGTACGAATGTGCGACCACAACGTTGTAGACAAGTTGTTCATAGGAGATCAATAAAATTTGAAAAGGAATAGATGAATTTTACAGCTTTATCTATTAAAAAAACAGTCAAGCACTGGCTATGCAGCCGACTGAACAACCAAAATATTTATGTAAGTTATTGTTTTCAATTAAATCATTTATTTGATAAATATTAGGTATAGATGTACTCAATATTAAAATAGCAATTCAATTCCACATTTGCATCACGACCATAGTCTATATTTTTAAGGATTTTAAAAGACGAGTTGATTGAAAAAACACATCTTTTTTAGATGTAATCATCTATAACCTTCACACATTCGCAAAACACGATCTGGTTTTAAATGATACGTTTTGTCCTGATCATCGCTTTTAGCAGATAGATTCAATCATTAAACTCCGATATTTACTTTACATTCGTATTAGAACTGCGTAAAAATTTAGGTTAGCGAAGCATGCTAACCACTCAGATGAATAGCAGCTTGCGTAATGGATTATTTTGCTGAACCCTTTCTTGTTCAGCGTTTTGGAGAGTCAAATGAAGAAGTATCAATGCATCGTTTGTGGATGGATTTATGACGAAGCAGAAGGTTGGCCACAAGATGGCATCGTAGCGGGAACGAAATGGGATGATATCCCTGACGATTGGACTTGCCCAGATTGTGGCGTGTCAAAAATCGATTTTGAAATGGTTGAAATCTAATTCATAGTGTTAAAGACCATGCTGCATGGTCTTTTTTTACGTCTTTAAAATAATCTCTGGAGAACCTTATGCATCCCATCGTCATCATTGGCTCAGGTATGGCAGGCTATGCTGTAGCACGTGAATTTCGCAAGCTGAACCCTGAACAAGAGCTGCTCATGCTATGTGCAGATGATGCGACTAATTATGCCAAACCAACGTTGTCGAATGCCTTTGTTGCCAACAAAGCGCCTGAACAAATTGCTTTGGGTGATGCAGAGAAAATGGCAACACAACTGAAAATGCAGATTGCTACGCATACTTGGGTAAAAGAAATTCATGCTGAACAACAGCAGTTAACTCTTGTTAAAGATGGCACTGAATCTACACAGCCCTACTCTCAATTGGTTTTAGCAGTAGGTGCAAATCCAATTCGCTTAGCCATTGCAGGTGATGGAAGCAATGACATTCAAGTTGTAAACAATCTAGACGACTATAAAACCTTCCGTGCAGAACTTGAAAAGCGTGCAGACAAACGTGTAGTCATTTTAGGTGCTGGTCTCATCGGCTGCGAATTTGCCAATGATTTACAACATACAGGCCATCAAGCTACCGTCATCGACTTGGCAAACCAGCCTTTGGGCCGTTTGTTGCCAGCGCATGTTTCAAGTGCCTTTAAAGAAAACCTTGAAGCAACGGGTATTCATTTTGTCCTTGGCACTACAGTTGAAAAAGTGTCTAAAATTGAAAATGGCGACTATGTTGTGACCTTGGCCAATGGTCAGTCTTTGGTTGCAGATGTAGTGTTATCTGCGATTGGCTTACAACCGAGCATTTCTCTGGCAAAAGAAGCAGATATTCAAACCAGTCGTGGCATTTTGACCAACGCACAGCTTGAGACCAATCAACCGCATATCTATGCTGTAGGAGATTGTGCTGAAGTGAGCGGACTCTTGCTGCCTTATGTGATGCCAATCATGCAACAAGCACGCGCTTTAGCCAAAACCTTAAATGGTGAGACCACTGCGGTGCATTACCCTGCTATGCCTGTAGCAGTTAAAACACCCGCTGCGCCGCTCACTGTTTTGCCTGCGCCAATCGATGCAGAGGTGAACTGGGAAACTGAGGAATTAGACGATGGCATGATTGCCAAAGCCCTAGACAGTCAAGGTACACTTCGCGGCTTCGTACTGCTCGGTGCAACCGCAGCGAAACAACGTTTAGCATTAACAAAACTGGTTCCAGACTTGATTCCAGCACAGGTTTAGAGTTTAAATAAAAGGACATTTATAACAATAGATGTCCTTTATGTGAGGATTACAATAATGAATAGCGCACTCCAATATAATCTTTCACCCTATACCTCTTTCATGCGCGAAACCAAAGTCGACTTAGGCAATGGTATTGAACTCCATGTCGAAATCGGTGGCGAAGACCATCATCCGACCATTGTTTTGATCATGGGTTTAGGAGCACAGCTCTTATTTTGGCCTGATTTCTTCTGTAAATCTCTGATTGATCAAGGGTTTCGTATCATTCGTTTTGATAACCGCGATATTGGTTTATCTTCAAAAATTAAACATCAAGGTCCACGCTTAAACACCCTCAAACTGATGGGGCGTTTTGCTTTAGGTTTAGATAACCGTGGTGCACCTTATGACTTATACGACATGGCTGACGATGTGGCACTGCTTTTAGACCGTTTAGGTTTAGATGAAAGTTATGTGATTGGTGCATCCATGGGTGGTATGATTGGGCAAATTCTAGCAGCGCGTCATCCACAGAAGGTCAAAAAGCTCGGCCTAATGTTCACCAGTAACAACCAACCTTTACTGCCGCCGCCTTTTCCAAAGCAACTCTTTAGTCTAATTGGTCGACCTGAATCGACTGATGAAGAAGGAATTGTAAGCCACTCTTTGAAAGTGTTTAAGATCATTGGCTCGCCTGATTATCACAATCCAATCGAGTCAATTCAGACTTCTCGCAAATTATATCGCCGAAGTTATTACCCTGCGGGTGTACTTCAGCAGTTTTTAGCAATATTATGTACAGGTTCTTTATTGCAACTGGACAAACAGATTCAACAACCGACCCTTGTGGTACACGGTTCGCGAGACCGTTTACTCCCGCCTAGTCACGGAAAGGCCGTTGCAAAGGCAATTATGGGCGCTAAATTTGAATTAATTGATGGAATGGGGCATGATATCCCACCGCACTTCATTCCAAATCTTAGCGAATTATTTGCACAACACTTTAAATCATAATCATTAGGACACTATGGCTGCATTACCATCCTTAAGACAGCTGTCATATCTCGTTACACTGTCAGAAACGCTGCATTTTACTGAAGCTGCACGCCGTTCATTTGTAACCCAATCGACTTTATCGGGCGGGATTATGGAGCTTGAACGCCTACTCGGTGGCGTACTTGTAGAGCGTGATCGCCAAAATGTGCGCTTAACTCCTCTAGGCGAGCAAGTCGTTGCTCGTGCTCGTGTTCTACTGGCAGATGCTCAAGACCTGATGCGTTTAAGCCGAGAAATGAGCGAGCCTTTAACTGGTGATTTACATCTAGGTGTTATTCCAACCATTGCGCCATTTATTCTGGCGCAATTGTTAGATGAAGTGCATAAGCAACTCCCTAAAATTCAACTACATTTACACGAAGCGCAAAGTGAGAAAATTGTAGAAAAACTCGAACATGGCAATTTAGACATGGTCGTTTTGGCTCTACCTTTTGATACACGTGGCTTAAAAGTTGCTGAAGTCGCAAAAGAAAGTTTGTTTTTGGTCTGCAATAAATCAGATATCGCAAGCCAAGCCAAATCGCTGGATGACTTAGACCTTTCACGCTTAATGTTGCTTGAAGAAGGCCACTGCTTACGTGACCATACGCTAAGTGCCTGCCCAATTGGTGAGCGTAAAAACGATCATCGTTTAAAAGCGAGTTCTTTACCCACCCTTGTGGAAATGGTATCGGCTAATCTTGGTTTTACCTTATTACCTGAAATCGCAATTCATACCAATATGATTAAAGCGAATCCAGATTTGATGGTCAAACAAATTGAAGCTGCTCCAAGCCGTATCTTGGCTTTGGTGACACGTAAAAGCACCCCACTACAAAGCGAATTTGATGTGCTATTACAAATCCTGAAAAAAATTACTCAAGATCTGCACTAAGCTTATTTTTGTGCATAAAAAAGGAGTCAAACATGACTCCTTTTTTTTGTGCCTAAATCTTTAGTAGACTCAAGCACAATCCCTAAAGTTATTTAATCACATCTAGCAAATAACGCTGTGCATTATGCTCGGTTTCGCCTTCAGCTAGCGTCGCACGAAGCCAAGTTCCATCACCCTGTAGTAACCAAGCTTGTTGATTATCTTGCAAATAGGTCAACAACCCTTGCTGATAAATACGTTTTTTCAAAGCTGGATCTTCAATTGGGAAACATGCCTCAACACGATTAAATAGATTTCGATCCATCCAGTCGGCGCTCGAACCATAAATACGCGCATCGCCATTATTACTAAAATAGAAAACACGCGTATGTTCTAAGAAGCGCCCCACGATCGAACGTACACGAATGTTTTCCGAAAGCCCTGGCAAGCCCGGGCGTAGACAACAAATTGAACGAATAATGAGATCAATTTGTACACCTGCTTGTGATGCCTCATACAGCTTATTGATTAGTTGCACTTCGGTTAGTGCATTCACTTTCACAATAATCTGCGCTTTCTTACCTGCTTTCGCATTGGCAATTTCATCATCAATAAAGTGGATCAGTTGAGCATGGAGCGTAAATGGCGCATGAAGTAGCTTTTTCAGCTTCGCCATTTTCCCCATGCCTGTCAATTCTTGGAAAATACGGTGTACATCTTCACACAACTCTTTATCGGTCGTAAGCAAACCATAGTCGGTATAAATACGTGCATTACCCGCATGGTAGTTACCCGTTCCCAAGTGCACATAACGAACGAGTTTATTATTTTCACGGCGTACCACAAGAATCATTTTGGCATGAGTTTTATAGCCCACAATGCCGTAAACAACCACAGCACCCGCTTCTTGTAGCACATTTGCCACTTCGATATTTGACTCTTCATCAAAACGCGCACGCAGCTCAATCACCGCGGTAACTTCTTTACCATTACGCGCCGCTTCTGCTAGGACTTGTACAATTTCAGAGTCTGCACCACTGCGATAGAGGGTTTGCTTAATCGCCAACACTTGTGGGTCACGTGCAGCTTCACGCAACAAGTTAATCACAGGTGCGAAAGACTCAAACGGATGATGTAGTAAAATATCCTGCTTCTGCATTGCAGAGAACATGCTTTCCGACTTTTTCAACACTTTAGGAATAACAGGAATATGTGCGTCATACCGTAGATGTGGACGTTTAAAATTGGACAATAAACGCGCCAAGTTCACAGGTCCTTCGACTTTATACAACTGCTCCTGATGCAGATCAAATTCATCTAGCAAGTAGTTATAAATATGTTCTGGACAGTTTTGTGTAACTTCCAAACGTACTGCTCGTCCAAAACGACGTGAACTTAACTCACCTTTCAGTGCTTTGGCTAAGTCTTCAACATCTTCGTTGAGCGCCAAATCAGCATTCCGTGTGACACGGAACTGATAACAGCCTGTTGCTGTCATCCCTGGGAACAAGTCAGAAACATGCTCATGGATGATAGCTGAAAGCATCACATGATGCTCTTTTCCACCTGTGAGTTCATCCGGTAGACGAACCACACGTGGCAATGAACGTGGTGCAGGAACAACGGCCAAATCAATCTGACGACCAAATGCGTCTTTCCCTTCCAAAGTCACAATAAAGTTGAGACTTTTATTCACTAAACGCGGAAATGGGTGCGCAGGGTCAAGGCTAATCGGTGTTAAGACAGGTGCAACCTGTTCTTGGAAATATTTCTTCACCCATGAAGACTGTGCAGGCGTCAGTTCCCCACGGCGTAAGAAGCAAATGTCTTCCTCACGTAGTTTCGGCAGAATTTCATCATTGAGAATACGATACTGACGTTCAATTGCAGCATGTGCAGTTTGCGAAATTTGGTCGAGGACTTGGCGTGGGGTTAAGCCATCGGGGCTACGACTTTCATTACCCAGATCCAACTGTTCCATGACGCCTGCAACACGAATTTCAAAGAACTCATCTAAGTTACGTGAAAAAATCAGTAAGAAATTCATCCGTTCTAACAGCGGATGTAAAGGATCTACGGCTTGTTCCAATACACGTAAATGGAAATCTAATATCGATAACTCACGGTTAATATAGCGATCGTTATACGCGTATTCAGGTTGTAGTATCGGAGATGTGCTTGCTGCCGTATTCATAGCTAACCTTTGATTATTTGAATGCGTTTTATCATGATAAGTATGCTTCAATTTTGTGACAATTTCATAAAAAAAAGCCCATAAATTTGGGCTTTTTCACATCAATCAAATTAAGGGATATCGCTATAGCGCATATACTTTCGAATCATGCGCTCACGGTTTTGCAACTTACGGTCATTTTGATGGTCTTGGTAGTATTTCGGATTGGGTAAAATGGCCGCTAAAAAGACCGCCTGCTCTCGGCTTAAGCTACGTGAACTTTTACCAAAGTAGTGTTGGGTTGCAGCTTCCACGCCATAGATATTATCACCAAACTCCACCGAGTTCAGATAAACCTCTAAGATGCGTTCTTTGCTCCACATCCGTTCCATCATCCAAGTTGCAACAGCTTCCTGACCTTTACGAATGAATGAACGCTTGTTATATAAAAATAAGTTTTTGGCCAATTGCTGAGAAATTGTTGAACCGCCGGCAACTACTTTGCCCGTGTCATTATTACGCTCAAGCGCCGCTTGAATGCCATCCCAGTCAAAACCATGATGTTGCATAAATTTGCCATCTTCAGCCGCAACAATGGCTTTTTTCATGTACTCACTGATCTCGTCATAATCACGCCATTCGTGTTGAATAGGCTTAGATGGCTCAGACCAATAATCAATCCGCATAAACATGGTGGTTTCCACTGGCTTGTAACGCCACCACGCAAGACTTGCAAAAATCCACAACTGTACCAAAAGCACGAAGCTGACAACGACTAACAAACTACGAACAATAAAAGCTTTCATGCCAGTGGCTTACTCCAAAAATCATTTTTATTCATGCTAAGCTTGGGCAAATATAGCAAAATTTTAGCAAGAATAGCATGACCGAGCTTACATCTCCGCAAATCAAAACAAAATTTGACGTACATTTATGGTGGATTACCGCCGTCATTATTGCCGTGAATGTTGGGTTGTTTTTTTGGCAAATTCTGCATGGCATGGATGTCAGCAATCCAAGTACAGCTGATGCCATACGCTGGGGAGCAGACTATGCACCACTTACCTTCTTGGCTGAGCCGATGCGTTTATTGAGCAGTATGTTCTTTCATTTTGGCTTGGTTCACCTCATGTTGAACATGTGGGCGCTGTATATTTTTGGCAGTGTGCTGGAGCAAATGTTTGGACGTGTCTATTTTGTTGCGCTATATGTTCTTGCTGGTCTCATGGGTAGCTTGCTCAGTGGTTATATCGCCATTCAAGACAGTTATGAACTGATTCGTGTGGGTTTAGCAAACCCTGAACTCTTGCCGCGTGTCGGTGCAGGGGCTTCAGGTGCCGTCATGGGACTGGGTGCAGCGCTGACGGTTCTATCGCTACTGCCGATGCTCCCACGGCAACGTTTTATTTTAGATAAAAAGACTTTGCTCATCGTGATGGGAATCAACTTAGCCATGGGCTTTATGATTTCAGGGATTAACAATGCCGCACATATTGGCGGCATGTTGATGGGTGCTGTTTTGGCGGCACTTTGGTATCTCTCCCAAAAGACACAACAGCGTTGGATTATGCCGCTGAGCCTTGTTTTGGCAGCCTGCGGTTCGTATTGGTTTTACTTACACTGCCAAAACCTTGTGGTCTATATTCAACCCTTATGGTCAGAAGTGTTAATGATGATGCGTCAACAGCTCAATTTCTAAAATTCAACGCTTAACATGTTAAGAGATCAATCACGATTGATTAATCTCTCTCAAACTTTGTAAAGGCGGAATATCACTGAGATAACTTAAGCGATAACGCCCAATCAGCGCACAGAGTAAGCTCATAAACAGTGGTAAAATGAGCCAGATTTCCCAGTGCGGCTGAATAGCTAATCCCATGCGATAACATGCTACCGCACTTATCGCTTCGGCAAACAAACAAGAAACCACACCTGCCATAAAACCAATAAAGCCAATTTCTAGACTGAGCATGTTTCTGAGTTTTTGCTTGGAACCACCAAATGAACGTAATAACGCCACTTCACGTTTACGCTCATCCATAAGTAAGTTCAGACAAGCAATTAAAACCAGAATACCTGAAATACTCACTAAAACTGCAAGGATCGTGACAATCTGCACCAGCACCGTCACGATGCGCTTAATTTCATCTAAAATTAAACTGACATCAATAAATACGGTGTTGGAAAATTGCTGAATAATGCTGACCAATTTCGCTTTGTCTGACTCAGGAACATAGAAACTGCCCAAATAACTGCCCGCATTTTCATCCATGGTCTGTGGCGCAAAAATAAAGAAGAAGTTTGGGCTAAAACTTTCCCATTCTACAGTTCGTAAGTTCGCCACTTTGGCGTGAATGACACCCTCAGGTAAGCTAAAGGTCAGTTGATCCCCCACTTTTATCCCAAGCTCTGTTGCGGTATTGGCTTCTACCGAAACTTGTCCTTTTGCTGTCAGGTTTGATACTCCAGAGACAATTACATTGTCTTTAGGATAACGGTCTGCTTGGGTTAAATTTAATTCGCGGCGTAAGGAATTATTTTGCTTCACCAAATCCGCAGCAAAAGGCTGTCCATTTTTGGCAATCAGCCTGCCTCGAATATTAGGATAGAGCGGTGTACTGTTCCAGTGATTCTGCTCAATTTGTGCTTTTAACTTAGGCATGTCAAAAGGCGGTAAACCATATACAAACTGATTTGGGGTTCCCGCAGGAATTTGCTGCTGCCAACGCTCTAACAAATCGGTTCGTAATACGGCTAAGACCGTAATTAAACTAAGTCCCAAAGCCAAAGCGGTAATCTGAAACGCAGTCTGGTAAGGCGTACGGACATAGGCTGAAACCGTATTTTTCAAGCCACGGATAAATTTCAAACTCAGCCAAACCACACTGTATAGCACTGCACACAGAATAATAATCGCACCAATCACCATGGCTGTCAGTACCATGTTTTCAGTCAGAACGATACTAAACAGCACTAGACTTGCCGTTCCTGCGAGCAATATCCAAAACATAGACGAAACTGATTTTTCTTGACTGCGAATGACACGAATCGGTGGCGTATTCAAAAGCTCCCAAAAACTTGGTAAGACAAACCCCAGAAGCACTACGGCACTGGTCAACATAGCAATCGGAATCGGCCCGAGCAGCATATCCCACGCTGAAAACGCAATACTTAAGTGTGGAATCAGTTGTAACATCAACTGTAACAAGCCATAACCCAGCCCTACCCCCACGACACTCCCGACCAGCATAGCAAGCAAGAACACCACACCCAACAAGCTAAGGTAAGCCCAAAGAATTTGTGACTTCGCAGCCCCCATACAACGCAATAGCGCAATGTGATCTTGGTTTTGTTGTACAAAGCGCTGACTGGTCAAAGCAATCGCAATTCCACACAGCAAAATCGTTAAAATATTAGCTAACTGCAAAAAAGTGTCCAAATTTGCAATTGGTTTCATTAAGCGGGTATTACCCTCACTGGCATTGCGTAAGCGTAAGCTGTTTTGTGGTCCTTCCGCATTAGGACTTTGAGCTGCCGCACCGGCATCTTCAGAAGATACATTTTGCTTCTTAAAATTTGCTTCAAACTGCTGAGAATTTTGTGCCGTACCTGCCATCAGTAGGCGATAGTCAATACGACTACCAACTTGTATGGCATTGGTCTTGGCAATATCTGCTTCAGAAATAATCACCGTTGGCGAGAACCCAGAAAAGCCTAACTCTTGATTGGAGTCATGCTCAATCAAGCCTGTCACCTTAAAAGTACCATCTGCAATATTGAGTTGATCGCCCAGTTTAACCCGTAGCAAATCCATAGCACGTTGACTCAACCACACTTCACCCGAAGCAATATGCTTCGCCGCAGGCTGAATACGTAACTCTCCGCGCAGAGGGAAGGCTTGATCGATGGCTTTAACATTGACCATAACAAACTGATCATCGGTATATGCCATCGAACTAAAGACCGTCACTTCGGATTGTTTTAAATCAAGAGCTGTCGCTTGTGCTTTCCATTTCGGGTCGAGTTTTTGACTGTCCGTTAAAACCAAGTCCCCTGCTAGCATCTCAGCGGCTTGCAGAGCTACAGCATTTTGAATTTGCTCATTACTAAACTTCAGCGCGGTCGTTGCACTGATCGTGAGAATCAACGCAATAATCAATAAATACACACCGCTACTTTTAAAACTTTGCTTCAGTAAGGGCTGAAATAGAGAATTCATTTTCATCCTCCCGATCGAGTATGTTCGATCAACTGACCATCGAGTAATTCAAAATGACGCTGGCACTGTTCTGCAAGCGTATGGTCATGCGTCACTAAAATCAGGGTCGTACCCAACTCACGGTTCAATTGAAATAATAGCTGCTCAATTTCTCTCGCAGTTTGACTGTCTAAGTTTCCTGTTGGCTCATCGGCAAAGATAATTTTTGGCTCAGCAATCAGCGCACGAGCAATTGCAACGCGCTGCTGCTCCCCGCCCGAAAGTACCTTCGGTGTTTGGGTGGCCTGTCGCTCTAATCCAACCTTTTGCAATAAACTCAAAGCGCGTTGCTCAGCTTCAGCGAAGTTAAATGATGCATGAAGCCGTAACGGCAGCATCACATTTTCAACAGCAGTCAGGTGTGGCAGCAGTTGAAAGGATTGAAACACAAAGCCAATATGCTTTAAACGCACCTGTGCACGCTGTTCTTCATTGAGCTTGGAAATACTTTCACCACAAACGATTAACTCACCACCGCTAGCCTGATCTAAAGTCGCCAAAATACCCAGTAAGGTAGACTTTCCTGAACCTGAACGTCCTGTAATTGCGACTTGTTCACCTGCTGATATGCTGAGACTCAAATCTGAGAAAATGGTCAGTTCTTTTTGCGGAAGTTTAATCTTTTGTGTCAGTTGCTGGGCAGAAATAATCACTTGTGGCATGATGCTTACATCACTGTGAACTTGGGTCATAACATCCCTATATGCAAATATTCGTGCAAAATCGCAAATTTAAAAAACGTATCAGTTCATACTTGGTTTTGCTTGCACTGTGCCTAAGCCCCACTTGGGTTTTTGCAAAAACCGTGATGGTTTTAGGAGATAGCATTAGTGCAGGTTATGGCATAGAACCACAGCAAGCATGGGTAAATTTACTGCAAAAACGGTTAGACCAACAGTATCCGAAACAACACAAAGTGGTCAATGCCAGTGTGAGTGGTGAAACCACCAGTGGCGCTTTGGCTCGTTTACCCAAACTGTTGCAAACGCATAAGCCAAATGTGGTGGTGATTGAGCTTGGCGGGAATGATGGGCTGCGTGGTCAACCACCTCAGATGATTCAAAAAAATTTAGTGCAACTGATTCAACAGAGTCAAAAAGCCAATGCAACTGTGGTTGTCTTGGGAATGAAAATGCCACCAAACTATGGCACAGCCTATAGCAAGGCATTTGAAAATAATTACAAAGTGGTTAGTCAACAATACAAAGTGAAATTGCTGCCCTTCTTCTTGGAAGGTGTAGCGGGAAATAAAAGCTTGATGCAAAAAGATTTGGTCCATCCAAATGGCAAAGCACAGCCTATTTTATTAAATTTGGCTTATCCCTATATAAAAGGCGCTTTATAAAGCGCCTTTTATTCTGATCATATCCGCTGATCAGAAGTCAAAAAAAACCACTTCACCACTTTCAAGTGAGTACTCAGCGCCAACCACTTGTAACTTGCCTTTGGCAATTAAACTTTCAAGCACAGCTGAGCCATGACGTAACTGATTTACAGAGGCAAATACATTTGAACGCACCGCGTGTTTAGACAGTTTGCATAAATCATGTTTCAGTTCAGTTTGCATCAAGGTTTCAACTGAAGGACGGACACGGTTTACAATCGACATCAAGTTTGCAGACGGTGGGCTATCTGGGTTCATCAAAGTGTCAATGGTGGCTTGAATCGCACCACAGTGACTATGACCAAGAACCACAACGACCGCACAGTCATAACGCTCAGCCGCAAACTCAACACTGCCAACTTGCGAAGGTGCAACCACATTTCCTGCAACACGAATAACAAACAGATCACCCAAACCTTGGTCAAAGACCATTTCTGCAGGCACACGAGAATCAGAACATCCCAGTACAATCGCAAATGGATTTTGGTCTTCCGCCATCTCTGCTCGTGCTTGGTGAGACAATTGCTTATGGTGGGTTGTCTCACCCGCTACAAAACGTTGGTTACCTTGTTTTAGACGGCTTAAAGCTTCTTGAGCTGTTAGCATTCCCTTTCCCACTCGGTTGTTATTAAGTTGGACTAGTTTAATCCCAGCGAAATTGATTGTCACTTGCAAAAAACATAGCGACTTCTTTTTTTGCTTAATTTTAAATTTGCATTTTATCTCAAACAAATCGTTATGCAGTTCACACTTTATCCAAATGCAGTATATCCTTTCAAATAAATAATTAATGACATTTGCATGAAAGCTATTAGAATCAAACAGACCTGTAAATAAACATAAAAACCATTCAAAATCAGAGCATTTTTATCTTATTCGGTCAGTTTTTTCATTCATCTCCGTTTAAGGATGAACCATGATGATGCGCTCAAAATCCGTCTTGAAACAAAGTTTAAAGGCCGGTCTATTCGCCTTAGCTTTGTCATTTCCTTTCGCCAGCCATGCGGTCGAAAATACCATCATCAAAGACAAACTCAGTTTACAAAGCTACCTTCTACAAGAACGCGTCACCGCCGGCTTAAAAACCAAAACACTTAAAGTGGATGATATCGTTTGGAGCTATAACGAAGGCGGTGCCGTTGATAAGCCAACGATTTTGCTGATTCATGGTTTTGCTGGAAATCGAGACAATTGGAACCGTGTAGCACAGTTTCTAACGCCTTATTACCACGTGGTTATCCCTGACCTTCCAACCAACGGCGACACCAAAGTCCCTGATGATTTTGATCTCTCTATGCCAAATGTCACAGAGCGACTCCGTCGTTTTATTGAAGCCATTCATATACAAGATAAGCTGAATGTTGCAGGACATTCTATCGGTGGTTCTATTGCAACCCTATATGCCGCGCAATACCCTTTTGACACGCAAAGTTTGTTTTTATTAAACAGTGCAGGCATTTATAAGAATGCCAACACCAACTATGCCAAAGACCCTCAATATTTAAAGCACTTGATTGTAAGCAAGCCGGGCGATTTAGATGATGTGATGCAACGTGTCATGCAAACCCCAATCAAAATGCCCTATTATTTAAAACGCGCCCAAGAAAAACAGTTAATTACTCAGGCTGAAAAAAACAGTAAAGTGATTGATCAATTGGTGACCTTGAACCGAATTTATACCACTGACTCCTTTGCTCGAGTGACCCGAAATATTGAAGCACCCACCCTCATTTTGTGGGGTAAGCAGGACAAAATTATTAATGTCGAAGTGGCGAATGAGCTCAAATCTTTATTGAAACGTGCTGAAGCTCCTGTCATCCTTAACAATGTTGGTCATATGCCACTTTTGGAGGCAGAACAAGCAGTTGCACAGCACTACCTGCCTTTTCTTGCAAAAACACAAAAGTTAAAAAATCCATTGGCTGATAAACTGATTCCACTAAATTAATTTTGTTGAGTACGTATGCAGAAACACCCGATGATTGAGCAGCTCATTGAAGCTCATCTTAATTTTTTAGATCATGAGTTTTCGCAAGCAAGTACAGTACAAAATGAATTCACCCTATTTTATCACTGCTTTAGAAAACAAACTTTGCAGCAACTGTGGAGCTTTGAAGGCATCAATGCACTTTTGCAAAAACAAATCCTAGCCACACCTGCAACCGATCATCTGATTTCACAAATTGCTGAGCACATCAAGTTTGCTTTGATTCACCCCATCAATGAAACAACAAAAATTGCCGATGTGATTCCTGTACTTACCATCGACAAAATTGCGCAGTATGTCGCGAGTAAAAGTGGGCACCGTCAACGCCTGATTAAAACTGTGGTAAATAACCCAGCTTTTTCAGCCATGATTACCCAGCTGATTCAACACTCGATTCAAGACTATTTGAACAACTCTGTGATGACTAAAGGTGTGCCGGGTGTTTCTAGTTTTATGAAAATGGGCAAGTCCGTACTGGAAACCGTCACAGACTCAAACCTAAATGACACTATTGGGCATTATTTACAAAAGAACATCTTAAAACTCAGTCAAATGAGTGAACAAGTGTTAAATCAAAACTTTAATGATGAAAAGCTATATCACTTTCAAGCCAACCTCTGGCACAAAATCAAAGATATGCCTTTATCAGTTTTGAAAAATTATATTGAAGTACAGGACTTGCCTCAAACTGTCACTATGGGGCACGAAATTTGGGAGCATATGCGTCAAACAGACTATCTGCAGCAACAGGTGCATGATGGTGTTTACGCTTGGTACATTCGCAACCAAGAACGTCCTTTTGATTTACTACTACGCGACTTAAATATAGACGAAGCTTTAATTCAAAATGAACTTCAAAATTTGTTGAATCCTATTATTCAAGAGCTCATCCGATCACATTACTTACGTGATCGAGCACGCTATTATTTAGAACAGTTTTATTATTCTGACCAAGCACAAGCGATTTTAAAGCTTTAAAGAGACAGACCCGTTACTTGAACGGGTCTTTTTATTTAAGCCAATTTCTATAAATTAAAAGCTTGCAGAGAAACTTACGCCATAACGACGCCCGTCTAGAACTTGTTCACCATCAGCATCTTCAGCTTTTTCATCCAGAATATTATAGACACCAAATTTTCCTTTCAAGCTTGGTGTAAATTTATAGTTAAAACCAACATCTAAAAATTGATATGCTGGTGTAGGCTCAGACATACTGGCACGACCTAAATATGCGGATGTTTCACTTCTGTAGTGCAAACGCGTCCAAACATCTAATGTTTCATTAATATCAAAATCTACCGTCGCATTAAACATATGTTTTGGCATTTGATTCAAAGGCTCACCTTTTAGAGCGCCTGATTTCTGCTCAGTTTCTGTATAAGTATAGTTTGTACTTAAATTCACACCGTCGGCAAGTTCTGTATCAAATGTCGCTTCTAGACCTTGCATTATAGCCTCATCAACATTAATTCTTGAGCTAATAAAGTTCCATAAGCGAATGTTACCTGTTGTCGAGTCTATACGACCAAATGGGTCAGCACATGTCCAAGTTGCTGAATTACTGTTACTACCATTTGGTGAAGAACAATCACGAACTTCTGTAATTTTATCTTTATATTGAGTATGGAATACAGTTAATGATGTTTTAGACTTATCCCCTTGCCATGCTGTTCCAAATTCATAGCTTACTGATTTTTCAGGTTTTAAATTATCATTACCCATAATGAAGGCACTACCCTTACCTGTTACAGAGTGTACATCGCTTGATGATTGCTTTAAGTCAGGTTGCTTGTAGCCAGTAGAGACCCCGCCTTTAAATGTCCATGCATCTGTTGGATTGTAGACACCATATAAACGTGGAGAGAAGTTTCCAGCATAATTTTCATCATGGTCATACCGTAAGCCAGTAGTTAAATTAAACTGATCTGTTATCGACCATGTATCCTCTGCAAAAATAGCAAATCCCCAACGCTCCAACTCAGCTATAGGCAAATCCGCATTTTGGTTTGTTGCACGGTCAACAAGCGATTCATTTTTAAAATATAAACCAGAAATTAAATTATGGTTACTTAACTGTAAATTCCATTGTGAATTAGCAAGCCAAGTTTCCAACTCAATACCACTTAAACCTGTCGAGCTGTTTACACGGTCTGGGTTTTTTGAATTCTCATATTGAATATATGAGCTACTGCTTAATAAGTCGCTATAATGACCATTATGAGTCAAGCTAAATACGTCTCTGTAATTCCGTCCATAAGAATCGGTTCCTGTACTTAGAATTGTTTTCCCAGCTGTAGATTCTGACTCCTGTTTAGTAAAGTTTGCCTCTAACTCAAGATCATGTGTATCGTTAATTAAATATGTAAACCGAGAATTTAAACTTTCTACTTCTGTACCACGAAAACCACCAATATAACTATCTTCATTACGTTGACTTTTGTTTACACCCAACTGCATACCTAATTTATTTTCAATTAATGGGCCTGCCAAATAGATTGTCCCATTTTTAATATCACCAGAATTTCCTTGATCCTGTAAAACAGTGCCTAATTCAACCGTTCCAGACCACTCATCACTGACTTTTTTCGTAATGATATTAATAACCCCCCCATAGCATCTGTTCCATACAATGTAGATGCAGGGCCACGGATTACTTCAATTCGCTCAATAGCAGCCATTGGGGGTAAAATATTTTTTTCAAAACCACTATCATCACCATTTGGGTTTACATCTTTAGAGTATTGGCGTTTCCCATTTACCAAAAATAAAGTGTAGTTTGACCCCATTCCACGAATACTTACAGTCTGAGCTGAACCCGCTCCAGAAATTACAACTCCGGGTGTGTTTCGTAGTACATCAGTAATATCACTATATTGTCGTTTTTCGAGCTCTTCCTTTGTAATTACGGTCATACTGGCTGGTGCCCGTGTAACATCCTGCTCGTACCCTGCTGCAGTAACAACAATCGTCTGTAATTGTGTTGTTTCTTTCTCTTTCGTGGTTTCAATTGTTTCATTTGCCATCGCAAATGAACTCATTGCTCCTACAACCGCTAAAGCCAAAGTTGATCTCGTTAGATTTTTACCCATAACGCATACACCCAAATACAAAAAAAGGAGAAATTGTATAAATTTCGTAGGGCATTTTAACAAATGGTAAACATATTTCAATTAATATTAATAATTATTCTCAATTACATTTTAGCTTTAGATAAAATATAACCTCCTAATTTAAGGAGGTTATTTATCAAAATGGTTTAAAATTATTTGAAGTACGCGCCTTCTGCCTGCGTATGATCCGTCTGGTCGATAACACGACGTAACTCAGGAATGTGTTGTTGCAGAGTCGTTTCAACACCCTGTTTCAAGGTGACATCAATTGCTGAACAACCTTGGCAACCACCACCGAATTTCAGTACAGCCGTTAAACCATGCTCTTCATCTTCAACAACTTCAACCAATGCACAGTTACCACCATGTCCTGCTAGACCAGGGTTAATTTCAGACTGAAGAATATAAGTAATACGCTCTTCAATCGATGCATCAGGACCGACGCGTGGTACTTTCGAATTTGGCGCACGGAATGTCAACTGCCCACCAAAACGGTCTTTGTTGTAATCAATCACCGCATCTAATAGATATGGAATAGACGGTGTATCGATATACGCAGGAAAGTCTGGATAATCTTGACGGTAATCGGTTGGGATCACTTCTTCAGGCGCGCTATATGCCATACAACATTCAGCACGTGGTGTACCCGGATTTTCAACAAATACACGTACAGCAATGCCCGGTGTATTTTGTTTTTCTAATAAATCACGTAAATACTCTTGTGCAGTCGGAGTAATCAATAAGTTTGGAATTTCCTCTGCAACTGCAGTGCTGCTGTTCTCAGTCGACATAACAATCATTTCCTCAAGCTGAAGTTGCTATTTTAACTGAAGATGCGGGGTAATTAAAAAAAATCAACCAAAATTGTCGGATTTATTGTGAAAGTTCATCTTTTCGCTCAATTTAATGGCATTATGACCACAAGATAGTTATATGCAGAACATCTCAGAAATGTTGGATTTACCTTTTAATCATACAGTTACGATCATTATTATTACGGTGATTATTTCTATGGTGGCATTTTCAAATCAGAACGTGATGAACCGTCTGATTTTCTGGCCTCCTGCGATGCAACGTGGACAATACGATCGTTTTATTACACATGGCTTTATTCATGCCGATGGTATGCATCTCCTGTTCAACATGTTCACCCTGTTTTTCTTTGGCAGCATTATTGAAAGTTTTTATCGCCAATACTTCTTTGACTTAGGTTTTGTTTTGTTTTATTTGGGTGGTTTAATTTTTGCCATTTTACCAAGTTATTTAAAACATAAAAATGATGTGCGTTGGGCAAGCCTTGGTGCTTCTGGTGCGGTCTCTGCGGTATTGTTCGCTTATGTGTTGTTTGAACCTTGGAAGCTAATTTTTGTGTTTTTTATTCCAGTACCTGCGATTATTTTTGCAGTGTTGTACGTGGCATATAGCATCTGGTCAGGTAAAAAAGGCAACTCAAACATCAATCATAGTGCCCATCTTTGGGGAGCTGCTTATGGGGTCATCATGACCTTAATTTTAGAGCCGCGTCTTCTCCCACACTTTCTGAGCAAATTAACCCAGTTACCTTTTTAAAGTTGAGCCCTTGGTTGCAAATAAATTGCATCAGTACGCATATAAGCTCAGTAACATTTTTTCACAGCAACGGGTGGTCCTGATTTTTACAATGAACATCAGGACAACTATAAACCAAGGAAATTGCGATGAAAATAATGTCTATATTTGCAGCCTTAATGATCAGCCTCAGTTTTACAGCCTGTGCGGTACACACCCCTGAAGGCAGTATTATCGTCGATCCTGATCGCTCTTATTATCCTCATGGCCAAGGCGATTTCTGTCCACCCGGACAGGCCAAAAAAGGTCGCTGCTAAACTCAAAAGCCTTCTGTTCAGAAGGCTTTTTTATTACATATATTTTTACATAAATTTGGCATGAAATGCCAAGCAGGAATTTGATTTGGCATAGATAATGTTTACAACTGTATATAAATAGCAAATGCCAGTGAGATTTCTTGCATGTCCAATCCCCTAGATGGTCTTCAATTTCCAATTTACTCGAAAACACAAAAAGTTAGCACCTCACGTACAGGGAAAGAGATTATTGCAGAGGCCTTAGCCAATGTTGATCACCAAAGCTCTGTTACTGCACTTACAGAAAAGAACTGGCGTAAACAATATCCACGCTATTTTAAATCCTTAGTTGAATTTGGGATTCGTAATCAAATTACACCGATTCAAATGGCACAAGATGGGCTCAACAAAGCACAGAATGTGTTTGAGTTTTATCGCGATGGCCAAAAGCATCTCCTCAAAGATGTAATGTCACTTAAAACGACACCGCTGTATACCATCAAGCTCAAAGGTGAGAGTGATGCTGCACCTGAGTGGTCAGTGCCTTATAAAGGCCAACAACTCAAAGGAGGTGCTTTACTTGCACAAATCCAAACGTGGTTAGATGCAGGTGTGATTGAACCCAGTCATGCTGAAGCACTGATTGCCTGTGTGGAACATCCTGAATGGTTTGATTTATCTGACCGCACTATGGTTTTGTTCGGTGCGGCATCTGAAGCTGGTCCACTCACATGGTTAGCCCAATGGAAAGCCAATATTGTGGCGGTTGATTTACCCAATAGCCGTGTATGGGGCAAAATTTTAGACACCATTCAACACGGCAATGCCACGTTATATGCCCCATCTGTTGAAGCATTGAGTGCAGAAACACCTATAGCTGTTTTAAAAGAAAAACTCGGCGCAAACCTACTGACACAAGTCCCTGAAATTGCACAATGGTTGGTACAAAACCCACATCAGTTAGATTTGGCAGCGATTGCGTATTTAGATGGTGAAAAGCATGTCCGTGTTTCTGTTGCAATGGATGCGATCATACAATATGTCAGTGCACAAAAAGCAGACACCAGTTTGATGTATATGTGTACACCTACCGATGTCTATGCAGTTCCAGAGGAAGTCATTACAGCATCTGAGCAAAAGTTCAGTGGACGCTCTAAAACTCAGCAGATGATCAGTAAAAGTATTTCAACCCTCAGCGGGCAACTGTTCTTTAAGAAAAACCTACATGACCTCGTCGAGTCGGATAATGACAAGTCTTATGGCATCACCGACTGCTTAGTCATTGAACAAGGGCCGAACTATGCATTGGCTAAACGTATTCAGCAGTGGCGTGCAACGCTTGCTCGCTCAGAAGGTCAGCGGGTCAGCATTAATATTGCACCATCAACTACAACCCACTCTGTCACCAAAAACCCATTGCTCAAAGCCGCATTTAATGGGGCAAGCTTGTTTGATGTTGAAGCCTTTAAACCTGAAACCACCAATGCAATCATGGCGGCTTTATGGATCCATGATCTGCGTAATCCTGAGTCTGTAGCCAATCCAGAGAACAAACTTGAACATCCATTAGAGCTGATGATGCATGGTGCCAATCACGGTGGCTTATGGCGTGTAGCTTATTTAGCACGTACCGCACTCCCCTTTGCGGCACTTTATGGTTTTGCCGCAGACAAGCTACCACTCAACAAAGTATTTGCTTTACTGAAAAAGTAAGACCTTGAATACCCGCTTCAAGAAAATACAGAGCTAAAAAAACGCTACCTTCGGTAGCGTTTTTTATTATTGGTTTTTACCAATCAGATTAAACAAACTGTAGGAACAACCAGAACAAACCACCTGATAAACAGATCGTTGCTGGCAAGGTAAAGATCCAAGCCGAAAGAATGGTTCTCACTGTTGCAAAGTTTAGACCTGACTTATTCGCCACCATGGTCCCTGCTACCGCAGAGTTCAACACGTGGGTGGTCGATACTGGCATACCAAAGCCATCCGCGGCTGCAATCGTGGTCATCGCCACCAATTCTGCTGACATGCCTTGACCATAAGTCATATGGTTTTTACCAATACGCTCACCTACAGTCACGACAATACGCTTCCAGCCCACCATCGTACCTAGACCTAAAGCCAATGCCACAGCTACTTTTACCCATGTTGGGATGTACTGTAAGAATGAATCAAGGTTACTACGATATTCTTTTACCGTCTTCTTGCCCGCTTCAGACATCGCCGGCAATTGATCCGCTTTATCCAAACGTTTGAACGCTGTCGTGCTTAAGTACATGTCATTACGTAGTGCAGAAACTTCAGCTTCAGGAATATCTTTAAGATCTCCATAATGACAAACACGCTCACCCAAATGATCTGTCAAACTAGCTAAAGCAGGTACAACTTCTGGGGTCATTTCTTTAGTTTGAATATACTGCGTGATCACCGTACGGGCTTTTTCATCTGCAATATCGTTATGATTCGGATAAATCACAGCCGCCGTTTGATCTGAAAGTTGAGCAAATGACTGAATGTGCTGTGAATCTAAATTCTTATTTAAAGAATAAGCCAAAGGCACGATACCAATCAAAATCAGCATGATTAGACCCATACCTTTTTGACCGTCATTTGAGCCGTGTGCAAAACTCACACCGGTACAGGTAAAAATCAAAATAGCACGAATCAGTGGCGGTGGTGGTTTGTTACCTTCAGGTGGTTGGAACAGTTCCAGTTGTTTCTTAAAGATTTTTTTCACCAATAAGAACAATACTGCTGCAAAAGCAAAACCGATCATGGGTGAAAACAATAAAGCTTTACCGACTTTAATCACCTGATCCATATCAACACCTGAAGCACCACTGCCTGAATGCATCAAGTAGTTCATGATGCCCACACCCAAGATCGAACCGATCAAAGTGTGTGAACTCGATGCTGGAATACCCAAGAACCATGTGCCCAAATTCCACAAAATCGCAGCAATCAACATTGCAAATACCATGGCAAAACCTGCACCTGAGCTGACATTCATAATCAACTCAACGGGCAGCAGCGCAATAATACCGTAAGCCACTGCACCACTTGCAACCATAACCCCAAGGAAGTTACAGAAACCAGCCCACATCACCGCAACAGGCGCAGACAGTGCATTGGTATAAATGACCGTTGCAACCGCATTGGCAGTGTCGTGGAAGCCATTTACAAACTCAAAACCCAAAGCAATGAACAACGCCGTCGCTAAAAGGATTAAAGAGTAAAGATTCAGTGCAGGAACATGCGATAAGTCAGCAGAAAGCTGAAAGCCAATATAAATTAGCGTTGAAATAATGACCGTTAAAAACACCGGCATAAAAAATTTCGGTGTAGGTACGTGCACATTCGTCGACTTGACCTGTGTCACGTGCACCTGATCTTGGACGGGAGGAATATTAGAATTCATGCAGACGGCTAAAGAGGATATCAATATCCCCTATTGTTCAATTTAATTGTGACAATTATATGACAAATGCATGTCACATGAAGCCAATTTTTTCATAATTGGCTTATTTTAGATCAGCAGTAAATCGCTTATAAGCCTTGAACGCAATGTACTGGCTCAAAATTTAACTTTTCGGTGCGGATTACGCTGAATTATTTTCTTACATTTGACTATGCTGTCTGTAACAATCTGCTCCAATCAATATTTTTCATCTCTATTTATTCTGATCTATAAACATAGCGGGTCTATATTTCACTTTCGTGAAAACCAAAGCTAAATCAGCCTTTTTTATTTGCCATATAGCCAATACCACTTGAATTAGGCATCAATCAACCTGCTTTTCTGCTAAAATATTGCACGTTTTGAAAACCTGTTTGTGAGTTTTGAATGTCTACACTTGCCACCTTAAAAGCACTTCTTGCCGAGCGCATCCTTATTATCGATGGTGCGATGGGTACCATGATTCAGCGTCACAAGCTCGAAGAAGAAGATTATCGTGGTGAACGCTTTGTAGATTGGGCTTCTGACCTCAAAGGCAACAATGACCTTTTGGTGCTAACTCAGCCACAAATTATCCAAGGCATTCATGAAGCTTACCTCGATGCAGGTGCAGACATTATTGAAACCAACAGCTTTAACGGCACACGTGTTTCAATGTCGGATTACCACATGGAAGACCTCGTTCCAGAGATCAACCGTGAAGCTGCACGTCTAGCACGTGCGGCATGTGACAAATATTCAACCCCAGATAAACCACGTTTTGTGGCAGGTGTATTGGGTCCAACATCGCGTACTTGTTCAATTTCACCCAATGTAAATGACCCTGCTTTTCGTAATATTACCTTTGATGAACTCAAAGAAAACTATATTGAAGCAACGCATGCCTTAATCGAGGGTGGTGCAGACATCCTCTTGATCGAAACTGTGTTCGACACCTTGAACTGTAAAGCTGCGATCTTTGCAGTCAAGGAAGTGTTCAAGCAACTTGGTCGTGAACTTCCACTCATGATCTCGGGCACCATTACCGATGCATCAGGTCGTACTCTTACAGGTCAAACCGCAGAAGCATTCTGGAACTCGGTGCGTCACGGCGATTTACTTTCGATTGGTTTTAACTGTGCTCTCGGTGCGGATGCCATGCGCCCACACGTAAAAACCATTGCGGATGTTGCAGATACTTTTGTTTCTGCGCATCCAAACGCTGGTTTACCGAATGCCTTCGGTGAATATGATGAAACCCCAGAGCAAACCGCAGCCTTCATCAAAGAATTTGCTGAAAGTGGTTTGATCAATATTACAGGTGGTTGCTGCGGTACGACGCCTGATCATATTCGTGCCATTTACAATGCTGTTAAAGACATTCAGCCACGTCAGATTCCTGAAACCAGACCCGCATGTCGTTTAAGTGGTTTAGAACCATTTAATATTTATGATGATTCCTTGTTTGTTAACGTGGGCGAACGTACCAACGTTACAGGCTCAAAAAAATTCCTACGTCTCATCCGTGAAGAAAAGTTTGCTGAAGCTTTAGAAGTTGCACAACAACAAGTTGAAGCTGGTGCACAAATCATCGACATTAACATGGATGAAGGGATGCTCGATTCGCAAAATGCGATGGTGCATTTCCTTAACCTTGTCGCTTCTGAACCTGATATTTCTCGTGTGCCAATCATGATTGACTCATCAAAATGGGAAATCATTGAAGCTGGTTTGAAATGCGTACAAGGTAAGCCAGTCGTCAACTCGATTTCCTTAAAAGAAGGTTATGACGAGTTTGTCGAAAAAGCGCGTTTATGCCGACAGTACGGTGCTGCAATCATTGTCATGGCCTTTGATGAAACAGGACAAGCTGATACTGCTGAACGCAAGCGTGAAATCTGTAAGCGTTCTTATGATGTTTTAGTCAATGATGTTGGCTTCCCTGCCGAAGATATTATTTTTGACCCGAACGTATTTGCTGTGGCAACAGGGATTGAAGAACACAATAACTACGGCGTAGACTTTATTGAAGCCACAGGTTGGATCAAGCAAAACCTACCGCATGCCATGATTTCTGGTGGTGTATCGAACGTTTCGTTCTCTTTCCGTGGTAACGAGCCTGTGCGTGAAGCGATTCACTCGGTATTCCTTTACCATGCCATCAAACAAGGCATGACCATGGGGATTGTGAACGCAGGTCAAATGGCGATTTATGATGACATCCCACAAGAGCTCAAAGATGCGGTTGAAGATGTTGTCCTGAACCAGAACCAAGGTGAATCTGGTCAAAATGCTACAGAAAAATTACTCGAAGTTGCTGAAAAATTCCGTGGTCATAGCGGTGCGCAACGTGAAGCAGAAAACCTTGAATGGCGCAATGAGTCTGTAGAAAAACGTCTTGAATATGCCTTAGTTAAAGGCATCACGACGTATATTGATGAAGATACTGAAGAAGCTCGCCTGAAAGCCAAACGTCCTTTAGATGTCATTGAAGGCGCTTTGATGGATGGTATGAACGTGGTCGGTGACTTGTTCGGTTCAGGCAAAATGTTCCTACCTCAAGTGGTCAAATCTGCACGTGTGATGAAACAAGCCGTAGCTTGGCTGAACCCGTACATCGAAGCCGAAAAAGGCAATGCACAATCTAAAGGCCGTGTGTTGATGGCAACGGTAAAAGGTGACGTACATGATATTGGTAAAAATATCGTGGGTGTTGTTTTGGGCTGTAATGGTTATGACATCGTTGACCTCGGCGTCATGGTGCCTGCGGAAAAAATCCTGCAAACCGCGATTGATGAAAAATGTGACATTATCGGTTTATCAGGTTTGATCACCCCATCTTTGGATGAAATGGTGTTTGTAGCCAAAGAAATGCAACGTAAAGGCTTTAATATTCCCTTGTTAATTGGTGGTGCAACCACATCGAAAGCGCATACAGCCGTTAAAATTGATCCGCAATATTCAAATGATGCGGTGATTTATGTCGCCGATGCATCGCGTGCAGTCGGTGTAGCAACCACCCTGCTCTCGAAAGAAATGCGTGGTAACTTTATTGCTGAGCATCGCGCTGAATATGCCAAGATTCGTGAACGTTTAGCCAATAAGCAGCCAAAAGCAGCCAAACTCAGCTATGCTGAATCGATTGAAAATGGCTTTAAAGTGGCTGCGAATTATGTGCCACCAATTCCAAATACGATGGGTACACACGTCCTCACCAACTACCCACTTGCAACATTGGTGGAGTATTTTGACTGGACACCATTCTTTATCTCTTGGAGTTTGGCAGGTAAATTCCCGAAAATCTTAGAAGATGAGATTGTCGGTGAAGCTGCAACGGATTTGTATAATCAAGCGCAAGCCATGCTTAAAGATGTGATCGAAAATAACCGTTTCGATGCCCGTGCTGTATTTGGTCTATACCCTGCACAACGTACAGCTGCGGATACAGTCAGCGTGTTTGATGAAACAGCGCAGAATGTCACGCATACTTTTGAACATTTGCGTCAACAGTCGGACAAAGTCACAGGTAAGCCGAATTTATCTTTAGCCGACTTTATTAGCACCTCGAAAGACAATACTGACTATCTCGGTGGTTTCACTGTGTCGATCTTTGGTGCGGAAGAATTGGCAAATGAATATAAAGCCAAAGGTGATGATTATTCTGCAATCTTGGTTCAGTCTTTAGCGGATCGTTTTGCCGAAGCTTTCGCTGAGCATTTGCATGAGCGTATTCGTAAAGAGTTCTGGGGCTATAAAGCCGATGAGACTTTGGGTAATGAAGAATTGATCAAAGAGAAGTATGTCGGTATTCGTCCTGCGCCAGGTTACCCTGCTTGCCCAGAGCATTCTGAAAAAGCAGTGTTGTTCGACTGGTTAGGTTCTGAAGAAAAAATCGGTACGAAACTGACTGAACACTTTGCGATGATGCCACCTTCTTCTGTCAGTGGTTTCTATTATTCGCACCCTGAAAGTGAATACTTCAACGTGGGTAAAATTTCTCAAGATCAGCTTGAGGATTATGCAAAACGTAAGGGTTGGACTTTGGATGAAGCTAAGCGTTGGTTAGCGCCGAATTTAGATGATTCGATTGTTTAAATCCCCCTCAATCCCCCTCAATCCCCCTTTAATAAAGGGGGAAGAAAATCAATTCGTATCAAACCAAATAAAAAAATCTCCCCTAACCCCTCTTTAAAAAGAGGGGGATGTCATGTGAGTAAATGAATTACGTGACAGCTCCTCCCTTTTCCAAAGGGAGGTTGGGTGGGATTTAAAATTTGACAAAAAATTGTAGACCAGATATTTTCAATAAAATTCAGACACTACAGACTCGCGATGAGCTGAATATTGATGAATATTAATTAAGAACACTTTTAATTAATAAGGGTTTGGTAACCGATATCAATTGGACATTTATGTAACGTAAATGTAGTAGTGCCTCTTAAATAAAAGCATGGTTTTATTAAGAGTTATATCAAATCTATGTATCCGTGAATCCATAGCCAAAACGACTTACGGCATTAAAAGCTTTAAGGAGTTTTTATGCCTGTTCGTCAGACTGCGCTTAAAGAACAAACCCTATCTCAATACAAAAATCATTCTTATGAATATTTACTACTCTCTTGGCTCTTAAGTGATGGCTGGGATGCAAGTATGCCTAGTTTGGATGTATATGCCAAAACTGATATTCAAATTTTAGATGGCCGTACTGTATATCGTATCCAAGTCAAAAGCTTATATTCTGCAGATGATAATATTGTTGTTGAAAATAAATGGGAAGATGCTGATATTGACTATGTCATATATTTCTCAAGAAATGCAGAATGGGGCTATATTGTTCCAGCATTCAAGGAAAAAAAGCGAAATTTAAAATCTCAAAATCATATTCGCTTCCATCAACATCCTACTAATTTTTTGAAAAATTTCAATAAAATCTAATTTACACTCCCTTTAAAAAAGGGAGGAATACCACGAATCTACAACCATCATAAATTTCACGGAAAGTCTCCCTTTTCAAAGGTGAGAAACTACGTTTCGCAAGAGGGGGATTCCAATCTATGTTTAGCAATCCAATAAATCTTCTCAACCACCCCATCAATCTCAGTCAAAATCTGCCTATTATCAAACCTCAGCACGTTCAACCCCAACTGCGCCAAAGCTTGATCCCTCGCCCGATCAGCCTCCAACCCTTCTGCTGTGTAATGCTGCCCACCATCACACTCAATCACCAAATTTGCAGCAGGACAATAAAAATCGACGATAAAATTGAGAATCGTCTTCTGTCTATAAAACTGTAGCCCTAAAATCTGTTTACGTCTTAATCTCTGCCATAATAGTTGTTCAGCATCAGTCATATTATTACGTAAATCACGAGATGGCTGTTTTAAGTTCTTATTGTAGGGTTGCATTACGATGCTCTTTTTTAAATATTCTTTTAAGAATCTTGGCATAATATCTAGCAGAAAATGACAATGCACGAAACATCATCATGAATTCAACCCAACTTTTCCTCGGTGTAATCTTTAGTTCAATTGGTTTAGGCTATTTTCTCTATGGCAAAAAACAAAAAATGACCGTACCCTTTGTAGTCGGTCTGGTTTTAATGGTTTTCCCTTACTTTATTGAAAGTAACGCATTACTAGATGGTATCGGCTTACTTTTATCTGCTGCTCCCTACTTTTTACGTTTTTAATCTCACTCAAAATCAAGCTGTTCTAATTGAATCTCCACCACATTCCAGTGATGCATTATCTCCCGCAGTACAATAAAGTAAACCAAACTAGAAAGACCGTCATCAGCCACTTTAGACACATAGTATTCCCTGCGCTCAACAAATGTATTAAACGCACTTTCAAGTTGCACACGGTCAAGTTGCTGCTGATCTGAAAAAAATAATGTTAAAACCTTTTGGAATAATACATCTGAAGTCACGGCAGTTTTGGGTTGGGCATATTGCATCTGAACGGACTCTAACAGCTCTTCAATCACATAAATCATTGACTCAATCGCAAGCTCATCCAACACCTCATGACGCATACTGTTTGACTGTATAAAGCTTAACCCTTGATCCAACTGTATATGCTGTCCATCCATTTCAAATGAAAGCTGATCTATGCCTAATGAAAATTTGAATACACCATTCAGATCAGTCATCGCTTCAATACTCCAAAGTCAAAGCACATAGCCCCAATGTATTTATACATAACGATAATCAAACTACCGAAATGCAATCGCGCCATCTTCGTTTGATAAGATAGCGCGATTGAAACTGAAGGTCAGCCGTATTCAGTTAGTTTGCTTGAGTCTTCGGTAAAAAGAAGGTTGCCAAACCGAGTAAAGGCAATAACGAACACACGCCAAACACCCATTCAATACCTTTGACATCAGCCAAATATCCTAAGCCTGCTGCAGCGATGCCACTCACACCGAACATTAAACCAAACATCAAACCTGCAATCATCCCTACCCGTCCCGGAACAGCTTCTTGCGCATAGACCACCATGGCAGCAAAGGCAGAGGACAGCACTAAACCTGTGACAATCGACAGCACAGTCATCCAAAATAAATTGGCATGCGGCATCATCAAAGCAAACGGCGCCATGCCGACAAAGGACACCCAAATTACTGCTTTACGTCCAATTCGGTCTCCAATTGACCCACCGGCAAATGTACCTAAAGCCACCGCTGCCAAAAAGGCAAACAAATGCAACTGCGCACTTTGTAAACTAAGATGGAACTTATGCATTAAATAAAAAGTGAAATAATTGCTGATACTGGCAATGTAAGTAAATTTGGCAAACATCAGCACGCAAATGGTCGACAGCGCAATAACCAATTGACGCCCATGTAGTTTGCTTTGCACTTGATGTGCTTTGGCAGCCAATTGTTTTTTACTGTGGCTGATGCTCCAACGGCTGACACCAAACAGCACCCAAATCGCAAGTAAGGCAAATACAATCAACCATGCCACGGCATGCTGTCCAAACGGCACAATGATCAGCGCCGCCAATAAAGGCCCAATCGCTGTACCTGTATTGCCACCGACCTGAAAGGTCGATTGTGCTGTGCCAAAGCGCCCGCCTGAAGCCATTCGTGCCACACGTGAGGCTTCAGGGTGAAAAGTTGAAGACCCCACACCAATCAATGCTGAAGCCATAAGTAGTACGATAAAATTCGGTGAAAAGGCCAACAGTAAAATGCCACTAAAAGTCACCACCATGCCGAGTGGTAACAGATAAGGTTTCGGATGTTTGTCGGTATACAGTCCAATCCAAGGTTGCAGTAGCGATGCCGTAATTTGATACACCAATGAAATCAGTCCGACTTGCGCAAAGCTTAAGGAAAAATTGGTTTTCAGCATCGGATAAATGGCTGGCAAAACAGCTTGAATCAAGTCATTGAGCAAATGCGCTACCGCTCCCACTACTTTTATAATCATGCCTTGCGGTTGTTCATTGATCGTAGCTTCGCCCATACCCTCTTTCATTTGAATTGAAGACGACATACCTCGCAAACTCCATGTATTTTTCATCAGGTATTGATTGTAAAATGTCATTCATAAGACTATCTTCCAATAATCATTGTATAACTGACAATTTTAAACCACACATGCCAAACTCTCTGATTCAAACCGAAATGTCCGAATTGGTGATTGGGCTGTCTTCTGAGCATACCTATCGAGAGATTACCCCTGCACACACACATTCGCGGGCGCAGTTTCTGTATGCTTCGACAGGGATGATTCAAGTGTTCACCCCGAATCATGTCTGGATCGTGCCGCCGATGTGTGCACTTTGGATTCCGACCCATGTCGAGCATAGTGTGATTTCATTAAGCCGAGTAAAACTCAATACGGCATTGGTTCAAGCCGATGCCGCTGCACTGCTGGGGCAACATTGTTTTATTATTCGGGTCAGCAAGTTATTGCATGAACTATTGATTCGCTTAAATGCGATTGAACACATTCCACCTTCTAAGCTGATCAGCTCAGATGAACTGTCACGATCTTTACAAATTTTAATTTTTGATGAAATTCATAAGGCCAATCTGTTGCCGATTCAGATTCCATGGCCGCAAGATCGACGCTTAATGAATATTTGCCAAGCGCTGTTAAGTACCCCGATCAGTTAAAAGATTTAAGCACATGGGCAGATGAAATTGGCACCAGCTCCAGAACCTTGATGCGCATGTTCCAAAAGGAAACGGGGCTGTCTTATCGCGCATGGGTTCAGCAAATGCATATTGCCCATGCCTTAAGTAAAATTGCCAGTGGTGAATCTGTCGCACAGATTGCAAGATCTCTTGGTTATAGCAATCCGAGTGCATTTAGTAGCATGTTTAAACGTCATTTGGGACAGACCCCGCAACAGTTTAAATATAAAGATGAATAGAAGGATACTCGCACCTAAGCACTCAGGCGATCGACAAATAAAATACCATTGAGATGATCGATTTCATGCTGCACAATGCGCGCAGGAAAACCTTCAAAAGTGCTTTCCATTACCTCACCAGTCAAAGTGTGATACAGCACCTTAATACTTTGCGCACGCTGTACCTGACCACGCTCATTCGGTACGCTTAAACAGCCTTCTTCACCTAAGGTCGTTGCTTGAGAAAACTCTAAAATTTCAGGATTGACCATCACCACGGCGTCCATTTCAGGCGCATCGGGATAACGTAAATTTGGCCGTGAAGCCACAATAATAACCCGCTTTGAAATATAGACTTGTGGTGCAGCAATGCCTACACCACTCCGCTCTAACATGGTCGCAATCATGGCAGAAGCCAACTGCATGAGCCAGTCGCTATTAAATTCTGCATCTGCGACGCGAGCAGCTTTGAGTCTTAAAATATCTTCACCACGTTGCGCAACAGGTAAAATGACACTCATACACAAATCCTAATTTTTATACCTATTTATTCTTTTTATATCATAAGCTTTTTATCTTGCCTGCGTTATATATTTACGTTGACCGTCAAATCAATGATGTTGATTCATGTATAATTTTTAGTTCAAACACCGTAAAGAAAGATTGATTATTCATTCAAAAAAGACTTCTTTAAAATCAAATATAAACCTTTATTCAGCTTTGGAATTATACGCATGGACGCAACACCACGTTTGACCAGAGAAGACAAACGTACCCTTGGTCTGTCATCACTCGGTGGTGCACTTGAGTTCTATGACTTTGTTATTTATGTTTTTTACGCCAAAATTATTTCTGAGCTGTTCTTTCCCGCAGGGCTCAGCCCATTTTGGGCTATGCTGAATACTTACGGTATTTTTGCCGCAGGTTACTTCTTCCGTCCACTTGGCGGTGTAGTCATGGCGCACTTTGGCGACCTCATCGGGCGCAAGCGTCTATTTAGCTTATCTATTTTGCTCATGGCTTTGCCTACCCTCATGATCGGGGTTATGCCAACTTTTGAAACGATTGGTTATGCCGCACCCTTACTCTTACTCCTTATGCGGGTGGTACAAGGCATTGCAATTGGTGGAGAAATTCCAGCGGCATGGACCTTTGTTTCTGAACATGTTCCATCTGAAAAAATTGGTTTTGCCAATGGCTTACTTACGGCTGGTTTGTCACTCGGCATCTTGCTCGGTGCTTTAATGTCACTATTCATTTCTCTTCAATTTAGTGAAGCAGCTATACATGATTGGGCTTGGCGTATTCCCTTTATTGTGGGCGGTATTTTTGGCTTAGTGGCCTTGTATTTACGCAGTTATTTGAAAGAAACACCCGTATTCAAAGCCATGCAAGCACGTAAAGAGCTGTCTAAAGAAATGCCGGTGAAACAAGTCTTCGCCAGCCATAAAACCGCCGTAGTGATTGGCATGCTCTTGACTTGGTTCTTAACTGCTTGTGTAGTGGTCCTGATTTTAGCCATGCCAAACTTACTGACGGGTGCCTTTGGCTTTGAACGTAGCGATGCTTTTCAAATGCAAAGTGCTGCGATCATCATGCAAATGCTGGGATGCATACTCGCTGGGACATTGGCAGATCACTTTGGTGCAGCCAAGGTCTTGGTTTTTGGCTCGCTCGGTGTCGCCGCTATCGCAACCATTTTCTATCACAGTTTAGGTGCGGTCAGTCCAACTACGGTGTTTGCACTGTATATGCTTTTGGGATTCTTTTCAGGCACGGTTGGGCTTGTGTCCTATAGCATGGTCAAGATGTTCCCTGCTTCGATCCGCTTTTCGGGCATTTCGTTTTCCTACAATGTCGCCTATGCCATTGCAGGAGGCATCACACTGCCTCTGGTTCAATGGCTCAGTCTCTATAGCAACATTGGCGCGATGTATTATATTTGGCTGGTCTGTTTGGTTTGCTTCTTCACAGCTTTGGTTTATCGAACTCGGTTCGAGACGAAGCACTAAAATGACAAAACCCTTCAATCGAAGGGTTTCTTTTTATGCAAGCTACTTTGAAAACATGAGGTCAAAGCCTTTAGCTTAAAGTTTCTGCATGCAGATTTTGGCGCAGTTCATCTTCCACAATATCAAGCTCGATTTGGCTAAACTTACGAATTTCGCCTTCAGCATGTTTTTCTAACATACCGCCAATTAATGGCACTTTCACTTTTACCGTCCATTCCAGTTGAAAGTGAATCTGCTTATCATTACCCGATACACTACGTTGGCACACAGCTTCTAAAGGTAGGTTAGGATCTAAACGAACTTCCGAGCTCAATACAACTAAATTGCTGACGTCGGTACGTTGTAAACGAAATGCATCTTTTAGAAATTTCTTCGCAATATCGGGAATATTGACATCCAAATTATACGCGCGCTTAAGGGTATAAATATCGCCAACTTTATTCGACTCCAAAATTTCCAACTTCTCCCCAGGAATACGACGACAAACATTTTCATGTAAGCTGATATTGGCTGCGAGTCGACGGAAGTCATCCAACGAAACACCGTTGATGGTGGCATTGACTACAAACTGATGTGCCATAACATTAAATCCTTTATTTTTTGTTTTTGTAAACATCCATGCCCTGATCAGGACTGAAAAACTGGATCTCGTCACCCTGTAAAAAGGTCAAATATAGACGATGCTCCAGCACCGACTATACCGTGATCTAGATTTCAATGTGTGCCATTCTGTATGACAATATCATCTGCAATATGAATAAAAACCACGCGCTCAAAACAGGCCAAGCGAATATCAAAATGCTCGGCCCCATCATCCAGTCCTGTGACCGCCCAACTTGCACTACTGGGTAAGTCATCCAGCCAAGTGGCCTGATAAAAATCCGCAACCGAAGCAAAGTCCAAATATTGCTGTGGACTTCCCTTTAACCGTTCAATGACCGACTCAAATTGAGCCAATTGTATTTGTTTAAAGTCAATCAACACTGCCTAGCCTAAACACTTTTCAGCTGTTGTTTATGGCGTACCTGTGTCCATTGCCACCATCCAAAAGCCGCCAAGCCAACAAAGCCTGCATATAAAGCCGCGGTTAGGAACAAATCTTTATAGATAAACATACCGACATAAACAATATCGACAAATACCCACAGCACCCATGTCGCAATATGTTTACGACTGGTCCAATAAGTCGCCAACAGACTAAACGCTGCGAGCTGCGCATCCAATAGCGGTACAGCAGCATCGGTCAAATACTTTAAGCTCAAACCAAATACTGCACCAGCCGCAGCGGCAAGTAGCATTTGCAAAATCACTTGCCGAGCTGTAATCGGTTCAATCCGAATCTCATGATCTTGTTGTTTACCTTTGAGCCAGTGATAAAAACCGTAAAAGTTCACCACTACAAAGAAAAACTGCAAAATGGTTTCGCCATACAACTTATAGGTATAAAACAAATAGGCATATAACAAGAAAGCAGCGAAGTTAAACCACCAACACCACATATTGCGCTTAATGGTCAACGTCACCCCGATTAAGCTAATGATGACTGCAAATATTTCAAGGCTAGACATGGTTCAACTGGTATTCAAAGAAGTGCTGCTATTATGAAAAAAAACTCAATAAAGGCAAGACAATTCCACTCAATCTAAACGTCGCTCTTTTTTCGGGGAATCGGATCAAACTGTCGAGTCACAGAATGAATACGCATAAGTTTTGACAGTTTTCTAACAATCGTTTAAAAACTTATAAAACGATACAGGAATAATCAAAATGTCAGAACAACAAGGTCGTGTCAGTCGCGAAGTTCGCGGTTCATTATTTTTAATTGGTTTAGATCGCGCAGCCAAGCGCAATGCTTTCGATAGTCATATGATTCATGACTTATCACTGGCCCTCACCGAATATGAGGATGAGCCTTCACTGCGCTGTGCCGTGATTTTTGCACACGGGGAACACTTTACAGCTGGGCTTGATTTGGTTGAATTGCAACCCAAGCTCAATGCAGGCGTTTTCGACTTTCCCACGTCACAAATTAACCCTTGGGGCACCAGTTGCAGACCTCGCACCAAACCCGTGGTTGTGGCAGTCCAAGGCTTTTGCTTTACCGCGGGAATTGAACTGATGCTCAATGCAGATGTGGTGATTGCCGATGCCAATACACAATTTGCCCAAATGGAAGTACAGCGCGGCATTTTACCCTTTGGCGGTGCAACGGTTCGCTTTGTACAAGCGGCGGGTTGGAACAAAGCCATGCGCTATCTACTCACAGGTGACAGCTTCAATGCTCAAGTAGCTTTCGATCTCAATTTAATTACCGAGGTCGTAGAAGCATCCACGCCAAACGCTGCATTAGAACGAGCATTGGCCCTTGCAGAATCGATTGCACATGCTGCTCCACTCGCCGTTCAAGCCACGCTGGCTTCTGCACAACAAGCAGTACAACATGGCGCAGACTATGCCTTTGCACATTTACAAGAGCACCTCAGCCCGCTACTCAAAACCCAAGATGCCCAAGAAGGTGTCATGGCAATGCTGCAACGCCGCCCTGCTCAGTTTAAAGGGCAATAAACTTTAAAGTCTGGAACCCACTTTAGTATTTAACAAAAAAGAAGAAATGATGATGCAAGCCACAGCCCATTTAGATTCGACTCAAATAGAGAAACAAACAGTAAAATTTTCAGCAACCGATGGTTATGTACTCGTTGGCACACGTTATTACTCATCTGAACCGATCAAAGCCAACATCATTGTTGCCAGTGCAACAGGTGTACCACAGCAGTTCTATCGCCGCTTTGCCGAGTATGCAGTAGCGCTAGGTTATCAAGTCCTAACTTTTGATTATCGTGGTGTGGGGCTTTCTGCACCGAAGCAACTCAAAGGTTTTAGCATGTCCTATTTGGACTGGGGGCAGCTAGACTTGTCGGCTGCCATTGACTCTATCCGCAAAGATGACAAACCTATTTTTGTGGTTGGACACTCTTATGGAGGCCAAGCGCTCGGTTTAACCCACAACCATGACCAAGTCACTGCGATGTATTGCTTCGGCACAGGTGCAGGTTGGCATGGCTATATGCCGTTTCGGGAGAAAATGAAAGTGCATGTGATGTGGAATCTTATTTTCCCGCCGATGGTCGCCCTAAAGGGTTACCTGCCTTGGAGCCTGCTAAAAATGGGCTCCGATTTACCTGTCGATGTCTACACACAGTGGCGAAAATGGTGTAAAAATCCAACCTACTTTTTTGCAGATCCCGAGCAACAACACTTGCAGGAACAGTATACACAGGTCAAAACCCCAATCTATGCTGTTTCAGCACTGGATGATGACTGGGCTTTACCCAACTCAAGACATGCATTTATGCAGCATTATCGGCATGCGAACATGCATTATCTCAACGTTGAAGCCAGTGACTATGGCTTGAAAGAAATTGGACACATGGGATATTTCCGCCAAGGGGCTGAAGCCATCTGGAACGATATGCTGAACACTTTTGATGGCTATTTATCATCACCAACCACGACGGAACGTTAAAGCTCTATGCGCCCACAAAAACTGAGTAAAGAACAAATCCAGTTGCACTGCATGCAAACCTTTAAAACCCATGGTTATGCAGGCACCAGTATGGATTTACTGGCAAAGTCTTGTGGGCTCAGTAAAGCGGCATTTTATTATTACTATCCCAATAAAGAAGCTTTGGTTTTAGATATTTTGCAAGTTAGCCAGCAATACTTAAACCATAAACTGTTCAGCATCTTGCGTAATACGCACTTGGAGCATTACGTTCGCTTTGAACACTTGCACCAACAAGCTGTCAGCTTTTTTAGTGCGGGTGTTCAAGGTTGCTTAGTCGGAATGCTGTCTTTGGAAATCCCGCATTTATCCGAACAAATTCATCTCAAAATTCAGTCGATTTTTCAAGATTGGGAATTGGCGTTGTTACACTACTTTCAGCAAGTCATGCCTATTGCTCAAGCTGAGGTACTGGCCAAAATCAGTGTTGCCGATTATGAGGGGGCAATCTTAATGACACGCTTAAAACAGGATGACTTCTATCTAACTCATGTTGCAGAAAGAATTCTTAAGCAGTTATCCATAGCTGTGATGGACGCTGTGGAGGCTTAAGCAAGAGATCAATCCCGAGTACGATAGCTTTTTTTATGCTCGCATCCACTGCGGTCAATATGCGTATAAAACATGCCATAACGACTTACATAATATTCAAGCGACTGATCATAAAAGCTCCAAAAAATAGACCATTCATTTAAATCCATTTTGCGAATTTGCGTCTGGGTTTTCGCACGCATTTTGACCAATAATGTGCTTTGCATTAACGTTGCATCTTCTTCGACCGTGAGCAATATCGCTTGATCTAAAAATAGAGTCGCCACGTCATCGAACAGCTCTTGTTCATAAGCATCAACTTCAATAACACGCTCAACCTGAGGTGCTCTATTGGTATGCGTTGCCATTTGCGGAGATACTGCTTCCGATTCAACCACTTTTTTTTGTCGCTTCAGAAAGCGGTGCTTTTTTTGAATTTTGATTACAATAATAGATGCCGCAACCAAAGCAATGAGTATGCAAATCATCAGTAAAAATGTCGCCATGCCCTGCTCTCGTAACCAATATTCCCTTTTAAAATACAGCATTATCGCTCAAATAAACACCAAATTAATTAAAACAGACTACGTATGAACTCAAATGCTCAATTCGATGACTTGTAATTGGGTATTGATTCTCAGACCAATTCAGGTGCTTCAACACATATTCGCACAAACGTGAAAGGCATCACGATATGTGATTTTTCACTCACAAAATCACTATAAAAAATAATTAACTTAGTGCGATTGAACAACAAAGTTACATCCGTACTAACAGTAATTCAATTTAATAAATACAGTCGCTAGCATGAAATAGCTGTTTCTATAGCTCTAAGAAGAAAAGATGGGTGGTGTTTCAAAAAGTATGCTGAAAAAAAGCAGGTTGAATTTTGATAAAATAGAGAAATGCAAATAACTCTAGAAATCAAATGTCCAACCTGCCTCAGTGACAGTATAAAGAAAAATGGCATCAAAGTAGATGGGAAACAAAACTATCAATGCAAAGACTGCAAACGTCAGTTTATTGGTGACCATGCTCTGAGCTATCTAGGATGTAATTCTGGCATTACTCGTAAAATATTACAGTTGATGGTCAGAGGCAGCGGTATACGAGATATCGCTGAAGTTGAGCGCATTAGTATCGGTAAAGTTTTACGGACTTTAACTGAATCGACCTATCAAATTCAGCCTAAACAAAGTCATTATGAATCTCTCGAAGTAGATGAATTCTGGACTTTTGTTGGAAATAAAAATAATAAACAATGGCTTATTTACGCCTACCATCGAGAAACAGGTGAGATTGTTGCTTATGTTTGGGGTAAGAGAGATTTAGCTACAGTCCAACGGTTGAAGACAAAGCTTAAACAATTAGGTATTCATTACACCCGAATTGCAAGTGATCATTGGGACAGTTTCATCACTGCTTTTAAAAACTGCAAGCAAAGTATTGGTAAGTTTTTTACCGTAGGTATTGAAGGTAATAATTGTAAAATAAGGCATAGAATTAGGCGCGGTTTTAGAAAGAGTTGTAATTTCTCCAAAAAGATTGAAAACCATTTTAAAGCCTTCGACTTAACCTTTTTTTACATCAATAATGGTTTCATTTAATGTCAGCATACTTTTTGAAACACCACCGAAAAGATGATACGGGCAGCCCAACTTCAGGACATTCCTGAAATTTTAAATGTCGTGCACGACAGTATTCGATCATGTATCAAAGACCATCATCGCCATGAAAGTACGATTCAAATTTGGCTAGAAAATAAAACCCAATCCAACCTGATTATGTGGATGCACTATAACGACAGCTGGGTTTATGTACTCAATCAGCACGTAGTGGGTTTTATTATGGTCAGTGATCAAGGTCGTATTTTACTCAATTATATTTCATCCGCTGAACAACAGCGCGGTATTGGGAAAGCCTTATTAGAAACCGTTATTGAACATCTTAAACGTAAAAAAATTCACCAAATTAGTTTAGAAAGCACCCAAACAGCATGCTCTTTTTATCAAAAACATGGCTTTCAAATCCATGTCCAAGACATTCCAAATCCCAAAATGGTGACCATGGTTAAACTCTTATCCTAAGGTTTATTAACAGAAGTATGACTCAACTAAATTCACTCATTTTCATAGGATTCATTGGGCATTTTCATCTGATCACGGCCCGCTTCTTTGGCTTGATAAAGCTTTAAATCGGCCGCTTTCATAAGGTCATGAATATTGGCATAAATCGTTTCATGATCCATCCACGACACCCCCATACTCAAAGTTACATAATCTTTGCCATCTAGGCGGTTATGATGCTCAAAGCGCGAACTACGCACTGCATCTAAAACGGTTTGCATAATCTGACTAATAATCGCAATTGGGACATTATATAAAACAATGGCAAACTCTTCCCCACCATAGCGTGCTAAGTAGGCATTATGTGGCAGTACTGCACCAATCACTTTGACCAGATTTTGCAGAACTTCATCGCCCTTTAGGTGCCCATAGAAATCATTATAATTTTTGAAATAATCGACATCCATCATGGCAAAAACCAAAGTTGCATGACTATTTTGTTGTGTTTCAATAAAGCGCTGCTGAATTTCCTGATTCAATGCACGCCGATTATAGGTGCCTGTTAAGGCATCAATTTGAATTTGATATTCGAGTTTTTCATTTAAGTCATGTAATTGAGAGGTGCGCTGTTGCACTTTTTGCTCTAAAGAATCATTCAATTCAATTAAATTATTATTTAAACGTTCGGTATGGTAAGTCTGATAAGCATAGTTACGTGATTGTCGGAACATCACCAAAAGTGCATACAGACTGGTAGAGATAAAAGATAGATGAATAGAATCAATCACATGTAGCGTTAGTAAAAAGTCATGAATGACCGATATACACAGCAATACCACGGCGTATAAATTGATTTTCGAATATTTTTGTTTGGTCTTTAAAGTAAGGTAAAAACCATAGGCAAAATTAAGCAAAATAACAATACTGAAAAATGCGCTATAAAAAGCCAGCTGCTCAAAAACAACTTGCTCGGATAACAAGGTAATGACGATATTCAAGGTCAAAACCAAAATGGAAACGGTATAAATCCAACGCTGTAAATAGTACTGATTGAGCAAATACATATAGCTCAAAAAAAATATGACCGCTAAATAGATAAATAAATATTCTAAACGTATGCCCCACAACCAGTTGATATCTAGGAAGGTCGTATAAGCATATGGCGCAGTAAAAAGATTATGTAAGGCAAGAAATAAAATAAAAATACCAAAAACAAAAATACTTTTACTATTCCGTTCATCTGAACCACGGAACATCGAGAACATGGTGGTGAACATTCCTACACCAAACACCACGCCACAGATCATGGCGATACTCATCATCAGTTGCTGATAATGTCGATTAATCGTTTTAGCAATGCCAATATGCATGGGGCTTTCAAGGCCGCCGCGTAAATTGTTAAAGTTTGAGGCTTGTATACTTAAAGTAAAATAGGGGCTGTCAGGGACAAAATAAGCAATCCGCGGTGCATTTTCTGTTTGCTGTGCTCCCGCATTATCCGCGACATCCCCCAAACGGACTAAAAAGTCTCCATTGAGATAAACCCGATAAGCACAATTTTGATTGGGGATATGAATGGCTAATCTTCGGCCAATGAATTCCTCTGGAATTTTAAAATGTGCAATAAAGGTGCCGTAACCAATATTACTGCCAGTAAGTTCCTTAAACGAAATTGGCAACTCCGTTGCTTTTGAAACTAATTTGGGATTGGGCCGAGTAATCAGCTCTTGGTCATAATAAGACCATGTACCTTTTAAATAACTGGTGGTTTGTTCGGTGAATTGAATGTCATTGACATTTTTTTGATGCAAATAATACTGCGTGGGCTCAGCTTCATATTGTGCCCACGTCGAAGGTATCAAACTTAAAACCAGCAAACAGCTTAAAACAAACCCAAACAAAGAACGTTTGCTCAATGAGCTATACAAAAGCGACTCTTCCCTTAAATACGCTCTGCCTAATAATTAATCTACAAATGTTTTTCTTAAAAACCAAGTGTTTTTACAAATGAATCAAATACATCCTTGTAATTGACTCTTTTATTTATCAATATTTTTGATTAATCACGTGTTTTTACATCATACAACTCAATTTCAAAAATCAAATTTGAATTGGCAGGAATAATATTACCCATTTTACGCTCACCATAAGCCAAATGTGATGGCACGATGAGTTTACGTTTACCACCCACTTTCATGCCCATAATCCCTTGGTCCCAACCTTTAATGACACGGCCTGTCCCAATCACAGTTTCAAAGTAGTTCCCGCGGTCTAAAGATGAGTCAAATTTGGTTCCATCTTCTAACCAACCCGTATAATGCGTGGTGATTAAAGCACCTTTAACCGCTTCTTTACCTTCACCGACAACCAAATCAATAATTTCTAATTCTGCGCTCATGTTTTCGCTCCCAACCTGTTCAATCAATAAATCTAGTTAAACTGCATGCTTATTGCAATTTCGTCCATTCAATAATGGCTTGTGCATGGTCACCAATTAAGGTCCACTCACCATCCATCACATTCAACTGAAGTTGCATGGTACGCTCACACAGGGCCTGAACTGCTTCAGTACTTGCAGTCGACAACTGCCAAATTTCAACATTGTTCAATGTCTTCAACTTACTGTTGCGCTTATACCATTCATCGACCGCTGTGCCATAAGTGACAATCGCCACTTGCTTACAACGTGCACTGGCTTTTTTCACTTTATCTTCGTCTGGGCTGCCCACTTCAATCCATTTCACCAACTGACCCGTGAGGTCCTTTTCCCACAGCGCAGGCTCATTGGTTTCAAATAAGTCTTTGGTAAACTCTAAAGCTTCATCCGCAAAACGTGCAAACGCTAACAAACGCACCATCAAACGCTCAATGGTTTCTGAAGGATGCAATGCCAAAGTCAGTTGATAGTCCCCATATTGGTGGACATCCATATTGGCAATATTCAAATCTGCCTTATAAATTGTAGCTTTAAGCGCCATACATACCATCCTCAAATTTGCCGACTAGCATATAAGATTTCGGCTTTTTTTGCTTAAAACAATTTAAGTCATTACTCAATGCGGCATGCAAAAAGTGCACTTTCAAACCTTATCCAATCTCTTTCATTTTGAACAATCAATTCAACTCGGTTATCAATCCCTTCTTCAACATCTTGATAGTTAAATTGTTCAGGATTGAAATTAAATGCCTTCCACCCCTGATTGGTATGGAAAATTCCTTTAATCCGTCGCCAATCTTGCTGTTCACAAAGTAAATCTAATAAATCGTAAAAGTCAAAAACCCAACGCTTCGGCATTTTCCAACCTGCAACACTATAACCTTGCGCCGTTTCTACATAGTGATACGGCAACTGTTTAATCTCAGGAAAATCTTGTTGAGTCGCTTTCAACTGTTGCTGAATGTTCAGTAAAGGCTGCTTTAGTCGTTTTGTTCCGATGTACTCAAAATCGATTTGCGCAAGCTCAATCTTGCCCTGCTCTGCCATCAGCCACTGCTGAGCATAAGGCTGATATTCGGTTTGCAGTTTTTCAAGAGCATCTTGATCTGCTTTTTGCATATGAGCTTGATGCGAAACCACCACAATCTGCGCCGCTTTTAATTGATCCTGATAAAGATTTTGTGCCGTCCAAGCATGATCATGTAAACGCGAACCATCCAGCACCGTGATCGGTGCACGCATGTGCAGGGTCGAGTGCCAATGTGGCTCGGTCAGTTGCTCCAGTAACTGTGCTGGATGTCCCAAGCCTGTGGGTTCAATAAACAACCGATCAGGCTTTTGTTCTGAGAGCAAACGAGACAATGCTATTTGCATCGGTAGTTGGCTGCTACAACATAAACAACCACCGAGTAATTCTTTTACCGCATAGCCTTCCGTTTGTGGCATGAGCTGTTGATCTACGCCAATTTTCCCAAACTCATTCATCAGTACCGCCCAAACTTCATGTTCAGGTTTCTGACTTAACAAATGCATGAGTAAAGTGGTTTTACCTGCACCCAGAAAGCCCGAAATAATATGCGTAGGAACCGCCTGCGGCATCGACATCAGTTTCAAAATTTTATACCTAGCATGGAAAATGATAAAAACAGCACAATAAAATAAGCCATCATCTTAATTTAAATCACCAATTTTCTCATCTCAAATCCATGGCATCGAACACTCAGCATTCAGTTGGCTGACATTTCATTCATTTATACCCCTATTGGACAAACTTCCTTACATTTTACTCAGTACTGAAATTAGGGTTTCGCACTTAATTCGCATGCTTTGTACAGTTTATGTGAGTTTTCAAACATCCATATTGATCATTAATTCTTCACTCACTCTCAATCTATTCACAAAAAACTTCTACTTGTTACTTAAATCTCACTATTTTTTCATCATCTGTAGTTTTAGGTAATGTGCACTTTTCACATTGTTGCTTCGATTGAACCGCAGATATTCAGGCGATAGCATGAAGCTCAGTTCAAATTGATGTGATGATCAGTCTGAACTATTTTATCTATAAAATATAAGGATGCCAAAACCATGAAACTTTCTCACTTAATTATTGCAACATCTTTAACAGCTGCGAGCTTTGCAACTTTTGCTGCACCTCAACAAGCGCCAGCTCAAGAAGACAAAGTTGTGGTATCAACCCAAGAAACAGCTGAAACTACAGACTTAAGTGCAAATGCACCAGCTTCGGAAGCATCTGCAGAACAACCGAATCAAGAAAAAGCCGCTAAATAATTCAAATGTTGAGAGATCCAGTGGCTTTACTCTCCTGCTGGATCGCAACAACTTTTTAGCGTCACTTGAAACCAAGATATATCCTATCTTGGTTTCTTTATATTTATGCGCATGGACTATAGCAGTTCAAGATCAACAGGTGCAGAAAGCCAAATTTGCATAGTTTTCCCATATAAGCTTCTATTCAAAACATAAACGTCAGACATTAAAAAAGATCCCCTGTGTAGGAGATCTTTTTTTAAAACTTAACTATGCGATGCTTTTTTATAAATACTGCACGAAGGATGATGGTTCTCTTGTAAGCGCGCGACCTTACGTTGTTCTGCCGCTTCAAAACGGCAACGCTTCCAGTCATTGTCCAAATTCAATGCAGGAATTTGTTTTGGCTTACCATTTTCATCTACCGCAACCATGGTGAAGTAACAGCTATTGGTATGGCGTACTGTACGCTTTTGAATATTTTGTGCTTCAACACGAATACCAATTTCCATTGAAGTACGACCGACATGGTTCACGCTTGCCAAGAAAGTCACTAACTCGCCCACATGAATCGGCTCTTTAAAATTAACTTTATCAACCGATAAGGTCACCACATAACTTCCTGAAAAACGACTCGCACACGCATATGCCACTTGGTCTAACAGTTTCAAAATGGTGCCACCATGCACATTTCCTGAAAAATTCGCCATATCAGGTGTCATTAAGACCGACATAGTGAGTTCAGACTGGTCATCCGCAGCCGCAGCAATTTGATCTAATGGGGACATCGCGTTCTCTAATTGGTAAGATAATAGGATATGTGACATTTATTATATCGGTTTTGAACGCTAAATTTGGTAACAAAACCATCATTATTATTTATAGTGATTTAAGTATCATTCAAAAAAATATATATAAAGAAGACTAAGTTTTTGAATCTATAGGCCTTCTTTAAATTTTAATTTATTCAAAAACATTGTTGCTGTGATATTTTCTTAGCACATAAATGGCTTTGAGCCTGATCCACTGTATTTCGAGTTATAGAAAAGCCCATTCAGGGTTTATTTCTACATCGCGCCAGATCAATGCGTTCTTACTTGAATACTTTGAATATTCAATTTTTGCTTATAATTTTTCTGCGCAAAAACTTTTTGAATCTGTCCTAACTGTGCAACGGTTGCATCGACCCCAGCTTGCATGGTCAACTCACGTCCGCTGACATCAAAGATATGCACCTTTTCACGTAAGTCTGGCTGAATCACAATATCGGCATTTTTCAGCTCAATTTGTGCAAGGTTCTTTTGCATAATATTGATATTTTGGTTAAACAGCCCCCAAACATTTGAGGTTTCGGTATACATTGGCTGCGCCAGAATATCGACCGCGATAATAATATCCGCCCCTAACTTGCGTGCCACATCAACAGGTACAGGGCTGACTAAACCACCATCTACATATTCATCAGCACCAATCTTGGTTGGAATAAACATACTCGGGATCGATACCGATGCCCGAACCGCTTGCCCAGTATTGCCATAGTTAAAGACGACTTTTTTACCTTCTTTTAACTGCGTCGCCACCACATACATTGGGATAGGTAAGCGTTGAAGTGGAATGTCGTTCACTTGTTCATTGACATAGTCTTCAACTTTTTGACCATCAAAGAAACCTTTCATGTCCAAACGAATATCGCGCACGTCATTGGCTTTCATATTCAGCGCAATATCACGAATTTGATTGGCATTTTTACCACTGGCATACAGTGAGCCGACGATACTACCAGCACTGGTTCCCACGATAAAGTCGGGACGAATCCCCGACTGCTCTAAAACTTGAATTGCGCCAATATGTGCATAACCACGTGCACCACCACTCCCCAACACCAAGGCAATAATTGGACGGTTCTGTTCTTTTTTGAGCTGTTTAAAATTGATCTGGTTGAGTCGCTCTTGGGCTTCCCCTGACTCAGTTTCGGCTGAAAAAGCCTGACTTGGCGTTTCTTGCGCAACTTTGGGCATGCTTTGACAGCCAGCTAAAGCGAGCAATGTAAACGACATAAGGCTAAGTTTAATGTTCAACATGATTCACCGAAGTTGAGATAGCGCGAAATTTTCCAGCAGCATAGTGTATGAAAATCAGCAGTCCAAGTACTGTTTTTTTTCGTAAAAGCGTCATATTCCCCTATTATAATCTGTTTCAATTTTTCAGCATAATTCAACATGCACACTCAGCAGCTCATTCGCATCTTTCTGCATTTTTTAAAATTGGGCTGCTTGTCTTTTGGTGGCCCTGCTGCTCATTTGGTGTTTTTTCACCGACATTTTGTACAACAACTTCGGTGGTTGAGTGATGCTGAATATGCCCAGTTGGTTGCTCTCGCACAATTGCTCCCAGGACCGACCAGCAGCCAAGTGGGTATTGCCATTGGTTATCAACTCCAAGGCTACCGCGGTGCGTGCGCGGCTTGGCTCGGTTTTACTTTGCCGTCTATGCTCCTCATGGCATGTTTCGCGGTACTGGGTCAGCAGTATTTCAATCAACTCAGTACAACGACATTGCATAGCATTCAGTTGATCGTTTTTGCTGTGGTGGTCTGGGCGTTTTGGCAAATGTTGAGAAGTTTCTGCAAAACTATTTGGCAATATGTGCTGATGTTACTTAGCACCTTGTTTCTTTACTTTGCCCCATGGTCATTTAGCCAAGTCATCGTCATCTTGGTTGCAGCTCTGGTCGGGATTTATTTTGCATCAGATTCGACATCAAAGCTTCAAGACAGCAGCTTAAAAGCAAAAGTCCATGCAAAGCGGACTTATTTTTGGCTGATTGCCTTTGTTTTGCCTTTTGTAGTTTTTATGGTGTGGCCTTCACTCTTCTCACAGAGCCTGTTTAGTTTTTACCAAGCCGCATCTTTGGTTTTTGGTGGCGGGCATATTATTTTGCCACTTTTACATCAGGACTTCGTCGCCAGCCATATTTTATCTGCAGAACAATTTGACTTAGGTTATGCGCTGGCTCAACTCATGCCTGGCCCCTTATTTAGTTTCGCCAGTTACTTAGGTGCTTTATTACCTTTAACGCCCTTTGTTTGGCTGAATGCGATTCTAGCCACCTTAGCAATCTTTCTGCCCTCATTCTTTTTAATCTTTGCAAGCTTGCCTTATTGGTCTTGGCTTATGCAGCAAGCTGCGATCCGAAAAGCCGTGATTGGGATTAATGCTGCAGTGGTAAGTTTACTGCTGTGTTTAGTGATACAAATGGGACAAAGTTATTTCAAGCATTGGACTGACTTAGTTTTTGTGGTCGCTGTTATTTTAATGCTTCGAACCAAACTCCCTATTTGGCTAAGCCTGATTTTAAGTTTTGCACTCTATCAGCTGTTCTTTTACTTTAGCGGTTAAATAGCCATAAAAAAGCCCCTATCAATGTAGAGGCTTTTTTAATGTGCTAAAAGATTACCAAATATCTGATTTCACTTTGTCTTTAAATTTAGGATGGTTATCCAATTTAAACACTGGCTCTTTCACACCTTGTTTCAGCTGTGCTAAATAGTCTTTTAACAGCATCAATAAGAATGGTGTTAATAACAAAATGGCAAACAAGTTAATGGTGGCCATGATACCCATGAACAAATCCGCAGTGTTCCAAATGAGAGGCACACTCATCACTGAACCGAGATACACCATAATCAAAACAAAAATACGGAAGACGAACATCACCTTGGCATTGTTATTGATAAATTGCACATTACCTTCTGCATAGGCATAGTTACCAATGACCGATGAAAAGGCAAACATGAACAAAATCGTCGCAAGGAAGTCATCACCCCAAGAACCAATTTGGCTCTCTAAAGCCATTTGGGTGAGCGCTACGCCTTCAAAGCCCGCATCATGATAAAGTCCTGAGGCCAAAATAATAATCGCTGTACATGAACACACCACGAAGGTATCCACAAATACACCGAGCATTTGTACCAAACCTTGGTTTACAGGGTGCTTTACATCCGATGCAGCTGCCGCATTCGGTGCTGAACCCATACCGGCTTCATTAGAGAATAAACCACGTTTAATCCCCATCATCATTGCCATAGAAACCATCGCACCGAAGAAACCACCAGCAGCAGCTTCAAACTCAAAAGCTTTAGAGAAAATGAGCTGGAAGATATCAGGTAAAATAGCGTAATTAATTACGGCAATATATAAAGCAACTGCCAAATACAACAAAGCCATCAATGGCACAAAACTTTCTGCCACTTTGGCAATACGTTTGATCCCACCAAAAATAATCATCGCAGTCAACAAGACTAAACCTAATCCAACCCAAGACACCACAATATGAATGCCACCGAGTTCAAATGCTAGATTGGCTTTATCCCATCCCCATGCATGTGCTGTCGCACCTGTAATTGCATTGGCTTGTACTGCGTTAAACACAAAACCATAGGTTGAAATAAGCGCAACAGCAAAGACTACACCCAACCATTTTTGTTTCAGGCCTTGGGTAATATAGTAGGCAGGTCCACCACGGAACTGTTTATTTTCTTGGTCGCGCACCTTAAATAACTGTGCGAGTGATGACTCAACAAAAGCCGAACTCATGCCTAAAAATGCAGTGACCCACATCCAAAATACTGCACCCGGTCCACCAATCGCAATTGCGATCGCAACGCCCGCAACATTACCCACACCCACACGACTAGCAAGCCCAGTGACAAAAGCCTGAAAAGGTGTAATGCCATGATCATCATCACATTCCTTACGGCTTGATTTCATGACCTTGATGCTGTGCAAAAATAAGCGAACCTGTACTGCACCCGTAATTAGGGTGTAAAACAAACCGACCGCAACAAGGAAAATCACCAAAAAGTCCCACAGAGGTCCATTCAGTGTATTCACCCACCCGAGTAATGTTTCATTTAATTGATCATTCATCTCGATATCCTAATTATTGTGAGAGACCTGAAAGCAAAAAAGCCCTAGTTTCCTAGGGCAAATTGCATTTCCAATTAGTTAAAATATTGCAAAATAGACTGAATGACAGCCACGTTAATCAAGTCTACAAAGAATGCGCCACATAAAGGCACAATCAAGAATGCCTTGTGCGAAGGACCATACATGTTGGTAATCGCCTGCATGTTTGCAACCGCAGTCGGGGTTGCACCCATACCAAATCCACAGTGACCCGCAGATAACACCGCAGCATCGTAGTTTTTACCCATCACACGGAATGTCACAAATGCAGCATATAAGCCCATCGTAATCGTTTGTGCACCTAAAATCACCACAAGCGGACCAGCAAGGTCAGCCAATTGCCATAATTTCAATGAAAGCAAAGCCATCGCAAGGTACAACGACAATGATGCATTACCAAATACATCAATCGCACGGTCAAAGATTTGAACTTTGAAAATACCTTCCAACACATTACGTAAAATCACACCACCTGCAAGCGCCCAAACAAAAGTCGGTAACTCAAGCATTGTGCCTTTCATATGGCCGGTCATAAAGTCAGCAAAAGCCAAACAGCCTGCAAACAAACCTAATGTGGTAATCGCATTATCCGCAGTGATTAAACGCACACGATGTGGATATTCAAACGGTACATATTCTGTTGAATTAATATCAGTTAGTGGTGTGTTATCACTCTTTTCAATTTGTTCATTGGTACGTGGCGTCGCCAATTGATAGCGGTTAATGAGTAACTTCGCTAAAGGACCACCAATCAAACCACCAATAATCAAACCAAATGTCGCACTCGCCATACCCAAAGCTAATGCACCTTGGATACCATGCTTAACTTCTAAAATTTCACCCCAAGCACCCGCAGTACCATGACCACCAGTTAAGGTAATTGAACCTGCAATCAAACCAATAAGTGGGTCAATACCCAATAAAGTTGCAAGGCTAATGCCGACAAAGTTTTGCACCACAATAAATGAAGCGACAGCCATCAAGAAAATAATCAGACCAATTCCGCCTTCGCGCAATTTGGCAAAGTTTGCACTTAAACCAATTGAGGCGAAGAAAATCAGCATAAAACTTGTTTGCAATTCGCTACTGGTCGTGATGCTATAGCCCCAAAGACTATGCACAACCAAGGAGATAATCGCTGCAACTAAACCACCTGCGACAGGCTCAGGAATGTTGTAGCGTTTCAAGAAACCAATTTTATTTACCAAGAAGCGGCCAAGTAACAAAACGATGACAGCAGCAATCAAGGTATAAAAAGCGTTAAAAGTAAATTCCATGACAATTGTCCATAAAGCGGATGCTTAGATTTTGTTATCTGGCTAATAAGCCACCGAATCCATTGATACTTCAAGAGATATTTCGTAAATCTGAGACAAACTCAGTCTTGCGTATGGAAATTCAGGCAACGGGTAAATTGGTAACAAACTAAGCGATCTGATGCATAACATGTTCAGTTCTACACGATGAGTAAACTGAAATAACGTAATGCCCAATAATGTTTGGACACAGATACGGTTTTTTGAAAAAAATCACAAAACCGCCCCATATTGCTTTAAAAACAAGCAATAAATGCACAATATGGGCGAAAGACGGACATTATGCAGATTTTTTATAGATAATCTTTATTTTTTTACAATAATTTCCAACTATTTCACTTATTCTTTTCTGACTTAATACTTAAGTCTATATTCAAAATGTATTTAGTCTGTATAAATTTCTCGACTAAAACAAAACAGGAGCCTAAAGCTCCTGTTTTTAAACTACAACTATTTCATCACATGATTAGAAGCTGTATTTCGCCATTAAGCCAACACGGTTGTCTTTGTAGCTATTACCAGCAAAGGTATCACGTTTACCATTGATATATTCAACACCTAAGTCCAATGGCTTAACTGGTGAATAGATGAAGTTAATCCATGCTTGATAAACTTCTTCGTTTGCTGTTGAGTTTAAAGTTGCATAATCTGTGCTGTCATCTGCAAATAGAGCACCATACGCTAAAGTCGAACGTAATTTTTCGTTGAATTTATACGTACCACCGACTTGTACACCAAACGCTTCATTTTGTGCGATCTTGCCATTTGAAGTATTAACCACATATGCAGAGTTGCTGCCATACAAGTAGTTACTGTTACCATCCACATAAGACACATCAGCACTTATTTTTAGTGGGTCCATTACTTGATAGTTTACACCAGCAGCTAAGCCCCAAGCTGTATCAGAGTCATCAGCCGATTTATAATTTTCAACTAAAGCACGAGCAGATACAGAGCCTTTGCCATCAGCAAAACCTTGCGTCAATTTCGCTGTTAGGTTCGGTACGCTGTATTTAATGTTTTTGCCGCTACTATCACCTTCTTCAGCAGAAATAAATAGTTTCGTTGCAGGCGCTAAATTAAAGCCATAACGGACTTGTGGAAGACGGTTTGTACCACCCCCCACGTTGGTGCCGAAGTCAATCATTTCTGGCGCATGGTTAGAAAGGAAGTTGGATGTGGTTTGACCAAATAACCAGTTGTTATAAGTTAAATACGCATGACGAATACGTAAAGCACCATTGCTATCTGTAGTCGAGCCCGCAAAATCAACTTCTACTTTACCACCCAGTTTGTTATCACCAGCCACATTGGTATTGAAATCTAAACCTAAACGTGTAGTTTTTGCTGTCGCGAGCAATTTATCCTTGACAGATGCAGGATCATTTGTACCAGTTCCACCTACTTTAGCAACACCATTGAAGTCATTATTCGCACCTTCAATAATGTAGTTTGCATCGCCACGAACAAAACCATACAGATTAATGTCTGCGCCAGACTTAGATTTGAACGAAGACAGTGGAGATTCAGCTTTTACAGGAGCTGGCTGTGCTTTGACTTGTTGAATCTGAACGGCTTGTTGTTGTTGAACTTGTTGCTGCTGTTGCATCAATGCTTTTAGCTCTGCAACTTCGGCACGTAACTGAGCGAGTTCTTGTTGTTCTTTGGTTGCAGCATGAGTTGTTGTCATCATCAGAGCAGCCACACTAAGTGCTAGGCTTTGAGCGATAAATGGCTTTTTATTGAGGGCTAAACGCATACACAAACTTCCTTTATTACATTGTTAATAGTGAATCAAAAATTCCATTTCAGTAAAATTTTTTGCACAAAAGACCACTCCGTTTTGGTCTTTTCATATGCAAAGTAATCTTATAAAGATGAAAAATCGCACATTTCGATGTTTTAAGATATGACCTTTTATTACTCTTGCCACTAAAGTCTAATGCACACAATTTCAAACTATAATTGATGTTATTCGCGATTGGCTTTGAATCATCAAATTACAATTTAGACAGACTTTTGCAATAATTAAGTAACAATTCTTCATATTTTCTTAAATATAGACTGAGTTTTATTTGAGATCTATATTTTTTTCTTATAACTAAAGTCTTAGTCTAATAGATAACCACCTATGCCCAATGATGAGTCAAAATCACAGCTTTGCACCAAAAAAGTCTAACTATTCAGACGATTATTGAGCATGATGAATAAAATATCCCCAAGCACGAATACACGGTTATGGTAAATAGATGTGCTCATAGGAAAACTCCTAACAAAATGTTTGAGCAAACCTGTCATACTCAATTTAGACCGTCTGAACATCCTGAAAAAACATCGAACAACAAAAAAGTTTTGCATATTATCCAGAAAAATGGATTTCGCCTTTTATTGAGCACCGCAGCGAAAATGGTTGGGGCTTATATGGCTTGCTTAATATTCAAAAAGGTGAAAAGCGAAAATCGCACAGCAGCAATCATGTAATGACTAATTTTTTGATACACCTGTTGGACTATTCTTAATAGTTAATCAAGCTATGAGCATCGGCGCGAAATGAATTTGTAATGATGATGCAAAATGTCATGATTGCAGCCAAAGTACGAGTCTTAGACACTTGCCTACAAGCCGCATGGAATCATCTTCATGCTCTCGTGCTGAACAGAATGAAAATTGGTTGCAGCATGACGATGGGTTATGCGGATCCTGAGCAGATCGTCAATCGCTTTATAACACATGGCGTACCAGTTGAAGATTTTGCAGTATTCTTAAACAATGAGTGAGATTTAAAGCATTCATTTAAATATAAAAAAGAGACTAAAATGAGTCTCTTTTTTATATAGTCACGACTTAAATTTTTAGGCTTTTTAGTGCTCAAGCTTAAACACATAATACAAAGCCAAAGCCACAAAAATAGCCATAACAATGGCCATATTCAAAAGTGGCGGCCAGAGTAGAAAATTAAGAATCACGCCACAAAGTAGACCACAACCAAATTGCATGCTGCCCATAATCGCACTGGCCGTTCCTGCCCGTGCACCCTGCTCAGACATTGCAATCGCCATGGCATTTGGCCCTGTAAAACCGATTGCTGCGACAGCGAGAAACATCCCTGCGCAAACGATATATAAGGGCGCATGCGTCATGCTACCCGCTACCAACAGCAGCCCCACACCAGCCAACTGCAAAAAACTGCCTAATTTTAAGCGCTGAAAAACACTTAACTTTTGTGCCAGACGTTTATTTAAGGTCGAGAACAGCATAATCCCAACTGCATTGGCACCAAAGGCATAGGCAAAAACTTGCTGATTTAAGCCATAACCATCCATCAGAATGGCAGCAGAAGCACTGATATAGCAAAAGAGTACAGCCCCAGCAAAACATCCAACAAACATCGGTCGTCTAAAGCTCGAATCTTGCAGAATCGCCCCGTAGAGGTTTAAAACTTGATTAAAGTTAAGCTTTAAACGACGCTTCGGATCTAAAGTTTCTTCAAAGAAAAAGTGTACGCAGCACAGGCTTCCCAAACCAACGACCATCAAAAAGGCAAAAATACTATGCCAACTACTGAAACTCAGTACCAGCGCGCCTAAACTCGGTGCAATAATCGGCGCGATGGTGGTCACAATCATCATACTGGCAAATGCTTGAGCTGAGGCTTGCATATCTAAACGATCACGAATCGCAGCACGGGCAATCACCACGCCCACACAACCGCCTAAGGCTTGCAAAACCCGAGCGGCAATGAGACTCCACTCACTGTTTGCAAACACACATAGTAAACTGGCAATAATGTAGAGACTTAGGCCAAAATACAGCGGTTTTTTCCGCCCAATTCGATCACTTACCGGCCCATAAATCAGTTGTCCAATAGCCAAGCCTAAGAAGTACGCAGGTAAGCTGTTGGCCACCATTTGTGTGCTTACCCCAAAGTCATTTGCCATTTGTGGCAAAGCAGGCAAATACATATCAATAGACAGTGGACCAAGTGCAGTCAGTGAAGCAAGTAAGAGAATCCAAGCGTTGGAATAGACCGCTTTTTCCTGTGTAGTCGACATAGGATTAATTTATGTTTTGGAAGGAGAGTTTGCAGACAAGTTTACACGCTCCATAGTATGATTTATACCAGAGCAGGTGAAATTTCACATATTCTCATATTTGAAAATTGTCCAACCCTAAGCGACAAACAAAGGTGCCCTTTGAAAGCATGGCTGACCAGTCTAAAACAGGCTACTTATAATACAACCTTCATGTATAACCTCCGCATGGTCATTACTTTTGCAGGGACTGCCTTTGTTCCATATCTCATGGGTTTTCAACTGGCAACTATTCCGCTGACACTCGGCGCAGTTGCTGCAGGTTTAAGTGATATTGATGACCGCTTTTCCGTGCGAATCATGAATTTAATTTTTACCTATATTGGCTTTTTCATTACCGCAACGTCGATTTACTTTTTATTTCCGCATCCAATTTTATTCGCACTGGGTCTAATCGTTTCGTGTATTGGTCTGATTTTACTGGGCTCACTGGGACGTCGTTATGCCACCATTTCCTATGGTTGCTTAGTGGTTTCGGTTTACTCCATGCTCGGTGTCGGACTTTTTGACAACTGGTATACACAACCGTCTCTGCTGGTGATTGGGGCAATTTGGTATAGCGTTATTTCAACCATCAGTTTTCTGCTCTTTCCCGTTCGTCAGGTACAAGACAATCTATCGAAGTGTTATTCCTCACTCGCCGATTTTCTGTTTGCAAAATCCAACCTGTTTGATGTCGATATGACAGCAAACAGCTATCAACAGAGCATGATTGAACTGTCGTTGGAAAATGGTAAATTAATTGCAATTTTCAACGACATGAAAACCGCCCTACTCACCCGTTTAAAAGGTGACCGTGGACAACGGGATACCCGTCGCAGTCTGCAATATTATTTTGTGGCGCAAGATATTCACGAGCGTGCAGATTCAGCACATATTGACTATCAAAAACTGGCGAAAATTTTTCAACACAGCGATATTTTATTCCGCTTTCAACGAATTTTATCCATTCAAGCCAAAGCCTGTAAGGACTTAAGCAGCAGCATTTTAAACCGTCAAACCTATACCCATAATAAGCGCTTTAAACATGCTTTTGAAAATCTCCGTTTATCACTAGAAAAGCTCAGAGACGAACAACAATATGACCAAATTTGGGTCAATGCTCTGTTTTCACTGTATCAAAACTTAAAGTCGATTGATGCACAGCTACGTAACTTAGAAACTGAACGCAATATTAAACTCGATAAAACCAAACATATCGAAAGCCAGCTCAAAGATGATGATCTAAAAGGCTGGGATGACATTAAGGTTCGGATTAAACAACATCTCACCCCAGAATCGGTTTTATTTAGACACGCGATTCGTCTGTCTATCGTGCTATTGGTTGGATATATCTTTGTTCAAGTCACTAACATTGAATATGGGTACTGGATTCTACTTACAGCACTATTTGTCAGTCAGCCCAATTTCAACGCAACCAAACGTCGTTTACGTTTACGTATCGTAGGGACTTTGGTCGGAATCATTTTAGGGTATGCCGTATTGTACTTTGTACCTTCGATTGAAGGACAACTTCTCGTCTTGGTCATCAGCGGGGTACTTTTCTTTGAGCTGCGCAGTAAACAATACGCTCAAGCCACCGCTTTCATCACTATCTTGGCGCTGATTAATTTCAACTTAGATGGTATGGGATATGAAGCTGCCCTTCCGCGCATGATGGATACCTTAATTGGCTGTGGTCTGGCATGGTTAGGCGTGAGTTTCATTTTCCCTGACTGGAAGTTCCGTCGCCTCCCCCGCACAATTTACCGCTCGCTTTCCGCTCAATGTGATTATTTGGCTGAGGTGATTGAACAGTATAAGTCTGGACGCAACAATGGCCTGAATTATCGCGTGGTTCGTCGTGCGGCACACAATACTGATGCAGAAGTTGCTTCACTCATTTCAACTTTAGCCACCGAGCCCGACTTTGACCCAACGCAAAAGAGCTTGGCGTTTGAATTCTTGTGCCTCAATCATACCTTTATTAGCTATATTGCAGCGTTGGGTGCACATCGTGAAAAAATTGACGACCCAGAAATTTTAGAATTGATGGATCGCGCTTTTGACAATATCCAAGGTGCGCTCCTGCGGGATGAAATGCCTGATTTAACTGCGCAAAATATGCTACAGACCATTCGTCAGCGTTTAAGCCAAAATAATGAGGAAGATCAGAAAGCATTGATCATTTTACAACAGCTTTCGTTGATGTTTAGCATCTTGAATCAGTTTAGTCGTTTGAAGCAAAGTTTAAGCCACGAACGGGATCATGAGGCCACAGAACTGGCTTCATTATAATTTGGGTGATTTTGGAACAATATACTCACTGAAATGCTCTAAATGATGCTAAACTTTTTGCAGTTTTAAATCTGTTACTTTCACTATGACCGCGAAAAATTTATACGCTTATACTTTACAGCCTGTGACCTATGAAATCACTGAAGCTGAACAACGCGATGCTCAATTAAAAATTTGGCGTAGCACAAACAAAATTAGCATTAAAGCTTGGATCATCATGGCTGTCGTTACAGCCCTTTCGATTCTTGGCCTAATTTTACTCAAAAATTATTCAACCATCTTTTGTTGGGTCGCAATCGCCTGCGTCGTAGTTTACCTTTTAGTCCGTAAATTCGGTTTAGAATGGTATGTGAAGCGCAAAATGAATGAATTTCCAGTACAGGAAATTAAAGGCATTCGTTTAGGTGTACAACCTCACGGCCTGATTATGCGCCAGAAAATGGGAATGCAAGAAGGTGTCGGTGCAATTGGTTGGAAAGACATCTACGAATGGTACAACACACCTGAGTTTTTGTTGATTAAATTCAAAGTAAAAGGCGAAGAAGGTGCATACATTCTGCCAAAACGCATGGATAGCAAAAACTTCTCGTTTAATACGATTCGTAAACATTTAAAAGAAACAGTTGGTGAAGCACAGCCACTTTAAGTCCTGCTTTCTCCTCTGTAAAAAACCTCCAACTTTTGGAGGTTTTTTTATATCCCAAACCCTCGAATACAAATGATAATGAGAATAAATATTAATTTCTAAATCCATATTATCTTCTCAATCTTCAGGTATAATTTCCGCACAACAAATCGCTCACCATTAAGTATCGCCATGTTTAAAAAAACATTTTTCCAAGTGCATTGGTTTTTGGGAATCACTGCGGGTCTTATCCTGTCGCTTATGGGCGTCACAGGGGCCATCTATTCTTATGAACAACAAATCTTAAAATGGATGAACCCAGAAAGCTATACCGTTCAAGCAACACAAAACAATAAATTAACCCCTGCTGAGCTGTATCTACATTTCCAAAAACAAGATCCTGCCATCAAAATCAATAGTATTACGATTGCTCAAGAGCCAACCACTTCAAGTACGGTTAATATCGAGAAAGAAGGCGCACGTCGTGGTTATAACATGATGGTGAACCCGTATACTGCTAAAGTCTTACCCGAAGTTAAAGGCCGTGAGTTTTTTAACTTTATTCAACAGTTGCACCGTAATTTAACTGTTGGTCCTGTCGGTAAACAAATTACTGGCGCTTGTACCCTCATGCTTATTTTCTTTGTATTGAGTGGCCTGTACTTACGTTGGCCCAAACGTCATTCCATCAAACAATGGTTTTTTATTAAACCTAAATTGAAAGGACGTAACTTCATTTGGGATTTGCATGCTGTTGTTGGTACTTGGGTGGTGATTTTTTATCTGATCTTGGCCTGTACAGGACTGTACTGGTCTTATGATTGGTGGCGCGATGGCATGTTTAAAGTCCTCGGCGTTGAACGCCCACAAGCACAAATGCAAGAAGGACCCCGTCCAAATACTGGTGCAGCTCAAGGCCCACGTGGCGAACAGGCTGGTGCTCGTGGTGGCGAATCACGTGAGCAAGGTCGTGGCGGGCCACAAGGTGAGCACGCTGCACGTGGCGAACGTGGGCAAGGCGAACAACATGGCGAGCGTAAAGGCTTATCTCCTGAACAAGTGCAAATTGCTTTAACCCAAACATGGACAGGATTTAACGCACAAGTTGGTCGAGACTATTCAACCCTGACCCTAAATATTCCGAAAAAGTCTGACGGTACACTTGAGCTTTCATTTGTAGATGCAATTCCACAGCATGAGCGGGCGAGAAACTCAGCGGTCTTCAATTATCAAACTTCACAAATTGAAAAAATGGAGTTGTATGAGCAGAAGAAGCTGAATGAAAAAATCATGAGCAGTATGCTTCCTGTGCACCGTGGTAGCTTCTTTGGCCCAATTTATCAATTCTTTGCCATGTTTGCATCACTGATGATGCCACTGTTCTTTGTAACGGGTTGGATGCTGTATCTTAAACGCCGTAAGCAAAAGAAACTCACCCAGCAAGCCCGTGGTGGAGCGTTGAATGTTCCGGTTGATCCACATGCGAAACCATGGCTCATTGCCTATGCAACTCAAACGGGTGTTTCTGAACAAATTGCTTGGCGTACTGCAACCAGCTTACAAGAAGCAAGACAACCTGTAAGCGTTAAAGCTGTACAACACTTAACACAGGATGACCTAAAAGCTGCTGAGCAAGTGCTTCTTGTTGCAAGTACTTATGGCACGGGTGAAGCACCTGACTTAGCCAGTAGTTTTGAAAAGAAATTTTTAAATACAACTTTGGATTTGTCACACCTTCACTATGCCGTGTTGGCTTTAGGCTCTCAAGAATATCCTGACTCCTATTGTAGTTTTGGACATCGTATTGACCGTTGGTTAAAAGCCAATGGCGCACATGCTTTGTTTGAAATAATTGAAGTCAACAACGCAGATAACAATGATATTCAACGTTGGAACAGTGCTCTTGCCTCTGCAACCAAACTTGAGCTTCAAGCCATGAATATTGACAAAACCTTTGATCAATGGAATTTGGCACAACGTGAAGTACTCAATCCAAATAGTGTCGGAGCACATGCTTATAATATTGAGCTAAAAACCAACTTCGATGCAACATGGCAAGCAGGTGATATTGCTGAAGTTCAACCAGGTAACAGCACCGCACGTATCCAAGCCTTCATGCAAAAGCATCATATTGCAGCACAGAGCATCGTTGAGTCTTTAGCCATTTCAATTGAGCAAGCGCTTTGGGATAAGAACCTCAACACAGAGATTGAGCCTTTTGCCAATTTGGAACATTTACTGGAACAGTTGAGCCTTTTACCTACACGTGAATACTCGATTGCAAGTGTACCGACTCAACAAGTGTTACGTTTGGTCGTGCGCCAACAGCAAGATTCAGAAGGTGAACTGGGCTTAGGTTCTGGTTGGTTAACCCAACATGCCGAGCTTCAACAACCTATCGCATTACGTATTCGTACCAATGAATCATTCCATTTGATCAATGACAACCGTCCTATCATTTGTATTGGAAACGGCACAGGCATCGCTGGTTTAATGAGTCTACTCCATGCACGTACCCGCCTAGACTATACGCAAAACTGGTTGATCTTTGGTGAGCGTCAACGTGAACATGATTTCTTCTATCAAAGTACGATTGAAGCGTGGCAAATCACAGGCATGCTACAACGCTTAGATTTAGCGTTCTCACGAGATCAAGTAGAGAAAGTTTATGTACACCATAAACTACGTGAACAAGCCACTGAGCTTAAAACATGGGTTGAAAATGGTGCCGTAATTTATGTCTGCGGTAGCATTAATGGGATGGCGAGCGATGTCGATGCGGCGCTAATTGAAATCTTAGGTGAAGAAAAATTAGATCAACTCCGTCAAGAAGGTCGTTACCGTCGCGATGTTTACTAAACACTAAGTCTAAATGAAAAAACCGAGCCACAGCGCTCGGTTTTTTCATGCGTAAATTTGCTAGAATCATGCAAACGATAACCCACAAGCCTGTATGCAAAAATCAAAAAGAGTCATTAGTTTTATTATCGGGTCATTACTGTTCGCAGACGGCTTGTATTTTGTTTTACAACTACGCTTTAATTTTGGCACCCTCTTGCCCTTATTGATTGGACTAGGTCTAATCATTTATGCACTCGCCTATCCTAAACTTATCGCCTATATTCAAACCAATACAATCAGACAATCAATATGGCGTTGGGCTTGGGCGATTTTCTTTGTTTGGGTTTTTAGCTTAGTCATTTTCTTCGTCTTTTTAGGGTTTTCAAATCAACAAAATACCCCTCATGTTGCTGTACCCGCTATTGTAGTTCTTGGGAGTGGTCTGAAGCATGGAAAACCGAGTCCAACATTGGCCAGCCGTTTAGATCAAGCGGCAAACTATGCCAAGCTACATCCCAACAGCATTGTGGTCGTCAGTGGTGGCCTATCTTTTCAGCAAAAAAATAGTGAAGCTGAAGCAATGCGGCAGTATCTGATTGATGTACACCATATCCCAGCACAGCGTATTTACACCGAAGATCAAAGTACCAGTACCGAGTTAAATCTGATCAATAGTAAAAAGATTTTAGCCAAGCAGCATATTTCCCTACAGCAACCGATTGCTATTGTGACCAGCGATTTTCATATCCCCCGTAGTCGTGCTATAGCCATACGTCAGGGTTATCAAACGCCTATCATGATCAGCGCTCAGACACCTCTTGCCACTCGCTATAATGCATGGTTACGTGAGTATTTTGCATATTGGAGTGGTTGGCTACTCAATGAATACTAAAATGAAATCCTCATGAATTAATGAAGACGGATTGTCCGTGGCGACGGTAATTGTAATTGTTTAAATAATTCAGGCTTCTGCATTGAAAATTGATATAAATAGTTTTTGATATCTAATAATAATTTTTCTGGTGCAACCAAGACATTTTGCCCTTCGGGGCTTAAATTCATCGAGACCGTGGTTTTTTCTGAACGCAAGAATGGAATCACTTTTTCGACTAAATCGCTGAGACCAATACTCTGGATTTCGTAGCCTGCCCAATTATCTTTCACCAAAAGCTGCGCTAAACCTTTACTCTGCCACATCGCAAAAGAACGTTGACCGGTCGGCGTAGCACATAAAGCCCAGCCATCTTGATATAAGGCAATAACATGGCCTTGATGCACGATAGTTTCGATAAAAAGACGATAGATTTCAAGAGGATCGTAAGCAGTATTTTGATTTTTAGACGCAGCTTTGCGTTGATATGGGTTTCTCATAAATCTGTCATATTTTAAAATTATTATTGCACAGAAGTGTATGAAAACAGCTTGAGATAAGCAAGGTTTTTACGATAAGGGAATATGGTGGGCGCTGACGGGATCGAACCGCCGACATTCTGCTTGTAAGGCAGACGCTCTACCAACTGAGCTAAGCGCCCTTGAGAAATAAAAATAGCGTCGCTATTTTTATGATACAAGAAAGAAATCTTGCTTGATTCCATTTACTAGCACAAGGGATCTAGAAAATGGCGCAGCGGACGGGGCTCGAACCCGCGACCCCCGGCGTGACAGGCCGGTATTCTAACCAACTGAACTACCGCTGCAACGGTAATTGCGAATGCAATTAGGGTCATTAAGCTTTACAGCTTGAATATGGTGGGCGCTGACGGGATCGAACCGCCGACATTCTGCTTGTAAGGCAGACGCTCTACCAACTGAGCTAAGCGCCCTGATTTAAGATTGTCAGTCTTAGTTTTCAAATTTAAGCTCAGGGACTTAAATTTATATTTTAAATGGCGCAGCGGACGGGGCTCGAACCCGCGACCCCCGGCGTGACAGGCCGGTATTCTAACCAACTGAACTACCGCTGCGTCGTAAAATATGGTGGGCGCTGACGGGATCGAACCGCCGACATTCTGCTTGTAAGGCAGACGCTCTACCAACTGAGCTAAGCGCCCTGATTAAGATTGTCAGTCTTAGTTTTAAACTTAAGCTCAGGAACTTAAATTTAATCGATTCTTTGAATGGCGCAGCGGACGGGGCTCGAACCCGCGACCCCCGGCGTGACAGGCCGGTATTCTAACCAACTGAACTACCGCTGCATCGCAAAAAATCTGGTGGGCGCTGACGGGATCGAACCGCCGACATTCTGCTTGTAAGGCAGACGCTCTACCAACTGAGCTAAGCGCCCTCATTAAGGATTCTGTATAAATGGCGCAGCGGACGGGGCTCGAACCCGCGACCCCCGGCGTGACAGGCCGGTATTCTAACCAACTGAACTACCGCTGCACTTACACAAAGTCACTAATGTGGTACAAACAATATTAAAAATCTTAAGTGGCGCAGCGGACGGGGCTCGAACCCGCGACCCCCGGCGTGACAGGCCGGTATTCTAACCAACTGAACTACCGCTGCACATAAGATCTTTAACGTAAAGGCTTGGTGGGCGCTGACGGGATCGAACCGCCGACATTCTGCTTGTAAGGCAGACGCTCTACCAACTGAGCTAAGCGCCCTTAACGTCTTTATCGTTTGTGAGGTGCATTATAGAGAATCTTTACAGGCTGTCAAACGCTTTTCGGCTTGTTTTCGCTTTTTTGCAATCGAGTGATTAAAAAATAGGTCAAATGGTATAAAAACAAGTATTTTCTGTATGTTATTTAACATATTTGCGAAAATTAAAATGATTATTCGCTAAATTTCTTTTCCTCAAAATACACATTTTCTATGATTAATCCCCTTCTTCTACTCAATATTCATATTTTAAATTACAGCGTTGAATACTCAATAAAATAAGCTTGCACATTTTTTAACAGCTATTTTTAGAGTTCAAGTTTATGTTCGGAAATATAAACCAGCGCATTGCAATCAATTAGTTCAAATAACTCCATGACATCCGTATTACGCATACGAATACAGCCATGCGACATCGGCATCCCCATGGGTTCACTATCTGGTGTTCCATGAATATAGATATAACGTTGATAGGTATCGCATCCTTCCCCGCGATTAAAGCCCTCTTCTAAACCACTCAGCCATAAAATCCGAGACAAAATCCAGTCACGTTCAGGAAACTGCTTGGCTAAATCGGTATCGTATACTTCACCTGTAGGCTTTCGAGCAATAAAAACGGCATTTTGCGGTTGCTCAGCACCATGCTTCTCAGCAACGAGATGCCAACCCCGTGGGGTTTTACCACTATTTTCAGTTTCGCCAATACCATTTTTTCCTGACGAGATCAGATAAAATTTATTCTTTTTAGGCAGCGTTAAAGTCTGTTCAGCCAGATCAATCAAGACGTCTGCATCTGCAATTACATAAGACATCAGTTGTCCTCTATTTGTTTTTTATCTATTCCAGTATTTGGTTCTGGACGTAACCATAACCATATTGCGACAAGTAGCATGGTAGTATTGGTAAATAATTTCACTAAAAATGGTGCATTGGTCAGTAGCATGATCAGTCCACTGATCAACATCATGATACTGGCAAACCATTTCGCTTTACGTGGTACAGTTCCATTGGCACGCCATGCTCTTAACGTTGCACCATATTTAGGATGGTTGAGTAACCAAGCATCCATTTGTGGCCAACCTTTAGATGCAGCCCAAGCGGCCAAGATCAGAAAAACAGTTGTTGGCATACCCGGCAACAGTGCACCGATAAAGCCTAGGATGACAAAGATCACCACTAAACAACGCCAAAACAACGTTTTCATACCACTTTCCTGAGCACCGAATTGCGGTAGTATAAAGTGTTTTTTAATTTTATCCGTTGTCCTTCTGCATATTTAGCTTCTTTTTTAAGGCACTCGCATGCATCTCATTTCACAGCATCAGTTGTTCGAACCTTGGCTCCAATTCAAACATCCATTGGTTCGCCAATTGGCTTTTGCTGTAGCAAGTCCAAACATTTTGTCTGCGTTGCCATCAGAGCTCGATATACAACATACTTTTCATTTTCATCCCTCACAGATCTGGCAACAGCACTTTCAAACCTATTTACCTCGCCTTAAACAGCTCGATCAAGGCCCTAAAGAACTTGAAGACTTTATGGCTCAGTTGAAAAGTACCCGTCTAGGTCTACGCTTTGAAATGTTTATGTGGTTTTGGTTACGGGATCATCACTATCATGCATATGAATTATTGGGGCATAGTATTCAAATCATTGATGGGGCACGGACTACAGGTGAGCTGGACTTTTTAATTAAAAATACCGAAACCAATCAAATCGAGCATTGGGAAGTCGCGTTGAAATATTATTTGGGTGAAACAGATCTGAGCTTAACCACATGGTATGGGTTGAATCGTACCGATACTTTAAACCGAAAACTAAAACACTTTACCCATAAACAGTTCCAATTCCAGCAAGCTTTAGACACAGACATTCAAACGCGCTTTGCCGTTTTAAAGGGACAACTCTTTCTCCCCATAATAAATGGTTTCACAGCAGTTGATGCTTTAAACCAATACTCCCTCCCCCATTGGCTCAATCCTGACCGTCGACTAGGTATTTGGGGTAACATCATTCCAACGACCGACTTAAATTACTATCGCCTACAGCGTCAAGAGTGGATTTGCCCAAATGCGGAAGTCAGCAGCGAAAATGCACATTGGTGGACCAATGGCCTGTACTTACAAAATCAAAACAATCAGTTTTATATGTACCGAAATCCAAATTTGATTTTAACTTGATTTTGCACAAGTTAGTGTATACAAAAATACATAACGCAACATACGCTTACTCATCTCCTGTAAAACGATGCTATTGTTTAAAGTGTTTATTTTTTAATCTTAAACAACATCAGAACAAAATCATTTGATGAATACACTAAAAATTTTGGAGACAGCGATGAAAAAAATTGTTTTAAGTTCACTAGTGATGCTTTTTGTTTTAACAGGCTGTAATACCGTCAAAGGTATGGGTAAAGATGTCTCTTCAGCAGGTAATGCTGTATCACATACCGCTGAAAAAACCCAAGATGAAATCCGCAAGTAGTTAATATTTGCATAAAAACCTTATCAATAGATAAGGTTTTTTTATTGCTAAGTTTCGCATTCCAGAGATTAATCGCCTATTATAGTGCCGACTGTTTTATTGACTTTGAAATGCGCATGACCTCTTCTGCTACTCTCGATTTAAGCCTCCAACTGTTACGCCAGCCATCGGTTACACCTGTGGACCACAACTGTCAAAATATTATGGCTGAACGTTTAAAAAAAATTGGTTTCAACATTGAGTCTATGCGCTTTGATGATGTTGATAATCTATGGGCACGAAAAGGTACTGAAGCACCTGTATTCTGCTTTGCGGGTCATACCGATGTCGTTCCTACAGGTAATTTAGATGCTTGGAACTCAGACCCATTTGCCCCTGAAATTCGTGATGGCAAGCTTTATGGTCGTGGCAGTGCAGACATGAAAACTGCCTTGGCTGCAATGGTGGTTGCTTCTGAGCGCTTTGTTGCAAAACACCCAAATCATAAAGGCTCAATCGCGTTCCTCATCACCTCAGATGAAGAAGGTCCATCGATCAATGGCACAGTCAAAGTGATCGAGACACTCGAAGCCCGTAATGAAAAAATGAAGTGGTGTTTGGTGGGTGAACCTTCAAGTACACATCAACTGGGTGATATTGTTAAAAATGGTCGTCGTGGTTCACTCAATGCAGTACTGACAGTGAAAGGAAAACAAGGTCACGTGGCTTATCCACATTTGGCCATTAACCCGATTCACATGGCCTCTAAAGCCGTTGCTGAACTCTGTGATACGGTTTGGGATCAGGGCAACGAATACTTCCCTGCGACATCGTTCCAAGTGTCCAATATTCAAGCTGGTACAGGGGCAACCAATGTCGTCCCAGGTACCATGATCGTGACTTTCAATTTCCGTTATTCAACTGAATTAACCGCTGAAGAATTAAAAGCACGTGTTTTAGAAATTTTGGATCGACATGGTTTAGTCTACGACATTAAATGGACACACTCAGGCTTACCATTCCTGACGCCAGTGGGTGAGTTGGTGAATGCGGCTAAAAATGCTATTCGTAATGTGACTGGTGTAGAAACTGAGCTTTCAACCTCAGGAGGAACATCTGATGGTCGCTTTATTGCTCCTACAGGTGCTCAAGTACTTGAACTTGGTGTTCTCAATGCCAGCATCCATCAAATTGATGAACATGTAAATGTCGCTGATCTTGAACCGCTTGCTGAAATTTACGAACAAATTTTAGAAGGTCTTTTGGCATAAGCGTACAAATCCATATAAAAAAGGAACTCAATTGAGTTTCTTTTTTATTGCATTCAAACTTAAGTAGAAAGACCTAAACTCGCCTGAATTTTATTTAAATTCGGTACGTGGTAAGTCTTATCACCCATACGCACCAGCTGGAAAATGGTGGGATCATTCACAGGGCTTTCATCATCAACAATTTCAGAAATACGCAAACGAATTGACTTCGGCATTTCATTACACATCAAAGCAAAGCGCTGAGAAGCATCATCCCCTTCAATCACCAGCGCCACCCCTTCCATTTGGTCTGGACGGTTGATGGCATAAACAGGCAGATGAAGATCGTGCCATTCCACCGTTTTCACTTGCGTATCGCTGTCGAGCGCAGACAGAACAATATTTTGCGGCAAGAGCATGGGGTTTTTACCATGACACTCAATAATATAAGCATCAATAAAACCTGTTGATACCGTAATCAGGTATTGCAATTCTTGCTGACTGATTTGCTCATTCATGCTCTTTGAAACATTTGCATTCATTTATTTACCCCTGCTTTTCAGCCAATAACTGCTGAATGTTGGCAAGTAATTCTGCCTCTTGGAATGGTTTGCCCATGTAGTACGTTACGCCCAAGCTGAAAGCACGTTCACGGTGTTTTTCACCCGTACGCGATGTAATCATAATAATCGGCAAGTTCTGGTGAATTTCGTGGTGACGAACCAAGTTCGTTACTTCAAAACCATCCATACGTGGCATTTCAATATCCAGCAACATCAAGTCTGGTTTAACACTCTCCAGCTGCTCCATCGCATCGACACCATCTTTTGCAGTCACAATATCAAAGCCTTGGCGCTCTAATAAGCGCGATGTGACCTTACGAACCGTGACCGAGTCATCCACAATCATCACTAAACGACGCGTATCCTGATGGCGACCAAAATCACGGTGATCGGCGGCATGCGTCACACGCTTGGTACTTAAAATCTGACGTGCAATGTTCTGCCCATCTAAAATCAAACACACATGGCCATCACCCAAAATCGTTGCACCCGCAATTGCACCAATGCTGGCAAACTGTTGTCCAACCGGCTTCACTACAATTTGCGCACGTGAACCAATCAGCTGATCAACCAACAATGCAATGGTTTGTCCACTGTTGCCTTTAATTAACAACACTGGCAATGAATGTCCAATATTACTCAAACGCGGAATCGGCTGATTTGATAAAAACTCAGATAAATAGCGCAGTTTATAACTCACACCATCAATTTTGAATTGGTCATCTTTGCTGTGGAAATAGTGATCCAGTGCTGTTGGAGCAATACGCACAATACGATCAATCTGCGCCAATGGAATCGCATATTGTTGATCACCGGCTTTCACCATCAAGGCATCACTCACCGCTACCGTAGTCGGTACGCGAATAATGAAGGTCGTACCGAATCCAATTTCCGATTCAACCGTGACATGTCCGCCCAGTGCTTTAATTTCACTTTGCACCACATCAAGACCGACACCACGTCCAGAAATTTGCGTCACTTCTTTGGCCGTACTAAAACCCGGATGGAAAATAAACTGCAAGATTTCCTGTTTATCTAGCACTTGATCGGTTTTAATTAAACCTAAATTTAGCGCTTTCGCTTTAATCGTGCTTTCATCAATACCCTTACCATCATCTTTAAAGCTGACGATAACATCCGTACCTTGACGACTAATGTTCAGTTCAATTTGGCCTGTCGCTGATTTTTTCGCAGCACTACGTTGTTCCGCATCTTCAATACCGTGGTCGATTGCGTTACGTAGCATATGCTCAAACGGCGTAACCAAACGTTCAAGAATCGTACGGTCTAATTCACCTTCTGTGTTATGGACGACCAGTTCCGTTGGACGGTTCAAGGTTGATGCAGTCTGACGCACAATACGCTGCAAACGCGGCAACATACGGGAGAACGGTACCAAACGTGTCCGCATTAAGCTTTCTTGAATCTCTGCTTGAATACGGGATTGTTGTAATAACAAGCCTTCCGCATCACGAATTTTCTCAGCCAAAGTGCTCTTAAAGTCGACCAAATCCGAAGCTGATTCGGCTAAGGATTTAGACAATTGATTCAGCGATGAATATTGGTCCATTTCCAAGGGGTCAAAGTCTGCGTAGCGCGAGTTTTCAGAACCATGCTTCGCAATAATTTGACTCTCAAGCTCGCCTTCCATTCGACGTAACTGATCTGCCAAACGCTTAATTGCAAGCTCCATCTCGTTCAACGTATTGCCGAGTTGACCTAAATCCATTTCAATACGTGAACGGTTAATTGCATTTTCACCTGATAGGTCGATCATTTTTTCAACCAAATCAGCTGAGATACGGATCATCTCATTACCGCCATCCAAGTGAGTCTTTTCTTTCCACTCACCCAGCATTGCTGGCGGCTCCGTACCATCACCCTGCACAAACTCAAAACTTGGTACCGCATTGAGTAAATCAATTTGAGTTACACGCGTCGGTAATTGCGCAATCACATCCACATAATCAATAGATGCTAAGCTATTTTTCAAACCATCATAATTACTGAAATCACGTTTGAAGATGGCTTGTTTTAACCATTCAAATGCAGTTTGCAATAATGGGTCATACACGTTTGAACTGAAATTATGTACAGCAAATTGCTCAAATGTGGTTTCTAGTTCATAAGCAATCGCACCAACGGGTTCATTCTCCGCCATACGCGCGCCGCCTTTTAAGCTGTGCGCAGCACGTTGCAATTGTAGTAACACACTACGGTCACTACGTTGTTCAGTCCACTGTTTCAGTAAGCCATCCGTAGTCGCTAAAATTTCTTCAGCTTCTTCCAAGAAGGTTTCTTCAACAATTGATAAAAGACTAGCTGCTTCTTCAACAGCGCTGAATGCTTCTTCTTGGACAAGTGACGGAGTATCCAGCTGTTCAACGACAGTAACGTCAGTGTTATCAACTACACTCGGCTCTTCAATCGCAGTTGCTGACTCAACCGCAGCTGCCTCAGCTTCAATCGTTCTATCTATATTAGATAAAGGTTCTTCAACTGCCGCAACAAACGCTTCAACTAAAGGCTCGGATACTGTAGTTGTAACAGTCGTACCCTCAACTAAGCTCTGAATGTTATGCAGTACCTTGATGGTTGCTGTTGCTGGATAATCAACCTTCTCGGTGCGAATGACCTGAATTCGGTCTGCGACGTCATCCTGTACTAAACGTATGATGCTGATCAACTGTGGCGTTGTGGCAATTTGCTGACGAATCACACGTTCATAAATAGACTCTAATTCGTGTGCAATCGAACCAATAAAAGGTGCAGAAATCATATTGGCACCACCTTTTAAGGTGTGCAAATAACGCATTAAATTATTGAGTGCCGCGGTATCATTGCCATTTTTAGACCAAGTATTGAGATCCTGATCCATCCCCATCAATAATTCTTCGGCTTCTTCCAAGAAGATATCGAGCAAATCATCATCAAAATCGGTATTGGCCGTATTCGATTGCTTGTACTGATGATCCGATGCAATTTGCTGCGAAATCTGCGCAAGATCAAGGCTTGGTTGTAAAGTATTTCCAGAAACAATAGCCTCAGCAACAGGTTCAATTACCGTCGTCGAAGTCGATTCAACATCTTGCTGTACGAAGGCCATTAATTCATTCAGAACTTTATGCACTTCTTCAGTCAGAATGACACGCTGACCCGCAGCTAAAGTGTCAAATAAATGGATAAATTCTTGATGTGCCTGACCAAATAACTCGTATGCATAATCTACATTGAGTAATTCTGGCTTTTCCAGTAAGGCTTGATAACCAGCATATAGCTCAGAAGTAAAGTCATGGATTCCTTGTGCAGCACGGTTATTGGTGAATTCCAGCAATTGTTTTGCTTGTTCACCTAAGTGCTGAATATAGTCTGGATATTCAGCTTTGGCCCGCTGATCAAACTCAAACTCGGCGTCAAGCAGCAGATCAATATTTAACTCGATCAGCTTCGAAACCATACCTTGTGGGTTCAGTTCATCGTCTACGTCTTCTATACTGAAACCATAGTTATCCCAAGCCGTAGTGAACGTAGCATAAATCACGTCAAGCTGTTCGTTCGTACCACGCCCAAGCACATGTAAATAGTCACGTACAAATTCAGCATATTGGGTGAGTAAAGAGATTTCCTTCGAAGTAGAAACGATCTCTTCTTGAACCAAGGTTTTAAATAAATTTTCGGTGGTGTATCAAAAAGTATGCTAAAAAAAAGCAGGTTGAATTTTGATAAAATAGAGAAATGCAAATAACTCTAGAAATCAAATGTCCAACCTGCCTCAGTGACAATATAAAGAAAAATGGCATCAAAGTAGATGGGAAACAGAACTACCAATGCAAAGACTGCAAACGTCAGTTTATTGGTGACCATGCTCTGAGCTATCTAGGATGTAATTCTGGCATTACTCGTAAAATATTACAGTTAATGGTCAGAGGCAGCGGTATACGAGATATCGCTGAAGTTGAGCGCATTAGTATCGGTAAAGTCTTACGGACTTTAACTGAATCGGCCTATCAAATTCAGCCTAAACAAAGTCATTATGAATCTCTCGAAGTAGATGAATTCTGGACTTTTGTTGGAAATAAAAATAATAAACAATGGCTTATTTACGCTTACCATCGAGAAACAGGTGAGATTGTTGCTTATGTTTGGGGTAAGAGAGATTTAGCTACAGTCCAAAGGTTGAAGACAAAGCTTAAACAATTAGGTATTCACTACACCCGAATTGCAAGTGATCATTGGGACAGTTTCATCACTGCTTTTAAAAACTGCAAGCAAAGTATTGGTAAGTTTTTTACTGTAGGAATTGAAGGTAATAATTGCAAAATAAGGCATCGAATAAGGCGTGGTTTTAGAAGAAGTTGTAATTCTCCAAAAAGCTTGAAAACCATTTTAAAGCCTTCGACTTAACCTTCTTTTACATCAATAATGGCTTCATTTAATGTCAGCATACTTTTTAAAACACCACCAAATTTTCAACTTTTGAGCTGGCATTAAAGACATGCTCAATTTGCGCCATAGACGAACTACCGCGCAATGTATGTAAAGCACGGATTAAACCATTGTAATCTTGTACTTTGGTTTCATCTGCATTTAAGAACTGATCGATAGTCGCTAAATGGTCTTCCGCTTCTTCAATGAAAATCGCTAAAGTTTCTTCAAGGACATCATGCACTTGATCATCCTGCTCAGAAACGTCTGCAACTTGTGGCTCAGATTCAGCCACTTCGATATCGCTCAGCTCTAGTCCCGTCACGACATCATTACTATTTAGATGATTAGACAGTTGTAGCAACTCTTCTAGAGCAGGTTCTAAACTTTGATTTTGTTGTAATTGTTGTCCAATTAAAACCAATGGACGAAGATCAAGATCAATTTCCTGCACCGCTTTAAAAGTCGGATACAGTTTAAATTGATACAGTTTAAATACTGTCTTAGCAAATTTTTGAACCGTTGCTGTGAGCGGTACAGCACCTGAAATCACACGATTTAAGGTATCTTCAACCCCCCATGCTGTTTCACCTGCTGACTTTGCCCCCACCATACGACCAGAGCCTTTTAAGGTATGGAAGTGACGACGTATGCTCAATAAGGTTTCTTGATGGGTCGGTTCAGCGTACCACTTTTCAAATAATGGATCTAACTCAACGAAGATTTCTTCAATTTCTTCAACAAAAATTTCAAGAATTTCTGCATCTTGATCTAGATAACTATCTTCCGGAAGCGTTGTCGTTTCAACTAAATGTTTTAATATTTCTTTCATAGCTAAGGCTTCTTGCGTTGTCAGCTACCCAAAAAAGGTGCATAAACTTCATTATAACCATCATCCCAAACCAGTCTTTTTGCTCAAGCTAATTGAGTTGATGTGTATCCTGATTTTGGTATGCTACTCAAGCGATGAGCAGCATACCTCCCCCGAAGCAAGCGCTTAATCAGGCAGTTTAAAGTCTGTTACAGACTCACGTAACGCTTCCGCCATGTTCGCAAGTTCAGAGACTGAACGTGCTGTATCGAACGTCGCAGTGGTGGTTTGTGAGGTAATTTCTTGTACGACATTCATCGTAGTTGCAATATGACCTGCAGACGCGGATTGTAGCTTTGCTGCATCCGAAATGTTTGCAATCAATTTCGCCAAATTACCCGATACGTTTTGAATCTCATCTAGCGCAACACCCGCATCCTTAGATAAGTTCGCACCGCGTACAACTTCAAACGTGGTTTGTTCCATCGAAATTACAGCTTCGTTGGTGTCGGTCTGAATGGTTTTCACCAGTGTTTCAATCTGTTTGGTTGCTGAAGCTGAACGCTCTGCAAGACGCTGTACTTCATCCGCAACCACGGCGAAACCACGACCTGCTTCACCTGCCATCGATGCTTGGATCGCTGCGTTTAAAGCCAAGATGTTCGTTTGGTCGGCAATATCGTTAATCAAGGCAACGATGTTACCAATCTCTTGTGAAGATTCACCCAAACGTTTAATACGTTTAGAGGTTTCTTGAATCTGCTCACGAATGATATCCATACCTTCAATTGAACGGTTTACAACATTCGCGCCATTTGCAGCAATTTTTACTGAACGTTCCGCTACCACCGCAGATTCTTCAGCGTTTGAAGATACTTGGTCAATTGACATTGCCATTTCGTTAATCGCGGCAGATGCACCCGCAATTTCTTGCGCTTGGTGTTCAGATGCTTCGGCTAACTGGTTGGTAATCCCCTGCGTACTTGCCGTATATTGTGCAACCTCTTGAGAGGTTTCAGTAATACGCGATACAAGGTCACGCAATTGGTCAATTGCGAAGTTAATCGAGTCGGCAATTGCACCCGTGAAGTCTTCAGATACCGTAGCATATGAACGCAAGTCACCATCTGCAAGATCGGCAATCTCATCCAGTAAACGTAAAATCGCGTTTTGGTTACGGTCATATTCATCTTGTAGACGAGATCTCTGTACACGACAAAAATAGATAACTCATTGAAATAATGTCACAATAATTGTTTTCTAACGACGAATACTATGATACATCTCAATGAGTTATATCTTATCTTAAACAAATCTCTAAAATGGAACAAGTCACATTTAAAGTGCTTTGCGCTCATCATGCTTGTGATTATTTTAAAGCAAACATGTAATCTTTCTTCTGCATCTAAAGCCTTGCCCATCAAGTGCTTACCACAATCATTTTATCGACGTATGCAGCGCTTCTTTGCAGGTCAGTATTTTGATTATCGTCAAATTTCTCAGTTGATTTTCAATATGTTTTCATTCGACCAAGTGCAACTGACTTTAGATAGAACCAATTGGAAATGGGGAAAACGAAATATTAATATCCTGATGCTCGCAATCGTTTATCGTGGAATAGCGATACCTATCCTTTGGACATTGCTTAATAAACGTGGAAATTCAGATACGAAAGAGCGCATTGCTTTGATTCAACGCTTTATAGCCATTTTTGGTAAAGACCGTATTGTGAATGTGTTCGCAGACAGAGAGTTTATCGGTGAGCAGTGGTTTACATGGTTAATTGAACAAGACATCAACTTCTGCATTCGTGTTAAAAAAACTTCATTGTCACCAATCATTTAGGAAAGAATCATAAAATTAGTGATTTATTTCGCCATCTTAAAGTTGGTCAAATTGAATGTCGTAAACGACGGATTTTGGTTGGTCGGGTGAAACTATATATAAGTGCACTACAGTTAGAAAATGGAGAGCTTTTACTCGTCGTTTCTCCTCAGTTTAATGCCAATGCTATTCAGGATTATGCATTACGCTGGGAAATTGAAACCTTATTCAGTTGTCTCAAAGGACGCGGGTTTAATCTTGAAAATACGCGCTTGACAGACCCTAGACGAGTGAAAAAATTGATTGCGGTGTTAGCTATAAGCTTCTGTTGGTGTTACTTAACGGGTGAATGGCAACATGATCAAAAAAAAGCGATAAAAATAAAGAAGCATGGACGACTCTCAATGAGTTTATTTCGCTATGGTTTAGACTATGTTCAAATGGCGATTCAGCGTTTAATTGGTTTTGGGAAAAAAGAAGAGTTTAAGGAAATTTTGGCAATTTTAAGAAGGCAGAATCCTGATAGGATAAGGGTTCTGTGAAATTTGTCGTGTACAGAGAGACGAGATACACGTTTTTTATCTGATTCGCCACGAAGTACAAGTAATTTAAATACACAGAATAAGAAGGCAATCAGGGCTAGAATTAGACCTAAGGCAGGAATTGCAATCGCTAAACCTGTACCACCTGACAATTTGTTCAAATTGCTTAACAAAGCATCCGACTGTTCAAAAATCGATGATGACGCTTGGCGTACTTTAACGATTTGTGATGAGTTCTTTAAGACGGTTGCTGCTGCTGACTTCAGTACATCATCATATTCAGATTGAATACTGGTTAAAGAGTCACGCATTTCAGGGTCATTAATACGCTCTACACCTAAATCCGCACTGCCATTTAACTGTGCGTTTAAGTATGACGCGAAGGTTTCTGTATCTGAGCTAAAGTCATCCGCAGATTCACGCGAGTTGTCTGAACCGGTTAATACCGAACCAATTGAACGTAAAATACGTTCCGCAATGAATACTTGGTTTTTTGCAATTACGACTTGGTTAGCTGGCACATTTTGACGTGCCATTTGGTCAACCATTAAGTTGTATTCGGCCTGAATCCCCGGAATACTTTCACTAATCGCAATGTTGGTATCGTAGAGTTGGTTAATGATTTTTTGTTGTGAAGCAATTAAATCAATATTTTCAGAAACTTTTTTCCACTGTGCATCTACTTCACGCAGTGCGTCTGTGCTCGCGTGAATATCTTTTACTGTTTCTAAATTTTCAGCAAAAGACTTTTGTGATTCTGTCAGTTTTTTAATGGCTTCTGGGGTACCTGATGCTGTTGCTTCAGTTGCCTGACGCGAAATCGTTTGTGATAAAAGACGTAAATCACCCAAGCTACGGGTGAATTCGTTATTTCGAGGTACACTATAGAATAGGTACAACAGTAAGAAAATTGCCAGTACGATACAAAATGCCGCACCCAAAATTAATGGCTTGGACTTTTCACTATCACCAAATACACGTGAAAACTGTTCCGTCTGTGATTGAAGTTTTGCTACTAAAGCATTTCCACCTGAGCGGTTACTGCTTCCATCCGTATTTTTCTTTTTAAGTTTAAAGCCCATGCAGCTTCTCCCCGATTTACGCCCTTATAATTTCGCGCGCGACAATGATATTAATTTATAAATTTTATAGATGCGTTCATATACTTTGGATTGTCTAATAAGCGACTGAATAAGAAAACATGCCATTGTTGGTTGTGTTGGTGAAAATACCCTTGGCAATATTCTTTTAAATTCCGATCTAAATCTTGATGTTTAGAAAAGAAACTTTTCTTATTAAAGTGCTGAATCCCCAGAACCTGATCTACAACTAAACCGACATAGTGGTCATTGTGACTAATACAGAGTACTTTTTGAGTTGGTGAATACGCACTGCGATGCCCTGATACATAGTGCGCTAAATCGGCAACAGAAAGTAAACGTCCCCGAATATTGGCCAAACCCACAACCCAAGGTTGAGTATTTGGCACTAAGGTATATTTCGGAGGATAAATCACCTCTGCAACTTCACCTAATGGCGCAACGAAATATTGCCCCATCATCTCAAAAGCAATGCCCGACCAGCGGTTTACCTCATTTTCGTTTGAAACGTAGTTTTTATTACCACGTTTAGCAAGTCGAAGTAATTCGATAAATCCATTTGCTGCCATAGAGCTTATCCTGCGTTCAGGTGTTGCTTAATCACATCAATCAGTTGGTTTTCATCAACAGGCTTGGTTAAATAATCACACGCACCTTGACGCTTACCCCATACACGGTCTGTAGCCTGATCTTTAGTACTGACGATCACTACGGGAATGTGTTTTGTTGTTGCGCCACGCGCAATTTGACGGGTTGCTTGAAAGCCATTAACGCCTGGCATCACCACATCCATCAACACAAGATCAGGAAGTTCAGCTTGAGCCATGGTTACACCATCGGCACCATTCGACGCTTCAATCACTTCAAAACCGTGTTTCCCCAAAATTTCTTTAAAGCGGAATGTCTCTGTAGGTGAGTCATCCACAATTAAAATACGCGCCATAATTTTTTCCCCCAATTACACTTATATTATTTATGCTGAAACGTGATTACGAATCGCATTTAATAATTCATCTTTACTAAACGGCTTTGTTAAATATTCATCTGAACCGACAACACGCCCTTTGGCTTGGTCAAATAGACCATCTTTGCTAGAGAGCATCACGACAGGAATATTTTGATAATTTTGTGAATTTTTGATTAATGCACACGTTTGATAACCATCTAGTCGTGGCATCATAATGTCGACAAATACGATATCAGGATTGGCTTGAGCAATTTTTGACAATGCGTCAAAACCATCAACTGCAGTCACCACTTCACAACCTTCACGTTGCAATAATGTTTCAGCTGTGCGACGAATGGTTTTTGAATCATCAATGACCATTACTTTTAGATTCTGGAATTTATCGTCCATTTAATATGACCCTTCCCATTTTTAGAATGTTTGTAGAAACAGATTCGTAGACGCTTTACAAGTTACGTACACTTTTAACATATATTTACTTATATTTTCAACGAACAGTTTCCGCATAAAACCACACTTCATCTTCTTTTCAAGAACGGCTTCACACTTTCCTATACCCGTCGATTTTTTTTTGACTGATTATATTTTTTATTCCTAAATTTAGGACTAATATAGCACTATTTATTGCTTGTAAATAAGTAATTTAGTCAACTTTAAACTGGGGGTATCGATGCTTAGGGAGTTTAATCACAAACTTGCTTTGATCGTAAAAAAAAGGATGACTGCGAAAGTCATTTTGCTGGCTTTGCTAAGTTTACAGACCATCTCGATTATGGCCGATCCACCTAAAGCGGTCTGGTATCGATATTACGACAGTAAAGGCATCGCAAACGTCAGTAGCAGTGTCACCCCCAACCATATTCGTTATGGTTATGAAGCACTCGATAGCAACATGCAAGTGATTCAACGGGCACGCCCATACAACGCAGAAAAAGATGCGCAATATGCGCCACAACGTGCAGCAGCAGCCAAGCAACGCGAGTCAGATCTTAAATTAAAACGTGCTTATACCAACAGCCAAGTCGCCACTCAAAAACGCAATACTGCCCTTTCCTATATTTTAAAACAGATTAAGTTTCAGCAAGATGAATTAAAACAATTACAGAATGACCGCATTGGATTCTTACGCCAAGAAAAAGAGAACATGCGTAAAGGCAAAAGCAATCCGAAGCCGCTCCAAGATATGATTGATTACAATTCCAAAAATATTGTGATGAAAAAAGAGCAAATACAATCGTTACAAAGTCACTATCGTAATACCAAGGCTGAATACGACAGAATTATTGCTCGCTTAAAAACACTTGAATAATCTGCGTCTTATTTACAGTGTGCTGACTTTCGCCGCTAGACCAAAGGATTTGACTCAATGCAGGCTGCACTACGTATAAAAAACAAATTAAGCCGCCAAGTGCTCCCTATTTTAAAACTCAGTCCGCTGTGTTTGTGCTTACTCCTCTCTGCCTGCCAAAAACAAGATGAAGTCACCTCCCCTACTTCGTCTACAGCTAAAATCGAGCTGATAGCACAAGACTTGGTCCAGTTCCAAGAAGGGCCTTCTATCCAACGTACAGCCTTTACTGGTACTATTCGAGCCGTCAATCAAAGTTCCATTCAGGCTCAAGTGACAGCGACAGCCACCGCCGTCTCCGCTCAAGTTGGACAAGCCGTTCAAAAAGGCCAAGTACTGGTTCGATTGAATAATCAAGATAATGCTGCGCGTCTTGCCCAAGCTCAAGCCAATCTTGCATCAACCCTAGCCCAAGCCAATCTTGCAAAAAGCATGGTTCAAAGGAAAAAACGTTTACTCGATCAGGGCTTTATTTCTAAAGTGGAATATGAACAAAGCCTTGTAGACTATCAAGCTCAATTAGAAAGTGTTCGCGCACAACAAGCCAATGTCGATATAGCCGAAAAAGCAGATCGCGATGGCACTATTGTAAGCCCGATTTCAGGGTTTATTACTCAACGTCAGGTAGAACCTGGACAAACAGTATCCGCAGGACAAACCCTATTTGAAATCATTGATCCGAGTCATTTAGAAATACAGGCCAAAATTCCAAGTGATCTACAAGCTGCTTTAAGTTTGGGAGAAAAAATTGAATATCGGTTGCAAGGCAATCCTCAAAAACTGACAGCCAAGCTTACTCGTATTTCTCCGATTACAGACCCCGCAAACCGTCAAATTGAGTTTTTTGCTCAGCCAATTGAAAGTATTAATTCATTGAGTATCGGTACCTTTGTGGAGGGGAATATACTTGGTTCACAGTCCATAACAGGCCAAATTATCCCGCTTGATACCATTCATGATATACAAAATTCGCCTTATGTTTGGGTGATTCGCCACAATAAAATTGAACGTATTCACATAAAAGTATTGGAACAACGCTATAGCAACAACAGTGCTGTGGTTCAGGGACTACAAACTGGCGACCGCATCAGTCGTATAAATTTTAATGAAAAAGATTTGCATCAAATGGTGACAATCAATCCATAAAATAAGAAAAGGTTGTTGCTATGTGGTTAACCCGTATTAGTGTGAAATATCCTGTTTTTACCATCATGATGATGTTCTGTCTGATGGTTTTAGGCTTAGCCTCTTGGCAAAGAATGGGGGTTGACGAGTTCCCTGATGTCGATTTCCCCTTCGTGGTGGTTTATACCACCTATCCAGGGGCATCGCCTGAAACGGTTGAGTCTGAAATCACCAAGAAAATGGAAGACCAAATCAATACCATTTCAGGTTTAAAACAGGTCATTTCTCAGTCTAGCGAAGGCTTATCGACCATTATTGCTGAATTTGATCTCGATGTTTCTTCTGCTATAGCCGCGCAAGATGTCCGCGATAAAATTGCACCGGTCACCGCACAATTTCGAGACGAAATTCAAGACCCGATCGTTGAACGTTACGATCCTTCTGCCAATGCCGTGATGTCAATTGTATTTGAATCACAAAACATGTCACTAAAAGAGCTCAGTTCTTATTTGGATCAGCGCATCGTTCCACAGTTTAGAACCGTTTCTGGTGTTGGGACCGTCAACTTATTGGGTGATGCCAAGCGACAAATTCGCATACAGATTGAACCCCACAAATTACAAAGTTTTGGGATTGGTATTGACCAGATCATCAACACGGTAAAAGCTGAAAATGTTGAGATTCCGGGTGGAACGTTGAAGCATGGTAACAGTGAACTTGTGGTCGAAATTAAGTCTAAAGTGATTCATCCTTTAGCCTTCGGCGATTTGGTGATTGCCAATAAAAATGGTGTACCGATTTATTTGCGCCAAGTTGCAAGCATTTCAGACAGCCAAGCCGAACTTGAGTCAAGTGCCTATTTAGACGGTCAAACTGCGGTTGCGATTGATATTTTACGCAGTTCCGATTCAAATGTGATTGACGTGGTCGATGGTGCTTATGAGACCTTAGCAGATATTCAAAAACAGTTACCTGAAGGCACCACAGCAAAAGTCGTGGTAGATTCATCTAAAGGCATTCGTAACAGCATCACCGATGTTGCACGTACCATTATTGAAGGTGCAGCTCTTGCCGTTTTGATTGTCCTGCTGTTTTTAGGCTCATTCCGTTCCACCGCCATTACAGGCATGACCCTGCCGATTGCCCTCCTTGGCACTCTGACGTTTATTTGGATCTTTGGCTTTAGCATCAATATGATGACCTTACTGGCACTATCACTCAGCATTGGTCTACTGATTGATGATGCGATTGTGGTACGTGAAAATATTGTGCGACATGCAGACATGGGCAAAGACCCTGTTACAGCAGCCCTTGATGGGACCAAAGAAATTGGACTCGCTGTTTTAGCCACCACCTTAACCATTGTTGCGGTGTTCTTACCTGTGGCATTTATGGGCGGTATTATTGGTCGATTTTTCTATCAGTTTGGCGTAACCGTCAGTACTGCTGTGCTGATCTCCATGTTTGTCAGCTTTACTTTAGATCCAATGCTATCTGCGCATTGGGCTGAACAGCATAATCCACATAAGCCACCAAATCGAATCAAACGTTTTTTCAATTGGATTTCTGGCAAACTAGATAATCTCAGCCATGGCTATGAGAAATTACTCAAGCTTGCTCTGCGCTTCCGACTCATCACCCTCATGATTGCTGTGGCTTCACTGTTCGGTGCATTAGGCTTATCTAAACTGATTGGAACAGAGTTTGTCCCTGTTCCAGATAAAGGTGAGATTCGGATTAAGTTCGAAACACCTGTCGACGCCTCTTTGGAATATTCACAAGCTAAACTGCTGCAAGTCGATAAAATTATTCAGCAGCACCCTGACGTTCGAGCAACTTATGCGGTGATTAATGGCGTTACGGATCGTGGTAAAAACCATGTCAGTATTCGCGTAACCGTTACGCCACGCACAGAGCGTAAGAAAAGCTTAACCGACTTAAACAATGAGTTCCGCCAACGCCTACAACAAGTAGGTGGCATTACTGTGACCTCAATTGCCTCGGCAGATGAAACGGTATCGGGCGGACAAAAGCCCGTAATGATTTCCATCAAAGGTCCTGACTTAGCCGAACTCCAGAAGATATCAGACCGCTTTATGGCTGAAATTGCGCAAGTCAAAGGCATTGTCGACTTAGAAAGCTCACTTAAAGCCCCTAAACCGACTTTAGGCGTGCATATTAATCGGGTCTTAGCCAGCGATTTGGGGCTATCGGTCAACCAAATTGCCAATGTCATTCGCCCACTGATTGCAGGGGATGATGTCACCACATGGCAAGACAACAAAGGCGAAACTTATGACGTTAACCTGCGCCTAACTGAAAATGCGCGTAGCTTACCTAGTGATGTACAAAACCTTTACCTCACATCGCAAAAAATGGATGCCAATGGTCAAGCTTTATTGATTCCCCTTTCTAGTGTTGCACATTTAGAAGAAAGTCTGGGGGCATCGCAGATTAATCGTCGCGATCTAGCAAGGGAAGTCTTAGTCGAAGCCAACACAGCAGGTCGTCCTGCAGGCGATATTGGTGTAGATATTAAAAAAATTGAAGACAACTTTGACCTTCCTGTAGGTTATAGCTTTGACACACAAGGTACAAACAAAGACATGGCTGAATCCGCAGGCTATGCCATGACCGCTATCACCTTATCGATTGTGTTTATTTATATTGTGCTAGGTTCTCAGTTTAATAGTCTTATTCACCCTGCGGCGATTATGGTTTCCCTTCCGTTATCGCTGATAGGGGTATTTTTAGCGCTCTTCTTATTTAACTCCACTATGAACTTGTTTTCTATTATCGGTATTATCATGTTGATGGGGCTGGTGACCAAGAATGCAATTCTATTGATCGATTTCATTAAAAAAGCCATGGATCACGGCGTTGATCGTTATCAAGCGATTATTGATGCGGGTAAAACACGTCTACGCCCTATTCTGATGACCACAAGTGCCATGGTGATGGGCATGGTGCCTCTGGCTTTAGGGCTAGGTGAAGGGGGGGAACAAAGCGCACCTATGGCACATGCAGTGATCGGCGGTGTCATTACATCGACACTGCTGACCTTGGTGGTGGTTCCTGTGATCTTCACCTATTTAGATGACTTTAAGAACTTTATGCTGCGTCAAGTACGTAAAACCATGTCATAATAATCAACATTTTTCTGAGGCGGTGTCGACATGCCTCCTCATTTTTTATCGTATAATCTTTGACTTTCAAAGTTTAAAATTTTAGGACAGTTTCCATGCGCGCGAGTCGCTTTTTATTTGCAACGTTAAGAGAAACCCCAAATGACGCAGAAGTGATTTCACATCAACTAATGCTACGTGCTGGGATGATTCGTAAATTGGCTTCAGGTTTATATACTTGGCTGCCGATGGGCGTTCGCGTATTAAATAAAGTTGCAGCGATCGTTCATGAAGAAATGAACAATGCGGGTTCACTCGAAGTCCTGATGCCCGTAACTCAGCCAGCGTCTTTATGGGAAGAATCTGGTCGATACGTCCAATACGGCCCTGAACTGCTTCGTTTCAAAGACCGCCATGGCAACCCTTTCGTGCTTGGTCCTACCCACGAAGAAGTCATTACCGATCTTGCGCGCAATGAACTCAAAAGCTATAAACAATTGCCTGCAAACTTCTATCAAGTACAAACCAAATTCCGCGATGAAATTCGTCCACGTTTTGGTGTAATGCGTTCACGTGAATTTATCATGAAAGATGCTTATTCTTTCCACGCAAACCAAGAATCACTGCAAGAAACCTATGACATCATGTACGACGCGTACTGCAAAATCTTTAGCCGTTTAGGTTTAGATTTCCGTCCAGTGCAAGCCGATACAGGTTCAATTGGTGGTTCAGGCTCACATGAATTCCACGTATTAGCATCAAGTGGTGAAGATGATATCGCCTTCTCGACTGAATCTGACTATGCGGCAAATATTGAAATGGCTGAGGCTGTTTTAGTCGGTGAACGTGCAGCGCCAACCAAAGCATTAGAAGTTGTCGATACACCAAATCAAAAAACCATTGCAGATGTATCAAACTTCTTAAAATCTGATCCTGCACACTCTGTAAAAGCCTTGTTAGTACAAGGTATTGCAGCCGAAGAAGGCCAAGCAACACCGGTAGTGGCATTGTTCTTACGTGGCGATCATGAGCTGAATGAAATTAAAGCGGAGAAACATCCACGTATCGCATCACCATTAACTTTTGCAACAGAAGAACAACTTGTTGCACTGGGTTTAACCGCTGGTTTCTGTGGACCACAAGGCTTGGTAGAAAAAGGCTTAACGGTCATTGCCGACCGTGCTGCATCGGTACTGTCTGACTTTGTTGCGGGTGCAAATGAGGTTGATAAACACGTGACTGGTCTAAACTGGGAACGTGATGCACAGTTTACCGAAGTCTACGACTTACGTAATGTGGTTGAGGGTGATCCGTCTCCAGACGGTAAAGGTACACTGCAAATTAAACGTGGTATCGAAGTTGGGCATATTTTCCAACTCGGTCAAAAGTATTCAGAAGCTTTGGGTTGTAAAGTTTTAGGTGAAGATGGTAAGCCATTTACTGTAACCATGGGTTGTTACGGTATTGGTGTAACACGTGTAGTTGCCTCTGCAATTGAGCAAAACTTTGACGAAAAAGGCATTATTTGGCCTATGGCAATTGCACCGTTTGAAGTTGCCATTGTGCCGATGAATGCACATAAGTCTCCACGCACTTTGGAAGCAGCTGAAGCACTGTATGCTGAACTTACGGCAGCAGGTTATGATGTTTTACTGGATGATCGTAACGAACGTCCAGGCGTGAAATTCTCAGACCTTGAGCTTACAGGTATTCCTCACCGTATTGTGATTGGTGAGAAAGGCTTGGATGCAGGTACTTTTGAATATAAAGGCCGTCGTGACGCTGAATCTGTAAACATTTCTAAAGAAGAGTTATTGGCGAAAATTACAAAATAATTCATTTTAGATTAAAAAAATCCCGCGTATATCGCGGGATTTTTTATGGAATCATATATTTAACAGAACTTTAAACCACCGTAACAATTTGATCTAAAGTTTTGCCCTTGTAAGCTTAAATTAGTCAGTGGAAAATCTAAAGTCGTCGTATTCATTGCGACATTCCCAACAACTAATGCTGAACCACCAACACACCCTGTTAAAAGGTTGCCGCAATTTCGAGGATTTTCCGTTAGATCTTTATTAATACCCGCAATAGTTTGTTTTAAGACTTCATTAGTAATCGCTACTTTAGTGGTTGGACTTAAGCTGCCCAGCTCGACTTCATCTTCCATCGCCAGCCACCAGCCTTTATTTGCTCCAACCGCAGCACCCGTCCATAAAATATCTTGGGATTGCAAGGATAATGATGCAGGGTTGTTTAAATACAGTGCATGAATTAAGCCTAAACTTTGATTGACTGTAATATCTGTTTTAAGCCCCGTAATATTGCCGGACACCTGTTTATCTAAGTTTAAAAAACCGAGTACTTTAGCTGTTAATTGTCCACTAAAATCAATTTGCCCAACAGTACCCGTCCCTTTTAAAGTTACATCCTTCATTCGAGTCCCCGACACAACTGTCGAATTAATCGTAAAAGGCGCTGTAGTTGAAGATAGATTTAAATTATAAGTATCAGACGTATATGAAATATCATAACAAGGGTCTAAAAAACCACCTACACAAGTTGTCCCAGAACTACTTCCGAGTAATCGTCCTTGCACAATACCATTCATAGTTAATCCTGTATCCGCAAAGGTCATGCTACGAGCTGCTGTCACTGCAGTACCTGATGCAGTTTTGGTTTTCATATATCCACTAAAGGTATTAATTCCATTGGGTATCGCATTATTATTTGCATCTACATCATTATTGGTACCTAATGTCATCAAGCCTTTAATCTTTTCAGCACTAACACGAAACCCTAACACCTCACGTGTTGCAGCTGAAGTCGGATTTTTAATGGCAAATTGAATAAATGGATTTGTGATTAATGCCGAAGTTGCTGCACGCTGATCTGATGTATAGTTCGGGTCATCAGGCAATCCACTTAAAGAAATATGATCGATATCAATATCACAACTGTTGGCTCGAATGGAATTGTTGTCGCCACCACATCCCAACTGAAGCTTTTTAATATTGGCATTCAACTCCAATTCGGCACTTAGAGCTAACTTATAAAAACCAATGTTTGATTGGTTATATGTTTTCCCTTGTGCATCGGTTGTATTTGTCCCCTGCTGGAACTCTAGGTTCATCAAAGACTGACCTTCAACTTCTGACAACTCCTCATCATTTAAAGCGGTCATCGCATAACTTTGACTCAAGCCTAATGTCGCTGTGATTAGAATTGAAATTAAAGACTTATTCATTTTATTTATTCCTTGTCATCCTTTTTAGCGCGGCGTAATCCCTAATGTGCTACGCATAGCCCCACCCGTAATGGCAATATCTGCAACCTTCTGCATGGTACCTGTTGGAGACAATGCAACCTCCGTTCTAAAGGCAGTCCCTTGTCCCCCTGCTAATGCCTTATGGTTAAATTGCACTTGATTATCTATGACCACTGAGTCCTTTTGCATATGAATTTTTCCATTCAAACCCAAGTGACCTTGCATTTTGTTTAAGTTAAAACTTGAGGTTTTTGTTGCTGTTCCATTACTATCGGTATTACTTAAACTAATAAAACTGCCTTTTTTACTTTCATTACTCAGGTCTGTGCTACTCAGTGTATTAAACTCAAAATTGGATTTAAATGACAAATAATTGCTTTGTGGTGTCCCGCCTACGGCCTCAAGCCCTGGAATAATAAAGAGTTCGCCTTTACCATCTAACATAAAAGCAATTGATGCGAGAACATCATCTTTTTTGGCAAAGTTATTAATCGGTACGACTTCTTTGGCACAACTATTTACCCCTGCTGGACAATTATATAGTGCACCCGGAAGCTGCCCGATTGCGATTTCCGCATTGGCAGCAAACAATAAGCTATCGGCTTTGATATAGATTTCATTTTCATTAAAACCAATCACACCATTGGCTTTAAAATATGAATCAATATTACGTAAGCCTGTATAGTAGTTAACTTCTTCGCCATGCTTACTCATCGCACCATCAATGACGATAATAGACGTTGTTTTAGGGTTGCCTTGACTATCTTCACCATAACCATCAGTTGATACTGCGATGTCATAACCCAACCCATCCTTCACTGTTCCAGCGGTATTGGTATATTTCTTGGCAAAAAATGCTGCATTGGCATTTAGGTTATAAATTGGAATACCTAAGCCCCATGTCCCTTCGTTAGTATTGTTTACCGCAATAGAATTATCTGAAATAAAGCGAGCTTTACGTGCAATGGCTTGAAAATCGAGTCCACGTACAGCAATAAAAGCCATATTTGAAGCATTGCCCGTTGGTGATGGGTTATAAATCAACTCATAGTTTTGCGCACCCAATATCGTCTTAATTTGGTCATTGACTACAAAACCCATTGAGTTGGTGCGAATGTTATTGATATAAATCTGGCCAAAATCAATATAGACATTTTGACTGTTTATTGCTGAATTGGGGTCAGTGGAAGTACGTACATTGAGCGGTGATAAATTTGAAAACTCGATGGCGTAACTGCCTGTACCAGTGTGTCCTAATTCAAACGTTGTTGGTGTGCTAGCACCAAGCAAACTATTCCCTGCACGGGTAAAGTCAGCCGATACATTTAAATGTAAACCGCCCGCATTCTTAAAACCATAACCTGCAGATGCAACCACCTCATTTTCTTGAACATTACCGTTAACACGGTTGACCGTATTAAACTTAGCAACACCAGTCTGGTCAGCATTTAATGCGATCTTGCCATTGGTTAAAGCACCTGATGCCCCTATCCGAATTAAGTTTCGATGAGTCGAGTTTGCTGAGCCATAACGTAAATCAACGTTTAACCCCGGATTTGTGGCATTGCCTACACGGCTGTCATGTACATCTGTCTTATCTTCCACTCGACCTAAAACAACAATATTATCGCCAACACTACCCTTTGAGGTGAGAACTACACCTTCCGTTTCATCGATATAGAGATATCCATCAGCAGATAAATTGAAGTTGAAATCTTTTAAGGTTAAATCTTGATTATTTTGTCCATAACTAATACTAGCATTCTGCAATTTAAAATCTAAATGCACCTTTGAGTCACGGTTAAACAGACCATTCGTCGTTGCTAAGTACACTTCAAAAGGTGAAATAGTTGAAAGCTTAATACTTCCTAAATTTTGATCCGTTTCACCCGTTGCACAATTTGGTGAACACATCAGCATGATTTGGGCAGCCGTTGCGGTAAAAGGTGACACACTGGCAGAGAGCTGAATGCCGACCCCTTGCGTACCATTGGCTAATTGTGTTGTTCCCACATCAAAATCGAGTTTGGTTTTAATGTTGTTATAACCAGTTGCCGTTTTCATTTCAATATTATGCAAACCCAGTTTTATCGGTGTTTTTCCGACTTCCGCAGGATCGACCCAATTCAATTGTTTAATGTCAACTTTTGAAGCTTCATGGGTAATTGAAATACCATCTTGACCCGTTACATCACTTAAAATCTGATCATTCAAAGCTTGTAATGCATAACTTTGATTCGCTGCACAAATACACAGTGTCAGAAGGTTTAGTTTTATTATTTTATGCATCTCAATATCCTTTTGAAACTATATGTCTAACAGCGGCTACCCGCAGTGCCCGAACAGTTATAGCTAAAGATTTTTAGATTTCCATCCAGATGTAAGTTTCCGTGAACATTTAAGCCCATAAAACCTTGTTCCTGACCTTTATCAAAAGTGGGTACAGTTTTACTCGTACCATAACTGTTATACGTTGAGGTATTGAAATATCCATTTTCACCACTTTCTACTGAAAGGCTGGCAAAACCTAAGTTTCTAATTTTAAGGGGTTTATCATCGAAAAACTTTAACATCATCGCAGTTTGTGGCTTACCTTCTTTATTCAGAATTGTGGTACCTTCCAGCGAAAATTTATCAATTTGCATGGTGCCTTGGAACTGCTTGAAAACCAGCCATTTTCGTTGCCCATTTTCCTTATGATTATTTGGAGAAATAGCGATACGACACAGTTCTAATAAAGCGCAATCTTGATTTGCACGCATTTGATAATAGGCTTCAGTGACAATAGCTCGCCCATTTGCATCTACACCATTGATCCTAGAGATCGTATTTAAACTCATATCATTGGCATATTGGTGGTTGATCGATAGGGTTAAGCTCAAATCTGCACCGCCCTGTCCAGTCACACCGACCAGTTCCTTATTATCCAAATCTACCAAACCCGCTTGAGACAACATGGATACCGACATCAACATGGTTACACATAATTTTTTCATCATGTCAGTATCCTATAACCCTGTGGTCTTAATTTTTAAGTGTTGGATCAATACACCATCTATAGCAACTGACCCTAAATTTACAGGAACTGCTGTTCCAATCCCGCGGAATACCACACCAGTTGACTGTGTTGCCGTATTGGCTTTAAGCGTATTGGTGGTCGGATCTCGTGTCACGCTACCAATCGAAATACTGCTATGTGTTGCGTTATTTCCTTGGTATTGAATCGCAGTACTCCCTGCCCCCGTTTGAACAAAATTCGAACCACAATAGGCCACATTACATGTTGATCCTTTATAGTCAGCATTGTTTCCACCCTGTACATCTGGGTAGTAGGTATAAATCTGCTTATAAATCTCAGGCACATTCGGAATACGCGTGACTTCGAGAATAATATTGCGTCCTTCCGAACCTACAACAAAAGGCTGATACATATTACCCAAGACCAAGTTAATATTTGGGCTGTATAAATAAAGTCCCTCGCTGGCATCAAAAATTGGAGCCAATGAACGATCTAGTGCAGGTGTGACTGCCGTACCGTCGTTGGTCGCAGCTGTGCTCAGACGAAGGACTTTAGCATTCAATAGCGCTTTATTTGCGTCATCGTTGGCATAGACCAATCCAGATGGATCATCATTGGTATTGATCCGAAGTAAGGCTGCCATCCCAAAGGTTTTATTTTGCTGGTCTAAGGTAGATGCTTGAGTTTGAAACATACGCACCTGTGAGCCATTTAAACTCAACCCATTGGCAACGGCCTGTAAACGTATTCTTTGATTTAAATTTAAATCAAGATCTGCTGCCGCGTTGGTTGTTGTTGGCGCACCAGTGATAGGGTCCACTTTATTTTGAGAATTCCAGCTACGCGAAAAAGCATCCAACCATAGACCTAATTTAATAGGACTTACGCACTATTATTTATAGATTCTCTGTGGTAGCAGATGATTTTTATCGAGAATAAAGTCATCAATGAAGTTTTTGATAACTGGTCTAAATAATTTCTTCTGCCAACGATATACATTTTCAAAGATCCGCTCAAACTGGTTCTTTTGTATCTCGACGTAGGCCATCAAGGCTGAAAAAATATGATTCAAAATCAGTTTAGATCGTCTTACTTGAAACTTTTCAATATGACAAACCTGTTTAATCACCCGGTGATATTGCTCTATTTTCCAATGACTTGAATGTAATTCATGAAAACCCTCAAAGGACAATAAATCATCTTCATCTTGATGCACAATATAAAACCTCTGCTGTTCTTTTAACTGAGTCTTAAATAATTGTACAAAGCCAAAATCTTTGAGCCAGACCACTTGACCCTGATGGAAATTTGGCAATAAACGCAGTTGAAACCATTGTCCTTTTTCTGGGGAAACCTTACGGTTACAGTCGATACCAAACATAAATCGAATACCATATTTTCTTATGGTTTTTAGATTTCCAGTCGATGAATACCAACTATCACCTGTAATAAATTGAATCTTTGCACCCCAACTGAGTACTTCACTTAACATATCCATAAAGTAATCATTCTTGGTTTTACTTTCAGATTTGTCATAAATTCGGAAATTAATTGGAATATTTTGACCATTCTGATCTGTCGCATACAAGGTAATGAGATTAATACCCTTGACGGATCGGTGGTGTTTGCCTGACCAAAAATAGCTAACCAAGTCCATATGTTGACTATAGGGTTTATCTAAAACAGTATCATCAATACTGACTATAAGTTTATTATTATCAATATGTTGAATTGCTTCTTGATATAGGTCGTGAGGTGTGTAGTCTTCACGTTCTAGAAAGCGATTTACACTATCATGCGAGATGTTATAAGTCTCGGCAAGTTGTGTGCAGCTAATAGAGTTCGGTTCTGTCATGAGAAAGCCCATATAAATGGGTAATGTACAAGTTGCTGTAGAAGCATGTTTAATTCGTCTGATCACAGATACTTTATAAAGTATTTTAATACTTTTTTGAATCCGTCAATGCGTAAGTCCTATTTAATATTATTATCTGTGTCACTCGCTACAACCGTTGCTAAAGGCGCTTCCAGCCCTAGAAAACTTACATCTGAACTTGCATTCGACTGATGAAACTGTTTAATCCCCGTGGCTGTGCCAGCGCGAAATAACCAAGGGTTAACATCACTTCCCCATGTGAAGCCCTGATTACTGAAACGACTATTGGCATTATTATCAGACCGTGAAAGTGCGAAACCATAAATAAAGATGTCCCCTTTGGTTCGTTTCGCACTCAGATCATCAGCATCGGTATATTTGGAGTAGTTCTCACCCACAGGAATAATACGAATGAAACCCGTGTCGTATTGTTGTGGATTGGCCACGCCACGGTTGTAGCTAGAAGCCGTGGAGAGATCATTGGCCCCTTGGAACACCATCTTGAAGTTTTCAGGAAGTAAAGCAATGCCTTCACCCGTAGTATCCGCTAGATATTCATCGGAAAGTGACTCAAGGGCAAATGTAGACTGCGCAAGCATGAGTCCGACAAGACTAGCTAAACAGGATTTTTTCAATCCTTCGGGATATATACGATTCGTCATCTCGACCATCCTTATTATTCGATGCTCCGCATCTTTATGTACTGCATCCTTTGCTTGGCATTCTACTCTGCGCACTATAATTTTTATTTGCGTCAACCAAAGCACTCTAATTCACAATTGATTATGCTGAAACTCAGCACAAATGCAAAACCAACTGTCCGATAATATTTATTTTCCGATGAATGAATTGACATAAAAAAAGCGGATCAATGATCCGCTTTCTTAAATATCAACAACTTAGGTCTTCGGTAAAGTCACACCTGTTTGACCTTGGTACTTACCACCACGGTCTTTATACGATGTTTCACACACTTCGTCAGATTCGAAGAACAACATTTGTGCAACACCCTCACCTGCATAAATACGTGCAGGAAGATTAGTTGTATTCGAGAACTCTAAAGTAACATGACCTTCCCACTCAGGCTCAAGTGGTGTGACGTTTACGATAATACCGCAACGTGCATAGGTCGATTTACCCAAACACACAGTCAACACATTACGTGGAATACGGAAATACTCAACGGTACGTGCTAAAGCAAATGAGTTCGGCGGAATAATACAAACATCAGCTTCAATGTCGATAAAACTTTTATCATCAAAATTTTTTGGATCTACAATTGCCGAGTGAACATTGGTAAAAACTTTAAACTCACGCGCGCAACGGACATCATAACCATAGCTCGACACACCATAAGAAATGAGTTTTTGACCATTTTCATCTAAACGAACTTGGTTTTCTGCATACGGTTCGATCATGCCGTGTTTTTCGCTCATTTCGCGAATCCAACGATCGGACTTAATAGCCATTTATTCTTTCCAAAAAAGCTTAATTTCAATAATTGCGTTGTACTTTAACTGAAATCGCTTTCAATGAAAATAAGCGCGTTTAAGTTCGCAAAATTTCTGTCTTTAATTACTAAATTAAAAACTTAAAATCGCAGAATAGCTCAGCGGAATCGAAAAACTCATCAAAACCAGTGATGCTGTTTTTTGCAGGGTAGATTGGTTGAGCCAACGAATTTTATTGCTCGCTAAAATTGATCCGATAAAAGTCCAAAAGAAAGCAATTGGAACAATCAAAACCAAAAACAGCGACATATGTGACAGATAATAATCTAGTTTTGTCCACGCAATGGTTGGGAAAATGGCTGAAGCAAACAATAATGCTTTAGGGTTCAATAATGTTGCAAAAAACAGTTCACGTGCCCGAATAGTCGGTTGATTAAAACTCACTTCAGCATCGGCTGTACGCCATAATTTGATGGCCAAATAAATGATATAGCTTGCACTGAACAGTTTTAAAATAGTCGGCAATAAAGGCAAGTGTACGGACACTTTTCCAATAAGGAAGCCCCATGCCGTGATTGAAATGAGATAGCCAAAAGCTTCTGCTGGAATGAGACGCAAAGATTTACGAATACCGACTTGAATGCCCGAAGACGCAAGTAGGGTATTGGTTGGTCCTGGAGTTAAAAGAATGGTTATCACTAAACCAATAAAAAACCAAGTGACCATATTCACAGACCCACATATATATAACTATAAGCGTAATGACTTGCCATGCTGAAAGCAATCAAATTTAGTGAACCGTGATAACAGTTTTTTTAATTTTCATTCAATACTTAACATAAATAACGTCTCTGTACACGACAAATTTCACAGGGCCCTTGTCCTATCAGGCTTATTCTTTCTTAAAATTGCGAGCACTTTCTTAAATTCTTCTTTTTTTCCAAAACCAATCAAACGTAGAATAGCCATTTGAACATAGTCCAAACCGTAGCGAAATAAACTTACTGAAAGTCGTCCATGCTTCTTTATTTTTATCGCTTTTTTTCGATCATGTTGCCATTCACCTGTTAAATAGCACCAACAGAAACCGATAGCTAGCACTGCTATCAATTTCTTGACTCGTCTAGGGTCTGTTAAACGAGTATTTTCAAGATTGAATCCACGTCCTTTGAGACAACTAAATAACGTTTCGATTTCCCAGCGTAATGCATAATCACGAATAGCAGAAGCATTAAACATAGGAGAAACAACAAGTAAAAGTTCTCCATCTTCTAATCGTAGCGCACTAATATACAGTTTCACTCGACCAACCCAAATACGTCGTTTACGACATTCAGTTTGACCAACTTGAAGATGACGAAATAAATCACTAATTTTATGATTCTTGGCTAAGTGATTGGTCACAATAAAGTTTTTTTAACACGTATACAGAAGTTAATGTCATTTTCAATTAACCATGTAAACCATTTCTCACCGATAAATTCTCTGTCTGCAAACACATTCACAATACGATCTTTACCAAAAATGGAGATAAAGCGTTGAATCAAAGCAATACGCTCTTTTGTATCTGAATTTCCACGTTTATTGAGCAATGTCCAAACAATAGGTATCGCTATTCCACGATAGACGATGGCTAACATCAAGATATTGATATCTCGTTTTCCCCATTTCCAGTTGGTTCTATCCAAAGTTAATTGGACTTTATCGAATGAAAATATATAGAAAATTAACTGAGAAATTTGACGATAATCGAAATAATGATCTGCAAAGAAGCGTTGTATACGTCGATAAAATGATTGTGGTAAGCACTTGATGGGTAAGGCTTTAGATGCAGAAGAAAGATTACATGTCTGTTTTACAATTAATGCAAGCATAATCAGTGTAAAACATTTTACATGTGACTTGTTCCACTTTAGATATTTGTTTAAGATGAGATGTAACTCATTGAAATGTGTCATCATATTCGTCGTCAGAAAACAAGTATTATGCCATTATTTCAATGAGTTATCTTTTTTTGTCGTGTACAAAGAAATAACGTATAAGACCCTTACCCAATCTAGCATTCATAAAAATGACGCCACATGCTTTATTCTTTTTTCAAATCAATGATTTTATAAATCAAATAGACATGCCTAATGAAAAAAGACTATTCAAATGATTTTTAATCAGTTACTTTTTAAAACATGCGTATTTTTATTCATCAATCTGATCACGCTAAATCAAGGATAAAAGAGCCAAGTGAATGGCTTTGAAGATAATAAAACGAGGAAAAGTATATGAAAAAATGGACTCAACTCACGCTACTTTCAATTGCACTTGCAGGTCTAGGAGCATGCTCAAGTGACAATAAAACCACGACTTCAGGTGATGCTCAAACTGAAACCAGTGCACAAGCATCCGACAAACTCCAAACTAAATTTGTCAATATAGCGACAGGTGGTGCATCTGGGCCGTATAACGTGATTGGCACCAGTTTGGCTGAAATTTATAATAAAACCTACGGTGTAAATTCAAAAACCCAAACCACAGGCGCATCGGTAGAAAATCTTAACTTACTCAAACAGAAAAAAGTCGAAATGGCTTTTGTCATGAGTGACAGCTTAACCGAAGCACTGAATGGCACTGGCAGTTTTGCCAGTGGGAAAATTGATAATGTCCAACAAGTGGCAGCACTTTATCCCAACTATGTGCAAATTGTGGCGTCAAAAAAATCAGGCATTAAAAAGCTTGAAGACTTAAAAGGTAAACGCATTGCCGTCGGTGCACAAAACTCAGGGGTTGAAGTTAATGCGCGCACCCTCTTAAATGGTTTTGGTATTACTTACAATGACGTGAAGGTCGACTATCTAGGCTATGCAGAAGCCGCCGATGCTTTAAAGGGTGGAAAAATTGATGCTGCATTCTTAACCAGTGGTATCCCCAACTCATCCTTGATGGAACTGCAACAAGGTTTCGATTTACAACTGGTCGGGATCGATCCTGAGAAAGTGAAACAAATCGCCAAAAACCAAACCTATTTCCTATCTCTGAATATTCCGAAAGGCACTTATGGCAATGCAGAAGATATTCCAACTGCAGCCATTATGAATGCTTTAGTGGTCCGTTCCGATCTTTCTGAAGGTGATGTCTATAAACTGACCAAAACCTTCTTTGATAGTTTAGGACAGTTGGCCAACTCACATCAGGCAGCGACAGAAATTAATCTGGAAACGGCTCAAAAAGGCGTGGTTGCTCCGCTACACCCTGGGGCTAAGCGTTATTACGACGAACTCGCAGCGAAAAAATGAAGCTGAAAAAAAGTGCAGTGTTTACTGCACTTTTTCTACTCGGTTTATGCGGGCTGTTGTTCTTACCTGTTCGCTATAGCGAAGTAACTGTTGCTCAAATGCAGTGCCGAATTTCAACAGCACAATTTAGTTTGCAGTGGAAACATTCAGTTGAAAAAACCCGTTGGATTGAAAACTATCAACAGGAGCAACAGCACTTTATATTGCGCTACACCGACCTGATTTCTTTCGGTGCAGGCACACCGAATGACTACCCCATCATCTTTCAAAAAGACGGTATGGTCAGAATGAAAGTTAATCGGCGCATTGATCAAATCAACTGGATCATTTCCAGGAATATGCAAGGCAGTATCATCATTCACCAGAGCGTCTGGCCCATTTTTCAACAATATCCAGATTACACCTTGGTTCAAATTACAGCACAACAACAGCCCTTGTGGAAAGCATGGCAGATCGGAGAATGCCGATGACTCAAAATGAAGAAAAAGTTGCCCCTGAACAATTAGATGAGCAACAACAACAAGCCATTTTAGAAAAATTTGATCGTGAGTCAGTGACTCGTTCCCCAAGCAACAAATCTGTGGCATGGTTCATAGCGGCGATTGCTATTTTCTATTCCTTATTTCATTTATTTATTACCTTTAATCCACTACCCGAACTGATTCAACGCTCCGCCCATGTCGCTATTGGTTTAGTTTTGATCTTTCTACTTTATCCTGCGCGTCAGTCCAGTTCACGACAAAGCATCCCTTGGTTGGATTGGTTACTTGCCTTAGCCGCTTTAGCAACCTTTTTATACCTTTGGAAAGAATATCAAGCCATTATGACCACGCGTGGGGGTATTCCAAACACTTTAGATATTGTTTTTGCCATTTTAGCCGTGGTTCTGGTGGTTGAAGGTGCTCGGCGGGTCATGGGATGGATGCTGCCTATTTTAGGTTTAGTCTTTCTGTCTTACCCGTTTTTTAGCCACTATGACTGGGTCCCTGATCGTTTATTGACGCGTCCATATAGTATTAGTGATATTTTCGGGCAAATGTATTTAAAAACCGAAGGACTTTATTCTTCCGCAATCGGTGCTTCAGTCACTTTTATTTTCCTGTTTATTTTGTTTGGTGCTTTTCTGGCGAAATCAGGCATGGGCAAATTGTTTAATGATCTTGCGATGGCACTTGCGGGACATAAACAAGGTGGCCCTGCAAAAGTTGCTGTCATTTCCAGTGGATTTATGGGCAGTATTAATGGCACAGCAGTGGCCAATGTCGTAGGTACTGGTTCATTCACCATTCCCTTGATGAAAAAAATTGGCTACCACAAAAATTTTGCAGGTGCTGTTGAAGCCAGCGCTTCTGTAGGTGGACAAATTTTACCCCCGGTGATGGGAGCCAGTGCCTTCATTATGGCTGAAACCACGGGTGTCAGTTATGGCACCATTGCCCTTGCAGCCACTCTTCCGGCTTTACTCTACTATTTAGGTGTGATGGCGCAAGTCCATTTCCGTGCTGGTAAAGACAATTTAAAAGGCGTACCGAAAGCGGATTTGCCACGGGTTAAAGATGTCCTAAAAGAGCGAGGGCACTTACTTATTCCAATTGTGGCTTTGGTATTTTTCCTCTTTCAATCCATTCCTGTCAGTTATGCCGCGGTCTACACCATTGTCTTAACTGTGATTGTGGCGAGTTTCCGCAAATCGACCCGTATGGGCTTCAAAGAAATATTAGAAGCGCTCGCCGATGGTGCAAAACAATCCCTTTCGGTCATGGCAGCCTGTGCTGTGGTGGGGATTATTATTGGTGTAGTGAGCCTGACCAGCTTTGGCTCTGTCATGACCTCCTCAATTATGAGCATCGGTGCAGGCAGCCTATTTTTAACGCTGTTCTTTACCATGATTGCATCAATGATTTTAGGTATGGGACTTCCTTCGATTCCAGCCTATATCATTACCGCGACCATGGCTGCACCCGCTTTGGCAAACTTTGATATTCCCACACTGGTGGCGCATATGTTTGTGTTCTACTTTGGTCTGTTTGCCAATATTACGCCACCTGTCGCCTTAGCCGCGTTTGCAGGTGCGGGAATCGCAGGGGGTGATCCAATGCGCACAGGTTTCCAAGCCTTGAAACTTTCTTTGGCAGGTTTCATTGTCCCGTTCCTGTTCGTCTATAACCCTGCCATGCTGATGATTGATACGGCCAACGTCGCAGTCAATGCACGTGAGTTTGCCTTTCCTGCATGGACAACTATTGTGAGTATTGTCTTTACCTCAGTAGTCGGTATTTTGGCGCTGGGTGCAGCAGTTGAAGGTTACTTTAAAATTGGTTTGAATTGGTTCTGGCGGATTTTCTTAGGTGCAGGTGCTTTATGTATGATTATCCCTGAAACTGTGACTGATATTATCGGGATTGTGATGGTGGTGATTGCGATCAGCATTAATATTATGCAAGCCAAAAAACAAAATCAGTCCTATTCACTCTCCTAAAAAAGTAAAAAAAAGCCCAACTCAACAGGTTGGGCTTTTTTTATGGCTGATTTAGAAAATACGAGTCTGATCTTTTTCAGCCTGAGGCAGTGCGGCTGCAATTTTTTCAGCAATCTGCATATAGCTGTCTGCTGCACTGTCTTCCACTAAAACAGAAGGCTTACCCGCATCCGCATTTTCACGGATTTGTACATTTAAAGGCAAACGTCCCAACAGCGGAATATCATATTGCTCCGACAGTTGATCTCCACCGCCCGTACCAAAAATTTGCTCTTCAAATCCACAATTTGAGCAAATATGGGTCGACATATTTTCCACAACACCCATAACTGGAATATGTACGCGGTTAAATAACTCAATGCCTTTAGTCGCATCCATAAGTGCCACATTTTGCGGGGTGGTTACAATCACCGCACCTGTCACAGGAATACGCTGCGCAAGCGTCAACTGAATATCACCTGTGCCCGGTGGCATATCAATCATCAAGACATCTAAATCAGGCCATAAGGTTTGATTGAACAGTTGCATCAACGCCCCTGTCGCTTTCGGCCCACGCCAAGCCACAGGAGTATTATGATCACCTGTTAAATGCCCAATCGATAACACTGCCAAACCATAGGCATCTAAGGGTACAAAATTTTCCGCTTCAATCATCGGCGTTTTGCCCGCATTGCCCAACATGGTCGGAATACTTGGACCATAAATGTCCGCATCTAAGACCCCAACTTTTAAGCCGAGCTTTTGCAAAGCAAGTGCAAGGTTTACCGTAGTGGTGGATTTGCCCACGCCGCCCTTACCCGAGGACACCAAAATCACATTTTGAATACGCGGATGCTTCGGCACATCACGTTGTTGTGGCGCTGCTTTTTGAATGGGTGGATTGTTTGGATCAGTTTCAACGGGTTGTGCAGCAGCTTGGGCTGCTGAGCCTGAAGCATCAATCACTGGGGGTAAATTGCTTTTCGGTGCAGCCTCTTTTGCTTGGCTTGAACAGCTCTCACCTTCAGCATGCTGATGTCCACAGCCACCGGACTTTTCTTTATGTCCCGTTTTTTGTTGAATCACATGCATGTTTAATTCTTTGATACCGCATGCTTCAAGCGCAACCGCCAAATCATCATGAATCTTTTGTAAATCATCGGCTTCGGCAGGAAAAGTATTGATGGTAATTTGCAGAATATTGCCCTGCACATTCACTTGAGTAATGCGGTCTTTCAACGCATGGTTTGAATTGGGCAAGATATAGTTTTGCAGTACTGTTTGGATTTCTTCTTCCTTTACCTCCTGCGCAGGAGAAAAAACTGATTTAAGAGAAGAAAGCCACGACATATATGTACTCCAAATTCGAGTATTCAGCTGAATGCTATAGTTTAACCACAAAACGAACTTAGGTTAAGTTCAGTATTTATGGATTATGCCATGAAATTTAGTATTCCTAGCTTTTTAGTTGGTTTTATACGCTGAATATCAAAGGGCGAAGCTTAGTCGCTTAAGCTAACTGAAAAAATAAAATCGGTGAATTGGATCAAATTTGAACGTAAAGAATTGTAAATAAAATCCAATCTCCCCATTTAAGGTGATGTTATTGCATAGCAAAATATCTATATTCTATTGTTCTATCTTGACGCGATTTGGGGGAGAAAAAAATGAAACTTTGGGCCGTGGTTGTTTTAGCTTGCACCATATCTAGCTTTAGTTTTGCAGATACATCAACCAATTCATTTAAAACCCCTGCGGGTCAAACGGTGACTATCGGTGATCAAGTTCAAGACATGCAGAAAAAAATCGATTTATCGCCAATTTCTATGTCCTCTACCCCAATCAGCAGTGTGCCGAATAGCCCACTAGAGACGGTATATGTATATGAAATTGCAAACTATCGTTACACCATCCGCACCGTAAACAATCAAATTCAGAGCATCATGTGGTTTAACTTGGACGCAGACCCTGCACTCAGTACACAGTCTACGCCATAGTATTAGCGAACATTTAAGGCCAACATTCGCCATTTCAGACGGATTAAGCTTGGTCGTCTTTTTTAAACTTTTGCAGTGTTTCTGTGGCTTTCTTTTTCAACTCGTCAAACTTTTCAGTGGCTTGCACCTTAAATTCTTCCAGTTTAATTTCAGCCTCATGCTTTAACTCAGTGGCTTTAAGTTTTGCCTCATCCAGTTTATGCCCTGCTTCAACTTTAAAGTGATCCAATTTCTCCTGTGCGACTTGTTTCGCATGCTCGGCTTTGGCTTGTGCAGACTCCAACTTTTGCTCAAAAGCTGCATCGCCTTCGGCTTTACTTTCTGCTGCGTTCTGCTTTAAGTCAGTCAGCTGCTTTTCAGCATCAAGCTTGGCTTCAGTAGCCTGATGTTTGACATCTTCCAGCACTTTCTCGCCTTCAAGTTTTGCCGCTTGAGCTTTCAACTTCAAGTCTTCGCCCAACCCAGTCGCTTTGGTTTTTAAATCATCGAGTTTATTGTCATTCGTCATGTCACAGCCCTCTTTCGTATTTAAAATTTTGCTTAACTAAGAGTTATACCTTGCTTTTTAAGTGCTGACGTCATTTGCATCATTTGGAAACAATAGCTGTACAGGATGCATCAATTTAAACACCATCCTGTCCCACTCAACGGCAGTGACTAACGCTTTAACGTACTGATAAAACTGATAACTGCAAACAGCCAAATAAACAAAATGAAACTGCGTGCTTGCGTGAAATGGATCACGTCCGCACCGTGTACCATATTATGACGAGTGGCGGTGACACTAGAACTCGCATCCATTTTCAATGCTTCAAGGCTCAGAAAATACGGATTGATTTCACTGGCAATTTTGACTTTATGCCATAGGCTTTTGACTTCATGGCCTTTCAAACCCGGTACGATTTTATACACATCGACAAACTTGGTTTGATTTTGCTGTAAATAGCCATGTTCAATCAGCGCATCTGTCAAAATCCCTTCTATTTGACCATAAAGAACTGTAATGCACCCTGCATAACACTGCTGTTGATACAGTTTTAAGGTTTCTTCAATCACGCTGCGGCGCTGAGCTTGGAATGCACCCAAATCCATCGCGTCGTAAGCTTCAAGCAAAGTCGCTTGGAAATAGTCCGTTTGGATTAAATTGGGCAATTGAAACTCAGATATATCCGCTTCTTTTTCATTGGCCATTTGCCAGAAAAACAACAGATTGAGCACGTCATTGGCCATTGGTTCATCACTTTCATACTCAAGCTGATCGGCCATTATTGCAAAGTACGGATCTTCCAACTCTAGCTGACGGAGCGACTCGACCAATTGTGCATGAGCTTGACTACCCATTGAAGCAAGATATTGTTCAGCGTGTTGTAAAAGTCGATTGCCCAATAGTTTAGTCGCTTGTGGATTTTGCGGAATTCGGGTCACGGGTTGGTCGAAATCAAAATCATCATCGATCATGGACGGCATACTCTTAAAAACGGGCTGAATGCACGTATTATCGCTGTTAATGGCGTATGAATATAGAGAAAAATACGCATTAGTTTTAAGTTCCATCATTTGAATTTTGAACAATCCATTCAATCTTTCATGAAAAGATGAACAAGCTGTTTTATGCCGTTTTAGACCATGCATTTCCCATTATTTTTTTAGTATCTTGCTCAGATTAGCGATGGATGCTCAATCTAGCGATCAATTCATATGGGCTTTAGTCTCATTTGAAAACTTTTCACCGATTCACTTGTGCAAGTCGCGGCTATCTAAGGTAAAATCGTTGACCTTATATAAAATACGAATGAGAGAGTCATATCCGTGCGTAATATTTTAGTCACTAACGCCCTACCATACGCCAATGGCCCCATCCATATGGGACACTTACTCGGTTATATCCAAGCAGATATTTGGGTTCGTGCCATGCGTGCAATGGGACACGATGTGACTTATGTATGTGCGGATGATGCTCACGGTACAGCTATCATGCTACGTGCCGAAGCCAATGGTATTTCACCTGAAGATCAGATCGCTAATGTGCAAAAAGAACACATCCGTGATTTTGACGGTTTTAGCGTGCATTTCGATCATTATGATTCAACTCACAGCAATGAAAACCGCGCGCGCGCTTCTGAAATTTATGTAAAAAACCGTGAAGCAGGCAATATTGCCATCCGCCCTGTCAACCAGCTTTTTGACCCTGAAAAAGGCATGTTCTTATCGGATCGTTTCATTAAAGGCACATGCCCGAAATGTAAATCGGAAGATCAATATGGCGATGCGTGCGAAGTCTGCGGTACAACATACAATGCGACCGAGCTGTTAAACCCGAAATCAACTTTAAGTGGTGCAACGCCTGTTGAGAAATCGTCAGATCATTACTTCTTTAAACTGCCGAATTTCTCAGAATATTTGCAAAAATGGACACGTGACCAAGGTCGCCTACCTGTTTCAATTGCCAACAAACTGGATGAATGGTTTGAAGCGGGTTTATCCGATTGGGATATTTCACGTGATGCACCGTATTTCGGTTTTGAAATTCCAGATGCGCCAAACAAATATTTCTATGTTTGGGTAGACGCGCCGATTGGTTATATGTCGAGTTTTGAAAACTATATCAAAGCTAAACGTCCTGATTTAAGTTTTGACGACTTTTGGAAGAAAGACTCTGACAAAGAAGTCTATCACTTCATTGGTAAAGACATCGTTTACTTCCACGCGCTGTTCTGGCCTGCAATGCTAGAAGGTGCAAACTACCGTACGCCATCAGGTTTATTCGTTAATGGTTTCTTGACGGTGAACGGTCAGAAGATGTCGAAGTCTCGCGGCACATTCATCAAAGCTGAAACATATTTAGAACACTTGAACCCTGAGTACTTACGTTACTACTTCGCGTCTAAACTGTCTGATAAAGTTGAAGACTCTGATTTGAACTTGGATGATTTCGTTCAGAAAGTAAACTCTGACTTAGTTGGTAAAGTGGTCAACATTGCCAGCCGTTGTGCAAAATTCATCAACACCAAGTTTGATAATAAATTATCAGCAACTTGTGCAGAGCCTGAATTGGTACAAAGCTTTATTGATGCGGGTGACTCAATTGCGAAAGCCTATGAAGCACGTGAGTTCTCTGCTGCGATTCGTGAAATCATGGCGCTTGCAGATAAAGCCAACCAATATATCGATGAGAAAAAACCTTGGGCTTTAGCGAAAGTTGAAGGCGAAGAACAGCAAGTACACGATGTTTGTTCGGTCGGGATTAACCTGTTCCGTCAATTGGCTGTGTACCTTGCACCTGTACTTCCGACTTTAGCAGCTCAAGTGCAAGCGTTCTTAAAACTAGACCGCTTTGACTTTGCTTCTGCTCAAACGTCATTGGTCGATCATGAAATTGCATTGTTCCAACCTTTAATGCAACGTGTAGACCCGAAAGCAGTTGCGGCAATGGTCGATGCATCTAAAGACTCTTTAGCTGCTGCAGCTGAACCTGTAAAAGTTGAGAAGAAAAAAGAGAAGAAAGCCTCGACTAAGCCTGAGCCAAAAGTTGGCGAGGCAGAAGTGATTGGCATTGAAGACTTTATGAAAGTTGACCTACGTGTCGCTGAAGTTTTAGAAGCTGCAACGGTAGAAGGCTCTGACAAACTTCTACAACTGACTTTAAATGTTGGTGAAGCTGAACCACGTAACGTATTCAGTGGTATTCGTGAGTTCTACCAACCAGAAGACTTAAAAGGCAAATTGGTGGTGATGGTGGCGAACCTTGCACCACGTAAAATGCGTTTTGGTATTTCTAACGGTATGGTTTTAGCTGCGGGCAATGGCGAAGGTGTTTGGGTGATTTCACCTGAATCTGGCGCTAAACCAGGTGATAAAGTGTCTTAAGATTTAGATCTGAGATGAGAAAAAGCCTCTACGTTGTAGGGGCTTTTTTTCATAATTAGTAATTATATAAACTCGTTTAGACTTGTAATAAATTTCTTTCTCTTTCTTTCCCAAGTATTCAAACTTATTTTTCCTTCAATCTCAAAGATTTCTTCTAGTTTTTCTTTTAGACTATTTAATTTCGGGATATCATTAATCAGCAGACCTTGTGTTAAAGGAATTACACCTTGTATATCAGAGTATGATAATGGTGGTACCACAATTGGAATATGACCTTTAGACAAAGCCCAAGCTGCACCCATTTCACACAAACAGACTTTGCTATCATAAAAGTTTTTAGTAATAACAAATAATACTAGTACTTCTGATGATAGCTCTTGTTTAATTTTATCTAGGAAGTTTTCACCTAAAGGTATTCCATATCCTTCAAATGAAGAGCAAAAAATTTGAGCAGAATTTATACCAATATTTTCTAATAAATCTATTAATTCTTCTATGATTTCTTTATCTTTTGTTGCATGACTAATAAAAATTTTCTTCAATGCATTTCCTTTGTTTTCTACTGAGGGCGCAGGCGGTTCTTTTACTCTTAAAGCACCTAATGGATATACGATAAATTTATCAGTAACATTTTTCAATTTGCTAAAAGCGTAACTTTTGGCATCATACCCCCCTACAATAAATAAACCATTATTTGAATCTTGTTCACGTTTTTTATCTAATTCTACCCTATGAACCGTACCGGGTTTGTCGGAGACTTTTTTATTTAAGTTAGGCCACCTGACCTAACGGGTTAATCTTATCATAGTACATTGCTTCAAACTCAAAAGGCGATACATAACCCAGTGCACTGTGTACACGCTTTTTATTGAACCAATCTACCCAGTTTAGTGTCGCAAGTTGTACATCTGCTAAACCTTGCCAATATGCTTTTAAATATTCAATCACCTCTGTTTTGTATAAGCCATTCACCGTTTCAGCCAAAGCATTATCGTATGAGTCACCCGTTGTACCGACTGAAGCTCGTAAATTTGCTGCTTCTAAACGATTGGTATAGCGAATGGAAAGATACTGTACGCCTCTGTCACTATGATGAATCACGTTCTTTGGCATGCCTCGATCATGCAATGCTTGCTCCAATGCATCCAGGACCATGTCTGTATTCATGCGTGTTGATACTTTCCATCCAACAATTGCTCGTGAGAAGACATCAATAATAAAGGCGGTATAGACCCAACCTGAATTGGTTTGAATATACGGGTGAGTAGACCAAGGGAATTTCACCCTTAGCCCCTCGCAGAACCGGACATGAACCTCTCAGCTCATCCGGCTCCCATTATCCAACCGATGGTAAACATCCCATTTTCCAGTGCACAAAGGCATTTGGAAAATCACGCGCAAGTCGCCCTAAGGCATATCTAGCCCGTCTTTTATGACGGGCCAAGTTTTTATACTTACGCCTCATCCAGCGTATAAGATAAGCATTCATGTGTTGCCAGATCGCTGACATTGCTGAACCATGGAATCGACCATAGTATTGCTGCCAACCTTGAAGAATTGGATTGAATATTGCAGATAAATCACTTAATTCGCGATTACACATCAGATGTAGATGCCATTTCCGAATAGTCTGTCGCATTGCTTTAAGTGCATCACGACTGACTGCAGGAGAGAAATTTACATAAACTCTTTTATACTTGTCCACAGCCTTACGGGGCCTAAACGTGTACCCGAGAAAAGTAAATTGAACATCGGGATATGCTTTACGACGATTAATATCTTGGCAATAAACAATCTTTGTCTTGTCTGGATGCAATTCGAGACCACATTCACGAAATCGTGCATCGATCTTTTGTAAAACAAGTTTGGCTTGAGATAAACTCCGACAATGAATTACGCCATCATCTGCATAACGGCAGAACCGTACACTTTGAAGATGTTTCGTAATCCACATATCAAAAGCATAATGCATAAATAAATTCGCCAATAAAGGACTCACAACACCACCTTGTGGTGTGCCGCGATTCCTTTCTAAAAGATGGCCATTTATGTGTTGCATTGGTGCTTTTAACCAACGTTGCACATATAAAAGAATCCATGGAATTTCACAGTGTTTCTTGAGTGCACGCATGAGTAAATCATGGTCGATGTTATCAAAGAGACCTTTGATATCAAATTCCACAACCCAGTCATAATCCCAACTTCGTCTCCTCACTATCGCAATTGCATCATGGGCAGAACGCCCCGGACGATATCCATATGAGTTTGGATGAAATAATGGATCAATTTTCGGCTCTAATAAGAGCTTAACTGCTGTTTGCGCGACTCGATCTGCAACTGTTGGAATACCTAGTATACGCACGCCACCTGACTTCTTTGGAATCGGAACAGCCTTAACTGGCGGTGGAAAATAACTGCCAGAACAAAGTCGATTCCATAGTTTGTATAGGTTGTTCTTTAAATGCTTTTCGAATTGCTCAATAGATTCATGATCAACGCCTGGAGCGCCACCATTCTCTTTGACTTTTTTAAATGCCTCCCAAATTAACGCTTTAGGAATATTAAATGGTTTGGTCATAAAGTTTTGCTCCTCCTGCTTGCACAGTTGACAAATCCGTAGACCTGGATAATGCAACCCCTTCGCTCCATTACCATTACAGTAACTTCAACACTACTACGAGTTGCTCCGCCCCTTGGTGACGCATTGCTATTATCAGCCTTGCCTTTTGAGCTTGTGCCTTTCGCTTGACATCGCCACCGAAGGTTCCCGCAGTTCAACGTAAGAGCCTGAATTAGGATCGCGCTGCCTCTACGCCGGACACCGAATGGCCCGTAAGCAGGTAACGGCCAAACTAATCGCGGGGTAACTTCCATCCCCGGTTTTGATGTCATTTGAGTACTTTCGACACTTGAACGGCAGTTCACTGTTGTTCGCCTTCCTAATTCTTACCTGACATCTCTACGATACCTTTTCCATAACGCTCACGACCGGGACTTTTGATCCAAGCCGCTTATGGTGGTTTGCTACCTGCTCCTGCAAGCCGATAGCGAGGGGCCATACCCTCATCTCTTACGCCGCTTGCTGCGGCACACTGAAGTCAGCGACCCACAGGTGGTCAGGTTGATCAGCACTAAAATTCCGTTTCACTAAATCATCTGCTCGTTTTTGATCATCTCTGCTACGGGTAGTTTGTTTATTCTTCCCACGCCAAACACCTTGTATACCTAGCTTTTGCATCAATCGAGCAACTGTACAGCGTGCAATAATATAGCCTTCACGTTTCAGTTTTTGCCAAACTTTACGTACACCATATCGACCTGAACTTTCCTTCCAAATTCGTTTAATTTGTTCAGCATGATGCAAGTCATGTAAATCTCGTTTCGCTCGATGTTCTGGATTGTCCGCGAGATCTAAAGTCCGGTAATAGGTCGAAGGGGCGATCGGTAAAATCCTACAAATCGCCTCAACACCGTATAACGCTTTATTGTTATGGATAAAATCCACCATTATTTGTGTGGGCGGTCGAGCTCCGCCTGGGCGAAAAAAGCGGCTGCTTTGCGTAGAATTTCATTGGCTCGCTGCAGTTCTTTATTTTCGCGTTCAAGTTGTTTAATGCGTTCTTGGTCTGAAAGCTGCTGTACTTTGATTGGATTCTGTTGATTCAAATGCTTCTGATGCCAGGAACGTAGTGTTTCAGGAGTACAGCCAATCTTGGGAGCAATTGCTGTGATTGCAGCCCAAGTAGAAGGATAATCTTTTTCGGATTCAATCAATAATTGAACCGATCTTTCTCTGATTTCAGGGGTATATTTTAATTTTGTCATCGGGATAGTCTCTCAGAATATTGACTCTCCGACAAACCCGGTACGGTTCACTAGCTTCTCTTTCAAATATTTCGAAATCTTTAACACTCTCTTTAAGAGAAATTGATTCAATATCAGAAGCAAGTATTGTATTTCCTTGTATTACCATATCTTCAGCATAATGATATGAATTTACAACTTTCTGTAATTCGTCAAATGTCATATCACATTTATAAAATTTCTTTTTAGACTTAGTTAAAATTTTAAGATGATATTTTTCAGAATAATTATCAGTAGATAAACTTTCTAATTTTAGAAAATCGCTGTTCAATATATCTCTACGACCTTTGTAAGTCGGACTTTCATTTTTAATTACTGACCAAAACTGTTTTAAATCCAAACTACTTTTCACATATATTGGTAGTACATCCTTATACTTAGAGGATAATAACTCATTTCGAAGTTGTGAATAATTTTGATTCAAAATTGGAGTTATGTTCGTACCAGTAGAAACTGCAATTAAAATATTGTGTATCAGCTTAATTTTTTCTTCATAATTTTCTTGCATGCTCGTTTCTCTAACCTTCTTTCACAATCTATACATTAATAATTTTGCTAGAAATTATGAATGTATTTTTATATAAATACAAAATTTAAAGTTGCACTATTCTATGCTAAAACAACATATCACTTTTTAATTTATAAAAACTCCTATGATAAACATGAAATCAGTACTCATCTCTTTAGGTTTAATATCTACTACGTTTTCATCAACCTTCGCCCTTACTCCCCCTGCCCCAATCCCCCAACAAAAACAAGTTTCAGGCTATTACCAATACCAAGCGGGTGATACACAAATCACCGCCCTGCTCGATGGTACCAACTTCATGTCACCTAAACTCTTTCAAAACACTCCAGAAAAAGAAGTACATGAAATTTTAAAGAAATATGCTGCTGACCAAGCCAAGGGCGTACAAACCTCAGTCAATGCCTTCCTCGTGAATACAGGCCATTCGCTGGTTTTAGTGGATAGCGGCGCTGCGAGCTGTTTTGGCGCACATTTGGGTTCAGTGTTAAGCAACTTAAAAGCATCTGGCTATCAACCAAAGCAAGTCGATACCATCTTGCTGACGCACCTACACCCAGACCATGTGTGTGGCATTAGTCAAAATGGCGTGGCAAACTTTCCCAATGCAACGGTTTATGTCTCGAACGATGAAGCGAACTATTGGCTAAACCCGAAACAGGTCGACAAACTCCCGAAAGAAAAGCAAGCAGGCTACTTAGGAACTGTTGAAAAAATTAAACAAGCCATTGCGCCCTATCAAGCCAAACAACGCTTCAAAACGTATCAATTGGGCGATCAAGTTCAGGGCTTTAAAGTCATTAATACCGCGGGGCATACACCCGGACATTTTAGCTATGAGCTGAACACCAAAGATGAAACAGTGGTATTTATTGGTGACATTGTGCACTCTCATACTGTGCAATTCGACAAGCCAGAAACCGCAATCGATTATGATATCGACCCCAAAAAAGCAGTGCAAACCCGCTTAAAGCAATTTTCTGAATATGCAAAAGGCGGGAAAACCATTGCAGCACCACACTTGCCATTCCCTGCTATTGGACATATCTATTCGGCAGATGGAAAAAGCTATCAATGGATTCCTGTGCATTTTAAGGATTAATTTATACGAAAATTACCTCTTCTTTGGGCTGAGAGTTAAAAGTCTCTTCAAACCTAATAGAAGTTTATTAAATCATAAAAAATCCCCTCATTTGAGGTAATGCCAGTCAGTTAAGAAATTGACTGGCATTTTCTTGGATATTTTTGTGCTTTAATTTTCACTACTCGCGGACATTGCCTTTGCCTTTTTTCAGGTAATACAAATATTTTAGATTGTTCAAATAATTGCGCTAAATGTTTGGGTAGGTTTCCTGCTGATTCTAAAGGTGTGTGCCTTAAGATATTGATAATACTCATAGATGCAACATGGAAACTGATCCTTAAAGGACTCACCTTTGCATGTTCAGCGATAAACCTCATCTGTCTTCTTAAGATATTATATGCAATAAATACCCCCCACAATTCTTGATAGACCAAATCAGGTTGTTTGCTTCTTAAAATCCTTGCATCCTGTAAATCACTTTTAATTTCCCGATAACACATTTCTATTTCCCAACGCTGGATATAAAGCATTGCAAGGTCTTTGAATGGATAAACTTTAGAATCTGTTAATGATGTAATGTAACGTCTTATTTTTCCTGCATATTCAACTTCAATTAAACGTGCTTCCCAATAGTCACCCAATGACGGATTTATCTTTTTTGCTCTTGCTGAAACAGGCATTTTGATCTGAAAGTCATGGGCCGCATTATGATGAATCACTTCATAACGCAGGTTGTCCTTTGCTCGCATCAACCAATGACTCTCTTCTGCCTGAGATTGCCAGCTCACTAAAAAATCAGCAGAGAAGTAAGCACGATCAAATAGGGTAATACTGCGAACTGGTGCTTTTAATTGACTGGCTAAGGTTAATTCACCTTGATCCATACTGCCCATTTGGGCATCAATCATTTCATGGGTATTGGTATTCACCAGGCAAGTCGCTCTAACTTGTGGGTAAGGTGCAGCTGCTGTTTTGCCTTTGGATGAACCAAAGTGCTTAAAGTTTTCTTCTGTATGAGGCATAGACCAAACCACACCATCTACAGCACAAACGCATAGACCGTGAAAGTTGCTATATTGTTGTTGTGAGTCTTTAAACCATGCCTGACTTAATGTCGAAAATAAAGCACTCATGGGTTCTAAGCCTAAGCGTTGTCTTGCTTGTACGGATGCACTCGGTACACAGTATTCTGCCGTACCGAAAACAAGTTGCAATTGTTGAACCACATACCAAATCGGTTGATTTCGAAATAGAGCAAGTCCGATTACCAGCCAAACAACATGTTCAGCAGGCAGTTTTCTTTTTCGAATTGATGCTTTACCTGTTTGGTCTAAGCAATCTTCAATCCAGTTTAAATCAATCAATTCACTGAATTGTGAAAGTGAAGGTAAGGTTTGTTTTAATGTTAAATCTAGATTCTGAGATAAATTCATAAAAAAAGAGCGTATTTACATACGCTCTTTTTACAGCATTTTAACTTTTTTTGCTTAACTGACTGGCATTACTCATTTGAGGGGATTTTTTTTACTGCTGTGGACTCATCGAGTTTTGTACAAAATGCGGAGAACGAGGTCCATATAACAACCCTTTTTGCTGCATCAACTGCGGAGCATACAACTGCGTACTTACACTGTTAGACAGTACATAGGCTTTGTCCGATAAGTGATTCGAAATTTGGTCAATCAAAGCACCCACTAACATCCCGACCAGACCCGCGTTGCTATTATTATTGGCTTGTTGGATTTTTTCCTGACCTTCCCATAATAATGCTCCGGTTTTTAAATCCACCAATTTTGCCTCGACCGCAACGGTCGAAGTCGATTGAATCACCTGATACTTAGAACCATATTCTTTAACTTTGACATACAGTGCGGCATCCGCTCCAAAAATGTCATTGAGTTTCTGAATTGGAATTTGCTGCGCATCATAGCCATTGGTTACGCCATTTTCTTTAAATAGCGTATCGACCACAGAAATGGGGAACACATAATAGCCCGCTTCTGCTACAGGTAAAGTCACGGTAGACCAATACCCATAGGTTGCCCGTGTATCGGGTGACTCATTCACAGGCGGCAACACCAAAATGGATTTTGGCATATTGGCATGATATGCAGATAAGTCACGATTGCTTTTTGGTGTCGTAGCACAACCTGTGAAGAGTGTCATTGCAAGGCCAAGTACGCATAGTTTTTTGAAATTTTTCACTTCACACTCCCTGCCGCAGACTGAGCCGTCATTTTTTTCAAAAGACGATCCATTAATACTGTCGACTCTGGGTAAGTTTGACGTTCAAGTTCAAAATACTGAACAGCACGTGGCCCATTATTGATATTTAAATTCAACAAACCCAAATGTGCATACAAGCCCGGAGGCACTGCTGCATTTTTGGCTTTGGCTTTTTCAATATCTTTTTCAAGTTTACCAATCTGTTCTTGTGGAGAAGTCTTTTCTGGCAGACTCAACATCAAATAGGTTTGCTGCGGGTATTCGCCCCAGCTATATAACGATTTTGGCGCTGAAACACAGCCCACCAAAGTCATGGTGCAGATCGCACCTAAAACCAATACGATTTTTTTCATTGATTCAAACCAGTTACTGCGCAGACCACTTATTGGTTTGAATATCCAACACCAAATTATTAACCGCTTCGCGTACAGCCAAATCTAGAACTTTACCGTTTAAAGTTGAGTCATAAGAAGCGGTAGAGCCAAAACCTAAAATTTCACGTTCACTGAGTGCATACTCACCTGCGCCTTGCACAGAGTGAACAATTTCTGCTGTTTTTACATCGACAATGTTTAAGTTCACTTTGGCATAAGCAATTTGGGTTTTACCACGACCCAATATGCCAAATAGCTGGTGATCACCGACTTCTTTACGGCCAAATTCAGACACGTCGCCCGTTAATACATAACGTGCGCCTTTGATAGATTGAGAGGATTTAGTAAAGCCTGCTTCTTGTTGTAATTCAGCAAGGTTGTCACGGTTTAGGACAGAGAAATAGCCCGATTGCTGTAAATGCGTTTCTAAAATGGTTTTCGCTTGACCACCTAAACGGTCAACATTGTCTGAAAAAATGCCACGCATATAGCTCGAACGGTTGTCAAATTTTCCTACAGAAACAGGCGTTTTAGTGCCAGCGTATTTGACTGTTGCCACTGCCGCTGTTACTTGCGGTGATTGAATTGTTTTTGACGTTTCTGTTGTTGAACATGCAGATAATGCTAAGCCACTCAAAACGGCCAAAAATATAGATTTATTCAAAATTTATCCCTCAAATCTTTAATTTATAAATCATTAAAAAATCAAAGGGATTATAACCATTTAGCTTTTAGTTACCTATACAAAATCCAGTTTTGTTGTTGAAAACCTTATCACTTCATTCCAAAAATAAGTTTTAAACCCAACACCGTCATCACCGCCCCTGCTGCGCGGTCAAATACGGCTTTAAACTTCAAATACACGCGGCGCGGCTTTTCAGCAGACAATGCCACTGCAACCAACGAACACCAACCCGCATCAATAAAGAAACATAGAATAGGCAGTACATAATAGTAATAAGTTGGGATTTCTTTGGGTAAAAGTGCAGTAAAAATACTGGCTAGAACAATCGCAATTTTAGGGTTGGAGAGCTGAGTAATTAAACCAGTCATAAAGGCACGGCGTAAAGTCATTGCTTTTGAGCTGGAATGATCTGCCTCAATTGGCTCTTTGGCGTGTTTAATAATTTTAAATGCGAGCCAAAGCAAATAGATCCCACCACAAATTTTTAAGGCCAAATACGCTGACGGCACTGCCAACAAAAAGGCTTGTAAGCCAAGTACAGCCAACAGACCAAAAACAGCTGCGCCTGTTCCTGTCCCCAGTGCGGTAAAGAGGCCATGCTTTCGAGAAATCGCAATCGAATTTTTTGCTACATAAATCGACGTCGGTCCAGGGCTCATTGCGCCTAACATTAATGCAAAGGCAATCGAGCCCAAAATCCAAAATGATTCCAAGAGTGACCTCTAAATTGAGAGAATTTGATCAGCTGCGATTTTACGCTAAACAAAGTTTTTACGATATTCACTTTATCAGTTATTTTTCACATTTATATCGTGATCAAGCCGCAGCACGTACGTCCATTATATTTTTTAATGATAAATAAAAAAGCCTATTTTTAAGGAAATTTAGCATAGGGCATAGTGAAAACAATACTAGAGCAATTACTCAACAATAAACTGCAACATCAGATATTTAGATCATATTCAATTTTAATAAAAAGACAAATGTGTATTAAAGATAGCCATCATGTGCTTATTTTTGATTACAAAATATAATGAGTAAATTGCTTCCCATTTCATACATTTTTCATATATAAAAAGTCATACTATTTTTAAGGTTTTTCTAAATCACATTTTATACTTCATAGTTTTTAACATCATTATTAAAGGTGAACCATGCAAAAGAAGAAGCGCACCCCATTAGACGCACAACAGTCCCATCTTTGGATTATTGGTGGTGGTATCGCAGGTATGGCTGCTGCTGCATTTGCAATCCGTGATGCCAAAGTCCCTACCAAAAATATCCATATATTAGAAGAACTCGATATTTCAGGTGGTTCGATGGATGGTGGACATACACCGCATGCCGCGCAAGCTTGGGTAACACGTGGTGGGCGAATGCTGACCGATGAAACTTATTTGTGCCTATGGGACTTATTTTCCAGTATTCCATCTTTGGAAAATCCAGACATTTCGGTGCGTGAAGAATGTCGTGAGTTTAATGAAAAAGTGAAAACCCACGCCAATGCACGTTTGATTGATGCCGAACATGTCATTGCGGATGCAGCAAAGCTTGGGCTGAATACGCTACATCGTGCACAAATGCTCCGCTTACTGGCTTCAAAAGAAGAAAAAATTGGCAGTCGCCGCATTGATGAGTTTTTTGATGAAGCCTTTTTTGAAACCAATTTCTGGCGCATGTGGCGCACAACTTTCGCTTTTCAAAAATGGCACAGTGCAGCAGAGTTAAGGCGCTATTTCTTGCGTTTTATCCAAGAATTGCCACGCATTCATACCTTAGCGGGTGTGAAACGTACCAAGTACAACCAATATGATTCAATGATCCTGCCCCTACAGCGTTGGTTAGTCGCACAAGGGGTCGATGTGCGTTTTGGACACTACGTCACAGATGCGGACTTCATCACCAATGCTGAAACTCAAGAGCGCCATGCCTCGCGCCTATATGTACAATTGCCTGAAGGCTCAGAGCAAATTAATCTGAAAGCCAATGATTTAGCCATTTTCACTTTAGGCTCTATTACAGCAGACTCACGTTATGGTGGTAATCATGACGTGCCTCCCCTCGTTCGTAATCGTGAAGACCATGGCTGGACACTTTGGGAAACACTGGCACAAAAAGCCCCAGACTTTGGCCGTCCAATGACTTTTTATGGCAATGTCGATGAACATAAGTGGGAGTCTTTCACTCTGACCATGAAAGATGACGTGCTGCTTAAACGCATTGTTGACTATACGGGAAATGAACCAGGCACAGGCGCACTAATGACTTGGTATGAGTCGGGTTGGCATTTATCCATTGTGGTTCCTGCACAGCCACACTTTGCCGACTTACCTGAAGGCCTGTATACCTTATGGGGCTACGGTTTCCAAATTGACCATATGGGCGATTACATCAAGAAACCAATGTCCGAAGCCACAGGGCAAGAAATCCTAACAGAACTGATTAAACAGCTCGGTTTTGACGACATTTTAGATCATGTTTTGGCAACCACCAATGTAACCACTGCCATGATGCCATATGCCTCTGCCCTATTCGCCTGCCGTAAGCCGGGGGATCGTCCACAGGTAATTCCACAAGGCTCACAAAACTTTGCCTTCCTTGGACAGTTTGTGGAAATTGAAGATGACGTGGTCTTTACTGTGGAATATTCAGTTCGTGGGGCGATGCTTGCCATTTATGAATTCTTTGGGGTGGAACGTGAAATCCCTGAAATTTACAATGGTCTGCTTGATCCAAAAGTCGGTTTGAAAGCTTTGGAAACCGTGTTCCACTAAGCTTTTAATAATAGTGATAAGAACATATTTATATCGCTACTATTACATAGTTTAATTTAAGCAACGTTTGGATACGCGAGTGTGGCAGGGATGCCACACGTTATCCATCATAATAGGGATGTTATGTATGGATAACAAAGGCTTTTGCTTACTTTTGGCCTATCAAAAGTAAGGGTATTGCCTACACAAACACCTTTTGTACTTTATTGAAATGTTGAGGCCGTGTACGCACCTAATTTTAAATTGGATAAAAAGCAAAATTAGATAAAACTTTATACCTCATTAGTAAATAAATTGACTAATCAACATCGGAAAAACATCTCCACGTTTTAAATAACACTCCGAAACTGACTAAGTGCTTTTCTATCGTTTTCTCATGATTTTAGATTTCATAAAAATTACAAAACTCACTTGAAGCTTTGACTGCACAGATGCAGCATAAGACTCATCTAAAACTTTAAAAATAAACCTATGAAACTAGCAGAAGCACTTTTATTGCGTAGTGACTTACAAACCAAACTCGCTTCTTTACAACAACGCATCAACAATAATGTGCTAATCCAAGAAGGCGATGAACTGAGTGAAGATCCGAATGCGCTGATGGGTGAGGCCTTTAGTGTAAATACAGAGTTACATCATCTGATTGAAAAAATTCATGCGACCAATGCTCAAGCTAAAACCAGCACGGGCCAATCCATGCTCAGTGTTTTAAACACACGTGATTTGCTCACACAACAGCATCGTATTATTCAACAGGCCATCGACAGTTCACGACGTGAAAATGGTCGTTATAGTTCGAGTGAAATTCGCTGGGTTAAAACTATTGTGGTTGCAGACTTGCAAAAACAAGCCGATGCAATTAGCCAGCAACTCAGGCAAAATAACTTAGAGATTCAAGCTTCAAATTGGCAAATCGAACTGATCTAGCCAATTTGAGCCACAACAGTTTGGGCATATTGGGCGAGTACAAGGCCTTTTATACGTTTGTAAGGCTTTAATTCAACAAACGTTTGCAGGAAGTAAGACGTCTACTTCACATTTTTACAAATCTGACGTAGCACAATGCATCTTTTATACTGCACATCGCACCTTGCACCACCATGTACTGACAATATGCCTCCCTATTTTCACCTATTAGTACGCATCAGCCTGTGTAGACGATTTCTGATTAAAAGCCATATCTTGTGATGGCAGTTTATAATCACGATCATGCACAGGAACACCACCAATAATCATGGTACGAGCTTCAGTTCTAGGCTGATTCAAATCCTTTTTTGCATCACACGCGGTCAGTTGAGTGAGCAATAAAACCAATACTAGGGTAGATAAGGTTTTCATCATATCCCCTCATTTATCATTATTGTGCTTTCAGCATAGCACTTTTATTTTTCCAATCCTATCGACTTTGTTACAACTCTTATCCATCTACATGAGGGTTCTCTGCGTATTTTCTTTATTAAAATAAATATCAATCATTCATAGATAAAACAATAACATGAATGATTTAAGTTAACCAAAATTTGATCTAAATATTTATCCGACGTATTAAAAAACTATCTTGGCGGAGTCTTATCTTGTTTTATTCAATTTCTTCATCAGCCTGCGGCTCGCCCTACTTTTGTTTAGGCAAAAGTAGGCAAAACCATTGTCATCTGCAAAACCTGTTCATTTCTTGGATTCATTAAAATATAGCGAATAAAACATTATCTTATTTACACCATGCAGGTTGCAGATGACGTTTCCGAGTCGCCTATTTCTTATCGAAATTAGATTAAATTAGAAAAAGACAAAGTAATTTACAAAATCTTACAGGATTGAATATTTACAACGGACACTTTTGTCCGTTAAATAATAGCACCCTCAAATCAAATGAAATAATCACCATGACCAGTCGTCAACAGCGTGCTGCACAAAACCGTGAGGAATTGCTGGAAGCCGCAGTTCAGGTTTTTCGCACACACGGGATAAATGCGCCCTTACAACAGGTAATTGATGCCGCCAATGTCGGACGGGCGACGTTTTATCGTAATTTTGATGACCGTCGTGCCTTAGTGATTGCACTCATGGAGCAAGCTTTGGAACGTCTTGCAGTTCGTGCTGAAGCGTTTTCTCAATATGAGGATGGTTTTATTCGTTTAATTGAAAACCATGTCTATAACTTGCCGTATTTAACTGCACTGATGGAATATTGGCGGGTGATTGAGCGGAATGATCCCGTCATGGTCGATATCTACGCGCGCCGCGATGCGATTTTACAGCCTTTGATTGATCAAGCCATTCGGCACGGCGTATGTCGCCCTGATTTGACCACCCAAGATTACGCCATGATTACGGCCATTTTAAGGACTTCATTTCAAGGGCTGACCGATACAGAGCAACAACAACTTGCACAACGTGCGATTGAGCTACTCCTCAATGGTATTCGGGCATAAAGGTCACCACTCATGACACAGCCACCGCGTTTACTCGAACCTGCGCCAAACTGGACAGCAGAAGAAAAGCCAACCCTGCCTGGCTCTCCTGCCGTGATTGCGCACTCCACACCTAAGCGCTTCATCTATTTTTTTATTGGTTTGTTTGTCGCACTGTCTGCAAGTCTCAGTAACGGTTTTATTACCGCAAATTTACCCTTAATTCAGGGTGAATATGGACTTACTCCTTCTGAGGTAGCGTGGATCCCCGCAGCTTATGTCATGGCTAATGTCAGTGCGAACCTGATTCTGTTTAAAGCCCGCCAACAATATGGTCTGCGTCTATTCTCTGAAATTGGTCTACTCATTTTTATTGTGGTTTTGGTTTTACACGTCTTTGTGCATACCTTTGAAATGGCGGTATTGGTACGTTTCATTAGCGGCATGGTTGCAGCACCACTCAGCTCTTTAGGCATGTATTACATTATGCAGGCCTTTAAGCGGGAAAATTTTGGTCGCAGTATCTATTTGGCTTTAGGCTTCCAACAACTCGGTATTCCCTTGGCATGGATCATTTCTCCATACCTCATTGATGTGAATAACTGGAATGTCCTGTATACCTTTGAAATTGGTTTAGCGCTGTGCTGTTTCGCAATGGTGGTGTCGCTTAAATTACCCCGCAGTTTAAGAATTGCTGTTTTTGAAAAGCAAGACTTCTTCACCTTTGCTCTGCTTGCGCCCGGTTTTGCCTTTTTGTGTATTGTGCTGACCCAAGGGCCTATCTTGTGGTGGTTTGAAGTGAAATGGTTAGCCTATTTGCTCATTGCAGGGTTCAGCCTAATTGTGATTGGTTTGGTCTACGAGCATTATCGGGTCAATCCATTGATTATGACGCGTTGGCTGGGGACATCATCCACGGTGCGTTTTATCATCGGTGCCTTTGCAATACGCTTCTTAATGTCGGAGCAAAGTTATGCTGCCGTGAGTTTTCTCAAAACTATGGGCATGGGCCCCGATCAATTTGTCCCGCTCTATGTGGTGATCTTTTTAGGCATCGTGTCTGGTACCTTATTTAGTGCGATTACTTTTTCACGTGAACGGATTATTTGGCACCTACTGTTAGCCGAAGCTTTGGTGTTGATTGCTTGCGGGTTGGATTTTCATCTCACCAGCGATATTCGCCCTTCCAACTTCTACGGCAGTCAGTTTTTGGTGGGCTTTGCCAGTGGTGTGTTTATTGGCCCACTCTTGATCACGGGTATCTTAAGCGCCATGCAAAAAGGCCCCACCCATATTGTCACGTTCATTGTTTTATTTTCAGCGACCCAAACTTTTGGCGGCTTAGTGGGTTCATCGTTTTACTCCACCTATCAACAAGTCCGAACCCAAAACTACCGTGCTGAGATGATTCAACAACTCCCCGAAACCAATCCATTGATTGCGCAGCGTCTTTTAGCGTATCAACAAAGTTCGCATAGTTACACGCTGGATCAACAACAAGCCTTAAAAAATTTAAATCAAGTGGTGACTCGAGAAGCTCAAGTCCGTGCCTATAACGATGTGATTAGTTTCAATGGCGTCGTTGCCATGCTGCTATTGCTGTGGGGGACATTCCTGATTGCACGGAATCAATATCAACTGCGACAACAAGCGAAAATCGGTCATGTCTAATGCCACTGCTCCCTATTTATTGAGAAATTGTTATGTCTGAAGATCAAAAACCAGTAGCTCCCGCTGAAACAACCGCAAGTTCTGAAGATGTCTCTCAGCCTGAACAGCCCGTGGCTGCAGCAACACCGATTACGCCGCCTTCGAGTAAACTGATTCCAACAGCGAAACGTACACTGATCTTGATGTTTTTAATACTCATCATCGGTATCGGGATCATTTTATGGGCATGGAAAATTGGGCCATTTGACAGTACCGTTGAGTCCACTGACAACAGCTATGTCAAAGGCAAAACCACAGTGCTTTCTTCGCAAATTAACGGCTATGTCAAAGATGTGTTGGTCAGTGATTTTGATCACGTCAAAAAAGGACAGGTGTTAATGCATATTGATGCCACGACCTATGACCAAAAAGTCACACAGGCTGAAGCTGGGGTGGATCAAGCGCAGAATGCTCTGTCCAATCAAAGCCAAAATATTGCTCAGCGTAAAGCCGATATTGTGGCGGCAGAAGCCAAAGTTGAACAAGCGCGAACAGCCTACCAACTATCATTGGCACAACAGCAGCGTTATCAACAGTTGGGGGACTCTGGTGCAGCATCTAAATCAGAACAAGACAAAGCCGTTGCAGATACGCAAAATAACTTAGCCCTATTACAACAGGCACAAGCCAATGTACTGGTTGCTCAAGAAGCGTTAAAAACCGCACAAGTTGCTGAAACTGGACTCAAAGCGCAAGTAACCAATGCCGCTGCACAACTGGATCAAGCCCAAACCACCAAAAACTACAGCAGTATTATCGCCCCGATGGATGGGCAACTGGGTGAAGTCAATCCACGTGTGGGACAATATGTGGCCGCAGGCACACAGTTGCTCTATCTGATTCCACAGCAGACTTGGGTCACCGCAAACTTTAAAGAAACTCAAATTGCCAACATGAAAATTGGGCAAAAAGCATGGTTCACGGTGGATGCCCTCAATCATCAGAAATTTACAGGTCATGTCGAGCAAATTTCCCCAGCGGCGGGTTCAGAGTTCAGCGTGCTTAAAGCTGATAATGCGACAGGTAACTTTACCAAAGTGGTACAACGCATTGCGGTACGGATTGCAATTGATCCGAATCAAACGGGCATTGAAACCCTACGTCCAGGCATGTCCGTAATTAGTTCGGTCGATACCCAATCTGCACAGCGTTAATTCTGTGCAGAAACCACGACTTTTCACTTACACTATGCCTTGAGCCAAATTGATAAAATTCTATGTTTGACCAAATTGCCCAAACCATTCCCTATCAGCAAATTACTGTCGAAGGATTTGAGATCAGCATCAAACGTTTAGACTTGGTCCATCCACACATTTCAGGCAATAAATTTTTTAAACTGAAATACAATCTGTTGGCGGCGCAGCAACAAGGCTATAAAAAACTGCTGACTTTTGGCGGTGCCTATTCCAATCATATTGCCGCCACGGCCTATGCAGCGCAGTTATTTGGTTTTGAGAGTCTAGGCATTATTCGAGGCGAAGAACTGGCCTGTAAACCCCTGAATACAACTTTAAATACAGCACAGCAATTCGGCATGCAATTGCAGTTTGTGTCCCGTGAAGCCTATCGTCAAAAGCAAAATCCAGCATACTTAGCACAGTTACAACAAGATTATCCTGATTATTATGTGATTCCCGAAGGGGGAACCAATCCCCTTGCCATTCAAGGCTGCACAGAAATTCTCTCTGATGCGGATCGAGAAAATTTCGATCTGATTTGTTGTGCCGTGGGGACGGGTGGCACCATTGCGGGTCTGATTGAAGCCAGTGATCGTCAACAGCAAATTTTGGGCTTCTCCGCACTCAAAGGTGATTTTTTGAGTCGAGAACTACAGCAACTGACTGAAAAACGAAATTGGCAAATTACTGATCAATATTGTTGTGGTGGTTATGCCAAAACTAATGCTGAACTCTTGCAGTTTATCCATGCTTTTGAACAGCAATATGACATTCCACTGGAACAGATTTACACAGGCAAAATGCTGTTGGGCTTAACCGATTTAATTCAACAAGGTACATTTCCCCTAGATCATCGTATTTTGGTGATTCATTCAGGTGGGCTACAAGCTCGTTTAGCCACACTTTAGATAGTCCTGAAAAAGCAAAAAAGATGGTCTATAATGCCCTGCTTTATTCTCCCGTGAGTGTGTCATGTCCGCAAATCAATATGATGTCTTAGTTTTAGGTGCAGGTGCATCTGGCTTAATGACAGCCTATATGGCAGCTCAACGCGGACGTAAAGTGGTGGTGGTAGAAAAAGCCAATAAAGTCGGCAAAAAAATTCTCATGTCAGGTGGGGGTAAATGTAACTTTACCAATCTGTATGTCGAGCCAAGCAACTTTATTTCACATAATCCACACTTTGTGATTTCAGCCCTCACTCGCTATACCAATTGGGACTTTATTGGGATGGTTTGTGAGTATGGTATTGAATATGAAGAGCGTAAACACGGTCAGCTGTTCACCCTAAAAGGTGCCAAAGAAATTTTAGCCATGCTATTGAGCGAGTGTGAAAAAACAGGTTTGGTCGACATTAAAACCAACTGTGAAGTAAAAGCCATTACCGCACTCGATGAGCAAGGTTTTCAAATTGCTACGACACTGGGTTATTTTGAAGCCGAATCTTTAGTCATTGCGTCGGGTGGTTTATCTATTCCGACCTTAGGCGGTTCAGGCATTGGCTATGAAATTGCAAAGCAATTTGGTCACCATGTATATCCAACTCGCGCAGGTTTGGTGCCTTTTACCTTTTCAGATAGCTTTAAAGAAGTGACCACTCGCCTAAGTGGCAACGCGGTCGATGCGACTTTATCAAATGACTTAAACGCTTTCACTGAGGCCCTTTTATTTACCCATCGTGGACTCAGTGGGCCAAGCTCGCTACAACTGTCGAATTATTGGGATGTCGGACAAAGCTTCAAAATTGACTTCCTGCCAAGTGTGGATTTGCACGACTATTTAAAAGCTAAGAAGCACAGTCAACCCAAAGCCTTACTTCGCACTTTAATGGGTGAACATTTGCCTAAAAGTGTGGTGCTTGAACTGCAAAACCTCATTTGGTCTGAACTGGCTGAAACAGCGATTGGCCAACTGTCGGATGAAAAACTGGAGCACATTGCAACACGCTTGCATGCGTTTGAAGTCAAACCATCAGGAACTGAAGGCTACCGTACTGCTGAGGTGACTTTAGGCGGTGTAGACACCACTGAAGTTTCATCGAAAACCATGGAAAGTAAAAAGCAAAAAGGCTTGTACTTTGTCGGTGAAATATTGGATGTGACAGGACATTTGGGTGGTTTTAACTTCCAATGGGCATGGTCATCTGCGCATGCCGCATCAGAATATGTCTAAACCATCTGCTTAAATGATAAATTATTCTAAATAATCAGTGCGTAGCAGTACGCACTGCTTTTGCTTCCGCTGACGGGCAAGTGCTAAGTCCATTTTCGCAATGGCAATATGGACATGGCTCGGCTGGATCACTGAACGTTTCGCCATCAATGTTTTTTTTAATATTTGTATCATCTGTTTTTTCCTTTTTAAACTGCAATTTATAAAAATAAATCGTGAAATGTCCATGCAGCTATCACAAAAGTATAGGCATGTAAGTATTTCTAATTTATGAAATATCCATATTCCACATGCATCAAACATACCAAATTAAATTTCATTCCTCACTATAGACTTTTGTATTATTTTTCATCAGATTCATCCGCATCACGGCCTTCAGTTGCCGCAGTCGGTATTTTTTCAACATTAGCGTGTGTTGTTGTATCGATCTTCGGTTTTGCAAATACAAATTTATAAGCACTCACAAAAAATCCAACCGTAATACCTGCAATGATGATTGGGGCAAAGTATTTATTTGGGGCTTTTTTTGACATCGGTTTACTCCAATAAAAAACACCAACCACCATCAGTGGTCGGTGTTTAGGGTGATTAATTTAGTCTGGATCTTTGGGATGAACATCAATATCTTGCTCAGCTTCACCCGTTGAACCAAAAGGTTTATTTAAAGGTTTATGCGCAGGATCGACCTCTGCTGTAGTTGGAATATCATCTGCATGTTGATATTCCTCTGCAACCGTTGGTGTATCCATTTGCTCTTTCAGTGAGGCATGCTCTTCTTTGCCTTGTGCGGATTGTGTGCTTTCAGCTTTGGCCTGATAAAGTGGATTCGGTTGCGTACCTTCTTTTTTGGCTTTATCTAACAAATCGGTCAAAACCCGTTCCGCAGGTTGACGCCCACCGAGACCAAAAGCCAGTGCAAAAGCAATAGCAACCGCACCAAGCGTTAAGCCAAAGGCCAAATTCACAATCGAATCTGCGATACCCATTGCACGCAAGCCCATCGCCAACACTAAGCCAATGATCAAGACACGAACAATGTTCGCCACCCAACGAGAACTGTTGTATTCACCACGCTCAATCACCTGTGCAACCAAGTTCGCCAACCAGAAGCCCACACCCAAAATGACTGCACCCAATAGGATGTTTGCACCAAACTGGATAAACATCGCAATCAAACCACTGATCTGTTCAAAGCCGAGTCGATTTGCTGCTTCAGAGACCGCAAATAACATGGTAAAGAACACAATGAAATAACCCACGACGCAAGACGCTTTGGTGTTTCCTAAGAAACGTTGCAAGCCAACTTTGTTTGGAATGTCATCTACACCTGTTCCCGACAAGACTTCAACCACAAGACTTGCGACAAAACGTGACACCACATAGGCCAAAATTAAAATTAATGCCGCTGCAATGATGTGCGGAATTGCATTCATGATTTCATACAGCATGGCCGTCGCTGGTTGAGAAATTGCATCAATGCCTAAAGCTTCAAACGCAATAATCAGCGCTGTGATAATAACCATTGCAAAAACAAAAGATCCGAGCACTTTAGCCAAATCTGAGTTTTTAAACAGTCCTACTTTTTCAACCTGTTTTTGTACATCTAGGCTTCTCAATAAGCCCTCAATAATGCCCCGTACAATTTTGGCTAGAATATAACCTGCAAAAACAATTACACCCGCAATAAAGATATTTGGTAGATACAGTACGGCTTCATTGACCATATTTTGGATCGGAAAGAGCAGCCCAGTCAGACCGAGTATCGACAAAACAATGGGTAAGAATAGTAATAAAATCAACCAATAGACAATTTCACTGATGTTTTGACTCAGCGTACTGACTCCGACATCCTGACTGAGTTTTTCATCTAACTGAGTTCGATCCAATCCTTTTTGTAAACCCACTTTGACCAGCTTTGCCACAATCCAGCCAATAAAGCCCACAGCAACAGCAGCCAACAATTGTGGTATAAACAACAAGAACTGTTGAACCATATTACTAAATGGCCCACTTACACTGGTGAGATTGAGAACATTGAGTGCACCGATCACCGCAATAATCAAGATGAGCCAAAACACAACTCGAGAAATAATATTTTCAATATTCGAGCGATGGCCAGTAGCACTGGAAAGTTTTTGGTTGGTCCCGAGTTTGGTTAAAACCTTTTTCACAGCACCTGCAATCAATAATGCAATAATCCAACCAATGATCAGGATGGCGATTGCGGACAGGATTGGGTGAAACTGGTCCCAATAATACATCGCATCAAATCGACCCTGATGCCCTACATAATCATTCATTTTGTTCTCCCTCTTGTTGTGTCTACATCACAGCGACCTTTGCTCAACTACAGATTTTAGTTTTGAAGTGATTGTCTGCCATGAGGTATGAATGAGAAATGGAATACCTTTTGATGACTGCTAAAGAAAAAACCCCTGTACATTACAAGGGCTTTAGTCACATTTAGCGGTCAGTTGCAGTCGCCGTATTGCTATCGGTGGCTACCGCTTCGTCACCTGCTGTTGCAGTGGTGCTATTATTCGGTGTTGCAGGCTCTGCGCTCGGATTCGGATGACCTGGAGGCGCCTCATTCGGATTTGGCTTGGTATCTGCAAACATATAAAATAATAATGCGATTAAGAAAATTCCGACCAATGCCAATATATACAAGGGCACGCGTTTTTTCTTCTGCCGCTCCTCTGGCGTTTGTACATGGGACGGTTTATTGAAATCATGTGGCATATGTTCCCCCTCAATTTTCTATTATCAAGTTGTCGAATTCTCATACTAACAACTGCTTGTGTAGCATTGTGTTTCAAAGCATAGTGAGATAGTAAACAAGCGCTTTATTTTAAGTTAAATTGTTATTTTTTATGGTTTTAAAAAAAGTCACTCTTCTGTCAAATCAATGTTAAAGGTCATATAAAAAGTATTTCATATAGGCGTAGACAAAAAGAGTCTGGCGAACAGCGCTCTTCAACTGAATTTGCGCTATAATTATGCACCTTGTTTTAGCTGTTTTTGGACTTTATGGCATATCGTCAACAAAGTGTAACGCTTGATTTAGACACTGATGTTACGCACCAATGTCATTTGCACTACACGCGAGACCAACATCTTATTGGTATTATTGAATTTTCTAAGCCTAGTTATATTCTAAAATGGGGCGATCTGGAGTTTTTCCGTCGTCGTACTGAAGAGTTTTCAGTGATGCCTTTTCCTGAATGTGTCAATGCCATGATTATTGACATTCGAAATGTGCAAGCCTTTTTAGACAATGAAACACCCATCATTCCTTGGCGCTTACTGGAAGAAGAATGTCCTGTGCGTTTAGTTGTACCTCAAGACCGTTTAGATCACTATATTGGACTGTTTGAGCCAACATGGCTGACGACGGATATTGAAACGGCTATTTCTGAAATCCGTGAATATATGGATATGTTTGTGCACTAAGCACTTCTCGATACACACCTGCTCATCTCCTCCCCTTGCGATTGTGCCCCGTCATTTGTTCATAACGTACAGTCGCTTTTATTTTTTAGTTTTTAATCTGCTGCGGAAAACGTAGGACAGTAAACCGAATCTAACTGACTTTTATATACTGCGTCATAAAACAGTTCATCTTCAAAATAAAGCACTTTTCTTTTTTATTGCCGTTTTAGCATGTTCTACACGAACAAAATCCATTCTGTCATGCATTCATAACGAAACGCATAACCAACCCTATAGCATTAGACATTAGCCCAATAAAATGAATTATAAAACTTGAAATGGCACGCATTATGCATAATTTTATTTTTTAATATCAGAGGAATATAGCGATGCACTTATTTAAAGCATTATTAACAAAATATTAAATATCCCTCTTGAGCAGCAAAAGCAATCTCGATTAAGATGCAGACTAAGCTGTAAAAAAATACCATAAAAAGAACATCTTTTGCACAGAATAAAGCTTTATCCCAATTCTGACGTTTTTGATAAAAACAATGCAATTGATGCTGCAAACAAAAGGAGTTTGTACATGACCATGCAACGTAATCTTTCTACCTTATTTTGTGCAAGTGCACTTGCGCTGAGCCTCAGTGCATGCAGCGACAACAAAGCACCTGCAGCGGATGCAGCTAGCACTGGCGCAGATGCTTCACAGTCAGGCACTTTAGATAAGATTAAAAAATCAGGAACCATTGTTTTAGGTTACCGTGACTCCTCTATTCCATTCTCCTATATCGCAGACAACCCAAATCAACCTGTCGGTTATGCACATGATTTACAGCTCAAAGTGGTTGAGGCTGTTAAACAAAAGCTGAATATGCCTGATTTAAAAGTTCGCTATAACTTAGTCACCAGCCAAAACCGTATTCCATTGGTTTCAAATGGCACAGTCGATCTTGAATGTGGTTCAACTACAAACAACAAAGAACGCCAGCAACAAGTTGATTTTTCTGTGGGCTTCTTTGAAGTGGGTTCACGTTTACTTACTGCAACCGATTCAGGTGTGAAGGACTTTGCTGACTTAAAAGGCAAAAAATTAGTAACGACAGCAGGGACAACCTCTGAACGCTATATCCGTCAGCATGAAAAAGAACTCGGTATTGGTGAAGTGATTTCTGCCAAAGACCATGCTGAATCATTCTTGATGCTCCAAAGCGGTCGTGCTGCTGCGTTTATGATGGATGACATTTTACTTGCTGGAGAAAAATCGAAAGCCAAAGATCCAAACAAGTGGCACATTGTTGGTACAGCACCAATTCAAGAAGTTTATGGCTGTATGTTGCGTAAAGGCGATACTGGCTTTAAGCAAGTGGTTGATGATGCAATTAAAGCCACTTATAGCTCAGGTGAAATTAACAAAATGTACAACAAATGGTTTGAACAACCGATTCCACCGAAAAATATTAACCTGAACTTTGCTATGTCAGACCAACTTAAAGCCTTAATTGCAAACCCACATGACCGTGATCAGTAAACGATAAAGGAAAGATTAATGTTCACTCAGGCAAAGTTTCTTTGCCTGACCTATTTTAGGGGATTGTCATGAATTATACCTGGAACTGGGGCGTCCTTTGGCAATCCACAGGCGTCGGAGATAGCACCTATCTCAGTTGGATTTTAATTGGTTTAGGCTGGCTGGTTGTTATTGCCATTGTGGCTTGGAGCATTGCAATGGTGCTCGGAAGTATTCTCGGCATTATGCGCACGCTTCCCAATAAAACCGCACGTGCTATCGGCACTGGCTACGTCACCATTTTTCGTAATGTACCTCTACTGATCCAATTATTTATTTGGTTTTATGTTGTGCCGAATTTCTTACCTGGCCCGATTAAGTCATGGTGGATTAATGATTTAAGTGCAGGAACAACAGCGCTGATTTCAGCCAGTATTGGTCTTGGACTGTTTACTGCAGCACGTGTCTGCGAACAAGTCCGCACAGGTATTGAAGCTTTACCTACTGGACAGGTCAATGCAGGTTATGCCATGGGTTTTAGTACCGCACAGCTATACCGCTATGTCATTTTACCGCAGTCCTTCCGTACGATTTTGCCGCCTCTGAGTTCAGAGCTGACCAACTGCGTCAAAAATACTTCTGTGGCCTCTTTAGTTGGGGTTTCCGAGATTATTTCGCAGATGAAAACCATCAGCGAATATACGCAGAACACCATTGAAATCTATACCTATGTCACGATTATTTTCATCGTTATCAACGTGTGCTTAATTACCTTAATGACGCTGCTGGAAAAACGTTTACGTGTCCCAGGTTTAATTGCAGGAGCTAAATAATGGAATGGCTCACCGCATTTACCCATGATTTGCAGTTATCTGCACCCGCCCTATGGCATGGTTTAAGTATCACTTTAAAAGTGGTCATCATCGCCACCATTGGTGGTATTTTCATTGGCACGCTGTTGGCACTGATGCGTTTGTCTTCAATTCGCATCTTGAATTTAATTGCCCAAGGCTATGTCAATTTATTCCGCTCGATTCCTCTACTGTTGGTATTGATGTGGTTCTACTTTGCTGTACCGTTCATCTACACCACAGTCACGGGAAATTACCTGACCATTGATACCGCTTTGGTCTCAAGTATTGTGGCGTTCATGCTGTTTGAAGCGGCTTATTTCTCGGAAATTGTACGTGCAGGGATTCAATCGATTCCTAAAGGACAGTCTGCCGCGGCTTATGCACTAGGCATGACCTATGGTCAGTCCATGCGCTTAATCATTTTGCCGCAAGCCTTTCGTAAAATGACACCGCTGCTGTTACAGCAAACCATCATCTTGTTCCAAGACTCGACCATGGTGTACGCCATTGGCCTACTCGACTTTTTCCGCACCAACTACGTGCGGGGCGATTTGATGTCTCTATTAACGCAATATATTTTATTTGCAGGCCTAGTGTACTTCACCATCAGTATGCTAGCCACATATGCAGTAAAACGATTACAAAGGAGGTTAAGCATATGAGCGACCAAAAAGTAATGATTGACCTCCAAAATGTCAGTAAATGGTATGGCGATTTTCAAGTATTAACCGATTGCACCACACAAATTTGCCAAGGTGAAGTAGTGGTGGTCTGTGGTCCATCCGGCTCAGGCAAATCGACCCTGATTAAAACAGTGAATGGACTAGAAGCTTTCCAACAAGGTCAAATCACCGTCGATGGAATTCCCATCAAAGACCCTAAAACAGATTTGACCAAATTACGTAGTCGCGTGGGCATGGTGTTTCAGCACTTCGAGTTGTTTCCGCATCTCAGTATTACCGAGAATTTAACCATTGCCCAAATTAAAGTATTGGGACGCTCTGAAGCTGAAGCGAAAAAGAAAGGCTTAGGCTATTTAGAGCGTGTTGGGCTAAGTGCACATGCACATAAATTTCCAGCACAACTTTCGGGTGGACAACAGCAACGTGTCGCAATTGCCCGCGCCTTAAGTATGGATCCGATTGCCATGTTGTTTGATGAGCCGACATCGGCGCTTGACCCTGAAATGATTAATGAAGTTCTTGATGTGATGGTCGAGTTAGCACATGAAGGCATGACCATGATGTGTGTCACCCATGAAATGGGCTTTGCCCGCCAAGTGGCCAACCGTGTGTTGTTTATGGATCAAGGTAAAATTGTCGAAGACTGTAGCAAAGATGATTTCTTTAACACCAAACGTGGTGATCGTGCTCAACAGTTCTTAGACAAGATCTTGCACTAGCACAGACGGGTTATCCCACATTAAAAAAGCAGATCACACGATCTGCTTTTTTAATTCACGCTCTAGTCTAAAACCAAGCGCGCATTGGTGGCTTGAACAGGACGATTATTCGGATACCCCATCAGTGCAGCGAAGTTTGCGATTTGCTGTGCTGATGCCTGCTGAATATCTTTTAAGACCACCCAACGTACACCTTCAGTACACGGCGGTGTCGTGAGCGAACCATTAAAGCGGTAGTACTCGCGATGTGTCGGCAGAAATTGATCTGCGTTTAAAGTGAGTACTTTCTGGGGGTACCTGTACTGCTGCCATAGTCCATCAAGTGCTTGATTCTTTTTCCCTTGTTCATACATCACCGCAACCACAGCCAGCTCTCCTTTTTCAGAAGCATGGACTAAATGTAATTCCATCGGAAAACTTTTGCCGTGAATCGTATTTTCTGAAGGGCTATGTAAATGCATTTGCAATAATTGAAATCGTTCTCCCTCTAAACTTAAATAACTGCCTTGATGAAAATTGGCTTGTAAAGTATGAGGGAGCTTCACAATACTCGTTGCAGCCGTTTTATAATCAAAATCAAGTGGCGCAAGGTCTGCTGAAATCACATGCTCAAGATTAATGGGCGATTGATTATGCCCCGCACAAGTTTGGTATTTGGTGTTGAGCTGGCTCCAATACTGCGGTGCTGTTTGTGCTTGATAACCCCAATCCGAAGTTACTTCACTACTGGCCCAAGCCATCACACATGGGAGACCAAACAATATTGCTATTAGTTTTTTCTTCATCATAATCCATCAAAAAATATCAGTTTAAAACGCCCCAATATCCTCTAAGAAATCACGCTCAAGCAGCAAAACCTAAAATGCCAATTCTGCCTGCTTGTCTTTGTTTTTTGTGCAAACTCTGTAATCATGACTTTTCAGCAAAAAGCCAATATTGCCCGACTATTTTGTCTCGTTGTAGATGTAAAACGATGAAATAGGACTGATCATATATGACAATAATTACAATTAATTACATATAGTTATGTGATTATTCATGTTTTATCAGTGATAAATTAAAATAAGAATGAGAAAATACAATCATGTTTAAAAACTTTCACTGATGCACAATCAGCACGCACATTTCATGGTATGTGCGTTCCAAAAGAGAACAAAGCAACGGAGACTCGGCTCACAATAGCTGCTAACCGAATTTTTTTATCATTTTTTTGTGTTGCTACTTTTTGGGTTTCACTCAAAAGATAAACTATACACCTGTATATTTAAAATAAAGAAACTTAGATAAACATAATATATTCATAAACTTAATATTAACTTATATTTTAACCCATGCACCACTGCAATGCACAAACACCATCATGGTGCATAGTTTTGCTTTATATCGAGTCTTATTATTTTTAAGCAAAACTTAATCAATATTTCCTTTTTGCTGAGATCTTCACGAAATTACAGGCATCAGTATACTGAGTTTCTTTTTGCAAAATTTTGCACTCAAATGGAACCTAAACATGCAAAATATTGACTTACTTTTTCTTCTTCTTGGTGCGGTTTTAGTCCTTGCCATGCATGCGGGCTTTGCTTTTTTAGAACTAGGGACAGTTCGTCATAAAAATCAAGTCAACGCTTTAAGCAAAATTTTAACGGACTTTTCACTTTCCGCAATCGCCTACTTCTTTGTAGGTTACTACATTTCCTATGGGCATCATTTTTTCCATATCGGAGATACCTTAGCGGCGGATCATGGCTATAACCTGATGCGCTGTTTTTTCCTGCTCACTTTTGCGGCCGCAATTCCAGCCATTATTTCAGGCGGTATTGCCGAGCGTGCCAAAATGCGCTCACAAGCAATTGCAACCGTGTTATTGGTGGCCTTGGTTTATCCTTTCTTTGAAGGAATCGCATGGAATGGCAACTTTGGTTTACAACAGTGGCTACAAGACACTTTCGGTGCAAGTTTCCATGACTTCGCAGGTTCAGTGGTGGTACATGCTATGGGAGGATGGATCGCTCTGGCTGCGGTGGTTCTACTCGGTGCACGTGATGGTCGCTACAAAAAAGATGGCCGTGTCAGTGCGCATCCTCCTTCGTCTATTCCGTTCTTGGCTCTAGGTTCATGGATTTTGATTGTTGGTTGGTTCGGCTTTAATGTGATGAGTGCGCAGCGTTTAGATGCAATTTCAGGACTGGTGGCGATTAACTCACTTATGGCCATGGTTGGCGGTACTTTGGCAGCCAACTTCGCAGGAAAAAATGACCCTGGCTTCTTACACAATGGCCCTTTAGCGGGTCTTGTGGCAATTTGCGCAGGTTCAGATGTCGTACATCCGATTGGGGCATTGGTGATTGGCGCTATTGCTGGACTGATTTTTGTCAAACTTTTCACCTACACTCAAAACAAGCTAAAAGTCGATGATGTACTCGGTGTATGGCCTTTGCACGGCGTCTGTGGTGCCTTTGGGGGGCTTGCAGTCGGGATCTTTGGTCAAAAATGGCTTGGTGGTTTGGGCGGTGTTGCGATGATGTCACAGCTGATTGGTACGCTATTGGCTATTGGTATAGCTGTCGTTGGCGGATTGGTGGTCTATGGCGCTTTAAAAGCCACGATGGGCATCCGTTTAAGCCAAGAAGATGAATTCCGCGGTGCAGATTTATCTATTCATAAAATCTCTGCTAACTCAGATGACAGTATGTTCTAAAGCATTTCCATTTTAATGCGGCTCACATGGGCCGCTTTTTTTTATTCGTATTCAAAATTATAAGAGGCTGTTAGCGTTCTAAATAATCAAAAATCTCGGACAATACAGTGATACTCGGTGCAGACATCTGTACTGAAGGAACATGAAAGCCTGATAACCACAGTGCTTGCATTCCTGCCTGCTGTGCACCTTGTACATCATTAATAGGATGATCACCGATAAATAAGCATTGCTCCACCTCAACAGCCAGTTGCTGTGCGGTGTCAATAAAAATATCAGCTTGGGGTTTGGCTTGGCCAAACAATCCAGAGCTATTGATCACATCAAAATAATGCTGAAAGCCCAAGCCATTTAATATAGACAGCCGTGTGGAATGACCGCCATTTGAAATAATGGCGAGTTTATATCCTGCTTGCTTTAGATGGGTCAGTGTTTGCTCAGCCTCAGGCATTGCCACAGCGCTGCAACCAAACTGTTCAAACCAGAAATTGCTTAACTCTTCTAAATGCGGAGCCACCTGCCAGTTTAATTCTTTTAGCAACGCATAAGCCACAGAAGCACCGATACTGGGATGGGTTAAATACTTTTTTAAGGGATAACCACCATTATCAATCCGATTCACAATCGACTCAATCTGCTCCACATCAACGCAGTTAAGTTGGCTTTGATAATAGTCGGCAAGGCCTTGACTAAAAACCGCAACACTTCGTCCACGATGCGTCAAAGTATTATCCAAATCAAATAGAACAGCATGTATCGACATGTTTAAACCTCATGTATTTAGAGCAAATGTAACACTGAACTGGCACTTTTTATTCGCCTTAAAGCGATAACCAAAGCATAGATAATGCTAAAGCAGATGAAACAGCGTTTATGTTAAGCCTCGTTTAAGCTGACGCTGTTGGAATAGCGCTTATTTTCAGAACATGGCCTCACTTGTGTCGGATCAGCAACGTTTTTTCATCCTTCAGTTTTTTATTTTGACGCTAGGTTTTGCCGTATTGTGGCTGCTCTTCCCTGTGGCGGGCACCATCGACTTACAACTGATTCACCCTTTTATGGATCAAACAGGTCATTTTCCACTAAAGCGCGACTGGGCCTTAGCAGAACTGAATCACCGTTATGTCAAAGACATCATCATCGCGGTGTATGTGATTTATTTGCTGAAATGGCTCGCTTCATATAAATGGGCTGCGTTAAAACCCCAGCGTTGGCAAAATGGCTATTTCATTGGTTTAGTACTCATCAGTACCAGTCTCATTGGGATTTTAAAATCACAATCCGCACATGCCTGTCCATGGGACATGACTCTAGCCACGACACATGATTTCTTTTGGGACTTATCCGCCAGCGCAGGACATTGTTTTCCTGGAGGACATGCTGCGACAGGTTTTGCGCTCTTTGTGGGATATTTCGTATACCGTCTAAATGAACCCAAACGGGCGTGGTTTTATTTGCTTGCTGCCCTAGTTCTAGGCTTTGTAATGGGTTGGGCGCAAATGATGCGGGGTGCACATTTCCTCAGTCACAATTTATGGACGGCATGGGTGATTTGGCTGGTCAATGTACTGGCATATGCGCTGTGTTATAAGCAATTTACACTGTCCAGCCCAACTCAAGCCGAAACTACAGCTTAAAGATCACTTGAACTTGTAAGCCGCCCAATCCTGTACTTTGTCCAAAGTGCAGTTTGGCGCCAATTTTTTCCGCGGCTTTATCGACAATGGATAAGCCCAGTCCACTGCCGACTTCCAGATGATGATGTACGCGATAGAAGCGCTTTAAGATATGATCATAAAGTTCTGGTGCAATGCCCGGCCCACTGTCTTCAATTTGAACAATCGCTTGTTGATCTTGCTGATAAATAGAGACATTAATCACGCCCTGTTCAGGGGTATATTTAATCGCATTATCCAAGAGATTATAAACAATCGAATGTAAGGCTGAACTTTGAGTTTCTATCCAAAGTGCTTCATGCTGTTCTAAGCCCAAATCAATGTTTTTCGCTAGCGCCAGCTCCATCAGTTGCTCCATACATTCAACCGCTACATCACTTAGCCCTAGTCTTTGTGTAGGTTCTAAACTCGGTACAGAAGCATCCTGTTTTGCCAAATTGAGCAGTTGTGACACCAAATGTTGAGTCCGAATTAAGCCTAAACTTAGGTTTTTTAAGGCTTGGTGTTCAGGAAATTCATGCAGCAAAATTTTCATTTGCAAATTCAGTGCTGTAATGGGGGTTCTGAGCTCATGCGCAGCATCGGCAATGAATTGCTTTTGTTCTTGTTGCGACAGCGAAATTCGTTCAAATAAACGATTCATTTCATTAATGGTCGGAAGAATTTCCAGTGGATAACCATCGGGCCGAATCTCACTTAGTTCATAGGGTTCACGCTGTGCAAGTTCCGCTTTAAACTCATCTAAGGGTTTTAGACTACGCCCAATAATCCAACTCAGTCCCCATAAAGCCAAAGGCATAAACAGTAAATATGGAATCAACATATTGGCCGCCAGCTCTAAAGCCAGTTTTTGTCTTACACTGCGCTGCTGGCTGACTTGAATCTGGTACTTCTCTGTTGGCAGCACATAGGTATTCCATAAGCCTTGTGCTGTGTGATGGGTATAAAATCCAGCTTTTTTAACAGGTTGTATTAATAAATCAAACTCATGTTGCCGTTGTTCAGGCAGTCCATACGACCAGACATCTACAAATAAATCTTCTTCGTGATAGTGTCTGTCCGCTTCAAACTCGCTCTTAATTGGAGCGGGATCATGCGCTGCAACACGCTCAGCCAAATTACGCATTTGTGCATCGAGTATCTCATTGGTCTCTTCAAGTGCAATGCGATATGCTGCAATCACCAACAAACAGCCCATCACAATACTAAATAAAGAGGTATAGGTAATCAGTTGACGCTTTAAGGAAACAGGAGTCGACTTCGCCATTTTATGCTTCAACCTGCCCCAAACGATAGCCTAAACCTCGAATGGTACGGATAAAGTCTTTGCCAAGTTTGGCACGCAAATGGTGAATATAAACTTCAATGGTATTGCTGTTAATTTCCGAGTCAAGGTCATAGAGCTTTTCTTCCAAATTAGTTTTGGAAAAAATTTTATTGGGATGACTGACCAGAGGAATTAAAATAGCCCATTCTCGGTTCGATAAATCAATGGTCTGCCCTTTGTACTTGGCTAAGTGCAAATCTTCATCTAACTCTAGACCTGCATAACTCAAAGTCTGGCTTTGCTTTTGCTGTTTTAACGCGCCACTACGACGTAATAGTGCATGAATACGTGCCAGTAACTCATCAAACTCATAAGGCTTAATTAAGTAATCATCCGCGCCTTGGTTTAAACCATCGACTCGGTTTTGTAACTGATCTCGTGCCGAAATAATCAGCACAGGCAAAGTCGGATAAAGCGAGCGAATATTTTTTAGGACCTGCATCCCATCCATCATCGGCAGGCCCAAATCCAACAACACCACATCAAATGGATATTGTTGTAATTGCTTTAAACCATCAAAACCATTGTTGACCCATACCACATCAAACTGCTGATAACGCAGCAGCGTTTGTGTGGACTCTGCAATCATAAAATCATCTTCAATAATCAATATTTTTGACATGGTCTAAGCGCTCGCTTTGGTCGCAGTACAGTGTTCTAACATATTATTTTTTGAATCAATCACCGTACTTTTTACCCCAAGTAAACTCAGTAAGCTTGGGAACAAATGATCTTGGCTTAATTCTTGGCTTTTTTGTTGCCCTAAGCAAGCGATTTGTTGCGGATTCTGCTTTTGCCATGTTTCTGAAAACCACATCAGCATCGGTACGTGGGTCTGTTGACTCGGTGCAATAGCATAAGGTGAACCATGTAAATACAGACCGTGCTCACCAGTCGACTCACCATGGTCAGATAAATACCAAAAACCTGTTTCAAAGTTTGAGTTTTGCTTCAATACACCAATCAGTTGACTCAACACATGGTCGGTATAAACAATGGAGTTGTCATAACTATTTTTCAGCTGTTCAGGTGTGCAGGCTTGAATGGCATTGGTTTCGCACATCGGTTGGAAAGGCTGAAACTTAGGCGTTGAACGCTTATAGTAAGCTGGTCCATGACTGCCCATTTGGTGTAACACAACTAAACGTGGCGTTTTATCATCAGCCGCAATACCAGCCATATACGCTTTTAAGCTATCCACCAAAATTTCATCGGTACATTCACCATCGGCTGAACACCATTTTTTCTGTATCGGTTCTGGAATTTTATACTGCTCAACCCGATCACAAACGCCTTTACAGCCAGAGTTATTGTCAATCCATGTCACTTTGTAACCAGCACGCTGTGCAAGATCTAATAAACCTTCACGGTGGTGCGCTAACTGTGCATCATAGTTTTCACGTGGCATGCCTGAAAACATACAAGGCACAGAAACCGCAGTGGCTGTCCCGCAAGAACTGACTTGATTAAAGTTGATGACATTGAGTTTTTCCAGCTCAGGGTTGGTCTTTTTCGCATAGCCATTTAAAGAAAAACTTTCTGCACGTGCCGTTTCACCGACCACCAAAACCATCAATTTCGGCAAGTTTTGCTGTCCGACTTGCTTCACCAAATGGGCATCTTCACCATAAGTCACCAACGGTAAATGCTGCTGTGGTCGATTTTTTTTATAATATGACAGCGTTGAACTAATCGCATTTTGCGGTGAAATCATCCCTTTGAGATCACGATGCTCACGGAAAATCGCGGCATAATCGACAAAGAAAATAAACAACATGCCTGCAATCAGCAAGATAGAAACTGCACTACCGAACAGCTTGTGCAATAACACGGTTTTAAAAGGATCACGGCGGATTTTAACCTTAAATAAAACGACTAAAGGTAGTACTACCATCGCCCCAATCCACAGCACAAGACGCCATGACAACAAGTCGCGCACTTCATTGCCATCGGTTTGCATCATGTTTTGAATTTGATCTGGTGTGATCGAAACGCCTAAACTGTTGACAAAATAGGCACTCATTCCACCAATGATGATCAATAACGCAGCCAACCCTTTAGCCATCGGTCGCCACTGTAACAGCTGAAAAACCAAATGATAAAAAGCCAACACCACCAAAACAGTAGCGCCGATAAAGGCATAAGCTTTGAAACCGTGATACGGTGTAAGCAACTGAACTTGCTTATAGAACATCACGTTTAAAACCACGGCTAACCACAGCGCCAAATATACGTTAAAGCGCGAAAGTGAAACTTCTTTAAATATAGACTGCAAATTGAACATTTTAAATCATGTCTTGCTGAGCGGATGCCCCAATGTAGTTTTCTAAACTTAAAACTCGCTTAAATAAAAAAGGCGCTGTGGCCGAATATATAAAGTCATACCGATCAGTTAAGCAATCAGATGCCCTTTTTGAGCCGCCCAATATTATTTGATACGCGGAAACGTCATCCGCAACCTGCATGTCCATTTAAAAGGAATGTTTTTGCAAAATGATCATTTAAATGCAGAAAAGGAAAAGGTTTTTCGGAAGACAAATGTTTTTGGTTCTTTTGGCTACGCAAAAGAACGGACGAGCTCCAAATATTGAATTTTAAAATACGAAGATTCCATCGTAAGCGACAAAAAGTTAAGGAGTTTCTATAAAACTCCTTAACTCATTCGCATTAATCTTTAGAGACTTTGCCCTTTCTATCACTTAAACATTAAAATTTGTATTCAATTCCCGTGCCTACTACAGGTTGTTTGGTTTCAAATGATGCTTGTTCAAGTGTCAATATCCCTGCGTAACCATAAGCTTTAACTTGCTTAGTAAAGGCATAATCAGCACCTGCAATAAACTGCTGTGCATCAAAGTCATCTTTAGATGTTTTAAAGCTGGTTGAGTTTTGACTGTATTGCGCTTTCACTGTCCAAGCTTTGGCAGTCGGTAAGTTATATTCAGCCCCAACCAACCAGCCTTGTGCATCGTCTATGGCAGCTGCGGCAGCATCATTGCCTTGTACATCCGCCACTTCAGAAGTTTGATATAAGGCTTTCAGCGCCAAACCATTATTGAGATTTACTCGACCAATCGCGCGTAAGGTATCTGCTGCTGCAAAAGCACTGCCTGCAACCCCGCCAGTCACTTCAGCCGCTGAAGCATTTAAAGTGCCACGTCCTGCAAAGGTTGACGGAATGGCCTTATCATAACCAATCCCTGCAACAAACTTTTTACTGTCATAGACTACTGATGCTGACCAAGCATCGCCCAGACCACGCCCTGCAACTTTTGCCCCGCCTTTAGATTTTTCAATACCACCAGCTTCACCTGTTGCTAACAGTGCCGCAGCTTTCAGTTTACCTGCGCCCACTCCCCAAGCAGGTGTTTCATAGACTAGCACGTTATTGACTCGGTTTTCACCCGTGAAAATCCCCGCCACATCGGCTTTGTTGGACACATAGTTATTAAAGGTATCTACCACTGAAGACAGTTGTTTAACGGGGGTATCAATTTTACCGACTTTCAATGTACCCAATTTCTGGTCTTGTAAGCCAACGAGTAAATTACGCGGAACGAAAGTATCCGTGCTACCGCCATTGTCCACGTAGAAGGTAAATTCAGCTTGGTATAGTGCATTTAAGCGATCTGTCAGCTTCTCTTCGCCTTTTAACCCCAAAAAGGAGTTGTTAGAATTCAACTCGACCACATCGCGGTCTTTATTTGGCGAAGCATTGTCTTCAGGTAAATAATCGGCCGTGACATCAATTTCACCATAAAAAGTAGGTGCTGCGAATGTTACCCCTGCCACTAAACTTAAAGCGATTGCGGCTGCAATTTGTGTTTTCATTATCAAAATATCCTACGGTAAATTTGTTACAAATATTACCGTTCAGACATATATGACAGAACAATTAAAAAATTATTTAGTTATATTTTTTAATTGTTTACATTACTATTTAGCACTTTTTATGATTTATTTATGAATGAATTATGAAAGGTCTGAATGCATCGCAATGCCACGCCATTTGAAGATAAACCACAGGCTCAACATCGCAATGACCACAATCATACACAGATAATTAAAATAGCCGAGCCAATCTCCCAGTAGACCGCTCACACTATACAAACCACCACTGACAGTGGCCATCAGCGCCACTTGAAAAGTAAAGTCCGTGCCTGCCAGATGTTTACGACTGTATTGCATTACTAGGGTAAGCATGACCACCAACAGCATCGATGAGGTCATATCTTCAAAGGCATTAATCAGATAAATCAGCCACGGCTGAATACTGTGCTGGTTTTCATATTGAAAGGCTAACCATGTATAAGCCGCCAGACTGAATATTTTAAGCACTGAATACAGCACTAAAGCCGTGGCACGGCGAATCAACTTCAAACTATAGCCCGCAAGTCCTGCACCTATTAAGGCGGCACATGCACCTAGCATGGTGACATAAAGCCCTATCTGAGAAAAACTCAGCCCCAAATCGACCATTAAAGGTTTTAAAAGTGGCCCTGCTAAACCATCAGCAATTTTAAAGCTCAACAGCACTGCTAACCATGCTGCGAGTACGGGACTCTGGACAAAATAAGCCAAATAGTTTTTGATCTGTTGGAGATTGAAAGGTGTGATCTGAGCTGCTGGAACCTCTCGATGCTTTGGCTCTGAATAAATTAAAATCGGCAACGTGTTTATAAAGACGATTGCCGCCAGCATCAAAAAAGTGCTCTGCCAGCTCAGCCAATCTAATGCCCACAAGATTGCCCCACCACCGACAATAAAACCCAGACGCGATCCAATCACCTGAAAGGTATTGCCCCAGTGCTGTTGTTCCCCTTTTAGAATATTGACCGCCAATCCATCGGTTGCAATATCTTGCGTTGCCCCTAGCAAATTCATACTCAGGAGGGCCACAAAGAAAGCCCATAAATAAATAGGTTGATTTAATCCATCAATCGGGAGGAAAGACAGTCCGATCAGCACCAGCACCGTAAGGAACTGCAATGGAATAATCCAACTCCGATAGTGGCCAAAACGGGTGATTCCAAAACGATCTAATACTGGTGCCCAAAACACTTTGATCGACCACGGCAACATCAGCAGTCCGAAGCCCCCAATCTGTGCCAATGACACACCCTGTGCTCTTAAAATGACAGGCAAGGCATGGGTCATAAACCCAACAGGTAAGCCCTGCGCCCAATACAATGAAAACAGCAAAATATATACATTGCGAGTCTGTAGCATGCTGTTCCTATATACATGGATTGGTCAAAATGTTCATCTGAGATCGCTATCCCTTCACTTTTTTTGCCAATGAATTCAAGCCGATCAGTGCTTATGATGAGATCATATACATCTTGGTCGATTGAGTATAATAACAATGAACCAATATTTTCCAGAGCTACCAGATCAAGTTCCAAGTCGTAACTCATCTGCATTCACTCGCGCTATTTTTAAGCAGCTTTATTTGGCGCAAGGTTGGCGCTTTGTTGGCAAATTTCCCAATCTACCTAAAGCGGTAGCAATTATTTCACCGCATACCTCAAATATCGATGCATGGCATGGCTTTACGGCTCTATTGGGCTTAGGCCTGCAAATCACCATTTTTGGCAAGAACAGTTTGTTTCATACCCCACTGAAACCGTTACTTGAGTGGATTGGCGTCATTCCAGTCAATCGTACCCATGCTCAAGGGTTAACCCAAAATATTATCGATATTATTCACAGCAAAGAAAAAATTTGGGTCGGTATGGCGCCTGAAGGCACACGTAAGCAAGCCGAAGCCATCCGTAGTGGCTTTTATCGCATTGCGTATGGTGCACAGATTCCAATTGTGATGTTTTCCTTTGACTATGCGCAAAAAACTATCTACTGCTTGGGCGTGTTTCATCCCACAGGGTATTTTGAGCAAGACCTAGAGCATATTTTAGATCTGTATATCGGCAAATTTTCAGCGAAAAACCCAAAATGGTTGGTCAAGCCTTTACAAAAACGCTTAAAAAATAGCTAGTAAATCAAGGTCGAATCTGCTGAGATGTGCAGCATTATTTGTTTTGCGTTTTAGTATTTTTGACCATGAATTTTGCTCGTTTATCTCTGATTGGTGCACTCACACTGACTATGGCAGGATGTGATCTTGCATCAAAGAAAACACCAACAACAACTCCCATTCAAGCTCGTGAACCTGTGATTGCGATTGCACTCGGCGGTGGCGGTGCCAAAGGTTTTGCACACATTGGGGTACTTAAAGTTTTAGAGTCACATGGTATTAAACCTAAAATTGTTACGGGAACCAGTGCGGGAAGTTTTGTGGGCAGTATCTATGCCAGTGGTAAAACGCCTTTCCAACTTCAGCAAATTGCCTTGACCTTAAAAGAATCGGACATTCGAGACTTAACCCTCAACTCCCAAGGGTTTGTTCAAGGTCAAAAGCTGCAAGACTATGTCAACAAACATGTCGGCAACAAACCGATTCAACAGTTCCCTATCCGCTTCGCTGCAGTCGCTACCCGTCTGGATACAGGACGAAAAGCCGACTTTATTAAAGGCAATGCGGGCCAAGCTGTTCGAGCATCCTGTAGTATTCCGAACGTTTTTGTCCCTGCGGTGATTGGTGGAACCAAATATGTCGATGGCGGTCTGGTCAGCCCAATTCCAGTCAAAACAGCCAAGGACATGGGCGCGGATATTGTAATTGCGGTTGATATTTCAGCCCGTCCCGTTGGAAACAAGCCACTGAATATGTGGGGTTTGCTCGATCAGACCATTAATATTATGGGGCAGCAAAGCATCAATGAAGAGCTAAGCCAAGCAACTGTAGTGATTCAACCCAAAGTTGGCCACCTAGGTACTTTAGACTTAAAAGCCAGCAATCAATCTATTTTAGAAGGTGAAAAAGCCGCGCAGCTCAAAATTAAATCGATCGAAAAAGCCATAGGCGATTTTAAAAAGACCCCAGCTGCTTTTAAACCTGCGCCCAAAGCCAAATTCTAAAAAATTTGATTTTTAATATTCAAAGACTTATTCATCTGCTAAATTGATATAGATGCTTCTGCATCTATATCCCTATAACGAATATATGAGTAGATGTATGGAATTTGCTTTTGAACCTTGGCACTGGTTTGTATTGGGCGTTCTGTTAATGTTATCAGAGCTGATTCTGCCTGCTTTTGCCGCATTGTGGTTCGGTATTGCGGCCATTATGGTCGGTATTTTGTACTGGATGTTCCCCATGATGGGTGTTACCACGCAGTTTGTGACGTGGATTATTTTGTCGATTTTATGCACTTTACTTTGGTTTAAATTTATTAAACCGCTTTCGACTGACAAAACCAAAGCAGGACTGTCTCGCGAAGCAACCATCGGTCAAATTGGCATGGTGATTCAAGCGAGTCCTGAAAGTGAACACATTCGCGTTCGTTTCCCCATTCCAGTACTCGGTTCAGATGAATGGAACTGTCGTACTTTAGATAAAGTCCACGTCGGCGACCGAGTGCGTGTCGTTGAAATACTGGGCAATGATTTAATGGTCAAAGCACATCTCTCAACCAACGAAAATAGATAAAAGTGAGTTAAGCATATGTCTGGTGGATTTATTGTCGTTTTAGCAATTTTAGCTTTTGCCGCTGTCACCATTTTTAAAGGTGTCCGTATTGTTCCACAAGGTTATAAATGGATCGTGCAACGTCTGGGTAAATACCATACCACGTTGAATCCAGGTCTCAACTTTGTGATTCCTTATGTCGATGAAGTGGCTTATAAAGTGACGACCAAAGACATTGTATTAGACATTCCCTCTCAAGAAGTGATTACCCGCGATAATGCCGTTTTGCTTATGAATGCAGTGGCCTACATCAATATCACCACGCCTGTAAATGCCGTTTATGGAATTGAAAACTATACATGGGCCATTCAAAACTTAGTGCAAACGTCACTGCGTTCAATCGTTGGTGAAATGGATCTCGATGATGCACTATCATCTCGTGATCACATTAAAGCCAAACTTAAAGCCGCCATTTCTGATGATATTTCAGACTGGGGCATTACTCTAAAAACCGTTGAAATCCAAGACATTCAACCCTCTTCAACCATGCAAGCAGCAATGGAAGCTCAAGCGGCGGCTGAGCGTCAACGTCGTGCGACCGTGACCAAAGCAGACGGTGAAAAACAAGCAGCGATTTTAGAGGCAGATGGCCGTTTAGAAGCGTCTCGTCGTGACGCAGAAGCACAAGTGGTCTTAGCAGAGTCTTCTCAGCGTGCCATTGAAATGGTCACTTCGGCTGTAGGTGACAAGGAAATTCCTGTGGCTTACTTATTGGGTGAACAATATGTCAAAGCGATGCAAGACATGTCTAAATCGAACAATGCTAAAACAGTGGTGTTGCCAGCCGATATTTTAAGTACCATCCGTGGTGTTATGGGACGTAAAGACATCTAACTAATGCTTAGTTTCATTGAATGAGGACATCTTTCGAGCTGTCCTCACTATTTTGGTTGAGGAAAAACTCAAGCCTCTAAGAAACAAGCATTAAAAAAAAGAGGACACGCTAGGTCCTCTTTTTTAATATAAACACTAAAACTTAGCTTTGACGAGCCAATAAAAACTGTGAAATCTGATTAAGTTCTGCTGCCGCATCCGTTGGGAAATAAGCCAAAGCAGCAAAGGCTTGATCATGCAAAGTCTTGGCATAGTCTTGTGCAGCCTCAAGTCCCATCAAAGCTGGATAAGTCGATTTTTCGACTTGCTCATCCTTCCCTGCAGTTTTACCCAGGACATCTGTATTTGAAATGATATCTAAAATATCGTCTTGCACCTGAAAAGCCAAACCAATTGCCTGCGCATATTCGCGTAACTTTGGAATCGCTTGATCGCAACCATCAAATACAGTCACTGCGGCCATCATCACCGCAGCAGAAATCAATGCACCCGTTTTATTTCGATGGATATTTTCAAGTGCAGTCTGATCGACACGTTTACCTTCGGCTTGCAGGTCAAGGACTTGGCCACACACCATTTTAGAGCTCGCTGTCGCTAAAATTTGCATCTGCTTCAGTACAATACCTTGATCAACCACTGGGCCAGCATCAAACAGACGGCTACCTAAAATTTCAAATGCCATGGACTGTAAGATATCGCCCGCAAGCAAAGCCGTATCTTCACCATAAGCCACATGACAGGTCGGCTGACCACGACGCAAAAGATCATTGTCCATACACGGCAAATCATCATGTGCCAAGGAATAACAATGAATCAGTTCCACAGCTACAGCGGCGCGGCGCACGGCAGCTGCATTATTGTTTGGATTTAAATGTGCCGTGGCATAGCACAGCGCAGGACGCACACGTTTTCCACCTAACATGACCGCATGATGCACAGCACTCTTTAACGGTTCCGGAATTGAAAAAGCATCAAGTGCAGTCAATAAATCATCGTGAATACGTTGTTGAGCCTGTTGGAGTGCATTTGCTGATACGTCGGTTAGTGCTGACACATTCGCCTCGAATAACAATAGGATAAATTAATCTGGTGCTCAGTTTGACTGAGTCGATCATTTGAAGTGATCTGTTGGCATGATACTGCTTTCTGCCCGCTTTCTCTATGCCGAAAGTACAAACAAGGCGCAGTATTCTATTAATTTTTGCAGACGAGGTGATAAGAATGACTTTTCTACTATTTCAAGCAATCATTACTCAAGCAATCAAGCCCTAAAAGTCACCACTCATGCTCTTGGTTATTTTTAGCATGCTTATCACAGGCCTAGAGTTGACATAAAAAAGCCTCTACAGAGAGAGGCTTTTTACATCGTGTTAATCCAAGCTTTCAGCGGGAATACGCACCCAACCTTCCATCAGCACACGAGCACTACGGCTCATGACAGCTTTTTTCACTACCCACTGACCCTTTTCTTGTATCGCTTGCGCTCCGACACGTAAGGTACCTGAAGGATGGCCAAAACGAACTGCTTCACGTGCTCCACCACCCGCGGCCAAATTGACCAAGGTTCCTGGTATCGCTGCTGCGGTACCAATGGCAACAGCTGCTGTCCCCATCATCGCATGGTGTAATTTACCCATAGAAAGTGCACGAACCAATAAATCGGTGTCTTGCTCTGTAATGGTTTTACCACTCGACGAGACATATTGTTTTGGCTTAGAAACAAAAGCAATTTTAGGCGTGTGTTGACGACTGGCAGCTTCAGAAATGTCTTGAATCAGCCCCATCTGTTTTGCACCATAGGCACGAATGGTTTCAAAACGCGCTAAAGCTTTGGCATCGCCATTAATTGCGTCTTGTAATTCACTCCCCGTGTAGCCAATGTCTTCTGCTTTTAAGAAAATGGTCGGAATACCTGCATTGATAAACGTTGCTTGAAAGCGACCAATCTCTGGAACCTCTAAAGTGTCAACCAGATTCCCTGTTGGGAACATTGCACCACCATCTTCACCATCATCGGCTGGATCTAAAAATTCAATTTGCACTTCTGCAGCTGGGAACGTCACGCCATCAAGTTCAAAATCACCTGTTTCTTGAACTTGCCCCTGCGTAATAGGTACGTGTGCAATAATGGTTTTTTGAATATTCACCTGCCAAATGCGGACTGTGCAGATGCCATTTTCTGGAATACGTGCAGCATCGACCAAACCATTTGAAATCGCAAATGAGCCTACAGCAGCCGTTAAGTTGCCACAGTTTCCGCTCCAGTCGACAAAAGGCTGATCAATCGACACTTGCCCAAATAAATAGTCGACATCATGTTCGGGCTGTTGGCTCTTCGCTAAAATCACCGTTTTACTGGTACTCGATGTTGCACCACCCATACCATCAATCTGCTTTGCATAAGGATCGGGGCTACCAATTACACGGAGCAATAACTGATCTCGAACGCGTCCAGCCTGTTGCGCAGCTTCTGGGAGATCATCTAATTTAAAGAATACGCCCTTACTGGTCCCTCCACGCATATACGTTGCTGGAATTTTGATTTGCGGTGCAAAACTCATTTTTATTGAATCCTTCATATTTATCATTGTGTTAAGTCAAAAGATCTGATTTAACTTAGGATCATCATACCTTTTTTCCCTATGCCTACGTAAAATACAGACTTAAGTCTAAAAAAACATCATTTGTGAACGTCCGGTTTCCAAATAAAATTCCCAATTTGATAATTTAAATAAAATTAATATATTGATTCATATGTTTTTTATTTACAATTCATTACACATTATTTTTCATATGAATAATAACTTTTTTTCATGAATTTTGAGCTACTATGCGATTTCTTCGCGATCTATTACAATCGGAAACACTTATCCATTGTCGGGCTGAAATAACTTGAATAAAGAGTCGTCTCAACTTCAGCGTGGCTTAAAGAACCGTCATATTCAATTGATTGCCATGGGCGGCGCAATTGGTACTGGCTTATTTTTAGGTTCCGCACATGTGATTGAATCTGCTGGCCCATCCATTATTTTGGGCTATGCAATTGGCGGTTTAATTGCATTTCTAATCATGCGTCAACTCGGGGAAATGATCGTTGAAGAACCTGTAGCCGGTTCTTTTAGTCATTTTGCAAACAAATACTGGGGCAAATTTGCAGGCTTTTTGGCTGGCTGGAACTACTGGATTCTATATGTTCTAGTAGCCATGACCGAACTTACCGCTGTTGCGAAGTATATCAACTACTGGTGGCCTCATATTCCTGCATGGGCATCTGTTTTAACCTTCTTTGTTATCATTACCTTAGTCAATTTAGGTAATGTGAAGTTTTACGGTGAATCAGAGTTCTGGCTAGCTATTATCAAAGTCACGGCCGTCGTCGCCATGATTGTATTTGGTCTTTATCTTTTGGCCACGGCAGGTGCAGATTCCACGGCTTCATTTAGCAACCTTTGGTCACATGGCGGTTTCTTCCCACATGGCGTTGAAGGTCTCTTCTATATGCTTGCCTTCCTCATGTTTGCCTTTGGCGGTATTGAATTGATTGGTATGGCTGCAGCAGAAGCTGATAATCCACAAAAATCAATTCCTAAAGCAATCAACCAAGTGGTATTCCGTATCCTCATTTTCTATGTGGGTTCATTGACCATTTTGTTATCGCTTGTACCTTGGAATGATTTGCAACTTGGTGGCTTAGATAAGAGCCCATTTGTAATGATCTTCAGTCAATTAGGTATCGGTTGGGCTGCGCATTTACTGAACTTTATTATCTTGACTGCAGCACTTTCTGTATATAACAGCGGTATGTATGCTAACAGCCGCATGCTGTTTGGTTTAGCACAGCAAGGTAATGCACCTAAAATATTCAGTAAAACCAATAAGCAAGGCGTACCAATTCCAGCAGTCTTGTTTTCAGCATTGCTCATTTTCGGTTGTGTACTGTTGAATTATTTTGCGCCAGAAGATGCTCTCAGCAACTTAATTTATATTGTTGTTGGTGCTTTGGTATTGAACTGGGCCATGATCAGCTTAACTCATCTTCAATTTATGAAGGCCATGAAAAGCGAAGCGAAAAAACCATTATTTCCTGCACTTTGGTCGCCTTTCAGTAACTACCTTGTTCTTGCATTTATTGCTGTAGTGCTTTACATCATGTGGACTCAAGGTTTAAGCGGCGCTGTGATCATGATTCCAATCTGGATCGTATTAATGTTCGTTCTATACAAAATTCTGTATAGAAAAGCATAAAATATTCATTTTTAAATAGTTATTGTTTCGGCAATAACTATTTTTTTTGAGTAAAATCAGCTACATTAACCGCACTTTTGCGCTCTTAGCTTAACTGGATAGAGCAGTTGCCTCCTAAGCGACCGACGTGGGTTCGAGTCCCGCAGAGCGCACCACTTTAAGTTCTATGGTCGGCCACCATAGTCCATAAAGCATAGTGAAATCAATTGATCTGGCGGGTTTTATATCGTTTAATAGTCCATGATAGTCCACCATAACACAGTATTTTTCACGGTATCTTTTACGGTATGAGTGAAAATACCGCAAAAGTGATACCGCAAAAATGCCTAAAACCGTTGTGCCACTTACCGATGCAAAGATAAAAAGAGCTAAATCAGAAGGCAAGCCAGCCAAACTATCGGATGGCTATGGCTTGTATCTTTATATTGACAAGAACCAACAGAAATTTTGGCGTTTTGATTATTCCAGACCATTCACTAAAAAAAGAAATACTTTAAGTTTTGGGCCATATCCTGAGGTAAGCCTTGCTGAAGCAAGACAGAAACGTGAAGATGCACGCTCTCTCATAGCACAAGACATCGATCCGCATGAAGAGAAAAAGCGCATCATTCAAGAACACATTTTGTCTGAGAAAAATACCTTTGCGGGTGTTGCTGCAGAATGGGTTTCTAAACAAAATTTGGCTGAGTCTACGATTAAAGGTCAAGCTCGTCTGCTTGAAGTTATTAACTCATATATCGGTAAAAAACCGATCGATAAAATTACACCTGTTGAGGTGCTTAATATTTGCCGTTTCTATGAAAAACAAGACAAGCTCGAAACCGCAAAAAAAGTAAAAGTAAAATGCGGTCAAATCTTTAGATATGGAGTTGCCACTGGTCGTTGTGAGCGTGATGTTACTCAAGACCTAAGAGGCGCATTGAAAGCACCTCAGGTAAAGCATTTATCCGCGCTTACAGAAGTGTTTGACTTTGCTCAGTTGCTTTATGATATCGATTTCTACGAAGGAACTTTTATTACAAAGACTGCGATAAGAATCGCACCTCTCGTATTTGTTCGTCCGGGTGAATTACGTCATGCAAAATGGTCTGATATAGATTTAGATCTAGGCACTTGGGCCTACACACCACCAAAGACTCGCAGTAAAACTGGTGTTCAGCATATTGTCCCACTATCTAAACAAGTTGTTGAGGCGCTAATTGATCTGCAACCCATCACAAGATGCAGTGAATTTGTTTTCCCTGCGATTACCACGCAGTTAAAGCCAATGTCTGAAAATACCATTAACCAAGCGCTCAGGAGAATGGGTTATACATCTGAGCAGGTATGTGGACATGGTTTTCGCGCATCCGCTCGAACAATACTTGAAGAAGTCTTGGGCTACCCTATTGAGATTATTGAACAACAGCTTGCGCACAAAGTTAAAGATATGCATGGTCGCGCTTATAATCGAACTAAACATTTGGATAAACGTAGAAAAATGATGCAACACTGGTCTGATTATTGCGATGAAATCAAAAATAATTACTCTAAATCTCGCGAAGTTAAAAGCCGTGAAATTATGTAAACCACATTTTTTGGCTCTACGGAATAAGATTGTAAATCCACTCCAACTACGACTATTCTTCCTCTTTTAAGCTTTTTACACTATTAACAGATGTTTTAAAACCAACGCTCTTATCAATATTATGCGCGCATTGCTCAACAATCCAATCTCCAGCAATACCCTCTCTAAAATTCACAAGTGTTATTGGCATTTCTGCCGAAATTTGAGGATTACCTGGTAAATTTAAACTTAACTTTTCCTCATCACGGCGCGCTTGATCAAGTGATGCTTGGGCAGCTGCGTATGCACTTTTCTCATCTTGATAAGTATGTCTTAATCTTTTAACTGGCTCACCATCACCAACTTTCACCTCATGCTTTTTAGCGCCCTTTTTATCATGCCAATAAGCAATCACAGTACCCGCGCTATCACTTGTACTTGATGTCATTTCCCAGTCGCTAACTTCTTCTTTTGCTAACGTCAGAGTCGGTAAATCAATATCACCACGTTTCACAAAAAGCAGTTTTCCGCCTGCGGGTTTGCAAACAGCATCATAGCGTTTTGCAATACGTAGTAAAAAGTTTAAATCTGATTCATCCGACTGATCAAAGTGTGGCAACTTAATTTGTGCTACCGCTTCACTTACCAGCGAATCAAGGCCATGCTCTTTTGCAATTTTACTCACCACAGTAGAGATGGTTGTGTCCTTTGGCCATGATCTTGTTTTTTGGGAAGCTAATGAAGTGATGCCATTTTTACTTGTAAGTTGTGGTACCGCACGACCACGAATCACCATTTTTTCAGGTGGTCCAGACAACGAAACTTCACTAACAATAAAAAGCCCCATATCGACCATTGCTAAGTCGTATCCCATAAAGATTCTTAACTCAGCCCCTTTTTTGGGTAACTCAATAGGACGAATAGGGTCATCAATTAAAGATATTTCGCAAGTATCTGATTCATAGCCTGTGCCATCAGTAATAGAGATATATTCGTATAAATCTGAAATGATGCTGGTGATATCAGTTTCATTCGCAATGACAGAGAAGCAAGGTTTTAATCCCATAATTTCACCTTCTGCTTTTCAGTTGATTGTGTTACTTCAGGCAGCTCAATCAAAACACCCGCAGGTAAAATTGCTGGATAATCTGTAATACCAAAATTCGCTTCAATAATGTTTTCCACGACTTTGTTGTTCGTGTTTCCATAATAGCGATAAGCGATTTCATCTAAAGTATCACCATCTTTCGTTGAATATTGAGCCATTTATATACCTATTGCATTCATTAGTGTGCCAAGTAAACCTAAGCGCTCAGGACTATCAGAGTATTTACGCATATTCACTGTAAATTCTTGCCGGCGAGGAACACCAAAAGCAGCAAACCTAGTCTGGCCTTCTGTAATGCTATTGATGACCCAATAACCTAAAATTCTACCTGTACCACTCACAAGTAATTGAGGTTGTCCTGTTGCAGCCAATGCTCTTAGGTCGTCAATTTGCCCCGTACCACCTTTAAACTCAGGGTAAACTACGCCTGTTAATGAAATTGCATCTTCACCCGGTCCTAAATACTGTAAGTTATCCCAACCGCCAAAAACCGCTTGTTCTCCCCACTTATAATTTGTGGTTCGATTCAGTTCTTGATATGCAGCTGTATAAATACAAAACCTAAATGTTCCCAACTTCATCATTGAGAGGAATGTACCAAAAATTTGACCGTCCATTATTGTGCATACCCCGCATCGATCATTGAGCCACGTTGGGCAACGGCATTCGCACTCTTCAGTTTTTGCATCACCAAATTGGCAATTTCATTTGGATTTTGTCCTGGTGCGGCGGTCACAGTGAAAGACTGTGTAATGTGTTGCTGTGGTGCAATACTCTTAGTATTTGCACCACGAATCTGAGGAGCTGGCCCAGCAGTACGATATGGCACGGCGCGAGATGCTTGAGGCTTCTTCTGCTCGGATGCTCCAAAACCAAAAGTACTTTTAACCGAACCAAAAAAACTTCCAACACTGGGCGCCTTATTTGCCAGATCCGCGACTTGACCAATCACCCCACCAATATGTTTATGAATCCACTCAAGTACACCCATAAGCGCTTTTGCAGGTGCCAAAGCAATGTTGATTGCTCCACCAACAATCTTGCCAAAGGATTCACCCGCACTTGTAGCATTTCTTAACTGTTCATCCGTGGCCTTTGTTGGCGCTATAAGCTTCATAAACCAGTCATAGACAATCCCAATACCATTACCAATCATTTGAATTACTGGCTCTAGCCATGACATCGATTTATAAAGATCAGTGAATGATGCGACTACAGGTTCAAGTCCTTGTTTTAATCCAGTCCAAAAACCACTAAAGAACGCTTTGATGCGATCCCAATATTTGTAGATCAAAACACCTGCTGCGACAGCTGCTGCAGCAGCTATCCCCCACGGCGTGCGTAAAAGAATAAAACCAACCTGCTTAACTATTGGAACAACCATACCGAATGCGGATTTCAATAAACCTACTGGATTAAGTAAAGCTGTAAATACTTTCCCTGTAATACCACCAGAAGCAGACAATTTTACAAATTCACTAGATAAAGATAAAAATGGTGATTTAATAGCAAGGATTGCTAGACGAGCCGCTAATAAGCCAACTTTAAATGCACCTAGCGCTACAACTGTGGTCACTATAAATTTAGTTAGCTTAGGGTGCTCTTTAGACCAATCTGCAAATACAGAAACGACATTTCCAACACTTGCCATAATTGAATTTACTGCAGGTAAAAGAACACTTCCAATATTGACAGCTAATTCCGAACCTCGGTTTTTAAATGTTTGCCACTGCGCCTCTGTTGTCTCCATTCGAGCCTTAAATTCTCGACTCATACTTCCACTTGCATCGCTACTTGTAGAAAGGCGCAATTGTTTTTCTAACTCGGCCCTATTCTCCATTAATTTAGAGAATGTATCCCAATGTTCAGCACCAAATAAAGTTGCAACAGCATCAATCTGTGATGTTTGACCATCCTTAGCAATTTTAGGAAGCTTCTTGATCTTATCCATTACTTCAAAAATAGTGCCGATTGCATCAGTTTGCATTCCACGACCCAATTGACCAGTCGTCAAGCCTAATTCTTCGACCATTTCTCTAAATGGTTTTGACTGAGTATTAGCGGCGCCTAGTTTTGAGAATACAGCGTTAATGGCTGTTGATGACGTTTCAGCTTTTTCACCAAGTGTAAGCAATGTTGAACCCAAGGCAGCTGTATGCTTGTCTGATATTTTAACCATGGACGCTGTACCACCCACGCGTTGCATAAAATCAATAATATCTTTACCAGATGCAATAGCATTATCATCAAGATAGTTAATGGTATCTGCTAAATCATCAATATTCTTTATTGGAATCTTATACATATTAGCAATCTTACCCATATCTTGAGCAAGTTGATCAACTGGTAATTCAAATGCTGTCCCCATCTCAGCAACAACTTTTGTAAATTCAATTACATCTTTTTTGGCCACACCCATTTTTAATGATTCAGCAACCATAAGAGCGATTTCATTTGTGGCAATTGGTAGTTCTCGTCCAAGCAATTGAACTTCTTTCTGCATATTAAAAAAGTCTTTGGTTAGCTTCCCGCTTTCATCCCGCGCACCATCTAATTGTTTTGCGATGCCAAGCATTGCTGTTTCAAACTTAGCAGCCATCACAATAGGCGCACCGAATGAAACTGCAGTTGCAACAGTAGATCCGATTTGACTTGTGAGCTCATGAAGCTTTTGTTGATTTTCAACTCTTGATGCTTCGACTTTTGTTAATTTTTCTTGTGCACGCGTTAAGCGCTTCAATTCATCAGTAACACCAGAGTACCGTGCACGTAAATTATCAACATTTTTACCCATGCTTCCGAATGTGCGAATAGATTCGCCTAGCATAGATTGCTGTTTTTTAACGCGCTGAATTTCAGACCCAATTTTACCGAGCTGTGATGTGGTACTTCCTATCGCAGTGCGTAAAGAGCCTGCAACTTCACCACCAATCGTGATGATGGCATTTAATTTCTTATTTGACATTGCATCTGACACAATTAAACCAATGTGCCATTTTGTTATTTTTAATGCCTTTTATTCATTATTCACTTATGCAAAGAAAAACCTCCCGAAGGAGGTTTGTGTTTTATTTGCGCTTGTAATCTAATGCCATGCGTTCTGCGGGGTTTAGATGCCATTGATAGTAATCCATCCGATCACGCTGCTTCTTCAACTCGTCTTTATCTATGAAATGAAAAGCAAACATTGCACCATCCTGAAAGTGGTCATGCACCGCGCCAGCCATGTGCGGGCTAATAGTGCGAATAGCCTCACCAAACTCACGCCACCACTCACGAACCCAAAGCATGTGCCAAGCTAACCCTTGCACTGATTGATCGTAGTGTCGATCTACCGCAATCAAGTCTTGTTTTGGCTCAACAATCTTAGCCTTAAGCTCCATTGTTTCTAAATAATGCACTGCTTCAGGAAAATGAATAGCTAAAAGTTCCGCATAACGTGGGATTTTAAAGTGTCGATTATGGCGACTCCACATTTCAGCATAAATCTTACGCTCACCTTTAGATCGACGATCTACAATCTCATGTAATAAAGCCTGTTGCTCAGGTGAAATGGATTTTCTATCGCTAATCTGCCATTGCATAACCATAGCATCGTAAGCACGAATAACCATTAAATGGAATTTTGCGGAGATCCACATTGCGTATGCGTAAACCATTTCCTTAACCGCGTACGTACCACGATTATTACCACCATTAATTACTTTTACAGCACTTCTCATATTTGAGAAGTGGTTGTTTTCACAAAGGCTTATATCTGAGCATTGCTCAATTTCCTTAATCAACTCCTGTGTTTGTTCAACACGCAAAAAGTTAGAAGGTTTGTGCTTAGCAAGATTACCACTCGCCTTATGCAAATCAGCAAGTGAATATCTACCTTCATCGTCTTGGCGAATAGCAAATTCACCAATGACTAAGGGCTGGTTGTTTGGACTTGAGAAATTTTGTGTTAAATTAGACATAGTTCTAATCCTATTGGTTTGGGTTAAACAACACGAAAGCGCATTTGATTTCTCAGGTCAGGGTGCGCTTTTTTGTTGTCTGCTGTTCGGTCAAATTGACCGAAGTTGATTTCATGCTTTCGCACTCTCTTTTCGTTCTTTTGCTTCAAGCCATTCTTCTATAATCAGATTTAACTGAGCCGTTACTGATCGTTTTTCATTTTTTGCATGAATTTTTACTTTATCCACGTTCTCATGTGGCATGCGGAAATTCATTTGCTTATCGGTTCTCGCCATTTCGAATCTCTGTAATATTACAGTGCTAATGCTAATACGGTGCTAATATTGATGTCAAGCACCGTACTAACATATTCTTACAACCTACAGATAACTTTTGATATTACACAATGGCTAGAACTGACCCGCAATTCAATCTACGAGTACCCGCTGAATTGAAACAACAGGTAGAAGAGGCTGCTAAATTGAGCGGTCGATCAATTAACGCTGAAGCTGTTTATCGCTTAGAGCAAAGTTTTAAAAATATTAATAAATCTCTTGATGATTTGAGTGCTGATGAACTTATATATTTTATTTTCAATAAATTAAACTCAAGAGGACTTCATCTTACGGTAGAAGAAGTCGCACGCATTAAAAAATAGGCTCTACGGAATATGATGTGTAAGTCTATTCCATAGAGCATGGTTAAATTTCTTAACTCTGTGTGGAATTTACTTCCTCATTAAGCAATTTATCAAAACAAGAACTACAGTAGCCAAGTCCTATACCAGATATTTCACCTATAGGCTTGGCTGAACAAATCTGACATACATGAGACTGTTCTATTAATGCAATTAGTTCTTCCTCAGACAAGAAATCTGAATGTTTGACAACATTGCCAAGAATCTCTCTATGGTTATCTTTGAACAATAGTTTTGCTCTTAACATCTCAAAACTATAACCTCGACCTTGACGATTAATTACTTTGGCCACACCGTTCATAGCTTCTGTATAACCATTTGTTAATGGCTTGTCGAAGTATGCAAGTATTTCCTCTCGCCAATTCTTAACTGCTGTAACCAACGGCTTGAAGTCTTTGGCTGTTTTCTTCATCTCTGGTGGGATGATGTCTAGCCAGTCATTAAGTACTTGCTCTGCATCTGCCCGATTATCTTGGTCATAGATACAGTAGAACAGCTCTTTAAGATTATGCGCTATTGCTACATGTGGTTCGTTTGCAAGCCACATATCAGTGTTATACAGACCATGTTCATCAAGGTCCTTATAACGCATACGAAGCAGGGATTTACGACGCATCCAGTCTTTGCCAATCGCTTTCGTGCGATCTTTTGATAATTGAATACGTACGCCATCCATAGCTTGGTTTGCCATGCGGACAACGTGGAACTTATCAACAATGATCGGTGTATTTGGAAATACAGCTCGAATAGCATCTTTGTAGGGCTTCCACATATCCATGACAAAGCCTTCAATATGTGCATTCCTGTTGCGTTGCAGCCAGTTGGAAACAGCAGCCTTATCGCGTGTATCAAACATGTCGATGTATCGACGCTGCTCAACATTAACAACTACAAAGCGTTGCTTGCCATCAATCATGGTTTCGTCAATGCCGATCCAGCCACTTAAATCAGGCTCATACGCTTCATTTAGGCGGCTAACGTACTCATTTGCTATGGAACGTATGGTCTTATCATCACAACCTATACGCTTTGCAATGTTCACAAAGGTATCGGTAAAGCATTCATTTTGAATAATCTCGACGCAACGCTCTGTCATTCGTGTATTTGGCTCAATACCATCAATAGGCTGAATGAACGTACCACCGCAATCTCTGCAACGGTATCGCTTCAATACAGCCTGAACAATGACAGGTGAGCCACGCACTGGACCATCACGGTAAGCTACGGTCTTTGGGCCATGTTTGTAGAAGTGCTCAGAGCCACATTTTAAACAGCAATCAGGCTGTACCAAGTATTCAGCTTTGATAATTAACTCTTTACCATGCTCAACACTTAATACGGCCCAATTTGAAAGAGCTAGGATGTCAGTCATACGGCCACATCCATCTGCAGTAGGTTTAATATGCGGTTTTGAGCTATTTCAAAGTATGCAGCATTCTTTTCAATGCCGATGAATCTTCTGTTTGTATTAACGCAAGCTACACCAGTGGTACCGCTACCCATGCAATTATCAAGCACTAAATCACCCTGATTTGTATATGTGTTTATTAAATATTCGCATATAGAAACAGGCTTTTGTGTAGGGTGTAAAGCATTGTTTTGCTTGTCACTATTGAAAACTTGAATTGATCTTGGGTACCGCTCTGTTGATTCATAATCTTGAATCTTTAAAGCTTTACCATAAACCTCACTACCTATATCTTTTCGTCGAGCTTTTTTCTTTTGATGACCAAATGTTTTTTGAGGATTATATGTTGGCTGTTTCTTGTAAAAAACAAGAATGTTCTCATGCGCTCTTAAAGGTTGTTTATTTGCGTTTAAAAAACCTGTGGCTGCGGGTTTTTCATAAATCCATTCATAGCGAAATAGTTTTAAGTTAGAACTTGCAAGTACTGCTGTGAAAGGTTGTGCAGAGAATAAAACGATAGCTCCATCATCTTTGATAATTCTTTCGTAATGTCCCCACAGCTGATCAAAAGGAATAACAATGTCCCAAGCACAACAAGTGGTACCGTATGGTAAATCACAAAGGATTAGATCAACTGACTTATCAGGTATAGAGATCATTAAATCAAGGCAATCACCATGAAGTAACTCTATGTTTTTATCGGTACCAACATTGCCGAACAAGTTATAATTCATTGTTATATTCCACACGATATTCCTGAATAAGAATATAACATAGCTTAATCAATTACACACGTTATTCCGTAGAGCCAAAAAATAATTTAAATATACATCTATTGCTTTTATTCTTTGGAAACACAATGAAAATCATCCTACTTACACTGCTAATAATACTACCCGCTACAACAACCTTTGCCGCAGCGAAAAAATGCAAAGACTTTTCTACTCAACAGCAAGCACAAAATTGGTATGAAGCACGCAAAAAGTCAGGTCAAGCAGGATGGAAAAGCCTAGATCGTGACGGTGATGGTAGAGCCTGTGATTGTCTACCTGGTGGTAATGGTAAAAACTGCCCCACTAAGAAAAAATGATAGCAGATCAAAGCATTTTCTATGATGCTCAAATCTGAGCATCATTTTTACTTCTATTAAAACTATCTAATCTTGCAAAAATCCCCAGTAAACTGAGCACCTTCAAGACAAAAATTTAAAAAAGTCTCACTCCCAAGCCTATTATTAGCTGAGTACTCAGCAAACTTTAGAAAATTAAAATATGTTGTACTCCCATCACTATTAAATTTCATAAGCTCTGGGTAATTGTACTTTAGTGTATAAAGTTCACTATCATGTTTGTTGTTGTATTTATCGACTAGGGTCACATTCTGCATAACATTAAATTGTTTGAGATCGGTAACATTCTCTTTCTTTAATGCATCAATGACCTTCTTAGCATTTTCCGCAGTGTGAACGACTGTTAAATAATCTGTGGAATCATGTGCTTTCAATCGAATATTGATAATTTGATTATTAAAAAATTGAGCGTCTTGAATTTCATCTTCAATTTCATCAAGCGATTCAATAACAGCCTGTATTCGATCAATAGGCGTATTATCTGACACACTCAACTTTACTGATTCTGTAATTTTTTTGATTTTCTCAGCATTATCTGCCGCAACTTGTTCTTGCGTTTTTGGCGTCTCATCAGAGGAACATCCAACCAATACTGCAATTAGAAGTACTAGAATGCAATTATTCAAAGCCCCCATATATAACCCTATTCTTATCAAGTAAAAGTGCCAACATCATAACAAAAAACAATCATATTCAAAAATAAAGGGCCGCATCTCAAATGCCACCCTTTAAGATTTCCAAATTTCAAATGAGGAATTAGAGAAAGCACCCTAAGGTGCTTTATTCTCTTGGCAATCCATCACACCACCAAATCAATCTTGAAATTGGTAACTTCTCAATTTCAGTCAATGACCATGATGTAAATGATGATAGTGCAATTACATGCTGACGAATGTTATTTGCACTTAAGATGTAAAAAGTCGATATGAATCCTGAATACGACCATAATCACGTAAACCCAAACCTTTAATAAAATCGGGTTCAATTTCGCAAAGATTTGCAAACATCGTAATTTCTTGTTCAGCACTGGACTTACCTTTGCTTTGTAATTCAGCTGTCAGTAAATCTTGTACTGTTGGCTCACGCATATCTACAAATTGAATGCCACCATAAGGACGACTTAATTCAATTGTGTTTTTGCCCTCACCTTCCTTAATATAAGCTTTTTCCTGATTTTCCATCTTTTACATTCCTAATGCTGAGCGAATATCTGCAAGCACATCTGTACCGTTAATAATACGAACCATGTTAATCACATCAACTTCATGGATAACCTGACCACCAATCGTTTGCTTGTAATATGTCAAAGACAAGTCATATTTATCTTTAGGTGCTTCACCAGCTTTTGAGGTGCCTTGGTTAATTTTGACAATTTTACCTCTCAAATTATGAACCACGGCTGTTACTGTGCCATCATAAGATTCCATCGCTTCACGCACTGTGAATGCGGTCTCTTTACCCTCTTTCACACCAAACAAAGACAAGACATCACGATCATGTGCATTCAAAGTAAAGTCAGCAACTAACTTTTCCATCCCCATTGTGATATCAATCGGGGCATCCATACCACCAGCGCGGTATTCTTCAGTTTGTAAAGACAATTCAGGCATATTGGCTTCATCTGTGTTACCAGCATGGCCACGACCATCAACAAATAAATTAAAATTCTTACGAATATCCTTTGCTACACCCATCTCAAATACTCCTTAAGAAAAAATCTCTTTGATATAGTCATTAACCAAATGAGAACGGAAAATAATATGCTCGGCTGGATACACTGGCGTAAAGTCAAAATCGAAATAGATTTTCCCTTGTGCGATTTGATCTGCTGAATTTAGATCAGGATCCGCCCAACAAGAACCACCCAAAATAGCACCGATGTTTGTGAGGTAACGCAAGTAAGCATTCACCCCCTCAATCACATCATCTACATAAGTTTTTGTAATGCCACGATCTACAGCCCAAAGGTGTGCCGCTTTTAATGATTCATCAATCATATCTGCTGTACGTACAACACATAAGAATGCCCATTTTGAATCACTTGAAAGTGTGCGGTTGCCCCAAAGACGATAACCCTGTTGGCGGATAATTGTTGTGATATTTTTTTCATTGAGCAAATTCGCACGACAATTCGCGTCGCCCATTGCAAAATCAATTGCGCGAGCAGTACCAACAATACCATTAATTTCTTGGTTAGACGGAGACCACCACCAACCACGATCATTATCTGATTTAGCAATTAAACCAGCAACACAAGCACTTGCCCATTCTTGAGAAGTTTCACCGTCGACTGATTTTAGAACTTTAGGATCAACAAGGAATACGCGTTTAGAACCAAAGTCTTCTGAGTATGCAATTGCATCAGCATCATTAGTGTTAGGACCATCAGCAACAATGACTGCTTTTAAGCGCTCTGCAATACCAATTAATTCCGCAACAACTGGATTTGATGTAGCTGGTGTTTCGCCAACAGCTTCTGTACGCGTATGTGTAAAACCAGGCGCAATTAGAATTTTAGGGACAAAGCCCGTGATGTTTTCAGATGCTAAGAATGCATGCACACCTTCATAAGTACCAGTGTTTGCATCTACTCCACCAATTACATTTGCTAATGTAGCTGGATCTGTTTCTTCTTCATCAATACGTACAACAATAACCACGGCGCCAATTTGGTCGAAAATAGAATCTAGTGCTTGTGGCAATGTTCCTGTTTCACCAAGCTTAGCTGCAAGCGTGCGTGACCCTGCAATTAAAACAGGTTTATTCAGTGGAAAAATTAAAGGATCGGCTTCTGGTGCAGACCCAATCACGCCAATAGTGGAACTACGCACAGTAGTGATGGGACGTTCACCATCATCTACTGTGGCGTTTTGAATCCCATGTAAAAATAAATCGCTCATTAACCGCAATCTCAGTTGAAGATTTTAGTTAATTTTTACGCTTTATGTAGTAGTTTTCATTATTCACAATTGTGACTCAAAACGTCATACACAGTTCCCAAAACTCATCAATTTCTAAATCTGTTCTTTTTAACATGCCACGCATAACATCAATACTTGGGTCTGTACGAACAAAGTTAGTCGCATCTTTAAACCCGATCATTGTTAATTCACGTGTGTATTCATCTTCAATGAGCATGATTTGAGCTTCAATGTCAGATGATTTGTAACCATACTCCAACATGCCACGCATAAATTGATAGCGTGTTAGTTTTGGATACTGTGAACGCTTATATGCAAGCTTTTCTTCTTCGGTGCGACCATCTTCCCAATGGCCTGCACTAGGCTCATTATCCCACACCCAAATAGTGTGAAATTCTGTTGGTTTTGGTGTTTCATGTTTTATAATTTCTGTTTCAGTCATTAATCGATATTCTTTTAAATCAATCCAATCACAGACTTTGACTTCGTCTTCAAAATAACGAATTTCTGATAAATCAGTTTTAATATATTTTTGCATCTTAATACTCATGAAAATTCAATTGCTGTAATGTTATTACCTGTCACGTTATATGACTCACCAACTCCAACTGTAAACCCACAAGAATACAGATTTGAGGATGTTGTGCTAAATAGTTGAATACCATTTATTGTTATAGAAGCAGCTTTACTACTTGAACCATTAGTCGCCACAGCAATGGTGATAGGTTTATTCTTTGTGTTTGTGTATGTTGTACCAGATATAAGAGTTACTGATTTAGATGATTGAGATACTCCAAATGCTTTATCATTTAGAACTTTACCTTGTGCAGCAGTCAATGCTTGTGTAGTGCTTGTACTGGTTAGTGTGTTGTTTAGTTTTACTACGCCCTTTTGATCTGCGCTTGCATCTTTTAAATCGGTCTTTTCAAGTTTATTGTCTTGCAGTTCTTTTACAGTACGTGCAGAAGCAACTTTGTCTGCATCATCCGTTGTTAAGTTATCTACGATTTCAGAACGTTTAATATAATTTTCGTCAATCCATGCTTGTGTGGCATAAATCAAAGACTGATCTAATGTTAATTCAACAACAGAACCATCCGTTACGTTTTGCGTAAATCTAAGTCGATATTCACTCACACCGCTTGGATCAGCTACCTTTTCAAAAGGTGCATGTGAACCATGTGAAATCAACTTTCCATTCGCGATAATGCCAATTTCACGAATTGTAAAGCCACCGATATCAGATGGAATAATAGTTTCAATCACAATCCAATTAGCATTTGTTGCGTGTCGCTCGTATTTAGTGACAGCTTGACGATGAACTTCACGAACTAAAGATGTCCGTGTTTTTGTTGGCGTTGGTACTGAACCGTTACCATCACCAAAAGCAATATGAGTGATATTCAACTTTGTATTTGTGGCGATAGCATTTGCTATTTCAGCATCGCCTAAATTAGTTGTGACATTATAATACTCAGGCATTATGACCTCGGCTCACTTATATACGTTAATGCTGTTTGATGCACAATAAGGTTGCGTATCGTTAAAATTGGGTTAATTGTTACGGTAAGGTTTGCTAAATGCCGTGATGCTGCTTTTGATTCCGAAACTAAGCGATTAATTTCAGCGTATGTTTCTGCATTTAAACTTTTGCCAATGACGTTTAGCTCTAAATTAAAAGTGCCCTGCACTAAATTAGGTACCGCTTTAAACCACTCAATTAAGTTCACTTCATAACCAAAGGGTTCTAGTGCACGTTTAATTGCTGCTGGCGTGCCTTTTAAACGATGTAAAGCTCGTGATTCTTTAATGACTTTACGTTTTAACGCTTCCTGCCAATTTTCATCCCAATAGTCCACTGACTTTTGCCATGCGATAAATGGTAAAAACTGCGCTGGCACCTGATCGATATCTTTGATGATACGAATTGATGGTAAATCAAAAGCATCTTTACCTGCTTCAGCAAATTTTCTCTCTAAGTCTGTTGAATTTGGAGGAAGTAAACTTGTCAAATTACACCTCCAACCGTAATACTTTTAGTGGTGCAATATGGATGGTGATAATTATCCATTACCAAATCTGCTGTCGGTGAAATAATTTGTACTCGCTCAATCCCATCTACATGCAATGCAGCATAAATTGCAGATAGGTAAATACTTTCACCGTTTTTTTGAGCATTTTTAATGTATTTATCTAATCGAATATTTGCAGCTTCAAGTAACAATGCATCTTCAGCATTTTTACCCACATATAAAACTGCTTCAATTTGGTAATTTGTGGCCAAACTAGATTTTACTGTTGGTCTATCACAGATAGGACGCACATGATCAGGATCTAATGCAGCTTGAACAATTGAAACCAACTCTTCTGATGCTTGCCCATTGATACTATCAACCTGTGTAATCACAACATCTAATAAATATGGATTCTCAGGCTCTGATCGGACTTTAATACCATCAACGCGACCATCTGCCGATAATGTGAAATAACGGTACGCATTTGCAGATCCAGCCGTATTCATACCATCAAAGGACAAAATACAACGCTCACGCAATCGCTCATCAGATTCATACACAGCTTCAACTGGCGGTATCGCTGTGTTATCAGCAGGCGTGACGACTAAGCGTGTTAGCCCGTATTCTGTTAAAGCCAAATGATCTAAATCTGATTTTTCCGCATAAGCAAGCAATAAAGATCTAGCGTCAGCATTACATTTTGCTTGATAAAGCATTTCCAAATATGCATTTTCTTGTAGTAACTTCACTACTGGTTCAGATTCACGTTGCAATAACTCTCGTACTGCTTGCTGTTCAGATGCATCATATAGAGATATGAAGCTTTCTTTTCTTTTTGTGAAAATAGCTTCGTAGCTTAATTCTGTGATTAAGCTAGGCGGTAAAAGCTGTGAAAAATCGACTGTACTCATTTGCCCACCACAATCCCATCTAATTGAACAGTTTTTCCATCAAGTTTGTATTTACCAGTAATTCTTAGAACAATCTGTCCTACTACTGCGCTCGTTACATCTACAGCACTAACCACAAGGCGATCTTCCCACTTCATCAGTGCTTCTGCGGTTTCTGCAACAATATCAACCACTGTACTTCTATTAATTGGAGCATCAATTAACTCAAATAATCGAGAGCCATAATCACGGCGCATCACACGCGAACCAATCGGAGTATTTAAAATGTCAGCAATCGATTGTTTTAAATGCTCCAACCCTGTCAATTCACGACCCGTTTCAGCATTCATACCCATTAGTTCACGCCTCCTGAGTTGCCACCACCAGTTTGGACACCTTTATGCGTATGTGATTCACCAATATTTTTCCCGTCATGGGTTAATGAACCACCACTAAAAGAGACATTTCCTTCCAACGTCGCAGTTCCACCGCCAGCACCCATGCTTAATGACTTAGCTACGGTTAAATTTCCAGTACAAATTGTATTTGGTGCATCCATAGTGATTGTTGATTCAGCTTGGATTTGAGCTGTATTGCATCGAATAACGACATGACCACTAGAAGCCGAGGCATCAACGAATAGTGTGTGACTTGATTTGTCATACTCGATAGTTGTGCCATCCGCAAAAACACGCTTCGGATTTTCACTATCACCAGCATTCGGAAAAGCATCTTGAGATATCGCAAATGCAATAACACCTTGTGACAAATCACCCGATGGAGATAGCACTACAACTTGCTCGCCTTTGGTATAACCACCATTCCATGAACGATCTGCTCCAGCACGTGATTTAGCCCACTCAAGACCCGATACCAACTCACCATCAAAATTTACTGTTGCAGTACCAGCGGCTAAATCAACGCTATCTACACGACCTATCTTTATAAGGTTTGCAAGGATGCGATCCATCTGTGCTAATGCATAACTCATGGCAGTATCTCCTGATAAGCACTTGAATGAGCGCTACCAATTTCAGGCGACCAACCAAACCATGCTGTAGGCGTCACACCTCCAGATTTCCAAATACTTTCACCAATATGAATAGGTATGGAAAAATCCACACGCCAAACATCAAACCGATCAAGTCCTGGGTAAAATGCATCTTCGGTCACATCTAAAAGAGTTAATGGACCTGTTTTTAATTCGTGAAAATGTTTGTTTTTAAAAAGGTATTGAGCGAGTTTTAAGGCAAGTGCTCTTACCTTTAATTTTGCAAAAGTTGGATTGTCTTGTTCTTTTTCCATTGCATCAATAACAACGCGCGCTTCAATGCGAGCAAACATAGGCAATTGCTCTGTACCTGCATCTTCTTCCAGATTCAATTCAAAGTCAGGAACCTCAAGCAACAATGCTGGTAAATTTTCTTTTTTTAATGGCGAGCGTTCATTTTCACTTCGATAAAATTCAATCAACTTAAAATCATCTTTAAATTGATCTGAAAGTTTTTTTACAATGTTCTCATGCATTGCAACGATGTCTGTGCCCTCTATCGCATCTGCCATTTTAATTCATGCTCCAAAACTTTAAAAAATTGCTCTTGGTACCCATTAGAAAAAGCCTGTCCATCTAAATATGAATCTGCTTTTTCTTTAATTTCTAACGTTTGCTTTTCAAGTGGCAAACGCTCTTTTCCTTGTCTTTTAAAAACTTGACCTTTGGCAATAAAAGCACTGTCTCGCTTATGTCTACCAGCAGTCACGCCACGTTTAGTTTCACGTGCATTTAAATGAATCAATGATATTTCGTTTAAGCCATACCAAAGATTGATTGTCCAACCTGTACTTGTTTTTAGAATCGTCGTCTTACGCATTCTTCTGCGTAAAACCTTCTGCATAACTTGTAATTCAACACTCAAACCTTTTACAGTTCTCGTTTGAATCCACTTGGCCATCTTATTTAAAGTACGGCTTAATGCAGCATTAACTTGTTTTTCCGTAGGCTCTAACTCAGCAATAATTGATTCAATGCCTTGAGCACTAATATCAAGAGAAATCATGCATTCACTTCAAGCTTAAGAATAGACATTCCAGTACCGTCTTGCTGTGGATATGTCATCACATGAAATTTGCGACCGTCGGGGAGTAACAAGTCATCACCACGCGCCACACCTTTCACATCACTTGATTTACATGTAAAGCGTGGCTGAGCATCGTCAACTTCATATTCGCCAAGCTGAGCATTTAGATATGGCTCATCAAATATGCCTGTTACTGGCTTATCATCAGACCCATCCGCAAACTGAATCGTTGCGGTAATAGCAAAGCCACCTACCGCATCAGTTTGTAGGAAAACGTCTAAATTTTCCCAACTCGGCGAAGTCATTATTCGTCTTCCGCAGCTGCTTGAATCGCTTCGATTAACGCATCCTTGGTAAGCGATGCATCAAGTTCAATTTCATATTCATGTAGTGCAAATTCAACCAATTGAGCTTTTGTCATTTTAGCCAAATCAATCTCTTCATCCCCCTCTTGGGTGGAATCGGTTGCTTCAACCAATACGCCACGACCACGCGCCAATAAATCTTTTGCAAGATCTTGATCAACTTCAACTTCAGCGCCTGCAACACGAATTTCACCATCAATTGCAACAGCGGAAGTTAAAGCGATAACTACAGTTAGTTTCTTAACCATTTTTATATGCCTATATAAAGTCTAAAGACAGGTTAGAAACCAGCATTAAGCTGGTTTCTTGCCATAGCAAATTGATGCAGTATTGCGAAGAATAAAGTCTACGTCTTGGAAGCCAACAATGCGCACGCCACCTTTAGCACTTGATGAATACGGATCGACAGTAATATCAAGACCACCCCAAAGTGCGATGATTAAGTCAGCAAAGTTACCGAAGAACACATCACCATTGGCAATTTGATTGGTTACTTCTGTGCGGTAGCCGTTCATTGTATTGCCTGCTTCCCAGATTGTACTTTCTGTACCAGATCCAAAACGCGCTGTTGTTTTTGCATGACCGCGCATTGCTGCGTTAATCACATATGCCATACGGTCTGCTTCTGCATTATCAGATGCAATTTCAGACTCCATTTTCACCAATTCAGCAAAAGTAGGATTATCCGCAGCAAAATTCACGGCGTTAATGCCTGAAATATTTTTAAGGCCTAGTGGCTGATTTGCAGAACCTGAACCGTAATAAGCAGCATGGTCAATTTTCAATGCAATTGAACGGTTTAAATCATTCCAAACCAAATCTTCTGCTGCTGGAGAGCTTTGTTGTAAAAGCTTACGTGTAATCTCAACACGGCCACCAACTGTTTTAGGAGATGCTTTCAATTGTGAAGTGGTAGGGTTTGAAGCACCAACCTCTTCATCTTCACCCAACCAATATGCTGTTGAGCCAGCGGTTTGTTTTGGAATATCAACATCACCTACTAAACCGCCCATCACATAACCAAGACCCATGATTGATGTACGGTTACGAAGCATGTCAATAAACATGTCTGCACGATGGTCTTCAGCAACAATGCTTGCGCCAGAGCTTGTAGTACCCCCTTTTTCAAATGCACGATTTAATACATCTGATGGAACTAAGATACCTTGTGCAGTACGACCATACGCTTTTTCAGCTTCACGGCTACATTCCATTTCAAAAGCAGCTGCTTCTTTATCTGCTTGTGTTGCATTTGGAAGTAATGCACGAATTGCGCGAACCAAGCTAAAACGCTGAACTTCTGAATCAGATAAACCAAGGTTACTATCACGCGTTTGTTCGCGTAACGGTTTGCTTTGTTTTTTATGGGTTCGTTCTAAAATTGCAGCTTGCAAATCTGTTGCTGTTTTATTTTCATCAATAAATTGACGAACCAAGTCACCCGCACCAAAACGCTCACCTAAAGCAATAATATCGCTTACACGTTTGCGCTCTGCTTGCGCGCCTTGCTCTGCTGTATCATCAACAGCGCGAACCAATTCGATTGCACCAAAACGCTTGCCTTCTGCGTCTACTTGTTGACGTACTTGGTTGCCCTTTTCGTCAGTAAAATATTCCCAATTCATAATGTGTGTTCTCTGTTGATGAGGAATTTGAGTATTGTTTATTTTTTCATTTTGCAAATTCGCAGGCGTGTTTTCATTATTCACAATTGCAGAACGCCCCACCCCCACTGTGATATCCGCAGGTACAGATACAAGTGAAATCTCATAAGGCTCCCAATCTGTAATGAGATAGACATCATTATCATCACGTGTTTCTTTTAACTTGGCACCGAGTACGCGATAACCCACAGATACATGCTTACGAATACCATCTTTAACATCTTGAAAAATTTCTTCTGCATGTGCTGAGCGCCCAAAACGAACTACCGCACGACCTTTACGATCTGCATCAATGCGCACAGATTCAACAACACCTACCTGATCATCCCAATCATGATTCAGCAACAAAGAACCACCAATAATGCGGTCCATACGCATAGCGCCAGCACTATGATCTAGTACCTCAAAACCAAACCAACGCTGAACCTCCACTTCACTTGAAAATGAAAGCTCTACAGTGCGTTTTTCTTCATCAATTGAAGCGCGCTCAAAAGTAAAAGAACGCGTTAATGCCTCCTTGTTAAATTCAGGCAACACAGTGTTTGATGCATCACGTGTAAAATAGGTACCAGCCAAAGCCATCGCTAAATTGATACGGTTAATTTTCATTTACATACCTTCCTTTGGACGACCTACCGCCCCTGTTTGTTTGCGCCCCATGCTGGCAAGCACCATTTCTTCTGCGGTTTCAGCAGAAAAACCTTGATTAATGTATTCGTCTTTCATTGTTTTTAAATCACGCGCGGATTCCGCCCACACAGTCTGCGGATCTTTACCTTGTTCGCGAATTACAGAGCCTGGAGAAGTCAGCATGTTATTTTTTGCTTTTTCAGCGGCTGCTACTTCGCTTGATGGATCGATCCACGTCCAACGACGTGCTTGCCAAGAAACCTTGCTTAATCGGTCAAGTTCCAAGGCTTGATATGAAGAACCATTTTTTTTCTTAATATGGCCTTTCAATAGCGAATATTTGAGCCATTCAAAAAATACAGGCTCAATCAGCGTTTCAATTAGCCATTGTTGTAGTTCTTTCCAGTGTTCGCGCTCATCCAATGTGCCCTGACGAATACTTGAGAAGTTGACGTTTTCCAAATCTGAAGCAAGGTTGTTATATAAAACCCCCAAACCTGCGGCCATCGATCTAAGCATTGCTTTGTGAAATGGTAGAAATTCACCGGTTGGATAATTTGGCGACCACTCTTTAAGTTCAGCGCCTTCTGGCAGCATCGGAAATTCGCCCGCTTGCGATTCAATTTGAATCTCGTCGTCTTCTTCAAATTTAGGACCGAACCCCTCACGCCACTGAATAAAACCCATTTTGTAAGCAGATACACGTGCATTCACAATAGCTGAGTCTTCAAATTCTGAAATTTGATGTAATCGGAATAAGCTTGTAGAAGTCCAAGGCAAGCCACGCTTTTGCCCAACCATGTCTTCTAAAAATCCATGAATTACATCAGATGCTTCTACGCGAGTGTAATTATTAGTCGCTGTTCGATAGTAAACATCATCACCATCTGTAGCATTAAAGTAATATGCGATTGGCTTGCCATAAGTATTAAACTCAATGCCTTGGCGAATAAATCTGCCATTTTTCAACTTAGCGTTGTAATCAATTGGACAACGTTGTGCATCAATCAGCTGTAACGAAAACCCCCACGGCCCAGCGTCACCACCGCGAACGATCCGTGCAAAAAATTCACCATCCTTGGCGGCTGAAACCACACAAGTACGCTGAATAGAGCGCCATGTTTTCTTTGATTGAATATCGCAATTTTCTTTTTTCGACCAATCAGACCATGCAAACTCAAGTGCATCATTGGCTTGGGCATCAAGTTTACCTGCGGAGTTTTTAACTTGTGCTTGAAGTGTCACACCAGTAGGGCCAACAATATTTTGGTGCACCATGCGAACATAGTTTTTCGCATAGTCATTGTTTGAGCATTGCTCACGACTACGTGCAACTAAAATTCTTTGATTGCGTTCAATTACTATATCCGCGCTGATCGGCATAGATGGCCACTTACTGTTTAAGCGGCTTGAAACAGCAGCTTTAAAAGAGCGAACCATATTTCGATATAGTTTTTTAGGCTTGTTCACAGTTACGTCATTCAATTCTGTAACGTGTGGAGTTCTGATTTGGTCTTCTTTCTTTATTAATCCAAACATGGTTTACCCCAAACGCACACGTAATGTTTTACCGAACATGCTTTTGCCGGATAGCTTTGCTTCTTCACGGCTCACTTCTGCTCGATACTGATCACGTAGTTTCTTTAAAGTTTCTAGTGGTGTTCGATATAGTTCACGGTTGTTAATTCTGTATCGTTCTTGATCAAGAGATGCACGCCCTTCAATAGTTGCCTCAATTGCATCTAATGTTTTACGTGCATGACTTCTTAAATCTTGGCTTGTAGATATCGCTGCCAAGTCTGCTTTAATCTCAACAGCACCAGCTTCAAGTTCATCAACTTCACCAGATTCAGTTTGAATTGCTCGAAGTGAATAGCCGTAATGACCCGCTTTGTATTCTTTAGTAACCAAAGCTGAAATATTGAAAATATGCATATTGCCCTGTGGTTCTGCCTGCATATCAATTGCATCAGCACCACGTAAATAGGCGTGAATTGTCCAATCGGAGGCAGGATAAGCGGTCAAATTCAAACTAAATTTAAACGTAGTACCTGATTTGATTTGGTTTGGAAATTGCTGACCACTCATGTATTTTTAACCAAAAATGCGTGTTTTCTTGGTCTTATCATTATTTTTTAGGCGTTTTTTTTCATTATTCACAATTGCAAAAAGCACCCTTTCGGATGCTTGTAAAAATTTAAATTTAAACTTCTTCCAGAACTTCAGAAAGCCCATTTAAGGCTAATGCAGCCTGCCAATTCTCCTGAGCATCACCATCAAGCATCAGGCGCTCATACAGAAACTCAAGCGATGGCTGTAACTCTGTAGGCACTATCTGCTGTCGCAATTCATCATCACTGAATAAAGCATAATCTTCAGGCTTCCACCACGAATGACAGCCCCAATAGATTACACCATTACTGTCAATTAACTTTACAGATAAGTTGTTTTCACCACATCCGTAGAGTTCAGCAATTTGATTGATCGCGTCTTTGTGAGCATCGGGGATGATGTTGACGACTGATAAGTTAAATTTCATACACCAGCCCTCTTGTTGAATTCAGTAGTAATAGCAGATGCTTCACTGGGAGTTAAAGCCCTGTTAATCACCAACAATCCACAATGGTCTTTATTGTCCTCATAAGTTGCAGGGATGGTTTGATTGGTGAGAATCTGCGTACCGACATTTGGAACCGATCGAATCACTGTGCATCCTGTTAATTGCGCAGGTAGGTTTGTGATGAGCTTGTCGTCTACAGCATCAAAATCAATTCGACGCGGGGAGTCTTGTAAAATAGGGCGAGAAGCTGAAGTGGATTGATAGGCATGGTTTCCAGAAATAGCCTTAATCGAATGAAATTTTATATCCACATCAGTTGGATGTACGTCCCTATGGAAATAAATTGTATTATCTGTGCGATTGCACAGCAAGATTACTCTGTACCTACCTACGCTTTTAGGTACTATGTATGAAATTCCAACACTATGATCAATTCGTATACCTCCACTACCTTGACGTACCACCTCAAAGTCTACAATCGCCCATCTCTTATTAGCCCCTACAGTCGGAATACCCACATAAGATGCTGTTGAATCAGCAGTGAATACATTGTATGTATTTGCTGAAATCTTTGTTGAGCCACCAAGAGAAGTAACCTTAGCATCATCAAACAACTCACTACCCAGAACCAACCCCTTACTCTTATCCAACACCAACCCTACTGGCTGCCCTGCCGCTGTAACTGGAATAGTCCCCGCAGCATCCTGATACATAGTACTTAGATCATTAGGGTCGTAGAAGAAGCCCTGTTCACCGTTTGAGAATAGTTTGCGCATTAGTGAGTGTATGGTTTCATTAACAAAAATGGCAGCTTTACCAGTTTTGGGCTCAATAGCTGCTCTTGAATTGACGATAGCCATAATTAACCTCGTCTTAATAAAACATCACCACCAACAACTTTGATGTAATGCCAGCTTTGCTGTAATACAGATGAATCATTAATAGCCAAATCTACAATCTTGACCCAGTTGACTTGATCGTGACTCCCATACACAGCACTCGCTGTTGCTGTTGATTGATATGTATATAGAGATGACAAGCCTTTTATTTTGTAAATTTGACCATTTTTAAGAGTAACTAGCTCAGCTGGAGAGATTTCAGTAACCATTTTATTTACTCAAATATAAAATTTGAATGTAGTCAAAGCTAACTTTGAAATCATTATTCAGTTTTGTTGTTGGTATTTAGGACGGCTTCTTATTTCCAAATATTCGTTTTTTCTTAACCACAGCACTCTTGATAGCTGGCATGACTATTTTTGCTTGTGGCTTTTTAACAACCTTACGTTTAACAACAGTTTTAGGCTTAGATTCGGTATTCTCTTTATTTTCAATCACAGGTTGATCTGACACATCTATTGATACACGCTCAGCTACACGCTTTAAATTCGGCTGCATAATTTTTAAAGCAGCCAAAGCATATACACGACAATCCAGTGCCTCATTACGTGCCCGATCTGGTTTGTGCCACTCACGAATCGGCTGTCCTTTCACATAACGAATAATCAATTTTTCAGCTGTTAATTGTCGGTACCACTCCATTTCTCGGTCATGTGGAAAGTGACAATATCCTGGTCCTTTCTTTTCCAAATCTAAACGGCGCATGACTGTCAGTTTTGCTTCGTCGACCCCGACAATAAATAAATCAATTTTTCGTTTATCTTTACCTGACTGTTTACGCTGAGGGCTTTGCACAATCGGCATCCCCCAACCTGCACGCCCTTTAATCGCAAAGACTTTTCTGTTTCTACGGCTCTTTACATATTCATAAGCCCTTTGTGTATAGCCAGCGGTACCACCCGTATCTAAACATGCAGCCGAAACACTCAGTTGTGCACCCGATTCATGCAAATACGTAGCTTCAAGAATGTCGTCTAATTCTTCCCAGATTTCATCACCCAGCGGATCACCCCAAAGTACACGGTAATCAATAGACCAACTTTCCTCACCGACTCCCCAAGCGACAATCTCAAGTTCTAAACGATCCATCTGCATGTCGATACCACAAGTTAGATAGACACCTGCGTTCGGCACACGTGCGACATATTCCTCAGCACGCAATTGAAGTATTTCAGGATCTGCCTTATCTCCATTTTCTTCATAAGTTTCACCCAGTGACACATTTACAAATACCTGTAAATCATCAAGTGTCAATTTATCCAAATAGGATTGCACGATGTCACGCATCTTACGGAATGTAGAAAGCATCTCTGGTGCGTGAAAGCTAATATGCCCCTTAAAAGGCTTTTCGGCTTTCCAACCATGACCAAGTTTTTCAGCATTGCGAATCGATGCAATGCGCTCACCATCAGACCAAATGTCACCACAGCATTCGCAGCGATAACCTGCAGTTTCCACATCATGCTCTTGGTCTAGATCTTCTTTTGCATCTTGAATGTTAGTAGATTTACGGCCTTGCCAAGTAACATTTTCCCACCTTAAAAATTGCGCTTCATTGCAATGTGGGCATGGCACATAGTAACGGCGCATATCGCCTTGCTTAAATGCATTTTCAACACGGCTTGCACCTGCAATGGTTGGTGTGCTTGATTCAGTTCTTAATGCTTGGTCGCCAAATGTTGCTGAACGCTGAGCAAGTAATTCAATTGGATCACCTTCTGCCGTTGCCTCCATGCCGTCAATTTCATCGGCATGCGTAATTGGTGCAGAACGTGAGCGCAATGTCTTTGGAGAACCTGCCCATGAAAACATCAACCACCCGCCAACATAAGAAATCATGCGACTGTTATTCACACCATCACGGCTACGAGGCTTGGCCATCTTTTGAGAAATAGATTTGTTCGCTTCAATCATTGGACGAAGCTTAGTTTCTAGAAAAGTTTGCACATCGCCTTGTGTTGGCTGTACGAATATTTGTGATTTAGGCTCATGAGCAATGAAATAACCGGTTGCGCACTGCTGAATGGTAGTTTTACCAAGCTGCGCGCCTGTCATGTAGGTGATGCGACGAACACCATATTCTTTAATGGCGTCAATCATCCCTCTTTGATAAGGTGCGTTATCAAAATTAATAGGACCCGGTATCGCATTACCCACAGGGATTTTAATATTTTTTTCTGCCCACTTGCTTGGCAAAATATCTGGTGGCGGTACCAGATGATGCATAGAGCGTTTTACAGCATCTAAAACAGATCCGTGATTACTGAATATAGATAAATCACTCAATCTCTTCCTCCTCCAGCTCCTCTTCCGCTGAAGTTTCAAGCGCCAAGACCAATTCAGCTTTTAATTTCTCTTTAAAAGCTCTTTCATCAGTTTCACCAAGTAGCTGTAAAACGGCACGCTGCGGCACATTCATAATATTTGCACGTATAGCAGCAAATACCATTGCTTGAGCACGCTCAAACTCTGCAATTAATGCAACCTCACCTTTTTTTGTGGCCAACTCTAATTCAGTAAGTTCTGTTTTTGCTTTTTGCTCACGCAATTTTAATTCTTCGAGGTCATCTGGAATGCCACCTGTTGCTCGATCAACTGCTTCGTCTTGGAGCCATGATGAAATTTGGGCTGTATTAAACTTCCATTCTTGCCCCTTTCCATGACCACGCACTACTACTGGGCAGCCTTTTTTTACCCACGAATCAACGGTTGTTAAAGCAACCCCAAAAACCTCTGCAAGCCCTGCTCTACTTACGTTTTGACCCTTTACAGCATTCGTCATGACAAGACATCATCCAAACCTATTTATATTTAAGAAGTAGTAGTATGTAGCGATTTTGAAATTCACACAGATATGAAAACCTGCGAGGTCTTTGCCCCCGCCTTGGGTGCCCCTCTGGAAGTACCTTGGGAAACTATTTTTTCATTGATATTAGATGGTTCGGTCTGACCGTTGCATAAGGCTCTGTCCTGCTGGATCAGCGCTTGAGCACTCTTGAGTTGCTCTGCTACGGCGTCTGCTCTTGCGGCATACCGAATAAGAAATTCGACATCTGTGTCGTGAAGTCCGCCTGTTGTGGCTGCATGATGACTGACGGTGCTGTCGGCAACGATGGACACATCGGGACATTTCTTGGCTTTGAGTGAGTCGCGCAAGCTGAGATTGTTAGCGCGATACTCATCAATAAGAGTTGTTTCATTGTGCTGTAATTCCTTAATCTTTTCAAGGTACTTAGTCTCAAGTTGCTCTTGTTTTTTGTAACTATTACGCTCACGATTTAACGCATTATCAGCCTGTGTTTTAAGGTCTTCGAGCTGCGTCTCATAAGTCTGTATTTGTTCTGATTGAGCACTGTTATATCCATAGTCATAACAGCACCAACCAATGAAAATACTGGTCAGTAAGAAGCCAAGAGCAACAATGAGTTTGATGTTCATATCGACCTATTTCAAAAATAGAAGTTTTTCTTTAGCACGGCGGTTCACCAGCCCGTTAATGACTTTGCCATTGTCATAGATCCAACGGTCGAACTGATTAGCAGCTAATCCAAACTTTGATTGGTTGATTAGCGTCAGCATGGTGCTTTTCACAAATGCTGTCTCGCCAACGTTGTAAACAAATGAAGCCAATGCATCGAATTGGTTTTGATTGAGTTTTACTTTGATGTGTTTATCAAGGCATGCATCCACCCATTTGCAATCGTTCATCAGCCATAAGTTTGCTTGGCCTTGGGTGCAGGTATCACCTTGTTTGACGGTCACACCATTTGGATACTTGATCGTTCCATAGCCAATCGTCCAAACACCGCCAGTATCTTTATAAGCTTGGTTCCGAAAGCCTTCACTTTCACGGATGATGGAATAGCCATAACCTGAAATATCAAAATGACCACTTACAGTATTAGTTAATGAAAACCCGATCAGCGTTGCGAATGTTGTTAAGCCATGGCATGCAATAATTTCATCGCCAGCAATCACTTGTGACTGCTCAAGCTTTCCGCCTGACATTGATCGTAACCATGAATATGCCTGTGCAACTTGACTCGATTGATCAATACTCATCACTTACCACCCCGCTTAAACCAGTTTTTCATCATTTCTATGAAAAATGATGTAAATCCGACCTGCTTATATGCACCCGATTTAATCCAAGCGAAGAACTCTTGTAAGACCAACCCACCAAGCGCTCCAGTCAAAAAACCAATACCACCCGCATGACTCGGTGCAAGCGCCGTGTAATGCATAATGAGTAAAGTGAGGTAATGTGCTGTAAATGCACCCGACAGTAAAAACACGGCGTAGTCTTTGGGTGTTTTAAGCTGCTCTTTGTTGTATCTAGTAGCCACTATTGCCCCCACTAAACCTGCAATCCAATACTGCATTACATTAAGAGAGTCACTTAGGAATTTAAGTATAGCGACCCACCATTCGTTTCCACCCATTGCACAAATACCTGCGATAATTTTTTTTATTGTTCAGTATCACAATTGAATTTTCATTATTCACAATTTAAAAGTCATCTGCTGTTTACTTAATTCCACCTCATAGATTCTTGATACAATTCGTTCAGTTACATTGAAAATATTCGCAAGCTCTTGAATACCCAAACCGCTTTTAATCATTTGGCGGATACCGTTGTCGCGTGTTTTCAAAATGAGTTGTTTACACTGAGCTAACACAAGTAACTCTCCACCAAATTCTTTGGAAAGTTTTTCTGCATCTGGATAACCAAGAGTTTTTACAAGGAAATGATTCATCTCGAGTCTTTTCAGTTTTGGCACATAAAGAAGTAATTGTCCCTGTCCTGCACGTTTTTCTGTTTTGTATCGTGGGCATTGGCTAACAAGATAAAGTGCATTATGTCGACCAATGACCTCAGCAATACTTTTTAAATCCCCATTCAAATCACCAATACTTTCCATATCACGACCCTATCTAGTGTTTAGCTATACGGCGAAAAACCAACATTGCTGCATCACGCGCATGCTCATTCGTACGTTCAATCCAACCGGTGCGCTTTTTAAATACATCGGCCTTTGTTTTGGTTGCATTGGCTGCTGGATGAATCATTAAGTAATTCAACCCTTGCTCCTTACACCAATCTTCCCAAATCTGTGCATCACGCTTTACCGATCCAACACCTTGTGCTTTCTCACGACCACCAGTGAACCAGGTGCGCTGCCGAGCATCTTCAATGAATAAACAGACGTTTTCTTTTCCATAGTGCACAACAAACTCAAGCGTGCGACTCATGGCCTGAGTAATCGTTAAGGATCTAACTTCAAATAGTTCACCACCATTGCCTTTGTCTTCTGCCACGGCGTAGCCTGTGTTCACACCTGTATCGATGCCAATGAGATACTTAGTCATTCAATACAAACTCCCCATCACCTTTGCAAAAACACACATAGCCAACTTGAACGGTTAAATTGCGGTACCCGATGCCCTTGTCAAAATCAAAGAGCTTATCGCCGTGTATAAATCTCAAGTTTTTAAAGAATGGTTGTGCTGTAAAAAATGCTTCAAATTCTTCAGTGCGATCCACTAGTGGGATTACTTCCACATCAGCACACAAACACATGAACGGCGTTCCATCATCTAAGCGCCCAAATACCCGACCATCTTCAACACGATCCAATACACCGTACCCAGTGAAGCGTTTGCCTGAGTAAATCGTTGCTGATTCACCAACAAAATCCACTTTTACGCGGTCGCCTTTATTCATCCCTTCACCTCAAATAACTGTTTAGCTTTACCACTCAGGTAATATCGATTTTCTAGGCCTTCACTGTGTTTTGCATACAGAAGCCCCATCTGAACCAAATTTTTTAAATAGCGCTGTACAGCACGTTTCGTCACCTGCGGCATTACCTGTAGCTGTATTTCTGATGCTGTTGCTACTGATGTGTTTTTAACAACTAAAAGAACATCGATTCCACGCTCTAGCACGGCGGCGCTATTGAGCTTTGAAAATGCTTGATTCACACTTCACCCCCAACACGATTAAACGTCTTCCCTATTCTTGCTGCCAACTCAGGCGGGCAAGGAACACCAGTACGATTGCGGTCATTGTTATCGAGCTGCTTTGGAGCCTTAGGCTTCACCCACATTTCTTGAGTCTTGCCACTCGCCTTAGCACGGCGTAGGTAATCCACATAAATATCTTTGAAAGCGAAGTGAGCTGATTTCTGTCCCTCTGCGCTCAACACATGGCGAACTTCATCAAGTACGCGCTTGGTCAGCGTTGTGATCTTCGTTTGTGGATCTGATCCAAACTGCATGGCCTTTGCCCACGCCATATCAGCAGTCCACCAATCACCGCCCTGTTCACACCAGCTGCGGAATGTCGGTAAATTCTTCGGGCACCACTCTTCAGAGTTCATGCGCGCTAAGCCACGTGCGATATCTGCTGGGGTTAGGCCATTTAGGACTGTGCAGGCCAATTGGCGAAGTTCTTCATCCGCATAAACTTCAAAATTTTTCGTGAATGCTGACCCGTAAAGATCACTCATGCGCTGAAGAACCATGTCCGCTACTTCAATCGGGAAATCAATCGCAAATGCTTGTTCGAATAATTGGATATTGCTCATGCACACTCTCCTTGAACATTTCGCATTGGTACTGGTTGATTTGCTTGGCTACCAAAACGACGGCGTTCCGAAGGTTGTTGAACTGGTGCTGATGTGTTCTTCGGTGGGTACACGCTTTGGTAACTGCCAATGATCGACGATTCCAAGGATTGATTTGCCCCTATACCGAAACCAATTAATTTGTTGATCAGCAACTTCACGGCGTTTTCAGTCAGTGGTTTTTTGATGCTGTTGCGCATATCAACAAACTGAATCCACAAATCACGATTTACATTCACTGGTAACTCAACCTGAGCTGCATCAAATTTATTTTTTTTCTTATTATTCTCCTGCGAAGTCTCCTGAGAGTCTCTTGTATTACAGATTGGTTCATTTTGACCCAATGGAGATTGGTTCATTTTGACCTTATCCATTGGTTCATTCTGACCTAATCCATCAGTCCATTTTGAGCCATTGCATTGGCTCATTTTGACCTTATCAATAGAATCAATAGCTTGGCTATTTTCCTCACCAATTTTATTTAAGACCTCATAGTTAATCGCATAATAATTAACTTGATTTGATCGCTTATTATCAAATTGCTCTACACACAATAACCCCTGATCTTTAAGCGATTTTATTGTGCGTTTTAGGGTTGAAAGCGACATATATTTAAATTGGTCTAGCCACTCATCGTAGGTGTTATAAACCCATTTCTTCTCGTCTCGCACAAACTTTGAAACACCTAGCCAATAATGCAGCTGTTGTAAAAAAACAGCTTCATTTAAACCAATAGCTTTGGCTAGTGATGGCTGAACCTGTAATGGTGATTCGTTAATCAGAAGCTTTGACATAGCGAGCTCCTTTGCTTGAATTGCAGCTTTTACACATGGTTTGAAGATTTTCGAATGTAGTTTCACCACCAATTGATTCTGGCTTGATATGGTCACAAGTAAGGTTTTTTTGAATCCCGCAGGTCACACACTTAAAGCCGTCTCGCTCATATACAGCCATTCTCAAGCTGTTACCTATGTGTTTTTTCTTATAACCCTTCTGTAGAACTGGAGTCTCTTCTGTCCAAGAAAAAAACGTACCGTACTGTGCTTTATGAACCACATTTAAAATGGTGTTCGCGCAAAGGTTGCAAATAACAACATCTGCACAAATATTTGTGTAAGCTGGGTTTGAATACTCTTCTTCGCAGTTTCGACACACCTCTGGTGTTTCACAGTCAAATTTATATGTTCCACTCATTAGTTTAATAACCCCGCAGCAGCAACGAGCGCCGTCAATCTTGTTAATCCAAAGGCTGTAATGCGTGCTTGGGTGTACACCTTGTCACCCTCTACACATGCAATCACCTGTGAAACCTTGTTTACCATTACCTTTTGCTCTACTCGTTGCGCGTATGCACATAACCGTCGGTGACGGCTGTTTTCTCGGTATACCCAGTGCTTCTTCAACATGAAGTCAATGAGCTTTGATTCTTGAATGCCGATGGTCTTTGCTGAATCACGGATTGAATACGTGTTTACAGTGTCTGCAATCACATCCATGACCTGTGCCTTAGGCTCTAACACGGCGACATGGTCCTTAAGCGCTTGGTTTTCTTGTTCAGCAGCTAAGGCCAATTGGATTAGATCCATTCGGCTGAGTTCGACAGGCTTTGCAGTTTGGCTTTCCAACTCATACCAACGCTTTACCAGGAGCGCCGTGAATTGAGGGCAAAGCTGTGCAACCACGGTAATGCTGTCTAATTTCCCTTGCTCACCGCTAAAAACGTATGCATCAGAGAAGCGATTAGGGCTAAGTGATTGTTTGTTTTCAACTTTCGCCATTGGCGGTAGTTGAATTACGTCCTTATTAGCTAAACGCTCAATAGAAAGCTTCACATTGCGCGGTTCTGTATGAGCAATCTGAGCAATTTCAATGTGATTGATTGAACCTGTAATTGCTTGTGGTATACTTATTGGCATGTTCATTTGATTTCCTTTTTGGTTATCAACGTTAAAAGCCTGATCTCGTCCATCAGGCTTTTTCTGTTTCTGCGCTTGATGTGTATTTCTTCATTTGCTTAAGCGCTGCTTGATCAACCGCTGCGATCAACTCTGTTAAGCTCTGCGTCAACTGGTGAATTTCTTCATATTCCGCAGGTGTGATAACGCCATCTTCATAAGCTTCATACACAACATGGTTTGCCTTTCCGCTCTTAATGTTGTGCTGCATCATTGCTTCAAAAATTGATAACTCATGATGTTTGCTTGAGTCGCAGCTCACTGGTACCAATGCATAGCCAAGTTGATGTGCCCACACTTTTAAAATTTCTGGGTTCTGCGTATACATCATGATTGTTTCGAGCTTTTTTAAACTCGGTAGGTGGTTTGGCATGCCTACGTTTCCGTAGTTGCAGATTGTGTTATGCGAATCACCAGTAACCTGAGCAATTTCTTTTGGTGAAATACCCTTAGTCTGGTTGATCATTTTAAAAATGGCCGTTTGTGCTTCGCGGCTAAGTGATATTTCTTGCATTTGTGAAATCCTTTTGATTTTTCACGTTTATTTAAAACATTGACCGAAACATAATTGGGTTATGAAGTTAATTCGGTTTAATTGAGCGCAAATAAGCCCAATTGATATCGGGACGCAGTTGTTCTGCTAAAACTTGGTTATTGGTGAATTCTTGGATTTGCTCACAACGATCTGTAGGAATTTTTGAAAGATTCCATTTGCTTAGTGCCCAAGGTGTAATTCCAATGCCGCGCGCCAAGGCTGCTTGCGACCCAGCGATTTGCACAGCTTTTTTAAAAGCTTCTAATGGGGAAATCATAATTATGCTAAATTCACTACTTAAAGTAGAAGATAATATACTACCAAAAATAGAATTGGTGCAACCTAAAATACAAGATAAAATTCTACCTACAGTAGAAAATAGGACGCCCTTAATGTCTGAGCCGAAATACCTTGATTTTTCATTAAGGCTTAAAGAGTTAATGGACAGAGATGGATCTGAAATTAAAACAGTGAACCAATTAAAAGATGCTCTTGGGGTCACTTATGAAATGGCACGGCGCTACACGCTGGGTACTGCTAAACCGCGTGAAGAAAAATTAAAGGTACTGGCTGATGTTCTTCATGTGGACATCAGTTATTTAGATCACGGTATAAAGTTTGATAACAACATTGATCTATCAAAAAAAATCCCCTTAGAGGGTCGCCCTATTCCTGTTATTTCATGGGTTGCGGCAGGCTCACTTTCTTCAATTGAGACCGTTTTAAAAGACACTGAAATTGATGAATGGCTTCCACCAAATAAAGACTGTGGAAAAAGTGGTTACGGCTTAAAAGTTACTGGCATGTCAATGTCACCCTTCTTTCTTCCAGACGACCGTATTTATGTGAATCCTGAGGTGCAAACTTTTGATTTACAAACTGGCGATTTAGTCATTATTGCGTGCTATGGAGAAACTGAAGCTACCTTTAAAAAATTAATTATTGAAGGTGATAACAAGTACTTACAGCCGTTAAATCCCAACTGGCCAGAGCAGATTATTAAACTTAGCGAAGATTGTAGATTGGTTGGCAAGGTTGTTGGTTTGTATAGAAAAATATAAAAGCTGAATTAAGTAAAAAGGATTAATTATGGATACTGTATATATACTTGTTATTGAAAATAATAACCAAAACACACATCTAAAGTTAAAAGGCTTTTTTTCAAAAGATATGATTGATTTTGTTAGAATTAGTAATGATGCATATATTCTACAATATGTAAATTATCGACTAAGCTCATTTATAGATGATATTGATGATTTAGTAGGAAACCATGGTCATGTTTTTGTTGCTCCCTTAATGTTTGATGGTGAAGATTGGGAAATCAAGGGAGCTAATCAAAATGGTGTTGCAGAACAATTAATCGACATGAAAGAGAAATTAATTAAATCATTAAAAGGCTAGTAGAAGTTTGCACCACATCTATCACTCATTATTTCGGATAAAGGTTTGTCTTTTACCGACTCTATGATGTGGTCTAAAAAATAAGGTTTTAACTTATCAATCGTTTTCACAATATCATCAATATTGGCGGTATTTTCACTTAAATAAAAATGAACCATCTTCATTTTAAAGTTTAAAAGTAAGAGATCTTCACTACTTTTCGCTTCAAAGTCATTAAAGTTTCCTTTAAAAAAATATTCTTCAAGGGCTTTGGTTTTTTCAATAATTTCCTCAGGGGCTTTTATCCCAGCTCTCGTTAATAATAATAGGGTTCTATAACGCCAGTCACCCGAAGTTAAATGACTAACACTTGCTGGATTATGTTTGATATTCATATTTTAAATTCCTAATTCAAATGTACTTATAAAATTAACTGTGAACCCGACACAGTCCTTACAACAGATCGGGTGGAGAAAAAAATGAAAGCTTTATTGATTCTGAAAGACCATCAATTTAACCCTAATAGATTTAATGAGTTAGCAGGTGCAGAATCACAAAATGGTTATGAGATAATTTCCTCTAGTGTTTTTCTTTTTGAGCTTGCTCTCGCTTCTCATCTTCTAGCAAATATACAAAGTTGGCTAAACGATCAAGAAAAGTCTTACCGTGTAATATACCTTCAAGGCGAACATTCACATTTTGATTCTTACATTTACAACATACTTGATGCTCTCTAAATTTCTCAGGATTAAGTATAGCCTCCAACTTAGCAAAAACTTCTTGAAGTTCAATAGGGTTTAAAACCCCTTTTGCAATTAAAGCCAACATGAGATTATATTTTTGATCTTCTGACATAACAAACTCCATCCAACCCACCCCATCGGTGGGTTTTCTTTTGCCTATTAAATCATATTTACAACTTTAGGTAGAAAATATTTTCTACTATCTATTGACAATAATTCTACTTAAAGTAGTATTTAAATCACACACCAACCCAATGTGAGTAAACCAAAAATGACAAAACAAACAGATGCACCTCAATTCGTTGCCGACCTCTCAGGCGGTAATTTCTCGCAGCAACTTGGTATCGCTATTTCAGAAGTAGCTCAAGGCGTTGTAGCAAACGGCAAAAAAGGCCAAGTCAAAGTGACTATCGACATTTCACGTATTGGTGAATCAAACCAAGTGAATATCTCGCACACCCTTGCCTATGTAGAACCTACTGCCAAAGGCAAACGCTCAGAAGACACAACCTCTGAAACACCAATGTATTTAAACAACGATGGCAGCGTCACTATCTTTGCCAATCACACAAAACAATTGTTTAACGAATTCGAAAAAGCTTAACCAACAACACAAAACCTTTAATTTTTTTAACCATCAATAGGAATGTTCCAAATGGAAAACTCAAACACAGAATCAACTCTAGGCGTTTCAATCGGTCACTTAGAACCAATTAGTGTTGAACCACCTGTTGAAAAATTGGTACGCGGTGACTTAATTGCTGTAAATAACGATTACAGCATTGAGGATCTGGAGGTTTTCGCACATGGTCGCAACCGTGCACGCGGTTTGCTAAAAACCCCATCTTTTGAAGATTTCAAAAGCTTTGTTTTAGATAGTAACCCTCACAAAAATGAAGATGAATTGGTTGTGCCTACCCCTGCACCAGTATTTGTTGATCATAAAAACGTATCTGCTACTGCAATTTTAAACTTTTCTTTAAAAGGTTTTTCACAAGGCCATTGCGACCATAAAGCCCTATTACAACTAGAACCAACGGTTGTTTGGTCAAAGCTGAATGCACTTAAAGACCGCAAACTTTCTCAACGTGATTTTGCTGTCTTCTTAGAAGACTGGGTAAGCGTATTAGAAATTACTGATGCTGTAGGTAATGTAATTGGCGGTGCGCAAGCATTGGCAGCTGTCCGCAATATGAAAATTGATGCGACGGTTAGCGCTGATCACTCAGTTGGCAATATGTCTGAAAGTCGCTCTCGCTTTGACCAAGTTGAAGCGCGTTCTAAAGAAGAATTTACGCCTGCATATTTCAAGATCCGTGACTCTGCTTATTTTGGTTTAGATGAGCGTCTTATTGTTCTGCGTTTAGTCATCCACACAAATGATGACAAGCCAGCCTTCTCAATTCAGATCGTAAAAGAAGAATTATTGCTAGACGAAATCATTCAAGACTTTAAAGCCAAAGTAATTGAATTACTGCCTGACAACCCTGTTCGTATCGGAACATTCACAGCTTAATTTTAGACATTAAAAAGCCCTGATTACTTTGCACGGCGATCAGGGCTCTTTGTAAACACTTGCAAGCTTACGGGACTAATTATGAATCAACGCGCATCGCATAGCAAACTACCTGAGTTTGGCGCAACCAAAAGCCAAACTTCTGCAATCCTCTACCAAGAACCGACCTTGGAAGAAACCAAGCCACAACATAAGCCAGTTATCGAGTTCGTAAAGAACTTTGCAGCAAGCACCCTACTAATGATCAGTATTTTCGGTATTTGTTTAGTTATTTTGAAAGGCTGTGCCGACGATGTTGAACATCAGAAAGCTATGGCAGTTAAGCATCAAATGCAGTTTGCGTCTCTAAACTAATTTTCAAACATAGGAATATTACAATGCCAAACCATGTGACTAATAAGATTGAGATCACTTCTGCAAATGCAAAAGATGCACTTGATTTCATGCGTACAGATGCATGTGAATTTGACTTCAATAAAGTCATTCCAATTCCTGAAGCTCTAAATGTTGAATCAGGATCTCGTACTGATGCTGCACTCGCATATGCTTTGTCTGAAGGCTTCAAGTCAGAGATTACAGCCGATCAAATTGAGAAATACTTCGAAGATGGTTTTTTCTCTTCAAAAGAAGCTATAGCTCAACGTGATCTAGCTACCGCTAAACATCTAATTGATGACAATTCTGAAACCCCTGAAAACCTATTAAAGCTCGGGCAACAGATCATTTCGAACGTAGATAACCACGGCGCTAAAACTTGGTACCAATGGGCGATCCCAAACTGGGGAACGAAGTGGAATGCATACGATGTGAATGTGGCAGATGCCCAAGTGACTTTTGATACCGCTTGGAACTCACCTATCGTTGTTTTGGACGCATGGATTGCTCAATTTAAATTAAGTTGCACCGTTAAAGCTTTTGATGAAGGCCATAATTTTTGGTTCATTCGAAACTACAAAGACGGCGTACTTGAATCAGAAAGAGACACAATAAAAGAAGATTGCGACTCCTTATGCAAAGAGCTCAAGGGATATGACCCATCCGAAGAAGATGAGGATGAGTGAGTCACTAAAATGAAAAAAGTCCCTAAAAGACACATGGACCAATTCACGATGTTTTTATCTGTTGTTGGTTTTACCGCAAAGACAAATGCTGATGGTTCTATCACTTGTATTAATCCGAAAATGCCGAAAGATCGCAGACAAATAGTGCTTTGGCAGAACGGAAAAATGAATAAAGCATGCCAGTTGCTTTGGTGGGATTTTCTAAATCACTGGTTAGTTATTGGTAAGCAATTTATTGAAGCATTGAATAAAAAGATTGAGGTGGCGTGATGGAAAACAAATACAGCGACTTAAGTAAAATAATCAATGAAGCGCTAAGTCTAGGTCGTGAAGCTGCAAAACACGTTGATGATGGTGGTACCGCCAACAATGACCGCATTTGTATCAGTGGTCTGAAAGGTGTTCGTGAAAGCACGTTAAATAATGCTGGTATCAACTGCTATAAGCATTGGAGTTTCCCAGGAACATTTATTTTAAGTAGTTCATTTGGTCAGGGTAATAAAAACTGTAAAGGCTTATCAGTTGCAATGGATTACATGAAAAATAATGGCGTTGATTGCTATATGCACTGGCAAATGGATTGAGGTGGCGTGATGGAAGATAACAAATTATGGGCAGTCAATATTCCCGAAGAACCTGATTCAGAAGAAATTTTATACCCTGTTCCATCAAAAGAATTGGGTGAGCAGGTTGTTCAACGTTTGCGTAAAGAGGCTATTCAGGCTTTTGAATTTGTTGGTGACTGTATCGCTGAAGCAATCACACTTGAAGAATGGAATCGCTCTGCTGATGAACATTCTAAATATTTGGAAGAAAACCCTAATTGGTGGGATGAAACAACTTTTTTGGATGAGGTGGAGTGATGGTTGTTCAGAACGATAAAGATTTTGCAGCCTTACCAGAGGTAGCGAAGCTTTACCAAGCATGCAAAGAAAGAGATTTAACTATTGCTGAACGTGAATATTTAAAAGGTGCACGTGATGCATGGCAATCAGACAAAGCTCAAGCGGTGCCTGAAGGTTTTGTTTTGGTTGATAAACATCAACTTGCTCAACTTATGGCAAATATGGACAGTTTTGGTAAAAAAGCACTTGGTGACGATTATGTGAGTTTTACAGATATTGCAGCAGTATTGGATGAAGCACAGGAGCAAAGTCATGAATAAAATCGAAATTGATTGGCTCGACTCTTGCCCAAAATGCGATTGCTCAGAACATGTTGTTGAAACAGTTGAAGGTACAAACGAATGGCTTTATAGCGGCGACAAAGTTACATGTGGTGAGTGTGGGCATACTGGTGAAATAGAAGCAGATGGTGAAACTGCTTGGGTGAATTGGGATGAAGCACAGGAGCCAACCAATGACTGATTTTTACTGCCCTTATTGCGAACACGGCATGAATAAAGAAGATACCTGCATCCATGAAGATGATGTTTTAGGTGAATGGAAAGTTGAGTGCCCGGAATGTAAAAAGACTTTCGAGCTTACGGCAGAACCCGACATTCTTTATTCAACTACCGAGGCGTCTAATGACTGAAATTCAACAAACAAATGTCGACAAAGAATTAGAGATCGATAAGCAAGTAAACCTGATCGATCAGTTCATCCAAAGCGGTGAATTTGATAAGGCTTTCCGTGATGTGTTTGGGTTGCCAGTTGGTGTGGTGAAGTCTTTAGGAGAGGTGTCATGAGCGATCAGTCAACAAAATTATTGCCAATTGATCAAGTTATAGCAAAACTTCAAATTGGCAAGTCAACCATTTATAAATGGATCGAGCAGTGTGAATTCCCTCAACCAATATTACTGGGTACTGGAAAGCGTAAAATTGCTCGATGGAAAGAATCTGAACTTGATGAATGGATTTTGCAACACAAAGCCAAGGCCTCCTAATAAGAGGCTTTTTAATAATATGAGTACTTTTATTTTTTACGGTATTTTTTACGGTATATATAGCCAATTAAAAATATTAATTATTAATTATTAGATTCTTAACCCCATCATTCGAGTCCCGCAGAGCGCACCATTTTATGGTTGTTTTCAACCTCTCTAAGCTTAATCATAAACACTAAAAATTCGATTTATCACATGTGATACTAATAATCCCCTTCAAACTTGGACGCTGATTCAACAGCCGCTCAAACTCGCTCGCGGCGACACCTACATCTGGGTTTTCAAATCAGGTCTAACTAAGTCAAACTGTTCTAGAGACTTTACAATTAATTTTCGTGCTCGAATCAGTTGTTTGGCTGTTTAAAATAGCTGTTCTCAACAGATGCACGGAATGAGCCAAATTCCATACACAATTTTTCCCTTCTATTTTAGTGCTATAGCACAGATTTCATTCTGAAATCTTGGTATAACAAAGTGCCCCCTATTTTAAAAAATATTTTTATGAATAATATTAATTTAATTTATAGGTCAATCATTTGCCAATTTTATTTATTACGTAATCAAATTACGTATTGAATAATAATTTAGATCAAGTATGATGAATTAAAACTTCTACACTTGCTCACTCAACATTGAGAATGCTGCTGAACAAGTGCCCCATTTCAGACAAACGGATTTGTCTCTCTCGCTCTAGAATTGTAGCGACCAGTCCGTTGGCTCTGAAAGGAATCGTTAAAAAGATAAGCAATAGGATTGCTTAAAAAAGAAATGAGGACGTTGTATGAATGAATTAGCCAACCCACTAGAATTGTGTGGATTCGAATTTATTGAATTTGTTTCTAAAGATGGTCAGCTAGATGCGGTGTTTGAAACCATTGGGTTCAGCAAAGTGGCAAAGCATAAGTCTAAAAATGCGTATTTATGGCGTCAGGGCAAAATTAATATCATTCTTAATTATCAGCCTGAATCGTATGCAGCTTATTTCTATAAAGAACACGGCCCTTCTGCCTGTGCAATGGGCTTCCGTACCAAGAATGCGGCAAAGGCATTTAAAAAGGCGATAGAAATTGGTGCTGAACCAATTTACAACCAAGTTGGTCCGATGGAGCTAAATATCCCAGCAATTAAAGGGATTGGCGGCTCTCCTATTTTCCTCGTCGATTGTGACATTTACCAAAATGACTTCATCTTCTTTGATGATGTGCCATCCCATCCTGTCGGCACAGGTTTATATGAAATCGACCATTTGACCCATAATGTGTATAAAGGCCGTATGCAGTATTGGTCTGATTTCTATGAAAAGATTTTCAACTTCCAAGAAATTCGCTACTTCGATATTAAAGGTGAATATACTGGCCTGACATCCAAGGCACTCACGGCGCCCGATGGCAAAATCCGTATTCCGCTCAATGAAGATTCGGATAAAGGAAATGGTCAGATTGCTGAATTTCTCAATGAATTTAACGGTGAAGGCATTCAGCATATTGCCTTCATTTGTGATGACCTAATTAGCACTTGGGACAAACTCAAAGCTTTAGGTGCCAAGTTCATGACACCTCCACCCAATACCTATTATGAAATGCTAGATGAACGTTTGCCTAACCACGGCGAACCTGCTGATGAACTACAAAAACGTGGCATTTTGCTGGATGGCAATACTAAAGACGGTAATAAGCGTCTCCTCTTGCAAATTTTCTCTCAAAATATGCTAGGCCCAGTCTTCTTTGAATTTATTCAGCGTAAAGATGACGACGGTTTTGGTGAAGGCAACTTTAAAGCGCTATTTGAGTCGATTGAACGCGACCAAATTAAACGTGGCGTTTTAGATGTATCTAAAGCTTAAACGATTTCTAGAATTTCCCTGTACATATAGTTTTATGTACAGGGAAATTTAACTTTTGCGCAAAAATTATACTCGTAAAAATTAAAGTCCGCTCCGATGACAATATAAAAATAACTAAACATCATCATGGCTCAGGGCTTTATCTCACATGGATGAAGAATAAAAATGCAGCACATTGAACAAGGAAACCTGAAAAAAGGTTTAAGTAATCGTCATATTCAGCTCATCGCCCTCGGTGGTTCTATCGGCACAGGGTTATTCCTCGGTATTTCACAAACCATCAAACTCGCAGGACCTTCTGTTATTTTAGGCTATGCCATCGCAGGCCTTATAGCCTTTCTTATGATGCGCCAACTCGGTGAAATGATTGTGCATGAACCCGTGAGTGGTTCTTTTAGTCATTTTGCTTATAAATACTGGGGCAAATTTGCGGGCTTTATGTCTGGCTGGAATTATTGGGTACTCAATATTTTAGTATGTATGGCTGAACTCAGCGCTGTCGGCCTCTATATCCATTACTGGTGGCCTGATATTCCAACGTGGGTTTCTGCTTTGGGTTTCTTTATTTTCATTAATGTCATTAATTTACTGCACGTGAAATTATTTGGTGAAATGGAATTCTGGTTAGCCATTATTAAGGTCGTGGCAATTATTGCCATGATTGCTTTTGGTAGTTACTTGCTGGCTAGCGGTAGTGGTCATAGCCAGTCTAGCTTACAAAATTTATGGCAGCTCGGTGGCTTCTTCCCCAATGGTATTACAGGCTTAGTGATGGCTATGGCCATGATTATGTTTGCTTTCGGTGGAATTGAGCTGGTAGGTATTGCAGCAGCAGAAACAGATAATCCTCAGAAAACCCTCCCAAAAGCCGTCAATCAAATTGTTTACCGCGTGTTGTTATTTTATATCTTAAGCTTGGTCGTGATTTTGTCACTTTATCCATGGAATATGATGGCTGAAGGAGGTAGTCCTTTTGTATTGATTTTCGACTCGTTGGGCAGCCAAACCGTGGCCGCTGTTTTGAATTTTGTAGTTTTGACTGCGGCTGTTTCTGTCTATAACAGCACCAATTACTGTACCAGCCGAATGCTGCTTGGTCTGGCACAACAAGGCAATGCCCCAAAATTTTTAAGCAAAATTAATCCGCGTGGTATTCCTGTAAATGCCATTATGGTTTCAGCTTTCTTTACTTTAATATGTGTTCTGATTAACTATTTATTTCCTGAAAAAGCATTTAACTTACTCATGATGCTGGTCGTAGCGGCTATTGTGATTAACTGGGTCGTGATTTCTTATACACATTTAAAGTTTAAAAAAGCCATGAATCGCATGCAGGTAAAAACTCACTTTCCAAGTGTGGCCTATCCATTTACCAATTATTTATGTATTGCCTTCATGGCGAGTATTCTGCTCATTATGAGTCGTAGCCCAGATATGCAAATTGCAGTTCTCATGATTCCAGTCTGGATTGCGATTTTACTGACGGCTTATCTCTTTAAACGGAAGCAAGAAGATCATGTTGCGTTGCTTGAAAAAAGTAAAATCACTTCCTTACCAGAAGCGTAATATCGTATTTATCATATTAGGATGTATTCATGTTTCAACATATTGATGCCTATGCAGGTGACCCGATTCTTTCTCTGATGGAGGAATTCAGCAAAGATACGCGCCAGAATAAGGTCAATCTCAGTATCGGACTTTATTATAATGAAGATAATATCGTGCCACAGCTACAGTCGGTTCAAAAAGCCTATACTCATTTAATTCCTGACTATGACAAAGTCCGAGTCTATTTGCCTATGGATGGACTCAAGAGCTTTAATCAGGCTGCACAAGAACTCATTTTCGGTCAGGCTAGCCCTGCTCGTCAGCAAGGGCGTGTCGTCACCATTCAGACTTTGGGTGGTTCTGGTGCACTCAAAGTAGGTGCAGACTTCTTAAACAAATACTTTCCGCAGTCCGAGATCTGGGTCAGTCAACCGACTTGGGAAAACCATATTGCGATCTTTAATGGTGCTGGTGTTCAAACCCATTTCTACCCTTATTATGATGCGGACACCCATGCCGTGAATCTAACTGCGATGCTAGATACCTTAAAGCAGCTGCCTGCTCAAAGTATCGTACTACTGCATCCTTGCTGTCATAACCCGACAGGTGCAGATTTAGAACCTCATGAATGGGATCAAGTGATTGAGGTTCTAAAAGCAAATGACTTGATTCCTTTCTTGGACATGGCCTATCAAGGTTTTGGTCAAGGATTAGAACAAGATGCTTATGCAATCCACGCGCTAGATCGGTCTGGTATGAACTTTATTGTCAGCCATTCTTTTTCCAAGATCTTTTCCTTATATGGCGAACGTGTTGGTAGCTTGAGCTTTGTCTGCGATGACGCAAACATTGCCCAAAATGTATTGGGCCAGCTTAAAGCGACAGTCCGTCGCATTTATTCTAGCCCAGCAGCTAACGGTGCGTTATTGGTGAGTCAGGTATTAAATGACACAGCATTGTCTCAGCTATGGCAGTCTGAATTAGAAGAAATGCGTCAGCGCATTTTACTGATGCGTCGCTTACTTGAAGACAAACTCAGTCAAGCGCTACCAGATATGGACTTTAGCTATCTGACCCAGCAACAAGGCATGTTTAGTTATACGGGCTTAAGTGCAGAACAGGTCGATTTGCTGAAACACGATTATGGTATTTATTTAGTCCGCAGCGGCCGTATGTGTACTGCTGGCCTAAATTTAAACAATATTGATTATGTGGCTGAGTCGATGGCGACTGTGCTTAAAGCGGCAAGCTCCGCTGAGTCTGTGCTTGCTTAAAAATATATCATGTTCACTTAGGCTTCTCACTCTAGGGTTAGAAGCCTTTTTTATCGTTATTTTTCAGAACTTGAATCAAGGCAACCTAAGTCTACGGGTTTAAGCGTCACTGTCTATTTCCTAATTTCCCCTTTTCCTTTAGACAGCGTGGCAGAAAATGAAATATTTATACTGTCTAGCACGACCACATCCCATAAAAAAATCCACCAAAGGGCGGATTTAAAACTTAATTCATCTTTTCAATGCAATCGACGCTTTTATATGGCAGCAGCTGGACAAAATAAAGCATCGATCTGTCGCTGTACGCCAAGTACATAATCAATTGCTTGCTGCATTTGCCCTTCGGGTAACTGATCTTCTGTGCCAATACAAGTAATGACATGATCCAGTTGCTGCGTGAAATTAAAGACTGGAATACTAATCGCATTGATCCCAGCCATCATATCTCCTGTGACTGAAGCATAACCTTGACTCAGGATTTTCGCTTTCAGCTCTAAAAAATCTTCCCAATTTGCAGGATACTGCTCTGACTTAACGCTACTTTCCCATTCTTTTTCCAATAATGGCTTGATGATGTGCTCAGACTGATAGCAGGCATGCAAGCGCCCTGTCGCAGATTTCAGCAGCGGCATGCGTGAACCGACTCGGGTAATAATATTAAAGACATGGTTAGATTCTAGAGACTGAACCACGACCGCGCCATCGGCAAACCATTTACTGACATGAATACTGCAATTCAGATGTTGCTGAATGTCCTGAATATAACGCTGGCTTAATTCCAGCATATCTGTTCGTTTGAGTGCATTCACCCCAAAAGCATGTGCACGCTCACCTAAACTATAACGCCCATCCGTTAATTGCTGAGCATAGCCTTTACGAATCAAGCTCACCACATAACGGTGTACTTTGGCCGGATGCATGGATAAAACTTCGGACAGCTCTTTTAACATCATCGGTGCATTATGTGCAGTTAATGCATCTAATACGGTTAATCCAACTTCCAGAGACTGAACCCCTCCCTGTATTTTTTCTTCCTCAACACTCATCGCTTTACCCTGCATAGCTGCATTAGTTGTCATAACTCCATTGGTGAATTGTACTACTTAAATCAAAAATGTGAGCCATCTAAACCTGACTCTCTCATTCAGAGTAGTATAGCTCAATAATTTACACTATTCATAAATAAATTATTTATTGCGTAATTTTAAAATATAAGTATGATTCTATCTAGAACTTAAATTTTCCACGGAAAGGATCAATATCCATGAGCAAACGCTTGAAGTCATTTGTTGAAATTGCTGCACATTCAGATTTCCCGCTAGAAAACCTGCCTTATGGCATTTTTAGTGAAAAACACAATTCGCAGCCTCGTGCTGGCGTAGCACTGGGAGAATGGGTAATTGATCTGGCGGTACTGGAAGCGCATGGTTATTGCAAAGTGGCAGATGGTAAACTGCTCTTTAATCAGCCGACACTGAATTTGTTTATTGAATCAGGTCAAGCCAATTGGTCTAAGGTCCGCGCTGAATTACAAGTTTTGTTGTCCGCAGATAATCCTGAACTTCGTGATAATCAGACCCTGCGTGATCAGGTTTTCTTCAAACAATCAGACGTTAAAATGCATATGCCTGTAAACATCTCAGGCTATACCGATTTCTATTCGTCTAAAGAACATGCCACCAATGTCGGTTGCATGTTCCGTGACCCGAAAAATGCGCTGCTGCCCAACTGGTCAGAACTCCCTGTTGGTTATAACGGTCGTGCCAGCTCGGTCATTGTGAGTGGTACAGACATTGTCCGTCCATCAGGACAAATCAAGCTGCCAGATTCAGAACGTCCCGTATTTTCTGCTTGCCGTAAACTCGACTTTGAACTTGAAACTGGTTTTATCGTAGGCAAGGCAAGTCAGCTGGGTCAACCTGTTCCAATTGAAAACGCTTGGGATCATATTTTCGGTATGGTGCTGTTTAATGACTGGTCTGCTCGTGACTTGCAGCAATGGGAATATGTGCCACTTGGTCCGTTTAATGCCAAAACTTTTGCGTCGTCTATTTCACCTTGGATTGTGACGCTGGAAGCACTTGAGCCATTTAAAACCAGTTCGCCTGAACAAGAGCCAAAACCTTTGGCTTATCTGTGTGAAGACAACAGCAGCAACAGCTATGACATTCATCTTTCGGTTGAAATTCAGCCTGAGAATGACGAAAAAAGTGATGTGATCTGCAAAACCAACTTTAAATATATGTACTGGTCCATGGCTCAGCAGCTGACACATCATACGATTGCGGGCTGTAACTTGCAGGTCGGTGATTTGATGGGTTCAGGGACCATTTCAGGGCCAACTCCAGATTCTTATGGTTCATTGCTCGAAATCACTTGGAATGCCACCAAACCTTTAACGCTATCAAATGGCGAACAGCGTAACTTCATTCAAGACGGCGATACCGTCATTATGAAAGGCTATTGCGAAAAAGATGATTTGCGTATTGGCTTTGGTGAAGTCAGCGGCAAAATTCTGCCAGCAGTGGATTTTGGTTTTACCCAATAATTGCAGACCAGGATGTTGCCCATGAAACTGTATACCTATTTTCGTAGTTCTGCGGCTTACCGAGTTCGTATTGGCCTGAATTTAAAAGGTCTGACTGCTGAACATGTACCTGTGCACTTAGTCAATAATGGCGGCGAGCAGCATAGTGAAAGCTACCGTCAGATCAATGCGAGTGAGCTGGTGCCCACATGGGCAGAGCAAGATTTTGTTCTGACTCAATCGCTAAGTATTCTTGAATATTTAGAAGAAAAATTCCCAGACATGGCCTTGCTCCCTCAAGACTTGCAGCAGCGTGCTTTGATCCGTGCATTTAGTTTGAGTATTGCCTGCGACATCCACCCACTCAACAACCTACGGGTACTTCAGTACCTGACGGGTACATTGGAAATAAGTGATGCGCAGAAAATAGCTTGGTATAAACACTGGGTTTTAACGGGCTTTAAAGCCCTTGAAGCACAACTGGAACAGTCAAATGGCAAATTCTGTTTTGGCAATCAGCCTACCCTCGCAGATTGCTGCCTGATTCCACAAGTCTATAACGCTCTACGTTTTAATCTTGATTTATCCGATTATCCAAAAATTTGTTCGATCTATACCCATTGCAACAGTTTAGAGGCCTTTCAACACGCTGCACCTGAAATGCAGCCTGAAGCTGCTTAAGTTTTTTATAAGGATATAAAAATGACCATTCAAATTGAAAAAATCCACCATGTGGCCTACCGTTGTAAAGATGCCAAAGAAACGGTGGAATGGTACAAAAAAAATCTAAATATGGATTTCATTCTCGCCTTTGCTGAAGACCATGTCCCCTCAACCAAAGCCTTTGATCCCTATATGCACCTATTCCTAGACGCAGGAAACGGTAATGTGCTGGCTTTCTTTGAACTACCAACCCAGCCTGAAATGGGTCGTGATGAAAACACCCCAAAATGGGTGCAGCACATTGCACTCAAAGTCAAAGACCGTCAGGCACTGATTGATGCTAAAGAACACCTAGAAGCCAATGGCATAGAGGTCTTGGGCATTACCAATCATGGTATTTTCCACTCAATTTATTTCTTTGATCCAAATGGCCATCGTTTGGAACTGGCCTATGACGATGAAAAAGCACCACAAAAAATTGCCATGATTACTGAACAAATGAAATATGACATGCTGGAAGAATGGAGCAAAACCAAACGCGCACCGCAGCATACGCATTTCCTACATGCAGATGAATTAAGCCATAACTCTCGTACCGCCAAAGTAGACGCCTAAGTCTGGCGGAAGTTGTGCTGATGGTGAATGCCTTAGAGGCAAGTTCAACGATGATAAAAAAACACAAAGCAGCTTCGGCTGCTTTTCTGATTTCAATAGATAGGTTTTCTTATTTTAATTAGCTACTTAGAGTAGCTTAAATCTCCTATCAATCATCAATAATTGCTTTCCATTTGCTTCACGGCGAATTCTATTTCCGTCCTCCTCCGTATCGAATCAAATCGAATTGTTCATGTATGAAACCTGTCTATGCATCCATTTAAACTTATACGTTTTAGCTAGTCAAGTAGGCAGCAATTTCATCAGCCGCAGCTCTTGCTGTTCTGGACACTCCAATTAAAGTCGCCGATGCCATGCCTGTCCACTCACCATAGCCAACCAACCATAAATTATTTACTTTCATTGAACGCCCATTATGGACAGCAACCGTTTGATCAGGTTCTACCACATCAAGACTTATTAAATGATTCAGTGAAGCTTTGAACCCTGTACACCAAATCACAGCATCTACGGCTTGTGTTGTACCATCCGCCCAAACAACTGAATGTTCTTCAAATGCATTAAACGGTTCTCGGCTATGTAATACGCCACGTTCACGGGCCTCTTTGACAGTGTCTATCATGACAATATCACCCAGACCACCAACAGGCTGATTGATCACTTTACCTTCCTGTTGGGCTTTTAAACGCTCCGTTGCCCGAAGAAACAAGACCCGCCCATCAACATCATCCGATAAAAATTGAGGTGGTGTTACTGTGACCCAAGTGGTATCTGCAACTTTTGAGACTTCAGCAAGAATTTGTGCACCAGAGTTGCCACCTCCAACCACGATCACTTTTTTATTGATGAAAGGCTCTGGATTTACGTAATGAGCTGAATGTATTTGTATCCCTTCAAATCGCTCATGTCCTTCATAATGTGGAATATAAGGTTGACTCCATGTTCCTGTAGCACTGACCACCGCTTTAGCTCGCCAATATTGTTCGCCAGCATACACATCTAAATAGTCATCTTTTTGTTCAATATGATCGACATGGACTGGCCGAATGGTCGGAAATTGATAGCGTTGCTCGTATGCCAACAAATACTCGATCACTTCATTTCGCGTTGGGTAGGTGTGTTCAGTCGTTGGCATCATCCAACCCGACAACGAACTCCATGTATGCGGTGAAAAAAGATGTAGCGACTGCCAAGCATGCAGCCATGCACCGCCCGCCTGCGATTGATCATCTAAAATCACAAATGGAACTTTTTTACGTTTGAGAAAATAAGCTGTAGCAAGTGCCGACTGACCACCACCAATAATAACCACATCGACTTGTGCTTGTAGTTGTGCCAAAGCATCTCTCCTCTTGATTATAGTGAAGCCATATTCATAATTAAAAAAGCCCAGTCTATTCAACAAACTAAGTGACTTTTAAAAACTGATCAAATCTGTAATTGGACTTTTCAATTACACAAGCTACTTTTCAACATCTTTGATCATCTAGAGTTTATAAACTCCGTTGATTGACACGCTTAGATAATTCTTCTGCCGACTCTTTTCGCTCTGAATAGCGGTCTGTAAGGTACTGACTTTGCCCACGCGTCAGTAGCGTGAATTTATACAGCTCCTCCATAACATCGACAATTCGATCATAAAAGGCTGAAGGTTTCATTCGTCCATCTTCTTCAAACTCTAAAAAAGCTTTGGGAATAGACGATTGGTTTGGAATGGTGATCATGCGCATCCAGCGGCCTAAAATACGCATCTGGTTTAAGCTATTAAAAGACTGCGAACCACCACTGACTTGCATGAGCGCCAAAGTCTTGCCTTGGGTTGCACGAATCGCACCACCTGCCAGTGGAATCCAATCAATTTGTGATTTAAAAATTGAACTCATGGAGCCATGACGTTCCGGCGAACACCATACCATCCCTTCTGCCCATGCGAGTAGATCATGCAACTCTTTAACTTTGGGATGCTCAGTGTCCGCATCTTCAGGTAAAGGCAGCCCTTTAGGATGAAAGATTTTTACTTCGGCACCAAACTGCTCCAAGATACGTCCTGCTTCCATTACAGCCAAACGGCTGTATGAACGCTCACGGTTTGAACCATACAGCAGCAAAATACGGGGTGGATGATCCAGCTCTTTAGCTTGTACTTTTTCTAAAGTCGGTTGATCGAGAAGATTCATATCTACATTTGGGAGAGTCATAGAAATTACACCTCTTCTTTAAAAAACTTTTTTCTAAGCCACAAAGACACACTGACTAAAGCAATCAACACTGGTACTTCAACCAGTGGACCAATTACAGTAGTAAACGCCACAGGTGAAGCTAAACCAAAAGTTGCAATGGCTACAGCCAGCGCCAATTCAAAATTATTTCCCGCAGCAGTAAAAGAAATGGCTGTGGTTTTAGGATAATCGTTCCCCATCCATTTGCTCATGAAGAAGCTGATGAAGAACATCACGATAAAGTAAATGGTCAATGGAATGGCAATACGCAAGACATCGAGTGGCAAGCTCACCACATCGTTTCCTTTCAGGCTAAACATCGCCACAATCGTGAATAATAAAGCCAACAGACTCAGCGGACCGATCTTCGGTAAAAAGACATGTTGATACCAATCCAAACCTTTAGCTTTCACTAGAGTGAATCGCGTCATAAAGCCAAGGAAAAATGGAATTCCCAAATACACCAGTACCGCATGGGTAATCGTCCAGAAATCGACATTGATCACTTGCCCTGCAACACCAAAATAAGGTGGTAAGAAGGTCAAGAACAACCAAGCATAGGTACTGAAAAATAAAATTTGGAAGATACTGTTAAAGGCCACCAATGCAGCAACATATTGGTTATCCCCACAGGCCAAACCGTTCCACACCAAGACCATCGCAATACAACGAGCCAGTCCTATCAGGATTAAGCCTGTCATATACTCTGGATAGCTATGTAGAAAAATAATGGCTAATGTAAACATTAGTACTGGTGCTATCACCCAGTTCTGTACCAAAGACAAAGTTAAGGTTTTTTTGTCTTTAAACACTTGTGGTAGCGCGGCATAATCCACTTTTGCCAAAGGTGGATACATCATCAAAATCAAACCTATCGCAATTGGAATATTGACGGAATCCACACTCATTTTATCCAATGCCACTGAGGCTTGTGGAAAGAACACACCGATCGCAATTCCCAACCCCATCGCAATGAAAATCCATAGCGTGAGGTTACGATCTAAAAATGACAGTCTTTGTTGAGCCATGATGTTCTCATTCAATATCTGAGATGTGATTGATTGCAGCAATCAATTCAGGACGAGACATGTGCGCTGTATCGAGTGCCAACAATGCATCTAAACGACGATTGACATGGTCTACAGTCACTTGGAATGCTTTGAGCTTCTCTTCTTTCGGCAAGTCTAAATGCGAAGGATCAGCCAAGCCCCAATGTGCCTTGATTGCTCCGCCTAAATACAGTGGACACGCTTCTTGCGCTGCCGAATCACAAACCGTAATCACCACGTCAGGTTGATATTGTTCACAATCATCAATGGTTTTACTCCACAAACCATCTGTTGAAAGACCCAAATTTTCTAATGTTTCAATGGTCAATGGATGTACTTGCCCTGATGGCTTACTACCTGCACTGTATGCTTTCCAACCCTCTGGGGCACGACTATTAAACAGCACTTCTGACAGGATGCTACGACAACTATTTCCAGTACATAAAAAAAGGAATTTCATATTGTTCTACTCGCAATAACTATTGATTTGTTGAAATGATGGAGCAACTTTTGGCTGTAAATCAGCATTTTTAAGGGTGTTAAGTACGTCTACGCACCAAGTGGGTAAATTGGGATTGAGACTGTAATAGACCCATTGCCCTTGACGTCGATCTTGTAAAAGACCAGAAGAGCGTAATAAGGCTAAATGCCGTGAAATCTTGGGTTGGCTCAACTCTAATTTTTCAGCCAAATCACAAACACATTGTTCATTATTTCCAAGAACCAACATGACGATGTTGAATCGCGTTTCATCAGCCAAACATTTAAAGAAATTGATTTGATCCATATTTTTTTACTCACTCAAATATATGGATATATCAATATTCACATATATCCATGAAATTTTTATTTCAATCGCTGCCCATTTGCATCCAGTACTTGTTCACCATCTTCTTTAGTGAAAGCACCCTTTTGTGGGAGTGGCAGAATTTCTAAAACCAATTCTGACGGACGACTTAAACGAGTTCCTAACTCAGTCACTACAAATGGACGGTTAATCAAAATTGGATGCTGCAGCATAAAATCTAAAAGCTGTTCATCCGTCCAGTCCTCACGGCCCAACTCGAGATCACGATAAGGATCAACATTCTTACGAATCGCTTCTCTCACCGTTAAACCTGCATCCGCGATCATTTGAATTAGTTCATTTTTAGATGGAGGTGTTACAAGGTACTCAATCACTTCAGGTTCAATATTGGCATTACGAATTAATGCCAATGTATTACGTGATGTACCACATTCAGGGTTATGATAAATCTTAACTTTTGGAGTAGCAGTCATTTGCTCAAACTCAATTGAATCTTTATATATACTTATATATGAATAAACATATATATGCAATTCCATATTTAAAGAATGAAAAATGATCTTTTTTGAATATATAGTGATCGAATGAGCGTGTTAAAATTAGATAAAATCCAAGATTTAGAGGTCAAGCTATGGAAACAGTTATGATTACTTTGATCTTAGTTATTATTTTGATTTTACTTGTCATATTTTACTTTGTACACGACAAAAAAAGATAACTCATTGAAATAATGGCATAATACTTGTTTTCTGACTACGAATATGATGACACATTTCAATGAGTTACATCTCATCTTAAACAAATATCTAAAGTGGAACAAGTCACATGTAAAATGTTTTACACTGATTATGATTGCATTAATTGTAAAACAGACATGTAATCTTTCTTCTGCATCTAAAGCCTTACCCATCAAGTGCTTACCACAATCATTTTATCGACGTATACAACGCTTCTTTGCAGGTCAGTATTTCGATTATCGTCAAATTTCTCAGTTAATTTTCAATATATTTTCATTTGATAAAGTCCAATTAACTTTGGATAGAACTAATTGGAAATGGGGAAAACGAGATATCAATATCTTGATGTTAGCCATCGTCTATCGTGGAATAGCGATACCTATTGTTTGGACATTGCTCAATAAACGTGGAAATTCAGATACAAAAGAGCGTATTGCTTTGATTCAACGCTTTATCTCTATTTTTGGTAAAGACCGTATTGTGAATGTGTTCGCAGACAGAGAATTTATCGGTGAGAAATGGTTTACATGGTTAATTGAAAATGACATTAACTTCTGTATACGTGTTAAAAAAACTTTATTGTGACCAATCACTTAGCCAAGAATCATAAAATTAGTGATTTATTTCGTCATCTTCAAGTTGGTCAAACTGAATGTCGTAAACGACGTATTTGGGTTGGTCGAGTGAAACTGTATATTAGTGCGCTACGATTAGAAGATGGAGAACTTTTACTTGTTGTTTCTCCTATGTTTAATGCTTCTGCTATTCGTGATTATGCATTACGCTGGGAAATCGAAACCTTATTTAGTTGTCTCAAAGGACGTGGATTCAATCTTGAAAATACTCGTTTAACAGACCCTAGACGAGTCAAGAAATTGATAGCAGTGCTAGCTATCGGTTTCTGTTGGTGCTATTTAACAGGTGAATGGCAACATGATCGAAAAAAAGCGATAAAAATAAAGAAGCATGGACGACTTTCAGTAAGTTTATTTCGCTACGGTTTGGACTATGTTCAAATGGCTATTCTACGTTTGATTGGTTTTGGAAAAAAAGAAGAATTTAAGAAAGTGCTAGCAATTTTAAGAAAGAAAAAGCCTGATAGGACAAGGATCCTATGAAATTTGTCGTGTACAGAGCATATTTTATAAAAAGAAAAAATAAACCATGGCTTTTGGGTTTACGAATAGACTCAGTAATGCCCGCCCAATTAATCGGTAACAAGGTAAGACAGCTTTTCGCTCTCTTCTTAGCTTAGGAATTTCTGAATTATAGCCCATAAAATCAGCAACGCCCTCTAACACTGTCATACAGCGTTAGAGGGATAATGATCTCAAGATTGTATTGCTTCAGATGTCAAATTTGCCGTATTAGGCACCATCACCAGCCCAAACCGTATCCACTTTTTTAAGCATTAGTTAATGCACTGGCTAAATCACCAGTACCCTTCAAGTCAGACACCTGTCCGTCCAAAGGCTGACTAAATTCGATACGCTGAATCTTTGCTGCCCGCTCTGCGGAGAACACTGGGATTTGACTCATCGCAAATTCAGACAGTGCGGTAATGGTCAGTGAGGGATTCACACCTAAATTTCCAGGTACAATCGAACCATCTAATACGCGTAAATTTTGATAACCAAAGACTTGACCAGTGAAGTCCACAACGCCATTCGACTTGTCATTGCCCATCGCGACACCACTCATAATATGTGCTGTCGTTGGCGTTCCCAGTAAAATTTCGGTGAGTGCAGAACCCGGTTCTCCACCTAACTTTTGTGCAATCATTTTAGTGGCTTCTTCAGCCGCTGGGAATGAAACGGTGAGTGGCGTGTCCCCTTCTTTTTGCACGGCAGTGATACTATTCTGGAATAATCTATACCACTTTCTACGCCATTCAAAATGAATGAATGCTTCAGATTTTTGCATCACCAATAAAATGATCGAATCTTTGGCTTTACCCTTATAACGCAGTACTTTAAAGGTTTTTAAGGGATGTAACAGTGTATTGGACACAAACTTCATAAAGCGCATAAAGCCCTGACCAGTCACCATCGGCACATATGGAATATAAATCCATGAAGCATCTGCACCTTCAGGGAAACGTGTGACCTCGATATTGGTATCTGCATCGACCGAAATAAAAGAGCTGATTGCCACCCCATCATCCAGTTTTTTCCCTGTGTTGTTCACTGTGGTCAGGGTTTCTGAGTTCGTCCGAACCTCCTGTCCAAGCAATGAAGAAATATTGGGTAAAGTCTTATGCTGATCACGCATTTTTAACAACATCGGTACCGTACCCATCACCCCTGCAGATAACACTACCCCTCGACTGCGCAAACTATACTGACGAACTTGTTTCCCAAGAGTTTCTTTGACTATTACTTCGTAACCTGCGCTACCATCTTCATTCAATGGTGTAATTTTCACCACTTCTGAACTTGGTCGAATCTCAACGCCATTACGTTCAGCAAAATACAAGTAGTTTTTCATGAGGGTGTTTTTGGCATTATTACGACAGCCCAACATACAACTACCACAATAAATACAGGAGTTACGATCTGGTCCAGCTCCATTGAAATACGGATCTTTCGCTACTTGTCCTTCCTGACCAGCTACTTGCGAAAAGAAGACCCCCGTATTCACCGTTTTAAAGGAGTTTGCATATCCAATGTCACTCGCAACTTCTTTTAACGTGTCGTCTGCAATATTGGTATAAGTATTATTCGCTGTACCTAACATGCGTTGAGCGAGACCATAAAACGGCTTTAAGGTTTCTTTCCAGTCTTTACGAATCTTGGTCCATGCCTCGGACTCAAAAACCGCATCAGGTGGAATTAAGTGTACATTGGCATAAATTTGTGAGCCCCCACCGACGCCTACTCCATGCAAAATGGTGGTTTTACTGGTGAAAGTAAATTGCATCGTACCTCTGAATCCCAGTTCAGGCCGCCACAAATAGTTTTTGGTGTCTAAATTGGTGGTTGGAAAATCCTTGTCTTCACGGCGTAAACCTTTCTCCAAAATCAGGACTTTATAGCCTTTTTCACTGAGGCGTAAAGCACTGACCGATCCACCAAAGCCTGAGCCAATCACGATTTGATCAAAATCAAAATCTGTATTCTTCATCCTATTAACTCCTTTAATAGTTTTATTTTTCTGTTTTTAAACACACCAATCCCTTCACTTCAAAATACCCATCTTGAAATGAAAAGTGATGTTGAGGTTTTAACATTTAAGCGCTTATGACTTCATTCGAATCAATAAATTCAGCAGCCAATTAGCAAATTTTCCATACGGTGGCGCGAGAAACTTCAAACTTGAGAAACCTGCCTGATAAAATACAGGGCGCATTTTAGAAAAAGTCAAAAAGCCTTCATAGCCATGATAATGCCCCATCCCGCTGGCACCGACCCCACCAAATGGTAAGTCATGTTGCCTGACATGAAATAAGGCATCATTGACCGAAACCCCGCCCGACATAACTCTGCTGATATAAAATTCGACTAAGCTTTTGTTATTGCTAAATGGATAAAAGGCCAATGGACGATCACGCTGAACAATATAGTCAACCACATCTTCAGGCTTCTGGTAGGTTTTGACCATCAAGATCGGGCCAAAGGTTTCACGCGTATCAATTTCCATCTCATCATTACTGTTCAACACCAAAGTCAGTGGAAATTTTCGTGTCGCAGCATCTGGCTCTTGCTGATTTAAATTAATTAAACTAGCCCCTTTGGCTTCAGCATCTGCCAAGCTATGTACTAAGCGCTGAAATGCACGCTCATCAATCACAGAAGTATAATCTTTGCTATGAATATCAGGCACATGTTCCTGCACCCAAACTGATGCCGCTTGAATAAACGCTTGTAACCTCGACTCATGTACAAATAAATAATCGACATTGGTACAAATTTGTCCCGCATTAAACTGTTTCACAAACATAATGCGTTCTACAGCTTTCTCAATAGGGTATTCAGGGTCAATCACCGCAGGAGATTTACCACCCAGTTCCAGAGTCACAGGGGTTAAGTTTTGTGCTGCAGCAGCCATGACTTTACGCCCTGTCGCACCAGAGCCAGTAAACATCAAGTGATCAAACGGCAGTTTTGAAAAAGTGATGCCCACTTCACCAGTCTCATCGAAAATCTGTAATTTTTCCGCTTTAAAATATTTGGGGCTTAACTCAATCAGCAATTCAGCCAAATGTCTTGAATTTTCAGACATTTTAACCATAGCCGCATTTCCCGCAGCAAACACGGCCGACAACTGTGAAAACATCAAATTGATGGGGAAATTCCACGGCACAATAATTCCAATCACCCCCAGTGGCTGAGGAATTACGCGGTTCTTCGCACCAAAATACAGGCTATGATCGACATGTCGTTTTTGTACTTTAGTCCACTGCTTCAAATGTTTGATGCTGCCGTTAATGTCATCCGTGACAGTAATAATTTCTGCCAATAAGGTTTCATGACGTGAACGATTGCCATAATCACGATTCAGGGCGTCAATAATTGCTTCACGGTGATCGTTAATCAATGCTTTTAAATTCAGTAAATGTTGCTTACGTTGCGCAATCGTTTCAATGCCTTGCTGATGAAAGCTTTTGCGCTGTAATTGAAAACAATCGTGTAATGTCTGTTCTATCACTGTTTGCTCGATATGAGACTGAACCGTAAGTTGCATATGCTTTTCCTTTCACGGTTAAAAATGGTGATTCAATACTTCTTTTCTATGTTGGTTGAGACAATCTCTTATCCTACTTTAACAAATGACTTGAATTATGCTTGACTTTTTAGGACACTAAATTGATCTTTTAGGACAACATGGAATGTTGTAATGGGAAGTTCTCTGTACACGACAAATTTCATAGGACCCTTGTCCTATCAGGCTTTTTCTTTCTTAAAATTGCTAGCACTTTCTTAAATTCTTCTTTTTTTCCAAAACCAATCAAACGTAGAATAGCCATTTGAACATAGTCCAAACCGTAGCGAAATAAACTTACTGAAAGTCGTCCATGCTTCTTTATTTTTATCGCTTTTTTCCGATCATGTTGCCATTCACCTGTTAAATAGCACCAACAGAAACCGATAGCTAGCACTGCTATCAATTTCTTGACTCGTCTAGGGTCTGTTAAACGAGTATTTTCAAGATTGAATCCACGTCCTTTGAGACAACTAAATAAGGTTTCGATTTCCCAGCGTAATGCATAATCACGAATAGCAGAAGCATTAAACATAGGAGAAACAACAAGTAAAAGTTCTCCATCTTCTAATCGTAGCGCACTAATATACAGTTTCACTCGACCAACCCAAATACGTCGTTTACGACATTCAGTTTGACCAACTTGAAGATGACGAAATAAATCACTAATTTTATGATTCTTGGCTAAGTGATTGGTCACAATAAAGTTTTTTTAACACGTATACAGAAGTTAATGTCATTTTCAATTAACCATGTAAACCATTTCTCACCGATAAATTCTCTGTCTGCAAACACATTCACAATACGATCTTTACCAAAAATGGAGATAAAGCGTTGAATCAAAGCAATACGCTCTTTTGTATCTGAATTTCCACGTTTATTGAGCAATGTCCAAACAATAGGTATCGCTATTCCACGATAGACGATGGCTAACATCAAGATATTGATATCTCGTTTTCCCCATTTCCAATTAGTTCTATCCAAAGTTAATTGGACTTTATCGAATGAAAATATATTGAAAATTAACTGAGAAATTTGACGATAATCGAAATACTGATCTGCAAAGAAGCGTTGTATACGTCGATAAAATGATTGTGGTAAGCACTTGATGGGTAAGGCTTTAGATGCAGAAGAAAGATTACATGTCTGTTTTACAATTAATGCAAGCATAATCAGTGTAAAACATTTTGCATGTGACTTGTTCCACTTTAGATATTTGTTTAAGATGAGATGTAACTCATTGAAATGTGTCATCATATTCGTCGTCAGAAAACAAGTATTATGCCATTATTTCAATGAGTTATCTTTTTTTGTCGTGTACAAAGAAAAAAAAGTTTTTTTTTAAGAATACTCATTTTTTTAGTTAGATATTTACTATAATAAGTTGAAACGTAATGTAATACAAACAAACATTAATTACACATTAAATCCATAATTTAATTTAGGGTATCTATGCAATCAATGAATTTAACAACGCTAAGTGCTGCTATTATTTTGGCACTAAGTACTGCTGCTTGTAGTAGTGGTGGAAGTCATTCAACAACATCTACTTCTCCAGTAATTACTGAACAGACTGCTGCTGAGAAAGCTGCCGCTGAAAAAGCTGCCGCTGAAAAAGCTGCTGCCGAAAAAGCCGAAGCAGAACGTTTAGCGAAGATTGAAGCCAACCGTGTTGCCTTGGTTGCTAAAGCCAAAGCCGCAGGGTTAACCGATGCCCAAGCCACTGCCTATGCAGCGGCTAACAAAGAAGCGACCGCTACTGCCGCTCAAAAGGCATTGGATAATTTAGTGGCTGAAAAATTAGCTGCCGAAAAAGCTGCTGCTGAAAAAGCTGAAGCAGAACGTTTAGCGAAGATTGAAGCCAACCGTGTTGCCTTGGTTGCTAAAGCCAAAGCCGCAGGGTTAACCGATGCCCAAGCCACTGCCTATGCAGCGGCTAACAAAGAAGCGACCGCTACTGCCGCTCAAAAGGCATTGGATAATTTAGTGGCTGAAAAAGCTGCTGCCGAAAAAGCTGCTGCTGAAAAAGCTGAAGCAGAACGTTTAGCGAAGATTGAAGCCAACCGTGTTGCCTTGGTTGCTAAAGCCAAAGCCGCAGGGTTAACTGACGCCCAAGCCACTGCCTATGCAGCGGCTAACAAAGAAGCGACCGCTACTGCCGCTCAAAAGGCATTGGATAATTTAGTGGCTGAAAAATTAGCTGCCGAAAAAGCTGCTGCTGAAAAAGCTGAAGCAGAACGTTTAGCGAAGATTGAAGCCAACCGTGTTGCCTTGGTTGCTAAAGCCAAAGCTGCAGGGTTAACTGACGCCCAAGCCACTGCCTATGCAGCAGCTAACAAAGAAGCGACCGCTACTGCCGCTCAAAAGGCATTGGATAATTTAGTGGCTGAAAAATTAGCCGCTGAAAAAGCTGCTGCCGAAAAAGCCGAAGCAGAACGTTTAGCGAAGATTGAAGCCAACCGTGTTGCCTTGGTTGCTAAAGCCAAAGCCGCAGGGTTAACCGATGCCCAAGCCACTGCCTATGCAGCGGCTAACAAAGAAGCGACCGCTGCTGCCGCTCAAAAGGCATTGGATAATTTAGTTGCTGAAAAATTAGCCGCTGAAAAAGCTGCTGCCGAAAAAGCCGAAGCAGAACGTTTAGCGAAGATTGAAGCCAACCGTGTTGCCTTGGTTGCTAAAGCCAAAGCCGCAGGATTAACTGACGCCCAAGCAACTGCCTATGCAGCAGCTAATAAAGAAGCAACCGCTGCCGCCGCTCAAAAGGCATTGGATAATTTAGTTGCTGAAAAATTAGCCGCTGAAAAAGCTGCTGCCGAAAAAGCCGAAGCAGAACGTTTAGCGAAGATTGAAGCCAACCGTGTTGCCTTGGTTGCTAAAGCCAAAGCCGCAGGATTAACTGACGCCCAAGCAACTGCCTATGCAGCAGCTAATAAAGAAGCAACCGCTGCTGCCGCTCAAAAGGCATTGGATAATTTAGTTGCTGAAAAATTAGCCGCTGAAAAAGCTGCTGCCGAAAAAGCCGAAGCAGAACGTTTAGCGAAGATTGAAGCCAACCGTGTTGCCTTGGTTGCTAAAGCCAAAGCCGCAGGATTAACTGACGCCCAAGCTACTGCCTATGCAGCAGCTAACAAAGAAGTCGACGCTAATGCTGCACAAACTGCCCTTGATGGTATTGTGGCGGAAAACAAACGGATTGCTGATAAGAAACTGGATTTGTTTGCTAAGGCGCAGACTGCTGGTTTGGATGCGACTCGTGCGCAGACCTTTGCTAATAATAATGTGAATACAGCAGATGGTGATGTAGCTAATGCGCTGACGGCGGATGTTGCTAAGGCAGTAACGGCTGATAAAGGTGGCACATATACAGGTAGTGGTTTAACCAATGATACTAAGGTAACTTCTCAAATTTCAGGTAATGGTCAAATTACCACGCCTTATGGTACAACCTACACAAAATACACTAAAACCGAGGAATCGGTTGATAAGACCTATAATCAACCTTATTCGGTAGTGGTAGGTAAGGGTACAATCAGTACAACTACAGATCATTATAGTAGCTCTAACTCATCGACTTCGAGTACGTTTAAGATTGATAAAGTCGCTGGTCTAGCTACTCTTGACCAAAATGTACCGACTACTGGTAAAGCCGTATATACCGGCGGTGCATTCTCGGCTGTATCTGACAATGGTAAGTTAAACTATCTGGTTGATTTTGATAAGCGTAAAGGTTCAGGCGACATTCAAGGCTTGTCAGAATTTGGTGCGGTTAAATTGCTAGAAGGTGATTTGACCAAAGTCAATCTGAATGGCAAATCAGTTACTGGTGTAAGTGGTAGTGCGCAAGCGAATGCAGCAGGCTCCTATACGCTGGGTCTGTTCGGTCCACAGGCTGATGAAGTGGCAGGTAAAGCCACGATTGATCAAAAAGAAATCGGCTTTGCAGGTCAAAAAGATGCTAATGCTACCTTGAAAAAGGTCGCAACTGATGCAGGTTTATCTGTCACACGTGCCCAAGCTTATGCTGATGCCTATGTTGGTAAAGATAATGCCGCTGATGCTTTAAAAACAGCTATTCAAATCCAAGCCGATGATTTAGCCAAGTTGGTAGCACAAGGTACAGCGATTGGTCTAACTGATAGCCATGCTCAGACCTATGCAACTAAAAATCTCGATACTTCACAGGAACAGCTTAAAACTGCGTTGAATATTGAGGCATTAATTCAAGCTACTGAAATTGAAAAGTCGTTTGCTGATAAGAACAAATTCTCTCTAAATGATTATAAAAATCAGGATATTAATGAAAGTACGCTAAATAGCGAGGGTAAGTATACTGAACGTAAAGGTTGGAACTATAGTTACCAACAACCATATTCTATGGTTTTAGGGACATGGTTATATAGTTATGTTAAAGATGATGTCAATCAGTTGCAAAATGGCTCAACTTATAACGTAGATATAGCTGGCTTTGACACTAAATCTGTAGCTATTCCCACTGAAGGTAAAGCCACTTATACAGGTTCCGGGGTGCGTTTAAATGATAGCTTTGATCTTGCTTACAATGTAGATTTTTCTAAGCAAACTGGATCAGGTTATTTGCTTAAAGCCAGCAATTATGGTGGTAAAATTAACCTTGATGAAGGTGCTATTAGCAAAATTAATTTAAAAGGAAATGATGTAGTAGGAATTACTAGCACAGCTAAAGGTCTTGATGGAACGACTGGTAATTATTCATTAGGCTTTTATGGCTCACAGGCTCAGGAAATTTCAGGCTCTGTTGAAATGAATGGTGCTGGGCGTGATTATTCCAATTATAAAAATGCTAATAGTAAATACGAAATCGGCTTTGGCGGCATACGCGGCGAAATCACCAAATAACTGCTCATTCCTTAACCATTAAATCACCGTCTGAAGTTGCTATGACTTCAGACGGTTTTTACTGTCTTACCGGTCATTAACTCATGCAAAAAAAACACCTGATATTATGCACGCTCGCCTTAAGCACTCCGCTCTATGCCCAAGAACCACCGCAAAACCTGACCCAGGAACCCAACGTATTCTTTGACAAAGATCCACTAGTTAAGCCTGATCTCCTGCTAAATCAGCCTAAAATCGCCACCCCTGCCGCAGCACCGGTTGCATCAGATAACACTCTGGAAACACGTATCAACGCCGCCATCATGGGCAAAGACTGGGTACAACTAGAACAACTGCTCAAGCAATACCAACAGGTGGCTGACAAAGACCAAACCCTTTATGACTATGGTTTGGGCGCACTGTATCGCCATCAGGGCAAACAAAAACAAGCAATTGCTTTATACCGTCAGATTTTAGCACGGCAACCGGATTTGCATTACCCACGTTTTGACTTAGCCATGATGCTGTTTGAAGACAAACAATATCAAGCTGCCAAGACTGAATTAGAGCTTGCTCAACCGCATTTAGCCCTGCCACTACAGCGATTAGTCGATCAAATTCTAGCCAACATGCAAAAGGCACAACGTTGGCAACCGAGCCTAAATTTAAGTTATGAATCCACCGATAACGTCAATCAGGCTTCCGATCTCAAAGAAATTAGATTGGGTAATGCCACTTTTGTCCGTAGCGGCGATTCCTTGCCCCAATCGGCACACGGTATCGACTATACGTTGGGTACATCACGTGAACTAAACTTAAGCGGTAATCATTATTTATATAGCAACTTCGAGGTTGATGGCGTCGATTATTGGGATAACCATGACTATAGCGAGATCACCGCAAGAGCCAATTTAGGCTACCGCTATAAGGACATTCACCAATCATGGGGTATTATTCCACTGTTTGAACAAAACTGGTTAGGTGGCGAGCGCTATAACCAAAACTATGGTGCCACCCTTGAATACAATCGTCAGCTTAATCAACAATGGCAACTCTCAGGCAATGTTGGGCATATTCAAAAACGCTATCAAGATAGCAGTATCGCCGATCGTTATGATGGTCATAGCAACAGTATTGCTGGGCTTGTATTGTATCAACCAAAGCCAAATTGGTTAGTGTATGGTGGGGCTGACTATATGCGCGATGACTTATCTGATGAAGCAGAGTCTTCGAACCGAAAAGGTATTCGATTAGGCGGCGTGTATTCTGGCGAACAACTCGTATGGCGTAGCAGTATTCGCTATGCCAAGCGAGACTTTTGGGCAGATAACTTTTGGTATGACAAAAAACGCCATGATGACGAGTATCAGTTCAATGCCAGCTTGTCGCATAAAAAATTACAATGGCATGGATTTAAACCAAAGTTAAATTATAGCCATCAAAAAATTGCTAGTAATTTAGATTTATATGATCGCCAAAATAATAATTGGTTTATCTCTTTTGATAAGAGTTTTTAATTAAATAAGCTCTGTACACGACAAATTTCACAGAACCCTTATCCTATCAGGGTTCTGCCTTCTTAAAATTGCCAAAATTTCCTTAAACTCTTCTTTTTTCCCAAAACCAATTAAACGCTGAATCGCCATTTGAACATAGTCTAAACCATAGCGAAATAAACTCATTGAGAGTCGTCCATGCTTCTTTATTTTTATCGCTTTTTTTTGATCATGTTGCCATTCACCCGTTAAGTAACACCAACAGAAGCTTATAGCTAACACCGCAATCAATTTTTTCACTCGTCTAGGGTCTGTCAAGCGCGTATTTTCAAGATTAAACCCGCGTCCTTTGAGACAACTGAATAAGGTTTCAATTTCCCAGCGTAATGCATAATCCTGAATAGCATTGGCATTAAACTGAGGAGAAACGACGAGTAAAAGCTCTCCATTTTCTAACTGTAGTGCACTTATATATAGTTTCACCCGACCAACCAAAATCCGTCGTTTACGACATTCAATTTGACCAACTTTAAGATGGCGAAATAAATCACTAATTTTATGATTCTTTCCTAAATGATTGGTGACAATGAAGTTTTTTTAACACGAATGCAGAAGTTGATGTCTTGTTCAATTAACCATGTAAACCACTGCTCACCGATAAACTCTCTGTCTGCGAACACATTCACAATACGGTCTTTACCAAAAATGGCTATAAAGCGTTGAATCAAAGCAATACGCTCTTTCGTATCTGAATTTCCACGTTTATTAAGCAATGTCCAAAGGATAGGTATCGCTATTCCACGATAAACGATTGCGAGCATCAGGATATTAATATTTCGTTTTCCCCATTTCCAATTGGTTCTATCTAAAGTCAGTTGCACTTGGTCGAATGAAAACATATTGAAAATCAACTGAGAAATTTGACGATAATCAAAATACTGACCTGCAAAGAAGCGCTGCATACGTCGATAAAATGATTGTGGTAAGCACTTGATGGGCAAGGCTTTAGATGCAGAAGAAAGATTACATGTTTGCTTTAAAATAATCACAAGCATGATGAGCGCAAAGCACTTTAAATGTGACTTGTTCCATTTTAGAGATTTGTTTAAGATAAGATATAACTCATTGAGATGTATCATAGTATTCGTCGTTAGAAAACAATTATTGTGACATTATTTCAATGAGTTATCTATTTTTGTCGTGTACAGAGTGGGAAGTTATATTCGTGCAGCCAGCCTCGGCGGTTTTGAAGATTTAGTCCGTAGTTATGGCATAAATCCTATAGAAATCTTGAAAGAGATCGGGATTTTACCTGCTTTACTCCGTGATCCAGATTCATTTATTCATTATGATCATTATTTAAATTTATTGGAAAAAGCGGCCTTAGCTTGTCAGGATGATTGCTTCGGTTTAAAACTCGGTGCACTCCAAAATATTAGCACAATCGGTTTGATTGGCGTCTATATGTCCCGACAAACGACCATACTTGAAGCCTTAAGCGTGACGCAAAAATATGTCTATTTACATGCTGAAGGCATTGTCTTCCAAGTCTCGCAACATAATGCTCTGCTCTGTAAGCTGAACTTTGTGCGCTTAAGTGAATACAACACCGATGTACCACAAAAATCACAACTGGCCATTTGCCTTGTCGCGAATATTTTAAAAGATTTGATTGGCCCACAGTGGCATGCAGAAAAAATTTGCTTCAAGCAAAAAACACCACAAAAAGGTGCTCAAACTTTCCAAGCACATTTTTCATGTCAGGTAGAGTTTGAAACCGATGAAGATGCGCTTTATTTTCCCGCAAGCTTTTTAAGCTATAAACCCTATAATTTTAATGAAGATGCCATCAATCAACTGATCGTACAGCAGCTTGAAACACAAAGCAGCACCAAAACTGAAGACAATACCGCACTGATAGAGAGTTCAGTCCGCATGCTGATGGCGACAGGAGACTGCAGCATTGAAAATATCGCGCTGTGTATGGGCATGCATCCGAAAAAGCTTCAGCGCGCTTTAAAAATACAAGGAACAACCTATCGAGATATACTCGAAAATGTCCGAAAAAAAGAAGCACTTCGTATGCTTGATACAGGCAATGTGAATTTGACGGATATTGCTCTACAGTTGGGCTATGCAGAATTATCTATTTTCAGTCGCAACTTTAAAAGCTGGTTTGGCGTTCCTCCAACCGAGTTAAGAGACAAAAGTCGAAGCCATATTGTATGACTTCTGGTTTTGCTACTTCGTTAAATAAAAAGTACCCAACGAATTCAAGCATATAGTTTAAATCCATTGAATGTCACTCTAATCAATACAGACTCAATTGATTATTTCGGGAAAACAAAGGATGCGACCAAACGTGCCCCCCAACCTTTCGGGCTGCCGTCAGTATCATCAACCCAATATCGAGCACCACCGCCCACACTAATCGCCTGACCATTTAGGCGAATCACTTTGGTCACAGTCAAGTTGACAGGAACTGTGGCTTCTTCTGCATTCCAGTCATATGTCGTTTCAGTATTCAATGCCACCGTCGTACTATTTGGATAAGTGTAACTAATAAAAGGTTGCACAAAGGTACTACTGATCGCCTCAACATCATCTTCATGCTCTACTCCCCAAATATGGTTTGCCAATGCCCCAAATGTCTAACCGTGACTTTGCTTCAAAACGACAAAAGTTGGGCCAGCACCGTATTGATCTGCACCCAAGGCTTTTTCAGAAGCAGTTGGAAATAGAAAGGCAGGACCTACACCCCATGTAACCCCACTGTCCGATGTTTTTGAGGGAGAAAAGAATAAGCTTTGTACAATATCACCCACGCCCCAATCATCATCACGCCCCCCTTCATTATAAAATTGATAATTTACGGGTAATACAGTACGAGAGATCAAATTCCAATTTTCATTTAATTCAATCGGGATAACAGGCTGAATATTGAGTTGATAACGTTCTATATTTTCAGCCGCACCAATGTTTTCATCATAATTTAACTGAAATGGCACACTAACCAAGTTCGCGACAGGATTTGATAACTGTTGGGCCAAATCTGCACCATCGTCGGCATAAGCCTGAGAAGCTCCTAATCCTCCCAAAATGCTAAGAAGAAGTAAGTGAACCGTACCGAGATTGTAGGAGACACATTTTCTTGAGAGAATGTCGCTATGACAAGATTAAAATACACCGCAGAAATCAAAGAACGAGCAGTACGTTTGCTGCTTGAATCTGAACAAGATTATCCTTCTACTTGGGCTGCAATTACAGCTATTGCTCCTAAAATCGGTTGTACCCCTGAAACTTTGCGTGCTTGGCATCAAAAACATAAACAACTACAGAATCCAGCCGTAGTGCAACTTCTGTCAGATCAACAGCGTATCAAACAACTAGAACGTGAAAACAAAGAGCTACAACGAGCCAATGAAATTCTTCGTAAGGCAGCTGCTTTTTTCGCACAGGCGGAGTTAGGCCGCCCACACAAATAATGGTTGATTTCATTCGTGATCATAAAGCCCTGTATGGTGTTGAAGCGATTTGTCAAATATTGCCAATTGCCTCATCCACTTACTATCGCCAGCTTGATCTAGTACAGAACCCTGAAAAGCGTTCGAAACGAGATTTACACGATCAACATTATGCTGAGCAAATTAAGTTAATTTGGCAAGAGAGCCATGGGCGTTATGGCATTCGTAAAGTTTGGCAACAACTTAAACAAGAAGGATATTCTATTGCCCGCTGCACGGTAACACGCTTGATGAAACAACTTGAAATACAAGGTGTATGGCGTGGTAAGAATAAGCGTACGACACATCATGATGATCAGCAAAAAAGAGCTGATGATTTAGTTAAGCGTGATTTCACAGCTCAACATCCCAACAACCTTTGGGTCGCTGACTTTACCTATATTCAGACTCATTCTGGGTGGGTATATACGGCATTTATCATTGATGTGTTCTCACGAGCAATCGTTGGTTGGAAAGTTTCCACCCGAATGAATACCGATATGGTACTTCATGCCCTTGAGCATGCACTCAATAGTCGGGGTATGCCTAAGAATGTGATTCATCATAGTGACCGAGGGGTGCAGTATCTTTCAATCCGCTATACTCAGCGATTGGAAACTGCGAACTTAAGAGCCTCTGTAGGAACAACGGGAGACTCGTATGATAATGCACTGGCTGAAACAGTGAATGGTTTATATAAAACGGAGGTGATTGAATATTTGAAATCTGATTGGTTAGGCTTAGCTGATGTTGAATTAGCTACATTGAATTGGGTAGACTGGTTTAACAAAAAGCGGCTACATAGTTCTATTGGCTATGTTTCACCATTTGAGTTTGAAAATATGTACTATGATAAAATCAACACCTTAGATTGTGTTGCATAACTTAAATAAACTGTCTCCGATATAGTCGGTACGGTTCACATGTAAAAAACAATAACTCGATCTTCTAAATAAAAATAATCAATAAATGATCTACAAAATATAATTTTGTATTATAAATACAGTAATGAAACAAGTGATCAGCATCACAAAAATGGTTTATCTATAAGCTCAATTGATTAAAATTTAACCAAAAAATAAAATTTATATTTCAAATTATATATTTATATTTTTCATTAATTTAGGTTGTATAAATGTATATTTTTAGTATAAAAACTCTATTATGATTACTTTTTGAACTGATTAGTTATACCTAGAGTATTTACTCTTATTTTAATTGTGCTATTTTTGTGACACGGAGTAACAAATGATTTCGGTTAACCGACTTCTCCAAAAGCCAAAAAACATAAACACAAAATGAGCAACAAACATTTGCATTTGCACCTCAAGGAAAGACGTAGAATGAAATTAAAGACATTAACGACAGCAATGATTTTAGCAACTGTACCAATGACGGGGGCATTTGCTGCTGCTCTAGATCGTTCAGGTCAGTCAATCTCTGCATTCTTGCAACCTGGTAACTACTTTGAAGCAGGTATTTCTGTACTAGATCCAAGTGTCTCAGGTAAAGTACGTAATGGATATTCACCAAGCGCAGCACCTCCAAGTGCGATTGGCTTACAAAATACTAACCTAAGTGACATGGGCGATGATTATTACTTCCCAAGTGCTGCACTAAAACTACAAGTAACAGATCATTTTTCTTTTGGTTTACTTTACGACCAACCATTTGGTGCAGATGCTACTTACTCACTATCTGATACAGTATCAGTTGCTGCTGGTGGTGTAGGCCTTTTTCATAATGGTACTGAGTCAACAGAAGTTGAAGTCAAAACGCAAAGTATTTCAATGATATTTGGTTATCAACCAACTGAAAATTTTAATTTTTATGCTGGCCCTGTCTATCAAACAGTTGAAGGTGATGTTCAACTTCGTGGTTTAGCATATGGTGGAAATGCTACTTTTGGTGGCTATAATGCAAGTATTAAAGAAACTGGTGATATTGGATGGTTAGCTGGTGCGGCTTTCCAAATTCCTGATATTGCATTAAAAGCATCTGTTACATATCGCTCTGAAATTGAGCACTCTGTAAATGTTAAAGAAAGTTTTAATTCAGCTGGTCTATTTGCTGGTTTAAATGCAGCACCTTCTCTAAATACAGATATCACGACCCCACAATCTGTAAACCTAGATTTCCAAACAGGCATCATGGCAAATACAGTTGCTTTTGCTAATGTTCGTTGGGTTGATTGGTCAAATTTCTCTATTCAACCTTATAAGTTTGGTTTAGCAAGTAAAAATGCACTTGTACAAAGTCAAAGTGGTAAGCCTGAATTTGATCTTGTTGCATATACTGACGACCAAATTTCTGCAACAGTAGGTGTTGGACGTAAGTTAAATGATCAATGGGCAGGTAACGTTTCTGTAGGTTGGGACTCTGGTGCAGGTAATCCTGTAACCACGCTAGGTCCAACAGAAGGTTATTGGAATGTAGGTTTAGGTGCTCAATTTAGCCCAACACCACAAACTTTCATTGCTGGCGGCGTGAAATACTTTTGGTTAGGTGATGCTAAAGCCCAAACTGGCGCTCAGTTTGATACAGCAGGTTATGTAGCAGAATTCAAAGATAACCATGCAATCGCATACGGCCTAAAAATGGGCTACAAATTCTAATTATTAATGCTGAAAAAACCATCTGTAAAGATGGTTTTTTCTTTTTCAACAATGACATCTACGCTCTTTTTTATACACTTGTGATTCATTTGAGCAACAAATAAACACTTAAACATTTTGCATAATATTCAATCAGCCACTCAGCATCCAAAAATAAATCTATATAAATCATAAAATTAATATTTTTTTTTAGTGTTTTTACTCTACACAAGTACATTTTTTAACTTTTCAGTTCATTTTATAACCGTAGTTGAGCATTTACTCTTTTTGTATTTATGTTACTTTTCGTGCCAATCACTTACATAAAGCTACAACAAGGAATGTTCCCTATGAAGCTTACAGCTCTTCGCTCGGCTATTTTGCTCAGCTTAATCCCAACAACTTCAGTATTTGCTGCAGGTCTTGATCGCTCAGGCCAATCTATTCTGCCATTTCTACAATCTGGAAATTATGCAGAAGCATCGATTAGTGTGCTCGACCCAAGTGTAAGTGGCAAAAGCAACAACGGCGCAACTGTTACTGACATGGCTGATGATTATTATTTCCCATCTGCTGCACTTAAAGCTCAAGCAACCGACCATTTTTCTTTCGGTTTACTTTATGACCAACCTTATGGTGCTGACTCACAATATTCATCAGATCTAGGCGCTTTTGGTGATGGTACTGAAGGAACAAGTGTAAAAGTACGCACCAATAATCTTTCATTAATTGTAGGTTACCAACCAACCGAAAACTGGAATATCTACGCAGGTCCTGTTTACCAAACAGTTAAAGGTAATGTATCTTTACGCGGTACCGCCTACTCTTCACTTTCTGGCTACAACATTGACCTAAAAGAAGACGATGCATTTGGTTGGTTAGCTGGTGCAGCTTACCAAATCCCTGAAATTGCACTGAAAGCAGCGATTACGTATCGCTCTGAAATTAAACATGAATTAGATACAACTGAAACGTCAAATATCTATATTCCATCATACGGTATTGATCTACGTTCTGCGACAAGCCAAACAGAAGTGGTTACACCACAATCTGTGAACCTTGATTTCCAAACGGGTATTGCAAAAGATACTTTAGCTTTTGCCAATTTACGTTGGGCACATTGGGATCAGTTTGCCGTAAGCCCAGCAGCTTTAGCAAGTGCTAGTAAACTCGCTAAAGGTAAAGCTCAGAATTTAATTGACTACTCAGATGATCAAATTTCTGCAACCGTTGGTGTTGGTCATAAATTTACTAGCAAATGGTCTGGTTCTGCATCTGTAGGTTGGGATTCTGGTGCAGGTAACCCTGTAACCACTTTAGGCCCTGTTGAAGGCTTCTGGAGCGTAGGTTTAGGTGGACAATACAGCCCAGCTGAGAACTATTTCTTACAAGCGGGTGTAAAATACTTCTGGTTGGGTGATGCAAAAGCTCAAACTGGCGGTACAGTTGCTGGCGACTTCAGCGATAATGATGCTATCGCTTATGGTCTAAAATTTGGTTATAAATTCTAAAACGTAGCACTATATCCAACAAAAAAGGCGTATCTATTGAGATGCGCCTTTTTGTTTTCGTAGATATAGCTGTTTGTTTTAAGCCGGAATATCACGAACTGAAGCATTACGAATAGCTTCTTTTAAAGCTTCATAACCATGAATTGCAGGGAATTGTGGGAATTCTTTAATCACATTTTCTGGTGCATCAAACAAAAAGCCTTTATCCGCTTCACCCAGCATAGTGGTGTCGTTATAAGAATCACCTGCGGCAATAACACGGTAATTTAGTCCATGCAATCCTTTAACTGCTTCACGTTTTTGGTCAGGTTGGCGCAGCTTATAGGTTGTAATCATACCCTTTTCATCAGTCTCTAACTTATGACAAAAAATCGTTGGCCAGCCCAGCTGTTTCATTAATGGGTGCGCAAACTCATAGAAAGTGTCTGACAAAATAATCAGCTGAAAATGTGTACGTAACCATTCAACAAATTCTTTTGCGCCTGGAAATGGGCCCATCTCAGCAATGACTTCTTGAATATCATTTAAACCTAAACCATGTTCTTTTAATATATTCAAACGCTGCGTCATGAGCACATCATAATCAGGAATATCACGTGTGGTTGCTTCAAGCGCTTTAATGCCTGTTTTTTTAGCAAAGTTAATCCAAATCTCTGGAACTAACACCCCTTCTAGATCAAGGCAAACAACTTCCATGAATACTCCCTTTTATTTACGTGGAAAAATTTTGAACTATCATAGCTTAATATTTGTCTAATGCATTGCTGTTTTTTAAATCTATTTTTTTCATAAGCATTTATTTTTTAGTGATAAGTGGTTTATTTCAACTCTATTAAAATGCACAGCAAATAACGTAATATAGGTCTTGTTAGATTCCAAGCCTATTGCCAGGATACTTATGACAACCATTCCAACTATTGATCTTGTTGATGCTCTCGCAGCTGAATATGCAGACAAATCACCAAGTGAAATTTTAGCACTTGCACTGAATCAAACGGGTGAAATTGCCATCTCGTTTTCAGGTGCAGAAGATGTCGTACTTATTGATATGGCTGCTAACTTTGGTAAACCTTTTCGTGTCTTTAGCTTAGACACAGGACGTTTACATGCAGAAACCTATCAATTTATCGAAACTGTGCGTAAACACTACAACATTAATATCGAAATTTGCTTCCCAGAAGCAGATGCCGTTCAACAACTGATCAATGAAAAAGGTTTATTCAGCTTTTATCAAGATGATCATAAAGAGTGTTGTGGTATCCGTAAAGTTCAGCCTTTACGTAAAAAATTAGCGACTTTAGATGGTTGGATTACGGGTCAACGTAAAGACCAAAGCCCAGGCACACGAACTGAGATTCCAGTTATTCAAGCAGATGCAGGCTTTTCAGGCGAAGGCAAACAATTGATTAAATACAATCCTCTTGCCAACTGGTCCAGTGCCGATGTGTGGAGCTACATTCGCATGATGGAAGTGCCTTATAATCCATTGCATGAGCGCGGTTTTATTTCTATTGGCTGTGAACCATGTACGCGTCCAGTGTTACCAAACCAACATGAACGTGAAGGACGTTGGTGGTGGGAGGAAGCGACACACAAAGAATGTGGCCTACATGCAGGTAATTTGAAAAAGTAAAGATCAAAACCACTGCAAAGCAGTGGTTTTTTCGCAACCAATGGATACACACAAAGCGCTCCCATTGTTAAAAAAAATCGATATACTAGCTTTAAGTTCTATAATTCTAACAAGATTGCTCATATAGGAGCGGTCAGATATTGCAGTGAGGCAATCCAGACTATGCGTCCATTACATCCGATTGACTTTATTTTTTTATCACTTGAAAAACGCCAGCAACCCATGCATGTCGGTGGATTATTCTTATTCCAAATCCCGGAAAATGCACCTGCCAGCTTCATTCAAAATTTAGTTGCAGATATTCGTAACTCCAAATCTATTCCTATTCCTCCATTTAACAACAAACTCAACGGCTTATTTTGGGATGAAGATGAAGAGTTTGATCTTGATCACCATTTTCGTCATATCGCACTCCCACAACCGGGGCGTATTCTTGAACTGCTCACCTATATTTCACAGGAACACAGTAGTTTAATTGATCGCGCTAAACCGTTATGGACCTGTCATATTATTGAAGGGATTGAAGGGAATCGTTTTGCCATGTACTTCAAAATTCACCATGCGATGGTGGATGGTATTGCGGGTATGCGTTTGGTGGAAAAATCATTATCACAAGATCCAAATGCAAAGAGTATTGTACCACCTTGGTGTGTTGAAGGCCCTCGTGCGAAGCGTTTAAAAGAACCGAATGTTAGTCGCTTTAAGAAAATAATGAATGGCGTAATGGGCCAGCTTGGGTCAACACCACGTGTCATGTATGAGTTGTCACAAACAGTCATGAAAGATATGGGACGTAATCCTGATTATGTTTCAAGCTTTCAAGCACCCAGCTCTATTCTGAACCAACGGGTTAGCTCTTCGCGCCGTTTTGCAGCACAATCTTTTGAGTTTGACCGTTTACGTCATATTTCTAAAAGTTTGGGTGTCACGATTAATGACATCGTACTGGCGATTTGTTCAGGTGCCTTGCGTGAATATCTTTTGTCCCAAGACGCACTTCCTAAAAAGCCTTTAATTGCCATGGTACCTGCCTCTGTTCGCGATGATGATTCGTCTATGTCGAATCGTATCACCATGATTCTGGCAAATTTAGGCACGCATAAAGAAGATCCACTAGAGCGCCTCGCAATTGTTCGTCGTAGTGTGCAAAATGCCAAAGAAAAGTTCAAACGCATGAACTCAAACCAAATTTTGAACTATAGTGCGTTTGTTTATAGTGCTGCTGGTCTCAATATTGCCTCAGGCTTACTGCCTAAGCGCCAAGCGTTTAATCTGGTAATTTCGAATGTTCCTGGCCCACGTGAACCATTGTATTGGAACGGGGCACGACTCGATGCGCTATACCCTGCCTCAATCATTTTAGATGGTCAGGCACTCAACATCACCATGACCAGTTATTTAGATAAACTTGAAGTTGGTTTGACGGCTTGTCGAAATGCGCTGCCGAAGATGCAGAATCTACTCACACACTTAGAAGAAGAGATTCAACGCTTTGAAGCGATTGTGGGCGTCGAAGGCCCAAAGTTGCAAGCGGTCAGTTGATGCCGCAAAACGAATCAGAAATACAAGAATAATCAATAAAACTAAGGGGCTTCGATAAGCCCCTTAGTTTTTAATGCTACGACATTGTTTTAATAATTGATGACACGCAGTACGAATCATGGCAGTTGTAATTTGTACTTCTTTACCCTGATCATCCACAATATACGCATTATGCGTTACTTTCGTATCTAATAAATGTTTCAAACTAGGTTGAATAATTGCTTCTCTAACACCCATATCACACCTCATTTGCTAAACCTATTTGGGAGAATAAGCTTTGGCTATTTCCGTGTTTCTAGTATTAAAAATCTAAGATCGAAAGTAAAATTTCAGTTGTAACAACTATTTAACCATATATTGTTACAATTTCAGCTCAGAATGATATCGTATTGCTCTTGCGTATATAAATTTTCCACCTGAAATTTAATCACACGACCAATGAAATGCTCTAAATCCGCGACTGCTGGCGCTTCCGCGGTTAACAAGCGGTCAATCACCGAAGGGTGCGCAACGACAGTAAAGCCAGTCTGAGATTGATACGCACGTGTATATCTCATGATTTCTCGAAAGATTTCGTAACATACAGACTCAGCTGTTTTCACATAACCCCGTCCCTGACAGGTCGGACAAGATTCACATAATAAGTGCTCTAATGATTCACGCGTACGTTTACGCGTCATCTCGACCAAACCTAACTCAGAAACCTGTGTAATTTTGGTTTTTGCATGGTCTTGCTCAAGCATTCGTTCAAACTGAGTCATGACCTCAGTTCGATGCTCCTGCTCTTGCATGTCAATAAAGTCGATAATAATAATACCGCCTAAATTACGTAGTCTCAGCTGGCGCGCAATGACCTGTGTCGCTTCCATATTGGTTTTAAACACAGTATCTTCTAAAGAGCGGCCACCCACATATGACCCTGTATTGACATCGATAGTCGTCATAGCTTCAGTCTGGTCTATCATTAAATAACCGCCAGACTTCAACGCAACACGCGTCTGCAATGCTCTTTGAATGTCTTCTTCGACATTATACAAATCAAAAATTGGGCGCTCACCCGGATAATGAATGAGGCGTTCTTTAATATTCGGGACAAATTCTTCTACGAACTCTTGGAGCTTGCCATGAATTTCACGTGAGTCGACTGAAATTTTAGCGGTCTTTTCACTCGCAAGATCGCGAATAATACGCTGAGGTAAAGGCAGTTCTTCAAAAATTAATGATGGCACCGCTATACTGATTTGCTTGCGCTGAATAAATTCCCAAAGTTTTGCCAAATAAGCCATATCTTGTGCAATAGCAGCTTCCGCAATCCCATCAGCGGCGGTACGAACAATCACTGAACCCGGAAGTTTATGTTCCGCTTGAATACGCTCAATCATCGAACGTAAACGATCACGTTCAGCTTCAGACTCAATGCGTTGAGACACACCCGTATGATTGCCATAAGGCATCATCACTAAGTAGCGCGAAGGAATAGAAAGGTCGGTTGAAAGCCGAGCCCCTTTGGTTCCCAGCATGTCTTTCATGACTTGAACAGTAAGAATTTGTCCCGGCTGTAAGAGCTCAAAAACATTGGGGGTGGGTTGATTACGTGACCAAACCATATCATTAATATGTAAAAAAGCAGTTCGTGACAGCCCAATATCGACAAAAGCAGCCTGCATTCCCGGAAGAACACGCACCACTTTACCTTTATAAATATTGCCCACTAAACCACGTTTCACCGTACGCTCAATAAATAATTCATTGACCGTGCCGTTTTCAATTAACGCGACGCGACATTCCATAGGCGTGACGTTAATTAATAACTCGTCAGACATAACAAACTCAAAACATTATAAAAAATCTTTTGAGACAGTTAATTTAGTGCCTTAACTGCCTGTAATAACTGTACCGTTTCATGCAACGGTAGCCCCACGACATTGCTATAGCTTCCCTCTATGCGTGGAATATAACGTGCTGCAATGCCTTGTATGGCGTAGGCTCCTGCCTTGCCAAGAGGTTCAGATGTGGCCCAATATGCTTCCATATCATTCGGGCTCAAATGCTGAAATTCGACTTCAGTACGAACTACTATACTTGAAATTTGCGTATTTGTACGGACACAAACCGCAGTATATACATCATGCTTGCGCCCAGAAATTTTTTCCCACATTTCAAATGCATGCTGCTTAGATTCAGGTTTACCTAAAATCTCTTGATCGACCCCTAAACTGGTATCGGCAGCAATCACAATTGCATCAGGATATTGAAGCTGTACTGCCTCAGCTTTGGCACATGCCAGTCGCTCTACATAATCGGCTACCGACTCGCCTGCTTGTACAGCTTCATCAATATCTGGACTATAGATATCAAAGACTAGACCGAGCTGTTCAAGCAGCTCTCGGCGACGGGGCGAACTGGACGCTAAAATTAAACGCGCCATTTCTTCAAGATGAAATAGACCATAGGGAAAGTCAGCACACTACTCAACAACGGTTGCCAATGACGTGCAAGGGAAAACTGTGCCCCAATCATAATTTGTGCGATCCACGTAATAAACAAATGCGCGACCACAGCCAAGGTGGTGATGACCCAAATATTGGCAAAGGTCATAATCCGACGTTCACGCGTTAAAAAACGGGACACAAAAGTAATCAGAACAAAACTGAGCGCGTTTAAGCCCAAAGGTGCATCAAGTAGTAAATCGGTGAAAATCCCGACTGCAAAGGCAAACCAAATCCCGCTCCATGTCGGCTGGCACAGCACCCAAAACAGCATCACCATCATCATAAACAGTGGCCGCCAGCCAGAGAGCGCATAAGACAAGGGATAAACCATCAACACTGAAGCAATGATCACCGAAAAAATGATCGGAAATAACGGGTCACGCTGTTTGGCAGCACGAAGTTTAGCGATCGGCATGCGGTTGCTCCATCGCTAAAGAATCGGAAAATAACACAACGACATGATGCCCACCCGCTAACTGCGCAGCAGGAACAACATCAATTTGAGCAAACTCGCCTGAATTATGACGACTGATTTTTGAAATGGTGCCCACCAGATAACCTGCTGGAAAATGCTCACCTAAACCAGAGCTATACACTTTTTCACCCACTTTGATTTCGGCACTGGTCGGCACGTATTCCATTTTCAAATGACCCAAATCTCCAGTCCCTGAAACAATGGCACGCATTCCAGATCGTTCTAAGCGAACCGAAAGAGAATGTTCTTTATCTGAAAGCAACATGACGCGACTACTATGCGGATAGACATTGATAATCTGCCCCATAATCCCTTTGTCATCGAGCACGGTTTGCCCAACTTTTAGCTGACTGTTGGCACCACGGTTTACCACAATAATATGACGCAATGGATCGGCATCTGTCCCAATGACTTCTGCAATCTCCATACGACCATCAATGATCAACGGGGTATCTAACAGACCGCGTAAACGCGTATTTTCCGCAGATAATTCAGATAATTTTTGTAAACGCACCTGCGCCTGTAATAACTCGGCTTGCATCGCGGTATTTTCACGACGCAATTGAGCTTCAGACTTGGTTTGTTGATTCAGCCACTCTCGCGATAACACGGGATAACTTGCTACGGCATAAATTGGATTATAAGCGGCGTACAAGACATCTCTTGCAGGTTGAATCACATGTGGCATGCGCCAGTTAAAAAACAGCACGACCAAGCATGTGATCACTGCAATGATAAATGAGCGAAAAGATGGCGGTTGTCTGGAAAACAGATTTGTTTGCACCCGCCGATTCCTTTATTAGCCTACAAATAACATGTCGTGATTTGGATTATCAAAGAATTCTAAAACTTTACCACCACCTCGAGTGACGCAAGTTAGAGGATCTTCTGCAACCACCACAGGTAAGCCTGTTTCTTGCGCAAGCAGTTTATCGAGGTTACGTAGTAATGCACCACCACCTGTCAACACTATACCGCGCTCAGCGATGTCTGAAGACAGCTCAGGAGGCGTTTGCTCAAGTGCAGATTTCACAGCTGAAACAATACTTTGTAATGGATCAGAAATCGCTTGCGTGATTTCGTCCGAAGTCACAGTGATCGCACGTGGTACACCTTCAGCAAGGTTACGGCCACGAACTTCAATTTCAAGTGCTTTGGCATCGGCTTCTGGTAAAGCCATACCCACTTCTTTCTTGATAATTTCAGCGGTGGTTTCACCAATCACGCAACCATGTGCTTTACGTACGTAGTTAATGATTTGTTCATCAAATACATCACCACCAATACGTAGTGAGTCAGCATAGACACAACCTTGAAGCGATATGATCGCAATTTCAGTTGTACCACCACCAACATCGACCACCATAGAGCCGCATGCTTGTTCAACTGGCATACCGGCACCAATTGCAGCAGCCATTGGCTCTTCAATCAAACGAACATCACGCGCGCCTGCATTAAATACAGCTTCACGAATAGCACGACGTTCAACCAAAGTTGATTTGCAAGGCACACACACCACAACACGAGGTGCAGGTGGGAACAGACGTTTTTCATGTACTTTACCAATAAATTGGTTCAGCATAGTTTCGGTCACTTCAAAATCGGCAATCACACCATCCTTCATTGGACGAATGGCAGAGATATTTGCAGGTGTACGGCCCAGCATTTGCTTTGCATCAAGACCTACCGCGGCAACGATTTTTTGTGAACCACTGTGACGAATTGCCACAACTGTCGGTTCATTTAATATAATGCCTCGTCCTGGTGCATAAATAAGTGTATTTGCTGTACCTAAATCAATGGCTAGATCGGGCGAAAACAAGCCAATTAGTCTTTTTAGAATCACGGAGACGTTCTCGATTAAACTTTATGTGGACGCAAGGTGGCAACTTTAACTAAATGTGATGATTTGAACAAGTCAATCGCTTATTATAACGCACGATATTTTGAAATTTTTTAATACTGACTCAGGTGATGTTATGTCTACATCGGATGCACAGCATTCTGCAGATTTAAATGCACAAACAGTTTCAGCAATCGCCAATCTTGCTCGATTGTCGCTAGATGATACGCAATCTGCTGAATATGCTCAAAGTCTAAATAAAATTTTAGGCATGATGGAAACCTTAAAAGGCATCGACACCGATGGTGTTGAGCCGCTTAAAAGCCCATTTGATCACCCACAACCCTTACGTGAAGATGTGGTTTCAGAAACCAATCATCGTGATGAATATCAAGCTATTGCACCGCAAGTGCAAGACGGTTTGTACCTTGTTCCTCGCGTGATTGAATAATTTCTATTCAGTTAAACCATTATTTTGTAAAAATTAACGTAAAGACATTTCTCATGACAGATTTACATCGCTTATCGATTCGTGAACTCTCTGAGGGTTTAGCTGGGGCTAAATTTTCATCTCGCGAACTGACCGAACATTATTTAAAGCGCATTGCAAAACTGGATACACAAGTTAAATCTTATGTAACCGTGACTGCAGAACAAGCGCTTGCACAAGCCGATGCTGCCGATGCTGCAATTAAAGCAGGCACAGCAACCGCATTGACAGGTGTGCCAATTGCACACAAAGACATTTTTTGTACCCAAGGCATTAAAACCACTGCGGGCTCAAAAATGTTGGATAACTTTATCTCTCCTTACGACGCCACCGTTGTAGCGAAAGGCAAAGCCGCTGGTCTAGTCACTTTGGGTAAAGTGAACATGGACGAGTTTGCAATGGGCTCAACCTCTGAGAACCCTTTTTACGGTGCGACTAAAAACCCTTGGAATTTAGAACACGTACCGGGTGGTTCTTCAGGTGGTTCTGCGGCAGTGGTTGCAGCAGACCTTGCTCCGTTTTCAACAGGCACAGACACAGGTGGTTCAATTCGCCAACCCGCATCCTTCTGTGGCTTAACGGGTCTTAAGCCAACTTATGGTCGTGTCTCGCGCTTCGGGATGATTGCGTATGCATCGTCTATGGATCAGGGCGGACCAATGGCACGTTCGGCTGAAGACTGTGCTTACCTCATGAATGTGATGGCAGGTCATGACGCAAAAGACTCAACCTCTATCGAAAAAGATGTTGATAATTATGTAGCCAACATAAACGGCACAGCGATTCAAGGTCTACGTATTGGTATTCCAAAACAATACTTCAATGTCGCTGGTTTAGACGCAGACGTGAAAGCGCGTGTTGAAGAATCATTGAAAAAGTTAGAAGACATGGGCGCGACCTTGGTTGAGATTGATCTCAACATGACTGAAGCTTATGTGCCGACGTATTACTTGATTGCCCCTGCTGAAGCATCTTCTAACTTACAGCGCTATGATGGCGTACGTTATGGCTACCGTGCAGAGAACCCTGTTGATCTGATGGACTTATACAAACGTTCACGTTCTGAAGGTTTTGGTGCAGAAGTGCAACGTCGTATTTTGATTGGTACATATGCGTTGTCTGCGGGTTACTACGATGCTTACTATGTCAAAGCACAAAAAGTCCGTCGTCTAATTCAACAAGACTTCTTAAAAGCGTTTGAATCGGTTGATGTGATTGCTGCACCTTCTGCGCCAACCACGGCTTATAAAATTGGCGCGAACTTGTCTCCAGTTGAAATGTACTTGGGCGACATTTACACCATCGCGGTTAACCTTGCGGGGCTTCCTGCGATTAATGCACCTGTTGGTTTTGACAAAGACAACTTACCTGTGGGCTTACAGCTGATTGGTAACTATTGGTCAGAATCTCAACTGTTGTCTGTGGTACATCAGTACCAACAAGCGACGGATTGGCATACGAAACGTGCGGCAATTGCTGAGGAGAATGCATAATGGCTAAAAATGCTGCTAAACCAAAATCGTTATTGATTGATGGTTGGGAAGTCGTTATTGGGATCGAGATTCATACTCAGCTTGCAACCCAATCTAAAATCTTCTCAGGTTCTTCGACTGAATTTGGTCAAGACCCAAACACACAAGCCAGCCTCGTTGACTTGGCCATGCCGGGTGTACTGCCTGTATTGAACAAAGAAGTGGTCGATTTAGCCATTCGCTTTGGTTTGGGTATCGATGCTTACATTGACCAAGCGTCTGTGTTTGCACGTAAAAACTACTTCTACCCTGACTCTCCAAAAGGCTACCAAATTAGCCAGATGGACAACCCGATTGTGGGCTTGGGTCATATCGACATTCAACTTGAAGATGGTACGGTAAAGCGCATTGGCGTAACGCGTGCCCACCTTGAGGAAGATGCAGGTAAATCGATCCATGACCAGTTTGAAGGTATGTCAGGCATCGACCTCAACCGTGCAGGTACACCTTTACTTGAAATCGTGTCTGAACCTGATATGCGTTCGGTTGAAGAAGCCGTGGCTTATATCAAGTCGATTCACACTTTAGTGCGTTGGTTGGGTATTTCTGACGGTAACATGGCAGAAGGTTCATTCCGTGCTGACTGTAACGTGTCGTTACGTCGTCCGGGTCAACCGTTCGGCACACGTTGCGAGTTGAAAAACCTCAACTCATTCCGTTTCATTGAACAAGCGATCAATGTTGAAATTGAACGCCAAATGGAAATTTTGGAATGGGATGGCACGATTGACCAAGAAACGCGCCTATTCGACCCTGTGAAGATGGAAACACGTTCGATGCGTTCGAAAGAAGAAGCGAACGACTATCGCTACTTCCCAGACCCTGACTTGTTGCCTGTGATTATTTCAGATGCGCAAATTGAAACAGCTCGTGCTGCGTTGCCTGAACTTCCTGCGGCACGTCGTGAGCGTTTCGTAGCGGACTTTGGTGTGACTGAGTACGATGCGCATGTGTTGACGTTGACCCGTGAAATGTCAGACTTTTATGAAGTGGTTGTGGCTGCTGCTGGCGGCGCTGCACAAGGTAAAGTGTCTGCAAACTGGGTGATGGGCGAGTTCTCTGGTGCTTTAAACAAAGCAGGCTTAGAACTAGCAGACTCTCCTGTTTCTGCTGAAAAGCTTGGTGGCATGGTTGCACGTATAGTGGATAACACCATTAGCGGTAAGATTGCGAAGCAAGTATTCGGCTTTATGTGGGATGAAGGCAAAACTGCGGACGAAATTATTGCGGAAAAAGGCTTGAAGCAGGAAACTGATACAGGCGCGATTGAAGCGATTATTAAAGACGTGCTTACTGCCAATGAGAAGATGGTTGAAGAGTTTAAATCTGGTAAAGAGAAAGCTTTCAATGGTCTTGTTGGTCAAGTGATGAAAGCGTCTAAGGGTAAAGCTAACCCTGCGCAAGTGAATGAATTAATGAAGAAATTGATTGGTTAAGGCTAATTGATTGTTGAATAAAGAAACCCGTCTTAGGACGGGTTTCTTCTATTTTTTTAACCTTTTCTTGAGTTTTGATTTTTTTCTGCGTTTTTCCTTTTCGTGTTTCTGCTTTATAGATTTAAATACATCTTTATTAGATTTAAGTTTTTTAGGGACTATCGCAGCCCACTCCAGAGATTTGTTCTTTTCTTTTAAAACATCTTTTAAAGTTTTAACAATTAACTCTGATTTTAAAATTAAATTATCTTGGTCTATTGCACTCGGGCTAAAGCTAAATCCCTCTGGCATCTCTAAAATATTCGTTATGTAAAATTTTCCAACACGTCTATAGCGCTCGGCTTTGTTGCACAAAGATTTAAAAGATAACACTCTGCTCATTTGAACAGAATTCAAGTGACAACTTGGGTATGAGGACGACCTAATTCTGTAAATTTGTTCAATACGGCTATGCGTGCATGAATCTCATTCACCTGACTAGAAAAACTCCTTGCTGTTAATTTATCACCTAATAGTTTGATGCAATGCATCTTGGTTTCAACTAAACTTCGACGATGATAACCAGACCATTTTTTCCAAAGCGTTCTTCCTAAACGTTTAACTGTTTTCAGTAACTCATTCCGCTCTAAAGATCTCAATTTCTGATCTTTCCATGGTTTTGCATTTTTTCTTGGCGGAATGAGCGCATGTGCATCTCGATCTAGAATGACTTGTCTGCAGTGCTTCGTGTCATAAGCACCATCGGTATAGACCGAATCAATTCGTTCATCTAAGGGAATTTGAGCAAGTATAGTCAAACTACTTTATTATTCATACAAGATTCGAAAAAAACTCGAAATAACTCATCGACTGAGTCGATCAACCATTCTTTACGCTTACGTTTAACCCATGCCCACATGTGTTCTATAGGATTTAAATCAGGGCTGTATGCAGGAAGCCAAAGAATTTTATGCCCTTGTTGTTCCAATAACTCCTGAATATCTGCTCTTTTATGAAATGCTGCATTATCCATAACCACTACACTATTTTCTGGTAATGCTGGTATGAGGAATTGCTCAATCCAAAAATGAAAAACATCTGAATTGATTTTGCAGTCAAATAAACCGACTGAAAATAACTTACCCTCATGGATTGCTCCAATGGCATTGGTCTGATTCTTTAATTGCCAATTATATTGCCCTAAACAGGGCACACCTTTTCGTGAGTAGCCATGAGGTCTGTAATCATGTGACTTAAAACCACTTTCATCCAGATAAATAATCGGGTGGTTTGTTTCTAATTCATTCACTTGCTGAATAAATTTATCCCTAAGCTTTGTATCTGCTTTAGGATGGCTTAACGTCTTTTTTTAACTGTAATATTTAAGCGCTTTAATGCAGCACCAATAGATGAAACACCACAATTAAAACGTGCAGCACGTTCATATTGATAAGCATCAGGATACTTTTCAACATCTTCACGTAAAGCATCATCGTTAATTTTAGAAGGTTTACGTACACGAGTTTTTTTAATCTCTATACGTTTCTTCCATTCAACAATGGTATTTTTATTAATTTCAAATTGTGCAGCTACCGCTCGAATAGAATAACCTTCCTCAAGCTTAGCTAAAATTTTACGTCTAAAATGTTCTGAATAACTCATTGCACCATTGTATTGGTTTTATAATGATTTGACTATAAATCACCGAGTACTTGCGAATCGCTCACATTATTTGTAGTAAGCTGTACTGCACGTATTTGCAAGGTTTCAGCATCGATGCCAATATGAAGCTTACGCCATTGGCGACGATATTCAGGTCCATGTTTCTTACGTTTCCACTCACCTTCACCTAGAAACTTTAAGCCAGTTGAGTCGACGAGTAGATGTAGCCCATCACTACTTTTTTGATAGCTAATCGCAATATCAATATGTTTTTGTCTTCGACAAAGCGTACTGTAATCTGGTGCGGTCCAATTTAATCCACAAAGTTTAATCAGACTTTGAACAAAACCTGTGACCATGCGTAAAGAGAGTCTAAATAAAGATTTGATCATTAAACAGCATTGAATAGCCGTATCGGAGTAAGTTTGATTTCGACCTTGCTTGTTTTGTGGTTGTGCATACCACTGAGTGTTTGGATCAAACCAAATGGAAATGTTGCCCCGATTAATGAGAGCGTGATTATAGGAAGACCAGTTGGTTGTACGATAAGTTTTAGGAGTAGGTTTATTCATTTTGAAATTATAGGACTGAATAAACCTTATAGGCTAGGTTTGTGCAACAAAGCCCTTAAAAACTCAATTACTAAAATTGTCATTTAGGATCTATCTCACTTAAAAATCAATCATAAGTGATGAGAAGTACTGCTTTAGAAGAAAGGGCTAAACCATACCCTCTAACTAATTTTCCAAGATCCACTACACTAACCACATTCTATTTTTAAAAATTAACCACTTGCAAAAAATCAAAGGACAAAAATGAAAATAACCATTCTCACACTTTCTACCCTTGCCTTTCTCAGCACCACTACCTTTGCAGAAACCAAACCCAATGTTCCTACCAAAGAAGCTAGCCAAATTTTTAAAGCAGCAGGCTTTTCAACAACAAAACATGGCTGGGAGGGTAGCTGCGACACAGGTGAAATCACCACATATAAAGACCTCAATGGTGACGGCCTAAAAGACGCAGTCCTTTCAGACTACAGCACCATGTGCTATGGCAACACAGGTGTCGGCTACCATATCGTTGCTCAGCAAAAAACTGGAAATTGGAAACTCATTTTTGAAAACATGGGCATCCCTACTTTTCTAAAAACCAAAGGAAAAGACGGCTGGCCAGATATTGAAAATGGTGGCCCTGGAATTTGTTTTGCTGTTTACCACTGGAATGGTCAAAAATATGATGTCAGCCGTTATGAATATAACGGCAAAGCCTGCACATTGGACTATTAACACCTCAGCATAGTAAATTTCATATCAATGAATATATAAACTGATTGATTTATCATGCTTTTCTATACAGTTAAAGTGCCTCAATTACTTGGGGCTTTTTTATAAAAAATGAATTCAGTTATACGACTAAAGAGCACTGAATGACTTAAAAACGACATCGTAACTGTGCTAATTTAGATCAAAAGTGAACATAAATATGCACAAACAATAAAGAGGGTTTAAAGATGTCAAAACAAATTTTAATGCTCGTCGGTGACTATGCCGAGGACTATGAAACTATGGTGCCTTTTCAGTTTTTAACAGGTCTCGGTTATACCGTACACGCCGTCTGCCCCGATAAAAATGAAGGTGAAAGTATCGCTACAGCTATTCATGACTTTGAAGGCGAGCAAACCTATAGTGAAAAACGTGGTCATAACTTTGCCATCAACTACAACTTTGAAGCGGTACACACTGCGGACTATGTCGGTTTAGTGATTCCCGGTGGTCGTGCGCCCGAATATTTACGTATGAATGAACGTATCCTTGAAATCGTACGTGAGTTTGATACTGCGAAAAAACCAATTGCATCTGTTTGTCATGGTGCTCAAATTCTTGCGGCAGCCGATGTACTCGAAGGCCGTACTTGTTCAGCCTACCCTGCATGCGCAGCCGAGGTGAAACTAGCAGGTGGAACTTATGCGGACATTGAAGTGACGGAAGCTGTAACCGATGGGCACTTGATCACAGCACCGGCTTGGCCTGCACACCCTGCTTGGATGGCGCAGTTTATTCAAGCTTTAGGGGCGACTGTGACGATTTAATTGTGTTGTTCCTCAAGTGAATCTTTTATGGCATGGTTTATCATCTTTTTAGATTCAAAAATAAAAAAGCTCCTTCGATTCAAGGAGCTTTTTTAATGACTTTTTTATAATATTAATGCTTTCGATTCAGTTTATAAATCGCTCTCACTATTCATAATCTTCAAAGACCGAACTACCTCGTTACACCCAACTTATTCCAAATCTCTGGGGTTAAAAAAGTCGTAACCAATTTATTCAAATCCACATAGCGCAGTACACCTTGCAACTGCCCTTTCACTTCAGGGTTCTTTAAAATTTCTTCACCCGTAATCTGTCCAAGTTCCTGAAAACTGTCTCCAACCGCTTGTAAGCCTTCAGCTTGAATCACCGCTTTGGTTTGCGCTGAACATTGCTCCACTAAAATGCGTTGTAAAACCTGTGCGAGGTTTTTATCTAGCTGTGTACGCTGTGTATCGGTGACATTGCTATACACCTTCAGATCAGGATGTGCAGCGAGTGCCGCAAACGTCCACTGCAACACAGTTGTTTTATCTGTTGCTGTCGTTGACTTCACCAAACAATTACTCAGTTGGTCGACTGTAGTACTAGCCGTAGCAACTTGGACTGAACCACACAATGCTACTGCCAAAACAGCATGACGAAAAAGAACAGAAGATCGACCACGTAAAACGCTTAAAACAGGCTGTGACATAAACTCAACTCCAATCAACAATTGCATTCTTTGTATCACAAAGCCCGTCTATCAGCCTGTTATGGAACTGTAAAATTACCGCCTAGTTGGAGAAAATTAAATCGCTCAATTCAAGCGATTTCCCTATCCAACTCAGCAGTTTCAAATGCAGTGAGCTGTGGGTGTATGGTCGGGCATGCATTCCAAAACCAATAAAAATAACCTTTGGGATCAAGCAAAGTATGCATATGAATCGTAGACTGACTACTTTCGCCCTTCCAACAGGCTAAAGCCGCATTACGGTTATTGTGTAAATCGATAAATTCAGGAGCAACTTGCTTCGGCATTTCAGGAATATAAAGTGCATCACCATGTTCCACCCACAAGTCAGCCAAGTAAATTTTTCGGTCTTTGAGAAAATATCGCCCTGCTGAAATCACCAACGGCAAATGATTGAGATCGGTTGAAGCAAATACATGCGGAAAGTCATGATGCTCTAGGTCTGTGACGACAAAGGGGTATAAGGTTTTTGCGACTAGATTGATTTGAGTTGGGTCATAAGGAAAAAAATGGCCCGCCAACATGCCATATTGATATTCAATTTGAGACAACTTTTTCTGCGTAGCCTGCACCTCTATCGCCTGTCCAGCTTTCACTAAAGTCATACCAAATGCAGCAGCAGTTTCTGGCGTGGCTTTGAGTGGCATAAACTCAAAAGTGTTTCCCGCGAATGCTAACTGAGTCTGCTCTCCCCAATGGGTTTGGATCGTTGCTATTTCTTTGGGTACATCATAAACATGGCCCATACTCATATGGGCGTTGGTTGAGGATGCTTGGATCAGCTCAATAGCATCTGATACATCGGCTAAATACTTGGGTGTTCCGCCATTGTTGTAAAAATAAGGCTGAGCTGAAATATCAACGTCTATTTCTTGCACGGTCTGATCCAGCAAAGGCGCAGTAAAATAGGTGGCTGGTGTTTGGACATTACTCATGATGTTATTCCTTTGGTTGAGGTGCTCACATGAAGTTGGGTCGCAAACAGCCGAAAATCTTACTTCATTTGCTTGAGCATATTTTTAGCACCTGTGTGGTTATGGTTTTTGGCTAAGTTCTGCAAAACATATTTTGCCTGCCCTTTCGGGTTGGAAAAACGACTGCTATAACTTGGAATACCCGTTAAACAACGTGCAACTAATATGCCCGATTCGGTATAGACATTTGAGGCATCCGACCCCGGCAAACGACCATAGTTATATGCGCGTTGTGCACTGTTACAGGCAGCGACTTGGTTGCGTCCACTGTTAATATCACGGCGTGCAGCCACATACAGTTTGGCCTGTTGCTGCTGTGGTGTTTCTAAAGCTTTGGGAGCTTTAGGTGGTACTTCAACTTTGCTTTCTTTTTTAAGCTCAACTTCTTTTTTGCTTTCTTCCTCTTTCTTCACCTCTACCTTGGTGGCAGGTGCTTTCGTCACCGTTTTTTTGCTTGGCGTAATAGGGGTCATACTTCGTGGTGCTGGCTCAGTCAATACTTTGCTTTGTAGATTCACTACACGAGTATCATTTGAGTTAGGCAGTTTGCGTTCAGACAATGCCTCAATACTCACCAGCCACTGTTCGCCATTATTGAGCTGGCAACGAAAAGCACCCGTGCCCTGTTTTAAACTATTATAAGTGCGAAGTAATTTTTTCGCCCACGGATCTTTCACTAAGCTAAAACTACTTTTTTGTATCTGACTAAAACGGCCGCCATGTGATTGGCAATACTGACTAAACATGCTGCGTGGGTATAACGCCTCGACCTCTTTTTCATTTTTTACGCCTACCGTGTGATAGACGTATTCTTTGCTGTTTTTATCGGTATCATTAATTTTTCGTTCTACGATTAGTTCTTGTGGTGATGCAATATTTGTAAAAGCTGTTTGTGCTATATTTCCCAGACTGGTACAGCCCTGCAACACACTCCCCAAAACCCCAAATACACATAAAATTTTATAATTCACTACGACTTCACTCTTAAACACCCGCACAAAAACATTAGCGGAAAGCTCATAAAATAACAAACTTAAACAACTGTTTTTATTATTTATTTTAGCTTGACGCACACATCATTCTGCTTTGTTTTATGATAACCTCAACAACATTTCATAAATTTAGTTTGACCCATACAACAAAAATTACAGACAAAACGATGTTTGAACACATAAAAAACCTGCCGTGAACAGCAGGTGAGATACATCAAAAATATTTAGTCATCCAAAGTCGATTCAAAAGCTTTTAGACGCTTATAAATCGAGAGCAGTTCAATAATGGTTTTCCATGACAAAATTAGATATTGAAATGACTCTCGTACTTTATCAAACACATTACCAATTTGGTTGATTAAACCTAGAGTCATTTTCCCTGCTGCAATTGCGGGAAATAACACCACCAAACTGTATAAAATATCCAGTTGTCGATACCATGTCGCGACTAAGTTAAAATAAGCATAGTGAAAATAAAGTCTAAAATAATTCTTTCTTACTCTGCTAAACAGTTCGACCAATGTTGCAGGTTGGGCACGGTCTGCATGGTCTTCCCCATAAACCAATTCTTTACGGTAAGCTGCTTCTACTTTTTGATTGTTAAACTCTAAACCTGGTAGTTTACTTCCTACTACCATTAACAAGACCGTACCAAAAATAGCCCAAATAATAGAAGCCCAAACTAGGGAATGCTTTACTTCACCCACAATAGGCAATTCAGGAACATGCTTTGAAAGCTCAAATAGAATTGGTAAGAAAGCCACCAATACCATCACAGCCTTGATCAACTCAACGCCCAAATCTTCTAAAATGGTAGCAAAGCGCATAGTGTCTTCTTGCACACGTTGTGATGCCCCTTCTATATGACGCAATTTTTCCCAGTGTTGGGTGTAGTATTCATTCATCGCTGTACGCCACCGAAATACATAGTGGCTGGTGAAAAAGGCATTGATCACTGCGAAAGTGACCGCAACCATCGCAATATACAAGAAGGTTAAAGTACCCATATATAGGTCTTTAATGTTACCGCCTTTACCAAGCATGCTTTGAATGAGATCCCAAAATGGTCCATACCATGCGTTGATGGCAACACTGACCTGTACACCAAACCAGATGTTAAACAGAATAAATGCGGAGCCCCAAATCGACCATCTTTGCCATTTATTGTCTGAGACAAAACGCCAAAATAAGGCAAAGAGTGTTGTTGCTATAAAAAACCAGAGATAGAACCACAGAAAAGACGGAGACCAAAAACGGCTTACCCCAATAGCTAATTCAGCCGTTGCATATCCTTGCGGCCAACCTATGGCGCTTCCCCATGTATTTCCCCCTGTGTACCACAGTACGACATTGATCACCGACCAAAGTAATACTGAAATGAAGAACCATCTAGGGTTTGGGAAAAATGACTTAAACATGAACGATATATATCCCTTTTATGTTTCAGGTATGCAATCCGTGCATACTAATCCTTATTTCTTAATTTAGTACAATCGCATTACAGCAAGTTTGTACACTTTACTTATCCTTATTGGGTTATACGTTATTTGATTTGTATGCCCCTTCACAAGAGCTCAGGACATTATTTTCCGACTTGATCAGTCACATCACAATCAAAATAAATTATTTCAATAACTTATGAAAATACGAACGGGCTTTGCCTCAGATTTAAAATGATATTTTATTGCTTATAACTTTTGGGTTTCAAACGGCTTTGTTGCACAAACCTATCTGTAAAAGGTTTTTCAGCGATATAATTTTCAAATGAAGAAGCCTACACAAAATCTACCGCACAACCAATTGGCCCGCATATAACCGAGCACTCATGAGTCGCGGAAATATTGCCATTTGGTTTGATCCTGCTACGCAATGGTATGCGCCATCAAAAGGCAAACAAGGGCGAAATCAAACCTACTCCGACGCAGCCATCCAATGCTGCTTAATGATTAAATCCTTATTCCGTCTGTCTTTACGTATGGTCACTGGCTTTGTGCAAAGTCTGATTAAACTTTGCGGATTAAATTGGATAGCTCCAGATTACACCACGCTTTGTAGAAGACAAAAGCATATTGATATTGTAATCAGCTACCAAAAAAGTAGCGATGGGCTGCATCTACTCATGGACTCTACAGGCATGAAGTTTCTAGGTGAGGGCGAATGGAAACGCAAGAAACATGGACCTGAATATCGTCGCCAATGGCGTAAACTTCATATTGGTATAGATGCTAAAACCCTACAAATACGAGCAGTTCAGCTTACAACCAATAATGTCAGTGATTCACAGGTGCTTGGTGATTTACTTAATCAGATTCCACAAGATGAGCGGATTGACTCTGTTTATACCGATGGAGCTTATGACACCAAGCAATGCCGTCAGGTCATTGCAGATCGGCAAGCGCATGCGGTGATTCCACCTAGAAAAAATGCGAAACCATGGAAAGATACAAAGAGTAGCTCGCTAGAGCGAAATGAATTACTTCGAACAATTAAACGTTTAGGCAGGACACTATGGAAAAAATGGTCAGGCTATCATCGTCGAAGTTTGGTTGAAACTAAGATGCATTGCATCAAATTATTAGGCGATAAACTCAGTGCAAGGAGTTTTGATAGCCAAGTGAATGAGATCCATGCACGTGTAGCAGTCCTTAACAGATTTACGGAATTAGGTCGACCACTTACCCAAGTTACGCCTTAAATTTGGCTCAATTAGGGGCGCTTTGCATTTCAAATCTTTGTGCAACACAGCCGTTGAAATTGAGGACAATCAAGCGCAACTCGCGGTGGGCATTATTTATAAAAAAGATTATGAACTGTCTAACATGTCGTCTCAATTTATTGAGACCACACTTTGGCATCATTTCTAAGCTAAATTCTCCCTTTCTCTAGGCGAAACTGAAGCTAAACCTTTATAGTTCAAAATAAACTGTATGATTATTTGCATAGCTTTCGCACATGCTTTGACTCTTCTTTTATCTATTTTTCTTTGTAAATATTCTGCATTAATGAGTTTTTCTTATTATACGTTAGAAAGATTCAATTTCTAAAAAGTGCAGCGCAATGCTAAAAAAATAACAAGCAAGGAAGATCAGGAAATAAAAGATGAATAAAGTCGTCGCAAATGCAGCCGAAGCATTAGCTGATGTAGTTGCCAATAATCAAACGGTTGCCGTGGGTGGTTTTGGCCTCTGTGGTATTCCAGAAGCATTAATTGATGCCTTAAAAGATACAGGTGTCACAGGTTTAACCTGTATTTCAAATAATGCAGGTGTGGATGGCTTCGGTTTAGGTAAATTATTAGAAACCAAACAAATTAAAAAAATGATTGCCTCTTATGTCGGTGAAAACAAAGAGTTTGAGCGACAGTATCTCAATGGTGAGCTTGAAGTTGGGCTCACCCCGCAAGGTACACTCGCAGAAAAACTACGTTCAGGCGGCGCAGGTATTCCTGCATTTTTCACCCAAACAGGTGTAGGCACCCTCATTGCCGAAGGCAAAGAAGTCCGCGACTTTGATGGTCGTCCGCATATTTTAGAAATGTCTCTCACTGCGGACGTTGCTTTAGTGAAAGCCTACAAAGCCGATAAAGCCGGTAACTTGGTATTCCGTAAAACAGCCCGTAACTTTAACCCTGACTGTGCCATGGCAGGCAAATTCACCATTGCCGAAGTTGAACAGGTGGTTGAAATTGGTGAAATCGATCCAGATGACATTCATTTGCCGGGTATCTACATCAACCGTGTGGTACTGAACGCCACCCCCAAAAAGCAGATCGAACAACTGACCATTAAAGCAGAGGAAGCTTAATCATGGCTTGGACACGTAATGAAATGGCGCAGCGTGCTGCCCTTGAACTCGAAGATGGTTTTTATGTCAACTTAGGTATTGGCTTACCGACTTTAGTGGCCAATTATCTGCCAGAAGGGATCAATGTTTGGTTACAGTCAGAAAATGGCTTGCTCGGTATTAATGAATTTCCAACCCGTGATGCCGTCGATGCAGACTTGATTAATGCAGGAAAACAAACTGTCACCGCACGTAAAGGGGCTGCATTTTTCTCAAGCTCAGAATCCTTTGCTATGATTCGTGGTGGTCATGTCAATATTGCTATTTTAGGTGCAATGGAAGTCTCTGAAACAGGCGACTTGGCAAACTGGATGATTCCGGGTAAAAAAGTCAAAGGCATGGGCGGTGCAATGGACTTGGTTTCTGGCGTACAAAAAGTTGTGGTTCTGATGGAACACTGTGCCAAAGATGGCACACCAAAAATCGTGCCTCAATGTACCCTACCACTCACGGGTAAAGCTGTCGTCAGCCGTATCATTACTGACTTAGGCGTGATGGATATCACTACTGAAGGTGTGAAACTAGTTGAACTGGCACGCGATGTAAGCCTAGAACAAATCCAGAAAGCGACTGGCTTAGCACTGATCATCAATGATTTTAAAGCCGCTTAGTACAAAACGACATCATTCAAAGCAGCTTCGGCTGCTTTGTTATTGAGTTCAATCAAAAAGGTTTTCAGTTCCAATAGGCATTTTTATAGCCTTTCAATCAAGTATAAAAACCATCATCAGCTTGATCAAGAGTATCTCTATACTTCCAAATATATTGAAGGATGACTATAGCGCACATCTTTTTAACCCAAATAGCTGATGAAAAACTAAGCCGCTCGGCTACTATATTTGCATTCCACATTCAGAGGTTCCCATGTCACAACAAGATTATGAAAATGGTTTAAAAGTTCGCACAGAAGTCATGGGCGAATCTTTTGTTAAACGTGCTCAGGACAATACTGTACCTTTCACCCAACCTTTGCAGGACTGGATTAATTAATTTTAAAAACAATTTAAAATCAACACTATAAAACCGTATAGCGATTTTAAGGCGTAAACTTGGTGTAAATAAAGGCCCATCAAAGAGCCTTCACACAAATCCCCACATTCACATTCGTCGTAATCGAATGAGCTGTGCAACCTGATAGAAGGATGCACAGCAAAATGATTCTTAAACCCATAGGTGTAATTTTGCTAAATGAGCTTTACGATCCGCTAGACCATTCGTACCACCATTGATTCGACGAGTGATGGTTAATACATCGTCTTTATCGGCCAAAGCATTTAAGCCATTGTCTGCCCAAAATTTACAAGCAACCAATAAGCCCACACTTGGTAGTGCCACAATATCAGGATTGTTTTCAAAGTCGATACCAAGCTGCTGACCATACTTGCGATAATTAGCACGACCAGTCAATTGAATAGGGCCACGACCTTTAAATCGCTTTCCATCCCCTGCTTGTGTATTACCTAAATCTTTTCGGCCTTCATACGCGGCACCTGACGCGATTTCCTCCATGTAGCGGAAGTTGCCAGACTCGTGTGCCAACTGTGCTAAGAAGTGAATAAGGCGAAGTGAGTTGTCTAGGATACCAAAGTTTCGCAGATGAACATTAGCAGCAAGACCAAGTTCTTCAGCCCGCGCTTGACTGGCACCTAATTTTTTAAATACAGCGGTCAAGGTGCCACGGCCAATGATACCGTCATCATGCACACCAACAGCTTTTTGAAGTTTTTTAATTTGGGCTGGATTCATCCGACTCTCCATGCAATTCAGGCTGCGCTTTTAACCGTGCAAAAACACCTAAAACACTACTTAAAAAACCCAGCCAAGCAACCCATGAGTGCGGCATTAACTGCTTAATTTCTTCTGGCACCACAGCCCATACTTGTGGGAAATATGTGCCAAATTGCCAAAGAAACTCAAAAGCTGCATACATGAAGACGTAAAAAAAGGCGCTAATTGCGCCTACTTGTACTGACTTGAGTTTCCAAGCCTGTTTCCAGTTATCAATCAATTTCATTTTTCTCTCACATTTCGTTCATAAAGTTTATTTCGGATTTCCTCAACCGTTCTTAAAAGCTGATCAGACTGTTTTTCAAGAACCTGAATACTTTGGGCGTTGGTTGTGGCCTGAGTGTTTACCGTGTCTGTTTTGCTTGTTTGAGTATTCCAAGCGACTACAAATAGGCCTGCCAAGAAAATGCCACCAAAGCGCACAAGGTTGGTGATACTGTCGATCTTGGTTTTACTTTCATGCAGTACCCTGATTTGTGAATCCACCTCCTTAAATCTTGGCTCAACTTCATTTCTGAGTTGCTTAATCTCACTTTTGAAGTTTGACTTTGCTCGATCCAACTCGTCCTGAAGATTGTCACGTGTTTGCGACAAATCACTTCTGGTCTGCTGATGGTCTTTATTAAGCTGCTCCAACTGCATATTCATGCGGTCAAGTTTTTGAGGCATCTCAGCTAACTTATCCATGTTTTTGGATATGTCGCTGATCTTGTCTGAGATAGCAAGCAACTGCCCTGCTGTTGCTATCGGTGGATCGGATGAGTAGTCATTCGACATTGCGCCCCCTAAATTTTGGTAATAAAAAAGCACCCGAAGGTGCTAGAGATTGATTTCTTCCACTTGCTCTTTAGTTTCGGCTTCATAGATTAACTGTCTTGCAATGCGCCCTCTTTCGTGAACGCTTGCAATGTGGGCTTGTAATACTGCATAGAGTTGCTGCAATTGTGATGCGCTTAACTCGGCTGTTGTATTGTCAGCTAAAGTCCATGTTTGATCTATTCCAGAAGAAGATGCCCCCATAATTCGGCCTTGTGAAACCTGATCTGAGTCGTAGATATTCCCTTCAAACTCAAAACCACCAAACTCAAGACTGTCGCGCTCAGACTTAATCTCAGTCCATTTCTGGGCTTTGAGGTCATCTAGTGATCTGGTATCACGCCATTGCTTAAAACTGTAGTCAAACGTGTGGTTGTCGGTGGGCGCATCACCTATAGAAACAAAATCGTGCATATCAGAATCAAAGTAATCTGTTCGATCAACGATATGGTTTGGATCATCTACGAAATATGCTTGAGCTGGAGTGTTTAAGTCTACAAGCGATGGTGCTCCAGTAAGTATCGATTTAATGCTGCCATCAGTATTGAGTAAAACCCTTACTTTCATTTTTTTAACTCCGTAACCGCCATTGAAAGCCCGCTATTTCCCACCCATACACCATTAGAACCTGCTTCCATCCAGTTGCCATTATAGTCCGTAATCTGAAGCCTGTAGGTTACAGTCGTTCCTGCGGCAATAGTCTCCATTACAGGAGGTAATGCACATGTATAGCTAAAGCGCGTTAAGCCTTCTGACCCTAAATACGTAGCAGGGAAGCTAAAAGTTTTGATAACTGCGCCATTACGCAATACACGCACCCCCATTGTTGTGGCCATGTAGGTACTGGAATAGTAAGCCTGCAAACCAATATCAAGCCTCAACTTGCCACCATTACTTATAGTGGTAATTGTTGACACACCTTGAGCACCAATACCGATAGATACCGCGTCATCCTTAATCTTTAAAGTATCAACCTGTAAGTCTCCAATTTTTGCCGTAGTGATCTGTGCATCGCCAATCTTCGCAGCAGTCACTGCCAAATCATCTATCTTCGCAGTAGTAATAGCAGCGTTATCAATCTTGGCTGTCGTTACTGCTAGACTGTCAATTTTGGCTGACTTGACCGCGAGATCTTCAATATGCGAAGTTTTGACAGACTGATAATCCATAAACGCAGACTTCATATAAGCGCCAACAGGGAAAACAGTGCCTGTATCTGGATCTGTGTATAGTGTGCTGCGGAAAATGAATGGGTAACTAACACCATCATCTCCACCCGCAGGATTACCCAATGCAAAGCTGTCGGAATGGACAATAAAATCCGAACGATCGCCCTCAACTCCTAAGCCAAAGCCCGAAACATATTTCCCTGACTGGATTCTTAAATAGTATTGAGCATCCAAACCTTCTATTTTCTGCTGAACATCAATAAAAGCCTGATTATTTTCCAAGTCAGAATTCTCGATCTTTTCCATCAAGCCTTGGCTCAACTGAGTTTCGGTTAATTTGCCAGACAAAATACCAAGTACAGCAGACGCATCGGCTGATGTGGTTGCATTCGCGTATTGCGACCATGGGCCAATATTCCCAATACGATCAATCAAACGACCACGGAAATAACGGGTCAGATTTGGCTGCATTCCCTGAATATCATGCGTTGTTGTCGGATATGCAAACAAGCCGAGCTGAGCAGCATTAGCACCATTTGCAGTGCTTGCAATCTCAATTTCCGTATAAGCGGTATCAAGCGCACCAGTCGCAGGAAAGTTCCAATTCAAGCGATAACCAAACAAAATACCTGTCGCAGCAATATTTGCTAACGCTGGTGGTAAGCCTTGTTTGCCAGATAGAGTTGTTAAAACAGAATAAGTCGGTAAAGAAGCAATATCAAATGCAGAAATCGCAGTAACACGCGCTTCATAGTTACCTGCATAAATACCCTGTACTTCTACTGAGTTGCTGCCTGTGATTGGCAATTTAATCCAGTTACCATCATCCTTACGCCATTCCACTTGATACTTTGTAGCACCTTGCGCTTGATCCCAAGTGATAAGCATGGTTTCAATAGATAGACCTTGTTGCACCATGTTTTCAGATGAAATTAAAACATTGGTGACAGGTGCTTGAGTCGTTGGATTGACGATTGAAATTGGGCGCTCATCAATGAAAGCACCAAAGTCGATTGCATCATATTTTGCTGACTCATATTGCAAGCCCGTGATTGAAAACTGATGTTTTTCATCTTGAGTGATACTCATGACGCGGAACTTCATGGTTTTTAAGTCTTGAGCATCAACGACCCAAACATTTTCTGCTGCAACAGAGTCAAACGCCACTGTGACTGTGACATTTCGCCCAATTTTTGACGACACAATTCGAGCTTGTGCTTTACCATTTTCACCGTTTACAACCAGTCGATCACCTGCGCGACACACCACATCATCACGATCCAGAGTAATAACTTTACGGTCGGCACTGACAGCAGAAATACGCCCACCGTTTGAACGACCAGCTAACAACTCGTCTGCAATTTCAATTACTTTGCCCGGTTGCGGAATATAACCATCTAAACCAACTTTAAAAGATACAGTGCGGGTTTCTAACTGTTCAGACTTTAATGCCCAAAGACCTGCACGTTGCGCTTGACCCTCAGAAGTACAACCCCATGCGTCAATCTCAGCAATACGCACACCGAGCTTTGCAATAGCCGCTTCATCACGCACATAGACATATTCTGTTTTATAGTGATTCGCAGGGTTATCCCAAGCCACTTTTGCAACAGTGTGTCGATCGCGTGCACGAGTTCCTGAATATTCAAACATGCCATCAATGACATTAGCGCGAGTGTAGGTGAAGTAAGTGTCTTGTGGAATATCAGCATCACAGACAATTGAATTGCCGTCCCAATAAGAAATTGCACGGAATACGCCTGCCAGTTTACTGAGAATTACATAAGCATCTTCGGTAGATTGCAGATATACGTTACAAGTAAAGCGTGGCTCTTGACCACCTTTGCCATCATTCACCATTTGGTCGCAGTATTGGGCAAGGCGATATAAAGACCACTTGTCCAGCATTGCAGCCGTTAATCGATCACCCAAAGCATAGCGTTTTGATGTGCAAATGTCGTAATAAATCCATGCAGGGTTATTGGTATAAGCGCGCTTGAATGTGCCGTCCCACATGCCCGCATAGGTACGCGCCACTGGATCGTAGTTCGATGGAACCTGAAGCTTAACCCCTTTTAAATCGACTGCAACTTTTGCAACATTGGAAAATGTTTCAGCATCATATTGCAAGCCAAGCATAGCTGTATTTGGATAGCTGAGCTTTAGGTCGATGACTTCTGTTAGTGCATCAACATACATTTTGTCGCTGATATATTCTGAGGTGGAATTTGGTGTTATGCGACGGACACGGATAGTCCAGCCAGTGTCAGACTTTGGCAAATCAATACGGTGTGAGCGCTCATAGTTTGCTGAGGTTTTATCTGAAATCTTAGTGTTTAAAACTTCTACCCATGTGCCACCACCTGTCTGCAAATCAATTGCATATCGAATCGTGATACCTTTCACATCGCCATTATCAGCATTTTGTTGGCGTAATGGTCCCCACTTAAAGCGAACACGCACAGCATTTAAATCGGTGTTTGAAATAGCGCGAACCCAAGGCGTGCCAGAAACCAATTCAACATTAATCGATGTTTCAGACGAAATATCAGGAAAACCCTCGATGTGTGTTTGATCATTGGTACCGTGACGAAAATCAAACTGAATATCCTGAAAATTTGATCCGCCATTCGGGTTGTGAAGTGGCGTTTCTTCTAAATAAACAGACTGTAAGCCATTCGCCAAGCCCTCGACTTCACCTTCAGACAAGCCATAAAGAATCTTGATGTAGGTTTTTGATTGTGCTGAGTCGGGTGCGATTACCGCCTTTCTTGTTTCACCACTACCTGCTTTTGCGCCCTTAATTACTGCGTTCATACTTATCCTCAGACAATAAAAAAGGCGCTCATTGCGCCTGTGTTTTTTGATTTTTGATTACTTTTTAGGAATTTCTAACCCATAAATCATGTGGTCAATTTGATCTCGTGTTGTAATTTCACCCTTAATGACTTTCAGGTGAACAATTGCACGATTGAGATGGGTTTCATCTTTTGTCTTAAAAAACGCCTCGATTGACTTTTCAGCCATAACCGCTTGACGCATGTTTGGCAATTTTTGCTGCTCAATGTGTTCAAGAAGGCTGTTTAGCTTCTTCTTTAAATCAACAACATCCGCAGAATCTGTTTCAAAAATAACTTCCATGATAAACCTCTTAATTACATTAAATCTTCTGGGTATTGTCCAGCACTTGCGATAAAGCCACCGACTTCACGCTGACCATAAAGCACTGGCACTGGATTGCCTTGTGCAACTGTGGTCACTGCACTACCAAAGCCTTTATTTGCCTTGTTGCCGTTTTGGTTTTCGTCTTGGAGCGTATCCGCTTGGGGCATCAGCATTTGTGCTACGCCACCGACCATTGTGCCAATACCCGCGCCGATTAATGCAACACCATACGGGGATGTAGCGCCGAATGTAAAATAACCAACCACTACCAGTATTGCGCCTAAAATAACCTGAAGAACCCCATTGCCACCCGCACCTTTTACCTTTGGCACCACTTTAATCACTTTGGCACTGGTGCTCATGTCGAGTTCGGCTTCAGAGATATTTTGCTCATCTTGAAATACTGCGAACTCCAAACCTTGCTCATGCGCATGCAGCATGAAGTGTTCAAAGCCTTGCACCTGCACACATAAAGCACGCATGGCTTCGCGGGTGTTATCAACAGCTAAATGAAATTCTTTGCCGAACTTCTTGGCTAAAATGCCGTATAACTTAATTGTTTTGAGCATATCGAACCACCTTTGCAACTCGTTCTTGCCACTGTGAACCAAACACTTCACGCACTGATTTGCGGCCATACGGATGATGTAAAATGATTGACGAGCCAACACACGATTCTGTTTGTTCAGACTTCAATTCGGTCTGATCGCCTAACCAAATTACTGCATGGTTCACATGCTCAGTACGTCCAACACGGCACAATAAAACATCACCGTATTGCATGTCGCTCACTTCAACAAAGCCTGCTTCACCAAAACCATCTAAATACAACGACTTATTCTCTTTGGATTCCCACCACGCATCCTCGCGCTCAAAGTCGATCAATGTGATGCCTAGCTCTCGCTCGTAAAAATCCCGCACGATTGAATAGCAGTCTTGTATGCCGTGAATATAATTGCGACCAACCAAAGGCGCTTTATATCCGCACGGCTCATACACTTGAAATTCAACATCGGGATAAGCACAAATCACCCATGGCTTTTCATGTAACTCAATCTGAATTAAATCAATATCAGATGCACGTGCAGAAGCATTCGGGTGTGAATGCACATAAGCCTGAATCTCGCCTAAATCTTCTGCTTTAGCCAAATCTTCATGATGAATTTCAAACTGATCTTTATTGTCTGAAATGTTGCGGCATGGAATGTATTCTTTATTTACAATCACACCGCAGCACTCATTCGGATAGACTTCAGCAGCATGCGCTTGAATTGCTTTTTTAAGTTTTGCGGTTAGTTTCATCACATTAAACTCGACGCTGGAAAGCCACCGAAGCGGATTTCATTGTTGCGAATACGACATGAAGATAAGCGACCTGAACAACGATCTAATGCAGGGTTGTCTGTCGGCTCGTCTTTTTCAGTGAACATTGCCGCACCTGTAAATTGACATTCTTCCCCCCTGTAGTTACCCATCGCACACCAATGACAGTAATTGGAAATCTGTCGAACTGGAATTTTCAGACCTTCAAAGTCGATAGGGTTTGAAAGCTCAAAAGTTACTGCGTTGGCATTTTCGGAAGTCTTTTGCTCGATATACCAAAGCTGTTCTTTGGCTTCATTTGAAGCGGATGAATTGCCTGCACTAAAGTTTTCAGCATCAAGGTACTTGGCAAGTGTGGTAATAACTTTGAGTTTTGCGCCTGCAAAGTCACCAAGCTGTAAACAAAGAGCAGAAACTGCGTTTTGAATACCGCCAATATTGTTCGCCATGCTTAAAGTTGGCGCTGAGGCTTTACCATCCGAGCGCATTTCTAAGCCCGATACTTCTAAAGCCATCGGCTCAAAGGTTTGACCTTGCCAGATGATGTTTCGATACCATGTTTTTGACTCGGTGTTTTCAAACACTTCACCAATTAATTGAGCTGTATCCCCGAGCAACCCGTCTGATCCGATATAGCTGTAAATACGCTCCCAATCTTCATAAGAGATATGACCATGAAAACGTAAAATGCCCGCGCCTAAAGCGCGAGCATCCAGTTCAAACAGCGTGATCAGACCATCTACATACAGCTTTTGAAAATCACTGTTTAATGTCATGTTGAAATCTCGTTAGAGTGTTAGTGCTTGCGACCAAAGTTCATCAATTTGAGCTGAAGATAACCCCATCAGCGCTGCCATTGCGAAAAGACTGCTATTATTTCGCTCAAACACCGTAGCATCTTGCCATTCGATTTGAATAATTTGACGCTGCATATCATCTTCGATTTGATTAATAAGCGCTTCAATATCAGCAAGAGCAAAGCCATTCATGACAAGTGCTAATCGGAATTGACGGCGTGTTAGTGGTTTTAATGGCGGTTTTTCGTAGGTGACTGCCCACACGTAATCAGGGTTGAATTGCGATAGTGCGTTTAGGATCTTTCCCTTGTCGCAATTGAGGTCTTTGATTAGATCCACAACACCATCCATATTAGGTGTAATTGTGCATCCATCTTGTGTGACTTCGAGTTGGTGAATCTCTGCGCCGTTTCGGTTTGATACAAGCTTAAGCATTAGGTTAAATCCTCTATTTTGGGTAATAAAACAGTAGTGGTTGTGTTCTTGTCCTCTTGTCTAACAAAAACAGCCTTGTTGAGTATTGATTTTCGCAAGCCTAGACTGTCTGCGTGAGAAGCATGTGCAAGCCAAGAGTTAATGGATGCCTGGATGCGCTTTGCCTCAATCCTGCCCTCGCTGTACTGTTTCTTCATAAACCTTATTTTTCGGTAAATTCTGGAAATTGAGCTTTTTCTTACACGTCGATGAGTGGGCCACATTTGATAGCCAAGGAAGTCCAATGCTCGTCCGTTCTTGACGGACACTGGAAATATTTGTGTTTTTGCATTGGTTTGGAGCTTTAGCTTCTCAAATAGGAATCGCTCTACATCAATGCGTAAATGACGCAAGTGATCCTTGTTGTGATGAAAGATACAGAAGTCATCCATATATCTCAGATAGTGCTTCTCACATAGTCGGTATTTGACATACTCATCCAGCTCATGCAGATATATGTTTGCAAATAGCTGTGATGTTAGGTTGCCGATAGGTATTCCGACACCGCCACCGGATGATTCTATGATGTCGTCAATCAGGGTAAGGAGCTGTTTGCATGATATTTTCTTTCTGATCAGGCTTTTCATGATCTCATGATCAATACTGTAGAAGAATTTGGATATATCTGCCTTGAATGCGTACAAAACACCGTGATTTCTTAGTACCTTTTGCATCATGCGTTGTGCTTGATCTGCGCCAACATGCGTACCTTTATTAACTCGGCAGGCATAGCTGTCGTCAATAAATCGTTTTTCCCAGATGGGTTCAATGACCAGCAAGATAGCGTGCTGCACCACACGATCCCGGAACGGCAAAGCTGCAACATCGCGCTCTTTAGGTTCGTACACTTTGAAGATTCGATACTCACCTGTCTTGTACGTTCCCCAGATCAATTCGTTCTGTAACTGGATCAGGTTTTCTTCCAGATTTAATTCAAACTTTAAAACCTCACGCCGATCACGCTTGCCGCGCCGGGCCTTCAAATATGCGTTATACAAATTTTCAAAGTCGTAAATCTGACTAAACAGATTGTTGTATGTAATTGCCATGTATATCTCAAAATAAAAGCGGCATAAGTTTTCGCAAATTGCTACTCAGCTATGCCGCCTGTTTAGTTTTTTAGATTTTCATCTAAGGAGTGTGCATCCTTTTAAAGTGTTCTGTCCTAATCCCCATTAGGGATTAAGCTTCTGACACGCTCTAAGAGCTGGACGCGCCCCGATATTCGTATTCGTGTTCGAACGAGCGTTATTCAAGTTCAAGGCGAACACGCCAGCATTGGCTGCGTTGTTCCAATTGCCGCCACGGATGGGAAGGGACCGTCGTTGTAACGCACACCCCTATTTGCCTACGGCAAATACTTTGATCCAGCCGCCTACCATGCGGCCAATCTCATTGTTCAGTCTGGACCAGTGTTCATACTTCTTAAAATCAAGATAGCCTAATTCTTTTGAAATTCGAACCTGAGCGCGTAATAGGTCTAGCCCTGCGTCTAACTCTTGTAGTGTGGTTTTTTTGTGGTAGCGCTTATTACAAACAACAATCAACCTCAATATCCCCCACATGACCTGCCTCATTTCTGCTGCAAGCACATGCTTTTCAAATTTTGGAAATTGACGCAATGCGATATAGCCGTAGGCAATCATTTCTTCGCATTTTTGTCTGATTAATAAATCACTAGACACAATAAATCTCTACAAAATAAAACTAAGAACGTGCGCTATCGCGCACGCATACAGATAACACAAGACAGATTACAGATTCACGAAAGCTGGACGCGCCCCGAGATACGTACCCGTGCTCGAACGAGCGTAATTCAAGTACAAGGCGAACACGCCAGCATTGGCTGCGCTGCCCCAAAGGCCGCCACGGAGGGGAAGGGACTCATCAGTCATTGCTTTGGCGAAGTAATCACCGTTATATGAAGCGGTATTTTCAGTATGCGGATATAAGCACAATGCTTTCAGTCGAGCTAAAGCTGCCGCAGTCACAGGCTTGGTTGTTGACAGGTTTCGGATTGCTCCAAAGCTACCACCGTTAATTGTGTAGTCTGCTGTGCCACCATCAGCATATTTGATTGTGCCTACCGTGGTTCCGCTGCCGTTCGGTGTGACCAGGTTGCCAGTTTCACCATCAATTGCCTTCCATTCGGTCGAAGCTGCGCCAAGATTGATCGCCAGCTTTGACGCGTTATTGTCTGCAATAACCTGAATTTCACCGTTAAGAATACGCATTCCAGAATTCCATTCCCATACGTTACCGGATAAGTCAGCAATGCCGTTTTCTTTACCGTTGTGTCGCCATTGCACAGGTCCTGACCCAGTCAGTGTGCGTGCTGATCCAGATGTATTACCCGGATTTAAACCATCAGCACGACGACCAATTAACAGCGGATCTTCTGAACTTCGGCCATAGTAGCTGTTGCCCATTGGCTGAGTGTTATTTTTGTAGCATTGCAGAGCCACGGCGCTCCATTCAGCATTAGTGATTAAGTGATGGCCGTTACCACACGCTCGCGCTGCTGTTAAAAAGTTGTCATAGTTAGTGCTGTGACTTGGCTCTACATTCGGCAGACTGAGCAACTCACCATTAACGATTCGACCCTGGTATGTACCAATAAAGATTTCAGGCTTTTCCACACCGTCCACGATAAACGCTGGGTGCGTACCACTTAATGAAGCATCAATCGTACTCATATCGTACTTTTGAATGATGTTCATATAAGTCGGCTGACCTTTGGCTGTATAAAGTACGGTTTGCAAGCCACCAGATGCCAGCTCTACCGATTGACGCAATGAGTCTTTGATCAGGATTGTGAGTTCGCTTTTATTTGCATCAATTCCTAATGCGGCTCGGGTTTTATCTACAGTGAGAGTGCCGTCGGCTGCCCCAAGATGCGTATAAAGCTCATTGTCATTCGCTTGCAGTTTTGCTGAACCTGTTCGGAACGTATCCCCACCTGCGCCAGTAGGTGCTGTGCCTTGATTAATTGTTTGTTTAGCCATAACGATTCTCGATAGTTAAATTAAGTTGCTACAGGTAGGCGATTTCCAATAAAGCCTTCTGTCGAGCCAATTAAGTAAGTTGTTGATCCGATTCTCAAACCTTTATCAATAAGCCCCTGTGCAATTCTTGTGGTTCGCGGTGTGTATAACCCCGCAGCAAGATTAGTTGTTTTCATTAGCTCCCCTTATGTTGAGACAATGATGGTGTCGTTGTTTGATGGGTAGCTCACCCAAGCCCACAAGTCACCCAGCGCCCCGTCGGTATAAACCTGCATGTCTTGATGGGACGCTTCTAAGTTGGTGGGCTGACTAGGCCCAAAAGCAAATCTGAAACGGTTGTGATGTGACTGGATATATGCTGGCGAATTGGCTGTAGCAATTTTTTGTGGTGTTGTGGTTAGTTTGACTTTTTGGGTCGGCATGATTTGCACTCACAAAAAAGCCCTCAATTGAGGGCATAAAGTTGATTGAAGTTAAGGTTTAAAATCTTGGGTGAAGGTTGTGGAGATGGACCAGACATCCCCGCCTAAACTGACTGGGGTGTAACCCCCTGCCACCACTCGAACTTCACCATCTAGCGGTGAATCCCAGAGGAATGAATCAGCACCTTTGTGTGCATCAAAAAAGGCCTTGATCTCTTGTATCAAAGCCTTCTTGCCTGTTCTCTTGTATGCCCATGTGGATGACCGATTGTTAATCCCGACACTCGTTCGCTGTGTGTATCCATCGCCAAAACTGGACTGAAGAACTTTAAAGCTTGAAGTTTGGGAGTTTCCGTCTAGGTCATTGCACCATGTAAATTTTTCGTTGCTCATTTAGATAATAAGCCTCCTTGACGTTGTTCTCTGCGAATTACAGCTAGAGTCATATTTTCCATCATTTTCCCTAATTGCTTAGCATCCGATTCACTGGTTACAGACCCATCAGACGCAATATGAATGGTTTGCGTGTAATAAACATCCCCACTTGATCCGCCGACATTACCCTCACCCGAATTAATCGCATTCACAGCACCCATACCGACACGGTGAGTATCTGTAACCAATCCACCTGTCGCATAACCCCGACGGATCGACTTTCGCAAATCCTCAAAGCCTTGTGGGCCACCGAGAGCTTTGACTTCTTCTTGGGTTAAAACACCTTCGCCTTTATGGACGACACCTGCTGGCTCGTATTTACCACCGTGACCTGTGTAGCCACCGCTGGCGAAGCCTGTGTCCGTAATAGCTCTGATAGCACTGGCAATTTTCGCACCTTCCATCACGGTTTGAGCAATGACAGGAATGTTTTGCGGAAACCCTAGCGCTATCGCTTTAGATACACCTGTTTGAATAGCAAGTGCCGACTGAGCAATCGCAAAGCCTTTCTCTATGGCAAACATGGCTTTATATGCGGATGATTGCTCCCCCGCCATATCGCCAACAATGGACGTTAATCCACTTGCAATCTGACCCATGCCAGCAAGTTGTAAGGCTTGTGAGCTAGTGTAGTAATCCGACTCAATAGCCGTCATTCGATCATGGTGTGCCTGCCAAATTGCTTCACGTTGTGCTGCAAGTTCCTCCATGTTGGCATTAGGGTCTTGGGCAGCTTGTTCCACTTGACCAATTTGCGCATCAAACACCTGTTGAGAAGCGTCATACCGGCTGAACCTCTGCTGCTCTAAAGCATACTGATCGCCAGTACCATTCATTTCAGCTTGTATACCACCCCATTGCTGAACTGCGCTATTTAGGCGCTTGCGGTTTTCTTGCTCTTGCAAGGCTTTGCTTAAAGCAATTTCACGCAGTTTTTGCTCTTGGCTTAACTTGGAGTTTAGAAGAATCTGCTCACGCTCCAAGCGATAACGCTCCTGCATGGCTGTGGTTTCGGACATAAGGTTTTCGCGTAGCTGGAATAAGCGAGTTTCGTAAGCAAGCTTGATTAATGCCTGCTCTTGCTTCAATTGCTCATCAAGCAAAACAACTGCTTTATCCCGCTGCTCTTTGGTTAGCTCTAAATCACGAGAAGCATAGAATTTTCGCTCATTAAAACTATCCTCCAATAATTGAGATTCGGTCTTTCTGAAAGACTCATAATCATCTAGCTTGGTTTTTAAGGCGTATTCAGCAATTGCAATATCATTGTCAGCTCGAGCTTGGTATTCAGCAGTAAGGCGCTTGGTTTCTTCTGGTGAGAAGCCAGCCTTGTTGATTTCCTCAATATCATTTTGAAGTTGAGTTTCAATACGCTTTCTTTCAGTCGCTACTGTCATTTGCAGTTGCAGCTGTGAGTTCGCTTGTTGCTCTGCCTGTCTCTCAATATCCTGATGCGACTTTAGGGTTCCGTCACTAGCTCCGCCTTTCACTTTACCCATCATGGAAGGGGATTGGTGCAATAACTTGAGCACCACACCATCCTCAAAAGTAACTGTGCTGTAATAGCCACCGCCTTTTGAGTCGTAAGCTGTTTTTATATCTTTGACAGCAACTTTCGTGGTAATTGGTGTGCCGACAGGCATTGCAAAATCAATACCCTTATGGAAAGAAGAAGCGCCTTTCGTGGGTGCTTTTCTATTTCCATAGTCAGAAGAAACTCGGTAATTTGAAAGCGATTTACCTCCCGCCTCCAACCTAGCCAAATGCTCTTTTGATACTTTTTGCCCATCCCGCGAACCACCATAACGGACATCAAGGTGCGCACCAGTACCGATGCCTGAATTTCCAGAAATACCGATTAGTCTTTGGCCTAGCTTTAGTTGCTTCTCTTTCTCTTGAGTGACCTTTTTTTCAGCAGCGTTTTTGGATTCAATAACCTTTTTGTTTTGCTCCTCAATTGAGAGAACCTGTAGCCCAGCTTGATATAATTCATTGGTGAGCTTCACATTGTTTTTTTGCGCCCAGTTCGCAGTTTGAACCATATTTGCTACTTGCTCAGGTGTATAACCTTTTGCAAGCAAGCCTTTTGTCAAACGAGCCTCAAACTCACGATCAAACAAAGATGCTTTGAACTTTTTCTGAGCCTCTGTTGCTTCTTCTGCCGCTGTCTTGTTCTTGCTAAGAGACTTGGAGTTTTCATCCACACCAACTGCTGCGGTTTGTGCTTTGCGACCAGATAACTCAACCTCAATACCAAATAAATTCAGTTTTGATTTTGTGTTGGTTGCCTCTTTTGCATTTTTTTCAAACTCAACAGTATTCGCTTTGATTGATTCATAAACTTCTTTACTAATGCGAAGCTCATTAAACCGCTGTACTGCCTCAGTCATGCTAATCGTGCCGTTGCGGGCATCTTGCACAACCTGCACAACCTCCTTATTTCCCTTGTAAAGTTGCTCAATTGCATTCAACTGCATGTTGATCTTGCTGCTGGATTCAGACAATGCTGCGTTCTGACGCTCGAAAGCTGCCGCCATATCATTAACAGCGTTATCTTTCTCAAGACCTTTTAAAGCTAGTAATTCATCTTTTGCTTTTTTCGCTACAGCGGCTTGTTCTTCAAGTTTTGCATTTGCTTCGGCTGTACGGCTTTTTAAGTACATATAGCCAGCAGTAAGCGCAGCTACACCTATCGTTAGCGCACCAATTGGCCCACCAACCAAACCAAGCAACATTGCTGAACGTGAACGACTAGCATTGAGTGCGTTCTCAACAGTAGTTTGAGCAACTACAGCGGATGCACTTTGCTTTAATGCAATACTGTGCGCAACCTCTGCTTGTGTTAGGCGCATAGTTGCTGCTGCACGCGCTTGGCGTGTTGTTGCGCTGTTTAATTCTTGGCGTGCAAGATGGATTTCTTGCGCTGCCAAAGCTGCTACTTGACGAGTACGTTGCACCTCCACTGCTGCAAGTTGTACTTGTGACTGCAATGCGGCGGTATCTGCTGCTCGTCGTGCCACTACTGCGGTGATCGAACCGTGAATCGCCACTGTTTGAGCAGCAATAGTTTTGGTTAGTAAAGCTACACCACCAACTACTGCAATGCCTGCAATAGCATCAAGATTATTGGCTAATATTTGGATGCTACTAGCTAAGGTTGTTGCAACACCTGAAGCCTTACCCGCCTCACCTGTAAACTTAGTGACTTCATTGCTTAATAGTTGAAGGGATTGACCAATTGTCACATCGGTTTTTGCAAATAATTCATCTACTGATTTTTTTGACTTTGTTAATGCATCGACAAGCACTTCGCCAGTGATTTTACCTTCAGCAGCCACAGATCGAAGCTGGCCAACCGTGATACCCATACCCTGAGCAATGGCTTTTGCGAGTGCTGGTGTTTGCTCTAAGATCGAGTTGAGTTCTTCGCCACGCAGTACGCCCGATGCCAATGCCTGACCAAACTGTGTTAATGCGGCTTCGGCTGCTTGAGTTGAAGCCCCACTAATCGCCACAGCTTTTGATACTGTTTCTGTAAGCTCGGCTGTCTTAGCCATATCAATTCTTAGTGTTTTCGCGTTATCACTAAAGCGTTGATACACCTGAATTACAGATTCCCACGACTGATAAGACTTTTGCGCAATGCTGAAGGTATCACTCATCGCTAGGTTTAATTGTTCTTGTGACTGAGTAACCAGTTTTAAGCGGTTCTGCATACCTGTGTAGGCATCCATTTTAGAGATGGCAGCCCCAACAGTCACAACGCCAGCCATGTAGCCCGCAAGTTGACGAGTTGCCACAGACATCGAATCCATAGACTTGCTAGCAAAATCACCTTTCTTTTCGATGCTGTCTAGTTCATTCGCCAAGGCGCGCGCATTTCGCTCAGCATTTCTTGAGTCGATTACGATTCTTAATACAGATTCTTGGGCCATTTCACTTTCCTGCGGGCAATAAAAAAGCCCGCAAGATGCGAGCTGTGTTTTAAGTATTTAAAATCCGCTTGCGCGGGTCTGGGTTGTTAATTATTTCGTGTTGCTTCCACTTGGTCTTTGAATCTTTTCAATGCATTGAACGCCTTGCTGTCTTTACCACCATCAATAATTGCAGCCTCAACATAACCTTTTGAAGTGCTAAGTCTCACCCATGTGCGCTTTGAATTAATAATTCTATCTACCACCTTAAAATCCGTGGTGTAGGTTTTTGCTGATGAAACCCCAATATCTGTATTAAAGCGAGTGAGGTCTGTATTTTTAAGTTTAATTATCTCGCCATCAATATTGAACTCAGCCGAATCAATGGATCGTATGTCGTTTACAACCTCAAAATTTAACCCTACTAAGTCTGGCGCTTCTTCAATCCAAACTGCACCAATTGCAGGGCAAATCATTGATGTACATGCTGCTCCATGAGGGGCAATTCTTACATGCTTTTTACCATCAAATCCACTAACGCCTGTTTGCGCGCCCAATCCAGATGTTGTTGAACACCCTGCCAAAATGGATGCAATACCAATAACTCCCGCAATTAATATTTTTTTCATGTGAATACCCTCTTATAAGTAATCACAAGATACTAATTAACCGAGCAAAAAGAAACCAACCTAAGCCGATTTCTTCTGCATTCTCTTATAAGCCTCATCAATAAAGCGATTATCCAGATCAAAAATAACAGCATTAAAAATATAACGCTCTACTGGTAACTCATACTGCTCACAATAGGCATTTAGATCAGCAATGCCCAACGCTAACGGTGTGCCTTGCTCATATCTGCGTGAGCGTGAAATGACATTGTAGGCTTCAATTAAAGCATTGGCTGTATAGCTATACTCAGGCTTTTTAACTTCTTCTGGTGGTTTTCTGCCTGTCGCCTCAGCTATTGCTCGCTGCTTTTGGTTGTACTCGCCCGCTTCTTCTTCACTGGCGAACTGGAGGTATTTGTAGAGTTCTCGGACTTTCCCAAAACTTCATCTCGATAGCTGTTTGCTTTGACTTGAATCTGGTCAGACTGCATCTTCACAAATGCCCAAATCGCCACACCGATGTCACCCATGTTGAAAAGCTTGGTTGCGTTTTCAGGTGTGCATTCAGGCTCAACCTCTTTACCATCTTCAACAAAGACCACACCTTTCCAGTCGGCCACCAAATGACATGCAGCAGCTTCAAGCAATAACTCATGATAAAGCTTATCATCACTACCCGCAGTCGCTACATCATAGCCTCTCGATGACAATTGATTCTGTGCGCGTTCAACCGCTACACGATATGCCTTGTAGTCAGAGCCACGAATCTTAAATTCAGCTAATACATTCCCTTCGCTATCTTTGTATTCTTTCCAAAGTGTGACTTCTTTGCTTTGTTGGATTGCTACTTTTAAAGCCATGTTTGATCTTCCAAAAGAAACCGCCCGAAGGCGGCTATTGATTAAACTTTAGGTGTCCGCGTAAGTGTTGGCGCTTGATCCACAACTGTGTATTCAAATGTTGTGTTCAAGAGGTCATCTTTACCGCCAGTTGCAAGTGGTGCTGTAAGCTCAACTTTAGGAATATTTAAAACGTACTTGTTCCCAGCAGTATCCGTAATTGGAATTGATAGCGAGATATTCCCATTGGTGAACTGCTTCTCATAAAGCTCTGCCGCTTTAGTAGACCAAGCCATTGTAAAACTGCCTGTGCCTTTCGCTGACATTTCAAGAATTGCACCAACTTCAAGGCCAGCACCTAAGCATTTTTGCACCTGCATCGAGTTATCCCAATTGAATGAGAATGCAGTAATACAAGCCGTGCCTTTAACAGATACACCATCAACAAGCAGATCGCCTACTGAGATATTCGACATACGCGGATTGGTTGACGCTGGCGTAATTGTTCCTACAGGTGCAACTGCGGCTGTGGTTCGCTTAGTACCCATGAAGCCAAAAGTTAGGCCAATCAGACCAGCTTCGGGAATATCAATACCGAATGTATTTACATGCAAGCCTGAGAAAGTGTGATAGTTCGCAATGTCGGTATAACCAAGCAATACGCTGAATGTTTGACGAGTCGTACCACCAAAAGTCAGAACATTGGTTGCCCAAGCATTAAAAGCTGCTGCGGCCATCAAGTCATCATAAGCACCATACTGAGCTTCTGCGCTCAATTCACCTGAATACTCCGCCGAAGTAATCATAGATGATTGCTGCAATCGGCTATCCGTAATTGAAGCCGATTCTGTTTTTTCGACACTTTGGTTTAATGAAATATCAGTAAATGCCAAGGTTTGACGCGCAAATGGCGAAGGCACTGTTCCAATAACAGTTTCTTTTGCAATCTGCACTAATTGTTTTGCGCCCGAACTCATGGTTTTCTCCTATTTAAGGCATAAAAAAACCACCTTTCGGTGGCATTGGTTTTGATTGGATTTAAGCTAGTTCACTCGAAACTCAGCTCTAATTATTTTTGCGTAAAAATCTTGGTCATCCATGCTTTGTGGTGCATGAACCTTATAGACTTCAAGATGAGATACACCGAATGATTGCAGTAATTCTCGCCACTGGTCACACAATGCGGTCATGGCAAGCGTTCCATTGCTCTTTGGTGTAAAGCACTGAATTGAAATAATGCCGTAATCACGGATACATGGGCCATCACCGATAGACGCAACTTGGCTGTCAGCGTACTGTATAGAAACTTTACACCACGGCTTATTTGCTGGCGCTTTAAATGGCTGCCCTTTTTCACTCATTTGGTTCTCAGTGCGAACCGCGATGTTTTCTAGTGTTGTATTTAGCTCTGTGCCTAGATTCTTGCTGTTGTCGCCGATAAGTAGTAGCGTGCTGCCGATTAGATATTTACTTCTATCTGCAAACTGCCCGATACGCTTGTATATCTCTATTTCAGCCTGAGTAAGTGTCATCATTTGTATTTACTCACTACTGATTGGTAGGACAATGCATAAACGCCATTTGGAGCTTGTTGACTCCAACCATTTTCTAAACGTGTGCCGTATGGACTTAATGATTGAATATAAACAAGACCGCCTATTTTCGCTGTAGATGCGACTTTCAAACCTTCTGCTAGTGTTGCACCACCTGATAGATCAAAGCCTTTCTCATAGCTGTTTTGATGCGAATCAAGCGTTACCTTATGCGATGCCCGAAATTCACCATCCATTACAGGTGAGCGTACAATAACTTGCTGCAATGTTTCGCCTACAATCTTTTTGAGATGGTCGTCTGCATTCTTCACCACTTCAAGCGCAAAATTAGTCGGTTTGTTTTTCCATGCCATGGCTATTCTCGATATTCAACAGTCACATCACCAAATAAAATTTCATGCGCCAATTCACCACTAATCACAACTGGCCGACATTCAATATCAGTCTTGATTCGAATTAAGAAGCCTTTTTCCAAATCCACATAAAAGGCATCTCGAATCTGCTCACCATTTAAAAACACCGATTTAATGTTAGTAGCGCGAACATCAACATGAAACGCCTGATCTGAATCAACTGCACGTTGGATTAGGTTTGAATCATCAATGTAAATCATGCACCCACCTTTCTTAGTTGAATTGAATAGGTGGCTGATGCTGGGTCAGCACCAATATTCACCACCTTGAAATCACCCTTATCAGTCACCCAAACATCATCAATCTGTGGCACCGCAGTTACTTCATTTTGCAGAACAATAGCTTTTGCATCTTCGGCTTGATAATCAGCAGGTTTCACTAAGTCTTTTAAATATGAGCCAAACAGGACGCCACGCCCTGAATAAGATTCACTACTTACAACTGGATAAGTTTGAGTTTCAAAATCAAACTCGCCTGAATAAATCGGCTTTTCACAGGTGAAGGTGTCAACTGCATCGGCAAGCTTTTTATCAAAGGCTTTTGCTACTTTGGATTGGATTTTCTTTTTGATCATGCTCGAAACACCTCAAATCCAAATACTTTAGGTTTTAAATTCAATGAGTCAATAAAGGCCCTCGCAATCTGCTCAAATTCTGATATTTCCACACTACCCTCGGCAAAGCTTTCAGTGACTTGGACTGTATCAGCCTTAACGCTTTCACTTGTAGTCTGACGTGCAATACCTGCATAGATCACCCCAGCGATAATGCCCTTGATAATTTCGCATGCAGCATCGATCAGGAGTGAGTCAATCGGATCTGGAACATATCCAACTTCGTTTCGCATCCAAGTGTTTGCTAATTTAATGAGGCGAGCTTTATCACCAACTGGTGCAAAGTCAACACCTAGAATCTGCTCAGCCTGTTCTTGGGTAATAAAGCTCATGGTGTTATTCCTTTGGGGTTAATAGTGCCAATAGTTCATCCTTTTTGGCATCAGATGAGAATTCAATTCCTTTCAATTTCAGAACATCTTTTAGCTCATCCACTTTAAGTTTTGAATAATCCACTGATTGAAGTTCAGCGATACGGACTTGCATTGCACCAACATCGTTTTTGAAAGAAATCAGTTCACCTTGTGCTGTGGCCAACTGCTCTTTTGTGTTGGTTAAATCAAGCGCGACCGCATCAAATTGTTCTACAGGTATCAAACCAGTCGAATCAGCAGTTTCACCCTGAATCAGCCCAGCCTTTAATGTTTCCACTTGTTGTTTTAGCTCATCATTTTCAGCAACCACCTTTTCACATTCGGCTTTTGCATCATCAATAACCTTTTGCAGTTCGGGAGTAATACTCACCTGTACATTCGCTGTAACGATATTGGCTTTATTGCGTTTTATCAGGTCGAGATAGGCTTGAGGCACATCACCAGCTACCTCTGCACACGCTTCCAGTGTGTCGGCTTCATGATAGGCACTCGCCTTGCGTAAGGTATAACCTTGAGCTTGTAGTTCTGCCACATTCTCTGGCGAAAAGTCATTCGTGAAATACAGTCGCTTATTTGATTCTTGTTTCATGTTTTTAACTTCCAATCAGGCAAAGAACTACCCCTTTCGGGGCAGTTCAATTAGGCAGATTTGATTAATACACCAGCGGTATCTTTTACGCTTGCAGCGATTAGATCCCAGTTGGTTGGTGTACCAATTGCCGCATCAGTAGGTGACTTACCGCCTGCTGCTGTATCCCATGCATAACCTTTAACGCCAGCACCGAAGGTCCATTCAGCTTGGTAGGTGTATTTAATGTTTTCACCACCAGTACTCGGTACAAGCTCAGCATTAAAGTCGTTGTTATCGTTTACAACTACAGCACCCTCAACCAAACCAAGCGTGTTGTAGAAAGCTGTACCAGTATTATCACCAACCAGTGCAGGCGCATCAGTTACCACAAATACACGACCAAACGGATCTCGCACAACGTTTACACCGTCATAGCGGAAAAGGTTTTCAGAGTTGGCCAACGCATTATCAAAAAGGTTATGCATTGTGGTTGAGTGAACAATCCAAGCACGAATTGCACTTGAACGGTCGCCAAGTTTCGCAGCACCCTTGTTAAGCAAGCGGAATGATGCAGCATCAGTACCATTACCGTGCACCGTGTTTACATTGCCTGAAATAGCGGAAGATGCTCCCAAAATACCCGCATTCAGCATATCCGCTAGACGAGCTTTCGCCAGCTGCTCACCAATGGTCAAAGCTGCAAGCTCTGGATTTTGAAGAATCCAGGAATACTGCTGCTTTTCATACTCGATTGGAGGTGTACCAGCTGCAACCTTAACTGCTACATCAAGCATTTGTTCCAAGCGTTTTGCCGCCACGGTTCCGGTGCCGTATGCATTACGACGACGAACAATACCTGCAATTGCTTTGAATGATGCTTCGATATTAAAGTCACCACCGAAAGGCTCATTAATCAATTGAATGGCACCCTGAGATGCTTCATTGAATTTTTCAATATCCTGTGCCACTGTTTCAGTCATTGCAGCATAGGTTTGCTTATTAAAAACCTGTAAATCAAAAGGCATGAGCCTCTCCTTAAATTAATTTATGCTTGTTCGCCCACTTGCTTCATGTAAGCAATTTTCTCTTCTTTGGTTTTGCATTCAGCCAAAGATTTAGGGCCTGATTTATTTCCACCACCGCCCTGGAACCCACCGCCTGAACCTTGACCACCTTTTAAAATTGAATCTTTATGTGGGTATCCACCAACTAAAGACTCCAAAGCCTCATCAAAGTCAGCGACTTCACCAGGGCGCGCGCGTGAATAGATTCTTTGACCATCCGTACCGTAGGCCACAACCTTGCCTTCTTCGATTTTGAAGCTTTTCCCAAACTGGGCTTGGATCATGTCTGCGGGTACAGCAATGTTGTCCTGAATGTACTTAGAGCGAGCGAAGCCACCACCAATCAACTCACTATGTAATTGCTGTTGTACAGCATCACGCTCAGTGGTTAATTGCTGAATTTGAGGTTCGTAGGTCTTTTTAAGTGCATCAGTAATTTCAGCCTTAACCTTGTCTACCTCGCCTGCATCCACAAGCTTTTTAGCGTCCAAGTTCTGAACAATTCCAAGTGCCTCTTTCACCTTGATGGGATCAAGTCCCTCAAAGGCTTTAACTTGTGCTTCAAATTGTTCTTTGGCTTCACGATGGGTTTTCGCCTCACCATTCAAACGTGTGATTGTTGCCACTGTCTGCGGTGCATCAAAAGCCACTTCTTTACCATCATCATGAACATAAACAGGCTTACCATCCTGAACCACTACATGACCATTTTCGTCTAATTTCAATTTCATAAGTCATCCGACCCTTTTAAGTGAGCATCCGCTCGTTACGCTGTCCGCATCCGCTTTCAGCAGGCAATAAAAAAGCACCCTGTTGGGTGCCTTAAAAAAAATTTATGTTTATTACATGCAAATTTCAGCTGCTGAGTAGAATTTACTTTGATTAAATAATTCACCAACCTGATACCAAGTCAACTCATCAAAATCCTTTAAAACAACATCCTTAACCACATGGCCGCTTGAATTGACAATAGCATCCGCAACAACAGCCAACTTATTGCTGTAACAATTAACCTTAACCTTTACAAACCGCTTTCCTAACCATGTTGGCCTGCCGTTACTCTTCATTATACCTGTGTACATAGCAGCCACCACAGGCAAACCATCACTTGAGTACTCGCGTTTGGCTTGAGCTACATACATAGCATCAGAAGAATTTTGCCCAAGAAAATTCCATTGAATGCCGTTTACTCGCATGTTGCTTGAAGTATATGCCTGATTGCTTATATATCCAGAAGATGGCGATTTTCTTAGTTGAATAGTCATATTATTTTTGGTGATTTGGTATTCCGAGCCATAACCACCCGATGGTACATTGTTGTAATTTTGCGCCTGATTGGAATAGTTTTGCGACTTCGTGTATCCATAATTTGATGAATAGGATGGGGTTGTCTTCGTCCCAATCCTCCCTGTATATGGATTTACATTTCCCGCTGTACTCCAATTATTATAGAAATTACCATCTGGTGAAGATCGCATATGTGGTCGAACATAAGTACCATCCTTACGATAGTAACCCCGAACAGAAACATCCGCGCTCAAAGATACGCAAACCATCATTGAGATCGTAAATAGCAGAAATACTTTAGCCATAGTCACAAAATAAAATAGATATTTTTCTATTTTATCAAAAAAATCTATAAATTAGCCCTACTAAAAACCTTGCGGCCTCATAACCCCATCGCTACGAATGTTTTCTCATCCAAAGCCTTAAGTTCTGCCAATGTATAACCGCGCTTATTCAGTGGATCGGCAAACTTATCAATGCTGTATTCGCCTTTCTTGTAAAGCTCATACTTTGATTTACCCAACCATGTACGCTGAAAAAACTCATCAGCCTGCTCAAAGAATTCTTTAAATGACGTATTTGCATCAAGTTGACCTATCAGCTGACTACGTTCATCTTTTGGAATATCTTTAACTTTTCGCTCATCCATTACAAATGGCCGCAACCCTGCAATTTCACCATCTTTATTGCATGGTACGTAGGTTGTGCGGTTATTTGGATGCACAGGGAACAGTGGACGCGTCGGATCGTCAATTGGATAGACATCACCATCAATAGAAGCGCAATACTTACACGTGCGCCCGTCTAATGTTGCTACAACCTTCACATACTCGTACCCTAGAGCCTTGTATGTGTCGATGTAAGTCGCATTACTGATATGGCTTCGTGCAGTGCGCACCTGACGTTCAATTTCAGACTCAGTCTTACTTAGAATTCCATCCTTATAATCAAGTGATTTTTTACCCTTAATTCGCTGAATAATCTGCTGATTGGTTTGACCTTGCGAAATACCATCACGGATGACATATTCCACTTTCTTTCGCAGTGATGCAGCAATATCAGAAAATAAGTAATCAACCAACTGACCGCCCGAATACGGCGTTTTCTTAATGGTCTTATAAATTTTCTCACCAGAAACTACTGCAGTGCTACCAGCAATCATATTTGATGAATAAGAGGCCTCATAAACTGCGAGTGATACTGCAGACTTTTCAAATTCTGAACTTAGGTCCTCATCAATTGATTTGAACCACTCATTCAGAATGGCTTTAATTTCCTCAATTTTACGACTGGCTTTAGCTCTACTCGAAAAATTAATACTCTGTAATGCTTTACGCTCAGAATCCGTCAAATTTTCAAGTAATTCACTTAATCTAAGTAATTGAACATTGGAAAGCTTATTAAATTGAGCTGTCAGCTCGTTTACGCTTTGAGATGATGCACGATACAGATACGCTTGATGTTGGCTCAGCGCATCAATGAGGGCTTTCTGCGCTGATTTATCCATCTTTATTCCTCATCATTTGGTGGATTATTCATTCCACCATCATCCCGCTTTTCAATTTTCTTTACGATGTCCTCCCATTTATCTTCAGGGAATGTACCAGTCTGCTCATAGTGGTACCACACATACATCGGCAGCTCACCAGCTAAACAAGCTTCGTAAATGAGTTTAGAGCGTGTGGCATCGTATTTAGGTTTATTAAAATCCTGAGCAATTGTGAAACTTAGCTCATCAACCTTTAAATCATGCTCAGGGATAACAAACTTTGCACACCAACGTAATGCTATGGTGAATGCTTCAGACACGTTGGCCACGACCAACGACAAAACAGAATGTTGCACCGAACTATCATTGTCTGCCTGTGTAGCAGTCTTATTGGCGGAACCAACCTCGATCAAGCGTGCACCCAGCTCTTTCATCTGATTCCATTTGTCATTCATACGCTCATAGGCCAAACCATTCTTTTCTGCTTGGACCATCTTCGCATCTGTTGGAATTCCTGAACGGCTACCGACACTGGCACCAGATTCTTTCACCATGGCATACTGCTCTGATGTGATGCTTGGGAAGCACAACGTAGGCTGACCAACAATAAATGCAGACTCTTCCACATCCGCAGTACTGGCATAGTATGAAAGCTCCATTGAAGCTAATTCATACAGCGGAGCAGTTCCAATCTCATCTGAATTATCCACGGCGCCACAGAACGTAAAAGGAATGTAGTCCCATGGCTTGCCGTGGTAGTCAGTTGGAATAAACTTCTCACCTTCTACCCATTGTCCTTTCTCATCCTTTGAGTGGATCTGCACTGTATAAACATGCCCATTAGCCGTTTCTTCCAACAGCAAAATACGATACTGATCATTTGACTCAACAGTAAAGCCGTTGCGAACCTTCACTGTTTCCAACAATTTTACAAAGCTAAGCTTTTTTTGATTGCCAACAATGATGTAATCCCAATCCTTGATTGCACCCGCTTTTATAATATGAATCATCGGAAAAGCGCCTTTTGACTTTTCCTCTTCCTTATTTTTGCTGGGTGCCACTGCTGGGTAGTCAACGTAAACCCCACAGCGATAGTTTTTATTTACCAGTCGTGTCGCACGCTGTGCACATTGCCAAATTGAACGTCCAGCACCATCGGCATTGCGTTCTAAATATTCCAGCGTACGTGGACGATTGAATACAGGTGTTTTCCCAAATGCCAATCCGATATGACTGGCAAGCGTTCGACTTGTTACACCTGGAAAGATTGCACGGAGCAGATATTCCCCATATCGCCCCTTACCATCTAAATCTTTAGGGGATTTAAATAGTGTAGGTAGTGGCAAATAAACTTCACGTTTTTCTTTAATTACTTCCTGACCACCACAAGCATCATCCAACTTATTCCAAGTCGCAATGTGCTTATCATAGTCAGCATGTGTTGCTGTAATGCTCATATTAGAATCCAAACATTGGTAGGTCGATGTGAGTGACTTGAGGGGCCTCATTTAACTCGTTAAACCCATCACTACAGCCATCCACTTGGTCGTCATGTTTGCCATTGGGAAAGTTGCGTAACTCATCAACGAGCGCTTTGTTCCAATCACCGCGAAGCATCTTCACGTTCCCGATGTTGACCTGTGCTGCAAAAGGTTGTGCACGAGTAATCTTGTCACCTGAAACTGTTTCAGCTTTTACTCGGAATCCAGAAAGCTTCGTCACAAAGTTTTTAGCCTGTGATTTACCTGCTTGACCTGGATCTTGCGGCAACCGAATCATTACTGATTTACCATCCATCTGAGCTGTCTGAATAATTGTATTTTCGACACCATCAGGCCCCCATCTGCCGCGCACCATATCCACGATGTAAATGATGTTTTCTTTGGTCTTGAGCATTCGTGGACCAGCCGTCCAGTCACCTTCGTTTTCAGAAGCAGCCAAATCCCAAGCGCGGACTTCTTTGATAAATTCCGCAGGCATCGCATCAACAATTTCAATTCGATCAGGTTTAAAAAAACCGCCTGCTGGCGGTGATGGTAATTGTCGATACTGACCTGAGAACACATAAGGCGCCGCATCCTCCATCACCTTTAGGCGTTCAATTGAATGCTTAGCAGGCCATAGCGCTGTGCCATCATCTTGAATCGCTGGCAGACATAAGTGTTCCCATTCTTCACCATTACCGCCAGCAAGCAACCAACCTGCAAGATCTTCTTCATGTAAGCGCTGCATGATGACAATAATTGGTGTATCAGGTGAATTTGTCCGCGACTCAAGCGTGTTTTGAAACCACTCAATAACGTTACCGCGAATTGTGTCAGAGCTTGCTTCACTGGCTTTGTGTGGGTCATCAATGATGATAGCCCCACCAAATTCCTTTCGGATCTTACCAGCACCAAAACCCGTGATCGTACCGCCTGTACCCTGTGCGTAGCAGACACCGCCCGCTTGAGTGCGCCAATCATCTTTAGCCTTACTGTCATCGCGTAGCTGAAATTCAGGAAATACGCGTTTGTATGCTGTTTCCTGTACCAAATTTCGCGTCTGAAATGCGTTATTAGCTGCCAATGTCGCAGAGTAGCTGATATGAATAAACTCACAATCAGGCACCTTGCCAAAGCACCAAGCCATGAAATTAATCACAGCCAATTCAGTCTTGGAATAACGTGGTGGAATATTGATGATTAAACGCTTAGTTTCACCACGGAATACTTTCATTAAAGCATCGCAAACCACACGATGGTGCCAGTTATGCATCCACTTGTACTTGCGGCGCTCTTTGAACATGTACCGCGAAAAGAAGTACAGGTCTTGCTGCGCTTCAATTTGGATCGCAAGCTCGCGCGCTGGGTCAATAATCATTTAACGCCTGCTCCCTTGCTGTAAGGTAGCTTTCAGTTGAAACATTAGAACTCACAGTCTCTATTGGCTTGCCGTCTTTGCCTGTGATCTCTTGTCGATTGGTAAATTGACCACCCAAGTCTTGTGCTGCTTGCTTCATGATGTTTAGTGACATCACGGTATTTCTGGCATTTTTTTCAAGATGCTTTTGATACTGCTTTAAGCGGTAATACTTTTGAGTAATCGGAATATCAATCAATCCAGCATCAAACTTCTCACGGGTCTCATAAAAAAGGTCGACAAATTTCTTGGAAAGATTTTTACCGCGTTGTTTTGTGGGATCGTATGTTGAGCATTGTACTCGATCAATTTTCACCCCAAATTCTTGTGATACAAGCTCCGCTACTTCTTGTGGGGTGTCACGGCACGCAAGAGCTTGAACTATAAATATTTTTACAGGCTCTTTTAGGGCTGCCATAACCACCTCTTTGTATCACTACGTATCACAAAATAGGCAAAAAAATTTAAGCCAATTTTAAAAGACAGGTACCACAAGCGTGTGCAATTTTAGCTTTTCCAATTGTTGGCCCATCATTAGCAAGGTCTACCATCTTCTGCACATCTTCTGATGCACCATAGCGTTGAACCACACCATGAAACTCTTCTACATCGTGTGGTCTTAAATAGTATTTATATTCACCCGTTGAAGGACTTATTAAGTAATTCCCATCTTCGTCCCGCTTGGCACCAAGGTGGTAAAGCTCATGCTCAATCAATGCGCAAAATTCTGTATCGCTTGCCTGCGATGCAAACTTTGCATCGATAGTAATGATGAAGTCTGGTACACAGCCAAACCAATCAATCATTTGTTTTTCTTGTCGTAACTTTCGCCAGCCACCTGCCATAGGCGAAAACTTCTCAGTTTGACCCAATACAACTCTGTCAGCTTTGATGAATGCAGAAGATGCCCATAGTACTTTAAATAAGGTGCTAGACCACGGCGATATATGTTCATGATCAGGGTTGTAGAGCTTTCCATCACTGGAAATGAAAGTATCGATAATCCACTCTTCAAGCTCTTTTGCTGGCTCAAAATCAACATTATCTAAAGGGTCTATATTTAGAAGTCGTTCCGGTGGTTGTGGCCTTTTCATATATTGCGCCCATTAAAAAACCACCCGAAGGTGGTTTAGTTTAAAACAACATCGACATCTGCCCAAACTCATAAATCGTTAATGCAAGGACAAAGGCCGAAACCGAGATTATAAGCACATCTTGTGAAGCCATACTTTTCTCCCTTTATTGTTCTTTTTTTATACTCTCACAATTAAAAAAATTATCAACACTAAAAGAATACATTTCTCACAATTTACAGTGATAGATATGTAAGAAATTATACAAGAGCCGTTTATTTGTTAATTATTCGTACAGGCTTGTTCTTAAATTCTTAACCCGCTGTTTCAACTTAATCATGATGCCATCTATCGCCAGCATCTCATCCCGAGTCAAACCCGAACGGCTTAAGTTTTGGTACTTAGACAGTTCAGCACTACAAAATTCTAAGTCTTTTTTCGCTTGTACTTTATCTGTCATAAGAACCCCAAATAAGAAAAGAAAAACCCCGCCAATAATGCATATTGAGCGGGGTTTTATGTGCCGTAATCCGTTCGGCAAATGACTAAGGAAACGTAGCGAAAGGCCTTATATTTCTTTCAAACAATCACGGCATTCTTTGACTTCACCGTCAATCTCAGTTGCACCATGAAGGCCAAATAAACAAATTAACAATTGAAGCATTTCGTTCTCCTACAATCATATATTTATTACAAAACCCAACACTAACTAAATTGTTTAGAAGCCATGCAGAGCAGCTTTTTGAACAATTTTATCGAAGTTTGAGTGTGAAGCGTGTTTGCTAGCAATGCGCTTTGATCTATAGCAGCAACTTGCCATAACACCAATACCTAATAAAGTTAGTAGCTTCATCTTTAATTCCATCCATGTAGAATATTTAATTAAAAATATCACCCGAAATTGTATCTATCCAATCTCATTTTGATGAATTATTGTTCACTATGTAACTAAATAAGGATGTGGTGATCTGCCACACCCCTGCCTATAGTTCGATATTAATCAGCTCGGCAACTGATCTACCGCTACTCACAATCACATTAACCTTACATGCACGGTCAACTTCACTTGCTTTCATTCTCTTTAAGGTCGGGTTGACAAGCCCTAGCTAAAATTGCCTAAAACATCTAGGCGTTTACACAAGGCATGTTCTGTAAGTCGGCACACTCACAGGATATGGTTGCCAAATTTCGGCAACAAAAAAGCCCAATCATTTGACCGAGCTTTGATGTAATTAAATATCTGGGTGGCGGCATTAAAACTTAAACCACTACGAATAAAGTTAAGCCGCCATTGGGTGCCTTGATATTGCTTTCACGGAACATTTCTCAAGGCAACAAAAAGCCCATCTTTCGATGAGCCTTCTATCAGTAGTGCGACTTACTTACACTTCGCACCATTATACCACGAATTTAACAGATGCTTTCCGGAAGGTCAAGTTCTAATCACTTATATTCAATAAATTTATATCGGCAATGCAGTGCAGCCAATCCACACTTCACATCTTGTTCAGCCGCATGCTTAGATCGTTCTTCGGTAACCATCTGCGACCACGAATTCCCATAAAAATAACGGCAGATAATCGCATCCATCCACTCATCCATGATTTCACTTTGGCCCTGCATATCCAAAATTAAGCGCTGTACTGCTCGCGCTTCATTGTCATCGATCAAACAAGTAATATTGCTTCGTGTGAGCTTTGGCTTTTCGCTATCAAGAAAGTGAGCCGCAATAATTTCCTTCTTTTGCTGCTCGGTAAGTTTTGCAATCTTTTGCTTAACTACTGCTTGATCCATAGCAACAGCAATCGGATTGACGCTATTACCACACACACCAGATACGCTATTCATCCATGCCCCAAATTGATAAAGCCACTCCTCCAGTGAGTGCTTCGACCAGTCTACCGCCTGCATAATATTTTGAACCTTCACCATCGCATTCATCCCAAATCCCCTCAAATCAAACTCAAATCTAAAATTGTCATGGTTCCCCAGTGAACCGCACCAGTATCAATCCAGTAGCAGTTATCGCGCTTGCATGGCTTCTGAGTAACCGTATGCCCCATGATTACCGCATCAACTCCTGAAACATGGGTGTATTGTTGGTTTTCTTCATCCAGTCGATCACGACCCCACATTGCTAATTCAGTAGGGAAGCGTTCCTTTTTGATAATGTGCTGAGCTTGATCAAAATTATTTAGAATGCTTTTAAACTCATCCCAATTGTTCTGTTCGATATGGCCATGAACAAAGCCAAATTTTCTAGCTTTGTGATTAATCTCCAAAGCAATCGGTAGAGTTTTTAATTTTTTAATGATTTCGCGCTGAACCTGATAATCCAAGTCATAAAACCACTCACCGCCATTTTGAATATGGCAATTAAAATAGGAACGATTAACATCACCCATAATGACCAAATCTTCATGATTACCCTTTACGGATGTAAACCAAGGCTCATCAATTAGACTTACGCATTCAACATTCTGGTTACCTCGATCCACCAAATCCCCAACAGCAACAAGCAAGTCATTTTCAAAATCAAAGTTAATTTCTTCTAGACGACTCATAAGCAAGTTGTAGCAGCCATGAATATCACCAACCGCATAAAGCTTGCCTTTTATCTCTTTGTTCCAAACCTTAACCATTGCCATTTCATCACCCTATTAATTTTAAAATTTGCTCAATCGCTTTGCCGCTTTTCACTTGCTCGGTGCTAAACCTTATTACCTGATAACCCATCATTGTTGCTGCGTTGTATTTGTCTAAGTCCCCTAAATACCCCTTACCCCTTGTATGTCTGCCATTACTCCAGATCCCGCCTTCCACTTCGACCAATACCTTTTTGCCCTTCAAATGGAAATCAACTCTCCATTTGCGTGTGGGGTGAAACTTAAACTCCTGCTCAAACTCAATCTTTAGAGTTCTCAGATGCTGCGATAAAATCGCTTCACCCTCACTCACTACTCGCTCTTTCTTAACCGATGCAGGACGTTTAGCCTTGCGTTTTGGCTTGTAGATTCTTCGATATTCAGCGAGGGAGATGCTGGTCACTGGCACCTCGCAGAGCTTTAAGCTCTTCCCACTCCGTCTTGGCTACAATCACCTTATCCTCAACGCCAATGTAGAGTCGGTAATGAAGAACATCGAGAAATCCCAAAACAGCAAAGAACACGTGAAATTTGCCAATCCAAATTAGGAGATACTTAAATAATTCACTCACCCCTCAACCACCTCTACATCCACACATAGACACATGAAAGGCATACCATCTTCTAAGCGTCCAAATACACGCCCATCTTCAACACGATCCAATACGCCATAACCTGTGAATCGCTTGCCTGAATAAATCGTTCTTGATTCACTTATGAAATCTACTTTGACGCGGTCCCCTTTTTTAGGTTCTGTCTTGTTGTGCCAAACGCGCTTACCATCAACGGTACCGAAACCACAAATTAGACAAGCAACGTCGTAACCGTGTTGGCAATGCATATTGTTATGCTCTGAAACTCTCGTATTCGGGCTAATGTGATTTTGGATATCGGTTACATGGTCGGTTCGGTCGTGGTCGGCGATGGCTTTGCGGAGGTCTGCAATAGATACATATTCAAAATCACATTCAGCTAATGGCTTGTATTCCAAAAATTGCTGCTCCTTATCGTGATAAAAACAAACCACCCCATCCACCACACAGAAATACTGTTTCGGATCCAAGCAAAAATATTCAGGGCTCTTAGCTGTTGTTAGTAAGCATGAAGCTATCGCCTCAGCCATAGGCAATCCCAATTTTTCGATTAAGTTCATACCACTCGCTCCTTTCTAATACGTTCTGCTCTGCGTAGCGATGAAGCCTTGTTGCATGAGAAGCAGCTTCTTGTGCTTGTATACCGAAGCGTTGAACCACAAGTGATACACGCTGTTCCGTTAAAGTGTTTAAGGCCCTTTTCTTTCGCCTCTCTCCAAGCAATCACGCTTGGGTTGTCGCTCAATGCTCTAGCTTGAGCAACCGATGCAGACATGATTGATCGCATTTTTTGAGTTGGTTTAAGCTCATCGCTTAATCCCGAATAACCGCGTGGTAGAGTTTCCACCTTTCCACCGTTTTTTAAGAAAGCCTCAAGATCACTATCAAGTTGCTCACGTAGACTGCGTTTTGCTTCAATCTGAGCATGAGTTATGTTTTTGCCAGCTTGTACCGATTCAATTCTTTGTTGAAGGATTTCGTTCATGCTGCACCCCCTACTCGTTCCACAATCGTTTTAATGGCCTTAAGCGTTAATTCGTGGTCGTCACTCGGCACAACAAATAGACTTGCAATCATTTGAACTTTCTTGGCGTACTTCTGGGCATCTTTACGATATCCATTACGCTCGCGGTCTAGCTTTTCATTGAAGGTAAGCAACTCAGCATGTTCTTTTTGAAGCTGCTCAAGATTCATTTCTAGATAATTACTCACACCCCACCTCCTACCCGAGCGTCTGCCCAGTTGCATGCAACTACACTCAGTCCACCTTGCTGAAATCGAGACCAAAGACGATCGCCCAAATCTTTCTGCAGCTCAGCTAATGTCAGATTCGAAATCAGCATGGTCGGCTTCATTCGGTCATAACGTGCATATAAAACTTTGTGTACCAGCTCACGGCGTTTATCACGGTCATGCAAGCCATATTCATCCAAAATCAGTAAGTCGTACTGGCTGAAATCATAAATCACAGATTTTTCTGTAGCGTCCGGCTGCTCCCACGCATTCATAATTCTCTGTGCCAGATCTTCGCTGGTGATGTACCGTGCATACTTACCTTTGTTTAGTAATGTCCGAGCCGTTGCGCAACTCAGATGAGTTTTCCCTGTACCAGTAGGTCCAACCATCACAAAGTTGTTTTTATGGCCATGAATCATGTTCTTTGCGAATGAAACAACCTGATTCAATGCATTCTGTTGTCCAACATGTTGCACTTTGTAATTTTTAAAACCTGATGTTGCATGTCGCTCTGGAAGCATTGCTCCAGCAAAATGTTTTTCACGTACAGCACGATCAATTTCAGCTTGTGCATCGCGCTTTTGCTCTTCCAAAAATTCTACGGCGCATTGTGGGCACTTCTGAAATGGCCCTGCTTGTACCATTGCTATTTTGTGTTTTGAACAGATTGCTTGTATTTGTTTTAATCCCTGAGCCAGCATTGACATTGCGTTCATAGAAAGTCCTCCGGGATATGGACTGATGAATTCACAGGTACGTGATGTTGCGATGCTTGGTCTGCCCAAGCTGTATTCACGTCTAGATCAGAATTTTGTTTTTCAGAACGTGGATAAACTGATGGCTGTTTGTTTTTGCGTTCAGCTTTTTCCAAGACTCTTTCAAACTCTTGAATAATCCACTGTGCAAACTTTCGGTGTTTTTGGTTGTCAGTCAGTTGAAAGTTTTTCTCATGGTGTGTATTGAAGTTTCCAAGATGGAATTGAAAATCTTCCAGACTAAGAATTTCAGAAACACGGTGTGAGTGTTTGGTAGTTTTGAGAATTGAACTCAAAGTTTCAGTATTTGGATTCCACACCTGATCAACCGAATTTTCCTGCGTGTTTCTCTCTTTAAAGTTTTCTTTAAATGTTTCTTTAAGTGTTTCTTTAATAGTGCCCCGTTCAACGGTACTAGTCCCGTCACCTTTCACGGTACTAGTCCCGTCCCGTTTGTTGGTACTAGTCCCGTCACCTTTAAAGGTACTACCCTCATTTGGTACTAGTCCTTTTTCGCGGTACTGGTCAGGAGTGAATGCATATTCATTTAGGCAGCCTGTTGCTCTCTCAACTTTGATCAAACCAAGTTGTTCCAGATCACGAATACATGACATGACTGTATCGCGTTTTTTGATGCCGCAATATTTCTGAAATTGAGTGATAGCAATTGGGTGAGATACGCGATCAAATCCAACGGTTTGACGCATAACAAACATTAGACACTTAAATGCCTTATCGTTCAGTTGAGCCATAATCTCGCTGTCAATTAGCATGTTAGGCATCTTGGTGTAGCGCTCTTCTTTATTCGACATAGCTTTGCGCTCATTTTTTGGAAAATGAACTACTTGCCCTTGAGGTATTGGTGGTTCATGTGCTAAATTTGAGTTATTCATTAAGATTTACCCTCTGAATTGAATACTAAAGCCCGACCTCAACTCTCGGGCTTTTCCTTTTTTCATCACGACACTTCACCCAAACTTTGCTCAGTCAATGACAGACGGCGTTTAGCATTAAGTTCAACTGTTGTGGCGTGGCGTAATAAATCAGCTAATGCAAATTTGCGATTACCATCCAACAAAATTCCGTCACCTTGCATCTGATGAACCTCCATAAGGTGCTCAGGCATAAATGCATCAATAAATACAACCGTGTCGCCTTTCGCGAAATCAGACTCAATCATTGTTCGCGTACCCATAGATTGATCTTCATCTTGATAGCAGTTGATCTGTACTAAGCAATGTTTGCACTGCTCTTCTTTGAAATTGCTGCACTTGTTAGCGCATGGGTGTTGTGTTAGATTGGTTTTGTTCACAAGATTGCCTCTATTAGTTTTTTGAACACTAAAAGCCTGATTTCTGCGATCAGGCTTTTTCTTTTTGAGCATTTGCTGTGTACTTCTGCATTTGTTTAAGCGCTGCCTGATCCACTGCGGTAATCAACTCGATCAAGCCCTGGGTAATCTGGTGGATCTCTTCGTATTCCGCTGGTGTAATCACCCCATCCTCATAAGCCTCATACACAACTCGGTTTGCCTTTCCGCTTTTAATGTTGTGCTGCATCATTGCTTCAAAGATTGATAACTCATGATGTTTGCTTGAGTCGCAATCCACTGGCACTAATGCATATCCCATCTGATGCGCCCACACCTTTAAAATTTCAGGGTTCTGTGTATACATCATGATGGTTTCAAGCTTCTTTAAGCTCGGTAAATGGTTTGGCATCCCTACGTTGCCGTAGTTGCAAATTGTGTTATGCGAATCACCAGTAACCTGAGCAATTTCCTTTGGCGAAATCCCCTGCGTCTGGTTAATCATTTTAAAAATTGCCGTTTGAGCTTCACGGCTTAGTGTTATTTCTTGCATTTGTGAAATCCTTGATTTTTTTCACGTTTCTATAAGGCTTCGACTAAGTAATAATTGGTTATGCAATAAGCACAGCCATGTTCGCCTTTACTTCACCATTGGTTAAAATCTGAAGACGTGCTTGTGTGTCCAAGGGAATTCCACGATGTCGCCATTTACATATAGCTCCTCGTGTATGTTTTAGCTTTCTAGCCAGTTCAGCATCAGATTTGACACCATAGTGATTTTTTAAATCATCAACAGTCATGGTTTACTCTAATAAACTAATAGTTTCCGTTAGTAAACCATAAGTTTCTCCGTTAATCAACATGCATGTTTACTATAGGAAACATTAAAAGAGGATTTGTTTTATGGACACTATTAGCGATCGAATAATTAAAAGAATGAAAGAAATGAATATTCGCCAAGTAGATATTGTTGAAGCAACAGGTGCGACAAAAGGGGCTGTATCAAAATGGGTTGCAGGAACAAATATTCCTAAGGCTGAGTTCCTACATTCACTTGCAACTGTTTTGAAAACATCTCAAAACTGGCTATTGACAGGAAATCAAGAAAAACCTCTAAGTAATTTCAATATGCAAGACTTTATGGATAAACATGGTCTTGATAAAAAAGAGGAAGCATCTTTCGATGCAAATGATGTACACAAACCAACTGTTGTTGAATATGAAACTGAAAATGGATTTATTTGGATTGATGTTGTGGAAGCTAATTTTTCTTGTGGTACGGGTGAATCTATAGAATTCCATTTTGATGTGATAAACGGGAAATTCCCATTCCCCCCTTCATTCTTTCAGAAAAAATACGTTGACCCTAGCTGCATGCGAATAATCAAAGCTAAAGGCGATAGCATGGCTGACTTTATCCATGATGGTGATTTAGTCGGTATTGATATTTCTCAAACAGAAATTGTGGACGGCGGTATATATGCAGTTTATTTCGAAGGTGAAGGAATGATTAAGCAAATATTTAAGGAGGAGGGAGGAAAATTAAGCCTTCATAGCCTTAATCCTAAGTATCGCGATAGAGAAGTCTCAGAACAGAATGGATTGAATTTCCGTGTAATGGGTCGCCAGTTCTGGCGTGCTGGATAAACATGCAAAGAATTGAAGTAAATTCCCGCAAGATCAGCCATGTTCTGTATCAGCACTTCTTATTGACAGTGGTGCTTAAGACTGGTGAAAGGTTTCTTTACCGACTTATTGAATCAAGTACGTTTACTAAGTTTATAGATTCTGATGATAGAGATAAATTTTATAAAACAGAAATTGAAGCGAATAAAAAGTTTAAGCGCATTCAGATTTTTGTGTGATTAAAAAAGATAAAGCTACTCCGTACTAGTGGTTGGGTTTATTGGGATGCTTGAGTTAATTTTAATTAAAAAGCGAACAGTTTAAATATATAAAAGAGGATATTTATTAGATGCAAAATACAGAAATTTCATCGAAATCAGAGTTAAATGATAAGCTTGCTAAACTTGATAAAGAGTTGAATGATGCAAGGAAAGAAATTAAAACTCAAAAACTTTCCATGTCTATCGGTGAACTTTGCTCGTTATTTAAGAAAAAAGAGATTGTTTTAAATCCTAACTTTCAACGTGTATTTAGGTGGGATATCAATCAACAATCACGATTAATAGAATCAATATTACTTGGTATTCCATTGCCACCTATCTTTATCGCACAACAGGCTAATGCCAAATGGACGGTTGTTGATGGTTTACAAAGACTATCTACATTATTTAATATCGAAGGCCTTTTAGAATTTGACCAAGAAGATTCAATTAAACATGTCCTAAACAAAAAACATGAGATAATTGAACAAGATGATGAATTTTTAGATGTGGAGGAGGAAATTGAAGAGATATTACAAGTTGAAGAACATTTACAATTATTTCATTTTTCTGGACTAAAAAAAATAACTGAGTTAAATGGTTTAACTTGGCAACAATTGCCCCTTGATTACAGAAGAATAGTAAGAAGATCTTTTTTCGATATTAATATTATTTTTTTAGAAAATAATACAAAAGCTCAATATGAGTTATTTCAAAGACTAAATACTGGTGGTTCTGCACTAACACCGCAAGAGGTTCGTAATTGTATTATTATTATGAATGATATTAATTTTTTTAATCAAATAGATAATTATCGACTAAATACTAATTTCATTAAAATAACAAATTTAACTATTAAGCAAATGCAAGAAGCATATGATATGGAACTAATTAATAGGTTTATTATCTCTATTAATTATGATCAAATTAATTTTAATAATTACCCATACGATACTAAAATAAGTGATTTTATAGATAATGAAACATTAGAACTATTAGATAACCCCGATTTTAAAATTGATAATGCTATACTTTTGCTGCAAGAAGCAATTAATTTTCTTTATGAAACAATAGGAATTAATACATTTAAAAAGTATAATACAAAAAATCAACGATTTTATGGAAGTTTTAATTTAAGTGCATTTGAAGCAGTTTTAATTGGCATCGCAATCAATCTTGATAAGATTAAACAACTAGAAAAAAATCAAATTGAAGAGAAAATTAAGGATATTTATGCGCATGAAGATTATCTATATGCTTCTGGAAGAGGTATTAAAGTCTTAAATCGTTTTGAAAAATTAATCAAATTTTCTAAGGAGTATTTCTCCGAATGAGAATTGAAGACCTTGATAGTCAACTAGATAGCGAGTTGAGTTGGCGTAAAAAAGAGATTAGTAGCTTGAATTCAATTGCCTTAAATATTGATTCTCAATCAGATGATACGAATGATAAAGTATTATATACAACGGTAATGAAAACTTTATTTTTATTGCTTTATAGCCACTGGGAAGGTTTTGTAAAGAAAACATCTAAAATGTATCTTAAATATATTAATGAAGATAAGGTTGTAGCATCTGAGTTAACAAAAAATTTTACAGCTTTAATGTTAAAAAAAACCATTAACATATGCTCTGAAAAGGAGTCCCTACAGAGCCTAAGTATTAGCAATTATTTAGATTTTGTCGAACAACATGAAGGTAAGTTACGTAAAAAATTCAAGGTTGATGTTAAAGTAGATCAAGACTTTGATGATGGTTTCATTCAAACCTTTTCAAACTTAAACTACAAAAACTATAAAAATATAATCAATAGTTTAAATTTGCCGCTACATGATTTCTTCAATAATATAAATAATAAAATAGAAGTTGAAGATGTAAATGGTGAAATACAAAAAGTTGAATATTTGACTTACTTATTAGACTTTAATCTATTAATGTTAAGAAATTCTATCGCTCATGGGGGGAGTTCATTACCAGATTTATCGTTTGAAAACTATAGAATTCTTGAAGAAAAAATTTTATTTATAATGAATCAACATAAGTTAGATATTCAGGAGTTCTGCTACAAAAAATTCTATAAAAAAGCTAATTTTTTAATTATGAATGAGTATATTGCCTCCCAAAAGGTACTTGTCGATGAGTTCTTTACAAATATAGATAAGCAGACTAATGCTGCTGACTTTGAAGATGAAAATGAGGATAACATAATTCATCTTCAAGCTCCCCCATTAGAAATACTGGATTCAACTATGTAAAAATTAAAGGACATCCCGGTTACTTAATTAATTGGGATGTCTTTAATTACTTGTACCGTTAAATGCCTCAATCTAATTCTTTTATTAAGAAAGTCATTTGTCTTCTCTGCCCGTAAAATTTTTAAGAGTTTTTTACATTCAGCCAATGAGTTATTTTTAGGCTTTATAACTATTAGATGATTTTCTACTGCTACCATAGATTTTAGATTGATAATTGTTGCAGTTGCCCTATATTTATCTCCAGGGCTGGAGGTTCTTTTAATGATTACAAATGGTGGTGAGATTACTTTTCCTTGAAATCTCCTTGTCTCACTTATGTCTTCCAACACTTCCCATCCTGGAGTATTTTTGGAGTGAAAATAGGGATATTCACTACCCATCTCGATATCTCTATAGCCAACTAGTGGCCCAATACAAACATCAAACTTACTTGATAAAGCTTTATATTCCCCTAATTCCTCCTGCCACAAAATTGTTTTTTGACTTTCATCTGCGACAATTATTCCAGAAAGAATAAACACATCTACATCGGTTTTAGTATTAAACCTACCCCAAGGAATACATTTTGCAAACATATTGATAGAGCAGAAATTACGAAATAAACTATATCTACTTCCCGATCGTAAAACTTCTGGCAAAATGGCAACCACAACACAATTTTTTGGTAAAATTCTTAGAAAGAGATCAAAAACAATACCAGCAGCATTTATTTTTCCTTGTTTCCAATAGTTTTTATTGGGAGATTTCCAAATGGAGAATGGAGGATTCATTACCACATGAGTTATGCTCTTTAAGTCTGTCTTGGTAACTAATAGTGCATCCATTACTTTTATATTTTTAAAATATGATATAGCTTGCTCAATAGAACAATTTTTTTGCACGCCACGATTTAATGCTTCAATAATTAATCTTAGTTTGGTGGCTTCAATAAATGATTCGTGTATATCAAATCCCCACAAAATCCCCCCCCACTCCTCAAGTGTTTCACTTAATGTATCTCGCACACCAAGTTTTCTGGAGCACTCTATCAGTAAGTTCCCTGCCCCACATGTTGGATCCAAAACTCTTGAGTTTAAAGTTAAAGCTTTTTCAAATGAACTGATTGCTTTAGTTGCTAGCATCTGACCTGTAAAAAAACTTCCCGCCTCTCTCATTTGATCTAAAGTAAGGCACTCCCTTAAAACTGTATCTATAGAATCTAAATCTACAATGGAATTGATTGGCTCCAAGCAAGAATTATCAATTAGATTTCGAAGATTTTGATTATGAATGGAAAGTTGGTTCATCTTTGAATACTGCAGAAACTTGAACTATTTATACCACTTTTTTAACAAAAAAACTATATTTAAATTATTGAATATAAAAGATTTTTAAAAACAAAAAACTGCAGAAAAACAGTCTATTAGATATAGATTTTATAATGGCACTAGATTACAACAAAGACAATCTGAATATTCGGTACAATAAATAGCACCCTATTACTGAATATAAAAAATAAGATTAGTACTTGAAGACGAACCCACCCTGTGTGGGTTTTCTTTTGTCTATTAAAGCACATAAGTTTCCTTTAATGAATTTAATGTTTCCCTTGATAAACTTTTAATTGACATAAAAGTTTCCTTTGGTAAACTAAATCTCGTAAACAACAAAAAAGCCCAGCTACTTTAGACGGGAACTGGGCTTTGCAAACTTTGCGAGATCAATTATGAACAAAACCTTATCCCCTTTCAATACCATCAAGATATCTCTTGGTGTAGCGGCTGTAACAATAGGCGTGCTTAGCTGTGGATTTAAAACCTCCCCACAGGCTGCTCAACCTCTAGTTGCCAACGTAGCCCCATCCGAATATCAACTCCTTGCATTACGCATGACTGGTGATAACCACGGCGAAGCGATTATTCGTTTAGATGGTTTCCGTGTTACTGCACGTTTTGAAGTTGAGGCATTTGAAGACAGCTACGGCGTACCAGGTAGTGAATTCACCGCTGTAGACGTAACCAGCCTTGATGAAGTGACCGTTTCAGATGCCTTAGGCAATCCATACAGCGATTTCACAAACCACATCGACCATCAGAACTTCAATGCTCTTATTAAGGGTTATATCGAAAAACATCGTTTAGTGGAGGCAGGCTAATGACTACTTCTACTCAAAAGTTTTCCGAGTTCATCAGCCAAGATGACGAAGGCAACATTCGTATGCGTCTAGGCCATTCAACCTACTTTGAAAAAGGTCGCCATATCTATGTGGTCAATAAGGATGGTACCGAACAGTTAATCACGCTTGAGGTTCATGCTGCTAAACCTTGGATCCGTGAAAACTTTGAACGTGAACGAGCTTTCCAGCGTAAGAAGAACTTAGCAATCGCCCTACAACGTACACATATTCCACTTCGTGAACGACGTGAGTACAAACGTCGCGCAGGTTGGGTTGGTGCTCGATAGCAACCAATCCTCCCCTTTAAATAATGAATAGTGAGTAATGAATAATGAGTATTGCAACTTTAATCCTTGGCCAGTCTGGTACTGGCAAATCTACAAGCCTAAGAAACTTGGACCCGCGAAATGTGTTGTTAATTCAGGTAATCAAAAAGCCATTGCCGTTTCGTTCGCCTAATTGGAAATACATCACACCCGAAAATAAACAGGGTTCGATTTTGGTCTCTGATAACCCTCAATTCATCATTAATGTAATTAATGGATCTAAGCGCCCAATCATTATTATTGATGACTTTCAGTATGTTATGGCGAATGAGTTCATGCGTCGCAGTTCTGAAAAGAGCTTTGATAAGTTCACCGAAATCGGCCGCAATGCATGGGATGTGTTCAACGCAGCAATTAATGCCCATGACCATAAGCGCGTATACCTTTTAAGTCATACCGAAGAAGACGCTCAAGGTAAAACCAAGATCAAAACTATTGGGAAGATGCTAGACGAGAAAATCACTCTTGAGGGCATGGTAACCACTTGCCTTCAGACTGCGGTGATTAATGGTCAATACGTATTCCAGACTAAAAACAATGGCAATTCGACTGTTAAGTCCCCTGATGGCTTGTTTGAAACTGACCATATTGAAAACGATTTAAACCATGTGGATGTGGCGATTTGCGAATTCTATGGCATCCCGAACCCTCAAATTCAAACACAAGACCAATCTGCTTAATAACCTAAATTTAAACTTGGAGTAACACTCATGAATCAGCAATACAAACAATTTGGCTTTAACCCTGACTCAGCAAAGCAAGCAGACAGCAGTCTACGTATTGAAGAAGCTGGTAAATATGTTGGTGTGATTAAGCATATGGAATTTATCACAGCGAAATCAGGTACAACTGGTTTTGAAATTGAATTTGAAACAGACAATAAAGAATCTGCTTCATTTTCTATTTGGACCGAGAAAAAAGACGGTACTCCATTGGGTGGAGTTCACAAAATTAATGCACTGCTTGCTTGTGTTGGTGCTCGTGGTCTAACACCAACAAATGCACCTTTAGAGAAATACGACTTTGACGCTAAAGAGCGTATTACTAAAAATTGTGTAGTAGCCCCTGAAGTGGCTAACCAGCGTATTGGTTTTCTTCTGCAGCGTGAAAACTACCAAAATGACAACGGTGAATGGAAACACCAGATGAATTTCTTCTCTTGTTTTCACGCTCAAAGTGAGTTGATGGCCAAGGAAATTATTGAACGTAAAACTACACCTGAAGCACTACCAAAATCACTTGCTTCGCTTATGTCTAACCCTATCACGACACGTAAGCCTAAAAACAACAATGGTGGTGGCTACCAACAAAATAATGGTGGTGGTTATGGTGGAAGTAACCAGGGTTTTAACCAGAACAATGGTTACAACCAAGGCGGGTTTGATGGTTATTACGATGATGTGCCACCAGTGTTAGGTGCCAACCAGCAAGATGATTTTCCGTACTGAGGTTAATTGGCTAGGACTTACGCACTATTATTTATAGATTCTCTGTGGTAGCAGATGATTTTTATCGAGAATAAAGTCATCAATGAAGTTTTTGATAACTGGTCTAAATAATTTCTTCTGCCAACGATATACATTTTCAAAGATCCGCTCAAACTGGTTCTTTTGTATCTCGACGTAGGCCATCAAGGCTGAAAAAATATGATTCAAAATCAGTTTAGATCGTCTTACTTGAAACTTTTCAATATGACAAACCTGTTTAATCACCCGGTGATATTGCTCTATTTTCCAATGACTTGAATGTAATTCATGAAAACCCTCAAAGGACAATAAATCATCTTCATCTTGATGCACAATATAAAACCTCTGCTGTTCTTTTAACTGAGTCTTAAATAATTGTACAAAGCCAAAATCTTTGAGCCAGACCACTTGACCCTGATGGAAATTTGGCAATAAACGCAGTTGAAACCATTGTCCTTTTTCTGGGGAAACCTTACGGTTACAGTCGATACCAAACATAAATCGAATACCATATTTTCTTATGGTTTTTAGATTTCCAGTCGATGAATACCAACTATCACCTGTAATAAATTGAATCTTTGCACCCCAACTGAGTACTTCACTTAACATATCCATAAAGTAATCATTCTTGGTTTTACTTTCAGATTTGTCATAAATTCGGAAATTAATTGGAATATTTTGACCATTCTGATCTGTCGCATACAAGGTAATGAGATTAATACCCTTGACGGATCGGTGGTGTTTGCCTGACCAAAAATAGCTAACCAAGTCCATATGTTGACTATAGGGTTTATCTAAAACAGTATCATCAATACTGACTATAAGTTTATTATTATCAATATGTTGAATTGCTTCTTGATATAGGTCGTGAGGTGTGTAGTCTTCACGTTCTAGAAAGCGATTTACACTATCATGCGAGATGTTATAAGTCTCGGCAAGTTGTGTGCAGCTAATAGAGTTCGGTTCTGTCATGAGAAAGCCCATATAAATGGGTAATGTACAAGTTGCTGTAGAAGCATGTTTAATTCGTCTGATCACAGATACTTTATAAAGTATTTTAATACTTTTTTGAATCCGTCAATGCGTAAGTCCTATTGGCTATGAATGCATTGATTTTAGACACTGAAACTCACGACTTGAATGGTTACCCAATTGAGATTGCTTACGCACCTTGCTCTTTTGAGCAAGGGGTGTTGGTAATCAACCAAGGGGAAGTTTTTGATGAGTACTTCTCATGCCCTGAGCCTATCGCTCTGGGTGCTTTAGCAACGCACCACATTCTTGAAACTGATATTGCTGAAAAGCCAAGCTTTGATACCTTCAAGATGCCTCAAGGTGTTCAATACCTGATTGGCCACAATATTGATTATGACATTACAGCTATTCAGAAATGCCAGCCAGACTTCACTGTCAAAGGAATTTGCACATTGGCTTTATGTCGCATGGTATGGCCTGAATTGCCACACACATTAGGCGCTATGTACTACCACGTTATGGATGATTTGGAGCTTGCACGTAAACACCTTCGACATGCCCACAACGCTAAAGCAGACATCTATTTCACTGGTGTAATTCTAAAAACATTAGTAGAGCAGCTGGGCATTAAAGACATGAACTCTCTGTACATCATGTCAGAAACTGCCCGTATACCGAAGTACATAACTTTTGGAAAGCATAAAGGCACAGCGATTAAAGACCTTGATCCAAGTTATGTAACTTGGTTACTACGTCAAGATGACTTAGATCCTTACCTCCGTAAAGCATTGGTGACTCTATGAACACTCCTAAATTATACATCTGGACATATAAAGCAAAAGTTCAAGGCGGTCGCGGTTTTATCCGTGGCCGTGTTGAAGCTCCAAACGGCTTTCAAGCTGAACAGGAAATTAAGCGCAACAATCTAATGGTTGATGCAGTTTTAAACGTGAAAATTGATCGTTCTGTAAATGCTCGTTTATATGCTTTTGAACCTTGGCAGGAGCTTGCAGCATGAATAATCAGTTTGCTGTTATCAATTCCAAAGCATTACCTCGTTATTCAGTTTCCGAACTTGGTAAAGAAAAACTTTGTATTCATTGTGGTGATTACTGGCCTTTAACTAATGAATTTTGGTTTTTCCAAAAGCGCACTTCAAGAAATGGATTTGTATTAAGAGCCACTGGTGCATGCAAGGGTTGTTACATAGAGAAATATAAACCTGAACGCCTAAAAACCAATAAGCAGACCATTAAATCTATTTATGAGCTTGGAAATAAGGAGGTTGCAGCATGAAAAAACAAGTTGTCAAAAATAAAAACGCACTTGGCTTAAAACTTTGGGTGAAGTTGCTTGGCTATAAAATCAAAGATTTAGCGGGTCAAGGATTCACAGCGCGGTTAGAAGATCGTGAGCTAATGAAGCAGATCAAAAAGTCGCATCATTATGTGCTAGTTACCGATGAGTTGGGCGGGAACAAGGCAGCGTATGAGCTTGGTGCAGAATATGAAATGCATTTGTGCTGCCCTGCTATATCCGATGAATCGAGTCAAAAATTGGCTGAAATTGTGGCTAATCAAATAATGAAGGTGGCGTGATGGGAGATAACAAACTAGAGCCAGCTGAAATTGTGCGCAGTGAAATGGGAACTTGGACACATCCAGTTTATTCAAAATACATGAATGAGCATCTGGAAAACGAAGAATACGTAAGTCGTGAAGAGTGGGAAAAATTTAAAAGCCACTTTGGTGTAGACACTGTGATGTTCTGGATGGAGAGCCTTGTTAATTCTGATGATTGGGAAATCATGATGGATGATTGTGATATCACCAAGTGGGACCCGATTGCACCAAACGGCTTTTTCTTAATTGATATCAATTTTAGTGAAGATGATGCCTATGCCGTTTTCGCTCGAAATAAACGTGAATGCGAGGTGGCGTGATGGAAGTGCATGAAAAGCGAAAACTTTTAGAAGCGATTGATATTTTGATAAAGCGCCCTGCTCAAGCTGATGAAACAACATTAGGTAATGCAATTGGTTATTTCACAAAGCTTGTGGAAGATTTAACTCAAGGTCAAATAACCTTGCTTCCAGTGCAAAAACAGCAATTAAAAAATGCTATTGAAGAAATAGCTTAATAAAGATTTAGAGCAATTATTTGCGCAATTTCCACAATAAATCAGGATTTTGCGCAGATGTTTGCTCAGTGAGGTGAAGTGATGGATGTTCAAAAACAAGATGATTTAATCAAAGAGGCTTTTGAAATTGAAGCAGAGGAAATTGGTTTCTGCTTAGATCAATTATGGGGAGATTATGAAAACCCTTATGAAAACAGTGATACTGCCCTAGCGTTTAATTTGTTTAAAAAAGGTTGGTTAGCCAAAGCCCAAGCGGTGCCTGAAGGATTTGTTTTGGTACCGAAAGAGCCGACGGATAAAACGATTGCCCGCATGATCAACACACCCATTGAGGTTAATTTGCTTTGCGATCATGCAGATATTTTTCTTTCTGAAGGTGAGGCTTATATAGCTTACCAAGCCATGATCGAAGCACAGGAGCCAACCAATGACTAAAATTGATTTAAGACGTGGTGATTTTGAAGGGATGCACCCAAAAGCAAAACTGTTTGGCTTTGATGAAGATAAAAAGCTATACACCGGAGATGGTGTTGAGAGCATTAACCACCAGTGGACGACTTGGTGCGCATGTATTGGCATGTTGCACTTGGAGATGGAGCCAGCCAATGACTGAAATTCTAGAAATCGCAAAAGACTTTGCTGAGGACTTGGCTCCGCATGTAATCAGTCAGACTGGCACAGTCAAAACATTTACAGCTGAGCAAGTATCTGCGCTTTATCATATCGCTGTTGATTTTTGGATGCGAAAAGAAGAAGCCAGTGTTGATGTGGAGCTGCCGATTGGTGTGGTGAAGAGTTTGGGAGAGGTGTCGTGAAACTTTATGAGGCAAAACACCCCTACTACTGCGAATCTCAAAATTATTTTCAGCGAATGGATTCACCTACTGAAACTTATTTTAGATTTGATTGCTGGGAAGATTTCCATAAGGAAGCAAAGGATTGGGATGATGATTGGAATTATTTATTCAGATGGGATTGGGAGTCTGAATGGATTGATGAAGATAGCGGATATGAATCAATACCCGAACATCTCAAGCTGTACTTTTTTAGGCAGCGCAAAGGCTTCCATGTGACTATGCATATTAATGTGACTAAAGAAGATGAGCCTCGAATCAAAGAATACTTAATTCAAAAGTCAAAAAATTTAAAGGCTACATGGTTTCCTATTTTGAACAGTGATGAAGAAATCAAAGCAGGTAAAAGATTGGAGGTGAAATGATGGGAGCATTGCAGTTTTCAACTTATGACTACTTGTTTTTAAAGCATCGCTCAGTTGTTGTGAAGTTGCTTGATGTCGCGGATGAGTATTACCCATCCCTAAAAAAAGCAACCGTGCATCAAATGGCGACTGAAAACAAGTTTCCCTTTCCAGTGTTCAAATTAGATCAAAAAAGCCGTACAGCGCCATATTTCGTAAACTTGCGGGATTTGGCAGATGCGCTAGACAAAGAGCATCAAAGCGCATCAAAAGACTTTGCTACATTTCACCAATGATCTGTAGCAGGTCATCCAATTGCAAAATGTTTGCCCTCTTTTTTACTGACACATATCGCTCAAGACTGCTCCATGTGTCGTGTAATGTGACTTGCTGTATTTGTGGAATAGTTAAGCCACTTTCGGCAAGTCGTGTTGCTCCCTCATGTCTTAAATCGTGAAATCTAAAGTCGCTCATACCTAAAATATGGCACGACTGGTTAAACTCGGACGCTATAGCAACAGCAGATAGTGGTACAAGTAAATCACTATCACCACCCATTCTTAGCATTCTCGCTCTTGTGTCATCCTGCATTAAAAGCTCAATGATTTTTTGACACTCTGGAAGCATATTAAAATGCTTGTGATTTCCTTTTGAGCCATTGGGGTTTTTTAAATCTCGAACCATCCATGATTGATGTTCTTTATCGTAATCGCTTAACCGTATTCGGGTTATCTCTGCTTGTCGCCTGCATGAGAAAATAGCGAATAAGACTATCAGGTGCATCGGGTATGCTGTGCGTCCGCGATTCCACTTATCAAGGTAGTGCAGCAACAGGTTTTTTAATTCGGTATTTGATAGCAGTCGATCCCGCTTGTCTGATTTCTTGATCTGACGTGTCTTTCTGAGTTGCAGGCAGGCATTATTAAATTCATTCAAATTGACATTAATACGCCACATCACAGAAGCATGGGTCAAGATGGATTTAATGTTTTGAAGCTCATTTAAGATGGTTGATGGTAGGACTGGATCAAGACCTAATTTGCTATAACCTTTCTTTCGTAAGGCCACATGTTCAGAAACATGGGTAGCATTGATTTGCTCTAAATGCACTCTAGCAATAGGCAGCTTCGCAATTAAATCAAGCGACCTGTTTTTAGTGCGACCAAATTCATCACCGACTTCTTCTTTGTATTTCGCAATGGCAGCAGCAATCGTCATTGACTTATTATTGATACCGAGCAAAATATCAGGATTGTCTGCTATCTCTTGCTCACGCTTATTGAGCCAGTTTGAAGCAGTGCGCATGGTTCCGAAAGTTTTACTTTCCCTGTGTTCAGGCAAACCAGAGCGTTTAATGCGTATTTCAGCACGATAACGAATGACACCGCTGACGCTTTTGCGCTGTGTGATTGTTCCCATTTTTACGCCATTTAATGTTTTTCTCAGATGGCGTAAATTATGGCGTAATTCGATATGCTTTAATACTCGTTAATCTGCATTAATCGTTATTAATCGACAAGAGAGTTATTAAATTAAAGTACTGTAATTTATAATAAAATACATAAGATATTGATAGTTAAAAGATATTTAGCATTTACATTGATGTGATGCAGGACTGGATTAATGAACATGCTTGGGGCTCAACATGGCAACGTGAAGGTGTTTTACCGCGTAAATATCGCTCGTTAATTACCATTGCATTTTTGACGGCACAAAAGAGTCCAACTGAGCTGAAAGGCCATGTTCGTGGTGCGTTGAATAACGGTGCAACGGTTGAAGAAATTCAAGAAGTCCTTTTACACAGTTTGCCTTATTGCGGCGCACCTGCGACTCAAGAGGCGTTCCGCGCTGCGCTCGAAGTGATTCAGGAATATCAAAGCAATTCATAAATAGATTTAGCGCCTATACAAAAGCGTCTTTTACAGTCGCATGGCGCGATTCATCTGGTTTGGCTATGCAGCATTTTTTGCCTAGCCAAACCATTTCAATTAGAAGGCTTTGGTCACACTCATGCCAACGCTCAAGTTTCGACCATCGGCAGGTTCAAAGAAGCGACTATTGCCGTCATTCACAATCACTGAGCCAACATAGTTACGGTCAAACAGGTTATCGACTCGGGCATAGCTGTTTACTTTCCAGTCACGGTTTACCCATAAATAGCCGACATTTGCAGCCACAACGGTATAACTTGGTGCAGTATCTGAGTTGATATCATCGACATAAATTTTATCCATATAGCGTGCTTCTAAGCCTGCTTGAAAGCCCTGCTCTGGCTGCCATGCAATACGAGTAAACACTTGGTTTTTGGCAATCCCGGGAATCTTATTTCCTTTATTAATGGCTTTAGCATAAGGTTTTGTTGAATCATCCGGATTCGCTATTTCTGCTGTATAACTATCAAATTCAGCATCGATATAACTAAAGCTCGATTGTATGTTGAGCTCTTTCCAAATCTTTTGTTGCCATGAAAGCTCTAAACCTTGTCGTGTGGTTTGATCTGCATTACGAAAAGTCGCACGACCATCACGTGTTCCCGCTGTCACTATATCGTTTTCTGTATCTGTCTGGAAAATAGCAAAAGTGAAGAGCCCGAATGGATTCTGCGCCTTTAGACCCAGCTCATAGTTATCACTACTTGCTGCTTTTAACGCAAAATTCATACCCGATTTCGAAGTATCAGTGTTATAAGCCATTTCAGTAAAGGTTGGTGTTTCAAAGCCTTTGCCATAACTGGCATAGGCATAAAGTTCAGGTAAAATTTCCCAGCCTAAAGCCACAGAAGGCAATAATTTCTGATAATCCGTTGAACCACTGTCATCGCCATTTTTATCAATGATGTAATGGTCTTCCGACTCATAATGCACATTACTATAGCGTAAGCCTGTATCAAGATGCCACGTAGGTAAGAACTGCCATGAGGCCTGCACATAAGGATCTAAATTCCACAGGGTATTCTTTTCATCACGGCGTACCGCACCTTTTATCCCAAATATATTTTGCTCGTTATAATTATTATAACCTTTACGGTCTTCAACCATCCGGTCTAAAGCCACACCTGCAACCAAGGTTGTATTCGGTAAAACTTCTTTCCCTGTCCAACGGAAGTCCGCACCATAATAATCTCGGTCAAAGTCAATTACGCCACCTGCATGGCGAGGATTAAGTTGTGAAGAGTTTGGTATACATTCCCCTGTAACTTTATTTATCCCACATTTAGGAATTGACTGATATTGTACGACCTGTCGGTTGCCCAAATAGAACATGCTATATAGCTCTTGCTGATCATTCAGCGGCTTAGTCCACGTCAGTCCTGTTTGGGTTTGTTCAATTTCTTTACGGACATTATAGGTATTTTTGCTGTCATTGACTTGTTTTGGATTGGCTTTCCACTGCTCATGCTTTAGACCTTGTGGGTCGTCGGCATCAATATCGACACGGTTCATCACCCAGTTGATTTTACTGCCATCCTCTAAGTTCCATGTCAGTTTGGCATTATTCAGTACTTTTTGCGCTGCACTATGGTCTCGAAAACCATCGGTATCAAAATAAGAGGAACTAATCACATAAGCGGGTTGATTGGCCTGTTCAGAACCCCCTTGTAATTGGATATTGGCTTGTTGCTTATGGTGGCTGCCTGCATTGAGTCCCACTTGAATTGAGTCTTTCCCTTGTCCTTCTTTGGTCTCAGCCAAGATGGTTCCACCTGATGAGTTACCATATAAAGATGAAAATGGCCCTGTCAGCACTTCGATGTGATCCAAACTATTGAGGTCAATATTGGAACTTTGCCCTTGACCATCAGGCATGGTCGCAGGAATACCATCGACATACATCCGAATGCCACGCACGCCAAAAGCCGAACGAGCGCCAAAGCCACGCATCGAAATCTGTAAGTCTTGCGCATAGTTTTCGCGGTTATTAATTTGTAAGCCTGCAACCCCTTGTAATACTTCGGATAGGTTCACATTGGCATTGTTTTGTACTGTAGCCGCTTGGACTTTTTGAATGGATGCAGAAGTCGATAACAACTCGCTATCGGTATGTACCGCTTGGACGGTGATGACAGGAAGTTGATATTCTGTCGCTTCTGCATAAGCATGCATAGATTGTAAAATAACCGCAGTCAATAAGGCTTGTTTAAAAGGCGCAGGCATCAAATAAGTTAATCGCACAATATTTCCTTGCTTGTTATTACCATAAAAATGGGAAGCCTATCATCTCGACAGGCTTCCCATACAATAAAACGTTTTAATCGGCTAAGCTATACGCAACCACATAATCACCATGATCAGGCGACTGGCGTGCCCCACCTGCGGAAATGACCACATATTGCTTGCCTGTTTTTGGAGAAATGTAGCTCATCGGTGTACCTTGGCTACCTACAGGTAAACGCGCTTTCCATAACTCTTCACCATTAGATGAATTGAAGGCGCGCAAGTAGAAGTCTTGTGTTGCAGCAAAGAACACTAAACCACCTTGAGTCGCCATTGGGCCACCAATGGTTGGCATACCAATCGGCGCTTTTAAGCCCATTTTAATACCCATTGGACCAGTATCTTCAACCGTACCTAAAGGCACCTGCCAGGCCACTTGACGGGTTTTCATATCAATCGCCGTCATGGTTCCGAAAGGTGGTTTTTGACATGGAATGCCCAATACCGACATAAAGCGGTTTTTATTCACTTTATACGGTGTACCTTTCATTGGCACTGCGCCCATACCTGTGTTGACCTTCTCTCCGCCACTGGCTTCAAGTTTTAAGTCTTCAGGCGTTTGTTTAATCAGCTGAATCCACAGACCTAGGCGCATGTCGTTGACAAACATATAACGATGCGTTGGGTCAAATGCGATACTGCCCCAGTTCATCCCACCCAGCGAACCCGGAAAACTTAAAGATATATCAGAACCCGGTGCTGTAAAGAGACCTTCATAACGCATCGATTTAAAGTTAATACGACACATCAACTGGTCAAATGGCGTTGCGCCCCACATGTCCGATTCAGTCAAAGTTTGATTGTCAATCTGTGGCATTTCAACTGAACGTGGCTGAGTTGCACTGTATTGCTCATCAGGAATATCTGCAGCTTTTACAGGTTGCTCAACCACTTTGGTTAAAGGCTTGCCTGTCACACGGTCGAGTACAAAGAACTGACCTGACTTGGTGCCAATGACGACAGCAGGTTTGGTTTGCCCATTTTGCATCGGAAAATCGACCAAGCTTGGCTGCATGGGTAAATCGAAGTCCCAAAGATCATTGTGAACGGTTTGATAAACCCACTTTTCTTTACCTGTGGTTGCATCCAAAGCCAAAACAGAAGAATTGTACTTATGATCGACAGGTTGACGATTTCCGCCCCAGACATCAACCGATGAACTTCCCATCGGTAAAAACACCGTGTTCATTTGTGGGTCATAGGACATTGCCGCCCAAGAGTTAGCTGAACTACGTTTGTAGATTTCACCCGGTTTGAGGACATAGTTTGGATTTGGGTTACGTGGATCAAAAGCCCAGCGTAGCTGTCCAGTAATCACGTCATAGGCACGAATCACACCACCCGGCATATCGACTGCAAAGTTGTCAGCAATACGACTCCCGACAATGATGCTGGTGCCTGCAATGGTTGGCGCCGAAGTCACTTCAAAACGAGGCGCTTGCGTGCCCGCACCTAGACCCTCCAGTAAGTTCACCGTTCCATCGACACCAAAGTCTTTACAGCGTTCGCCTGTATCTGCATTGACTGCAATTAAACGACCGTCAGGTGTATTGGTATAAACACGACGTGGACATGCGGTATTGTTTGCCACCGCTGTCACCGCACTTGCACCTGCTAAAGTCGGTTGTACCAAGGCTTGGGTCGAGTCAAAGTAACCCACACCACGGCAACGCTCCCAAGCATCGGCTTTTGAGTTCACTTCAGCCTTACAGATTTGTTTATCTGCATCTAAAGCAATGATGTTGTTATGCGGTGTACATAAAAAGACTTTATCACCCACCTGTAAAGGCGTGAGCTGGTCTTCTGCACCATTACCCGTACCTGTGGTCATGTCACCCGTTTGGAAACGCCAAGCTTCTTTTAGCTTAGATACGTTATTCCGGTTAATTTGATCAAGCGCAGCAAAACGACTACCGCCTGCATCACTGCCGTAGTGATCCCAATTCACTTGCTGTTTACTTGGTTCCACTGGTACAAGTGGCAATTCTTGACCCGATGCTTCAACGGTTGGATGTGGAATAAACATGCCATACAAACCACCGAGCATACCTAACACCGTTAAACCACCTAAGGCATAAGCGGGTGCTGAAGGCGCAATTTGAAATTGGTACTTACGAATAGCAGGTAAAGGGCTTTGTTGCACAAACCTATCTGTAAAGGGTTTTTCAGCGATATAATTTTCAAATGAAGAAGCCTACACACAAAATCTACCGCACAACCAATTGGCCCGCATATAACCGAGCACTCATGAGTCGCGGAAATATTGCCATTTGGTTTGATCCTGCTACGCAATGGTATGCGCCATCAAAAGGCAAACAAGGGCGAAATCAAACCTACTCCGACGCAGCCATCCAATGCTGCTTAATGATTAAATCCTTATTCCGTCTGTCTTTACGTATGGTCACTGGCTTTGTGCAAAGTCTGATTAAACTTTGCGGATTAAATTGGATAGCTCCAGATTACACCACGCTTTGTAGAAGACAAAAGCATATTGATATTGTAATCAGCTACCAAAAAAGTAGCGATGGGCTGCATCTACTCATGGACTCTACAGGCATGAAGTTTCTAGGTGAGGGCGAATGGAAACGCAAGAAACATGGACCTGAATATCGTCGCCAATGGCGTAAACTTCATATTGGTATAGATGCTAAAACCCTACAAATACGAGCAGTTCAGCTTACAACCAATAATGTCAGTGATTCACAGGTGCTTGGTGATTTACTTAATCAGATTCCACAAGATGAGCAGATTAACTCTGTTTATACCGATGGAGCTTATGACACCAAGCAATGCCGTCAGGTCATTGCAGATCGGCAAGGGCATGCGGTGATTCCACCTAGAAAAAATGCGAAACAATGGAAAGATACAAAGAGTAGCTCGCTAGAGCGAAATGAATTACTTCGAACAATTAAAAGTTTAGGCAGGACACTATGGAAAAAATGGTCAGGCTATCATCGTCGAAGTTTGGTTGAAACTAAGATGCATTGCATCAAATTATTAGGAGATAAACTCAGTGCAAGGAGTTTTGATAGCCAAGTGAATGAGATCCATGCACGTGTAGCAGTCCTTAACAGATTTACGGAATTAGGTCGACCACTTACCCAAGTTACGCCTTAAATTTGGCTCAATTAGGGGCGCTTTGCATTTCAAATCTTTGTGCAACAAAGCCTCTCATAACTATAAGTTTCAGGGTCAGACTAATGTTAGATATTACAATATCTTAAAATAAATCCCCCAATAATACTCCCCCATCTATACGCCCAAAAAAAATCAGCCTTGAATGGGCAAGGCTGATTCTTTAACTGATGGTTGCGGGGTTATCTTAAACAGATAAGTCCACGCACAAATATTTCATTTCGAGATATTCGTCGATACCAAATTTAGAACCTTCACGACCTAAGCCAGACTGCTTCACACCTCCAAACGGAGCCACTTCATTTGAAATCGCGCCCGTGTTGATGCCAACCATACCGTACTCAAGCGCTTCACCAACACGCCACTGACGCGCGGTATTTTGCGTAAATAGGTAAGTTGCCAGACCAAACTCAGTGTCATTGGCCATTTGCACTGCTTCTTCTTCTGTTTTAAAACGGAACAAGGGTGCCAATGGACCAAAGGTTTCTTCTTTCGCGACTTTCATCTCTTGCGTCACTTCGGTTAAAAGTGTCGGTTCAAAGAAAGTACCACCCAAGCTTGAACGTTGGCCACCGGTTTTAACCTGCGCACCTTTGCTAATGGCATCGGCAATATGCGATTGTACTTTTTCAATCGCGGCTTCATCAATCAACGGGCCTTGGGTTGAAGTCTCAACTCGGCCATCACCCACTTTTAAGTTCGCTACAGCAACTGCCAGTTTTTCAACCAAGGCATCGTAAATACCGTCTTGTACATAAATACGGTTGGCACATACACAGGTCTGTGCGCTATTGCGGAACTTGCTGGCCATAATGCCTTGTACCGCTTGCTCAAGATTGGCATCATCAAACACCAAAACAGGTGCATTACCACCTAATTCTAAAGACAGTTTTTTGATGGTTGGTGCACATTGTTGCATCAAGATACGACCAACTTGGGTTGAACCAGTGAAGCTCAACTTTTTCACCGTGTCGCTTTCACACAAGGCTTTACCCACTTCGCTTGAGACACCGCTGATGTGTAATAACACGTCTTGTGGCAAACCCGCGCGTAGCGCTAACACTTCTAAAGCATAAGCCGTTAAAGGCGTTTGCTCAGCAGGTTTCACGATCATTGAGCAACCCGCTGCAATTGCAGGTGCTGCTTTACGTGTGATCATCGCCGCTGGGAAGTTCCACGGCGTAATCGCAGCAGTCACCCCAATCGCCTGTTTGATCACCAACAAACGCTGGTTCGGCAGTGTTGGTGTTAAAACTTCACCATCGATACGACGCGCTTGTTCTGCAAACCAACGAATAAATGAAGCAGCATAGCCAATTTCACCACGTGCTTCAGCCAAAGGCTTACCTTGTTCAGCAGTCAAAATCTGAGCCAATGACTCTTTATTTTCCTGCATCAAATCAAACCAAGCCCAAAGTACATCAGCACGTTGTAGCGCTGTTTGCGCTTTCCACGCAGTTTGTGCCTTTTGAGAACGAGCAATCACTTGCTCAACTGACGCGCGGTCATGGGATTTCACCCATGCCAAAGTGTCATGTGTTGCCGCATCTTTGACTTCGATGTAACCGCCATTTTCAGGCACATCAAAACGAATATCTGGATGCTGTAATAAATCTTTATATTGCGCTTGAAGCATGGTCATTACTCTTCAATTATGCTGCAGCAGAAAGTGCAAAACCTTGTTTTAAAATGTTTAAGCCAGCACGGAATTGTTCTGCAGGAATCGTTAAAGGATATAAGAAACGGATCACATTACCATAACGACCACAGGTCAAAATAAGCAAGCCATTTTGCATTGCATAGTTTTGAATTGCTTTCGCTTGATCCGCCGTTTCCAACTCAATCGCGACCATCGAACCCAACGCACGAATTTCTTGGACTGTAGACGAAGACTGTTTCAGTTCATTCAGAACTTCAACCAACTCTGCGCCCAATACATTTGCACGTTCGCAAAGGCCTTCTTCTTCAATCACGTCTAGTACGGCATGTGCAGAAGCTACAGCCACTGGATTACCTGCATAAGTACCACCTAGACCACCTGGGTTCGGTGCATCCATCACTTCAGCACGGCCAACCACACCAGAGATTGGGAAACCACCACCAAGACTTTTCGCCATAGTGATTAAGTCCGCTTTGGTCTCGTAGTGATCCATGGCAAATAACTTACCAGTACGCGCAAAACCTGTCTGTACTTCATCTGCAATAATCAAAATACCGTGTTGATCACACAGCGCACGTAAACGCTTTAAGAATTCAGCAGGAACAACGTTGAAACCGCCTTCACCTTGCACAGGTTCAAGTACAATAGCGGCTACATCATGTGCCGCAATATCTTCTGCAAAAATGTCTTCAATGCTTTCAATCGCAATATCTACAGTAATGCCTTTTGACTCTACTGGGTAGCGTGCATGGAAAACACCTGAAGGCATCACACCAAAGTCACGTTTGTACGGTGCAGTTTTACCCGTCATTGCCATCGTCATAAATGAACGACCGTGGAAACCGTTACCAAAAGTCACAATGCCGTGACGACCTGTATAGCAACGTGCAATTTTCACTGCATTTTCAACAGCTTCAGCACCTGTAGAGAAGAATGTTGTTTTCGCTTCACCAGCAATTGGCGCACGTGCATTAATACGTTCAGCCAAAGAAACATAAATTTCATACGGTACAACTTGGTACGCGGTATGGGTGAATTTAGTCAATTGTTCAGTAACAGCAGCAATAATTTTAGGATGACGGTGACCTGTATTGAGTACCGCAATACCCCCAGCGAAGTCAGTATATTGATTTCCTTCAGCATCCCAAATGGTAGAATTTTCTGCTTTCTCCGCATACCATTGACACATGACACCAACGCCACGAGGAGTCGCTTTTAGTTTACGTGCGTTCAGTGCAGAGTGTTTACTGTCCATTTTGTATCCTCATTCTTGATTCATACATTTATAAAATTTCAGCGTCCCGATCATGCTTTTTGCTGATATACAAAGGACGTGGGGTTTATTGCATTTTGCGCTTTTATTGGCACTAGACGAGAGCCACTTCTCATCAGACAGATGGAGCCAATTCACCCGACCCCTTTATAACCATTTTCCATATAAAATATTTATTTATTAAAAATTAATAACTTAAAAAATATAAATTTAGAAAAGGCATACTTATACAAGAGGGCCATTACGGTATTCAACCGAATCACCCCAAATGCTAAAGAAGCCCAAAATTCAGCAAATGACTATGCCAACATAGAAACCACTTATGTCCTTCTTTAGGCTTTTCTAATTGTATTTTCAAGCCGTTGTATTCGATTATGTAAATCATCTAAAAAAACTTTTGCTTTGGATGCGACTTGTGTATATTTCCAGCCCCTTAGTCGCGGGCATTTGCTCCCAACGTCTACAAGTGAAATGCTTTACAACGGCTGCCTGACGAGATAATTTTGCATTTATGGTAATCGCTCACGAAAAGCCATTTTAATATTGTAGGAGAGAGCCAATTGCGTAGCTTGCTTGGAGATTATTTACTGCAACGATTACAGCAAGATATTGACGGAACCCTACAATTGCGGTTGTTTCGCTGCTTACGCAACGCCATTATTGACAGTGTACTCGCACCCAAAACTCGCCTACCTGCATCGCGTGACTTAGCCAAAGAAATTAAAGTCTCACGCAATACCGTACTCAGTGCATATGAACAATTACAAGCGCAAGGTTATGTTGAAGCACGTACAGGCCAAGGCACGTGGGTCGCTGAAAAACTACCTGAATCCTTTTTGGTCAAAGCTGAAAATACCAATAGCCAAACTCAAGAAAAAAAGCCCCAGCAGAATTATAATTTGTCGCAACGCGGTTCCTATCTCATCGGCTATTCAGCTGCATCGCCTTACCAATGGGGCGCGTTTGTGCCCGGTGCACCCGATGTCACAGAATTTCCGCACCATATTTTTAGCCGTATTCAGACCCGCCTCAGCCGTGAACCCGAAATCAACAGTCTCATTTATAGCAATGCGGGCGGTTGTTTAGAGCTGCGCCAAGAACTGGCGGAATACCTCAAAATTGCACGTTCGGTGCAATGCGATGCAGACCAAATCATTATTACTGAAGGGACACACCAGGCGATCGATTTGGTTTCACGGACCTTAAGTGACCCTGGCGATGAAGTTTGGATTGAAGATCCTGCTTATTGGGGGGCACGTAATATTTTACGCATTAATGGCGTAAATCTACGCTCCTTGCCTGTCGATCAAGAAGGCATTATTCCTGACCTAGACCCTAAAACCCCACCTAAACTGATTTTTGTGACGCCTTCACATCAATACCCTTTAGGCTCTCACTTAAGTTTAGAGCGTCGTAAACAACTGATTGCCATCGCACGCCAGCATAAAAGCTGGATTGTGGAAGATGACTATGACAGTGAGTTCCGCTTTTCGGGTCAGCCCTTCCCTTCTTTACAAGGTTTGGAGCCAGATGCACCTGTCATTTATATGGGAACCTTCAGTAAAACTATCTACCCTGCGTTGCGCATTGGTTATTTGGTGGTCCCTAAAAAGCTGTTTTCACCGCTGCGTATTGTGGCATCGGAACTATATCGGGGCGGGCATTTACTGGATCAAAAAGTCTTGGCAGAGTTCATCCGTGAGGGCCATTATGAAGCACATATTCGTCGTATGCGTTTACTCTATAGCAAGCGTCACGCCTTTTTAATCGATCTGATTACACGTCATCTTGGGGCAGATTTCCTGCATGAATACAATACCGCTGCTGGTTTACATTTGATTTTAAAGCTGCCGAGCAACATGGATGATGTGTTGATTGCCAGCAATGCACTTGATCAAGGCGTAAAAGTTCGAGCGCTGTCACAGTACTATACCAAGCATTATTCAACACGGCAGAAAGGACTACTATTAGGCTTTGCCTGTGTCCGTGAACAGGAAATATTGGTGGCTTTTGGTGTGTTACTCAAATGTCTGCGAAATGCAGGAGTTCGTACTCTAAGTTGATTATTTTTATAAATTAGATACTTAAGTTTTTTTAAAACCATTCGACTTGCGACTAAAGCCGCAGTTACAAAGCTAAGTTTTGCTGCTTCATTCTATAAATTATTGAGATGAGAGTAAACATTGGCTCCCCAGCTTTTCACATTTTAGCTGCAATTGGCTCCTTCCAAATGCTAAAAAATGGCTCTCGTTTACTGAGAACAAAAAAGAGAGATTAGGTGCATACATAAACAACATGTAACCGTTTTGTAGCCAAAGTGTGATTTTTAACGCTTTGGCAGAAATATCAGATTTATTCATTTTTGCCTTAATAATGATAAAGCCTCTGATCATTCGGTTACAGTTTTAAAGGATGAGTAGTCCGAAAAAGGCTTTGCCCATTTTGAAACTACCTCCTTAAGATTAAGGAAAATTATATGGAAGCACCTAAACAAAGCGCTGTGCCGGATGCATCTCAAGGCTTAAAAAATGGACTTAAGTCGCGTCATCTTACAATGATCTCGATTGCGGGTGTCATTGGTGGTTCACTGTTCATCGGCTCGGGAAATGTTATCTATTCGGCAGGCCCTGCTGCAGTTTTGGCCTATGCGTTTGGTGGATTACTCATTCTGTTAATCATGCGTATGCTAGGTGAAATGGCCGTTCTCAATCCAGACAGTGGGTCGTTTTCAACCTATGCAGATCGTGCCATTGGTCGTTGGGCTGGTTTTACCATTGGCTGGCTGTATTGGTGTTCTTGGGCTTTGCTGATGGGTTGGGAAGCCTATGTCGCAGGTAAAATTCTCAACAGTTGGTTTCCCTTTATCCCAATCTGGGGTTACATGCTGGTCGTAATTGTATCCTTAGTTTTGGTTAACTTACAAAATGTCAAAAACTATGGTGAATTTGAATTTTGGTTTGCACTCATCAAAGTAATTGCGATTGTGATTTTCTTAGTAATTGGTAGCTTAGCCATCATGCATTTATGGCCATGGGGTCAAGCAACTGCATCAGGAATCACACATTTAACTGCGGACGGCTTCATGCCGAATGGTTTCTCGGCAGTCATCACCGCCTTACTTGGGGTTATGTTTGCCTACATTGGTGCTGAAATTGTTACGGTTGCGGCGGCAGAATCAGAAAATCCTGCCCGTGAAATCCGTAAAGCATCTAACTCGGTGGTTTGGCGGATTATGTTGTTCTATGTCGGTTCAATGTTTATTACCGTCTGCCTAATTCCACATAACAATCCACTGTTAAAAGATCCAACTTGGGGAACCTACAGTGTGACTTTGTCAGCACTTGGCATTCCAGAAGCAAAACACATTGTAAACTTTGTGGTTCTGACCTCGGTATGTAGCTGCTTTAACTCGGCACTTTATACCTGCTCACGGATGTTATTTTCACTGTCAAAACGTGGCGACGCACCTAAAAGCTTCGGTTCAATCAACCGTAATGGTAGTCCGTGGATGGGCGTTCTGGTGTCGTCATTATTTGCTCTGGTAGCAACGTACCTTACTGCAACTGAAAGTATGAATGTCTATGACATCTTCATGTTAGCAACAGGTACAGCAGCGCTGTATGTCTACCTGACCATTGCCTTCTCACAATTACGTATGCGTAAGAAATTAGAAGCCGAAGGACAAGTGATTGACTTTAAAATGTGGTTATTCCCTTGGCTTACTTATCTTGCCATCGTCTTTATCATTGGCGCGCTCATTACCATGCTTGTGGAAGGCACCTACTTCAAAGAAGTGACTTACACCAGTTTACTTGCTCTGTTTATTGTTGGATTGGGCATCTGTGCACAGAAGTTTAATTGGGGAAAGCATGCTCAAGATAAGCCGATGAACACTCAAGCCGATTTGAGCAATAACCTTTAATTTTAAAATAATCTGGTAATGATCTAAGGTCAAACCAGATTAGACCGATGGCTTTCAAGTGAGAGCCATCGGTTTTTTAGGCTAAACTCAGAAATAAGTTTAATTTTCACTCAAATGTTAGCCGCCGTTTTTATCTATCTTTTTGTATTCATATTCTAGAAAACTGTCAGCCTGTTTGATATTGCAGAGCCCTTTCAGAAAAAAATTTTGTATAGATTGCCGCCTCACTTTTAAGTGCTTTCACTATTCCCTTTATTCTAATAATTTTTATATAACACTTGAATAAAAAGCAAACGATTATCATTTACAGATCTCGCTAGTCAGCTTATCATTTCACAAACTCACAAATTCTCCATATTTTCTTCACATTTAACCTATACATCATTTTAAGGATCTCTTGTGTCGCTCCCTCAGTTCAAAAAATCAGTCCTCGCACTCTGCTTATTTCCCTCCATACTTTATGCAGCCGATACAGCCCCTACTGTGACGCTTAACCCGATAACTGTGCAAGCCGAAGGCAACTGGTTAGATGAAGCCAATGCACAGAAAGTACTAAATCATGCTGGAGCGCGTACAGTCATTCAGCGTGATGAGTTGATTAACCGAGGCGCAACTTCTGTCAAAGAGGCTTTACGCACTGTGCCTGGTATTCAAGCTCCTGAAAATGCAGGAACAGCTGGGAGTGATGCATCGTTAAGCATCGGTGTCCGTGGTTTAACGTCACGGTTTTCACCACGCTCACAGGTACTCGTGGACGGTGTTCCACTTTCATTTGCCCCTTATGGTCAATCACAACTCTCCTTAGCACCCACTAGCTTAGGCAATATTGAAAGCATCGACGTGGTGCGTGGTGCGGGCTCTGTTCGCTTTGGGCCACAAAATGTAGGCGGGATTATTAACTTTAACTCGCGTACAATTCCTGAAACCTTTGCTGGAACGGTAGACCTCACTACAGAAATTGCAGAAAACGGTCATGTAAAATTTAGCCCCAACTTATTTGTGGGTGGAACCTTAGACAACGGTTTAGGCTTAGCGCTGTTATATTCTGGCGTTAATGGAGAGGGTTATCGCGATAAAAATGATGACTCTGACATCAACGATATTCGCTTAAAAGCAGCTTATGCAATAGATGAATATGCAAAAATTGAAGCCAATCTACACCGCTACGATGCAGATGTAGATATGCCTGGAGGTTTAACCCCTGCTCAATTTGCTGAAAATCCATATCAGTCCTTGCGCAATCATGATTATATGAAAGGGCATCGTACTGACGGTTCAGTTAAATACAGCTATAAAAAAGATGACAATGCCTTTGAGCTTTTGGCCTATCACACTGACACCTTCCGTGATGCAGGAATGGAACGTAGTGGATCAAAACTGTACCAAACGGCGCCACGTAATTATAAAGTGACGGCAATCGAGCCGCGGTATTCGCATGCATACCAACTTGGGACTACTGAAAATGAAGTTTCTGTGGGCTATCGCTATCTACATGAAACCAGTGAAGAAGCGGTTAATCGTGCAAGCTATAACACGGTCACAGGCCCTACAAATGAATATGCTTGGACCAAAGCAGACGGGAAAACAGATGCACATGCATTGTTCATTGACAACCGCACAGATGTGGGTGCATGGTCTCTGATTCATGGTGTTCGTTTTGAGAAAATCAAAACCACCGAAAATATGTACAAATTAAATAAAGATGCATCGGTACTCAACGGAGTACATACTGAAAAATCCTATGATGCAGTATTACCAAGCTTTTCATTCATGTATAAAGCCAATGATTTGTGGAATATTTTTGCAAACTACGGTAAATCTTTTGCACCACTACAATATAGCCAAATGGCCAATACCAATGCGTCAGGTGCCTATCTGACCATGCAGGGCTTACAACCTGAAAAAGCCAATAATTATGAAATTGGTACACACTATTTAGACCCATATCTATCCCTAGAATTCACCCTGTTTTATATTGATTTTTCTGATGAATTAAAACGAGATGATGCAACTCAAACTTACTCAAATTTAGGTGCCACTGAACACAAAGGAGCCGAGTTCGGATTTAAATATAATCTCGGTGCAATCAGTGACGAACTCAGCGGTATTTCGCTGTATGCCAATACCACTTACACCAAAGCAACCGCATCTGCTGGGGAAAATAAAGGACAAGATCTCGACTTTTATTCACAATGGGTAGGTAATGCTGGAATAGACTATAAAGTTGATCAATGGACACTAAACACTAATTTCTACGGTCAATCTGGTCAAACCGCATCGGGCACCCATGATGCTACTGGACGCTATGGCAACATTCCTGGTTATGGTTTAGTGGGTGTTCGGGCATCCTATGATTTTTCCAACACACAACTCAATGGTCTCAAAGTGGGCTTCGGTGTGAAGAACCTATTTGACCGTGAATACTACACTCGTTCAGCAGATCAAGTCGGTGGAATGTATGTAGGTGCGCCACAAACGTATTATCTACAAACCTCATTTGATTTCTAAACATTCAATTCTAGAAAAGCAAATATTCAGGCAGGGACACCTCTCATTCATCTTTGCAAAAGTGATGTCCTCGCCTGAAACAACTTTCCCTTTATTTCTAGACAGCACCGAAAGCTGAAATGGATACTCTGTCTGATAAATGTCAGCCCCTCGGCATAAGTTGCTCAGCTCAACCTACAACCTTCAAATCTAATAAAAGATACTAGAATCCCTTAAAATAAACCGATAAAAGGTTATGCCCTACGTTTTACTAAATCTTAGATTCAATATAAAAATTAAGTATTTAAATAATAAATATGTTTTCAAAAATGACTGCGAAAATTTAGCCCACTCATCTCTTTAACTTACAATCAGTTGATTGTAACAATACAGAGAAGCATAAAACCAAGCTAGTCTCACTAAATTTTCACGATAAGATGATATTTTTACTCTAGGGATGAGAAGATGAATAAGAAGCCTACAATTATTTTAGTACATGGATTTTGGGGCGGCGCTGCCCATTGGTCGAAAGTCATTACTGACCTATCTCACCGAGGTTACGAAGCCTTACGTGCCGTTGAACTGCCGCTCACCTCTTTGGCGGATGATGTCGAAAGAACCCGTAAAATGATTGCACAAGTACAAGGAGATGTACTTTTAGTTGGCCACTCCTATGGGGGGCGGTCATTACCGAAGTGGGTAATCAACCCAATGTTGTGGGTCTAGTCTATATTGCAGCTTTTGCACCCGATGCTGGTGAAAGTCCAGGTGGCATTACGCAGCAACATTTACCCGTTGGTGCCCCCAACTTAGAACCCGACAGTGACGGATACCTTTGGGTCAAAGCCGATAAATACCATGAAAGCTTCTGTCAGGACTTAACGAATGATGAAGGACTGGTCATGGGCATCACCCAGAAAGCCCCTGTTGCGAGTACTTTTGGCGATACCATTTCAAACCCAGCATGGAAAAACAAACCATCTTGGTACCAAATTTCAACTGAAGACCGCATGATTCACCCTGAAAACCAAGCCATGATGTCTTCACGCTTAAATGCTCAAAAAGTCATTTCTTTAAATGCCAGTCATGCTTCACTCGCATCTCAACCTAAAGCCGTTGCTGATTTAATTGATGAAGCCGCAACTTTCCTTGTGCGTTAAACTATTATATTGAAGGGAGTCTACAGACTCCCTTTTTAGAGCTATTTTTATATCTCAAACTACCTTCAAATCACAATAGATAGCGCAATATCATTATCCTATAGGTGTGAATATTCGCACATACTCGGTTCGATTGCCTTCAGCAAAACCTCAGCTTTTGCTACTGAAGCTGTCCTTCATAATGAAGTTCCCTCGTTAAAGTTTCGCTTCAAACGACGCTATTTCAAACCATACGTTATGCGGGTTTTGAATAACATTTTTTAACTAACTCAGCGTCCAAACTTTCTGTATATTTTAATGAAGTAATAAAAATGAATAGATCATAAAAACAGTTCAAAAAATATAACAGACTAAGTGCAATTTTCTATTTTGTTATATTTTTTCTCTCCAATTCTTGTACCTACATCTTCTCGACATCCTGATGCAAGATCATCATCAGTATTTTAAGTAGGTAGTTTTTAATGAAACGATCTATGCTTTTTTATCATTCCGATCTAGACAGCAACTGGGTATCGAACCGTCGATATTCCTGCCAGCCATGAAGGATGCAATGAGCCTCGGATTAACCGCACTTGAGTTGGCAAGAATTCAATTTGCCTTTACTGTTTCCTTTCATATTATTTTTCCTGCAACCTCTATTGGTTTAGCCTGCTTTCTTGCCATGCTGGAATGGAAGTGGCTGCGCACCCAAAATCCAATTTATAAGGACTTATTTAAGTATTGGATTAAGATTTTTGCCGTGGCATTTGCTATGGGAGTTGTTTCAGGCATTGTCATGGCCTACCAGTTCGGCACCAACTGGAGTGAGTTTTCACGCATCGCAGGCAGCGTCACAGGGCCATTGCTCACGTATGAAGTCATGAGCGCCTTCTTTTTAGAAGCCGGTTTCTTGGGCATTATGCTATTGGTTGGGGACGGGTCAGCCCCAAAGCCCACTTTTTTGCCACGTTAATGGTCGCTATCGGTATTTGTATTTCCATGTTCTGGATTTTATCCTCCAACAGTTGGATGCAGACACCTCAAGGCTTTGCCATTGAAAATGGCATTATTGTCCCCACAGATTGGTGGGCAATTGTGTTTAACCCATTCTTCCCCTACCGATTTGCCCATATGGCAGCAGCGGCCTTCCTAGTCTCATCACTTTTAGTGGTCGGCACCGCAGCATGGCATTTGCTGAAAGGTCGTCGTGATGAGTTAGTGAAAAAATCTTTTTCCATGGGCTTATGGATGGTCCTGGTCACGTCTTGCTTACAAGTTGTGATTGGGGACAACCACGGTTTAAATACCTTAAAACACCAACCTGCAAAATTGGCAGCCATTGAAGGTCATTGGGAAACCAATCGTGATCATGGCATGCCTTTATTACTGTTCGCTTTACCGAATATGGAAACAGAATCGAATGATCTTGAGATTGGTATTCCCAATCTGGGTAGTTTGATTCTGACGCATTCCCTAGAGGGTCAGGTCACTGGTTTAAAAGACTTCGCAGCTGAAGACCGTCCGAATGCACTGATTGTATTCTGGAGTTTCCGTGTCATGGTTGGCTTGGGTATGTTAATGGTTTTACTCTCATTAACAGCGCTGTGGCTGCGTAAAAAAGGCTCTTTATATGAAAGCAGTTGGTTTCATAAATTTGCCATCATCATGGGGCCTACAGGTTATATCGCGCTCCTAGCAGGTTGGGTCACTACAGAAGTTGGTCGCCAGCCTTGGGTGGTGTATGGCGTGATTCGAACTAAAGACGGTTTATCGCATACAGTCACCGCAGATCAAGTCGGCTTGAGCCTGATTATTTTTGTTCTGGTCTATACCGTCGTCTTTGGCGCGGGTATTTACTACATGCTGCGCTTGATCAAACTAGGCCCTGCTTTTTCTACGCCTTTAGATGCCGTACAAGATACTGGCCCGGGGCATTTTAAAACCCCTCTACGTCCACTCAGTGCTGTTGAAGAGTCTATCGATACCACTGATCCCTCTGCTCAAAATAGTAAGGAGAAACCACATGATTGATCTCGCTTTGGTTTGGGTCGGTATTATCGGGCTCGGGGTACTCATCTATGTGGTCATGGATAGTTTCGACTTAGGCATTGGCATTCTGTTTCCCTTTATGAACGGAACGCAAGAACGCGATGTGATGATGAATACCGTCGCGCCCGTTTGGGACGGTAATGAAACATGGATGGTCCTAGGTGGTGCTGGCTTATTCGCTGCATTTCCTTTGGTCTATTCAACCGTTTTATCGGCACTGTATTTACCGATTATCTTTATGGTGGTGGCTTTAATTTTCCGCGGTGTGGCTTTTGAGTTTCGCTTCAAAGCCACGCGCACTAAATACCTCTGGGATCTCGCGTTTATCTGGGGCTCTATCTTATCGAGCTTTTTCCAAGGCGTGATTTTAGGGGCGTATATCCAAGGTATTCAGACCACCAATGGTATTTACAGTGGTGGTGGATGGGACTGGTTCACGCCATTTACATGTTTTACCGGTCTAGGTGTCGTGGTGATGTATACCACTTTAGGGTGTGGTTGGCTCATTTGGAAAACCGAAAAAGAGATACAGCAGCGGATGTTTCATCTCATGCCTCGGCTGATTATTGCTTTACTCATTATCTTCGGTGCCGTGAGTTTATATACGCCACTGACCAATCCTGAAATTGCGCAGCGTTGGTTCTCTCTGCCGAATCTATACTATTTTAGCCCCGTGCCAATTTTAGTTTTACTGTTTGTTGGCTTGATTCTATCGGCGTGCAAAAAGCAGCATGAACTAAAACCGTTTATCTATACTTTGGCCTTAGTCTTTTTGGCTTTTACTGGCTTCGTCATCAGCTTATGGCCCAATATTATTCCGCCATCGGTCACTATTTGGCAGGCCGCTGCACCTGAGTCAAGTTTAAAGTTCACCTTGGTCGGAGCTGCAATTTTAATCCCAATCATCATTGCCTATACCTTCTTGTCCTATTGGGTGTTCCGTGACAAAGTACGTATAGGGGATCAGGGTTATCATTAATTGAGGAGATAGACATGAAAAAATTTGTTGATCGACTCAGCCCACGATTATGGTTTATTTTATTGTGGTGCTTTGGCTTTATTTCTCTCGCACTGATTGCGGGTTTCTTTAAGCTGTTGCTGAGTTTTGCTTACTAAAGCCAGCCAAACTTTTTTTATGAATTAGGCACGGGACTTTCAATACATGTCCTGTGCCTTTTAATTGCAGCGAACCCATATGTATAAATCAGAAAAACTTGCGCTCAGCCTGAAACATTTGATCGAAAGTGGTTTTTGGAAAGCCAACGATAAACTGCCCTCACTCCGTCAACAAGCTGAAACATCGGGTTTTAGCCTGATGACCGTGATGAATGCCTATCAGGAACTCGAAGCGCAAGGTCTGATTTATTCACAAGAAAAACTCGGTTACTTTGTGACAGGTGATGCACGCTCAGAAAGCAACTCCAATAGCGTCATCCTCAACGAAAAAATTGAAATCAACTCTAAAATTTTCAGATATTTAAAATCGATCCAATCTGAACAAATGGTTCCCTTTGGCATTGCCTTTCCCAACAGCCAACTGCTCTACTCTGCCAAGCTGATGCAAACGTTGGGACAACGTGCCAAACACCGTCTTAGTTATGAACAGATGCCAAGTTTACCTCCGGGGAACTTTGAACTGCGAAAACTGATTGCGCAGCGCTACTGCATGCAAGGGATCCCAACAGACCCGTCCGATATCGTAATTACTTCGGGCGGTTTGGATGCTTTAAACCTCTCCTTACAAGCCATGACCCAACCCGGCGACTACATTTTACTCCAAAAAACAATATTTTATGGCGCTTGGCAAGCGGCTGAACATCTGGGTTTGAAAGTCATTAGTATTCCTGAACATGAAGAACATGGTATTGACCTTGAGGCGTTTAAAGATGCAATTGAACGTTATCCAATTAAAGTCTGTTTGCTGATGCTCAACAGTCACAACCCTATTGGTTTTACGGTCAGTGATGACATCAAATACCAACTGGCAAAGCTACTGCACGAACGCGATATTTATTTAATTGAAGACGATGTGTATGAAGAGCTTTATTTTGATCATAAAAAACCGCTGTCGATGAAATACTTTGATCAGAAAAATTTGGTTTTACACTGCTCTTCTTTTTCAAAAACTTTAGGTGCGGGTTTTCGGATTGGTTGGGTCTATGCGGGTAAATTTTCGGAGCATATTCAGCATCTACAGCTGATGAGCACGCTTTCCGTCAACTCATTTATTCAAAATGCCTTGGTCGATTATTTATCGCATCGACACTATGAAAAGCACTTAAAAACTTTGCGTAACACCTTAAAACGTCTCAAAAATCAGTATTACACTTATTTATCTGAACATTTGTCTGAAGATTATCAAATTCATTATTATCCATCGGGCTATTTTTTATGGATTACTTTGCCCGAGCAGATCAATGGAAATTTGATTTATGAGCAGCTTTTAGAGAAAAATATCAGCATTGCGCCCGGTTCATTATTTTATCAAACGGATAATATTCCACATCATATTCGGATCAATTGTTCATTTGAAAGCAATGAACGTATTCAAAATGCCTTAGATGCCTTGATCCAATGTATTTATCCAGAAGCCTTTGAATAAAAGTTGAATGGTTTAAATCCAGACTGATTTAAACCATCTTTTTATTTGAAGAGACTCACTGCCCATACTGCAAATATCACTATCCCAGAGATAAAATGACATGATCAGATCGGATCATGTCATTCCTCTCAAGCTAGGTATAAGATTTCTCAGCACTCATATTTTGAAAATAGGTGCGATAGATATAGACACAGCCAAGTGAAAACCCAGCCATCAGGCCAGATGCCATAGGTAAATGCATCACACTGTCTTGTGGAAAGACAAAAACCAAAAATGGAAAGGCATATACCGCAGGAATGCGCATATCAAAGAGCTTGAGCAAAAGAAACATCAAGGGTATGTATATTAGGGCGAGCAGTATCCAATCTTGAATCCACAACTGCATAAGCACGGCAATTGAAATCGACAGTGTCAACACAGCAACCTGCTTAAGGCACATTTTCAACGAATACATCATCATATTTAATGATTCGTACACCACTACTGTAATGGGTGGGATCAGTGCCATCGCTTCAATCTTGAAAATAGCAGCGAGTGCAAAACCGATTAAAGTAATAATGGCATACACACCTATTTTTCGTCGATCAAAATTGTCTTTCCTTTCTACGCCTTGGTTTAGTTTAAAGATTACAACGCCCAACATTAGGATAAAACTAGTGGCAAAAATCGAAATCAAAAACGATATTTCATAGGCTTGGGTCACAATCGGCAAGAAACCCGTGGCCAGTGCGGGCGGTAATATATAGTTAAACATCCGCATCACGAGCAACATAGCACAGAGAACCAAAACCAGTTTGAACAAATATGAAATTGGCATTAAGTTAATGCTGAAGCCGATTACAGCGGTCAAACTGGGTAAAATAAAAATTTTATCTGGCTGATTGAGCCACTGTTTATCTCGATAGACCCATAGTCCAACGGCCATCGCCGCTATTTCAGGCAGAATAATTTCACGATCATTCAGTCCATAGGCAGCCGCCACTATAAGACCTATAAAGACAAAGGCCGCGAGATAACTTTTGGGGTTTAAGAGTGCCTTTGCATGTGACATAGGATTCATATTCGATTCCTTATTGATTTAAAACGATATAAAGCCAAGTAAATACTTCGTCACTGCTATCAGCGATGGCGCAAATAGCACCATAATGATTCCTGAAATAATCATCGAAAGACTGGCAATGACGCCTTCCAATTCATGCCGCTGTCTTGCCCGAGTTATGCCCATAGCATGTGCGGCATTACCCAGTGCTGCACCTGAGGCAAGGTGATTTTTATATTTGATCCAAAGCAAGAGGAGGTCTCCCAACAACATACCGACCAAACCTGTAATCACGGTAAAGAGTGGAATCAGGCTGATAGAGCCCCCCACTTTTTCGGTGAGCACCAAAGCAAAAGGAATCGAAATGGAACGCGCCAACAGGCTATTTTTAACGATGTCATCAAAGTCCAATAGGCTCGCCAAAAACCAACTGCTGAAAATACCCACCAACATGGCGAGGCTGGAACTGAAGAGCAACACTTTAAAATGTTGCTGAATCATGCGGCGATAACGAAATACAGGAATCGCAAAAGCCACCGTGATTGGGCCGAGCAAGGCCACCAAATATTGTGTATAAAAGTAATAGTCTTGGAACTGATGCTGTAAAAGAAAGATCAGTACGATGCTCAAGCTAGGAACAACAATAATGGGGGATAAATAGATTTTTTGTGTTCGAACAAAAAGCTGCTTTGCCATGAAATAGCACAGCACGGTCCAAACCAAGTAAAAAATTCCCCAGAATTCAGTCATACTGATCTTCCAGTTTTGGTTCTTGATTTAGCACTGGCTGCTTTAACAACAACCGCACGCTATATACAGAAACCATCATCACCAAAGCGGTGCTGATTAAAATCACCAGCAGAATTTTCCAACCACTGGCAATCAATAAATCCTGATATTGAATCACGCCAACCACTGGCGGAATGAAAAACAGCAGCAGTTCAGCCAGTAACAGATCGGCACCGCGTTCAACGTGGGCTAATTTCAACCATTTCATTTCAAGTAAAAACAACAGCAGAAAAAACCCAAGTACCCCTGATGCCACAGGCAAATTCAGCAACTTTTGTAAGACATCAGCACAGCTCCAAACGGCCAAAATAATGATGATTTGGTAGCTCGCAGTTTTTAACTTCTTCAGCCGAGTTGGGTCATGCAACATCTCAATTTATGTCCGCATAAGCCCGCTCTTTAAACGGCTGGATCGAGACACGTTTGTAGGTTTCTAAAAAAGATTCATGCTCCAAACGCAAATCCACATAAGTATTCAGAATTTCTTCAAGCACATCGGGAATATCTTCTGCAGGAAATGATGGTCCTAAAATATCACCGATGGATGCATCATGATCTGAGTTACCGCCTAAACTAATTTGGTAATATTCAGCGCCTTTTTTATCGACACCTAGAATGCCAATATTGCCGACATGGTGGTGTCCACACGCATTCATACAGCCTGAAATGTTCAAATCGACCTTGCCTAACTGATATAAAGCATCCAAATCATCAAAACGGCGAACAATCGCTTCATACACCGGAATAGATTTGGCATTTGCCAAGGAGCAAAAATCGCCACCTGGACAGCAAATCATGTCAGTCAGAAAGCCAATATGCGCACGAGCCAAATTGCCACGATCTAAGACTTGCCACAGTTCAAACAGATCCTTTTGACGTATATCGGTTAAGGCAATATTTTGCTCATGCGTGGTTCGCAGCTCACCAAAGGTATATTGGTCAGCCAAATCTGCAATTAAACGCATTTCATCGGAAGTCATATCCCCCGGTGCTACACCCGCCCGTTTTAAGCTGATTGTGACTATGCGGTAGCCCGTGACTTTATGTGCTTGGGTATTGATATTGAACCAGTGTTTAAACTTCGGATACTGTTGGAACAACGCCTCAAAATTTTCCGCATCTAAAGATTCATAGGCAAACGGTCGAAATACTGCATCCATTTGCGCTAAAACACTAGGCTGAACTTTGAGCAGTGTTTGAGTATGTGCAAACTCAGCTTCAACTTTTTCCGCAAAGCCCGCTGGAGTGAGGGCTTTCACTAAAATTTTAATACGCGCTTTGTATTTATTATCACGGCGACCATGCAAGTTATATACGCGCATGATGGCATCTAAATAAGCAATTAAATCTTCACGGGCTAAAAATGGTTTAATGACATGTCCCGCTAAAGGGGTGCGCCCAAGTCCACCACCGACTTTAATTTGATAACCCAACTCTCCAGTCTCATTTTTAACCAGATAGACCCCAACATCATGAAAAGTCGTGGCAGCACGGTCTTGTTCAGGGTGTGCACAAACCGCAATTTTAAATTTACGTGGAAGGAATGAAAACTCAGGATGGAAGGTACTCCACTGGCGAATCAGTTCACAGGTGGGACGCGGGTCTGTGAGCTCCTCTTCAACGACACCTGCATACTGGTCTGTCGTGGTGTTTCGAATACAGTTGCCACTGGTCTGAATAGAATGCATGTGTACCGTAGCGAGTTCCTGCAAAATATCTGGGACATCTGCAAGCTGCGGCCAATTCAGTTGAATATTTTGACGTGTAGAAATGTGCGCATAACCACGGTCATACTTCTGCGCAACCTCAGCCACCTTACGCAATTGTACTGAGTTCATTAAGCCATAAGGCACTGCCAAACGTAGCATGGGTGCATAGCGTTGAACATACAAACCATTTTGTAAGCGTAAGGGACGGTATTCTTCTTCAGTCAGTTTTCCCTCTAAATAACGCTGGGTTTGGTCGCGAAACTGTGCGACACGTTCATTCAATAAATTTTGATCAAAGTCTGTATATAAAAACATGGGGATGACCTAGGTATATGCATCAATATGAAAGAAAAGCTGTTTTGAATGGGAGATCAAAAATGCAAGTTAGGCGAAGAAAGTCGCCTGCTTTCGGGACACGCCATGTTGTAGACAGGTCTGCATATACTCGGCATAGACCGATAACTTTTCATAAATATGCTCGGCATAGAACATATCTTCAACCAACTGGGTCGCTTGCTGCTGGTTATAACTGCCATAACTCAACAGTAACTGCGCATTCAATGTGGCGAATTTTTCACATAAATCGATATATTGCTGATCTTTGTTTTTAAAGAACAATTTCCGCATATTCCATTCCCTACTGTCGATGATGGCATCTTGTGGATGGGTAGAAATATAATTAATTTTGATTTTAAAAAACTGTTCCAGCTCCGCAAGTTTTTGTGTATTGAGCGCTAATGATGTCACCAAAAAAATCTGAGAGACATCAGTTCGACATAGTGCTTTGATCAATGAAAAATAGAAAAAATCGACATCATTGAATATGCTATCACTCAAATCTAAATAAACATTGAGTGCCTCAAGCACATCATCTATTTTTAGGTTTTGTTTTTGCTCTGCTTGATAGTAACGATTGAGGATATTGAGTACGGTTGGCGTTGCAGGGCTGCTATAAATCACAGGATGGTTCAAATTTGCCAAGATAAAAGGCGCAAATAAAAATGCGACCTCGGCATGTTCTGCTTGAATGGCAGACTGCACAATATACTGAACTTTAGCGCTTGAAAAATCACGTAAAACTTTAGCACGTAACAAAGTCGCTTCTAAGTTTAAATACTGCTGCGCAAGTAGATGTTGCAGTTGGTCTGATAGACCCTGCCCCTCAACCAATTCAGAAATTGTATTTAGTTGCTGTGTTATAAACATTACGCCACCATCAAGATTGTGATCCCTTCTTGAGTCAAATTTTCAGCTAGTTTGGTGTGGATGAGTAGCTACAGTAAGGCTTGAAAAAACTATAACAGCATGCCGTCTTCTCAAGTTTTATGGACACAAAACCATAAAAATTAGAAAAATAAATTCGTTATATAAATAGAAGGCAATCCTATCATGGCGTTATTTTGAGTCCCTAAAAATTCAGAAACTACTCTTCTCTTTTCCTATTTCAAGCTGACTGTTTAGCCATTGAATCTAAAGTGGAAGATAGAAATGAAAACAAAATTTAGGGCTGACAAGACACCTCTAAAGTTGTTTTGATACGCTCTAACACAACAGTGGTTTTAAACCATTGCACATTGGCATTATGATGAAAAAGCTGATCACATAAGGCTTGAAACCGACTCATACTTGGCACCAAAAGTACCAACATAAAATCCGCCTCACCTGTTACGTAATAGCACTGCTGTACTTCTGGAATTGAAAAACTTGCTTTCAACTCCTCAAGGTCTGTCACGTGGGTTTGGTTGACGCGAACCTCGACAAAAATCGTAATCACTTGTCCCAATTTGTCTGGATCAAGCACCGCGGTATTACCAATAATATAGCCACTGTCTCTTAATTTTTGAATGCGACGTTGTACCGAGGCCGTTGATAAATGAACTAAATCTGCCAATTCTCGAAGTGGCGTTAAGCAATCTTTTTGCAAATGCTCCAATAAAGCGAAATCAAATTTATCCAATTGCATGAGTAGCGTCCTACGAGAAATTTTCTCATTCAAGCTAATGATTACAAGCTATTTTATCAAGAGTATTGCAATAAAATAGCATCTATACATACAGTTTTAGAACCACCTATGTCTACGCATCCCAATACAGCACTTGGCATTAGCTTAAATGTCACGGCCTCGGTATTATTTGCTTTAATGTTTGCCTATACCTCACTTTTGGGCACGTTGGCGGGTACAGAAATATACGGCTGGCGCATTGTATTGACTATTCCATGTCTAACACTTTTTATTTGGCTCAAAGGCAATTGGTCTCAAGTGGTTGTTATTTATCGCCGCTTCTACCAAGAGCGCTTTTTCTTTTTAACGCGAATTTTATCTTCGTTTTTAATTGGGATTCAGTTGTGGCTATTTATGTGGGCACCCAGTCATGGCTATGGACTGGATGTTTCACTCGGTTATTTTATGATGCCGATTAGCATGGTGATTGTCGGTCGGATTGCCTTTAAAGAGCGAATGTCACGCTTTCAGCAACTGTCCTGTATTTTTGCAGTGCTGGGGATCTTGAACCTCTTGGCGATTTCTCAAACACTGAGTTGGCCCACTCTGCTGATTTGCTTAGGCTATCCAATCTATTTTTGGCTCAGACAAAAAACGGAGACGAATAATATAGGCGGACTTTGGTTTGACATGATGTTGAGCCTCCCTGTTTGTATTTTCTTTATCATGCAAGGCAGTATCGTCACAGAAAGCCTATCTGAAAGCTCACATACGCTTTGGCTCATTTCAGGACTTGGACTAATCAGTGCACTGGCTTTGGCATTTCAGTCCTTGTCTGCCCCGCATTTAAACTTAAGCCTGTTTGGACTGTTGGTTTATGTTGAACCGATATTGTTAGTGGCCGTTTCAATCGCCTTAGGGGAAAGCATTACTTCAGCAGAATGGCCAACCTATATCGCCATTTGGCTCGCAGTTTTTACCCTCATGCTGGAAGGATTACGCAGCTTTAAAAAGAATCGTAAATTAGCGACATAGGCATTTTTTATGCATATTTTACTCTAGATTACTCAAATTTAGCCGTCTAGACATGTTTTGGTGCTGAATCGAGAACTGACTATCTGATTGTATTTAAATGGCTATTTGACTCCGCGAGTTACGTGCTGGCAATTCATATTTAAAACGACATAGAGTGAATTACAGTGAACCTTTTAAATGATGATGCTGCCTCACAATACTATTCAATAAGCTGGAAAAATTGATTGCAGGTTGGCTATGCAAATCTGCCTTGAAGGCAATACTGAACCGTACCGGGTTTGTCGGAGGCTTTTTTATTTAAGTTAGGCCACCTGACCTAACGGATTAATCTTATCATAGTACATTGCTTCAAACTCAAAAGGCGATACATAACCCAGTGCACTGTGTACACGCTTTTTGTTGAACCAATCTACCCAATTTAATGTCGCAAGTTGTACATCCGCTAAACCTTGCCAATCTGCTTTTAAATATTCAATCACCTCTGTTTTGTATAAGCCATTCACCGTTTCAGCCAGAGCATTATCGTATGAATCACCAGTTGTACCGACTGATGCTCGTAAATTTGCTGCTTCTAAACGATTGGTATAGCGAATAGAAAGATATTGAACACCTCTATCTGAATGATGAATCACATTCTTTGGCATACCTCGATCATGCAATGCTTGTTCTAATGCATCAAGCACCATATCTGTATTCATCCGTGTAGATACTTTCCATCCAACAATTGCTCGTGAGAACACATCAATAACAAATGCGGTATATACCCAGCCTGAATTTGTTTGAATATACGGGTGAGTAGACCAAGGGAATTTCACCCTTAGCCCCTCGCAGAACCGGACATGAACCTCTCAGCTCATCCGGCTCCCATTATCCAACCGATGGTAAACATCCCATTTTCCAGTGCACAAAGGCATTTGGAAAATCACGCGCAAGTCGCCCTAAGGCATATCTAGCCCGTCTTTTATGACGGGCCAAGTTTTTATACTTACGCCTCATCCAGCGTATAAGATAAGCATTCATGTGTTGCCAGATCGCTGACATTGCTGAACCATGGAATCGACCATAGTATTGCTGCCAACCTTGAAGAATTGGATTGAATATTGCAGATAAATCACTTAATTCGCGATTACACATCAGATGTAGATGCCATTTCCGAATAGTCTGTCGCATTGCTTTAAGTGCATCACGACTGACTGCAGGAGAGAAATTTACATAAACTCTTTTATACTTGTCCACAGCCTTACGGGGCCTAAACGTGTACCCGAGAAAAGTAAATTGAACATCGGGATATGCTTTACGACGATTAATATCTTGGCAATAAACAATCTTTGTCTTGTCTGGATGCAATTCGAGACCACATTCACGAAATCGTGCATCGATCTTTTGTAAAACAAGTTTGGCTTGAGATAAACTCCGACAATGAATTACGCCATCATCTGCATAACGGCAGAACCGTACACTTTGAAGATGTTTCGTAATCCACATATCAAAAGCATAATGCATAAATAAATTCGCCAATAAAGGACTCACAACACCACCTTGTGGTGTGCCGCGATTCCTTTCTAAAAGATGGCCATTTATGTGTTGCATTGGTGCTTTTAACCAACGTTGCACATATAAAAGAATCCATGGAATTTCACAGTGTTTCTTGAGTGCACGCATGAGTAAATCATGGTCGATGTTATCAAAGAGACCTTTGATATCAAATTCCACAACCCAGTCATAATCCCAACTTCGTCTCCTCACTATCGCAATTGCATCATGGGCAGAACGCCCCGGACGATATCCATATGAGTTTGGATGAAATAATGGATCAATTTTCGGCTCTAATAAGAGCTTAACTGCTGTTTGCGCGACTCGATCTGCAACTGTTGGAATACCTAGTATACGCACGCCACCTGACTTCTTTGGAATCGGAACAGCCTTAACTGGCGGTGGAAAATAACTGCCAGAACAAAGTCGATTCCATAGTTTGTATAGGTTGTTCTTTAAATGCTTTTCGAATTGCTCAATAGATTCATGATCAACGCCTGGAGCGCCACCATTCTCTTTGACTTTTTTAAATGCCTCCCAAATTAACGCTTTAGGAATATTAAATGGTTTGGTCATAAAGTTTTGCTCCTCCTGCTTGCACAGTTGACAAATCCGTAGACCTGGATAATGCAACCCCTTCGCTCCATTACCATTACAGTAACTTCAACACTACTACGAGTTGCTCCGCCCCTTGGTGACGCATTGCTATTATCAGCCTTGCCTTTTGAGCTTGTGCCTTTCGCTTGACATCGCCACCGAAGGTTCCCGCAGTTCAACGTAAGAGCCTGAATTAGGATCGCGCTGCCTCTACGCCGGACACCGAATGGCCCGTAAGCAGGTAACGGCCAAACTAATCGCGGGGTAACTTCCATCCCCGGTTTTGATGTCATTTGAGTACTTTCGACACTTGAACGGCAGTTCACTGTTGTTCGCCTTCCTAATTCTTACCTGACATCTCTACGATACCTTTTCCATAACGCTCACGACCGGGACTTTTGATCCAAGCCGCTTATGGTGGTTTGCTACCTGCTCCTGCAAGCCGATAGCGAGGGGCCATACCCTCATCTCTTACGCCGCTTGCTGCGGCACACTAAAGTCAGCAACCCACAAGTGATTAGGCTGATCAGCTCTAAAATTCCGTTTCACCAAGTCAGGTGCTCTTTTTTGATCATCTCTACTACATGTGGTTTGTTTATTCTTACCACGCCAAACACCTTGTATACCTAGCTTTTGCATCAATCGAGCAACTGTACAACGTGCAATAACATAACCCTCACGTTTCAATTTTTGCCAAACTTTACGTACACCATATCGACCTGAACTTTCCTTCCAAATTCGTTTAATTTGTTCAGCATGATGCTCATCATGTAGATCTCGTTTCGCTCGATGTTCTGGATTGTCAGCGAGATCTAAAGTTCGGTAATAGGTTGAAGCTGCGATCGGTAAAATTCTACAAATCGCTTCAACAGCATATCGATCTTTATTGTTATGGATAAAATCCACCATTATTTGTATGGGCGGTCGAGCTCCGCCTGGGCGAAAAAAGCGGCTGCTTTACGTAGAATTTCATTGGCACGCTTTAATTCTTTAATTTCACGTTCCATTTGCTTCATTTTTTCTTGGTCAGATATCTGTTGTACTTTGGCAGGATTTAGTTGATCCATATGCTTTAAATACCAAACACGCAATGTTTCAGGAGTACAACCAATCTTAGGAGCAATAGCTGTGATTGCTGCCCAAGTAGAAGGATAATCTTTTTCAGATTCAATTAGTAATTGAACCGCTCTTTCTCTGATTTCAGGGGTATATTTTAATTTTGTCATCGGGATAGTCTCTCAGAATATTGACTCTCCGACAAACCTGGTACGGTTCAATTAATGGATGATAATCTTGCTTGTCTAACACTTGAAAAATACCACTAAAATCAGGTGAACTATTATTCATTCTAGACATCTGCGAAAAGCCCCGATGTGCAACTTGATAAGGAACCTCAACTTGCTTAAATAGAAGATGATCACGATTAGCAATAATTCTTGCAGCTTCTAAAAAGTCATCAAAATTTGTAAGTTTCCAATTGCTCATTTTTTCAAGAAATGTGGCAACATTTTTATTTGAAACTCTAACACCAAACTTTAAGAACAATTGTTTTAGATTCTGAGTTGAGGGATGAATTGAAATATATTGTTGATGTTTTGAGTCATTAACATCACCTAAAGACAAGTGCCCCAGTATTTCAGAAATTTTCGAAATATCATTAATGATCTGATGGCTAGCATCAACCTGATAGCGTTTATGTTTCAGCATAGCGTAATAAAACCATTTCGTTTCGTTATAATTTAATCTCTAATTTCTGATTATAAAAGGAAAATTAATCGAAAAATGACTCCGAATTTATTGAAACAATGTAAAATCGATTTGCCCACAATAGTACATGCCGCCTATAACCAAAGAATTACTCCATAGATTTTTACTACGGATTGCAATTACTACTTGGAATTTATGCTGTTACATTCGCTGGTTTTTACAAACAGCTAATGTCGTTGAATCAATCCATAAATAATTTAATGAGCATTTAAGAATATCAAGCCCATTAAAAATGGGCTTGATATTCTTAAAAATTAGGTAAATTTCACTCAACTATTCATCTCTGATTTCAATAGATGCAAACTCTTGTTCAGGCGTGCCTTCCACTAGATGATGTCTGCTATACAGCAGATAATACAGAATGAATAAACCATAAATTAGTGCTGCCAAACACCATACTTTTGGATTAACCATTAAACCAGCAACCACTGCAGCACAGGCCAAAACCAATGCAATACTTGAAGTGACGATGCCGCCGGGTGTTTTATATGGTCGTGCTAAATCTGGACGGGAAAAACGCAATTTAATATGCGACATCATCATCAACACATAAGAAATGGTGGCACCAAACACCGCAATCAAAATCAGCAAATCTCCTTCACCCGTTAATGACAATACAAAGCCAATTCCCCCAGGAATCACAATCGCCCATTTCGGCGCATGTTTATTATTGGTGAGCGATAATATTTTCGGTAAATAACCCGCACGCGATAGGGCAAACACTTGACGCGAATAAGCATAAATAATCGAGAAGAAGCTTGCTACTAAACCTGCTAATCCCACAAAATTCACAAAACTGGCAATCCATGAATGCTGTCCATAGACTGCAATTAATGCATCAACCAATGGTGCTCCTGAGTTTTTCACTTGCTCTGCACCCATCGCACCAGCACTTAAAAACAAAATCAGCAGGGCAAATGCAGCCAGAATCAACATTGAACCAATTAAACCACGTGGTAAAGATTTGACTGGATCTTTGGCTTCTTCAGCAGCCAAAGGCACGCCCTCAACTGCAAGGAAAAACCAGATTGCAAACGGGACAGCAGCCCAAATGCCCATGTAACCGAGAGGCAAAAATGAACTCGCCCCCGCAGTATTTGGCATTACTGCAATATTAAATAAATTGGCAGCATTAAAGTGTGGAACCATTGCCACTATAAACACCAACAGCGCCACACAAGCAATTGCGGTAATGCCAAACATTATTTTCAGAGCCTCACCTGCACCTTTTAAATGAATTGCCATGAAAAACACATAGCAAAACAGATAAATCGGCCAGCCACCTATGCCAAATAAAGCTTCACAATAATTGCCAATAAAAACAGCAATTGCGGCAGGTGCGACTGCATATTCAATCAGAATTGCAGTCCCTGTAAGATAACCACCAAATTGCCCAAACGCCACTCTCGCAAAACTATAGCCCCCGCCTGCTGTTGGCAGCATGGTCGACATTTCTGACATCGACAAGCTCATGCATAGATACATAAATGCCACTACAATCGTAGCAACAAATAATCCGCCCCAACCACCTTGCGCAATACCAAAATTCCAACCTGCGAAGTCACCCGAAATCACATAAGACACCCCTAACCCCACCAACAGTAACCAACCGACGGCACCCTTTTTCAGTTGGCGTTGGGCAAAATATTCGGTGTTATCTGCGACACTCTCCGTCATTATCATTTCATTTTTCATGATGCTCGATCACCTTTTCACCAAATTCGACCACTTTAATATCGGTGAAATATCGGCTTTAAACTTGACAATAAATCATGAGCATAGTCGCTTGAAGTCAAGTTGCTCTTTTTTTTCTTTTATAAGATCAGCTCAAAGTCTGGGACTCCGCACCCAAGATCAGCATGAAAAGGAGTACAACATGAGCGTCCAACAAAATGAATATTTAAGCATTCAACAACTCTACGAATTGGCAAAAAAAGCCATGCAAACCTATCCAGCATGCTATCAAGGCGAGATCAAATTACTCTGCCAATCTGAAAATGCCACCTTTGTTGTGAAAACCGCTCAACAACAATATGCACTACGCATTCATCGTCCCAATTATCATTCCAAACAACAAATCGAAAGTGAACTAGCATGGTTAGATGCGTTAAATGCGCATGGCATCGCGGTGCCGATTGCCATTGCCGACTGTCATGGAGATAAAGTCCAAACATTGGCACTCAGTCCAGATATTTCAAGGCATGCAGTGCTCTTTCATTGGGTGAAAGGTGTAATGCCTACAGCAGATAATGTCGATCCATGTGATTTTAAGCAGTTGGGTGAAATCACAGCACAACTGCACCTGCACAGTAAAACATGGGAGATGCCAGCCGACTTCCAACGTATTGTTTGGGATCATGAAAGTATGGTTTTTGCCGATGGACATTGGGGTGACTGGCGTCATGCCCCACAGTTAAAATCGGTAGATCATGCCGTGATTGATGAGGCAATTTGCCGTGTTGCCACCGAGCTAAATCAATTTGGGAAGTCCAAAGATCACTATGGGCTGATCCATGCTGACCTCAGACTTACCAATCTGTTGTTGAATGAAAAAAAGGTGGGTGTGATTGATTTTGACGACTGCGGCATGGGCTGGTTTATGCATGACTTAGCTGCAGCAATTAGTTTTAATGAACACTATACTGCTGCACCCAAGTGGGTCGAACAATGGTTGAATGGTTATGAAAAAATTGGGCATGTGAGTGCAGAAGAGTATGCGTTGGTTCCCACCTTTATTATGCAACGTAGAATCCAATTGATGGCTTGGTTCGGTTCACATGCCTATACCGACATGGCCAAAAGTTTGGGAGCGCAATGGTCGGATGAAACTGTGCGACTTTGCAAAAAATATCTTAACAACCAAATTCCAGCAGGTATATAAAAAAATACCTGTAGGCAGAACCAAACCGTAAAGCATTGAATGGCATAGCTCTTGCTTAATTTAGAACAATATCGGTTCTGTATTAAAAGAGGCTATGCATGATTCAATTTAATCCTCTCTCCATCAACGCTCAAGACATCAGCAACCAAGGCATTTTATCAGCTGCCGCGACAGGCCTAAGTGACTTTATTCTGCAGAAAGGTGCCGATGTCGATCGCATTTTTGGGATCAGTGGTATTAATCCTGAATTATTGCTCAGCCCCACCCTCAGTTTGCAACTCACCAATTATTGCGAAGTCTTGGAACAATCCGCAAAACTATCACATTGCGATAATTTCGGACTGCATTATGGACAGCAATTTCATCCCAAAGCTTTAGGACTGATTGGCTATATTGGTTTATGTTCAGCATCGCTGGAAGATGCATTAAAGAACATGACCTCACATTTTAATCTGCATCAAAAAGATACTTTATGCCGTATGGTTGAAGTCAATGATGCCTATCGTTTCGACTACCAAGTCCAGCATGGTGCAATTTTATCGCGACGACAAGATGCCGAACTCACAGTGGGCATGTTTATGAATGTAATTCGTGAAGTCTTGGGCATACACTATTCACCACGCGAAATTCATTTTGAACACCCACGTCCCGAGTTTTGGCAAGAACACAGTAAACTGTTTAATGCATCAGTGTTTTTTGATCAGCCATTCAATTCAATTTTGATTGCCAAATCAGACCTTAAAACCGCAATGCCACAGTCAGACCCGTTGCTGCTCACCATGATGCTCGACACTTTAAAAATTCTGAATACGCAATCGCAGTCACAAAGTTTAACCAATCAAGTCCGTGCACACATTCAGCAAGATTTGATTCATGGTGAACCCAACTTGGAAAAAGTTGCACTAGATTTACATATGAGTCCATGTACCTTATCACGGCGCTTAAAATCACACGACATCACCTTTACTCAACTAATTGATCAAGTTCGTTATGAACTGGCCAAACACTATATTCAACAGAAGAATTTACCGATTTCTGAAGTAGCATTTTTATTAGGCTATTCCGAAGTCAGTGCCTTTTCCCGTGCATTCAAGCGTTGGTTTGGCTGTACACCACGCCAATTACGACATTAAGTGGTAAGACATCAATAAAAAAGAAACCCCGCTCATTGAGCGGGGTTAAATATGTATGACATTTAAGTTTATTTTTGCAGTTTACTTAAGGCTTGATCCAACGCTCCAACCAACCAATCAATATCCTTTTCTTGGAACACCAATGGTGGACGTAACTTCAAGACATTGCCATATGGTCCCGCAACAGAGGTCAGCACACGATGCGTATTACGCAATTCTTCAATCAAATCCAGTGCCAGAGCTTTATCAGGCATTTTGGTGAAACGATCTTGTACCAATTCGAAACCAATAAATAAACCAGCACCACGCACATCACCAACACAGTCATACTTTTCCATCAGCTTACGCAATTCTGTCAAAAGTAGACCACCAAGGCGCTGACTATGGGCTTGTAACTCTTCTTCTTGAATAGTTTTCAGCACGGCCTGCGCCGCTGCCATCGCCACAGGATTCCCCCCAAAGGTATTGAAATAAGGGATTTTTTGACTAAAGGCAGACAACACATGATCTTTCGCGAGTAAACCTGATACTGGAATACCATTGCCCATAGGCTTGCCTGTGGTAATGATGTCGGGCACCACACCATGACGCCCAAAACCCCAAAAAGAATCGCCTGTACGAGCAAAACCAGGCTGTACTTCATCAGCAATGAAAATACCACCATTGGCATGCACTACATCCACTGCTTTTTTCAGGAAACCAATAGGATTTGGCATTACCCCATCTGATGAAAAAATGGAATCGGCTAAGAAGCCCGCAAACTTAATGCCATTGGCATTCATATCATCAATTTGTGCTTGAATTTGCGCGGCGAACCAGTCACCTAAATCTTCGCCCTCAAAACGATATTGATCAGGTGCTGACACCAAACGAGTTGTAGCAGCTAAGGTCTGTCCTGTACCAAGCGCAGGCGAACAGCCCGAAGTAAGATCACTAGTACCATGATAGGCTTCTTGAGACACAATAATGCCCGTACCACCACTGTATTCACGGGCAATACGAATAGCCAAATCATTCGCCTCAGAACCCGTACACATATACATGGCTTTGTTAATTTCAGTCGGTGTGGTCGCTAAAAGCTCGTCGGTATAATCTAAAATGCGCTCATGTAAATAACGAGTATGTGTATTTAACATCTGCATTTGTTCATTGACAGCATTGATGACCGCAGGATGACAATGCCCAATACTGGCAACATTGTTATAAGCATCCAAATATTGATTGCCTGCGGCATCCCAAAGATACTGCCCTTGACCTTTTACGAGATGCACAGGGTTTCGATAAAACAGGCGGTAAGATTCGCCTAAATTTTGACTACGTCGATCGGTCAGTTTTCGGGTTTCAGAATCTAGTGCACTCGCATGCTCAGCACGGAAGCTATTGGTATCCATAATGGTAGATCGTGTATTCATCTACTATTCCTCTCTCACAAACTGTTTTTTAGTGCATTTGAATGATTTTTATATTGCACAGTGCTCATTTTAAAGACTTGACTTTAGAGCGCGATATGTAATTTTTGAAGTCAAATCTTATAAGATAATTTCTTCACAATACGAGCGATAGGATATCTATCTGAGCACTTTTACTATAAAAAGTGAATAAATAGTCTTTAAATGAATTCGCTAAAGAAGCCTGACAAAAAATAAAATTGAATTCCATCATCCCTAATAAATGATAAAACTACTGAAATTTATTTACAGGCTCTATATTAGTAATGTTCATTTATCAACATACAAACTGAACTTTGAGCTATTTAGCAATACTCATCCAATTTTTTACTTGCTCCCCGTACCATTCCATCAACCTTACCCGCTCATCCCAATATTGCGCACGGTTATAGGCTGAGCGGATTCTGTTCTGTGGCACGTGGGCAAGCTGGCGTTCAATGGCATCTGGGTTAAATAAATTGGACTCATTCACGACAGTACTAAATAATGATCTGAACCCATGTGTAGTCATTCGTCCTACATAACCTGAACGCTTAATCACAGCTAAGATCGATTCACTACGCATAGGCTCTTTATTATTTAAACGATGTGGAAATAGCAGTTCCTGATTATGAGTAAGTCTTAAAGCTTTCAGTTCCTCAATCATCATGTCCGTCAATGGCACACGATGTGGCAATCGGTTCTTCATGCGGTCTTCAGGAATATCCCACTTACGCCCTTCCAAATCAAATTCATCCCAATGTGCTTGTAGTAACTCACTGACTCGAACACCAGTCAGCATAATTAAAATGATGGCATGATGTGTCTGAGCATCACTTGGATAAGCTCTAACTTTTCTTAGAAATTCAGGCATATCTGAAGCAGGTAATGATGCTAAATTTTTCACACGCTTATTTTTTAGTGCATAGACCAAATCACCTGCAGGATTATCGTAGCGATAGCCGTGTGCAATAGCGTACTTCATGACCATGCCACAGCGAGATAAGGTACGTTTGGCTACTTCAAGTGAGCCTCTTGCCTCAATCTTTTTTATGATCTGTAAAATTTCAGGTGCTTGAATCTGATTAATACGCTTATTTTCTAATGAAAGATACAATTCATCTAGAGATGCTCTGACATTGCTAATGTGCTTCGGGGACCACGTTTCTTTCTGATTCTCAAACCAATCTTCAGCTACTTCTTTAAAGAAAGGCTTTATGTCCTCATGAAGTACTGATTTTGAATGTTTATACTTAAGTTCATAAGCCATTTCTCTAGCTTTTTTCAAACTAAGTTCTGGGTATGGTCCTAGTGACTCAGATTGACGCTGCCCATGAACAGTATAGCGGACATTCCAATACTTCTGACCTTTAGTCGTAATAATCAGCGATAAACCATGTGAATCTGATAGACGATATTGCTTGTCTTTCGGTTGAGCTTTTCTACATTCTGCATCTGTGAGTGACATATCTTTAACCAGAATTTGTTGTGTTAATTTCTGGGTAAATTTTGCCAATTTTTACCCACACAAAGCAAAAATAGGGTCAAATCGCTTAGGACAGTATCGGACAATACAGCCAATAAAAAAGCCCTTAAACATTGAGTTTAAAGGCTTTTTTATATTCCGATGGACTACTTCGGAAAGAATTTTGGGGTGGCGTCAATTGAACAAATTTGCTAAATAGCTGTTTTATGTAATTTAATATTTATACAAAAATCTCAGTGTACACCACAGTGTACAGATTATCTGTTGCTAGGCCATTTCCCTGAGTTTAGTTGCCATGTTGGGTGACAAACTCAGGAGTTAAAAACACTCCTTTTAGCGGATCGAATTATGAGGCTCGTTATTTGGCTTCCTCCTTTTGGTGGAGCGAAAAACTAAATATTCGATCTGCTCATCTTATTGGTGGCTAAGGTAGGATTAGATTTAGAATCTTACCCACTGTGAGTTGGTATGTTGCAGGCTTTCCCATAAGATCAGGCATGTTGGACTGAGTGACTTTAAGTAACTCAGTTACTCACTGAGTATCTTTGAGCTACTCACTTGCATGGGTTTCGGTGGTTGCCGAAACGATAACGTAATCCTAAATTAACTTAGCCGTCCAAGTGGTTGATTAAGTAGCTAGGTTGTTTAGATGCGCTCAAATTTGAGCATATCCCCCAGTGGGGTAAATGTTCCCGATCCGCTACTACACTTTAAAGGTAGTTAAGGGATTCCCCCAAAGCTGGGGTTATCTTTGTGAGTGACCGATAGTCACGCGCAAAACTCACTTTTGAGGTCTGTCCATATTTGGACGCACCCACTGAACGCAATTTTGCGCTGGCTGAATGCCGTTGCTCACTTTTGAGCATGGGCATAGCGATAATGGAAATCCGCTATCGGTATCAGTACAGGAAATCCTGTATCGGGGTGGTCATCTTGACCATGACCACACTGTATGACTGTACGAAAGTTTCGTAGTTCATCACTACTACGGAAAACTCAGGTTAGCCAACGCAATTTTGCTTATATCCCCCAGTGGGGGGTAGTCCTATGTTCAGGCTATTTGTAGCAGTAAACCGCACGAATAATCATGCTGTAATTCTATTGGGATTTTAAGCCTTAAAACCACATTTCCGCCCATCCCTCGCGCGCGCGCGCGTTTTGTTGACTGAGTTACTTTAAGTTACTCACTTGGTCGCGTTTGAAGTGTGGTCAAGTTTTCGTCCAGTGAATACCGTTGCTCAATTTTGAGCTTTGCTTTTAAAACATGGATTTAGCCAGCGCAATTTTGCGCCGTCATACTGTTAGTAAATGTTAGTTTTGCGGACTGCTTTAAAAGAGAATAGAACCTTATAAAACCTAATATTAGGACTTCATAAAACTTCAGTTTTTCGGACTGCTTTAAAAAAGGTAAACCTGTTAAAACTTGTTATTCAAAAATGCCATGCTGTTATCAATTGTTATGGTTTGGACTACTACAAAATACTACTTTCCGTTTACTGCTCTGACTTATCAAAACTTAACATTGCAAGCAGCGTAAATCCTAAGTAATCCTAAGTTCACAACCTGACAAAACCTGACATTTAGAACGCCGTAGCTGTAAGCAATAGTAAGTACCTTTAACATTATTTTAACTTTTGAAAATCGGCTCACAACTAGGTAAATCCTTTATATATAAGCCTTTGTAGTGATTTTTTAACTTTAACAACTTTAACTTATTAGCTAAAACAGAATTTTTTTTGCTGGTGCGGTTGGGAGTGGTATCCGCTTTATGTCATCCCTCAACTTATCAGCTCCCCCCCGACTGGTTAGCCGTCACTGATAGATTGAACCTAACAAAACTTAACCTTTGAACCTGATAAAACTTGAAATTAGAACCCAGCAAAACCCAACGATTAAACCTTATAAAACCTGATATTTGTGATACGTAGTGATACAAGATAGGTATTCCTCAAAAACGGCGTAAACCTTGCTGTGCTTAGTTTTGAGCATGGTTTTCATAGTCTTTTTAATGTGGTGCTGTAACACAAGAAATTCTTTACGTAGCTATACAAAATAGGGGGTGCAATCACTCTATTTCTTCAATTTGCGAAACAATCCTATGAAAGAAATGCTTTTGCGAAACAAACCCTATGGAAGAAATGATTTTTTGCAAAACTCACCCTATGAAAGAGATGCTTTTAATCTAATTAGACTGCACCGATCTAAAGCTGTTTATTCTATTGTCACGATTTCCGTGATAGTTGAATCTGCATGGTTATCTTGACCATTCAGCCAATAAAAAAGCTCCCCATATTTAGGGAGCTTCGATTAAAGCAATTGCAGCTCATCGGCTCGAATCTCGGTTATTTCCCGATCCGTTCCTTTACTGTCTTTCCACTTCCTTGTACGCAATGAGCCTTCGATATAAACCTTTCCGCCTTTCTTGAGGTACTTGCTCGCAATCTCGGCTAAACGGTTGCTAGTGGCGATTCTGTGCCATTCTGTGGCCTCTTTGCGCTCGCCTGTGGTCTTGTCTTTCCAAAACTCGGTAGTTGCAACGCTGAATGTTGTAACGCTGCCACCGTTGGGAAATTGTTTAGTTTCAGGGTCACGGCCTAATACACCCATCACAGTTACTTTGTTTACGTTTGGCATTGGCTTAAATCTCTCTAATTTTCTCAGAATGTCAATTTTGTAGGGGCAACATGGGCAACGTGGGCAACATGCTTGCTATCAAAGCGTTTCAGGCTGTTGCCTCTTTTTTTCCACTTGGGCAACATGGGCAACATTTGAGGTAAATCTTAATTTGTTGCCTTTGTTGCCTTTTGCGTTTCTCTATGGGCAACATGCTCAAAGCCTTTATTCATAAGGTTGTTGCCCTTGTTGCCTTTGTTGCCCTGTGTTTTTACTATTCCCAACTAAAAATAGCGTCCTTTACTGCATAAACTCGAATAGCCTTGCTTCGACTTGGTAGGCGAACTGTCTTTGTATTTTTTCCTGTGTCATGTTCTAACAATTCTTGAATCAATAAAGCCTTTGCAACTTTTCGGCTATCAAGGCTTTTGCACACTTCATTTTTGAACTGTTCAGGCAGTACAAGAAACAACTTTTCGCCGTTTTCTATTTTCCAGTAACCAACTCGGTTGATAATCTTTTCGATATGGTCGGGGTCGGGAGTAATAGACTCAAATCGGCTTGATTCATTTGCTTCAAAAAATGCCTTAACATGTAGGATATATTCACGGTTTTCATAATCTCCAACATACTCAAAGCTATTGACCCAATCATTAAAAACAGTTTTCACGGCGTTAAATGCTGTACCTGTTTGCCATCCTGTAATCCCTGCTTGTGTAGCAAGCTCTCCCGCTGCTGCAATCAGGGCAAAAGCGTTTGCCACTCGTACAATATGACCTTGGCTGTGACCTGCTACCAATTCAAGGTTGTATTGCTCAAGTAGCTTCTTGGCTTGATTTATGGTGCTTTCCTTGTCACTAGTGAGGTATTCAAGCCATGCCATACCTGCAACGCCGTAGGATTGATTGGAACGCTCCACTAATAACCTAGATTGCTTTGCAGCACTTTCGGCAAAGTCGACCTGATCAAATAGCCCATGTTCGCAATTACTTATATCAATATCAATCAGGCGGATTTCCTGACCCAGCTTGGTCTTTTGTCCGCTTTCCTGCATGATTTCTTTTAAACTCTTTTCGCCAGTAGACAGAAAAATGACTTTCCACTCATAGGACGGTTTAGCGGTTATTTGCTTTGTCATACGTCCTTTGCCTTTACCATTTGCCAGCATATAAACGATATTACCCAGCTCTTTAGGGTTGGTAACTTCCCCTATCTCGTCCAATGCTAAAAAACCGTCATTGTGCATATAAGCTGTATGTTCTAAAGCATTGCCTGTTGATTTCCATGTTTTATGATATTTGCTAGGTTTACCCCATACACTGCACCCAACATATAAGGCCGTTGTCTTGCCTTTTGATGATTGCCCTTTGAAGTGAACGCCAGCGCCGTTCTGCTGCTCCAGTGGCGCAAGCAATTGCCCAGCAAATGCGGAACTCAGCGCGACAACTAATTTGCTATGGGTGGCAATAGGGATAGAAATATTATTTTTCCAATGCTCCAAAGTGCTGTTGCTTTGATAATTACTATCGACCCCCTGAGTAGCTTGATAAACGATTAATTCATTATTTTCATGCTGTCCGATCTGCTTATTAGGCAATACAAATATATTGTCGTGCCATCCCACGCGGTCAACACATAACGCCCTAGCATCCGTCGGATAACTCATTAAATAGCTTTGCAGTAAATTCCTTGCTCTGCCATCAGGTGCAATAATCACTCCTTGATAAGCTAAGGCTTTGCGTAGCTCTACACCGTCCGACTGGAATAGCTCCATAGATAGCGCTTGAATATGTTTAACTCCATCGGCGTCATACCATTCTAACAAGCGACCCCATGCGTTATTAGTCGTGTCCCTTGTTTGTGCCAGCACATTAATAGGACTTGAGATATAACGCCTCAATTCGTCCTCTTTGGTTTGTTCAATGTAATACAAGCCATTTTCAAGGAGATGAAATACACCGTCACCATATTTAAACGGCTTGGCTAAATGGCCTTTGGGTAGACTGGTCTTTTCGGGTAAAGCCTCAATAGCTTCCTCAATAAACGCCAGCACCTCACTTACACTTTCATCCTGACTTAATCCAATCTCGAACTGATTTACACCGATTCTTAAATACTGGCATAGCAGCCTAACCGCCGTGTTTTGCTCCAGCTTTTTAAATGGCTCAAGGTGCATTTGCTCAATTCGGACAGGTAAATAAAGCTGCTTATAGCCTGCCTGTGATAGCTGGTTAATAACGAACTGTATTTGTTCAAAATCATACGGCTTGAGTTCTGTTTTATGGTTGCTGCATAGGGTAGGCAGTAGCACCAATACAACGGCGTAGCCAGTCTGTGCGACCTTAAAGAATGCCTCTAGGCTGTATGTGATAATGACAGGCTGGGCATGGTCAAAATCGCCATACCTTGCAAAGCCTCTAGCCAATCCATCAGGCATGACGGCCACACGCTGCCCATCTTGCATGACAGCACACTGTACAAGCTCCATTTGCCCATCATAGATAGGCATAATTAAAGGCTGTGCATAGGTAACGCCGTTTATATCCACATTGCCATCATCAACATAAATCGGCTGCTCAGGACTGCCAAAACGCTGTATTAATGGATGTGATGAATAAGCATCATTAAACGATACAAGCTGTGTGCATTCGTTTAAAATGGTTTTGGGTGTTATTAGTTCTTTGGGGTGGTCATAATCAAGCATTGTGGCTACCCCCTTTCATTTTCTCCCATTCTGCACTCAGTCGTTTCTCGCCTTGTGCCAATTTCTGCATGTTGTTGTAGCTTAGTTGCTCAAGTACACCAAAACACCGCGTTATTGATTGAAAATAGACTTCTTCCAATCCTTTGAGTTTTGGCAGTAGGGTTATTTCATTTTGCAGAACTTGCAGCATATAGCCGATGGATTCACTGCGTTCCAGCATTTCGCTATACACGTCAGCCAAATCACCAGCATCGTATTTTTTAGGTGTATTTGTAGAATTGATTTGATTAGGCATGATAATGCGCTCCGTTTGAATCTAAGGGAGCTTTACCATTCACGACCAAGTGAGGGTGGCAAAGCTGAAAAGGGTTGGTCGATAGGCTCAAACGGATACCTACACACTCGAAAGTGTCCCTCTCCAGCTCCGCCATAACATGCGAACGCATAGAGATATTACGCACAAAAAAAGCCCTTGCGGACTGTGCGCCGTTTGAATCATAGCCGACCAAAGCTAACTTTGAGATTTTGCTCAAAGCCCGATTAATATAACCATACTTGGGCATGTTAGCAATATTGAATGATTTATTTTTCATGCTTCCGCCCCTTTCAAGTAAGCATCAATAAGCTGCTGTAAGCTCTCCCCATGCAGCACCATAACGCCAGTAGCTTGAGGGTTTTGCATAAGTTGCTTCATGCCGTCATCAATGGCCTGAACTCCACCGCCTACGGTGATTAGTTCAATAAAACTACAAGCCTCATTGTTTACGATTAAATCTGCCTCAATATCTGCCTCGGTGTTAGTGCGATATGAAGCCAATACAAAATCTTTCATGATTTCACCTCACTGCACACGATTGATATGAATATCTGAATTAATCAAAACGCCATCATTTGATAAGCCGACCTGCTGGCGGTTATCCATCATCTGCAATAAACGCTGTTCTGCTTCTTCAAAGCTAATGCCGAAATGCTTTGCAATGTCCTCTAACTGGTACATAGGTTCGCCGTCATCCGTATAACCGCTTGGCGGTGGTAGTAGGTTTAACTCTTTGGCCTTTTGGTGCATTTCTTCTTTGATATGCTCAGGCGTGTAGTGCATTGTCAAAATGAGTGCCTGCTCTGTGATGGGGTGGTGTTCTCCGTACTGCTCGCGCATTGCTTTGTAATGGGCAAAAGCTTTGAAAAACTCAGGGTTTACATATTTATTCATTGTCTACCCCCTCAAAAGTTAGCTGTAAATTTGCTTTGCATGTTTCAATGCGGACGGCGTTTAAATGCTTTTCGTGTTTACGGCGGTGCATACCTAAGCTGTGAAATGTACCTTTGTCCTTAGAAACTTTTTCTTGCATACATAGGCGGTTTAATTCTTCATAAGCGGTCTGCCGTGCTACATAACTCCCAGTCTTGCGGATGCTCGGCAATACCTCAGCAAATACCCAGTCTTGAAAGCTCAATGCTTGAGGCTTATTAGAACGAAAGATAATGCGGTATAGATTTGGCTCATTGATAAACTTGAGCTTTTGAGTACCGCCATTTGTCGGGATGTGGCAATCCGCCACACCCTTTGAATCTAACTCACGAAATAGTCGTGATGTACGGCTTATATCTAAAGACTTATAAACATCGGTCAAACAAAACCACGGTTCTTTACAGTCATCTAGGACAATCCGAACGCCGTGTTCATTAAAATTAAAAATAGATGGGTTCATGCTGCCACCTGCTTAATAAGTTCATAACGTGCATGTCTGCCAATGCCTGAATTATTGCGCTCGTTATGGGTCACAATGTCATAGCCTGCATTGCGTAAACGCTGAATGATTGCGCTCAGGCGATAACAGTTAAAAAGGTCGATAGCCTCGGCCTGTGAAATGGTTTTGCCTTGCTTGAGGTATGCTAGGACTTGTTTTAATTGGGTGTTATTCATTGTTTAAGCCTCCATAGCTGCAAGGCTTTGTTTTTGGTTGTTGTGCCACTCTACAAGCTCGGCATAGTCAAAATAGACTGGTGCTTGTTTGGTATCCCCTGTTTTGATTGGTCGTGGAAATGCTGTATCAGTACGCACGATATGGCGCAATGATTCACGGCTTATGTCCAGTAGCTCACAAGCTGTTTTGAATTGAACGCGGATTGGTTTGATAGTCATTTATGCACCTACATAGCTAAATATTGTTAGGGCATAAAAACAGATTTTCTAAGGTGTCATGCAAGTAGCACCTGTATAAAAAAAGGTGACACCTTTAAGTGACACCCCTCCTTAAACCTATGTAAAACAATTATTTTTTGGGATTTGTTATAGCGCAAATTCTTTTGACAAGATTTACTTGTGTGACTTTTTTGTTTTTTAGAATATTGGTTATAGCTGGGGTGTGCTCTTGATGTGGATATTCATTTTCTAAGTATTTAGCCTCCCATGCCTGTACTGCTAACAATAATTCAGGTGCATAATTCTTATGTGCTGGGTCAAGTGCTGGGTGTATTGGAGTTACTTGTTCAAGTTCTGCTTTCAGTCTTTCATTTTCTTTTTTTAGCTGTTCTATTGTTCTGTCATCATCGGTAGAGTTTTGATCTATATGGCTTACTTCTGAATGCCTTAATTCATCATTAAAGCCATCAATAAATTCGCCATCTTTTGCTAAAAACTGCTTAAATTCACTGGCACATAGTCGATTGCTATAACTATCATAACTAAGCATCTGAGCATCTATACAAGTGCTTATATAATCGTAAGCCCCTAAATAATTAGAAAAATTCTGCTTAAAATTGGTGTCATTTTGACATTGCTCAACATACTGGGGGTCATACCCAGTCATGATGCAAGCTGCCTCATGAAAGGTTAATAAAGGCTTTTTATAAAGTAGTGGTATTATTTTATTTTTGGCCTGTAACTCGCACTCATCAAGTTTTTCCATTTCCTCTATAAAGGTATCTTTTTTTCTCTTACTTCCCCATAACATAACTTTCGATATTAGAAAATTACTGTAATCATCAGGGGTGATATTGAGTTTTTGGATTGCTTCAAAGTTAAAAAAATCAGATTTTAGCCAATAGTAATGCTCATAGTCGGCTTTTTCGTAGTTATCAGAATATCTATTCCCTGAATACTTAAAATTCTCTAATCCCTTTTTTAAAATATCACTTGTTATTGACCAGTCCTCAAACGGAATATCCTCTATTCTGCTGTCGTTAGTCAAGATTCGACCTAAATAGTCTTTTTTATATGTTTGGGTAGAATAATTAAATCCCTTTAGCATTAAAAATCTACAAACATCAGGTACTTGATTTTCTGTTTTAAATTTAATCAGCTCAATTGCATCAATAGCATTTATATACTTCCCATTTTTTTCATCTTGATCTGCAAATAAATTAACTTCGCCAAATATTCCTTGTTCCATACATGCCTCCCACAGCACCCCCAAAAAGTTGCTAGGTAAACAAGTTGGGTACTTGCTTGTCGGATGCCTCCTATACCTAGCAAACTAAATATAATCTATATTTCCCTATATTTGTGCATTTAGTGGCAATTGCTGCGACAAGTCTTGTCACTTCGCCTTTTTAAATTGAATAATGCTCTGATCCGCAATTTCTTCTAAATGGTTCGCATACCATTGCATCATGCTTGCTCTGTCGTCTAAATATTGAGCCTTGTTATACACCCCTGCTACACCGTCCTTTACGTGTGCCAGTGCTGCTTCGATATGACGTTCATCAAAACCACGATTGTTTAATAAGGTGCTGGCGATATGCCTAAATCCATGCGGTGTCTGTCTGCCCTCATACCCCATACGGCGTAAGGCCATAATAAAAACGGTGTCTGACTTTGGCTTACTTTTATCCGATCTGCTCGGAAATAAATAATCTGAATTAGTTTGGTAGGTCTGCAACTCTTTTAATATTGCCAATGCTTGAGTAGACAAAGGGACGATATGCTCACGGCGTTTCTTCATACGCTCGGCTGGTATATTCCACACCCCTTGATCTAGGTCGAACTCTTGCCACTTGGCTTCTCTTAGCTCGGTAGGTCGGCAGAACAACATAGCTAAAAGCTGCAATCCCATCCGAACGTCCATAGTTGGATAATTATTGATGGCTCTAAGTAGTGCTGGTAATTCCTGTTCACTCACATGGGACATATTTTGCTTAATACCTTGCTGTAGGTATTTTTGGATGCCTTCAACTGGGTTGTAATCAATACGGCCTGTCACCTTTGCAAAATCGTATATATCGCGACACATGGCACGAACTCGATTTACTTGTTCATAGATGCCCTGCTTTTGTTGAATACCTTTTAAATGATTCATCCATTCAATCGGTTTGATTGTGGTGTACAAGCGTTTGCCGAAAATTGGGAATATATGTTTTTCTAATGCACTCTTATTTCGGGTCATGGTGTCCTGTACCCAAGTATTTGCTTTTGTGTCCAGCCATTCACGTGCTAATACTTCAAAGGTAGCGTTATTCTGCTCAAGCTCTTTGCGCTTGCGTTCTTGTTTGGTGATGATTGGATTATCGCCGTGCGAAATGTCTTGGACTATCTCAGATGCTTTTTTTCTTGCGCCTTTGCCTGACAGTTCAGGATAAGTACCTATCCCAAGCCATGACCATTTACCATCAGCTTTTTTATATCTGAATAACCATGCTTTTTTACCATCAGGCTTTACACGGAAATATAAGCCGTCGCCGTCCAGCTCCCGATACTCTTTTGATTCAGGCTCTAGGTTAGCTAGTACGGTATCTGATAACGGTCTACGTTTAATTTCTGTTCTTTTCATGGCTTGTACACCAACGGATTCAATAAATCTTGCAATGTACAAGACAGTGTACACGGTGCATGTACACTGTAGCTAGTTATATTTGGTTATGTTTAGGCAAGAAAAAAGGCTTGAACCCTTTAGATTCAAGCCTTTCATCTACTATTTAAAACATATTTGGGTATGTTTTGTTAGGTATTTGGTGGAGGTGGCGGGAGTTGAACCCGCGTCCGCCAGCACTACGCTCGAGAATACTACATGCTTAGATATCGTCTATTGTTTTAACTCTTTGTGACCCGACGAACAGGGTACAAATCGCGATCCTCTTAATTTAGTACAAAACCCCGAGGCTTGGTTTTATACGGACTTGTGTGCGTGCGCTTCAGTCGGACTCTCTAACCACAAGTATTCGGAGAGGCGGACAAGCTGCCCTTAGGCAGCTAGAGCGTATGATTCGTCGTTTGCGACTAAAAAATGCAAATTTGATTTACGAGAGAAAATGCGCTCTCGACATGCATCTATGAGTTTCATCACCAGCGTCGAAGCCAGAAACACCCCCAAAGTAGCGGCAATCATAGCATAGTTGCTAGAAAATACGATCTATTTTCTAAACAAACACACATATTGATGCGCTTAATTACATAATTGCGCTAATATTTTGGTTTTCAAGTCCAACAATAAAATAATTTATGAGCTACTTACTTGCACTCGACCAAGGAACCACTTCGAGTCGTGCCATTATTTTCAATGAACAAGGTCAAGTTCAGGCAACGGCGCAACGCGAAACACGTATACATACCCCCCAATCAGGCTGGGTAGAACAAGATGCCCAAGAGATTTGGAGCTCACAAATTGCTGTTGTACAGCAGGCTCTGGCTTCTGCTCGTATTTTAGCCAAAGACATCAAAGCAATTGGTCTTACTAACCAAAGAGAAACGACTGTCGTATGGGATAAACGTACAGGACAGCCGCTTGCACCAGCCATTATCTGGCAAGACCGTCGCGCATTTGAATGGTGTAATCAGCTCCTACAGCAAAACTTAAAAGATAAGATTCAATCCAAAACTGGACTCCGAATTGACCCTTACTTTAGTGCAGGAAAACTGGTCTGGTTACTTGAGCATGTCAATGGTCTACGCAGACTGGCTGAACAGGGGCATGTGGCCTTTGGCACGATTGATAGTTGGCTGATTTGGAATCTTACCCAAGGTGCTCAACATGTCATCGAAGTCAGCAATGCTTCTCGCACCATGCTCATGAACTTAAGTACCCAGCAGTGGGATGAAGAGCTATTAGATTTATTTAATATTCCGTCTGCATTACTGCCGAAAATCATCAACTCAGACACCTACGTCGCAGATACCGCGGCAGGCTTGCTCGGTGCCAATATTCCGATCACAGGCATATTAGGCGACCAGCAGTCTGCACTATTTGGACAGTCCTGTTTTGACATTGGGACTGCAAAAAACACCTATGGCACAGGTTGTTTTATGCTGTTCAATACAGGCGAGACCGTTCAATACAGTAAAAACAAACTGCTTTCGACACTGGGTTGGAAAACGCAACATCAAACCACTTATGCCCTAGAAGGCAGTGTATTTATGGCAGGTGCGATTGTTCAGTGGTTACGGGATAATTTAGGCATTATTCAAAAAAGTAGCGATGTTGAAAAATTAGCTTGTACAGTTCAAGATACCGATGGCGTCATGCTGGTTCCGGCATTTACTGGACTCGGTGCACCACATTGGGACAGTGAAGCGCGTGCCCTATTATGTGGAATGTCTCGCGGCACCAATAAGGCCCATATCGCCCGTGCAGCCTTAGAATCCATTGCCTTTCAAGTTTCGGATGTACTGACCGCCATGCAAGCCGATATTCAGCAGCCGCTGAAAGAGCTCCGCGTCGATGGTGGTGCCAGTCAAAATGACATGCTTATGCAATTTCAAGCCGATATTTTAAATGTGCCTGTACTACGCCCTAAGATGCAAGAGTCGACCGCATGGGGCGCAGCGGCCATGGCAGGCTTAAGGTGTGGCGTATTTTCAAGTTTGGATGAAATTGCACAGTCTTGGCAGCTTGAACGTGCTTTTGAACCAAAAATGAGTCCAGATCAACGTGAATTTCACTTACAACAATGGCAATCTGCCTTGAAACGCGCAAAGTCAGAACTTTGATTATTTAACGCTATTGTTTTGATATCTCAAAACATCATAAAACGGCATAACATACATAATAAAAAACCGCTTCTAAAAGCGGTTTTTTACTACCCTAATGCGCATGTCCGCCACCGCCTGCCCCTATTTTAGGTTTAGGACAGAGCCAAATAATGGATGCTGCAAATAGAAACACCAAGGCCAAGATCAGGAAAATATAGTTTGCCGACAAGGTCAATGCTTCTTTATCCACTACACTAGAAATATAGCCTAATGCACCTTCCGCGCTCATTCCCTGCTGCATCAACACCGACTGGGTTTGATCTGTATGCAAACTGCCGACCATTTCGCTACGTGCAACTTTGGTATGGTCGTCCCAAATAGTGACAGCAATAGAGGCGCCTATCGCCCCTGCCATAGTTCTTAAGAAGTTCATTAAACCTGCGGCAGATGCCATTTCATGCGGCAATACCGATGACAGCGCCATGTTTGATAATGGGATAAAGAAAAATGGCACAGCAAAGCCCTGCAAGATTTGCGGTAATGCCAATGCAAAAAAGTCTGCATCGGTAGTCCAGAACGAGCGCATCAAGGTTACCCCGCCCAAGATACTCAAGCCAAAACTGGCCAGGGCACGTTGGTCATATTTGGTTGCTAATTTCGCCACAATAGGTGACATAGCTAAACTACCAAAACCCATGGTTGCGGTTAAATAACCGGCCCAAGTTGCGGTATAGCCCAAATTGATCTGTAACCACTGCGGAATCAGTACAATACTGCCAAAAAATGCGCCAAAGCCAAAGGCCAGTGCCAAGACAGAAATCGTGAAGCTACGGTATCTAAAGATTTGAATATTCACCACTGGATGCCGTTCGGTCAGCTCCCAAATGGTAAAAATCACCAAGCCAATCACAGCCGTTAAAGCCAGTATCACGATCGCAGGGCTATTAAACCAGTCGCGTTCATGCCCCAGATCGAGCATGAGCTGTAATGCCCCAATCCATAAAATCAGGAGGATCAATCCACCGCGATCAATTTTGAGTTTGGCCGTTGCGGTTTCCGCAGGTTTAAGCAGACGCATCGCTGCAAAAGCACATGCGATACCAACAGGAATATTAATAAAGAAAATCCAATGCCAAGACATGTTGTCACTGATGGTTCCGCCTAAAATTGGACCAAGAATCGGGCCAACCACTGTCGTCATTGCCCACATGCCCATCGCTTGGGATTGCTTTTCTGGAGGGAAAATCCGCATCAGTAACATCTGACTGAGCGGCATGATCGGGCCACCAAATAAACCTTGACCAATTCGGCAGAAAACCAACATTTCTAAACTTGTCGATAAACCACACAGTACCGAAAATATGGTGAAGCCAATCAGACTTAAGGTAAAAACCCTCACGCCACCAAAACGACCTGCGAGCCAGCCTGTTAAAGGGACACAAATCGCTTCAGCCACAGCATAAGAGGTAATCACCCATGTCCCTTGCGAACTCGATACTGCAAGGCTTCCCGTAATATGAGGCACAGAAACATTGGCAATGGTCATGTCCAGCACGACCATAAAGTTGGCCAAAGCAAGGACGAAAGCCGCCAGCATCAGGCGACCACCCTTTAAGTCACCATAGGGAACGTAGCTATTCATGCGCAACTACTTCGATTTCAAATCGATTTGAGCTTCCATCGACAAGCCAACACGTAAAGGATGTTCAGCCAACTCTTTCGGGTCAAGTTGAATACGTACAGGCAAACGCTGTACCACTTTAATCCAGTTACCGGTGGCATTTTGTGCAGGAATCAGCGCGAAGGCAGAACCTGTTCCACCGGAAAAGCCCAAGACCATGCCATGGAACTCAACTGAGTCGCCATAGAGGTCTGAGGTTAAAACGGCCTTTTGACCGGGGCGTACATTTTCAAGCTGGCTTTCTTTAAAGTTCGCGTCGACATATAACTGTGAAATTGGCACCACCACCATGAGCACCGAACCCGGTGCGACACGCTGTCCAACTTGAATTTTTCGGCTCGTCACCACCCCATCAAATGGTGCTTTAATTTCAGTACGCTCTAAATCAAGTAAAGCTTGTTTTAGTTTTGCTTGAGCAACCAAAACATCGGGGGTCGAATTTTCATTGCTGCCTTTAATTAAGGCTTCATTTGCAGCCAAATTGCTTTGTGCAGCTTTCTGACTGGATTTAGCCTGCGCCAAACCCGCTTGCGCCAAGTTATAGCCTGCTTGCGCATTATTTAAAGCAGCTTGTGCCGTGCTTAATTCTTCTTTAGAAATCGCGCCTGTCGCACTCAACTGCTGACGACGGTTCAAATCATCTTGCGCTTTATCCAACTCCGCTTTGGCTTTAGCCACTTGTGCTTCAGCACTATGAATGGCGTCATCACTTACAAAGACTTGCGAGTTTAGAGAGCTACTGTTGGCCGCACTTTGTTTATACTGGCGCTGCGCTTTAAGTAATTCGGCCTGAGCTTGGGCTACAGCAATTTCAGCATCACGATGATCGACCAAAACCAACACATCGCCTTGCTTTACAGTTTGCGTGTCACTGACCAACACTTTTTCAACTTGGCCTGTCACCATAGAGGTAATCGAGGCCGTTTCTGCGCCCACATAAGCATTATCAGTTGAAACCGAATGGTTAAAGAACAGTTTCCAAATCAAGAATAAAATGGCAGCAATGATCAGGATCATAGCCACGAAACCTAAGCTTTTCTTACGTTTGGCTTTCAGTGCTTGATCATTGATTTGATCGGCTGGATCAGTATCTGGCAGTGTATTTGAGGCATCTGTCATTGATTTTTCCTAAATCTAACAGACTTGGTCAGCCGGCATCATCCCTGCGAAAGGGACATCAGACAAGTATTGTCTGCATTGGTGTCGATGAGAAAGTCACAATAAAATTTGATGCATTCTAAGAGCAAATAATCACATTTTGAGAAAATAAATTGTAACTGCTCAGTCTATTTTAGTTTTTAGCATCCAACTTCCTATTAGATGCTATAAATTTCACTTGAATATTAAATACTTAATTAATTTAAAACTAATAAGCATAAGAAGCAATAGCTGTGGCAATCGATTTGCCTTCATCATTGACCATGGTCATGCGCATGGTACAGCCTTTACGCCCTAATCTTAGGGTTTCAGCACGGGCAATAAAGTACTTTCCCCGTCCCGGCGCGAGATAATCGACCCGCATATCCACTGTAGCTAAACGGGATACTTTTTTAATGGTGTCCGCAATCGTGTCAGGTTCCGCTTTTTTATACAGTTCCCCCATCGCTACAATGCCACCAATACTGTCCAAAACCGTTGCAGCCACGCCACCATGTAAAATTTGGAACGCAACATTGCCAATTAAGTAATCTTGCATATCGATATAGGCTTCAATTTGCCCGTCAACGACTCGCATAGTCATGGTGTTGTGCTTAAAAAATGGCGACGCATTAAAAGCCTTAACCAACTGCTCAAAAACCACATCAATATCCACTTTTGCTCCTAAGTGTATGCTGCCCGTCCAGCTTTTTTCACCACTACTCATAACAATCTGCTTCACTCTTAAAACAATAAAAACCCGTCAATATGTGCCCAAAGCCATAAGATAGGTCTACAATACTGACCTAGTTTAATACCGATTATCGAGATTTGTATGACCTATACGTTCAATCGTCCCGCCTTCCCCGCTACTCGCATGCGTCGTATTCGTAAAAATGAACATCTGCGCTCTATGGTTCGCGAGACCCATTTAACGACAGATCATCTTATCTATCCAGTATTTGTACTGCCGGGACAGAACCAGACGCAAGACATCCCCAGTATGCCGAAGGTGCAACGCCTATCTGCGGACTTACTCTTAAAAAAAGCAGAACGTTTACTTGAACTTGGCGTATCGAAACTGGCGTTATTTCCAGTTACTCCCCAAGAAGATAAAAGCTTAAGTGCCGAAGCAGCATGGCGTGAAGATGGTGTGGTTCAAAACACGCTACGTCTGCTCAAAAAAGAATTACCTGAAATGGTGCTGATTACCGATGGCGCACTTGACCCGTATACTACGCATGGTCAAGACGGTATCATTGATGAAACAGGTTATGTACTCAATGACGAAACCGTTGAAGCACTGATCAAACAAGGGTTAAGCCACGCTGAAGCTGGAGCAGATATTTTTGCGCCAAGTGACATGATGGATGGTCGTATCGGGGCGATTCGTCAAGCCTTTGAAGCCAATGGTCATATCTACACCTCAATCATGGCCTATTCAGCAAAATACGCGTCGAGCTTCTATGGCCCTTTCCGTGATGCGGTCGGTTCATCCAGCAACCTTAAAGGTGGCAACAAATACAACTATCAAATGGATGTCGGCAACCGCGCAGAAGCATTACATGAAATTGCCCTCGATATTCAAGAAGGGGCTGACATGGTGATTGTGAAACCGGGTATGCCGTATTTGGACATTGTCCGTGAAGTCAAAGATAACTTCGGTGTGCCGACTTTCGTTTACCAAGTCAGTGGCGAATATGCCATGCTCGCAGCGGCCATCCAAAACGGCTGGTTATCGGACAGCGTGATTATTGAATCACTGATGAGCTGTCGCCGCGCGGGTGCAGATGGTATCTGGACCTATTTTGCAGAAGAAGCTGCACTGAAACTAAAAGACATGAAGTAACAGCCTGTTTAGAAGGATTGAATTTCAATGCATATTGCCATCATTGGTGCAGGAATCAGTGGTTTACTGACAGCGCTTGAGCTGATTGAACACGGTTGTTCGGTTGAGATTTTTGACCAACAGCAAGCGGGACAAGCGGCTTCATGGGCAGGTGGAGGGATTCTCTCCCCGATGTACCCATGGCGCTATGCACAAAGTGTCAATGACCTCGCCAAATATGGCAAAAGCATGTATCAAGCATGGAATGAAAAAATTAGTCCGGTTTCGGGGATAGATTTTGAAATCCACGAAACAGGTATGCTGATTTTTGATGAAGCTGATTTTGACATTGGCCTAAATTATAAAAACCAACATCAAGAACCGATGCAGCATTGTGAACTTTTGCAACGCGAACAACTGGAACAGGTCAATCCGCGCATTTCTTCGCGCTTTCAAAAAGCTATCCATTTTCCACAGTTAGCCAATGTCCGTAATCCTCGACTGCTCAAGTCGATTGTGGAATATCTCAAACGGCAGCCACAAGTCACCTTTCATGAGCAAGCGTGGGTACATACCTTTGACATGCTCAATCAGAAAGTTCAAGGGATAAAAACTGCCGATGGACAAAGCTACCATGCAGATCATGTAGTGATTGCAACAGGCGCATGGTCACAGCATTGGTCCGAACAACTCCAGTGCAGCATTCCAGTGAACCCCGTACAAGGGCAAATGTTACTGTTTAAAACCCCGGAAAACTGGCTACCAACCATGTGTATGAATCAAGTTATGTATTTAATTCCACGTTTGGACGGTCATATCGTTTGTGGTTCAAGCATGGCGGATGTCGGTTTTGACCAACGCCCTTCACTACAGACCCAGCAAAATATTTATAAAGCCTGTTTGGACATGGTGCCCGAACTGGCCGATTTCCCAATTGTGAAGCATTGGGCAGGTCTACGCCCAAGTTCGCCAACGGGCGTCCCTTATATCGGAGCATTTCCTGAAATAGCCAATCTCTGGGCAAACTTCGGTCACTATAGAAATGGTCTATGTATGGGGCCTGCATCTGCACGACTGCTACGAGAATTGATGTTAGGCCAAAACTTAACGGTTGATGCGACTGCCTATACTCCAGAACGTTTAGCACATTTTGCGTGATGATGCTTCGCCACAATCAGGCTTTGGGCTGAATGAGATGAAGCAATCCTTCTTTTAAAGTCTGATACTTAAACTCAAATCCCTGTGCTTTCAATGCTTCGGGGCGAATAAATTGACCATTCAACACCAGTTGAGACTGCTCGCCTAAAAGTAATTTCAACACAAAAGCGGGTAAAGAAAGTACAGGTCTACGTTTTAGAATTTGCGCTGCAGTTTGTGCAAATGCTGACTGGGTAACTTTTTCTGGACTGACGACATTAAAGACTTGTGCAGTGGTTTCATGCAACATTAGAAACTCAATCGCTCGCAGTACATCTTGAATATGCACCCACACCACAGGTTGCCGCCCCAAACCAATACGTCCACATAAGTTCATTTTGATCGGAAACAACATTTGCGGCAAAATGCCAGCCCCACGTCCAAAGACCACACCTAAACGGATAATTTTGGTATTTTGCGATGTGTCTTGCCGTGCAGATTGTTCCCATTTTTGACACAACTCTGACATAAAAATAGACTGCGGCGCTGACTGCTCATTACAACACTCTGTCCATTGTTCAGTCGGATCGATACCATAATAGCCCACCGCTGAACCTGAAATAATACATTTCGGTTTGATCTTTCTTTTAGCGAGATATTGATAGAGCATCGTCGTCATTTCAACGCGACTGGCGATCAGCTTTTGTTTGCGGGCATCTGTCCAACGCCCCTGAGCAATACTTTCCCCAGCCAAATTCACCACATAATCAATGCGATCATGCTTGAGTTCTTCTAAAGCTCGAATCCAAGTTAAATGTGGGTGAATTTTAGGCAAATTTTTCTGTCGACTTAAGCCGATCACTTCATAATCTTTTTCTAATAAATAATCGAGCAAGTTTGAACCAATAAAACCACTTGCTCCTGTCACCAATACACGTTCTTTTTGCATAGCGTGATCTCAAATGATGCTTTTGATCAACTATAGCATTTAGAAGAAAGCTTTACGATTAATCGATTATTTTTGCTGCCATACGCTCTGCTTGTTTGCCATAAAACCAGTACGTCAGCAGATACAGGGGAATCGCGATCAATAAAATCAGAATCACCACCATACTGATAAATTGCGGTTGTTGGACGTAGAGCATAAAGTTTTGCCAAACTTCAGCATCTCCCTGCGCAAAGATAAATAAACCTAACATGAGAAAGGCAAAGTTATAGCTCCAAAAAATCAAACTAAAACCTAAAGTGAATTTTTTCCGTTCTACTTGGGTTGGCGCACGGCGTTGTTGCTTAATAAATTTAAGTAAAACCCAAATCATGGCCACCAAATAAGGTACAGCCGTTAATACCGCTCCCATCCCTGTCGGAAGTAGAGCAGCGAGTACACCACAGACACAACTAAAGACAAAACATATGAAAAAAAACCAGAGAAAATATCGTGTTAGCGAAATCATAGCGCTACTTTAAACCCAGCCAAAAAATCATTATAAAAAAAATTCAGTTTTTTTTCATTTTCATGTCAACCAATCGAAGTTGATGTGCGTTAAATAGGGTACAAGGTCGCAGCAACCGTCAACATTGTACCGGCATCCACAATACGTACGGTGACCTTTCCTAGAGCAATAAGATTGGCTCCAAATTTAAATGTTGTCAGCAGCCGACATTTAAGCGTGAAGCAGTTTTCTTTGACCGACGATTTCATCATCACTCGAATCGTCGGTCTTTATTTTTTTGAGGACTGATTTTTCAGTGCTCCCTCACCTCAATAGATCAAGAAGCCCTTAAAAGTTAATATGAGTTTAAGTGCTGGACGTCTTCTGCATCCTGAATGACATAACCATTACGTCCCCGCTCTTTGGCCAAATAAAGATTCTGATCGACCTCTTTTAAAAAGGCCATTTTGTCATTTTTTTGCGTTGGGATAATGGTCTTCACCCCTAAACTGACCGATAAACGCTGATCCAATGGTGATGTACTATGGCAAATATCAGCGGTACGGATACTCTGTAAAATACGCTCCACCACTTCAATTGCAGACGCTTGTGTTGTATCAGGCAATATCAAAATAAACTCTTCCCCGCCAAAACGTGCGACCAAATCACGTGGTCTTGAGACACTTTTTTTCAGTATTTGTGCAATTTGTTTCAGACAAGCATCACCGAGAAGATGACCATTATGATCGTTGTATTGTTTAAAATAATCGATATCCAATAACATGAGGGTCAAAGGTTGCTGTTCACGCTGGGCATTGAGCCACTCACGTTGGTAGCTATCTTCAAAGAAGCGACGGTTGGCAATCTCCGTCAGACCGTCTTGATACGAATATTCTTCCAGTTGTTTTTTCAGTATTTCTAACTCTTGTTCCTGTTTTTTACGCTCCGAAATATCGAACATAAATCCAACCAAACTATCGACTTCCCCATTGGGTTTGCGCACTACATGCACCACATCGCGAATCCAAATATATTCTCCATTTATGGTCAGTGCGCGATAATCCGCCTCATGATCAACCCCAGAAATCGACTGCGCCACACAAAAATCAACCACCCATGCACGATCATTTTCATGCATTCGCATCGCCCAATCTTCGACTGTTCTCCACGAGTCTTGCTTCCAACCCAGCACTTTTTCAATTTGTGGGCCAATATAACTAAACTTTTTGGTACCCCAATCAATACTCCAAGGAATAGCAAGTGTTGATTCAATCAGCGTCTTATACACCAGATCATTAACAATACGGGGCGAACTGAAAATAGAATCAGACATAGTTATGTTCTCCTTATACCTTGTCCTATTCAAGGCATAACTTATTTTTTAGACATTCTGCATAAATCATTCTTATAAAGTCTCAAAATTGAATCCGTGATCGATGTTCACATTTCATTTACGACTTCGACACGATATACAATTTCACAGAATTACATAATACCCCATTAAAAGAACATTTTTTAATCAAAATTTATCTTTTTACTATGGTGTTAATCAAATAAACCCATCACATTCTTTTTCACATAATCGCTCAATAGTTTTTCTGTGCAATTCAACTTAAAAATAGGCACTCAACTATCAGGTCAAAGATTGTCGTCGTAGCGACAATTATCCATCGCATAATTTTGATTTATGTTAGCTTATAGCTCTATTGCGCTTTGAGCTTGGGGTATCTATGGCTGTTCGTTTTTTTCATACATCTGATTGGCATTTGGGACAGTTTTTTTATAACCATTCCCGTCAGTATGAACATGAACAGTTTTTAGCATGGTTACTGGAACAAATCAGTGCAAGACAGCCAAATGCGCTTTTGATTGCAGGAGACATTTTCGATGTCATCAACCCTGCATCGTCCGCACAAAAGCAACTCTATCAGTTCTTAGCAGATGCGCATGCACGTGCACCGCATATGCAAACCCTGATGATTGCAGGCAACCACGACTCAGGCTACCGAATTGAACAAGTTGAACCGTTACTGGCCAAATACAATGCCAAAGCCGTGGGAGTGATTCATAAAAATAGCCAACAGCAGATCGATCTTGAGCATTTATTGGTGCCAATTTTAGATGAGCAACAAAATACTGTGGCATGGTGTCTGAGCCTGCCCTTTTTACGTCCTGCTGAAATTACAGGCTTTAATGAACACACCACCAATAGCCAAAATGCGATTGCCTATTTGCATCAACAACTGATTGCTGAGGCCAAAGCCCGCAAAACAGCAGATCAAGCCCTGATTTTAATGTCTCATGCACATATGCAAGGCGGCGAAACCTCTGACTCTGAGCGTCCTATAGTAATTGGGAATGAAGAAGCACTCTCCACGACATTATTTGATGAAATCATTGACTATGTGGCACTCGGGCATTTGCATAAACCTCAAAAAGTCGGTGAAGAGCATATCCGCTATAGTGGCTCCCCGATTCCACTATCTTTTAGTGAAATTAACTATAAACATCAAATTGTTGAAGTGACACTTGATCCCACACAAAACGATTCATCCCGTTTTCAATTGAATGTTTTAGCAATACCACGAAGTATTCAACTGCATAAAATACGCGGTGAACTCAATGAAGTACTGGAAAAGCTGCAAGCACTGCCTCAAGGTGCCATCCCAGAGATTGATCAACGTGAATATGTCGATATTGAATACCATACTACTGTTCCACCGCAGCCCAATTTAAGACAACAATTCGAAGAGGCTCTACCCAAAGACCGTTATCGTTTAGTCCGTATTTCACGTCAATATTTAGCGACTGAGCAAGACCCCAATGCACCCGCTAAAGTAAGTTTAGAACCGCCTACACCAGAAAAACTGTTTCAGCAAATTTGGGAAAAACAGGGTTATCACAATGATGCAGAAGTGTTGAACGATTTTATGAGCTTAATGCGTGAAGCAGAACAATCCCTTGCAGATGAACACGAGGCTTAAAGGTTTAGTATGAATATTTTATCGATTCGAATTAAGAACCTTGCTTCACTTTCTGGCGAACATTTGATTGATTTTGAAAGTGATCCCTTAGCCAGTGCAGGTCTGATTGCCATTGTAGGGAAAACAGGTGCAGGTAAATCCACCATTTTAGATGCCATGTGCTTGGCATTGTTTAACCGTATTCCACGGCTAAAAGACAGTGATGGCAAACTTCAAGATGTCGATGGCTCAGAGCTACTTACCAACTCCCCCTTGACCGTACTGCGTCGTGGCACTGCACATGGCTATGCCGAGCTATGCTTTATTGCACAAGACCAAAAGCGCTATATCGCGCGTTGGGAATTAAAACGTTCACGGGAAAAAGCAGACGGAAAACTGCAAAGTGTGCAGCGCTCTTTAAAATGTGTCACCGATGGTGTTGTGGTTGCGGATAAAGCCAAAGCCGTCGATGAAAATATTAAACGCATCACTCAACTCAGTTTTGAACAATTTACTCGTGCCGTTTTATTGGCCCAATCTGAGGTCACTGTTTTTTTAAAAGCACGGGACAATGAACGCGGCGAATTGCTGGAATATCTGACCAATTCCGCTATTTTTGGGAAAATTGGTCAATTGGCATATGAAAAAACCAAATCTGTCGCCACGCAGCGCAAAGAACTGGAAAATGTACTGGGTCATATTGAACTGTTAACCGATGAACAAGTCACTGCATTATCGACAGAGTTTCAGCAGTGCGACAGGGATTATAAACAGCTTGAAGCTCAAAAGTCGCAATTGGAAAAACAACAACAATGGTTCGAACGCAAACATAAACTCGACAGTGAAATCATTAGCAAACAACAACTCTTCAATACGCAAAGCAAGTTACAACAAGATTTAGCTCCTGAGCGTGAACACTTGGCTCGTTTGGAGATCTTTTCAGAAATTCGTGCTGTAGTATTCCAACAACAACAATTACAGCAAACGGTGCAGCAACTGACGCCCCGTATTCAACAACAGCAACAACTGTTCGATCATTTACAGCTTAAATTTGAAAGTGAAAAAGCCCAATTTACTCAAGCTGAAATAGCAGTGAATGAACTACAACAGTTTGAAAGTACCCATCATGATGCATTGAATGAGGTGCGTAAATGTATTCAAGAACGTGATTTTATTGGGGCTGAGTTTAAGAAAGTTCAGGAAAAATTGCAGGCTTTAGAGCAGTCTAAGCTGCCCCTAACTCAGCAACAACAAAAGCTTGAACAGCTGATTCAACATATTGATCGACAGCAAACCGAGTGTAAGCAGCAACTGGAAAGCTCACAACAGTTTGTAAACTTAGACAAAGGTCTCAGCGCCCATACTCAACAGCTAGAACAGTTCATTCATCAATATCAAAAAATTGAACATCAACTCGGGCCTCGTGCTCAAGCGGAACATCGGCTAGCATCAGAAAAACAACAATTACAGCAGTCGATTCAACAGTTCGGGACGATCGAACAACTTGAAGTCAAAATTGCGCAGACACAACAACAACGTGAGTTGAAAATTAATCAGCTCAGTCAATTCGAGCTGATTCAGCAGAAAATTCAGCAGTTTTTTGACCTACAAGCTGAATCTACAGAACAGCAAGTACTGCTCGACAATGCCAATACACAGCTTCAAGCCGTGCAGCACAATAGCCGACAAGCAGAACAAGCCTTTCAATCTGCCAAAAGTGAACGCATCCAGCTACAACAGGTGTTGCAACAGCAACGACTTTTACATGCTAAAAATATCGAAGATTTACGCTCGGCACTCCAAGACGGCGAACCCTGTTTAGTCTGTGGCAGTACCTCACATCCTTATAAAGTGGAAGATACTGCGCTCTCCAAGGCCCTGTTTGAGCTTCAACAACAGCAGGAGCAACAGGCAACACTGAAAGAACAAAATTGCTTTGATGGCTGGCAATACGCCCAGCAGCAGCTGACTAAACTGAATACTGCAATAGAACAACGGCAAACTTTAATTCAGCAACTTTCTGAAAAAATTAGTACTTTGCAACACGTGTTAATCGAGCACAGTCAAACGACAAATATAGCGCTCGACTTCACCCTAACAGCATCGGAGTTGAAGACTCAGTTCATGCAAATGGCTGAGCAATATCACTCGGATTTGCAACAACTCAAACAACAGTCTGAGCAGTTCCAACACAATATTAAAATCCAGCAACAATGCATCCAAGACATTCAAAAAATTGAACATTTACTACAAACAGCGAACGGTTTGCACAACCAAGTTCAGCATATCGTGCAGTGCTTCTCTGAGGCTGAGAAAACAGCTTGGCAACAGCAGCCCCCCCAAACCGCTCAGCAAATCTTGATACGTCTAAATACCCGTTCACAACAACTGGAACAGTTGGAACAAGGGCGTCAGCAACGCGAACAAACCACGCAACAGTTCAAGACCAATCAACTGAATATCGAAAATACCAGTAGGCACATCGCTGAAACCAACAAGCAGCTCAGTGAGATCAAACAAAGAGGACAGCAAAATACAGAAATAGCCAATCAATTAATCCAACAAATGACAGGCTTAACTGAAATCAAAGCCAATGAGTGGCTCATCCAGCACGATCAACATCGCCAGCAGACGCAAAGCCATTATCAACAGCTGAAACAGCATTTTGAGCAATTGCGCCATCAATTCGAACAGGAAAAAAATCAGCTAGAACAGCTTAAAGCACAGTTGCAGCAGAATCAGACCAGTGCCAATCAAGTAGAAAATACCCTTCAACACTGGCTCAATGCGCACCCTGATTTCCATAAGCCTGATTTAGATGCACTGGCTCAAATTAGCTCGGCTCAGGAACAACACATCCGTCAGAAATTACAGCATGCAGAACGCCTAGTAAATGAAGCACATGCTGCATTGAAAACCATGCAAGAGCAGTTGAGTGAACATCTGGGCCATCAACCTGAAATTGACCCAGCACAGTTACAACAGCAAATGCAGGAGCATCAAACAGCACTGCAAACACAACTTGAAATACGCGATCAGCTCAAACTTAAACTTGAGTTGCATCAGCAAAATGTCGCAAAACAAAAGCAATTTGCAGATCAGATTCAAGCCATACAACAGGAAGAACACCGTTGGGGGAAAATTTCAGGCCTCATGGGAGATGCCACTGGCAAAAAATTCCGTGATTATGCGCAGCAATATAATCTCGATATTTTACTGGAACATGCCAACCAACAGCTCAACCAACTCTCACAGCGTTATACCTTAAAGCGTTTAGAGCATTCGCTGAGTCTAGCTATTATTGATCATGATATGGATGGAGAGACCCGCTCCGTTGCATCACTTTCTGGGGGCGAGTCTTTCCTGACTGCCCTTGCCCTATCTCTTGCCATTGCCAATATGGCCTCAGGGTCAATGAAAATCGAATCTCTATTTATTGATGAAGGCTTTGGAACTTTAGATGCATCGTCCCTGCACATGGTCATGAATGCTCTCGACCAATTACAGAATCAAGGTCGTAAAGTGGTGCTGATTTCACACATCCAAGAAATGCATGAGCGTATTCCTGTGCAAATCCAAGTCAAAGCTTTGGGCGCAGGTGCCAGTACCATTGAGGTAGTGGGATAATTTTAGATTTTTGAAAGTCAAAGTTGGATTTGTTTTAAGACACCATCTCTCAGTTAAAAATAAAGGGAGCATCTTACTTAATGTAAGTGCTCCCTGTGAGATCCAAACGAATGCTTTAATCCGCTGGGAATGCTTTTGGTGGAGGCGCATATTTAGATGCATCTACTGCTTTGTCTGTAGTCGCCACAGACTGTAGCGGGTAAATCACAGTACCAATCACACCTGTATTTTGGATGGAACCATGATCTGAGTTTGCAGCATAGGCATCTTCCGGTCGACTAAAGGTAAAAGATGCCACCGCAGAGTCACTCTTACGGAAGCCTTCAACAATCAACTCCCCCTGTGGACGAAGCACATAACCTGAATTGCTACGTGATGCTGCACGTCCATCAATAACATCTAAACCATCGACACTGGCAACCACTTCAAACGTGCTATTGCTATGGTTTTGGTATTTGAGTTGATAACTTTGTCCATCTTTACCAGATAAATAATACTGCTGACCATCTCGGAATAAAGGCAGTGGACGCTGCGCATCATCTACAATCGAAAAACTGATCTTTCCAGCGGCCAATGACAGACTGTTCACGGCCTTACCCACATATTTTTTGCTGGCATAGCGAACTTGTGATTCAGCAATTGGGCTACTGGATAAGCGTTTTAAATTGACTTCCGTGACGTTTGAACTAATCTCATCACCCCACTTGGTGCCTAATTTTTCACTTTTAGCGACCTGAGCATTCTGAACCGTAGATTCCGCACTCATCTCACTCATTTTGGTATTTGTACTACTACAAGCTGCCACAAATAAGCTCAAAAGCAGGGAGATAAATAAATAGAGTTTTTTCATTTTGGCCTCATCCTAAATGCAATTTTTATCGTTGTCAGGCAATCATTGTTCATCTGTCTAATCTATAGACGGTTCAATTCATGAGTTTAAATTAAGCCTATTTTTTCAGCAGCCTATTAGTTTTATATAATTGTAAGTTAAGCGCTTCTCACTGCCTTTAAGCACAAGATGCCCTATTTAGACTTAATGCTGTGAATAATCTCTCGCTCCGAACAAGGCAGTTCCAACGCGAACCATAGTCGACCCAGCTGCAATCGCATCGACCATATCGCCTGACATGCCCATGCTTAAGGTATCCCAGTCTTCAGGATGTACATGCAGCTCTTTCACTTGGTCAAATAACACTTTCGCGGCCTTAAAGGCTTGGGTATTGTTCGGTGCAGGAATCACCATCAAACCACGCAGCTTGATGTGAGGCAACTGACTGATACTTTTTACCAACTCAGCAACCTCGTCAGGTTGGCAGCCATCTTTGCTGTCTTGAGCATCGATATTGACCTGTAGACAAAGATTTAATGGTGGTTGTGTTATCAGACGCTGCGCCGATAAACGCTCTGCAATAATTAAACGATCAACTCCATGCACCCATGCAAATTTTTCAGCCAAATGTTTGGTTTTATTGCGTTGTACATGCCCAATAAAATGCCATTCGATCTCTAAATCTTGTAGCGCCTCTATCTTCTGCAAAGCCTCTTGTAGGTAGTTCTCACCAAAGGCGCGTTGACCACAAGCGTACATGTCTCGTAACACTTCGCTCGGATGTGTTTTAGAAACCGCCAAAAGTTCTACAGACTCCACGTCACGCCCTGAAATTTCGCAGGCCTGTTTAATTTGGGATAACACGTATTGACGTGAATTTTGCAAGATATTCATTGACGAGGGTCTCATTTCGGTCATCTTTTTTGCTTTGCCTTTCAACAAACTGTTGGTTAAGTTGATTGAAAGCCTTATTATTCTATCAAAATAATTAGCATTTAAATGAACTCGGGGAAATAATGGATATCACAGAATTACTAGCCTTTTCGGCTAAGAACGGGGCATCAGATTTACACTTATCTGCAGGTATGCCACCGATGATTCGTGTCGATGGTGAAGTTCGTCGTATCAATTTACCAGCTTTAGAACACAAAGAAGTGCACAAATTGGTGTATGACATCATGAATGACAAACAACGTCGTGATTTCGAAGAAAAATTAGAAACGGACTTTTCCTTTGAAGTTCCAAGCATTGCTCGCTTTCGTGTGAACGCATTCAACCAAAACCGCGGTGCAGGTGCAGTATTCCGTACCATTCCGTCTAAAGTCCTGACCATGGAAGACTTAGGTTTAGGACAAACCTTCAAAGAGTTATGTGAATTGCCACGTGGTTTAGTTTTAGTGACGGGGCCTACCGGTTCTGGTAAATCTACCACATTGGCGGCAATGATCGATTATATTAACGATAACCGCTATGACCATATCTTAACGGTTGAAGACCCAATCGAATTTGTACACCAGTCAAAAAAATGCTTGATCAACCAACGTGAAGTGCACCGTGATACACATGGTTTTAACGAAGCACTGCGTTCAGCACTACGTGAAGACCCCGATATTATCCTCGTGGGTGAGATGCGTGACCTTGAAACTATTCGTTTGGCGCTCACAGCAGCAGAAACGGGTCACTTGGTCTTCGGTACACTACATACCACCTCTGCGGCAAAAACCATTGACCGTGTGATTGACGTATTCCCTGCTGAAGAAAAAGACATGGTTCGTGCCATGTTATCTGAATCGCTACAAGCCGTAATTTCTCAAACCCTACTCAAGAAAAATGGCGGTGGCCGTGTTGCCGCGCATGAAATCATGATTGGTATTCCTGCCATTCGTAACTTAATTCGTGAAAACAAAGTGGCACAGATGTATTCTGCTATTCAGACTGGTGCAAACTACGGTATGACCACACTGGATCAAAGTTTGAAAAACTTGGTCACCAAAGGGGTGATCAGCCCACAGACTGCGCGTACAGCTGCCAAGCAACCTGAAACCTTCTTATAAGAAAACAATGGATTTGGGGTATAGATATGGACTTTAACGACTTACTCAATTATATGATTCAACAAAAAGCGTCGGATTTATTTATCACCGCTGATGTTGAACCTTCCATGAAAATTAACGGTCAAATTGTGCCTGTGGCTAAGGGTAAGCTGACGGGTGATGTCGCGGGGCAACTGCTCAACTCGATTATGAGTGACAAGCAGCGTAAAGAATTTGCGGACACACGTGAGTGCAACTTCGCGATTATGAATCGGGATAAAACTGCACGTTTTCGTGTCAGTGCCTTTCAACAGCGTGATATGCCAGGTATGGTTTTGCGTCGGATTGAGACGCAAATTCCAACCATGGACGAGTTAAAACTCCCGCCTGTGCTCAAAGAGTTGGCCATGACCAAACGTGGCATCATCATCTTTGTGGGTGCAACAGGTACGGGTAAATCGACCTCTTTGGCTTCGATCATTGGTTACCGTAACCAAAACTCGAAAGGCCATATCATTACCATTGAAGACCCAATTGAATTTATTCATGAGCATGCAGGCTGTATCATTACCCAGCGTGAAGTGGGCATTGATACGGACTCTTTTGAAATCGCGCTGAAAAACACCTTACGTCAGGCACCCGATGTGATCCTGATTGGTGAGATTCGTTCCCGTGAAACCATGGATTATGCGATTGCCTTTGCTGAAACAGGTCACTTGGTATTTGCAACGCTACACGCCAACAACGCCAACCAAGCCATCGACCGTATTATTCACTTTTTTGAAGCAGACCGTCATAGCCAATTGTTTATGGACTTGTCTTTAAACCTTAAAGCGATGGTTGCTCAGCAATTGATTCCAACACCAGACGGTAATTCACGTCGCGCTGCGATTGAGATTTTGATTAACTCACCGTTAATTTCCGATTTGATCCGTAAAGGTGAAATCCATGAAATTAAAGACCTGATGAAGCGTTCTCGTGAACTCGGTATGCAAACCTTTGACCAAGGGCAGAGTAAAACTTGAAGTGCGACATAAACCACCTAATTAATTTAAAGGGTTTATGGAGTATATAAAATTGTCATACCATCATCTTAACTTTGAAGATCGTACTGCATTAATGCTTGAGTCAAGAAAAGAAGGCTTTTCACCAAGAAAATTTGCTGAACTCATTAAAAGACATCCGAGTACGATCTATCGTGAGCTTAAAAGAAATAGCATCAATGACGTTTATCAAGCTCAATATGCTTCTGATAACACCTTCGCTAGACGTAGACGCGGTCACAGAAAACTCAAAATCGATTCAATCCTCTGGAAATTTATTGTTGAAGCGATCCGTTGTTTATGGTCTCCTCAGCAAATAGCAAAGCGTTTAAAGACATTTCCTGATTTGGATCAAACAATGAATGTAAGCCATACAACGATTTATTCAACGATACGAGCATTACCAAAGGGTGAGTTGAAAAAAGACTTATTATCCTGTCTGCGTCATGAAAATAAAAAGCGAAAAGCTAACGGTGAACCTAAAAAAGATTCTATATTACAGGATATTAAAACTATTCATGAGCGCCCAGCCGAAGTTCAAGAAAGAAAAATACCGGGTCATTGGGAAGCTGATTTAATTAAAGGTAAAGACAATAAAAGTTCGATAGCAACACTTATTGAACGAAATACACGGCTCTGTATCTTGGCAACATTACCTGATGCAAAGGCAGAATCAGTGCGCAAGGCTTTAACTGAAGCTCTGAAATATTTACCTGCAGAACTGCGTAAAACGTTGACCTATGACCGTGGACGCGAGATGGCAGAACATAAAATACTTGAAGAAGATTTAGGCATAGATGTATATTTCTGTGACCCACATTCACCCTGGCAAAAAGGCACATGCGAAAATATGAATGGTTTAATTAGGCAATATTTACCTAAAGGGATTGATTTAAATCAGGCAGATCAGCATTATTTAAATCAAGTTGCCATGTCACTGAATACTCGTCCTAGAAAAGCGTTAGATTGGCTTACACCATTAGAGAAATTTGCTCAGCTTGTTGATTATCATAAGACTTTTCAAACTGTCGCACCTCATGTTTGAATTCGCCAAGCCTTATTCGATTTGTACAAAGCTAAGCAGATTACCTATAAAGATGCGCTGAAACACGCCGACTCTCCAAACGACTTACGCTTACAAATCAAGTTGTCCGAAGAAGGCGGTGATCGTCTATTGCATGCCAGTGCAAATATTACGTTTGACGGACAAGCTTAAGCATTTCTTTAAACAATAAAAAAGGGCTTCTCATGAAGCCCTTTTTTAGATCTAAGTTATTACTTTTTACGAAGTGCTTCTTGGCACTCAGCAGCATCACAATAACCATATAGGTTGAGTGAGTGACCTGTTAAAGTAAAACCATGCTTTTCAGCGACTTCGTGCTGCTCATGCTCAATCACTTCGTTGCTAAATTCAACCACTTTGTTGCAGTTTTGACAAACGATATGATCATGATGATCGTCTTGCATGATTTCGAAAACAGAATGGTTATTTTCAAAGTGATGGCGCTGAATAATACCCGCTGCTTCAAACTGCGTTAACACGCGGTAAACAGTTGCTAAACCGACATCTTCACCTTGTTCAAGTAAAGTCTTATAAATATCTTCCGCACTTAAATGGTGTTGCTTTGAATTTTCTAATAGTTCTAATATTTTAATTCGTGGAAGTGTAACTTTAAGTCCAGCTTTGCGTAGATCTTGATTTGAAATTGGCATGTAAAAAGGTCTCTCAACAAATTTAAAGTTAGAATATGCAACAAAGTGTAGATGCAGTATGATCTATCCGTGGCTCAATTGCATCATAATTAATTTGGGATAGTGTAGCAAAATGCAAAAAATCATGTTGGCGTTATTCGTCACTTCACTGCTCGCAGGCTGTTCGACCTTGGGCGTTTATAAAGTTGATATTCCTCAAGGTACGCCATTAACTCAAGCACAAGCGTCAAAAATACAAGTTGGCATGAGCCATCAACAAGTTCGCTTTTTGCTTGGCAGCCCGACAGTTTCAGATCCAATGAATCCGCTACGTTGGGACTACATCTACAATTATACCCCAGGAACGTATGCTAAAAAAGCCAAGATTCCTGCTGCACAAGGTCAACACCTGAAAGTCTATTTCGACCCAAACGGTATTGTGCAAAAAATTGAAGGCTTAGAAACCATTCCTGCATCTCAGCCGGGCTTACCAGCATCGAAAGAAGCGATTCTAAACGCGCCCCCACTATAAAGCCTTATTCTAAAAAAGAAACCCCTCAACTGAGGGGTTTTTCATATCATTTCGATTGTTTTAAGCGATTGCCTTTTGCAAAGCGACCCACAGGATTATTTTGTGCACGTATCCTTCGAATATCTTTAGGATTAATGCTCAAAGGGCGATAAATTTCAACACGATCCCCTGCCTGTAAAACCTGTTGAAGGTCTTTCAATCGGACACCAAAGATGCCCAATTGTAAAGGCTCAGGCAATTCAACCTGCGAGCCTATACCACTCAGTTGAATCGCATCTTGTGCCGTCATTCCCTCAGAAAACGGCACACTAATATGAAACTGCTGGTCTGCTGTTGCATAAGCAACCCAGACTTGTTGAAGCATGCGCATTAAATCAGTTTTCCAAGTACGGCTACAATTGCCAATACGATAGAAACAGGTAATACCACACGCACGGCAATGCGCCAAATATTATAAAAAGCTTCATTACTAAAGTTCATCGACTTACGTAAATGGCTAATTTTCATAATCCAACCAGCAAAAATGGCATAAATCAAACAAATCACTAAGCCCCACAGCATCAGTAAGATGTTAAAAATCGGGCCAGTGGCTGGAATCAACCACACCAACGTTGCAGCCAGCAGCACGAGCCACTGAATCACAATATTTAATTGGCGCTGTGCCAACTGCTCACGTGCCATCTGTAACAGCACGGCTGCCGCTGCAACCGCAGTTAAAGCAATCGCATACGCAGGTAATGCCGCTTGGACTGCAACAAATGCAAAAGCAACTACCGCCAAAATTTGTGCAATCCAAATCGGTAAAACAGTCTTGCTTGCAGCATCTTGCTGCTGAACTTGTACCAAACTATTTTGCCAGTACAGGCCGAGTCCTAAACCACTTGCCACCAAAGCCAATACCGTTGCACTGCCCCATTCTGAAAATTCAACCGGTGTCACTTGCCACTCAGCGGTTCCTGTACCAAAAAGGTTTGCAAGCACTAAGGAGATCAGCACACCGACCGCCATTAACGCTAAGGTCAACAGACGTGGGGCAAAAGACAACGCGATGGCAACCACAGCCAAAGCAATAAAGATCACGGACGATGTCATATCGGCCAATGCATATTGATTTAATAGTTGCGCAGCATTAGACAACATGCCGCCCGCTAAAAAAGGAATAAAAACGACAGCAAGCCATCCCACAAGACGCCACGTCTGTGAAGCATCGGCATCACGTGTCAAACTCGACAAAGCATTCAATGCCGTGGTTTTTGAACGCTTGGCTAAGGCAATTTCTAAGTAACACACAGGTAAAGCCAAGATCACCATGGTCACTAACCAAAGTAACCAAAAGTCGAGCTGACGTTCAACCTGAATTCCCACCAAGGGTGCAAGTGTGGCAATGATAATAAATGATAAACAAAATGCCATCAGCGGCGATAACCATCGTGACAGAGCATTGTCTTGCATGATGCGTTCCTTCAATAAGTCTTGCGCTATTTTGCCTTGCTCGCTTATGAAAATCAAAAACAAAAAGCAAACCATCAAAACTGATGATTTGCTGCGCTAAATATAATTAAAATTTATTGTTTTTATCCCTCGTTTGGCTCACTTATGAAAAGAAACGAGCAAACCAATTTTTCCCTTTTTTCTTTTCTTTTTCTTTGATAATGCCCATCATATTTTCTTTTACGGCACCGACATAATCTGCATCATCATGCTGGATATGGTTAATCAGCCATTTCGACAACACTTCATGCAGTTCAGCTTCGATTGAATGACCCAACTCAAAACGGTCACGATAAGATTCAATTTTTTTAATAAATAAATCATGTACACGTTTGTGCGGTACAGGATATTTATAACCCGCTTCTTCTTGGAGAGACTCTTCAAAAGTAAAGTGAGACTGTGTGTAATCAATAATATTTTCTAAAATCTGTTTCACGCGTTCACGGTCAGTATTAACATCAATCGCATCAATTTCATTGATATAATCAAGAATACGACGGTGTTGATCGTCAATCACATCGATACCAGTATTATATTCTGGAACCCACTTCATTATCATTCCGACCACCCAATAAAAATTAATAGATTAATTACATGAATTAATCATATCGATTAGAATTAAAAATAAAAGTGAATCAAATTGGTTGGTTTTATAGTATTTTCATTAAATTAAACTTAAGTGTCTATTTTAAATAAGCAAATAAATTTAAACCCGACCAAAAGAATCAGTTATTATTTAATCGATTTTATTATTTTATAAGTATGTATCAAAATAAAAGCATGTTTTATTTTATTATCAACATGCTTTTATATTCTAATCATTTTGAAATAAATTAATATTGATCTGCTTTAGTAACGCGTTTTAAAGACGGATCTTTGGCTTCTCGGATTAAACGTTCCACATGGGTCATTTGGTGGCGGATCGCTTTGCCATATTGAAATAAAATCATTTCCCCTGGTGCAAAGGCTGTCCACGCTTCATTTTGAGTCAACGGTTCGGTAGTAATCACGGCCACGCGATCCTCTGCGGTAGTCACTTGACTAAAATCGACTTCAACATCAATGTCGATCAGCTGCGCAGGTTTAAATGGGTACTCACGCACCAACCAATGCAGTTTGGTAATGGCATAACTAAACAAGGCTTGTCCATTCGATAAACAAAAATTGAACGTGCCATGCTCCGCAATCCGTGGAGAAATATCCGTTAATAAATCAAAAACTTGATCTAGACTTGGCTCGATATAGCCAAACTTGTTCACCAGCTGATCAAGTAAATAGCAAAATGCACGTTCACTGTCGGTATTACCCACTGGGGTAAAGCGTCCTGAAAGTACAGGATCAAAGTCATGCAAATCGCCATTATGGGCAAAAATCCACTGTCGTCCCCATAACTCACGACTAAATGGGTGTGAGTTTTCTAAGTTAATTTTTCCCTGCGTCGCTTTGCGGATATGTGCAATCACATTGCGTGATTTGATTGGATAATTACGAATTAATTCAGCAATCGGTGACTCAACTGCAGATTGATTGTCAACGAATAAACGGCAAGCTTTATCCTCAAAAAAAGCAATCCCGAAACCGTCACAATGGTCTGAAGTAATCCCCGCGCGCTGTGAAAAGCCTCGAAATGAAAAGGTAATATCAGTCGGTGTTGCACAATTCATTCCGAGCAGTTGGCACATAATCTTGATCTTATTTAAACATATTTATTTATGATGGTTTTATTGTGCATGAGTCCTGACTGGCTTGCAATTCACAATGCTTCATAACCCGAACACATTCACGCATAAAACTATTTTTATAAAATGCATCGGCCTAAAAAAAGCCTCCGAAGAGGCTTTTTTAAAATGCTAGTGTTTATTACTGCGATTGGTAATTAATGTACCGACACCATGATCGGTGAAAATCTCCAACAACGTTGCATGTGGCACACGACCATCCACAATATGCGCGCTTACCACACCGCCTTTCACCGCATCTAGAGCACAACCTACTTTCGGAATCATCCCGCCATAAATCACGCCCGTTTCAATGAGACGGTCAACTTCTTGGGTGGTTAGACCCGTGAGCAGGTTTTTATTTTCATCTAAAACACCTGAAATATTGGTCAACAAAATCAGCTTTTCAGCACCTAAAGCTTCAGCCACTTTTCCAGCCACCAAATCCGCGTTGATGTTATAGGTGTTGCCCTCTTCATCCACACCTAAGGGTGCAATCACAGGAATAAAATCACCACTGGTAAACATTTCCAATACATCAGTTTTAACACTGGTCACTTCGCCCACTAGGCCTAGATCAATTTTTTGTACCGTGCCATCTTCCGCAGTTTTTTCCATCAGTAACTTTTGTGCACGCAGTAAATTACCATCTTTACCCGTTAAACCAATGGCACGACCGCCATGTTGGTTAATCAAGTTCACGATGGATTTATTCACACTACCACCCAACACCATTTCAACCACTTCCATGGTCGCTGGATCGGTCACACGCATGCCATCAATACGATCCGACTCACGCCCCAATTGCTTTAAAAACGAATCCACTTGTGGACCGCCGCCATGCACCACGATTGGATTTAAACCGACGGTTTTTAACAAAACGATGTCACGTGCAAACGAGCTCTCAAGCTCAGGATCGGTCATTGCATTGCCACCATATTTCACTACTAGCGTTTTTCCAGCAAAACGTTGAATGTACGGCAAAGCTTCAGTCAGGACTTGTGCTTTGTCGAGGCCAGTATGTTGATGTGGCATGTGCCTCTCCTTAATGGGCGTCTAATAGGTCTTGTGCAATCTGCGGATAATCTGCCGTCAGCATGTGCACAAAGTTATGGCGAATTTGATGGAGCCGCTGATCACTGTCCGCGTCGAAACGTACGGTAAAATACTCGCCCGTATTCGATGCTCGAATAATGCCAAATCCATCCTCAAAATCAAGTCTTACGCCATCAATTTTACTCATTTCCGCTTGAAAGTGCTGACTTTGTTTTTCCACATTCGCTAAAACCAGCGCGGGTGAAATCTGATGGGTGCTAATATAAATATCCTCTGTACTGGCACGTTCTGGGTAGTCTGCCAGTGCTTCCGACAAAGTACATTGCTTCAAGCTTAAGTATTCCAACACACGTAGTGCGGCATATAAACCGTCGTCATAACCAAAACCACGACCATCATTAAACACATAATGCCCTGCATATTCACCGCCAAAAACTGCATGCCCTTCTGATTGCGCCAAATATTTCCGCAAAAAAGAACTGCCTGTGCGAATCATTTTTGGAATACCCTGATGGGCCAGTACTGTATTTCGAACCATGGTGGAACATTTCACATCAAAAACCACTTCATGCTCAGGATGATCGGCCAAACACATATGCGCAAACAAGGACAATAAGCGGTCTGCTGAAATGATTACGCCCTTTTCATCAATCAATACAACACGGTCACCATCACCATCAAAGGCAATACCGATATCGGCATGCTGCTGTTGCACGGCATTTCGTAGCAGATTTAGATGTTTGGCTTGAGAGGGATCGGGGGCATGTTCAGGAAATTCGCCATTGGCCTCACAGCGTAAAGCATACACCTCAGAGCCGAGTTTCTTTAAGATCAAGACGGCACAACGTCCTGCTGAGCCATATAAACCATCCACCACAACTTTATAGGGTCGCGGTTGAGGCATGAGCTGTATATCATTGAGCAATGCCCCCTGATAAGCCAGACAATATTCAGGCACGATCTGATGTGGCAACGTTTGCCAGTTCATCTCTGCATGGCTGTCAAAATATTCATTTGCATCGCGTGCCACCTGTTGGATTGCCTCAGGTAAAGGAGGCTCACCCTGCATAATCCATTTGATCCCATTATCCGACTTCGGATTGTGGCTGGCTGTCACCATAATGCCATTGCCATCAAACTGGCGTGCCGTGTAATACAACACAGGACTAGCACAACATCCGATGATTTGCGCATCTAAGCCCTGTTTAAGACATTCTTTGTAAATAATTTCTGCAAAAGCAGGACTGCTTTGTCTAGCATCATAACCAATGGCTAAACGTGTCTGCCCAGTCTTTAAATATTGAGTTGCGAGCGCTTGTGCAATGGCACGAATCAGCTCAGCACTCATGACATCCAATTTGCCACGGATGTCATAGGCACGAAATATATGTGCAGGAAATTTTGGCTGAAAATCCATAGGTCTAACTTCTAATTTATTCAGATCAACAGCTCTTTCAGCTGTCCTTGTTGTTATGCTTAACGCTGCGTTTAATTTTACTAAGGATTCAAAAAAGAGTTGTAACTTTTTATGAACTAAAAATGATCATTCAGCAGTAAAACAACAAAGCCTCTTTCATGGAGAGGCTTTGTTGTTTTACTTTATCACTGAGAGATTAGTTTTGACCAGTATGTCCAAAACCACCTGCACCACGTTCTGTCGCTTCAAATTCATTTACAATATCAAACTGTGCTTGAATCACAGGTACGAGTACATACTGTGCAAGACGTTCACCTGGTTCTAAACTGAAAGCTGTTTGGCTACGGTTCCAAACTGACACCATCAATTCACCTTGATAGTCCGAATCAATTAAACCCACCAAGTTACCCAAAACAATGCCGTGCTTATGACCTAAACCTGAACGCGGTAAAATTAAACCTGCAAAGTGTGGATCTTCAATATAAATAGATAAACCCGTTTTGACCAAAACAGTTTGTCCCGGTTCAATGACGGTCGCAGCATCGACACATGCACGAAGGTCTAAGCCTGCTGAACCCGTTGTCGCATAAGTTGGCATTGGCCATTCATTGCCTAAACGTGAATCCAACACTTTAACCTGAACTTTCATTCTCTTTTTCCTAGTACAATAAATTTCTAAAACAAAAAATAATTAGCGCTTAATCAACGCACGTAAATTGTCTAAATAATGCTGTGCTTGTAATTTCGGATCGACATTGCCCGCCAGTTTCTTTTTACGCCCCAACCATTCCAACTCATCTTGCGGTAACTCATCCAAGAAGCGACTTGGTGTCATTTGCTTCATTTGACCGCCTGCCTTACGTTGTTCTGCAAGCGTGATGGTTAAACCCTGACGCGCACGGGTAATGCCCACATACATCAGGCGACGCTCTTCCTCAACCGTATCTGCGGCAATCGAGTTTTTATGCGGCAGCAATTCTTCTTCAAGACCAATCAGATAGACATATGGAAACTCAAGCCCTTTGGATGCATGCAGCGTGAGCAGGTTTACTTTGTCAGTGTCTTCTTCTTCTTGCTGCTGCTCTAACATATCCAGCAACACCATTTTACGAATTACACTTTCAATGTTTTTCTCATCAACATCTTCAGCACGGTTAATCAAACTTTGAATACTGCTATACAGCACTTCAATATTATCCAGCTTGGTTTTTTCCTGCGCAGGCGTCGCCGCAGACTCTTTGACATAGTCGATATAACCCGCTTCAACCATCATCTTGCGAATAATTGGTACAGGTTCATCATCTTCAAGCAACTCCCGCGTGAAGGTGGTAATGAAGTCTGCAAACTCAGCCAACTGTGTGGTGGCTTTTTTAGGAATCACCATGGTGAGACGCTGATCACCCGCCGCAGAGAGCAAAGACAAATGATTTTCTTGTGCAAACAGACCCAGCTTTTCTAAAGTCACAGGCCCAATGGCACGTTTAGGTGTATTGATAATCCGTAAAAATGCACTGTCATCTTCAGGGTTAATAATGACGCGCAAATAGCTCATCACGTCTTTGATTTCAGCTCGTCCGAAGAACGACTGACCGCCTGATAATTTGTACGGAATCTGCATTTGACGCAGTTGTGTTTCCAATGCACGTGCTTGGAAGTTACCCCGATACAAAATGGCGTAATCTTTCCAATTTTTACCATTCATCAGTTTATGGGTAATTAAGTCTTTCACCACGCGTTCTGACTCATCGTCATCATTGCGGCACGTAATCACTCGAATTACTTCACCATGGCCTTTATCTGACCACAGTTTTTTATCAAAAATATGCGGATTGTTACCAATCACGGTATTGGCCGCTTTCAAAATACGACTGGTCGAACGATAGTTCTGTTCGAGTTTAATCACTTTTAAATTGTGAAAATCCTCATTCAGCAAAGCCATATTTTCAGGCTTGGCACCACGCCATGCGTAGATCGATTGATCATCATCACCCACCGCTGTGAACTGTCCCATCACCCCGACCAGCAATTTCACCAAAATATACTGTGCGGTGTTGGTGTCTTGATACTCATCGACCAATAAATAGCGAATGCGATTTTGCCAGCGCTCACGTACTTCTGCATTTTCTTGTAAAAGACGCGTCGGCATCACGATCAGGTCATCAAAATCGACCGCATTATAGGCACGTAAATTACGCTCATACAGTTGATACAAGTGCGCAAACTGAACATCTTCTGCGGTTTCACAGGTGGTGTGTGCTTGCTCAGGTGGAATCAGATCGTTTTTCCAATCTGAAATCATCTTCATGGCTTTGGCAATCAGCTCTTTACTTTCCGCACCGGATAAATTGTCACGGTGCATCAAGTCCATCAAAATACGCTTACAGTCGTCCGCATCTAAAATAGAAAAATTATTTTTTAATGGTGTGTGTTTCAGTTCTAAACGCAGCATGTTTAGGCCAAAGGTGTGGAAGGTCGAGACTGAAAGCCCCTTTGCCTCTTCACGTGACAGCAACTTGGTAACACGTTCTTTCATTTCACGTGCTGCTTTGTTGGTAAACGTCATCGCGGTAATACGATAAGCAGGAATGCCGCAGTGTTTCACCAAGTAGGCAATCTTACGGGTAATCACCGAAGTTTTACCTGAACCAGCCCCTGCAAGTACTAACAAGGGTCCTTGAGTATATTTCATGGCTTCAAGTTGCTTGTCATTTAACTGACTTGCCAGTGACATAGTCTTTCCTCTATTTCATTCCGAGCTCGATTATAGTCATCTCCGCTACAGATGCATAATGCAAATTCATATTTTAACAGTCATAAAAAAACCACCCGAAGGTGGTTTTTCAGTCTTCAATAAAAATTATTGAATTGCGTAGATGCTGATTTCTACACGACGGTTTTGCTCACGACCTTCAGCAGTCGCGTTAGAGGCGATTGGGTTTGCTGAACCTTGACCTTGTGCATTAATACGTGTTGTAGAAACACCTTGGGATGCCAAGTAACTTGCTACAGATTGCGCACGCGCTTGAGACAGAGGAATGTTAATTGAATCATTACCTGTACTATCTGTATAACCTGTTACAAGAATACCGCTCTTGTTATCTTCAGTTAAGGTTTGCGCAACTTTGTTTAAAGTTGAATAGAAGTTCGGCTTGATGTTTGATTTGTTGGTATCAAAAGTAATGTTACCCGGCATGATTAAGCCTACAGAGCCATCTGGATTACGGTTAACTTCTACACCAGTCCCCGCCATTTGTTGGCGAAGTTTCTTCTCTTTGTTGTCAAGGTAAACACCAGTTGCGCCACCAAGTACAGCACCAATCGCTGCAGCACGGTTATTCTGACGACTCGTGTTTGCGTTTCCTTTAGAAACACCATAACCTGCAGCAGCACCAATTAAGGTCCCTAGAGCAGCTTTATCGTATTCTACACCGCCAATGTTATTACCAGTGCTTTGACAACCTGTAAGAACCATTGCCCCAACGACTGCGGAAATTGCTAGTGCACGCATCGCATGCCTCCTTCTTTGTGTGTTTTGTTTATAGAACGAATATTGTCGTAAAACGATGATCTAGACCATTGATTTTTTGTTAATAATAAAGCCTTTATTTACAATATGTAATAAAAAATTTCCTTTTCAAGACTTTCTTCGTCACAATTTCTACACAGTTAATGTTTGGTGCTTTTCTATTTGATCATCCCGTACTATATTGACCTTTAGAAAATAGAACGAGTTGCGAAACGCATTATATTTTAGGGTTTATTTTTATGTCATCGCCAAACCAAAAACAACCTTTATTAAAAAAAATCACCCGTGGTCTAACTGTTGGTTCAGTCATTACAGGCAGTACTTTTTTTCATGGCCCGCCAGTGCTCGCGCTTGGCCTGACCAAACTGTTTAAAAAATCAAAAAAAGTGGATGAGACCAATATTCAAATCACCAACAGCTGGCTGGCTGTGAACAATTATTTAATCGATCATGTCCTACCCAACACGAAATGGGACATTTCTGTCGATGATGGTCTTGAGCTGAGTATGCAGGGTCGTTACCTGATGACTTGCAACCATCAAAGTTGGGTCGACACCACGGTTAACCAATATTTTGGTTTAACCCGTATGCCCCTTACCCGCTTCTTTACCAAGTGGGAACTTATTTTTATTCCATTTGTCGGCCAAGCCTTTAAAATTCTAGGCTTCCCGATGATGAAGCGGCATAGTAAAGAACAAATTGCGAAAAACCCTGCGTTGAAAACACGCGATATGGAAGAGGCACGCAAATCTTGTGAACAACTGCTTAGCCAACCATTCACCCTGTTAAATTATTTGGAAGGCACGCGTTTTACACAAGAAAAACATGCACAGCAGCAGTCGCCTTACCAAAATTTACTTAAACCGAAAGCGGGTGGCTTGGCCTTAGCCTTAAGTATTTTAGGTAATGACATTGATGCCTTGGTAGATATGACCATTGTCTATCCCGACGGCGCACCTGGCTATAGCGAATTTTGGCTCGGGGAAGTCCCACGGATTGCGGTCAATTTACGTAAAATTGATATTCCTGCATGGGTACTCGCTGGAAACTATGAAGACGATGCAGACTTTCGTGAACAATTCCAACAGTGGGTCGATCAACTTTGGACTGAAAAAGACCAATTGATTGAAAAAATGAAAGCCAAATACTCAACGTCCAATTTAACCCAGTAAGGGTCTATGCATGATGCAGAATAACCAAGTCAAAAAGTCTAAATATCATCAGGTTGATCCACAAAGTTTGTATTTCAAACTGTTTTTGATCTATGACATTTTTATGGTGTTTCTCATCATTTTTAACTTGTTTTGTTTGTGTGCTAATTTTTTTATCATGAGCAATATTGGTGGATGGTTTTTTCATGCCATTCACCTAGAAAGTGTCTTAAGCTTCTATCGTGAGCATTTACATCCGTGGGTCATCACCACAGAAGCTTGGTTTATTCTGTTCTTGATTACTGAACTATTGGTGCGTTGGGGCATTGCGATCGTTTATCGACACCATCGTCGCTGGTTTTTCTTTCCCTTCATTCATTGGTACGAAATTTTAGCGATTATTCCTCATTTACGTTTTTTAAGATTATTTCGTGCAGGGGTGATTGCTTTTCGACTGCATGAATTAGGCTATAACGTGATTCCTGAGTCGATACAAGCCAAAGCCAAATTTTACTACCGTGTGGTAATGGAAGAACTCTCTGACCGCGTCGTGATTACCGTCTTGGATGGGGTGAAGCACGAATTAAATACCAGTTCGACCCATAAAAAAATTATCCATGACCTCGTCGATCATCATCGGGCTTTATTTGCACAAGCATTGGCTGAAATTTTACAAGAATCTCTCGCCACTGAACTGAAACAGCGACAGTATTTCATTGCCCAAAATGTCGGTCTGATTGTGAATCGTGCGATTGAAGATACCCCTGAACTCACCCAATTACTACGTTTAATACCAATTGTGGGGGGAAGAATTGAACAACAAATTCAAAGTATCGGACAAAGACTCGGTGAAAACATCACACAAGGTTTACTGGAACCAATGGTAACTGGAAATTCTGCACAGCCCAATGCTACCTATCGCTTGATAGCTGAAAAAGTCAGTGATTTAAAAATCGACAATCAGTCTTTGGAACAGTTGGTTGAGTCTGTTGTTTATGAAAGTTTGGATGCCATTCGCAAGCAAGTTAAGGTGAAACAGTGGTTAGAAGAGCTTGAAAAAGATGATCAAGCCAAAGAATAAGCATTAAGGTAAAAATATTACAAACGCAGCTAGTGCAATCCTTCATTTTGTTCTAGGATTTGCTCTATTTACAACATCACTTCTTTAGTAAAAAATAAATCTGAGAAGTCTTAAGGAAAAATTATGGCTGATATCCGGATAACTGGCAGAATGGTCAATGCGATTCGCATTACCCTTGATACCAATGATCATGATGCAATCCGACAGCAATTAAGTAAAACATTACAAAATGCATCGACTGCTGGAGCGTTAGTTGTTCTGGAAAGTAGCGTGGAGCAAGAGCTAATTTCCTTGATTCAATTATTGCTGGATCTGGATGTACAGCCGATGGCAGTACAAGAAGGAATTTTGGCTGAACAAGCCCGTGCCATTCAGTTCCCTGTGATTCCAGCACAAGGACATGGCATTAGCTCGCAACTTCAAGAAGTCAAAGCAACCAAAGAGCAAGTGGTTGAAGCTCCTGCTGCGACAGCTTCGACCAATGCACCAGTTGCGACAGCACCTGTCATTCGCCATGCAACTTCATACCATGACGAAATTTTACGTACGGGTCAGTGCTTGGTTCAAAATCAAGGCGATATCATTATTACCGCAGGTATTAACAGTGGCTCGGAAGTGATTGCTTCAGGAAATATACATATTTATGGTAGTGCTCGTGGTAGAGTCATTGCCGGCGCGGGCGGAAACAGCGCTGCACGCATCTTCTGTCATGCTTTAGAAGCTGAATTGGTTTCAATTGCAGGGACCTATTGTGTTGCAGATGATATTCCAGCGCAGCATTTAAAACGCCCAACACATATTTACTTAAATGATCAACAAGAGCTTGTATTTGAAGCGCTTGAATTTTAATGTATAAATAAACACCAAAAGCCCCAAATGATAAATAAGGGGATTTAAACCATAACAGGAGTGGATTCGGTGGCGAAAATTGTTGTCGTAACATCAGGCAAAGGTGGCGTAGGCAAAACTACGACAAGCGCATCTTTTGCAACAGGTTTAGCCCTACGTGGTCACAAAACTGTTGTGATCGATTTTGACGTAGGTTTACGTAACCTTGATTTGATCATGGGTTGTGAACGCCGCGTTGTGTATGATTTTGTCAATGTATTAAATAACGAAGCTCGATTACAACAAGCGCTTATCCGCGATAAAGATATCGAGAATTTATATATTTTACCTGCGTCGCAAACCCGTGATAAAGATGCCTTAACTGATGAAGGCGTAGCACGTGTCATGGATGAGTTGTCACAAGAGTTTGACTACATTATTTGTGACTCACCTGCAGGGATCGAACGCGGTGCAATTTTAGCAATGTACCATGCCGATGAAGCGATTATTGTGACCAACCCTGAAATTTCATCTGTACGTGACTCTGACCGTATCATTGGTATGCTCGACAGCAAAACCAAAAAAGTTGAAATGAATGAAGGTCGTATTCGTAAACACTTGTGTATCACACGCTTCAACCCTGAACGTGCGGATAAACAAGAAATGTTAACCATTGACGACATTTCTAAAGATATTTTACGTGTGCCAACTTTGGGAGTGATTCCTGAATGTAAGAGCGTTTTACAAGCATCGAACGAAGGTAAACCAGTGATTCTCTTTACTGAAGAATCAGCAGGCCAGGCCTATGATGACCTTGTGGCACGTTTCTTAGGTGAAGAACGTCCTTACCGTCATATTACGGTGAAGCCTAAAGGCTGGTTAGCACGACTATTTGGAGCGTAGACATGGCAGGATTTTGGAGTAAGCTTTTTAGTAATGATGAAAAACCGTCTAGTGCTCAAACAGCAAAAGATCGTTTGAAAGTCATCGTAGCGTCTGAAAGTGGTTTAGGTAAACGTCTTAGCCAAGACAAAATCGACCAAATGAAGAAAGAAATCATGCAAGTGGTGAATCGCTATGTTCGTGGTGTAGATGAACAGCACATTCAAATGGCTGTACGTTCTGAAGCGAATATTGAAATGCTTGAAATGAATATCAATTTGCCTGAAGAACGTTAATCTGATTTTTGATTAGTCAAGCAAATTGAATCAAGGCAGAATATGCGCAGACACAAGAAAGTATTTTCTATGTCTCCCATATTTTGCCTTTTTTAATGATTAAACCAGCAAGGAGATTGCTATGGCATTATCTCAGCCAGCAACGTTCAATGAAGAATGGTCAGATGAGCGTGTATTTGCCTACTTAACTCAGCTTCCTCCTGAAGGTGTGAATGGCGATTTTCATGTGTTGTACCATGCATTTAAACACATGCGCCCAAGTGATTATGAGCGACTGCTCACCCAATTTAAAACGGATGGTCGCGACATTAATGCCACCAATCCAGAAGGTCAGCGTATCCATGACGTGATTGCCGCTTATCCACGTCAAGCAGCTCCCTTCTTAGAGGTTTTGGCTAAATTCGCCTAAACCTAGATCTGCTTAATGCGCATGATCTACAAATGCCAGTTCATTCCTAGGAGACTGGCATTTTTTATGACTGTAAAAACCACATCCAAAGTGGAAAAGTCAAACCGAAACACAAAGTTTGCAAACTAATGATTGCTGCCATGAGTTGACTGTCCCCTTGAAAATATTTGGTCAGGACATAGGCTGCTGAAGCCGTTGGGAGCGAGAAGAATACCACTACAATCATGGTTTCAAATGTTGCTAAACCAAATAAAAGACAGCCTACATAGGCTAAAATAGGCACCAAGATTAAACGCCCAAAGGTATTCAGAATCAGCGCTCGGCCAGCATATTTTAGCGCATTAAACTGTAGTGCTGCGCCCACACACAATAGCCCAAGTGGGAGACTCATCCCTACTACCAGCTTTAAAGATTGGCTGATGCTCTCGGGCAAATGCATACCTGAAAAATTAAAAATAATCCCGACAAGACAGGCCAGAATCAGCGGATTTTTCGCAACCGACCACGCAATATTTTTATAAGACAGTCCCTGCCCTTGAGAAAAACCAAGTACGGACAGTACATTCACCAAAGGAATGACAAAGGCAATAATCATGGCAAAGACTTGCATCCCCGCAGCACCAAAAATCAAAGCCATACTGGTCAAACCAATATAAGTATTAAAGCGAATATGACTCTGTAAATAGACGCCAAATTGCGCCACAGGTGTACCATACACCGCTTTTAATACCCACAGCACGACACTCATCAGCAAGGTCACAGTAAAGACCACAGCAAGCGCTGGCAGGACTTGCCCGACATTAAAATGAACGGTGGCTAGACTACTGAACAGCAAAACAGGAAACAAAATCCAATAATTCAGTCTTTCAGCGCCTTGCCAAAATTCCACCGTTAAAAAGCGATACCGCTTTAATACATACCCCATGGCAATGAGTACTACCAATGGAATTAATGCATCAATAATTTGCATGACTGGATGCCTAAACTGAATGATTAAGAAAAAGCCTGCAATCCGCAGGCTTTCCTTTTAAACTAAAATTTCTCGCTTACCGTTCGCACCTTGCGCACTCACGATCCCATTTTCTTCCATTTGGTCGACAATCCGCGCGGCACGGTTATAGCCCAAACTAAACTTACGTTGTAGCGAGGACACCGAAACCTTGCGTGTTTCCAATACAAAGGATACGCACTGGTCATAAAGTGCATCACGGTTTGGATCGCCATCACCATCTTCAAAGCCACGAGAACTTGGCTCTTCATCAAATGGCGTTAAGATTTCATCAACATAATTTGGCGAGCCACGTTCACGCCAAGCATCACAGATGCGGTTCACTTCATCATCGGCAATAAAGGCACCATGTACACGTTCAGGTTCAATTTTACCCGGGCCTAAGAACAACATATCACCATGACCCAGTAAGTCTTCCGCCCCACCAGCATCCAAAATCGTGCGTGAGTCAATTTTTGAGTTCACGCGTAAAGCCACACGTGTTGGGATATTGGCTTTAATCAGACCCGTAATTACATCGACCGATGGACGCTGCGTTGCAAGTAACAAGTGAATGCCTGCGGCACGTGACTTTTGTGCCAAACGGGTAATCATTTCTTCAGCTTTCTTACCGACCTGCATAATCATATCGGCAAACTCGTCCGCCACAATCACAATCGATGGTAATGGGGTCAAACGTGGTGCACGCTCACCGACAACCGAATCACTTGCTTTCCAGGTCGGATCAATCAGCTCTTCGCCATTGGCAATCGCTTCTTCCACTTTACGGTTATAGTCCGCTAGCTTACGAATTTTTAAGAAAGACATCAGCTTATAGCGACGTTCCATTTCATTCACACACCAGTTCAATGCACTGACCGCATCTTTCATATCAGTCACAACTGGGGTGAGCAAATGTGGAATATCGTTATAGTTAGCAAGTTCTAACTGTTTCGGGTCAATCAAAATTAAACGTAACTCATTCGGCGTATATTTCAACAACATCGATAAAATCATCGAGTTCACTGCCACCGATTTACCTGAACCTGTGGTGCCTGCAACCAGCATATGCGGGGCTTTACCTAAGTCAGCAATGACAGGATTCCCGGAAATATCTTTGCCCATTGCCATCGAAAGAATGCTATTCGGATCGGTAAAAGCAGGAATGGTCAACAACTCGATTAAACGCACCATTTCACGTGTGCTATTCGGCACTTCAATCCCGATATACGGTTTACCCGGAATGACTTCAACTACACGTACAGATGCCATGGACATTGAACGCGCAAGGTCACGGGAAATATTGGTCACTTTAGAGGCTTTCACGCCCGGTGCTAAATCCAATTCAAAACGAGTTACTACAGGCCCTGGCTGCGCTTCGACCACTTTGGCTTTGACATTGAACTCTTGTAGTTTAATTTCAAGTAATTCAGATAAACGCGCTAACTGTTCAGCAGTGAAATTGACTTTTTTATTGACGTCAACTTCATCCAGTAAGTCTAATCCTGGCAGCGGTGATAAATCACGACGACGTTCTGCTACTTGCATGGACAACGACATTGGACGGCCTGATGCATCCGTCAGTGGCGCATCAAAATCGAAGTCTTCTTCTTGCGGTTTTCCAGCAGTGTCCTGCCATGCTTCAATAAACGCTTCTTTGGACAAAACTTCTTTGGCTACAGCCACTGTAGCACTTGTGCTTACGGTATTGTGATGCTGAATAGGTGCTTGTACAAAAGCAGATGACTGCGCATAGCTACTGCTGGTCCGTACATCTGAAGCAGCAACTTTCTGCTCCGACCAATCTTCAGCAAGGAATTCGTCTAAATCATCCAACTCATCGAGCTGTGCTTTTGCAATTCCACTCGGCGCTGGTTGTAATGCAACGGGACTTGCAGCAGCACTTAAAGTTGCAACCTCGGCTACCGCAATTGGATCTTCAACCACATGTAAATGAGACACAGTTTCAGGCGTATTGAAGGGGCTGTGAACATCCGTTGCTGTTTTACCATTGGGTACGGCAGCAAGCAGCTCGTCAAAGATTTCATCATCATCCCAATCAACATTTTTCTTCTGTGCAGGGGCATCGTCTTGGAAATAATGAGGATCAGCAATTGGGGTTGTATGATCTTGAACCCCTGCTTGAAAATGTTGTTCTGGGCTAAATGGGCGATCTTCTTCGGCAGCACGAAGTAAAGCATCAATATCATTTTTATGACGTTGATCTTCACCTGAGTTTAATGCACGCCACACTTCCCCTGTCGCTACCACGCGCTGACTGTCTTGTTCTAATTGGTGCGCTTTTTCTATAGTCCGCTCAAGCTCTACCTCATCATCCACATCCACCTGTTGTTCTTGAACACGTTGCTCTTTGGCCACCATGTCATTAAACAAATGCTCTGCTGAATAGTCGCGCTGAGGTGCTTTAACTGATGCCTCTTGCACGGCTACTGGCGCCTCGACCAATTCCGTTGCTTCAATACCCTTTTTCGGTGCCGTTGCAATCACTTCTTTTTTGACGCTTGGCGTCGTACGATCAAAGGCAGACTCGCTTTCAGGTACGTTGCGGTAAAATAAATCTTGTAAATATGCAGGAGTTGCTTTGAGGGTCGCGAAAGTACGGTTCCATTTGATACCGAAAGCCAAGGTCAATAAGACCACGGTAAACACGACCAAAAATAAGGTTGCACCGTAAATGGTTAAAATCTGCGACAAACTTTGTCCCAGTTCATAACCAATAATGCCGCCAGAGGCATTGTCTAAAGTGTCCGCTGGAACTTTCCAAAACAAGAACAGTAAGCTGGCGGTTGCAAGCAAAATAAAGAATTGTGCAGCATAACGAAATGGGCGGTTTAAAAAACTATGCGGCCACCAGACTTGAATGGCTTCAATGAACAAAAACACAGGAATAAGTAGACTTGCCCAGCCTAAAAAACCGAACAGTAAGTCAGCAATCCACGCCCCAGCAACGCCACTGGCATTCGAGACTTGCAAGGTATCACTTGATATATGCATCCAGCCCGGATCAAATGGGGTATAGGTCACGGTAGCAAGGAACAAATAAATGCCAAACGAGACTAAAAATAATGTCATTAATAAGCGCTGTGCATAAGCACCCGACACCTCAGTCATATACTGTCCTGTAACAAATTCTTCATTAATGTTTTTGTTCGAAACCTAAAGCAAAAGTTTCACAATAAACGTCATATTATGCACCTCTTCTTTATAAAAAGATGCACTATTCTTAAATGCTTTATGTATAGCGAGCAGATGATTTTTCCACTTTTTCCCGCTCTACACCGCATATTTCTTCTATATAGCTCAAATCGATTTGATTGATCAATAATATCGACATTGAACTCACACAACTGTTATAGAGTTTCACGTATAATTCCACAAATTTCTAAATAAAAAAAGGATTCTACGTATGAGCGCTCGTCACTCACGTTTGATTATTCTCGGTTCAGGCCCTGCGGGTTACAGCGCTGCGGTATATGCTGCGCGTGCCAACTTAAAGCCTACATTGATTGCGGGTATCCAACTCGGTGGTCAGCTAACGACAACGACTGAAGTGGATAACTGGCCAGGTGACCCTGAAGGCTTAACAGGTCCTGCACTGATGGAACGTATGCAAGCGCATGCTGAACGCTTTGGTACTGAAATCATCTACGATCATATCAATGAAGTCGATCTTTCTGTACGTCCCTTTGTACTCAAAGGTGACATGGATGAGTTCACTTGTGATGCACTGATTATTGCCACAGGTGCAACCGCTCAGTACTTAGGTCTTGAGTCTGAAGCTGCTTTTATGGGCCAAGGCGTGAGCGCATGTGCAACCTGTGATGGTTTCTTCTATAAAAACCAAAAAGTCATGGTTGTGGGTGGCGGTAATACTGCCGTTGAAGAAGCACTATATTTGTCTAACATTGCATCGCATGTGACTTTGGTTCACCGTCGTGATTCATTGCGTTCTGAAAAGATCCTTCAAGATCATTTATTTGAAAAGGAAAAAGAAGGCAAAATCAGCATCATTTGGAATCACCAAGTGGATGAGGTTTTAGGTGACAACACGGGTGTAACCGCAGTTCGCTTAAAATCAACTCAAGACGAATCTACACAAGATATTGATGTCCAAGGTTTGTTTGTTGCAATTGGCCACAAACCAAACAGCGCAATGTTTGATGGTCAATTGAACTTACGTGATGGCTATATCCAAGTTCAAAGCGGTACATCTGGTAATGCCACAGCTGCTTCTGTCGCTGGAGTATTCGCAGCAGGTGACATTGCTGATAGTGTTTATCGTCAAGCGATCACTTCAGCAGGTTCTGGCTGTATGGCTGCGCTAGATGCAGAAAAATATTTGGATGCTTTAGGCGAATAATCTAAGCCTTGAAAAAGACCGCCTTCCATAGGCGGTTTTTTTATGTATGATCTTAAAGTCATTTTTTATCATGTATACACACCACTATGCAGCAGTTACCGCCTTCTGAGTATATCTTTCCCGATCCGCTTGAAGTTGACCCCGAAGGTGAAGGCTTAATTTGTATCGGTGCAGACCTCTCCCCTTCTACCCTGTTTGAAGCCTACACCCATGGTTTATTTCCATGGTTCTCAACAGGTGAGCCCATTTGCTGGTGGTGCCCCGAGCCACGTTGCATCATACGTCCGCAGGATTATCAGCCCAGCAAAACCCTCATTCGTAGCATGAAAAAGCAGGATTATCGCATCACCATCAATCAAGCTTTTGAACGGGTGATCCGTGCCTGCTCACTACCACGTAGCTACGCTGATGACACGTGGATCAGCGAAGACATTATAGATGGCTACTGTGCAATGTTTGATGCTGGTTATGGCTATAGCGTTGAAGTTTGGGATCAAACACGCTTGGTTGGTGGATTATACGGCGTCAGCATTGGACATGGCTGTTTTGGGGAGTCCATGTTCAGCACCGAAACGGATGTCTCAAAAATGGCATTTTATACGCTGATGTTGATTGGACGTGAAAATAAGCTACCTTGGATCGACTGCCAATTGGTCAATGATCATCTTTTAAGCCTTGGTGCTTGTACACTTTCTCGGCAAACCTACTTAAAATCGTTACAAGATGTTGTAAATCAACCCGCTATCGATTGGAAAATGTATCAGGAGGGTGTATTTTCAAGTAAAACAATAGCGCAAAATGCGCGACTGACTGAATAAAGAATAATAGAGGGATTTATCATGAATTCGTATCACCCGAAGTCCCTACTGAATGATTTACAGTATTACATCACGCCGCCACATGACTGCAGCTATTTAGAAAAAAAGTCAGCTCGGATGGTGTTTCTCGATCCAGCGCATCGTATTGATGTCGTCACGCTGTCCGAACTTTCTCGCGTAGGTTTTCGCCGGAGTGGTGATTTTGTCTACCGCCCAGAGTGTCATCTGTGTCGACAGTGCCTATCTAGCCGCGTACCTGTACGCGAATTTAAAATGAATAGCAGTCAAAAAAAAGCATGGAAACGCAATCAAGACCTCACTTTAAAAATTACCCGCACTGCGGATGCCACCAAAAAGCATTATGATTTATACGAGCGTTATATCTTTAAACGCCATGCCGATGGAGACATGTTCCCACCTAGTCGCGATCAGTTTGATAAATTCCTCGTGCATAGCTGTACCGAGAGCTTTTTCTTAGAACTGTGGAAAGAAGACCAGCTCATCTGTGTTTCGACCTGTGATCCTCTAGATGATGGTTTATCTGCGGTTTATACGTTTTTTGATCCCGATGAAAACAAACGCTCACTGGGGACTTTCGCCATTTTAAAACAAATCGAGCTCGCCAAAGCACGCACTTTGCAGTTTGTTTATTTGGGCTATTGGGTGCCGCACTCAGAAAAAATGAACTACAAATCGCAGTATTTACCGCTAGAGTTGCTGATTGATGGTCAGTGGCGCAGACTCAATCATAGTCTGAGCAGCGAGGAAGTGCAGCAACTGGGAAACTCCTTAATGACCACCCTACCTTCGGGGTGGAATAACGCCATTATTAAATAATGGCGTCACACAGAAGCTCAACTGTTCTCTTATTTAAATAACTCGGAAAAGTCATCACTACACGATTTCACCATAATAATGGCATGCTCACGACCACCATCTGGTTTAGGATAATAATTTTTACGCAAATCAATTTGATGAAAACCGGACTTTTCATACAAGGCAATGGCTGCTTGATTGCTCTCACGGACTTCTAAAAATACCTGTAGCGGGTTGTTTTTGAGTTGTGCCAGTGACGCATCTAATAGCTGATACCCCAACCCTTTACCTTGCTGGCTTGGATGAATGGCCATCAACAATAAATTGGCCTCATCAAGAACGGGCTGGAGGATACAAAAGCCTACCACCTGTCCTGCCTGTTCAATCACGGTACTGTGATAAGACTGCATGGACTCTTGGAACTGTTGTAGGCTCCAAGGATGGGTTTGAACTAAATTTTCAATCTGCGCAACTTGGCTTAAGTCCGCAGCTTGCATTAAACGAATCATCTTCGTTTATCTTTCTAAAATGTGGATGTCACAGTATAAAAAATTTGTGCTAAAAACCGTACAAAAAAAAGAGCGATTTACATCGCTCAAAGAGCCAAAACTGCTTAAAAACCTAATTTTAGCTTCCACTTCTCAAGTAAAGCGTCGGTGTCGTGATGATTAGGATGAAAACCCAGTTTAAAGTACATAATCATTTCACGTGCCATCCCTGTAATAATTCCTTTCGATGGACTATATGCATAGGTATAAATATCCTTCAGCGCAGCCCTGTTCAGTTGTTTATCTTGCTGTAATAAACGAAATACAAAATACGACTGCACGCAGAATAAAATAGCCATGGCTGCAACCAGTGATCCCGTTCGTAGTAGATAGGATTTGATTCCCTTTCCAAAAACTCCCTCAAACACATCATAAGCCACAGCTTTGTGCTCATTTTCTTCAATGGCATGCCATAACTACATGGTTTTCATGGTTTCATCGCTCATTAGCTCTTGAATGTGATTATTGACCAACAACTGAGAGGCAATGGTTGCAGTAAAATGTTCCAGCGCGGTGGTTGCTGTTAAATCCACCATCTCTTGAGTAATACCCACAGGCTTGCCGAGAAAAGCAAACACTTTACGTGTGGTTTGAATTGCACGGTCGGTATAGCGGTCAAGTGTCGCAACATCGTGCCCATACTTTTGCGCAGACACATTAAAACCTTCATGTTCTTGCGTATGCATCGCTTCTTGACCAATAAAGGCTGAAATCTCTTTTTGTAATTCGGCATTGTCTTTAATCGAGGGATGCTGTCTGACCGCACGAACACTATCGATAAAAAACATTTCACCTGCTGGAAAGAGTGCTGACAGCGCAGTCATAAAATGGGTCAGTCCAGCTGAACCATTCATCCAATATTCAGGTACGCTTTCAAACTCAAAGTTCATCCGACGTACAGGGAAACTCGCGCCCGTACGGTTGGTGATTTTTACCTTTGCATTCATCTTTCTGCTCCTATGAATATCCTAAAGACATCCACTGCTTATAGTTGTTTTCGTCTTTTTATCTTACGTGATTGGGCTCCGCCCATAAGTGCAGTTAGGGTCAGCAAAATATCAGTTTAGGACAGTTTTCAGGGTGGATTGTTAGACAATTTAGTGTGCGTAATGTTCTACGCTATTTTTAGGATGAACACTAAAGCATGCTGTATCTTGCCCGAGAATAATTACTTGCTTAGTAAAATGAATAGATAAAAAAAGCGCCCCAAAGGAGCGCTTTTTTCACACAATCAGATGATTATGCAGTTACTTTAGCAACTACACCAGCACCAACTGTACGACCACCTTCACGGATCGCAAAACGTAGACCTGGGTCCATTGCGATTGGGTGGATTAATTCTACTGACATTTCTACGTTGTCACCAGGCATAACCATTTCAACGCCATCTTGTAATTTGATCGCGCCAGTTACGTCAGTTGTACGGAAGTAGAACTGTGGACGGTAACCGTTAAGGAATGGAGTGTGACGACCACCTTCTTCTTTAGAAAGTACGTATACTTCTGCATCGAATTTAGTGTGCGGCTTGATTGTACCTGGTTTAGCAAGTACTTGACCACGTTGTACGTCTTCACGCTTAGTACCACGTAAAAGAACACCACAGTTCTCGCCCGCACGGCCTTCGTCTAGAAGTTTACGGAACATTTCTACGCCAGTAACTGTAGTTACTTGAGTATCACGGATACCAACGATTTCAACTGATTCGCCTACTTTCACAATACCAGTTTCTACACGGCCAGTTACTACTGTACCACGACCAGAAATAGAGAATACGTCTTCGATTGGCATTAAGAATGCTTGGTCGATTGCACGTACTGGCTCTGGAATGTAAGTGTCAAGCGCGTCAACAAGCGCAACAACTGCTTCTTCGCCATACTGACCAGCGTCACCGTTAAGTGCAAGAAGAGCTGAACCACGGATAACTGGAGTGTCATCACCTGGGAAGTCATAAGTAGAAAGAAGTTCACGAACTTCCATTTCTACTAATTCAAGAAGTTCTTCATCATCAACAAGGTCACACTTGTTAAGGAATACAAGAATGTAAGGTACACCAACCTGACGAGAAAGAAGGATGTGTTCACGAGTCTGTGGCATTGGACCATCAGTCGCAGCACATACAAGGATCGCGCCGTCCATCTGAGCAGCACCAGTAATCATGTTTTTAACATAATCGGCGTGGCCCGGGCAGTCTACGTGTGCGTAGTGACGAGTTGGAGAATCGTATTCTACGTGTGAAGTATTAATTGTAATACCACGTGCTTTTTCTTCTGGTGCAGAGTCAATTGCAGCGTAGTCTTTCGCTTCGCCACCGAATTTCTTCGCACATACAGTTGCAATTGCAGCTGTTAAAGTTGTTTTACCATGGTCAACGTGACCGATTGTGCCCACGTTAACGTGTGGCTTATTACGTTCAAACTTAGCCTTAGCCATGAGATCTTCCTTTTTAAACTACTCATGCAGGATCACTGCATGAGCACTTGGTTTTTAACTATGAATTAGTTTGGGCTTATAGTAATCGAAAGATTACTCGTCGTCACCTTTTTTACCGCCAGACTGGAATTTAGAAATGATGCCTTCAGCCACGTTACGTGGAGTTTCAGCATATTTAGCAAATTCCATAGAGTATGTTGCACGGCCTTGAGACATAGAACGCATTTGAGTCGCGTAACCAAACATCTCTGCAAGTGGAACTTCAGCTTTAATTGCTTTAGTACCGCCAGGCAAGTCATCCATACCTTGAACCATACCACGACGACGGTTTAAGTCACCCATGATATCGCCCATGTAGTCTTCTGGAGTTTCTACTTCAACTTTCATGATCGGTTCAAGCAAGATAGGATCTGCTTTCATGAAACCGTCACGGAATGCGTAAGAACCTGCCATTTTGAACGATAATTCGTCCGAATCGACATCGTGGTAAGAACCGTCAAACAATGTAGCTTTGATGCCAACAACTGGGTAACCAGCAAGGACACCATTCTTCATACGCTCTTGGATACCTTTATCCACAGCACCGAAGAATTCTTTAGGAACTACACCACCAACAACTTCTTCAACGAATTCGTAATCTTTTTCTGATTCAGGATCCATTGGCTCTAAACGTACGTATACGTGACCAAATTTACCTTTACCACCAGTTTGACGTACGAATTTACCTTCTTGTTCAACTGTCTTCTTGATCGTTTCACGGTAAGAAACCATTGGTTTACCAATGTTTGCTTCAACACCGAATTCACGCTTCATACGGTCAACAATGATGTCAAGGTGAAGTTCACCCATACCAGCAATAATTGTTTGACCTGACTCTTCGTCAGTACGAACGCGGAATGATGGATCTTCCTTAGCCAAACGACCTAAAGCAATTGACATTTTTTCTTGGTCAGCTTTAGTTTTTGGTTCAACAGCCAATGCAATTACTGGCTCTGGGAATTCCATACGCTCAAGTGTGATGACATTTTTCTCATCACAAAGTGTATCACCCGTAGTTACGTCTTTAAGACCTACACACGCAGCGATATCACCCGCACGAATTTCTTCAACGTCTTGACGATCGTTCGCGTGCATTTGCACGATACGGCCGATACGTTCACGTTTAGATTTAACTGGGTTATAAACAGAATCACCTTGTTTAAGAACACCAGAGTAAACACGTACGAAAGTTAAGTTACCTACGAATTTGTCGTTCATGATTTTGAACGCAAGCGCAGAGAACGGAGCTTCGTCAGATGCTTCACGAATCGCTTTAGTTTCAGCTTTGTCGTCAAGAACACCTTCAATCGCTTTAACTTCTGTAGGCGACGGTAAGAATTCAATTACTGCGTCCAACATACGTTGAACACCTTTGTTTTTGAACGCTGTACCACAAAGCATTGGTTGAATTTGACAAGCCAAAGTTTGAACACGTAGACCAGCAATGATATCTTCTTTAGATAGTTCGCCTTCTTCTAGGTATTTGTCCATTAGCTCTTCAGAAGCTTCAGCAGCAGCTTCAACCATGTTTGTACGCCATTCTTCAGCAGTAGCTAGAAGTTCAGCCGGGATTTCACCGTATTCGAACTGCATACCTTGTGAAGCTTCATCCCAAATGATCGCTTTCATTTCGATCAAGTCGATTACGCCTTGGAAGTTTTCTTCAGCGCCAACAGGGATTACTACAGGTACAGGAGCTGCACCTAAACGTGTCTTCATTTGTTCAACAACACGGAAGAAGTTTGCACCAGTACGGTCCATCTTGTTCACGAATGCTAAACGAGGCACTTGGTATTTGTTCGCTTGACGCCATACAGTTTCAGACTGAGGTTGTACACCACCTACAGCACAGTAAACCATACACGCACCATCAAGAACACGCATAGAACGTTCAACTTCAATTGTGAAGTCAACGTGTCCCGGTGTATCAATTACGTTGATACGGTGTTCAGGGAACTGTTTAGACATACCTGACCAGAATGTAGTCGTAGCAGCAGAAGTAATGGTAATACCACGTTCTTGCTCTTGCTCCATCCAGTCCATTGTTGCTGCACCGTCGTGTACTTCACCAATTTTGTGAGATACACCTGTGTAGAACAAAATACGTTCTGTAGTTGTGGTTTTACCCGCATCAATATGCGCAGAAATACCAATGTTACGATAACGAGAAATTGGGGTTTGACGAGCCATGATTTCTTGCATTCCTAAATTTTGTTGTTTAAAACAGGCGCTTTAAGCTGACGAACAGCTTAAAGCGATTCGATGACAGTTTGGCGTAAGCCAAGCTATCACCCTCCTGAATAGGGGCTGTTTTAGTCGCTTAGAAGCGGTAGTGAGAGAATGCTTTGTTGGCTTCAGCCATACGATGCACGTCATCACGTTTTTTAACCGCTGCGCCTTTACCTTCAGCTGCATCAAGCAACTCACCAGCAAGACGTAAAGCCATAGTTTTTTCAGAACGCTTAGCAGCAGCATCTACTAACCAACGCATAGCTAGAGCAGTACGACGGGATGGGCGTACTTCCATAGGTACTTGATAAGTAGCACCACCAACACGGCGTGCTTTTACTTCAACCATAGGACGAACTTTTTCAAGAGTAGTCTCGAAAAATTCAACTGGGTCTACTTTGTTTTTTTCTTGAACGCGGTCTAAAGCACCGTAAACGATACTTTCAGCAATAGATTTTTTACCATCTTGCATTACGTGGTTCATGAATTTAGCGATTGTTTGGCTGCTGAACTTAGGATCCGGAAGGATTTCACGAGCAGCAACTACGCGACGTCTTGGCATTTTAAACTACCTATATATATGACACTTCAGGTTAATCCAGCCGTAGCACAAAGTGTCATGTGCTTTCGCTGGCCTTACTACACGTCGCTTGAATTTCACAAAATTAATGCAGAAATCAGACAAGCGAGACGATAAAGGATTGCAGTTCTAGCGAACTAAGAGGTTAATCTCGAAAGATTATTTCTTAGGACGTTTAGTACCGTATTTAGAACGAGACTGGTTACGATCTTTCACACCAGCACAGTCTAAAGAACCACGAACGGTATGGTAACGTACACCTGGTAAGTCTTTAACACGACCACCACGGATAAGAACAACACTGTGCTCTTGTAGGTTGTGGCCTTCACCACCGATGTAGCTAGAAACTTCAAAGCCAGAAGTTAAACGCACACGGCAAACTTTACGCATTGCTGAGTTAGGTTTTTTAGGTGTAGTTGTGTAAACACGTGTACAAACACCACGACGTTGTGGACAAGCCTTCAACGCAGGAACTTTAGATTTTTCAACTAAAGTCGTACGACCCTTACGGATCAACTGATTTGTTGTTGCCATTTGGCAATTCTCCCGTTAATAAAAAACCCAAAAAAAGACGACTTTTTGAGGGCATGCAATTGTAAGCTAAGACGTAAAAATGGTCAACATTTCAAACTACATGTAATGTTGACCAAATCAGGGCTTTTACAAATTTCTATCTATTTTAAAGGGTTTATTTTTTACTTGGCGCATTTCGTCTTTTTGTAACCTTTTTTTCAGTCGGCTCTACCGCAGGTTTCGCGGCGAGTTCTGAAGCCTTATTGGGTTCATTTTCCGTAAAAGACTCATTATTGTTCTGTGTGGTCTCTTCAACCTCATCCATTGGATATAAATCTGCAAGATCTTCTTCCACTTGTAGGGCGGGTTGCTGCGGTGCGACAGCATCATGAGGTTCAACCATTTGATCTGCGAGCTGTTCCAGCCCTTGTTGAACACGCTCTTCGGTTGCGACAGGCTCTGTGACTTTGTCGGACTTTTTCTGAACTTTTACTTTAGCAATACTTTGATGACCATTTAACTCTACTTCAGCTCCAAGCTTTAAATCTGAGCTATCGGTGTCTGATGTACTGCGCTGTGACAGCAGTCGTGGTGAGGCTTTCACCAAAAGCTCAAGTGAGCGTTCATATGCTGTTAAAGCACTCAGGCTAGTATCTTTTTGTTGGATGATATACTGGCGGGCTTCTGAAAAAACCAGTTGTGCTTTTTGGTGTACATCATCAACAAGGCGCCAACTATAAGCTGCACTCACCCCTGCACTGGCAATTGGTGTGAGTTTTGCTAACTTATTCAGTAGCGATAGGTTAACAATCGACTGTCCCCATTTCAGCTGACCATCGGCATTGGTCAACCATTTCTTTAAGGCTTCAATATCATTGCTTGAACCTAAAAGCTGTTGTAACTGAGAGACATCATGGGTTTGCAAGGTAATTGAAATGGCTTTTATCGCCATCAACAAAGTTTGTTTTTCCGCAATCAGCCCAAGATCAATCTGTTTAAAAATAAACTGAACGATGTCTTGATCGGACTCTTTAGTTAAGTCAAAGCCATAAGAACGTCCCACTTGGTAAATCATACGTAACGACATCACCAAGGAAGCAGGGACATCTACGGTTGAGCCCACAAAGCCCGTTGCTCCAGTCAGTGCACCTTGCAAGATAGCAATAATTTTATTTTGTTCGGACAGTGCCTGACTAATCCGTTTTGAACGGTCGACATCTTGGGTCAGCATTTCTAAATCACGCACGCCCGCTTCATCTAAAACGGCATCGACCGAGCTCATACTCGAGCTAAATTGATTGAGCTGGCTAAAAAAATAATCTGCGGCTTTATCGGAAAGTTGTGGCGACACAAAATGTGCCACTCGATTTGCGTTGACATAATGACGTCCTAATAAATGACGTGATACTGTCGGCAGATGGTCTCTTAAGACTTGCTGCGGGTGTTCATAACGCTTATTTTTCGATTTTGTTTTTGTACTCGCACTATCACCAGTTATAGCATTGGTCAGTGCTGAGGCCGTATCTGGGCTTACTTGGTTTAATATGTTTAAACCTGTATGGCTGAGCTTTTTAGCCACTCCGAAGGCATTTGTAAAGAAACCACTGCGCTGTTTATTGTTTGAATCCGCCATTCCGTACCCCGTACTTTATAATCTTTCATTTCTAGCTAAATACTAGGTGTAGTACGCATTTATCTCAATAAGAATATGTGTCTTTTAGTAAAGTTGAAATGCCCTGCTCCCGATTTTAAGACAAGTCAAATTGGCATAGGATTTGCCATAAGAATTAAAAATTCTTTCTGCTATTATGATCTGCATTGAAAACATAAGAGTTGCAATTGGCTTAGAAATAAATTGTTGATTCATCTTTAAGCGCAACTCTGCAAAACCACCATATAAGGGATCTTTAAATGAAACGTGTAGTAATCACTGGCATGGGTATCAACTCATGTATCGGTAATACTTTGGAAGAAGTTACTCATGCATTACAAAACGGGATTTCTGGGACACGTTTTAACCCAACCTATGCTGAACTCAATTTTAAAAGCCATATCAGCGCTGCTGCTGAACAAGACTTTGATGGCATCGACCGTAAGCTAAAACGCTTTATGGGTGTTTGTGCCATGTATGCATACAATGCTGCGGTTGCTGCGGTTGAAAATGCAGGCTTAACAGCAGAGCAAATTGGTGGCAATCCACGCTATGGTATCGCGGGTGGTTCAGGTGGTGGTTCAACTGCATCTGTAGTTGAAATGAAAGAATTGTTAGACACCAAAGGCGCACGTAAAGTTGGTCCGTTCTTCGTACCTCGTAATATGTCGAACACAATTACGGCAAACGTTGGCGTTGCTTTTAAAATGCAAGGTGTTGCACACACCATTACCAGCGCATGCGCAACGTCTGCTGATGCAATTGGTTATGCCTATAACCTGATTCAATTGGGCAAGCAAGACCTCATGCTTGCAGGTGGCGGTGAAGAAGATCACTGGTCTCAAAGCTTGTTATTTGATGCGATGGGTGCACTGTGCTCAAAATACAATGACACACCAGAAACAGCGTCTCGTCCTTACTCTGCTGACCGTGACGGTTTCGTGATTGCTGGCGGTGGCGGTTTTGTAGTGCTTGAGTCTTTAGAACATGCGCAAGCACGTGGTGCCAACATTTTGGCTGAAGTTGTGGGCTATGCGGCAAACAGTGATGGTGCAGACATGGTTGCGCCATCGGGTGAAGGTGCGACACGTTGTGTACTGATGGCACTTGAAGAAGCAAAACAACACGGCGTAGACAAAATTGACTATGTGAATACGCATGGTACGTCGACGCCTGCCGGTGACATCACTGAATTAAAAGCAATGGAACGTGCATTTGGCGAAGATCAAGTTCCTCCACTCAGCTCAACCAAGTCAATGACAGGTCATAGCTTAGGTGCAGCGGGCGTACAAGAAGCAATCTACTCGGTCCTAATGATGCAAAATGATTTTATTGCACCCAACATCAACGTGACTGAACTGGATGAAGGCGCAAAACCATTTGATATCGTGCTTGAAAAACGTGACGCAAAATTGAATACTGTGATGAGTAACAGTTTCGGTTTTGGCGGCGTAAATGCATGTCTCATTTTCAAAAAGTGGGAAGGCTAAGCCGCCCATTTTAGGGTGACTTGATGGATGCTCCTTCTGATGCTTTTTTGTGGGTAAAAGCATTACATATTATTGCCGTGGTGTGTTGGTTCGCTGCATTGTTCTACTTACCACGGCTCTATGTTTACCATGCCATGAGTGATGATGCCGTCAGTCATCAACGTTTTGAGGTCATGGAACGTAAGTTGTACCGTGGCATTATGTGGCCGTCGATGATTGCAACACTGATCACGGCACATTTCTTGGTGGATTGGGGTGATGCAATGCGCCACTACCATGAAGCCCTGTGGTTCTACCTCAAAGTCGGTTTGGTTGGACTGTTGGTGATTTACCACTTTGTTTGCGGTTATTACCGCAAGAAATTGATTGGTAACGCCCACTACAAGTCACACAAGTTCTGGCGCTTCTTTAATGAAATGCCGACCCTCATTTTATTTGCTGTGGTGATTTTAGTCGTGGTGAAACCGACATTTTAAAATCCCACACTTAAAAAGCCCCGATTGATTTGGGGCTTTTTAATATCTATAAATAAATCAACAGTACAACTCAAGATCCGCGCTACGAGCGCATCCAAGATTGACGAATTTTTAAATTGAGCGGGGTTGAGTAATATTTCTCAATCGCCCAACTCAAAATAAACACCGCGATAAAATAAATAGGCAACAACATCAACTTTTCAGCCGCTAAAGTGTCTTTTGGGAAATACACCACTTTCATTAAGCCGAGAACAATCAAATGAAACAAATACATTTCATAGCTACGCTGTCCAATCCAGACCAAACTGCGGGCCGTGGATGAGGTAGGTTTAACTTTCGGGTCTTGGGTAAAACAAAAGATGAGTATCGCCGTAAGTAAAGCAAATACGCTGATGCCCCAAGTACTCACCTCTTTGATGGGTGCATAAAAATATAAAGCGGTCATCAGCAACACTGTCACAGCAACAATTACTTTTGGATTGTAAATAGCAGCTTTAAAATGTTGCGCATACATTGCGGTGAGGCAGCCAATGGCAATTCCATCGAAACTAGAAAAATAGTGATACAGATAAGCGCCGCTTTCCTCGCCAAAATGGAGGGCACGAAAATATGGTGCATACGCGATGACAGCGAACAAAAAAACAATAAAGCCTTTGCCTCGACCAAACCCTAAACACAGGACAGGAAATGCTAAATAGAAAACTTCTTCAACCGATAAAGACCACAATACGCCCAAGGCATAGTTCACCCAGCCGTATTCAATAATCAATAGATTCATCCAGAAACTCAAAGCTGAAAGAACAGTCACAGCATAGGACACCTCTACACCATTGGGCGACTGATTGATAAAGGGTTGCAATCCTAAACTTCCGAGCACACTGACCATCGCGACCAATAACACCAGACACGGCATGATTCGGGCAATACGACGGATATAAAAATCTTTCAGCTTAATCTGAGCCAAAGATCCACTACGCTGTAAAGTATGTTGGGTAATCAAAAAACCTGAAATGACAAAAAACATGGTCACACCATAGTTGCCATTTCTTGCAATCAAGGTACTTAAGTTCTCACTCCCAATGGGGATGCCGAGAAAGGTATCGTGTAATTTATACGGAATATTGAAATGGTGAATCAGCACCAATAGGATGGACATGCCACGCAGGATGTCAATTTTATAATTACGCATAAATCATTATTAAAATTTTAAAGTGCCTCATTAAAAGTGAAATCGCCTGATTTAGACAGCTTTTATATATAAAATCATACAATGATCTAACACTGAATTAGAACCCGTTGATTCAGCTCAAGCAAAAAAGAAAGCCCTACTTATGCAGGGCTTTCTTTTAAACATCACGAGTACAGAATAAATGTTACTTAGTTATCCAATTGCTGCCCTAACAGACGTTTTTTCATACGCGGTTTGTACAGCAGTTGATACGTCACGGCTAAAATAATCACCCATAATGGACTGATCATGAGTGCACGAAGCGTATCCGCCTCTAAACTCAAAATAATCAACGTAAAGAACAAGAAAATTAAGACCACATAAGACATCCAAACACCGCCCGGCATCTTAAAGGTCGATTTTGCATGGAGCTCAGGACGCAATTTACGGTAGCGGATATAGCACACCATAATAATGCTCCAGATACTGATGAACAGAATCACACACAATGAGCTGGCTAATGTAAAGGCTTCAACCGTGTTTGGTACAAAGTACTGCAGCGCAGCACCTGCCATGATAAAAGCACATGAGAAGAATAAGCCTTTTGCTGGCACCGCACGTTTTGATAGACGCGCTAGGCTCTGTGGTGCTTGCCCTTCTCTTGCCAAACCAAACAGCATACGTGATGTAGAGAACACACCACTATTCATTGAAGACATCACTGAAGACAGCACCACCAAGTTCATAATGATGGCTGAAGTTGGGATACCTGCATGTAAAAATAGTGAAACGAACGGGCTTTGATCCGCAGGAATTTGATTCCACGGAGTCACCGACATCACTACAAATAATGACAAGACATAGAACAAAATGATACGGGTTGGAATCGCATTCACTGCTTTCGGTAAGTTCTTTTCAGGATCTTTGGTTTCAGCAGCCATGGTTCCAATTAGCTCTACACCGACAAAGGCAAAGAGTGCAATTTGAAAACCGGCCAAGAAGCCATCGGCACCTTTAGGAAACATGCCGCCATGCGACCAGACATTGGTAAAGCTGGAAGCCGTGCCATCCGGTGAGTGAAAATGGCTGAATACCATAAAGCCGCCTATCACGATCAGCCCTAAAATGGCTAAAATTTTGATTAAAGCAAACCAAAATTCAATTTCACCAAAGAGTTTCACAGTCAGCAAATTTAACCCAAGGACAAACAGCACACAGCCAACACTGATTAAAGCCTGCCCCATGGGAGTAAAGGCCATGTCTGGCGGGAGCCAAAAACCAAGATAGTTAATAATGGCTGCCAAGTCCGCAATACCGACCAAGACCCAACCGAGCCAATAGGACCAACCGATATAGTAACCCGCACCCGGCCCAATCAGATCATGAGCCATGTCGATAAACGACTTATAGTGCAAATTTGACAATAAAATTTCGCCCAATGCACGCATTAGGAAGAAGAACATGGTCCCGATAATCATATAAATGATTAGGATAGAAGGACCAGCAAGAGAGATGGTTTTGCCCGAACCCATGAACAGGCCCGTACCAATCGCGCCACCAATGGCAATCAATTGCAGGTGGCGGTTGGATAATTTCCGTTGTAATTCATGCGATGATGCATTTGCACCGTCAGCTTGTGGGGTAGTCGTCATAATTTAACATCCTGTTAAAGTCCTTTTGCGTATAAACCATGTTCATACAGTGCTCGTTATCCTAACGGGCGGCATTTATACGCTCATCAGCACTTCGGTTGAAACCCAAGCGCTGATATACACAGGGAGAGTTTAAAAAAATTAGTTTTGTGCAGCCGTCACTGCAATTTCGATCAACCAATTTGGATTAACCAAATCAGCCTGAATCGTGGCACGTGAAGGCGCTACACAACCCTTCATCCAATCAATCCAAATCGTATTGACTGTTGAAAAATCAGAGAGATTTTTGATGTAAAGCTGAGCAGATAACAAACGTGATTTATCTGTATTTGCCAAAGCTAAAAGCTCATCAATTGTTGCTAAAATTTCACGGGTCTGACCTGCGACATCATTGTCGGTATTTTTTGGCACTTGCCCTGACAAATACACCACTTGATTAAACACAGTGACTGCACTCATGACTTCGTTGGTGTTGAATTTTTGAATGTCTGAATGTGACATAGGTCTTTCCTTGTATGAAACTGTATAAAAATAAAATTTAATCTTGGATAAAATTGACACGTGCAGTGACAGCACACATCAGCTCATAGCCAATCGTGCCTGAACCTGCTGCGACTTCATCAATGCTGAGTACAGCACCCTGTTTCGATGTACCCCACAGCACCACTTCACTGCCGACTTGGGCATTTGGAAGGTGAGATAAATCGACCGCCAACATGTCCATGCTGACACGCCCGACCAAGCTGCTGCGTTGTCCATCAACTAAAATAGGCGTACCTGTTGCGGTAATTCGTTGATAACCATCGGCATAACCACAAGCCACAATACCCACACGCATGTCGCTTTCAGCAATGAACTTTGAGCCATAACCGACGCTATCGCCTGCTTTTAATTGCTGAATGGCAATCAACTCGCTGCGCAAACTCATGGCTGGTTGCAAGTCCCAGTCCTGAATCGAATGGCTTGGATAATCTGGAGAACTACCATAGAGCATGATGCCGCTACGGATCACATCCGACTGCAACTGTTCATGGCGGAGAATGGCTGCACTGTTACTGACTGAACGTGCACCCGGTAGATCATGGGTGATGGCATCAAATAACTGACATTGATGCGCAATGCCTTCACGTCCGAAACGCTCACCATCGGCATCCGAAAAATGCATCATATGGGTCAAGCGTTGAACTTGAGGCAAACTGGAAAGCTGCTGCCACACTTGACGGTATTGTTCAGGACGGAAACCTAAACGATTCATGCCGCTGTTCATTTTTAAATAAACATCGAACTGCGCCTCTAAAGGAAAACGCGCTAACCATTCGAGTTGATATTCACTATGAATACTGAAACTTAGGCCCAGCTCATGGCAGTCAAATAGGTCTTGCTCTGAAAAAATACCTTCGAGTAACAGAACCGGACCTATCCAGCCTAAAGCGCGGATGCGTTTCGCCTCTGCCAAATCGAGCAGCGCAAAACCATCGGCAGATTTGAACGCTTGATAGACGCGTTCAATCCCATGACCATAGGCATTGGCTTTGACCACCGCATAGACTTGGCTATTCGGCATTTTCGTGCGAGCAACATTTAAATTATGCTGCAGTGATTGACTATGAATCACTGCAGTAATTGGACGTGGCATTTTCTTCTTCCTTGAATCAATATGACCTAAAACGAATTAGGCTGCTGAAGGATAACGTTGAATCGATAGACCTTCAGTACTGATGTCTGGTTGATGGTTCATCACCAAGTCACTAATGAGCTTGCCTGAACCACATGCCATGGTCCAACCCAAGGTGCCATGTCCTGTATTCAAGAATAAGTTTTTAAAACGAGTCGCACCAATAATTGGTGTAGAGTCTGGTGTCATTGGACGTAAACCCGTCCAGAAACTTGCTTCAGCTAAATTTCCACCTGGGAATAAGTCTTGAGTCACCATTTCCAAGGTTGCACGGCGGTCTTGATTTAAACCGTGGTTGAAACCACTCAGTTCAGCCATCCCCCCCACACGGATACGTTGGTCAAAACGCGTAATGGCAATTTTATAAGTTTCATCAAGCACCGTAGACTGCGGTGCAAATGCAGGATCTACAATTGGAATGGTCAGTGAGTAGCCTTTTACAGGATAGACAGGCAAATTCAAATTCAATGGTTTTAAGAAATCACGTGAATAACTACCAAAAGCAAGCACATAACGGTCTGCTGTAAGCACTTGACCATCAACCACTACGCCTTTGATTTCATCTCCTTCAACCACTAGTTTTTCAACATTTTGGTTAAATTTAAATTCTACGCCCATGTCTTTCGCAAGGTTTGCCAAAGCATTGGTAAATAGGTAACAGTCACCTGTTTCATCATTCGGTAAATGTAAACCACCAACCAGTTTGTCTTTGGCATAGGCTAAAGCTGGCTCAACTTTGGCTAAGTCATCTTTTAATAATAGTTCGTAGTCGACGCCACATTCTTTTAATACTTGGATGTCACGTTGTACGGCATCCAATTGAGCTTCATTACGGAAAACCTGCAAAGTTCCTTTCGCACGGTTTTCATAGTGAATACCTGTTTCTTTACGCAGTTCACGTAAGCAGTCACGGCTATATTCAGCAACACGCGTCATACGCTCTTTGTTAATGGCATAACTTTGTGGATTGCAGTTTTTCAACATTTGCGCCATCCAGTTCAACTGCCACATGCTACCATCGATGTTAATCGCTAACGGTGCATGGTGTTGGAACATCCACTTTACGGCTTTAAATGGAATACCAGGTGCAGCCCACGGTGTAGAATAACCTGGAGAGATTTGCCCTGCGTTACCAAAGCTAGTTTCTTCAGCAGGACCAGCTTGACGGTCTAAAACCGTAACGCTTGCGCCTTGTTGTGCAAGGTAATACGCACTTGCAACACCGATGACACCACTACCTAAGACAATTACACGCATGACTGATCCCTTACACACACTAGTTTATTTCACTAGTATATTTTTAGGTTAATAGTTTTTTTCACTGTTTTTAACATTATAATCTAGGTAAATCGCCATTTTTGTCGCGCTAAAATTCTAAACATAGGAAATTTATAATGCTTAAATTAGATCGGATTGATCAGCAGATTTTAGACATTTTGCAGCGCGATGGACGAATTGCGATTAGTGAATTGGCCTCTCGCGTCAACCTCTCAACCACACCCTGTTCAGAACGTGTCAAACGCTTAGAGCGGGACGGTATTATCATGGGTTACTACGCACGCCTCAATCCACAACTGGTCGATCGAAACTTATTGGTATTTTTAGAAATTAAGCTATCAGCTAAGTCTGGCGATGTGTTTGATCAAGTGGCACGTGACTTGGTCGAAATTCCTGAGGTTTTAGAATGCCATCTGATTTCAGGTGAATTCGATTATTTGGTCAAAGCCCGTTTAAAAGAAATGAGTGCCTACCGACGCCTATTGGGCGATTTACTAAAAAAACTGCCCTCTTCAGCATCATCGCACAGTTATATTGTGATGGAAGAAGTCAAAGAAAGTTTTTATTTGGACATTCGCTAACAGCTTATTAAAAATATGCATTTTAAAAATGCATTCACTTTAAATGTTTAAAACTTATCGATTCCCTATTGGAAGTTCTGCACCATGTTTAACAAACTCATGTCTAGTCTTGGCTTACAAGGCATTCAAGTGGATACTCGTCTACACACCACCGCGCCACAAGCGGGTCAAGCCATTCAGGGTGAGGTTATTTTTAAAGGTGCCGCGTCTAATAAAATTATCAACGGTATTTATTTAAAGCTCATGACCACAGCTGAAGTTGAGTCAGACGATGCTGAATACAATAGTGCGTTAAGTATTGCCGAATGGCACATTAGCGGGGCTTTTGAGTTACAAGCCCATCAGTCACATGCATTTCCTTTTTCGATTCAACTGCCCTTTGAAACGCCAGTTACAGATGTGCCTTGCCGTGTCAATAAAACCCGAGTGTGGTTACATACACATTTAGATGTGGACTGGGGGCTCGATGCAACTGACAAAGACTATTTACAAATTTTACCGACACCAGCTATGCAGGCGTTTATTCAAGCCATGCAGCAATGTGGTTTTCAGTTAATGACCGTCGATGTTGAAAAAGGTCAACTACGAGGCAATGGCTTCCACTCGAGCATTGGTTGTTATCAAGAACTTGAATTTAAACCTACGCAATTGTTCAACAGCATCAATGAAGTTGAAGTGTTCTTTGTGGCAGAGCAACATCAGACTCATGTGCTTTTAGAAGTGGATCGTAAATTTCGTGGTGATGGCTTCAACAGCCTTACCATTCCGCATCAACAGGCCAATCCTGCACTGTTAGCAAATGAAATTAGACGAATGTTAGGACTTTAATTTTTAATCACTGCGCACGACTGTTTAAATGTAGAAAAGTCGTGCGCAGTCGAAAAAGACGTTATTTAAACCCTGTCCGAATTAAATTCTGTCTGAGTTAAAGCAAGTCCAAGATATCGGCAAAGGTTTTAATTCGTGCTTTAGGTGCGGCTTCCGTCAACTCTTGATCAGAACCATAACCGTATTTCACCGCAATGGTTTCAATGCCGTTGCGACGTGCACCCAAAATGTCATGCTCACGATCGCCAACCATCAGACATTCTTCTGCTTTTAACTGCTCTTTTTCTAAAATATAAGCAATCAAATCTCCCTTATTGGTTCGCTCACCGTTCAGTTCACTGCCATAGGGGTGCACAAAATATTGCAGTAAATTGAAATGCTCTAAAATTTGACGGGCATAGACTTCTGGTTTTGCTGTCGCCAAATACAAGTGATAGCCCTGCTCGGTCAGTTTTTTTAAGGTCGGTTCAACATCGGCAAATAAATGGTTTTCATATAAACCTTTCACCGCAAAGCGCTCACGATAGCCCAATAAAGCTTGCTCTGCCAAAACATCGTCCACTGCAACATTTAAGAGTTTTGCCAAAGACGCTTTTAGTGGTGGCCCAATAATCCAGTCAATGTTTAGATCATCGGCAATGGGATGTCCGACTTTATTTAAACCATAACGCGCACTGGTGGTAATGCCAACTTTCGGATCTGTTAATGTTCCATCTAAATCTAGCAAAATATGTTTAATCACAGCTGATCCTTCTTGGGCTTTAAATAAAATACTATCGAGAGTTCTGCCAAAGTTGCCTATACTATCGCAAATTTTCGCAACAAGGATATTTCTGTGCGCGCAACCGTACTGTGCTTTTCTGGTTTAGACCCTTCAGGTGGTGCTGGTTTACAGGCCGATATCGAAGCGATTGGTCAAAGTGGTGCGCATGCAGCCATTGCGTGTACAGCACTCACTGTTCAAAACTCGCAACAAGTGTTTGGCTTTGAGGCGACGTCAAAAGAATTGCTATTAGCTCAGGCGCACGCTGTTGTCGGAGATTTACCAATTAAAGCCATAAAATCTGGCATGTTAGGCACCACAGATAATATTGCAGCACTGGCTGAGTTTCTACGTGAACATCCTGAGTACAAGTATGTGCTCGACCCTGTTTTAGTGGCGAACAGTGGCGGTTCATTGGGTGATCAAGCCACCTTAGTCAAAGCCTTTGTTGAGCTGATCCCATTGGCGGACATTATTACCCCAAATACAGTTGAATTACGGGCGTTAACGGGTCTCGATGACTTAGATGCCGCAACACAAAAACTGTTTGAAATGGGTGCCAAAGCGGTACTGGTCAAAGGTGGTCATGAAGACACACCTGACTATATTCGTAATGCCCTGTTTGTGAATGGCGAGCTCATTTCCGAAACTCGCTGCCCGCGTTTAGCAGGCGAATATCACGGTTCAGGTTGCTCACTGGCAAGTTTTATTGCTGGTCGTTTGGCACAAGGTGACAGTGTTAAAGTCGCAGTACATCATGCCGAAACTTGGCTCTTTGGTGTATTAAAACAGGCAGAAACACCTGTTGAAGACGGTCAAAAAATTCCAAAGCGTTTCTGAGTTTAAAAAGCTACATAGGTGAATGCCAGTCCAATAAGAAATGGACTGGCTTTTTTAAATTCTAGATTTTATTTTCGGCACAAAATGAATGAGTCACCTTTGAAATGGAGTATTTAACCATCTTGATGGCGTTGCTTTAAATGTGCCACATGCTCACGGTTGGTTTTCCATGACTTTTCTAACACTTCTTTTTCGATCCGAAGCTGAATCCGTTTCAGTTTCATCGCTGGAATCACCACTGTGTCAAAGGTCTTAATATAATCGACCCATGCTTTACCTTTAAATACCGTACTGGGCATCGCAGTTTTAAACTCGCATTCAGGCATAAACACCACAGCAGAATGGATATAATCTACATCAACAATATCTTGCAACACACTTTGCAAAACTTTGACGTGTTTATAATTTTGATGCAGCGGATTTTGAAATTTAAAGCTCTTTTTATAAATTTTCTGCGTCCACATCTTTTGACGCTCACCACCAAAAATCCACCCCTTATAGTTTTTGGTTTCAATCACAAAAACACCAAAGGGGCTCAATACAATATGGTCAATTTGAGTCGTTCCGCCCTGCTCATCAGGCAAAGTCACATCATTAATTAGAATATAACGCTCATCCAAATATAATTTTACATGTGCTTGAACCGCGAACTCGCCAAACTTACCTTTCAGATAGGGCTTAAACGCTTTTAAAAGGCCAATCCCGAACAAGATCAGTAGCATCCACCACAGTTCTGAAAACACATTCCCTACAATTTGACTCATCATATTATTCATCGTTATTTGAGTTAGAGACACGATTCTTCAAAAGAATACAGATTAAAAAACAACATACTTATTTTAAAATTATTAAACTAAAATACGAGCATAAAAACTCCGAAAAAGAGCTTAATTCGCAATTTTCTCAAGCGTCAATAAAATATCTTTATTGTCCAGACCACCTGCAAAGCCGACCAATTTTCCATTCGCCCCTACCACCCGATGACACGGCGCAATAATTGAAATCGGATTTTTACCATTGGCTGCGCCCACAGCACGAACAGCTTTGACATTGCCAATCTGTAGCGCAATATCTTTATAGCTTCGGGTTTCACCAAACGGAATTTGCAGTAAAGCCTTCCAAACTTGCTTCTGAAAATCTGTCCCCGCAAAATCCAAAGGCAAATCAAAATTTTGACGCTTTGCCGCAAAATACTCGCTCAACTGTTTCTCTGTTTCCAACAAAATCGGATGCTGATTGTGTTCGATCAGCTCAGCTAAACGTACCCGTTTTGGGTTTTCATTTTCCCACAATACGGCAACCAAGGCTTGATCATGTGCCACCAGTCTCAGTACCCCGACAGGAGATGGCATATATTTAAAAAATAAGCGCATGGTTCACCACAAAAATTCTCTATGTATGCAACATTATGACGATGAAAGTTTCATCAGTACAAGTCCAGAAATGATTAAAACCGCTGCGAGCATCCGCATGGCATTGGCTGGTTCACCCAAAATCAAAATACCAACCAAAAATGAACCAATCGCGCCAATCCCTGTCCAAACCGTATAGGCTGTGCCCAAAGGTAAGGTCTTCATGGCATAAGACAGCAGCGCAAAACTGGCCACCATAAATACGAGGGTTAAAATACTCGGTGTCAGTTTAGTAAAACCATCCGATACTTTCATCGCATAGGCCCAAACCACTTCGAGCAAACCTGCAACAATTAAAATCACCCACGCCATACGCAAAACACCTTTTATTCCGAGCAGAAACAACAAAGCTTCAAACGAAGGATCGCTTGAAGCTCTACATATTTGAATGAATTTAGCTTGATGAGAGTTTCATCAAAATCAGTCCCGATACAATCAGCACCGCAGCAAACATCCGCATAGCTGTCGCGGGCTCACCTAAAATAAAAATCCCCACCAAGAAAGCCCCTATCGCACCAATTCCTGTCCAAATGGTATACGCGGTCCCTAACGGCAAGGTTCGCATTGCATAGGCCAGTAAACCAAAACTTAAAATCATGAACACAATGGTAATGATGCTGGGTGTGAGTTTGCTAAACCCTTCGGACAGCTTCATTGAATATGCCCAAACGATTTCAAACAGACCCGCAAAGATAAGAAAAACCCAAGCCATGCCACTGACTCCTCTTCACTAGAGTCAGGCCGTCCTGACGAATTTTCTCAATATGAGGGAGGTCGTTCCTCCTAAATATGCCTCAAATTATAGCAAAACACGCACCAAAATGAATGATTTTCACACTTAGAAATCATTAAAGCGCAAAAAAGAGTGATCTGAACCAGCAGATCACTCTTTCAGCACAACCTTGGTGCAATCTTAGATATTCACTTTAAATCTAAACTTCTGGCTTAAAATTTAAAGCGGAGACCCATTCCGTACTGCCAACCTTTCTCTTCGTCACTTTCAGCCAGCCAAGCCGTCGCTTCATTGCCTTTGCTATATTCATAGGCAATGTCCACATAAGGCATGACTTTTTTGCTGATCTCATAACGTGTCTCAAGACCGACGGCTGCGCTACTGAGACCCGATTTTTTGGCATATTTAGAGTCATCATTGAAAATAATATTCAGATCTAAATAAGGCTTGAAAATCAGCTTTTGGGTCAGCAACAAGTCTCGCTCAGTTTCTAAACTAAACGCAGCATAGTTGTCTGCACCAGCATATACGTAAGCATCAGTTTCAAAGAAATATGGCGCTAAACCATGTAAGCCAAGCACCCCATCCACTTTGTCTTCCGTATCCCATCCCAGCTGTTCATGCTCTACTTTTTCAGCTCGGTAACGTGCACCCGCCTGTACATCCCAAAAGTCTGAGATCATACGGCTATACAGCACTTTGGCATCATACTCAGCCTTAAGCGATTCCTGCTTATCCGCATGTACTTTGATAAACAGCTTATTTTCATCTGTCCCGATACGGGTTTCAAACTCAGACTTTAAACTGCCATCGCCGTCTTCATTCAGCAACCACTTGTTATCGACGGTACTGACCGCATAAATTTGCGCACCGTGCTCTTTGCGGTGATCATGCGTATGTGCTGTTGAATCATGATGCTGTACATGTTGTGCGCTAGACTGCGGAGCAGCTTGAGTTGGAGTAGTCATCACCTGATGCTGTGTATGTTGTGACATCACAGAGTCAGTGGTCATGGACATATTTACATTTGCTTCAGCAGGCATATGATGCCCTTCATGCGCCATAACCGCAGCACTCATCAACACGAAAGAACTACTCACTATGCTTTTAGAAAAAAGATTAATGGTGTACATGATGATCTCCTTTCTGAGCCTTCGACTGTTTGCTTGGTTGAGTCTGAGCTTGCTTCTCCGATGAAGGCAGACCAACCGCATTTTTCTGTTTCAGCATCTGAGTATGCTCATCGGCACTATGCTGATGATGCTCATGTGCCATATCTTTGGACTGAACTTGGCTTGTAGATTTGGCTTTTTGTTTTTCATGCTGTGCATGAGATTCGGCAGCCATAGCTAACGAACTAAATAAGACACTAAGAGCTAAAGTAAAACCTGAAAGAAGATTAGTGATGCGCATGTTCATCTCCTTTTGGTTCAACTTGAGCTGCTGTTTTTTGCTCTTGAATTGGGGTGGTGGACACTTGACTATCACTCACATTAGCCACAATCAGTTTATTCATCATGCCTGAGCTCATGTGGTAAAGCAGATGACAGTGAATGGCCCATTCGCCTAACTCATCTGCGGTCAGTAAAGCAGTCACTGTTTTGCCCGGTGGCACAATCAAAGTGTGCTTATTCGGCATATCAACAGCGGCTTGTCCATTTTCCAGTTGCATAAACATACCGTGCAAATGCATCGGATGCGCCATCATACTGTCATTGATAAATTTGATCCGAATACGCTCACCGTACTTCACTTTCAACGGTTCAGCGTCGCTAAATTTTTTCCCATTGATGGTCCACAAATAGCGCTCCATAGTTCCACCCAAACGAATCACTAACTCGCTCGTCGCCTCACGGGTATCTTTTTGAGGCTCTAAGGATTTCAGATCGCTATATTGCAATGCCTTATCACCTTTAGGAGTAGAGGCATTCGCCCACCCATACACTGGTGTAACAGCTTCCTGTACCGAAATTGCTGTCGTATTCTGTTGCGCATGACCCATCTGTGTATGATCCATCTCAGACATGGTCTCATGATTCATCTTTGAATGATCCATACCAGCCATCGCCGTATGATTCATCTTCGAATGATCCATTTCAGGCATCGCTTCAGGGTTCATTTTGGAGTGATCCATTGCAGGCATCGCTTCATGACTCATCTTTGAGTGATCCATACCTGAATGTTCTGAGCTGTGTCCCATATCTTCCATGGTCAACAATGAGCGTGGACGTGGCGCAGGCATATCTATGCTCTGTGCGATTGGGGTCAACTCATTGTGTAAAGTTCCAATGGCGTAGCCTGAACGGTCAATCGACTCTGCTTCAATTTGATAATGCCCTGCTTTCGGTTCCACAATCACATCATAAGTTTCAGCAGTTCCAATCCGAAACTCATCCACAGGAACGGGTTTAACAGGCTGACCATCTGCACTGACTACCGTCATTTTTAAGTGAGGAATACGGATATCAAAAAATGACATGGCTGAAGCATTGATAAAACGCAACCGAACCTTCTCATTCGGCTTAAACATACCTGTCCAGTTCTGCTCAGGCGTTTTACCATTAATCAGGAAGGTATAACCCGTGACATCCGACAGATCCGTTTTTAGCATGCGCATTTGGTTCCACATGGAACGGTCTTGCCACGCGGCTTTTAAGCCATCACGTTGCACTTGCTTCCACACATCACCAACGGTTTCACGCTGATTTTGATAATACTCGGCAGAAATTTTCAAATTCTTCTGAATTTGTTCACTGCTCTGCTCATGGAAGTCCGACAGCATCACCACATAATCACGCTCGGCTTTTTCATGCTGAGCTAAAGGCTTTTTGTCTTTGGGATAAATAACCAATGCGCCATACAGCCCATCTTGTTCCTGTCCTTTAGAATGCGCATGGTACCAATAGGTGCCACTTTGGCGCACTTTGAACTTATAGACAAATTCGCTCTTCGGTTGAATGCCATTAAAACCGTTAAAACCTGGTACACCATCCATCAACCCAGGCAAAAGCAAACCATGCCAGTGGATCGATGAATCTTGTTTTTTGAGGTTGTTTTTAACACGAATGACCGCATCATCGCCTTCCTCAAACTCAAGCAGAGGTGCAGGAAACTGCCCATTAACGCTAATGCGTTTTAACGACTTTCCCGTTAAATTGATGGGACTTTCATCAATCACCAATTGGTATTCTTTGACTGCGGCAAAGCTCCAAGAAGATGACATCAGACATGCCCCAAGGATGAGGCTTTGTTTAAATTGAATAGACATGACTAAATCCTAATAATTTTAAAAATAAAGTTTTAAAAATCAGGATTAGGCTTTAGGAGGACGTAGAATTTCTTGCCAATAGCCCACTAGATGTTTAGCTTGATAACGAAAATGGGGGGATGATTGTACTAAAGCGGCTTCAAGCTGAACCACTGCAAGCGGTTCAACGTCTAAAAGTGTCAGCATTGTTTGGCAGTGATACTGTGCACACTCCTGACACTGAACTTGCTTATTTTGCAGCATATCCGAGGCATGACAGTTGCTCTTCGCTGTTATGTCAGTCTGAGCCATATGCATTTGATGTCCAGAGACTGGACTCGATGATTTCGTTTGATGACAGTCTGGCATGCTTTGCATACCTGTTGCATGCGCTGAACTTTGCTCACTGGTTGCAGTCTGCATACTTAGTTGCATCATTTGATGCATCGGCGCTGCCGAAGCTTGGGCAATACCACTCCACCCCATTACCAAAGTAATGAGTAAGACAAACCAAGAATGTGTCTTGAGCAATGAACGCACAATCAATCCTATTTAGTCAGTGAAGAATGATATCTCAACGCAACAAAACGCTCTTTGCATGTAAATGCCTGAGCTTTTGTTGCTGATCCCAATCAACAGGATAAGCAAAGAATGGCTTATACACAAGATTATAAATTTAAATTCAATTACTGCGACAGTTTAGCGCCTACGCACACTTAAACAATAAAGTTATTTTTTAAACAGCGCTATTTTTAAGTACAGATGAATAAAGCACCAGTAACTATAAAGCTTTCACACCATAAAAAAGGACTCAAATGAGTCCTTTTTATACATTTAACGTCTAAATACTAAACCATTGCTGTGTAAACGTTTGAATATTAATCAAGTTATCCATATCGTTATCAACATAGATATCCACCAGTTTATCCATAAAGTTATCCACAGAACGCATAGTATTTATACCTATGAGCTTAAACCTTTACCGCACCCACTTTTGCAAGCTCTGCACGCATATCATCAATCACAGCTTTATAATCTGGTTTTCCAAAAATAGCTGAACCAGCAACAAATATATCTGCACCCGCTTCCGCAATCTCGCGAATATTTGCAGGTGACACACCACCATCCACCTCTAAACGAATATCACGCCCTGAAGCATCAATAATTTTGCGCGCTTCACGTAGTTTATCTAAAGTCATCGGAATAAATTTTTGACCGCCGAAACCTGGGTTCACACTCATCAACAAAATTTGATCGACTTTATCGAGCACATAATCTAAATAATGGAGCGGCGTTGCTGGGTTAAAGACCAAACCAGCTTTTGCACCGCCTGATTTAATCAACTGTAAAGAACGGTCGATATGGTCAGAGGCTTCTGGATGAAAGGTAATAATGTCCGCGCCTGCTTCTAGGAAGTCACCAATCATGCGATCGACAGGTTTAACCATCAAATGCACATCAATCGGGGCTTTGATGCCGTAGTTCTTGAGGGCCTTACAAATACCCGCACCAAAAGTCAGGTTTGGCACATAGTGGTTATCCATCACATCAAAGTGAACCACGTCTGCACCTGCTGCAAGTACATGTTCAACGTCTTCACCTAAACGAGCAAAGTCAGCAGAGAGAATAGATGGTGCAATTAAATAAGGCTTGGACATGCGTGTACCTGGCTTATACAAAAGGGAATAAAGGCATTATAGCAAATTCAGCTTTTGAACTGGGACTTGTGAAAAAAGAAAGCGTTAAGCTTTCTAAATTTGCAACGTAGCGTTGCAACATTCAACTTTTCATTTGGCTTGAAACTGCTATGGTAAGTGATCAATCGACGAGGTAAATATGAAAAGTACTGCGGATATTGTCACGACAGATGCGGCTCGAATTGCAAAACGACTGGTGAATCATTGGAAACATAAGTTTGAAATCGAACAAGAACCCAGTAGTTTTACCATTATCATGCCTGAAGCACGGGTCCTTTTAAGTCCTCAAGCCGAACATTTACATGTCAGCATTGAGGCGAGTGAAGAAAAATTGAGTCACTTAGAACACGTAGTTTTAGATCACCTGATCCGTATGGGACAAACGCCACTCACAGCAACATGGACACAAGTTTAAGTCAGCGGCTGAATGAATTAGTTTGATAAGCGTTGCTGTTGGTTAAATTGGCGAATAGCCGCAATACGCTCTTGGGTCGCAGGGTGACTTTGGAAGAATGAACCAATGCCACCTTCCTCCTCTTCTTCAGACTTCCCTTGCGGCTGCTTTTCTTCCTCTTCGGCACGTGCATCGGCTTCCATACGTGCCAAGAAATTCGCTAAATGTAAGCTTGAAATCTGGTTTTTATCCAAGACATGCATGGCATACAAGTCCGCATCACTTTCAAAATTGCGTGAATAACTGGCACCAACCAAAGCCACAGGCAAAGTTGTAAATAAGGCCGAACTGTCCCCCGTCACCGCAATCAACAGCACACTAAAACCTAAACTGGATAAGGCTTGCTGTAAGCTATGTCGCTCGACCAAGTGCCCTTGCTCATGTGCTAAAACCCCAATAATTTCATGATCATCTTTGGCTAAATTAACCAGTTCATCGGTCAAAATAATGGTGTTGTTTGGCAGCGCTAAAGCATTCGTTCCAATTTGTCCACCTGCACGAAACAGTACTTTGGCAGGTTGCCCATTGGCAACAAGGTCTTGATAGCTTTGTATGATTTGTTTTTGACGCGCAAGGGGGATAGTCGAAGGTCCCGTCAGATTAAACACTTGTTCTTGCGCTTCATCGCCGAGTTTATAGATGGTATCGGCAGGTAGTTGCATCGCGACATAATGTGCTGCGCTTGGAATACCCCATCTTAAAATGGCGAAGATAAAAGCGGCAACAAACACCACACTAAACAAGATGAGACTTGGTGAGCGTTCTAATTTCCAAATCGAATGCTGTACATGCTTTTTGTTCAGCTCAAACCAGTCAGGCAATGCTTGTGGAAATTCAATCCGTGCATCATCTTTCAACTCAATCACAGGTTGAATCTGCCCCAATGCCCCAATCAACTGCATATCTGCATAGTAATAACGACGTTGCTGCTGGTTATAACAGATCAACACCGTTTCGCTATCTATCGGTGCAATCGTGGCTGGATAAGGCTTAGAAATCTGCCCATCATAAAAGGTGATGTTTTGTTCCTGCATTTAAGCCTCGTTACAGCGAAATATCGATGTCAAAAATATCACTCAGCTCTTCAGCTATCGCATTCGGGTCATCTTGAGCCAAATTGTACATACGATCTGGATCATTTTTTAGGGTTAAAGTTAATGACTCAATTTGATACTGATACAAACGCACAGCAGCCCATGCCGATAACAAACCGAGCGAAAGAATTTTTAAAATCCAGTTGGTCATCACGATCCATGCATAATGCATTTGACCACAGTCCGTTTGGAAAGCACTACGCCCCAACGTGGCTTTATTCCATGTGGTAATAAAAATACGCGCCATCATCAGCGGCCAAATCATAAAAGCAGCAATCATATAAATCACCGCCACGATGATCCCAAACTGGGTTGGAGAACTGCTCCCCACTTGAAGGGTGAAGGCAACGAATAATCCTAAAACAAAGACAATTCCAATAAACAAAAACACGGGCACATACATGGCACGCATATAGTCAGGCCAATCGGCATGTAACTCAAAACGTAACTGCCCAAGTTGTAAATTATCCAGCGTATATTTTTTAAAATACCAAAACAGCACAGGGAAAAAGATCCCGAGGGTAAAGATGTAAATCAAAATGCCTTTCAGCGCCAAGATATAGGCTTCTTTGGTCGTGCCTGTAAAATAAAAGCGGCTATTACCAAATTTACTGTTTCTGGCACGAAAGCGAATAGTAGAACGTACCAACCACGGTACAAGTAGAAATATGATGAGGAAACCAATTAAAGAAGCTTGCCAAGATACCTGAGCCAAAGCTGAAGCGCCAAAGTACACGCCCAAAGCAATAATTCGACCAATCAGAATGCGTGTAGGTACACCCGTAAAATCAAACTTGCGGCGATAAAACACCGTGTTGCCATAAAAATAGCGTAAGCGTCTAACCTTCGCCCAAGGTGCATATAAACTGAAGGTAACAATGGTCAATAAGATATTCACAATCCAAATGCCAAAGTACTCTCGGGCATTACCACGGAATTGGAAACGAAAGGTCTCTCCCAAATAGGCGTTTGGCTCATCCGTGGGAACGGCTGGTGGAGGTGGCCAGCTTGCTTCAAAAGAAGCCTCTACAGGTGGCAAAGATGCCTCTGAATTTTGCATGTATACCCTATCTATTATTTTACTGTTTTATTTTTTAAGAACAAAAAACCAATCACCCAACCATGTTAATGCCAGCGCTGGATGATTTCTAGTCAAAAATTAAGAATAAATATGACAAATCAAGATTTAAGATTCGAGCTGTACGGCATGAAACTGCAGGTGATCATCAATAAAACTTTGAATAAAGTAATAACCATGGTCATAGCCTGCATGTTCGCGAAGCGTCAGTGGCTGGCCCGCAGCCTGACAGGCTTGCTGAAATAATGCAGGATTGAGCTGGCTATAAAACTGATCACTCAAACCCTGATCAATTAAAATATCGGCAAAATGAGCTGTTTTTGTTTGGACCAAAGCGCTTGCATCATGTTTCAGCCACTCAGCTTGATCTGAACCTAAATAGTTTGAAAACGCTTTTTCGCCCCAAGGACATTGGCTTGGTGCGCAAATCGGAGCAAATGCAGACACCGACTTAAACTTCTCAGGATATTTCAAGGCCAAGGTTAAAGCGCCATGACCGCCCATGCTGTGCCCGAAAATACCTATACGCTCTGCTTGTACAGCAAACTGCTGAATCACTAAATCATATAACTCTTCAGCGACATAGCTTTCCATCTGGAAATGCTCAGCCCACGGCGCTTGGATGGCATTGATATAAAAACCTGCCCCTTGCCCAATATCCCAATGATCACCTTGCGCAACCTGTTCACCACGGGGTGAAGTATCAGGCGTTACCAAAATCAGACCTAGCTGTGATGCTAAACGCTGCGCATGCGCTTTAATAGCAAAGGTTTCTTCGGTACAGGTTAAACCTGCCAAATAAAATAATGTTGGGCACGCTTGCCCTGCTAGCGCTTGAGCCGGCAAATAAATGCCGAACTTACTCTCGCCTTGAAGGCTGATGGAATTAAATCGGTAAATACGCTGTTCACCATCAAAACTACGGTTAGATTGTACTAATTCCATCAGGGTTCCTTTTTAGATCCAAATTAAGGGTTTGCAACAGCTTTAGGTGGAAACAAGCGCTGTTCAAGTTGAGGAAGCATCAGCTCCATATTTTTACCCATCGACCACTGCGGTTCAGAGGGTTCAAAGCCTTGTGCTGTTTCCCATTGGCTCACAGTTTTTTGTGCTTGGTTAAAAGCAGTTTCTATACTGTTTTGTTCACGCATTGCTTGATCAAAAAACGCCCGACCAAAATAAGTATAGTCGGCTTCATTGGTACAACCAAAAGACTGGCGGTCTGCGGCCGAAGCGGTAATGATCAAAGTATTGTCATTTTGCAGTGCTGGTACAAAGCTTCCAGAGAAGCACGATGAAATAACAATCACACGCCAGCGAATACCCGATGCATCTAAGGTTTCGCGTAACCATTTCGGGTCGACCTGAGTTAAGTCTAAAGGTGCATTTTCCATTTCGAACTGGTTCGGTAAACCATGCGAAGTCATATATAAAAATAACACATCACTTTCACGGTTCATCTGCTGTCCCATACGACGCAGCGCCATTTCAATACTGTGTTTAGAGGCAATCGGAATTTCTGTCCGTGTTGCAGGGTTATTCACCAACATCATCGAACGGCCCAACGTACCAAAACGCGTGTCGAACTGTTCTTTGATTCGCTCGACTTCCGAACGAAATACATCTTGATAACTCGCTCCCGCCACACCAAGGAAGTACCAATGTGACTGTGCAAATTCGCCGTATTGCACAGACTCTAGTGCTTTATTGAGTAAGCGACTTTGTGCATAAAAGGCATCTTCTGCAAAGGTTGGTGGCGTTTCTTCTACTTTCCAAATCGGCTGACTGGTCACTGACATTTGCCAAACCACAAGGGTAAATAGCGTGGCCAAGACAATCAGGGCACGCTCCCACCAAGGCCATTTCAGCTCACGCGAAAATACCCACACCACAGCCAAACTCTGCCAAACAAACAGTACCATGAACACATTCGGTAGGTAGTCGTAGAAGAAATACGGCAGGACATCAATCATGCCTAAATATTGGATAAAACTTTGTAATAACGCGATATGCGTATCCAACACGAGCCAAAGGAGTGCTGGCACCAACATCAAACGTGGATTATTCACCCGTTGAGACAGAAAAATCCCAACGATCAGGGCGATGAAAGGCCAAAGTGCGTAACTGACCAAACCTTGTGGGTTAAAGTCACCGATCTCTCCTGCGCTTAACCAGCTAAATAAAGTATTGGCTGAGCCACCTAAAATCCCCCAAAAGATGAGCTGCATAATCGAAGGATGGACAATTTGCAAAGAGCGTCGTGAACCTAGAAACAACCACATCCCCGCAGTTTGGTTGCTTTTAAAATCATGCCAAAAGTTGATGGAGGGTTTGAAGTCGATCATAAGATTCTAATTAAATTGTGACTTGCGTAGGGACACACTAAGTTTATGCTTGATCAGCATTTTATCAATGATGTTTTTAACTATATAACAAATCTTTGCATACTTTTGAAGCAATCTTCCACTTCAGTCTAAGCGTTCATGCTGAAAATAGGCATCAAAACGGCATGCATCACCCAGCCACTGATGGGTGGTTTCTTGATTTGCCAAAAATACGGCCAAGCGAGGACGTTTGACCACCACCCGTTTTGCCACTTTTTGCGCTAAGCCAAGCAGATTATCACCCAAATCCATTTCACCATCTTCAGGCAGTAACATATGTAAAAGCTGCATTTGCTTTTTTACTTGCGCCTGTTTTTTCACCACTTGCTGATTTTGATCACGTTGTGGAAACATCGGATCTAGATAAACCACATCAACCGTATTGCCCTGCTCTGCTTGTTGCTGCAAATACTGTGCGGAATCTGAAAAAACCAAGTCAATTCGAGTCACCACAGGATTTAAAAATGCATCCTGCAAAGCCTGTTCCTTACTTGACTCTAACAGGGTGAATAAAATGGGATGGCGTTCGACCAAAGTGACATTGGCACCCAAATATGCCATGAGCAGTGAGTCATGCCCAAGCCCTGCTGTTGCATCAATGAGCTTAGGTTTTTCAGTCAAGTGGCAAGCACGAGCAATCATTTCGGACTTTAACGACGCACGCTTTAAACGTGGAACTTCAGCTTTCCAATCCGGCTGCATTTTCATGCCATTGGCACAAAGCCAAAGCCCTTCCGCATCGGCGCACAAACCCAGTTCAGGATGAAAACGTAAGAAACGTGCATTTAACTTTTCGGCGACTTCGATGCTGACCTCGACACCACGAGAAAAAAGCACAGCAACATAGTGCTGTGCTTTTTCTAAATGCTCTTGTTCCACATATAAGCGCATTGGGCTTACCATAACTTCCAACCCGTAAAGACAAACAATAGAATCACTAAGCCTGAAGCGATGCGATACCATGCAAAAATCATGAAATCACGCTTCGCCACATAAGCGACTAAAGCACGAATCAACAGTAAAGCCGAGATAAAAGAAACAATAATGCCTGTTGCCAATACGATCCAATCTTGTTGTCCGTCAAACACATGCGCACTTTGGTACAAATCTAACAGACCCGCACCAATAATTACTGGAATACCCAAGAAGAATGAAAACTCAGTGGCTGCTTTGCGCGATACACCTAAGAACATCGCGCCAATAATGGTTGCCCCCGAACGTGATGTCCCTGGAATTAAAGACAACACTTGAATCAGACCAATCCAAATCGCATCTTTTACACTCAGGTCTTCAACTTCATGGACGCGCTCTTGTGGTGGATGCTTTTCAATCCAAATAATAATCAAGCCACCCACAATCAAACCAATGGCAATGGCAATATCATTAAATAAAAGCTCTTTCACCGTTTGACCAAATGTCAGACCAATCAGCACAATAGGAATCGACGCTAAAATTAGCCCAATCCCAAGACGGCGACCTTGGGGTTCACCACTAAAAATCCCCGTTGCCGCTCCCCACAAACGTGCCCAATATTCATAAATGACGGCTGCAATTGCCCCCATTTGAATGGCGATCACAAAGACATCACTTTTTTCTTTGGTCCAGAAATTCATGAGTTCTGAAGCTAAAATTAAATGTCCAGTACTCGAAATGGGTAGGAATTCAGTAATACCTTCAACAATACCCATAATTGCCGCTTTGAGCAGCAGTAAAAGATCCATAAAAAACCCTAATTATGCTTTACCCTGTTCCGGGATTTTTTTCCAAGCGTTATCACGTAAATAGACTGGAAGTGCAAGTTCAGCACTCACCCAGTGTTGTTGCTGTGCATTCTTGCGCGCAATTGTGGCAATATCTTGCGCAGTTGCACTTAAATCTTTGTATTGTATTTGTGATGGATCAATTAAGGTTGCGCCTGAACCAACTAAAGTAAACGGTGTACATTCAGTAGCCGCTGCATAGCTTAAAAGCTGTTCTTCATCGACGGCTTGCATGATGCCGTCCGTATCTAATTGAAAACTTGCAATATAGACTTCACTCATGCGAGCGTCTAAAACTGCGGTGACTGTGGTTAGACCATGCACACGATGTGCAGCTTGTGCGAGCGCTTGTAAAGTTGAGACAGGAACCACAGGCAAATCATTCGACCATGCCAAAGCTTGAGTCACAGCAGCATTAATACGAACGCCGCTAAAAGAACCAGGACCACGACTAAAAGCGATACAAGACAAATCTTCTGTCTTAATATCCAACTGTAAAAACCCTTGTTCAATCATTGGGAGAATCGTTTGCGTTTGTGCTTTTGCGCGCGTATCCAATTGGAAAAAAAGTTCTTGATTTTCATCTACAATAGAGACGGAACACTGCTCATTTGCAGATTCCAATGCCAGCACTTTCATGCACAACCTTAATGATTTAATCTATAAAAACGTGGCTATGATACTCCACTCAAAAGCACTAGGCGAGATGTTCTCAAAACAGAGCTAAAAAAGCCTAGAAAAATCTAGGCTGAATAGGAAAAATAAGCTTATAACTGTGCCGGCTCTAAATCGATAAATTGTTTAAAGTGTTCTGCATAATGCAGTGCACTCATTTTCAAACGAGCCTCAGCCGTTTCATCCAAAGTTTTGACCACTTTACCCGGTGAGCCCATAACCAGAGAATTATCTGGAATGACTTTACCTTCCGGAATCAGTGCATTCGCACCAATAATACAATTTTTCCCAATCACAGCATTGTTTAAAACGACAGCATTAATCCCAATCAGACTATTATCCCCCACAGTGCAACCATGCAACATGGCTTGATGCCCAATCGTGACATAATTGCCAATATTCATTTCAATCCCAGCATCGGTATGTAAAACCGCATTTTCCTGAATATTGGTAAAGTCACCTAAACGAATTTTGCAATTGTCTGCACGTACGACTGCTCCAAACCAAATACTGACTTGCTGCCCCAATTCGACTTGACCGATGACTGTGGCATTTTCCGCAACCCAGCCATTCCATGGTTGATGCATTGCTTGTGGGGCATGACCTTTAAATTTGTACAACATATTTCTTCCTTAAAATACTCAACTTACTTGGGGAACCGAAAAGTCGGTGAATTGACTAAAAATGGCCACTCTTTATGGTAGCCCAAACCATATTGAAATAATGCAACCAACATACGTGCTGTCAGCCCCCAAACAATTTCATTTTCCACCCGCATACTCGGAAAATAGAGCGATTGATGAGCAAAACGAACTTCATAAGGCACCGCAGGCACTTCCATCAGCTGTTTGAGTGATGCAAAGAAAATACGATCAATTTCTGTCGGCTGGGCAACTAGTTCAACTTCAGGCGGAATCAGCCCGACCACAGGTTTGACCAGCATACCATTACGGGCTTTTTGCATTGGCAAATCACCGAGTAGCTGCACATCAAAAGGATTCAGCGCGGTCTCTTCATAGGCTTCACGTAAGGCAACCACGATATTACTGGTATCTTGCGGATCTCTTTTTCCGCCAGGAAAAGACACTTCGCCAGCATGATTAGATAGGTAAACAGAGCGGCGGGTCAGTAAAACTTTGGGATCGTCTTCATTGGTGATCGCGATTAACACAGCTGCATCTGCCGATTTGATTTTGCTTGAAAACCGTAACTGTTGCTGCAGTATGCGTGTTAATGAATGTTCATCCATTGAACGTCGTCCCCATCATTCTTTTTTTCATCATAGCTGAATTTAATACTGAAAAAAGAGAAATGATGCCAAAATTTAATTTTTAAGTTATGCTGAGTCTGAACTTTATCATTGATGATGAATATGGACTTTTGCAGCAATTGCGGACAAAAAACAACAGAACAAATCCCTCTTGGCGACCATCAATTGCGTCGTGTTTGCACCTCTTGTAGTTCTATTCATTATGTGAACCCTAAAGTGATTTGTGGCGCACTCGCACTTTGGGAAAATAAAGTATTGTTATGCCGCCGTGCCATTGAACCGCGTTATGGATTATGGACTTTACCAGCAGGTTACATGGAGTTGTTTGAAACTATGGAACAAGGTGCTGCACGAGAAACCCGTGAAGAAGCGGAAGCGGAAGTTGAAATTGAACAGCTATATTGCATGTACAATATTCCGCGTATTGGTCAAATTTATGTGCTATTCAAAGCGAACTTAGTAGATGGAAAATTCGGTGCTGGCGAAGAAAGCATTGAATGTCGTTTATTTGAAGAAGATGAAATTCCTTGGTCAGAACTGGCTTTCCCAAGTGTCGAACATACCTTACGTCACTATTTTGCCGACCGTAAAAGTAATCAATTTAATTTTCATCTCGAAACCCTAGGTACACGCTTAGACCATACAGGTTAATGTTGCCTAATATCAAAAAAAGCCCATCGATGATGCAATCCATAGCTTACCGATAAACGGTATTTCCTCTATGCGTACACGTACAATGAGGTAAAATAGCCTGAATTATTTAATCCTATTTGCGTTAGCATGACTCTAAGCCAATCATTTAAAAAGATAATTTGTGATTCAAGCCTCTCTGTATCTCATATATTACAGGCATTGAATGAGCTCACACAGTTAGTCTATTTACAAAATGTCGATGCACCTGTCATTGCTTTTTTACCCGAGCGTTATCAAGTTTTTCAAAAAAACCAGCACTTTTTCTTTCAACGCACACGGGATTTTTGTTATATCCGTGATCATGAAGAAATAGACATTTCCAGTAATATTCAGCCAAGCTCAGAACAAAAAGAAGCATCTTTTAGTGGCGGACTCATTGGATTCGTCAGTTATGATTATGCCGCCCAGAAACACGTTCCGGTTCAAATTAAGTCACAGCCAAGCCTATTTTTAGGTTTATACAGCAGTTATCTACAATGGACTGATGCAGGCTGGCTATTTTGCAGTAGTGATTCACAAGCAGAACGCATTTATCGCAAAATTGAATCGTATTTATTACAGCCATCTGCCTTAACCCATCCACTCCAACTCAAGTCGATCTGCCAAGCACGCTGGACTGAAACCCAATACAAACAAGCCTTTCAGAAAGTACAGGAATACATCAAAGCTGGGGATTGCTATCAAATCAATCTGACACAAGAGTTCACTGCCAAGGCACACGGTCAACTCCTAAGTGCAGTCGAAGCATTTTGGCAATTGACCAATGCACCTTACTCAGGCTATCTTCGTAGCGATGATTTTGAACTCTTAAGTTGTTCGCCCGAGTTGTTTATTGATTTTCAAACCCATCGTAAAATCATCACTAAGCCGATTAAAGGCACCATGCCGCGCTATGCAGATCCAGTCTTAGATGAACAATCTAAACAACGCTTAATGGCTTCGGAAAAAGATCAAGCTGAAAATGTAATGATTGTTGATCTACTGCGTAATGACTTGAGTGTTTATGCAGAAACAGGCTCAGTCAAAACACCTAAACTGTTTAATATTGAAAGCTTTAATCAAGTCCATCATATGGTCAGCGAAGTCGAAGCAACACTGAAAGCAGAAGTTCATCCCTTTCATGTGCTGCTCTCTGCGCTACCTGGCGGGTCTATTACAGGTGCACCTAAAATTCGAGCAATGCAGATTATTGAAGAACTCGAAGGTGCACCACGCGGAGCGTACTGTGGCTCAATGGGTTATTTTAATTTCGATGGTACGGGTTCTTGGAACATTCTGATTCGTTCTATTCAAAAATTCCAAGATGAGGTTTCGCTTTGGGCTGGCGGTGGAATCACTATTGCATCAGAGTATGAGGCTGAATACCAAGAATGCTTTGACAAGGTCTCAGCACTGCTTAATTTACTCAATACCTTTGTACAAACGGACAATGAATAGCCTCCAAAATAAAAAAGTGAACCTTCATATTAATGAACGTTCACTTTTCAAAGATCACAACTGTTGAAAGTTTATTTTAAAATATCATTTTTCAATGTATCGACTAAGCGTTGATTTTGTTCATCAGTTCCAACCGTGATACGTAAAAACTGGTTAATACGCGGTTTATTGAAATAACGCACAATAATGCCTTGTTCACGTAATTCAGCCGCTAATTCACCCGCATCTTTGCTAGGCAATGATGCAAAGATAAAGTTGGCACTTGATGGTAAAACGTTAAAGCCCAGTGCGGTCAATTGTTCAACCAAATGTTCACGGCTTTGAATCACTTTTTGATTTTGTGCTTCGAAATAAGCTTGATCTTCAAATGATGCAACCGCAGCGGCTATCGCAAAACGGTCCATCGGATAAGAGTTAAAACTATTCTTCACCGCTTCAAGTGCCGCAATCAAATGCGGTTGAGCAATCGCAAAACCAACCCGTAAACCCGCCAGTGAGCGAGACTTAGACGTGGTTTGGCACACCACCAAGTTCTCATATTTTTCCACCAAACTGACTGCCGATTCAGCACCAAAGTCTACATAAGCCTCATCTATCACCACCACTGAATTTGGATTGGCCTGAAGCACTTCCTCAATTGCTGCCAAACCAATATCTATACTGGTTGGCGCATTTGGATTGGTGATAATAATGCCGCCATTGGCTTGTTTATAGTGATCCACCACAATTTCAAAGTCATCATTGAGTGGCAAAATTTTGGTTTTGACCCCAAAGAATTGGCTATAAACAGGATAGAAGCTATAGGTAATATCGGGGTAAAGTACAGGCAGCTCTTGCACAAAAAATGCTTTAAAAATATGTGCTAAGACTTCATCTGAACCATTGCCGACAAAAATATGTTCAACTGCAACATTTTGTTGTTTCGCAATCGCCTGCTTTAACGCAGAAGCATCTGGATCTGGATATAAACGCAGTACATCTGCTGAGTTTACCAAGACTGCTTGAACAGCCTCCACCACCTTTGGTGAGGGTGGATATGGATTTTCATTAGTATTGAGCTTCAATAAATTTTGAATTTTCGGTTGTTCGCCTGGCACATACGGTTCTAATTCACGTACTTCAGGACTCCAAAAACGCATTTGTTCTGTAGTAATGTTAGACATTGTCTATCTCATTTATGTACTCAACTTACTTTTATGTAAGCCCTCTCCTGCTAGGAGAGGGTTTGGGAGAGCTTTATGATGTCCCAAACTGAATTAAATATTTTCCCCTCTCCTAACCTCTCCCATAGGGAGAGGAACATTCATTACTGAACAAATGAGGGATCTAAATTTATATTATTGATAACGATAACGTGCCGAACGCGCATGCGCATCTAAGTTTTCTTGCTGCGCTAGAATATCCGCGGTTTTTGCCAAAGTTTTCACACCTTGCTCTGAGCACATAATCAAACTTGAACGCTTTTGAAAATCATATACACCGAGTGGCGATGAAAAGCGTGCGGTCCCAGAAGTTGGCAAAACGTGGTTTGGCCCTGCGCAATAATCACCGATTGCCTCTGGGGTATAACGCCCCATGAAGATTGCGCCTGCATGGCGAATCTCTTCGGCCATTTCCTGTGCTTCATCCAAGCAAAGCTCTAAATGCTCTGGTGCAACCTGATTAATCAGCTCAACTGCTTCAGCGCGGTCTTTCACAAGCACTAATGCGCCACGATTGGCAATCGATGTACGCGCAATCTCCGCCTTAGGTAAAGCTTGTAAATGCGCTTCAATAGCGAGTTCTACTTCATTTAACAACTGCTCATCTGGTGTAATAAACACTGCTTGTGCCACAGTATCGTGTTCAGCTTGGGACAATAAATCCATTGCCAGCCATTCTGCGTTATTCACGCCTTCGGCATAAACTAAGATTTCAGACGGCCCTGCAATCATGTCGATACCGACTTGACCGAATACTGCACGTTTCGCAGCCGCGACAAAACGGTTGCCCGGCCCTGTAATCTTATCTACCGCTGGAATCGTTTCTGTACCATAGGCTAAAGCCGCAACCGCTTGTGCCCCACCAATGGTAAAGACACGGCTGACACCAGCCAAATAAGCGGCTGCTAATACCAAAGGATTCAACTCACCATTCGGTGCAGGCACGACCATAATAATTTCAGGTACACCCGCCACATGCGCAGGTACAGCATTCATCAGTACAGAAGACGGATAAGATGCCAAACCACCAGGTACATAAATACCAACGCGATCTAAAGGCGTTACTTTTTGCCCAAGTGTGTTCCCCAAGGCATCCACATAGATCCAGCCTTCTTGTTTTTGCGCTTGGTGAAACTCACGAATGCGGTTTGCAGCAAGCTCTAACGCCTCGCGGACTTCGGTACTCAAACCCTCAAAAGCGGTTTTTAATTGTTCTTGAGTCAGTTCTAAATCGGAGAATTGATGCGCGGGATGTCGATCGAACTGTTGAGTGAGTTTAAGAACATGAGCATTACCATGCTGACGAACTTCAGCGATGATTTGATCTACGGTTTTTAAAAGTTCTGGGTCACTCACGGTTTCAAAAGCCAACAAATCAGCAAAGACTTGTTTAAAGTTCTGATCTTGAGTCGATAAACGTCGCATCAATTTATCCACAATGAAAATAAAGGGAAGCTTTAGTTTACCTTGTTTCCTGTATTTTGTGGGCAACAATCCTCCAGCTAAACACGGAGTGTAATGAAAAATTACTTTTAACTTCATCGGGAAATGAATCTGATTCAATATTTTTAAACTAGAATCATTAAACATGACTAAAAAACAGGCAAAACGAGATGATCCTCACGGACATAGCCACCTACTTTTCAACGGGGCAATTTAGTCGAATCCAACAGCATTTTTCGGAAGCCATTACATGGGAAATTGTGGGTGAACAACGGCTTTCAGGTTTTGATCAAGTACTTAAGCATTGCCAGTCTATCGAGCATTATTTTACGACGGTCGCGCATGAGTTCCATATTCAAGCAATTCATCAAACGGGTCATCATGTGATTGTTCAAGGTGAAGCGCAATTTCATAACACCCAGCAGACATCGCGAATTTCTGCTTGTGATGTCTATACTTTTAACAATTTGAATCAACTGGCTCAAATTCAATCCTATTGTATTTCAGTAAGCGTCCGCTGAACACACCTTATGAATTCGTCCTATAAGCCTTAATTTAGTCCTCACTTAAAAACAAGTGGGAACTTAAATTTATGACTACAAATAACCATACATCCATCGCATCTCTTACGATAATACGAAGAACATATAGTGCTGAATTTAAACAGCAGATCGTTCAGGCGTGTAAAGCATCGGAGGTTTCAATTGCTTCGGTCGCTTTGCAACATGGATTGAATACAAATCTTGTATCCAAATGGATTCGCTTAATTGATGCTAAGCCAGGGAATGATCGCTCACTACTACCGAATAAACCTGCATTTATTGCCTTATCTTGCTCTGCACCATTAGATCCTATTTCTACTGGCATGTTAACGGTTCAAATTACTTTACCCCACTCAAAAGCAGAAATTGGCTTGAAATGGCAAGTATCAGAAATATCTGCTTTAGCAGAATTACTCAAGGCACTTACAACATGATCCGTATCGATGAAATCTGGTTGTCTACCCAGCCCATGGACATGCGTGCAGGTATGGATACGGCCATGGCTCAGGTGGTGAGAGCCTTTGGCTACATCAAACCGCATTGTGCTTACCTGTTCTGTAATAAACGTGGCCATCGCATGAAAGTGCTGGTACATGATGGACTGGGGATCTGGCTGTGTGCTCGGCGGTTGGAACAGGGAAAATTTCACTGGGCTAAAGTTCATCAGGGTGAAAGCGTAGCCCTCAGCCCAGAACAGTTACAGGCACTGATCCAGGGTTTGCCTTGGCAGCGCATTGGACGACAGCAAGTGGTCACAATGCTCTAAACTAGCTTGGTCCAAGTTGCTATTCTCCAAACGTTCTATTTCATTCTTCTCATGACCTCAGGCATACTGCGGTCATGAATACACTGCCTGATTTAAGCCAACTGACCCATGAACAACTGCTGGAATTTACTAGACAGTTGGCAATGCAACATCAGTCTCTGGCACAATCAAACCAGCAATTAGATGCCAAAGTTCAGCATCTTGAAGTATCCAATCTGCAATTAGATGCCAAAGTTCAGCATCTTTCCATTCTCAATCAAAAATACGAGCATGAACTTGCGCTGTTTAAAAAGCACAAATTCGACAGTAAAAACGAACATCTCACCGCAAAACAAATCCATCTCTGGGATGAAGCGGTCGAAGAAGATATTGCCGCTGTTGATCTGGAACTGGAACGGCTGAATGCAGATAAAACTGATGCAGCGACACACAAAGCCACAGTCAACAAACCTAAACGTCGACTGCTGCCCGATCATCTACACACCATCCGTATCGAGCATGAACCAACATCAACCCAATGTGCTTGTGGCTGCACCTTGCGTCGTATCGGCGAAGATATCAGTGAAAAACTACATTTCAGACCGGCACAGTTCTATAAGGAACAGCATGTGCGTGGCAAATGGGTCTGTGATCAGTGTGACACACTGACTCAGCAAGCGATGCCCGCCTATGTGATTGATAAAGGCATTGCCAGTCCTGAACTGCTTAGCCATGTGTTGGTCTCGAAATACGCAGATCATTTACCGCTGTACCGTCAACGTCTGATCTATCAGCGGGCGGGAATCGAGCTTTCTAGATCAACTTTATCTGACTGGATAGGTCGCTGCGGTGTAGAACTGGAACCTCTGGCCAATGCTTTAAAAGAGGTGGTGCTGCAACAGCGGGTGATCCATGCCGATGAAACGCCGGTCACCATCATGCGGATGAGTGATGATGAGAAAAAACCGAAGAAAGGTTATGTCTGGGCCTATGCAACAACCCAATATAATCCAATTCAAGCCGTGATTTATGACTTTCAGGATAGTCGTTCAGGCCAGCATGCTGAAGTGTTCCTGAAAGACTGGCAGGGCCATCTAGTCTGTGATGATTACAGTGGTTATAAAGCACGCTTTAAATCAGGCCAAGTCATTGAGGTGGGCTGCATGGCGCATGCTCGTCGTAAATTCCATGAACTGCATGTGACCAAGAAAAGTCAGGTCGCTGAACAGGCCTTAGTGCTGATTCAGAAACTGTATGCCATAGAAGCAGAACTCAGGAGAAAGACCGATGGTACAGCAGAACAGCGCCGCGAATACCGACAACAGCATAGTCAACCGGTGATGCAACAACTGTATGAATGGCTCAACCAGCATCAACTGACGGTGCCATCGAGTTCTCCAACCGCCAAGGCCATCAATTACACTCTGAAGCGTTGGCCAGCTTTAAGCCGCTATCTGGATGATGGCAATCTACCGATTTGCAATAATTGGGTGGAAAACCAGGTGCGGCCTTGGGCGTTGGGACGTAAGAACTGGTTATTTGCAGGTTCGCTGCGTAGTGGTCAGCGAGCGGCAAACATCATGACTTTAATCCAGTCAGCAAAGCTGAATGGGCTGGATCCGTATGCCTATTTAAGTGATGTGCTGAAAAGATTGCCGACCCATAAAGTGACCCAAATAGAAGAATTGCTACCACACCGCTGGAAATCCAACTCAAATTAAAAAATAGACATGGGGTTCAGCGGACGCTTACGTATTTCAATCCAATAAAAATATTAAAAAATGAGCAGGTACAAAAAAACCGCCATCATCGATAGCGGTTTCTTTAAACAAAAAAGATCAACTTATTTGTTTTTTAACGCTTCACGTTCAGCGACTGCTGTTTCTAACTGTGCAAGAATTGGGTTTAACAGTGCTTGCTTACGTTTGAAACTTGCCTTGTTCACGATCAGACGTGAAGACACTTTACAAATTTCTTCCAAAGGTTCTAAACCATTGGCACGTAAAGTATTCCCAGTATCGACCACGTCAACAATATAATCGCCCAAACCCACCAACGGTGCAAGTTCCATTGAACCGTACAACTTAATCACATCGACTTGCTCACCTAAGCTTGCATAGTACTGACGGGTTAAGTTTACGTATTTAGTGGCAATTTTTAAACGCCCTTTTGGACGCTCCATGCCAACTTTGCCTGCAGTCATCAGTTTACATACTGCGATTTTTAGATCGAGCGGTTCATAAACGTTTTGCGCGCCATGTTCCATAAGCACGTCTTTACCCGCAACACCAATATCCGCCGCACCATTCTCCACATAGGTGGGTACGTCAGAAGCACGTAAAATTAAAATACGGACTTGTTTATGGGTGGTTGGGAAAATTAACTTACGTGACTTATCAGGATCTTCCAGTAAGTTAATTCCAGCCGTTTCAAGTAAAGGCAGGGTTTCTTTTAAAATACGACCTTTACTCAATGCCAATGTTAAACCATGATCAAAATTGCCCATTACATCAAAATTTGGATCATCGTTTCTCATATCGCTCATGAACTTACTCGCTTAATTTGGGCGCCTATACCTTGTAATTTCGCTTCGACATCTTCATAACCGCGGTCAATATGATAGATACGATCAATCAGCGTCTCACCATCAGCAGCAAGTGCAGCTAACACTAGAGAGAAAGAAGCACGTAAATCTGTTGCCATCACGGGTGCTGCAGAAAGTTTCTCTACACCCGTCACAACAGCATCATTACCTTCGACCTGAATATTGGCACCCATACGTGACAATTCAGGTACGTGCATAAAACGGTTTTCAAAAATCGTTTCAGAAATAGTAGCAAAACCACGACCAATGGCATTAACCGCCATAATCTGTGCTTGCATATCAGTTGGAAAGTCTGGATGTGGAAGCGTTTGGAAACTCACTGCTTTCGGGCGTTTACCCATCATATCAAGCTCGATCCAATCATCACCACGGGTCACTTCCGCGCCCATTTCTTCAAACTTTTCTAAGACCGATTCCATCAAAGTTGGATCAGTATGTGTAGTTTTTACACGACCACCGGTAATGGCCGCAGCAGCCAAATACGAACCCGTTTCAATACGGTCAGCAACCACAGCATATTCACAGCCATGTAGTTTTTCAACACCTGTGACCACTAAGGTATCTGTGTCTAATCCTTCAATTTTTGCACCCATCGCGATCAACATTTTCGCAAGGTCCGTAATTTCAGGTTCACGTGCCGCATTACGAATCGTAGTCACGCCTTCTGCCAATGCCGCAGCCATTAAGATATTTTCGGTACCACCCACGGTCACCATATCAAAAACGACTTCGCCACCTTTTAGGCGACCATCGACTTTAGCGTGTACATAACCCGCTTCAACTTCAATCTCTGCACCTAAAGCTTCTAAAGCTTTTAAATGTTGATCGACTGGGCGCGAGCCAATCGCACATCCACCCGGCAAAGACACTTTTGCACTACCATAGCGCGCCACCAATGGGCCCAGCACTAAAATAGATGCACGCATGGTTTTCACCAACTCATACGGTGCAAACTGATTGTCTAGTGTTGATGTATCCGCAGTAACCGTGTCGCCTTCGTAGGTCATGGTAATGCCTAGACCACCAATCAACTGCACCAAGGTATTTACATCTTTTAAATGCGGCACGTTGGTGAGCTTGGTTGGGGTTTCAGGCAAAATCATTGCTGCAAGCAACGGCAAGGCAGCATTTTTAGCACCCGAAATACGAACTTCGCCTTCGAGCTTAGTGCCACCTTGAATTAAAAATTTATCCATCTAATTTTAAGCTCCGAATAAGCTTGCTTTACGCCATTCTTCTTTAGTCATTGCACGAATAGTCACCGCATGCACTTCGCCACTTGCGATATAAGAATTTAATGGTGCATAAACAGCTTGCTGACGTGCAACAGGACGTTTGCCTTCGAATTGGTCGTCGACAATACGTAAGTCAAACTTTCCGCCTTGCCCACTAACTGCAACTTCAGCTTCAGGAAAAGCAGCTTTTAAAATTTCAGTGAGCTGTTCACTATTCATCACAAAGACCTCTTATAGGACCAACGGTGTAAAAACCTGCCATTTTACTATAAATCTGAAAAATAAATCATAAACCCGCACACTTTATATATAAAAAAAGAGGTTTTAAAAAACCTCTTTTTGCATAAAAATCAAACTAAATGGCGATCGGTTGGTAAACTTGCTGCATTTTACGGTGCTTATCGAGCTGTCTTTTTAGTTTTTCTGATAATTTTTTGGTGGTGTTTTAAAAAGTATGCTGACATTAAATGAAGCCATTATTGATGTAAAAGAAGGTTAAGTCGAAGGCTTTAAAATGGTTTTCAAGCTTTTTGGAGAAATTACAACTTCTTCTAAAACCACGCCTTATTCGATGCCTTATTTTGCAATTATTACCTTCAATTCCTACAGTAAAAAACTTACCAATACTTTGCTTGCAGTTTTTAAAAGCAGTGATGAAACTGTCCCAATGATCACTTGCAATTCGGGTGTAGTGAATACCTAATTGTTTAAGCTTTGTCTTCAACCTTTGGACTGTAGCTAAATCTCTCTTACCCCAAACATAAGCAACAATCTCACCTGTTTCTCGATGGTAAGCGTAAATAAGCCATTGTTTATTATTTTTATTTCCAACAAAAGTCCAGAATTCATCTACTTCGAGAGATTCATAATGACTTTGTTTAGGCTGAATTTGATAGGCCGATTCAGTTAAAGTCCGTAAGACTTTACCGATACTAATGCGCTCAACTTCAGCGATATCTCGTATACCGCTGCCTCTGACCATTAACTGTAATATTTTACGAGTAATGCCAGAATTACATCCTAGATAGCTCAGAGCATGGTCACCAATAAACTGACGTTTGCAGTCTTTGCATTGGTAGTTTTGTTTCCCATCTACTTTGATGCCATTTTTCTTTATACTGTCACTGAGGCAGGTTGGACATTTGATTTCTAGAGTTATTTGCATTTCTCTATTTTATCAAAATTCAACCTGCTTTTTTTTAGCATACTTTTTGATACACCACCAATTTTTTAATCGACGTATACATATCATCTGCTGAAGCCTGAGCAAAAAATTCAATGCCCGGTAAACGGATAATTGCTTCTGCAATATGATTGCTACTGCCTTTTTTAGTGTGCTTATCGACCTGATGATCCTTGGTTAATTTCACCTGCATACTGTTCACCTGATCAATATGCTTGGTCATTTCTGCAAATTTGCAGCGAATGGTATCTTCAATAGCTGGGGTAATGCTCAAATGATGTCCACGAATTGTTATTTGCATATATCTATCCCTCACCTTCATTAGGATTAATGAGGAAAAGCCAAGACGATTTAATGACTGCAAAACAACCAGCGCGCATAGAAACATCAAATCATTTTCGCCATTCCTTAAAGAAAAAAGAGGTTCATTATGTTGTCATAATGAACCTCTAGAATAGTCAGATTTTAAATTTTAGATCAAGACTTTTCGTTCAGAAGATGACGGAATATGTAACGATTCGCGATACTTTGCCACTGTCCGACGCGCTACATCAATCCCATCGTCCTTTAACAGATTGGCAATTGCGTTATCAGACAACGGTTTACGTGCATTCTCTTCAGCAATCAATTTTTTAATCTTGGCACGAATTGCAGTTGAAGATGCTTCACCGCCTGAAGTTGTGCCCACATGGCTTGAAAAGAAATATTTCAACTCGAACAAGCCGCGCGGCGTCAGCATATATTTGTTCGTGGTCACCCGAGAGACGGTCGACTCATGCAATTCAACTTCTTCTGCAATATCTCGAAGTACCAAAGGCTTCATCCCTTCAGCACCAATTTCTAAAAATGCACGCTGATGTTCAATGATACACGTCGCCACTTTCAGTAAAGTTTTATGGCGTTCATCGACACTTTTAATAAAGTTCTTCGCATCCAACATTTGATTACGTAAGTATTGATTATCTTCACTTTGATCTGCGCGCTTAATCATATTGGCATAAAACGAGTTCACACGAAGTTTTGGCATCACATCAGGATTTAAAGCCACTTGCCATTGTTCGTTTTTCTTCATTACCACGACATCAGGAATTTGATAATCCGAGTCTTTATCTTCAAACTCAAGTCCTGGATGTGCTTTTAGCGTTTTCAATAAATCAACCGCGCACTTGAGCTGCTCTTGATTTAAACCCGTTTGTTTAATCAGTTTCGCTAGTTCATTGCTGATCAATAGTTCATAGTTTTTCAGCAGATTCATGGCATCATTTCGACATGCGGTCTGCATCGGCAAGGCTTCCAACTGTACCATTAAGCACTCTGCAAGATTCCGCGCCCCAACGCCAAGTGGGTCTAAACGCTGAATATGCTTGAGCACCACAACCACTTCGTCATCTTCGACTTCGTCGTCATAGTCCATGCTGGTTAAAAGATGTTGAACTGAAGTCGTTATTTCTGAAATATCACTGTCTAAAAAACCTTTATCGTCCAACGAGTCAATAATGCAATAAGCAATCAACATATCTACTTGCGAAAAATGCAACAGATTGATTTGCTCAAGCATATGCTCTTTTAAGCCCAAATGACCTTGGCGATTATCTTCTCGCTCTTCAAATTCTGCCGCGCCCAAACTGGTTGGTTGATGCGTATAGACATCATCCCAGTCGGTATCGACGGGTAAATCATCGGGTAAATGGTCGGCGTTGAGTTCGTTGGTCAAATCTTTCTTATCCTGTTCTTGCTCTTGCACACTGGATAAGCTTTCGATAGATGACTGTTCTTCTACTTTTTCTAAGAGTGGATTGCTGTCGAGTTGAATCTGAATTTCTTGTTCAAGTTCAAGGCTCGACAATTGAAGCAATCGAATAGCTTGTTGTAATTGGGGGGTTAACGACAAAGAGTTCGAAACTTTCAATCCAACCGATAACTTCATAAAACTCTACTCATCAATACAACTATTTTTAAAGCACGCTTTATAAGCAATTTTTGTGCCGTTTTATTTTTTATAGCATAGAAAATTCAAAAAACCTACATTTTTTGAGCAGATTGTTTTTTATTTCCTACCTAGTTTTAGATTTTATGGATGTATTAATGCATATCAATTATTGAAAAGGCTCATTAAAACCCTCACACAGTCTAAAGTTACACGAAACACTGCATCGGCTACTTTCACTTACTTACAAGAGTCCGTTAAATCAAAACATCTGAATCATGCTGCTTTGTTAGGCTAAAGCATAGACATTTTTTAGGGGGTTTATATGACTCAAAAAGTATTGTTTATAACCTCAAATGTAGGCGTAGAGTATGATGAGCTAATTCAGCCTCTCCATTTTCTACAGTCCAAAGGCATAGAATGCATTCATGCCGCGATTGAAGCTCACGATGTTCGAACTGTCAAAATGGACTCAGAATCGGCAGCAAGCTATCCTCCAGACGTCGATTTGGATCATGTTCATTATGACGACTACGATTTGCTAATTATCCCCGGCGGTGCAGTTAATGCTGATCTCTTACGCCACCATCCTAAAGCGCTCGAAATTATCCAAAGTTTTAGCAACCAAGCCAAACCGATAGCTGTGATTTGTCATGCGGCTTGGGTTTTGATTAATGCTGAACGGATTAAAACTAAGCATCTGACTTCGCATCAAAGTATACGACTCGATCTGGAAAATGCAGGTGCTAAGAGATGGATCCGGAAATTTGAACAACTCCTATAAGTGATATTCTGCTCCTCAAATGATGTTATAAACATCAATATATGGAGTATTTTATGGCACGTAGACCAAGAAGAAATCATTCAAACGACTTTAAAGCTAAGGTAGCACTTGCTGCGATCAAAGCAGAAAAAACACTTGCTGAATTGAGTTCTGAGTTTGATGTTCATCAAAACCAAATTATTGACTGGAAAAATCAATTGATCTCAGCTTCCTCGCAAGCTTTCGATCAATCAAAAGCTCCATCAGAACCCCCCATTGATCTTAAAAAGTTACATGCAAAAATCGGTGAGCAGGCATTAGAAATTGATTTTTTAGAAGGTGTGTTGAAGAAACTGGGCCGCTTCAACCACAAAAGTTAATCGATCACTCACTTCAGATTTCAGTATCTAAACAGGCTAAGTTACTGAAAGTCTCTCGTGGTTGTTATTATTATCGCCCAAAACCTGTTAGCTCATCAGATCTGAAACTGATGCGATGTATTGATGAATTACATATGCAATATCCTTTTGCAGGCAGTCGTATGATGCGTGATTTGTTGAATCGTCAAGGGCATCATATAGGACGACGTCATACACGTACTTTAATGAAGAAAATGGGTATTCAGGCGTTATATTGCAAACCAAATTTAAGCCAGGCTAATCAAGCTCACCGTAAATATCCATATCTGCTCAAAGGGTTGGCTATTCTGCGCAGTAATCAAGTGTGGTCTACGGATATAACGTATATCCCTATGGCAAAAGGCTTTGTTTATTTATGTGCTGTGATTGATTGGCATAGCCGCAAGGTACTTGCGCATAGGGTATCGATTAGTATGGAGGTGGATTTTTGTATTTCGGCTTTAAATGAAGCAATTGAAAAATATGGATCACCTGAAATATTTAATACAGACCAAGGCAGTCAGTTCACCAGTGATGCATTTATTGATGTATTGAAATCAAATGGCATTCAAATCAGTATGGATGGTAAAGGTCGATGGATTGATAATGTGATGGTTGAACGATTATGGCGGAGCGTTAAATATGAAGAGGTGTATCTCAAAGCTTATAGCAGTGTCACAGATGCGAAAAAGCAATTGAGTGCATATTTTGAGTTTTATAATTTGAAACGACCTCATTCGAGTCTAGACAAATTGACACCAAATGAGTTTTACTATGATCAGCTACCCCAACAAAACAAGGTGGCTTAACTAGAGCGGAATATCACTTATAAATACGCTTTTAGTTGTTCAAACAAGTGGGACCACCTCTCTATATGGGTCGATGAAGCCGTTCACAAATGTAAAGTAGGTGGTTGGACACTCATCAGTTCACGTAGTTCAGAGGATATTCCCGCTTTTAATCAAGCAATATTAAAAGAACTCGAATCCAATTCGTCCATTTAAGATGCAAAAAAAAAGAGCCTGATATTGAGCAGGCTCTTTTATTCATTTTTAAAAGTTACAGACTTTTTAAGTATTCAATAATTTCTACTTGTTCTGCCATTTCAGCCAGTTGAAGCGCAGTATATTCACCTTTGTAGTGGATATTCGCACCTTTTTCAACCAGTAGTTTCACCACATCTAGATAGCCATTTTCAGCCGCCGCTTGGAGTGCACTATAGCCTTCATCATCTGTCGAGTTCACATCTACACCATTGGCGAGACTTTTTTCTACTTCAGCGAGTTCACCTAAAGATGCCCAATACACCAGTTCAGGTAAATGCAGTTCATCATCGTTTTCAGGAATTGGGGAGAATGAGGTAAGTTTCATATATTTTATTCCAAAGCTTTGGATTTATTAAATGCATAAAGTACTCTGTGGTCAACAAATATTAAAGCTCTCCATTTTTTTCAATATTATTTTTCACAATATTAAATGCATCTTTAAAGTTCTTATCATACTTACCATGATGCCGATAACCATATCTTTGGTTATAAATATCAGTAAAATCATCATGCCAATGTTCAAATTTACCCTTACGTGCCATTAACGCAACTTTCCGATGAATTTCCCCTTTATACAACGGCGAATTCAAACATGAGGTGCGACAGTTTCAAAAGCCTTATGATAATCAACAAGCTGAGCAAACTTCTCTAATGGTGTAAGCCAATCTAACGCTTTTCTAGGACGAGTATTCAGTGACATGGCAACTTGATTTAAATAATGCTGATCTGCCTGATTTAAATCAATCCCTTTAGGTAAATATTGCCTAATTAAACCATTCATATTTTCGCATGTGCCTTTTTGCCAGGGTGAATGTGGGTCACAGAAATATACATCTATGCCTAAATCTTCTTCGAGTTTTTTATGTTCTGACATCTCACGTCCACGGTCATAGGTCAACGTTTTACGCAGTTCTGCAGGTAAATATTTCAGAGCTTCAGTTAAAGCCTTGCGCACGGATTCTGCCTTTGCATCAGGTAATGTTGCCAAGATACAGAGCCGTGTATTTCGTTCAATAAGTGTTGCTATCGAACTTTTATTGTCTTTACCTTTAATTAAATCAGCTTCCCAATGACCCGGTATTTTTCTTTCTTGAACTTCGGCTGGGCGCTCATGAATAGTTTTAATATCCTGTAATATAGAATCTTTTTTAGGTTCACCGTTAGCTTTTCGCTTTTTATTTTCATGACGCAGACAGGATAATAAGTCTTTTTTCAACTCACCCTTTGGTAATGCTCGTATAGTTGAGTAAATCGTTGTATGGCTTACATTCATTGTTTGATCCAAATCAGGAAATGTCTTTAAACGCTTTGCTATTTGCTGAGGAGACCATAAACAACGGATCGCTTCAACAATAAATTTCCAAAGGATTGAATCGATTTTGAGTTTTCTATGACCACGTCTACGTCTAGCGAAGGTGTTATCAGAAGCATATTGAGCTTGATAAACGTCATTGATGCTATTTCTTTTAAGCTCACGATAGATCGTACTAGGATGTCTTTTAATGAGTTCAGCAAATTTTCTGGCTGAAAAGCCTTCTTTTCTTGACTCAAGCATTAATGCAGTACGATCTTCAAAGTTAAGATGATGGTATGACAATTTTATATACTCCATAAACCCTTTAAATTAATTAGGTGGTTTATGTCGCACTTCAAGTTTTACTCTGCCCCGCCTGTACAGCACTTAAGCCCCAGTCTTCCATTAATAATGGCAATACCACACCATTAATTGCCAAATCATAACCATCAAATAAAATAATTAGCAGACACCAAGCAACAACTTGAAAATGGAAACCCGAAAATTTTGCACGATCAATAATATCATTCACATTAACTGCTTTAGCTGACATTATTCACCTCCTATGAGCTATTGTTTCATTGCACTTTAACTAGCGCCCTTCAGTTTTTATAATGTGCTAATTCAGCCCAAACAGAAGTCATTCACCAAAGTAATTTGGTGTTATATTCACACAATTTATAGTGATATAAAAATTCAACATTAGTCTAAATAAGTGATTTAATTCGCATTAAAAATAAATAAAACCAACTATTAATACTCGATTTTCTTGTAGAAAATAAAAATCTACAATAAAAGCCTAACTTAAATTAGATATAGTATTTAGCTGAGAGTAAAAATTAATTCAAAATAGGAATAAAAAATATAAAGTTTAATTTAAATAATAATTATGACTATTTAGGATGTTTTATTTAATTACGATAAATCTCAATTAGACGATTGATTCGTTTATTATTTAATATTTTCAGCATAAAAAATCCCCCTCAGCGCTTAGCGGAGGGGGATTTAGAATTAATGAGCTGGCGATGACTTACTCTCACATGGATAACTCCACACTACCATCAGCGCTAAGAGGTTTCACTTCTGAGTTCGGGAAGGGATCAGGTGGTTCACTCTTGCTATTGTCGCCAGCACAACTGTTTATGACTATTCGTTGGGTCTAACCTCAGAGCAGTGCTCTTCGTGCCTAACTTTCATCAAATGAGTTATTAACAGGTATATTTGAGTTGGATATTTTATCTAGCTTTATAACTAAATCAAGTTGTTTGCAGTGATTTGAACCACAACACCAACTGTTTGGGTGTTGTATAGTCAAGCCTCACGAGCAATTAGTATTGGTCAGCTTCACATATCACTATGCTTCCACATCCAACCTATCAACGTCGTAGTCTTCAACGGCTCTTTAGAGGACATAAAGTCCTAGGGAAATCTTATCTTGAGGTAGGCTTCCCGCTTAGATGCTTTCAGCGGTTATCCCTTCCGAACATAGCTACCCGGCGATGCGACTGGCGTCACAACCGGTACACCAGAGGTTCGTCCACTCTGGTCCTCTCGTACTAGGAGCAGATCCTCTCAAATTTCCAACGCCCACGGTAGATAGGGACCGAACTGTCTCACGACGTTCTAAACCCAGCTCGCGTACCTCTTTAAATGGCGAACAGCCATACCCTTGGGACCTGCTTCAGCCCCAGGATGAGATGAGCCGACATCGAGGTGCCAAACACCGCCGTCGATATGAACTCTTGGGCGGTATCAGCCTGTTATCCCCAGAGTACCTTTTATCCGTTGAGCGATGGCCCTTCCATACAGAACCACCGGATCACTAAGACCTACTTTCGTACCTGCTCGACTTGTGGGTCTCGCAGTTAAGCGCGCTTTTGCCTTTATACTCTACGCGTGATTTCCGACCACGCTGAGCGCACCTTCGTACTCCTCCGTTACTCTTTAGGAGGAGACCGCCCCAGTCAAACTACCCACCAGACATGGTCCTCGTCCCGGATAACGGGACAGAGTTAGAACCTCAATATTACCAGGGTGGTATTTCAAGATTGGCTCCACCGAAACTAGCGTCTCGGTTTCAAAGCCTCCCACCTATCCTACACAAGTAAGATCAAAGTTCAATGTCAAGCTGCAGTAAAGGTTCACGGGGTCTTTCCGTCTAGCCGCGGGTACACCGCATCTTCACGGCGAATTCGATTTCACTGAGTCTCTGCTGGAGACAGCGCCCCCATCATTATGCCATTCGTGCAGGTCGGAACTTACCCGACAAGGAATTTCGCTACCTTAGGACCGTTATAGTTACGGCCGCCGTTTACTGGGGCTTCGATCAAGAGCTTCGCTTACGCTAACCCCATCAATTAACCTTCCAGCACCGGGCAGGCATCACACCCTATACGTCCACTTTCGTGTTTGCAGAGTGCTATGTTTTTAATAAACAGTTGCAGGGGCCTGGTTTCTGTGGCTGCCAATAGCTCAAGGAGTAAATCCTATCACCGTCGGCAGCGTACCTTCTCCCGAAGTTACGGTACCATTTTGCCTAGTTCCTTCAGCAGAGTTCTCTCAAGCGCTTTGGTCTACTCGACCTGACCACCTGTGTCGGTTTCGGGTACGATTCCTATGTAACTGAAGCTTAGAGACTTTTCCTGGAAGCATGGTATCAGCCACTTCACTGTACAAGTACAGCTTGCTATCAGTTCTCAGCATACAGTACCCCGGATTTGCCTAAGATACATGCCTACAACCTTCCACCTGGACAACCAACGCCAGGCTGACTTAACCTTCTCCGTCCTCTCATCGCATTACATAGAAGTATTGGAATATTAACCAATTTCCCATCGACTACGCCTCTCGGCCTCGCCTTAGGGGTCGACTCACCCAGCCCCGATTAACGTTGGACTGGAACCCTTGGTCTTTCAGCGTGCGAGTTTTTCACTCGCATTGTCGTTACTCACGTCAGCATTCGCACTTCTGATACCTCCAGCATACTTCTCAATACACCTTCATCGGCTTACAGAACGCTCCCCTACCACTTGCAATAAATTGCAAATCCGCAGCTTCGGCATATAGTTTTAGCCCCGTTACATCTTCCGCGCAGGCCGACTCGACTAGTGAGCTATTACGCTTTCTTTAAAGGGTGGCTGCTTCTAAGCCAACCTCCTAGCTGTCTATGCCTTCCCACATCGTTTCCCACTTAACTATAATTTTGGGGCCTTAGCTGGCGGTCTGGATTGTTTTCCTCTTGACTACGGACGTTAGCACCCGCAGTCTGTCTCCCGGATAGTACTCATTGGTATTCGGAGTTTGCATCGGTTTGGTAAGTCGGGATGACCCCCTAGCCGAAACAGTGCTCTACCCCCAATGGTATTCGTCCGAGGCGCTACCTAAATAGCTTTCGGGGAGAACCAGCTATCACCGAGTTTGATTAGCCTTTCACCCCTATCCACAAGTCATCCCCTGGCTTTTCAACGACAGTGGGTTCGGTCCTCCAGTTAGTGTTACCCAACCTTCAACCTGCTCATGGATAGATCACCCGGTTTCGGGTCTACACCCAGCAACTAAACGCCCTATTAAGACTCGATTTCTCTACGGCTCCCCTATGCGGTTAACCTCGCTACTGAATGTAAGTCGCTGACCCATTATACAAAAGGTACGCAGTCACCGAACAAGTCGGCTCCCACTGCTTGTATGCATGCGGTTTCAGGATCTATTTCACTCCCCTCACAGGGGTTCTTTTCGCCTTTCCCTCACGGTACTGGTTCACTATCGGTCAGTCAGGAGTATTTAGCCTTGGAGGATGGTCCCCCCATATTCAGACAAGGTTTCACGTGCCCCGCCCTACTCGACATCATCATATCAGCCCTTTCGTGTACAGGACTATCACCCACTATGGTTGCACTTCCCAGAGCATTCCACTAAAACTGATATGACTTAATGGGCTTTTCCCCGTTCGCTCGCCGCTACTGAGGGAATCTCAATTGATTTCTTTTCCTAAGGGTACTGAGATGTTTCACTTCCCCTCGTTCGCCTCGTATGACTATGTATTCATCATACGATACCTGCCTTATGACAGGTGGGTTTCCCCATTCAGAAATCTCCGGATCACAGGATATTTGCCGCCTCCCCGGAGCTTATCGCAGGCTATTACGTCTTTCATCGCCTCTGACTGCCAAGGCATCCACCACATGCACTTAATTACTTGACTATACAACCCCAAACAGTCGTTAATCCCTACAAGTAGGATTAAGACAGTCTATGATGATTTCTCATCACTTCCTTACAGTTTGTTGTTCTGTGTACTTAAACACTGTACAGCTTCAATTCAATTCACATACCAAAACGCTTGATTCAGTTAATTTCGCTAGTAACTCATTTCTTCAATCTTCATCAATCAGTAATAAATCACTGTTAATGTCGATCTTAAAAACGAGTATGAACAAATTATTTCAACTCAAATATATTCTGTTAATGATTTTTCCAGCCTTCGTCAGGTCAGGAAACTGTGATAAATCACAGAAGTTAATAAGTTATCTACTTACTAATTTCTGTAATCCAACCTATCTGCGCGAAGCATAGCTTCTTGCTTAAATTTCAAGGAAAAGCCTTAAAGCAGTGCTTTAAGTTTTCTATTCTTAAAATTTGGTGGAGACTAGGAGAGTCGAACTCCTGACCTCCTGCGTGCAAAGCAGGCGCTCTACCAACTAAGCTAAGTCCCCAGCTTATCAATAAGTCAATGTTTCTGTTTTCTGTATTCAGCATTTAACAATGCTTGTTAGTCAGATTTGGTGGGTCTGACAAGACTTGAACTTGTGACCCCACGCTTATCAAGCGTGTGCTCTAACCAACTGAGCTACAGACCCTCAGATACATCGTCATGAAGAACAACTTGTTGTGGATTCTTACCAATCGTCAATCTTTCGTTAAGGAGGTGATCCAGCCGCAGGTTCCCCTACGGCTACCTTGTTACGACTTCACCCCAGTCATCGGCCACACCGTGGTAAGCGTCCTCCTTGCGGTTAGACTACCTACTTCTGGTGCAACAAATTCCCATGGTGTGACGGGCGGTGTGTACAAGGCCCGGGAACGTATTCACCGCGGCATTCTGATCCGCGATTACTAGCGATTCCGACTTCATGGAGTCGAGTTGCAGACTCCAATCCGGACTACGATCGGCTTTTTGAGATTAGCATCCTATCGCTAGGTAGCAACCCTTTGTACCGACCATTGTAGCACGTGTGTAGCCCTGGTCGTAAGGGCCATGATGACTTGACGTCGTCCCCGCCTTCCTCCAGTTTGTCACTGGCAGTATCCTTAAAGTTCCCGGCTTAACCCGCTGGCAAATAAGGAAAAGGGTTGCGCTCGTTGCGGGACTTAACCCAACATCTCACGACACGAGCTGACGACAGCCATGCAGCACCTGTATGTAAGTTCCCGAAGGCACCAATCCATCTCTGGAAAGTTCTTACTATGTCAAGACCAGGTAAGGTTCTTCGCGTTGCATCGAATTAAACCACATGCTCCACCGCTTGTGCGGGCCCCCGTCAATTCATTTGAGTTTTAGTCTTGCGACCGTACTCCCCAGGCGGTCTACTTATCGCGTTAGCTGCGCCACTAAAGCCTCAAAGGCCCCAACGGCTAGTAGACATCGTTTACGGCATGGACTACCAGGGTATCTAATCCTGTTTGCTCCCCATGCTTTCGTACCTCAGCGTCAGTATTAGGCCAGATGGCTGCCTTCGCCATCGGTATTCCTCCAGATCTCTACGCATTTCACCGCTACACCTGGAATTCTACCATCCTCTCCCATACTCTAGCTTCCCAGTATCGAATGCAATTCCTAAGTTAAGCTCAGGGATTTCACATCCGACTTAAAAAGCCGCCTACGCACGCTTTACGCCCAGTAAATCCGATTAACGCTCGCACCCTCTGTATTACCGCGGCTGCTGGCACAGAGTTAGCCGGTGCTTATTCTGCGAGTAACGTCCACTATCCTAGAGTATTAATCTAAGTAGCCTCCTCCTCGCTTAAAGTGCTTTACAACCAAAAGGCCTTCTTCACACACGCGGCATGGCTGGATCAGGCTTTCGCCCATTGTCCAATATTCCCCACTGCTGCCTCCCGTAGGAGTCTGGGCCGTGTCTCAGTCCCAGTGTGGCGGATCATCCTCTCAGACCCGCTACAGATCGTCGCCTTGGTAGGCCTTTACCCCACCAACTAGCTAATCTGACTTAGGCTCATCTATTAGCGCAAGGTCCGAAGATCCCCTGCTTTCCCCCGTAGGGCGTATGCGGTATTAGCATTCCTTTCGGAATGTTGTCCCCCACTAATAGGCAGATTCCTAAGCATTACTCACCCGTCCGCCGCTAGGAAATGTAGCAAGCTACATCTCCCCGCTCGACTTGCATGTGTTAAGCCTGCCGCCAGCGTTCAATCTGAGCCATGATCAAACTCTTCAGTTAAAAATCATTAGTAGCTTATGGCTACAAATCTTGGCTCATCAATTTTCTGACAAATATTTCTCAAATAAACTTCGAGTAATTTTTACCATCAATCAATGAAATATTTTCGATCGATCAATCAGTAAAAATCCACACAAGTTGTTCTTCATAATCTCTTAATGATCTTCTTGCTGATTCGTCATCAGCAAGCTAGGTCGGCTATACTACTCTCTTCCAAGAAGAAGTCAACTGGTTTTGTTAATTATTTTAAACTCATTCAAGACTTTCAGATTCTGCCGCTTGGGCTAAATCCTTGTTTCTTAACAAGTTTTAATCAACATCACCGCCGATGGATGTGCATTCTACAGTATTCCCGACTCAACACAACCCCCTTTTCTCAATTATTTATAAAAAAACTCCCACTTGTTTATTTATTCAGCAAAATGATGCTTTTTTACTAACATTTCTTAAAATTTGATTTAACAATGAGCAATAAAGAGCTGTTAAGATAGTTAAAAGATTATTTTTTTAATTCACCTGCTGATTATAAAGTTCCGGAACTCTTTTATATGCAACACATTCGCCACTTATGTGCTGGTCTACTCTTTGTAGGCTTTACAACATTTGCATTTGCTGAAGATGTAGCGCCTACAGCTGCCAGCGAAATAGATACCAGTGCTGATCCGCAAACAGCTCAATCTTCTTCGCTTAAAGAATTAAAGGATATTAAAGCAAAAGATTTAAAAGTAGATGCCAATGCAGCACAACCTGATAATGTAAAAGATCCGCTTCAACCTTTAAATAGACAAATTTTTGCCGTCAATGATGCTTTAGACCGTGCGATCGTTCGCCCAATTGCGGTGGAATATAAAGAAAAGATCCCTTCTCCGATTCGTGACTCTTATAGTGGCTTTCGTAAAAACCTCGGTGAACCTTGGAATGCGGTGAACCAACTTATACAAGGTCGTCCCGGCCGTGCCGCAAAAACTTTAGGTCGATTTACCATTAATACGGTAACTACTTTAGGTTTTGCAGATCCTGCTTCGCGCTTAGGTTTAGAAACTGAAGATGAAAACTTTGGTACGACTCTTGGCTATTGGGGGGTTCCATCTGGCCCATACCTAGTACTTCCTATTTTTGGGCCAAGTACTTTCCGTGATGGCTTTGGCTTGGTTGTTGATGGCTATGCGCGCCCACAAAGATACATATTAGAAGATGAAGAAGGCCTGTATTGGGCGGAACAGACTTTACGTGGTATTGATGTGCGATCACAACTGATTGATATTGAAGGTGCGATTCAAGGCGACAAATATTCCTCAATTCGTGATATTTATTTACAACGTAAAAACTTCATTATTGCCGAGAAAAAAGGCCAAGAATCTGAAGGGATGTTCATTGATGATGTCGGTGATGATGATTCTTCTAGCTCTCCATCAACCAATGAATCGCGTCAAATGTTAGATACGGAATAACAATGTATTGCAGCTAGAGTTGAATTTTTTTTCTCTAGCTGTAATTTGCTTGTTATAGTAAAGCAATAGCTTAATGCTAAGGATAAGCCATTTTTTTTATGTATTTCATTCAACCCTCTCGCCATATTCCATATTTAGAACAGGTGCTAGACACACTGCCAAGTGTGCAAATGATTCGCATAGAAGACCTTGATCTTTATGACCCGACTATTATTGCTATTGCCGATATCCAAGATTATTTAGATTATAAATGGACACTGCCCACCATTGTCCTTGCCTTTGAAAATGAAGGTAGTGCTTTAGCCCAAGCATGGGAACTCGGTGCTTTAGCAGGTTGGATGTGGAATAAACTCCCCAGCAATCCACAGCAATCCTTACTCAAAATTGATGCGCAATATAAGCGTAATCAAGACAGTCGCGATCTGCCTTCCGCAGCAGAGTTACAAAAGCGACTTTTACCAAACCCTATAGAGCTCCAAAACTACACCGTTGAAACATTTTTTCAGCCTTCTGCTTATTTGTCTGGAGACTGGTTTGATTATTGGAAAATTAGCGATAAAGAAGTGATGTTCTATTTGGCTGATGTATCCGGTCATGGGGTCACCAGTAGTTTATTAACCTCTTGGATGGCGGCTTTTCATGGTCGTGCCAAAACACCGCGTGAACTCATTAAAAAACTGAATGGTATGTTAGTGCAAGAGAATATTGAAAAGCACATCACCATGATTGCAGGGATTTTAAACCTCGAAACACATCAACTTCGTTGGTCGAGTGCAGGACATTACCCCCCCGCAATTATCTTTGAGCCAAATCAAGCTCCTAAAATATTACATACCAGTAGTTTTCCTTTAGGCCTTACTGAAGAACTGAAAGTTGAAGAGCATGAATGTGTGCTCAACCGTCATGCCCGCTTCATTATTTGTTCCGATGGCGCACTCGAACCCTTCAATGGTGGACTGAACGATCAGTTCACACAATTGGTCTATCATTTGCAAAATCAATCCTTTGAAGCACCAGAGCATGTTGCAGACGATATTGCCATTTTAAGTTTACGTCGAATGAATTAATCAAATTATCAATAACTTATTACAATATCCTATCTTCTAAGGCTGTTAGATACTTGAGTAAGTATTTGCCCTATGGGATAATTTCCTATCCTTCTCTGCAAATGGCATTTATATGTCAACAGGTCATGTTGAATATGCAAGCTTGAATGGAACGCATATTTTTAAGCTTATTGGCGAAGTGCGTGCCCAATCTTGTATCAGTCTAGACAAACTTTTAAACCGTATTGAACAACAGTCAAATGTTGTTGGTGCAATCGTAGATTTAACCCAAACTACATTCATCGACAGCACTGTGTTAGGCATTTTGGCAAAGTTAGGCTTAAAGCTTAAACAGATCCATAATATCCAAGCTGTCATGTTGTCCACCAACTCTGATATCACTACCTTAGCCAACAGTATGGGGCTAGGGCAGGTTTTTGTGATTTTAAACTACTGTGGCGATCCAAACGTTTGTACCCTCGAACTGATGGAAGAACACATTACACATCGTAATATGTTAAACACCGTACTAGATGCGCATAAGACTTTGATGGAACTGAATCAAAGTAATCAAAATATGTTTGAACCGCTGGTCAAACAGTTGCAAAAAGAACAAGACAGCCTCGATCAAGTGTCACAGCAACAAAACGCATAACAACAAATTTTATAGGCCCATTTATGACTTTACTTTCTGTTGTACAGATGAACTCTCAAAATGACATCGAAGCAAACTTCCTTGTCATTGAGTCTCTCATTCAACAAAGTAAAGCAAATGGTGCTGAACTTATTGTATTCCCCGAAAACTTCGTTTGTTTTGCCGCAGGCAAACAACGTGAGACCGCTGCACAGTTTGAAGACATTCAAAAGCGTTTAGAAAATCTTGCTCATCAATATCAGATCTGGATCGTCGCAGGTACTCTCCCATGCCCGTTCCGTCCAGATGGTTCTGTTATTGAAGATGGTCGTGTTCGTACAGTCAGTCTTTGCATTAGCCCTGAACGTACTGAAGCACGTTATGACAAAATTCATTTGTTTGACGTACAAGTTGGCGATGCTGTGGGTGGCTACCAAGAATCTAAGTTTTTTGAACCTGGTACAGATGTCGTTGTGGCAAAAACACCTTTTGGTAATATTGGCTTAATGGTTTGCTATGACTTACGCTTTCCTGAACTGGCTTTAACTTTACGCGCGCGTGGTGCAAATATTTTAACTGCTCCTGCTGCATTTACCTACACTACGGGGCAAATGCACTGGCAGTTATTATTACAAGCCCGTGCGATGGATAGCCAAAGCATCGTGTTAGGCGCAGCGCAACAAGGCTGGCATGGTGAAAAAAGACAGACTTGGGGACATGCAGCAGCAACTAATAGCCGTGGTCAAGTTTTGGATCTGATTCTTAACCCAGGTGCACAGTTGATTACGGTACCTTTTGACTTGGCAGAACAAGCTCAAATCCGTGAAAGCATGCCGTTAATGCAACACCGAAAATTAGTGCAATTTTAATCAAGCCACGATCATTTAAAATAACGTCAGTCTTCGCGCAAAAACTTCATATTGATTCACTGCTGCTCTTTCATGGAATAGCTCTAGCTCTCATAAAATACATGACTCTATTTATCTTTAAAATTAATAGTATAGCCAAATACTTAAAAATATAGAACAATAGAAACATGGGATATTCAAAAGATTTTAAAGACAAAGTCATAGAAATTATGACTAGAGATAAAATGTCTGTGCGAAAAGCAGCACAGCATTTTAACGTCTGTATACAGACGATTCAGAATTGGAAAAAGTCCACTGTAACTAAACCTATTCCTGGTCGCCCAGCTAAAATTAGCAAAGAGCAAATATTGAATGATGTTGAACAATATCCCGATGATTACATCAGTGAACGGGCAGAACGTTTTGGTGTCAGTACACATGCAGTATTTAATGCGCTACATGCTGCAGGAATATCGCGTAAAAAAAGACGTTAAAGCACCCTAAAGCAGATCAAAATCAACGTCGGCAATTTCAGAACTTGATTGAATGTTTAGAACAACAATTACCACTGGTTTATATCGATGAAAGTGGTTTTCAAAGCGAAAGTACGAGATCGCATAGTTATAGCCCTAAAGGAGCGCGAGCTGAAGCTGAATTTAACTGGCAGTTAAAAAATTGTAGCAATGCGATTGGCGCATTAATCGAAAATAGATTGCTTACAGTTGGAGTATTTGATTGTTCAGTGAATACCGAGGTATTTGAATGCTGGATTGAACAGGATTTATTGCCAAAGCTGAAAAAAACCAGTGTATTGATTATGGATAATGCCACCTTTCACAAAGGAACAAGGCTTCAGGAGTTGATATGTTGTGCAGGCCATTACATTGTGTGGCTTCCTAAATATAGCCCGGACTTAAATCCTATAGAAAAAATGTGGTCACGAGTAAAAATGATTCGCAATAAATTTAGAGTTAAAGATATTGATAAATTGTTTAAAGATTACTGTAATGATTTATTTAGTATTTAGCTATAGCTCGAATCACTCTCAGTTTTCATTCACATCGATAAGCCCCGATTGCGAATGTTAAAAAAACAATAATAAAATTCTATACCATTGATTTTTAATTAACTAAACCCTCAATTTAAACGCAAGCATACTCTGTATAAATTTACAAAAACACTGCTTATTCTTTCTGCAATTTAGGACAGGATAAGAACTCAAATACAATATTCAGGGAATCACAATGTCTTTAGAAAAAGTAGTTTATACAGCACATGCTAAAGCGACAGGTGGCCGTGATGGTCGGGCAACCACTTCTGATGGAATTTTAGATGTAAAACTCACCGTTCCTAAAGAAATGGGCGGCGCAGGTGGTGGAACGAACCCTGAACAGCTTTTTGCCGCAGGTTATTCTGCATGTTTTCTAGGTGCAATGAAGTTTGTTGCTAACCGTGACCAATTAAAAATTACACCTGATGTTTATATCGAAGGTGATGTAGATATTGGCCCGATTCCAACAGGCTTTGGTATTCAAGTGACCTTGAACATTCATTTAGAAGGTTTAGAGCAAGCAGAAGCGCAAAAATTAGTGGATGCAGCACATATTGTTTGCCCTTATTCAAATGCAACACGTGGCAATATTGATGTGACATTGAATGTAATTGTTTAAGTCATCTCTTCTATCCTAAAGTCATAGCTTTGGGATAGAGATTTCATAACTTACAAGGATTTGGAAATATCTTTTTAAATTTCTTTTGATCATCGATTTCATCTGCCAGTAAAATCAAATTTCCTTTTGGATCAAAATAAGAAGTGCCTTGGAACACCGTATATTGGGCAATATCAAAAATAGGGTGCTGGGTACTGATCAAAGTATGTCTTTTTTTCGAATTTAATTGGCGAGCTGTGATTTTATTGTGTTTAGAATCAGTTTCAATTAAACAATTACTCTTCGTATCAATAGCGATAAATTCTTGAGTCGCATCATCTTCTTGTTTATTTCTCGATAGAAAACTATGAGCTTGACATGGGCTACCACATGACATTTGAACATGATAATAACTTTGATTTAAACACTCAATATTTGGTGATTTCATACCGCCATAAACTTTTTCCTTCTTGCCATTGGTATTTCTAATGACATCACATGACCACTCCATTTCATCATGGCATTTTTTATAAACATTAAAAGTTTCATCTTTTGCAAAACTGAGAGGAGTAAAAAATACCATACCACTCAACACACCAAACAAGGCTAAGGATTTATTCATCATTATAAAGTTCTTTATTTTCATTCTAAAAGTAAAACGGATGCTGCCATACAAACACATCAGGTAATTTCAGGATAATACAACTACACGCATAACCCGTATCTACTAGTCGATATTCTATTATTCAGCCGCTTCATTGGTCACACGCAATACTTCTTCCAACGTAGTCTTCCCTGCCAACACTTTACGCAAACCATCATCACGAATAGAGCCTGAGTATTGTCGTGCATAACTTTCTAATTCATATTCAGCGGCATTGCCATGAACTAAACGACGCATTTGATCATCCACAGCGACAATTTCATAAATTGCCGTCCGTCCCGTAAAACCCGTATGTGAACAACGTTCACAGCCATTCGGTTGAGGTAACTGAAGTTCTGTTTTTGGATTCAAATGCTGAAACAGTTGTGTTTCAAAAGTATCGGCTTCATGCCATGTCACACAGTGACTACATAAGGTTCGTACTAAACGCTGTGCAATGACACCAATCAAAGAACTCGACAGCAAAAACGGCTCAATGCCCATATCTTTTAAACGGGTCACCGCACCAATGGCCGTATTGGTATGCAGTGTAGATAAGACCAAATGCCCTGTGAGCGATGCTTGTACCGCAATTTCAGCCGTTTCCAAATCACGGATTTCACCCACCATCACCACATCAGGATCTTGACGCAGCATGGCTTTTAAGGCTCTCGCAAAAGTCATATCGACTTTGGTGTTAACTTGGGTCTGTCCAATCCCTTCCAGTTGATATTCAATCGGGTCTTCTGCGGTCAAAATATTTTTCGAACCATCATTAAGGTCTGAAAGCGCCGCATAAAGCGTTGTTGTTTTACCCGAACCTGTCGGCCCTGTGACCAAAATAATGCCGTGTGGGCGATGCACCAATTGGGTTAAACGCTCATAGTCAGGTTTCAATAAGCCCAAATGTGTCATGTTCAAACGACCGGCTTGTTTATCTAATAAACGCATCACCACACGTTCGCCATGTGATGAGGGTAAAGTCGATACACGCACATCCACTTCACGACCGGCTAAACGCAGTGAAATACGCCCGTCTTGCGGAATCCGTTTTTCTGCAATATCCAGTTTTGCCATGACTTTAATACGAGACACCAACAGCGGTGCTAGTTCACGGCGTGGCTGCACAATTTCACGTAATTGCCCATCGACACGTAAACGCACCGACAGTTTCTTTTCAAAGGCTTCAATATGAATATCGGATGCGCCAACACGAATGGCTTCAGACAATAATGCATTAATCAAACGAACAATTGGGGCATCATCTTCTTGGTCCATCAGATCTTCAGCTTCAGGCACTTGGTCAGCTAAACTAAGTAAATCGGGATGATCTTCTAAACCAGCGGCCACTTGTTGTGATTCGCCACTGTCCCCTGCATAGCTACTGCTTAAAAGCTGATGAAATTCTTCATCACTACACAGTTGATGTTGTGCTGCCACACCTAAAAAACGGCGTGCCTCTTGCAAAGCCAACAACGGGGTACTTTCACGGCGCACAATAAAGGCTTGATCACCTTCATAACGCAACAGCACACCATGACGCTTCGCAAAACTATAGGGAATTTGTAATTGTTTAAGCACTTGCATCTTAAAATTATAATAATGATGAAAAATATTATTTTGAGTGTACTCTAAGCATATGACAGCGTGAAGTCTGTTTTTCACTGATTTGCAATATAAGGAAATGTGCTGTTGCCTAATATGAATGAACTGTTTGAATCGGATAGCCCCAATTTAAAATGGTGGGGGGAATACAACTTTGAGTTGAATCAAGCCCGTGCGTGGCAGTTCGGCTCATTACTTTTTCGCCTCACACGCGGTCTACAAGAGTGGCGTTTAGAGTTTCATCGCCCTCAAGTTCAGTACGACTATGAGCAAAAATGGCATGCGATAGAAGACCCTCATTTCGCCTTTCCACAACCCGTTGAAATTAAACGCTACATGTTTAAAAACACTCACCATACGATTCAACTGATGCCACGTTTGGCCGATCGTTCAGTGGTGATTAAACCTGTCGATCCGATTTATATTCCAGCGGGTCAGCGCGGCACGCTGTATATCAGCACCCCGTTATGGATTTCGGGCTTTATTGAAGGTCAGCGAGATCCCCTATTTGATATTCCTGTGATTTTACCCAAAGAAACTTGGTTTGGGCCAAACCACCGTACAGGTGAAATTGCCTACGCTACAGCTGTCGATGGTCGAACTGAATTGCATCAACTCAAACCACGTGCATTTCGTGCAGTGACTCCGATTGAGTTCCACAACACCAGTCACTTACAACTGCGTTTTGACCGCATGAACGTGCCTGTTTCAGCCCTGCCTTTATTTTATAGTGAAAGTACGGATCGACTTTGGACATCGCAAATTAAAGTCTTGCATGAAGGCGCCGATCGACCACCGCGAATCCGTATCGAAAATCGTACGCCTCCGCATGCAGGCAAAGTGATTTATGTGCATCCACCGCGCTCTTCGGCGAGTGCATTATTTAATATGTTTGATTCATTCTTCTAAGGGGGACAGATGCCAAACTCAAATATTCCCCAAGAAATTACCAGTAGCCTAAAAGGCATTTTCACCAACATCAACACAGAACGATTAACAGAAATCTTAATTGCCTTAGTGCTGTGTTTTGTTGGTTTTCTCTTGGCACGTCTGGTTTCAAATACATTTATCCGAACCATTGGCACCAAGTTTAACGCCCACCAACGGTTGGTCTGGCGTCGTGGTATTTTTTACTTTATTTTCCTAATTTTTGTGATGGCTAGCCTCAAAGAAGCTGGTTTTAAACTCAGTGTATTTTTAGGTGCCGCAGGTATTTTGACGGTTGCTTTGGGTTTTGCCTCACAAACCTCTGCATCCAACTTAATCAGTGGATTGTTCCTGATTGGTGAAGGTTCTTTTGAAATTGGCGACACCATTTCAATCACCCTTATTCGCGGCAATACCATTGAAGGTGAAGTCATTTCAATTGACCTCCTCTCTGTTAAGTTACTCACTCAGGACAACATTTATGTACGACTACCGAATGAACAACTGATTCGAGCGCCTGTTCATAACCTCTCTAAATTTCCAATACGGCGTATTCCCATCACCCTAGCGATTAACTTTCATGAGAACATCATTAAAGTACGCGAGGTGCTGATTGATGTGGCTAATAAATATCCTTTGGTGCTTGCAGACCCTAAACCTGCCGTCACCGTCACCGCCTTTCGCGAGTCTTCAATTGAGTTACTGTTTGCCGTGTGGTGTCAGCAAGAACACTTTCTGCAAGTGCGCGATGAAATGCAGGAACGTATTCGCAATGGTTTCTTAGATAACCAAATCGAAATTCCTGTGCCAAAAATGGGCTTTGTCGATCATCCGCTTTCGCGTCCATTATCCAATGAAGAAATTGATCAATATGCCAATGCACAAGCCTTGAAACGAGAACCGAATATCAAATAAATCGCCTCAGCTCCTTATGATCCATGCAGACATAAGGAGCTGAGCTTGTTTAATTGGTCTTTTCCTCAAGTTCAGGCATCGGTGCAATATACGCAATTATCAACATCACCAAACCTGCGCCTAAGAATGAAATCACACGGGTGAGTGTCCCAATGTGAGATAAGTCAAACAAGACCAATTTCAGTGTCACAAGAACTAAAATACAGCCGCCGAATATCCACAATGAACGTAAGTTGCGTTTGGTCGCCGTTAGCATGCAAATGAAGGCCAAACTGACCCAAAGCAAAGTAAAGCTCAGTTGCACCAAGGCATTTTCCCACATTTGCCAGTCATTATAGGGTGTTAGGAAGTAGACATGCAGCGCACGTAGCACCACATAACTACTGAGCCAGAGTAGACTCGACATCATCAAAATAGCACCCAGACTTTTTTCCAAACCCGCTTTCATTTGTAAATTCAGCATCCAAATGAAACCGATCAGCATCGCAATACTGACCAAGTCAAATGGGTTGAAAATGGGTAACCAGTATCCTGCAAAAGCTTGTTGGCTAAAGATCTGAGAACACACGATCCAAAACAACATGAGCACTAAGGTGTTGCGTGCTTGCCAAAACTTTCTCCATCGCGTTTGAGTCAATTGTGTGTAGCACCATGCAGCAAAGGCCAGTGGTAAAATAACCATGCTCAAATACGGCATACTTGGAATGAGAGTTAAGCTGGTGAACGCCAAACTTAGTAAAGCCCCCAAACTCACCCACTCCTGCTCATCCTCTACGCCCTGTAACGGGCGAAGCCACAGCAACGTGAGTAATCCACTCGTTAAAGCAAACAATAGACGGTCTAAACCAGACTGCCACATAATGATGCCATCATGGCTCAGGTCAACCAAGAAAATGAAGGCAACTGCATACAGCGGAATCAGGCCAATCCACTTGGGTAATAACCATGACCAACTGGCTTTGCGGTAGAGCAACCATTCATTCAGTACTGTATCTAAAAGCACGATGATCAGTAGCGCCATCGTCACCTGACTTTTACTGTCGATTTCATCCAAAAGTAGGATAAACAACATGCTGGTTGCTGAAAGCAGTTGTAAGCAAAAAAAGGCAATGGTGGCAAAAGACAACTGTTGTCTAAAGCGCTCTACGCTGTTGGCAACGGTAACCACAGCAAAATAACTCAGACACAGCGCCCAATAGACTTCCGTTGGAAAACGATTGAGCTCCACCACATAATACAGACTTGAGAGCCCTGCCACGGCCAATAAGCCCATCGCCAAATAACGACTCAGAGCGGAATTTCGATATAAGGCATACATAAAGATCAGTGCACCCTCAACACTCCACCCCACCACACCCCACTGATCAGGCAGCAAAATAGGGGGAATCAGCGCCAAGAAGACCAAAGTCAGACTGAGATAACTTTGCGCAATCAGCTCAACGCTATGGGCTCTTTTTAGCAGTTGATAAAGCATGGCATAGAGCGCTGCAAAGCCCAGACTAAAGCCTGCCTGCCAAATCGTTTCCTCAAAATACATCACATACAAAAAAGCAAAAGCAACAATAGGGGCAGCAAAAATCAAAGCCACATCCAAGATCGGTTTTAACTTAAACTGCGTTAAATCCTCACGCGCCAAAAGTTGGCTATAACGAAAACTCAACCAAATAAAGACCGTACTATGTGCCAAAACCAACAAGGCCAGCATGCCTCGCTCAGGCGTTTTGCCTTGATAAAAGGCATACGCTCCGCCTACGACCACCGTCATTAAAAAAGCAATTTGGTTGAGGACTTTCCACGGTCTGAACGTGCTTAAAACAGCAACCGCAATATTAATGACCAAATAATAGACCACTAGCTCTATCGCAGTGGCATTCCGTACTGGCAAAGTAAAGGGTGCCAAATAAGCAATGATCATCGCCATCAACGCCAGCTCAATCGACTGCTGTTTTAAACTGAGCCAAAGTGTAACCGCCATCACCACCACAAAGCACAGACTTGCAATCGCTAAACTTGCAATCACGCCGTTGTAGTAAGCAAAAAATAAGGTCAAAAATAAGCCTGACAGTCCAAGTGCTTCTAAAGCCAAAGCAAAACTGCGGTTCTTTTGTAGGAGCACATAACCAAAGATCACAACGCCCACACTTACCGCAGCAACGAGGCTCAGCTTAACAGCGAGACTCAACTGCCAATGTTCGGTGGCAAAGCGTAATAACAAAATAAGCCCAATCAGCAGTATCACAATCGCAACTTTTAAGACAGGATTGCCCTGCCAAAGCCAGCGTTTCACTTGCTCACTGAGACTTAAATCATCTGTGTTGTTTAGAGTAGTGGGTAAAGAGGGAGAATTTTCAGATTCTGTGAATCGGTCAGATATCACCTGATATGGCTGTGCTTGCACGGATAACAATAGATATTCTAGGCGACGTAACCATCGAAAGAAAAAGAACAACCAACCACTGATCCCCAATCCAATGAGTCCGCCCCATTGCCCCACCATACCGATCAAAATGACGAAAGCAGCAAGGTAAAGCGGCACTTTTGACGTTGGCTGAAAAGCAATGCCCCGTTGTTCCGCCAAGGTCATACTAGGGTTTTCAATGCTATCGACATAGTGCATAACACTCATGATCAACGCGATTCCACACAATGCACTCAACAGCGGCACGGCCAAAAACCATCCTGCAATCGCAACAATCGTCAGCCCCATTAACCACATCATGCGAATTTCACGCTGTCCAGTTTGCATCCGTTCTCAATCTCTTTTTCTCATCTTCAAATAATACATCAGCTTGTAGTACATCTTTAAGCGCATAACCGTAACCATCTATGCCAATCGGTACATCAATACACTTTGTTCTGTGCCAAAATCACGTACAATAAACGGGTTATTTGGATAAGGAATCTTGCAATGCCACCATTTGTCTTGGTCGATGGCTCATACTTTTTATTTCGTGCTTTTCATGCTTTGCCACCGCTCACCACGTCAACTGGCTTACATACCAATGCAATTCGTGGGGCAATTTCTGCCATCCAAAAACTGATGCGTCGTACCCAGCCAACACATATGGCAGTCATTTTTGATACACCAGAACCAACTTTTCGTCATGTGCTATCGCCGATTTATAAAGGTGACCGCCCGAGTATGCCTGAGGAGTTATCAGAGCAAATTCCATATTTGCATGCCTTAATTCGTGCTTTGGGTATCCCCTTGTACATGCTCCCAGGTGCCGAAGCAGATGACATCATCGGGACATTGGCCAAACGTGCGGAAGCCGCGGGACAGCAAGTGCTGATTTCCACAGGCGATAAAGACATGGCACAGTTGGTGACCGATAAAGTCACCTTAGAAGACAGCTTTAAAGACAAGCCGATGGATGTAAATGGCGTGTTTGAAAAGTTTGGGGTGTGGCCAAACCAAATTATTGACTATCTGACTTTAATGGGCGATGCCTCTGACGGCATTATGGGTGTTCCGGGTGTTGGTGCAAAAACTGCGGCAAAACTGTTAACAGAATACGGCTCGATTGGTGGCATTTTAGAAAATGTCGATAAAATCAAAGGCAAAGTCGGTCAAAACATCAAAGAACATGCTGATGGCATTGCGCTTGATCATCAACTGGCAAGTATTGTCTGTGACTTAGAGACAGGACTGACCTTTGACGATCTTAAACTCCAAGATCCAAATACTGAAGCCTTACGTTCACTGTATACCGAACTGGAATTCCGCCAGCAGTTACAATCGCTCGATCATCCAAACAATCCCAATAGTGCAACCTACAAACAAGCGACGCAACACATTGCCAAATCAGCACAATCTGAAACCGTCATCAATACAGAAGATCAGGCCGTTCAAAGCAGCGTCGATGACCAACTGGGGCAAGCGAATTACCATACTGTGCTCAGTGCAGAACAGTGGACTCAATTATTCAAACGTTTAAGTACAGAAAAACGTTTTGCCTTTGATACCGAAACCACCAGTTTAGACTATCGCGTAGCACAAATTGTTGGTTTCTCGGTCGCGTTCGATGCGCAAGATGCGTATTACGTTCCACTTGCGCATGATTATGAAAATGCACCTGCGCAGCTAGATCGTGAACAGATCTTGGCGCAAATTAAACCTATTTTAGAAGATGAATCGGTTCAGAAAATCGGTCATCATTTGAAATATGATGCGCATGTCTTAGAAAATCATGGCATTGAACTAAAAGGCTGGTATTTCGATACCATGTTGGCATCTTATGTACTCAATGCTGTGGCGACTCGTCACGGGATGGACGACGTTTCGCGTCTCTACCTCAGCCACTTAACCACGACCTTTGAACAGGTGGCAGGTAAAGGCGCAAAACAAAAAACCTTTAACCAAATTGAGATCGAAACCGCCGCGCACTATGCAGCTGAAGATGCCCATGTGACCTATCGACTGTTTGAAGTGCTCGATGCCAAACTACAAAAGCATCCCGAACTGGTCAATATCTTGCACAATGTCGAAATGCCAGTTGCCCGTGTCCTGACCATCATGGAAGAAAATGGCATTGAATTGGATCTAGGCTTCCTTGACCAACTTGGTGTTGAGTTTGCCAATACCATGGCCAACCTTGAAAGCCAAATTACCGAACTGGCAGGACAAAGTTTCAATGTCAGCTCGCCGAAGCAAGTCGGTGAAATTCTGTTTGATAAACTCGGACTCAAGGGCGGCAAAAAAACCGCAACAGGTCAGTACAGTACCTCTGAAAGTGTTTTAGAAAAGATTGACCACCCAATTACCGAGCTAATTTTGGACTATCGCGGTTTATCCAAACTAAAAAGCACCTATACCGATGGCTTATTAAAACAAGCCAACAGTGATACCCATCGTGTGCATACCAGTTACCACCAAGCACTGACCGCAACTGGTCGTCTGTCTTCGACCGACCCCAACTTACAGAACATTCCTGTGCGTGAGGAAATTGGGCGTCAAATTCGTAAAGCCTTTATTGCACCACAAGGTCGCGTATTATTGGCAGCCGATTATTCACAAATTGAACTGCGTTTAATGGCGCATTTCTCACAAGATGAAGCCTTGGTCGATGCCTTTAATCATGGACAAGATGTACACCGTCGTACAGCGGCTGAAGTCTTAGGTGTTGCACTTGAAGATGTCACGTCAGACCAACGTCGTCAGGCCAAAGCCGTCAACTTCGGTCTACTCTACGGCATGTCTGAGTTTGGCTTAACCCGTCAACTCGGTTTTAGCCGCGAAGAATCGCGTGGCTATATTGCGAAATACTTCCAACGTTATCCGGGCGTGCTCGACTATATGGAACGTACCCGTCAAATTGCACGTGAACAAGGTTTTGTCGAAACCATTTTAGGCCGTCGCTTGTATACGCCCGATATTATGGCAAGCAATAAAATAATCAAACAAGCGGCTGAACGTGCCGCAATTAATGCACCGCTGCAAGGTTCTGCTGCGGACATTATTAAAATGGCGATGATTGCAGTTGATCAAATGCTGCCTAAAAATCAAGCCAAAATGCTACTTCAAGTACACGATGAATTGGTTTTTGAAGTCGATGAAAGTATTGCGGATGAACTGGCTTCGAAACTAGCAGACGTCATGCAATCTGTTTTGCAAATTTCTGTGCCATTGTTGGTTGAAGTCGGCAAAGGTCGAAACTGGGATGAAGCCCACTAAAACATTTGCGCCTTTCTCCTCTTAGGAGGAAGGCTGGTATGAAGCTCATTTACCTCCTAGAAGAAATATCAACGTCTTCACCTAAAAATTTCAACCACAAAAAAAGGACTCGCAATCGAGTCCTTTTTTTATTCGCTACAATCTTATAAACCAGTGAGCAGAACAATCGCCACTTCATTCATAATCATTTCAGCAATATACAGCGCTAAGAACGCCACGATTGGAGAAAGATCTATCATGCCCATATTGGGCAACAAACGGCGAAACGGTGCCAATAATGGTTCAGCAAGCTCCTGAATTACTTCGATATAAGGCGAACGTGACTGCGTAAACATCACCACCCAACTTAATATAATTGTTGCAAAAATCAGGTAACGACAGAAACGAATCAAGTCCTGAATCATGGTCACAAAAGTTAAAATAACCAAATGCACAGGACTATTCGGCATCGCTCCAGAGAGATACATGACGCCAAAAATTTTCAGTAAGTACAATAAAACCAAAAGTACTAAAGCCGCTAAGTTAACACGGCCTTTCGCTACATTTGGAAAAATACGACCAAACATATCCACAATTTTTGTGGCTTTTACGGTCGACATCACCACTGGGTTATAAAAGTTAACCGCTGCCAACTGCATGAGAAAGCGGAAGAACACCAGTAAAATTGCAACGTTAATAATGATGCCAAAAATTAGCGCAGAGTTTGCACCCATACTTGAACTTTCCTAAATAAAACGATTATTTGCTACTTTCACTCAGCTCTTGAGCAAGTTCCTGACTTCGCTTTTGAGCAGCAGCCAATGCAGCTTGGATATTTTGTGAAATTTGTGCACGATCAAACACTTCAAGTGCCGCTTGGGTTGTACCATTCGGTGAAGTGACATTTTTACGCAATTCAGCTGGTGTATTTGAGCTCGTGATTGCCATTTGTGCCGCACCCAATGCAGTTTGCAACGTCAACGCCGTTGCTACTTTTTCATCTAGACCGAGGTTTTTACCTGCACGGATCATGCTTTCCATCATATAGAAAAAATACGCAGGACCTGAACCAGACACCGCAGTCACAGCATCAATTTGCGCTTCATCGCCTACCCATAAAGTCAAACCTGTCGCAGCAAGTACTTGGCTCGCCAAATCACGGTCTTCTTTATCTACAGCCTCAGTGGCATATAAACCATGCGCACCTGTTTGTACTAAAGCAGGCGTATTTGGCATCACACGAACAATACGATTAGTGCCAGCTAATGCAGCAATCGTTGCAATTTCAGCACCCGCAACAATCGAAATAATCAACTTACCGTCAAATAAACCGTTTAATGGTTTTAAAACATCGGCTAAAACTTGAGGTTTAACCGCTAAGACCACGACATCGGCTTCACGAATCGCAGATGCATTGTCCTCAGTCACCACCAAGTCTTTTTCAGCCAATAAATGACGAACTTGTTCAACAGGATCAGAAACCGTAATGCGAGTTGAAGGTAAACCACGTGAAATCAAGCCACCAATGAGGGCTTGAGCCATGTTACCACCGCCGATAAAACAAATATTACGATTCAACACTGCGCTCATGATTATTTCTCTATCCTGAATTTTTTAACTAAGCGATTAAATTTGGTTGCCATCCACCCGCTTCACAATAAGCCGACTCGACCAACCAAAATCCTTTAGGCGTAAAAACACCAAGCATAACATTATCTATGCTTAATATTTGTATTGTATGACGTTGCCACGGAAAAATTTGTGCGCTCTGAATGGCTTTTTTCAACGGCCAAGCCCCAACACGCCCATACAAATGCAATTTTTCCCCACCTAAGCGCGGTTTTATCTGTAAAGGCTGCTCCAATAGTGCAGAAGACAGTCCATATTTTTGTGTTTCAATCCGATATTGCCCTGAAGCCAATGCATAAGCTTGATCTAAACTAAAACGCTGCTCAATTGACTCAATAATCTGACATTCTTCCGCCAAATACTCTGCTTTACTGACACGAAAGAGTTGCTGTTGATAACGCACATAATAATATTGGTTCCAATGCAATGCGGCTTGGGCATCCACTTTGGATTCAATCACTTCATCAAACAAGCGTTGCACCATATCAAAAGCTGGACGATACAAATCCTCACCTTTCATCCAAGCGGACAGTAACTGTCGCTGTCTCGGTGCAGATAACTGACGAAATGGGGTTAAATTTAAAACCGCAGCATTCCCGCAACTGGCCCAATCTTGCGCCAACACATCGGCCAAAATCGTTTCGGCATCTTGCATCAAATAACTGGTGCGTGCCAAAGCTTGCTGCATTTTCGGAAAGCGTTGTTCTAAAATTGGCCACAATTCAGCTCGGCACCATGCCCGATCATAACTGGTATCAAAGTTGGTTTGGTCTTGAATATTTCTCAGCTGCATCTCAGCAGCCCACAGCTCAATTTGCTGTCTGGACAAAGCCAATAGAGGACGCCAAATTGTAAATTGTTCTCGTATATCGATGCTCTGCATGGCGGCAAGTCCATGAATTCCCGCACCAGAGAGTAAACGGAGTAAAACGGTTTCGGCTTGATCTTGTTGATGATGGGCGAGAACTAAAATTTCATTGGTAAGAAGATGCTTCTGAAAGGCCGCATAACGTGCACTACGCGCTTGGCTTTCTACATTGCCTAGATCAACATCCACCGCTTGAATCACACATGGGACATCCAAGACATAGCATTGTTCTTGAACAAAGCTACCCCACTGCGGGCTGACATCCTGCAATTGATGATCAATATAGATGGCGCGAATGCGCTTGGGAAATAAATGAGACATCAAATGTAGCAGCAGCATGGAATCCATGCCACCACTACATCCGATTAAAAAATGAGGCTGTTCAGGTGTATCCTGAAACTCAGTTAAGACACTAGCCCTAAATTGTCGCTGCCAAACTTCATTAAACGTTGGTAACGTGCTTCGCATCGTTCATTCGCATCCATTGGTTGCAACTCAGCCAATGCATCTTTTAAAACGGTTTTTAAAGCATGCATGACTTGTTCTGGGTTGAGATGAGCGCCCTCACCTTCATCGACCACATATTCAACAATACCAATTTTCTGTAGTTTTTCAGCAGTCAAGGCCAAAGCTTCGCTGGCTTGTTCTGCTTTTTCAGCTGTTTTCCATAAAATAGATGCACAGCCTTCAGGTGAAATGACTGAATAAATACTATGGGATAACATCACCACACGGTCAGCCACACCAATGCCCAGTGCGCCACCTGAACCGCCTTCACCGAGTACAGTTGCAATTACAGGCACTTTCAAGCTTGAAAGTTGTGCCAAAGAGGTTGCAATTGCTTCAGCCTGACCGCGTTCTTCTGCACCCACACCTGGATATGCACCCATGGTGTCAATAAAGGTAAAGACGGGTAGATTAAAACGTTCAGCCATATCGAGTAAACGTTGTGATTTACGGTAACCTTCTGGGTTACTCATACCAAAGTTATGTTGTAACTTTTCACGCGTACTGCGACCACGGTGTTGACCCACAATCATGACTGGCTGACCATCAAAGCGAGCTAATCCACCGATCATTGCACCATCATCACCAAATAAGCGATCACCATGCAAAGCATCAAATTCGGTAAAAATTTCACTCACATAATCTAAAAATTGCGGACGCTCAGGATGACGTGCAATTTGAACCGTCGTCCATGCTTTGGATTGCGCAGCTTTATTCTTCATAGCTCAACCATAAATCCCTAATTGACCAATTTATTCATCGACAAATTGTTCTGATTGGATATCCAGCTCAACATCCCAATGCTTAAATTGCGCTTGCTCATCATGCAAGTCTGCAACCAGCAAAGGCCATTGCGCGGCATTACCAGAAACACTCAGTTGCCATTGTTGCGCATTGCCTACTGTTAATTCAATGGCAGGAAGCATCTGATCGCTACGACTATGATTCAGTAAAACAGCGAGGCGAAGTAACAAACACAGATAGACTAATTTGTTGCCGCCAACCTTCATCACATCGACACGCGCGTCACTGCGCAGCTTACGACGGTGATGGGCCACCAAATGCGACAGATGGTTTTGATCAATTTGTGAGAAGCCCGCAATGTCAGAATGTTGCAATAAATATGCGCCATGACGATGGTAGCCCGCATGACTAATCGCTAAACCAATTTCGTGCAGATAAGCTGCACGACGCAGTAAATCACTGTCTTCTGTGGTTAATTTCAGTAAATCCGCCACACCATCAAACAAATGCTGAGCCATATTCACGACCCGTTCAGCTTGTTTTGGATCAGCGTTATAGCGTCCCATTAACGCTTGTACAGAACGATCTCGAATATCTTCATGTTGAAAACGTCCCAGCAAGTCGTACATCACCCCTTCACGCAGGGCACCATCTGAATACACCAGTTTATCCAGTTCAAGTACATCGAAAATGGCATAAAGTATAGCGATTCCGGCTGGCAAAACTGCTCGACGGTCTTCTTTTAGGCCATCAAATTCCATCTCAGCGACATGTTTATATTTGAGCAATTTTTCTTTGAGCTTATATAAACCGTCACGGGTGAGTTCTTCTTTTTCATTACTCCAACCCATATTCACGGTAATTTGACGACACGCTTTAATGGTTCCACTCGAACCGACCACCGTATCCCAACCCGCTTCTTTATAGGTATTGGCAATACCAGACAGCTCCTTACGCGCTGCTACCACAGCTTTATCAAAACTTTTTTGGTTAATTTCACCGTCGACAAAGAAGGCTTTTGTAAATGCTACACAGCCCATTTGTAAAGATTCGGTATGAATGGGCTCAAATTCTTCACCAATAATCAGCTCTGTCGACCCCCCACCAATATCAATCACAAGACGGCGTCCACTGTTTACCATGGTATGAGATACACCTAAATAAATCAGACGAGCCTCTTCACGACCTGCAATAATTTCGATGTGCTTCGGCAAAATTTCTGCCGCTTTTTGAATAAATTCATGTCCATTTTTGGCTTGGCGTAGCGCATTGGTCGCCACAATTCTTAAACGATTCGGCTGAACCGAACCTAAACGTCCGACAAAGCGAGATAAACAGGCCAAACCACGCTGCTGTGCGGCTTCTGTTAAGTTTTTGTTTTCATCTAAACCCGCTGCTAACTGTACTTTTTCTGACATTGACGCAACTTTTTTCACTTCGCCATGGTCCACTCGTGCAATCGCTAAGTGGAAGCTGTTCGACCCCATATCGATGGCAGCAAGTAACTCTTCATCAATTAAAAAATCAGACATGATTTAATATAAACCTATACAGAATTGTGCTTAGATTAATTCACCTCCATGCAATTTAAAAGCCATTTATGGTCAGAAATTGACGAGCTTTTAAAATTTCAGCATATATGACAATTGTGTTACACGATCAGTAACATCGTGAGCATCAATTAGACAAACTCAAACTAAAGGTTGAAAATTTAGGAATCCATCTACTCAGTGATAGCAGGCTATGACATACTATTAGCCATAAAACTATCCAAAAATTGAAACTGGAGTTATCCATGTCTGGCAATATCGTAAATACAACTGATACAAACTTCGACGCTGATGTACTGCAATCAGACGTTCCTGTGCTCGTTGACTTCTGGGCAGGTTGGTGTGCACCGTGTAAAGCCATTGCACCTGTATTAGAAGTATTGGCGAACGAATACGAAGGTAAAGTGAAAATTGTTAAAGTTGACGTCACTGCTTGTGAAGCAACGGCTGTGAACTATAACATCCGTAACATTCCTGCATTACTGATGTTCAAAAATGGAGAAGTTGTCGCTCAACAAGTGGGCGCTGCACCAAAATCGAAACTAACGGCTTTCATTGAAGAAAACATTTAAGCATCTGTTTAGATCAAAAAATGAAATACGCTGTTTAAACAACAGCGTATTTTTTTCGGCTATAAATTGACAAGTCTAACTTTCTCTCTTATATTGCATGATCAAGAGATAAAGGATTATTCAATCCTGCCATTTTCTTAAAAGACACAACACATAAGATCGCCGCTCGGCAATACAAATTGTTTTGACACATTTTTCTTTAAACAATGAATCAGTCCTCTGAATTGTTATTGTGCAAATACAATTGCGTTACTTCATTGCATGTCTGCGGCTAAATGTTGCTTCCTTTTCATCCTGTATTTTAGAATTTTTGATTCTTATCTGACCTCCTATGAATTTAACCGAACTCAAGAAAAAACCGATTGGCGAACTCATCAAAATTGCCGAATTTATGGGCCTGGAAGGAATGGCCCGTAATCGTAAGCAAGACATTATTTTTGCCATCTTAAAGCGCCATGCGATGAATGGCGAAGAGATCTTTGGTGATGGCGTTTTGGAAATTCTGTCAGATGGCTTCGGCTTCTTACGCACTGCAGCGGGTTCTTACCTTGCAGGTCCAGACGACATTTATGTTAGTCCATCGCAAATTCGTCGTTTCAATCTACGGACTGGCGACACCATTACAGGAACCATTCGTCCACCGAAAGAAGGCGAACGTTATTTTGCACTGTTAAAAGTGAACCAAATTAACTACGACACTCCTGAAAACTCACGCAATAAAATCTTGTTTGAAAACCTAACACCACTTTTCCCAACCGAGCAATTGGTGATGGAACTTGGTAATGGGACGACAGAAGATTTAACCGCACGTGTGGTTGACTTGGTTGCACCTATCGGTAAAGGCCAACGTTCAATTATCGTAGCACCGCCAAAAGCGGGTAAAACCATGTTGTTACAAAATATCGCTCAGTCGATCGTGCGTAACAACCCTGAATGCTTCCTCATCGTTCTTCTGATTGATGAACGTCCTGAAGAAGTGACAGAAATGGAACGTACTGTTCGTGGTGAAGTTATTGCATCAACGTTTGATGAATCTCCAGCTCGTCACGTGCAAGTAGCTGAAATGGTAATTGAAAAAGCTAAGCGCTTGGTTGAGCACAAGAAAGATGTTGTGATTCTGCTCGACTCCATTACCCGTTTAGCACGTGCTTACAACACCGTTGTTCCTTCATCTGGTAAGGTTTTAACTGGTGGTGTGGATGCACATGCGCTTGAACGCCCTAAGCGTTTCTTCGGTGCAGCACGTAATATTGAAGAAGGTGGCTCACTAACCATCATTTCTACAGCCCTGATTGAAACTGGCAGTAAAATGGATGAAGTGATCTACGAGGAATTTAAAGGTACAGGTAACCAAGAAATTACACTGGATCGCCGTATTGCAGAAAAACGTGTCTTCCCTGCGATGAACATTAAAAAGTCTGGCACCCGTCGCGAAGAGCGCTTAATGTCTGAAGATAATCTACGTAAAGTCTGGATTTTACGTAAGTTACTTCATACCCAAGATGAACTTGCAGCAATGGAATTCCTACTTGATCGCATGAAAGAAACCAAAACCAATGATGATTTCTTTGATCAAATGAAGCGTAAAGCGACCAGCTAATCCGACCTACTTCATCTAAAAAGGCTGTCTTAACGACAGCCTTTTTATTTGGTTGACTTAGCTTACACAAAGCAACATTTCATCTCATTCTCTGTAAACTTATTTGCAAGTTTTTGATAAATAAAAATTTGAAATAAAAACCCTCATCTTTTTAAATGTTTATTTAGTACTTCTCCAATACAAACCTCATCATTGATTGTTATTTTCTGTTAAAAAAGCCCTGTTTTTAGACCTTTTTTATCACTTTTTTCATCCCAGCTAGTAGCAATTCAAAATGCGCAGTGATAGCATATTTGCAGACCAGTTAGGCTGCTCCTGCATTGTTAGTCCCTAACAAAATTAGGAACAATAAAAGCACACAACAGACTAACGTCGGTTTTTTTTAATCTCATATTTTAGAGAGTGATGCCATGTTATTCAAAAAAATCGCTATTGCTGCTGCAGTTGCTACTACTTTAGCTTTCGTTGGCTGTGCTAAGAAAGAAGAAGCTCCTGCTGCTGAAGCTGCATCTGAAGTTGCTGCTGCATCTGAAGCTGTTGAAGCTGCATCTGAAGTTGCTGTAGATGCTGCTGCTGCTGCTTCTGAAGCTACTGTTGCTGCTTCTGAAGCTACTGCTGCTGCTTCTGAAGCTACTGTTGCTGCTGCTTCTGAAGCTAAAGCTCACTAATCTCTTAGAGATTAGTCAAAAAGAGAGCCTGTGGCTCTCTTTTTTTATGCTCAAATTTTATCAAAAAACGACATTCTATTATTTTGCAAAAATTGAATCAGCCAAACGATCACCCAAAATTTTAAGCAAAAAAAAGCAGATCAATCGATCTGCTCATTTCCCACACGCTGGCGGAATTTCTGCCCTGCGCGGAAGGTCACTACACGGCGTGCAGAAATCGGAATTTCTTCACCCGTTTTCGGGTTACGACCTGGACGTTGACGTTTATCACGCAACTCAAAGTTACCGAAACCAGAAAGTTTAACTTGCTCACCAGAGATTAGCGCTTGGCTAATCTCATCAAAGAACAACTCGACCATTTGCTTAGCTTCACGACGGTTTAAACTCGTGAGCTCACTTAAATGGTCAGCCATTTCCGCTTTTGTTAATGCTGTCATGAAGCCCTCAATGTCGCCTGATAAGTGTTTTCCAACACTTGTAAAATATGATCCATACCGGATTTAATTTCAGCATCTTCGAGCGTACGTGATGGATGTTGCCAAAGAAGTGCAAATGCCAATGAGCGCTTACCGTCTTCAACACCTTGCCCAGTGTACACATCGAATAACCAAGTCGAGTCTAAAAGCTCACCACCTGTTTTTTCGATAAGTTGCTGAATTTCACTTACATTTATCTTATCACTAATTAAAAGCGCAATATCACGTCTAACCGACGGAAAACGTGATAATTCTGTAAAATTAGATACATAAGTTTGCAAAACAGCCGATTGATCAAGTTCAGCCACCCAAGTTGTGCTCAAATCCAATGCATCTTCTAAAGATGGATGTAATCGACCAAAGTAACCAATAGATTGACCATCGACTAAAACCTCAGCAGACTGTCCTGGATGCAACCAGCTACGCTCAGAACGAACATAGTCTACTTGCACACGACCTGCTGCCAATACCTCCTCAATTTCACCTTTGAAATCAAAGAAATCCATAGCTTGAGGTTTAGCATGCCAAGTTTCTGAAGTTTTTGCACCTGTTGCAATCACTGCGAGGGTAGGAATTTGTTTCAAATCATGAATAGATTCAGCGTCTTGATAGTCAAAACGTAAGCCTAGTTCAAAGAAACGTACACGGCTTTGTTGGCGGTTTACGTTGTATTGCACACACGGAATCAAACTAGAGAGCAGTGTTGAACGCATCACCGCTAAATCGCTTGAAATCGGGTTAGCCAAAGCCAAAGGATTCACAGCCGCATTGAGTTGCTTCTCAAGCTTTAAGTCTGCAAAGCTAAAGCTAATTGCTTCTTGATAACCCAAAGTCACGAGAGTTTGACGAAGCTGAGCCATTTCAAATTGGTCTTGATATTGAGCCAATTTCGCTTCAATTTTTGGCAAACTGATTTGAATATTGTCATAACCATGAATACGCGCGACTTCTTCAATTAGGTCTTGGTAGATTGCCATATCATAACGGTGTGAAGGCGGCACCACAGACCACTGACCTTCTGCTTTAACCGTCACAGCACAACCTAAACGGGTTAATGCATCCGCAATAAATGCAGCATCTACGCGATAACCCAACAGTTGATCGACTTGTGTTTGTTCTAGCTCAATCGCTTCGCGCCTAGGCAAAACTTCAGCTTGTTCAGCAACAGTAATCGGACCAAATTCACCACCCGCCAAATCAGCAATCAATTGTGATGCACGATGCATTGCCAGCATTGGTAGTTCAAAATCCACGCCACGCTCATAACGCTGTGATGCATCGGTATGTAAGCCAAAGCTACGGGCACGACCTGCAATTGCTAATGGGGCAAAGAATGCAGACTCTAAGAAAATGTCTTGGGTTTCATCGGTAACAGATGAAGACAAGCCACCCATGATGCCTGCAATCGCTAATGCTTTTTCATCATCCGCAATCACCATGACTTTTTCATTGAGCTCAACTTCTTGTTCATTCAGTAGAACCAATTTCTCCGCCGTATTCGCTTGACGAACTTGGACTGAACCTTGAATTTTTGCTGCATCAAAAGCATGGAGCGGTTGACCCAACTCCATCAGTACATAGTTGGTAATATCAACCAAAATACTATGCTGACGAATCCCTGAGCGAACCAAAGCACGTTCCATCCATTCTGGGGTTGCGGCTTTGGTATTCACGTTTTTAATCACACGACCCAAATAGCGCGGGCAGCCTTCAGTGCTCACCACCACTTTTTTCTCATCGGCAATGGTCGCAGCAACGGCATTAATTTCAGGTGTAGTCACAGTCAGTTGGTTAATTACCCCAATTTCACGGGCAATACCACGAATACTGAAACAGTCACCACGGTTTGGCGTGATGCTGATATCAATGACATGATCATCTAAATTTAAATATTCACGAATATCCACACCGACAGGTGCATCAACGGGCAGCTCTAAAAGGCCATCAATTTTGTCTTCTAGATCAATTTCAGATGCACCACACAACATCCCTTGTGATTCAATGCCACGAAGTTTGCCTTTCTTGATTTTGAAATCGCCTGGAAGCACAGCACCAATGGTTGCCACTGGGACTTTCATACCAACCCGTACGTTTGGTGCACCACAAACAATTTGTAAAGGTTCCCCTGAACCAATATTCACTGTGGTCACACGTAAACGGTCTGCATCAGGATGTTGCTCTACCGTCAACACTTCACCAACAACCACGCCAGTGAACGGTTTTGCCGCAGGCGATAAATCATCGACCTCTAAACCCAACATGGTCAGTTGATCAGATAAAGTATTGCTATCAACGGCTGGATTAACCCATGTACGCAACCAATTTTCGCTAATTTTCATTTTGTTAAAAACCTATAAATCTAAATTTTTGAATCCCCCTCTAACTCCCTCTTTTGGAAAAGAAGGAGAACCCCGAGTCATCACAAATAACTCCTCTCCTTCAAGGAGAGGCTGGGAGAGGTATAAATCTGTTTAAGCAAATTGGCGTAAGAAACGCACATCGTTTTGGTAGAACATACGTAAGTCATTGATGCCATAACGAAGCATCGCAAAACGTTCCACACCTAGACCGAAAGCAAAGCCTTTGTATTTTTCAGGATCAATCCCTGCTGCCTGCAAGACATTTGGATGTACCATGCCACAACCAAGCACTTCTAACCATTTACCACGCTCATCCATAATATCCACCTCAGCACTTGGCTCTGTGAATGGGAAATAAGATGGACGGAAACGCACTTTTAAGTCTTTTTCAAAGAATTCGTTTAATAGATTAACCAACAAACCTTTCAGTTCTGCAAAGCTGGTATTTTCAGCGACATACAGACCTTCAATTTGATGAAACATTGGCGAATGCGTTTGGTCAGAGTCACAGCGGTATACACGACCTGGACATACAATACGAATCGGGGGTTGCTGGGTTTCCATGGTACGAATCTGCACACCAGAAGTATGGGTACGTAACAAATGTGTCGCATCGAAATAGAATGTATCGTGCATTGCACGCGCAGGGTGATGCCCTGGAATATTTAAAGCTTCAAAATTGTGGTAGTCATCTTCAACTTCTGGCCCAGTTTCAATCACAAAGCCCGCTTTGGTAAAGAACTGACAAATACGCTCTTGTACTTGAGTAACGGGGTGAATACTACCAATCGTTTGACCACGACCCGGTAAAGTAATATCCACCGTTTCACTTGCAAGTTTTTGCGCCAACGCCGCTTGTTGTAATTGTGTTTGGCGTTCAGTTAAAGCACCGGTAATCGCTTCGCGGACTGCATGAATTTGCGCACCAAAATTTTTACGCTCTTCAGGGTCCATTTTACCTAAAGCTTTTGATTGCTCAGCGAGCTGGCTTTTCTTACCCGTAAACTGCACTCGTACTTGATCGAGTGTAGCAAGGTCCTCTGCTGCTGCAATCGCAGCAAGCGCTTCAGTGGTCAGGGCTTCCAGTGACATAGTAACTCTCAAAGCAACAATTTATAAAATTAATAAAACCCCATATTCTATCAGTTTTTAAGCACGTTGATGAAGCTCTACGATCAGGAAAATTTGTTTAGTACATGGTTTTATAATCAGGTTAAGATAGGGCCATCACAGAAGAGAACAACAAACGATGTCGCTTGATCCTATTTGGCAACAACAACTTACTTTAGTGACTTATGGCAATGAATATTTACGCCACAACCTAAGTTTCCAACGTTGGTTAGAACATGCCATTTTTGACCGACATTGCTTTCAGTTCCGTGACCTAAATAGCCAACATTTACTGGCTCAGCATTTTCAGGTATGGCTTGAAGCCTTAAAAAAACAAGGGGTCAAACAGCTCAGTCTGCATAGCTCAACATTGCTAGCAGATGAAAAGAACCCCAACTCAAATATTGAACTCCTCGCTACACCACATATTATTGTGAGCCATCAAGCACAGCAAAAAACTGCTTGGATTTTTGGTAAAGAACTGGCTGAGTGGTACAGCGCTGAACATGATTTTATAGTTCCAAAGGCACAACAAAGCTCAATCCGTAGCGAAAATTTATGGCGTTTTGAACTGAATCACAAACTCAGCAAACGCATTGAAGCGGATTTACAAACGCCGAAATGGGATGAAATCGAGAACTTTACCGAACAAGAACTATTTAGTGCGCCATTTGCACAAGATTTAGTAGAGCCAGAGACGGCAAACTTACCTTACTATGGGCAACAAGATGCCACAGATGCAGTCCACCGTCTCGCTCTTTTACCAACAGATTACGCTGCTGATTATGCACACCAAACGCTGTATCGTTTAGATACACTATCAGCATTGATCCAGACTAAGATTCAACATCCTTATAATGCAGAAGGCCAAGTACTCACGCCAGATGAGCAATTGAACTTACGTCATTTTGAGCAAAAGATTGATGATTTAAGTACCAAGTTTATCGTAAAAGTGGCCAATCACTATCAAACCGCGCAGCTCACACCCAAAGACACAACTACACCACTGGATGCACGTAATCATCCAACACCTAAATTAAGTGCGATAGAGAGCAGGCCTCATGAAATACACCATAAATCGGGGAAAACTGGGGTGTTTGCTTTAATCGTGATTACGATTTTGATCTGCCTAGTTGGCTATTATTTTGGCTTATAAGTTATTACCGAGATATCTAAGCGCTCCTCTCAATGAGCGCTTTTTTATGGATTCAATTTCTTTAGGCAGTAATTAGAAGATTGAAGGGCCGAATCTTGATTTGTACCTTATGCTGATTGGCATGTTGATTAATATAATGATTAACCGAAACAACCTCCCCCTCTAGCTCCGCATCAGGTCCATACATAATTTTGACTGACTCACCTTTTCTGGGAATCATTTGTAATTCCACCGTGATACTTCCCTGTCCCATTCCAGTAATTTCTGCAAGCATATCCCGCTCCTTTTCTTTTTAATCTTTTTATTTATTAGGCATCGACCACCTTTGAGATTAAAGCAGATTTATGTAACTAAAGCTTAGAGGTTCATCTTAATCGCTGAGTATGCACTGCTATTCTCTGATTTAAACGCTAAGCTTTTCAACAGCCAACTGATCTAAAAAATGACTCACCTGCTTCGGTGTCTTTAAATGAATCCACTGTATATGTTGATATTCAGGCATCTGCATCATTTTTAGGTATTTCTGTCGGTTTTTAGCATGTGTTTTAATCATCCACCAAATAATCGAGTCCCGACCAAACATCCGCAGCAAACTTTCCCGATTATTCGAGTTTTCCCATAAATCCTGTTGTGCCCATGCCCGCTGAACCGCACGCTTCACAGAACGGTAAAGGTTGACTGGAAAAGGTAAGTCCAACCAAATGACAGTATCAATTTCCGCCCATTTCACAGGAATGGCGCGGGTATAGTTACCATCGATCACATAGCCCTGTGTCGCCTTCTGTACTTCTGCCTCAATCTTGGCAAAGAACACCTCATCGGGACATTCTTGCCAGTCATCAAGCCAAAATAGATTATCCAACTCGATATAATGCAAATCTAACTTTTCGGCCAAAGCTCTGGAAAATGTAGATTTGCCTGTAGCAGAAGTTCCTACAACATTGATTCTTTTCATAACCATCTACCAAGACTCGAAAAGAGTTAAAAAAACTATATCTAGAAGTTTCAATACTTAAAACATTATTAGCAATAAAATTACAATTAAAGTAATAGCCTAAAAACGTAAACACCGATATTCTCTGCACCGACAAAACAATAATTTTTAGTATTTATTCAATTAGTAAAATATAGTTATCGGAATTAAAAAGTGTACCTAAATAGAGCTTATCGCCAAATTGCATTTGTGAGTTATGGAAATGAATATTTAAATGGTGCGGTTGATACAGAGATCCTAGATAGGCATCCATTATTATTCAACCATTTTCCAATATTACGTGATACTAAATACGGTACGCTTTTATGCGGTTCTGCTTCACATCTCTTAAGTAGGTTACAAGAATCCGGAGCCATAAAACTGAGTTTACATGTTGCTCAAGACTTGCATATGGAACTCAATGACTCTTCGATTTTTTATTTTTCAACCGATGAAGAAAGTTTCTGTATTGTTGTGCATTATCCTCATAATGAATATAAAGTTTTAATCCATAGCGATGAAACACCAACATGGCAAAGTTTTGATGAACATGGAAACAAAGATTTTTATAATTATTCCAATTATTACCAAAATGTAGAGGCATACACGTTACACCACCCATCCCCTCAAGCAATTTCTACTATAGAACAAGACTTAAAGCCAATCAATTGGGATACTTTTTTTAAAGACACAGAAGCACGTCTTTATTTTAATGATATGGCAAAACAATATGGCAGTTATCCAATTCCATTAGATATCAATAATTGCTATGTCGGCGATTTATTCAATGATTCTATAAAAGAGCAGTATCCGATATTTCCATTCACTATCCGAAAAAATTACGCTTCGAATTTGATAGAAAATACAGCTTTATTAGAACAGCAATATTCCGCTGCATCACATTCAAAAAATGAATATTCCGATTATATTCAAATGAATAATAACGAAAGGGATACTTTTTCAGCAGCCTATAATCAACTGACCCTACTCCGCCCACTAATCTTTAAACACTGTGCAAATCAATATCAGTTTTCAGACATTAAAAATTGTAATTACTTGTCCAATATTCCAGAAACAACAAAAAATTCTTCTTTTTCTATTGAAAAAAATACCGTTCAAATTCGGACATCTAACGATGTAGTAGAAAACACCGCACACCTAAAAGACATAGAACATCAAGTAGAAACAAAGTGCGTAGCTGTAAGCTCTTTTAATTTATTCAAAATCATGAAATTTTTATGGCACATCATTTGGTGTTACTGTGCATTGTGGACTTTGGCTTTCTATTCCGTATCATGGGGAAATACTTTTATACTAACGATTGCATTTTTATATGCACTTTATAAAAGCATCATTCATTCAAACAATAAAAAAGACCGCTAAAAAGCGGTCTTTCTTTAAGTCTTAAAGACTTATGCAGCTAATGCATCTTTAGCTTTAGAAGCTAAAGCAGCAAATGCAACTGCGTCATGCATAGCGATGTCAGCAAGTACGCGACGGTCGATAATCACTTGAGCTTTTTTCAAGCCAGCGATCATACGGCTGTACGATAAACCATTTAGACGAGCACCAGCATTAATACGCGCAATCCATAGAGCACGGAATTGACGTTTTTTCTGACGACGGTCACGGTAAGCGTATTGACCCGCTTTGATTACTGCTTGGAACGCTACGCGATATACGCGTGAACGAGCGCCGTAGTAACCTTTAGCACGAGCAAGAATTTTTTTATGACGGCGATGAGCCTGTACACCACGTTTTACACGAGCCATTTATAATCTCCTTAGATGTATGGGCACATACGACGAACTGAAGCAACGTCACTCACGTGAACCATTACACAGCCGCGTAATTGACGAATACGCTTAGCAGATTTTTTGGTCAAAATGTGGCGTTTGAACGCTTGTTTACGCTTGAAACCGTTAGCAGTAGCTTTAAAACGCTTAGCTGCACCACGGCGAGTTTTCATCTTAGGCATAACAACCTCTTTTGAACACCTGTTCGGAACGTTTGCACCATTGCAAAACGACCTGCAGGTAAGGGAGCGAATATTCTAATCGAACTTTGTCTAAAACAAAAGCAAATAATCAACAATAAAAGCAAGCTTAGTTTATTTCCCGATAAGCTTTAAGCGATGAATTTATAACCGTGGTTTAGTCCAAGTCGTATAATGCCTCATCCATTCCATACTGTACCCTTATGAACGCTACACAGGATGCTTTTGCCGCACTTCGATACCGAGACTTCTCTATTGTTACGCTCAATCAATTTTGTCTGACGCTTGCCATTTTAATTCAGGAAATTATTGTGGCGTATTCTTTGTATAAAATTACCAAAGATCCTCTCACTTTAGGCTTGATTGGTCTGGCAGAAGCAATCCCCTTTATTGCGCTCTCCTTATGGGGTGGTTATTTTGCAGATCGCTTTAATAAGCAAACCATCATGAAAATCTGCTTATTCTTTGCCATTCCTCTGCCCTTGATTTTATGGGGGTTATTTCATGCTTATACCTTAAAGCAAATTGAACTCTCCACCCTGTCATGGGGTGTCTATGCCGTGATCTTTGGCCTAGGAACAATTCGGGGGTTCTATAATCCATCTGCAACATCACTCAAACCCTTTTTAATTCCACGAGACATTTATGCCAATGGCGCCACATGGACCACCATTGGTTGGCAAAGCGGGGTGATTATTGGGCCGATGCTCGGTGGATTTATGCTGGCATTTTTAGGCCGTGAAACCAGTTTAATTAGTGTAGCGGTACTGCTCAGCCTATGCTTCTTACTCGTCAATCTTTTAAGCAAACGCACTTTTCCTAAAATTGAAACGAAACGTGTACTACAAAGTTTAGGTGTAGGTCTTCGCTTTATTGCTAAAACTAAAATCGTCCTCTGGGCCATCTCACTCGACTTAGTTTCAGTGCTGTTCGGCGGTGTGATCGCTTTACTCCCGATCTTTGCTGAAGATATTTTGAAAATTGGGCCTGAAGGATTGGGCTATTTACGGGCAGCACCATCGATTGGTGCACTCATCACCATGATTGCGCTGACGCGTTTTCCGCCCACCCGACATGCATGGCGCAATATGCTGCTTGCTGTTGCAGGTTTTGGCCTATTCACCTTATTGTTCGCTTACTCAAACTACCTCTGGTTGTCTTTGTTTGCTCTTGCTATGACGGGTGCATGTGACAGTATTTCAGTGGTAATTCGTCAGACCATTTTACAAATTTATCCTCCTGAGAATATGCGAGGCCGTGTTGCAGCGGTAAATGGCATGTTTGTGTCGAGTAGTAATGAACTGGGAGCATTTGAGTCAGGTCTTGCAGCAAAATATTTAGGCCCTGTGATTGCAACGGTTTTTGGCGGCAGCATGACGCTCTTGGTGGTCGCACTCAGTTGGGCTAAAACCAAAGACTTATTTGGTGTAGACATCACCCAAGCCGAGCAAAAATAGTTTTAATTTAACAATATAACTTGCGAGTCTTTCTAATTCAGGAAATACTCGCAACAATTATTTAAGTCATGCGCACTGGATGCGTTATAAAAGAAATCGATCATATGAAACCACTCTTCTTGCTCGCATTATCTACACTGCCCTTTCATCTCAGTCATGCAGCTCAGCCACCATTAGAACTCACCATTCAAAAAAGTTCAGCTCAATCGGCGCATTTGACCACGCGTATTCAATGGGTAGATTTTCCCAAACCCCAATATAAAAATAGTGATTTAAACCAACAAAACCGTGCAGCGATTATTCGTGTGTATGCAGATGAAACAGGTGATGTGACCAAAGCGACAGTCCAAGAAACGACTGGAATCAAAGCTTTAGATGAAAAGCTGGTAAATGCCGTGCTTCAAGCCAAAGTAAAACCGTTTATAGAAGACGACACCGCTTTAGCTGTCATTGGTTATCAAGTTTTTAATTTAAACTTAACTCCAGATGATGTCGAAGCATGTAACTATAGCTTTGACTCAAAGAACTGGCGTGCGCAACAACAGCAGCAAAAAGTGCCTTTTCAATATCAGGCTCAACCTACGCTTGCGCTAGATTCAACGCAGTTGAATGGTCATGACCGTCAAATTAAATTTAGCTTTAAAGCCGATAAACACGGCAACATCAAGAAGCCTAAAATTATCAAAGGTTCAGGTATTTACGCGCTTGATCAACAAGTTTTACAAGCCGTTGCAAATAGCAGAGTCAGTGTTAAACGCACAGCAAGCACACTGTGGATCTATAAGAAATCTAAATTTAAAGATGCGATTGAATTCGATCTGAATGCTTGTCGTTAAAAATTTAGCGTGACACGAGTTCTCACTCACTCGTGTCATCTCTCTATATAAACTTTAAACCCATTCAGCACATATAAGCATGTGGCCAGTCGCTCTCAGTACTTGAAAATAATTAGAACTGACTAAACATCCAATATACAAAAAGATAGCGTCCGATTTTCGCAATACTCACCATCACGACAAAACGAACAAAGTTTTCTTTGAGTAATCCTGCAATGAGGGTAATCGGATCACCAATAACGGGCACCCAACTGAGCAATAAAGACCAAAAACCATATTTTTGATAAATGCCCTGCGCCTGCAACATCTTTTGCTCTGAGACGGGAAACCATTTGTTATTTTTGTATTGCTCAACTTTCAAGCCGAGCCACCAATTCACACAGCTACCTAAAATATTGCCTAGGCTGGCAACAGCAACCAACAACCACACTGAATACTGCGTCTGAGCCAACAATCCCACCAAGACTGCTTCTGACTGTAAGGGTAGCAGTGTCGCCGCCCCAAAGGCAGAAAGGAAAAGTAGTCCTAAGGCCCACATCATTTTATGATTTTAAACCCAGCTTTTTCTTGGTTGAGCTATAAGCAAAACTTGACCAGATCAATGCCAGAATCAACAAAAACCAACGTGACCATGAATACTTATCAGCAATCGGTTCAATTGCAGCGCGGAGTACCACCTGATCTTTGGTATTCAGCAGTTCAATGATTTTTTGAATGTGTACCGCTTCAGCTACAAATAGCACCAAACATCCTGCAATCCCCACAATAATACTGAGATAGATTTTAGGATTCGCTTCAATAATGCGGGTTAAATTGAGGAAAAACTCTTTTTTCATTACGCTGATGTCCAAACAACCTTTCAACAAAAAAGCCACCCATCGGTGGCTTTAAAGAGTGGCTTATACCTTGAAGGCGCTAAGCTTAACACAGTTCAAGTCAGCGCTTCTGTAACTAATTCACTTGAAGCGCCAACGCACGCTGAACCGCGGGGCGCGCTTGAATACGCTCCATATAAGCCTTCACATTTGGATAGTCATTTATGTCAATTTGCTGCCACTCATAACGCAGAATCCATGGGAAAATTGCCATATCCGCTATCGAATACTCTCCAGCCACATAGTTTTGACCAAAAAGTTGCTTATCTAGTACACCATACAAGCGCTTGGTTTCATTGACATAGCGTTCAGTTGCATATGCAATACGTTCGGGAGCAAATTTACTAAAGTGATGGTTCTGTCCAAGCATTGGACCAAAACCACCCATTTGCCACATCAACCACTGCTCAACTTCAACACGAGACTGTTCATCGCTTGGATAAAACTGTCCTGTTTTACGCCCTAAATACTGCAAAATCGCTCCTGACTCAAACACAGAAATGGCTTCACCTTTAGGACCATCTTGATCCACAATCGCAGGGATTTTATTGTTGGGTGAAATGCGTAGAAAGTCGGGTTGAAACTGATCATTTTCTAAAATATTGATGGGAAAGACTTGATACTCCAAACCCATCTCTTCTAATGCGATGCTAATTTTATGTCCGTTGGGTGTTCCCCAATAGTACAAATCGATCATGTGGTTATCCTGTTACTTTTCTCGTTTTAGTTCATATTGTCGAGGTTTGATACTGTTTATAACATGATTCCAGCCTAGAAACATTAGGTTAAACTGAAATTGAAATCTTAAAATATGCATGACTAGCTTCATATAAATAGAATAATTATCAACCAAAGAGAATTTTTTAAAAAACCTTATTTTTTAATCTTGAAATTTTATAGAGCATCCAAATATTAAAAGTACAGCAAACATCCACACCAATTATTGCTGTGACAACCATGCTAATCGAGTCGCATAGGTTGCTTATTTATATCACTTTTCCTAATAGTGGAGGTTTTATCAATGAGTAATTTAAGCTTAATGCCATTATTCCGTCGTAGTATCGGTTTTGACCGTTTAAACGATTTGTTTGATCATGCAATGCTCAGTGAAGCACCACATTATCCTGCGTACAATATTGAAAAAGTCGGTGATGATCACTACCGCATTGTCGTAGCTGCGACTGGTTTTAACCAAGATGAGCTCGCGATCGATTTAGAGAATCAGGTACTTAATATTTCAGGTCAACATGCTGATCAGACCAAAGACAATCATGCTGAGTTCTTGCATAAAGGCATCACACAGCGCTCATTTAAATTATCTTTACGTTTAGATGAACACATTGAAGTACAAGAGGCCAATTATGAAAATGGTTTACTCACCATCCAGCTACGACGGATTGTTCCAGAAGAAAAAGCGCCATGCCGAATTCCAATCGGACAAAAGAAATTAACAACTGAAAACACTTCTGCATAGTCAATCTGTCTTGTCCTGAAATAGATTGACAGTATTCCACTTCAAACCGAGTTAAGCAATTAGCTCGGTTTTAGTTTGCTCATACATCTGATTCGGGGTGTTCATATTTAAACTTAAATGTGGTCTATAGCAATTATAAATCATGATAGATTCCGTAATTAAGTGATCTAACTCCTTCATGGTTTGACATCGTGTAGTTAAAAACTCCTGCTTTAATATTCCATTAATCCGCTCTGCTAATGCATTTTGATATGAGAAACACTGTTTCGCAAGGTATCCATCTGTCATGGAAGGACATATCCCATAATGGCGCAATGCCGATTGATATAGCTCAGAGCAATACTGAGAGCCTCTGTCTGAATGATGAATCATCCTAGTCGCTCTCGATCCGTCACATGCTGCATCGCCATATGTAGAGCCTGCATAACATTCTCCGCACGCATATCATTCGATAACTTATAACCTTTAATCTGACGGGTATAAGCATCTGTCACCAATGATAAATAATGTACGCCTTCAGCACTCTCAACATAAGTAATATCACTAACAAAGACTTCGTTGGCTTGCACTGCTGAATAATCCTTTAATAAATTTGGATGCTTCTTCATCCAATGCTTGCTATCCGTAGTTTTTGTATAGCGACGCTTGGGGCGAATCAATAAATTATGCTCTTTCAATATTTTAAATAACTGATCCCGTCCACACTTTAAACCACGCTGCAACAATTTGCCTTTAATAAGCCAATACAACTTACGTGTTCCGATACTTGGCATGAGACAACGATATTCCATAACCAACTCAAGTATTTGTTCAGTTGCTTGTGCAGTCATTTGAGCACGTTTTTCTGCTTGATAATAAGCTTGTCGGGTGATTCCCAACCACTGACAATAACGTGAAACGCTTAGTCCTCTTTGGCTTTGCCAATCTTTGAAACGTGCTCGGTATACTTTTTTCCAAGATCAGTCCCACATTCTTTATCAATGTGATAAATCACATCCTGAATAAATTCAGTTTTAAGCTTTTCTGCGGCTAACTGCTTTTCTAATTGGCGGATTCGTTGTTGGGGTGTTAATTGGCGTTTAGAAGAAGGCGGCATATTCGAAGTCCAGTCCTGTTGTCCGTGCTTGCGTAACCATACCAGCACAGTTGATCTTCCTTGAATACCATATTTTGCCTGAGCTTGTTTATAAGTAATTTGCCCTTTTTCTACTTCATGTACAACCATCATTTTAAAGGCAAAGCTATAATCACCTTGTGTACGTTTAACTCTTTGTTCTCGTTCATGTTCCATAAAATAAGCCTCTTAAAGGTGTAAACTTATTTCAGGACGGGACAATCAACAAAATAAAAAAAGCACTGCATAGGCAGTGCTTTTTTTAAAATCAATGGATCATTACTTTTTCTTTTTAGGACCAAGCAACATACCCATTTGACGACCTTCCATTTTCGGTGCTTGTTCAACTACGCCCAAGTCAGCCACATCTGCTTCAACTTTTTGAAGTTGAGCCAAACCAAGCTGTTGGTGCGCCATTTCACGACCACGGAAACGAAGAGTAATTTTTACTTTGTTGCCTTCTTCAAGGAACTTAGTGATTGCACGTAGTTTTACGTTGTAATCACCAACATCAGTACCCGGGCGGAGTTTGATTTCTTTCACCTGTACTTGATGCTGTTTTTTCTTCGCTTCTTTCTGCTTTTGCTTTAGATCAAACAAATGCTTGTTGAAGTCCATGATTTTACAAACAGGCGGTTCAGCGTTTGCTACGATCTCAACAAGATCAAGCTCAACACTTTCAGCAGCGCGTAATGCTTCTGCCAAGCTAACAATACCTTTTTGCTCACCATTTTCGTCTACAAGACGGACTTCTTTCGCACGAATTTCATCATTCAAAGCAGGACGGTTTGATTTGTTACCGCCCTGTTGATTACGGTCAGGCTGTTTAATCGCTGTTACTCCACAATGTACCGGCCGCGTTCGGCAACGGCTGCTTTTACTAGGTCAACGAAAGCGTCGATTGACATAGTACCCAAATTTGTTCCAGAGCGGGTACGCACGTTCACTGTACCTTCCTCTACCTCACGGTCCCCAAGTACCAGTAAGTAAGGAATACGCTCTAATGTACGTTCACGAATCTTAAAGCCGATTTTCTCATTTCTCAAGTCTGAAATCGCACGGAGACCGTTTTCTTTAAGTTTAGCGACGACTGACTCACATGCTTCCGCTTGTGAATCGGTAATGTTCATCACACATGCTTGAATTGGTGTTAACCAAGGTGGCATAAAGCCCGCATAGTGTTCGATTAGTATACCAATAAAACGTTCAAAACTGCCAAGTATTGCACGGTGCAACATTACAGGTTGATCACGATCATTGTCTTCAGTGACATATGACGCATCTAAACGTTCTGGCAAATTGAAGTCACATTGGATTGTACCACATTGCCATACACGGCCTAAGCAGTCTTTCAGTGAGAATTCAATTTTCGGACCATAGAATGCGCCTTCACCTGGTTGAAGTTCCCACTCCAAACCAGCAGCATCTAAAGCATCTGCTAAAGATTTTTCAGCCATATCCCAAAGTGCATCATCACCCACACGTTTTTCTGGACGTGTAGACAACTTCATTTGCACGTCTTCGAAACCGAAGTCTTTATACACATCTAAAGTCAGTTGAATGAAGTCAGCCACTTCTTGACCAATTTGCTCTTTGGTACAGAAAATGTGTGCATCATCTTGCGTAAAACCACGAACACGCATAATGCCGTGCAGTGAACCCGATGGTTCGTTACGGTGACAAGAACCGAACTCAGCCAAACGAATTGGCAAATCACGGTATGATTTTAAACCTTGGTTGAACACTTGTACGTGACAAGGACAGTTCATCGGTTTAATTGCATAGTTACGACTTTCTGAATGCGTCGTGAACATACCATCCGCATAGTTTGCAGCATGGCCTGATTTTTCCCAAAGCGTGAAATCAACCACTTGCGGGGTACGAATTTCGAGGTAACCATTATCTTGTTGTACTTTGCGCATGTATTGTTCAAGTACTTGATAAATGGTCCAACCGTTTGGATGCCAGAACACCATACCTGGTGCTTCTTCCTGCATATGGAACAGGTCTAAAGCTTTACCAATTTTACGGTGGTCACGCTTTTCAGCTTCTTCAATACGTTTGATATAAGCTGCAAGCTGTTTTTTGTCTGCCCACGCTGTACCATAAATACGTTGTAACTGTTCATTCTTCGCATCCCCGCGCCAATAAGCGCCTGACATTTTAGTCAGTTTGAATGCTTTTAAAAATTTAGTATTTGGCACGTGTGGACCACGGCACATATCCAAATAATCTTGATGGTAGTACAAGCCCATTTCTGTTTCTTCAGGCATGTCTGCAATCAAGCGTAATTTATAATCTTCACCACGCGCTGTGAATTCTGCAATCACCTCATCACGTGGTGTCATTTTTTTGATGACATCATAGTCTTGATCGATGAGCTTTTTCATGCGCTCTTCAATGGCTAGCATGTCTTCTGGCGTAAATGGCTTTGCGCTAAAAATATCGTAATAGAAGCCATCTTCAATGACAGGACCAATCACCATTTTCGCTTCAGGGAACAATTGCTTAACCGCATGTCCCACCAAGTGAGCGCAAGAGTGACGAATGATTTCGACACCTTCTTCGTCTTTAGGCGTAATAATTTGAAGGCTGGCATCCGTGGTAATCAAGTCAGATGCATCAACTAAACGACCATCGACTTTTCCTGCAACTGTATTTTTCGCAAGACCCGGACCGATGCTCAGTGCAACGTCCATCACAGATACAGCTTGATCAAATTGTTTTTGATCGCCATTTGGCAAAGTGATAATTGGCATAAAAAATCCTTAAGGAGTGATGCCCCGTACCATGGAGCATATCACCGCGAGATTATGATCGAGGTAAAACCTCAAAAGATAAAAACGGTGGATAAATAAAATCAGTCGAATTTTACACGTGTTATCCACAGGATTAAACCTTTTCCCCTATAAAATTCACGTTTCAGCGCATTTTGAATTTATTTGCCAGTCCCACAGCATCACTAAAATGAGGGAATTGATGTGCCGCAATCCTTATCGCTACATTTTATAATGACTCTATCGGTCACTTTTTATTGAACAATACAGCAACACAAGCATACACATTTTGCTTAAAAAGCAGGCTAAAATCTAACTAAAAGGGTTTATATCGCACAGAATCCATAGATTCAGTTTAGATAAACTAAACAAAAAAAATTCAATAAATTCATCTAAAAAGAGCAACTCGACTAAAGCATAAATGCAAGATGGCTGAAAAATGCATATCTTTTAATCAATGGAAAAATAATACTGAATTTGGAGTGATCAACATGGTGAGTGCTTATGATGAGTTACCAAGAACCCCCGCAAACTTTGTGGCTTTGTCACCGCTGCGTTATTTAGAACGAGCTGCTTATATTTACCCTCATCAAGATGCCATCATTCATGGGCACCGCCATATTTCATGGCGTGAAACTTACCTTCGCTGCTGCCAATTTGCCTCACAATTACAAAAACTGGGAATCACAAAAAACGATACTGTCTCTGTTTTGCTGCCCAATGTCCCTGCAATGATCGAAGCACATTTTGCAGTCCCAATGGCAGGTGCTGTCCTCAACACATTGAACACGCGCTTAGATGCCAAAACCATCGCATTTATGCTTGATCATGCAGAAACCAAAGTCTTATTGGTGGATCCAGAGTTTGCATCGGTTGCACAAGAAGCCTTGGCTTTGGTCGGACGCGATATTTTCGTGATTGATGTAGATGATGCTGAGTACGAAAACTGTTTTGCAGCCCCGATTGGGCAAATCGAGTATGAAGACTGGTTAACCGAAGGCGATGACAACTTTGAATGGCATTTACCTCAAGATGAATGGGATGCCATTAGCCTTAACTACACCTCTGGCACCACAGGCAACCCAAAAGGCGTGGTTTATCACCACCGTGGCGCTTATATCAATGCAGCCAGTAACATCATTGCTTGTGGCATGACACCTCGTGCGACCTACTTGTGGACCCTACCACTGTTTCACTGTAACGGCTGGTGCTTTGCATGGACCATGGCAGCCAATGGCGGCACCAACATCTGTTTACGTAAAATTGACCCTGAACTCATTTTCAAACTCATCGCTGAGCACAAAGTCGATTATTTCTGCGGTGCACCAATTGTATTATCGATGCTGATCAATACTCCAGAAGAGCAACGGGTTCACTTTGAACACCGCGTCGAAGTAATGGTGGCAGGTGCTGCGCCTCCCGCTGCAATCATTGAAGGCATGCGTCATATTGGCATCAATGTCACCCATGTCTATGGCCTCACTGAAACCTATGGCCCTTCTGCGCTTTGTGCCTCTCAAGCAGGTTGGTCTGACTTATCGATTCAAGAACAAGCACAACTGCACTCACGCCAAGGTGTTCCGTACCCACTGCAAGACGGTATGAAAGTGCTGGATCCAGATACCATGCAACCTGTCCCGCATGATGGTCAGACCATGGGTGAAATTATGTTCCGTGGTAACATTGTGATGAAAGGTTATCTCAAAAACTCTGAAGCCACCACAGAAGCCTTTGCTGGTGGTTGGTTCCATACTGGCGATCTTGCAGTCTGCCAACCCGATGGCTATGCCAAAATTACTGACCGATCTAAAGATGTGATCATTTCTGGAGGCGAGAATATTTCATCATTAGAAGTTGAAGAAATTCTCTATCAACATCCTGCTATTTTAACGGCTGCGGTGGTCGCAAAACCCGATCCTCGCTGGCAAGAAGTGCCCTGTGCATTTATTGAACTCAAAGCAGGTAAAGAAACCACACCTGAGGAAATCATTGAATTCTGTAAGCAACATCTGGCACGTTTTAAAGTCCCGAAAGATGTAGTGATTACAGAAATTCCAAAAACGTCGACAGGCAAGTTACAAAAATTTGTTCTACGCGATTGGGCCAAAGAGCGTGCAACGGGCGAGTTTAGCTAAACATTCAGCAGTCTATACAAGCAAATATTCTCAAATAAAAAAGCGACCTTGAAGGTCGCTTTTTTATGTCTAAATGACTTAATTATCTGAAATTAAAGCCACTTGCTGAATGTAGTTAAACAACTTCAAACGCGAAGCTTTAAGTTGTTCTTCATCAGCCTGCTGTTTCATATCACGGTGAATACGCAATACATGCTGACGAATGGTATGACGTTCCGCTGCATTATAAGTTTTGGAAAACTCATTAATGACCACATCACCATCTTTGATCATACGATCAACCCAACGCTGCAATTGAGCGGTTTTTTTCGCGCCTTGTTGCGGTGTCAAATAAGACAAAATCACCGTTTCATCTTCATTACGCAACAACTTACCAATACGTAAAAATTGGCGACGACGAGCTTCATTTGATGTAATCAGTTTCACATCCAAAAGGGCTTCAATCAAACGCTCTTCAACAGGTAAGTTTTGAATTTGTTTAGTGTTCAACTCTGCAAGTTGAGAACCCAAAGATGCCATACGTTGTACGGCTTTTTTCTGTTCAGTTTTACTTGCACGTCCTTCTAAAGATTCAAAGTCTTCTTCAGTAAAACTATGCGGTCGACGTGCCACGATTAATCTGCCTCGTAAAATTTTGCTGCAAATAGTGCCTGAATCTCAGATAAAGCTTGTTCTTCATCTGCGCCTTCAAGCACCAAGCGTAAAGTGGTGCCCTTTCCTGCGCCTAGCATCAGGAGGGACATAATATTTTTGGCATCCACCAATTTGTCTCCTTTTCCAATTTGGATTGAAGAACGGAATTTGGTGGTCACTTCAATGAGCTTGCCAGATGCACGCGCATGTAACCCTAGTTTATTAATTACGTCAACAGTTGTGTCAATCATGCCCAGTGCTTCATTTCTCGATGGAGGACCTGAATAGACCATTTTGCCTCAAGGGCTTTTTTTAGTCTATCCACAATATATACAGAGCGATGCTGCCCACCCGTACAACCAATTGACACGGTCATATAGTGACGATGCCCTTCAGCAAAAGCTGGTAACCATTTATCTAAAAACTTATAAATATCTTGGAACATTTCGTGGGTTTGCTCACTTTGTTCCAAAAATTTTTGCACAGGGGCATCCAGTCCAGAATACTTCCGCAGTTCTAAATCCCAATGGGGATTAGGTAAATGTCGAACATCAAACACATAGTCAGCATCCAACGGAATACCGTGTTTAAAGCCAAAAGACTGCAAAATCAAAATCAGGTTATCCGACTGCCCCAACTTTGACAGCAAGGTATGCTTTAAATCGTGCACACTTTTATCGGTGGTATCAATATGCACAGTTGAGCGCAAATTAATCGGCAATAACAGGGTCTTTTCTTCTTGAATACACTGGTTCAAACTTTGAAAGCGTGTCGCCAACGGATGCGGACGACGTGAAGCACTAAAGCGCGCAATCAGTTCTTGGTCACGCGTGGTCAAATAAATAATATCGACCGTACCATGCCTTTGCAATTGTTCAAACACCAAGTCGAACTCTTGCAAATCTGCACGTGTACTGCGTACATCCACACCAAGCGCCAACTGCTCAAGGTTATTTTCCCGATCCAGTTTAGCCACAATCTCTGGGAGTAAGGCCAAAGGCAAATTATCAATACAGTAATAACCGAGGTCTTCCAACACTTGTAATGCAGAGGATTTACCCGAACCAGACTGTCCTGTAACAATTAAAATGCGCTTCATCTTAATCCTTTGAGAGGTGAGCTTGACTAAATAGATTTCACTTTTAAGTTATCAATTAAACGAGTTGCCCCGAGTTTTGCCGCAACAAAAAGCACCACATCTTGGTCAAACGCATCCATTTTTTGCAATGCAGGTGTGCGTGCTTCCACATAATCCACAACAAAACCAGCCTGTGTCAATGTCGCCTTTATATTTGCTAACACATCAGCTAAAGCGGTACCAGTTTGTAGCGACTGTTCTGCAGCTTTTAAACTTTGATAAATGGTCGGTGCCTTTTGACGGTTTTCTTCGCTTAAATAACCATTACGTGAACTTAAAGCCAAACCATCTTCTGCACGTGCAATTGCCACACCCATCACTTCAAGCGGCATATTCAAATCACGAACAAACTGACGAATCACAGCCAACTGTTGATAGTCTTTTTCACCAAAGAAAGCAAAATTAGGTTGCACAATATTGAACAGTTTCGTCACCACAACGGCGACACCATCAAAATGACCTGGGCGTTGTAGACCACACAAATCATTGGTTATATCTGAAACAGTAATATTGGTCAAACGTGGACTGTTGCCATACATTTGCTCAACCGATGGTGCAAACACGATGTCACAACCAACCTCGGCCAACAAGCGCTGATCTTGTTCCAAGGTGCGAGGGTAACTGTCAAAATCTTCATTGGGCCCAAATTGAATAGGATTCACAAAAATACTAACTACAACCACATCACAGAGTTTTTTCGCTTCGCGCACAAGGTTCAAGTGCCCCTGATGCAAGTTCCCCATGGTCGGGACGAAACCAATACTTTTTCGAGCCGTTCGTGCAGGGTTCAATGATGCTGATAGGCCTTGGATCGTGGTTTCAGTTTTCATGTTTTACAGCTCGACTTGGAATGTTTGTTCTTTCGCAGGGAATGAGCTATCTAGCACTGCTGCATGGTATGCCTTGAACGCATCCAAAATCGCCGTTTCCCCTGCTTGTTCTTTCATAAAGTTACGCACAAATTTTGCAACACGACCAAAAGTCAGTCCAAGCATGTCTTGTACCACCAAGACTTGACCATCGGTATCCACACCTGCGCCAATGCCAATGACAGGTACATGTGGGAACAACTCACTAATTTCTTTACCGAGCTGCGCAGGCACACACTCTAATAACAACACCGCAGCGCCCGCATCAACCACCGCTTGGCAGTCCGCAATCAGTTGGTCTGCCGCTTCACGTGTACGTGCTTGTAATTTATAGCCACCAAACACATGTACAGACTGTGGAGTTAAACCTAAGTGTACACATACAGGAATACCGTTGCGTGTCAAAATCTGAACCGTTTCAGCCAGCCATGCACCACCTTCGACTTTAACCATTTGCGCGCCCGCTTGCATCACCACTTTTGAGCTTTGCAAAGCATCATTTAAGGTGGCATAGCTCATAAACGGTAAGTCAGTCATGATCAAGGCATGCTGATTACCACGGCGTACAGCTGCGGTATGGTAGGCCATATCTTCAACTGTAACCGGCAAAGTGGAATCACGACCTTGAATGGCCATACCTAGTGAATCGCCAATTAAAATGGTATCAATTTCAGCAAGTTCCATTGCCTTTGCCATACTTGCATCATAACAAGTCAGGCAGGAAAATTTGCGACCTTCTGCTTTAAATTTTCTTAAGTCATTTAAACTAATCATCAAACTATTCCTTTCAACATCTTTAGCTCGGCTAAATTAAATCTCTGCCCAATTGCCTGCATCCAGTACGCTCAACGTGGGTTGTTGTACAACAGGCAACTGTTTCAACGCAATACCATCAATGTGTAAATTGGGGTCTAAATCCAGCAATGGAATCAACACAAAATCACGCTCCATCACACCGACATGTGGCACAGTTAAGCGTTCATGCTGAATTTTCTCTTCTGCATAGATCAGTAAATCTAAATCTAAAGTACGTTCACCCCAATGGCGTAAACGTACACGTCCCGACTCTTGTTCAAAACGTTGCAGCTCATCCAGCAAAGCCAACGGTGCCAAGTTTGTGCTGAGTTGCACCACGGCATTTAAATAATTGGGTTGGTCTTGCGGCCCCATCGGTGGGCTTTGATACAGCTTGGAGATCTTCACATCGCCAAGACTAGCCAACTTGTGCACCGCTTCAGTCAAAATCACTTTAGAGTCGCCTAAGTTACTACCTAGACCAATGTACGTGACGATGCTCATTGTGTCGGCCCAAAAATCACGCTGCTTAAATCACGCTGAACACGTTTACGTTTTAAAATTGGGTGGTCTACACCAATCTCGGTTGAGCTGTGACCTGTTCCCTTACCAGTCGGGGTACGGGCTTCAGCGTGTTGCTTCGGTTTACGTGCACGGCGACTGCGTGATTCTTGCTCTTGCACCAAAGGCTCAATTTCATGACTTACCGTTTTGGCAATCGCCGCTTCTTCAGCACTTGCTTTACCACTGCGACGTGATTTTGCACGTTGGCGGTTATATTGGCTGATGGCACGTTCTTTTTCATCGGTGCTCATCAACTGATAGGCGTCCCACCACTGTCCCATGCCGAGCGTACCCTCATCACCGGATTTTTCGCGAAGCAACAAGAAGTCAAAGCCTGCACGGAAACGTGCATGGCTAGATAAGGCTTGAATTTGCTGTGCTTTCGGGTTGAGTAAACGCGTTTGCATTTCCCACACTTCACGAATAAAGGTTTCGGCAAAGCGCGGAATAATAGTCCGCGTGGCTTGGCGTTTTAATACATCAAGTCCCGCTTGTGCACGCGCTTCAGCCGCAACCACACCTTTACTGCTATAAAACTCACAACGCTCTAAGAACGGCTGCCATAACAACACCGCATAGAAAAATGCAGGGTTAATGGTTTTGCCCACTTGAATACGCTGATCGGTATTTTTAGCAGCACGTTCAATAAATGGGGTGATATTCGGTTGGATATCTGCAAATAACTGCTTCCAAATGCCGAAATCGATCAACATTGGCAGCACACGATTTAAATGCCCCATCGTGAACAGCTTCTGAGATTCATCATATAAACGGTGCGGCGATACATCACGCAGCAACTGTGTCATTTCCAAGGTGAAAACGTCGAGAATTTGCTGATCGATTGAGAAGCCTAATTTTGCGGCAAAACGTAAAGTCCGAAGCATTCGCACAGGATCTTCTTCAAAACGCGTTTGTGCATCGCCTAGTAGACGTAAGGTTTTATTTTTAATGTCATCCACAGCATGACAGAAATCTAAGACAACGCCCTTGCGTGGCTGATAGTACATTGCATTAATTGAAAAGTCGCGGCGGGCAAAGTCTTGCTCAATTGTGCCCCAATTGTTATCACGCAAAATCATGCCTTGCGCAGAGGTGACTTCTTTCTTCGGCGGTGCACGGAAAGTTGCAACTTCAACCAACTCACGACCTGAATAGACATGAGCCAGCTCAAAACGGCGCCCGATAATACGGCAACGTCGTCCGAAAACTTCTTTTACCTGTGACGGTGTTGCATTGGTCACTGCATCAAAATCTTTGGGATTTAGGCCAAGCATCATGTCGCGGACACCGCCACCGACGATATACGCTTCATAGCCTGCCTTAGTTAATGCATCGATCACATCTAAAATGTAAGAAGGTAATTGAGCGGTTGATAAACCACATTTTGACGCGCGCAAAGTTTGCAAAAGCCGCTGTCTCCTACGCCTAAACGTAAAATTCTAAGATGACGCTAATCATATATCTAACACAATCAAAGGGCAATTTGATTATCGAAAGCAAAGCAGGATTCTGATCAATTCACCAATAAATGACACCGCTTTTTTCACAAGCCCAAACGGGTTTTATTTTTTGCAAAAATTGCCGGTCCAATCCCGCGCACCTGTTGTAGCTCATCTATGGTCTTAAATGGCCCTTGTTTCTGGCGATAGGCCACGATTGCCTGTGCCTTTTTTAGACCCACACCCTGAAGCTGCTGTAACTGATCGACACTGGCTTGATTTAAACTAATTTTATTTGCGCTCGACACAGGTTGGGCCTGAACAGGAGACACAGCACGTTTCACGCTCTTTGGCGCTTGAATACGATCATCCCAGGCCTGCTGCTCTGCTTTCCAGTTCAGATAGTTCTGATCAAACGACTGTGCATAACTGGTCGGCACCCAAGCCAGTAAACTCAGTAATAACAACGCAATGATCAACAAACTTACTTTTATTTTTATCAATTCAAGCCACCATTTTTATTATTTCAGTTGTAATTTGGCTTGCTCCCACAGTTGATCCATTTCTTCTAAGGACATCTGCTCAATCTTTTTTTGTTGTTGCAAAGCTTGATCTTCAATGAAAGCAAAACGAGTGCGAAATTTATGAATCGTACTCAAAAGCGACATTTCGCTTGAGACGCCCAGTTTACGTCCAACATTGATCATTGAAAATAAACAATCGCCAAATTCATCTGCTATTTCATCGGAATTTTGCTGTTGAACCGCATGTTTCAATTCAGCTAACTCTTCTTCAAGCTTGGCATATGCACCGGCCACATCAGGAAAGTCAAAACCGATCTGTGCTGCATTTTTTTGAATCTGTTCCGCTTGTTGTAAGGTTGGGCCATGCTTGATACTGTCTAATCGTGACTGTGCCTTACCCTGCTTTTCCTGTTGTTTAATTTGCTTCCAAAGCTCGCCTACATCTTCGGCAGACAAAGCTGAAAACTGCTGTGCTTGAAAGACATGGGGATGACGACGAATCAGTTTTTCTGTGATGGCATGAACCACATCTTGAAAATTAAAAGCCCCTTGCTCGGCATACATCTGTGACTGGAACACCACCTGTAACAGTAAATCCCCCAACTCATCGCGCACCTCATCAACTTTACCTGAACGCACGGCTGCTTCAACTTCATAAGCCTCCTCAATGGCATAGCGGGTTAAACTTTCTGGGGTTTGCTGTTGATCCCATGGACACTTTTCACGTAATTCACGCATCACGTTAAGCAATTGTTCCATGTTTATCTCTCTTCAAAAATCAAATTGATAAAAATTACATTATGACGGCATTCATTTGTTATGCTCAATCCAATCACAACAATAACATCAAGAAAAAGAGCAACAAGGAGCAGTTTCAATGCGCAGTATTTTGATTAGCGGTGCAGCCCAAGGTATTGGTGCAGCCATCGCCCGCTTATTTTATGCACATCACTACAAAGTCGGGATTTATGACATCAATAGCGCTCAAGCCGAACAGCTGGCAGCTAGCCTCGGCCCAAATGCCAAAGCAGGACAGCTCGATGTTTCCAACTATCAAGATTGGCAAACTGCTTTAGCCGAGTTTGTCGCATGGGCGGGCGAGCTCAATGTTTTGGTCAATAATGCAGGAATTCTATTCTCAGGGCCTTTTGAACACACAGAGATCAGCGCACATCACAAAACCATCTCGATCAATGTTAATGGTGTACTGAATGGCTGCCATGCTGCATTGCCCTATCTCAAACAAGCGAATTTTGCCCGCATCATCAACCTTTCATCGGCTTCAGCCATCTATGGTCAAGCTGATTTGGTCTCGTACTCTGCCAGTAAGTTTGCAGTACGCGGTATCACCGAAGGCTTAGATACCGAATGGCAGAAATATGGCATTCGCGTATTAGATGTCATGCCGCTATTTGTACAAACTGCCATGGTGCAGGATATGCAAGCGAAGAGTATTCAAAACATGGGGATACACTTAACTGCAGAAGATGTAGCGCACCACGTTTTTCAACGTGCTGTTGCAAAAGATACGGCACTCACTGCAACGCATCAAGCCGTGGGCGCCAAAGCCAAGCTTTTATTTCAACTGAGTATAATCAGTCCCCAATTTCTCAATCGCCTGACCAATTTATATCTTTCTAAATAAAAAAAAGCCTGCAATTGCAGGCTCTTTCTTTTCAATTCGCTTAGTTACCTTGCACCAAACGACGCGCACTAATGATGCCTGGTTGTTGCTCCAATCGTGCCAATAGTTTTGATAGTTGCGATAAACCTTTCACTTCAATCAACAATTTCATATTGGCAATACCGTCTGCTTCAGAGATGGTGTTGACCTGACGAATATTGATTTGATCGGAGAAAATCACTTGAGTCAAATCTTTGAGCAAACCACGACGATCATAAGCTTCCACCACGATTTGCACACTCTGACCACGCGTTGGCTGCATTTCCCAATCGGCTTCTACTGCACGTTCAGGTTCATTTTGAATCATGCGTAAGTAGTCAGGACACGCCACTTTGTGAATGCTCACCCCACGGTTCAAGGTGATATAACCCGCAATTGACTCGCCATGCACAGGCTGACAACACTGCGCCACATGCAGCTCAACGTTATCTAAACCATCAATCAGAATGCCATGCGCTGACAAGGTATGACTAGCACGTGGATTCAATGTCGGCTTCAGCACCAGTTCAGGTTCGTCCTGATCCAAATGCATATGGCGGTTCACCTGATTGATCAAGGCATGCAGACTAATGTCACCATTGACCAGTGCAATCAGAATATCTTCACCCGCTTTGACATTGAAATGATTGCAGTAATCATTCAAATCAATACTTTTTGGGTGAATTGCTAAACGTGAAAGTTCTTTGTTGAGCAGGTCACGGCCCACTTCCAAGTTTTTGCTGCGGTCTTGTTGTCTAAACCAATGGCGCAGCTTGTCACGCGCACGTGCTGTCTTGATATAACCTAAAGAGTTCACCAACCAATCACGGTTTGGCTCACGGTCTTTCTTGGTTAAAATCTCAACTTGCTCACCCGTTTTTAAGGTATAAGTCAGCGGAACATAACGCTGATTCACCCGCGCGGCATAACACTTATTACCGACTTGAGTGTGCACATGATAAGCAAAGTCGAGTACGGTCGAACCACGTGGGAGCTCTTTAATATCTCCATCACGGCTAAATACATAAATCTTCTCAAAGTCTTCAAAATCTTGAATTTGCTCAAAATTTTCAGAGTCTTCATCAGACTTATGTACATTCGCATCATTGCGCTCTTGATAGTGTTCAAGTACTGCACGCAATGAATGTAAACGATGGTTAAAAGAGCGATCAGTATTCTTACCGCCCTCTTTATAGTTAAAGTGCGAACACACCCCAAGCTCTGCTTCTTCATGCATGCTCTTGGTACGAATCTGAACTTCCAGTGATTTGTTTTCCGCAATCACAGCCGTATGCAGTGAGCGGTAACCATTGGCTTTGGGATTGGTAATATAGTCATCAAACTGATGCGGTATATGCCGCCAAATTTGATGCACAATCCCCAGCGAGTGGTAGCACTCAGGTACGGTTTTAACCAAGACTCGAACGGCACGAATGTCATAGAGCTGATCGAAGCTCAGGTTCTTACTTTTCATTTTTCGATAAATCGAATAAATGTGTTTTACCCTGCCACTAATTTCAGCTTCAATACCATGCTCATTCAAAGATGCACGCAATGTATCAATCACAAACTGAATATATTGCTCACGCTCCAGTCGCTTTTCATTCAGCAGCGTCGCAATTTCTTTATAGCGATCGGGTGCTAAATAGCGAAAGGCTAAATCTTCCAGTTCCCACTTTAACTGCGCAATCCCTAAACGGTGTGCCAGAGGTGAGTAAATGGTTAAGATTTCTCGTGCTACACGCTCTTGACGTTCTTTAGATGAAGTCGCCAATTCACGCAGTGCATAAGTTCGCTCAGCCAATTTGATCAGTACAACGCGCACGTCTTCCGTCACTGAAATCAACATTTTATAAATGCCGTTTAAGTGCTCGCGCTGATTGTTATTAAAGTGATCTTCGAGGCGTTTATTCTGCTCAATGAGGTCGGACAACTTACCCATGGCCAAAGTGCCTTTGACCAGTGCATGCACTTGTTCGCCAAAATGCTCTTGCACTTCCGCCAATGGAATCACGCCTTCGCGTACACCACGATAGAGCATCGCAGCAGCCAAGGTGTCTTCATCGACATGTAAATGGGCCAGAATATCCGCCATTTCAATACCGGTATAAAAGGTATTGGAACGATGATTAACCGTGGTTTCTAACTCTTTTTGTAAAGTCAAATTGGCAACTTCTTCGAGTTGCTCAAGCTTCGCATCATCTAATATGCTTCGAACACGATCTAACCATTCAGCCAAATCATGTTGAGCTTGTTCGGCATGCTCTACAGTCGCCTCCTGAGACAACTCATTAAGTCGCCCAGGTAGTTGCTCACGTACTGTGACCATACCCTTCTCCTACACTTTTACGCTTCATATTCTTTAATCGTTTATCTCATTATCTTTTTCAAACAATGCTATCGACTCAACGTGACCTGTGTGGGTAAACATGTCCATCACACCGGCTTTGACTAATCGATAACCCTGTTGTACCAACAGCCCCGCATCCCTTGCGAGTGTCGCTGGATTACACGACACGTAAACAATTCTTTTTGCACCAAAGTTAGGCATATAATGCATTATTTCCTCTGCGCCTGCACGTGGAGGATCTATCAATAATGCATCAAATCCTTGATTTGCCCAAGAATGATGCGAGAAATCTTTTGTTAAATCTTGTGAAAAGAACTTCAACTGGCGAAGAGCATTACGTTCCGCATTTTCTGCACCACGTTGAACCATTTCTTCACTGCCTTCAACACCAACCACTTGTCCTGTTGCACCCACGCATCGAGCCAAAGGCAAAGAGAAATTTCCTAGACCACAGAACAAATCGAGAACACGTTCTCCTTGTTGTAAATCTAGCAAGTCACATGCCAATTTCACCATTTGCGGGTTAATGGTTGAGTTTACTTGAGTAAAGTCATGTGGGTTAAATCCAAATTCCACATCAAAATCATTTAAACGATAATGTAAACGCATCTCTGCATGTTCATCATCGACACGCTTTAAACTTTCTGGGCCCGCAGCTTGTAAATACAACTGCCACCCTTTGTCTAACGCAAATTGTTTTAATCGGTTGACATCCTCTGTGTTTAATTTTTCAGTATGTCGCACCGTGAGGGCGATGTCACAATCCCCCATAGCCAATTCTATATGACCAATGGCCGCTTTGGCTGTTAGACTTTGGAGTAACTGCTTCAAGCGTGTGATTGAACCAAACGCTTGATCTAACACCAAACAACGATCAATTGAAGTCAGTTTATTGGTTTGACGCTCTCGAAAACCCACGACCAATTGGTCTTTATGTGGCAAATAACGCACCCCAATGCGCGCTTTACGGCGGTAGTCTTCACGTAAAGAGCGTAAAGGCGGCAACCATTCTTCAGGTTGAATCCCCGCAAAATGCTGTAAATGTGATTTAAGCACATCCTGCTTTAAACGAATTTGTTCATCGGGATGAATGTGCTGCATATTACAGCCACCACAGCTTTTAAAATGCGGGCACTTCGGCTCAACCCGAAAAGCAGAGGCTTCACTGAGGAGTTGAACAGCATCGGCTTCCTCTAAGCGCTTTACCGCATGGGTAATCTGCGCTTTGACCGTTTCACCCGGCAACGCATAGCTAATAAAGACTTTTTTACCCTGCTTGTCCGCAGGATGGTCTGGATGCGAACCATAGTGCGCTATGCCGCGTCCTTCATGCGAAAGTGACTCAACCTGAAAAATATAACTGGGCTGTTGAGTTGGACGAGGTTTGGCTCTATGTTTCATGTGTACCTAAAGATGGGAAGGGGAAAAATCGGCAGCGGTAAAGGCCGTCTGCTGTGAGGTCTCACGCCACACCGACAAAAAGTCTTGATGCTGCGGTTGAGCCTGTAAAAACTGGATGGTTTGATCGATAAAATGACGGTGGTCTTGAGCTAGCAATTGTCCTTTGAGCAAGAGCCAACGCAAATACACCAACCATGTATTTAGCACATCACCTTCACAATAACTGGTGAGTTTAAGCCATTCCTGCGCCCGAACATATTCAGGTACATGATAAGCCCCATCGCCTCGTTTACCGGGATACCCCAATAAATGGGCAACATCATCTAGCTTTTGGAAATGACGCCCATTAAACATTGCCATCACATCCATCAGGTCGATGTGACGCTGATGATAACGGTTCTGATAGTTATTATAGCGCTTTTGTGTGTCAATTTCGCCTTGATCGAACAAAGCAGGTGCAGTTAAACCATGATACATGGCGCGAAGCATAATTACAGGTAAGTCAAACTGAGCGCCATTCCAGCTCACTAAAGTTGGTAAGCGCTTATTAAATATGGATAAAAACTTACTGAGGATTTCTGCTTCCGAATATTGCTCACGGCTAAAAGAAAAAAGTTTCATCTGGCCTTGGTCATCCAGCCATAAGCCTGAAATACACACAATTTCATGCAAAGCCAAACGCTGAAAATCCATGCCTGATTCTTGGCGACGCAATTTGGTCAGTGCCGCCTCCAAATCAGCCTCAGGCAAATCTAAACCATATAAATGCGCCCCCGATCTCAAATCAGTCATTGTTTCAATATCAAAGGTGAGCACAGGTAGGCGCATAGCAGAACTCTCTTTTATTGTTTTATTCAGGATCGACCACAGAGAAAAGACCCGTCGATAAATAACGGTCACCACGGTCACAAATAATGCACGCAATGACAGCACCGGGGTTTTCTTCAGCAATTTTAATCGATGCCCACACCGCACCACCTGAAGAAGTTCCTGCGCTAATCCCTTCTTTTTGCGCCAATTTACGCATGGTTTTTTCCGCTTCAATTTGTGGAATATCAATAATTTGATCAATCCGACTGCGGTCAAAAATCGTTGGTAAATATTCTTCAGGCCAGCGGCGAATCCCTGCGATACTTGAACCATCCGATGGCTGTAAGCCAATAATTTGAATGTCGGGGTTCATCTCTTTGAGATATTTAGAGACCCCCATAATGGTACCTGTAGTGCCCATTGAACTTACAAAGTGAGTGATTTTGCCACCTGTTTGCTGCCAAAGTTCAGGCCCAGTCGTTAAATAATGTGCTTCAACATTATCAGGATTACCAAACTGGTTGAGTACATGCCCTTTGCCTTCTTCTTGCATTTGCAAAGCCAAATCACGTGCACCTTCCATGCCCTGTTCTTTGGTCACTTCAATCAGTTCCGCGCCATAAGCACGCATTGCATCTTTACGTTCTTGGCTCATGTTGTTGGGCATAATCAGTTTCATCTGATAGCCACGCATCGCAGCAACCATCGCCAGTGCAATGCCGGTATTTCCACTGGTCGCTTCAATCAAGGTATCGCCCGGCTGGATTTGCCCTCGCTTTTCCGCTTGCATAATCATATTATACGCGGGACGGTCTTTGACAGAACCTGCGGGGTTGTTGCCTTCTAACTTTGCCAATACTGTTGCTTGAGTGTGACTTGCCAGACGCTGTAAACGCACCAGTGGAGTTTTTCCAACATAGTGATCTAACAAAAATTCGTCTGCTTGAAAATCAGTGGATGTAGTACTCATTCTTTGCACCTTGATCGAGGTGCGCCTATTGTATGGAAAAATGCCAGTCCCTGCACCCATTTAGCGTGCTTTTTCGTGAAAGTGATTAAAGCACCATCGATTTTTTATAAAGCGTGCTACACTTCAAAGCATAGGGAATAAATCACTTGCACCATGTCAAATATCAATAAAAAGTTATTTAATCGTCTGCACTTAAACCATGCTTATGGACAGCTCATTGCACTTATTTTCGTGCCGATTATGATCTTGGCTTGTGTAGGTGCATTACTGGTTATTACCGAAACTTCAAATGCCGCCAAAGCCCAACAGCGACAAATGGCGATAGCGATTTTAACGCGCTATCAGCTAGATGCGGAAGCGGCGATCAATTTGGTGAATGCCTCCCCTTGGCAGTATGAAAATGCACGTTATTTGATGCAAAAAATGTTAAATGAAAAACATCTGATTCGTGCCGCAATTATTGATGAAAAAGGCAATAACAAACTCAGCATTGGCTACCAAGACCAAGCGCCGTGGCCTGCGCTGAAAAAAAATACTGATTTTTTTGGCCCAATGAATTTTAAAGGTAATACAGTATATGGTTTGCCCATCAACCAATTTACAGGCACGCCTGCGCAGTTGGTGGTTGAGTTAGATAACCAGCCCTTACAAATTGCCCGTTATCGCGTGTTGATTGTGTTGATTGCGACAGGTCTGTTGACACTATTACTACTTTTACTCTGTTTAAATTTCTACTCGCGTCGCTGGATTGCGCCGATGTATGAAATTCGCATGCAGCTGCAACGTTTAAATGCCGACACCCTCGATCAACACATGCTGATTAACAGCACCGGTGAATTACGCTTACTACAGCGCGATATTGCCAATGTGGTGAAACGCCTGCATTTTAGTTTTTTAGAATTGAAAGAACACACTGAGCAAACGGAAGACGATTTACGTCGAACCCTTGACACTTTAGAAGTGCAAAACATTACCTATCGTCAAGCGCGTGACCAAGCCATTTCAGCAAGTCAGTCCAAGTCTGTATTCTTGGCCAATATCAGCCATGAACTGCGCACGCCACTGAACAGTATTGATGGTTTTATTCACCTGTTACTGCGTCAAGACAACCTCAACAATGATCAAAACCTGTATTTACAAACCATCCGAAAATCATCTGCACACTTACTGGCACTGATTAATGATGTTTTAGATTTTTCAAAAATTGATGCAGGTAAACTAGAACTCGATACTGCAACTTTTGATTTAGAAGAAGCAATTTTTGATGTTATGGATATGCTGTCTCCTCTTGCTGCACAAAAGCATATCGATATGGCCTTTTACTATGCCGACAATGTGCCAAAGCATGTGGTTGGAGATGCCCTACGCTTCAAACAAATTTTAACCAACCTGATTTCCAATGCCATTAAGTTTACTCCTGATGGCGAGATTATCGTCCGCGCAAGAATGGAACAAGATGATATTGGACAGTGCCTATTGCACTTTAGTGTACAAGACAGCGGTATCGGACTCAGTGGAACCGACCGTAAAAAACTGTTTGAGTCTTTCTCGCAAGGCGATGCTTCGGTCACGCGTCAATTTGGCGGTACAGGTCTGGGCTTAGCGATTTCCAAACAGCTGGTGCATTTGATGCAGGGGCAAATTGGATTTGAGGATAACCAAGAACGCGCGCCAACCGAAAAAGGGTCCACCTTCTGGTTTACAGCCATGTTTATGGTCAATGAAGAAGATGAGTACGTTGAGCATCCTCAGTTTAACGATATGCAAGTGGTCTCGTATTTGGCGCATCCAGCAACGGCCAATATTCTGCGTCATTATCTTGAAGACTATGCTGTGGAGCACATCGAATCGAGTTCAATTTTAGACTTGTTCAGCCACCTCAACAGACTGCCTCAAGATGTGGAAAACACATGGTTGATTGTTGACCACAGTGGTGATACCGAAGCCTTATTAAAAGAAATTCGTCAGCGTTATAGCGGTAACCTTGCGGTTTATGGTTATCAGATGTCACTTGATTTGACCACGCTGAATGAGTATCGCGCACGACCATTATACCAACCGCTCAGTCGGAGTGCTTTGATTCAATTACTCAGCAATCAACCGCTATTTGAAGAAGACGAAATGGAGTCCTTCAATGGTCAAGGCTTACATATTTTAGCGGTGGATGACCATCTCCCTAACCTGATTGTCCTTGAAGCCCTACTAGGCGAGTTGAATGTCACCACAACAAAAGCTTTAAGCGGTCAACAAGCCTTAGAGATTTTACAAGAGCGCGCTGAACACAACAGCAAAGCTTTTGATTTGGTGTTTATGGATATTCAAATGCCTGTCATGTCGGGTGTCGATACCACACGTGCCATTCGTGCGCTGGAGTCAACCATTGAAAACCATAAGCGTTTGCCCATCATTGCCCTCACCGCACATGCATTAGCCGATGAAAAACAAAAACTATTGCAAGTCGGCATGGATGACTATGTCACCAAACCGATTCAAATTGATCAGATTATTCAAATCCTGACCCATTGGACAACTGATCGCTTCAACAAAGGCTCACCCGTTGAAAAAGCCATCGTGATTGAAGCACTCGATCCTAAGGTGCTCGATTGGCAGCAAAGCTTACGGTTAGCCGCCAACAAAGAAGATTTAGCGGTCGATTTATTGCGTATGTTAATGGATAGTTTTGATACTGAGTTGCATGAAATGAAGCAGTTGATTGAAATGGAAGATTTCCCACAATTAGAACATGTGCTACACCGTCTGTATGGTGCAACACGCTATGTCGGTGTACCCAACTTACAAGAAGCAACAGGAACATTTGAACAGTTTGTTTCAACCTTACGTAAAGAACGTCGTATAGCAGATAAACAATTTGTTCAAGAAACCATAAAGCGCTTCAATGAACTCAAAGTTGTGATTGAACAAGTACAACATGCGGCACAGCAAATTTTAATCAAACATAGCCCATAAAACATTCAAAAGAGCATGACACCTAAGACAAGTTGTGACGTGACTCTTGGTGTCATTTATCCGTACGAGAGCTATGCTATGCTCCGTGCGAGCAAAAAATAAGAGTTCTCATCATGGCTTTACTTCGCATTGAAAACAAAAACGGCATTGCCACTGTTTCACTTAACCGTCCAGACAAACGCAATGCGATGAGTTTCGACCTATTGCGCGAATTGGTTAAAACTGCTGAAAAAATTAAAAAAGACCGCAGCATTCGCTGTGTCATCCTTACTGGTGAAGCGCAAGTCTTTAGCGCAGGCATTGATCTTGCCGATTTGAACAATCCGAAGAATCGCGCCTATGCCGCATGGGAACTGATCAAACCTGGACAAAGCCTCTTTCAAAAAGCCTTCCTGATTTGGCAAGAACTGCCTGTTCCTGTGATTGCCGCGATTGAAGGATTTTGCTTTGGCGCTGGTATGCAACTGGCTTTAGCGGCAGACATTCGTGTCGCACACCCTGCAACCAAAATGTCGATTATGGAAAGCCGTTGGGGACTGGTTCCTGATATGGGACTGACGCGTTCTTTGAAAGGTCTAATAGGACTAGATCTTGCCAAAGAGTTAACGCTTACAGCGCGTATTTTCGATGCAACTTATGCCAAAGAAATTGGCTTAGTCACACATCTTGATGAATCACCGCTTGCTAAAGCCCAAGCCATTGCAGAAGAAATGTTACAACGCTCACCAGATGCGCTCATGGCCTCAAAATATGTGCTGGATGCCATGCAGCATGAGCCTAAAAAATCCTTACGTTTGGAAAAAATTTGGCAGCTCAAATTACTGTTAGGTAAAAATAGCCAAATCGCACGTAAAAAAGATAAACAACCCGACGCGCAGTATCTACCACGCCAATACAAATAACAGTATTTAAGCACTGACAATCAAAGAGGGTCCCATGAGTTTCGATCGACACACTAAAATTGCATTTCTTGGCATGGGACTCATGGGCAGCCGTATGGCCACCCGCTTACTTCAAGCGGGTTTCGAGGTCGCTGTATGGAACCGCACCCGCAGTGCCTGCGATGCACTCATTGATTTAGGGGCGACAGACTTAACGCTACAGAATATTGCCGACTATCCTGTAATCCTAACCTGTTTAGCGGACGACAAAGCCGCACTCAGCGTTTATGAACAAATCGAACCGTTTTTGACGGCGAAGCAAGTGATTATCGACTTTTCCAGTCTTTCGGTGGAGCAAACCCTGAGCCTTGCAGCACGTGCCGAACAAAAACAGGTGCAATGGATCGACTCACCTGTTTCAGGGGGAACTATCGGTGCGGAACAAGGTACGCTGGTCATCTTTGCTGGTGGCGATGCACAGACGATTCAAGACTTGTCTTTGATTTATAATATCTTGTCGCAACGTGTCACCTGTATGGGCGACATTGGAACAGGACAAGCCACCAAAATTTGTAATCAACTGATTGTGGCAGCAAATAGCACTCTGATTGCAGAAGCGGTTGCTTTAGCAGCCAAAGCTGGCGTGGACACTCGCTTACTTGCACCTGCGCTTGCAGGTGGTTTTGCCGATTCGAAACCCTTTCAAATTTTAAGTCCACGTATGGCGACTCACCTGTTTGAGCCCGTACAGTGGAAAGTTCAAACCCTGTCCAAAGACTTGAACAATGCTGTGCAGCTTGCTGCGCAGCACCAACTCGACATTCCTGTTGCAGCGCGAGCACTTCAGCAATTGCAAGCACACCAACAACAAGGCTATGCTGAAGCTGATCTTGCCTCAGTCATATTACAAGTAGAACAACAAGCCAAATAAAATTAGGAGAAAATCATGACCAAACTTGCTGTAAATTTATCCATGATTTTTACCGAAGTACCGCTGCTTGAGCGTTTTGCTTTGGCTCAAACCGCAGGCTTTAAACATGTGGAAATCCAATTTCCCTATGAACTCAGCATTGAACAAATTCAAACTCAGCTTACGCTTCATAACTTAAGCCTCTGCCTCATTAACGTTCCTGCGGGCGACTTAATGACCGGTGGCAATGGACTCGCAGGAGTCCCAGGCAAAGAGCTAGAGTTTCATCACGCTCTTCAGTTAGCAGTGCAATATGCCAGCGCACTCAAAGTGCCAAGTGTGAATATCCTTGCTGGCAAACAACCCCTAGATGCCGACCTACTGCCCTGTTTAAATACCTTATCCAAGAACCTGAAACTGGCCTGCCATATGTTCAGTGAACATGACATTCAGCCTGTATTTGAAATGATCAACGGCACCGATATGCCGCGCTTCTTAGTGCAAAATATTGCCCAAGCACAGGAAATGCTAGAAGCAGTACAACACCCTGCACTTAAAATGCAATACGACTGCTATCACATGGCCATGATGGGTGAAGATGTGTTGCAAGGACTACAAGAAAATATTCAAGCTATTGGTCACATCCAATTTGCAGACTGTCCGGGGCGGCATGAGCCAGATACTGCACAAATTATGTATGCAAATATTTTTGAATGGCTACAACACAGCAGTTATGACGGTTTTATTGCGGCTGAATATCGACCAAAAACTGTTTCAACTCAGTCCTTTGCATGGAAGGCAAAATACTTTGCTGCACATCCTCAAAGTTGAACCATTGCGGATTTGAAATTTTCGCCTAAAAACGCTATATTATAAGATGAGTTATTGTCCGGAAAAATTCCCTTTATGAATTTAGAACCATCGCCCAGCGCTTCTAATTCTCACGATTTCGCAATGAATACCCAAGCTGCCGACGTACAAGCTTGCTTAAAAGTTGTACATGAAGCCCTTGAAGATGTAAAAGCAAAAGATATTTTAGCGATTGATGTCAGCCTAATCAGCAACGTCGCTGATGCAATTGTGATTGCAAGCGGTACATCAACGCGTCACATCAAAGCACTTGCTGATAACGTTGCTGAAGAAGCACGTAAAGCAGGTTTTCGCCCTCTCGGTGTCGAAGGCGAACGTGATGCAGAATGGATCTTGATTGATCTTGGCTTTGTTGTTGTGCACGTGATGTTGCCAACAGCACGTCGTTTCTACGACTTAGAAAGCCTTTGGCGTGCAGCCCCAGAAGAAACTGTAGCCTAATATGAAAAGAGCGACCTGAAGGTCGCTTTTTTTATGTCTAATTTTATTTAAATTAAGCAATGCATATCGACCATTGGGTAGCGCTCTTTCACTTGTCGCTTCACATGGGCATAAAGCTGATCTGCTTTTGCTGGACCATAAAACTCACAATAATTTTCATAACAGACCGTCAAGACCTGCGCATATTGAGCTATAGGCAAAGCTTCGAGTACAGCTCGGTCATTTAAGGCCTGATACCTATCAATCACAATGGATAAAGCCTCTAGCTGCATTTTCACTTCACGTTCAAACTCCTGCACATCAACGGCTTTGACTGCTTGACAGATATTTTGCATAAAAAACGTCAATGCATCGAGTAACCCTGCTCCCCCTAGTTGGCTTTTCGATGCTTTTGCAGATGGATTCAACAACACTTGTTTTTCAACTTGGGCCATCTCTGCCAAGACATTTTTAAGCATGTCTTTTCGAAAGTAACGCAATTCCTCTGTGGTACAGATTTCACTCAAAAAACGATTCAGGACAAAGGAGGGTTGATCACCATATTTCGCTTCCCAATGATTCAATACTTGCTCTAAAAGTGTTCCTTGTAAGTACTGACTTAACCCACGTTCGATCGCTTGGCGTTTTTGTAAAATAGTTAATGTTTCAGTCGACATGAGCTATCCTCCTTTCATTAATGACGTTTGGTCATATCATCAGTTTCAAACGTCACATCACGCTGAAACTCAGGATAAGATAGTTCTGCATGTTCGGTATAGTCCAAGCCACGTTGTTCATGTTGTTTACTCACCCGCAAACCACCAAGAACGAGGTCTAAGACTTTAAAGACGATCAACGCCACACCAAAACCCCACGCAAAGGCTGTCAAAATCCCCAAGCCTTGTACCGCAATGAGCCCCGCATTAAACATATTGTTTTCAAAAAACAAACCCGCTGCCAATGTGCCCCATGCCCCACAAAAACCATGCACAGTCACCGCATCGACCACATCATCCAAGCGGAGTTTTTCCATCACCACTGGTAAAATACTGACCAGTACACCTGCAACCGCCCCACTGATGATGGCATACAGTGGACTCATGGTTGCACAGCCCGCCGTAATTGCAACCAGCCCACCCAAGGAGGCATTAATGGTGCCGCGCATTAAAATTGCTTTACCACGTATTAGGGTATAAACCATATAGGCAACTGCCGAAGCACACGCCGCCAAATGTGTATTCAAGGCAATCCGCCCAATACTCACATCTGCCTTCACGGTAGAGGCCGCATTAAAACCAAACCATGCCAGCCATAGAACAAAACCGCCTAGCGCCACCAACGGTAAATTATGTCCTGCCAAATAATGGACCTGCCCATTGCGTCCAAACCGTCCTAAACGGGGTCCCAGCACAATAATTCCGGCTAAGGCCACCCATCCACCAATCGAATGCACCACCGTTGAACCAGCAAAGTCGATAAAGCCCATGGCTTTTAGCCAACCTTCACCATCAAATAGACTCCCCCAAGCCCATGCACCAAAAATCGGGTAGATCAAACCACTGACCACCGCAGCACTCACGATATACGCCACAAAGTGAATCCGCTCAGCCATCGCCCCACTGGCAATCGTCGTGGCGGTGGCCGCAAACATCATTTGAAAGAACAAGAGGTTCCAGTGCCAGTCATCCATGGCATTGGGTGCAAAATGCGAAGTTCCTATCCAACCACTCGTATTGACACCAAACATCAAACCAAAGCCAATCAACCAAAACACCAAGCCCCCTAAACAGGCATCCATATAGTTTTTCATGAGTACATTAATGGTGTTTTTAGAGCGCACCGAACCACTTTCAATCAGGGCAAAACCTGCTTGCATGAAAAACACCAAGATGCCACCCAGCACCACCCAGACACTGTCAAGCGAGAGGCGAATCTCTTGAATATTTTGAGCCTGTGTTGGCAGGGGCTCTGCAGCAAAACTGGGTAAAGCAATACAGCACACAAAGAAGAGTAAGTATTTTATTTTTTTCATGAATAATCCCCCAAAGATTATTCATCTCAATTGCAAAATCAATGCCAGTGTTTCAACACCTTACAGATATTTAATCATGATCCATGCCCGCCAATATAAATGGACAATTCAAACAAGGCGAAAAAGCGATACACCATAAAAGGGCCAAAGCGCATTTATCAGCTGATTGATAAAACATAGCTTTTAGTTTTTATAGTACTCATCCACAGCATAATAGTGAACCCTCTCTACCCATCGACCACGATTCAGTGTTCGCTCCGTCACTTTAACCTTTCCCTCTTGGACTGTTGCATCTTCAATAAACTCTTTGACTAAACTCAAGCCGTGTTTAGGAATCACGATATATTCCGAACGGATGTGATAACAACACCCACTTTTATTGAAGGTTAAGATCCTTTTCTGTTTTGGATCGACCTCAAACATGCCCAAATTTTCATGGGTTAAAGCAGATAACTCCTCACTCAGAACAAATTTATTCTTGGTTCGATGAAAGACATAAACATCGTAAGTTGGCCCGCCATAGGCACCATAGTTACCATTACGGATGGCGACATCCTCACTCCCGTCAAAGTTAAAGTCAGCAAAAATTAATGCACTTTGCTCACCATAAAGCTGCACCACATTGATAGACGGTTTGTAAGTTTCGTCCAGATCCATCGTCAATTCAGCAGAGGAAAAATGCTGAAAGTGCTGTGTTGTCCCTTTTAGGTAAAGATCAATATTGGCTTGTCCATCACAGCTACTGTCCGTACAGTTCGTCGTCATTTTTACATCATAGTGCTTCGATGCATTTTTTATTTCGAAGACCTGAGCCTGAGTAGCTTGACTCAAAACGCACACACCAAATATCAACAGCACCTGAAACGAGATCTGATTTATGTTCATATTGTTTTCTTATTGAAAAGATACACATCATCTTAGCAAAAGCTGCAAACATAAAAAAACCACCCGAAGGTGGTCTTTATACACTCTAGGAGGAGGATTAGTGTCCACCACCATTGATTGCTTTGGTCATATCTTCAACCACTTTCTTCGCATCACCGAAGATCATCATGGTTTTTTCGTTATAGAACAAATCGTTGTCTAGACCTGCATAACCTGTCGCCATAGAACGTTTGATGACCATAATGGTACGTGCTTTATGTGCTTCAAGAATTGGCATGCCATAAATTGGAGATGTTGGATCGTCTTTCGCTGCAGGGTTGACCACGTCATTCGCACCAATCACAAGCACCACATCTGTTGCAGGGAAGTCAGAGTTAATCTCATCCATCTCTAAGATGTCTTCATAAGCCACGTCTGCTTCAGCCAAAAGTACGTTCATGTGACCCGGCATACGACCAGCAACTGGGTGAATGGCGAAGCGCACTTTTACACCCTGTTCTTTCAAGATTTCACACAGTTCTTTCACCGCATTTTGTGCACGACCTTGCGCCATACCATAACCTGGTACGATCACAACGCTGTCTGCATTTGACATCAAGAAGCCTGCATCATCTGCTGAACCAGAACGATGGTTACGCTGTGCTTGTTCGCCTTTGTCCGCAGAAGCTACCGCTGTACCGCCCATTGCACCACCAAACAAAACGTTGATGATTGAACGGTTCATGGCTTTACACATGATGTAAGACAGAATCGCACCTGAAGAACCCACCAGTGAACCCGCAACGATCAACATATTGTTTTCAAGTGTGAAACCAATACCTGCTGCTGCCCAACCAGAGAAGGAGTTCAATAGCGATACCACCACCGGCATATCACCACCACCGACTGGTGCAATCCACACCCAACCGAATGCAAGAGCAAGTGCAGTCATAGCCCAAAATGCATTCATGTTGCCTGTTGTGAAGAAATACACACCACACGCCAACATTGCAAGGAAAATCAGTGCTTGTACAGGTTTAACCCATGCACCAGAAATGGTTTTCGCCCATTTTTTTGCAGCCAATTTACCATAAGCAAATACAGACGCTGTAAAGGTAATCGCACCGACGAAACAGCCCACGAACAATTCAAATAAATGAACCTTGCTCATGTGTGCATGTTGCACACCTGCAGCAGTTAATGCAGCTTCATTTTGTGCAAATAACGCAGTCAGTTGGTTGTTATGTAGAATTGCAGCAATTGCAATTAATACCGCAGCCAGACCCACCAAAGAGTGCATCAATGCGACCGTTTCAGGCATCTGCGTCATAGGTACAGTACGCGCACGGGCAATACCCACAATCGCACCCAGCACCATCGCACCGCCAATCATCCAAATTACAGGATGATCTGCCACAAAGAAGGTGGTCACTACAGCAATCGCCATTGCGATCATGCCGTAACGGTTACCTTGAATCGCTGTCTTCGGGCCAGACAAACCACGTAAAGTTAAGATAAAGAGGACAGCACCAATCAGGTAGAACCAATCCGCATAGTCTCGAATGAATTCCATATATTAGCCCTCTTTTTTCTTTTGCTTTGGCTTGAACATTTCAAGCATACGCGCTGTTACTGCGAAGCCACCGAAAATATTGATACTTGCTAAGAACACCGCAATTGCACCTAAGATGCTCACCACATTCACACTTTGGAATGCAACATTCGCATCAACACCGATTGCAGGAATCCCCACCGTTTGAATCATTGCACCCACCACGATGATCGATGACAACGCATTGGTTACTGCCATAAGCGGTGTATGTAGTGCTGGCGTAACGCCCCACACGACGTAGTAGCCTACAAAGATGGCAAGGACGAAAATTGTAATTGTTTCAACCATGATCTATCTCCTTAACCACGCTTCAGCAGTACTTGACCGCCATGAGTTACTAGAAGGGCTTTTTGAATTTCTTCTTCAGGATTGATAGCAAAGTTTTTCTCTGCATCAAATAAAGTATCTAAGAAGTTCAAGACATTTCGTGCATACAAAGCAGAAGCTTCAGTTGAAACTGTAGACGGAATGTTTGGAATCCCTAGAATGGTTACACCGTTGTCAGTCACAACATTTTCACCATTCTTAGAGCCTTCAACGTTACCGCCTGTTTCAACCGCCATATCAAGGATGATTGAACCTGGTTTCATTTTGGCAACTGTTTCCGCCTTAATCAGACGTGGCGCATTACGACCTGGTAAAAGTGCAGTGGTAATCACGATGTCAGCATTCGATACAGCTTTATCCACAATAATGGCTTGATCACGGATATAGTCTTCGCCCGGCATCCAGCCATAACCATTTTTCGCAGCATCGGCTGCTTTTTGCTGTTCTTCCGCTGACATAGGTACGTCTAACCATTTGCCACCCAAAGATTCCACCTGATCTTTCGCAGTCGGACGTAAATCCGTTGCTTCAACCACAGCACCCAAACGTTTTGCTGTCGCAATCGCTTGTAGACCTGCAACACCAACCCCCATGATCACGACACGTGCAGGTTTTACAGTACCCGCAGCCGTCATCAACATTGGGAACATGCGCTGGTACTCAGCCGCAGCAAGAAGCACTGACTTGTAACCGGACAAGTTAGCTTGTGAAGATAATACGTCCATGTTCTGCGCACGAGATAAAGTTCGTGGCAGTAGCTCCAAAGCAAATGCAGACACGTGTTGTGATGCAAACTGATCAAGCTCCGTATTACGGTACGGGTCAAACATGGCAATAACCGATGTATTTGGCGCAAGCTTTTGAATTTCAGCACCCTGAGGGGCACGTACTTTCAAAATCATTTGGCTACCAGTATAGGCATCATCTGTCAGCGTAGCACCGACTTGCTCATAGGCACTGTCGATATAAGCAGCTTTCACGCCTGCTCTACGTTCAATCACTACACTATGACCAGCACTGATCAACTTTTTTACCGTTTCTGGCGTTGCGGCTACACGATTTTCACCGACGACAGTTTCGGCTGGAATTCCGATCTGCATGAGCGTCCCTCAAGCTAGTTTTTCTTAAAGTAAACATCACCGATTAGGCAATGTTTTCTCACAGGATGTTCTTATGAATTTTTGGATTCTAATGAAACTTTTTTAAAATACCACCCACTATTTATTTAATAAATACCCATATACTGAACTGGTGATTCATAAAAAATATTGGGTGATATCTCGTTTATTTACTTTGAATCCGCTTAAAAATTGATTTATTTCTATTCAAATTCTGAGCTACAGATCTTTTTACACTAAAATCTGCACTTTTTTTGTACAAAACCAAGTCCTTTAATTCCGCAGTATTGATCTTTTTGACCAATCCAAGAATATGAACCACCACGTTCACATTAACCCGAACCTGTCATTCATCGAGCTTTGCCATCTGCCGTCGCGCAAACTTTGCAGGCATTGACTTGAATGACAGTTTTGCCCCATTTGCAAAAGCTTAGAATTGGCCTGTTCCTATGTTTCATCGATCAAAAATGCCAATGCTCAAAATTTAGTCCAACTGAAACGTGTATTTGAAGTGGATCATATAAAAATACGAGGAAGGATTAATCACGTTTAAATAGATCTAAAACGCGGAACGACCAACAAAAATGTTTTTTCATATTTTATGGGATGATAATGGCGTGCATTGACGCACTAGCCTTAAGCAAAAATGCACCATAATTGAGCAAAAACACTTTAAATAGATGAATATTTCAACAATCAGCCCCAAATGCTTGGTATGCTTTATGAGTGAAAATGATCGAATGCAACAATTTCATACAAAATAGACGGGTGCGTTCAGAATTTTTTAAAGATTTTTATCATTTTTTGACAGGAAATTCGAAATATCATTATTTTTTGATTGTATTAGACGAAAATACTCTCCTGAGAACAGGTCATGCTATTTTCTATGTCTTCATCTTCGACTCATTTTTTATGCAGTCTTTTCTCGCCTGTTTTAGGCTTTTGACCCAGCTTCGTATACAATTTCTGAAACGATGCATCTATTTAGCTCAAACATGATGTAAACGTCTTTCTGAAAAAAATACTCCCTCATCAAAGGCTCATTATGAATACCTCTTTCGACATCAGTCGAGACAAATCTCTGCTCTGGCTGATGGCAATTGTCTGTGGCTTATGTGCAGGGGCAAACTATTATTGCCAGCCTTTGATTTCCTCTATTCAGCAAAGCTTTCAAGCGCCAGAAGAACAAGTGGCTTTGACCGTGACCTTTGCTCAAGTTTCCTATGCTTTGGGTTTACTGTTCATTGTGCCCTTAGGCGACATGCTGAACAAAGCCAAACTGATTCCATTCCTGATGTTTGGCGCATCTGCTGGACTGTTTATCTGTGCGACATCTACCAACTTATCGATGCTCTGGCTGGGTACCATTATTACGGGACTCTTTTCTGTCGCAGCACAAGTGCTGATTCCTCTGGCTACGATGGCAGTCAAACCTGAAAAAACGGGAGAAGTAGTCGGTTTCCTCATGAGTGGCTTATTGGTCGGGATTTTACTGTCGACCAGTGTGGCTGGATTACTCTCAGACTTATGGCACTGGAAAATGATTTATGTGCTGAGTGGCATCACCATGTTTGCTTTGGCCCTTTTGATGAAAGGAAAACTGCCTCAACTACCAAAACTCAAAATCACCTATTTCGACATTTTTAAGTCGATGGGGAGTCTGCTGCAACAAGAGCCTCGTTTGGTGTTTCGCTCAATCACGGGTGGATTTGCTTTTGCAGCCATGAGCATGCTGTTTTCAACCATTGCCCTCCTTTTAACTTCTGAGCCATTTCAACTTTCGGATGTATTAGTCGGCGTGGTAACTTTGGTCGGTGTATTTGGTGCATTATCTACCCAGTGGATTGGTAAATGGGCCGATCGTGGTTATACCTTGCTTTTGACGTGGGTCGGCTGTGGGACTTTAGCCCTCAGTTGGGCCTTTCTATACTTAGGCGGAAGTTCACTCATCAGCTACATCATCGGTTATGCACTGATTAATTTAGGGCTTGCAACTACACATAGTTGTAACCAAAACGTGATTTTCCGTTTACGCCCCGATGCGAAGTCTCGAGTGAACTCGATTTATATGACCTTATATTTTATTGGCGGTGCGTGTGGCTCAGCACTGGGTGTCTATGCATGGCATCACGGCGGCTGGAGCAGTACGTGTTTAGTCGGTATTACTTTGGTGATAATGGCGGGTGTCTTTGCTCTGCTGGATACACTGTACAGCAAAAGACATGGTATTGCTTAACCCTCAAAAAGACAGTTGACTGAGTAAACTGTCTTTTAGTTTGGACACTTCATTTTTAGCGCTAACTGACCTGAGCCACTGGGTAAAAAGGTTTACCCAAATCGAGACTATCGGCATTTTCCAAAGCAATATACAAAAATGCGGGGAGCAAAGCAGATAAAATTTGACAGCCATCTTGTAGCTGCTTGCGGTTCAATGAACTCTTATAGGTTGAACCACCATGCATCAGTTGATTTCTCAAGGTATATAAACGGTTAAACACTATCAGTAAAACATCAACCGAATGCTTCTGCTGTAACGCTTTCGCCACTTTCTTCTTTTCTTGTTCAAGCTGAGCCTTACAAACCTCTAAACCAATTTTCTTATTTTGATAGTCCCAATAGCCTTGATAGGTGTATTGGTTGTCTAAGAGCATACGAATGGGTTGACTAAACTTGTCCCATAAAATGCTATAAATTCTATGATCGACATCATGCTGGCAAATTAAATGCAAGAACTGACGTAAACTCTGTTTGTCCTGACTTTGCCCCAAGTCTTGTGCATATATCGCATTGAAGGAAATCCAGAGGCTGATAAATTGCAAATCGGGATCATGATCGAGCAGTAATGCCTGCTTTAGCCAACTCAGCCCACGATGTATTCTCAGATTAAACTCATCACTCTGTTGTACTTTTTTAGTTTTAAAAATTTCTTCTAAAAGCAACATCGGCTTTTCCTATACTTTATTCTTCTATGTATTCAAAATACTGAATGATTAAGCTAAATTCAATCCTGCTAAGATATAGTGATTGATCAATCCCACAAGTTCAGTATGAATGTTCTATCGAAAAAAACATTCTGTTTTCTATATTTCAATGTATCTAATGAATATTGGCTGCTCCTCTTACCATTAATTATAAGTTCTAAGGTTGATAAAAGCAGATAATACCTCTCAATGAATGTATTCCATTTTTGTGATAGTATTGCGTGCTATCGGAAATACCTGAATAAAAATGAAGCACCGAGTTTCATTTTTCGTCCACTCCCAAAGATCCTCCTATCGGTAATGAATGCATTTCAGCTCATTACATTGTGCTGTATCGTGCTCAATAAATGGATTGATGCTTTGGCTTTGCGACATCTGATTTTCATGTAATTTCCCACATATTTCTTTGCGCCACTTCTGCTCCAAGACATACATTAACCGTGTATTTGCAGATAGAAGCTAACGAACACTGATCAAGAGCCTGATTTTTTAATGAATACTGACAAAACCATTGAAACCCCTCAATCTCCACGAATCAGTGTTGCACCGATGATGGATTGGATCAACAATATTAAGTAAATATTGAATATCAAATGGTTAGTATCATTAAGAAGAAGATGTGGCGTAAATTTGGTGTAAATTTTATTGAGAATGATACCAATAAGGCTTTTAATACTAATTAGCTCTTAATCGAACTTAGGATCACCAAATACCAATCATAAATATAGTTTCCTGTTTCTAGGATTTTGCTAGTTATTCAGATTATTGATTATATCATGTAATGGGGATCTGTTCTTAATACGGCACATGTAAAGTCTAGATCAAAAAAATTAAGAACTTCATTAACTTTTCTTTTTTTCAATAAAGTTTTATCAAGATAAATAATCGCTTTATTTTTATTCGTATCAAAAATAACCCTTCCTCTTGGAAGCTGTTCATACTCTTTATCTTTCAATTCAGGTAGTTGACGTCTCAATATTTCCCAATAATCTACATGAGTGTACTTACTATCAATCAATCCTATTGAATCAGCTTCTTTCCAAGAAAAATCATGGGCAACGCCAATAACTTTATTATCATAAAACCAAAAGATACCTATTCTCAATTTTGACCTCATTTTTCCATAGTAGTGGTTTTTACTTTTATGTACAGTTAATAAAATGATTTTTAAAAAGAAGTTTCATTTAAACAGCTACCAACAACTACTCTTACTCTCCAATCGCTATCATCTTTCATCTGACTTGCTAACTTTTTATGGTGAGCACAAATAGCTCTTACCTCCCAAGAGACATCATCAATTAATTTCACTGCTAAATCTTCCCAGATTGCACAGCCTGCACGCACTTCCCAATCTGAACTATTGATCATCAGTTCGGCCAAATGATGAAAGCTCTCAGCACAACTTCTACGAACAAGAGGGCTAGAATCATGAATTAATTCAGCAACTAAAGTTTCCCATTTTGAACATGTTGCACGAACATTTTCATCACGATCATTTATCAGCTTAGCAGCTAGATGCTCATAGTTTTCCGCACAAACCTTGCGAACAACTGGATCGCCATCATCAAAAAGTAATTCGGCACATGCTTGCCATTTTCCAGCACATTCCATTCGAACAAATGTATCAGGATCATGAACTAACTGTAATGCACACTCTTCCCAGGTGGTACACAAAGCGCGAATCAAAGGATCTGTATGCCTGATCTGATTTAAAGCAAATATCTTATCAGTAATTATTCTTGGAGATTCTTCTTGCTGGTCAGACATTTCAACTGTTTTTTCATTCATTAACTTACGCCTTCCTACAGGAACATCACTTTTTCATCAGAGTAAATCTCATTTGGGAAGATTATGTTGGTGAAATAATACATTGCACATAAATTTACTCATTCACCGTATTCTTCTCAGTTTGCCTGCTTACTGACTTCATATACTCATTAAAATCATCGATCATTTGCTGTTGATGTACTCTTATTTCATCCTCTTTCCACTGCGTTTTGGCAAAAATATCTTCTAACTTTAAAGAAACCCCTTTGCCCTTGTATCTATGCTCAAACTCAACTTTTTTAATACTAAAGCCTTTGTTACTCATCTCTGAGTTAATGCTTTTGGTTACTAGTGCCAAGTTACCGAAGTTGTGTAATATCTCGGAAGGGATCTCATCCTGCTTTTGCTCGGGGTTTTGAGGTGTAACATGCTCAACCGAATTTTTAGAAGTTATTCTAAAATTATCAACAAGCGAACTATTATTTCTTTTAAGTTTGAGATACAACACATATTCCAACTTATAAAACCAATAATGCGGATACTGAGTACCATTTTCGTATTTTTGACCTAAGCTTTCTTTGGCATCAATAAGAGTCTCTTTGTGCCACAGGTTCTGTAAAAACCGATGTGTTCGTATTATAAGTGGCTCATCAACTCGGCTGCATAACAAATGATTATCAAGATGTTGTAAATAAAGAAGATTAGTATGATCAGACTGGTTTTCAAGTAAAAACTTAAGTAAAGGCGTTAACCAATATTGTGTTGTCATTTGCTGTGAGTGGTAGAGCATACTTTGCAGTAATGCAAAATCTGGTAAGGCATCCTTAGTTTCGCGTTGAAGATAGGCAGTCTCTTGCTTATTGTTATAATTGATACGTATACGACGAATAGCGTGTTGTTTTTCTTCCTCAACCGATACCCATTTAATAACATGCTTATCAAACTGGTATCTCACATCCCAAAGCAATTCAAGAAACTGTTTGGTATCAATTTCATTCGGCTTCTCATCAAGCCAGAATTTTTTGAAGATGAACAGCAAATCCTTGTCAGAAATTTTTTGGATATCGTGCTGTTTCACCGTCTTCTTTTGCTGCAAGTAAATTCTTAATACATGCTGTAACAGCATTGGAAATGTGATAATACTAGTGATCCTAACAGGTAATCCTGAATCTATATCTTCACCTGGATCATTTTCTGAAGTCGCAACTATTTCTGTTTGATTCAAAATATCTTCAAGCTTGATGCTTTGATCGTCTGAAGCCTTAGTGGTTTTTCTCAATTCATCTAAAACGGCTTTTGCATCAGCCAACTGCTCTCTTTCACCATTCTTAAAATCTACTTTTTTTTCATAGAGAGAAACTGTGTCGAGTTTGGTTGTTGCTTTTAAATGACGCTCAACGTAACCATTCATATTGGCACAAGCATCCCACAACAAAGCATACGCCTCACGCTCATCATGTTTTTCTATTTTTTCCAATAACTTGGCTTTTAATATTTCATGATGTTGTAACTGTACACCACGGTTGTTGATGACTTCAAAAAGCTTATTTAAGTCTGTGTGATCCGGTACTGTGGTTAGAATCAGTTGTACCTTAGTTAGAATAAACTCTGAAAGTGCCCGTTTATCTAATGCTTCTTTCTCATTAAAATAATTATTAAAATAAAATCGGATTTCTTGCAAGGCATCTTGTAATTGCATCGCTTCTGGCAAACTAGCTGGTAGACCTTCACATACTTTTTCAAAGAATTTTGTCACTTGTGGTCGAATTGAAAAACTAATGCGCAAACGTTTACCCTGTTTGGTATCTGCTTGTATGTAGGCAGCCAAATGCTCTTTTAATACCACACTAATGAGCCATAAAGTGGTAAAACGCTGCTGCCCATCGATCAAGTCAAAATATCGCATATCCTCAGAGCCATTCACAGCTCGCTCAATAACTAAAGTACCACCTAAATAAAACTCGTTTTTTTCCTCCAACCATGCTGCAACAATATCATCCAGTAAAGTATGGATTTGCTCTTTACCCCAAACATAAAGTCGCTGATAAATTGGAATGTTAAAGAAAAATTGTTGATCAATAACATCGTTCAAGGTAATTAATTTAGATTGAAACTCAGACATGAGCGGCTCCTTTAAACCTTGAATCAATTTGTTTTTTTTGGTTAGATAACTGGCTTTTCACAGAACGCTCAATACACTCTGCTGTTTTCTGATCTAAACTTTCAATACGATAATATTTGGCAATTGCAGCGACATAACGCTCTTGTACACGTCGGTTACTTTTAATGTGCTTCACCCACCCCTCATTTGAACTATAAGTTTTACTTACATCCACTTGTTTTAGAAAATCAATGACATCATCACATTGATAAGCGGAAGCAATAACATCAAGCAAATTACGCTTAGGATCTCTTAAAAATTTAATAGGAGTCTCTCGCCTAATATCATCTTGAGATAAACGAATCCCACCAATCCGATGATCGAGCCATAAAGTAAAACGCAATAACCCGTTACTACCCAAACGATCACAATAGACCAGCAAACACAAACGGACTAAGCTTTGCAAGTAATGAGAAAGTGTCTTCACTACATCATTGTAAAATTGCTGCACTGCTTGGATTTCAAGATCTCTACTTGGTTTGTACAAAAGCAAGCTAAGCATTACTGCATATTTTTCAGCGTATAAGAAAAAGCCTACACCACGACTGATCGGTTGGCGTAGCGCAAATGGCAAATATGCCGATTGCACACCAAATTGCTGACTGGCTGGAGTTAAGTAAAAGTCATTGTTATGGGTAAGTCTTAGCGACTGCCCCCACTGGTTTGCACCAGCAGGATACAGTATGACTTCGCCCAATTTTGTAATTTTAGTACGCTCTCCAAAATGAGAAAGCATTTCATCTTTACTTTCTAACTCAACAACTTCATTTCCCGTCCAGTTGCGTGCTCGCCATAAATAATAGTGAAAAAGCTCAGGTGCAAAGTCATGATTGGAGCTAAGTTTTCCCAATTCACCTTGTACTTGCACTTTTTCCCAACGTGAAGCACAGTGGCTTTGCAATAGCTCATCTATTTGTGCATCGTCACTATGAATAGCACGTAAATGGAAGGATTTTAGTAAATCTGTACTACCTAAAGGCACACCACGATTATTTTGAGTATCAAAAAAAGTAAATGCGAGATCTTCTCTAGTTACTATGATTACAGTAAAACGGAGACGATCAAACACTCCAACTAACTTATCAATCTCTAAATTGTTTTCAGCAAGCCAGTGTTGTATTGTTTGTTTCGCTTGCTGGACATTGACCATTGAACGAGATGAGCGGAAAGAAAATTGAATATGGGTAGGTAATTGCTTGTTTAGCAGCCAATACAATACAGCAAGCGACGTTAGACGTTGTTGCCCATCAATCACACACAAAACTTTCTGTTTTTCACCAATTTTCTTATGCAACAATAAGGTGCCCATGTAATAGGCATCCTCATCTTCACTCTCTTGAATAAAAGACAATAAATCATTTAGAAGCTGGATGACTTTATCAACTCCCCAAACATAGGCACGCTGATAGTTATCTAATACCAATGGATAACCCTCAAGGCTTAAATTATTAAAGCTCAGCAGCTCTACCGATACATTGTCGGAAGTCTCTTCTTGCATTTCTTAATTGACCCTCTGCTAATTATTTAAACAATAATTTCATGTTAGTGAGAGATGGTAATGTGGTTCCGTTAATTAGACCACTCAATTCAGTTTTATAAGTGATAAATCCGCTCTAAATATTTAAATTATGCTGCCATTACTTTTAGTAAATGTTGATCATAAAATTCATCCGGTGTTGCCTTATTCAAACTTGAATGAGGACGTATCATGTTATAAAAATCCAAATATTCAGCAATTGATTGTTTCGCTTGTTTAACCGTATCGTAAGCCTTCAAATAGACTTCCTCATGCTTCACGCTGCGCCATAAACGCTCAATCATCACATTATCCATCCATCGTCCTTTCCCATCCATACTGATACGGATATTTCGCAATTTTAACTCATTCAAAAATGCCTCGCTTGTGAATTGACTGCCTTGGTCTGTATTAAACACCTCTGGACAACCATATTTCACAATTGCTTCTTGCAACGCATCTATGCAAAAGTCTGTTTCCATACTGATCGATACACGATGAGCCAGTACTTTACGACTATGCCAATCTATAATTGCACACAGATAGACAAAGCCTTTAGCCATAGGAATGTACGGGTGAGTAGACCAAGGGAATTTCACCCTTAGCCCCTCGCAGAACCGGACATGAACCTCTCAGCTCATCCGGCTCCCATTATCCAACCGATGGTAAACATCCCATTTTCCAGTGCACAAAGGCATTTGGAAAATCACGCGCAAGTCGCCCTAAGGCATATCTAGCCCGTCTTTTATGACGGGCCAAGTTTTTATACTTACGCCTCATCCAGCGTATAAGATAAGCATTCATGTGTTGCCAGATCGCTGACATTGCTGAACCATGGAATCGACCATAGTATTGCTGCCAACCTTGAAGAATTGGATTGAATATTGCAGATAAATCACTTAATTCGCGATTACACATCAGATGTAGATGCCATTTCCGAATAGTCTGTCGCATTGCTTTAAGTGCATCACGACTGACTGCAGGAGAGAAATTTACATAAACTCTTTTATACTTGTCCACAGCCTTACGGGGCCTAAACGTGTACCCGAGAAAAGTAAATTGAACATCGGGATATGCTTTACGACGATTAATATCTTGGCAATAAACAATCTTTGTCTTGTCTGGATGCAATTCGAGACCACATTCACGAAATCGTGCATCGATCTTTTGTAAAACAAGTTTGGCTTGAGATAAACTCCGACAATGAATTACGCCATCATCTGCATAACGGCAGAACCGTACACTTTGAAGATGTTTCGTAATCCACATATCAAAAGCATAATGCATAAATAAATTCGCCAATAAAGGACTCACAACACCACCTTGTGGTGTGCCGCGATTCCTTTCTAAAAGATGGCCATTTATGTGTTGCATTGGTGCTTTTAACCAACGTTGCACATATAAAAGAATCCATGGAATTTCACAGTGTTTCTTGAGTGCACGCATGAGTAAATCATGGTCGATGTTATCAAAGAGACCTTTGATATCAAATTCCACAACCCAGTCATAATCCCAACTTCGTCTCCTCACTATCGCAATTGCATCATGGGCAGAACGCCCCGGACGATATCCATATGAGTTTGGATGAAATAATGGATCAATTTTCGGCTCTAATAAGAGCTTAACTGCTGTTTGCGCGACTCGATCTGCAACTGTTGGAATACCTAGTATACGCACGCCACCTGACTTCTTTGGAATCGGAACAGCCTTAACTGGCGGTGGAAAATAACTGCCAGAACAAAGTCGATTCCATAGTTTGTATAGGTTGTTCTTTAAATGCTTTTCGAATTGCTCAATAGATTCATGATCAACGCCTGGAGCGCCACCATTCTCTTTGACTTTTTTAAATGCCTCCCAAATTAACGCTTTAGGAATATTAAATGGTTTGGTCATAAAGTTTTGCTCCTCCTGCTTGCACAGTTGACAAATCCGTAGACCTGGATAATGCAACCCCTTCGCTCCATTACCATTACAGTAACTTCAACACTACTACGAGTTGCTCCGCCCCTTGGTGACGCATTGCTATTATCAGCCTTGCCTTTTGAGCTTGTGCCTTTCGCTTGACATCGCCACCGAAGGTTCCCGCAGTTCAACGTAAGAGCCTGAATTAGGATCGCGCTGCCTCTACGCCGGACACCGAATGGCCCGTAAGCAGGTAACGGCCAAACTAATCGCGGGGTAACTTCCATCCCCGGTTTTGATGTCATTTGAGTACTTTCGACACTTGAACGGCAGTTCACTGTTGTTCGCCTTCCTAATTCTTACCTGACATCTCTACGATACCTTTTCCATAACGCTCACGACCGGGACTTTTGATCCAAGCCGCTTATGGTGGTTTGCTACCTGCTCCTGCAAGCCGATAGCGAGGGGCCATACCCTCATCTCTTACGCCGCTTGCTGCGGCACACTGATATCTGTACACCAGACTTGATTAGAGTGATCGATGACCATGTTTTTCAACAGATATGGGAAAATACGGTGTGCAAGATTAGGCTTACTGGTATTGGGTTTTGGATACAAGGCATGTATTCCCATCAAGCGCATTAAACGTCGGACTTTACGCCGACCTATTTGATGCCCTTGACGCTGTAGCATATCTCGTATCATTCGACTGCCCATAAAGGGGTAGTCGAGATGAATTTCATCGATCAGACGCATCAAACTCAAATCAGTTGATGAAATCTCTTTGGACTTGTAATACAACGTACTGCGATTGATTTGAATCAATTGCGATTGTTGTCGTACCGAAAGTTGATGGGTCTTATCGATCATTTTTTGCCGCTCAGCTGCCCTATTTTTCTGAGCGCACCTTCTAAAAAATCAATTTGCAATGCCTGATGTCCTATCTTGGCATGTAGAGCTTTGAGGTCAATCTCTGGTTCTTGTTGTGCTGTTGGTCGTGAAAAAATATTGACTGATTGCTCAAGCAGTTGATTTTTCCAATCGATGATTTGGTTTTGATGTAAGTCGAATTGAGTAGAAAGTTCAGCGAGTGTGTGGTCGCCTTTAATTGCTGCGAGAGCAACTTTAACTTTAAACTCTGCTGAATGATTACGACGTTTTCTTCGTGTCATGGTTGACTCCAAAAACAAGCATTTCCCATGCTTATTGGGGAGTAGATTATCACTTATAGGCGTGGTCTAAAATCCTATACCCACATCAATGGATCCGGAAATTTGAACAACTCCTATAAGTGATATTCTGCTCCTCAAATGATGTTATAAACATCAATATATGGAGTATTTTATGGCACGTAGACCAAGAAGAAATCATTCAAACGACTTTAAAGCTAAGGTAGCACTTGCTGCGATCAAAGCAGAAAAAACACTTGCTGAATTGAGTTCTGAGTTTGATGTTCATCAAAACCAAATTATTGACTGGAAAAATCAATTGATCTCAGCTTCCTCGCAAGCTTTCGATCAATCAAAAGCTCCATCAGAACCCCCCATTGATCTTAAAAAGTTACATGCAAAAATCGGTGAGCAGGCATTAGAAATTGATTTTTTAGAAGGTGTGTTGAAGAAACTGGGCCGCTTCAACCACAAAAGTTAATCGATCACTCACTTCAGATTTCAGTATCTAAACAGGCTAAGTTACTGAAAGTCTCTCGTGGTTGTTATTATTATCGCCCAAAACCTGTTAGCTCATCAGATCTGAAACTGATGCGATGTATTGATGAATTACATATGCAATATCCTTTTGCAGGCAGTCGTATGATGCGTGATTTGTTGAATCGTCAAGGGCATCATATAGGACGACGTCATACACGTACTTTAATGAAGAAAATGGGTATTCAGGCGTTATATTGCAAACCAAATTTAAGCCAGGCTAATCAAGCTCACCGTAAATATCCATATCTGCTCAAAGGGTTGGCTATTCTGCGCAGTAATCAAGTGTGGTCTACGGATATAACGTATATCCCTATGGCAAAAGGCTTTGTTTATTTATGTGCTGTGATTGATTGGCATAGCCGCAAGGTACTTGCGCATAGGGTATCGATTAGTATGGAGGTGGATTTTTGTATTTCGGCTTTAAATGAAGCAATTGAAAAATATGGATCACCTGAAATATTTAATACAGACCAAGGCAGTCAGTTCACCAGTGATGCATTTATTGATGTATTGAAATCAAATGGCATTCAAATCAGTATGGATGGTAAAGGTCGATGGATTGATAATGTGATGGTTGAACGATTATGGCGGAGCGTTAAATATGAAGAGGTGTATCTCAAAGCTTATAGCAGTGTCACAGATGCGAAAAAGCAATTGAGTGCATATTTTGAGTTTTATAATTTGAAACGACCTCATTCGAGTCTAGACAAATTGACACCAAATGAGTTTTACTATGATCAGCTACCCCAACAAAACAAGGTGGCTTAACTAGAGCGGAATATCACTTATAAATACGCTTTTAGTTGTTCAAACAAGTGGGACCACCTCTGTGATTAATAACTCTTGCATCAGCCCCTGTTCAGTCTGATGTTTTTTACTAAGGCATTGTTTTAATTTTGATTAATACTTAATCAATAAATATATTTTAATAAGGTTAGAGCATCTCTAAATTGTGTAGGCTTTAACCTGATATGAATTTTTTAATTCTATCGCGTCCAAGCATTCGACAACTGCTCAGCCTGCTTCATCACCAACTCAATCGCTTCAGCTGCTTTATCAGGTGGATACTTCCAACGCTGCAAAGTACGACGTACTAATATTTTCAGCTGAGCACGCACACTATCCCGAACCTGCCAATCGACCGTCGTTGATTTCCGTAGCTTCTCTGTAATCTCTCGTGCGATCTGTTTCAGCGTATCGTCTCCAAGCTCTCTGACAGCACTTTCATTGTTTGCCAAAGCATCATAGAAAGCGATTTCATCTGGATTTAACCCAAGTGAAGCTTCACGCTGCATCTCTGCCTGAAATTCTTTTGCCATTTGAATGAGTTCTTCAATGACCTGAGAAGTTTCAATCGCTCGGTTATTGTATTTCCTCAAGGTTTCCTGCAAACGGTCAGAGAAGCGTTTTTCCTGTACCACATTGTTTCGTGTCTTTGCCTTAATGCCATCATTGAGTAACTTTTCCAACAGTTCAACTGCCAAGTTACGGTATGGCATCTGCCTTACATCTTCTAAGAACTCATCTGAAAGCAAGCCAATGTTGGGTTTATCCAAACCACACATTGCAAAGACATCTGTTACCCCATCAGCAATGACAGCATTATCCAGAATCTGTTTTAGCGTACTGTCCTTTTCCGCTTGCGACAGTTTACGATCTACAGAGGTATGCTTGCTAATGACTGCTTTAATGGCTGAGTAAAAGGCAATTTCTTTGTGCAGGTTCTTCGCTTCATCCAAGGTGCTGCATAAAGAGAAGGCTTTATTGATTGCCAGAACTAAATCAAGAAAACGCTTTTTACCATCCTTTAAGCTCAGCACATAGTTAGCTGCGGGGATAATCAGTCGGTGTGCCTGAGTTTCATAAGCACCCAAATCCATACCTGCCTGCTCGTTGGTTTTGGTGAACATTCCTCGTATTGCATCCATCTTTTCAGCAAGAACCGCATAGGCTTCTTCTGCACGTAAGGTCGGCTCACCCTTCCCTTTGGCATCGGTATAGGTTTTTAAGGCCTGCTTCAATTCATTAGCAATGCCAATATAGTCAACAACCAGACCACCTTGCTTATCTTTAAAGACCCGGTTCACGCGTGCAATCGCCTGCATGAGGTTATGGCTTTTCATTGGCTTGTCGATATACATGGTGTGCGTGCACGGTGCATCAAAACCTGTGAGCCACATATCGCGAACAATCACTAACTGCAAAGGATCTTTGACATCCTTAAAGCGTTTCTCAAGACGCTTTTTAACTTGCTTGTTGTGAATGTGCGGTTGCAGTAACGGTTTGTCTGAGGCTGATCCCGTCATGACCACTTTAATTTTTCCCTTTTCAGGGTCAGGATCATGCCAGTCTGGACGGAGGGCAACAATCTCATTGTAAAGATGAACACAGATCTCGCGGCTCATACTGACAATCATGCCTTTGCCTGCCGTTGCTTCGGTACGGGCTTCAAAGTGAACAACCAAGTCCGCTGCTATCTGTTTCAGCCGTGGTGTGGCACCCACCAGTTTTTCTAGTCGGCTCCACTCACTCTTGGTCTTTTCCCTGTTACCGACATCTTCTTCATCTTCTACAACCTCATCGACTTGATCAGACAAATCTTCAATTTCAGTCTGATTGATGTCCAGCTTTGCCAAGCGTGATTCGTAGTAGATTGGGACGGTTGCACCATCATCGACGGCATCCTGAATGTCATAGATGGAAACATAGTCGCCAAAGACAGCTCTGGTGTCTTTATCCTCACTCGAAATCGGAGTTCCAGTAAAGCCAATAAAAGCAGCATTCTTTAAAGCATCGCGCATGTGCTTGGCATAGCCGAACTTGTATGTGCCATCATTACCTAGTTTTGCTTTCAAACCATATTGGCTACGATGTGCTTCATCTGACATCACCACAATATTGTGGCGTCCATTTAATAATGGATGCTCAGTCTCACCTTCCAGTAATGCAAACTTTTGTACCGTGGTAAAGATAATGCCACCAGACTCACGCTCAGCTAAAAACTTTCTCAGCTCATCACGGTTATTGGCTTGTACTGGCGTTTGTTTTAATAATTCTTGAGCATTACTAAAGGTTTCAAAGAGCTGTCCATCTAAGTCATTACGGTCAGTCACGATCAACAAAGTTGGGTTGTGCATGGCAGACTGCTGTAATAGTTTACCTGCATAACAACACATGGAAATACTTTTACCCGAACCTTGGGTATGCCAAACGACGCCTGCTTTTTTGTCCCCTGTCGGATTGGCTGCTGCAATGGTCGCTTGTACCGCTTCCCTAACCGCATGGAACTGATGATAGCCTGCAATTTTTTTAATGGTCTTTTCGCCATCTGTTTCAAATAACACAAAGAATCGAATGTAATCTAAAAACAATTCTCGGTCAAAGAAGCCCCGAACAACTGTTTCTAGCTCCCACTCTAAAGCAGGTTTATCATCTTCATTCTTGATGGTACGCCACGGTAAAAAGCGTTCCTGATTCGCCGTCAGTGAACCGACACGTGCTGTTACACCATCACTGACTACCAAAGCTTCATTAAAGACAAACAGATCGGAGATTTCTTCTTTGTAGGTTTGCAGCTGGTTAAAGGCATCCCAGATATCTGCATTTTCATCGGTTGGGCTTTTTAGCTCCAACACGGCAAACGGAATACCATTGATAAAACAGATGATGTCAGGGCGTCGAGGTTGTTTAGTGCCTAGAATCGTAAATTGATTGACCGCAACAAAACGGTTTTGATGCACATGATTAAAGTCCACTAAGAAAGCATGGTCATGTACCCAATCATCTTGTTTCTTATAGGTGACAGGTACACCTTCCAATAACATACGATGGAATGCACGGTTATTGGTCACCAAATCCAGACTTTCAGGTTTGCTTAGTTTCAGTAACACTTGCTCAAAGCAACTGGCAGGCAAATGTGGATTCAAACGTTCAAAAGCTGCCTTTAAATCAGCTTCCAATAAGATCTGTTTATAGTCTTTGCGTAAAGGATTACTGCTATCAAGTGCAATATCAATACCATGAACGACTTCCCAACCATTTTCGGTGAACCAATCAAGGCAAAGGTTTTCAAGTTGTGTTTCGTTCATTTTATACTTCCGAAGTAGAACTGATGTTGCTTGTATCTTCACCTACACTTTTAAGCAGACCAATAAACTGTTCTCTATCTGCACTTAATTTTGTGATAATTCTTTTGGCTGCAATTTGCATTTCAGGAACTTCTACAGGTGAAGAACCACGTTCAAAAACACCACACAAATGTGAATATTCATTATTGATTCTATCTGTCAAAAGAGCAGGAATATTATCCCCATCAAAAAATAAATTTAAGGTTTCTTCTGTCATGCCTTTATCGGGGTATTTGTAATACAAGTAAATTTCAAAAAATTTTCGAGCATTGTTTCCAAAATTATAAAAAGTTATATAATTTGAATCATCAATAACCTCAATAACAGAACACTTATAAAGTTGATGGAATAAATAGTTAAATTCTGTCACATATTCTTTAAGATATTTGGGCATGATACTAATCTTAGAAGTATCATTCACCCTTGCAATCAAAAAGTACTCTTTTTGATAATTCTGAGTTTTTCCACTCGCATTTAAAAATTTCCCATCAACTTTTTTTAAATATTTTAGAAAGTCTAAATTATGTGTAGAAATAAATAGTTGACCAAAAATATGGTTATTAACAATTTTCTCATTAATCAGACTATAAATGAAGAAAATATGATTACTATCTAAGCTAGAAATCGGATCATCAATCCAAACAATTGGCTTTGAACCTTTAGTATCAATATCATCTAATTTTGCCATAAAATAGCAAAAAGCAAGTAAACTGCATTCCCCTTCGCTTAAATGATATGCTTTTTTATCATCTCTAATAACTTCAAATCTCACTCCACTTTCATTTGTTATTGGTTGCAAAGATAAATAATGATGTCCAAAGAAATTCTTTAATAATTCATTAACTTTATCTGCACCTTTTTCTTCATCTAGAAGTTCTGCTTTTTTAGTTTTAATAAGTTGCTCTTTTTGTCTGATAATTTCATCCATAGATATCTTTTTATTTTCATTTTCAACAACTTTGACACGCAAGGCTTCAATATTAGTGCCTTGATCTTGATATTTAATAATTTCTAAAAAATTAGAGACCTCATTTAAACGTAATTTATTGATATACGCTGAATTATCAGGAGACTTTCCCTTGGGAGATTCTAGGCAGCCAACTTATAAAAGTCTTCGGCCATTTGATTTGGTGTCTTAAAACCCAAACCCTTTTGAATTCTTCGATGATTATAAAATAATTCAATGTATTTTATAATATCTGCTTTGGCTTCTTCTCTGGTTTGATAGTTGTAATGATGCACTAACTCATTTTTCAGTATTCCCCAAAAGCTTTCAATCGGTGCATTATCGTAACAGTCTCCGCGCTTGCTCATTGAACCTTGAAAACCATATTGCTCAAGTATATTTCGATATTCATGGCTGCAATATTGACTTCCTCTGTCTGAATGCACAATCAGTTCTTTGGTTGGTTTTTGATTGTGAATAGCCATATTTAGCGCATTACAAACAAGCTGTGTTGTCATGCGCTCATTTAAGCTATAGCCAACCACTTGCTTCGTGTAAAGGTCTTTTACCGCTGCTAAGTACAGCCATCCTTCAACAGTCCATATGTACGTAATATCACTTGACCATGCTTGATTTGGTCTAGTCATTGAGAATTGTTGCTCCAGCAGGTTTTCATAGATCGCTCGATTATGGTCACTATTCGTAGTCCTTTTAAAACGCTTGTGTCGCTTACAATACAGGTGGTTCAGCGCTTTTATCTGACGTACAGCGTACATACTCATTTTTATGCCCTGAGCTTGTAAGTATTTGGTTAATCGAATATAACCATAGCTCTGCCTTGTCTCCTCATGGGCTATTTTCACCAATATCGTCTGTTGATTTCGTTGAATCGTTCTTTTGCTCACGCCTCTCTTGAGCCAATCATAAAAACATGAAACTGAAACATGAAGTAATCGAGCCATTAAGGTAATTGGAAAAGAATATCTTTTTTGTTTCATATAGGCGTACCTTACTGACTTTCTTTGGCAAAGTACGCTGCTGCCTTTTTTAAAAATTCACGTTCCATTTCAGCTATTTTGAGCTGTTGTTTGAGTTTTTTATTTTCTTCGAGTAGAGCGTTTAGATCAGGTGAATACTGTTTTGTACCTGCTAAAGTTCCAGCCTTTGCTTTGGTATTCCAATTTGAAAGAGTTTGCATTGAAATGCTAAGTTGTCTGGCTGTTTCCGAGACATTGCCTTGATTGGCTTCAATTAATTTGATGGCTTCAGCTTTAAATTCTGTGGTGTAAGTCTTGTGTTTCTTGCTCATGGTAAACTCCTGATGAGTGTGTTTAGTTTACCAAGTTAAAACCTCCTGTTTTTTCAGCACACATCATATCTTTAGCATTTTTTTGTTCACTTAATAACTTCTTGCTAAATTCAGTCGATTCTTTCTTAATATTTAGGTATGAAGTCCATATTACTTGTAACTTTTCAACATTTTTATTAGGGTTAATGAAATCTTTTTCATTAAGAATGTTCGCTTTCCGTTCTTTTAGTTGATCAATTAAACCATCTAAAATTAAATCGTATTCTCTAATTATTTCTTCCAATTCTGTTTGAATAATATCAAGTCTTTTATGAAATTTTGAATAAAATTTTGATTTATCAATTTTTAATAAAGAGAAACTTTTCTTCTCTGATTCAATATCTTTAATGAGACTATCTATATCATCTTCTAAGATTTTAGATTCTTTATCAAAATGCTGGTCTAATTCCTTCCACCTCTCCTCACTTATAAAAGTTCCACAAAAAGCGCAATTACTTAGTTTATCTTTATGATAAGATCTACCCTCATTAACCCAACGATTCAAAATTGCATTTTTAACCAATTCTTCAATCTTATTAGATGAGCTAATTTTTTTCGTAACGAGATTGTCAGTTTTTTCAACAAAATTAGATAATCTAATTTTAGGAAGATCAATTATAGAATAATCATCTAATGCTTTTTCTAAACTCAGCTTTGTAAACTGTTCAATTTCTTCTAAAGATAACTCTTTATACGACTCAGACAATACATCTCTAATATCATTACTAAGTTTCTGAACATTATAGTTTTGATCACCAAATCTTTCAGATTGATATTTTATTCCAATTTTTCTATCTGTTGCTTTATCACTTAACTGCTTATCTAATGCTCTTTTAGCATTATCCCAAACTATTTTAGCATCATTGTAACTGCTGATTGCTTGAACCCTTTTAGCATACAATCCTGTTTCTTGGCCCTGTTCCTTTTTCCCAAGCTCATCTTCAATGGTCTGAATTTCGGCTTCAACAATATTATTGTTCTCACCTAAAATAGCAAATGATCGAATGTCATCATCTTGATGCACAATAAATTTTAAATTTTCTTTAATAAAGTCTTCATTAAAAACTCTAATTTTCTTCCCATGAGATGTTAGGTTGTTTTGCGTTACTTCTTTATCAGAAAACTTCACACAAAATTCTGGATTGTTATATTTATCCGATATCCTCCCCATCTCTAGTGCTCTAATTATTCGAGATAAAGATGTCTTTCCAGAATAATTTCGCCCATAAATTATATTGATGTCTTTAAAGGTATCAGCAGCTCCCCCATTATTCCTAACATTAGCATCCCATTCAAAACCTTTAAAAACCGCAAGGTTGCCGATACTTTTAATTTTCTTAATCATCAATACTACCCATATTTTTATTCAAAGAAATCTCACCCGACATCAATTTCGGCAATAAAGTATCTCTTAAATTAATTAAACTCTGATTTTCTTTTGCTTTTGAGGTAATTTCATCATATAGCGTTTTGACCGTTTTAGTATAAGAGACAACCACTTTGTCATCTGGGCAAACAAAGCTTATTTCTCTGAAATTTTTCTTACTAATTTCCTGAAATGTCGTACCTGATGCTCGGCCTTTTATCTCAGCCATATTAGCTTCACACCACTGAATTAAATATTCAGCTGAATATTTCATATTTGGTAAAATTGCTATATAGCCTTGATTAATAGCTACTTCAATTTTCGATAGAGCCAAATACCCAACTGGCGCACGTGAAGACATTAAAACAGTATCTTTAGGCAATAATCCTGAACTGATCTTTTTCAGTCCGGCATCAGTTATTTTTCTTTCTGTATTTAACAGAATTTTATCAGTTAAATTTGATAAGTCTTTAGGTGTTGTCCAATAGTGAATACCATCGTCCCAAAAATCAACATTCTTAGTTGAAGGTGTCCCTCCTCCAACTGTTTGAACTTGTTCTCCAACCGTCGAAACTTCCCACCCCTTCGGCACTTCCCCTAACTCACTTTCTACCAACCCATCAGGAAACAGTGCAGCAGTCGCCCGTAACGCAGCAAAATCATCTTCAGCCATTTGCTGAAGTTCAATTTCACTTTTTCCGCTAATGGCACACATCGCAGCAAGCTCAGCGTCTTTTCCTTCCTGCTTAGCAGCAATTTTGGCACGGACAGGGTCGAAGTCGACAAACCAACTTTTAAAGAGGGCTTGGGCGATAGATTCGAGGGTTTGGTTGATTTGGTTGTTGATGTGAATTTTGTCATCTAGGTCGGAAAGGATTTTGGCTATTTTTCTCTGTTCTCCCAATGATGGAAGTTTAATTTCTATATTTTTTAATGATGTTAAAGGCTGCCCAATTCCAGGCGTACCAACTTGAGAAGCATTCTTTAATAACTCATAACGTCCTTGATGAGATTTAAAAAAATAGTAAATAAATTCGCTATCAGCAATATTTGGATTACAGCGAAGCTTCATTAAACTTGAAGACATCATGTATTGATGAAACTGATTATCAACTAATCCAACCTCACCAATAGAACCTCGGTGTGGAAATACTAAATCACCGTTACTCACACAGCAATTTTCTAATTGTTTTGCTAACTGTTCTGAAATAAAAACCCAATCACCTGAAAATTTCTTACTGCCAGTAAGATTAGTTCCTCTAATGACAGGAACACCACTTTCGACATAAGCATCACTTTTCATTCTTGAACCGAATGGACCTATCGTTATTTTGTCAGCTATGTCTTCAATTCTGTATGTATTCCAAACGGTACTCACACCTCACCCCCAAATTCTTTCTTAATCATCCAATAGCCACGTGTTCCACCCACACGCTCAAGCCAACATGCATCTTTTAAATGATTCAGATGCTTTTTCACTGCTGACTCATTGATTCCCAACTGTTCGGCCATAGCACGATAGGAAACTTTTGGGTTCTGTTGAATTAAAACTAAAATCTGTTTTTGCCGATCTGTCAGCATATCCTCTTGGATTGAGCCACCAATTGAGCCACCAATTGAGCCACCTAATTGCTCAATCGAAGGACGATAAAACTCCCAATCAACAAAATCACCTTGCGCTTTCAGTTGAGGTTCGGCATTGCCTGCCTGCAAACATAGATCTTTAATACGGGCAATACCGCTGCCCCATTGCTCGATATAACCCAGCTCTTTAAACACACGGGCCAAGACACGATTACGAATCTCAGAACGACCTTGTGCCAAATCTTCTTCAGTCAGTCCATTTGGCAAACCACCCGGCGATACAATATTCAGGATGTCATCATAAATGCCGACCTTAATATCACGCCCTGCATTGCTATAGTCACGATGTAACACTGCATTCACCAAGGCTTCACGAATGGCTGGGATTGGAATTTCATAACTTTCTGTACGTTGTAGCCCTAAAATTTCAGCACGTAGATGCAGATGATTCTTGATGAATTGCTCTGTTTGCTTCAACTGACTAAATAAGTCTCCACGGTATTCTTTTTTATCCAAAAACACCGTCATGGTTGTGCCCTTAAAGCGGCTACATTTAATCTCAACCTGCTCATAAAGCCCCAACAAAATGAGTAACCCATGACTTGGGTAATCCTGTCCATTTTGCTGAATGATCAATTTAAGATTACGCATTTTCTGCAAAGACAGTTCTTTGCCCAGCTCAGCAAAGGCTTGCTTTAAAGGCTGTAAATCGATGACATCTAAACTGTATTGTGGATTCGGCTGTTCATCAAAAGTCTGGTTCAGACGTTGCAATTCAAGTTGCTGGATATACTCAGGCGATGCCACACGATTACTTGCACCTAAACGGATATAAGTCCCCTGTGCCTTGCCTTGTGGCTTGAGATAATAAGGCAACAATGAACCACGGCTGACTTCAATCACCAGCAACTCTATGCCTTGGATATTCTCGATATAAATATACGGCAGAATGTTGGGCATACAGAGTTCATTGATCATCGAAGTGATCTGATCTTGCAACTCAAAAATATCATCTTGAATACCTACGAGCTGGCGATCATCACTTACACCCACTACCAATTTACCACCACTGGTATTGGCAAAAGCAATCAGGGTCTTTGCGACCTGTTGCCCTTTAGGTAACTGCTCTTTAAATTCAAGGGTTTGACTTTCACCCTTCTGAATTTCTTGCAATAAAGGATGATCAGAACTCATAACCCAAGCCCTTTAGATTCTTTTTAATCTCACTTTCCAAGACAGCACTTTCAGCAAATTGTTCTTTGAGTTGGACAGTCAAACGTAGCATTTTCTCAGCGAATGGCTCGCCATCATCTTCCTGCTCGACTGCACCGACATAACGTCCCGGAGTCAGTACGTAGTCGTGCTTCTGAATATCCTTTAACTCAGCAGAGAAACAGAAACCTTTCTCATCTTGATACTTTTCACCCTCAAAATTATCTCCCTGTTGCCATGCGTGCAGGGTCTGGGTGATTTTGGCAATATCAGCATCGGTAAAGTCACGCAGTACGCGATCTTTCATATAGCCCAAATTACGGGCATCGATAAACAGCGTCTTACCTTCACGGTTGGCTTTCTTTTTATCTAAAGACAAGCCATTCTTTTTGTCCTTGGTTAGAAACCAGATACAGGCTGGAATTTGCGTGTTGGTGAACAGTTGTCCTGGTAATGCGACAATACATTCCACCAGATCGGCTTCAATCAGGTTCTTACGGATCTCACCCTCATTATTGGTATTGGAACTCATCGAACCATTGGCAAGCAACAATGCCATACTGCCCGTAGGTGATAGATGGTGCAGCATGTGTTGCATCCAAGCAAAGTTAGCATTACCTTGCGGTGGCGTGCCATATTTCCAACGCACATCATTTTCTAAAGAGGCGTGCCACCAATCCTTGATATTAAAAGGTGGGTTCGCCATAACAAAGTCAGCACGTAAGTCTGGATGCTGATCCTCTAAAAAGCTGTCTGCATTCTTTTTACCAAAATTAAAATCAATCCCACGAATTGCCATGTTCATAGCAGCCAATTTCCATGTGGTCGGATTGCTTTCCTGCCCATAAATAGAAATATGCTTTTTCTGTTCGGAGGCTTTGTAATGCTTTTCCTGAGCATGTTGTTCAATAAATTTTTCACTGGATACAAAGAATCCACCTGAACCCATTGCAGGGTCATACACACGACCTTTATAAGGCTGCAACATTTCAACGATTAAAGTTACGATGCTTTTAGGCGTGTAGTACTGCCCACCTTGCTTGCCTTCAGCCAAAGCAAACTGTCCTAAAAAGTATTCGTAGACATGCCCGAGAATATCTTTACTGTGCAGACTGAGTTTCTCGCCATTATATTCAGGCTTGGTAAAACTAGTGTCAGAGAAGGTGTTGATCAGATCAAGTAGCTTGTCATTGTCCAGCTGATACTGTCCAATACGATTCAGAATACCCTTAAGCTTTGGATTGGCTTTTTCAATTTCATCAAAAGCATTATCAATCAACCAAGATACAGAGCGTAACTTCACGTCCTGTCCTTGCTCATCCTGCCAAATGATTGAGCCAATTGGTAAAGCTGCTGCATCACGGATATTTGACCAACGGCCTGCTTTTGGCACCCAAAATACGTTTTTTTCTTGGTAGTAATCCAGTATTTCTAGTTCATCAGCAATAGACTGTTGGTATTCTTCTTCGCTGTCGTACTGATCACGCGGCATGTAATAGATGTTGTGATCGTCTTTTTGTGCAAACAATTCTTTGAGTTCAGATTGCCGTTCATCAAAAGCATCTGATACGTACTTTAAGAAAATCAGTCCTAAAACAATATGCTTGTAGTTAGCGGCATCCAGACTGCTGCGTAATTTATCGGCGGCTTTCCAAAGCTTGTCATCTAAGTCATTTAGAAACTTTTGTTCCAATGAATGCATTTTATTTCCTCAATCCAAGATCAACCGCTTTGGTTTTATACTTAATGTTAAACAATGTTGCTAAGTTAGCATATCAATGACCTATTAAAAGTCATGCACTTAACAAAAAAAATAGAGATTAATAAAGTCCTGTCATTTTAACGGGATAACTTTAGCTAAAATAGTCCTTTAACAACTGCTACGTCTTATAATGTCGTAAAAAAAAAGAGCAACCTAGAAAGTTGCTCTTTTCCAACCAATCGATTAATTGACGGGTCTGACTGATCGCTGCAACCCCTGCTGAATACCCTGCACAAACCCTTCAGGCGAAGCTTGTTGCTCCACCGTACGGTTTTGTTCTTGTTCAGGGTAGTATTCCTCCAGCACCTCTAACCCTTCCTCTATATCCGTTTCAAACCGTGCATTGGCAAAACCCTTCCTTGCGGTAAAGTCTAATGATTCTATGAATACACCTAACTTTTTCAACTAACTACAAATGTGTTGCACTTGGGATTTGAATCTGCGACTTTAAAAAATATTCATCTTAAATTTTATACTTATTTTACGCAAAATTTACGATAATTTTATTATATATCAATAAATTAAACCATAACATACATTACTTCAATGACTACTAATTTAAAGTGTTATGAAAAAATTATACCATCTACTTTGTAGCCTTATACCGCTCTATTCAAGTTATGCTTTTGCTACTGGAGATGAAAGCTCTCCCGCTTTAAGCTTTTCAGGTAATGTATCATTGGCCAGCGACTACCGCTGGCGCGGCCAAACGCAAACCCAGAATGATCCGGCCTTGCAGGGAAACTTTGTTTTAAGCCATGCTTCAGGATTTTATCTTGCTGCATTTGCATCGAATGTTGATTTTGATGACGAAGTAAATTTAGAACTGGATCCCCAGATCGGCTATACAGCGCCAATCGCGCTAGGTTCAATCCATCCTGCAGTTGATCTTGGCATGCTGCGCTACAATTACATCGGCAACAGCGATTTAAATTATAATGAATACTATTTCAAAATGATCTTTAATGCGTTGCTGCATCAGAACGATAGCTTTACACCAAGCATAAGCTATACCTATAACTATGGCGGCAAAGCTGCCAGTGACAGTATAGGTAAAGATATCTCAAATTGGTATTTTAATGTCTTATATGCTACACCGATTGCTCAAACTAATTTTGGCACAAATGTTAGCTTAGGTTATTCCAAAGCAAATCAGGACATTTATGGTTCTGAAGCAAAAGACCATTTTTTTGATTGGAAAATTGGTGCAACTTACCGCTATAACCCAATGGGAATAAATGCAGAATTAGCAGCGTTTGGTAGTAATTTAAAAACCAAAGACTTTACAAGTCAAAATAAAAAAGGGGTAAAAACTGAAGCAGTATTCACCCTGACTAAATCTTTTTAAAAGTTAAATGCCAATAGTATCAGCAATACTATTGGCATAATTATTTTACTTGAGTAATTTCAATATATGATCTATCTCACTTCGATTAAAACCTCTTTCTTTAAAAATAGTATGAATTATTTTTTTCATACTTTTTGACGCATACTGGTATTTCTTTACTAAAATGTCAGAATCAATTTCCTGTAAACTATACTTCAAATATAATTCTTCATTGAGCTTCTGATTTCTAGCATCATCTTCATTATTTATCGTGTTATACATTTTTAAGCAGTTAAATATCCCAATGTTGTTCGATCAAAGTAATTTGGCTGTACATATACTGATGCTCAGCACGTTTAACTGCACACCATAATTCCATAAATCTTTTGCCGAGATATTTTTGCAAAACAGTATTCCGGTGAAAAAATGTTAAAGCATCCAGCTGATTCGTACTTAAAAAGTGCGGCTGATGTTTATTTTTTATCTGAGTGGCTTGCTGTGGAATTTCCAGATTCTGTGTCAACCCATGCAGTGTGCCGATCAAAATCAGGGCTGCAGTTAAATAAGGATTGCAATCCGCACCTGCAACACGATATTCCAAGCGTTGATTTTCATTGTCCGAACATGGTATGCGAATGGCCACATTGCGGTTATTCACGCCCCAATTAGCTTCTAAGGGCACATGGTTTCCAGCTTTAAACCGGCGGAATGAGTTTACATTCGGGGCAAGCACGGCCATGGACGGCGGCAGCAAGACTATCAGCCCGCTGATCGCCTTTAATAATTGCCGTGACGGTAAAGGATTCTGCTTCATGCTGAAAATATTCTGCTGGTCTTGATTTAACAAACTCATGTGAAAGTGCATGCCGCTGCCCGCTTTATTCAGATCAGGCTTAGCCAAAAAGCTTGCATGTAACCCATGTTCTACAGCGACTTGCTTAATGGTGCGCTTTAGCATCATGATCTGATCGCATAGCTTCAAAATATCACCGCTATGCTGAATATTAATTTCGTATTGCCCGGAAGATGATTCTGAGACTAAGCCTGTAATCTGAATCCCCTGCAAAAGGGCAATCCGTTCAATTTCATCCAGAACGTCTTGATATTTATCTTGCACATTCACATCAAAACATTGATTTAAATAAATCTGATTGGAGCCAGATTTTTCATTGCTGTCAAATAAATAAAACTCCAATTCTGCGGCCATGCAAGGATAAAAGTTTTGATCATGCAGCGCTCTTAAACTTTTTTTTAAAATATTGCGCGGTTCAACTTCGCAATCTTGATGATTGTCATCTTTCATGGTTAGGAATAACTGTGCATTGGACTCTGGATTTAAAGCGCAGGGCTGCAGGCTTCCCAATATAGGTTTACATAAATAATCCGGCTCACCGATCGATTTTCCTAAACCCGATTCTTCAATCACTTCTCCATCAAGACTCATGGCATAAATAGACATTGGGAAATAACAGCCTTGTGCAATATTTTTTAGACCGACAATATCTATGCGCTTGCCGCGGACATGACCATTCAGATCGTGCAGGCAAATCTCAACATGACGGGTATTGGGATAGCGCTGCAGATAGTTTTCGATTTCTTCTGAAAATAGAATATCTTCAATATCGCAGCATTGACGCGCAGATGGCATGGATTCAGGGACCGCTTCTTCGTCAGCTATATTATGTCTAGCCATGAGTAAATTACTCATTATTTTGTCCTGTTAAATATTAACAATGATCAAAATAAAACAAGTTCTACCGAATGTAACGTAAATAAACCGTAAAAAAGCACCCAACTAATATGATTATTTTTTAAACTATTAAAACCACGAAAAAGCTAATTTAAAATAAGTTAAAACATAAAAATAACAATAGATCTTTTTCATAAATCAAAAAACGATCTTCTTTTTGGTTAATATTTGCACTCCGGATTTCTTAGCATTCGTGCATAATCTGCGGATGAAATACATCGATTCAAACAAGCTTTCTGATCCTCAGTTCAAGCGATACACAGGCATCTCATGGTCAACTTTCTATTTGATGGTTGAGCAATTGCAGAAGCATGTCTCTGCCAAAGGCAGACCGCCCAAGTTAAGCCTGGAGGATCAGGTTCTGCTCTGTCTGAGCTATTGGCGGGAATACCGAACCTTATTTCACGTTGCGACGAGTTACGGGGTTTCAGAGCCCACAGCCTCAAGAATTGTCCGTCATGTTGAAGACTGCCTGATTCGGTCCAATCTGTTTAATTTACCCAAAGATTTACCCGAGGGCAAAGGCATCGACTGGAATGTTGTGATCGTGGATGCCACGGAAATTCCAATCCAAAGGCCTAAAAAAACAGAAGAAAAGCTATAGCGGCAAGAAAAAGACCCATACCTTTAAAGTACAGGCCATGATTCACTACAAAACTCAGCAAATTCTGAGTTTATGTACCAGTCGCGGTGCAGTGCATGATTTCGAGTTGTTCAAACGCAATTTAAGCCAGATTCCTTTTGGGGCTTTTATCCTTGCAGATAAAGGCTATCAGGGGATTTATGTGTTGTATCCGAATAGCCTGTTGCCATTAAAAGCCAAAAGACACTGTAAATTGTATCCTGAATTGAAAATCTATAATCAAGAAATCAATAAAAGAAGAATCGGAATTGAGCATGTATTTGACAACCTGAAAACCTTCAAAATCCTTGCTGAGCGTTATCGAAATAGAGGTAAAAGGCTTGATTTGAGATTCAATTTAATCGCTGGAATCTACAACTTGGAACTGAGCAAAAAATGATTTATGAAAGAGGTCTAATTACTCATGTAAAATAAATGGCATATTTAATATCGCAGATTCAAATCCCAAGTGCAACACATTTGTAGTTAGTTGAAAAAGTTAGGTGTATTCATAGAATCATTAGACTTTTTCAACTCGCAATTGGAAAGCACACAATGAAGAAATACACCCAACTTTCTCAAGATGAAAGATACGAAATTTATGCTACTTTGAAAAGTAAAAGTTCAATCGCTACCCTTGCTCGGGAATTAGGACGTTCACGATCAACCATCTACCGTGAATTAAAAAGAAATACTGGGCAACGTGGATATAGAGCTCAACAGGCAGCTAAATTTGCAAGTCAAAGACGGTACCGTCCTTCATCATCAATGACAGCATTTGCCTTCGCTTATATTGATTATTTGATTGGTTTGGACTGGTCACCCGAACAAATTTCAGGTGCTTTAACACAACGCGGTTGGCTGGATGTACCTTCACATGAGTGGATTTACCAGTACATTTATCAAGATAAATCAAAAGGCGGTAAACTTCATCTACATTTAAGGCATCAGAAGAAATATCGAAAACGCGGTTACAAAAACACGGATCGTAGGGGTCAAATCATTGATAAAACAAGTATTCACTGCCGACACCAGGTCATTGATCAACGACAACGTTTAGGAGATTTCGAAGGTGACACGGTGATTGGTAAACATCATAAAGGTGCTTTATTGACTCTCGTTGATCGAAAGAGCCTGTATGTACATATTGTTCATTTAGGGCCAACAAGAGCATCCTCTCAAACGATTACTTGTGCATTAGATCGTTTACAAATGAGCCATGCTTATAGTGTGACATTTGATAATGGCAAAGAATTTTCCGAACACAAAAGAATTACTGATGCTGGCATAGAGACGTATTTTGCTGATCCTTACAAGTCTATTCAGCGAGCTAGAAATGAAAATACGAATGGTTTAATCCGTCAATATCTGCCAAAATCATCATCGTTTGATGGCGTGTCAAACGAACAAATAGAGCAGATAGAATTTGCACTCAACCATCGTCCTAGAAAAACACTAGGTTGGTATACACCGAGTGAAGTTATGGCTGGTTTTTATACTGTTGCACTTGCCGCTTGAATCCGCCTATTAATAAATCTTCAAAAATCGCAAACCCACTCCCGGTTCAGTAATAATATATTTAGGCTGCACAGCATTATCATTTAACTTCACTCTTAATTTAGCAACCAGAATCCTTAAATAATGCGTATCTTCTTGGTGCGTTGGCCCCCACAGCTCTTTCAGTATTTGCGGCTGGGTAATCAATTGGCCTTTATTTTTCGCCAATAAATTCAGCAGCTGATATTCTTTGCGTGTTAAGGAGAGCAATTGTTGATTTAAAAAAACCTGCCGTTTGGAAAAATCGATTTTTAATACGCCATCATCAAAAATTGCCGTATCAACAGTACTATGCTGATGCTGCCTAAGCAGTACACGAATGCGCGCCATCAGCTCCTGAACACTAAACGGCTTGGTCACATAATCATTTGCGCCAGCATCCAGAAGCTTCACTTTTTCTTCTTCATTTGCCCGCACAGACAGCACTATCACTGGAACGTGCGACCATGTGCGAAGCTCAGACAAAACCTCATAACCATCCAAATCTGGCAAACCCAAATCGAGGATCACTAAATCTGCGCCTTGCAAAGCTAGGAGTTCCAAACCCTTTTGGCCATTTTCAGCCAAAAGGGTTTTATAGCCTTGCGCTCTGAGTGCTATATCCAAGAATTTTCGAATCTGATTTTCATCATCAATAATCAAGACATTGGTCATGGAGCTGGCTGATTCATTCTGTTCTGGCATTTTCCCACCTAAAAGCTGCTAGATGCTTTAAGTAATTTGCTGAATAGGAAGCTGTATGCGGATACATGTTCCTTGATTGTTCTTGCCTGATGATGCCATGATTTTCCCCATATGCGCACCCACAATCGCTTTCACAATCGTCAAGCCCAAGCCTGTACCATATTGCCCGCGGTCACCGCGCTGCATGGTATAAAACATGTCAAAAATGCGTTCCCGCTCACCTTCCGGGATACCCTGCCCCTTATCAGTTATGGCAATTTCGATCTCATTTTCATTCACCTGCTGCACCTCAATCATCACAGCTTTATTCTCTGGTGAAAATTTTGCGGCATTTTCCAGCACATTAAAAATGGCCTGTTCAATCAAGGCGGCATGTACAAATAAACTCAAAGATTCTTGAGGCGCATGCACTTCAACCAATGCATCTGGCATATAACGGTTTAAACGACGCACTGCTGAACCGATCAGTTCATCAACTCCAATCCAGTCCCGCTTCAAGCTTAAGCCTTCATGGCCTAAACGGGTCATATCCAGTAGGTTTTGAATATAGCGGTCTAAACGTTCCCCCTCTAAATGAATCGCTTCCAGCAAGCTGTCCTGATCATTTTCATTCATGGAATGGCGGTAAGTGCTCAAAGTATCCGCTGCTCCAATCATCGACGCCAAAGGCGAGCGTAAATCGTGCGATACGGATGATAATAATGCCGAGCGCAATTTTTCCGTTTCAGAATTCACATTGGCTATTTCCAAAGCCTTGGTCAGCTGGGTGCGGAAAATCGCCTGCGCAAGATACTCTACCATGAGTTCAGCGAGCTGTTTTTGCTCCGTATTGATTACTGCTTGCACATCTTTAAGTTTCAACCCCACCACGCCTAAGCATTGCTTGGAAGCCAATAAGGGCAAAAACCACCACTCATTTTCCGTCAAGGTTTGGGTAAAGCGACCGGACGGTTGATGGTTTTTGAATGTCCAATCGGCTGAAATTTTTTCTTTATTACTCATGATAGTGGATGATGCTTGAGTTGCTGCAGTATCTGGGAAATACAGCCAGACATCTGCATTGAGATTTTTACTCAGGCTATGTTCAGCAATCTCCTTGATTTGTGCCAAATCTAATGCTGTGGACAGCTTCTGCCCTAAATCCTGCATAATGCTGTTATAACTGTTCGCCGTTTTGAGTGCAGTCACCTGCTCTTTCAAACGTGACGCTAATCGGCTCGAAATTAAAGCCGCGCCCAAAAATGCAATCACGGTGACAATCCCCTGATGTGCAGAAATCTGAAATGTAAATTGCGGGGAAATAAAGAAAAAATTATAAGCTAGAAAGAATAGGATGGCTGAAAAAGCTGCAGCCAGCATCCGTGTTTTTGATGCCACAAAAACCACAGCGGTGATAAAAATCACCGAAAGATCTTCAATCCCTAAATACTTTTCCCCTAAGCTTGCAATCACAATGCTGATGACCGTGGTGGCTAGTACGTACTGTATTTCTCTCAGCGACAAGAATGCCCTTTGAGTGAAAAAGGACAGATGCTTATTCTCTGCAATAATCGGCACAATACTGAGTTCAAAACTGGGCCGGTATTGCAGTAATTGATCAATCAAATTGAGCCTTAAATTCAGCGAAAACTTTTGCGGAGCCGCTTGTGCTAAAACCAAGGTTGAAATGCCGCGGTCCATCACATAATCAAATAAAGTTTTAGCATGTTGCTGGCCGTGAAGGACTTCTGTCATTCCACCCATTTGACGCGTTAAGTTTAAAGCCCGTTCAATTTCACGGCTTTGCGAGTTTTCCTGTTTATTCATGATTTGCGTATCATGAGAAAAAGCAACAACTGTCCATTTTGCCGCACGATGCTCGGCAATACGGCATCCAGTCCGAACTAAAGCTTCAGAATGCCCTTTGCCATCAATCATAATTAAGACATGATTTTTTAAGGGGATTTGAGCAAGCCCTTGAATGGCGAAATTTTCGCGTACATCATTATCAACATAATTGGCAACGGTTTGCATTGCCAGTTCACGCAGTGCCGTTAAGTTGGAGCTGTTGAAAAATCGCTGTAAGGCCTGTTCCGCCTGCTCAGGCACATAAACCTTCCCTTGGTTTAAGCGCTCCAACAGCTCATTCACAGGCAAATCAATTAAGCGGATATCTCTAATCCGTTCGAACACCCGGTCTGGCACGGTTTCAGTGACACGAATCCCAGTGATTTGATATACCACATCATTCAAACTTTCCAAATGCTGAATGTTCATGGTGGTAAAAACATCAATACCAGCATCTAATAATTCATTGATGTCTTGCCAGCGTTTTTCATGACGGCTGCCGGGCATATTAGTGTGGGCAAATTCATCCACCAAAACAATACTGGGCTTTTTATCCAAAACGGCATCTAGATTCATTTCCTCCAGATGCTGCCCTTGATATTCAATAGCCTTGCGCGGAATTATATCTAAACCAGAAATTAAATTTTCAGTTTCTCTACGGCCATGCGTTTCTACATAGCCAATGACGATATTAATACCCTGCAGCGCCAGTTCATGCGCACGAACCAGCATGGCAAAGGTCTTTCCCACGCCCGGAGCTGCGCCTAAAAAAATCGTCAGCCGCCCAGACTGATAACGCTGTGTATGTTGCAGCAAAACATCGGCTTTATTGGTTCGTGGATCAGTCATAGAAGTAATCTTTATTTATTGCTTTAAAAGATGTTTTTAAATTCATTTAAATGCGTCTAAAGTCAGCTTGGCTATTGCTGGGCAATATGGATGCCACCGTTGGGCGGAGGTATAGAACATCCCCTCGCCCAACAATCGTATATAACTTAATTCAGATTATTCAATAGCTTTCAATCACTATATTTTAATCATCAAGCCATTCATATCACTTCCCGCCCCGATCCAAAGCCAAATTCAATTCAAGCACATTGACACGTGCCTGCCCTAAAATCCCAAAAATCGGCTGAACCGTATGCGACTGAATCAGTTTTTCGATATTCTGTTCAGGCATATGCCGTGCATGGGCAATCCGCTTCACTTGAATCATGGCTGATTGCACGCTAATTTCAGGGTCGATGCCGCTGCCTGAAGCGGTGACCAGATCCGCAGGAATTTTAGATTTTTCAATCTGTTCCTTCGCTGCGATTCGATTCAGCCGTTCCTCTATGGCTTTCTGCAGTTCAGGATTGGTTCTCGCCATGTTGCTTCCGGCCATCGCCATAGGATCATAATTTGCGGCAGATGGACGCGGATGGAAATATTGAACTTGGGCAAAAGGCTGTGCCACTAAGCGTGAACCGATCACTTGATTATTTTCGACAATCAAGCTGCCGTTGGCTTGTTTTGGAAAGAGCATTTGTCCTAAGCTGGTTGCAGCAGCACTATATACAAAGCCGCATAAGCCTAGAGCAATGATGGTCATTCCAAACGAAGCGCGCAGTTTCTCACCCCATGATGAGTCTGCCAATTGATGATTTTGCATATTCACTTTGTCATCCTCAAAAAATTTATAGGGCCAAGATTGGACTGATCAGCAGATCAATCGCTTTAATGGCAATAAACGGTAGCAGCACCCCGCCCACACCATAAATCAGCATGTTGCGGCGCAATAATTGGGTAGATGTCGAAGGTTTGAATTTCACACCGCGCAGTGCAATTGGAATCAGCAGAGGAATAATGATCGCATTAAAGATCAGCGCAGACAGGATGGCACTTTCAGAACTGCCTAGTTGCATGACATTTAACACATGCATTTGCGGAATTGCCGCGACGAATAATGCCGGCAAAATTGCAAAATACTTTGATACATCATTCGCCAAGGAAAAGGTGGTTAATGCACCGCGAGTAATCAGTTGCTGTTTGCCTATTTCAACCACAGATAGCAATTTGGTTGGATCAGAATCTAAATCCACCATATTGCCTGCTTCTTTGGCTGCTTGCGTTCCCGAGTTCATGGCTAAGCCAATATCTGCTTGGGCCAACGCCGGTGCATCATTAGTACCGTCACCGACCATCGCTACCAAATGTCCTTTGTTTTGCTCGGTTCGAATGCATGTGAGTTTATCTTCTGGTTTCGCTTCAGCGATATAATCATCCACACCAGCCTCTGCTGCGATGGCCGCTGCTGTGAGCGGATTATCTCCGGTCACCATCACAGTTTTAATGCCCATTTCACGTAAGCGCGCAAATTTTTCTTTAATGCCTTGCTTAATCACGTCTGATAGTTCAATGACACCCAACAAATTCTGATCTTTAGCCACGACCAGCGGCGTTGCCCCTTTTGAAGCTATTTGTTCTACGCGCGCTTTCAGTTCGGCATGATTTTCAAGGTTTTGCGAAGCGAATTTAAGAATGGCATCCATAGCGCCTTTACGCACTTGATGACCATCCGCCAAGTTAAGGCCTGAAATGCGTGTGGACGCATTAAAAGCGATAAACTCAGCCTGTTCAGGCTCGGCCACTCTTTCACCTTGCTCTTTGGCCAAAGCAACCACCGATTTACCTTCTGGCGTTGGATCGCCCAAAGAAGTCAGTACCGCCGCTTGGCGAAGTTCAGACTCCGTCACTCCTGTTAAGGGATAAAAAGCAGTCGCCTGACGGTCACCGTAAGTAATAGTTCCGGTTTTATCGAGTAGTAAAACATCTATATCGCCTGCAACTTCAACCGCCTTGCCTGATTTGGCAATCACATTGGCTTTGAGCGCTCTGTTCATCCCTGCAATTCCAATAGCTGGCAATAAGCCGCCGATGGTGGTTGGAATCAAGCAGACCAATAGCGCCACCAATAAAATCGGGCTGATTTCAATATGCAGGAAATGTCCAATCAACGGCAGGCTGACCACGACGATGATAAAAGTCACAGTCATCACGGTCAGTAAAATACCTAAGGCAATTTCATTCGGTGTTTTTTGACGGTTTGAGCCTTCGACTAAAGCAATCATTCGGTCGAGAAAGCTATTTCCCGCCTCTGCGGTCACTTGCACGATGATCCGGTCGGTTAAGACTTTGGTTCCGCCAATCACCCCAGATTTATCTGTGCCCGCTTCACGGAGTACCGGCGCAGATTCACCTGTTACTGCAGCTTCATTGATCGTAGCAAAGCCCTGAATTATTTCACCATCTGCGGGAATCAATTCCCCTGCACGCACTTCAATCAAGTCATGCATGTTCAATTCAGCCGCTGAAATCTGCACCCCATCCATATCATCTTTAGAATGGATCCGGCGCGCCGTCAAATTCTGACGCGCTTGACGCAGGGATGACGCCTGTCCGCGGCCTTTGGCTTCAGCAACCGCTTCGGCATAATTGGCAAAGAGAACCGTCACAAATAAAATCAACGTCACCAATAAGCCAAAAACCAAACTAGATTGACCTAGAATTGTACTAACCAGTGTAATCAGCGTCCCAAGCCAAACGATGGCCATCACCGGATTTTTAATCACATGCTGCGGCAGCAGTTTAATAAAAGCATTTTTCCATGCTTCAGCTTGAAATAAGGTTGAAGCTATGGTGTTTTGCTGTGTTTGAACAGTGTGTTTTGAATGATTCATTGTACTCCCCCTTAACCTTGAACCAATAACAGATGATCAGCAATTGGCCCCAAGACCAGGGCTGGCATAAATTGCAATAAGGTCAACATCACCACAATGGCAATTAAAGTCAGTGCGAATGTTGGCGTTTCGACTTTTAAACTGCCGCTGCTTTCAGGTGCTTGGCGTTTAGCAGCTAAACGTGTAGCGATGATTAAAGGAATAATTAATGTCGGGAAACGGCCGAGCAATAAAGCAATACCGCATGTGACATTCCACCACACGGTATTGTCTGATAGCCCTTCAAAGCCTGAGCCATTGTTGGCAAATGCAGACACATATTCGTACAGCACTTGAGAAATGCCGTGGTATTGCGGATTACTGTTGCCCGTCAATTCAGGAAAAAATACAGTTATTGCGGTTAAACCAAGAATGACGATGGGTTGGATCAAAATCACAACAGCGAGCAGCTTGATTTCACCGGCTTCAATTTTGCGGCCAAACAATTCTGGGGTGCGGCCGGTCATTAAGCCTGCAATAAAGACTGCTAAAAACAGATAAATAATGAATTGCTGTAAACCACAGCCAATCCCGCCCCAAATGGCATTGATCAGCATATTGGACAATTGCACCATACCTGTGAGCGGTGCAGATGAATCATGCATCATATCCACTGAGCCGTTATTGACTTGGGTGGTGACCGCTGACCACAAAGCAGATGATGCCTCGCCAAAACGCACTTCTTTACCTTCCATGGCGGAAAGCAATGTCGAAGTCGATGAAAGGCTTTCTGACCAGATAGCGCTAGTCGCAGAAATGATCGACATCAGCAGCATTGAAGCAAAGACCAAGCCTGCGAATTTGGCGCGTTTGGTGAAAAAGCCCAGCATAAAAATCACCGAAACAGGGATCAGTAAAATCGCAAGCATTTCCAGAAAGTTTGACAATGGTGTCGGATTTTCCAAAGGTACACTGCTGTTCGGACCATACCAGCCACCACCATTACTGCCCAATTGCTTAATTGCTACCATGGGCGCAACAGGGCCTAAAGGTATTTTTTGCGTTGTTAATTCGCTGCTTTGGTCGATGACTTGAACTTCTGGGCCGCCTTGAAAAGTCGATGGTACGCCTTGGCTAGTGAGCAATAATGACCAAACCATGCATAAAGGAATCAGAAAGCGGAACGTCGGACGAATCACATCGGCCCAATAGTTGCCGACATTAATTTGTTGCACTTTATGCTTAAAGCTGGTCTGTTGATCGGTTTCAGAAAGTGCATTGGATTGTTTGTAGAACAGTGCTCGAACTGTAGCCACCACCATCGCCAGGCCCATCATCGGCGTGAAGATCTGCAAGCCGACAATGCCGACCATTTGCGATAAATAAGACAGTTGCGCCTGTCCTGAATAGTGCTGCTGGTTGGTATTGGTCAGAAACGAAATCATGGTATGCAGCGCCAAATCCCATGACATATTCGGTGCATGGTTTGGGTTCAACGGCAGGCTGGCTTGAACCATAAATAGAGTCCAAGTCACCAAACCGATCACTGCACAGCTCATGACAAAATTGAATGAATAGGTTTTGACATTCATCCCCCGTTTGGGATTGATTCCTAAAACCGCGTAAATGGGCTTTTCAATCCAATTGAATAGAGGATCAATTTTCATATCGCGGTTGTGCATAATTGCTGCGAGGTATTTACCCAAGGGATAAGCCAGAACAAAGACGATGGCTAAAAGCAAAGCAAACTCTAACATGGCATTTCACTCCTATGTTTCAGAGCTGAAATCTGCATGCAGATATTGAAATAACGTTTATTTTGATTATTTAGTACAACGCAATTTTTTTGATGCTGTACCTGCTGATGCGCGTGAATGACCGCACTCATGTTTTTCATCCTAAGCATTGGGATATTCCAAAATCCAGTATGAAAAATAAGACCGTAAAGTCTCTATTCATAACTTTGGATGCCGCGTAAAGAAAGCGTAAAAATTTAGCTCAATGCACTTATAAATGCAGAAAAATATCTTAAAAGTGATGGCTATTATTATTCTGTGACTCACTTTATTTATGGATATAATTTCAGTACTTAAAGCCTTATTTTTAGGTTTTATAGAAGGTTTAACGGAGTTTTTACCCATTTCCAGTACTGGTCATTTAATTTTATTTGGCCATTTAATTGATTTTCATTCAGGCTCAGGCTGTGTCTTTGAAGTTGTCATTCAACTGGGCACAATCTTAGCCGTTTGTTGGCTCTACCGTAAAAAAATTATTAATCTACTACATGGTTTTATATCAGGTGATTACCATGCGAGACGTTTTGCGATAAATGTCTTCATTTCATTTATTCCTGCAGTAGTGATCGGAGTTATAGCTGTTGATTTTATTAAACAAGTTTTATTCAGTCCTTCGGTTGTGGCATCTGCACTGATTATTGGTGCACTGTTAATTTTTGCTGTAGAAGCGGCTTTGTTGCATAAATATGTAAGCATCTGATTTAAATAAATTTAATTTTGGATCAAAAAATAATCAAAACTTTTAAAATCATATAGTTATGAAATCTTTGTGCAACAAAGCCCATTCAAATTAAAAAAGTTTTATGTATGGAATACCCACTTCATGAATTGCTTTCAAATTAATACTACCGAACTACTTTTTATAAAGTATCGTTCTATGACCGTTGAACTAATGACAGTAGTTTCTGACTATTATCCCCACCTCAGCAAAGCCGAAGCACTGAGAAAAGCGAATAATCAACAATTCCCTTTCTCAGTATTCAAAATAGATAAAAGTAAACGTGCTCCATTTTTGGTACACATTAAGGATCTTGCTGCTGTCTTGGATAAGCAATATTCAGAGGCATCCAAAGATTTTGCTACGTTTCATCGATGAGGCGTAGCACCTCCTCCAACTGTAATATATTTCTTCTCGCTTTCACTGATACATAACGCTGTAAACTCCCCCAAGAATCGTGCAAACTTACTTTCTGAATTTCAGGAATAGTAAAACTCTGTTCAGCTAATCGAGTACAGCCTTCATGTCTCAAGTCATGAAATCGTAAATCTTCAATCCCCAAAATTTTACAAGCTTCTCTAAACTCTTTACCCAAAATTTTGGGATTCAAAGGCAATAACAAATTTTCATTATGTCCAAGCTTTAGCATCCGTTCTCGAACTTCTGAATGTTTCAGTCTTTTGATCAGCTCCTTACAAGGATCAAGTACATCAAATGACTTATGATTACCTTTAGAACCATTAGGATTCTTTAAATCATGCACTTTCCACGTTGAATGATGTGGGTCATAATCTCGAAGATACAATCGTGTTAATTCAGCTTCACGTCTGCATGAGAAAATTGCAAACCACATAATCAAATGCATTGGGTATTTAGAGCCATAACGATTTAGCTTCCATCGTTCTGCAAAATACTTCGTCAATGCAATCAATTCATCTCTCGAAGGCAGTCGGTCTCTTTTTTGACTGGAGGATATTTGACGTGTTTTTCTTAACTGAGCAGTAGCCTTATCGAAGCTATTTAAATCAATATCCATTTCCCACATAACAGCAGCATGAGAAAGAACACCTCTGATATGTAAAAGCTCATGTTGCAGTGTACTAGTCGCAATAGGTTCAAGATCGAGGTACGGAATTCCACCCTTCCTTAAAGCCACATGCTCGGCTAAATGTACTGATTTTATTTTTGTGATAATATTGCGCGCAATTGGTAGCTTCTTAATTAAGAGCAGAGAATAGCGTTTCGTCCTTCCGTACTCGCTCCCGACTTCATCCAAATATTTATCTATGGCATCTGATAAGGTCAGATCAATCAACTTTTCTTTGCCAAGCAAAATATCAGGATTTTCTTGAATTTCGACTTCTCGTTTCTTAATCCAGTTTTCAGCTAATTTCTTTGAGTGAAATGTTTTACTTTCAGAAAAAGCAGGAAAGCCCTTTCGAGTGATTCGAATCGCAGCACGATAGTTAACTTTACCATCTGCACCTTTCCTTGCTGTAATTGAACCCATAATTTACACCAAAAGCTATTTTTTCTATTATGGTGTAAAATTTGGTGTAAATGCAAATGGATTCACCCACCTAAACACAGGTTCAAACAAATTCTCGCAGGTTGCAGAATATAGATTAAAGGTATGATTTTTAATGACTATTAACAAAAACATTGAAAACACTCAATCTCCGAGAATCAGCGTAGCACCGATGATGGATTGGACGACCAAAGATTATCGTTTCTTTGCCCGCTTATTTAACCCGAATGTCATCCTTTATACCGAAATGGTGACCACTGGCGCGATTCTGTTTGGCGGTGCAAATCGTCATCTCGACTATAACAATGAAGAACACCCGATTGTGCTACAACTCGGTGGCTCAAATCCTAAAGACTTAGCCACTTGTACCAAAATGGCACAAGACTGGGGTTATGATGAAGTCAATTTAAATGTCGGCTGTCCAAGCGACCGTGTACAAAATAATAAAATCGGGGCCTGTCTCATGGCAGAACCTGACCTTGTCGCTGAATGTATTGCTGAAATGCAAAATGCCGTGGAGATTCCAGTCACGGTAAAGCATCGTATCGGGATTGATGACATGCATTCTTATGAAGAAATGCTACATTTTGTCGATACAGTCACGAAAACGGGCTGCGATAATTTTATCGTACACGCACGTATTGCCTTGCTTCAGGGGCTTTCTCCGAAAGAAAACCGTGACATTCCCCCACTACGTTATGAAGATGTCTATCGTTTAAAGCAAGAACGTCCAAATCTATTGATTGAAATTAATGGCGGGATCAAAACCTTTGCTGAAACACAAGAACATCTCAAACATGTTGATGGTGTGATGATTGGTCGTGAGGCCTACCATAATCCCTACCTTTTGGCAGAGCTGGGACAGCTGTGGAATTTGGATCTACCTGATCGCTTTGAAATTATTGACCAAATGCTGCCGTATATTGCAAAGCGTATGGCTGAGGGTGCGCCATTGTCGATTATCACGCGCCATATTTTGGGTTTATTCCAAAACCTTCCGGGTGCTCGAAAATGGCGTCAGGCTTTAAGTGGTGGTAATGCCAAGACTTTTGCCGATGTTGAAAATGCAATTCTTAACATTAAAGACGCAATGCAACGCACCGAAGATTATTTAAAAGAACACACTCTAGCTCAGTAATTTAGAACGTTGATCTAAACGAAAAAAGCGAAGCATCTGCTTCGCTTTTTTATGTTTCACCGTTATAGCCGAGTACAAGCTTTCACTAAAGCACGCTTGTGTATATTGGTGACACATTTTATTGTTTCAGTCTTAAAATCATAATGATAGGAAATATACTTTCCTGCAATAAGCTCGCTGACAAAGGGTTCTTTTCTAAAGTAAGCCGTAGTTATACAACCATGTAAATCAGGGGTGGCATTTACTTTAATCTGTTCAACAAATTGACTTTGCTGATGAATTTGATCCTGTAATTTTAAAATACGATTCATATTTTGAAATTCTACGGATTGAGCAATCTGTTGTATATTTTTAAAATGACAAGCCTGCGTGACATCATCATGATGCTGATGCATTGACCAAACCAATAATGACTGTATATCACTCATCATTTCTTTGGCTTCATTGACCTGATTTAAAACATAAAAATGACGAACGGTTGAGTAAATAGCATATACAACACCACAACTCAAAATGATCCCTAAAGCCACTATTGTAACATCAAGTTTGGAATGCCCTGAAAGATGAGTCATGGAGCTGCTTTATCCCTTTATATTTTAAAAGTGCTTCAGGCGAACTCTTCTTTTATATAAGAGCTTAACCGGTAAATTTACTCAGAGCACGCCAGTATTTGTCTTTAAACAAACTGACCTCTATTTCAAAGTTGCCTTTATATTTTTCAATCACTTGATCAATGACCTTGGATGGTTTTCTAAACTCTTTACACGCAAAATATATAGTTCTTAAGTGATTACCCGTTTCACGACCTATATTTAAATAGCCATCCACATCCTTAAGCTCTTGTAATAATGCATCTTCTATCAAATCCAGTAGTTCATAATCTGTAGACGCGGACATGCCATTTGAATGCTGACCATAATAAGAGATTTCAATCAACATCATCCATGGATGTGAGGCTTTTTGATCCCATGTTAAAAGTGTACGATTTAAAGTCGCCAGCAACGGTAGACCTTCATTGGTTTCACCTTCCAAACTGACAAATTCATCGGCATCCGTATTTGAACGGGTAATTTTGTCTAATCTTGAAATTTCACTACTTTTTAAAATTAAAATGTTTTTGAGCAAGTGAATCGGTAGCAATTCTTTTTCGGCATCTTGCTTAGACTGGACAGAAACATTGTCCAATTTGGTAACCGCATCGTACTCGCCCAAATAGTTGTCGAGGAAAATATACACAGCCTGTAAAAACGCATCGTTTTCAGCTGCATTATATTCATCATGTACCACGACCAGATCAATCTCATCGGGATATTCGGCTTGCTGGTTAAAATAAAAAGATAAAGTCTCCTGACTAAACTCATAATCATGCATATTAATCCCGACTTGATGAATATCGCTTTCAGGTTTAAGCGCAGTGAACTTCCACCCTGCAATCTCAGGTGCAGCTGCAATCAGCTCTTCCACAAAGACAATATTTGGAATGATGCCATCAGGGGTAAGAATTAATTCAGCTGTTTGTGGGGTTAACATGCCCGTCAGAAAAAAGATGCCGCAATGGACTTTTTCCAATTCAGGCGTCAATCGATCAAAGAAATCTCGCTCGATTTCAGTTTTACTGCCTTGATTCACAATGTGGTGAAAATGCTGTTGATGCTGCTGAAACCATTGCCAAAATGCAGTATATGCATTTTCATTCGCAGGCGTTTTTTTGTTTTGAGAACCCCATAATTTTTTTAAAAAGCTCATTTTTCTTTTCTCTTTTTTTCTATTGGTTTCAATATTTTTTGTGGTCTAAGGACTGTATCCATATATCGATGTATACAGTCCAATTAAACCTAAAACAGTATTATTGTTTCGCTTTCATTCCATCTAATTTTTTCAGCACTTCCGCCACTGCCACCATCGCAAAGCTTGAAGTCACCACCACCGCAGAACCATAGCCACCACAACGTAGGCCCGCACTTGGACACACATCTGCACTGGAAAATGGATTATCAATCGAATACACACAGCTAATGCCGAACTTTTCTTTTGGTTTTTTACAAATTCCCATGCCACGTAACTGGGTTCGAAGCTTCGCCAACATGGGATCTTGTTCGGTTTTAGACAAATCAGCAACTCGGATTTTTAGTGGGTCGAGCTTACCACCCGCTCCCCCCGAAACAATCAATGGGATCTTATTAAAACGGCAGTGCAACATCAGTGCTAATTTAGCTTTGACGTCATCAATACAATCTAAAATTAAGTCTGGTCGATGTTCTAAAATTTCTTTGACATTTTCTGGGGTTAAATAGTCATCGATCAAATTGATTTTGATCCGTGGATTGATGGATCGACAACGTTCGGCCATCACTTCAATTTTTTCATGACCCAAGGTTGAGCTCATGGCTGGCAATTGACGGTTAACATTCGAAGCCGCAATTGAGTCCATATCAACCAGTGTTAATTCTCCAACGCCTGTACGCGCTAAAGCCTCTACTGCCCACGAACCTACACCACCAATTCCGATCACCATGACATGACTTTTTTCATAATATGAAAAGGCCTCGTCTCCATAAATTTTGGCTACACCAGCAAAACGGCGGTCATATTCATCATGTTGCAGATCAGTCATGCGTACATCTATATCGGTAAAATCATGTTCATTTTACCTGAATACGACCTTGGATTGAATGTATCGCTACAAACAATAAAGCCCTGCTACTGACAGGGCTTTATTTCATTGAGATTAGGCTGCAATTAAATTACGCAGTACATAATGCAAAATACCGCCAGCTTTAAAGTATTCCACCTCATTCAAGGTATCAATACGGCACAACACTGTAAATTGGTCTTGGCTGCCATCTTCTCGAAGCACCTGAATATCCAAAGTTTGATGCGGCTGAATATCATCCGATAATCCATGAATCGAAAGTACTTCACGACCTGTCAAGTTTAAGGATTGGCGCGTTTGTCCATCGACAAATTGCAATGGCAATACTCCCATACCAACCAAATTCGAACGGTGAATTCGTTCAAAACTTTCGGCAATCACCGCTTTAACCCCCAATAAGTTCGTGCCTTTGGCAGCCCAGTCACGTGATGAGCCTGTGCCATACTCTTTCCCAGCAATAATGATTAACGGCGTATGTTGCTGCTGATAAAACATAGAGGCATCATAAATCGGCAAGGTTTCTCCTGTTGGAATATAGATCGTGTTTCCACCTTCTTCTCCACCGAGCATTTCATTTTTAATGCGGATATTGGCAAAAGTGCCTCGCATCATCACTTCATGGTTCCCACGTCGAGACCCGTAAGAGTTAAAGTCTTTGGGTTCAACCCCTTGCTGTTGCAAATAGCGTCCTGCGGGGCTGTCTTTCTTGATATTACCCGCTGGGGAAATATGATCGGTGGTGACCGAGTCTCCAAGCACAGCCAAAATACGTGCCTGTTCAATATTGGTAATCGGTTTCGGTGGCTTACCTATCTCTTCAAAAAATGGCGGGTGGCGAATATAGGTTGAATTCTCTTGCCAAGCATAGGTCTGACTTTGAGGAATCTGAATCTCCTGCCATGCTGCATCACCATCAAATACTGCGGCATATTCTTTATGGAACATCGCGGTATTTACGCTCTGTAGCGCATGATCAATTTCAGCCTGACTCGGCCAAATATCCTTCAAGTAGACTGCTTGCCCATCTTTGCCGAGGCCGATCGGTTGCGTGGTCAGGTCTGTACGGATATTGCCCGTCAAACCATAAGCCACCACCAAAGGTGGCGAAGCCAACCAGTTGGTTTTCACCAGAGGATGCACACGCCCTTCAAAGTTACGGTTGCCTGAAAGCACTGAAGCGACATTGAGATCATGGCACTGAATGGCTTCTTCAATCGGTTCAGGCAGTGGTCCAGAGTTGCCGATACACGTGGTACAGCCATAGCCAACCAAGTTATAACCCAACTCATCCAAATACGGTGTTAAACCTGCCGCAGCCAAATAGTCGGTCACTACTTTAGAACCAGGTGCAAGCGAACTTTTCACCCACGGTTTACGCTGTAGGCCTTTTTCAATGGCTTTTTTGGCAAGAAGTCCCGCGGCTAACATCACGCTGGGATTGGAAGTATTGGTGCATGAGGTAATGGCTGAAATGACCACATCACCATGGTTCAAGGGGTAGGATTTTCCATCAATGGTGCAAGATGGCTCCTCATGCGGTAGATTAGCTTTTTTAGCTTCAACAGCTGTGCCACCACCTTCATTTTCTAAACGCTCTTTCGCCTCTTTGGCGGGCTTTAGCGTTAGTTCCATCAAATCATGAAAAGTTTTAGGTACATCTGCTAGCAAGACACGATCTTGCGGACGTTTAGGGCCTGCCAAACTGGCCTGCACTGTGCTCATGTCCAAGCTCAACGTATCGGTAAAAACGGGTTCATCACCTGCATTTCGCCACAGGCCTTGCGCTTTACTATACGCTTCAACCAAATCAATCCGTTGTTGCTCACGACCTGTCAACGCTAGATAGTCCAAGGTCACGTCATCAATGGGGAAGAAACCACAGGTTGCACCATATTCAGGGGCCATATTGGCAATAGTGGCGCGGTCAGCCAAAGGCAAGTCGGCCAAACCATCGCCATAGAATTCAACAAATTTACCAACCACGCCTTTTTGGCGTAGCATTTGTGTGATGGTTAGAACCAAATCTGTTGCGGTAATGCCTTCATTGAGTTTTCCTGTGAGTTTGAAACCGATCACTTCAGGAATCAACATGGATACAGGCTGCCCGAGCATCGCCGCTTCAGCTTCGATCCCGCCAACACCCCAACCGAGCACGCCTAAGCCATTGATCATGGTGTTATGCGAATCTGTTCCCACCAAGGTATCAGGGAACGCAAAAGTTTGTCCCTCATCCTCCCCCAACCATACCGCTTGAGCCAGATACTCTAAATTGACTTGGTGGCAAATTCCTGTACCGGGCGGGACAACGCTAAAGTTATTAAAGGCCGATTGTCCCCAGCGTAGAAATTGATAGCGCTCACCATTGCGTTGCATTTCAATTTCGACATTTTCAGCAAAGGCATCTTTATCTGCAAAATGATCGACCATCACGGAATGATCAATCACCAAATCGACAGGGGATAAGGGATTTATCAAATTCGGATCGCCACCCGCTTGTGCCATTGCGGCACGCATGGCAGCCAAGTCAACCACGGCGGGAACCCCTGTGAAATCCTGCATCAACACACGTGCAGGCCGATATTGAATTTCTTGATCAGAGCTTCTAGTTTTTTGCCAATCGACTAGGGCTTGAATATGCTCTACTTTTACACTTTTTTGATCTTCAAAACGGAGTAAATTTTCGAGTAAGACCTTTAAAGACTTGGGTAAATGATCAATATTACCCAATGTTTGGGCGGCTTGAGGGAGGTTAAAAATTTGATAGGATTTTTCACCCACCGTGAGTGTTTGTAATGCATTGAAACTATTGATTTTGCTATATCTGGCCATTCGGTTGCCCTCCCAATATTGGCGAATGTATTTATTATGATGTTCTTTCTTTAATGTAAGCCTGTTTAGAAAAGAATGTGTTCCCTTTTGGTTATCTTATTTTTATCGAGATTATTGTCTTATTCTTCTAAAATTTTAAATGCAACGCAGCCAATGAGTTCTGCCAGAGTTGAGTTGCTAACGACCGCTCAGACTGATCCAGTGTCTGTGCGAGACTCTCCAAAACATAAGGTAAATTTACCGGTGTATTGCGGGTGGGATGCTCGGTCGATGTTTGACAACACAACGGTGTCATATCTGGACAGTCCGTTTCAATCACCAAATGTTCGCTACCAAGTGCTTGCACCACTTGATGCAATTTTTTGGCATTTGGATTGGTGATTTGTCCTGTTACCCCTATTTTAAAACCGAGTTTGACCAAGACCTTGGCTTCTTCCACCCCACCACTAAAGGCATGAGCGATACCACCAAATTTGAATTTTTGGGCTTTTAAAATAGCAATGCTTTCTGCATGTGCTTTGCGAATATGCAATAACACAGGTTTTTGATATTGCTGAGCAAGTTCCAGTTGTGCGGAAAAATAAGATTGCTGCTTGGCGAAAAGTGCAGGCTGTTTATGCTCTTTTAAAAAGGTGTCTAAACCAATTTCACCCACAGCTACGCAGTCCTGCTGCTGCAAAACCTGTTCTAAACGCTGTAAATGTTCAGTCTGATGCTGTTCGATATAAAACGGATGTAAACCTGGGGCAAGATAAGAGCATGGAACATTCTCCCAGCTTTTTAATTGCTGATGTGTCTGAATCAGCGCATCAAATCGTGATTCAAGAAAACCAATAAGGACCAGTGCCTCTACCCCAACACGTTTTGCTTGTTCGGCCAAATGTTGCCGATCAGTATCAAAATCGGCAACATCAAAGTGAGTATGGGTGTCGAACAGAGGCAAGCTCATGCTTGATTAACTCTTGGCTTCTGAAGCAGCCTGTGCGCTCTGTTTGGCTTTGGGTAAATACTCAGGCTTTAAAATTTTCTGGAGTTGATCATAACCAAGAGTTAAGCGTGGTAAACCCACCACATAAGGACCAATTTCATACTCGCCATATTGCAAAATTAGACCTTCAGTACCCAAGTAATAATTGTTACTCAAACTAAACTTCCACGCTTGCTCATATTCATCGACATTGGTCGCTAACTTAGAGTCGACGATCCAAGCACGAAAGGCTTCATGCGCTACTCTATTTAACGCCGCCTTCTGATTCGGCAACAATAGATCATCCAAACTCACCAGCTTTTGCTGCTTCAAGTCAAAATTATAATAATGCTGTGACGATGAACCATGTGCACCGCCTAAGTAGCTGCTGGTGTTCAATACCACCGTGGCCAAAGGATCTTTGGCATTTAGAATTTTCGGCTTAATCATCAAACTAATTTGATGGTTCGAACTTAAGGCTTTCAACTCTTGGTCTAAACCCAGAAAAGCAGCCAAATAAGGTTGAACTTGTTTCTCTAGTTTCAGTTTAGGGGTGATGACTTGGCCCACTACTGCAGGTTCAGAACTTGCCGCCACCGCACTTGATGCCGTGGTATCAGAACTGCTATGCATCGGCGAAATATCAATAATCTGCGAGAGATCTTTCACAATTTGTTGATCAATAAAATCATCAATAAATGCTTGATTACTTTGCAAACGATCAATGTTTAATTCAGGGCAAGCATTGCCATCACACTCAGGTAATTCGAATTGTAATTTTTCTGTGTCACCGACCAGCTTTAAGGCTGTTTCTGCCTCTGAAGCCGCTGTGGTTTGCGTTGCAGGAGTTTGAGGCTCTTTATCTTTTGGTTGGCAGGCTGTCAAACTGATGGCAGCTGCAAGTACGCTGATTGTCAATATTGTTTTGCTTTTTAACATAAATAACCTATTACCTTGTGAAGCCAGCTCTTGCTTTGGCCAATGCACTAAAACAACTGGGTATAGACATCGGCTTTTAATACCTGTTGAGTTTGTGCTTTCGTCAAATAAATATCAAGCTGAGTGCCATCTTTTACAATCTCATGAGTCCGATAGTGTAAACCAATGCCCTCTTGGTCAAAAAACCAATCTGCTTGCCCCCAGTACAACTTCGCTGGTGCAGATTTTCGCACTTCAGGTTCTTGTTTCTTCAACCAGTCTTGATACGCTTTTTGCACCAACACATTCATCGCCAGCTGCTGTTTCGGGTGAATTAAATCTAATAATGCCACCGCTTTTTGGTTTTTACGATCCGCAACAAAGAAATAATAACGTTCCTTAACATTTACATTCTCTTGATTGGTATCAACCCCAATTTGCATCAATACAAACTGATTGCGCTGATACGGTATACGCGTATACATCGCCAAGCTATAAGCCTTATTGCCCTTGAATTCAGCTTGCCATGTATCCGACTTTTTCACATAGGCATTAATGGCTTGCTGTAAGCTCATGTCTTGTTTTAAGCCAATCTGATCTTGAATCACTCGAGCCTGACTTTTGGCAATCCATTGGTTTAACCACGGATCTGCCGTTGTTAAGCTTTGCAGATCTAATTCAATACAATTCTTGGTTTCACAAAACGGTTGTGCAATATCAGCCGCTTGTTGCTGAATATTTAAATATGGTAACACTTCAGCCTGCTCTGTTTTAAATACCGAGCTTTTGGCATCTGCGTCTGTTTCAGATTGTTTAGAGGAGTCACATGCCGTCAATAAGACAGTCAAACTCACCAATATTGTATAAATAGCCTGTTTCTGCAACATGCGTCTTCCATGAAATTCATGATTAAAATAAAGTATCTTGCATAATAAAACAGCTTCACGAAGAAGCTGTTTTATTTTTTAACATCCCGATTAGTGTTCGCGGGTATTGCGGAACACGATGTCTGGATAGCGCTCTTGCATCAGTTGTAAGTTCACACGACTCGGTGCCAAGTAGGTCAAGTGACCACCACCATCTACCGATAATTGATCATGTGCTTTTTTCTTAAATTCATTGAATTTTTTGTCATCATCACATGACACCCAGCGCACAGTGTTAATGCTCACAGGCTCGTAGACGCAGTCGACTTTGTATTCTTCTTTCAAACGGTATGCCACCACTTCAAACTGAAGCACACCTACCGCACCGACAATCAAGTCATTGCTATTTTGCGGCATGAAGACCTGTGTTGCACCTTCTTCTGAAAGTTCTTTTAAGCCTTTTTGTAACTGCTTCGATTTCAATGGATCTTTCAAACGTACACGGCGGAACATTTCAGGGGCGAAGTGCGGGATACCCGTAAATTGTAGTTTTTCACCTGATGTAAAAGTATCGCCAATTTGAATCGTACCGTGGTTATGTAAACCAATAATGTCGCCCGGCCATGCCTCTTCTAGATGCTGACGATCACCGGCTAAGAAAGTCAAAGCATCACTAATGCGCACATCTTTATCTAGACGCACATGCTTCATTTTCAAACCTTTTTCATATTTTCCTGAACAAATACGCATAAAGGCAATACGGTCACGGTGTTTCGGGTCCATATTGGCTTGAATTTTAAAAACAAAGCCAGTAAAACCTTCTTCAGTCGCTTCAACCAAACGATTTTCTGTTGGGTGTGCTTTAGGTTCAGGTGCATAATTACTAAATGCATCTAACACATGGTCTACACCAAAGTTACCTAATGCTGTACCAAACAATACAGGCGTTTGACGACCCGCAAGGAACTCTGTGCGGTCTAAAGGCTCATTGGCCATTTGCACCAACTCTAGAGACTCTTCAAATGCCGCCCAAGCCAGCTCACCGACTTTTTCACGTAAGTCTGGATAGTCATAACCATCACGGACTTCGATTTCAGTAATGGTTGAACCAAAACCTGCTTTATACACATAAAACTTCTCTTCGATCAGGTTAAACACCCCAGCGAAGTCACGACCTGTACCAAGCGGCCAAGTGATCGGCACACATTTGATTTTGAGAACATTTTCAATTTCATCCAACAGCTCTAAAGGCTCACGGATTTCACGGTCCATTTTGTTCACAAATGAAATGATTGGTGTGTCACGCATACGACACACTTCCATCAGTTTCACGGTACGATCTTCAACACCTTTTGCACCATCAATTACCATCAAAGCTGAATCGACCGCCGTTAAGGTACGATACGTATCTTCAGAGAAATCTTCGTGTCCCGGCGTATCCAGCAGGTTGATCATCTTGTCTTTAAAGGGAAACTGCATGACAGAGGTGGTGATCGAAATACCACGTTCTTTTTCCATTTCCATCCAGTCTGAAGTCGCAGCACGGTCCGATTTACGGCTTTTCACCATACCAGCAATCTGAATGGCTTGTCCCCACAACAGCAATTTTTCTGTCATGGTGGTCTTACCAGCATCGGGGTGGGAAATAATAGCAAAAGTTCTACGAGCCGCTACTTCTCTAGCTAATTGATCTTTAAACATAAGGGAAATCTTCAATAGGTACACGGTTTTGTACACACTTATAAATGTGTATCCAACCCGTAAAGTGATAACTTAAAATTGGCGCAATTGTAGCAGATTTATGAATGAGATTTTATTGATAATTTTCCCTTAACCCACCAGCGCAGTACATCGCATTCGTCGTCAATTCGGATGCTTTCCCGCTCTGGTAGAGGATAAGAATAGAACGCTACAGCGCTATCAGCTACAACTTAGATGTACAGAAACATTGTTTGATCCGATCTGAACATACACTTAATCACGCTGCATCCAATGACAACTCGGAGTAAAACTTCCGTTGCCCCTCATACATCAAGCATTATTTTATCTTGTTTAAGCCTAATCTGAGGCCATTTTATAAACTTCATTCAAACTCTGGATATACGAAGCTATATTTCCCTGTTTTTATACGTTCTACTATAGCCAAAGGGGGCATAACCACACCTATTTCTGCTTTACGGTTTTCTCCCTCTAGGTTTCCAACATAAGTAAATTTATCATCATTAATGTGCCATACAAACCAATTGTGAGAAATTTTTATTGGTTCTTCCCCTACCATAACACCATAATCATCTGTGTCTCTGAATAATATTGTAGAAGTTCCACCCACATCAGATATGTTTCCAACTTTCTCCCAAAGATTCATTTTTATGCCAAATTTAGTGACGCAATGTGCATAAAAATCGACATCATCACTAACGATATCCAATAATGTAGGAGTTGCATGGATAGGGTATACTTTTTTAAATGCTCTGATCACATCACTATTTAATTGTGTTAAATCAAAAGCAATGAGCTGGAAATATTTTTTCACCTCATTATCCAACTTTACAGAAAAACATCACCAACCTTAGTAACGACTCTAACCATAATTATTTAATTCCAAATTGTTCCCAATGTTTTGAACTGAACAGCTTGGTATACGGACAACAGGACACTAAAACGAATAGATTCTAAAGAATGCATAAAAAGCCGATATCACTAGATAGAGGATTTTGCGAACACTGCTTATTTTTTATTAGACTCTCAACTGAATTACATCACCATAAAAGCGATCAGCCATCGGCACAAATTGTAGATATCGCTTAATTGAAATAAGTTGACGACGTATACTCAAACTCTTCTAAGCGCTTAACATCCATAGGCATACCCAACAAATAGCCTTGTAATTGCTGACAGCCTAAACGCGATAAAATTTCCATTTGCAAAGGACTTTCTACACCTTCTGCCGTCACGACTAAGCCTAAGCGAATCGCTAGATGAACAATACTTTCTAAGATCATTTCATCTTTTGAGCCAACAGTCAGCTCATGAATAAAACCGCGATCAATCTTCAACTCATCTACAGGTAGGTTTTTTAAATATAAAAAGCTAGAATGTCCTGTCCCAAAGTCATCAATCGCCAAACGAATCCCCATTTCACGTAAACGCTGTAAGGTACGAATGCTAGCTTCGATATGGTGCATGGCCGTACTTTCAGTGATTTCAATAATTAAATGATTTGGATTGACTTTGTATTTATCAAAAAGATGCTCAAGATTATTAAATAAATGCTTATGCTCAAACTGCACCGCCGATAAATTCACAGCAATTGGATACAGTTCAATTTTCTCTCGTTCCCAGATTTGCAGTTGTTTACATGCTTGCTCCAAAGCCCAATACCCCATTTGGATGATCAGTCCCGTTTTCTCCGCGCCTTTAATAAACATATTGGGGGTCAGCAAGCCTAAAGTCGGATGCTTCCAGCGAATCAACGCCTCGACTCCACAAATCCGTTGATCTTGGATGGTAAATTTAGGCTGGTAATACAAAACAAACTGTTGTTCTTCTACTGCTTTATATAAGTCATTGATCAGCTTAGTTTGGCTTTTCGCTTCTTGTTGGTCAAAGCTGTAGTTAAAAATAGAATAGGTATTTCGTCCCTGATATTTTGAGGTCAGCATCGCTGCATCGGCATTAATCAATAAATCTTGCAAATTACTACCATGTTCGGGATACATCGCAATACCAATACTCGCAGACACATTGATTTCTTTACCCGCAATCAAAAAGCTATCTTGAATCAACTCCAGCACGTGCTCCGCCATTTGGCACGCTTGCTCAGGAGTGGCCTGCTCCAGCACCATCAGAAACTCATCCCCACCAATTCTGAGAATTTTTTCATTTTTACTTAAGTGACGATGAATTCGTGTGGTCAGTTGAACCAATAATTGATCCCCAACATGATGCCCAAAGACATCATTTACGGCTTTAAAGCGGTCTAAATCGATATATAAAAAGGCAATGCTTTCATTGCGGAAGCGTTGATCTGTAAACAAAAAATGGGCGTATTCCGCCAAATACAATCGATTGGGCAGCTTGGTTAAATTGTCCTGTACAGCCTGATTTGCCAGCTCTTTATTGGCCAGAGAAAGTTGAATATTGCGCTCTTCTAAACGCTGCTCCAGCACCGCAACAACAAATGCTGCCACCAAAATCAAACAGGTAATAAAGATAACAACAAATAAAACGATGCTTTGACCTGCTTCAAGGGTCATGACCAGTTTGTCACTATTGGTTGGATAGAACGAGACTGCAAGCATACCAGTATAATGCATACTTACGATGGTCAAGGCCATCATCCCTGCAACATACCATTGGTACAACAGTTTTTTGCTGACCGCACTTTTATATTTAAAGATCAGCCAAAAGGTTAAACCCGAGCCACTGATGGCAAGTAAAATAGAGAAAACTGTCAGCAAGGGATCGTAAACACTCTGATAGCCCTCAATAATCAGACCCATCATGCCAGTATAATGCATGCCCGAAATACCAAGCCCCATCAATACCGACCCCAAAACCAATCTTAAAAAAGGTAAGGTCTGACGCGTGGTCAACCAAATTGAAAAAACAGATGCAATAAAAGCAATAAAAAAAGAAAGAATTGTCAGTGCAGGGTCAAAATAACTATGCGTCGGCAAATCACAAGCCAACATGCCCACAAAATGCATGGCCCAAATGGCACAGCCTAAGAAAAAACTACTGAGTAAAATGAGCGCTGTTTGAAATTTTTTACGCCAAGCACGAAATAATAAGCGTTCGGTCGACACTGCAAAAAAACACGCCAACAATGCCACAACAATTGAACCTAATACCAAACTAAAATCGTAATGCACATGCATCATATAAAATGTCCGTATTAATTTCTCTAGGACTTACGCATTGACGGATTCAAAAAAGTATTAAAATACTTTATAAAGTATCTGTGATCAGACGAATTAAACATGCTTCTACAGCAACTTGTACATTACCCATTTATATGGGCTTTCTCATGACAGAACCGAACTCTATTAGCTGCACACAACTTGCCGAGACTTATAACATCTCGCATGATAGTGTAAATCGCTTTCTAGAACGTGAAGACTACACACCTCACGACCTATATCAAGAAGCAATTCAACATATTGATAATAATAAACTTATAGTCAGTATTGATGATACTGTTTTAGATAAACCCTATAGTCAACATATGGACTTGGTTAGCTATTTTTGGTCAGGCAAACACCACCGATCCGTCAAGGGTATTAATCTCATTACCTTGTATGCGACAGATCAGAATGGTCAAAATATTCCAATTAATTTCCGAATTTATGACAAATCTGAAAGTAAAACCAAGAATGATTACTTTATGGATATGTTAAGTGAAGTACTCAGTTGGGGTGCAAAGATTCAATTTATTACAGGTGATAGTTGGTATTCATCGACTGGAAATCTAAAAACCATAAGAAAATATGGTATTCGATTTATGTTTGGTATCGACTGTAACCGTAAGGTTTCCCCAGAAAAAGGACAATGGTTTCAACTGCGTTTATTGCCAAATTTCCATCAGGGTCAAGTGGTCTGGCTCAAAGATTTTGGCTTTGTACAATTATTTAAGACTCAGTTAAAAGAACAGCAGAGGTTTTATATTGTGCATCAAGATGAAGATGATTTATTGTCCTTTGAGGGTTTTCATGAATTACATTCAAGTCATTGGAAAATAGAGCAATATCACCGGGTGATTAAACAGGTTTGTCATATTGAAAAGTTTCAAGTAAGACGATCTAAACTGATTTTGAATCATATTTTTTCAGCCTTGATGGCCTACGTCGAGATACAAAAGAACCAGTTTGAGCGGATCTTTGAAAATGTATATCGTTGGCAGAAGAAATTATTTAGACCAGTTATCAAAAACTTCATTGATGACTTTATTCTCGATAAAAATCATCTGCTACCACAGAGAATCTATAAATAATAGTGCGTAAGTCCTATTCTCTTTTTCTTCATTTATATCCTTTTTATCAAAGGCGAAAAGCATTACTACCCGATTAAGAATCTTATACAAACAGGTTCAGGTCAAGAAAAAATCACAGAGATATCATTAGAATTTATAGATTTATTTTACCTAGCAGATTGCTTTGGCAGCCTGCCAATCCCACATTTGTGTTTTGAATCACAATTTAAATAAAAAGCCAGTCGAAACTGGCTTTTTAATACATTGCGTCAGAGATTAAACTATTTTGCAGTGCCTTTTTGCAACTTGGCATAATCTAACAAGACATTTGCAGATTCAGTCACAAATGCTTCCTCTTCAGGCAATGCAGGACGTTGATTCGCTTTCATTTTAGCGCGTGCTTCAACCAAAGCTTCCATAGAAGCTTGATAGCTTTCCCAGTTTGCATAAGGCTTTTGTCCTGCAATCTGACGGCGCTTGTTTTCCGAGTCTAAAGTCTGTTTTTCCAGTGCCAACAATTCAGCTTTACGTTGATCAATATCTAAAACCACACGTTTTTGATCTTCGGTCTTTTTCGAGATGTCTTTACGCTGTTCAAGATAGTTAAACTGCGGGTCGACTTTAACGCGTGCTTGCGACAGCTCACCTAAACGTTTTACATACGGTGTGATACTGCCTTCACGTTTAAACGGCGCAGTTGGAATCGTATCCCATTCAAGCGCATTTTTCGCTTTACGCTCACCAAACTCTTCATTGTAAATATCTACCAGCTTCACGTCTGGAATCACGCCTTTGTTCTGCGTACTGCCACCCGTTACACGGTAAAACTTACGTTGCGTTAGTGTCGCTTGACCATGCGCCAAGTTGTCGAGCTGAACTTGTGCGGTTCCTTTACCTGTGGTGGTGCTACCAATCACAATGCCACGTTCATAGTCTTGAATCGCAGCAGAATAAATTTCGCTTGCAGATGCAGATGCTAAATTCACCATCACTGCCAATGGACCCGCATAGGTTTGCGCACCATTGTCATCGTCTTCGAAAACGCTCACATTGCCATTACCATCTCGAATTTGCACCACAGGACCTGACTTAATCACCTGTCCAAGCATGCGAGCCACTTCTTCAAGCGAACCCCCTGGGTTATTACGTAAGTCGATAATAATCCCTGAGACATTCTTGGCCGCTAAAGTTTTCAGCGCATTGTTGGTATCTTCAGATACAGAGCGATATTCTGTGCCCGCACGACGTGCACGATAGTTCAAATAGAAAGACGGAATTTCAATCAAACCAAAGGTGTATTGTTGTCCATCACGCGTTACATTCACGGTACGTGAACGTACCCCAGCATCTTCTTCTTGAATGACGTCACGGGTAATGGTCACATTACGTGCTTGGCTCATCGGCGCACCTGAACCGAGTAACCGTATGGTGACTTTGGTACCACGTTTACCACGGATTAAACCCACAATTTCATTGCTCGGCCAACCGATGACATCCACCATTTTTTCGCCATCTTGTGCCACACCAATGATGCGGTCACCCGACTTCACCTGTCCTGACTTGCTCGCTGGACCACCTTCCACAATGGTTTCGATTTTGGTGTAGTCTTCATTGCCCCGTTCAGGTCGAATCGACACCCCAATCCCTTCAAGCTGCAAAGTCGTCTGGCGGTTCAATTCCATTGCATCGACAGGTGGGAAATAGTTACTGTGCGGATCATAGGTAAGCGTCATCGCATTGAGTGTTTTGTCTAACACATCATCACTTTTCACCCGTGAAATACGTTCTAACTGGCGCATATAACGCTTGGTTAAGGTTTGTACTGGGGTTAAATCTTCCGAGCTAGTGAGATCTTGTCCATTGGCCAATTCTGGGTTGGCTTTAAGCGCTTTTTGCTTCGCCAACTCTTCTTCTTTGCTAATGGTCAAATTAATCAGCTGCGAAACCAACATTTTGTTCCAATGCTGACGCTGCGCCGCTTCATTGGCAAAATACGGTGCCTTTTCACGATCCGTTTCGATATAAACATTGGCTTGTTTTAAGTTCTGCGGCTTTTTCAGCTCATCCAGCATATAGGTATAAAACTGGGTCAAACGATCTCGATACTGTGCATGAATCGCATACGGTCCACTTAAGTCCCCTGCTTTTAAAGCCGCACCTAAGTTTGAGCCATATTTACGCTTATAACTCTCTACTTCAGAGGCAAGAAACAGCGAATGGTCTGGATCTAAACTGTCCAGATAGAAATCGAGAATACGCGCCGATGTTTTCGCATCTAAACGTTGATTGAGATAATGTTGACGGTCAACCAAGGTCGCCAGTTGACGAGACACCAAAGCCTGCTCCTGCGACGGAACAATAGCTTGTTTGGTTACAGCGGTAGTTTCAGTCGCTGCAATGGCTTCATTAATGGCATGAGTGAAAAAGAATCCACCCGTTGCAATTGCAACCGCACAAGCAATGGTTTGAAGTTTCATAAATAATTCTTAGTTCCTTGGTTTTTGACCAAAATTACAATGTCATTTTTCGACATGAATTGAGAATATTCAAAATCTTAAACAACTTAATCTGTTTATGTCGTGTAGTTTTATCATAATCTGTGCTGACAAAATGTAGCAAATCATTGCAAAATTCGGGTATTGTTTTCGACGACCTGTTTCGCTCTCATTTCAGAGCCAAAACAGTCACTGACCAAAAAATCAAATACGGACACCCAATATGATTGGCGCATTGATGCTCGACATCGCAGGCACAGAACTTACTCAAGAAGATATTGCACTATTACAAGCACCGCAAGTCGGTGGCATGATTTTATTTGGACGAAATATTGAATCTCCTGCACAAGTTCGCGCCCTCACCGACCATATGCGCCGAATTCGTCCTGATATTTTGATTGCTGTCGATCAAGAAGGCGGACGCGTTCAACGCTTAAAACAGGGCTTTAGCCTACTTCCAGCAATGGGTAAGTTTGGCGAGCTATTCTTAAGCGAACCTGAAAAAGCCTTAAGCTTGGCAGAACAATCTGGCTGGTTGATGGCAACAGAAGTTCTTGCCGTCGGTATCGACTTTAGCTTTGCCCCTGTACTCGACCTCAATGACATCAGTGATGTGATTGGTGACCGTGGCTTTGCCAAAAATATTCAAGACATCGTACCGCTGGCCAGTGCATTCCTAAAAGGGATGAAAGCCGCAGGCATGGCATCAACAGGCAAACATTTCCCCGGTCATGGTTCAGTCAAAGCAGACTCACATGTCGCAGCAGCCATCGACTCACGCACGTATGATGAAATTTATGCCAAAGATATGCAAACCTTTATCAAACTGATGCCGCAGTTAGACGCACTCATGCCTGCCCATGTAATTTATGACCAAGTCGATCCAAACCCAGCAGGTTTTTCGCCGTATTGGATTCAAACCGTGCTACGTCAGCAACTGGGCTTTGATGGTGTCTTATTCTCAGATGATTTAAGCATGCAGGCCGCATGTGTTGCAGGTGGTGCAGATTCCCGCATTCAAGCCGCACTCCATGCAGGCTGTGACATGGGACTGGTGTGTAATGACCGAGCATCCGCATGTGTAGCCTTGGAGGGAATCAACCAACTGGCGCTGCCAAACCAAGCTCGCTTAGAACGCATGCGTGGTCAGATTCCAAATATCAGCGTTCAATCGACACTGCATTTAGGTGAAGATTGGGCCAAAGTACGCGACCAAGTGGAACTGTTTAGATTAAGTTAAGCACTTCATCTTTGACCATTTCAACCGCGATATTTCGGACAAAGGGACATCACAAGATGTCCTTTTTTCATTATGATAAACTCAAAATAAATCAACAGGCTTGCTCTGCATTGCCCAAACAACAACGCTAAAACAACAAAATATCAGGTACGGATACCATGACAGATGCTTTATCGGCTCATCGCCACATCTCTTTTACTGCACACTATACAGGCTATATTTGGTATAGCATGGGCATCTCACATCCTGTATTTGCCACCCGCAAAGGGAAGTTACTGGCCAAACTGGTGCATCCACTCGAAAGCTGGGCTGAGAAATATGTCGGTGGCAGTATGCGCACGACCTTAAAACAGCGTCATCAAATGATTGATGATCACCTCAGCACACTAATCCAGCAGCATCCAAACTTACAAGTTTTAGAAATTGCCAGTGGCCTGTCCCCACGCGGCTGGAGCTTTCGCCAACAGTATCCTGAGATTGACTATCGTGAACTCGACTTACCAGACATGGCACAAATGAAAACTCAGGCCTTAAAACAGATCGATCAGACCAGTCCAACGGTTCTCTCCGCCGACTTATTTAGCGCAGATTTTGCCCGTGCCTTTGAGGTGTTTGACCCAAACCGCCCTTTGGTGGTGGTGAGTGAAGGTCTGATCAACTACTTTAGCAAAAACATGCTCGCTCAACTGTTACAAGGCATTGTCCAATACGGACAGCAGTTTGATCAGTTATATTATCTGACTGACCTCTACCCTGAACCTGTGAAAAATAAGCTGGCTAATTTTATCTGGAGCAGTAGCAAGCTTTTAAAATGGATGTCTCGTAGCGCCTTTGGCTTTCACTTTGTCAGTCCGCCTGAAGCGGCTCAGTTTTTCAAACAAGTAGGCTTCCACACTGTTACCGTTCACCAACCCACTTTAGCTTTCAATAGCACTCAGTCTGACACTTCAAACTTAGATCAGCAGGATCACTTAGGCGACTTGGTCTGGTTGATACATAGCCAATGGCAAAAGCCCAATCAACCCGAGCAATAAACTTAGTCCCCATAAAAAAACAGCGATGACACGCTGTTTTTTATTTTTGACTTTCACTTAACTCACGGCTTCGAGCAACGTCTGTTCTTGTTTCTGACGCCCCACAAAGCGAAGCAGTCGCTCCGCGAGTTCAAAACTGCCATGTTTAAATAAGGCACGAAGGTGCGGTCCATCTTCGGCAAAAATTAAACATTCAATCTGAAACTCGCCTTCGTCATCGCTCAAGTGCAAAGCTAAATCACGCGGATATTTAGCCGCCACAGCAGCCAAGTCTGACTCAAAACGTAAAAGCACCCCAAAGTAGTTCAAATCCATCACTTCTGTCGCAATCACCAAATCCGAATGGCGATAGCTTAAAAAGGTTTCAGGGTGTTGAATCTGAACCCGCTCTTCACCACGGCGCTCCATTTCCAACATTTGTGCTCGACTAAAGGGGATAATCCCGTCTAAGTGTTGAATGGACTCGTCCTTCAGAAACGTCGCAAACAAATGCATGGTTTCTTTACGGCGTTGTAGCTGTGGCACATGGTCTGCATTGGCAATTTGCGCATATTCCATGTCAGGACATTGCAATGCAAAATTGGCATTTTCATGTGGCAAAGTAAAACTGTCATATTGGCCACAGGCCACCAAGACTTTACACTGTGGAATCGGCACATCGGTGAGGCGAAGCAAACGATTGCAGTTGATTTCATAGCGCTCTTGTTCTGTTGCGGTAAACTCCGCCATCTGTCTGAAGAACAAACGCTTGGCTGTGGGTGACATTCTGGTTTTATCCATTTTGGCATGATTGACCAAATACAAAATCACTGCCTGACCAAACTCATCCATGCGTTGTTCACGCATTAAATGTAACGATTCCTCCAGCAACATCCGCCAGCTTTTACGGGTCTTTTGCATAACGCCCATTAAAATCATACGGTCAATCAGCTCTGGTCGTTGATCGGCCAGACAAGATGCCACCACTGAGCCCAGTGACATGCCCATCACTGAAACTTTGTCTAATCCTTCAATGTCGAACCAAACACCGAGCATTTTCGCGAGATCACCCAGTTCTAATGTTCCTGCAGACAAGCCCGTATCGATATTACGAATTTGTTGATTGGCACCCATTGAAGGCAGATCAATCAGGACAATCGGACCGGCATCGAGCAGTTGCTCAACACAGTATTTGTAGGAATTAAAGTTTTGAAACGCCCCACCAATAATCACGATAGGAGTGCGATGGAATGACTCTGGCCGAGCAATCGCCATGTATTCGACTTTCCAGCCCTCAATCCATGTGGTTCGTGCAGGTTCTTTAAAGCTGTTACGATGGTAAACATCAAAAAAACCTAAGCGTAAATTAGCGTCATACAGCTCGGCATCCCTTTGAATCATAGAATTCATGTTCCTTCCCTCTACTCTTGCCTATACTTTTTGTTTTGCAAGAAATGCACGATCACGCCTGTCAACGATAACAGGGTGTTCAGTGTTGTAATAATTATGCAAGGACTTCATGTCCTAAAATTCATTCTATACAGAGCACTGTTTTACACGCAACAGATTGTGTAACCGCTCATCATGTTTTAGATAAAAAACAATTTCAAAATATGTATAAGTCCGCCTATACGCTGGATTTTTCATGTAGAGACTATGCGGTTGAGTGTTAGGCTGTTACTATCTTCTGTGAAATTTCTAAGTGATCAAACCGCTATGCAAGAGTCGATTGAACAATATATGCAAACGGTAGGACAGCAAGCACGTCAAGCTTCTCGTATTTTGGCGCGTGCCTCTACCGAAACTAAAAACAATGCGTTGTCAGCTATTTATACTGCTTTAGTCAACAGTGAGCCCACTATTTTAGCGGCGAACCAAGCAGATATGAACAAAGCACACGGCAACAACTTAGACAGTGCTTTACTTGATCGCTTAGAACTGTCTCCCGCACGCTTTAAAGGCATGTTGCAAGGCTTAAAAGATGTGATTGGCCTCAAAGATCCTGTTGGTGAAATCACCGATATGGCCTATCGTCCGTCAGGAATCCAGCTCGGTAAGATGCGCGTTCCTTTAGGCGTAGTTGGCATGATTTATGAGTCTCGCCCAAATGTGACCTTAGAAGCCGCCTCTTTAGCACTGAAGTCTGGTAATGCCATTATTTTACGTGGTGGTTCTGAAGCGCTCGAATCCAATAAAGCCATTGCTGAAGCCATCCAACGCGGTTTAAAACTGGCGGGTTTACCTGAACATGCGGTTCAAGTCATTAACACCGCAGACCGCACAGCCGTGGGGCAACTGATTACACTCACTGAATTTGTCGATGTGATTGTTCCACGTGGAGGCAAAGGCCTGATTGAACGTATCAGCAATGAAGCCCGTGTCCCTGTGATTAAACACTTGGATGGGAACTGTCACGTTTATGTTGAAGCGCAAGCTGACCTACAAAAAGCCCTACCGATTGCGCTCAATGCAAAAACTCACCGTTACGGCGTATGTAATGCCATGGAAACTTTGCTGGTCGATGAAAAAGTCGCAGATGAGTTTTTACCGCGTGTCGCTGAGCTCTACACTGAAAAACAAGTGGAGTTGCGCGGCTGTGCTGAAACTCAGCGCATTTTAGGTGCGGCAGTCAAAACGGCGACCGAAGAAGACTGGTACACCGAATACCTCGGTCCAATTTTAGCGGTAAAAGTGGTATCTGGTATGGAAGAAGCGATTGAGCATATCAATAAATATGGCTCACACCATACCGATTCAATCATTACAGAAAACTACTCTCTAGCTCGTGAGTTCTTGGCCGCTGTGGATTCGAGTTCTGTCATGATCAATGCCTCGACCCGTTTTGCCGATGGCTTTGAATATGGCTTAGGTGCAGAAATTGGCATCTCAACTGATAAAATTCATGCCCGTGGCCCAGTCGGCTTAGAAGGCCTGACTTCACAAAAATGGATTGTGTTTGGTGATGGTCAAATTCGCCAATAACTCATCCGACACATTTTAAATATCTATGTTCAGCTCTTTCCAAAGGGCTGAACATTTTTTATATCTAAACATTCTCTGCCTCTGCGAATCCTTAAAATCTAGAGGAAATCATGCTTTTTTTGATGGTCACGTTGATTGTGCATGTGATTATGTCTGGATCTAAAACGACATATCAAAAATAAACAGGAAAGCCACAATATATTCAGCTCTTTTCAGCAGATAGCGTGTTATTTTTAAAGGGTTGAAGCTGATAAATAATTCAGCATCATTTCATGAATAAATGAAAATCATGAACCGATAAATTTTAATTATTATTCATGAGACGGTCGATAGTGCTTAAGTCTAATCACCTAAAGTCTATCTAGGACTAAAAATATACACATGATACAACATAAAAAATGATCAAGATTGCATAAGAACGTACTGCATGAAGATCAGTTCTAGGACGGATAATTCAATTAGAATCAGGTATTAAAACGTGTCTACATCAGTATTAGTAATTAACTGCGGATCTTCATCAATCAAATATGCGCTCGTTTCTGAACGTCGTGAAGATCGTATTTTCGGTTTAGCTGAGAACTTAGGTTCTGCTGACGCTCGTATCAAAGGTATTACAGCGGGTGGTCAACCCCTTGAATTGTCTATTCCACATGCCGATCATGAAAAAGCATTGGAAACCATCTTAGAACGCCTTTCACATTATAACCCTCAAGCCATTGGTCACCGCGTAGTACACGGCGGCACATTGACCAAAGCTGAGCTTTTAACAGAAGAAATTGTAGAACGCATTCGTGCAGCAACACCACTTGCACCATTACACAACCCTGCGCACTTGGTTGGGATTGACGCCACTATGCGTTTATTCCCAGAGCTACCACAAGTGGCGGTATTTGATACAGCATTCCACCAGACTATGCCTGCACATGCTTACCGCTATGCTGTGCCAAAGTTCTTATACACTGAACACAATGTCCGTCGCTATGGCTTCCATGGTACGAGCCATGCTTATGTGTCTGAACGCGGTTCAGAACTGGCAGGTAGCTTTAAACAAGGGGGCTGGTTAACTGCACACTTGGGCAATGGTAGCTCTACTTGTGCGATTTGGAATGGACAAAGTGTAGATACCTCAATGGGTTTAACTCCACTTGAAGGTGTCGTAATGGGCACACGCAGTGGTGATGTCGATCCAAGCTTACATAGTTTCCTTGCCAATAACCTAGGCTGGGACATTTATAAAATTGATAAAATGTTGAATAGCCAATCGGGCTTACTCGGCCTGTCTGATCTATCAAATGACATGCGTACTTTGATTGAAGCCTCTGAACAAGGCAATGAAGATGCGACTTTAGCTATTGAAGTGTTCTGCTACCGCCTCGCAAAATCATTGGCCGCACTGAGCTGTGGTCTACCACGTCTTGATGGCTTGTTCTTCACGGGTGGTATTGGTGAGAACTCGGCATATATTCGTGAAAAAACAGTCGCTTTCCTACCGCACTTTGGTTTTAACTTGAGTAAAGAAGCCAATGACAGTTTAAAACGTGGTACCGAAGGTCGTATTGATACAGGTACAGGCCCGCAAATTTGGGTTATACCGACCGATGAAGAAGGCCGTATTGCCAAAGAAACTGCATCCGTGGCCGATGAGGTGATTCAAACTGCTGCAAAAAAGTCTGAAGACAATGTAGCGATCGCTTAAGCGGTCGTTACATTCCCTCAAGTCTGTTTTAAATTATTGTATGACGAATAAATATATGAAAACGATTTTACTTGTGCCCACTGGGGAAGGCGTCGGCTTAACATCCGCTTGTCTGGGTTTGGTTTATGCGCTGGAATGCCAAGGTGTTAAGGCTGGATTTTTAAAACCTTTTTCTCAAGAACTGACTACAGGTGCAGACCGTACCACAGCGCTCTATCACCATGTTTCAAAAAACGAAACCGTTGAACCGATTAGTTATCACACCATTTTGCAACAACTCAGTGCAGGTGAAAATGATGAGTTGCTTGAAGATGCGGTTCGTTTGCACCGTGCTATTGCGCGTAAGCATGACCTGATTATTGTTGAAGGCTTAGTCCCGAATAGCCGAGATTCTTTTGCTTCTGAACTAAATGCACAACTTGCGCAAGCACTCGATGCCAAAGTCATTATTGTCAGTAATGCAGACATTAACAAGCCAAGCGCGACGGCTGAAAAAGTCGATAGTCAACTACGCTACTTTGGGGGTGCGAGTTCAGAGCGAACTGCGGGTGTGTTATTGATGCGCACCAAAGGCTTGCCCGATGACTCAGCACACATTCCAGTGACGTTTGACCCAAGTCTGCGTTTAATCAGCGATACCAATAAATTTATAATTGAGCTCCAAAAGACCCATCCAAAGCTCGGATCAGACAAACTCCCTGTAATAGGCTTGGTTCCGTTTAGCAACACGCTTAGCGTACCGCGTATGTCGGACTTGGCTTCACACATTCAAGCGGAATGGATCAATCAAGGCGACGCTAACCAACGTCGTGTGTTGCATAGCAGTTTGATTGCATCGAACATTGAGCACGAACTTCATAAGTTTGTCGCAGGCGAGCTGATCATTAGTGCATCAGATCGTATCGATGTGCTTTTGGCATCCAGCTTAGCCAGCAGTAACGGTATTCCACTGGCAGGTTTGGTCCTAACTGAACACCATACACCAAACGAGCAAGTGCTTGCGTTCTGCCAAACAGCGATTAAGCAAGGCTTACCAATTTTACATACAGCGCTCAGCACGTTCGACACGGCGCAGAGCTTAGCCAATCTCAGCAATGAAATTCCGGTCGATGATACGGAACGTGCTGAACAAGTCACTCGTTTTGTTTCGAGCCATATCAATGAAGAATGGTTAACGGCAATGTTGAATGGCTCGTACCAACCTCGTCTCTCGCCTTCGGCTTTCCGCCATGAGTTGGTCCAAAAATCGATTGCTGCGAAAAAGCGGATTGTTCTACCTGAAGGCGATGAGCCACGTACAGTTCAAGCAGCAGCTATTTGCCAATCTCGTGGCATTGCACACTGTATCTTATTGGCAAAACCTGAAGCTGTAGTAGAAGTGGCTAAAGCACGTGGTATTGAGCTTCCACATGATTTAGAAATTATCGATCCAGATTTGATTCGTGAAAACTATGTCGAAAAAATGGTGGAACTGCGTAAAGGTAAACTGAATGAGCTGCAAGCGCGTGAACAGCTGCAAGACACAGTCGTTCTGGGTACCATGATGTTGGCGCTCGATCAAGTCGACGGTTTGGTTTCAGGTGCAATACACACCACAGCCAATACTGTACGCCCAGCCTTCCAACTGATTAAAACAGCGCCTGAGTACTCACTGGTCTCTTCCGTGTTCTTTATGCTGTTACCCGATGAAGTCTATGTGTATGGCGACTGTGCGATTAACCCAGACCCAAATGCCGAAGAGCTCGCTGAAATTGCGATTCAATCGGCTGATTCAGCAAAGGCCTTCGGCTTAGACCCACGTATTGCAATGATTTCATACTCTACGGGTACCTCTGGTGCTGGAGCTGAAGTTGAAAAAGTCGCTGAGGCAACACGTATAGCGAAAGAACGCCGTCCTGATCTATTGATTGATGGCCCACTTCAGTACGATGCAGCATCGGTTGAAAGTGTCGGACGCTCGAAAGCACCTGATTCTAAAGTTGCAGGTCGTGCCAATGTGTTTATCTTCCCTGACTTAAACACAGGCAATACGACCTATAAAGCCGTGCAACGCTCTGCCAATGTCGTAAGCGTCGGCCCAATGTTGCAAGGTTTGAACAAACCTGTAAATGACTTGTCTCGTGGTGCTTTGGTGGATGACATCGTGTTTACGATTGCACTCACTGCAATTCAAGCAGAACAGCAAGCAACAGCTTAAAGTAACTTGATGTGATCCAAACCATCCAACTGAGCAGTTGGATGGTTTTTTATTTTATAGCGCTCAACAATATGACCAAAGCTTAACTTCTATATATTTACGAACATAGCCCAAACACAGATAAAACAGTAAGACTTTACTTTTCAGACACTTAAACAATATACTCAAGCGATATAATTAAATTCTAAATCATTGGTCTCATAATGAATAAAAAATTGCTTCCAATTCTAATAGTGACAACATTTTCACTGACAGCATGTAATGAATCTAAGCAGCACCAAACACCGTCAGACTCAACCACAGCATATAAAAACTTAAGTACAGCCAATCCAGCTGACATTAAAGCGGATCTTGATGCCCTAGATCAGATTTCGAATAGAAACTCTCAAGCCATTTTGAACGCACAAGATGCGCTTAAAGCGGCTCGTCAAAATAAAGAAGTCGATACCATCCCCGCCCTGCTAGAACAACTGAAAACCCATTCTCTTACGTTTAATACTGCACTAGATGCAACAAACTTCAAAAGCCAAGAAGGTGCTGCGTTACGTGAGAAATTTAAGCAAGTCCATTTACTTGGTGTGGAACTGGCACAAGAAAATACTAAAAGTCCACCACAGATGCAGCGTATAACAGCACTTGAAGCAGAAATCAGCGTCATACAACAAAGCTCTATCAGTGAAATGAGAGCCTTACAACACATGATTTACCCTCAACTGAATTCAGGGGCATTAAACAACACGCGACAACAGGTAAAATCAGACCCTGAGCTCAATGTTACGGCTCATACTCCACCCCATAGCACCTCACATCTGAGTCAAGATAATGCCGCAGACATCAAACATGACCTCATTGCACTTAGAGCCGTATCTCAAACCGCCAAACAAAAGGCGCAAGATTCTTTTACGGACATGCAGCATGCGATAGACAGCGGTAATAGGAATGCGCTTATGAAGGCTGTTAAACAAACCACTACGCGAATTCATGACCTGAATCAAAAATACGATACTGTGACACTCAAAAGCGCTGAAGCAACAGCAGCTCGTGAAAAGTTGAAAGAAGAAAATAATCTCCAAATCGAAATGGGTAATATCATCTTATCGGACTCACCAGATCGACAGAGGTTTGCTGAGTTGAGTAATAAACATGACAATTCTCAAAAAATGGTTGAGATTGAGATGGAAGCACTTCGGCTTAAAGCCAATACAGCGTCATGATGAGCTCATGCAGATTTGGTTCAAGCTATTGTCAGTAGAAAAACCCTGACAGCTATAGATACGACTATGTCCAGTATAGCCAATGATCACAGCGGTAACGCTGTATACATTTATTTCGCCGAAGTTCTATTCTTTTAAATTGCTATAATGACCGACCTAATTGATAAAATTGAAAATGACATTAATAGAAAAAGTAGTCCCTGTTATATTGCGGGATATCAATCAAAGAACAGAAATATTAGTTTTTAAACATCCTATTGCAGGCATTCAAATGTAAGCGTCCGCTAAACACACCTTATGAATTCGTCCTATAAGCCTTAATTTAGTCCTCACTTAAAAACAAGTGGGAACTTAAATTTATGACTACAAATAACCAGACATCCATCGCATCTCTTACGATAATACGAAGAACATATAGTGCTGAATTTAAACAGCAGATCGTTCAGGCGTGTAAAGCATCGGAGGTTTCAATTGCTTCGGTCGCTTTGCAACATGGATTGAATACACATCTTGTATCCAAATGGATTCGCTTAATTGATGCTAAGCCAGGGAATGATCGCTCACTACTACCGAATAAACCTGCATTTATTGCCTTATCTTGCTCTGCACCATTAGATCCTATTTCTACTGGCATGTTAACGGTTCAAATTACTTTACCCCACTCAAAAGCAGAAATTGGCTTGAAATGGCAAGTATCAGAAATATCTGCTTTAGCAGAATTACTCAAGGCACTTACAACATGATCCGTATCGATGAAATCTGGTTGTCTACCCAGCCCATGGACATGCGTGCAGGTATGGATACGGCCATGGCTCAGGTGGTGAGAGCCTTTGGCTACATTAAACCGCATTGTGCTTACCTGTTCTGTAATAAACGTGGCCATCGCATGAAAGTGCTGGTACATGATGGACTGGGGATCTGGCTGTGTGCTCGGCGGTTGGAACAGGGAAAATTTCACTGGGCTAAAGTTCATCAGGGTGAAACCCTGGCACTCAGTCCAGAACAGTTACAGGCACTGATCCAGGGTTTGCCTTGGCAGCGCATTGGACGACAGCAATTGGTCACAATGCTCTAAACTAGCTTGGTCCATTCTGCTATTCTCCAAACGTTCTATTTCATTCTTCTCATGACCTCAGGCATACTGCGGTCATGAATACACTGCCTGATTTAAGCCAACTGACCCATGAACAACTGCTGGAATTTACTAGACAGTTGGCAATGCAACATCAGTCTCTGGCACAATCAAACCAGCAATTAGATGCCAAAGTTCAGCATCTTGAAGTATCCAATCTGCAATTAGATGCCAAAGTTCAGCATCTTTCCATTCTCAATCAAAAATACGAGCATGAACTTGCGCTGTTTAAAAAGCACAAATTCGACAGTAAAAACGAACATCTCACCGCAAAACAAATCCATCTCTGGGATGAAGCGGTCGAAGAAGATATTGCCGCTGTTGATCTGGAACTGGAACGGCTGAATGCAGATAAAACTGATGCAGCGACACACAAAGCCACAGTCAACAAACCTAAACGTCGACTGCTGCCCGATCATCTACACACCATCCGTATCGAGCATGAACCAACATCAACCCAATGTGCTTGTGGCTGCACCTTGCGTCGTATCGGCGAAGATATCAGTGAAAAACTGCATTTCAGACCGGCACAGTTCTATAAGGAACAGCATGTACGTGGCAAATGGGTCTGTGATCAGTGTGACACCCTGACTCAGCAAGCGATGCCCGCCTATGTTATTGATAAAGGCATTGCTTCACCTGAACTGCTCAGCCATGTGCTGGTATCGAAGTATGCCGATCATTTGCCGCTGTACCGTCAGCGCCTGATCTATCAGCGGGCGGGCATTGATCTGTCCAGATCCACGTTATCTGACTGGATAGGTCGCTGCGGTGTAGAACTGGAACCTCTGGCCAATGCTTTAAAAGAGGTGGTGCTGCAACAGCGGGTGATCCATGCCGATGAAACGCCGGTCACCATCATGCGGATGAGTGATGATGAGAAAAAACCGAAGAAAGGTTATGTCTGGGCCTATGCAACAACCCAATATAATCCAATTCAAGCCGTGATTTATGACTTTCAGGATAGTCGTTCAGGCCAGCATGCTGAAGTGTTCCTGAAAGACTGGCAGGGCCATCTAGTCTGTGATGATTACAGTGGTTATAAAGCACGCTTTAAATCAGGCCAAGTCATTGAGGTGGGCTGCATGGCGCATGCTCGTCGTAAATTCCATGAACTGCATGTGACCAAGAAAAGTCAGGTCGCTGAACAGGCCTTAGTGCTGATTCAGAAACTGTATGCCATAGAAGCAGAACTCAGGAGAAAGACCGATGGTACAGCAGAACAGCGCCGCGAATACCGACAACAGCATAGTCAACCGGTGATGCAACAACTGTATGAATGGCTCAACCAGCATCAACTGACGGTGCCATCGAGTTCTCCAACCGCCAAGGCCATCAATTACACTCTGAAGCGTTGGCCAGCTTTAAGCCGCTATCTGGATGATGGCAATCTACCGATTTGCAATAATTGGGTGGAAAACCAGGTGCGGCCTTGGGCGTTGGGACGTAAGAACTGGTTATTTGCAGGTTCGCTGCGTAGTGGTCAGCGAGCGGCAAACATCATGACTTTAATCCAGTCAGCAAAGCTGAATGGGTTGGATCCGTATGCCTATTTAAGTGATGTGCTGAAAAGATTGCCGACCCATAAAGTGACCCAAATAGAAGAATTGCTACCACACCGCTGGAAATCCAACTCAAATTAAAAAATAGACATGGGGTTCAGCGGACGCTTACATTCAAATCGTAAAAGGTACAGTTGAGACGAATGAAGAACTAGAAGAGGCAGCTTTACGAGAGCTTTATGAAGAATCGGGGATTTCGTCTGCACACATTCACTCATATTTGGGTTTACATCATCCATCTGAACAAGGTCTTAACTGGCATGTATTTATCTGCCATAGCACAGAAACTATAAAAGTGAATAGCCACCGATTTTGTAGACACTTTTATGCAATGATGATGGCGGGCTAGAGTTTAATTTCTTTTGGCACCCTCTGTTTGAGTCACCAAGCGCTGAATGGCATCCATTATTCCAAGAATTACTAGCGTTTATAAAATCAAAATATTGAGCCGTAGCTTAGGAGAAATTTTGATTCACTAGAGCTAACAGCGTATAGATTTAAAAGCCCAGATCTCGTGTCTGAGCTTTATAAACTGTAGTGTCTTTAGATCTTCATCACTCAGCTTCGCTTCAACATTTGACTCAGTCTAAACTTGGGCGGCTTGATAAAGAAAATTGCATTACCACATAAAATCAAAATCACCCCAATCACCGCATTCATATGCCATTGATACCCTTCCCAGATGGTCGAAATCACCAAAGCCACCAAAGGAAATAACAAAGTACTATAAGCTGCCTTACCTGCCCCAATCCTTCCGACCAAATAGAAGTAGGCGGTAAAGCCAATCACTGAACCAAAAATAGCCAAATACAATAAAGCACTCACTGCACTGAATTCCATAGCAGGGAAAAACTCGTCTTGTTTAAATCCAGCAATCAATGCCATCAAGATTGAACCATATAGCATGCCATAAGCATTGGTGGTAAAAATATCCAATCCGTTTTTCTGATGGCGCGCACTGATCATATTGCCCAGTGAAAAACCATAGGTTCCTAACACACAAAGACCAATCCCCATCAGCGTATGATTATTTAAGGCACTCCCCACCACATCATGCCAAAACAAGGCAATAATCCCCAATCCACCCAACAAAGCCGCAGGATAAAAACGGGTAGACACCTGTTGTCCAAAGAACAGTTTGGCGTTGAGGGTATTAAAAATGACTGCCATCGAAAAAATTACAGCCTCTAAACCACTGCTGATATATTGCACCGCATAATAGAAACAAACAAAGTTAAAACCAAAAATACAGCATGCTTGTAACATACAAAATAGATGATCTTTTACAGCCAGCTTTTGCAGTTTTCGGCACAAAACAATAAAAGCAAACAACACCAGAGCCGAAATAAAGAAGCGCCAAAACACGGCTACATTGGTCGATATCCCACTTTGTTGTTGCAAACTAATCGCAATCCACGTCGTTCCCCAGATTACAACCACCAAAGCATATAACAGCGCATTCATACTCTTTCAACCAAACTCAAACCACTCACGCTATTGTGCTTGGTTTAGGTTTCTCATTTCTTGCACCTTCTTGTGGTCACTATCATGAACTTGTGGTTTTTTACTGATTTTCTGATATAGATGACAAAATGAAATCAAAGTCCTACACTCATTCTTCCATTCGGCACTGCGTATAGATGATGAAATATCAGATTCTAGATCAATTACAACAACATAAAGCTCAACTCCTCGACTCGGTCGAGTTGGGTTCAGGCATGCAGCTGGCCATGTGGCAAAACAACCAAGACCGTGTCAGTGTTTGTAGTAACCACCATACACTCAGTATGTATATTCAAGGTGGATATCACAGTTATCAAAAGACAGCTCAAGGTTGGCATAATGGCGGTGGGCCAGATCATATGTGCTTGATGCCACAGAATTTTGAGTCAACATGGGATCTGCGCGACCCACTGACTTTTGTGCATCTGTACTATACTGAAGAACACTTACAACGCGTCGCTGAACAAGTGTGGGATCGTGAGCCGAGCCAAATTATTTTAAATCCGCAAAGTTTCGTAGCTGACCTACAGATTGCCATGATCTATCGACACTTTTTACTCAATGGGGCTTGGCAGAACAGGGAAAATCACTTGCAGATGAGTACTGCCACCACGCTTCTGCTCAACCATCTAATTAAAAATTATAGCCATACCGAATGGCAAGCCCCTGAAGTCAAAGGCGGGCTGTCCCCGTATACCCTGAAGCAGTTATTAGAATGGATTGATCAGCATATTCAGCAAAGCTTGACCCTGTCAGATTTAGCCGAGCAAACTCAGCTCAGTGAATACCATTTTGCCCATATGTTTAAGCAATCTATGCAAATGCCACCACACCAATATGTAATGCAACGTCGACTTGAACTGGCACATCAAGCTCTACAGCAAACGACTGCTAATATGACAGACATTTCGGAGCAGTATGGATTTAGCTCCAGCAGCCATTTTAGTCATCGCTTTAAAAAGCATTTTGGCTACACTCCATCCCAAATGCGGAAAAATTAGAACCCGTCGATAGGATAAAGCGAAGATTTGAAGATTTGAAGATTTGAAGATTTGAAGATTTGAAGATTTGAAGATTTGAAGATTTGAAGATTTGAAGATTTGAAGATTTGAAGATTTGAAGATTTGAAGATTTGAAGATTTGAAGATTTGAAGATTTGAAGATTTGAAGATTTGAAGATTTGAAGATTTGAAGATTTGAAGATTTGAAGATTTGAAGATTTGAAGATTTGAAGATTTGAAGATTTGAAGAAAGCTTAAAACAAAAAAAGAAGATAAAGCTTAAGCCTGATCTTCTTTTTGACCGTACATCCAAGTCGCTGCGATATATACACAAAAGCCCGCAGCCATCACTAAACCTGTCAACATGCTCGATGTCCTATTGTTTGATGAATGCATTATGCGAAAGTTTTATGACAACTTTATGACAGTGTTGTCATATTTCAATATTATTATTTTTACATTATATTCAATACCTTAAGTAATAAATCATATTCATAATCCAAATTTAGACATGAAATATTTCATTAAATTTAGATATTTTTGTCATATTTACCACCGTTTATAACCTCATTTTCTCATCAATTTTGTTCAACTATTAAACTTTCGCCTAAAGGCTTCGCAAAACATCCACAACCTCGGCATTTTGTCTTATAATTTAGCCCGCTAGCTATCAGCCCGCTCAAGAGATATTTGTATGACCACTATTATCAAGCAAGATGATTTGATCACATCGGTCAAAGACGCGCTTCAGTTCATTTCTTATTATCACCCACAAGACTTCATCCAAGCGATGAGCCGTGCGTATGATCGTGAAGAGAACAAAGCTGCAAAGGATGCGATCGCACAAATCTTAATTAACTCGCGTATGTGCGCAGAGGGTCACCGCCCAATCTGTCAAGATACAGGTATCGTCAACGTATTCGTTGAAGTGGGCATGGATGTTAAATTTGATTTAACTATGAGCTTAGACGATGCAATCAACGAAGGCGTACGTCAAGGTTACCTAGAAAACTCAAACGTACTGCGTGCTTCTGTATTGGCTGACCCAGCATTTGGTCGTAAAAACACCAAAGACAACACCCCTGCTGTGATCTATCACAAACTTGTTCCAGGCAACAAAGTGGATATTACCGTTGCGGCAAAAGGTGGCGGTTCAGAAAACAAATCTAAACTGGCTATGTTAAACCCATCTGACTCAATCGTGGATTGGGTACTTAAAACTGTTCCAACTATGGGTGCTGGCTGGTGTCCACCAGGTATGTTGGGTATTGGTATTGGTGGTACTGCTGAAAAAGCCATGATGCTTGCGAAAGAATCGCTCATGGAAGAAATCAACATGGACGAATTACTTCGTCGTGGCCCTGAAAATAAAATCGAAGAACTTCGTATGGAAATCTTCGAAAAAGTAAACGCACTGGGTATTGGCGCGCAAGGCCTAGGTGGGTTAACCACAGTTCTAGATATTAAAATTAAAGATTACCCATGTCACGCTGCGGGCAAACCAGTGGGTATGATTCCAAACTGCGCAGCGACTCGTCACGCGCACTTCCAACTTGATGGTACAGGTGTTGCACACATTCAAGCACCTAAACTTGAAGACTATCCATCAGTCACTTGGGATTCATCAACCTCTAAGCGCGTTGACCTCGACACCATTACCCAAGAAGAAATGAACGCTTGGCAACCAGGCGACACCTTACTTCTGAATGGTACAATTTATACAGGTCGTGATGCTGCACACAAACGCATGGTCGACATGCTGAACAATGGTGAAGAGCTTCCTGTCGACTTAAAAGGTAAATTCATTTACTACGTTGGCCCTGTAGATCCAGTCGGTGATGAAGTGGTTGGTCCTGCTGGCCCAACAACAGCAACACGTATGGACAAATTCACACGTCAAGTGCTTGAAGCAACTGGTATGTTCGGCATGATCGGTAAAGCGGACCGTGGTCCTGCAGCGGTTGAAGCAATCAAAGACAATAAAGCGACTTACTTGATGGCAGTGGGCGGCGCAGCTTACCTTGTGTCTAAAGCAATTCGTGAAGCTGAAGTGGTTGCTTTTTCTGACTTAGGTATGGAAGCGATTTACAAATTTGTAGTGAAAGACATGCCTGTATCGGTAGCAGTTGATGTAAATGGCACATCTATTCACGCGACAGCACCAAAAATCTGGCAAGCGAAAATTGGTAAAATTCCAGTAGTCGATGCTGCAGCGGGCTAAAACTTAAGTTTTACTTTTTTGGATACCCTTAACATGCTAAGGTCATGTTAAGGGTATTTTTTTACCTACTTTTATAGACTTAATCAAAAAATATAGACCAACAATGAAAAAATTAAATCACATCCTTTGCGGTATTACCTTATGTGTCCTCAGCACAGCTTCTTTTGCCAAACCCGCGACCGAAGCATCGGTAGAGAAGGCGCTCAAACTGGGCGATATTAAAGGCACATTAGCACAGTCTCAGCAAGAAATGCGCCCCATTTATGACCAGCAAGCCGAAGAAATCATTAAGAATATTTTTAAAACATCTACACTCAATAATGAACAACAAAAAGCAGCCAAGCAAATCGCTGAAATCACGGCATCGTTTAGCAGTAAATTGATTTCTGATCCGAAATTTATGCAAATGCTTAAAAATGTATATATGCAGACCTTTACCGAAGAGGAAGTATTGGCCAACATTCAGTTTCTTGAAACACCTCTAGGCCAGTCTATCAATAAAAAAAGCAGCAAAATGATGAGTGAAATCATGCGCAATAGCATCGCCATGTCTGCTGAAATGATGCAAGATCCAGCTATTCAGCTGGAAATGAATCGTCAAATTGAAAAGACCCTGACACCATTATTTGAACAAGCCAAAAAAGCACAATAGCTCACTTACCAGGTTAAAGGATTCCACAGCTTAAAGGGTTTCATCAGCTGAACCTCTTCACTTGGATCATATTTTGCGGGTTTAAGTTTTTGCGCTTTCTTTCGTAGCTCACCCGTGTGTTGATCTTCCGCTACAAAGTTGTAGCTGTTCGACTTTAACTGGGTAAATGCAATCTCTTGAATCGCAATTTTTTCAGGGATAACCGCCAAAGGCCCCGAAACATCACGGCGTGTGGATAAGTTCTCTTCATCATACTTGATGAAATAAGACTGCCGTTATTTAAAACCTACTTAAACCTACTTACGTGGGTTTAATGTTTAATTCCTACTTCATCATCAAGAACCAATTGCTATTGCGCTTGGGATTACCTCAATTCCATAGGCTGTCACGGTGTAACTCACCGCCATTGGTGGCTTATGTAGCCACCAATTCTTTATCTGCATGTTTTAGAATATTGATGGCAGCATTAATATCCCTGTGATGCAGGGTGTTACATGAACATCGCCACTCACGCATTGCAAGTGTCAGGTTTTGGTTTAATTCACCACAATTCGAACACATCTTGCTGCTTGGAAAGAATCGTCCAACAGAAAGTATTGATTTGCCATGCTGTTTAGCCTTGTAAATCAACTGTCGCTTGAACTCATAAAAGCCCATATCCGATATGGCTCTTGAGAGCTTACGGTTTTGTACCATACCTTTCACATTTAAATCCTCAATCGCAATCAGATCGAATCGCTTAACTAAATCAGATGTGACTTGATGAAGATTGTTTTTTCTCAAGCATGATATTTTGTAGTGCAAACGAGAGAGCTTGGTTTTCGCTTTTTCTCTGTTTTGACTACCTTTCTTTTTACGGCTAAAAGACTTAGCAAGTCGTCTTAACTTGGCAAGCTGTTTCTTTAGTGGCGCACTTGATGGAACAACCTCGCCATTAGATAAAGTGGCAAGACTGGAAACACCTAAATCAATACCAACAGATAAACCTGTTTTGGGGTGAAGTTTCTCAGGCTGATTTAATTCAACAGCAATCGAAGCAAACCACTTACCACCCTGTTTAAATATTTTCGCTGATAATATTTTTCCTTGATAACGCAAATCCTCAGTCATTTTTACCCAACCCAAGTTTGGGATACTAATTTTTCTATCTTTAATGCTGAATTGGTCATTTGATAATGAGAAGCGATCATCTACGCCTTTTTTTCTAGGCTTTGGATATTTGGATTGACCATTAAAAAAACGATCAAATGAACTACCCAATTGCTTAATCGCAAGTTGTGGCGCACATTTGGTCACTTTAAGCATGAAAGGGTATTTCTCACGCTTGAACGAGTTTAAGTGCTTTCTTATTTTAGCTTCGGATGGTTTATTTAGAAGTTTTTTATCCACCTGAACGCCATAATAGTCACACTGATCTCTATATTCCTTATCTGCTTTATATTGACGTTGCCATTCTTTTAAAGCCCAATTATACGACAAACGAGCAACACCACTCGCTTGAGCGAAATGACTTGCTTGCTTATTATTTGGCAGTAATTGGATTACATGCCCTCGTATGAATCGGCTCATAGTGCGTCTTTGACTGCCTGTATTAACTTTTGGTTTTTCTTACTACGACTACCATATAATCTTGCCGAAAACACTGTAATGATTTCCAAAACATCTTGAGCAAGTTCTTCCTCAAAAGACAAATTTTCACCCTTATTAAGAATGACGATCTCCACGCTTTTAGCTTCACATAAGGCAAAAACCAACTCAGCACCAAACCGCAATAAGCGATCTTTATGCGTTAAAACCAAACGTCCGATTTCATCATTCATGATTGCTTCTAGCAGCTTATTTAAGCCTTTTTTTCTATAGTTCATACCCGAACCAAGATCGGAGATTAATTCAAACGTCCAACCTTGATTTGCACAGTACATTTCAAGAACTTGTTGCTGTCGAATTAAATCTTCTTTTTGGTCATGACTCGATACCCTTGCGTATGCAATGGTTTTCCTTTGAAGTTGACTATCGGGCTTGTGTATTTGCTCAGGCGTGATCTTACTCAGATCATATCGTCTATGATTTTTAGGGGTTCGATCTGCAACCAAAGTGCCTTCTTCATCCCAACGCCTTAATGTTTGAATGGAAACACCTAATGTTTTAGCTGCAACGCTAATGCTTACATATTTACTCATGTTGTATATAATAGTATAGAAATAAGTAGATTTCAATTAGCAGTTACAAACCCTGCTTCTACGGTAAAATCGATATACTTCGGCTTTTGAAAATGGTTAATACCCAAAGGACGACTACTCGATAAACGATAAGTCCCTGCGGGTAATTCGACCCAATAGTAATGATTGTTCAGCAGGCTTGGAATGCGCTCTTTATTGATAAATAAACTCGACGCCACAATTTCTTGTCGGTTCCACTTTGAATCTGGACGATACAGATAAACCATCGCCGCTTGTTCATGCTGGGGTTGGACACGCTGAAAACGCTGTCCTAATTTTTGGTTGACCCATCCACCTACGCTAAACACTCCAATGCGGTACTGCTCGACCATACCTGGATCGTGTTCAAAATCAACCTCATGGCTGAGCGTTGATGTTAATTCAGGTTGTTCAACTGTCGCTTTTCCATGACAACCCAATAAAATTAAACTGCTTAAAAGCGTAATCGTCATTGCACGCATGACTATTCCTCACGGCATATTTTTTATTTTGATACTGAATTTTTAGTTTTAATCTAGGCATCCCAGCCTATGATGCAGAGTAGCATTCCCTCTTTTTTTTGAATATAAAAAAACGTGTGAAAACACTCGATTTTCACACGTTTCAGATGAATAACAACTTAAGCGGACTTTGAATTAATCACTTTTAAATCAACTTTAGCTGCATCTTTCTGTTCGATTCTTGGTAAACGCTCTGGCTTAAATAATGGTGCAGCCGTACCGTTAATCACGTCTTCATTCACCACAACTGTGCCAACATCGGTACGACTTGGTAAATCATACATGGTTTCAAGCAGCGTATTTTCTAAAATAGAACGTAAGCCACGTGCACCCGTGTTACGATCCAAAGCTTTTTTCGCCACAGCGCGCAGTGCTGAGTCTTCAAAAACCAGATCAACGTTTTCCATATCAAACAAATGTTGATATTGACGAGTCAATGCATTCTTCGGCTCAGTCAGAATTTGCATCAAAGCTTCTTCATCTAACTCTTCCAAAGTCGCAATTACAGGCAAACGACCAATAAACTCTGGAATCAGACCAAATTTCACCAAATCGGTCGCTTCAACTTGACGGAACAAATCAGACAATTTCTTGCCTTCATCTTTCTTCTTCACTTCAGCCGTGAAGCCAATTCCACCTTTTTCTTGGCGCTGTTGTACGATTTTTTCAAGACCCGAGAATGCCCCACCACAGATGAACAAGATATTTGAGGTATCAATTTGAATAAATTCTTGCTGTGGATGCTTACGACCACCTTGAGGTGGAATAGAGGCAACCGTACCTTCGATCATTTTCAGTAACGCTTGTTGTACACCTTCACCCGACACATCACGCGTGATCGATGGGTTTTCAGACTTACGGGTAATCTTGTCGATTTCGTCGATATAGATAATACCTTTTTGCGCTTTTTCTACATCGTAGTCTGCTTTTTGTAGAAGCTTTTGTACAATGTTTTCAACATCTTCACCGACATAGCCTGCTTCGGTAAGTGTCGTTGCATCAGCCATAGCAAAAGGAACATCGAGAAGACGTGCCATGGTTTGCGCAAGCAAGGTTTTACCCGAACCTGTTGGTCCTACTAATAAGATATTACTTTTCGCAATTTCAACAGCATCGTCGTGTTTATGTCCACCATGTGTCGCTTTAAGGCGTTTATAGTGGTTGTAGACAGCAACTGACAAGGTTTTCTTTGCCACATCTTGACCAATGACATATTGATCTAGTGCCGCACGAATTTCGTGAGGTTTAGGCAAGGGTTTTGCAGCCCAGTCACCCGACTCAACTTGTTGACTGGTTTGCACCAAGTCTAAGCATACGTCCACACATTCATTACAGATGTACGCGTCCTCGCCTGCAATCAGTTTCCCAACTTCAGACTGCGTTTTACCGCAAAATGAACAATGCTTTTGTCCTTGAGGATGTTCGGACATATTCACTCCAATTCTAAACTTTTAAAACTTATGGACGTTTAGATAACACTTCGTCCACGAGACCATATTCTTTTGCAGCTTGCGCTGTCATAAAGTTATCACGGTCAGTATCACGTGCCACAGTTTCATAGTCTTGACCACTGTGCTCTGCCATTAAACGGTTTAAACGTTCTTTAATGAACAGAATTTCACGTGCATGAATTTCAATATCAGATGCCTGACCACGGAAACCGCCTAACGGTTGGTGGATCATGACACGTGCATTTTCAAGGCAATAACGTTTACCCTTCGCACCTGAATTCAACAAGAAAGCACCCATTGATGCTGCTTGCCCCATACAGTAAGTCACAACATCTGGTTTAATAAATTGCATGGTATCGTAAATCGCCATACCAGCAGTCACCGAACCACCTGGTGAGTTAATGTAAAGATGAATATCTTTATCTGGGTTTTCCGCTTCTAAAAACAACATTTGCGCGACAATCAAATTCGCCATGTTATCTTCAACTTCACCAGTCATAAAAATGACGCGTTCACGCAAAAGACGTGAATAAATGTCAAATGAACGTTCACCGCGAGATGACTGTTCTACAACCATTGGAACTAAGGCATTATCGATAGTTGGAATATACATACGTTTACTTATTCCTAAATTTTTTGTTACTCAACTCATAGTCACAATATGAGGGATAATTGCTGAAAATGCAAAATATTCTCAAGTAAATAACAGATATTTTTTGCATAAGCTTTATGAACGCAAGGCCTTTTAAAAAAACCAGATCATAATAAAAAAGGCGCTCAAAGCGCCTTTTTTACTTTAGCTAAACTTAGCCTTGTTGACGAGCTTGTTGCTCTTTCAATAAGTCTTCGTAGCTTACAACAGTATCTGTTACTTTAGCAGACGCTAAGATGTGATCAACCACTTGGTCTTCTAACACAACAGCTTCGATTTGCGAACGTTGTTGTTTGTCATTTTTGAAGTATTCGATCACTTCAGCTGGATCTTCATAAGAAGAAGCCATGTCTTCGATGTAAGCATCAACACGTGCTTGATCTACTTCAATTTTAGCATCAGCTAAAACTTTGCTTACCAGTACGCCTAATTTTACAGATTTTTCAGCTTGTTCTTTGAACAATTCATCTGGAAGCATGCTTGAGTCAAATGCTTTCGCACCTTGAGCACCAAATTGCTGAGTGAACTGTTGGATCATTTGTTGACGTTGACGGTCAACTTCTTGAGCAACCATAGACGCAGGAAGTTCAACTTCGTTTGCAGCTACAAGTGCATCAAAAGCTGCACCTTTCACTTGATTACGCAAACCATTTTTCACTTCACGTTCCATGTTTTTACGAACGTCAGCTTTTAACTTCTCAATGCCTTCTTCTTCAGTTAGACCAAAGATTTTAAGGAATTCAGCATCAACTTCTGGAAGTTTTTGTTTTTCAACAAGCTTCACAGTGATTTTGAATTGAGCTGATTTACCAGCAAGGTTTTCAGCTTGGTAATCTTCAGGGAAAGTTACATCAATCACTTTCTCTTCGCCTTTCTTCATACCAACGATGCCGTCTTCGAAACCAGGGATCATACGACCTGAACCTAAAACAAGTTTAAAGTCTTCTGCAGAACCGCCTTCAAACTTTTCACCGTCTACTGAACCTTCAAAGTCGAAAGTTACTTGCATGTCTTTTTTAGCCATGCCTTTCGTTTCAGCCCAAGAAGCACGTTGCTTCTGAAGGTTTTCGATCATTTGATCAACATCTTTGTCGTTTACTTCAGATGCTTTACGTTCAACTTCTAAACCATCAAATTTCACGTTAACTTCTGGATAAACTTCAACAGTCGCTTCGTATACAAGCGCGTCGTCTTTTAATTCAGATTTTTCAATGTTTGGCATGCCAACAGCATTGATTTTTTCTTGTTGGATCGCTTCAAATACTGTGTCACGAATAATGTCGCTTACGACTTCTTGGTAGATACCCGCGCCATATTCACGACGAACAACATTTACTGGCACTTTACCTGGACGGAAGCCGTTGATCTTCACAGTTTTAGCAGTGCGTTTTAAGCGAGCTTCGAACTGCTCGTTAACACGGCTCGTCGGTACAGATACATTTAAACGACGGGTAACACCCGAAACCGCTTCAGAAGTTACTTGCATGGCTTCCTCAATCTTTTGGTAAGAACAATTTTAAAAAGTGCCACATTATATGACAACATTGAACGATATACAAAACACCCGATTGAAACCACATATTTTTTTCTTCATTTATCGTTTTTTATTTTGAATATTTTTAAATCGCTACTGATTAAGCGCAAAGTATTATATTTTTATGGCTTTTTGTTGCAAATGATAAATATTACCATTAATATTTGCGTCAACTTTGATCGTTTTTTTCAATTTTTTTCTCGTCCATCATTGGAACTCTAGTTATGAGTAAGTTTAATCTACACCCTCTTTCATTGGCATTGCTTGGGGCAATCACCACTCCTGTTTTCGCAGAAACAACAACTGAAGATTCATCTACCCATCAGCTTTCCACTATTGTGGTTTCAGCTGCGGGTTTTGAACAAGATATTAAAAATGCACCAGCTTCAATTAGCGTGGTCACGAAAGAAGATATTGAAAAGAAAAATGCAACCAGCATTGCAGACCTATTAGCAGATGTACCAGGTATCGATATTCGTAATGGAATCGGTAAAACTTCTGGCTTGAATATTAGCATGCGTGGTTTAGACAATAACTATAGTCTGATTTTAATTGATGGTCGTCGTCAAACGACTTCTTCAGATGTCACACCAAATGGTTTTGGTGAATCCTCAAATGGCTTTTTACCACCTTTATCATCGATTGAGCGTATTGAAGTCATTCGTGGACCAATGGCAACTCGTTATGGCTCAGAAGCCATGGGTGGTGTCATCAATATTATTACCAAAAAAATTAGTAATGAATGGAATGGCAATGTCACTATCGGTGGCAATGTCATGGAGCATGGCAGCGAAGCAGACTCATGGAAAACCAGTGTTGTTGTAAATGGTCCAATTATTCAAGATAAACTTGGAATACAACTACGTGGCTCTTATTTAGACCGTCAAAAATCTGAACGTATTCCTGGAACGTCAGGTCGTGATCCACGTCCAAGCGAAGCAGACATCTATGATATTGGCGGAAAACTTTCATTTAAACTCAATGATCAAAACAGTTTCTGGATAGACGGTTTCCACTCAAGCCAAACCTATAAAAATGATGATAACCGCTTAGGAACACAAGACTGGACCAGCATCCCTAGAGGAGCGACAGGACTTGGTGCGACAGGTTATAAAGATGAACTTGAGTTTAAACGTGATCAAATTTCTGCTGGTCACGATGGTGATTATAGTTTTGGTCAATGGACTTCATATGTGAGTCAAACTAAAACTGAAACTCTCGGTCGAACTATTCCGTTTAGAACCTTCCAAAACAATGTAGGTGAAGGCGCAGATCGTACTTTAGAAAATACTGACTTTGTGGCCGACTCTCATGTTGTTCTACCCATTGCAAATCATAAATTAACACTTGGTGCTGAATATAAAGAAGCTAAAATTGCGGATGACATTGCAGGATTTGGCTCAACCTTTAAAAAAGACTCTTTTTCGGTATACGCAGAAGATGAATGGCGTATTCTTGATAATTTAGGATTTACACTTGGTGGTCGTTATGAAGATCACTCTGGCTTCGGTGGTCAGTTCAGCCCACGCGCATACCTTGTATGGAACACAACCGACCAACTTACTTTTAAAGGTGGTGTGAGTACTGGCTACAAGGCACCATCCGCAAAACAGCTACATGACGGTGTGATTAGTGTTTCTGGTCAGGGGACATCTTTTGGAATTGGTTCACCAGATTTAGAACCAGAAGAATCTACCAACTATGAACTTGGTTTTAATTATAACAATGGTAATTTAGACCTTACCACTACTGCATTCTTCAATAAAATTGAAAATCTGATTACTGAAGGGCCAGATTTATTAAACTGTTATTCCGCAACAAATCCAAATCGACCAGATTGTGTAAGTTACGGTTCACATATTACTCAAGATACATTTACACAAAATATAAATGCGAATGAAGCCGAAACTAAAGGTGTTGAGCTTAGCTTAAAATATACCATCATTCCTGAATGGGATATCAAAGCAGCATATACCTACATGGAATCAGAAATTACCAAAGGTGAAAATAAAGGTTCTTACCTGAATAACGTGCCTAAAAATGCCTTTAATATGACGTCAACTTGGCATATTAATGAATCCTTGGATCTATGGTTACAACATGAATATAAATCAGAACGTAAGCGCTACAGTACCGTTCAAACAGCAGGTGATTCAGCGATTATTTACAATGCAACGAACAATAAATTAAAGGGCTACAATCTTTTCAATCTGGGTGCCAGCTATGTTGTGAATGATCAGCTCCGTTTTAATGGCGCAGTCAATAACTTGCTAGATAAAGATTTTACAAGCAATGGCACTTATATTGATGCCAATAATAATCCTGCATCTTATTACGATTACATGGTTATTGGTTCAAGCATGTCTGGTACATACCTACCTGGTCGTAACCTTTGGTTATCTGTTTCTTACGACTTCTAAAATTGCAGTATAGAGAACCCTGCTCCGGCAGGGTTTTCTTCGTACTTAGCTAATATAGAACCAACATAATTTATACATACTCAATTGAGAAACACCTTCAAACTTAGCTTAAAAATAATGGATTCTAAATTCCAATAATATTATAAAAATATAATCTAATTTTCCAATTCAAATAAAAATCAAAAACTTAAATTCAATTCATTACATTATTACATTTATTTTTTCTACACAAATATATCTAAGCATCGACAATTCCAATGTAATAGTTATGCTACAAAAAATAAGAATCATTATTATTCGCATACTAATTTACAACGCTAGAACTAGATTCGTTATGGCCTTCATCAAAACACGTAAAAAGCTGGTTTCTTCAGCAATCGCTTCAACACTCTCTGTGGTTGCAGTCAATGCTGTTGCGCAAGATCAAGTCGTGCAATTAGAAACAATTCACACGGAAGCGGCAGCAGAACAAAGTTTGAAAGTAGACAAATCTGCAAACAGCAAGTTCGTTGCTCCCCTACTTGACACTCCAAAATCTGTTTCTGTTCTTTCTCAAAAATTACTAAAAGAAACCAATTCAAATACTCTATTAGAAGCATTACGTTATGAGCCAGGTATCACTTTAGGTGCTGGTGAAGGTGGAACACCATTTACGGATATGCCTTATATTCGTGGATATAGCGGCCAATCATCTATTTATGTCGATGGAGTCCGCAATACGACATCACAAAGTCGAGATATGTTCGCAATCGAACAAGTTGAAGTTATTAAAGGCTCTTCTTCTGCTCTTGGCGGTGGTGGCAGCGTCGGCGGAAGTATCAACCTCATTCCTAAAGTGGCTCATGAAGGCGATACTTACCAAGGTAGCGTACAAGGTGGCACGGATAACTATCGCCACATTCAACTCGATGCGAATAAAGATTTCGGCAACGGAATGGCTGGCCGCGTTGTAGTCATGGGTCATGAAAATGAAAAAGCAGGACAACATGACGGTGCTGAATATGCTCGTGCAGGTATCGCAACAAGTCTAGCTTTTGGTCTAGGTTCTGATACGCGGGGCTCTGTCGGTTATTACTATTTACGTAGCAATGATGAACCAGATGCGGGTATCCCATTTAATAATGCAAACCCAAGCAGCCCACCAGCTGGCGTAACTGTGACACCAGGTGACGGTCGACCAGTCAGTGTTAAACCAGGCACATACTATGGTTGGAAAGCGCGTGATTTTGATAAGCGTGAAAATCAAATTGCAACATTTAAGTTAGAACATGATCTTAATGAAGATTTGACGCTATCTAACATTGCTACTTATAACAAATCTAAATCTGATTATGTTTATACCAATGCCGATGACTCAAAAGGGAACATCTATAGAGGAACTGTCGCGCGCCGTGCACTCACACGTATTTTAGACACAGATGCATATAGCGACCAACTTTCTTTAAGAGGCAAATTCAATACAGGTTCATTAAAGCATTCATTTAATGTAGGAACTGAATGGAGTTTACAAGAAACCGATCAAGGAATGCATACGTTTACCAATGCAGCAGGCCAAACAACCTCTACTATTTTAACGTCTAATATCAACTCATGTAATTCAACTGCTGCAGCTCTCAATGGCTGGTGTACTAGTCTAAACAACCCAGGCAATGGTCTCTTTACCGATACTATGGGCAGCATTAAAGGACAGTCTACTACGCGTAGTGAAACGATGTCTGTATATGCCTTAGACAGTATCGAATTCAATCCTCAATGGCTCTTAAACTTAGGTGTACGTTGGGACAAATTTGAAACTGAGAAAAAATATAATAAGGATGTCTCCGGAACAACTGCTGGTGCTTACAACTCAACAATCAGTATTCCTAAAGGCACAAAATACGAAAGTGACTCAGACTTTTTCACCTATCAAGCAGGCCTAGTCTACAAACCAACTGAAAATGGTAGTATTTACACCAGTTTTGCAACTTCTGCGAACCCTGTTGGCGTATTGGCTGAAGGTGACAGCAGTGACAATGCCCTAGGCACCACTGATATTATTAACAACCTTAAACCTGAAGAAGCACGTACCTTCGAGATTGGCACAAAGTGGGATTTATTTAATAATCGTGCGAATTTAACTGCTGCTATTTTCCGTACTGAGAAACAGAATACACGTATCCAAATTGACTCGACGACGACTGCAAATGCAGGGGAAAGTAAAGTTGATGGATTTGAAGTAAGCTTAAACGGTAAAATTACCGACAAGTGGGAAGTAGCTACAGGTTATAGCTATCTAGATAGCGAAATCACTAAAGCTGCTTACAATGCAATTGCTCAGGAAGGTAAACCACTTCCATTTGTGGCGAAAAACAGTGCAACGTTATGGTCAACATACCGAGTATTACCAAAGTTAACATTGGGTGCTGGTGCTGAATACCGTGATCAGGTTTATGTAAATACAACTGCACCTAAGTTTTTACCGACTTACACCATTTATAATGCAATGGCGAAATACGATGTAAATCGTAATGTAAATGTTCAATTAAATGTGAATAACATTTCTGACAAACAATACTTTACCAGTGCACATGCAGCACACTATGCATTTGAAGGTAATGGCCGTAATGCGGTATTGGCAATCAACTTCAAATACTAAGTTTGATTTCCATAAAAACTTTATGGAAATTATCTAACTTAAACTAAAATAGCCTCTCTATGAGGCTATTTTTATAACCATCAAATCAAGGATGTTCTCTGTGATTCACCATATTCCAAATGTATTATCAAAAGAGCAAGTAGCTGAGTTTCGTCAATTGATGGAAACAGCAGACTGGGTTGGAGGAAAAGTGACTGCAGGAACTCTATCTGCCTCGGTCAAACAAAATCAACAACTCTCCGAACAAGATCCGTTAACACATCATTTAAGTGATTTAGTCATTCAAGCCATTTGGAAACACCCCGTTTTTCAAGCTGCGGCTCTCCCACATCAAATTATTCCACCACTTTTTAACCGTTATGATGAACATGAAAGCTTTGGTTTTCATGTCGACAACTCTATTCGCCTAATTCGTGGTACAGCTCAACAACTCCGAACTGATCTTTCTTGCACACTATTCTTGAGCGAACCTGAAGAATATGACGGTGGTGATTTGGTCATTGAAGACACCTATGGATATCACGAAGTTAAATTACCCGCAGGCGATGTTGTACTATACCCTTCTACTAGTTTACATGAAGTTAGTAGCATAACTCGCGGTACACGTTTCGCCTCTTTCTTTTGGGTACAAAGCTTGATTCGTGAAGATCAAAAAAGGCATATGTTATTCAATTTAGATGAAAGTATTCGTCAACTCCGAGTAGATCATGGGGATACTTATCCTGAAGTCGTGAAACTCACCAATATCTATCACAACCTCATACGGATGTGGTCTGAATTGTAAATTTTACTGTGAATTGAGTGTAAGCTCTTTGATCTATCCAAACAGATATGGTTATCGAGCTCTCATAACCTCTTCAAAAACGCGAATGAAATAAACCAAATTCGTAAAATGAAGAAAAAGATTAAACACATCTCAAAAATACACGGAAATATTTCCCCTATATATCAAATTAAAGGGAAATATTTTTTCAGATACGACTAAAAGCCATAAAAAAAGAAAAATCTTTTCGGCCGAACTGGATTAAACTCTTAAATATAACGTTACAAGGTTACTCACGGTAAATCTAAGTCGTATCAAATATTTACGTTTACAAACACCCTGAAGACTCCCTTGTAAATAGAGACCATAGACACAATCTATATAAATAGTAGGTTGCTTTTTATTACCCCCCTTAAATGCAACCCGTACTATGTAAGGAGTTACCTCATGATGTTGGCTGATCCAAGTAAAAAATATCGTCGCATGTATCAACGTGTTGACTTGCCAGACCGTCAATGGCCAAACAACGAAATTACAAAAGCGCCTATTTGGATGAGTACTGACCTGCGTGATGGTAACCAAGCGATTTTTGAACCGATGGACATGGAACAAAAATTTAAAATGTTCCAAATGTTGGTGAAAATTGGATTCAAGAATATTGAAATCGGTTTCCCTTCAGCCTCTCAAATTGACTTTGACTTTACCCGTAAATTGATCGAAGAAAATCACATTCCAGATGATGTGTATATCGAAGTTTTAGTTCAAGCACGTGATCATTTGATCCAACGTACTTTTGAGTCATTAGCGGGCGCAAAACGTGCCATCGTACATATTTATAATTCAAATGCTCCCACTTTCCGCCAAAAAGTCTTAAATGTCGATGTTGCAGGTGCGAAGCAATTGGCCGTTAATGCAGCCAGCAAAGTCAAAGAATATGCAGCGCAATATCCTGAAACGGAGTGGGTGTTCCAGTACAGCCCAGAGTGTTTCTCTGCAACCGAATTAGAGGTTGCAAAAGACGTGTGTGATGCAGTTACCGAAATTTGGGAAGCATCGCCAACCAATAAAGTGATTTTAAACTTACCTGCTACGGTTGAAGTTTCGACACCGAATGTTTATGCAGACCAAGTTGAATGGATGCACCGCAATATCGCCCGTCGTGATGGCGTGATTATCTCTGTGCACTGTCACAACGATCGTGGCTGTGGGATTGCTGCATCAGAATTGGCCATTATGGCCGGTGCAGACCGTGTCGAAGGTTGTGTGTTTGGTAATGGCGAACGTACTGGTAACGTCGACGTTGCTGCGATTGCTTTGAATATGTACTCTCAAGGTGTTGCGCCAAACTTAGATTTTTCAAATATCAATGAAATCATTGCAACGGTAGAAGAATGTACAGGTTTACCTGTTCACCCTCGCCACCCATATGCAGGTGATTTGGTCTTCACCGCATTCTCTGGTTCGCATCAAGACGCCATTAAAAAAGGGTTTGAGTTCCAAAAGAACGAAGAAATTTGGGATATGCCATACTTACCCATCGACCCGAAAGACTTGGGCCGCGACTATGATGCTGTGATTCGCGTCAATTCACAGTCAGGTAAAGGTGGTATTGCTTACTTGTTAGAAGCAAATTACAACGTAGTATTACCACGTCGTATCCAAATTGAATTCTCTCAAACCGTACAAAAACGTACCGATGAAGAAGGCACTGAAATTACCGCACAAGAAATTTGGAAATTGTTCAAAGAAACTTATGTAGACACCAAAGATACGCATTACTCGACTAAGAACTACCGTTTGTATGACAACAACGGCAAACAAGTGGTTGAGCTTGAAGTTGAAGTGAATAGTGAAACTCAGCAATTACGTGGCGAAGGTAACGGTCCAATCTCTGCAATGTTGGATGCTTTACAGTTACCAATTGACGTCTTGAGCTACGAAGAGCGTGGTATTAGCTCTGGGGCAAATGCAAAAGCCTTGGCTTTGGTTGAGTTACAAGTCAAAGGAACGGGGAAATCAGCCTTCGGTGCAGGTATTCACGACAACATTGTGACCTCATCGATTGAAGCTATTATTGCATGTACCAACCGCTTAATTGATCAAGGTGTGTTAAGCACAGATCAAGTGATTGCTGCTGCGGTATAAGTATTAGCAATAATAATTAGCACTAAAATGACTTTAGAAGGATACCCTCAAGTGGTATCCTTTTGTTTATTAATCCCAAAGATTTAAGGCGAATTATTCCTGTGTCTTTTCCTGCTGACTCCGTGGGTATCGTTAGTCCACAAAAGTTTACTTTTGAAGAGCCCTTAGAGCTCGAATGCGGCCGTATTCTCCCTCGTTATGAACTGATGGTTGAAACCTATGGTGAGCTCAATGCAGATAAATCCAATGCGATTTTAATTTGCCATGCGCTATCGGGTCATCATCATGCTGCGGGTTACCATCATGCTGACGATAAAAAACCGGGTTGGTGGGATGCTTGTATTGGCCCAGGCAAAGCGATTGATACTTCAAAGTTTTTCGTGGTTGCACTGAACAATATTGGAGGCTGTAGCGGTTCAACAGGGCCAACTTCGCCAAACCCTGAAAATGATAACCGTCCTTATGGTCCTGACTTTCCTTTAGTCACCGTCCGTGACTGGGTTAAAACCCAAGCCATTTTATCCGATCATCTGGGCATTCGAGTCTGGAGTGCGGTGATTGGTGGTTCGCTGGGTGGTATGCAAGCCTTGCAATGGTCAGTTGATTATCCTGATCGTTTGCAAAAATGTGTGATTATTGCCAGTGCGCCGAAACTGTCTGCTCAGAATATTGCCTTTAACGAAGTCGCACGACAGTCAATTTTGTCTGATCCAGACTTCCATGATGGTCGCTATCTTGAAAATGACAGCTATCCAAAACGTGGCCTAATTTTGGCACGTATGGTCGGTCATATTACCTACCTGTCTGAAGAAGCCATGAAACAAAAATTTGGCCGCGACTTAAAGTCAGGCAAATTTATGTACGGTTTCGATGTCGAATTCCAAGTCGAAAGCTATTTGCGCTATCAAGGTGAACAATTTAGCCGTAACTTTGATGCCAACACTTATCTGATTATGACCAAAGCTTTGGATTATTTTGATCCTTCACGTGAGTATGAGCAGTCTTTAGTTAAAGCCATGTCACAGACCAAATGTCAGTTCCTTGTGGTGTCCTTTACCACCGACTGGCGTTTTACCCCGCAACGTTCACAAGAAATTGTGGATGCGTTGATCACCAACCACAAACCGGTGAGCTATTTAGATATCGACGCTGAACAAGGCCATGACTCATTCCTGTTCCCGATTCCTTTGTATGTAAAAGCATTACGTGCATTTTTGGGTGGTTCTGAACACCTTCAAGCAACTCAGGAGGCTGTGTAATGCGTATTGATCATCAACTGGCAGAAAAATGGATCAAACCTGATTCTAGCGTACTCGATTTAGGTTGTGGTGACGGTGAATTACTGGCCCATATGAGTAAAAAGCACAATATTCGCGCATATGGACTGGAAATTGATCAAGAAAAGATTGCAATTGCAGTCGGTCGCGGGTTAAATATTATCCAACAAGACTTAAACTTGGGTTTAAGCCGCTTTGCAGACCAGTCTTTTGACTATGTCGTTATGGCACAAGCCTTGCAAGCGGTAGATGCACCAGATGTTTTATTACGTGATATGGTGCGCGTAGGGAAACAGGCGATCATTACTTTTCCTAACTTTGCCCATTGGAAGACCCGTTCTTTCTTGGCACTGAAAGGAATGATGCCCGTTTCTGAAGCTTTGCCGTACATGTGGTATAACACACCCAATATCCACTTATGTACTTTCCGTGATTTTGAAGCACTTTGTGCGGAAAATAACATCAGAATTATTAATCGACTCGCTGTAAATGGGGATCAACAAGATAGTTTACTCAGTAAACGTCTCCCGAATTTGTTTGGTGAAGTCGCAATTTATCGAGTGAGCGCTCTATGAAAAAACTATTCTTAAGCACGACACTACTGGTTGGACTTTTGAGCATTCAAGCTCATGCAGATTATGTTTCCCCAACCACTTCTGTTGCGAGTCAAGCTGCACAATATTCTGTTATGGATATCAATAGCTTAATTAAAGCGGCAAAAGCAGGTCAGCCTGCTGCGCAGTTCTATCTTGCAACCAAGTATCAACAAGGTAAAGACATCTCTGCAGATGAACGACAGGCCTTTGCTTGGTACAAAGCCGCTGCAGATCAAGGTCTTTCGGCAGCTCAGCTAAATGTTGGCCGTATGCTTGCAGATGGCCTAGGCACTAAAAAAGATGAATCTTTAGCACGTCAATACTTTGAAAAAGCAGCCAGCCGTGGTGATAACCGCGCAAGCTTTAATTTAGCAATGATGGAAGAACAAAAGAAAAACTACATGGGTGCTTACCAATGGTATGAGCTTTCAACTCGAGATGGCATGCTCGACAATAAAGTGATTACACTTTCTGAAGGCAAGAAAACAGCCTTGGCGGCAAACTTAACACAAGATCAAATTCGTCAAGCACGTGACCGTGCAGATAAATGGATTCAAGCTCAATAAGCTGAATGTTAAAGATAGAAGAGCCGACTTGTGATAGTCGGTTTTTTATATCAAAGATAACTAAAACTTTTTGATATTATGATTGATTACTCTTATTTAGATACACTGATTAACGATTGTGAAATAGCAAAGCAATCAAAACCTATAAACACCTATATTTATTCAAGTAATGAAGATCTAGAAACCTTTTTCATTCTTCACAGAAAAGAGCTAATACAAGAAGATATTTTTGCAATTTATATTATTAAAGAAATCAATGGTAATTCAGAAGAAACGCGTTTCAAATTCGAACAGTTTAAACATAATAAAGAAATAGCTTGCCCAAAACTCAACCACAACCCTTCTGATGTTTTGTATGTAGGTTCTTCCTCGAAGAACGTGATAAACCGCTTAAAACAGCATATTTTAGGTGCTCATAGTAAAACCTACGCTTTAAGATTGGTAAACTGGTTTCAAGGCGAATACGAAATTGAAATTCGAACATATAAAGTCGCTTCAAATATATTACAGCTAATTGAAGACAATTTATCTCATAACTTACATCCAGCATTTGGAAAAACAGGAGGAAATAATAAATAGTTTGAAATAGAACAAAATGTAAATTTAAAGAATTATTCTCCTAATGAGTCCTAAACATAACGACTCAACACTATCCTATTCTAATGAAAAACCCTAAAATCCAACTTAATCTATGCTAGTTTCAAAAACAGATATGTCTACACAAAATTGGTTATCCCAAGGCACGTTAGTCCTCGCAAGCAATAACAAAGGTAAAATTGCGGAATTTGAAAAATTATTTGCAGAACTCAACTTACCTGTTGAAGTGATTGCTCAAGGTAAATTGAATATTGAAGATGCCATTGAAGATGGTCTGAGCTTTGTCGAAAATGCGATTATTAAAGCACGCCATGCTTCTAAAATTTCAGGAAAACCAGCCATTGCAGATGACTCTGGGATTTGCATCCCTATTTTAGATGGTGCACCGGGGATTTACTCTGCGCGTTATGCAGGTGAACACGGCGATGATGCTGCCAATAACCAAAAATTATTAGCTGAACTCAAGCCACTGCGTAAAGACGGTCAATCGATTGAAGGCATGTTTGTATGCGTTTTAGCGTTAGTACAACATGCCGATGATCCTCTTCCGCAAATTTTTCAAGGTATTTGGAAAGGTGAAGTACTGGAGGCTGCACGTGGTGAAAATGGTTTTGGTTATGACCCGCTATTCTGGTTACCCGAGCTAGGGCTTTCAAGTGCAGAAATGAGCAAAGAAGAAAAAAATAAAATCAGCCATCGTGGTCAGGCGATGCAACTGTTTAAAGCCAGTTTATAATAATAAAAATTGAAATGCGCAATGTCTTCTCCCTTTGGGGAGAATGGTGGCGAAAGATTTTCGATACTCCCCTCTATCGCCCTTGCGCAGCACTACACATCTCCAGCTAAAAGTGAGTGCTTAGATCACAGCAAATACATGCAGCAATAAACCATAGATACTCACCACGACACAGCTGATGATCGTACCTGAAGCAATGTATTTTGCCGACGTGCCTGTACCCTGATAATACGTTTCCAAAGCCACAATATTGGCTGCTGGCGGTAAACAAAATAATAAGAACATGACCCCAATATATTGTTCAATATTAGGAATAGCGAGATAACGATAACTCAGCCCGCACAACACCGCGCCGCATGCCAATTTTAATAAAGCCGTCTGACTACTTTGCCACAGGTCCGCTTTCTCAACTTTGGTGTGCCTTAACCACATGCCCAATACGCACATGCCAGAGAAGCTCATACCAAATTTGGCTGCACTATAAACCACATCAATCAGATCATGCTGTGACCAATATTGCACCCCAACGGAACGAAAAATAAGGGCCAGAATCAAAGCAATCATGGGGGGAGCACAGAGCACTTTTTTAAAAATAAACGAAAAAGCTAACGATGTTTGGCTCACAGCTGTCACTGCCCAGAGATTGCCAAAAATAGAGCCACCGATATATAAGGCCACCATTGCTGGACTAATTTTTGTGCCAAACAACGCAATCGCAAAAGGAAAGCCTAGCCATGCCATATTGACATAACTAAAACATAGGGCGCTTAATTTATTCTTTGAAAAATAGAGGAAAAAGTAAAATAAGAGCACTGCCACGACAAAACTGAATAACATCAGACTAAAGCTACCAGCCTGATAAAACACCATGTTGTAGACAATAACAATCGGAATGAAGCAACGCGCTAAAAGACTTGAAAAGCCTGTTTTCAACCGTGTTGCCAATGGGGTGGATGCAAGGAGTAAACCACTAAGAAAGGCCAACAGAGGGAGCAGCAACGTCACTTCAATATCCTTGAAATTTCACGGAATCATCATAACACTGCTTTTTCTCAAAATCAGTGCAAAGCGATCGTTTTGTCTTGAAATTGAAACATCATCGTCACCGCAATGTCACACAAGCCTGTTGATATAGGGAAAACGAAAAATGATGAGGATCTACCCATGGCGGGACTATCAATTTGGCACGTACTAATTTTTGCAATTGTGGTTATTCTTCTTTTTGGTACAGCCAAACTTAAGAACTTAGGTAAAGATGTGGGTGGCGCGGTCAAAGATTTTAAAAAATCAATAAAAGATGATGAGGCAGAAGCGGCGCAACTCAAAGAACCTCGTACGATTGAACATCAAGCCAATAGCAGTGATGTCAATTCGACAGTAAAACACTAAGGCTGAGGGTTTGAGATTATGCTCAATATTGGAATGACAGAACTGCTGATTTTCGGCATCATTGCATTATTGGTGCTGGGTCCTGAGAAACTTCCAGAAGCTGCGCGTTTTGTTGGAAAGTGGTATGGCAAAGTAAAACGTATGGTCAGCAATGTTCAAAACGACATCGACCGTGAATTGCGTTTATCTGAATTACGTGAACAAATGCAGCAAGAAATGGCACGTATTCAAGAGCTTGAAGCAAAAATGCAGGCTCAGATGTCTGAAATGAAAAATGAAAAAATCTTTGATGATGCAAAATCATCGACAGACTCAAAACAGGCATCTTTAAACAACTTACAACAGCAGTTTTATCAACCTGTTGAAAATACAGAAAAACAGTGCATGGTACGCATCCCTAAAGCGCCAGTACGGACTGCATCAGCATCTATCTCCCCCATTCAAAATACAATATATACTGAAATGAAGGTCGCGGTATGAGTCAGCCCAATTCTACTCAGCTTCCTCATTTAGCGGTGAAGTCTGAGCAACCTGCATTAGAAGAAATGCCAATTACCAAGCACCTGATGGTGCTGCGTAAGCATCTTTTTAAAATTGTCGGGTTAATTATTGCCTTATTCTTTTGTTTATTGCCATTTGCCAATAAAACCTATCAGGTCTTATCAGAGCCCTTACGTGCGCAATTGCCACATACATCGACCATGATTGCAACCGATGTCACGGCAACCTTTATGGCACCATTTAAACTGAACTTTTTTGTGGCGTTGCTGATAGCGATGCCATTTATTTTGTATCAGCTTTGGGCATTCGTAAAACCTGCACTATATGAGAAAGAAAAAAGTTTGGCCTTACCTTTGTTGATTGGCAGTATTTGTCTGTTTTATATCGGCATCAGTTTTGCCTATTTTGTTGCACTGCCGTCAATTTTGCATTTTTTCATCAGTGTGTCGCCGGAAACGGTTGCCCCGATGACGGATATTAATAGCTATCTGACCTTTTGTTTGAAGCTGTTTTTGGTGTTCGGGTTTACCTTTGAAATTCCAATTATTACCCTATTACTGATTTTAATTGGTGTGGTCAGTACCCAGCAGCTGGTCGAGAAACGCCGCTTTATTATTGTGGGTTGCTTCTTTGTGGCAATGTTTGTGACACCCCCGGATGCCCTATCAATGATCATGCTGGCTGTCCCGATGTGGCTGCTGTTTGAACTTGGTTTACTGGCAGGAAAACTGATTGAGAAACGTCGTTTAAAGACTGAATAACAATACCAGCCAAAACAAAAAAATATCGATTTACTCAGGCAGCTCTGGATGTCTTTTTGTTTTTTAAATTTAAATAAAATACTAATTTATTTAACTTTTTTGAAATATTTTCTTCAAGGTACTGTCATATTCAGCGGGTAGTTTATTTCTAGCTTTTAAGCAGCAACCAAGCCATTAAAGAAAAGCTAGGACTTTTAAATGAACAACGATGAAATGATTCCGTGTCAGGATCTGACCGAAGATAGTAACACTTCAAATAATACGCATTTTCAAACGATTCTTGATCAACATATGAATCGTCGTGGTTTTATTGCAAAAACTACAAGTGGGGCAATGGCATTAGCATTTGCAGCAACAGTAAGTGGTTGTTCAGATGATGATAATGATTCTGGTACTCCTGACGGTAATCCAACTACACCGCCAGCCACCACTAACCCAGATCAACATGCCTGGAGCGATCTAAAAGCACGTCCGAATAAATTAACCTTTGAACCTGTGAGAAAAAATACAGCGAACTTCTTCAGTGTTCCTGCAGGCTACCAGCTGAAAGTGTTATATGCAGTAGGCGATCCAATTAACCCTACTTATCCAGAAAAAACCGATGCTGAACTACCATCAGGTGCATCTTATCAATTCCGTGCCGGCGATAACCATGATGGTATGAGCTTCTTCGGTATGCATCCAACCAACAAAAATTATGCTGCCAAAGAATCAACACAAGGTTTACTTGTTCTAAACCACGAATACCTACAACTACCTCAGCTCCATACACCAGAAGGTACAAAAGTTATCAATGGCGTACGTCCAGAAGATCAGGTACTCCGTGAAGTGAATGCGCATGGTGTTTCTGTTATTGAGATCAGCAAAGATGCAAATACACAAGACGTTAAAATCAACTTAAATTCTAATTTTAACCGTCGTATCACTGCAGCAACCGAGATGGAAATTAATGGACCAGCGCGTGGTTCTGACTTAGTCAAAACCATTTTCTCACCAGATGGGACGCTGACTCGCGGTACCTTTGCCAACTGTGGTAATGGTTATACGCCATGGGGAACTTACTTAACGGCTGAAGAAAACTGGGACGGTTATTTCGCTCGTCAAGCCAATGACACACGAGCCATTGCAAAAGAAGAAATTGCCTTATCACGTTATGGTCGTGGTGGTGCTAATGCCCTTTCTTCGCAATATTTATGGAATACTCCAATTGCCGAGTTAACTGGTGACAAAGATCTGTATGATCGTTGGGATATTTCAGTTAAAGGTGAAAACGCGCTAGCAGACTACCGTAATGTCATGAATACGTGTGGCTTCATTGTAGAGATTGATCCATTTAGCGCGACTACACGTCCAGTTAAACGTACTGCACTGGGTCGTTTTGCACACGAGGATTGTCGCTGTAGTAACCCTATTCCGGGTCAGCCATTAGCGTTCTATATGGGTGATGATGCGACCGGCGAATATATCTATAAATTTGTTTCTGAAGCAGTCTGGGATCCGAAAGACGTCAATGGTGGTTATACCGCTGGTGATAAATATATGGATAAAGGGACATTATATGTCGCTAAATTCAATGATGACGGTACAGGTGAATGGTTAGAACTGACTCATGGCAAAAATGGTTTAACTGCTGCCAATGAAATCTATCCATTTGCAGGCCAAGATGACATCGTCATCAATGCCCGTCTTGCGGCTGACCATGTTGGTGCGACCAAAATGGACCGTCCAGAATGGGTTGCAGTGAATCCCGAAAATGGTGAAGTCTATGTGACGCTTACCAACAACGGTAACCGTGGACGTGCTTACCCAACCGATGCAGCCAACCCACGTAGCTACATCGACTTTAAAGGCTCGTCAGCTAGCAACTCAGGAAACATGAATGGTCATATCATTCGTTTCAGTGAAGCTAAAAACACAGTTACAGCGACAAGTTTTGCTTGGGATATTTTCCTGTTCGGTGCAGAAGCACGTGCTGCCTCTAACATCAACCTGTCAGGTCTGGATGATTTAAATGACTTCTCCGCCCCGGACGGCATGTGGTTCGATCCGCGCGGGATTCTGTGGATTCAGACCGATGATGGTCAGTACACCGATGAAACCAACTGCATGATGTTAGCAGCACTTCCGGGTACAGTCGGTGATGGTACTAAAGCAATTGCTTCCAGTACCAAAGCTGAAGGTCAGGAAACCTTTGTCGGTGCCAAGCTGAATAATGATCGGGTTCGCCGTTTCCTTACAGGCCCTTCAGGCTGTGAAATTACCGGTGTGACCATAACACCAGACTACAAAGCGATTTTCGTAAATGTCCAGCATCCAGGGGGCGCATGGCCCGCCAACCAAAGCGATCGTTATAGCCGCTTAGGTAAAGTACCTCGTTCTGCAACCGTAGTCATCACCCGTAAAGATGGTGGTGTAATCGCTGGCGAAGCATTAGAAACAGCAAAAGCATAATCTAGCGACAATAAAAAAATGCCGACACCATGTCGGCATTTTTTATGCTTCAATCTTCACTTGTTGTCGTACAATCTTTCCTTTTTGCTCACCATATTGGGTCTTTTCCAACCATATAAACTGCTGTGCTTGCATACATAAAAAGTTAGAACTGCGTGTACCATACACTGGACTTTGAATAAAAGTAGATGACAATAACGCTTCCATCTCCAAGGCAATACCCGTTTGCGGTAACAACTCATTCGCAACTTTTCGCTCATCTTGCAAAATATCCCACACCGCTGCATGAAGGGTTGTTTGAGCCATATCTGGCAATTGCATCATGGGTAAAAACTCCTGAGTAAAGCGCTTACGTAAATGTTTGGTTTTTTCCCAATGTTCGGTCATCAAACCATTCGACACCACATACACGCCTTTCGGAAGAACCTGTGGTGCTTCACCACGATTGCTCATGTAGACCGCCTGATGCCGATCCCCTATAAAAAGATTAAAGCCCGCATAGTCACGTTGTTTTTTCTCTAAGTCTTGCGCAAAACGAATCGGGATTTGTTCAGACTCTAAAAAGGATTGAATCAAATGTCCACGAGACGTTGGATAGCTGGTTTGATCCTTTCCATCGCGAAAGTTGGTTAAAACTGCCCAACGTCCTATTGGCGTTATACCCATCCATGTGCCACCAGACTGCAAATCTTGCCCTGCAATAATCGGGCTATTTTCCCACTGCTTTAAATGGCTTGAAGGGCGCTGATAGAACTCATCTCGATTTGAAATCAAACACAGTGGCATCTCATCCAAGACCTGCCATGCTATTGCCACAATACACATAAACGATACTCATCATCTTTACACATTGAATGTACAACATTTTTCATCTCTTTCAGCTAAAATCTGTTCAAAACATAATGACTAGGAATATGCATGCTGACCTATCCAAATATTGACCCCGTCGCAATAGCACTTGGCCCTTTACAAGTTCATTGGTACGGCCTGATGTATTTATTGGCCTTTTTGTTTGCTTGGGGACTTGCAAGCTACCGCGCGAAAGAACGTGGTTGGACACCAGATATGATCTCCGATTTGATCTTTTATGGCGCTCTAGGTGTGGTTATTGGTGGTCGTGTCGGTTACGTCTTCTTTTATGGCTTTGAGCAATTCCTTGCCAACCCTATTTGGCTATTCCAAGTCTGGACAGGCGGAATGAGCTTCCACGGTGGCTTCTTGGGTGTAATGCTTGCCATGCTGTTCTGGTGCAAGAAATACAAAATGACTTGGTTCCAAACCCTCGACTTTATTGCGCCATGTGTACCTACAGGGCTCATGTTTGGTCGTATTGGCAACTTCATTGGTGGAGAGCTTTATGGTCGCCCTGTTGCAGACCCAAACTTTGCACTGGGTATGATTTTCCCAACGGATCCGCTACAGCTAATTCGCCATCCTTCTCAGCTCTATCAGGCCTTTTTTGAAGGGTTATTGTTATTCATCGTACTGTGGTGGTTCAGTTCAAAGCCACGTCCTCGTATGGCGGTTTCAGCGTTATTCCTGATCGGTTATGGTATGGCCCGCTTCATCGTCGAGTTCTTCCGTGAACCTGACAACGGACAGCTGTTCATCGCATGGATGAGTAAAGGCCAATTCCTCAGTCTGCCAATGATTTTGGTCGGCGCGTGGATGATGTGGTATGCCTATCAAAAGAAAATCTATGATTGGGGTCCACAAAAGAATAATGGCTAATCCGATGAACGGATTAAATATTGGGGGCATCATTGCCCCTTTTTTAGGGCCAAATTATGCTAAAGTGACATATGTTTGGTTTTTAAATACATCACTCCCATGCTCGAATTTTGGTTTAATCCCTCAATTTCTATTCTTAAAAAATTACTTATTTTTATCGCAATTGCTGTTGTAACAGGTGTGTTGTATTGGATGGAACCCCTGAGCCTCAATGCCATTTTAATGTTCTTGGGTACGGGGATCGTTTTTCTGATTTGTCGTTACTGCAAAATTCATTTTGCGGCCAAGAACCCTAGAGGCTTTCTGTATCGTCTACTGACTTGGATTCCGATTGCCCTTCTCTTGGCACTGATTTTTATGAATATTAAAGATGGTGAGCTACTGGTTCCGGGTGCACAAGGGATTGGTTTTATGGCGCTAGGGATTTGCCTATTTTCCCCCCTATCTCTTTTGCATAGCAATACTCAGCCTGAGTCTAAATAAACCATGTTGAACTTTTGGTATTCGGAACGCTGTAGCCGTCAAATTAAACTCATCGTTTGTATTGCCACTTGCGTGATGATTTTTATGGCAGCATAAGTTCAACAGCTTGGCGCAATTTTTATTGGTTTGTGTCTCGTGATTGGCATTGCAACGCATTTGCTACGTGGTGTGCTATTGAAGATTGCTCAGGACAATCCGTATCGGGAAGGTTTTTCTCGTTTGGTTATTTTTCTGCCCCTAATTGCCCTGATTTGTTTGCTGGGCTATCTACCCGCTCAAGATAAAATTGCGCTTGCACTTCAGTGTATCGGCTTTAGTGGAATTGGTTTATTTTTAGTATCGATTCACGCACAGCGTGAAAAAAGAGTTTAATTAGGATGTGGAATTGCGCTACATCTCATCAACATCTGCTTAATCCATTCGATAATAGCTGTAGTTCACATTTTGGTTACGGTAAACCGCATAACCACTTTGTTTAAAATCAGAAACCCAGCCATTGCCTGAATAAGCGGCAATATGTCCATAACGGTTTTTTGCAGTACGGTCGATAATATAAATATCGCCTTTTTTAGGCTGATCAAAAGATAAATTGATTTTACGATAACCAATGCTAGTTAAGGTCTTACCCCAATCCGCCGCAGCCACAGGATGGTTTTTGAAGCGCGCACCCGCGGACTCTAAGCCAATGCGAATACTTTTAGCACATTTTTGGGTGCTGGTTTGACGGGTAATATTTCTTAAGAAACCTGTAAATTTTTCAAGATCCACACGCTGATGGTTGCTAATGGCCCTTTCTCGTGCCTGCTTCGAGCTTAAAATATCCGAAGCGGTGACATTTCGCGCTGACTGAGAACGTATTATGATATTGGTTTGCGCAGGCGCATAGACGTCATTCATATTTACGTTTTGATCATAAGGCATACTAAAACCGACTCTCCTCCCAATCATTAGGGGTGTGCAACTTTTCGAGTTCGAAATACTAACCGCTCAGCATTGAACTTTCATGTCGTAAATGTAATATTTTTTTTCAAAATGCAACACAACCTTTCTAAAGTTTTCTTTTCTCAGTACTTTTTGAAACCTAAATTAACTAAAAAAATTTAATCTTCACCCAAGTGCTTTTCGCCTCAAGCCAAAATGTTTCACCATCGGCTAACGAAGTCCTTAAATATGGAATGGATTGCCCCTCTAAACGGCTGCTTATTTAGATCCAATACAATTAAATTATTTCAGTTTAAATCCTGCACAAAACCACTTTAATCTGGTTCTCTGTAATAGCTTTCACATAACTTTTATATGATCAATCATCTTACCTGAGCCATTAATCTTGGGTGCGTTATACTGCACATTTCAGTATAATCATCCGCAGATTTTATAATTTAAAGTGGAAAGAACAGGCACATCTATTAAGAGGTCTGTTCCCCAAAAGTGTTTATTTGAGAGTTTTATGAAAACGTATTTAGACCTGCTACAACACATCCTCGATCACGGCGGTGATAAAGGCGACCGTACTGGTACAGGTACGCGCTCGGTATTTGGTCATCAAATGCGCTTTGATCTTTCTCAAGGCTTCCCTTTATTAACCACTAAAAAAGTTCACTTTCGTTCAATCGTGATTGAACTGTTGTGGTTTTTAAAAGGCGATACCAATGTGCAATATTTACAGGACAACAAAGTCAGTATTTGGGATGAATGGTCAACCGCAGAACAAACTGCGCGTTTTGGTCGCCCAGAAGGTGAACTGGGGCCTGTGTATGGTCATCAATGGCGTAATTTCGGTGCAACTAAAAAAGCCGACGGTTTGTATGAAAAAGATGGTTTTGACCAAATTGCTTGGTTAGTCAATGAAATTAAAACCAATCCAAACTCACGCCGTCTGATTGTATCGGGTTGGAATCCACAAGAAGCTGGGCAAGTCGCCCTTCCTCCGTGCCACACCCTCTTCCAGTTTTTTGTTCATAACGGCAAACTGTCTTGTCAGCTCTATCAGCGCAGTGCCGATGTTTTTCTAGGTGTGCCTTTCAATATTGCAAGTTATGCGCTACTCACCCATATGATCGCGCAAGTCTGCGGTTTAGGTGTGGGTGACTTTGTCTGGACGGGTGGTGATACGCATTTATATGCCAACCATTTTGAACAAGCGAAGCTTCAGTTAAGCCGTGAACCTTTAGGGCTGTGCCAACTGAAACTCAATCCTGCGGTTAATGATATTTTCGACTTTAAATTTGAAGATATCGAAATCGTGGGTTATGAATCACATCCCGGGATTAAAGCACCTGTCGCTGTTTAAAGCAGATAAAGCCCAATTCAATCTCGCCTTGAATCAGCCGGATTGAAGTTTACCCATAGATGTTCTTCCTCTCCTTGAGGAAGAATGATAAATATGACCCAACATTTGAGCGCGTTATGGCCTTTCAAAACTTAGAAGTTGTACATGTAGTCGCAATGGATCAGCAACGCTGTATTGGTAAAGGCAATGACCTACCTTGGCATATTTCAGCCGATCTAAAACACTTCAAAGCCATTACCCAAGGTGGTGTGGTCATTATGGGCCGTAAAACGCTGGAATCGATGGGCCGTACATTACCCAAGCGTGTCAATTGGGTCATTACTCGCGACACTTCTTGGGCTTTTGACGGTACAAAGGTGGCTTACAGCATCGAAGAAGCTTTAGCGCAAGCTGTTGCCGATGTTCAAGCTTCAGAAAAACCTGACAGTATTTTTATCATTGGTGGCGGTGAAATTTTTAAACAGACCATCGACATTGCGGACCGTTTAGAACTCACGCATGTTGAACTCGATGTGCAAGGTGATGCGCATTACCCTGCCATTCCAGCAGCATTTAAAAAAGTGGCGTCAGAACAACATATTGATGACAAAACCGGAATTGCTTTTGAGTTCGCAACCTATCAAAAATAAAGCATATTCTTTTTGCTAAAAGCACGATGCACAACATGATCAAAATAGAATTTTGGCGGACACTGGGCTTTGGGTTACTCCACACCCTGTTTAGTATTTTTGTCTTGTTGAGTTCAATTTGGCTGTGTTTTGCATTGTGGATTCAAGAGCCTTTGGGCTGGTTGGTCAGCCGTATTTTTATTGGGATCTGGATTGCTTTTGCGCTCAGCATTTTAGGCATCTATATCACCCAAAGCTTTTTTGGTCGTCGCCTCGATATCGTTCTTTATCTCCTTGGCTTTTTACTGGCTTTGTCTTGGTATTTTAGTTTAGATGCTCGCCAAGACCGCGACTGGCAACCTGAAGTAGCAAAAATCTTGCATTATGAAAAACAAGGCGACCATGTCACCCTTCATAATGTCCGCAATTTCACATGGCACCCTGACGGCTCCTATACTGAACATTGGGATACCCGCTCTTTCAATCTGAATCAAATCACTGGGGTCAATATCATTACCTCATACTGGATGGGGCCGCAAATTGCACATACTTTGGTCAGTTTTGATTTTGCCAATACCGCACCGCTGACCTTTTCCATTGAAATTCGCAAAGAGAAAAATGAAGAATTTTCAGCGATTGGTGGTTTTTTTAGAAAATATGAGCTGAGTTTAGTGGCCTCAGATGAGCATGATATTGTGTATACCCGTAGCAATATTCGTCATGAACAAGTCTATTTCTTTCCTGTTCGCCTTGGACAGGCTGAAAGTAAAGCACTGTTTGTAGAGTATTTACATAAGGCAGACGAGCTCGCCAAACATCCTAAGTGGTATAACACCCTCACTAGTAATTGCACCACCTTGGTGTTTGATATGGTTCAAGCCGTTTCACATGACGCTTTACCAACCGACTATCGTATTTTAGCTTCAGGATATTTGCCGAACTATCTGTATGACTTAGGCGCGATTAGTCCGCAGTGGGATATGAAAACATGGTATCAAAAAGCTTATATCAACCCACGCGTAAGCAAAGAAACAGAGTTAACCAGTCGTGAGTATTCACAGCTTATCCGTCAGGGTTTAACCGTTGACCAAACACGCTAAGGTCTGCAACGAAAAGCTGCAAGTTAAAACTGGCAATCAACGACAAAATTTGCTTTGATAGTTCAGATGATACATCACAATAAGAGTCTGATCCCATGTTAAAAAAACTGATTGCAAGCAGTCTTTTAGCGAGTAGCTTAATCATGACTGGCTGCCAAACGACACCACCTCCATCTGATACCATTGAAATGGCCAACATTCAACAGCTCCAGCAGCGGACTTGGATATTGACGCAAATGGGCAATACCGAAATTAAAACAGCATCCAATGAACGTAATATTCCAAGCCTTCAGTTTTCAGCCGATAACCGCATCAGTGGTGCAGATGGCTGTAACCGCATTATGGGCAGTTATACCGTCGGACGCGATACGCTCACCTTAAGCCAGCTCGCAACCACCCGAATGGCCTGTATCAATAACAGTGCTGTTCCGCAACAGTTCCAAGAAGCGCTGGCAAAAGTGACGCATTACCAAGTGTTTGGTAAAACTCTGAAACTACTCGATCGACATGGCAACTTGCTGCTACAGTTTGGCTCTGCCATTCAACCACGTTAAATTGTTTCTATAAAAAGCCTGTAATCACAGGCTTTTTTAATCTGTAACAGACAACATTGTACTGAACCAATCAGCCCTTATATAAACAGATATAAACACAATTAGGATTTTAAAATGCAACAAGCACTCTTTGGTGGTGGATGTTTTTGGTGTGTAGAAGCGGTTTATTTAGAGCTTCAGGGCATACATAAAGTGACCAGTGGTTATGCAGGTGGAGATACCGACAACCCAACGTATGAAGATATTTGTCGTGGCGATACCAACCACGCCGAAGTCATTTTAATTGATTTTGATGAAACTCAAATCAGCTATGCTCAGCTGCTCGATGTGTTTTTTGCCACTCATGATCCTACGACACTCAACCGTCAAGGCAATGATGTCGGAACACAGTATCGTTCAGTCATTTACTATTTTAATGATGCACAACGTGCTGACGCAGAGCAAGCGATTAACGACTTAAAGGCAGAAGGTCTCGATATTGTGACCGAACTCAGTCCTGTACCAACGTTCTATTCGGCTGAAGACTATCACCAGAACTTTTACGCTCGTAACCCATCTCAAGGCTATTGCAACTTTGCCATTCCGCCAAAACTGATGAAGCTGCGCTCTAAGTTTCAAGCTTTATTGAAAGACAGCAAATAATTCAAGAATTCAAAATAAAAAAGCGACTTCAAGAGTCGCTTTTTTTAACATCAACTTAGTTATCGCTGACGAAAGCAATATCTGCCAGTCCAGCTTCACTAGCACGAGACATCACTTGTGCGACCATATCGTAACGAGATTCTTTATCTGCACGAAGTTGAACCGTTGGCTTGGTTTCCAACTCACCCGCTTCATTAAAACGCGTTTGTAGTTCTTCCAAGCTAATCACTTGATTATCCCAAGCCACTTCGCCTTTTGCATTAATGCTCACCGTAATGGCTTTGGGTGGAGGATCTACAATATCAGCCGTCGTTTTTGGTAAAGTTAATGGAATTGATGGGTTGGCAACGGTCGCTGTCACCAAGAAGATGATCATCAAAACCAGCATAATATCGATCAGCGGAATGAGGTTCATCTCATTCATGCCAGCATCGTTATCGTCACCCAATTGAAAAGCCATTAAGCTTGACCTCCAACTAAACCTTGTTGAGTCGCTTTACTTTCTACTGCCGCAGGTGCTGAGTCTTGTTGCAACATGGTATCAATGAGCAAGCCGTGTGCTTGGTCTTGAAGCTCATGTGCCAAAGTACGGTTTACACGCGCACAGATGTTATACGCTAACACCGCAGGAATCGCGACAGCCAAACCTAAACCCGTCATGATCAGTGCTTCACCTACAGGAGTTGCAACTTGCGCTAAGCCCGCTTGACCACTTTTGCCAACAGCAACAAGGGCATGGAAAATCCCCCATACTGTACCGAACAAACCAACGAACGGTGCAAGCGATGCAATCGTACCTAGAACTGAAACACCTTTCTCAGCATTCGCTTTTTCAGCAGAAATTTGACGAAGGAGTGCTTGTTCTGCAACGGCTTTACGTTGTTCAAAGTTCAATACAGCAAACTTTGATTTTAACTTAGCTAAAGCTTGCGAAAGTTGAGCATAAGCTTGTTGTTTCAATTGACGTGTACCCATGATACGTAAAACAAAGATGGTCCACGTTGCAATCGACATTGCCAACAAGATGAAATACAGTGTTTTACTGACTGCATCAGCATGTTGCCAATAAACTGAAAAGTTCATACTCGAACTCCTGATAAAGTTAGCGTTTTGTATTCAATTCTAAATCAAATGGTTGCTCAGCCCGAATTGGATAAGCCACACCATTTTCTTTATAAGGTTTAAATTTAGCGCCTTTGACAGCTCTTAAAATCTTTTCATCTAAAGCAGGCACACCACTTGAGCGCGTAATACGGGCATTCACAATCGACCCTTTTTCATTCGCCTCAATCAGCACCACGACTCGACGGTTTTCACCTTGTAAATCTTGATTACTATAAACTGGTTTTGGAGAGCGGCTCCATTGCACACCTGAACCACCAATCGACACCGACTTCGGTGAAGTATCAGCTGGTGCAGCCTGAGTAACAGGTTTCGCTTGCTCTGGTTGCACGACAGGTTTTTCGACTTTTTTCTCTGTAATCGTCGTGGTGACTGTCGGTTTTACTGGAGTTTCGGTTGGTTTAACAACCGGTTTAACCACTTCTGCTTTTTTAACTTGTTGAACCTTTTCTACCTTTTTCGGTGGGGTCGGTTGTGGTTTTTCCACAATCTTCACTTCCTTCGGCTTAGTCGGTTCCTTTTTCGGTTCTTCCTTCGGCTTAGGCGGTAGCGGTTTTGGTGGTTCTTGAATTTTAACGAAGCGAACCTTCAATGGTTCTTTTTCAATCGGTTTGAGTTCAGGAGCTTTCATGTGGTTCACTGCCCACAATACGCCCATATGGCCCACGACAACCGCGATCAAAGCAACAAGAACTTTCTTTTTCATCGGGTTGGGAGTCTGCATAGGAGAAATAACTGTTGAACTCATTAAAATCGGTGACCTAATTTAAGCGGAGTGGCCACTGGGTTGGTTTCCACTATAATGCTTATCGGTTAGTACAATAAAGTAGCGCAATGATAAATGAGAAGTGTTTTCATTTGCAACTATTAATTTGTCACTTTTTATGGTTTTTTCTAATCATACCCAAACAAAAAAGGCATACTTAATGTATGCCTTTTTCAATCTTGCTTGCAACCAATTTTTTATTGGAAAACGACTGTTTTGTTACCATCAACAATAATACGGTCTTCTAAGTGCCACTTCACTGCACGTGCCAAGACATTACGTTCAACATCCTGACCCAATTCACGTAATTGATCAACCGTAAAGTCATGGTTCACACGCTCTACATCCTGCTCAATGATCGGACCTTGATCCAGATCCGCAGTGACATAGTGCGCAGTTGCACCAATGAGTTTTACACCTTTTTCATGCGCTTGCTTATATGGGTTTGCACCAACAAAAGCCGGTAGGAATGAATGGTGAATGTTGATCACTTTCATTTCCCACTTTTCGACAAATGCTTCATCTAGAATTTGCATATAACGCGCAAGTACCAATAAATCATTGCCCTGCATTAATTCATCAATTTCAGCATAAGCTTCGCGTTTGTTGTCCTTCGTTACAGGGACAACCTCAAACGGAATACCAAAGTTCTCAACCGCTTCACGTAAAGTTTCGTGGTTAGAAATCACTTTGGTAATTTCGCATGGCAAACCACCACGCGCATGACGCCATAACAGCTCAAGTAAGGCATGGTCTACTTTAGACACCAAAATCCCGACTTTTTTCACGTCGCTGACTAGCGCCAAACGCCATTGCATTTCATAACGCTCTGCTACATTTGCAGCAAAAGTTTGAGTAATGCTTTCTTTACGAGACTGTAAATTGTCCAGTTCAAATTCAACACGCATGAAGTAACGTCCGCCCTGAGCTTCAGTCGCGTATTGATCAAGCGCAGTAATATTTGCGCCTTGATGATACAAAAAGCTCGATACAGCTTGCACGATCCCTGGCTTATCTTCACAAGTAATCAGTAAACGTGCTGTGTTAGCAGTTGTCATATTCATGTCAGTTTAAATCAGTAAAATGAAAATCAAGCCGAGTATTCTAGCGCTTTTTACTCAGCTGTCAAAACACCTTATGGCTTATCATCCGATTTAAATGATGCCAAGCTCGAAAACAGTTCAGACGGCCCCATCGTATCCAACAAGCGCTCATACGTCTCACGACTTTCACCACGCAAATAAGCCCCTTCTAAGAACACCATTTGACGGAGTGCCTGCCAGACCCACTTTTCTTCTAATGTATTGGAGTCAGTGATATGACCCGACATATAAAGGAAGTTGGTCCAGTTGGTCAGTACAATCCATAAATTAATAATCAGGGCTTCAATTTCTGACGACGTCATTTGCATCAAGCCTGCATCAACAAAGGCCTGATAGATCTTTTGCCCTTGCTGCATCACTTGCCCTGCAAAACGCGGATACATCTTGCGGAAGTCTTCATTGTTTTCAACCAAATGATAGACATCACGGTGTAAAAAGCGATAAGCCCATAACTGGCTGCTCAGCACCTGAAAATAACGAATTTTATCATTGGCATCTAACAGACGGTCATCCGGCAAAGCCAGCATCTGTAGCGTTTCGCCTTGATACTGTTCCATGAGCTCTTTGATAATTTCACTTTTATTGCGAAAGTGATAATACAAATTGCCCGGACTCATATTCAATTCAGCGGCAATATGATTGGTCGTAACAGAACGTTCTCCACGCTCGTTAAAAAGCTGCAAACTGAGTTGCAAAATACGTTCTTTGGTTTTCAACGTTTTAGTTTGAGACATCCTAAAATAACCATTCATTCAGTGCATTAGAAGACTAACACATAAAGTAACTTGACTAATTAGAGTAATTACTCTAAAAATTAAACATAAATTGAAATTTGAAATGGTAGTGCGGCATGAACAGTCAAACAAAAACAACTTCATTGACACCACATTCTTATGATATTCAGCACCTACATGATGTGCTTGAACAGCAAAAGCACGCTTATTTACGTTATCCATTGCCAACAGCAAAAGAGCGTATTGACCGTTTGGCACGACTTAAGCGTATCTTAGTTAAGTATCAAGATCAATTTGCAGAGGCAATTAATCAAGACTATGGCAACCGTTCCACCAGTGAAACCAAAATTGGGGAATTGCTCACCTGCCTTGAACACATCAAATATTATAGCAAGCATTTAACCACGTGGATGAAACCATCGAAACGTCACGTTTCAATCATTCATCAGCCGGCTAAAGCATGGGTGCAATATCAACCTTTAGGTGTGATCGGCATTATTACCCCATGGAACTATCCTTTATTACTCTCGATTGGACCCTTAATTTGTGCTTTGGCAGCGGGTAACCATGCCATGATCAAAATTTCCAGTTCATCAGGCAACTTTGGTCGCATCCTTGAAAAAGCGCTCTCTGAAGCCTTTCCTCAAGAACTGGTTTCAGTGACCAATGGCGGTGGTGCGATCTCGGATGCCTTTTGTCGTTTGGCTTTTGACAAACTGATTTTCACAGGTTCAACCAATGTCGGTAAAACCGTCATGGCTGCTGCGGCAGAGAACCTCGTTCCCTTGATCCTCGAACTTGGTGGAAAATCACCAGTATTAGTACATCCTTCTATTCATTTACGGGATGTTGCACAGCGTATTGCTGCAGGTAAACTGTGGAATGCAGGTCAAACCTGTGTTGCACCTGACTATATGTTCTTGCCTAAAGGTAAAACTGCCGAGTTCATTGAGCACTTCCGCGAGTGTGTGGAAGAGATGTATCCCGACATTCTGCATAATCCAGACTACACCTCGATTATTAATGACCGCCAATACAACCGCCTACAAGGTTATCTTGAAAATGCGCGCGAGCATGGAGCACAGGTGGTTGAGGTCAACCCTGCCCATGAAACCTTCTCCGATACACGCAAAGTGCCCCCTACACTATTAACAGGGGTCACGCCTGACATGCGTATTATGCAAGAGGAAATCTTTGGGCCACTGCTGCCGATCATGGAATATGATCAAATAGACGATGTTATCGAGTTTATTAATAGCCGTCCGCGTCCACTTGCATTATACTACTTCGACTTTGATCAGGCGCGTGCAGATTATGTTGCACAGCGTACTCATTCAGGGCATTTCGGACAAAACACGGTTTTGACCCATGTCGCACAAGACGATTTACCATTTGGTGGCGTTGGTGCATCAGGTATGGGGAAATATCATGGTCCAGAAGGTTTCTTCAGTTTGTCGCATGAACGGTCAGTGATGTCGAATCCCAAGTTATATAGCTTGAAATTCATTCTCCCACCGTTTAACAAACCAATTCACAAGTTGATTTCAAAGACCCTTCTTCGCTAAATGATCAAGGCATGACCTATCGCACGGGTTCATGCCTAGTTTTAATGAAAATCGCTTGTCTTTTAAGCGCATTTTTGGTATAAAACGCCCCTTGAATGATTTCATCCGTTTACTTAATAACTAGCGCACAATCGGTGCTGTCTAGCAATGGAGTTCACCATGTCTAAGGTTTGCCAAGTTACCGGCAAGCGTCCAGTCGTTGGCAACAACGTCTCGCACGCCAATAACAAAACCAAACGCCGGTTCGAGCCGAACCTGCATCACCACCGTTTCTGGTTAGAAAGCGAAAAACGTTTCGTACGTCTTCGTCTAACTACAAAAGGTATGCGTATTATCGACAAATTGGGCATCGAGAAGGTTGTTGCTGACCTACGTGCTCAAGGTCAAAAGATCTAAGGAGTCTGAACCATGCGTGATAAAATTCGCCTAGTTTCTACTGCTGGTACAGGTTATTTCTATACCACAACTAAGAACAAACGTACTATGCCGGAAAAAATGGAAATCAAAAAATTTGATCCAAAAATCCGTCAACACGTAATCTTCAAAGAAGCTAAAATTAAATAATTTTAGTTTTTTGGAAAAAACGACCTGCTTTAGGTCGTTTTTTTTTGCTTTTTTTTCGTTCGACTTGTTAAACTTTTAATCTCTTTTGGCACCTTTTGTGCTTTGCTTCTTTTTCACCCTTAACTTTTGCTTAAGGAGTTTTTAGTGCCTCATGACGTAGATCTCATTATATTACTTGCTGTCGGTTTTGGGCTTGCGCTCATTTTCGGCTATCTTGCCGTACGCTTACGCCTTCCCCCACTCATTGGTTATCTGATTGCGGGTATCATTATTAGTCCCAATACTCCCGGGATTGTCGCGGACATTCATCTGGCGAACCAATTGGCTGAACTTGGGGTCATGTTCCTCATGTTTGGTGTGGGCATGCATTTTTCCCTCAATGACTTATTACAAGTTCGACGCATTGCACTGCCTGGTGCTATTTTACAAATTGCTGTCGCGACCCTGCTCGGAATAGGCGTCAGTATGATCTGGGGATGGAGTTTTGGCTCTGCCTTGGTCTTCGGCTTAAGCCTGTCTTGTGCCAGTACAGTGGTATTACTCAAAGCACTGGGAGACCGTGGTCTACTCAAGTCGGTCAACGGTAAAATTGCCGTAGGTTGGCTCTTGGTTGAAGATCTGGTCATGGTCTTGGTGCTGGTACTCCTACCCGCAACAGCAGCTCTACTCGGTGGAGAAGCCCTTGCAGGCAGTGCTGATGACAACATTTGGCTTACCTTAGGCATCACCTTACTTAAAGTAGTAGGCTTCATCGCTTTTATGCTGATCATCGGGAAACGTCTTGTTCCAATGATCATGCAATTTGTCGCTCGCCTTGGTTCACGTGAACTGTTTACTCTAACCGTGGTGGCTGCTGCGGTCTCAATCGCCTTTGGGGCGTACAAAATTTTCGGTGTTTCCATGGCACTGGGCGCTTTCTTTGCCGGGATGGTCGTTAAAGAGTCTGACTTTAGCCACCGTGCCGAAGAAGAAACCCTCCCTCTACGTGAAATTTTTGCCATTTTGTTTTTTGTTGCAGTGGGCATGTTATTTGACCCGCGCATCTTAGTGGAACAACCTGTGCATGTGCTTGCAGTCGTTGCAATTATTATGGTCGGCAAAACCATTGCCGCTATGGCACTGGTGCTCTTTTTCCGTTACCCCATCAATACTGCCCTCACCGTCGGTGCGTCACTGGCACAGATTGGTGAGTTTTCCTTCATCTTAGCGACACTCGGGGTTTCACTTAAACTCTTGTCCTTAGAAGGGCAAAACCTAATTTTGGCGGGGGCACTCATCTCCATCACCTTAAACAGTTTTGTGTTCTCGGCAATTGAGCCTGTACAACGTTGGATTCGTGAGCGCTCGCATCTAGCACGCTTACTGGAGCGTAGTGGTGACCCACTGGCAATGCTGCCTGATGAAGTCTCACAAGACTATTTACGTGACCAAGTGGTAATTGTTGGGCATGGTGAAGTGGGCCGTCGCATTACCAAACAATTGATGGCCGAAGACATTAAAGTGGTGATTGCGGAAGAAAACCGTGAAATTGTAGAAAACCTGCGTGAAAAAGGCATTGCGGCTGTTTCTGGGATGGCGACAGACCCTGGGGTACTGATTCAAGCCCATATTCAACATGCACGCCTGTTGGTACTTTCCCCGATGGATATTTTAGATATTCATAAAATCGTGGATATTGCCAAAACCCTCAATCCTGAGATTCAGGTCTTAGTATGTGCGGAAAGCAAAGAAGAAGCCGAAGTGATTCGCCGCGATCAAATTGGTGAAGTTTATTTTGCAAAAGAGGAAATGGCGAAAAATATGAGCAATCATATTTTAAATCAAATTCAGATTGCACATCATCAAGCACCCACCCACTAACCAACCAACACTGGATACAAAAAAACGCACTGTTCAGTGCGTTTTTTCATATTCGGCTTAGCTGAAGAACTGTGGCTTTTCGTCCACCACTTCAGCTTGCCATTCGCCTACTTGTTTTTCAAGTAAGCCGTATAAAGCCGCTTGTACCATCTGCTGAGCAACGACAGTTGTCTGGTCACCCAATAATGCTTTGAGCTCTTCATTAAACTGGATCGTGACTAAAGGCGCACTCTCCGAACCTGCGTTACGTAGTGCGAGCTCACCACCTTCAAGTTGCACCAATTCTAAAATGGCTTCTTGATTTCCAAATAATTCTTTCAATTGTTCTATAGACATATTTCCTCCATGTTCAACATGGTGGCAAAGGCAGTTGCACTTTGCTTCGCTTAGACTTATTGATATAAGGACAAATTTTCAAACTTCAAGCGCTGGTCATCGCTTTTAGAATTCAACCATCTCATTCCGAAAGCCATCGATCAACGCCGTTAAGTCTCGATGCCACTCGCGTAAAATTTTGGTATCGGGTAACCATGCCTGAGGAGTTTGAGTCACTTTGATGATCAGATTGGATGAAGTTTCTGACTCAGGTTCAGGTGTACTCGGCTCTGGCGCATACTGACACAAGCGATAAGCACGTTTTAACTCGGCAATGAAACCTTCTTTCGAAAGTTGTTGCATTACAGTCACTTCAGGCGAGACTTGGCCCTTAGCTGCCATATGCTCTTCTATGGACTTCAACGTTGGGTTTAAGTCATTTAAGCGGTAGTAACGGACCAACTCTTGTAGAAACGCAAGCACCGCGCCATGCAAGTGAAACACAGCAGCCTCACGGTAAGCCTGAGCTTGTTGCACATGATCAATTTGTTCTGCTTGTTGACATGAAAGTCGAGCAAAGTAGAGTTTTTGGTTAGTGCGATCAGCATGGTAACGGGCAACACGAGTCATGAAGGGTGTTCCTAAGTTTTGGCGTTTATAACAATTCTAAGAGTAATCTTTCTATACAGCAGTGCATAATAAAAATTATGCATGATCTATTTCAATAAAATAAATCTTTCTTTTTGCTATGACAGGCATCGAAATATGTATGGGACGTACATTTGTGAGTACCCAAGCCCAATATCCCTCTTCCCAATACGATGCCATCGCCGAATCAAGCTCATCTTCTCTCCATGAGTGAATCGACTCAACATCAACCATAGCAACAGCATACCCCAACTCTTCATCGTCCTCGTGGGTTAAATAGTGCTTATTTTCCACGATAATCAAATCTTTGAGTGGCCATTGCTCTGGTCGCCAAGAACGGATCTCTAAGGTTTTATTTCCTTGAGAGATTTGTCGTCCCATCGGTGCAACAATCGATAAAGCTGGATAGATTTTTTTCATTTTATCCCATAAAAAAGGAGCATCCATTGCTCCTTTTTACTTATGCTTCTGGCTTCTCAGGCTTATCTTCCGCCTGTTTGACGCGAATACCAGTGCCATGCAAACGTAGTGTATTAAGTCCTTTAATGGCTTTAATCGCTTCACGTGCATGTGGCATTTCAACAAATGCAAAACCTTTCGATTTACCTGTTGCGGCATCAAGGATTAAATTACATGATGCAACTGTGCCGTATTGCTTAAATAATTCAAGCAGTTCAGCTTCAGTCACTGTACGCTCTAAATTACGAACTAAAATTTTCATCTTACAACCTTCAAAAATAGGCAAAATCATCAAAAAGCAATCGCCTACGCTACTTTCTGAACATTGCACAACAAATACCACAATGTAATCTGTTTAGTTTAATCGAGATTAATACCAAAATCTAAATTAATCGATTGGCGCTCAATTAAAGCACTCTTTACCGTTTGCTGACGAGGCTTATGATGGGTTTCCATGCTACACAAATTTCGTGTCAGATCATTCAAAAAATAACTTTCGACTTTGCGCCCTTGCTCATCAATCACGTCTCGCGCCCACAGACTTAAATTTTGCTTGGTTAAAATCAGCTCATTCTGAGCACGGGTCAGTGCCACATATAAGACCCGACGCTCTTCTTCGACATCATTAAAATCACCTTGAGCACGTGCATGTGGATATTGCCCCGGAGTGACATTGACCACATAACAGACCTTTTGCTCTGTACCTTTGGCCGAGTGAATGGTAATCAGAGTGACGACATCGCTATCGGACTGGCGTTCGATTTCAGAAATCGACACAGGATCAAGCACATATTCCTCTAGAAACTCACTCAATTGGGTATGTTTAGAAGCCAATTGTTTAACCAGTTCGAAGTCACCTTGGCGTCGGTTCCAGTCTTTTTTATAATTTTCAGCCAATTGTGCTTCAATCGCTTGAATACCCAAACCGACGCAAGCCTGTACTTCCTGTTTCAGTACCGTCATTTGCTTCATGATCAGCACAGTTTCAGCAGGAATCCGTCCAAATTTTTCTAATTTATCAAAAATCAAATCAAACTCAGGCTCCAGTAAAAGTTGCTGAGCAAGGCGGCTTGCACCGACATCTCCCACCCCATTCCACAAGGTAAGAAAACGCATCCATGCAATATCATCTAGAGGATTGGCAATCACGCGCAGCAAGCTCAGTAAATCTTTCACATGCGCGGTTTCAAGCAGTTTCATGCCCCCAATAAATCGATAGGGGACATTGGCTGCAATACATGCTGCCTCAATATGCCGTGCTGCAAAGCTGGAACGCACCAAAACCATATGATCCGACCATTTACTACCTTGCAAGTAATGGCGCTCTTTAATGTCGATCGCAATCCATTTTGCTTCATCAAACTCATTTGGGAAAATGTGCATGCAAGGCTTCACGCCCTCACCCCGATGAGCATCTAGGCGTTTGTTATATTGAATCTCAGATTGATCGAGCAGCCAATTGGAAAGGTCTAAAATTTCTTGGGTTGAACGATAGTTTTGCTCCAATTTAAACACCTGAGCATTCGGCACACGGTCTTTGAAATGGTGAATATTTTCAAAATCTGCCCCACGGAAACCATAAATCGACTGTGCATCATCACCGACACAGAACAGGCTTACTTTGTCTTTGAGAGGTTCAAGCAAGGCCCACTGCAAAGGGTTGGTGTCCTGCATTTCATCGACCAGCATGTGTTTGCAGAGCGATGCCACATAGTCGGCTAAACCGTCTGACTGGTCGAGTGCTGAGGCCACGATCGCAAGAATATCGTCATAATCTAAAAAACTACGGGCACGCTTGCGTGTCTCGTACTCTTTCATGATTTCCGCAATTTGATCTTTAAAAGCCAAATGCTCAGGATGCTGTTTTTCTAAGGCATCACTCAACTTTTGACGCGTATTTCGTGCAAAAGAATACAGATCACACAGTTCTTGCGGTTTAGGCAATTGATTGGGATTTTTCTTGTCATCTTTCCCACGAATCAGGCGGAACATCATCAGCTGATCATCACGATCAATAATTGAAAACTGCTCTAAACCAAAGGCCTTCGGTACACGGCGCAGCAGATACATACAAAAAGTATGAAAAGTTGATGCACGCAGCCCTTTGGCTTGCTCACCTAAAGCCAACTCCACTCGCGCCACAATTTCACTGGCTGAACGACGAGTAAAGGTTAAAATTTGAATTTGGTTGGCAGGAATCCCTTGATCAATCAAGTATGCAGCACGTGCCACAATGGTTTTCGTCTTGCCACAGCCAGCCCCTGCGAGCACCAGACTGTGTTGCGACTCAGTCGTGGCAGCTTGTTTTTGTTGCGGGTTTAATTCATCAATTAGGCTGGCTAAACTCATAATCACTCATCAATTCGTGGATGCTGCTAGTCTAACAAATCTATGACGTCAATATGAGGCTCCAGCAATGATTATCCATTTCTGTCTGAAATGCACCTTCAGATCTATGACCCAGACCTTATGCTCGAACCGCTTACTGCCTCAAAAATTTAAAATTAAGCTTACTCAGTATGCTTTAAAAGCAAAAGTCGAGTGATGTCCTCACAACTATTTTGCAAATTCTGCTCTGCGTTTTTCAATGCTATTGCTAAATCACAGTTGGGTTCATTGATCGAAACAATTTGACTAAACCCTTCATCAAATAATGCCTCAACATCCTCTCCGACACGTCCAGCAAAGGCAATCACTGATTTATTCAACTGCTTGGCTAACTGAGCCACCGCCCACGGCGTTTTGCCAAACTTGGTTTGGAAGTCGATACTACCTTCACCAGTAAAGATATAATCGGCTTGCTTTATTTTCTCCGCCAGTTGAGTTTGCTCAATCACCCACGTCGCGCCAGACTGAAGCATAGCGCCTGTAAAGGCCATTAGACCAAAACCTAGCCCTCCTGCGGCGCCTGCCCCCGCAATATTACGTACCTGTAGATTAAGCTGTGTTTCCACCACATCTGCAAAATGACTCAAATTTTGATCCAACTGCTCAACCATCTCTGCGCTCGCCCCTTTTTGCGAGCCAAACACATGCGATGCACCCTGTGCTCCACACAGCGGATTAGTCACATCGGAGGCAATCAAAACTTGAACCCTTTGCAAGCGTGGGTCTAAAGCTTGCATATCGATCTGTTCAATATCTTGTAAATGGCCACCACCAACGGGCACTTCCCGCCCTTGTGCATCTAAAAAGCGTACTCCAAGCGCCTGTGCCATGCCACTGCCTGCATCATTGGTGACACTGCCTCCAAGAGCCAAAATAATTTTGGACACGCCTAGATCCAATGCATGGCAAATCATTTCGCCTGTCCCCAAAGTCGTAGTCAGGAGTGGATTGCGTTGCGTAGGTTCAAGCAGATGAATACCATTGGCTTTGGCCATTTCAATAACAGCCGTTTGCCCACTATCAAATAGGCCCCAATACGTTTTAACTTGTTGTGATGGCAATGGCCCCGTTACTTCACATTCGACTTTTTGGCCTGCTAAAGATGTTAATAAAGCATCGACTGTGCCTTCGCCGCCATCGGCCATCGGCACATGTATACATACAGCATCAGGGATTATGTTTTGAATTCCACGCTGCATCGCCGCACAGGCCTGTTCTGCTGTCATACTTTCTTTAAATGAATCGGGCGCTAAAATAAAAGTTGTCATCATCCATAATTTTTTTAGAAAATTTAATTTATTAATAACACGATTTATAAATTTCCCGCCCGCATTTTTCTCTTTTCATTGTCCTTGACACAGTTCGTTATCATTGAAGTTGAGTACATCTCGATAAAGTTAAAATAGCCTCAATGATTTTTAGGGGGGATTACCATTCAACGCTCTTAAAAAAATAGGTGATGTATGCAACGTATCAATTTGGGAAAAGCTGCACTTTAACTGTATAAAACAGTATTAGAACTCGAAAACTTATCCATGCAAAAAGTCCAACAAGCAGGTCTTGAGATTGGGTTTTCACACTTGTTGAAACTGAGAGCCTCACAGATTAACCAATGTGCATTCTGCGTGCGTATGCATACGCAAGATGCCATGAAAGCAGGTGAATCAATGGAACGGATTGCCCTCATCAGTGCATGGCAAGAAAGTGGATATTTTTCCGAAAAAGAACGCGACGCACTGATTTTAATTGAAGAAATCACACTCATTGCTCAGCAGCATTTCCCCGATTCGGCGTATCAAGAAGCAGCAAGAATCTTATCCGATGCAGAAATTGCCGCTATTGAATGGATCGCGATTGTGATTAACACGTGGAATCGTATTGCGATTTCAAGTCAATATGCCGTCAATCCGTAAACCTGCCATTCAGCTTTGCACATGATATAAAGCACACGAAAAAAGGGAGCCTGCATGGGACTCCCTTTTATTTTTTAAGAATGCTTTATTCAGATTGGCTTGCTGGTGGAATCTGCTTAATGGCTGCCGCTAGAGTCAGATAATTAATCCCTTGGAATAAAATATCAAAAGCAAGAAATAAGCCCAGCACCCAAAATGGAGCATCTGGTGTGGTTAAAATCATAATGCCTGCCAGCAGAGTTAAAACACCAGAAAAAAGTGTCCAGCCCCAACCTTGGAATGCTCGAAATAATATTGCATTAAAGATACGAATGACCCCAGCAATAATCAGAAAAACCGCTAAAACACTGGTCAAAACAATGGCTGTTTTCACAGGGGTGCTAAATGCGTAATAGCCTGCGACCAAATACAACACACCAAACAATGCCCATAGCCAACGGAAGCCACCCTCAAAAATCTTAAAGGCTGCGATGAAGTGTAGAACACCACCTATCATCATCAGCACGCCAAAGATAAACACCACAGATAAGGTGGCAAAAGGCAAAGCGGCCAAAAGAACGAAACCAAACAACACCAATAAAATCCCTAAACCCAAATACCATTTACGATTTTCATGGAGTTGATGGCGAACTAAATCATTACCGACTGTTTTCATCTTCTTCTCAAGTTTGATTTTCGTTCACTTAGTTTTAACATGTTTTGCAGCGAACTTGTAGGCTTGAGTTTATCCACACAATCAATCCATGCTGTGGATAAACACAGCATTATCCACAGTTACTTTTTCCACCCAATTTCAATCGCAGTGATCTCATTCACCAATGTTTCATCAATCGATTCAGGCATTTTACTCTGTGTTTGTGAGGTCGGAATGTGCCCGGCCATTAATTCAGCTTTGGCTTGAGGGAACAGCGGTTGTTGATTTGGATAAGCATAACCCGCAGGATACATCGGCTGTCCTGTGGCTAAGTCGTATTTATCACTGGCACCAAAGGCATGTAAAAGCTCATGTGCAAGCACGACTTTGTTTTGCTCGGTTTGCTTGTTAGATGCAAATAAATTCACCGAACCGATACGACCTTTTTGCAAAGCTGTCGAGTGTTTCAGCTCTTTGGTCAGTGCTGGGTCATAATAGTTCAAATACAAAGTAACAGTTGGTGCACCATCTGAACCCTGATGGTTTTTCCATGCATAATAACGGAACTTTAAACTCCACAAGACCGTATCCAATAAACTTGCCTGTTCAGGCACTTTCGGTGGTAGCTGTTTGAGTTCACGCCCAAGTTGGAAGTAAATTGCAATCGGTTGACCGCGATATGTCGCAGACATCTGCTCTAAATAACCTTGTACCCCTTTTAAGTTCGCAGGCGTCAATTGCTGTATATATTGCTGAGTTGTACCTTGTCCATCTGCATTAACTGGATGGAGTAATACAATAATGGGCTTACTCCAATCTTGGTTCTGATCCCGATAAGCATTCAAAGCAACCACCAATAAAATCAGCAGCAAGATTAAAATACGAAGTTTTTTCCACATATTAAGAGGCACTCTGCTTTTTCATTTTTCTTAAATACATTTGACTCATATCAATTTTAGTTTCGAATAAATTAAGTGTTTTAATTAATCCTGACAATTTAGCGCGACCATAATTTCGTGAATCAAAATCAGGTTTTACCGCACTAATATATTGCCCTACCATGCTCAAATTAGCCCAGCCATTTTCATCAGCATTATCTTTAACGGCTTTATAAACCAAATTTAAAGTTGCTCGATCAATCATTTCAGGAGCAAGACCTTCTTTTGATTGACTACTCATCTTTTGATCTATAACTTTCAATGTTTCCGCTATCTTCTTATTATCAGAATCCACAATATCTTCTTCTTCATTATTCTTAAGATCACTATCTGAAATTAAATTTTCTATATAAATGAATTTATCACAAGCTTTCTTAAAAGCCTCTGGAGTTTTCTTTTTCCCAAATCCATAAACACTTAAGCCATTTTCACGGATACGAGATGCTAAAGGGGTAAAATCACTATCGCTAGAAACGATACAAAAACCATCCAAGGCCCCAGCATAAAGTAAGTCCATCGCATCAATAATTAAAATCATATCTGTAGCATCTTTACCTTTTGTATAGGCAAACTGCTGAACTGGCGTGATTGCATGAGGTAAGAGAACCTCACGCCAATTTTTCAAAGTGTCGCTACTCCAATCACCATAAACACGCTTCACACTGGCAATACCATATTTAGCTACTTCTTCAAGTACTGATGGAATTGCACTAATAGATGAATTATCAGCATCAATTAGCACTGCAAATTTTTTTGTTTGTATTTCCACATACACCCCAAATATTATGATTATTTAAAAATTATTTTGACATAAAAAATGCCCACCAAAGTGAGCATTTCTTGATTATTTCTAAGCAATTAAAACTTAAGCTTCAACCCACTTTCCATCATTGAACACCAATGACCATTTGGTTTGCTTACCTTCAGGCGTTTCAGAACCAATATATTGCGCTTGATTCTTACGGCTAAATTTCACCAAAGTTGGATTCCCTTCAGGGTCAACATCAGGTGCTTGCAAAATAAACTGATACTTCGGATCAAGCTGATCGGCAACACTACGAAGCTCCGAAACTTTTGGTGCACGTGTTTCACGTACTTTCGGGAACTTACTTGCCGCCAAGAATAAACCAGCCGCCCCATCACGTAATACAAAAAAGTCATCATGCTTAGTTGAACGTAAGTGTTCCATCTTAATCGGGTCTACACGCGGAGGTGCAGGTTGGCCACTTTTTAAGACTTTCCGTGTGTTATCGCAGCTTGAGCAAGCAAAATAAGGACCAAAACGACCCGTCTTCAGCTGCATTTCCCCATCACACTTATCACATGGAATGGTTGGGCCATCATAACCTTTGATTTTGAACTCACCTTCTTCAAGTTCAAAACCAGCACAGTCTGGGTTATTACCACAGACATGTAGCTTACGACCACCATCGATCACATAACTGTCCATCGCAGTTTCACAGATTGGACAGCGTTTTTTCGACATCAAATCTGCTGTTTCTGCTGCGTCATCATCAGAAAGTGCGGCAAGTGATTCAACAGGCGTTAAGTTCAACGTGCCTTTACAACGCTCTTTCGGTGGCAAGTTATAACCTGAACATCCTAAGAATACACCTGTAGTTCCTGTACGAATCTGCATTGGACGGTCACATTCTTTACAGTGAACGGCTTCGACTTCAACAGGCTGGTTACGGCGCATACCGCTCTCACCTTGTGCATTGGTCAAACGGTTTTTGAAATCACCATAGAAACTGTCAAGCAACTCTTTCCAATTACGCTCACCATCTGCCACTTTATCCAGCTGACCTTCTAAGTCCGCAGTAAAGTCATAATTCATGAGGTTATTGAAACTTTCATCCAAACGATCTGTAACAATCTCACCCATTTTTTCTGCATACAGACGGCGGTTCTCGAGTTTGACATAACCACGATCTTGAATGGTCGAGATAATCGCCGCATAGGTCGATGGACGGCCAATCCCTTTCTTCTCAAGCTCTTTCACCAGTGACGCTTCGGTAAAGCGTGCAGGTGGCTTGGTAAAGTGTTGCGATGGATCTAATTTTTCAAGCGTCAGGATTTCACCGACTTTCACCGCAGGCAATAACACATCATCGTCTGACTTGTTTTGACCACGGACTTTAGTGAAACCGTCAAAGACTAAGATGCGACCTTTGGCTTTAAGTTCAACACCGTTGGCATCCACTAAAATAGTCGATGACAAGTATTCTGCTGGTGTCATTTGACACGCGACGAATTGACGCCAAATCAAATCATACAAACGTTGTGCATCACGTTCCACACCCACCAAGCTGTCGCCTTTTAACGCCACATTTGATGGACGAATCGCTTCGTGGGCTTCTTGTGCACCCGCTTTGTTACCATAGCGGTTCGGCTTAGCAGGCAGATACTTCGTACCAAACTCGGTCTCAATATGATGACGCACCATATTCACCGCATCGTCACTCAAAAAGGTCGAGTCGGTACGCATATAGGTAATAAAACCCGCTTCATACAAACGCTGCGCCAACATCATGGTTTTCTTCACAGAGAAACCCAAACGTGTACTGGCTGCTTGTTGTAAAGTCGAGGTGATATACGGCGCGCTCGGATTCACCTTGGTTGGTTTATCTTCACGTGCTGAAACTTTGTAATCTGCGTCTTTAATGAGCTTCAGTAAAGCATCGGTATCGGCTTTATTGCGTAGCTTTAAAGCTTTACCTGCTTGTTTGACGGCTTCTAAACGAATCTCATCGGTCTGTGACTTGGTGTCTGCAAAAACTTGCCAGTATTCTTCGGGAATAAACGCACGAATTTCACGCTCACGCTCAACCACCAGTTTAACTGCGACAGACTGAACACGACCTGCCGATAAACCACGGGCAATTTTTTCCCAAAGTAAGGGCGAAATCATAAAGCCGACAACACGGTCTAAAAAGCGGCGTGCTTGTTGTGCATTAACTTTATCGATATCAAGGCGTGCTGGATGCTTAAATGCATCTTGAATGGCATTTTTGGTGATTTCGTTGAACACCACACGTTGATAACGTGAGTCATCGCCACCAATTACTTCTTTTAAATGCCAAGCAATCGCTTCCCCTTCACGGTCCAAGTCCGTTGCGAGATAGACCTCGTCAACTTGCGAAGCAAGCTTTTTCAGTTCAGCAACCACATGCTCTTTGCCAGGAAGCACTTCATAATGTGCTTTCCAGTCATGCTCAGGATCAACCCCCATACGATTGACCAGTGCATTTTGTGCTTTTTCAGCTTTCTGAGCATCGGTCAGTTTGGTTCGTGTTGCTGGCTTCTTTTCTGCAGTCTTACTGGAACCACCTGTAGGTAAATCACGCACGTGACCTACAGACGACTTCACAATGTAATTCGAGCCTAAATATTTATTGATTGTTTTCGCTTTTGCAGGCGACTCCACAATCACTAAAGCACGCTTTTTCCCAGCCTCAGGAGAATCTGCTGTAGTACTTTTGGATGTGGACCGAGGAGCTTTCGCCATATTAACCGTTAATCCTGTTTCAATGGGTCTGTAAAATTAAAGTTCAGCCAAAGACTGTAAATATGCTTTCATGGCATCTAACTGGGTTGCTCTTAAGTCAGAATGCTCATCCCAATAGAGTCCCACGCAGTTTGCTTGCATATCAATAGCATAAATACCCTTTAATTCAATGGGTAAATGTTTAAACTTGTCATCACCTGTAATGAGCTCAAGCTGTTGATCAACAACGCGTGCGCGCATTAAAGGTAGGCGTGCTTCTGGAATCAGGACACTGTAGTACGCCACCATGCTGGCACGGTTTTCCGAAGCCATTGGTATTTTCGTCCAGTCAGGTGCTGCGACTAAACGCGGGTGTAAACCCATCTTGCGCGCTTTATCACGCATTTCACCTAAAGCTTTCTCTCTTGGACTTACACGAAGTCCAAAAATCGAGCCGAGGATGAATAAGATGATAAATCCGACAACCCAAATTCCAGTATTTTCCATAGCACAACCTTTTTATTCCTTTATTAGAGTTGCATAAGCACAATATAAAACGCAAGTTTGAACGATAAAATTAATTTAAGAACATTTCATGACTATATAGAACTTCATGTCCATTCCAGTAAATATAGCCTTTATCGAGTAACTCTTTCAGTAACATACGCACATCTGACTTCGGAAACATTTGCTCAAGCAAATCACGGAGCGCATAGATATCTTTGGGTTTATTGGTTTTTAACTCGCGCAGTTTTCGTGCGACCTCAAGCTGTACAGGGTCAATCTGTGCAAAGTTTTTAAACAACTCTTGTTGCGCGGACTGCGTATCTACAGTTGGTTCAAGCTTATCCACGACACTGTCTTTTTGCAGTTGCTGTAGCGCTTGTTGCATGCTTTGCGGCTGTGTAATTGGGTCTTGTTCATCTAAATTCAGTGCCAACCACTGCTTCAACACTTTTTTACGAAAGCGAATCTGCTCATCATAGCGTTTGATGATTTTGAGATTAATCAACATCCCCACCACCCGCTGCGTCTTTTCAGGCACGAGTTGCAAAATATTACTTATTGAATTTTTTAGACCGTCCAATGTGTTCGGCTTACCTGACATTTTCCCCAAAGCATCACAATATTTTTTGACCATTTTTAAATAAGGCTGATTTTTGATGCTGTCTAAACTGGGAAGATGACGTTGACTTGGTAACGCTTCAGACTGAATGAGGATCAAATTGCTCTGAATATGCGAAGATTGCATTAAGTCCAAGAGTATTTCTGCTGTATTAACCGCAGAGATAATTTCAACCTGCGTCTCTGGCTCAAGCAAAGCCATTAACTGCCCCACCACCACGGCATATTCGAACTCTTTTTGCTCGGCTTTGGGCGTGTCTAAAATCACCACTTGACCACTACTGATCCAAGCAGCCAATTCCGTTAAATCTTGTAATGCATACTCAAATTGACCTTGGCAATGAAACAAATACAAAGTCGGATAATGCTCCACAATCTCGCGCAACAATTTAGCCGTTGGAACATTATTTTCAAGGTCAAGAAGAACAACTTTTTGAGTCATAGGACAGTTTTTATGGGATGCACCAGAAAGCGGGTATTAGAGTAGGAACTGCATCAAAGGTCAAATGATTTCGTCAGTCAAATTGGGCTTTGAGTTGGGTAAAACAAAAAAAGAGACACGACTCAGCAATATCCACAACCCACATCACAGCTTTTTTTAGCCGCAGACAGCAAATGAACTTAATAATGTGGTGGACGATCAGCCATCGGGTCAAATGTCGCAATCCCATCGGACAAATCTGAAGATTCAACACGTTGATACAAAATTTTCATTTGTTTTTTTAAATCAGCAATTTCCAGTCCTTGAATCACCAATTGTTCATTGAGTTGTTCAACTAAATCATCTAAAAATGCAATTCGGACTTGCAAATCTTCAATGGGTGCGGACAATGGCGCTTGATTATCAATATTTTGTTGTTTAGACACTTCAAGTCCTCATTTGAGATTTTTCAGGAAACATTATGGCCTATATTACTTTAAGGGATGTCCAACTTGCGTTTGGTGGACCTGCCTTGCTCGACGGCGCGAACTTTTCATTGGAGCGCGGTGAACGAGTGTGTTTAATTGGTCGTAATGGTGAAGGTAAGTCTACTTTACTTAAACTGATCGAGGGAAGCCTATTACCCGATTCTGGTGAAGTTTCTCTACAAAATGGCATCACCATTTCGATGTTGGCGCAAGACGTGCCGATGGACTCGGGCAAAGTGGCGGATATCGTGGCAGACGGCGCAGGTGAAGCCGCAGATGTGCTCAGAGCCTATCATGAAGCTAGTGATGCTTGTGTACTTGGAGACATGGAAGCGTGTGACCGCATGGGTAACTTGCAACACAAACTAGATCAGTTAGATGGCTGGGCTTTAGAAACCAAAGTCAATTCTATTTTAAGTAAAATGGGCCTAGACCCAGATGCCGATTTGGCCGACTTATCGGGTGGTCGTAAGCGTCGTGTGCTGCTTGCTCGTGCGCTTCTTACCCAACCCGATGTGCTATTACTAGACGAACCAACCAACCATTTGGACGTTGAAAGTATTGAATGGCTCGAGAAGTTTTTACTTGATCAAAATAATTTAACTTTACTCTTCATCTCGCATGACCGTTCATTTGTAGACAGTATTGCAACTCGTATTGTAGAGCTTGACCGTGGCACTTTGCGCAGTTACGAGGGTAACTACTCACGCTACCTCGAACTAAAAGCACAGCAAATGGAAGCTGAGGAAAAGCAGAATGCACTGTTTGACAAACGTTTAGCTGAAGAAGAAGTGTGGATTCGCCAAGGGATTAAAGCGCGTCGTACCCGTAACGAAGGTCGTGTACGTGCCTTAAAAGAATTACGTGAACAGTCGAAAGCGCGCCGTTCGCAGCAAGGCAAAGTCAGCATGGCAACACAAGACGCTAGCCGTTCAGGTAAAGTAGTCTTTGAAATTGAAAACTTAAGTGTTCGCTTTGGTCATGATGCACCTATCATCAAAGACTTCTCTGCATTGGTGCTCCGTGGTGACCGTATTGGTCTTGTTGGTGACAACGGTGTCGGTAAAACTACCCTCATTAAAGCCATTTTAGGCGAACAAGAACATACGGGTACAGTGAAAACAGGTACGCAATTGGAAGTGGCTTACTTCGACCAATTACGTAATGCTCTCGACCTTGAAAAATCTGTCAAAGATAACGTGTCAGAAGGTTCTGACCATGTCGATGTGAATGGCAACCGTCGTCACATTTACAGCTATTTGCAAGATTTCTTGTTTTCACCAGAACGTGCGCGTACACCAGTCAAAGCTCTTTCAGGCGGTGAGCGTAACCGTATTCTTTTAGCCAAGTTACTACTTAAGCCATCGAACTTAATCGTGATGGACGAACCCACCAATGACTTGGATATGGTGACACTAGAGCTGCTAGAAGAAATGTTGTCCGACTACAAAGGCACCTTACTGCTTATTTCGCATGACCGTGCCTTTATGGATAACGTGGTCACCTCAACTTGGGTGTTCGATGGTAAAGGCAATATCGATGAATACATCGGTGGTTACCAAGATTACTTACAACAGCGACCAGACCAAACTGCGGTTGATCAAAAAAGTGCTGTAAAAAAAGCAGCGGCGAAAGCTGAAGCGAATGCAGCACCTGCTAAAAAAGTCAAACTCAGCTATAAAGATCAACGTGCGCTTGAACAACTGCCTGCCGAAATGGAAGCACTGGAGAAAGAGCAAGCTGAAATCAATGCATTACTCGCAGATGGTTCATTATTTATCTCAGATGCCGACAAAGCCATGACGTTGTCAAATCGTTTAACTGAAATTGATGAGCTATTGCTGGAAAAACTGGAACGTTGGGAAGAACTGGAAAATTTAACCAAATAATTTTTCGTAAGCTCCATAAAAAAACTCCGCGTGACGCGGAGTTTTTTTATGGAGCTTAGCTGAGGGTGCCCACCACCATCGAAAAGATGTCCATCTCTTCCATTTAGGTGCGTTCGTCTACATCATCCAAGCCTATATCACATCACATTTGCAGAGTGCGAACATCGGGTTGATTCTGAACATTGACCCTTCATTCTTGCTTCATGCTAAACTCGAAACATTCTTTTTTCAGCCTTTATCGCAATTTATGAGTTCGAAGCCAGACTATCAACCCGGTGAATTTCAGTGGTCTTTTCTGCACCCCAAATATTGGGGTGTTTGGATTGGTATCGTCTTTCTCATGATATTGGCGATTCTTCCATGGGCAATTCAACACCGACTGGCCACCCTCTTAGGCAATCTCAGTTTTAAATATCTGAAGTCGCGACGTAAAACCACCGTTCGTAATCTGGAGGTGTGTTTCCCTGAATGGTCGGCCCAAGATGTCCTTGAAAATGCCCGTTTAGTTTTTGTCGATCAAATGCTGGGCGCATTTGAAACGCTGAATGCGTGGTATAGCCCAAAGTGGTTTACTGGCCGTGTCAGTATTGAAGGTTTAGAACATATTCAAAAAGCACAAGCAGAAGGTAAAGGCGCACTGCTTTTAGGCACCCACTCTACTTTGCTCGATGCGGGTGGTTATCTATGCGCGCAGTATTTTGAACCAGATGTGGTGTATCGCCCACAAAATAATCCACTGCTGGATATGCTCATCTACCGCTGCCGTGCCACCATTTATGCACATCAAATTGATCATGATGACATGCGTGGTTTAGTCCGTAACTTAAAAAATGGCCATGCCATTTGGTATAGTCCAGATCAAGACTTTGGTTTAAAACAAGGTGTTATGGCGCCATTTTTTGGCGTTCCCGCAGCGACCGTTACAGCACACCGTCGTTTATTGAAAATGACCAAAGCCGCAGCCATTCCTCTGTATTTTTATCGTGATGGGGATATTAAAAACCCACAATACAAAGTGTTGATTGAACCTGCGGTGGAAAACTTACCCAGTGAAGATGAAGTCGATGATGCGACACGAGTGAATCAAATTATTGAAAATCAACTCCGTATTGCTCCGACTCAATATATGTGGTTCCACCGTCGCTTTAAAACTCGCCCTGCAGGCTATGACAAGATTTATTTTTAACAAAAAAAGAGCTGCTTAAAAAGTAGAACCCGAGTTCTGCGTCCTGCAAAACTCGGGTACATGAGGTTGTGCTTTCAACGTAATTTTTGTTTTATTCGGTGGCATTCCATACCTACATCATATCCATGATAATTTCCATCAGCTTCAACTTCCATACTGGGATGATCCATTCCCGCTCCATCTGCTGATGAGACTAGGATACGGGCATACCAAATGACTAACCATTCGTCAGATTCCCAAATCACTGTAAGCCATATCCTACACTGATGAAATCCGCGCGCCCCTATATTTACTGGTAATCTTTGGCAATTTTATCTGTCACCTGCTTACCTTCTCGTTCCGCTTTCTCAATTCCATCTTCAATCGCCTCCTGCGCTTCTTGCTCATCGGCTTCGGTTTGCTCTAGCTCTTCTTGCACTTGCTCAAACACCCGACCAGTTTGAAGCACCACATATACAGGGAAATGATCTGAACCAATATGTGGTAAACGCTGCATCTGCACTAAGGCAAAATCCGTACTGTGAAAAACATGATCCAGTGACCAGCGCAGTAAGGGATAGTCGGCATGAAAAGTATTGACAAAATGTCGTCCGACTCGGGGGTCTAGCAGCCCACTAATCCGTTGAAAAAGTCGTGTCGTACGCGACCACGCCACATCATTCAAATCCCCCATCACAATACAGCTCTCATCCAAATCTTTAATCTGATCCCCGACTATCAATAATTCAGCATCACGTAAAGTAGAGTCTTTGGCTTCGGTCGGACTTGGTGGTTTCGGGTGTAAGCAGTACAGTTGCACTGGTTGTCCTGACCTTAAAATGACCGTGGCATGAATCGAAGGAATTTCATCGCTCAAAATAAACTTCACTTCAATATCTTTAAGCGCTAAACGACTATACAAGTGCATGCCATACAGATTATCTAAAGGCACTGCAACCCGATAGGGATAGTCATCTTCCAGCTCACTCAAGGCTTGTTCCCAATGTGCATCTGACTCTAAAGTCAAAATCAAATCCGGTTGATGCTGATGAATCTGCTGCAGCAATAAGTGATATTGAGTATTGAGCGTTAGTACATTCGACACAATTAAAGAAATCTGACGCTCTGACTGTAACTCTGTTTTGGTAACCGTTTTAACCTGTTTTTTCCACACAAAAGTATAAGGCAACACCATTTTGAGTTGGTACGCCACCGCCGCAATTAACCCAATCAAAATAGCTTCACGCACCCAATCCCAAGGCGCATCCCAAAGCAACATCAAGATAAATGCAATCAACCCCAATGCCAAAATCTGTAAGCGTGGAAAATCTGCGCCTCGAAACCACCATTCATCTCGTGGAATCAGTGACCAGAAGCTTAACCAAATCACAACACATGCTAGCAACTCAAACCAGATCATAGATACCCACTCTTATATTCTTAATTTTTTGTAGATTCATAAATTAATATCAATTTTGCATGTAACATAAACAAGATATATTGCACAATATAATTGCTGTTTTCATTGTGTAGTGCTTGCAGTTAAGCGCTCTTTTGATACACTCGAATCCCCTTTTAATTTTTAACGCACCGAGGCAAAGTGACATGAAAGTAGGTCTGGTCGGTTGGCGCGGGATGGTTGGTTCCGTCCTTATGCAACGTATGGTTGAAGAGAATGATTTTGCTCATTTTGAGCCATTTTATTTCTCTACCAGTAATGCAGGCGGTGAAGCGCCTGCGTTTGGCGGTAAAACTGCCCCAGCACTTATGGATGCATCAGACATTAACAGTCTGAAGCAAATGGATGTCATTATTACCTGCCAAGGTGGCGACTATACCTCAGAAGTTTTCCCGAAACTCAAAGCGGAAAACTGGACAGGCTATTGGATTGATGCGGCATCTACACTTCGTATGGAAGATGAAGCCATCATCGTACTTGACCCTGTCAACATGAACGTCATTAAAGATGGTTTAGTGAACGGTACCAAAACATTCGTGGGCGGTAACTGTACAGTTTCACTGATGCTGATGGGCTTAGGTGGTTTATTCCAAAACAATTTAGTGGAATGGGCAACCTCGATGACTTATCAAGCAGCATCGGGTGCTGGTGCGCAAAATATGCGTGAACTGATCTCTGGTATGGGCTATTTGTACAACAACACCAAAGATTTGTTAGATGACCCACGCTCTCCAATTCTAGATATCGACTCTAAAATTGCGGAATTACAACGTGGCGAAGGTTTCCCTTCAGCAAACTTTGGCGTGCCATTAGCAGGCTCACTCATTCCTTATATCGACAAACAATTAGACAGCGGTCAGTCGAAAGAAGAATGGAAAGGTCAAGTTGAAACCAACAAGATCTTGGGCAACCAGCAAATCGTTCCGATTGACGGTCATTGTGTACGTATTGGTGCGATGCGTTGTCACTCTCAAGCTTTAACATTAAAGCTGAAGAAAGACGTGCCTCTCGATGAAATCGAAGATATGTTACGTAGCGCAAACCAATGGGCAAAAGTGGTTCCAAATACCCGTGAAACGTCTATGACTGACTTAACACCTGTGGCTGTAACAGGCACATTAACTGTTCCTGTTGGTCGTCTACGCAAATTGAATATGGGCAAAGAGTACTTAGGTGCTTTCACTGTCGGTGATCAATTGCTTTGGGGTGCTGCAGAACCCTTACGTCGTATGCTCCGCATCCTGATTGACTACAAAAATACTTAAGCATTTACCCGCTAAAGTATTAAGCCGATCACACTTGATCGGCTTTTTTTTGTAACCCTGATGTTAACGTTTTACAAATAACACACAACTCGCTAATCTATAATTTTCGCTTTGCGATCTGTGACCGAGCTAAAGATTAAGATGACCGTAAATAACAAATTAAAGATAGCCATTTTAGCCATTATTGCTTCGCAAAATGTGAATGCGATCACTGTTGATCCTATTCAAATTCAATCTGCACCTGGGGAACTGTTGTATGCAGAATTGAACTTTCACGATGCCGATCCGAATGCTCCGATTCAAGCCAGTCTAGCTAGCGCAGAAGATTTAATGTCTCTTGGTGTCATGCATCAGCCGCCCAGTAATCTGAACTTTTTTATCCGTCGTACCAGCGCCAGTACAGGTGTAATTACGATTACTTCTTCACGCCCTTTAACTGAAGCGGAACTGAACATTGTCGTCAAAATCAAAGAAGGCAATGCGGCACGACTACAACATATTAAAACAGCCAATAAACGCTCGGCAGCACTTCAAGCCCGCGCGAATAATAATGAAAAAGCCTTAAAACCGGTAGTGATTGTCAACGAAAAAGATATTGCACTGAACTTACCTGTCAGCACACAATTCAATAGCTTAAAAACAACAGCTACGCCGACGACAAATACAACACCCCTCAAACTCAATAACCATACCCCACCAAGCATGAGTGCGACCGCTATTGCAGCACCAACACAAGTTATTTCAGTAGCCTCTGCACAAATTGCAGCAGCGGCTCAAACTTCAGCTCCACGTGTTGAACCTATTACGCAAGCAAAAAAATCAGCAGATCCGTTGGTGCAAAAGTATGCAGATTCAGTTCAAAAATCAGATGCACCAATTTCTGCACAGGCCAGCCCACAAACTATTCCATCGACAGCAAAAACAACACCTGCTGCCCCTGTAACTAATGCACGCCAAGCCGCACCTCAAAGTGCCCATGTTGTTCGGTCGAATGAATCTCTATGGGGTATTGCATCGCGTATTGCTGCTGAAGAAAACCGTCCTGTCGGTGAAGTCATGCAACAAATTAAAGCTAAAAATGAACATGCCTTTATTCAAGGTGACGTAAACCGCTTACGTCGTGGTGCTAACCTCAATTTAACGGGTCTACAAACAGCAAAATCAGAACAAAAAGCCTCCGTTTCATCACTTCCAAAACAAAGTTCACAGCAATCCGGCAAGGCGAAATACCGCCTCAATCAAGCAGAGATGAGTTTGGTTGCAGAGAAAGAGCAAGATTCAAGCCACGGTTCTGCCAAGAAGTCGACAGAAAAGAATCAAACATCAAACGAGTTGTCATTAAAAGTTATGACATCCCGTGAAAAAACCGTTAAATTACAGAGAAACGTAACACAATTAGAAGTGGCACTTAATCAGAAAGATCAGAGAATTCAATTACTAAACGCTCGTCTTGCACAATTGCAACAACAATTGAAAGCACAACAAACTGAGAAAAAGCCAACACACTAAAGTGTTATTTTGATTATTTGATTTTGGATGAACTTGCACAAAGACAAGTTCAAAAGGGGTAAAACATGCTTATTTATGTGATTCCATTTATCTTACTATTGGTTGTTGCCATAGTCTTAAAAAAGCGTGAGGCGAGTAAAGAAGCAGAACCAAAAACTCAAAAAGCGGTTGCTGCAAAAAACAAAGCCAAAAAAACCAGTTCGTCTAAAAAATCCCCGCAACAAACTCAAGTCGTTGAAGATGTTGTTGCTAAAGCCACGACACCACTCGCCACAGATCTACGTAATAAAATTGAAGGTCAAATTCGCGACCGCAATTTCTTCTCAGCTGAAGCACAAATCAACCAAGCCCTAAATAAAGACAATTCACAACACGAATTATATTTACTGCTGCTCGATATTCACTTGCTCCAAAAAGACGAGTTTGCCATCAGCCAATTGCTGAATCATTTACGTTCTTTAGAACTGGGTGATATTTTGGCGCAAGCAGAAGCCAAAAAATCGGATTACGACCAATTACATCAAAATAGCCGTGACACGATTGAGTTTAAACCGACTGAAATTGCACCGTCTACACCAAAACCTGTAGAAGCAACCAATACTGCTGACTTTGATGCCCTGATGTCATCAAACAATCCGGCTCCTGCTCCTGTGCAAGCTCCTGTTGTTGAACCTGTTCAAGACATTAAACCGCTTGATTTTGATACCTCAGCATTTACCACCACAACAACTGCTCAACCTGAACCAAGCATCGAAGTCCAAAGCTTAGATTTTGATATCTCTAGTTTAAATACACCAACAGCAGAACCCACCAAACCTGCTGAAGAGCTTAAACCGCTCGATTTCGGTTCACTCTCTTTAGAAAGCACGCCTGCCCAACCAGCAGAAACTGCTGCAGCCGACATCCAACCTTTAGATTTTTCGTTCAATCTCGACACAGCGCCTACAACAGCGCCAGAAGCAGAAACTTCGCCGGCTGCTGTAGATGAGCGTCCTGAATTTACATTTGATTTTTCAAGCGAATCCACAGCTGAAGCAGTAAAAGACATCCCTGCTTTTTCTTTTGATACGGTTAGCTCAAGTGAAGCGATAGTAGAAGAAACACCAGCAGTTGTTACGCCAAGCCTCAGTTTTAGTCTAGAGTCTACTGCACCTGCCAATACGGTGGATCAAAGCGATCCTCTGGTACAGTCTTTCCCTCAACTGAACGAAGTCAATGAAATACACTTAAACATTGAATTGGCTGAACAATACATTCAACTCGGCGCTTTCGAAGCTGCACGTGAAATTTTGGTTGAACAAGAACCAAGTTACTCTACGGAACAACGTCAGCAAGTAGAACAGTTACTGAGTCGCATAGCATACTAAGCCATTTCGTTTTAAACTAAAGCAGTCATCACCGACTGCTTTTTTTATAATGAAAAAAATTGCGCTTATCTATATGGGTGGAACCTTTGGCTGTATTGGCGAACCCTTACAACCAATGCCTGCCGAAGACTTTATTCCCAAGCTCACACATGTCTTGCCGATTCATCTCGACATTGAATGTTTTATTGCACCTGTCATTAAAGACAGTAGCGCCTGTACGGCTGCAGACTGGTTATTGCTGATTCAGCAGATTCAACAATTACAACTGCAACAATTCCAGCATTTTGTCGTGATTCATGGCACAGATACCTTAAGCTATGCCAGTGCTGTCGCGGCACACTTTATTGCAGATTCCGCACGTGTGGTTTTCACAGGTAGCCAATATCCATTACTTAATGTACAAGGTACAGATACGCGTGAATTTAGCGATGCGATTAGTAATTTGAATTTTGCCTTAGATGCGGTGATGAAACATCCTGTCGGAGTGTATCTGGCTTTTCATCAACAGGTATTGCATGCGCAAACCGCGTTAAAACGACATACCACAGAACTGGATGCTTTTACAGGCGTCATGGCTGAACAGCCGATTCCACATAGCTTAAAAACACACATAGTACAAACAGGTGATGTAGAACAATCCCACCAGTTCAATTGCCTCAATCTGATGATGCAACCTGTTGCCTTAGCGCAACAATTGCAGAATTTGAAAAACCTGCTTACAGCCCCACCACATTTCCTCATTTTGCAAGGTTTTGGAACGGGTAATTTAGCTGTGAATGCCGAGTTGATAGCACTTTTCGATGAATTTTACGCACAAGGCTGTGTTGTTATCTTAAGCACCCAAGTTCCTTTCGGCCGTACTGATCAGCGCTATGCAGTTGCCGCGTGGACAACCCAAGCCAAAATAATTGTTAGTGATTGCCTCGGGCATGCAGATCTGTATGCCAAAGCCCTCAAAATGTATTTACAATACCCCAGCGCTGAAGCACGCTTCAGCCATTGGCATGATTTGGGTTAATTTGAGGTACATATGCAACGTTTTGCGATCGGCATTGAGTTTTGTGGAACACACTATCGTGGTTGGCAAACCCAGCAAACAGGTGTGATCAGCGTACAAGAGACGATTGAAAAAGTACTCTCTAAAATTGCCAATGAACCGATTAGCTTACATGGTGCTGGTCGTACCGATGCTGGCGTCCATGCCACCAATATGGTGGCGCATTTTGATAGTTCTGCACTTCGTTCAGAGCGCAGTTGGTTAATGGGCTGCAACAGCCAACTGCCAAAAGATATCTCGATCCAGTGGATCAAAGCGATGGATCAAGACTTTCATGCACGCTTCAAAGCGCAGGCACGTCGTTATCGTTATGTCGTCTATAACCACCCGCAACGCCCTGCTCTTATGCATAAACAAGTCACACATGCCTATTATGCGCTAGATGTAGCGAAGATGATGCAAGCTGCTCAAAAGTTCGAAGGTACGCATAATTTTGAAAGCTTCCGTGCAGCCGCATGCCAATCCAATCAACCTGTGCGCCATGTCAGCCATTGTCGCTTGATTCAACATGGTCCATATTTGGTCCTCGACATTCAGGCCGATGGCTTCTTGCACCATATGGTCCGTAATATCATGGGCTGCTTACTGGAAATTGGTCAAGGTATGTATGAAGTCGAGCATATTGAGGCGATTTTCGCAGCAGAAGACCGCAAAGCCGCAGGCATTACAGCCCCTCCTGATGGGCTGTATTTCATTCATGCCGACTATCCAGCGCAGTTTAAGCTACCTAAGCAACCGCTTGGGCCGCACTGGCTCAATATGCCTGAATAATTTATTTTTGAATCCTCCATCTAGCTAGCTTTTTCAAAGGTGGGGAGAAATTCCTCCCTTTTATAAAGGGAGGTTAGGAGGGATTTCTTAACGTTGCTTACGCTTGCGATATTCCACTGGGGTTTCATTGGTCCAGCGTTTAAACGCACGATAGAAGGTACTTGGCTCAGAAAAGCCAGTCAAATACACGATACGCTCTACACTTTCAGCCGTATTGGCCAAAAGTTTTTTCGCCAAACGGCAGCGATAATCAGACAAAATTTGCTGGAAGCTGGTATTCGCCTCACTAAGCTGTGTGCGTAAACGCCTTGGGGTAATACTGAGCTGAGAAGCCACTGTTTCAAGTGTGGTTTCGCCACTTTCTAGGGTTGAACCTATCGCGCGACGTACTTCACCCACCAAATCATAACGGGCTAATTCTTGAAGTTTTTCAATCGCTAACTGCTCATGCAGTTGTAATAATTCAGGTTCCGCCTGCCACAACGGATAAGCCAAAATACTTGGGTCAAAATATAAGCGAGTTTCTTTTTGTCCTAGACTAACAGGGCACTCATATACGCGGAAATACTCATCATCAAACGCGCCTTTACTGAAGTTAAAATCAATATAGATCGGTTCAAAGCGCCCTTCAGTAATAAATTTAAAGAAACGTAAAATACCTGACATCGCACATTCAGAAAAATGTCGATTGACCAAATTTTCAGCCCAAGGTTGTTCTCCATTGGTCAAATAACAACGATCATCTTCAACCACCAACTTGGCATGAAAGGCATCACTGATCAATCGCTGATAAGCCAAAGCGCGTTTCAAACCCTCACCAAAGTTTTCCGATGAAATAAACAAATGCTCAATCACTTGACCACGGTATAAAGGCAGATTTTCACCCAAATGTAGACCGATGTCTGGATCTCGGCTCACCTCTTCTGCCGCCACCCAAAAAGCGTATTGCGCGCTCAAAGGCGTACGCTCATTGGTTTCCATCTGATTTAACGCAACACCGGCCTTTGTTAAAATTTCTTCTGTTGGCAACCCTGAACGACGAATCGCTTGGTAGCCTAATCGCAAGACAATCGATGCATCAGTTAGCTGACCCACGCTAGAACCTTCCTTGTATGTTCTTCATTTATACACAAAACATTAAAATTAGATTAACTGCGATTGACCGAACTGACAACAACTTATACAGTTTTTTTGTTGAAAATATTTATTCCTCTTGTTCGCTTATTTTACTGACAGATGATCAGGCAACCGCCCATTCCGCCTTGTTTTATGCAAAAAAATTGACTATAATTTGCGCCTTTCCAATTTATTCATTCAGGTAGGCTATGGCCAATAAAGAGGAACTCATCGAGTTCGAAGGCGTTGTCACCGAGACGCTTCCTAATACTATGTTTCGTGTACGTTTAGAAAACGGTCATGAAGTGATTGCTCACATCTCTGGTAAAATGCGTAAACACTATATTCGTATTTTGACTGGCGACAGTGTTAAAGTAGAAATGACACCTTATGATTTGTCTAAGGGTCGTATCACTTATCGTGCGCGCTAAGTTTTAGCGAAGCGAAAAAGCCACTTTTTAAGTGGCTTTTTTAATGTCTGCGCTCAGACTAAAACGTTATGAATCAACTATATTCCAAGCAAAAATCAAACTATAATTAAATGAGATAACAACCTAATACGCCAAAACAATAATGAAGACGACTTCAACGAAGCTCGCTATTTTACTGTTCCCAATGCTATGTGTTGCTTGTGCCACAACAAGCCAAACGCAGCTCAAGCAAACCTTACAAAACTATATCGGACAATCGTCACATCAAGTTCAAAATCAACTCAACCTCAATAGCATGGGCTATAAAGTGCTCGGTGCTCCTGTATATACCCCAGAGAAACTGACCTAAACTCTGTTACGTAATATGCCTATTCCGATGGGAACACCCAACCTTGGAACCAGTGTCAGTATGGGTGCACCCATTCAGACACCTTCCGGCGGTAGCCTGAATATTGAAATGAAATGTAAAATTGAGTTCAGACTGCATGATGGTCTTGTGGAATCTATTCACTATATCGGCAAAGCGTGTTAACGGCTGCGTTATGTTGAGTCGCCTACATACCGTTTATCTCAAATTACTCGAAACATACTCAAACGAACGTTCAGATATACAATACTAAAAGGGTCTCTCTCTGCTTAGGGGATGATCATGAAGCCCTTTATTGTCAGTTGTTTTAGTTCCATCTGCTTTCTACTCCTTCAAGCTTGTAGCAGCTCTCCAGCACAACACCAGACCGTCGTTTCACCCGCTAAAATTGCGCTCCCTGACTATTTAGAACAATATATCGGCCAAGATGTATCGAGCATTCGGCGCGAACTCAACTTACGTCAGCTCGGTTATGAGACCTTAGGTGCGCCGATTCAAACACCAAACCAACTGAGTTATACCATTGTCAGGCGGATTCAAATTCCAACTCCTATGCCCACTATGCGCAGTGACAGCAGTGTCGGTGCAATTCCTATTCCCACACATACGCCATTTTATGATGTTCAGTTAGAGTGCCAAGTCCACTTCTTGTTAAAAGATAATATTGCGCAATCAATTCAATATCGAGGTAAAGCCTGCAAAGGTTATTAAACCTTGGGCATAAAAAAACGCAGCGGTTAGCTGCGTTTTCAAATTGCTTTTGGCTTAGTTCAGTGCAGCCACAACCGCCTGCCCCATTTCCGCAGTACCCACTTTGCTCATGCCTTCAGACATGATATCAGCGGTACGCAAGCCTTGATCTAGGACATTGCCTACTGCATCTTCAATCGCTTGAGCAGCAGCTTCTTCACGGAAGGTATAACGCAACATCATAGCCACTGAAAGAATAGTGGCTAATGGGTTGGCAATATTTTGTCCTGCGATATCAGGCGCCGAACCATGGCATGGCTCATACATCCCTTTCGCATTTTCATCTAAGGATGCTGATGGCAACATCCCAATTGAACCTGTCAACATCGCGGCTTCATCAGATAAGATGTCACCAAATAAGTTACCTGTCACAATCACGTCAAACTGTTTAGGCGCGCGCACCAATTGCATTGCAGCATTATCGACATACATATGCGATAAGTTAATGTTTGGATAGTCAGCTTCTTTCATCGCCGTTACGGTTTGCTTCCAAAGCTCCGTCACTTCAAGGACGTTGGCTTTATCAACAGAACAAACTTTACCACCACGTAAACTGGCCATTTCAAAAGCCACTTTCGCAATACGCTTAATTTCAGACTCAGCATAAACGTCGGTGTTAAAGCCTTGTTTTTCACCATTCTCAAGTTCACGAATACCACGTGGCTGACCGAAGTAAATCCCGCCTGTTAATTCACGAACGATGAGAATATCAAGACCCGCTACAATTTCAGGCTTTAAGCTTGATGCATCTGCCAATTGCGGATATAAAATAGCTGGACGTAAGTTCGCGAATAAGTTTAATTCACTACGAATTTTTAACAAACCACGCTCTGGACGAATCGAACGCTCAATGTTGTCCCACTTCGGACCACCCACCGCACCAAGTAAAATCGCGTCTGCATTTTTGGCTTGTACTGCGGTCACATCTGGATAAGGTGAACCGTGTGCATCAATGGCAGCCCCACCGAGTAGGCCCTGTTCCCACGTTAAACCTAAATTGAATTGATCATTGACTCGTGTAAGTACCTGCTCTGCGGCTTTTACAATTTCAGGACCAATGCCGTCACCAGCCAAAATCAAAATATGTTTAGACATGAAATATTCCATTGTTGGTGAGTTCTAACTCACACGATTAAAGTTTTTGTTCTACAAACTCGCCCAAGCCATTTAAGACATTGTAAGGTTTGCAAAAACGACGAATTGTTCTTTGGTTTTGCTTTAAATCGACACACAAAGGGTCAGGTGCAGACATATTCAACAAGCTTCCCTGATGTCGACTTCGCGCACGGAACATTCTAAAGGTGTAGCGTTCCGCAGGCTTAAACCGATGAATCACATGCAGCGTTTCAGCACGATCGACCGAAACAGGATAGAAGCGAATCACCAGTTCATGTTGCCCCGCTGGCACTGACAGAAACAAGGCATTCGCTTCATTCAAATCATCTCGTTTTAGACGCACGACCTTCTCTCGAATGGCCTCACGGCTGACACGATGATTGTCGGCATTCACAATTTTGATCTGATTCCATCGTTCAAATTCGCAGTTCACTGTACCAGTACAGTAAAGCTGTGCATTATTTTTACTCGCTGGGGTATCCTGAATCCGCTTTATGCTTGCCGTATTCATGCTTTGGCAGGCAGTTAATGTTCCCACCAACGCCAGTAGAGCGATACGACTGTAACTCGTCACCATTGTTCAAGCCCAACCTTTACCAGTAGCAAAACGTTTGAAATTCTTTTGCTCGATATTAACAAGAGATGGCCCCAAGCACTAGATGCATCGAATTTTCAATTAAGCATGAATTTCAGCAAACACCCACGGACGTGATGCTTTGGTCTTTTCTTCATAGGCTTTGATGTCATCTGCAACCTGTAAAGTTAACCCAATATCATCCAAACCATTTAACAAACAGTGCTTACGAAATGGATCGACTTCAAATGTGAAGGCTTCACCCGATGGTGTACGCACTTCTTGCGCATCCAAATCAATCGTCAGCTGATAGCCTTCTGTTGCTGCACATTCTTTGAAAAGTTGGTCAACAATTTCTTCAGACAAAATCACAGGCAACATGCCATTTTTGAAACTATTATTAAAGAAAATGTCGGCATAGCTGGGTGCAATCACAGTACGGAAACCATATTCTTCCAATGCCCACGGCGCATGTTCGCGGCTTGAACCACAACCAAAGTTCGCACGAGAAATTAAGATGCTCGCACCTTGGTAACGTGGCTGATTCAATGCAAAATCAGGGTTTTTAGGACGTTTGGAATTGTCTTGTCCCAAAAAACCTTCATCTAAATAACGCAACTCATCAAATAAGTTTTCACCAAAACCCGTGCGCTTAATGGATTTCAAAAACTGTTTTGGAATGATCAAGTCTGTATCGACATTGGCACGGTCTAAAGGTGCAACGATACCCTGTTCAACGGTATATTTTTTCATGTCTATGCTCCCAAGCCCGAATTAAAATGAACGCACATCGACAAAGTGACCTGCAATCGCTGCTGCGGCTGCCATTGCTGGACTCACCAAATGCGTACGACCGCCATTGCCTTGACGACCTTCGAAGTTACGGTTAGAGGTCGATGCACAGTGCTCACCGGGTTGTAATTTGTCTGCATTCATGGCTAAACACATTGAACAACCTGGCTCACGCCATTCAAAGCCAGCTTCAATCAAAACTTTGTCTAAGCCTTCAGCTTCTGCTTGAGCTTTGACTAAACCAGACCCTGGAACCACCATGGCTTGTTTAATGGTACTTGCCACTTTTTTGCCTTTAGCCACTTCAGCCGCGGCACGAATATCTTCAATACGTGAATTGGTACATGAACCAATAAAGACACGGTCTAATTGAATATCAGCCAATGCCTGACCTGCGGTTAAACCCATGTAGTTATAAGCACGCGTCCAATCATTTCGTTGCACTTCATCTTTGGCTTGTTCTAATGTCGGTACAGCTTGAGTCACTGGAATCACCATTTCAGGCGATGTACCCCAAGACACTTGTGGCTCAATCTCTTCACCTTGCAATACAACTACTGTGTCAAAATGCGCATCTGCATCCGAATGTAAGGTATTCCAATACGCAACTGCAGCATCCCACTGTGCGCCCTGTGGTGCATATGGACGGTCTTTAACATAGGCAATGGTTTTGTCATCGACAGCGACCATACCCACACGTGCGCCGCCTTCAATTGCCATATTACACACCGTCATACGACCTTCGATCGACATATCACGGAACACTTGACCACCAAACTCGATGGCATGACCTGTACCGCCTGCAGTACCAATTTTACCGATGATGGCTAAAACCACGTCTTTCGGTGTTACGCCCTGACCCAATTGACCATCAACACGCACCAACATGTTTTTCATCTTCTTTTGAACCAAGCATTGGGTTGCCAATACATGCTCCACTTCAGATGTACCAATCCCGTGCGCCAAACAGCCAAATGCACCATGTGTTGCCGTATGAGAGTCTCCACACACCACCGTCATACCTGGTAAAGTCAAACCTTGCTCAGGCCCGACCACGTGTGCAATGCCTTGACGGACATCATTAATGTCAAACTGCACCACATTAAAGGTTTTACAGTTGTCGTCTAAGGTTTGAACTTGGATACGTGAAGTATCATCTTCAATACCTGCGATTCCCTCTGAGCGCTCTTTGGTCGATGTTGGAACGTTATGATCAGGGGTTGCCACATTCGCACTTAAACGCCATGGTTTACGACCCGCAAGTTGTAAACCTTCAAAGGCTTGCGGAGAAGTCACTTCATGTAATAAATGACGGTCGATATAGAGTAAAGCCGAGCCATCGTCGCGTTGTTTTACTAAGTGGTCATCCCACAATTTGTCATACAATGTTTTTGCTTGTTGGTTTTCGCCTGCCATGTCGATTGACTCCACTGGACTGGGTAATTCTTTCATTAAAATCGATTATAGCGACGATTTCACATAAATCTAATTTATCATTTTTATTAATTTAGAAACTTTTTGGAATTATTTTAAATTCATACCTCTTTGTTTCAATCCCTTTGATGACAAGCCCTCACCGCTGGTTTTAATTCAAGCCCTATACGCCTATTTATCAACTTGTTGTAGGCCTCACAGTATATTTCCCTGCTCAGCCATGCAAGGTTTATCTTCCCTAGTTAGACCAATACTTTTTAAGGCTCTCTTCATTGATCTGAATAAAAAGAAAGCGACCTATTCATAAGCTAAAGAGTAAAATCTACAGAAGTTTGTTTTCTCAAGTCAAACATTCCAAACAATCGACTACGTCACCTTACATTCAAAAACCCAATCATGAGCAATCAAAATTTCATTTTGACTTTATTAATGATAATAATTACTATTTACAAATGAAAGACATTATTGAGAGGGTATTTATCATGGCGAACATTCAGAAATTTGTAGCGAACAATCAGCGCATATTCAAAAAAACCCTAAGCTATTACATCATGCACATTACTGTGGCCATGATTGTGGCTTACTTTGTCACAGGTAACTTATGGATGGCGGTCACCCTCAGCTTATTAGAACCAACCGTTCAAGCCTTCGCATTCTTTTTCCATGAACGTATTTGGGAGAAAAAGAACCGTACTACCGAAGAAAATATTCCTGCTTAAGCCCTTATATCAAGCGCCCTCTCAACTCTCCAAAAGATCACATCAAGTGATCTTTTTTATTTCAGTTCAGATCCAATAAGCTCCCGTTCATTTTAAAGATCGCAATTCATATAAAATTATTTTATAATTTAATTATACTTTCATAACTAGATTATCCTTATGAATCTTGCAGCCTTCGAAGCTTTTGTAAAAGTCATGGAAACCGGCTCTATTTCTTTAGCCGCAGATCAACTCTTCATTACGCAACCTGCTGTAACCAAACGTATTCATAGTTTAGAAGAATATTTTGGTGTGAAACTTTTTGAGTCTGCTGGTCGTGGTGTACAAGCCACACATGCCGCGCATTCACTGCTGCCTAAAGTCAAAAACTGGCTCAATGAACTGGGTGACATTCATCACACCTTGAGTCATGAACAAGGCATGGTCCAAGGCAAACTCAAAATTGGCACCAGTCACCATATTGGTTTACATCACTTGCCGAGCCATTTGCGTAGCTATGTGCAAAGCTTTCCAAATGTCACCTTAGATGTGCACTTTGTCGACTCCGAGCAAGCGCATGAAAAAGTACTGGCTGGCGACTTAGAATTGGCTTTTTTAACGCTTCCACCCAAACTCGATGAACGTTTGCAGTACGTCACCATTTGGGAAGATCCTTTAGTTTTTGTAGCAGCGCCATTTCATCCGCTGGCACAAATGCAAAACTTACAACTCGAAGACCTGATTCAGTACCCAAGTTTATTGCCTGCATCACAAACCTATACCAGCCAAATCACACTAGCAGAGTTTGAAAAACAAGGGCTGAAACCTAAAATCACCATGAGCAATAATCCACTCGAATCGATTCGTATGTTGGCATCGATTGGACTGGGTTGGTCAGTGCTTCCAAAAACGATGATTAACCAAGACCTACAGCAGTTGAATGTGAAGTTCGAAATGAACCGTCAACTTGGTATGGTTTGGCATCCGGGCAGAACCCAATCTCGTGCGGTGCAAGAGCTGATTGCAATGATGAACTAAGCTTTACAAGCATTAAAAAACCATCCACAAGGATGGTTTTTTATTTTGCGCGAGCGAATTAAGAAGCACTAATAGCCAGTGCAACCAGCCCCAAGCCAAATCACCAGCAAGATCGAACCTGCTACGATATTTGTACCCCCACGATTTTCTAATTCCGTATTGACGTTGCTATTTCCAAATTGGCGAATTTTGGCAATCTGCTGATCGACATGATGCTTATACAAGATCTTCCCAAACATTCCAAATGCTACGGCCAAGCCAATATTTGCACCAGAACTTTCAATCCCCAAAAGTATTTCAACCATCCCTATGACCACAATCAAACCAATGGCCATAAAGCCATAACTGTAGATTTTTCGATAAAATAACCAGACCACACCTAAGAAAAAGGCGGCAATATTAAAACCTGCATATTGTTTCCTTGGCGTGATTTTTTCAAATTGAGCTTGATAGTAAGACTCATATTTCACACCTATAAACAGGGCACGATCTTGTTCCAATTGATTAACTGAAGCTACAGAGTCTAAAGACGTAGAGTCAGGAAAAGCTTGATGATCGAAAGACATAAATTTCTACTTCTATCTTATTTTTATAAACAGAGGCAAAGCTTCGACGCTCAGCCTCTTTGAGTTCTACTTATTTTTGGATGAGTGAATCTTCATGCAGGGATTCATTCAGCTGATCTACAATAATGGCCCACTCACCGTCCGATTTAATTTTTTCTGCCAAAAACTGACGTTGCGCTTCAGTCCAATACTCCGCGTCAACAATCGTGGTTTGTGCATTGAGCTGATGCGTTACAATAAACAAGGCGATGGCCTCCTCACTCGCATCTAAACCGAGTTGCTCAAACAGATGGGTCATTCTTGGTCGTACACTCATATTTTTCTCCACGCTTATGTTCTAATTTTTCATAATCAAAATAGTTTTAGCCATGGTTCAACATAGCATATTTGGTTAATTTTCCAAGATCAGCCGACTTATAGCCCGATATTTTATTATCGCTTTACGCACTTTTCATTTTTTAAGTCGATGCCTTTCAAATAAAAAAGACTGCCCGAAAAGCAGCCTTTTTAAACAACGAAAGACAGATACTTAAATCGACCAGTCTTGAATTTTCCATGCATGCTCTTTAGCCAATGCTTCTAGGCGGTCATCTGGATTGACGGCAATGGCATGGTCTGCGTATTCCAGTAAAAAGCGATCATTGATGGAATCTGAATACGCCCAAGACTCGCTAACATCACGCCCTGCAAGCCATTGATCTAAACGCGTCAATTTGCCTTTTTGATAGCATGGTGTATTGATCACTTTGCCCGTGTATTTACCCTCAACCACTTCAGCATTGGTCGCGATAATTTCACTAATCCCAAACTCACGGAAAATCGGTGCGGTAATAAAATCAGAGGTTGCGGTAATGCCAACCAAAACATGTCCAGCATCGCGGTGTTTTTCAATGGCCGCAAAACCTTCGGGACGCATTTGCGGGCGAATCACTTTGTGCATGAACAGTTCATGTAGTTCAGTAAGGTAGGTATTGTCATGTTGGGTTAAAAATTCAAACACAAATTCATTATAGGCAATCGGATCGAGCTGCCCTGCTTTGTAATCTTCATAAAATTTATCGTTCATGGCGCGATGGCGAACTGGATCGACCAAGCCTTCATTCACCAAAAACTCTCCCCAAGAATGATCTGAATCGGTGTTTAACAAGGTGTGATCGAGATCAAATAGCGCCAATTTCATGAAAATACTCGTAAAAACTGAAATTTAAGAAAAAATTTGTAAATCTATCTCCGCTAGTCGATAGAAATTCGTTAAGATCATAGCAATTTTAACATTTTTAAACTTTGCTTTTTTCGAGTTGGATACAGAAATAAAAATCCCCGATCGCAAAGTCATAAATTACACAATATTTAGGTAGCCAAATGATCGATTCGGAAGGTTTCCGACCCAATGTCGGGATCATTTTGGCAAACGAGTTTGGACAAGTTTTATGGGCAAAACGCATTGGACACAATGCTTGGCAATTTCCACAAGGAGGTATCCAATATGGAGAAACCCCTGAACAGGCACTTTATCGTGAGCTGAGAGAAGAAGTTGGCTTACTGCCCGAACACGTCCAAATTGTAGCGCAAACTAAAGGTTGGCTGCGTTATCGTTTGCCGCACCGATACATTCGTACAGATTCCGATCCCGTATGTATTGGACAAAAACAAAAGTGGTTTTTACTCAAACTCACTGCTCCCGCTCAGAATATTCGTTTGAATTTGTCTGATCCGCCTGAGTTTGACCAATGGCAGTGGGTAAGTTATTGGTACCCGCTGGGGCAAGTTGTGAATTTTAAACGCGATGTATACCGCAAAGCGATGGTGGAGCTGTGCAATCAGCTCCCTCAAAAAAAGCCTTAAAAAATCTAGACGTCCTACAGATTTTTTAAGGATCTCTTGTTATAAATAAGTTGGACGCACATTATTTTTGGAGTAGACGCGATGTCGAATATGCAACTGGATACCCTTCGACGCATTGTACAAGAAATCAATGCTTCCACCAGTTTGCATGAATCACTCGACATTATGGTCAACCATGTGGCGGAAGCCATGCATGTTGATGTTTGCTCCATCTATTTACTCGACGAACGCAATCAACGTTATTTGTTGATGGCATCGAAAGGTTTGAACCCTGATTCGGTCGGCCATGTTTCACTGCATACCAGTGAAGGCTTGGTTGGTCTGGTGGGTCAGCGTGAAGAAATCGTTAACCTTGACAATGCACCGAAACATGAACGTTTTATGTACTTACCTGAAACAGGTGAGGAAATTTATAACTCGTTCCTCGGTGTACCCGTCATGTACCGCCGTAAAGTCATGGGCGTGCTCGTGGTGCAAAACAAAGAGTCGCAAGACTTTAGTGAAGCTGCGGAATCTTTCCTCGTCACGCTCTGCGCTCAGCTTTCAGGGGTCATTGCGCATGCGCATGCAGTGGGCAATATCGATGTATTTCGTAAACCGAGTAATTTACCTGCCTACAAAACCTTCCAAGGGGTACCTGGTTCAGGCGGGATTGCCTTAGGCCGTGCCGTCATTCTCTATCCCCCTGCGGATTTGGCCGCTGTCCCTGACCGTGAAGCCGATGACATCAGTGAAGAATTAGAGCTGCTAGATCGTGCCCTGACCTCAGTACGTGATGAAATCAAATCGCTTGATGACAAAATGCAAGATGCCCTCATGGCGGAAGAGCGTGCACTGTTTAGCGTGTTCTTACGTATGTTGGATGAAAATGCGCTGCCAGCAGAAATTAAAGAACAAATTCGTGATGGGAACTGGGCACAAGGTGCAGTGCGTATCGTCATCGATAATCACATCGATCTGTTTGAACAGATGGAAGATGACTATCTCCGTGAACGTGCCGCGGACTTAAAAGATCTCGGACGACGGATTTTGGCCTATTTGCAAGAAGCCGACTCCAGCCACCGTGAACTTACCGATGAAAGTATTCTGATTGGGGAAGAAATCTCAACCGCAGCCTTGGTTGAATTGCCAGTCGATAAAATTGCAGCCATCGTAACTACCGAAGGCGCCATGAACTCGCATATGGTGATTGTGGCGCGCGCACTCGGTATTCCAACCGTTGTTGGTGTCACTGAACTGCCGATTAATACCCTTGATGATGTGGAAATGATCGTCGATGCGCACCAAGGGCGCGTTTTTATTAATCCACCTCGCCGTTTACGTAGTCGCTATAAAGAAATTCAAAAAGAAGAAGAACTGATTGCCAAAGATTTAAAACAGTATGAAACCAAAGATGCCATCACCCCTGATGGTGTTGCAGTCAAACTGTTCGTCAATACTGGCTTGATGATTGATGTGGTCCGTGGTGTACAACGCGGTGCCAAAGGTGTTGGTCTATATCGCTCTGAAATTCCGTTCATGCTGCGTGATCGCTTCCCAGGTGAAGAAGAACAGCGTGCGATTTATCGTCAACAGTTGAGCCATTTTGCCAACAAACCTGTGGTGATGCGTACCCTCGATATCGGTGCAGATAAAGACTTGCCTTATTTCTCAATTGAGGAAGAAAACTCAGCTCTCGGTTGGCGCGGTATTCGCTTTACGCTTGACCACCCTGAAATTTTTTCTTCACAAATTCGTGCCATGCTCAAAGCCAGTATTGGTCTCAACAACCTACACATTCTACTGCCAATGGTGACCAGTGTCAGCGAAGTAGAAGAAGCCTTGTACTTACTGGAGCGTGACTGGGTCGCGGTGCAAGAAGAAGAACAGGTCAAAATCACCAAACCAAAAATCGGGATCATGGTCGAAGTACCAAGTGTCTTATTGCAGATTGAAGAATTTGCCGAGTTGGTTGACTTTTTCTCGGTGGGTTCAAACGACCTAACGCAATATTTACTGGCCGTTGACCGTAATAATCCACGTGTTGCTAATGTCTACTCACATTTCCACCCTGCGGTTTTACGTGCGCTCACCCGCTTAGTCAAAGAGTGTCATAAGTACAACAAGCCAGTCAGTATTTGTGGGGAAATGGCGGGCGATCCTTTATCAGCGATCTTACTAATGGCAATGGGCTTCAATACCCTATCAATGAGCTCAAGCAACATTCTGCGTGTACGCAAAGCCATTTGTCATGTCCCAATGCCAGATGCGGTCGAATTGCTAGAACGTGCCTTGAAAATGAGTAATCCACTCATTGTGAAAAGTCAGATGGAATATTATTTTAAAACCCATGGTTTGGCCGACATGGTCAAGTCAGCAACACGTATTGTGACGGCTTAAAGGTCTTTAAACCCAAAGAAAGGACATTAAAAAAGGGAGATAATCATCTGAATATCTCCCTTTTTTGTGCTTGTCATAGCCTCGTTTTGCATTTTTCTTTCGGTCTACAAAGACTTGGCTTTGGTTGACTTCATGCATGTGTTTAGCCACGAAGTTGTGAATCACAACTTTTGGCTCAGCTTTCTTCTTTGCCATTTTTTTCACCTTGTGGATATGATCATCTCACTGATGATGCGGTAGAAATTTTACGCCTTTTTGAACGTATTACAAGCGATTTTGGCTAGGCCTATGTCCATCCCATTCGCTATTTTCCAATTCAGTTTCAGGTCAAAGCAATGCTTTATTTTGCACTGCCTTTGATCCATATGCTTAAAATATCGCTTAGACATAAAACTGTTCTAACAATAAAATCATCGCAATCAACATCATCAATACCCCTGACACTCGACTGACCACCCTAGCAGCCTGTGGGCGTGTGCCCAAAACTTTCTGCGCACTAAATCCAACCAAGAAATAAACAGCCGCACAACTCATAAGGTGAATTCCCGCCAATAAAACAATTTGAGAGGTGGGCGACAAAGCCGCTTGCGGGTCGATAAAGGGCGGCAATAAAGCCAAAAATAACAGCAGGACTTTCGGGTTTAATCCACTCAAGTAAACGCCTCGAATGTACCATGACTTTGAAGATGCAATGGCAACCTGATCACTGCTAATACTCGCAGGACGCATCGATAAACTCAGCCCCATCCACAGCAAATAAACAGCCCCAACGCCCGTGAGTACTTGAAGCAATACGGGCTGACTGGTCACCAATGTGCCCACACCCGCTGCAACAATCAGTGCCGCCATCAAATGCCCTGTTAATAACCCGGTTACCGCAGGCAAGACTCTTTTGCCCTGTATCCCCGACGAAATAGCATAGGCCCAATCTATACCTGGTGTCATCACAAACAGGATCGAAACACCCCAAAATGCAATCATAATATTCAGTGACATCCCTTTCCTCTCTTATCCATCACCGTTTTGAGGTTTAATCCAATCAAAACATGATCTGTATCAAATAATTTTGAAAGGATATCCTTTAGGCTCTAAAATGTGCTTTCAAATATTTGTGCAATAACGCCTAAAAAGGGGAGATTCTTCCACATGGATAAAATTGATAAGAAGATTCTTGCTGAACTACAAGCCGATGGTCGTTTATCTGTCACGGAACTGGCCCATAAGGTAGGACTTAGCCTCTCTCCCTGTCACCGCAGAGTCAAAGCCTTAGAAGATGCAGGTATTATCAAAGGCTATCGCGCACAGTTGGATATCTCCCAGCTTGGCTTGAATTTCTCCACCATTGTTTTTGTGACGCTCAAAAATGGCGATAAAGATTCGGTGCTCAGTCTTGAAGAGGCGATTCTTAAGGTTCCGCAAATTGTGAAAGCGCAGCGACTTTTTGGCGACCCCGACTACTTGCTGCATGTCGTTACCTATGACTTGGAAAGTTATCAAAAACTCTATGATGAGCACTTGTCAGCACTCCCCAATGTGCAACGTCTCATCTCCACCATGGTAATGAAAAATATTATTTCCAATCGTAGGGTCTTGTTCTAACAAGAATATGCTCTAGGATCAGCTAAGCATCTGTAATTGATCTATCTTTTTATGGATGATTTCGCGATTTCAAGCAGATCTGTCCTGCTCTGAACTAAAAAACCTTTGTAACTGAGTGATGTTCAGCAAAATCGATAAGCCTCGTTTCAATAAAAAGAAAGTGGCTAGAACATATTCTAAATTGAAGCGTGAATCATATTATTTCTCACCATTTTTTTGTTTGCTTCCCGTGATAAAAGCGCTAGATTAAATCTTAATCACATACAGAATAAGAGCATCATCATGCCACTCGAAAAAGACAAAGATGCAACCATTGTGGTCAAAGATACACCTGACCAAGAAAAGTATGAGTTTCTAAAAGAAAAAATTCGTTATAAGCAGGCCTTGCGCGAAAACTCCAAAAAAATTGACCACCAAAAAGTCCGCTTGAATATCCAAGCGGATGCACTGCCAAGCAAAACCTTTTTCATTATGAATGCCTTGGCTGCTGTCATAGCAGGCTATGGACTACTGTCCAACTCGGCTGCGGTAGTGATTGGCGCGATGTTGGTTGCCATGATGCTGGGGCCAATTTCAGGTATTGCCTTGGCGTTAATTGATAACCGATGGCTGCTGTTTAAAACCGCGTTGTCGACCTTGTTACTTGGCGTTGCTATGATTTATAGCATTGGGATCATTTTAGGGCTGGTGAACTATGACCTGCCTATGACCAATGAAATTTTATCGCGCACGCAGCCAACCATTTTGGATTTGATGATTGCTTTAGCAGGGGGTGCCGCAGGTGCTTTTGCCTCAGTATCCCCTCGCCTGTCTGTGGCCGTGGTGGGTGTCGCCGTTGCGACGGCCTTAGTTCCGCCCTTGGTGGCCAGCGGGATTTTATTTGCGCATATGGAATGGAAAAACTCAGCCAATGCATTTTTACTGGCGGTGACCAACATCTTCGCCATTCAGATTAGCTCATCTTTAGTCCTTTGGATTGCAGGCTTTAGACGGGGTTCCACCGAAGAAGTGCAGAGTAATGTCAAAGAATTTCTCAAACGTAATGCTGTTAGCCTAATGTTCTTGGCACTTTTAGGGATTTATCTCTCACTCAACTTTTATGCGCTGCTCAATACACGGCTGTACGAAAGCAGTACCGAGGCGACCATTAGCACAGAACTCAACCACGCCAATAATATTATTGATACCATCCAATACGATAAAAAAGAGGGTTTCACTTTAGTTCGTGTCTCTATCCGTGGAGATATTCCGCCTAGCCCAGCGCAAATTGCAGCACTCAATCAAAAGCTATTGCCAGACTTGAACGATAACCCAAGCATTGTTCAAGTCCGCTTTATTCCGATTGATATTATTCAGGCTGAAGACAGCCCCAACGTCAAACTCGAACAAGATGAGGCGCAAAAGCTTTCAGTACAATAACGTTCTTTAAGCTGAAAATGCTCTATGTAGTAGTCGTTCTACGTCGGGTTGTTTCATTTCAAGCATCCCGACAACCCGACCATGAAATGGACTATAACGGCTTTGAATAAAGCCATCAGCCACATAGTCTGGTGCATGCCGTTTCAGCAGGACTGCTTGTGCCAAAATCACTAAACGGCTGACCAAACTGCGCCCCATAAATTGTAGTACTTCAGGTGTCTGTTGGAACAACTGAAATAGATTTTGCAGCTCTTGTTTCAACTGTTCATCTTGCATAGCCGTGGTGGCCAAATCTTGAAACAGGATTTCAATCGACTCTACATCACTGCTGATAGCACGCAGCACATCCAAACACATGACATTGCCTGAGCCTTCCCAAATGGTATTGACTGGGGCTTCTTTAAAAATACGTGCCATGATGCCGTTGTCGACATAGCCATTACCACCAAAGATTTCCATCATTTCCCCTGTCAGCTCAACTGCACGTTTACATATCCAGAACTTCGACGCTGGGGTCATAATACGTTTCCATGCTACGGACAGCGCATCCTCCGCTTCATAGCAATGTGCCAAATGAAAACTGAGTTGCATCGCCGCTTCTGTTTCTAAGGCTAAATCTGCCAATACGGCGCGCATTAGCGGTTGTTCAGCCAAATGCTTACCAAAGGCTTTGCGCTGACGGGTATAGGCAATGCATTGCACCAAGGCTTGTCTAAGCATGGCAGTACTGCCCACCGAACAGGTCAAACGGGTATAGTTCGCCATTTCAATGATGGTGGGAATACCGCGTCCAGCTTCCCCAATCATGATGCCCCACGCCTCTTTAAATTCGACTTCCGAGCTGGAGTTACTACGATTGCCCACTTTGTCTTTTAGCCGTTGGATATGGATCGGATTCTTGGTGCCATCCTCCAGCCAGCGCGGTACAAAGAAACAGGCCAAACCATCTTGTTCCGTCTTTGCCACCACCAAATGCACATCACACATAGGTGCAGAGAAAAACCATTTATGCCCTGTGAGCAAATAAGCTTGACCACGCCCTGACTCGGCGACTGGCACAGCAATGGTTTCATTGGCACGCACATCCGAACCGCCCTGCTTTTCGGTCATGCCCATGCCTAGCCAAATCGATTTTTTCTGGCTAATCGGCACATCACGTTCATCGTATTCGGTCGAAAGTAACTTATCGCCTATTTTAGCCCACAGTTCAGGTTCGCGTTGAATCAGTGGAATACTGCCTAAGGTCATCGAATTTGGGCACAAGTTTCCACACTCCACCTGCCCTGCCAAATAAAAACGCGCTGCCCACTCGACCCATTTTGAGGATGAATTGGGCTGATTAAACGGATGTGCATGAGTATCGAACTGACGATTTAACCCCATCCATTTATGCCATGCAGGATGAAACTCGATAAAGTCTTTACGGCGTCCGCGAGCATCAAAGGCGTGTAAAATAGGCGTATGCCTATTGGCGAGATCGGCATAGTCATAATATTCCGCTGAACCAACAACTTTGCCCATCTCTGTGAGTCTTGCCTGATCCTGACTACCATAACGAGTGAGAATTTCTTTTAAAACGGTATCGGTTTCAAACAAGTTGTAATTTTCCAGTTCATCAAATTGATTGCTGATTTGATGGGTCATCCATGCGGTATTCATATCACTTTGCTCTTGTTATGCTGTGCTTTTCATTTCAGTATAGAGAAAAATTGTGTCTGCCATGTTCAGCTTTGTGCTATGAAGAATCCTGAGATCCAAGTCCGCCGTAGACCGCGCCAGTCGCGAGCCAAGCTCACCCAAGAAGCTTTGCAAGAAAGTTTTGTTCGGCTTTTGCATGAGCGCCATGCGCACGAAATTACCATTCGGGAAATTACCGATGTGGCGGGTGTCGGTTTGGGTACCTTTTATGAGTACTTTTCAAAGAAGGAAGATTTGGTTGCATTGACCATTCACCAGCATGTGAAAACTAATGCGGAGCAGCTAAAAAGTTATGCACAAAGCCTGATGGAGTTATCCACAAAATTGAGTTTTGAGGACTATTTACAGCAAATTATTCACTTTCAGCTTGAGCAGATTCAGGCTCGACAGTTTCTCTGGGCACAGACTTTTCTACTGGAACGGCAGGTTTCAAACATTGAAAGCTATCGAAAGAGTTATGAAATGATGGTGCAGATGTGGCGCAGCATCCTTGAGCCTTATATTGAAGATGAAGTGCAACTCAAGCGAATCAGTTTAAATGTACAGCGGGTGTGTTATGGCTTTGTGTCGCAGACTTTGTTGGTCGAGCCTGAGTTTGAGGAGTGGGTAATGTTGGAAGGAGATATTCTTCAAAGTTTAGGAAAACTTAAGTTTGAATATAAATAGCTTTTTTTAACTTAAAGATCCTTTTTGATTGGCAAAACATAACTAAACTGCTTACAAAAAATACTATTTGTCTAAAAATTGCTTTCCCATGATTTTCTGTGCTTACCTTTAAATTATAAACTACTGATATATAAAATAATATTTAAATTAGGTTCATATAAGCCCTATTATCTAAAATGGAATCAATATTTCAGGGTATTCCTTGGAATTTTGTATCGTTTAATTCTTATGGTTGAATAACAATATCGTTAAAAAATTATAAAAAATAAATGAAAGCATTAATCACAGTAGGTTGTAAAACAGATCATGGTTGAATCATTGTTTTAGGTGACTCATCTTTTTTAGTCGAAGGTAAGGCAGTACATCTTGATGGTATGACTCATTTTTGCCCTAAATGTAAGGTTCAATCACGTGCAATAGCTTCTAATCAAGGTTTTATGGTCGTGGGTGGAAAAAGCATTGTTGCTGTTGGTGATACCTCTAGTTGTGGATCAAAATATTTAAAAATTTCTGATTTAGCTGTGATGAGTAGTGGGGCTAGTAGTCCAAAAATTGTATCTAATAATACTAATAGTTTTGTAGCTGAACCTAATTTTAAATACGGACAAAAATTTGTACTACAGGATGAGTTAACAGGAGAACCTTTAGCTAATGTATGTTATGAAATATACATGAATGGTGAAACTTTCCACGGTAAAACGGATAAAGAAGGGTTTACTCATTTTATTACTAGTGAAACAGAAGAAGAACTAGAAATAAGAATAATTTTAGAGGATCATGAACATGGCGAATAGAGTAACAGGCAGAGGAAATCCTAAAAATACTGTTTTAAAGAGTATAACTTCTAAATTACAAAAAATAGATGCAGAGATGAAAAATCAAGCTGCTACTATTATTAAAGTCGGAAGTAAAAGACAGTTAACTTCTGGTGAAATAGCTATGTCTCGCCTGATTTTTAAAGATGCAATTGATTACTCTAAGGTCTGGATACATTTAGGTGGCTTAATACATACAAAAACAGGTAATGCCATGACGCCTGCTGGGGAAATCTATTTACCGAAAGATGATTACTTAAAAACACCTGACTATAGCAAAGCTACAGGTGAAAACCGTCATTGGTTTATTCATGAAATGGTACATGTTTGGCAATATCAAATGGGGACATCAACTGGTTGGCTTGGGATAAAACAATTATGTAAAGGAGGATATACTTCGGAGGTCAATTCTGTTGACTCGGACAATGAGTTAGAAGCCTATGACACGGACTGAGGAGGTCGAGATTTAAATAAAAAATTTCAAGATTTTAACTTTGAACAACAAGGTAGAATTATTGAGTTTTGGTTTGATGCTTGTTATTTACAAAAAGTTAATCCCAAACGGGATCATCATCAAAAAAGTTTACAATTATTAGGCTATGTTGAGAAAATATTAAGAGATTTTTTACTTACCCCCTCAAATAAAAATTTATTACCGAAATCGTGATTATGAAAAAAATAATATATAGTTTTGTAGCAATGGTGCTTATAGGTTGTAATCAGCAGAGTCGAGATCTTAATACAAAAATTATTAATGATAATTTATGTCTTTTCACGAATGAATCTAAAGATTATGGAAAAGATAATTTTCTAGTTCATTTTGCAAAAATTGACTTTTCTAAAGAATATCAAAGTGAATATGAAAAATCTTACTCAAAAACAGACTTACCTATTAGTGAAAAAAATTGTATAGCTATCCCATTAGATAAGTTAGAAAAAAATTTAGCTTATACAATTACTTTAAGCACTATTAATAAGTCATTTAACTCTCAAATTTGTATTTTAGAAAATAACAGCGGTATTAGTATTAAACAGGTAGAGGCTGGAAAAAGCACATGTGAATAACTCCTATCGCATTAATCCACTTTAAAATTAACATAATTCACGCCATACAAAATTTAATAATATCAATATATTGCAATCTAAAAAACCGTCCTAAAGGACGGTTTTTTATTTCAATTAAACTACTTGACGTCAAAACGGTCAGCATTCATTACTTTCACCCAAGCTGCAACAAAGTCTTTTACAAACTTCTCTTTGTTGTCATCTTGCGCATACACTTCTGCATATGAACGTAAAATCGAGTTTGAACCAAACACTAAATCTACACGTGTCGCCGTCCATTTGGTTGCCCCTGTCGCACGGTCTACAATTTCATAACGGTTTTTACCCACGGGTTTCCAGTTATATTTCATATCCGTTAAGTTCACAAAGAAGTCATTGCTGAGTATACCCACACGAGCAGTCAACACACCTTCTGGTGTACCTGCATAGTTTGTGCCGAGTACACGCATACCACCGACGAGAACCGTCATTTCAGGTGCAGTCAAACCGAGTAATTGTGCGCGGTCTAACAACATTTCTTCAGGCTGTACGCTGTAATCTTCTTTGACCCAGTTACGGAAACCATCATGCTTAGGGAGTAAATCTTCAAAAGAATACACATCTGTTTGCTCTTGAGTCGCATCACCTCGGCCTGCAAGGAACGGAACTTTGATATTCACACCCGCAGCGTGTGCCGCTTTTTCAACCGCTGCCGTACCACCCAGTACAATCAAGTCTGCAATGCTGACTTTTTTCGCTAGACTTGCTTGAATTTCTTCAAGCTTCGCCAAAACTTTGGCTAAACGCTCAGGCTCATTGCCCACCCAGTCTTTTTGTGGTGCAAGACGAATACGCGCCCCATTGGCTCCACCACGGTAGTCGGAACCACGGAAAGTCCGCGCACTATCCCAAGCAGTATTAATCAATTCAACCGAAGTTAAACCGCTATTTAGCAACTTCGCTTTTAAGTCTTCAATTTCAGCTTCAGACAAAACATAATCGACCGATGGAATTGGGTCTTGCCAAATCAGATTCTCATTCGGCACATCTGCACCTAAGTAACGAGATTTTGGTCCCATGTCACGGTGAGTCAGCTTGTACCACGCACGCGCAAACACTTCAGACAAGTAAGCTGGATCTGCATAAAAACGCTCTGAAATTTTACGGTATTCAGGGTCCATTTTCAGCGCCATATCGGCATCGGTCATCATTGGGTTGCGGCGTACATTCGGGTTATGTGCATCAACAGGTTTATCTTCCTCTTTGATGTTAATCGGTTCCCATTGTTTCGCACCCGCAGGACTGGTGGTTTTTTCCCATTCATAAGTGAACAGCAGATAGAAAAACTCGTTATCCCATTTGGTCGGGTGTGTGGTCCAAGCCCCTTCTAAACCACTGACCATGGTGTTCGCGCCATTGCCTGTACCTTCTGAGTTATGCCAACCGAGACCTTGGAACTCCACGTCTGCGCCTTCGACATCTGCCCCTAAGTTTTCGGCTTTACCATTTCCGTGCGCTTTACCTACGGTGTGACCACCCGCAGTGAGTGCTACAGTTTCTTCATCATCCATTCCCATACGGTCAAAAGTGACACGCATGTCTTGTGCAGTACGAAGTGGATCTTGGACGCCATCAACCCCTTCTGGATTGACGTAGATTAATCCCATTTGTACCGCAGCTAATGGATTTTCAAGCGATTTACGGTCTTGGTCATTGGCATAACGGTTTGCCGTTGGTGCCAGCCATTGACGCTCTTCACCCCAGTAAATGTCTTTTTCGGGTGCCCAAATATCTAGACGACCACCACCAAAGCCAAAGGTTTTCAGGCCTGCTTCTTCATAAGCTACAGTCCCAGCAAGAACGATTAAATCGCCCCATGAAATTTTGTTGCCATATTTACGTTTGATTGGCCATAGTAGGCGACGGCCTTTATCGGTGTTGACGTTATCAGGCCAACTGTTGAGGGGTGCAAAACGTTGGTTCCCTGTGTTAGCGCCGCCACGTCCATCTTGTTTACGGTAAGAACCCGCCAAGTGCCATGCGGTACGTACAAACATCCCAATGTAACTACCATAGTCAGATGGCCACCATTCTTGGCTGCTGTTGATGAGTTCACGGAGATCTTGTTTCACCGCTTCTAAATCCAATGATTTGAATGCAGCTGCATAGTCAAAATCAGGATCCATCGGGTTGGTTTTTTTATCGTGTTGCGACAGGATGTCGAGATTGAGCGCATTGGGCCACCAATCAGAATTATTGGTGCTGGCTAAACTCGTTTGTCCACCATCTTTCTGGTGAAATGGACAACCTGATGCTTGCATATTCTGTGTCATGTCGAGCTCCAAATTTGATCATCAAATTATGATTATCATGAACCGTTTAAAGTAATTATTACTGTTCTAACATAGCCCCTTTTGATGACAATCTAAAGCGAGTTTTAAGAATAAAAACAATCGGATTCTTCTATGTAAATATTTAAGAAAGAAAGAATTTTAACTTTTCAACAAGATAAGATCCGATGAAAACACAGCAAAAAGAAAGGCTTTTTATACGAGGTTGATGGACATTTTCAATTGAGTTTATCGATTAAAACTTAGACAAGCCTTACCAGCAATGAGCGCGGCTCAAATTGAGTAAAAATTAAACAAAAAAGAGGCATACTTTCGGTTTTTAGATTTTTTGAAAGATATTTTGGTGATGTCGTTATGCTCTTGGTGATGACTGTTTTGCCAGCCATCACCTGATCTTATACTTAAAGCGTTCATTACACGCTTAAACGTCGACCTTCTCTTAAGCAAACAAACGGATTCATCAGCTTCGAGCTATTTTTCATTGCCACTTTCAAGTCAATTTCAGGTTGTTCACGGCTTTCATCGGTTAGCTGAAAGGTACGATAGTGAATGGCCATCGAGCATTTGGCATGCAGGTCTTTATGTGCCTGAAAGGCATCTTGCGGATTCATATGCATATAGCGCATCAGCTCACGCGGTTCATACGCCCCGATAGGCAGTAACGCAATTCGCGGTGCGCCAAAACGCTGATGCAGCTCTTTAAAGTGCGGTGAATAGCCCGTATCGCCCGCAAAATAAGCATAGTCAGCGCCACAGTGAATATTAAACCCACCCCATAACGCACGGTTTTGATCACGCAGCCCACGGCCAGAACCATGCTGTGCTGGGGTATAGACCAGTTTTAAATCATGCAGACGTGCCGACTGCCACCAGTCCATTTCCAGCACTTGTAAGTGCTTGGGTAAATACCATCCATTGCCCAAACCTGTATAAATGGGCATGGCGAAACGCTCATACAACCAATTCAGACTGGCAATATCCATATGATCATAGTGGTTATGGCTCAAAAGCACTGCATGGATGGTCGGTAAATCTTCCAAGGCAATGCCAGCAGGCATAACACGGCGTGGACCTCGCCCTTGCTTCGGACTAACATGTTCAGCCCACACAGGGTCGGTCAATAAGTTATAGGGCCCAATTTGAAGTAATACCGTGGCATGCCCCACAAACCAAACCTGCCAATCATTTAAATCGGCATGAGGCCGATCTTGTGGCAGGCTTTTTTTATCGGCATGAAAGTGCGCATACTCTTGCGCCACATCCACATTCCATGTCGAAGATTTACGCTTAATCAACCATTTCAGCAAGTCGCCTCGACTACGGCCCTCAGGTCGATGAACCGAATTGACAAAGCGAGTCCCGTTATAATGGTCGGAGTGTAGGAACTGAAATTCGGGCTGCCGCCATGTATGGGACATGGTATTTTCAGTCGGAATTTGATAATGGAGTTCAGTTGATTTTGGCTTCATTTAACGTCGTTATCTTTATTGCAATACACCAGTAACAGGACCAGTTTTGAAAACTGACCTCTACCTTAACCTATTCCAAGCGTCCTTGCATTCGCTCTAACCACACTTTTTTTGATTGCGGCTTAACAAAGAGTGCCACAATCTCAGGATGATTTTGTTTAATTTTTGCTTCAATGCGATTGACGCACGCTTCTATCTCATCGGTAGTGAGGTGATCTTCAAACTCCACGCTCAATGAGGCCAAAACCTGTTTGGCACCCATTTGTTCGGTCAGTAAGCCGTTGGCCGACAGTACGCCTTCATCGTCTTGGGCAATTTTTAAGATATTTTGCCGTACATGCAGGTCTGCGGTCTCACCAAGCAGCAAACCTTTGGTTTCTCGAGCCAGTAGAAAAGCAGACACCGCCAGAACCAGCCCAATCAGAATGGACGCCACCCCATCCAGTGCAGGCATATTTAAACGATGTGCCAAATAAATACCGAGAAAGGCAATCAATAGACCAATTAATGCGGCAGAGTCTTCAAACAAAACGGTAAACGTGGTGGGGTCTTTACTGCGACGAAAGGCCTCAAAATAACCTTGCTGACCTTTGGCCTTACGAAATACTTTCAGGGCAACACACCATGAAGTCCCCTCACTTACAAATGCAAAGCCAAGTACAACATAATTGATGGTCGGGTTTAAAATGGGTTCAGGATGCAAAATGTGCATGATCCCATTGTACATAGACACCAATGCCCCTAAGGCAAAGACCATAAGAGATACAATGAAGGCCCAAAAATACAGCTCTCGCCCATAGCCAAAAGGATGATTAAAATTGGCAGGTTTATTTGACTTCTTCAGTCCATATAACAGTAAAATTTCGTTTAAGGTATCTACAACAGAGTGAATCGCTTCACTCAACATGGCAGAGCTATTGGTCAGATAAGCCGCAATAAATTTTACCAGCGCAATGGCTAAATTCCCCAACAGCGCGGCATAGACCACCAGTTTATTTGAATCTGCCATATCGATTTTTAGCCCGTATGTTCAATTAAATTATATTTATGTTTTTATCATATCCAATTTCGGCAAAACGCAACTGTATTTTTATGTAGTTCACCTCACCTGATTTTCAGGTGATTGGAATGAACTATTTCTAGTATTTAATTAATACCTTTTAGCAATTATTAAACCTGTTATTTCATATACGAAAGTCTCAAAAATCAACCCGAGATCATTTATTTTCTAAATAATTGAATCATCTTCACGGCATTGTTGTTTATCGATTATACTTTACGGCAGTCATGGTAAGACATTTTTTGGATTAGTCAGTGGGTTATTTATATGGAACTTAGACACCTTCGCTATTTCATTACTGTTGCTGAAGAACTGAACTTTAGTAAAGCAGCACTGAAACTTTATACCGCTCAACCCTCCTTAAGTCAGCAAATCAAAGACCTTGAAGAAGATGTCGGTGTACAGTTACTGTATCGAACCAAGCGAAAAGTTGAACTCACGGAAGAAGGCGCTGTTTTCCTTGAACAAGCACGTCTCACCCTAGCTCAGGCAGACAAAGCGGTTGCTATGGCACGCCAAGTGTCACAGGCCAAACAGCAGATGCTCCGCATTGGTTTTGTCCCTGTGGCGGAAATGAAAATCTTTCCTTATGTACTGCCCAATTTACGAGTACAAAACCCAGAGTTAAAAATTGAGTTATTCAGTATGAACAATACTGAGCAACTACGTTTGCTAAAAAAAGGGGAGTTGGACATTAGCTTTACGCGAAATAATGTCCATAGTGATGAAATTGAAAGCCAGTTTGTACTGCGTGAACCACTCATTTTCCTGTTGCCAAAAGACCATCCTTTGGCCCAATACGAGCGAATTCCGGTTAAAGCATTAGATGGCATTGATTTTATTATTCCCGCAGCCGAGCAGTCAGAGACTTTACACCAGACCATTTTAGAATTTGCCAAAGCTCATAATGTCGAATTCAACATTGTGCAAAAAGCGGACAATATTCTATTCAATATCAATGCGATTGGCTTGGGGCTCGGCTGTACAATTTTACCTGGTTATGTTGCGCCACTTAGCATGAACAACACGGTAATTCGTCCACTTGAGGTTGAGCTGCCGTATTTGGATCTGTATGTGAACTATCGTAAAAATAACAGCTCACTGGCAGTGACTAAATTTATAGAATTACTGACTCGGGTATTTTATTTGGATATTAACCGCGAATAAATCCGCAGTGAGTCCTAATTATTCATCTCATTCGGCGCGCCACTATTTTCTAAATAAAATAAATAGTTACACGCCTTTCTCATAGAACTATACGCTGTAAGACAAGCGTATTTTCACCCTTTTGTTTTTCAGTGATGTCGATGACATCTCGCTTTTTCATTTTGCATTCTTTTTAAGCTAGGATAGGCTAAGAAAAACAGGCCTTTGTCAAGTTACCTACAGCTGAAGTCCGAACACAGACTGATACTGAAGTAGATCTTGCGACTTTAGCTGCACGAAAAAAATAAAACGAAGAAGGAGAAAATTATGCCGATGCCCACTTTGCAGCGTTTAAAAACAGCAATGAAATTTCGCCCCTTCTTTTTCATTAGCTTTTTGCTGACTGCTGTTTTTTATACGCTGCTGAATACATTTACCGACTGGTCTTGGTCGACCAATTTATTGATCAGTTGGAATATCGCCGTCTCAAGTTATTTAGTCAAAACCATGACTACCCTGTGGTCTGTTGACCATCGGCACATTCTGCAACATGCACAACAGCAAGATGCCAGTAAATGGATCATTCTACTGTTGGTGATCATGACTTTGCTCATGTGCTTAATTGCGATTGTATTGGAATTGACTCACCTCCCAAATGACCCAACCATCAAATATGGGCACTTAGCGCTGTCCTTACTCACTATTATTAGTGCATGGTTCTTTATGCATACCGTGTTTGCCATTCATTATGCACATGACTATTATCTGGCTCTCGCAGACCAACAAGATGCAGGCTTAGACTTTCCCAAAACGGCTCAACCGACCTATCCCGACTTTTTATATTTTAGTTATGTGATTGGCACTTCTGCGCAAACCGCGGATGTTTCCATTACCTCACGTTCGATGCGTATTCTGAATATTCTGCACATTATTTTGGCTTATGGTTTTAACACCTCTATTCTCGCCATTAGCATCAATGTCGCGGCGGGTTTTATCACGCTCTAAGCACCCTGTTTTTTATTTTTTTGTCATCCTCTCAAATGACAACCACCCAATATAAAGACGATCATTGAAGTCCTTTCGACGATAACATCACAAAAAAAAGCTCCCAATGAAAGAGCTTTTTCAAATCACAAACCCAACAATTAAATCAACCGCTCATCAGCCTTAAAACATACTGAAGACAAAAGCTTTGAAGATGATCGACCCAAAACAGGCAGGCTCACTCTGACCATCATCTACAGGCCATATGTTTAGATCACTCAAGTTAAATCACTTGTTTAAGGTCAACATATTGTAATAAATGCTGCTGCAAGCTCGGCACATCATCCGCGATGGCCAAAGGTTGATATTGTCTGAGCGTTTCAGCTGTATGCACCCCATAACTCACCCCGATTCTCGGCATGGCAATATTACGCGCCATTTCTAGATCATAACTGGTATCACCGACCATAATCGCGCGTTCAGCAGACACACCCGTTTCAGTTAAAATCTCTTCCAACATTAAAGGATGCGGTTTAGATTTAGTCTCACTGGCAGCACGCGTTGTCACAAATAGTGTTTGGCTCTGTGTTTGAGCCAATACTCGATCTAAGCCTTTACGACTTTTACCTGTCGCCACCGCCAACTGTAAACCCGCTTCACGTAAGCCATTCAACATATCGGCTACGCCGTCGAACCAGACATCACCTTTCGAGTTCGCCACATAATGCTCGGCATAGCATTGCAAAATCTCAGTATGTAGCTCAGGCACTTGAGGAAATAATCGCTGCGCAACCTCTGGCAAACCTAAACCAATAATACTTTTTGCTGCATCAGCAGTTAAAGGTTGTGCAAATTGCTGCGCGGCAAACAATAAACTCGCCACAATCTGCCCCACAGAGTCAAATAAAGTCCCATCCCAATCAAAGATAATCAGTTCTACAGGTTTGTTCATGCTGGGGTTCCAATATTTACTTTTACAAAGACAATTTACACGATGCATTTGCTACACGAAGGCGAAAAGGATGTCGCCGTTGAGCTGACTTGCACTTCGCTTTAAAGCAGTGCTTAAAGCGCGTTCAGGATGTTCCATCAGCTCAACAAAAGATTTTTGTTACTTTGCATCTTTAAAATTAAAGATGACCAATACAACATCATTTTAAATTAATCACAACCAACAAAAGTCATGACTTTATCACCTCTCTCAGAAAGAGAGGGAAAAGGTTTAATCCTTCTTCTGCGCTCTTAACTGCGCCACAATACTCTGCATATCTTCAGGCAAAGGTGCTTCAATCGGCGCATAACCAGGGATGTCTAAACGCATTGCATGCAGACATAAACGACGTGGCTTCGGCCCTTTATATTCCGTTTCATGACCATATTTATCGTCACCTACCAGTGGATGACCGATGCTTAAACCATGTACACGAATTTGATGGGTACGCCCTGAAAGCGGCGATGCATAAACTAAGGTTGCATGCATAAAGCGCTCAGCCACATTCCACTGTGTTTTAGACTCTTTACCTTCACTCGACACACGCACACGACGTTCACCATTGGCCAGTTCATAACGGTGCAAAGGCGCATCAATTAACTGCTTGTCTAAACTCACCACACCTTTGACTACAGCAGCGTAAGTTTTCTTAATTTTGTGTTCACGCAACATGTCTTGTAAGCTTTTTAACACACTACGCTTTTTAGAAATCATCACCAAACCTGAGGTATCACGGTCAATACGATGAATCAGTTCTAAATATTTTTTACCTGTTGCCGCACGTAAGCCTTCAATCAGACCATAAGCCACGCCACTGCCGCCATGTACAGCAATTCCAGATGGTTTATTGACAACCATCAAGCCTTCATCTTCATACACCACACGGCTGAGTAAACTCTGTGCTACTTTGTCAGAAACAGGGGCCGCATTTTCATCTTTTTGTTCATAGCGAATCGGGGCCACACGAATCTGGTCACCAATAGACAGCTTAGTTTCTGCTTTTATACGCTTTTTATTCACGCGAACCTGACCTTCACGAATCAGGCGATAAATACGACTTTTAGGCACACCTTTTAAACGGCTAAATAAAAAGTTATCAATCCGTTGCCCTGCTTGATGCTCGTCCACTTCAAACCACGTCACGTTTTGCCATTGTTGGGTAGAATTCATACAGTTACTGCGACCTAAAAAATACGGAATTTGAATAAAAAATGACCATTTAGGCTATGCTTTACACAAGAAAGACTAGCTTAGCCCATAGGCAGATGGTACAAGGTTTGATATAGTCAGCGCACGGATACCACCATAAGTGAGTCAAAAGCTTAATCATTTCAATTTTAAATTGAATAGTTAAGAAAATAACTCAACTCAGCTTGGAACGGTCCCAAAAGAATTATGCCGACGCCGAAGGCTTATTATATCGGCAAAACAGCAAACTGTTAGGTTTAATTGTGCATCTGCACATAAATCAGTTTGCCCCAAAAAAATATGTGACCAACGAAGGTTGGTTTTTAAACGTAAACTGATATACATCAGATTAGTCGCTCCCTGATGTCGTATTCAGGCCACAGCGTTGATGCATATGGATCTGTTCAGTTGTAAAGGTACGATGATAATTCCGTATCAAGACACCCTATCCAAAAAGAAGGGTTGCTCTTCGAGCAAATGTGACAGTGAAAGTTACTTACATCCAATGCACCGCTTGTCCGCCAGTGAAACGCGCAGGAGACTTTAATCGTTTAAAGATTGAAGCCGTATTGCCATCATCAATATGTGAATCAAAACCGAAGCCGATCAAAAAGGCAGGTAATAAAACTCAGACCACAATCGGTTTATTTGAGATCTGAGCAAAATTGGTCCGTGATGTTTGATGTTCGCTACGTGTTTAGCGATAGTTTGCTGTGTATCACTATTAGGTGTTACACCCATGAAACGTATGTTGATTAATGCAACACATGCAGAAGAGATTCGCGTTGCACTTGTCACTGGGCAGCGTCTTTACGATTTTGACTTAGAGAATCGTACCCGTGAACAAAAAAAATCCAATATCTATAAAGGTCACGTGACTCGCGTTGAGCCTTCTTTAGAAGCCGTCTTTGTTGAATATGGTGCGGGACGTCAAGGCTTCTTGTCTATGCGCGAAATCGCAAATTCATATTACCAAGCAGACCCACGCCAAACTTCAAACATTCGCGAATTGATCACTGAAGGCACAGAGCTTCTGGTTCAAGTTGAAAAAGAAGAACGTGGTAACAAAGGCGCTGCCCTCTCTACCTTCATTTCTTTAGCTGGTCGCTATTTGGTACTTATGCCAAATAACCCGAAAGGTGGTGGTATTAGCCGTCAAATTTCAGGTTCAGTACGTGAAGAATTGAAAGAAATGTTGGCGTCGTTAAATGTACCTCGTGGCATGAGCGTGATTGTACGTACTGCGGGTATTGGCCGTTCTCAAGAAGAATTACAACTCGACCTACAGCACTTACTTGATCTTTGGGCGCAAATCCAAAATACAGCAAGTTCTGGTCCATCACCAATGTTGGTTCACCAAGAAGCGGGGGTGGTGACGCGTGCGATTCGTGATTATTTACGTGATGATGTTGCTGAAATCTTAATTGATTCAGAGCAAGCCTATAACGAAGCATATAACTTCGTAAAAGCAGTCATGCCTCGTCAAATCGACAAGCTAAAAACTTATACGCTAAATGAGCCATTATTTGCTCATTTTGGTATTGAAAGCCAAATTCAAACCGCTTATGAACGTGAAGTTAAACTTCCTTCAGGCGGTTCAATCGTTATTGACCAAACCGAAGCATTAGTGTCAATCGACATTAACTCTGCAAAATCAACCCGTGGTAGTGATGTTGAAGATACAGCGCTCAATACCAACCTTGAAGCAGCGGAAGAAATTGCACGTCAACTGCGTTTACGTGACATTGGTGGTTTGGTCGTGATCGACTTTATCGACATGACCAAAGACCGCAACCAACGTATGGTTGAGGCGAAACTTCGCGAAGCAACACAAAGCGACCGTGCCCGTATCCAATTCGGTCAATTGTCTCGTTTTGGCTTGATGGAAATGAGCCGTCAACGTCTACGCCCTTCGCTTGAAGAAGCAACAGGTTATGTCTGCCCGCGCTGTCATGGCACAGGTATGGTTCGTGACTTACGCTCATTATCGCTTTCAATCATGCGTAAAGTAGAAGAAATTGCGCTGCGTGAACGTCATGGTGAAGTTCAAGTACAGGTTCCTGTTGAAATTGCAGCCTTCTTATTGAATGAAAAGCGTCACACGTTGGTTTACCTCGAACAAACCTCAGGTGTTCGTGTGACTGTGCTTCCGCACCCACACTTAGAAACTCCGCATTACGAAATTTCGTATAACCCTGAAGGCTTTGCACCAACCAGCTATGAACGTACAGAAGCAACACGTTCAAGCGAAAAAGAGTTGGGTTACGAGTCATCAGAATGGCATTTAGATGGTGCAGATCATGTGCATCAACATGCCGCTCCTGCGCCTGCACAACAAGAAAAAGGCAACAAAAAACCTCGTAACAACGCGCCACAACAACAAGTCGCTCAACAAACCCCTGCTCAGACTGCACCTTCAAGCAGCCCATGTGCATGGTTAGAAAACTTGTTTGTGCAAAAACAAGCTGCGACTGTCGATCAATCACGTTCTGCAAATAATGCTGCTGCAGCCATTGAGCAAATGGTGAATGGTGGTGCAGTGAGTCGTGGTCAGTTTGGTCAAGTTGGCACGCCTGCTGCGGCACCAGTTGCACCAAGCAACAATGTCTACATAAGCGCTGCACCTGTTCATGCAAAATCTGAACACCGTGAAGATAAGCATGTAGAGAAAGAAGAACGTGGCACACGCCACAACAAAAAGCGCCCTAATAAGCACAAAGAGTCACGTGAGCAAAATGCGCAACATGACAACCAAGTTCATGAAGAAATTGTGCAGGTCTCTCGTCAAGATCAACAACGCCAAGATCGTTATGAACAACGTCCTGAACGCAATGAACCACAACGCCAAGACCGTCATGAACAACGTTCTGAGCGCGGTGAACAACAACGTCAAGACCGTCCAGAGCGCAGTGAACAGCAACGTCAGGAACCGCGTGAAAACAAGCGTTCATCATCACGTCGCCAACACGGTGAGCAACAGCAAAACACTGATGTTCAAAACGAACAGCAAAATGCAATGCCACGTCGTGACCGCCGTAACCAACCTCGTCCAGAGCGCCCAAATCGCCACCGCGACCCAAGTGTACTGAATGAGCAAGCGACTGAAGCAGCGCCAGCTGTGGTTCAAGAACCTCAAGTTAAAGTTGAGTTGATTGAAGCGCCGCGTCAAGAAATGATCACAACAGCCCATGTGGTCAATGTCGATCAAGCGCAAAGTGAAATCGTGGCATTAACTCCGCCTGCACACACTGCAACCGAAACCAAGCCTCAGCAAGCGGCTGTTGCGAAAGCAGAAGTTGAAGTAAAAGCTGAGAAAGTGGTACAGGAGAAAGCAACTGAAGTTGTAGCAGCACCTGCTGAACAACAAGCAGAGCAAAAACCACGTGAAAGCGTAAAACGTGCCAGCAATGATCCACGCCAACGCCGTCGCCAACAACGCGCTTCACACACACAGCAAACTGAAACACCTAAACTCACACCTTCACAGGTGCCAACTTTAGGTCAGTACACCATCAGCAGCTTGATTCGCCATGTCTATGGTGAAGACTGTTCAGTGCTGATTGAGCAGTTTGGTTTAATTCCAACCTTCAACCGTGCCCTTCAGAAATTTACTGAAGAGTATGCAGCAACGTTAAGCAAAACTGTGACAACGCCTGCTGTTGAAGCAGAGAAAAAACCGGTCACCCGTGATGTTGAAATCACAAAAGCGCAGCCTGAAGCAGAGCCAGTTCCAGTATTGGACCTGACACCGCCTGCACCTGTGTCTGAACAACGTGTTGCAAATGACCCGCGTGAGCGTCGTCGTCTAGCTAAACTTGCTGCTGAACAAGCCAAACAAGCACGTGAAACAGCACCTGTTGCTGAATCGTCAGCGCCTGAAACAGCGATTGTTGCAGAAACGCCTGCTGCTGAAGCTGCACCTGCTGTAACTCCAGAGGAAAACGAGCCTGCTCTTGTAACAGAAAGCGAAGCGCCTATTGCCGTTGAAAGCAGTGAAGTGAAAAGCATGGCTGATGTAGCTGCGGTTGAAGAAGTGGAAGTTGTTGTTGCTCCAGTTCAAGCCAAAGCGCCTAGAGCATCAAAGCAAGCTGAAAAAGTAGAAGTGACTGAAACTGTAGCGGAAACAGCTGCGGACGAGTCGGATAAATCAGACTCGGACAAGCCAGTTCGCCCACGTCGTCCACGTGGTCGTCCACCGAAAAAAGCGAGCCCGACTGAGTCGTAATTCGCCCTAGAGTTGTAAATTTTAAAAACCTAGTCATGTCAGTGGCTAGGTTTTTTTGTTATTTTCGTCAGATTAGGTTGATTGCACTAGACCGAAACGATTAAAAGAACAAGTGTAGAAACTGAGCACTATTCAAACGCATTGGATTGCATAAAATAATTAGGATTCATATGAGCCAACACCCATCACATGACCTCATTGGTATTACTGACGTTGCAGCAAAACTTCCTCAATTCATCAGTAAAGTTCCCAACTTACTCAGTGGATTAAAGCAAGCATATTTACGTACCCCAAACACCCCAGCAGGCCTCGGGATTGCTTTTGAAAAAGCAGTGAAGCGCAACCCTCACGGTATGGCCTTGCTTTTTGAAGATCAAAAATTTAGCTACCAAGCCCTCAACGAATGGGCAAACCAAATCGGGCATTATTTTTTATCCATCGGGGCAAAAAAGGGTGATGTCATCACAGTGATGATTGAAAACCGTCCTGAATTGGTTGCAACCGTGATTGCACTTGCCAAAATTGGCGTTACTGCGGCTTTAGTCAACACCTCTCAAGTCGGTAAAGTGCTGGCGCATAGTATTAATCTGGTCAAACCCATTGCAGTCATCGTGGGTGAAGAATGCCGTGCCGCAGTTGATGAAATCCGTCATGATCTAAATCTCACTGCGGATCGTTTCTATTGGTTTGCCGACCAAGAAACCCAAAAAGATGCAGGCCTTGCACCACAAGGTTTTAGTAATCTTGCTGAAAAAATTGATGCCTTTGCCAAGTTCAACACCCCAACCACACACAGTGTGCTAGGTAAAGATGGCTTGTTTTATATTTATACCTCAGGCACAACAGGTCTACCTAAAGCCGTTATTTTCACGCATAGCCGCTGGACATTGGCTTATGGAACCTACGGGCACGTACTCAACCTCGGCAAAGACGATGTGATGTATGTCACCTTGCCGCTGTACCATGCAACAGGCATTGTGGTGTGTTGGTGTGGCGTGATTGCAGGTGCTGGCACCTTGGCTTTACGCCGTAAATACTCCACTTCTGCTTTTTGGAAAGATGTGCAAAAGTTCGATGCCTCTGCGATTGGTTATGTTGGTGAGTTATGTCGCTACCTCATGGATGCATCACCTTCAGCGTTAGAAAAAGGCCACCGTGTCACCAAAATGATCGGCAATGGCATGCGTCCGAATATTTGGGACAAATTCAAACAGCGGTTTGGTATTGAAGAAATTTTAGAGCTTTATGCATCAAGTGAAGGCAATGTCGGCTTTAGCAATGTATTTAACTTTGACAACACTGTCGGTTTTTCACCCACGCCTTATGCCATTATCCAGTTTGATAAAGAAAAAAATGCGCCTGTTTATGATGCCAAAGGTGGCTGTATCAAGGTCAAAAAAGGCGAAGTTGGTTTATTGATCGGTAAAATTACTCGCCGCTCCCCTTTTGATGGCTATACCGACCCTGAAAAAAATAAATCAGTGATTCTTAAAGATGTCTTCAAGTCTGGAGATGCTTACTTCAACACAGGGGACTTAGTCCGCGACATTGGTTTCCGTCATGCCCAATTCGTCGACCGCTTAGGCGATACCTTCCGCTGGAAAGGCGAAAATGTGTCCACGACTGAAGTTGAAAACATGGTTAGTGAATATGACAAAATCACCGAAGCTGTGGTTTATGGGGTTGAAATTCCAAACACCAATGGTCGTGTGGGGATGGCTGCGATTACACTGGCAGATGGCGCTGAACTGAATGAGCAGGATTTAGCTCAAATGCTCGTGAGCTTTAAAAAATGTCTGCCTGCCTATGCTGTACCCGTTTTCTTACGCGTACAAAAGCAAGTTGAAACTACGGGAACGTTTAAATACCAAAAGAACAAGCTCAAAGAACAAGCCTTTGACCCGAAAAAAACGGATGAACGCTTGCTGGTCCTGTTACCCAACAGCAGTGCCTATGCAGATTTAACGCAACAAGTCTTTGATAACATTCAAGCCTATCAATATCGCTTCTAAACTCGAATTGCTTGTTTTTTAGCTACCTAATCGCAAATTTGTTGTATTTATAATCAAACATCAACAAGTTTGCGATTTTTTACTTGCGCTCGATGCATATCTTGCTACAATACGCTCCATCAAATGATATGGGTCGTTAGCTCAGCTGGTAGAGCAGCGGACTTTTAATCCGTTGGTCCCGCGTTCGAATCGCGGACGACCCACCATTCCTTTGATACCCTTGATGGGTCGTTAGCTCAGCTGGTAGAGCAGCGGACTTTTAATCCGTTGGTCCCGCGTTCGAATCGCGGACGACCCACCATCTTTATTGTAAAATCTAATTTTACAAACCTGCTCAGGTTCGAATGCTTTAAAAATTTCTTTTTTAAACTTTCAGCGAATACTCTTTCGCACACCTTGCTCAGGGTCGTTAGCTCAGCTGGTAGAGCAGCGGACTTTTAATCCGTTGGTCCCGCGTTCGAATCGCGGACGACCCACCATTTATTTAAATCCTCTTTAATTGCATTGATATGACATTTATTTAGCGACATGCTATTTAAGTCATAAAATTCGAACGCTGTTCATTTCTTCACTATTTTTATTCTTCAGTCTTATTCTGTTGCTTTGCCCAATTCCATTTTAACTATGAATTAGGCTCACGCTTTAACGTATACGCACGCTCTAATTTCGGAAAACCTCGCGCATACAATTTTTGGTTAGTGGCATCTAGATTATTACTTTTATCCAAATCCATTTGCAGCGTTTGCGAATCCACCACGCGATAATAAAAATTAATCCCCTCTTTACGATGGACAATCAACTCTGTTCGCTCTTTATTCATGGTCCATGTATCACGGCGATAACTTAAGTTTGAAAAGCCAGGGCGTTGTTTTTCCGAAAAGACCTTGCCTAAGCGTACAATGCTGCGATGCACCGTACCATCAGGTAAAAAATTGAGAATAAAATCAGCCTTCCCCGTTTCACAAGGGAAAAAATAACCATCACATTGAATTTGTGTGCGATAACGCCCAATGAACTGCTGTTCACCAATATCCAGCGTACGAGGTGCATACTCCGAATCATCTTGCATGGTTGCCCGTCCTGCCACCTCAGTCAGCTTCTTCCCCGACTCAGGCGGAACAGCAACATCCTCTACTGTGCTATTTTCATGTTGTTGTGACGCCTCCGACAGCCCACCATCACAGCCAGCTAACGATACACCGATTAGCCCCACTGCCCCTTGCAGTAATGCGCCAATCAAACCCTGATGCTTTCGTTTCAACTTCATTCCACACTCACTTCCTGCACGTGATTAATCTCCATAACCATCACGAATATTCCATCCCGACCTCTGGTGTTTTCTCGGATTCAAATGACTTACTGACTTTAAGCAGCTAGCTCAACGCCAAATAGAGCACATTTTAGTCCTGATCAAAACCACAGCTTTTATCTCTTTACATAACTTTACTTTTTAATCGACTCCGTCACCTTTAAAAACTTAATTCCATCTCCATTTTTAAACTATGAGTGCATAAAGCCACTCAGATTTTAATTTTAAGGAGACCTAGATGGCCAATGTTGGTTTATATCGCTCAAACCGCTCAAACATGATTGCTGGTGTAATGGGTGGTATTGCTGAACGTTTTGGTTGGAACGCAAATTTACTTCGTATTGTTTTCATCACCATTTCACTGTTAAGTGCAGCATTCCCTGGAATTTTGGTTTACCTGATTCTTTGGTTGGTGATGCCGAAACAAAAAGACCAAATTGAGCATTCTCCACAGGCTCGATCAGGTTATAGCAATACGATGCGTACCGTTAATCCAGATCATCGCAACCCATAAGCGCACATCTTTCGTCTCAAAAAAGTTTCTTTTTATGCTACGACAACTTCCCCCAAAGTGTCGTAGCTTTTTTTTGCCTACGACACTCACATGACTTAGCGATGTTGTAACAGACGATACAACGCTGCAATCATATCGGCACGGCTAATGATGCCGACCAAAGCCTTATTTTCAACCACAGGAATATAGTTAAAAGAACGTTCAACAAAGTACGGAATCAAATCTTGTAGTTCTTGATCCGGCTGTACCGTGACCACCTGACGTTTCATAATGTGCTTGACTTGATCTTGCCAAGAGGTACGCAAATCCGTTGCCTTTTGGAACCACTCCACCACCTCATATAAAGCTAAGGTTCCGCAAACTTGTTCAGCTCGATTTAACACAGGTAAACTCATCAAATTGACCTGTTTAAATTTTTCCACAGCGACTTGAATGTCTTCATCTTCATATAAACACAGGACATCTTTACTCATAATGTCCCGACAACGCAGGTCTATGTGAAAGCGAGTATCGGCCTGCGCTTGAGCTTTTAAAATCAATTTTTGTAAATCATATTCACTGATGTCAAGCAACTGTGTTTCTTGGGCTAAAACTTGATGAATATCTTCAGGTTGAATTGTGACCTTCTGGGTGGGGGTCGGGTCGGTGCTACGCGTATTGACTTGCGCCACGGTTGGGTATTGTTTCCCGAGCAATCGGTTGAACGCAATCGCAATCACGAGAAGCAGGATCGAGTTAAGTAGAACAGGATAAAACACAAATTGATACCCTAACTCGTGTACCGTATCTCCTCCCAGTACCGCTGTAATTGCCACTGCACCACTTGGTGGATGCAAAGAATCTGTCGTCATCATCAAAATAATCGACAAAGCCACAGCAACACTAAATGCTTCTGTTAAGTTGGAAATATAGAGTGCACAGGTCACCCCAATCACAGCTGCAATCGTATTCCCAATCACAATATTCCATGGCTGAGCCAAAGGACTAGCTGGTACGGCAAAAAGCAACACCGAGGACGCACCCATCGGGGCGATATACCATGCATTGATCCCACCCAAAAGCCACCAACTTATGAATGAAGACAGTGCCAATCCCAACAATGCACCCAAACCACAGAGCATTCTTTCCTTTAGCGGTAACACTTTAAAATTCGGTTTTAAGGTATTTAACCATTCAAGTTGCATATGAAACACAGCCGCCCTTCTACTTTTGCGCACTTAACCAGTGCAAAATTATACGCAGTCTCACCAATAAGATGCATCTATTTTACATCTTATTTTTATGAGTAATTCTACTGAATTCTTTAGTGAACGTATTGCTGTAACTGTACAACCCGTTCGGCATACTGCTGCATAGGACAAAAAGCATACATAGGCGATCCAACATACTGCCCTGCATTATCACACTCTTGCTCAACATAGGCTTTCCACAAGCGTTGTGATTTCAAAATGGCTTGATAACGTTCTGGCTGGCTATCCTGCTGACTTTGCACACGTATTTGATCAAGTAATGATACGATTTTCTTTTCATTAAGGTGTTTGGCTCTTTCTGAACAGATCTCCACCACACTATTATTAATACTGGCAAGCTGTAAAGCCTGAATGGTCTGCTCAACACATTGGTTATAAATATCTGGCTCGGCCTCTTGCTGCTGTGCGTGAACCGCTCCACTGAACGTAGCCAGCAGAACAAGGATCTGAAGATAAAATTTTGGCATAGGGATGCTCTTGGTTTTATTGTGCAGAAATTTAATATAGCAAACTCGGGCAATTTGGCTCAAACCAGAGAATAGATGGTCTATGTCATACACGCAGCTCAATCTTTTTCAACATACAAAAATCGTGCTATCTGACTTCTCTCACGCAACCACCACAGTTAAATTTTTAAATGAATGAATCCTGCTGAACCCTTTGCCACTCCCCTGCAAAATCCTTATACTTAGAACCAATTTTTTCTTATATTTATAATGGATGCTGCATGAGTCGCGCCATATCGCATATTGATACATTCCAAGGCTTAATTCTTGCCTTACAAAACTACTGGGCTGAACAAGGTTGTGTCATTTTACAACCTTACGATATGGAAATGGGTGCAGGAACATTCCACACTGCAACATTCTTACGCGCACTTGGGCCTGAAACTTGGAACGCAGCATACGTTCAACCATCACGTCGACCGAAAGACGGTCGTTATGGCGAAAACCCAAACCGTTTGCAACATTATTACCAATTCCAAGTAGTACTGAAACCAAACCCAGACAATATCCAACAACTTTACCTAGACTCATTAAAAGCTATTGGTATCGATACCCTTACTCACGATATTCGTTTCGTAGAAGACAACTGGGAATCTCCAACACTCGGCGCTTGGGGCTTAGGTTGGGAAGTTTGGCTCAATGGTATGGAAGTGACTCAGTTTACTTACTTCCAACAAGTTGGTGGTGTTGAATGTTACCCAGTAACAGGTGAAATCACTTACGGTCTTGAACGTTTAGCCATGTACCTACAAGGTGTCGACTCTGTTTACGATCTTGTTTGGACCAAAGGTCAGTTTGGTACTGTGACTTATGGCGATGTATTCCATCAAAATGAAGTTGAGCAATCAACTTATAACTTTGAATATGCCAACGTTGAAAAAATGTTTGAATTGTTCGATTTCTATGAAGCGGAAGCAACTCGCTTAATGGAAGCTGAACTTCCACTTCCTGCCTATGAGCAAGTAATCAAAGCATCACACAGCTTTAACTTGCTCGATGCACGTGGGGCGATTTCTGTGACTGAGCGTCAACGTTATATTTTACGTGTACGTACTTTGGCTCGTTCAATTGCACAAAGTTATGTGGCGGCTCGTGCCAAACTTGGTTTCCCAATGGCAGAACCACATTTACGTGATGAAGTTTTAGCTCAATTGAAAGCTCAGGTTGAAGCAGAAGCGGCTCAAGCAGAAAAATCAGCGGAGAACAAATAATGTCTAAACATACAGTTTTATTTGAACTTGGCTGTGAAGAACTTCCACCAAAAAGCTTAAAAACTTTACGTGATGCATTGCAAGCTGAAACTGTAAAAGGCTTAAAAGATGCAGGCTTGGCTTTTGATTCTATCGAAGCCTATGCAGCACCTCGTCGTTTGGCATTGAAAATTATCAATGTCGATGGTGCTCAAGCAGATACGCAAAAACGTTTTGACGGCCCTGCTGTACAAGCTGCTTATGATGCAGAAGGCAAACCAACCAAAGCACTTGAAGGCTTTATGCGTGGTCAAGGCATTACTGCGGATCAAGTTTCAACTTTCCAAGCAGGTAAAGTTGAAAAAGTTTGCTACTTAAAAGATGTGCAAGGTCAAAGCCTTGACGCTTTACTGCCACAAATTTTACAAACTGCTTTGGATAACCTTCCAATCGCAAAACGTATGCGTTCTGCGGCAAGCCGTACTGAATTCGTTCGTCCTGTAAAATGGGTTGTATTGTTAAAAGACAACGATGTTGTTGATGCAACTATTCAGGATCACAAAGCCGGCAATGTGACTTATGGTCACCGTTTCCATGCACCTGAAGCGATTACTTTAACCAATGCAGATACATATTTAGATGCGCTTCGTGCTGCAAAAGTTGTCGCGAATTTTGAAGAGCGCCAAGCGATCATTGATCAACAAGTGAAAGCTTTGGCTGATGAAGTCAATGCGATTGCGATCGTTCCTGCTGATTTACGTGATGAAGTGACGGCATTGGTTGAATGGCCTGTTGCGCTTCGTGCAAGCTTTGAAGAACGTTTCCTTGCTGTGCCTCAAGAAGCGTTAATCACGACCATGCAAGACAACCAAAAGTATTTTTGTTTGGTGAATGCTGACAATAAACTTCAACCTTACTTTATTACTGTTTCAAATATTGAGTCTAAAGATTCAACTCAAATCATTGAAGGGAATGAGAAAGTTGTACGCCCTCGTTTGTCTGATGCTGAATTCTTCTTCTTACAAGATCAAAAGCAACCGCTTGCATCTCGTAAAGAAAAATTAGCCAATATGGTTTTCCAAGCACAGTTAGGTACGCTTTGGAATAAATCTGAACGTATTGCTAAATTGGCTGTGGCTTTATCTGCAATCACAGGTGCGAATCCTGCCGATGCTGAAAAAGCAGCACTTCTTGCAAAGTGTGATTTAACTTCTGAATTGGTTGGCGAGTTCCCAGAACTTCAAGGGATTGCGGGCACTTACTATGCACGTATTGAAGGCGAGAATGATGAAGTTGCGGAAGCTTTAGGTGAGCAATATTTACCTAAATTTGCAGGTGACGTTTTACCGCAGACCAAGACAGGTACTACGATTGCCCTTGCAGATCGTTTAGATACGTTGACTGGTATTTTCGGTATTGGTCAAGCGCCTACAGGTTCTAAAGACCCGTTTGCTTTACGTCGCTCTGCGATTGGTATTTTGCGTTTAGTGACTGAAAATAATCTTGATGTTTCAATTGAAGAACTGATCAAGCTTGCTTTGGCTGCTTATGGCGATGTATTGAAAGATCATGACAAGACTTTGGCGGATGCTGTTGCGTTCCTTGAAGGTCGTTATCGTGCGAAGTATGAAGACCAAGGCGTTGCTGTTGATGTGATTCAAGCAGTTCAAGCACTTTCTCCAAAATCACCTCTTGATTTTGATAAGCGTGTAACTGCGGTGAATCATTTCCGTAGCCTGCCTGAAGCTGCTGCTTTGGCTGCTGCGAATAAACGTGTTGCGAATATCTTGGCGAAAGAAGCTGCACCTACGGGTGAGATTGTTGAGTCTAAATTGGTTGAAGATGCTGAAAAAGCACTTTATGCAGAGATTCAAAATATTCTACCTGTGGTTCAACCGCTTTTGGCTGCAAAAGACTATACCGCTGCCCTTTCTAAGTTAGCTGCGCTGCGTGCGCCAATTGATGCCTTCTTTGATGGTGTGATGGTTATAGCAGATGATGCGGAATTGAAAGCAAACCGTTTACGTTTACTGGCTCAGTTACGAGACTTGTTTACCAGTGTTGCGGATATTTCGGTGTTGCAGCACTAAAGTCTTAGTTGCTTGAGTTTTAAACAAAACCCCGCTATAAATTAGTGGGGTTTTTTCTTTATAAAAATATAAAATTATTTACTGAGAGTTTAAAATGAGTGTAACTATTAAAGAGTTAGAAATAAAAAACTTTAGATCATGCAAAGACACTAAAGTTTTAATGAAAAACTTTACAGCGCTTATTGGTTATAATAATGCTGGAAAATCAAACATAATATTGGCAATTAAGTTTCTTTTAGAAGGACTAAGTGCAAAGACATTTAACTACTATACTAATGCTAATAATCATGATGACCCTATAATTGTCACTGCAACCTTAATCAATATAAAAAAGAATTATTAAATCTACTAGAAGATGATCATGCTACAAAACTAAGACCATTTATTATTAATGAAGAGTTAAAAATCCGAAGATCAACATTTATCGAGAATAATAGCAAACAAAAAATTGTTGTTACCTTATTCAATGGTAACGAATGGAAACCTATTCAATCTGGTATTGAACAATCAATTATAAAAATTTTTCCAAAATTCATCCATATTGAAGCTATGTCTGATGCTCAAGAGGACTCAACTAAAAACAAAAGTGGTACAGCTATATCTAAACTACTTGATCTTATATCACTTGAAATCCAAGAAAATTATCAAGAGCAATTCACTTCCAGTTTGGCAAAAGTATCAGAATTACTATCCCATGGCTTTGTTGCACAAACCTATCTGTAAAGGGTTTTTCAGCGATATAATTTTCAAATGAAGAAGCCTACACACAAAATCTACCGCACAACCAATTGGCCCGCATATAACCGAGCACTCATGAGTCGCGGAAATATTGCCATTTGGTTTGATCCTGCTACGCAATGGTATGCGCCATCAAAAGGCAAACAAGGGCGAAATCAAACCTACTCCGACGCAGCCATCCAATGCTGCTTAATGATTAAATCCTTATTCCGTCTGTCTTTACGTATGGTCACTGGCTTTGTGCAAAGTCTGATTAAACTTTGCGGATTAAATTGGATAGCTCCAGATTACACCACGCTTTGTAGAAGACAAAAGCATATTGATATTGTAATCAGCTACCAAAAAAGTAGCGATGGGCTGCATCTACTCATGGACTCTACAGGCATGAAGTTTCTAGGTGAGGGCGAATGGAAACGCAAGAAACATGGACCTGAATATCGTCGCCAATGGCGTAAACTTCATATTGGTATAGATGCTAAAACCCTACAAATACGAGCAGTTCAGCTTACAACCAATAATGTCAGTGATTCACAGGTGCTTGGTGATTTACTTAATCAGATTCCACAAGATGAGCGGATTGACTCTGTTTATACCGATGGAGCTTATGACACCAAGCAATGCCGTCAGGTCATTGCAGATCGGCAAGGGCATGCGGTGATTCCACCTAGAAAAAATGCGAAACAATGGAAAGATACAAAGAGTAGCTCGCTAGAGCGAAATGAATTACTTAGAACAATTAAACGTTTAGGCAGGACACTATGGAAAAAATGGTCAGGCTATCATCGGCGAAGTTTGGTTGAAACTAAGATGCATTGCATCAAATTATTAGGAGATAAACTCAGCGCAAGGAGTTTTGATAGCCAAGTGAATGAAATCCATGCACGTGTAGCAGTCCTTAACAGATTTACGGAATTAGGTCGACCACTTACCCAAGTTACGCCTTAAATTTAGCTCAATTAGGGGCGCTTTGCATTTCAAATCTTTGTGCAACAAAGCCCTATCCCATAATGGTGAACAACGAATTGATGCTTTATCTACTGTAGATGCAGGAATCAATCATATTTTACATAATTTTTTCCCTGATATTTCAGTAAAACTTCATTTTCCGACTCCAACTATTGAAGACATTTTTAAAAATGGAACTATTAAAATTTTTGAGAATGAGACTATTGAAAGAGATTTTTCAAATTTTGGGCATGGTAGCCAACGTTCAATCCAAATGGCTTTAATACGCTATTTAGCTGATATTCAACAGAACAACCCCAACCTAAGAAGATCGAATACTATTATTTGTATTGATGAACCAGAACTATATTTACATCCCACTACCATTGAATTAGTCCGTGATGCTTTGATCATTTTAGGTAATTTCGGATATCAGATTATATTTTCGACTCATTCAGCAAACCTTTTGTCTGCTAATCATGCTGTTAATGCAATCCAAATTTATAAAAACTCAGAATTAGGGACACAAGCAAGACAACCAATTTCACATATCATTAACCAAATTTCTCAAAATCGATTCGCACAACTTAATGATGCTTTTAAATTAAATAATGCATCCCATATTTTCTTTAGTGACGAAGTTCTACTAGTTGAAGGTAAAACTGAATTACGTGTCTTACCAAATATTTATTCAAAAATTACAGATCGTCCTTTCCATTTAAGAAAGATCGCGTTAATAGCAGTAGAAGGAAAACATAATTTAATTCCTATGCAAAAAGTTATTCAAGCTCTTGGCATTCCAGTTCGCATAATTGCTGATTTAGACTTTATTGGTAATTGTGCATTTTGGGAGCTAATTGATGAAAATAATGCAAAAGATTTCGAGGATTTTAGAAAATTTGTTCAGAAATATAAAGATCATTCTGATTTGCAAATAGATACAGAACACACTATCAACTGCGATACTTTACGCCAGATTAAGGCAAAGAAATTTAATTCCATCGCTTCATTTCCTGAAGCTAAACCCATAATTGAAAATATTCATAAATCTCTAAAAGCTAAAGATATTTATATTTGGAAAAAAGGTGACATCGAATCTATTTATGGTTTTAACTCAAAGAAAGAACAAGAGTGGAAACTATTTAATTCAGCATTAATAAATAATGAAATTCCGCTAGAAAGTTTAATACATGACTTTGAACATCTCTTAGATGCTATTCATTGGATAAATTAACATTATCAGGAATAGCCAACCTTTTCTTAATTCCCTATACTCAACCTAACAACTCGCAACAAGAACGAACCTTATGAAATTAAAAACTGCACTTTTCGCTACTTTTGCTGCCCTTTCTATTACAGCATGTACATCTCAACCAACGATTCCACAGTTGACAGCGGGTGTATTACAAGAAGTCCAAGATATTGAAGTCTATCCAGACACAACCAATAACAAAGCAAAACTGACCAAATTTGAAGACAAATGCGTCATCGAATTTACCGGCAACCTCAAAGCAGGCAAAGTCGTAGAACAGTGGGCGTTCCGTGACTACACCCTCATCACAGGTGGCTCAGCAACCTTTGCACTCGATGGCACAAGCACAGCAACCAAATTTGAATTACACGATGCAGAAGTACAGAAAAACTTCCTCGCACTACGTAATCACTTTGCAAAAGAAGCCTTAGCGCAATGTAACTAAGCAAATCGTCATCACTGGTGCAACATCAGTGATGACTTCCTCTCAAATGCCTTCCGCTTCATATCTTTTATTTCAACGCTAGTCTCCATACTCTTTACATTTAAAACAACGACCACGCATAAACTTACATAATTTTAATGAATTAACTGAACGACACAATTTTCAGCCCATTGTTCATTCGCTGTTGCAGCATTGTGCGACTTTCATATCAAACGCTATTTTTGAGCTCATTTCTGTCTATGATGACTGCTGTTCTGAACTCCTCATCGGGTTCTGTCATAAGAGGTAGAAAATCAAAGATGAAAGTTTTAACAAAGACACTCACCGCTTCGGCTTTAACCACTGCACTTTTAGCTTCCACTTCCCTATTTGCAAATACCACAGCCAATACATCGGCCAATGTTCAAGTTCAAACCTCGCAGCCAAGCGTATTGCAAAACTTAAAACATGATGTCAAACATGCCGCACATGCTACAGGAGAAACGGTTGAGCATGGTGTCGACAAAACCAAAGCATTCAGCAAAGAAAAATGGCAAGACACCAAAGAATTTTCAGCTGAAAAATCTGCTGTCGTAAAAGATAAGGCTGGTGACGTTAAACACTCTGTTGAGCATAACACCAAAAAAAGTGGTCACTATATAGCGGATAAAGCGAAACAAGGCCAACAAGCGACCAAACAAAAATGGCAGGAAACTAAGCAGGCTGTCAGTGGTCAACCTAAACGTGCTGACGTAAATGGGCAGGCTCAAGTGGAACTAGATACACCTGTTGCTAAAGCCAAAGTCGGTTCATCTGCGGATGCTGCCGTTGGCGCGAAGTAGAAGTTAAACTCCTCCAGAGTTGAAAGAGTCCACATGCTGGGCTCTTTTTTAGCTATATACGTTTGCACACTAAGCTTGTTTACAACCAAGCACATGAAATTCACACAAAGAGGCTTTATGCTAAAACGCTGATTTATGCACGATAGCCCAAGAGGTACACTGCTCTATGAATATGATGAAAACAACACTCTTCTGCGCTCTTTTAATGACAACAGCAGGTGTATGGGCACAAACAGAAACCACCACTCAGCAAGCGCAAAAGCCAATTACGCCTTATGGTAAAAACCCCAACATCTTTCACGTTTGGGCTTATAAAACTCAAGAAGGTGTGATTAACACGGCGGAAAAAGTCGGGACTGCAACAGAAAAAGGCATCCAAAAAATTCGCCCTTCTGCACACCAAGCCTTGGATAGTGCAAAAACCATCACCAACAACACCGCAGAACAAGCCAAAGAAACAGGACAGCAAGTCACCCAAAATGTGAATAAAAAGCTGCATGAAACCAAGCAAGTGATTACTGGCCAAACAGATCAACCCGCTCCTATTTACCAAGGCAGCTTGAGTCAACCGTCATCTGCACCCGCAGATGCTCCTGCGGTTCAAGCGCCTTCAGTCTCATCTGCACAGCCTGTCGCACCACAAACAATGAATGAACCCACGATTACCCAAGCACCGTCTTCCTTTACACCTGCTCAAGCAGAAGAAGAAATCAAAGTGACTAAGCTTTAATAGCAAAAAAGCCCATCAATTGATGGGCTTTTTAGTTGTCATTATTTGCTTTAATTCACCCGACGGATTGGCTGCCCTGCTTGAAAAGCTTGAGCATTTTCGACCAACTGCTGCACCATGCGCTGACGTGCGTCGACACTGCCCCACGCACTGTGTGGTGTGATGATTAAATTCGGCAGACGAGCATCCAATAAAACATTACCCTCTTTAGGTGGCTCAACGGTCAATACATCGGTTGCTGCACCCGCAATTTCACCCTGTTTTAACGCGTCTGCCAAAGCTGCTTCATTGACAATTCCACCCCGTGCACAATTAATTAAAAAGGCACTTTTTTTCATTTTTGTAAAAGCTTGAGCATCAATCAGGTCACGTGTGTCATCGGTTAATGGACAATGCAGACTGACAAAATCCGATTGCGCTAACAATTCATCAAAGCCTACTCGTGTTGGGTTAGTATGTGGACGGTTCGGCAAATTGCCCACTAAAACCCGCATACCAAATGCTTCAGCGAGTTTAGCCACCGCCTGCCCCAATTCCCCATACCCTAAAATGCCCAAGGTCTTGCCGGAAAGTTCGATAATTGGGTAGTCCAGTAGACAAAACTGCGAGGCTTTATTCCATTCACCCTGCTGCACCGCGCGGTCGTATTGCAAGCATGAGGTTGCAAGGTTGAGCATCAACATTAAAGTATGCTGTGCCACCGCTGCCGTGCCATAACCCTGACAATTACACACCACAACATCTTGCGCTTTGGCTTGCTGCAAATCGATGTTATTGGTGCCAGTGGCAGAGATTAAAATCAACTTTAACTGAGAGCATTGTTTTAGGGTATCGGCATCCACCAACACTTTGTTGCTAATAATCACATCTGCGTCTTGCACGCGCGCAACAAGCGTCTCAGCATCGGTACTTGGGTAAAGGATCAGTTCATCAAAAACAGCATGCAGTGCTTGAAAGTCCAAATCATTTTTATCTAAGGATGCACAATCTAAAAATACGGCTTTCATTGCTCACGTCCTGTTGTTCTGCATAATGATAGAACGCTTATTTAAACCAACTCAGCTCCATTTTTCAACGTAAACACTGTCTTGACCACCTAAAAATAGCCGCTATACACAGAAAAAAGCCCGCTATTTAACGGGCTTATTACGATGAATACGAATAGAAATACTGATCTGTTTAATCACATAAAACGTCAGGATCAGCAGGAGAATGAGACCACCACCGAATGTCAGATAAGCTGGCTCTAAACTTTGTGCCAGTACGCTTTGTGAGGTTGAAATAAACAGTAATGTTATAAATACAGCCGACCAATGTCTTTGCATTGCTTCCACCCTATTTGATCTTTATCCGTATTGTTTAAAATGTAAACAATACTTTCATATTAAACCAAATAGGGCGCAAAACAAGTGCTTAGCTTTAGACCAAAGCCCTATAGGAATACATCACATAAACGCATCATAGAAACACATCTGACTCAGCATCGCTTGACACCAAAAACTGCGCCGTTTCTGGAATATCCTCAACCAAATCAAAGCCACCATATTCATCACAGCTAAAGTTAAACTGCTTATAGCTAATCAGATAATAGTCACTGTATTTTTTCATTAACAATGGATGCATTCCAGCGCTCAATTCGGCTTGTTCATGCACCAATTTCATCATCTGACGGTCATTCATCACCACGGTATAGCGCATGTCATTATAGTAAATGTGTACTAGTCCATTGCCCTTGGCAAAAATCGGCAGCAGAAACTTATGATTCAGCGCAATGGCATCTGGTGCATAGCTTTCAATCTTTTGACTGATCATATTGAATACTAAACCATGTCCAAAACTATCCATTAACTGACAGCTATTTTCTTGCGGTAAATTGACCTGAATGCCCAGTTTCAACAGATCGGTCTGGCTCACTTGTCGATTGCTGAGTAACTCGCGGATAATGCTTTGTTTTAGCTTGGCATCAAAAAATTGACCGTCTAACTCAAGCTCATTATTTTTCAGAATTCGTCCCAAAGAAAAGCGATGACGCGGCAACAAGTTTTCGATCACTTTACGGTAGTAAAACTTGCTATTCTTTTTCACTTCACGAATTTTTTTATAAAAATACGGTGCATCAAACTCATGACGTAAAAAATCGTGTAACAAATCTGAACTGGCCAGAACGGCAATCGCATCATGCCCTGTAAAAGGTAAGTTCAGGGTATTCAGATTCGGCACGACCGTTTGTAATTTTTCATAATGCGCACGGTCTTCAGAGCAGTAAGGGTCATAAATAACAATGTATTCACACTCTGCCGAGACATCCTTCGCCTGTACCTGCATGTCATGGTTCAGTTCAGGCTGATAGAACATGTTATAGCGTTTATCCGTCACCTGTTCAGGGTCAATCGAATACTGCGGCACCAAGGCCACCACGCGCTTAAAACCAAGCAGTTTAGAGTATTTAATCGCGGCATAGCCGCCCATTGACCCTGCATAGGCAATGCGGGTTTGAAAGGGTGCAATCCACGCGCGAATTGCTTCCAACATCGCTAACATCGAAGACTCTGGAAACCATGACTTTTGTTTTGGCATAATGCCAACCACATTGAAGCCAAACTTGGCTAGCGACTTTTCAGCATTGATCGACGTTCCCTTGGCACGGGTAATCAGGTCGCCAAAAGAGAAAATAAGTTCGTCCGATGAACCCTGTAAAAAAATGACACGAATCTGTTCGTCTTCAAAAATAATTTGTTTCGCCATGTCCATGCTGAGAGATTTCATTCCTATAAAGTGAGGTCATGTTCGTTCCATACAGCATAAGCGATTTCATCGAACCAAATGTGTTATTTTATAGATGCAGAGCAGATAAAAAAGCGCAAAATATGACACAATTACTCCATCCTGCAGCACAACACGGGTTTAGCGCAGCTGCTGAACTTTATCAACAAGTACGTCCAAGTTATCCACAAGAGATCCATGCGTGGCTCACCGAGCAACTGCATTTAAACGCAAATTCACATGTGATTGATCTTGCCTCGGGTACAGGAAAGTTTCTGCCTTATCTGATTCCACATAGTGGACAGCTCACTGCCATCGAACCTGTTACCGAAATGTTAGCTCAGCTCAAACTGGCTTACCCACAGGTGGAGACATTACAAGCCTTTAGTGACCATATTCCCCTACCATCGCAAAGTATCGATGCAGTTTTATCTGCGCAGGCCTTCCACTGGTTTGCCAATCTGGACAGTTTAAAAGAAATCCATCGTGTCCTAAAACCGCAAGGGCATTTGGGCTTGGTCTGGAATCAACGCGACACTCAAGTCGACTGGGTCAATGCTCTGGCAGAACGGCTCGCTCCTTTAGAAGGAGAGACCCCGCGTTATCATAGTGGGCTATGGAAAAAAGTCTTTGAACATCAACACTTATTTCAGCTCAAAAGCCTGCATCAGTTTGCACAGCAGCAAACAGGTACAGTAGAACAAGCCGTCTCAAAACGCCTCCTTTCGACCAGCTTTATTGCCGCAATGCCTACGGAGCAACAGCAGGATTTAAAACATCAGTTTGAACAAATTGTGCAGCAGTACACGGGTAAACAGCCACAAGATGAAATCAGTTTTCCTTACATCACCTATGCCTATCACTTTCAAAAAATAGCAGAATAATAGGACACCGATATGAACCCACATACTCTTTCATTGAAACAGGTTCTACTGCCGCTTCTTTTAGGTGGCAGCTTAATCCTCACAGGCTGTAATAAAGCCAATCAATCTGCTGAGCAAGACACGCTTTCAAGCGATGATAAAATTCTGCAAGAACTCAGCTCTGAACCTGTCAAAAGTTTTGCAAAAACAGCCAATGATCCACACGATATTGCGCTCTTGGTCGACTATGACCAGCGCTTTAGCAGCATGAGTGATGAAATGGAAGATGAACTCATGAAAATGCGTGAGGCAGGCACGCTCACGGATGAATTTGCAAAAACACGTCAACAAGACAACATTCAGTCTGCACTGAATATGCTTAAAGAGCTGGATTTAAAAACAGAACAAGGGCGCTACATTCAAACTTTGATGTACCAATATTGGGATAACCAAGCCAAAATCATCCAAGATAAAGCCGCAGCACCACATGATAACGTGAAAGGCCTCGGTGAGCTTATTCATGCTCAAGAGCAGCTTGAACACTGGCAGTCGCAGTATCCTAAAGCTCAAGATATGATGTCGACAGGCTACTAACTCAATCGCGGAAAAAGAAAAGGGATCAGATGATCCCTTTTCTTTGTATGTGTTCTAACTATGGGCGTTCAGCATATTGTGGTAATGCATCACAAATGTTGTCCCACTCGGCTTGAGATGCCACAAAAATATGCTGCGTCGGCTTTTGCGCTAAAGGGGTATCTAAAGTGCCGATCCGCAAACGGTAAAACTCAGGGGTGTCGGCCTTAATGCTGATAATCGGTGAACCACAGTTGCCACAGAAACAGCGCTCTGTGCCTGCACTCGATGCATATTTTTTTACGACGTCCTGACCAGAGGTCAGTTTGAAATCCGCCTTAGCAATCGGTGCATTGGTTGCATATGCCGTTCCATTGGCCTTGCGACATTTTTGACAATGGCATTGAATAATATCGCCAATCGGCCCATCAATTTGATAAGTCACTGCACCGCATAGGCAGCTGCCCACATACTGCTGAAGATCCGACATCATGATGCTCCTTGAATTTTTTATTCAAATTAGCACAGCTGATCTTCAGTTGCATCGCTTATGGCGATTTTTTTGCCACATTCAAATACTGCATAACACCCTCACCTGCGGCACGTCCTGTTGCAAAACATGCAGTGAGTAAGTAGCCCCCTGTGGGTGCATCCCAGTCCAACATTTCCCCACATAAAAAAACAGCGGGATTGGATTTTAATTGTAGCTGCGGGTTCAGGCCTTTACGGCGCACACCGCCAGCACAACTTATGGCTTCTTCAATCGGACGAAAACCAGTTAAAGGAATCTGTAATTGCTTCACCTGCTGCGCCAATTGTTCAGGGTGATTCCAGTGATCTTTTGCAACCAACTCTCGCACTAAACTCGCCTTAGCTGCATCTAAACCAGCTTTACGCCAAACATTACTTAACGACTGTTTTTTTGTGGGTTTCAGACGCACAGCCAATTCTTGAACAGTGACATCTGGCAGTAAATCAAGCGTTAACACTAAAGGTTGGAGCTGTTTTTGCTGCGCACGCAGCGCTCGACCTTGCTTATAGACCAAACCACTTTCTAGACCATAATGGGTGATGACGATATCGCCCATACTTTTTTCCGCATCGCCCACCCATGCCGCGATACGTTTCAGTGGCTGCCCAAAGACGGGTTGCATATAGGTAGACCATTCATGTTCTACCCCAGCATTGCTGGCTTGAAAAGGCTCAATTTCATCGGCCTCCAACCAGTTTTGCCAAGCGCCATCACTACCGAGCTTAGACCATGACACCGCTCCGCAAGCCAAAACGATCGCATCATAGCTCTGGCTGTGCACTTGATCACTAAGCAAAGATTTAATTTCAAGCGTATGCTCTTTGAGGCTGAGGCATTGATGACGATAGTAAAACTTGACGCCTGACTCAACCAAGCGTTTCAACCATGCACGTAATAAAGGCGCGGCTTTCATTTCAATCGGGAAAATACGCCCAGACGTTCCGACATAGGACTCAATGCCTAAACCTTTCATCCATGCTTGAATCCATGTGGCATCCCACTTACGAATCCAAGGTGCTAGCCATTCAGCTTGATCATAACGACCTATAAACTGCTCCACAGGTTCTGCATGAGAGATATTCAGTCCTGTTTTACCCGCCATCAGGAACTTACGTGCAGCAGATGGTTTTTGTTCAAACACATCGACCTGAACATCATATTGGCTCAACACTTCTGCCGCCATCAAACCTGCTGGGCCCGCCCCAATAATTGCAATACGCTTTGGCATGATTTATTCAGCTTGATCCGAAGATTGCACCTGTGAGGTCTGACCTTGCAAAGCCTGAAACGCGTCAAAACGCGTGCGATAACCTTCAGGTTTGGTGATGATCAACTGTTGGCAGAGCTCGCCTCGTTCTAAGTATTTAATTTCAAAATGCGTCCTCGCAGAACTATCCGCGATGCGCTCTTTTACAAACGGTAACTTCCACACCTCAATCAACTGTTGCTGTGCTTCTTCGATATATTCTGGAATATTACTGGCTAAAGTAATTTGTCCGCCCACTTGTAAACGTGATATCAGAAACTCAAAAAACGGCATATTCAACCAGCGCTGTGCAGGATTATGCGGTTCAGGGTTGGGATAAAGAATAAAGAACTGTTCAACCTGCTGCGGTTGCAAGGCATGTACCACCCACGGTAAAGCATCGGCATGTACCAGCTGTAAATTCTGCTGACCTTCTAAGCCATGTTGTTTCTGCATCGCCACAAACTTTTCACGGGTTCGCTCAACCGCAATCAGCTTTTTCTCAGGATGATTGGCCGTAAACAATAAAGCATGTTTACCCTTGCCCGCCCCAATTTCCACACACAGTGGATCAGGACTGATCATTTGAAAATCACGAGGCGCATGCATACGCTGGGCTTGAAATTGACGAATCGGCATAATCAGATCAAACTAAGAAAAAAACCGCATCAGTCTAACAACTGCCAACGTTTTTGCCTATTTCAATCCGAAAATTTTATCTGGAGTCGACCATGCCACACACTTTCCCTTGTCCCCGTTGTGGAGAAATGAGTCAATGGGAAGACAACGCCTTTCGTCCTTTTTGTTCTGAACGCTGCAAACTGATCGACTTAGGTGCATGGGCCAATGATGAATATCGCCTCCCAACGCAAGATGCACCGCAAGCAGAAAACTCAGAAGAATAATATGTTTAATTTCATGATATTTTTCATATTTTAAGAGAAATTGTTCATTATTTAATATCTTAATATTCGCTTAAAAGGATAATTCGTCGACTATACTCCCCCAAAATTGGTACATGCTCACAGCATGATCAAGTCACAAAAATAACATCCTAAAGGGGGATAAGATGAATATCCTGAGTAAGATTATTGTTTTAATTGGCGTTTTACTCGCGATCTGTCTATTCAGTTTTGGCATCTATATGCAAGATCTGTTAATCGTCTCGATTGGACTATTAGTGGCCTTATTCTCTATCGTGTTTGCTCTAGAAACCCAACACATTTTGAATAATCCATTTCGCAAATAAAAAGTCAGCAGCTGCTGACTTTTTTTATTTTTCAATAAGACCACAAAGCGCTTAGCCTGCTTTTCCTGCCACAAAGGGGTTATGTTGTTTTTCAAAACCAATGGTACTGATTGGGCCATGTCCTGAAATGAACTGCGTCTCATCGGGTAAGCTAAAGCATTCACGCTGAATAGAGTCAATCAGCTGCTGATGATTGCCACGCGGAAAGTCGGTACGACCAATGGAGCCTTTAAACAACACATCGCCGGTCCACAGCAGACCATAGTTTTTGTTATAAAACATCACATGACCCGGAGTATGTCCAGGGGCAAAACGTACTTCAAACGCTTCATCTCCCAGTTTAAGGACTTCACCACCTTCTAGCCATGTCGTGACATCCACCTTTTCAGGAACAGGAAAACCATAACGCTGCGAGACTTCTTGGATCATATCCAACCAAAAGGCATCTTCTTTATGCGGGCCAATCACAGGGACATCCCACAGTTTTTTTAATGCCCCGACTGCTCCAGCATGATCTAAATGTCCGTGCGTCAACCAAAGCGCTTTTACTGTCAAACCCAACGCTTCAATTTCTGCTTTAAGCTTCTCAGGCTCCCCACCTGCATCAATTAAAATTGCTTCTTTACTGTCACTGTCCCAAACAATGGAACAGTTCTGCTGAAATGCCGTTACAGGCACAATTTTAACTTGCAACATAGAGTGTCAACCTCAATTCGTTTTGCTGGCTAATGTCTGTTTTAAGGCATCAAGATTAGCCTGAACCAGCGTATTGAGCAATTGCAAATGATCTCCGCGGCTGTTCAAGGCTGGAATATATTGATACCGCTCTCCACCTTGAGACAAAAACAATTCAGCATTCTGGATCGCCAGTTCCTCTAAAGTTTCTAAGCAATCCGCTGAAAACGCAGGACTCATAATTTGTACCGATTTCACCCCCTGCGCCGCCCATTCGGCCAGTAAGGCATCGGTATAGGGTTTCACCCACTCTTGTTTCCCAAAACGAGACTGGAAACTGATTGCCCATTCATCTTCCGCTAGGCTCAATTCGGCTGCCACCAACTGTCCTGTGATACGGCAACGGTCGGCATAGGGATCACCTTTATCGGCATAAGGCTGTGGAATACCATGGAAAGACATTAACAGCTTTTCACTCACCCCATGTTCAGCACGGAAATCGCGCACACTTTGCGCCAATGCCTGAATGTATAAAGGGTGCTGATAATAATCACGAATAATGCTCAGCCCCGGCAAATTACGCTGCTTTGGAATCCACTTCGCGAAAGCATCATATAAAGGCGCGCTGGATGTTGCCGAGTATTGCGGAAACAAAGGAAAAAGTACAATATGATCTTGCGGGTTTTGACTCAACTCAGCAAGCAAGGGCTGAATGCCGGGATTACCATAGGTCATCGCAGGAACAATATTCAGCTCAAACTCAGGATATTGCAAAATCAACTGCTGTTGTAACGCGGCCACTTGAGTCAGCAAAATTTCTCGCATTGGAGAATCGCTGCCCCACACCATGGCATACGCATGGGCAACGCGTTTTGGGCGAAACGGCAAAATAAATAAACGGAGAATAATCTGCCAAAGCGGTTTGGGAATTTCAATCACTCGCTGGTCTGACAAAAACTGATCCAAAAAGCGACGCACTGCTGAAGCTGTCGGTGCATCAGGCGTTCCCAAATTTGCCAAAATAACAGTAACTTTTGCTTTTGTTGCAGTAGACATTCAGCCCTCGTGGCTCGTTTTCGAATGTCTCTACTGTAACAGTTTTCAGTTCATTATCTAAATGGATAACTACGAAGATTGAAATTGAAAAGGCCGATCCTTTTCCAATAAATTACTCTCCAAAAGTTTCGTCGCCTTCGGGGTCAACTGCCAAAGCATGCGCTGACGATCATCTCGACCCGACTGAACAATCCAATCATTTTGACGCATTTGCATTTTGATACTGTGCAAAGCACGAATATTAATTTGCGAGCGCGCAACAGCATGGGCACGAGGCATTTCTAGACGTGCATCATTCAAACCAGTTTCGTTTAAATACTCATTTATGCGTTTGGAGAAATACTCTTCAGGAGTGGGGTGAATAAAGGTTGTCCCCAAAACCGAGAGTAATTGCGCCCAAGTCATCTGCTTTTGAATTTTCAGCTCTTTAAAATTGCCATCTTGATAGGCATGCATCCGATAATCAAAAGCAAAAAAATCATGCATAGCCACTTTGGGTAAAGACAAAAATGGATCGACTTCACGTTTACCCGCTTCAGTTTCCAATTGCACCAATTTGGCTTTGAGTTTATCAATTTCGTCATGCAACACTTGGGTGTTCTGCGGACGTACCCAACCCGATACAGGATAGCGCTCTAGCATTTGCGTCATATTCAAGCGAACGGCCATTTCCAAGTCACGCATGGTGCGATAAGTGAAAACCTGATCGACTTCGTTTTGGAGTAGTTTTCTAAACTCTTTGAATTTTTCACGCAGCTCAGCTTTGTCGTCATGTAAACATAACTCACGGGCATCAGGATCATCATGCATAAATACAATAATCGGCTTTTGTTTGGTGACCGCATAAATGTATTCAAGGTGCATATATCCCACCCCTGACACGGACTGTTCGCCATATTTGCTGCCCAGCAACAATATGACATAGTCACAGTCATCGATCTGACGACGTGCAAAAGCTGTTGAAAGTGGTGTCCGTTGTTCTAATCCCCAAGAAAAAAATCCCATGCCCACTAAAGTTTGGGCCAAAATGATCCGCTCTGGTTGCATCTCGCTTCCAGAAGTAGTTATAAACACTTGATAACGCTTATCGAGCATCGGTTATCCTCATTATTCTTCGCAGCATCCCATCCCCCAAATTCCATTAGATAGACACTGCGACTAACTCAAGCATATTAGGTTGCAATTTTTGACTATATATCAAAATACTCGACTTATTTGTTTAAAAATTAATCAGATATGTTTGAAATAGTCCAATTTAGTTCTGGTTCAAGCAAAAGTTGTAAGATAGGTCTCAAACTTTCTGCATTATTTCCACTGACATAACATTCAATTCGAACATCACTTTCATGATTTTGTTCAAATAATAACTCATTTTTGATTAAAATACGGGCTGTTTGTCGTGCAACTGCCAGTCCAGAGTCAATTAATGTCAGTTTCTGACCAAAAATAGATTGTATCGCTATTTTCAAAAAAGGGTAATGGGTACAGCCTAAAACTAAGTAATCTGCACCCTGATCAACAACCGGTTGTAAAATATCTTTTAACGTGGCTAAACATGCCGCACTCATCTGTGCGCCGCTCTCAACAAAAGGCACTAAATCTAAGCAGGTCACTGGAATCACCGTGACTCCCGAAGGCTGTGCAAACTTATCAACGACGTCTTTAATCAGTTGCCCGCGAAAGGTCGCAGGGGTCGCTAAAACAGCCACAGTCTTGGATTTGCTTTGCAATACCGCAGGTTTTAGGGCAGGAACAAGGCCGATAATCGGGAAGTTGTCGCCATAGTGCTCGCGTAAATAATCCAAACTAAAGGCTGAAGCGGTATTACACGCCACAACTGCAACCTTACAGCCTTGGCGGTAAAGCCACTCAATCGCTTGTGCAGTCAATTCTCGGATATTTTGATCATCGCGCGGCCCATAAGGCACATGCGCTGTATCGGCAAAATAAATAAATCGTTCATGCGGTAAATGCTTGGCAATTTCTTGAGCGATAGATAAGCCGCCTATCCCCGAATCAAATATCCCGATTGGCGCATTGGCTGTCGCTTTTGGCATAGGATTGATCAGAGGAAATAAGGGCTGAATGGCACTCATGGGGACTCGTTGCAGTATAAAGTTAAAAGATCAATCAAGCTTAAACCTCAGGTGCCTAATTGCAATAGCAAATCACCACTTTGTAAGCTCAGTTTGGCTTCACCTTCCGCATCGTCGCTTAGCTCACCCATTTCCACCAAATGAAAAAAAGCAGCACGCTGAATCAGTGCATTGATGCCAAAGCGAACATGCACATAAGGACGTAGCTCCCCTTGGAAAGCACGCATAAAAATGGGATGGTCCTCATCAACGATCACCACATCATGCGTGGTCGTGGTCAGCTGTAGGTAGATTTTTCCTGCAATTTCGACTTGATCGACCTGATTGACAAATAAAGGCTCATCTTCAACCTCGATTTCAATCTGCTCGACCGGGGTTTTGAGATAAAATTTTCCGTCCTCTTTCCAAAGTACCGTTGCAAACAGCTCAATCATGGCTTGGCGTTTGATCAATTGACCTTCGTGCCACCATTCTCCATTGGCTAAAACCTTCAAATCCATTGCGCCACAATGCTTTGGGTGCCATTGATCTAAAGGGGGGATTGACCTTTTGTGACCGGACTGTCCATCTTTTATGTATTGTGCAATATCGGTTAAGTTTTTATTATCAGCAATAGCTACTTTTTTCGTCGGATTTGCTGAGTTGTGCTGCTTATCCATAAAATTCATGCCTGTCTGACGGAAAAATAATATGATTCAGCCAATTGGCTAGAACTCGGTTTAAACCTATACTAGCTCACAATATAAAAGACACGATGATAAATTTTGTGTCTGGGAACTAAGAACACTCATGGCAGCACCGTTCTTTGAGTCAAAACGGTTGCCACCTTTAACCATATGAGGAGTCCTACATGGAACACATCGAACGTGAATCGATGGAGTTTGACGTAGTCATCGTTGGCGCAGGCCCTGCTGGCCTTTCTGCTGCGATTAAAATTCGTCAACTTGCAATTGAAAACAACCTTAATGATCTGTCCGTTTGTGTCGTAGAAAAAGGCTCTGAAGTTGGTGCGCATATCCTTTCAGGTGCTGTGCTCGAACCGCGTGCGATCAATGAGTTGTTCCCTAACTGGAAAGAAGAAGGCGCGCCTTTAAATGTTCCAGTAACTGAAGATAAAACGTATTTCTTAATGTCTGCTGAAAAGTCACAAGAAGCGCCGCACTGGATGGTTCCTAAAACCATGCATAATGATGGCAACTATGTGATTTCACTTGGTAACGTGGTGCGTTGGTTAGGCCAAAAAGCTGAAGAATTAGAAGTGTCTATTTTCCCAGGTTTTGCTGCATCTGAAATTCTTTATCATGCCGATGGGACTGTTAAAGGCATCCAAACCGGTGATATGGGGATTGGTAAAGATGGTGAACCAACACATAACTTTACCCCGGGCTATGAACTACATGCCAAATACACGATTTTTGCGGAAGGCTGTCGTGGTCATTTAGGTAAACGCCTGATTGCTAAGTTCGATCTCGATAAAGATGCAGATCCTCAACACTATGGTATCGGCATCAAAGAACTATGGGAAATTGACCCTGCAAAACACAAACCAGGTTTGGTGATGCACGGTGCAGGTTGGCCTCTAGCTGAAACCGGTTCTTCTGGTGGTTGGTGGCTATATCATGCTGAAAACAATCAAGTTACTTTGGGTATGATCGTGGATTTATCTTACGAAAACCCACATATGTATCCATTTGCAGAAATGCAGCGCTGGAAAACGCATCCACTGATTAAACAGTACCTTGAAGGCGGTAAGCGTATTTCTTATGGCGCACGTGCTGTGGTCAAAGGTGGTTTAAACTCACTGCCGAAGTTTACCTTCCCAGGTGGCTCTTTAATTGGTGATGATGCAGGCTTCCTAAACTTTGCTAAAATTAAAGGCTCTCACACGGCCATGAAATCGGGCATGTTGTGTGGTGAAGCAGTATTCGAAGCGATTCAAGCAGGTGTTGAAAAAGGTGGTGATCTTGCCATTGCACGCGTGCTTGAAGGTGAAGACTTCTTTGCAAAAGATCTAACCGCTTACACAGACAAATTCAACAACAGCTGGTTAAAAGAAGAGTTATATCGTTCTCGTAACTTTGGTCCAGCAATGCATAAATTTGGCACGTTCGGTGGTGGTGCATTTAACTTCATCGATCAAAATGTGTTTAAAGTCCCGTTTACACTGCATGACTTAGTGCCTGACTTCAGTACACTAAAAACTGCGGATGCGGCAACATTTAAGCCAAACTATCCAAAACCAGATGGTAAGTTGACTTTTGACCGTTTATCTTCAGTATTTGTATCAAATACTGTGCATGAAGAAAATCAGCCAGCACACTTGAAACTGACTGATGCTTCTATTCCTGTAAATGTAAACTTACCTAAATGGGACGAGCCAGCTCAGCGCTACTGCCCTGCTGGTGTTTATGAAATCATGGAAGAGAACGATGGTTCGAAGCGTTTCCAAATTAACGCGGCTAACTGTGTGCACTGTAAAACGTGTGATATTAAAGATCCATCTCAGAACATTACTTGGGTAACTCCTGAGGGTGGTGGTGGTCCGAATTACCCGAATATGTAATTCCTTGCGACACGGCAAAGCAGTTGCTTTGCTAACCGTGTCGCATAACCGAACATGTAATGTTAAAACGGGCTTGCGCTGAGGCGCATTTCCGAGTAAGTAATCGCTTTTAGATTAAAAAATCCCTTCAGCACTGAAGGGATTTTTTTTAATTAATAGGCATCTGACTTTTTGCTAAAAACCATCACTGTTGGCCCTATCGCGGTATGTCCAACCCCATGATCTTGATAAATTTCAATCCGATAATCGGCACACTGATAGACATATTTATTTTCAGCTTGTTTCCAACCGTTTTGCGCCACCCGAAAGCGTTTTAATACTCGACTTTTAAAAACATCTAAATCGGTTTCATACGTCGCAAGTGGCCCATCTAGAAAACTTAAACTGTATGAAATAATCATTTTAGAATGCGGATCGTAACGAATATGCTGAACCCAGCTCACACCAGCTTTTTTAATTTGTGTATCTACACCTTGTGCAAATTCAAACTGATAATTATCGCCCCCTAAAATAACCGTTTTTGCGGTGGGATGATGCTGTTGAAATTCACGAATATGCTGTCCAATTTTTAAACCTGCAACATTCATCGTACCTACAGGAACTTCACAAGATTTTGCCCAAGAAATTGAACAAAATAATGCAAAAATATGAGCCCATAAGAACACATTTATTCTTTTCATTCTGATTTCCTTGGATGAACTTGATTTCTTTTTCTTTACTCAAGTACATTTTAAAAGGCTAAGACAAATGTCCTAACCCTTTTTAACTAAATAATGAAATTCTTTATTGCCGTTTTCGTCTAAGCGCTCTTCTTGCAGCAAAAGTTCATGCCCAAGATGCATACAAAATTTAGGAATATCCCATGAAGTGGAGTTGTCAGTTGCAAACACCTCGACTACATCTCCAGATTTAGACTTGCGAATGGCTTGATGCAACATCATCACAGGCTCTGGACAGCGTAAACCACGGGTGTTTAATTGGATGCTTGGGCTCACTTCCAAATCAGACATATATGAACTCAAAAATTTAAAAACTTGCCAATTTTAACACAACTGCCTATTTCGCATATCTGTTTGCATAGCTTGATTGCAGATGAACCTCGTATTTAAAAGTATTGATCTAATCATTCATGCAATCCTTGCTTAATTACAATAGACAACTGTGTTTTCTACGGTATGATAAAATTAAGTTTTTTAGATATTAAGAGTCTTTAGGAAAGATCATGCACGAGGAATCAGGCCCGTCGTGGGGAATGCGTGGCTTACGCAAATGGTTAGGTACCGCGCCAGAAACTCGCGATGAACTGTTAAAGTTAGTTCAAGATTCACGTCGTTTTTTAGAACCCGACACTGTTGCGATGTTAGAAGGTGTATTAGACCTTCCAGCAACCAAAGTCCGCGAGGTCATGACACCGCGTACATCGATGATCAGCCTACAAGAAGATGATGAGTTACTCGACATTTTGCATACCTTGGTTGAGTCGGCACATTCACGTTTCCCTGTCTTTTCATCAGATCAACCAGACAATGTCGTGGGCATTTTATTAGCCAAAGACTTATTGCCCTTCTTGACTGAACCAAACAATAAAGTGGATATACGTGCGTTGATGCGTCAACCTTTATATGTCCCTGAAAGCGCACGCTCAGACCAAGTGCTTCGCATGTTGAAAAATACCCAAACGCACATTGCGGTGGTAATTGATGAATATGGCACGACCTCAGGCTTAGTGACGTTAGAAGATATTTTGGAAGAAATTGTCGGTGAAATTGAAGATGAACACGACAAGATCGATGAAGAAGCAGAATATATTATTCCCGACAATGACCCAACGACCGCAAACACGTGGCTGGTTCAAGCACTTACACCAATCGAACACTTTAACAATCTTTTAGATGCAGACTTTTCTGATGATGAGGTTGAAACTGTGGGCGGTTTATTGCTTCAAGAAATTGGTTTAGTGAGTGATTTACAAGGTCAGGTCATTGATCTTGAAAATTGGGAATTTACCATTGTAGAAGCAGATGCACGTTCTATTCATCTGATTCGAGCCGTTCGTAAATGAGAGCTTACTTTGACAAACTGTTAACCCCCAATCCACAACAAAAACAGTTACCTTTAATTTATCCACTTTTAATTGCCTTATTTTCAGGGGCGGTCTTTAGTTTTGCACTCGCCCCTTATCATTATTGGTGGTTGGCAATCTTATCCCCTGCACTGCTCTACGCCACTTTACGCAAACGCAGTGCAAAGCAGGCCTTTGGTATTGGTTGGGCCTATGGTTTTGGCCTATGGTTCGTGGGGGCTTTTTGGCTCTACACTTCCATCCATGTCTATGGCGATACCAATAGTGCCTTAAGTGTCGGCATGATCGGCATTATGGCCTTGGTCATGGGCTTATTCACGGCTGTTCAAAGCTTTATTTACCGCCGTTTTTTCCCTGAAACGCCATTAACCTTCGCTCCGCTTTGGGTGCTTTTTGAATGGGCAAAAACCTGGGTCTTCACAGGCTTCCCATGGCTCTTTGCAGGCTATGCCTTTACCGAACGTTTACTGGATGGTTATGCACCATTATTTGGTATCTTCGGGGTATCGTTTGTAGTCTTGGTGTTGGCCTGCGCACTGGTCGAAGTTTTAAACCGCCGCATCTTTTGGGTCATCCCCTCTGCCTTATTGGTACTTGGTGCATGGGGCGCATCAAAAATTGAATTCGTCTCCGCAAAAAATACGCCACCATTATCGGTTTCTTTAATTCAGGGCAATATCCCACAAGACTTAAAATGGCTCACTGAGTATCAACTGAAAACACTTGGAATCTATGCTGATTTAACCCAAACAGAATGGGGACGAGACCTCATTGTTTGGCCTGAATCCTCTATTCCGATGTTCCAAAGTGATATCGAACCCTTTTTAGCTGCAATGACGGCACAGGCCAAGAAAACCAACACGGCGTGGGTCACCGGTATTCCATACTGGGATATTTCAGGCTCTGAAGCGGCAGGTCGACCACTATACTACAACAGTATTATAGCCAATGGTGCTGAAGCCGAAGGACTCTATAAAAAGCAACGTTTAGTGCCTTTTGGTGAATATATTCCACTATCTGGTTTACTGAAATGGGTGTTGCCTGCCATGCAGAATGATCCGTCGATGAGTGGTTTTTCACGTGGCGAACAGCAGCAACAACCGCTTTCTATTCATCAGCAGCATTTAGGCGCGGCCATTTGCTATGAGGTGGCTTATCCGAACTTGACGCGTCGTAATGCCAGCCAAAGTGATTTCTTGGTGACAGTTTCCAACGATGCATGGTTTACAGGAACCGCAGGCCCTTTACAGCATTTACAGATGGTTCAAATGCGTGCCAAAGAAAATGGACGCTGGTTTATCCGTGCCACCAATACAGGCGTAACCGCATTTATTGACCATCAAGGGCATATCGTAAAACGTGCTCCGCAAGATGTGGCAACCGTGCTTCGCGGCGAACTACCTGCTATGCAAGGCCAAACGCTGTACACCCGTTTAAGTGACTGGCCAATTTTAGGTTTTTCAGTCTTTTTACTGATCTTGGGTTGGATCTATCGTCCACGTAAAGTCGATGTATCGTTTAAGTCTCGTCGATAGTTGCTATTGTTAAATCAGACTTTTCCAAAGAAAAACCCAAGCTCCGCTTGGGTTTTTCTTTTTCAGTTATAGTAGTTTGGTACCTACAGGAACCTCAGTATCGGGTACACACAGCACCACGCCTGCGTCTGAATCATGAAAGCCAGTCACTAAGCACTCAGACTGGATAGGACCAATTTGTTTATTTGGAAAGTTAACCACTGCCACCACCAATTTACCCAATAACAGTTCAGGTTGATAACGCTCAGTAATCTGCGCACTCGATTTCTTAATGCCAATTTCATGGCCAAAATCGACATGTAAAATATAAGCGGGCTTACGTGCCTGCTCAAAGACTTCGGCCTGAATAATTCGCCCGACTCGGAGCTCGACTTTTAAAAAATCTGCCCAATCAATCTGTTCCATATTTCACTCTATATTTATATTTCCTACAGTATAGGGAGCGAACACTAGCATCATATACAACGAAACAGACAAGCGATCTTATCTTTCCGCCATTCTTCATGACACAGTAAAAAACCGAGCGTTTGTGCTCGGTTTTTTATTGCATTATGAATAGATCTCTTGCGAAAGTAAAAACCACCTCAATATAAATTTCATGAGATATCAGAAATTAAATCGTTTTTCAGATTCTGAATTCAAACGCTTGGTTGGCGTACCTCGACAAGTTTTTACTGAAATGGTAGAGGTTTTAGAAAAAGCAGAATCACTCAAAAAGAAATCAGGTCGTCCTCATACTTTAGATATAGAGGATCAGTTGTTATTAACTCTCAATTACTTACGGAACTACAGCACTCAACTGGAATTAGCGGCAAATTACCATATCGCTGAAAGTAATGTGAATCGAACCATTAAAAAGGTTGAAGATGCATTGATGAAATCAAGACGTTTTACTCTGCCAAAACGAAGCATTACCACAGCAGACGAACACTTTAACTGGGTCATTATTGATGCGACAGAATGTTCAATAGAACGTCCGAAAAAAAAATCAGAGTAAGTTCTACAGTGGTAAAAAGAAGAAACATACGCTAAAAGCACAAGTGATCTATCATCCGAACAGCAAACAAATCATAGGGCTAGATATATCGAATGGCAGTCAGCATGATATTAAATTGGCAAGAAAAACGGTTAAGAAATTCAAACATTGTGAATATGTTATGACCGATTTAGGGTACTACGGATTAGAGCAAGATGGCTTTAAATTATTGATGCCAATAAAGAAAAAGAAGAATTTACCCTTATTTGATGTTGAGAAAAGGTACAATAAAATGATTGGAAAAATACGAGTTGTGATCGAACACATTAATAGTCAATTGAAAACATTTAGAATATTAAGTGAACGCTATCGAAATAGACGGAAAAGATTCGGTTTACGCATTAACTTAATTGCTGCACTCGTAAACCGGATAAACTTGCAATAATGACTTTCGCAAGAGATCTAATGTCAGTATTAAATTTGACTGACCAAATAGGACACCATACCAGCTAAAAAGAGCATTGGGGTATAACGGTAGAACATGACCACTTTTTGTTCTAATGCTGTAATCTGTACTTGATCGAGTGTGAGTACGGTTGCTTTTAACGCAGACCAAAAGCTCAAAACCGCCCATGTGCTGAACAGACTGATTGCAAAGAAACCCACCATGATTTGGCTGCTGCCTTCAGTCGACTGCCAGACACTTAAAACACCTTGAGCAACAGGAAGCATACTCAAAATCAAAAGAACAGATTTGAGCATCGACCAATGGAATTGGCTCATTTCATCCAACAAGGTTAATGCTTTCATTCTATTCTCCTCAGGCAAATCAGTTGCCATTGAGAACATTATGCAAGGATTTAAATAAATAAAAAGCCTATTTTTATCCATAATTTACATTATTTGTAATCAACAAATATGGGAATAATTCTTATTATAAATCTCAGCTGATGCTTATTATATTTAATAATTTAAAATCATAATCTTAGATATTAATTTTAAATTAAGATGTATTATCATTACAGTCCACATCGACATAACCTATGCACTGTAATGATATATTCAATTAAACCCAATATATAATAATTCTCAATTAAGGTTGATACTGAATATCAGCATCGGTTTCTTCGCCACCTTGCTGTCCATCTGCGCCAAAAGAATATAAATCAAATGGTCGTCCATCGGTCCCAGGTGCAACATATTGAATGTCATTATCCCAACTGTCTTTCGGATATCCACCTTTCACATAACCGCCTGGTAACCAATTTTTTGCAGACTCAGGCTTATTCACCAAAGCATCAAGTCCACCCTCTTGCATCGAAGGGTATTTATCATTGTCCAATTTATATTGATCCAATGCCGCAGCAACCCCTTTAAGGGTAATGACAGTGGTATCAACTTTGGCTTTTTCACCGCGTCCCATCACATTGGGTACAATTAAGGCTGCCAACACACCTAAAATAACAATCACCACCATGACTTCAATTAAGGTAAAGCCTGAAGCTTGGCGTCTATAGATTTTTGATTGCATGTGAATTTTCTCTTCCATCTTATATTTTTAAAATTAAATCATGTTGTTCATGTTGACGATCGGCAGCATCACGGCGATCACAATCACCAAGACAATGCTTGCCATCAGAACCAACATCAGTGGCTCAAGTAAAGCCAGCAAGGTCGATATGAGCGTTGTCACCTCTCGGTCTTGCATGGTCGATGCGCGCTCCAACATCCGATCCAATTCACCCGACGTTTCACCACTTTTAATCATTTGTACCATCATCGGTGGGAAATAACCACTGCGCTCCAACTGGGTCGCAAGGTTTCCACCTTCAGTCACTTTTTCTGCCGCATGATTGACCGCATCGCGAATCACCCAGTTATTACTCACCGCCGCGCCAATTTTTAACGCATCCACCAAGGGCACACCTGACTGGGTCAAAATCGATAAGGTACTGGCAAAGCGTGCGGCATTTATACCACGTGAAAGTTTACCGAATAATGGCAGTTTGAGCGTTAAACGATCAAAGGCATAATGCCCTGCTGTGGTTCTTAAAAATCGCAGTAATAAGCCGATGCCTAGTACACTGCCCACCAATAAAAATGGCCATGCCACTCGAATAAAATCGCTGGCTTTCATCAAGGCAACGGTAATCCATGGCAAGGCATCTTTGCTTTGGTCAAAGGTTTTGACAATGTCAGGCACCACATAGGTCATAAGTCCCATCACGATGGCAAAAGACATCAGCATTAAAATAATCGGGTAAATCATCGCGCCTTGGATTTTCTTTTGCATTGCAAAACGATTTTCGGTGTAGTCTGCCAGCTGATCTAAAATTAAGTCCAAATGTCCTGAACGCTCACCAGCGGCAATCGTGGCAATATACAACTCTGGAAAACGTCCAGATTGCTGTAAACCCTGCGCCAATGAATGACCTTCCAATACTTTAGAGCGCACCGACATCAATAGATTTTGTACATGTGCTTTTTCTGACTGCTTTCCGACCGCACGAATGGCTTCTTCCAACGGAATGGCCGCCGCCACAAGTACAGAAAGTTGACGTGTCAATAAAGCCAAATCATAGGCGGTAATTTGTTTTTGAAACCATGTTTTACTGCTGTGCTTATCTTTTTGTTCAACAGGATCAACCGAGACTGGAATCAGCGCTTTATCACGAAGTTGTTGCCGAATTTGACGCGCTGAATCTCCTTCGAGCACGCCTTTTTGCTGCTTTCCTGCGGCATCGAGTGCGGTAAATTGATATACTGGCATGTTTACGCTTTCTAATTGTCCATTTAGTCATTTGGCGCTGTTGCATGTCGGCACCAAAATCATTCATATTCTAAGTTATAAATTATGTCATCACTCTAACACAACTCATTCATCGCACAACGACAATTTCATCAGGACATTTTGAGCTTTTTATGCCAGAAAATACACTTTCCACAACACCAAGCTACCGTATTCGTGTGGCTGTTCCAGTTTATCTATATGACTGTTTTGACTATAGTTTAACGGCTGAACAATACCACCAAGCTGAAGTGGGTGCACGTGTGGCTGTCTCATTTGGTCGCCAAAATGTGGTCGGTGTCATTGTTGAGAAATTCACTGATGAGAAACCACTCGATTTAGGCTTTAAACTCAAAGCCATAACTGAGTTGCTCGATGACAGCGCTATTCTAGATGCTAAAGTTTTAAGTTTATTGACATGGTCAGCGCAATATTACCAATTTCCCATTGGTGAAGTGATGCATGCTGCTTTGCCCAGCTTTTTACGCCAAGGCAAACCCTATAATTTACTGGCGCGAATGTGGAAGCTGATAGATGATCATGCCGAAGACAAATTGAAGCGTTCTGAAAAACAACAAGATGCCTATAAAATTTTAAAGCTGCATCCCACAGGAACGTCTGAAAACATTCTAAATTTGGCTGGCATTGAAACTGCGACCTTAAAAGCCTTAGAAAAAAAGCAAATCACCCAGTGCATACTTGAAGCCCAAGACTTTAAACCGCAAGCCATGACACTGGCGCAAATGCCTCTCACGCCCAATGATGAACAAAAGCGTGCCATTCAAAACATTCTCAAAGCTCGTCATAGCTACCACGCTTTCTTACTGGATGGTTTAACTGGTAGTGGCAAAACTGAAGTCTATTTGCAAGTCATGCAAGAAGTTTTAAAACAAGGCAAACAAGTCTTGGTATTAGTGCCTGAAATTGGTCTCACCCCACAAACAGTGAGCCGTTTTCAGTCACGTTTTCACTGTCATATTGCGCTACTACATTCAGGTTTAAATGATTCTAAGCGCCTGCAAGCCTGGCAAAGCGCACAAACGGGCAAAGCCTCGATTGTGATTGGCACACGTTCTGCCATCTATACCCCTCTTCCGCATTTGGGTTTGATTGTCTTAGATGAAGAGCATGACTTATCTTTCAAGCAACAAGAAGGCTTCCGCTACCATGCTCGTGATGTGGCTTTATACCGTGCACACTTAGAAAACTGTCCGATTATCCTCGGTTCTGCAACGCCAAGTATCGACAGTTATGCATTGGTCGAACAAGGTAAAATGACTCGTTTGGAGTTGGACCAACGTGCAGGTGTGGCCGTGATGCCGAAAATGCATGTGATCGATCTAAAAGTGGCACAAAAACAAAATGGCATCAGCCAACAACTGATTCATGAAGTACAAAAGCGCTTAGACAAAAAAGAACAGGTGCTGATTTTTTTAAACCGTCGCGGCTATGCGCCTGTGTTGATTTGTGAAAGTTGTGGCTGGCAGGCCAAGTGCCCCCACTGCGATGCCAATTTTACCGTGCATCGACAGCCCTACCAGCATTTGCACTGTCACCACTGCGGCACCATCCACCGCATGCCTGAACACTGCCCGCAATGTCAGCATAGCGAACTAAAACCAATTGGTTTAGGCACCGCAAAAGTTGAAGAAAACCTACAAGCACTGTTCCCCAACTTTGACGTAATTCGGGTGGATCGTGACTCGACCAGTCGGGTCGGCAGCTGGCAAAGAATCTATAACAAAATCCAAAAAAGTGAACCCATCATTTTGCTCGGCACCCAAATGCTGGCCAAAGGACATCACTTTCCTTATGTGACTTTAGTGGCGATTTTAGACATCGACTCAGGCCTACTCAGTGTTGACTTTCGTGCCACAGAACGTACTGCACAGCTCATCATCCAAGTCGCTGGACGTGCTGGGCGTGGCGAGAAAAAAGGCGAAGTCTATTTACAAACTCTACGTCCAGATCATCCTTTGCTGAATACCCTGCTGGAATCGGGCTATCGCAGCTTTGCCAAGCAAACGTTGAAAGAGCGTAAAGCTGCATGGATGCCACCTTATCGCTATGCGGCTTTATTGCGCTGTGAATCCAAAGACCAAGAACTGAACCAAAGCTTTTTACAAGAGCATGCACAAGCATTGCGCCAAGCCTCAGAAAACAGTATTGATATTTGGGGGCCAATTCCTGCGCCGATGGAGCGTAAAGCGGGCCGCTATCAAGCGCATATGGTACTACTGTCCAAAGACCGTGCGCGGATGCATTTTTACATTCGTCAGTGGTGGCAAAATGTCTGGCATAACAAACCGCATAGTATGAAATTGAGCCTTGATATTGATCCACAAGAGTTAAGTTAAGACTTGACGTGAATAAGGTTTAGACCTGAGTCGCGTTCTCCCTTAAACTTCCAACATAAAGAAAAAAATTTAGGACAGGGCAATGTCTCTACTGCTTCAAATCACCCTCTTTTTGGCTGCGGCACTGATGATCGTTCCGTTGGCTAAACGGCTGGGGATTGCCACGGTACTCGGCTATTTATTTACAGGCATCTTACTCGGTCCCAGTGTATTCAATGTCGTCCATGACCCTGAAGACATCCATAAACTCGCTGAGTACGGCGTGATTTTCTTGATGTTCATTATTGGACTCGAACTTCGCCCACAACGTTTATGGGAAATGCGTAAATCCATTTTTGTGATGGGCAGTTTACAAGTAACACTCTGCGGCGTGCTACTGGCGTGCATCGTCTTTTTTGCCCTGCAACAACAGATTGCAGCCAGTGTCGTGATTGGTTTTGCCCTTGCCCTCTCCTCTACTGCGTTTGTGTTGCAGCTGCTCAGTGAAAAACAGCAGCTCAATACCACTTTTGGTCAGCAGTCCTTTTCCATTTTACTCTTTCAAGATATTGCCGCGATTCCGCTGATTGCAGTCATTCCACTCCTTGCAGGGACAAACTCAACCCATCATGGTGTGGCCTACTTTGCAGCGATTGTTGCTACCTTTACAGGCTTGTTTTTATTTAGCCGCTATCTCATGCGCCCTTTTTTCCGCTTTGTGGCCAAAAGTGGCGCACATGAACTGATTACCGCAGTCGGTTTGTTTATTGTCTTAGGCGTAGTCGCGCTGATGGATGTCTTAGGTATCAGTACCACCTTGGGCGCATTTTTAACTGGAGTGTTACTTGCTGACTCTGAATTCCGTCATGAACTGGAAGCCAGTATTGCACCATTTAAAGGTCTACTTCTCGGTCTATTTTTCATGACCGTCGGGATGAGCACGCAAGTTTCGCTGCTGTGGGAAAGCCCAAGTCTGATTGTTGGCGGTGCGTTATTGCTGATGTTGGTCAAACTGCTGGCCTTAACAGCCATCGCTCGCTACTTCGAGTTTTCATGGCGCAATAGTTTGATGCTGGCAACCTGTTTGGCACAAGGCGGTGAATTTGCTTTTGTGGTGCTCAATGTTGCCATGAGTGAACACGTGATTACGCAGGCCATTTTAGAGCCAATCAATTTGATCGTGACATTGTCGATGATTCTGACGCCTATTCTGTACTGGCTGATGAGTTCGTGGGTGGTGCCACTATTCGAAAAAGAAACCACACCCGTCTATGATGAGATTCCTGAACAGCATAACCCGATGATCATTGCTGGCTTTGGCCGTGTCGGACAAATTGTGGCGCGTTTGGTTCACTTACAACACCAAACCTTCACAGCGATTGATAGCAATATCGACAAGGTTGATTTCGTTCGCAACTATGGCGGTAAACTCTACTATGGTGATGCCACTCAACCCGATATCCTGCGTGCAGCAGGTATAGAACATGCCAAAGTGTTTGTGTTAGCCATTGATGATATTGAAGACTCGATGAATGTGGCACGCCATATCCGGCTCAATTATCCAGATTTAAACTTGCTGGTCCGTGCCCGCGATCGACATCATGTACATTTACTACGTGACTTAGGGGTGGAACATATTTGGCGTGAAACCTATTTATCGTCTTTAGGGATGGCCTATTTTGCCCTGCGTAATTTAGGCATTGCAGAACAAGATGCCTATAAGAGCATTGAGTTATTTCGCGATTATGATGAAAAACTGCTCGCACAGCAGCAAAGTATTTATAACGACGAACAGAAGGTCTATGAAACACATCGGAATGCTCTGGCCGAATTAGAACACTTATTTGAAAGTGATACCCAATTGCGCCAAAGCCCTGTGGGTGTTGACCTACAACGTGAGTTACAACATAACCGAATAGATGTAACACGGGATGAAGTAAAATAACTTGTGTTTTACAATATCGTCACCATTAAGACAGGATATTGGAGAAATTTATGTCTGATTTGCGTCAACGCTTTTATATTGAAGATAGTCCTGTTCGTGGTGAAGTGGTTCATCTAGAAGAAACCCTACAAACCATCTTGGCGCAGCGTGATTATGCACCTGCAGTCCAAGTGCTGTTAGGTGAAATGCTTAGTGCCACGGCATTACTTGCCAGTACTTTAAAAATTAAAGGCCGTATTAGTTTACAAATTCAAGCTTCAGGTAGTTTCAAATGGGCCATGGCTGAATGTAATCACCTTGGTGAAGTACGTGCCTTGGCGGATTATGAAGCAGATCCTCGCTTTAATGCTGCCGACAGCAGCAGTACGGTATTGAGCACCCTCATTAGCCCTGTACTATTTATTAATATTGAGCCCGAATTTGGTGAGCGTTATCAAGGGATTGTGGCTTTAGACAAGCCAAATCTTGCGGGTTGTTTAATGCAGTACTATGACCTGTCTGCCCAAATTCCAACGCGTATCGTTTTGGCCAGTTCAGCCCAGCGTGCTGGTGGTTTACTTATTCAGCTGTTACCACGTAACAGTGAAGAGGAACAAGAACGTGTCGATCAAGACTTATGGCCACGTCTGACCATGTTGACTGAAACGCTCAAAATCGAAGAGTTAACCGATTTAGAATCCAGTGAAATTCTTTACCGTTTATACAACGAAGAAGAAGTACGCTTACCTGAAGTTGAAGTACTGAAATTTGGCTGTACCTGTTCTAAAGAACGTTGTGCTCAAGCGCTTGAACAAATTGGCGCTGAAGCCGTTCGTGAAACGCTAGAACATCAAAACCCGATTACCATGGACTGCCAGTTCTGTAACACGCAATATAGCTTTAGTGCAGAAGAAGCCTTGGGTTTATTTGGTGAACACTTAAGCTAAGCGCGTCATGTGCAATAAAAAAAGAGCAACTAAATTGCTCTTTTTTTATGCCTTTGTTCTCATAAAAATAAGATAATTCAAATGATTCATCACTTTTATTCATAGATATTTCACTGGTCACACCGCTTAAATTTCGTTATAAATAAATCCATAATTTTTATATGTCTTTATTTTTCTCTTCCATTGGGGTTTTATCATCATGAAATTTTCTTGCAGTCTTTTCGTACTCAGCAGTTTATGCGCCTTCTCCAGTTTTGCAGCCACCGATCCCTTGGTCGGCAAATGGAAAACTATCGATGATAAAACAGGATACTCTCTCAGTGACGTCATGATTGAAAAAGACAAAAACAATAGCTATAAAGCAGTCATCGTAAGTACGCGTGAAATTCCAGGTGCGGTAAAAATAGAAAACTGTAGCAAGTGTGATGGTGTCAATAAAAATCAGCCCATCGTCGGCATGACAACGCTCAGCCATTTGCAGTTAGACAATGCCAATGATTTGACCTATAACCATGGGCAGTTCCTCGACCCTTTCACAGGGTTACGTTATGACGCATATGCACGACTCAGCAACAATGGTAAGCACTTACGAATTCGAGGAACGTCGACCGAAAATGGCGGTGGGCGCAACATCACATGGGTCAAATATTAAGTATTCCTCATCCATCAAAGCCCCTTTCATCGGGGGCTTTTTTCTTGTCATGTTTTGAAACAATAAGGAACATATCTTTACTGTTGAAATCTGCTGAAAGGCTGAATAATGATTCAAACTTAATCAATTTATTTAATCTTATTTATGCCGAAGAACCATTATGAAATACTCGGTTTAACGCGAGATGCGACCGCCGAACAAATTAAAAAAGCCTATCGAAAATTGGCACGTAAGTATCATCCCGATGTCAGTAAGGAGCCTGATGCTGAAGCACGTATGCAAGAATTGAATGTCGCCTATGACACCTTAAGTGATGAAACGAAAAAAGCAGAATATGACTTTGAACTCGATCATCCGCAAGGCGCACACCAATTCAACCCCAATGCAGGCTTTGGCGGTTTTGAAGAGGCATTTAGGAATGCCCAAGGTGGACAACAGGCACATGATTTTTCAGGATTTGAAGACTTATTTGGCCGTTTTGGTTCAGGTTTTGGAGGATCAAACTATCAATATCAACGCCAAAATAGCACTCGCCATAAAGGCGAAGACCAACATGCGCGTTTAGAGGTCGATCTTGAGGTTGGATTCCACGGTACCACCCAAACCATTACCTTACAGATTCCCACTTTAAATGCCTATGGTGAAGCGGAAATTCAGCGCAAAACGCTGGAAGTTAAAATTCCCAAAGGCATGAAAGAAGGGCAACAAATTCGCTTAAGTGGTCAAGGACAGTCAGGTATTCAGGGTGGTGAAAATGGCGACCTATATATCGAAATTTATTACAAAGATACGGAGACCACACGCGTTGAAGGAGTTGATGTCTATCACCAACTGAATATCAGTCCTTGGGAAGCCGCTTTGGGGCAAAGCATCACCGCCGCGCTACCCAATGGTCGAACATTACAAATTCAAATTCCGAAAAATGCCAAAACGGGGCAGCAACTCCGTTTAAAAGATCAGGGGATTCCAGCCAAAACGGCAGGACATTTATATTTAATTTTAAACATTGTTCAACCTCCTGCGCAAAGTGAGCAAGAACAGCAAGCCTACCAAGCCTTTGCTGAAGCCTTCCCTCACTTTAAGCCGCGTCAGTCTTAAGGAGAAAATTATGACGACTATTCAATATCGTGAAATTATTTTAGACGGATGTCGACACGCTGAAATTGTTGATGAACAACATAGCTTTGATTTAAAGCATTTTGCTGAAGCCTGCGGACAAAGTCCTGAATGGGTTTTACAGCTGTTGGAATATGACATTCTGCCTAACCGACCCGATAACCGCATTCACCAATTTTTTGGTGATGATGTCTCACGTGCACGGCGAGCCTATCGCTTACAACGTGACTTTGATGCCAGCTTTACTGCAGTCGCAATGATGCTGGATTTGATTGAGGAAGTTCAAAAACTTCGTCGTGAAGTAAAACATTTACAACTCACTGACCCAGTTCAAACGACTCAACACTAGTTCTATAAAGAAAGATTGGCGCATGCCTTTCTTTCTTTTTTTATTTTTGAATAAGAGGATTAGACGGCAACCATGAAACTCAAAGTTTGTAATAAAAAGACTAAGCTCATGTTTCCTGAATACCGAGACATGATTCAACAGCTTAGAGAAGACAATCCGCATTTTTCTAAAATGTTTGACGACCATGAAGCTCTCGATCAGGAAATTTGTTTACTCGAACAAGACCCTGTCAGGATTCATCGTGGAGAGATTGAGCCCCTCAAACGCAAAAAGTTGTTCATTAAAGATCAGCTTTATCGGATTTTAAAAGGAGCCCAGTTAAAAACTTCTTAAATTAAATCTCCTTGCGACGCCCATATATCCGAATAATAAATTGAACAAGGATAGCGTCAGCATATAAAGAAACAGGTGGTGTTTCAAAAAGTATGCTGACATTAAATGAAACCATTATTGATGTAAAAAAAGGTTAAGTCGAAGGCTTTAAAATGGTTTTCAATCTTTTTGGAGAAATTACAACTCTTTCTAAAACCGCGCCTAATTCTATGCCTTATTTTACAATTATTACCTTCAATACCTACGGTAAAAAACTTACCAATACTTTGCTTGCAGTTTTTAAAAGCAGTGATGAAACTGTCCCAATGATCACTTGCAATTCGGGTGTAATGAATACCTAATTGTTTAAGCTTTGTCTTCAACCGTTGGACTGTAGCTAAATCTCTCTTACCCCAAACATAAGCAACAATCTCACCTGTTTCTCGATGGTAGGCGTAAATAAGCCATTGTTTATTATTTTTATTTCCAACAAAAGTCCAGAATTCATCTACTTCGAGAGATTCATAATGACTTTGTTTAGGCTGAATTTGATAGGTCGATTCAGTTAAAGTCCGTAAAACTTTACCGATACTAATGCGCTCAACTTCAGCGATATCTCGTATACCGCTGCCTCTGACCATCAACTGTAATATTTTACGAGTAATGCCAGAATTACATCCTAGATAGCTCAGAGCATGGTCACCAATAAACTGACGTTTGCAGTCTTTGCATTGATAGTTTTGTTTCCCATCTACTTTGATGCCATTTTTCTTTATACTGTCACTGAGGCAGGTTGGACATTTGATTTCTAGAGTTATTTGCATTTCTCTATTTTATCAAAATTCAACCTGCTTTTTTTCAGCATACTTTTTGAAACACCACCAAGAAACATATTAAAGCCCATTGGCTTTAATGGTCTATGCGGAAAATCACCGAATTATTTTAATTTGGTGATTTTCTCTAAATCTTTAATGGTGCCCTTCACGGTTTGCTTGATCGGCTCATAATCGATAAACCAAAACAAATTCATATGTTGATCCGCATGCTGCTGTGCCAACATATCAATGACACTTTTTTCGCCACGCCCGACCAAATGACGTCGATAAAAATAATACAGCAGAATCAATGTCGTCATTAACATGATACCCAACATGATCCAAAACCCTGTGGGAGACTTCAGCCCCGGAATAAACTCGAAGTTCATACCATACACCCCTGTCAGTAAGGTCAGTGGTGCAAAAATCGCGGTAATAATGGCTAAAATCCGCATATTTTCATTGGTTTGATTGGCTATGGCTGAAAAATGTAGATCGATAGCTGCTTGCACTGCATTTCTCAAGCGAATGGTATGCTTTTGAATACGTTCAATATGACTGGTTAAATCATCGACACGTACCAGCATGATGTCTTGTTTTTCACTACGTTTTTTCCCTTTCAAGTGCGAATAATTATCGACAATTTCATCGCGTAATTCCTGCAAAGTTTCGATTTGCTCTTCGCACAAATTTTCCACTTGTTGGAAAGCCATATTCTCTTGCAACAGTTGATGCCACTTGGTAAAACGACGATGGCCTTGTAAAAGCTCTTGCTGCCAAAACTCCACTCGACGCGTCAGCGGAACACGTAAATCAAGATAACCATCCACCATGTTATTGAGCAGTCTCAAGGTCAAATCTAAAGGCGTTGCGGGTAATTTTCTTGGCTTATTATGTTCCTCAATCGGACGGCTCAACACCGTTTCCATACGCTGAATATAGCTTTCAACTTCTTTATTACCCTGCTCTCTAACCGTAATCAAAACTTGCGGCGTGAGCATAAAGCTAATCGGGGTCGTCGCCAGACCAAAGACCCGTTCATGTTTTTCAGTCGCTTGAGTATCAAACTTAATTTGATCATCGGGTGTGATCAGCTTACGAAAGATCAGCAAGTCGTAATCTTCCAAAGTGTCAAAGGCACAAGGGTGTTCTAAATTTAGAATGTCACGCAGATGATATTCATTCATCCACAGTCCCGTTGCCGCATAAATGTCCTGCTGCCAATGTTCTGCCCGATTGACCACATCGTCACGGCTACACTCCACCCAAATAAACTCGGCTTCCTGCTCTGCAATCGGCTGTTTCTGCACATAGGTATGCTGTGCGGTGGGATGTTGATAGAAATAATAGCTTTGCATATCTCATTTATTATTGTCTGTCTTAGCCAGCATGATGCCATAAAAAAAGCCCTGAGCAAGCCAAAGTTTAAATTGGCCAAGCTCAAGGCTTTTCTAAGACAACTCAATTCACATGGCAAACACCATGTGAATTGACAAGAGATTAAACTTGTTCGATGTCTTTCATTGTCAATTTGATACGACCACGGTTGTCTACATCCGCAACTTGTACCTTAATTTCTTGACCTTCTTTCAACACGTCTGCCACGTTTGCAATACGCTCGTTCGAGATTTGTGAAATGTGAAGTAAGCCATCAGTACCTGGAAGGATGTTTACAAACGCACCGAATTCAACGATACGAATGACTTTACCGACGTAAATTGTACCCGGCTCAATTTCAGCAGTAAGTGCTTGGATTTTTGCAACCGCAGCAGCAGCAGCGGCTTTAGTTTCACCAAATACACGAACAGTACCGTTGTCTTCAATATCAATAGCAGCTTTGGTTTCTTCAGTAATGGCACGGATGGTCGCACCACCTTTACCGATTACATCACGGATCTTGTCTGGGTTGATGTTGATCACTTGGAATGTCGGCGCATGCATTGAAATTTCAGGACGAGCACGTGAAATCACTTGGTTCATTTCATTCAAGATATGCATACGACCCGCATACGCTTGGTTCAATGCCGCTTCCATGATCTCTTCAGTGATCCCTTCGATCTTGATATCCATTTGAAGTGCAGTAATACCGTTCGCAGAACCAGCTACTTTAAAGTCCATGTCACCTAAGTGATCTTCGTCACCCAAGATGTCAGAAAGAACTGCGAAACGCTCGCCTTCTTTCACTAGACCCATTGCAATACCTGCAACTGGCGCTTTCAATGGAACACCTGCATCCATAAGTGATAATGAAGCACCACACACAGAAGCCATTGAAGATGAACCATTTGATTCAGTAATATCCGATACGATACGAATTACGTACGGGAAGCGATCAGCCGCGGGAAGAACTGCTTGAACACCACGACGTGCCAAACGACCGTGACCAATTTCACGACGCTTAGGACCAGATTCACGACCTGTTTCACCGACAGAGTATGCAGGGAAGTTGTAGTGCAACATGAAGTTGTCAGTTTTCGTACCTGCAAGGGTATCAACCATCAACGCATCACGTGTATTACCTAAAGTCGTTGTTACCAATGCCTGAGTTTCACCACGTGTGAACAATGCAGAACCGTGAGCACGATCTAACACACCAACTTGAACATCAATTGCACGTACAGTTTTTGTATCACGACCATCAATACGTGGCTTCCCAGACAAGATGTTGTCACGTACTGTGCGGTATTTTAAGTCTTCAAATAATTCGTCAACTTCAGCACCAATACCAGTTTCATCTTCTTCAGGAACAAACTGAGCAACAGCTTCAGCGTGAAGCGCATCTAATGCTGCATAACGCTCTTGCTTAACAGCAATTGTGTATGCTTCAGAGATTTTCGCTTCGAATGCTTCTTTCAATTTACCAAGAAGTTCTTCGTTTTTAACTGGCGCAACCCAAGTAGATTCAACTGCGCCCGCAGCTGCAGCAAATTCTTTAATCGCTTGAATTGCGATTTGCATTTCGTCATGACCGAAAAGTACAGCGCCTAACATTTGGTCTTCAGAAAGCTCTTTCGCTTCAGATTCAACCATCAATACAGCAGCTTCAGTACCTGCAACCACAAGGTCAAGATCAGATTCCTTAAGCTGTTCTAAAGTTGGGTTAAGGATGTATTCGCCGTTGATTAAACCAACACGTGCGCCTGCGATTGGGCCTGCAAATGGAACACCAGCAATAGACATCGCAGCTGAAGCGCCCAACATTGCAGCGATATCGCCTTCCATAGTTTTGTCAGAAGAAATAACAGTCGCTGTTACTTGGATTTCGTTGTAGAAACCTTCTGGGAACAATGGGCGGATTGGACGATCAATAAGACGTGAAATTAAAGTTTCAGCTTCAGACTGACGACCTTCACGCTTACCGTAACCACCTGGAATACGACCTGCAGCATATTGTTTTTCTTGGTAGTTAACAGTCAACGGGAAGAAGTCTTGGCCTGCTTTTGCTTTTGGTTGAGCAACGATTGCAACAAGAACCTGTACACCACCCATGGTGATCACAACAGTGTTCGCTTGACGAGCAACACGACCCGTTTCTAAAACAACCGTGTGTTGACCATATTGGAATTCTTTACGAATAATATTAAACATAGACATGTATTTTTCTTTCCTGATTTTTATTCTAGTGGAGACCCCTAAGGTTTGGCATTCACATTGCCATTTCAGGCAACTGTATAAATGACAAAGCTTAGAAGCCGACCTCACCAGAGACTAAAAATATAATTTTAAGACACAAAGAAGGAGCGAAACATTCGCCCCTTCCCCATTACCTCACAGAAGCAAGGTAGACTTTCTTTTTCAGTAATAAAGCATTCAAAATGCGATAGTCCGAAAATAAAAGTTTAATCGAATTAACGACGTAAACCTAAAGCAGCAATCAAGTCGCTGTAACGAGTAGCGTCTTTACCTTTAAGGTAATCAAGAAGCTTACGACGTTGGTTAACCATACGGATAAGACCGCGACGGCTATGGTGGTCGTGTTTGTGCTCTTTGAAGTGACCTTGTAAATCATTGATTTGAGCAGTTAAAAGAGCTACTTGAACTTCTGGTGAACCAGTGTCGTTTTCAGCACGAGCAAATTTAGCAATGATCTCTGCGCGATCTGCGTTTGTTAAAGCCATTCGATTTCTCCGAGATGCTTATAAGTTACATTTGATACAAATCAAATTGATTCTTCAAAACCAAGTTGACTGCCGTGCATCACTACAGCAAGGCATTATTTTAAGGGATCTAGCGCTATATTGCAAAAATGTTTTATGTTCGCAGTCAATTCGGCAACTGACGGCTTTGCACAAATCATGACAATTCTGATTTTCAGTATCAGACTCAAATCCAATAAAAACGAAAAATAGAGAGAAATTTGTGAAAATTTTATCTGCCAATACCTGTTATGTCCCCCATGACCTCAACCACGTGATTCGTTCTAAGGATGAGGTCTCCGCTACCTTGGGTGGCATGAATGACGCACAAATTCAAAGCATTTGGACCAGTATAGAGTCCCTATATAAAACAGGAAACTACCCTTTCATCAGCCTCTGTTTACGTCGTCAGGGACAAATATTGTTAAACCGCAGCATTGGTTATGCGCAAGGCAATTCACCCGATGGTTTAGCGGTAGATGCAAAAATTGGCACACCCGACACCCCAGTTTGCTTATTTTCCGCCTCTAAAATCGTTACAGCCATGCTGATTCATATGTTGGATGAAGGCGGCGATCTGAATTTACTCGATCCGATTAGCCACTATATTCCCGAATATGGCGTAAACGGTAAACGTCGTGCCACCATTTTCCATTTGCTCGCTCATCGTGGTGGCATTCCGCGCATTGACAGCAAAGTCACACCTGAACTGTTGTTTAATCAAGATCAAATTTTAGAACGTCTTTATGCGGCACAACCCGTTTCAGCTTCGGGCACGCATCTGGCGTATCATGCCGTGACGTCGGGTTATATTTTAGGGGAAATTATCAAGCGGGTAACGGGTCAAACAGCCCGCGAGTTTCTTGCTGAAAATATCGAAAAACCCATGGGCTTAGATTACTTTAACTATGGTTTAAAACCTGAGTATCGAGCGGATGCCGCTTTAAACTATGCCACAGGTCTACATCCACGTTTAGGCACAGACCATTATCTTAATCGGGTACTGGGTGGTGGTTTACAGTTGGCGGTCGATGTGACCAATGATGCGCGCTTTATGGACACGATTTGCCCAGCGGGCAACATTTATACCAGTGCGGAACAAGCTAGTCGTTTCTTTGAAATGCTCTTGAGTGGTGGCGAATACCAAGGCAAACAAATCATGAGTGCCCAAACGGTATTTCGCTCGACCTTGGCCACGTCAGGAGTCAGTTTAGATCGGACATTATTAGTTCCGATGCGTTATGCCTTAGGCCCAATGTTAGGGAGTAATCCTATTGGGTTATTTGGACCCATGACTGGGCAAGCCTTTGGACATCTCGGGTTTTCCAATATTCTCTGCTGGGCCGATCCAGAACGTGATATTAGCGTATCGCTATTAACCACAGGAAAATCTGTCGTCGGGACCCACTTACCTGCTTTAGCGAAAACGCTTTATCAAATCTCGAAGCATTGTCCCAAAATCTTAAAGCACCAACGTCGCTCATTATTTGCAACCGATCGAAGCGAAACAGACTTAGTCTGAGCATAAAAAAAAGCCCAAGTAAACTTGGGCTTTTTTGCGCTGTAGTGTTCTTTTATTTTTGTTCTTGTTGTTTTGGTTATCATTATAATAATGCGCTTTTCCGCGTCTTGTATTAAACATTCCATGTTTAATCATTTACATCCTTATGTGACAGATTTTGCCACATCACACAGAAGAAAAAAGTCGCATTTCACTCATCTTCATGTAAGCGATTGCTTACACAAACTCCTGATTTTCTCCATTATTCAACTTAAATTTCTCTAAAAAATGCAATATTAAAAATTTAATTTATTAAAAACAAATTCTTAAATACATAAGAACTAAATTTAAAAAAGCATAAGCCGTGCAATACTGAGACAGTATCTCTTCAATATTCAATCTATAACTGTATTTTATGCTTCAATGAATGAATGGCTATTTTTTGTCACATTTTGCCAATTTATCAGATATAAAAAAGCCTTGTAGTCTCTCCCAAAACTACAAGGCTTAGCGGCTGTAAGTTTCCTCTTTCACCTACTTCACTGTAAGTTCGCTGTCTACTGACGTTATTATTATCTTTTTGCGATTATACTCAACATTCCGTGTTGAGCTCTTTATGTGAAGCCATCTTCTCAAAATCCTCAGCAAAGCTCTATGCGCAAATCTCCTGAATCCCTGTAAGCCATTTCGTACAAAGCTCTTATTTGTTTATTAAATCTTCACAATTGAATTTGTTGATTAATTTTTCTTGATAGACCACTTTCTCGAGTGGTTCGAGTCACCATAGCATGTACGAATGCATCGGCATCGACCAGTAAACTGACCACTTTTTTCGCCCGCGTAATTGCGGTATAAATCAACTCTTTACTGAGTAATTTTTCAGCCTGCCGATCTAAAACCACCGTGGTATGGGTGAACTCAGAGCCTTGAGATTTGTGAATGGTCAGTGCAAAAGCCGTTTCAATATTTTTGGGTAACCGTGTCGCGGCCACCCATTTATCCAAACTAGGGAAATACACCTCAAACTGCAACTTACCTTGTTGTATACGCTGTAAACACAGGCCAATATCGCCATTCGACACCCCCAACTGATAGTCGTTATAGGTCATCATCACAGGGCGTCCTAAATACCACTCACCCTGCTTGATTTGTTTTGATTGTTCTAATAGACGTTGCTCGATTTGCAGATTGAGCTGTTTTAAGCCGAAATGGCCGTGACGTATGGCTGCCAAAATACGGTAATCATCAAAATGTTGAATCACTTTGGGTACGAGAGACTCATTAGGATTTTGCTGATATTGCTTTAAAGCCTCGACATAGCCCTGAAAGCCGAGCATCAACAGATCATAATAATGTTGTAACTGCTCTGCAGATAAAGCCTGCTCAGGCAACAATTCAAGTTGTAGATAATCGACCTTGACCTGATCCAACTCAACCGCCTTCAACGTCGTGGCATTTACTACTTGCTGTTGAAAAGTATGCAATACGCTCTGTTTTTCGGCAGGATGCGTCGTTAAGTCAAAACAAGATTGCTGTTGAATAAATTGTGCCAACTTTCCAATCCGTGCATCTGATTTGAAACGACGGCTATTGACCAAATTGACTCTATTTTCAGCCAAAGCTGGAACCTGTTGTAGATCGGCGAGTACAGAGCCGACATCGACCGAAGCCAACTGATCGGCATCTCCCAATAAAATTAAACGGGCTTGATTCGGCATGGCAGCAAAGAGCATCTGTGCCAAATTTAAATCTAGCATTGACGCTTCATCAACGACAATCACATCATAAGGTAAAGGTTGTCTGCTATGAAAACGCGGTTGCTGCGTATTCCCAAGACCCAAAAGTCGATGTAGCGTCACAGGGTTTAAGTTTTTCAAATCTGGGGTAATGAAGTTTTGTAACTTTTCATCTTGAAAAGAGTTCTGAAGGGCTTCTTTCATGCGCTGCGCCGCCTTACCTGTCGGTGCAGCCATCGCAATACGAATATCAGGCAGACTTTGTTTGAGCACCGCAATAATACGCGCCAAGGTATAGGTTTTCCCTGTGCCCGGACCACCTGTAATGATCGAGAGCGCCTGCTCAGCCACCATAGCCAAAGCCTGTTTTTGGTGTGGATCTTCAAGTAAATGGGCATAAGCTGAAATATCCACTTGCGTTAAGTTTTGTAGTTTTAACCGCGCCACTTGCTGGGCTAAGGACTGCTCTAAAGCCCAATAACGATATAGATATAGTTGCTGTTCATCGTAAACAAACGGCGCTTTTTGTTGCTGTGCCTGCTGTTCATCCATCACCAAATCATCTAAGACTGTGACGGCTTCAGCTGCAACCGAGATACAACTCTCACCGCGTAGCATTGCTTCAAGGACCTGTTGAATCATTTCACTTCGGGTTTCGGTGAACCCTGTTTTACTTAGCGGTGACTGTTGAATAAACTGACTCCAACGTGTTAACCATGTGTCTACCACGGCAGCCTGATCAATACTGGCTTTACGAACATTTTCCACACGGTTATCCTCAAAGTTATCCACAGCTTAATTCTTTGTTTATGAGTGACTAATTTCACTTAATTCAGAAGTTTTGCCTACATGATTTTCAGTAGAAGTATCCTCAGCAAAATGACCCAAGATGGCATCCAATCTTAAAATAAACTCTGGGCTAGCACGCCAACTTAAAACCCCTTGATCGGGCTGCCCATTCATCCCTCTCAAATAAAGATAACTCGCCTGACCAAGATGTTTTTCAATGTCATAGTTCAGCAAATTCACTTTTAAATAGCGATGCAAAGCCACCAAATACAAACCCGCCTGCAACCAATAACTGGCATGTGACATATTCAATTGGATTGCGTCATGATTATAGCTCTGCTGATCCGCCCCTAAGAAGTTACTTTTATAATCGGCGATGTGATAACGCTGACCATCAAAATAAACCAAGTCTATCGAACCTGTCAGATAACGAGCAGAATTGGCTTCATTTAAGTCGAGTAGATCAATGCCGTATTCTTGAAATAATGCCTGTATGCGTTTAATCGCCAGTACATGATCGGACAATGACAAATAAAAAGGAAACTCAGCCAAGTGTTCATCGGCTTTGAGTTGCTTCAACTGAAAACTGTCATGTAAAGGTGTTTCTAGCACATCTGCTAACCATTCTTGCATCCACAGCACCAATTGAGTTTCATCATCCTGCCCAAATTCGTGTTGATATTTGCCCAATAACTCTTGCCACAGTAAGGGGCTATCATTTTTAAAACGACGATGAATTTCCAGTCCCCAGTCACGTGAGTCCTGAAAGTCAATGTGCTCGAAAATTTCGTGCAGGAAGGTTCCCGCAGTCGTCCCCATTGGAAACTGCCGTTTAATCCACGCCAAAGGCTGACTCAGTTCCACATCCTCAAGTACAGGATGATTGATCTCGTCATCCGCACTGCCCACTTTCTCGCTCAAAACAGCTAAGGCATCCATTGCCTCTTTGCGACTCAAATGCTGTGTCAACGCACTAAAACTGGTTTTGGAACGTGGATAAAAACGCTGTTCAGGAAAGGCCAAGGCTTGCAGTTGAATGATCTCTTGCTGCTCGGCTGGCTGTAAACGAATCGGCTTTTCAGTCAGCAGCCCCTCATCACCACTGGCAGGATGTTCAAACAGATTACCGGCTTGGCCACGCCAAAATGCCAATGCCGTATTTGATTTATATTCCTGATCTTGCAGTAAGGCATACACGCGGTGGCTCGCACGGGTCAGTGCGACGTACCATAAGCGATGCTGTTCTGCTTCGGCTCGCTCATTGTGTTGATCAATCGCGGCTGGGTCTAACAGGTTGGCATCATTTACTGCCACGATGCGCTGTAACTCGCTCCGCCCTGTCGTCGGATTGATCTGTTCCAGAGTTGAAAAGTTTAAGGTTTTATTCATTTCCTTAAAGTCTTTGTCGGCACCCAGCAAGAACACAATTTTAAACTCTAGACCTTTGGACTGATGAATGGTCATCAGCTGTACGCCTGTGGCATTGGAAAGTTTGCGTTCCAGCTCCCACTCACGTTCCGCAGGCAAATGCAGCTGTTTGAGATACCAATGATACAATTTCTGCGCGCCTTGGAACTGCTCACTATGTTGGCTCAACAACTCAGTCAAATGCCGCAGATTAACCACAGTCCGTTCGTTGTCTCGGCTTTGGTAAGCCACCAAGTTTTTCCACACTTTAAACAGGTTTAAAGCGTACTGCCATGCACTTAAAAAGCCTTTGTTGATCCACATGTCGCGAATGTCATCAAAATCTGCCATAAACTGGCTCAGACCGTTGGCTTGCTTTTCCAGTTCTAGTAACTGTTTTAAATCAATCGCCAACAGCCGGCTCAAAAGCGCACGGCGAACCTTGGCTTCATCAAAAGGATGCATCATTGCGGTCAATAACGCACCAACATCTTTCGCGACCTGACTTTCAAACACACTGCGTTTAGACGGACGGTTGACCAAAATTCCCAAACGCTCTAGTTCAAACTGAACTTTGTCCAAGCCATCATGGTTTTTCGACAACACCGCGATATCATTTGCACCCATAAACTGTGGCGGATCATCTGCCACATAGAGTTGCTGTTGAATGCCTTGGTTGATTAAATCACGAATTTTCCATGCCACTTGTTGAGCTTCATTTTTTTTATCTTCAAGTAACAGCCAGCGCAGCGGTACATGGTTTTCACCCTGTGTATCGACCAAAGCGGGATGTGGTCGAGTCCATGCTTCTACAGGCTGGTAATAGACCTGCTCACCAAAGTCCTGTTGGCGTTGAAATAAAGCATCCACCACCTGTACCAACATTTGCACAGAGCGATGATTATATTTCAAACTATACTGCTGACCGTGTTTTGCCAAAACATCTAAACGTGCTTTGTTATACGTCAGCATGTCACCCCCACGAAAGCCATAAATGGCTTGTTTTGGGTCACCGACCATAATCATACAGCCTTGATGATAACGCTGTTCATCCCGCCAAATCCGCGCCAACATGTCATCTTGGTCTTGGTTAGTGTCTTGAAACTCATCCACTAAAATGAGCGGATAGCGTGCCTGTACAAACTGAGCAAAGCGCCGGCCTTGTTCGCCCTGTAAGGCTTCTGACAAGGTACGGATTTGCTGAGCAAAGGTCGTTTCACTCTTTTGCTGCAAGACTTGTGGTAATCGCTTTTTCACCTCAGAACTTAAGTGATATTTCAAATACGCATCCAACACATCCAAATTAAGCTCTAGCTCTGCCAACGCGTCTAAGAAACTGCGGACCTGTCGCCACACAGGATGCTGCTCAAACTGTTCTAGTACATCTACAGCACATTTGTTTAAGACTTTTTTCGTCGCAAGGTCAGTCAGATGTTTTAAGGTTTTTTCAAAATGTGGCGCGAATAAAGCATAAGCTCGTTGCTCTTTCAGTGCGGTCAAAAAAGCAGGTAAATCCTGACATAGAATACGCTGCATCAAAGCATCGGTACGCCACTTTTTCCCCAGCACTGCATGGTATTGCCCTTCGGGTGCATAATAGTCTTTCAAGCTTTCAATCTGCGCCACATCCAGCGCGGTAAATTGATCAATGGCCTGCTCAAATTGCGTCAAATCAAGCACAGGTTTTTCTACCTGTTGAAACTGTGCCGACGCAAAGTTCAGACTATTTTCAACAATTGGCACATAAGCCTGTTCGGTTTTTAATTTTTGTTTTAACAGTAAATAATTCACCACAGGCTGTGGCTGTGCCTGAATCCACTCGCGTAACACATCATGAATGAGCTGCTGAGTATAACTCTGCGCATCATCGGTGATATCTGCACGCTCAATCTTGCCACTTTCAAAAGAAAACTCACGCAATAACTTTTGACTAAAACTGTCCAATGTCCCGACAAATAACTCATCTAACTGATCGATCACCAACTTCAAACGCTCTTGGGCAAAACCGACCCGCTGGGCATAGTCTGTGAGTGCTTTGATAAAAAGCGGATCTTGTTCAACAGCTATTTTGGCCTGTATTTCTCGCTCGGTCAGACTCTGGCAACCTTCAAAATAACGTAAAGTTTCAACCAAGCGTGCCCGAACGCGACTTTTCAGCTCCGCAGCGGCAGCACGGGTGAAGGTGGTTGCAATGACCTGATTCGGCAAATAGGCCCCAAGAAAAATACGCACCATCAAACTGGATAAAGTAAAAGTCTTGCCTGTGCCTGCTGAAGCTTCAATCCAATGCAAGCCCTGAAAGCTCATATCGGCAATGGGTTGATAAGACATGTTCGATGTAGTGACCTGAGACTGTGCTTTCATGACTTAGTCCTCAAGGCTTTGCTGATGCAAAAATATCGGATGATATAGTTCATAAGAAAACTGCTCGCAGGCATGGGCAAGTAATGCTTTGGCATCCTGCTCTTGTAAAATAAACTGCCAGTCGCGGTGTGCTTTATTGGCTTCATTTTCAGTCATTGAAAAACCACTAAAGCGACCATCTTCTTCCCACACTTTATAAATGGCGTCCATGTCCGCAATCACCATCTGCTCCTGATCATTCAGTTGCCATTCATGCGTTTTATCTTTTTCTGCAATTTTCAGTAACAAGGCCGCAGGTAAAACCAAAGGCTGAGTTTGTGCATACTCCCATGCTTTCAACCAAGGTTTGAGCCATTCACGCGCCTGATTTGAACTCACACCAGTACATAAAATGGTTCGGTCACTAAACACCACGATGCGTTGATATTGCTGTCCGCCCTCACCCAAATTGACATAAGCCAACCACAGTAAATACTCTAACCAAACTTTGGCACGGCGCTTTGCCCGAGCACTGGATGCTTCTACACTGACCCATTTTTCAGCACTAAATTTGGCTAGGGTGACATTGATTTGCAAATGTTCATTCACCTTCCAGACTTGTTGGGTCGTGGCTGTGGCCTCGGGTGCATAGCGTTGTAAACGTGCCAGCAAGCGCTGCTGTTCAAGCACGCTCATTTGCCAGACCCCATCTTGAACTTTACCAATCGGCAGTTGATCCATCAAAAGATTGGCATCTGCCGCTGCCTCATGTTGTTGTAAAAAATGACGAATGGCATAACGTCCTAAACCATCGAGCAGTAACGGCTCTTGCGTTGCAGGAACCTCTTCTGGTTTTAAGTTTTCCACGCCTAAAGTCTTGAGATAAAGTCGTGCAGGGAAAGTGATGTCCTGAATCCACTGCTGACTGTCGAGCACTTGAATGTCTTGCTCTAATTTTGGATAAGGCGTGTTGACCCAACTGCTCCGCTGTCCCGATGCATGTTGTAGTTGTTTCGCAACTTGAAACCATTGGTCTTGAAAACGAATACTGTGCTCAGACTCAAAACCACGCGGATCAAAAGGCAATAAAGGATGGACATGATACAGCGATGCCAACTGTGCAGGGACAGTCACACCATGCTTATCAACCGTTGCATTGACACTCTTGCTTTGTATGTCAGGCTGCACAATAAAGGCCATATGCTGAATCAGTTCTTGCAATACCGTAGACGGATCACGGACTTCACCATCGTTGATATCAAAGCCATTATAAAATAACCATATGTTCTCTTGTGCCAACAACAAGGCATCTAGAAAAGCCCCTTGATCATCTTCCAAACGGGAACGATCTCCCAGTTGTGGCTTCAGCAAGTCCATCAGGTCAAAAGGCAAATGCGCACTGCGGTTGGGAAACTTGCCACTGTCCAAGCCCAACATCACGATCAACTTATACGGCACAGGTCGAATCTGGCCAATTTGACTAAACGTGATCTGCCCCGTGGGTTCTGCATAGTCCAGTTGCGCTTCTAAGGTCTTTTGGATTTCTTCTAATACATAAGGCAAAGGTAAACTTAAACTGCGCAGTGCATGATGGTCGTGTTCGTCATAGAAACTCGCCAAGGTCAGCATACGTTCTTGTTTTTTGACCATCTTATACACTGCGGCCAAAGACTCGACACCTGAGGCTTCAAACTCGCGAATATCTTCCATCAAACGATTCAGCCAAGTTTCCGCAGTTGTCCTTTGTCCAGTTTCATGCGCGATCATCCACTCGGAACGGTGTTTGAAATCCTGATAAATTTCAATCAAAACACCAATCAGCTCAAAATCACTCGACTGTACTTGGGCATAGCTTAAGGTCTCATGAAACAGCACATGCTCTGGTACAGCGACGCCTAAAGCCAAACGATCTAAGGCAAACTTCAGACTATAACGATAGTCTTCATCCCCTTCGACCAAACTGCGTTTTAAATGTTCAGCATCCAATCCACGCTTAAAGCCTGCGTTGATCAACAACTCCGTCATGCGCTCGATCATATTCATGTCTAAGCCATAACGTTGCTGCGTTGCATTTAAACTGAGCCAATCAGCAAAGTCCTCAATACTGAAACGCCCCCGTACCAAGACCATCCGTCCCAGTACAGCACGCCATGCATTTAAAGCATCAAGTTGAGTCACGCCGGCCAGCTTAATAGGCAAATAAATACTGTCTTTACTGAGTTGGTGACCTTTTTGCAAAGCTTCACGCTCATGCGGAGGAGGTGCAAAAACACTGCGAATAAAAGGTTCTAGCTCAGTTAAACTGGGCGTCAACACCAAAATATCGCTTGGACGTCGCGGTGCATCAGCCGTGCCCTGAGCCAACCAATGCGTCAGTTGATCTTTGAGGACTTCAAGCTGTCTGAGGCTGGAGTGACAGACATGAATCTGTATCGAATCATCCTGTTCAGCCAAGGCATACTGATGCTGCGTAGGCTCCACCAAATACAGGACATCGGACTGAATTTTACCAAGTAAACTTTCTGGGTATTCATCAACAAAGACATCGGCCCACACCCCATCTTCACCTGAAGAAAGGCTGGAAAGTAAAGAGAAATGGTCGCGCGCTTGTTTACCCAATCGGGTCAGTAAAGGATGGCGAGATTCTCGGGTTTCTGCATTAAAATTGAGGGTAAACTCATCAAAAAACTGCTGAATCTCTGCATCATTGGCATTTGGATTTTTTTCAATAAAACGCTGCTTCACCCGTGCGTCATAACGCGCTTTCCAGTTGGGGTCGACACTGTCCGCCCAATATTCTTGTGACGGGTTATAGTGAAAAATAAAGATATCGAGGTATTGCCCCAATCGATGCAAAAACTCCAATTGCTTTGGTGGTAAATCTAAAACCGTAAACACCACCAGCTGAGCAGGTAACTTTTTAAGCGCAGCGTCTCGGGTCTCGGCTTGATCGAGTAAGTCCCAAAATGCAGTATCAATACGCTGAATTTGTTCAAAGTCAGCATGGAACACCACTTGCCAGAGCCAACGCTGCCACGCTTCCAATTCATAAGCTTGATTGAGTTGAAAAGTACTGAGTTCTTGCTGAGTTTTAAAAAACATCTGCTCCAAATCGAGCGGCTGGTTTTTGCCCCACGCTTGTAACCAATTGGTCTGGCAACGGCAACTTTGCGGTGGACAACCTTTGGTGCAATGCCCACGATAATCCATATAAAAACTAAATAGCCGTGAAACCTGCTCCGCGACCCAATACAGCATGCTTTGTTTTTTCAGCTGTTTATCAATACCCTGTTGCAAACGGTCAGCACTGGCATAGATACGCTGAATAATCGGATACAACGGATGGGCAACCTCTAAAGGATTCAGCTCAGCTTGTATAAATTCTTTTAAGGCTTGGAAGACACGCCATTTAATAATCAATCGCGGAATATTCGCTTTACGGACTTCGTCTTTTTGATCGACCAAAACCCACTGATAAGCCGCCCATTGAAAACCACGAATACGATGATGAAACTGCGTGTTGGCACTGATGCCCTGCTGCTCCGCCAACTTTTGTGTTAGCCAGGCCTCAACCGCAGGTGAAGGTACAATAAAGTGCTGTGCTTGCAACACTTGAAAGGCATTTTTGGCTGGTTTAAAGACGGTTTTTTGCATGGCCTGCAACAGAACATCAATACGCTGACTTTGTATTACGTGTATCGCCATGTTTCCTCTCAAATAACCATCTTATGAAAAATCTACAAAAGTACACAGATTATTGACTATACTTCTAGTTCTGTCTATGTCACTTTGATGACATATTTCTATTTAAAATTTGCTTTAAAATACGCACTTTAAGCAAAACTAGAATCAATGTGAATCAGGATATTTTAGGATTTAGAAAATGAAATTAGAGCACATTCCAGAAAAAATTGATCCCTCTTTAAATTTAGAACAAATCCGCGAAGAATGTTTGGACTTAGTCAAAAAGCGCGCCTATTTTTCCGCAGGTGCAGCGGTTATTCCAGTCCCTTTCCTTGATGTGGTGATTGATGTGGGCATATTGTCGCAGTTGATTCCCGAAATTAACGCCCGCTTTGGCCTAACCCCTGAGCAAGTCAGTGTTTACGACCCAGAAACCAAGCAAATACATTGGTCAGAACTGCGTAAACGTGGCGTGGAGTTCTCTGGACTGGTGGTGGCACGTACAGCCGTGAAGAAATCCCTCAATAACATGGCAGCCAAATACATCACCAAACAAGTCACTAAATTCATTCCTCTTGGTGGACAGATGATTGCGGCTAGCTTGGGTTATGTCGTGATGAAAAAAATTGCGGAAACTCATGTGGAAGAGTCGTATAAGCTCGCCAAAGGCATTCAACTGAAACAAGCCGCCGAACAAGGTGTTCCTGTTGCAGCGCCAGTGACCCAAATTCCCTTAAGTTAAAGAACTAAATCCACCTCTATAAAAAACGGTCAAATGACCGTTTTTTATGCTTTTTAATCTGTGTCGCGATCCGCTTTGAGCTGTTTTAAAATTGCCCTTAAGACTTCAATTCGGGCCTGTTGTTTATCATTGGTGGAAATAATATACCAAGGCGCATAACCTGTATCGGTATGTGCAAACATATCCGCGGCTGCCTTTAAATAGTCATCCCATTTGTCGCGATTGCGCCAATCTTCTTCGGTAATTTTAAAACGTTTATGCGGAGTACTTTCGCGGGCTTTAAACCGCGCTGCTTGTTCATCTTTATCAATCGCCAGCCAAAACTTAATCAGCACGGTTTGGCTGTTGCTAAGGTTTTTTTCAAAACGATTGATTTCCGCATAAGCGCGTTGCCACTCTACCTCGGTTGCGAAGCCTTCTATCCTCTCTACCAAAACGCGTCCATACCACGTCCGATCAAAAATAGTGATGTCATCCGACTGTAACTTACTCCAAAAACGCCACTGGTAAGGACGGCGTAACTCATACTTTTCAGGTGCGGCAATGGTATGAATTTCATATTCTCGCGGGTCGAGCTTTTTCACGATGCGCTTAATCGCCCCCCCTTTCCCAGCGGCATCCATACCTTCAAAAGCGATCACCACTTTACGATCATCACAGCGGATGGCATCGGCCACTTGTTTAGTGAGTTTTTTTAACTCTGCTTTATAGTTTGCATCCTCAGCTTGAGGGGCTTCAAACTGAGTCAGAATATCCGGTATCGGTGCTTGCTGCCACTTTAGCGCGGCCTTTTTTTCATGCTCTGGGCAGTGTCGTAGTGCCGTTAAAATCGCTTGTGCAAAATTGTGATTACGCAAATCTTCATCTTCACCATCAATGATTTGCCAGTCATCGGTGAAGCGCGTACGTAGCTTTTGTAAGGTGTCATATTGTTTTTTATTGCGCCAGTCTAGCCCATGCAATTTATGCCAATGCACTTCGCTCGGGTCCATGTCATCCAGACGCTTTTGCAAAGACTTCCATGACAAATCGAACCAAACTTTTAAGACATCTACGTTGTTATTTTTTAAGTCCTGCTCAAAGGCTCGCATATTGCTGACGTATTCATCAAACAAAGTGTCGTCCAAAGGCTTTGAAGCATGCATAGCCGTAGCCAACAAATCCCCATACCAATTACCAAACCACACCATAATTTGCCCTTCGGCAGGTACAAATCGAGTATAGGGCTGCCAAAAAGGCTGTTTTAGATTAAACAAGTGCGGTGGATCGGCTTTGACATATAAAAAACGCGGATCGACCCATTCGCGCAGCTGTTTCACCGCTTCGCCTTTACCCGCAAGTTCAATTCCACTGACCAAAATCACTAAACTTTTTGCATTGCTCTGATCACGGGTATTCATCAACGCATATTGCGCTTCAATTAAGTCCAGTGAAAGCTGTTCTTCGTTCAGCACTGTACTGGCGATCGTTTCTGTATCCATTACCCCTCCTTTTTTCTATTTAATCAGATCACTAGATCCTAAAAGATGATGGTCTAGATGATTTTCATATGTATCTTTTGACTACTTCTACATCAAACTGACCACAAATAAATAGTTTTTTTGTCACTTTGTCATAGCGAGTTCCGTCATCACGCACTAAGATTTAGCTATCTTTAAATAGAACTGAGACAGCAAATGTCCAAACTCGCCGCCCTCGATGAGCTTTTAGAACAGTATTACCAATTGCATTATCATCAAGATTCGGTGCTCTTCCAACGTTTACAAGATGTGCAAACTTGGCAAAAACAGCGAATGCAGCGTACCCACAACAAAACTTTCACAGAAAAGCAAAATCTGTTGATGGCCGAGTATTTTATCAACCGTTTATATGGTGGCCCAGATTTTGATGCTTTGGCGGGACAAATTGCGCGCTTGAGCAAATATGCGCACAAAGCAGAGAAATTAATTCCTGAAAATGCCATTAAAACCGGTACCTCTGGGGTTGAGTTGGCGATTTTGGCGGTGCGACTGGATGAACAAGTAGCAATGCAATTGCTGAAAGATCACCATCCCTATGAAGCCTTAACCGATGATTTGATGCGCCAAGCCTACTTAAAACTAGAACAAGGCGAAGAACGCTTGAAACAGCTATATTTACTCGATCAATTGGGTAAGAACCTCGATAAATACATGCGCTCTTTTATGGTCTATACCGCTTTTAAGATGTGTAAAGGGACGGCCAACAAATATAACTTCAATATCATGTATGATTTTATGCAAGATGGCTTTTTGGCCATGAAACCGCTAAAGTCGGCGGAGAAATTTGTGAAAGACTTTACTGCGGTGGAACGTCAAATTATTGATAAAGTACATTCGGGTCATCTATACCCATTTCAGTAAATTTCAGATTATTCCTTGATAAAAATAAGGCAGTGGCTGCATAGCTCTGCTGTTTTTCTGTATATTATTCAGCACAATTGCATGATGGTTACTGTACAACGTCCTAGAATCTGTCATCATGCATGCACTGCAACATTTACCCTATTGCTATGTTAGGAGTGACTCCCATGTCGAATGAAAATCAAACGCCTACCGCTACTCAAGAGTCGGCACAAAACACAGACAAAGTGAGTCCATTTTTAACTGAACCATTACCCCAAGGTACGGCGCAAGGTCAACAAAAATCATTACAACAACAGTTGACTGATACCCCAGTGACGGGTTCTGTACCTAAATACAATCTTCCTCGCGGTGCTAACACAGGCAACGTCGGCAATACCACACACTTTGGTTACCAGACGGTGAGCAGTGAAGATAAAGCGCAAAAAGTAGCGGAAGTTTTCCACTCGGTTGCAAGCAAATACGACATTATGAATGACTTGATGTCTTTTGGTATTCACCGTCTATGGAAACGCTTTGCGATCAATATGTCAGGGGTACGTCGTGGTCAACGCGTATTAGATATTGCTGGCGGGACAGGTGACTTGGCTAAAGTGTTTAGTCGTGAAGTCGGCCCTACTGGTCATGTAGTACTTTCAGACATTAATGAATCGATGTTGAATGTGGGGCGTGATCGTTTAATTGATGCAGGCTGTACCAATGTTGACTTCGTATTAGCCAATGCTGAAACCTTAGAGCCATTTGAAGACAACAGCTTTGACCTACTCACGATCTCATTTGGTCTACGTAATGTGACCGATAAAGATGCAGCACTTGCTGCGATGTACCGCGTGCTTAAGCCAGGTGGTCGCCTACTGGTATTAGAGTTCTCTAAACCTGTATTTGAACCGTTTTCAAAACTGTACGACCTATACTCGTTCACCGCACTGCCGATCATGGGTAAAATTATTGCCAATGACTCAGAAAGCTATAAATATTTAGCCGAGTCCATTCGTATGCACCCAGACCAACGCACGCTAAAAGGCATGATGGAAAATGCAGGCTTCCAAAACTGCGACTATCACAACCTGACAGGCGGTATCGTTGCTGTACACCGTGGTTTTAAACTTTAAAATTAAACGTTTAAGGGCAAATTATGTGGTCGATTCTGGCACTCGGTGCAATTGAACGATTAATTCATCATGTGATTAATTTGGATGCGATCACTCGCATCCAGCTCAATGAACTACAAGGCAAGATGTTACGTGTGGTGATCGCGTCCCCGCAACTGTCTGTAGATGTGTTCTTTGACCAAGCCAAAGTGCGCTTAGAACCTACCGTTACAGGGCATAGTGAAACAGCGTCCATTTTCGAACAACGCCCTTTTGACCAAGCTCAATCTCACACCCCAGCAACCGCAACTTTAACGGTAGCCAATGTGGTTGAGCTGCTCAAGCTATTACTGGCAGATGATGTCGGTACTATCCCACTCCAAGGTGATTATCACCTTCTACAGGATATTCAACGGATTATGCAACACGCTGAGCCGGACTTGGCTGCGTATTTAAGCCCGTGGATTGGCCCAAGTTTGGCGCATGAATTGGCCAAAATTCAGCTGACACCAAAACACATCAAACAGGCCTTACAAAGTCATTTGTTTTTTGCTGAAGATGCCTTGAAAGAAGACAGTGGTCTATTTGCCCCGCGTTGGCAAATGGATGATCTGCATCAAGATACCCGCATTTTTAATCAAAACTTAGATCGTGCCGAAGCCAAAATTCAACAACTTCAAGCACAGATTGACACTCAAGACTCAACTCAAAACTAGGTATTTACATATATGATTCCGCACGTTTCACGTTTACTCGAACTTTGGCGCATTGCCGCGCACTATAGACTCGACACGTTGTTTCCTGCGGAAGAATTGCCTGAAAAAGCGCGCCATGCGCTGGGTGTAATTCGTATGCACCCTGCGGCATGGTCCAGTCGTGAACGAAAAAACCCACTGAAGCTCAAACAAGCTTTAGAGGAAATGGGACCACTGGCGATTAAAATGGGACAACTGCTGTCTACTCGTCGTGACCTGATTCCACCTGAAGTGCTACAACAACTGGTTCTACTCCAAGACCGTGTCAAACCCTTTGGTTCTGATGTCGCGAAAATGCGCATTCAAGACTCACTAAAAGCCGATGTAAACACGCTGTTTGCTCGCTTCGACGAACAACCCTTGGCAGCAGCCTCGATTGCTCAAGTACATACGGCCGCTTTACATGATGGTCGCGAAGTGGTGGTGAAAGTCACCCGTCCCGCTATTCGTAGTCAAATTTTACAAGACTTTGAAATTTTAGAATGGCTAGGTGATTTTCTAGAAAAACGCCTAGAAGCCGCGCGTGCACTGCACTTATCTGAAATTATTCAGGACTATCGTCAAGTCATTTTAAATGAACTGGATTTGACCTTAGAAGCCGACAATACCCGTCGTATGCGTCATTACTTTACAGGCTCAAGCATGATGTATGTGCCTGAAGTCTATATGGATAGCAAAGACGTGATGGTGGCCGAACGCATTACCGGCGTTCCGATTTCAGACATTGAAACCTTCGAAAAGCTGGGAATGGATCGTAAAGATCTGGCGGAAAAAGGCTTAACCATTTTCTTTACCCAAGTCTTCCGTGACAACTTTTTCCATGCCGACATGCATCCGGGCAATGTCTTCGTTGAAACCCTAAACCCAAGCCAACCCCGCTATATTGCACTAGACTGTGCCATTATGGGTGAGTTGTCGAAGCATGACCAAATGACCGTGGCACGTATGCTGCTTGCGGTCATGAACAGCGACTTTATGCAACTGATTCAAATCGTGCATCAAGCTGGTTGGATTCCACCGGGCACAGACCAAGATGCACTAGCACGTGAAATGCGTCGCACGGTCGGGCCAATGGTGTCCAAACCTATGCATGAATTGGACTTCGCGGGCATTTTGATTCAGGTAATGGATATTGCACGACGCTTCCATTTGGAAATTCCGCCACAGCTGATGCTGCTGCTTAAAACCCTCGTGCATGTTGAGGGTTTAGGTACAGACCTTTACCCAGAGCTGGACATTTGGAGTTTGGCAAAGCCAATCCTGACCGATTGGATCAAAGCGCAAATGAATCCACAGAAGAACCTAAAAGAGCTGGGACAAAAAATTCCGGACTTACTTTTAGGGGCACAAGACTTCCCGACGCTGTTGGTCGATAGCTTAAATGGTCTCAAAAACCAATCAGTTTGGCATGCTAAACAGCTCAATGAACTACAAAGCATGCGCCTGCAAATGGAACATCAGCAAAAGCGCAGTTGGATTTTTGGCAGTCTCATGGCCATTTTGCTGTCGATTGCGATTATCTCGCCTTGGTTTATTTCAGTGATTTTAATTGTACTCACCAGCTTACTGGCGCTGTGGCGCGTGTTTAAATAGACGCTTTCTGCTGTATTAAAAGCCTGAGTCTCTCAGGCTTTTTTATGTTTAGGTTTTATATAGGAAGTGACTCCCAAGTCATTCTTGGATCACTTTTGCCAATGCGCTCGTTCTCTCGTCAGTTAAAATGACAATACATATTGTCTATTTTGAATGATAACGATGACTCAAATCCTGCATAAACACCCTCCAGCTTTAAGCATTCGTGCAGGTAAATTAGCACGTCAACTCATTCAAACTGAAGGCTTACAAGCTGAACAGGTCGATATTGTACCCGGTGCCGCAGGTGGGCCCAAAGGCATCGGGATTCAAGGTTTAGACCAAGCTATTTTTGGTGAATTCTTTGCTCGTGCGCCGCAAAGACGGACTTTGATTGGTTCGTCGATTGGCAGTTGGCGCTTTGCCAGCATCTTAGCGCACGGTGCAAAAGCAGGTACCGAACGTTTAGGTGAACTCTATACCAACCTGTATTTTGACAAAAAAATGCAGCGTCAAGAAGTCAGTGATATTTGCCGTGGCATGCTGCTCGACTTGGTGCAAGGCAAAGAAGCGGAATTGGTCAATCATCCCGATTACCACCTCGCGGTACTCTCGATTAAGGCTCAACACATCTTTCAAAGTGACCAAGTTCTCCCGCTCTTGGCCTCTGTCGCAGGTATCATCGGTACAACCGCTGTTGCGCGAAAGCATAGTCGCCACTTTATGCAACGGGTGATTAGTCAGCCCAGCAATGGTACACAATTTAAAGTGGAGGATGATTTCCTCACTCATTATCACAGTCTCACCGCTGCAAACGTTCTGCCTTGGCTGATTGCCTCAGCCTCTATTCCAGGCGTGATGGCCGCAATTCGCGATATTCCAGATGCACCACAAGGCAGTTATCGTGATGGTGGTCTGATTGACTACCACATCGATCTGCCTTTTGAGAGTCAAGGCATTGTGCTTTATCCGCACTTTACGGACAGCATTACGCCCGGTTGGTTTGATAAACTGTTTAAACGTCGCGCCAATCCTGAAAATCAAGCGCGTACGCTGCTATTGTCTCCGTCCCAAGACTATTTACAGAGCTTACCTTTAGGACGCCTGCCCGATCGTAAAGATTTCACCCTCAAAGGGCTCGACCAAAAACAGCGCATTCAAATGTGGAACCAATGTATTTCTGAAAGTCAGCGCTTAGGCGATGAGTTCTTGGAAATGGTGGAAAAACAGCATTTTGCACAGGTCATACAAGATTTATAAACAAAATTTGCGCATGAATGTAATCTTGTTTAATCTGACCAAATAAAGAAAAATCGAGATTACATTTTTTCTATGCTAACAATTAATTTAAATGAAAATACTTTTTTATTAAACCAACACCCCCTTAACTTCCCCATTCCAACAGAAAAATTGATTTCTGTACTGGATACAACGCATCGGGTTTTAAACTGCGAAACCAATACAATCTATGTTTGGGATGAACTTGGTATCACAGCCTATGCTAAACAAGATCATCTTATTGATACAATTGATGTTTCATTTAAACGTCGAGAAAATGATGCCGCTCCAAAACATGCCTTTAAGGGAAAATTCCATTATGGCCAACATGAAGCAATCTCTTATTTTTTTAAACATCCTGAGTTACGTATTCCTATTTATGAAGGCGACCGCAACAAAGCCTTAGTTGCACATGACGTTTATGCATGGTTTCATGGCGATTTAAAAAACCAGCAAATCGATGGGATTAGTTTCTCAGCCTATATTAAATCTGAAATACCAGAACCCTTAGCCTTAGCTCCAGAATATGCCCATTTTCAAATCCTATGGTCAAATTGGCTCAATGCAATTCATAGTATCGTTCCCCAACACAATAATTATTATAATTTAAAGCACGGTATACAGCGTCAAGACATTCAGGAAATCCACATGCAAAATGAGATGCATATGCCTGAAGTTTTAACCAGTTTTTATAAAGTTCATAATGTGTATTGGAATCCGGTTACAGCTATCTTTACTTTTTTTGTGAAGGGCTGGAATTACGATTTACTGCCTTTTGAAGATATTTATAAGCATTGGCAACATAATGTTGAACTCAATACTGGAGAAAATCTCGATCACTCGAATTACCCAAATTATGATGTTCGAACAAAAATAAGTGACTATACCAATCCCAACTGGATTCCGTTTGCAGAAGGGAGAAATGGTGATTATTTAATGATTGATCTTGATCCTAGTGAACAAGGGCAATATGGTCAAATTATTGAATTACAAAATGAATCTTGGGAAAGAAATGTGATTGCAAGCTCATTAGAGGATTTCATTCAAATCAACATCGGCCAATTAAAAAAATCGGATGATATTCGTTATGCATTCATCTTAGAAAATGGTTAAATCATTCGATCTATGATTTCTAATCACTCCCCCCACTTCGCCATCATCGGTGCAGGAACCGCAGGGTTAGCCACTGCGATTTTACTGGCTCGCCAAAATATTCAAGTCAGTATTTTAGAGAAAGCCACAGAACTTGAACCTGTCGGAGCAGGACTGTTACTACAGCCCTCTGGTTTAGCTGTTTTTGAGCATTTAGGTCTTTTAGATGAGGTTTTAAGACTCGGTGCAAAAGTCACTGGGCTCAAAGGTCAATTGCCGAGTGGAAATTTATTGGTGAATAGCCATTATCAACAAGCGCATCCTGATTTTTATGGGGTAGGGATTCATCGAGCAACGTTATGTCATGTTTTAGAAAATAAATGCCGTGAATATCCTGAACTCATTACGTGGTATATGAATACCGACATTCAAAAATTAGAAGAAACATCCAATCAAGTCCGAGTTTTAGGTACAAAAGATGATGAATCATTTGATCAAGATTTTGATGCTGTAATCGTTGCCAATGGCGCACGTAGCCTTTTAAGACCCAAAAAATGGGTAAAGATTGATCAAGCTTATCCTTGGGGAGCGAAATGGACGATTGTTCCCGAATGCCTTCAATTAGATACAGAAATTTTACATCAGTTTCATGATCGCTCTAAAATGATGATGGGCATCTTACCGACAGGTGCAGTCCCGCATGAACCCAAGCAAAGACTGTCGAGTGTGTTTTGGAGTCTTCCAAGCCATCAGCTAAATAACTTTCTACACAATTCACAAGCTCACTCAGACTGGTTAAACCAAGTGTCTAAGCGTTGGAAACCTGCTGCGGATTGGTTAGAACAAGTCATTGCCCAGCCTGAACAAAAATCACAATGGTTGACGGCAAATTATCGTGATGTAGTACTGTCTAAGTTTGGTGAGGGTCGTATTGGTGTCATGGGTGATGCAGCACATGCCATGAGTCCACAACTGGGGCAAGGTGCAAATATGGCCCTTTTAGATGCATGGGCTTTGGGGCAAGCGGTTCAAAGCGCAAGAAAAAATGAAGCCCTTGATTATGTCCAACTCTGGCAAACTTACCATCAACACCGTCAAAGTTCGACGGCGTTCTATCAATTTTTAAGTCGTTTACTCACACCACTTTACCAATCTGACCTATGGTGGGCAGGTGGTTTACGTGATTTAAGCTTTGCTTGGATGTATCGAATTCCCTATTTCCGTAAAGAAATGGCGGTGACAATTTCAGGTTTAAAATTAGGCATGCTCAGTCAAATGAACTATCGGGATATTGCAAAACAAAACAATCATTCTGTGTAGAATACGATGACAATCATCGTCATCCGCTTTGGATGGGTGACTGATGGTTGAATTTCTAAAATATATCAATTAAGCCGCTGTGAGATAACTGTAGAAAGTTTCTCCTCTATTCTGTTTAAATCACGTAGACTATAGCGCGCTACGTTAACATCGTAACACTCTCAATATTTATTCGCTTGGTGAAATCTTATGAACAATTTGCAATGGCTCGATGAAGTAAAATTTAACGAACAAGGTTTAGTCCCTGCCATTGCACAGCATCACCAAACGGGACGTGTCTTGATGGTTGCATGGATGAACCGTGAAGCTTTGGCTTTGACGGCTGAGAAAAACCAAGCCGTATATTTCTCTCGTTCACGCAACAAGTTATGGCACAAAGGCGAAGAATCTGGGCATTTTCAAACCGTACATGAAATTCGTCTCGACTGCGATGCCGATGTAATTGTGCTGCAAATTGAACAGCACGGCGGAATTGCCTGTCACACAGGGCGTGAATCATGCTTCTACCGTAAACTCACGCCAAATGGCTGGGAAATTGTGGATGCACAGCTCAAAGACCCGAACGCGATTTATGGCGAAAAATCGAAAAATCCACATACATTGGCAATGAATGCCTCAACGGCGCAGTCTGAGCAAGTTGAAGTTTTGTCCTACCTCGGTCAAATGATGGCTGAGCGTAAAGCAGCTGATCCTGACTCGTCTTATGTTGCGAAGCTGTATCATAAAGGTCTCAACAAAATTTTAGAAAAAGTCGGTGAAGAAGCGGTTGAAACCATTATCGCGGCTAAAGATTTTAAATCTGAAGCCAATGAAGACCATAAAAATGATTTGATCTATGAAGTGGCAGATCTTTGGTTCCATACGATTGTGGTTTTAGGCTATTTCGACTTAGACCCTCAAGTGGTTCTTAATGAATTGGCACGTCGTCAAGGGCTTTCTGGTTTGCTTGAAAAAGCCAACCGCAGCCACTAAGTTTATTGCCTGTGTCGAATATCATCAAACCGAGCGCGACTTATGAGCAAGCTATTGCCATTGATAACGCGCGTCTGGGTAAATCGTTTAAAGTAATTGCTTATGCAGGCACAGGTAAAACCACCACACTGCAAATGATTAGTGATGCCATGCCACAAAGACGTGGCATGTATTTAGCGTTCAACAAAGCCATTGCCAGCGAAGCGCAAACGAAGTTTCATGGCAATGTCGACTGCCGAACCTTTCACTCGCTTGCTTTTCGCAGTGTTCCACGTGGAGTGACGGACAAACTTCGTCTGCCTCGTTTAAGTCCGAGTTTTATTGCCAAAGAATACCGCCTTGAACCCATCACCCTAAGACGGATGATGGGCGGACGTTATGAAAAATATGTGTTGATGCCATCACGCTTGGCCAGCCTTGTGGCCAATGCTGTGAGTCACTTCTGTTCAACCAGTTCTCAGTATCCTGCACCGCGACATTTGCAAGCACCGAGCTGGTTACATCCCGATGATATCGATTCACTACAAAAGCACCTCTACCCTGCCATTGAACGACGTTGGTTAGAGTCGATTGATCCCAACCATCAGGCTGGGATTGGTCACGATATTTATTTAAAACTGTGGGCGCTGTCTGAACCCAATATCCCAAGTGACTATGTGTTGTTTGATGAGGCACAAGATGCTGACCCACTGATGTTGGGCATCTTACTGAAACAGCGCAATACACAAGTGATCTATGTCGGAGATGCACACCAACAAATTTATGCATGGCGCGGTGCTGTCAATGCCATGCAACAACTGCCTTTGCCTGAGTCACGTCTCACCACCTCGTTCCGTTTTGGTGAAGAGATTGCATTGCATGCCAATGCTATTTTAGGCGCCTTGAATGAAACCGTGCCGCTCATGGGTAACCCTCTGCTCAACTCCAAAGTGGTCAACAAACCCCATACCAAAATGCGCGATGCGATTTTATGTCGCACCAATGCGCGCGCTATGGAACTGCTGCTTTCAGGATTAGTTCATGGCGACAAAGTCAGCTTACAAGCCGACCATGTCAAACTGAACCGCTTTGTCGATGCCGCAGCGATGTTGAAACAAGGTAAGCGCGTCACCGATGTGCCTGAACTGGCCTGGTTTAATTCTTGGCATGATGTACATGAATACTGCGAAACCAATGACGGCAGTGACATCAAGCCTTTAGTGAAATTGGTGGATGATCATGGCACCGATCCACTCAAAAAAGCCCTTGCAAAGATTACGCCGATTGAACAAGCGGATTATATTATTTCCACCGCACACAAAGCCAAAGGCTTAGAGTGGAACCGCGTTCACATCGAAGATGATTATCAGTTTAAGGTCAACGACAAAGACCATAAAATTAGTGATGAAGAGTTAAGACTGCTTTACGTGGCCTGTACACGTGCTAAAGTAAGTTTAAATATCCATCACATTTACGACCTGATGCAACAGCTGAAAAAACAAATGCCAAGCTCATTACGTAAAGTTGTTGGATAGTCGAATGTAAAAATAGTCACAACCGCTGCGGGTGTTCTATGAAAATTCAATCGATTCACCTGAAACACATCCTGCATTTTGCTGACCTTAAAGTCGATTTTTCTTATCACGATAAACCCGTCACTTTAATTTTAGGCGATCAAGCCTCAGGCAAGACCTCGATCTTACGTTTTAGCTATCAGGCTCTGACTTGGTTTGCGGCCCGTTATAAAGATTTACGCTCTGCAGGTGTGGTGATGTTAGATCACGATATTATGCTGAACCGCCTACAGTCCAAAATTGATATTCAAGTTGCTGTGCCCGCTGAGCTGTATGATCTCAAACCTACGGCAGCCGATACTGCGCCCGAACCCTATACATGGCAACTCTACAAAACCTTAAACCAACAAGGCATTGGCATCAGCCGAGTTGAAACCTTGGAACTCGAACAACTGGTCAATCTATATCAGCAGGCAACGCTACAAGATCCACTGCAAGGTTTGCCGTTGATTGCGTATTATCCTGCGGAACGTTTTGTCAATGAAATGAATATTCTCAGCAAGAACAATCCCCTGATTTTCCAACATGCACATGCCTATGAAATTTCAGCTATTCCCTATACCACCTTTGCGCGCTTCTTTGAGTGGTTTCGTGAAATCAGCGATATTGAAAATGCGCAAACTGCACAGTTTTTACAAACGATATTGCATCAGCCCAAAAGCATGCCACCCGATATTCCCTTAAGCTATAAACTGGCTCAGGCTCAAGCACATATCCAGTCGCCCAGCCTACAAGCACTCAAGCAAGCGTTAGCAACCGTTCTGCCCGAAATAGAAGATATTTATCTGCAATATCATCCCAAGTTACAACTGATGGTGCGCTACCATGGCAACAGCATGCTCTATCAACAGCTTTCCAATAGTATCCGCAACTGGGTGGCGCTCGTTGGCGATATTGTGCGACGTTTATGCCTACTCAACCCTGAAAGCCTGTTCCCCTGTTTAGAAGGTGACGGCGTACTGTTGATTGACGCGATTGATCATCAATTGGATCAAAATATGGCGCAAGTCATTTTAAAACGTTTAAATCAGGCTTTTCCTCGACTACAAATTATCGCCTCAGGCAACCGAAGTGAATTGCTGGAACAAGCCAGTGAGTTTCAATGCCTCAAACTGGAAAATAAGCAATTAAGTCCGATCCAACTCGAACCACTGCAACATCAGTTCGATGTGATTTACCAAAACCTTGCCAATCATGAAGCGACGAGTGGAAGCATCGAACCGATTGCGGCTGAACCCCAAGATTTACGTGTGGCTGAATTATTCACACAAATACAGCAGCAACTCTCTCCCGAACAGCAACAGCATTTGATTGCTTTACTCAGTGCTGAGGATGATGCTTCATCGGCAAATCCATTAACTTAGCCTGCTGCATAAGCATATCTATTTTAACCCTCAAAAACAGGCGACCAATGGTCGCTTTTTTTACATTTCTTGCACTGAGAAAGTGCCTGTCATCCACCAAGAAACAACCATCACGCGTATAATGTTTTGCGTCAGCGCAAAAAAGATTGATGTTGTTTTAGTCATGTTATATGATCGGTTTTACTTGCAAATTTCTAACTGAAATCGGATTTTGCTATAACGCTTCATGAGTTGCGCAACACAACTTCATTATTTTTAAATTTCACATTGGCTTTCAAGATTGAGACTCTTGGGCTGCTCTTTGCAGTCCTGTAATCCTTGAAAGATGAGATTCACCAATAGGTTTTGACCTATTCACGACAATGGAAACGAGTGTGCTACCGATTATTATATTGTTACCGTTAATACTTGGCACAACCCTTGTCTCATTACTGAAGCAGAGCTCACGTAGGCTAACCGCCTTCGCAGCTGTTGGGGTCAGTATGACAAGTTTAGGCTTATTACTGACCCAAGCACGAGAGGTGTTTAATGGCGCTGTCATTACGCAGTCGTGGTCATGGTTGCCGCAGCTTGGAATTGACTTCAGCTTCCGTCTAGACGCATTAGGCCTACTCTTTGCCTTACTCATTAGTGGCATCGGGACGCTCATTTATATTTATGCCTATTTTTATTTAGGCCCAAAAAATTCTCTCAATAAACTCTATCTACTGCTCATGTTGTTCATGGCAGCCATGCTCGGGATTTCTCTCTCCAATAATTTAATTTTACTCCTCGTTTTTTGGGAGTTAACCAGTATCTCCTCTTTTCTGTTGGTCGGTTATTGGAGCAATTACGACGCGGCGCAACGCGGCTCACGCATGGCATTGACCATTACGGGTATGGGCGGATTAGCCATGCTAGGTGGTTTCATCTTGCTCGGTCAAATCACAGGTACCTACGAGATTGATCAAATCTTGACAATGACAGCACAAATTCAAAGTCATGCTTTATTTGTTCCTACGTTGCTGCTGATTTTACTCGGTGCTTTTACCAAAAGTGCGCAATTTCCATTCCATTTTTGGCTACCCAACGCGATGGCAGCCCCGACCCCCGTGTCTGCTTATTTACACTCAGCAACCATGGTAAAAGCGGGTATTTTCTTGGTGGCACGACTGTTACCCATTTTTGCAGGTGCGGCACTGTTCCATAATTTGGTCACCTTTATTGGCCTATTTACCCTGTGTATGGCTGCATTTTTTGCCATCTTTAAAGAAGACCTGAAAGGTTTATTGGCCTATTCAACCATCAGCCATCTCGGCTTGATCATGTGTCTCTTGGGAATCGGATCACCATTGGCTGTGGCTGCGGCTATTTTCCATATTATTAACCATGCCACCTTTAAAGCAGCGCTGTTCATGATCGCAGGTATTATCGATCATGAGTCAGGCACACGTGATTTACGTAAGCTTAGTGGGTTATGGCAACTGCTACCTTATACGGCTACTTTGACGATGGTCACTGCAGCATCGATGGCCGGCGTACCCTTGACCAACGGTTTCTTATCTAAAGAAATGTTCTTTACTGAACTGCTCAGCAATCTGTCTGGTCCTGTGCTCATCTGCTCGGCGATTGTCGCGACACTGGCGGGGATTTTTGCAGTCGCTTACTCTGTGCGTTTGGTACATGGGGTTTTCTTCGATGGCCCATTAGGCAAGCAAGTTCCGAACAAAGATGCGCATGAGCCGCCGTTTGGCATGCGTGCACCGGCCACTTTACTGGCGATTTTGTGTATTTTAGTCGGCTTATTCCCTGCTCTCTTGGTTGAAAATATCGTCAACAGCACAGCACGCGCCAGCACCCAAGTGATGGACTTTGAAGGCGTACATCTTGCTCTATGGCATGGTTTTAACATGCCATTATTGATGAGCCTGATTGCATCGATTGGCGGTCTGATTTTCTATTTCAGTCTCGCGAAGGGTGGCAAAATTCGAGAAATTGATCTCGATCCATATTTAGGTCGCCTACAAGGTCGAGTTGCCTTTGACTTATTCCTTAAGTCACTTTTGCTCAACTCACGCAAATTTAAACGCTGGACTGAAAACGGCAAATTACAAAGTTATATTCTTTGGATTGTGGTCTTCAGTATTGCCATAGTATCACTTCCATTTTTAGGACAAGGGCTGACCACAGGCACCCGTGAACTCACCCATGCCCCTGCTTTAGCGATTGTACTGTGGCTACTGTTATTCTCTTCTTGCTGGATGATGTTGTGGTTCCACCACGAACGGATTAAAGCAGTATTGATCAGCGGTGCGATTGGTTTAGTCGTGACTATGGTCTTTATCTGCTTCTCTGCGCCTGATTTGGCTTTGACACAAATCACCGTAGATGTGGTCACCACCGTACTGTTATTGATGAGTTTATCGCTTTTACCACAACTCACTCCCTATGAGTCGAGTGTATCACGCCGTTGGCGAGATGCCCTGATTGCGATTGGCGGCGGGCTTGGCATTGCATGGATCACATGGCTTATCTTGACCCGTGATCACAACTCCATTTCATGGTTCTTCATGCAGCAGTCGATTCCATTAGGCGGCGGTACCAACGTGGTCAACGTAATTTTAGTCGATTTCCGTGGTTTCGATACTTTCGGTGAAATTACAGTCCTCGGCATTGCAGGCATTGGTGCGCTATGCCTAATGGATGGTATGCGTACCCACGGCACCACCATGACCAAAGGTCTTAGTTACCGTTTTAATCCATCGCCGTTGATGCTTCGTATCACTGCATCTTGGATATTACCGATTGCCTTGGTGGTTAGCCTGTATATCTTCTTACGTGGACATAATCTGCCTGGGGGCGGGTTTATCGCGGGTTTGATTACCGCTTTGGCCTTGATTATTCAGTACATGGCACTCGGTCAAGATCATGCAGAACAGCTGCTCAAAGCCAAGTCTGGTCGTTTGTATGAAATCTGGATTGGAACAGGTCTGGTCATTGCAGGATTAACAGGCTTAGGCGCATGGTTCTGGGGACGCCCCTTCCTCACCAGTGCACACTTTTATGTGTCGCCACCGATCTTAGGCGAAATGCACCTAGCGACAGCTGCACTGTTCGATGTCGGGGTTTATATCACGGTCGTAGGTGCAACCATGCTACTTATTTCAGTACTTGGGGACTCACGTCACTCTAGTATGTCTGGTCCAGTACCAAAGGGGGATTAATATGATTAGTTTAGAACTGTTACTTGCCTCCGCTATTGGTCTGTTGACTGCCACAGGCATCTATCTGATTTTGCGTGCCCGTACCTTCCCTGTGGTACTTGGCTTGGCCATGATTGGTTATGCCGTCAATTTATTTTTATTTGCCATGGGGCGACTTCAACTTAATGCACCCGCGGTACTCACGGAAGCCAGCAAAGCCACTGACCCTTTGCCACAAGCCTTGGTGTTAACCGCGATTGTGATTGGCTTTGCTACCACGGCGTTTATTGTACAACTGGCTTTACGCAGTCGTTATGAAACAGGAACCGACCACGTTGACTCTAAAGAAGAAATACCACAAATTGACCCACGTGAGGATGAGCCATAATGAATGACCTCATCCAATTTTGGACCGAACACACTCCAATTTTTAGTATTTTAATTCCTGCCATTACCGCCTTTATTTTGGTGTTATTGGGCAATCCTGGATCAGGTTCTTTAGCACAAGACTGGCGACAACCGTGGCGTCGAGGCATCAGTTATACCTCTGGCCTGTTGGGTTTATTTACAGCGGTCAACTATCTGATCTTTGCCAGCTCAGGGCAAATCAGTGTTTATAACCTTGGTGAATGGGCAGCACCATTTGGTATTGTTTTAGTCCTCGACCAACTGTCTGCCCTGATGTTGGTTTTAACCTACGGCTTGGCTGTTCCAGTGATGTGGTTTGCCAGCAAAGAATGGGATGAACGTGGCCGTTATTTCCATGCCATGTGCCATTTCCTACTGATGGGTTTAACCGGTGCCTTCCTGACAGGCGACTTATTTAACCTGTTTGTATTCTTTGAAATTTTATTAATGGCCTCCTATGTCCTGTTACTGCATGGCCAAGGCAAAGCGCGTTTTCAACTCGGCATTCACTATGTCACTATTAACTTGTTGGCATCAGCTCTGTTTCTGATTGGTCTGGGCATGATTTACGGCAGCGTCGGCAGCCTCAATATGGCGGATGTTGCACGTTTGATGCCTCTATTAGAAGGCGATCAACATCGTATCGCTGTTGCTGGCGGGCTGTTGTTGTTTACAGTCTTTGGCATTAAGGCAGCCATGCTACCTGTCGGTTTTTGGCTACCGAAAACCTATGCGGTTGCAACCACTCCTGTAGCAGCCCTGTTCACCATCATGACCAAAGTCGGTATTTATGCCATTTTACGTGTTAATGGTACTGTATTTGATGATGCAATTAGCCGTGAAATCCTGCAATACATTTTATTGCCGATTGGTTTAATTACCTCAGTCTATGGTGTGATTGGTGCAATGGGTGCTGAACGCTTACGTCGTTTCATTGGCTTTATGATTTTGTCTTCTGTCGGCACGATTTTAATCGCCATTTCCCTGTTCAATACCTTGGCATGGGCAGCGGCACTGTATTATTTGGTGCACAGTACCATTATTGCGGCAGCTTTCTATATTTTAAGTGGTTGGATTACCTCTCAACGTGGTGAGTTTAAAGACCACTTTAAAATTGCACCGCAAATGAAACAGCATAAGGTGGTGGCGTTAACCTATTTCACCATTGCCTTGATGATGGCAGGTTTACCACCCTTTAGTGGCTTCTTAGGCAAAGTGTTTATTCTTCAGACCACCGCACACTCACCGTATCAATTGCTGATTATTGTGACCGTTTTAGTGGTGAGTTTATTAAGTATTATTGCGTTTACACGTGTGGGTTTCGTGATTTTTTGGCGCGCAACTAAACCAGAAGACAACCCTGATGAAGCTGCTTATGCCGCGTACCAAGCTTTGCCTGAACAAGCACCGAAGCGCAATGACAAAACCATCTATCTCTTGTTGGTCGGTTTAATCGCTTATATGGTGTTTGCAGGTCCAATTCAAAAGTACACTTACCAAACGGCTGAGCAAATCCAAAATAATGTGCTCTATGAACAGACTTTACTCAAAACTGATGAGCATGGGCAAACCATTAGCGTACAACCTTTCGACAGTGAAAATTTACCTGAAACCAAATATGGTGGCGAACGGGTGGATCCAAATGCACATTTGATTCCATATTTAATTTCAGAAGAAACACTGGAAGGCGAACATATTTCCGAATACAAAAAACGCCAAATGCAACAGCAACAACAGGCTGAAGTGAATCCCGATGCTGAAAGCCTACAACCGATGGTGGAGCCTTAAACATGAAAAAAACGTCGTTTTTGGAGCGTTGGTTACCCCACCCTTTTGTCTCGGTGATTGTTGCGCTGAGCTGGGTGATGTTGGCACATAGTGTCGATGCAGCCAGCTTAGTGATGGCATTTTTACTGGCTATTTTTATTCCGCGTCTGATCAGACCATTCATTACTTACACTCCAAATATTGAATGGAAAGCGGCGCTGAAACTATTTTTTGTGGTGTTATACGACATTGTGGTGTCGAATATTCAAGTGGCTAAATTGGTCCTCGGCCCAATTGATCGTCTACAACCCAAGTGGTTTCGTGTTCCGTTGGAAACACAACATGAGGAAGTAAACACCTTACTGGCGATGATTATTACCACCACACCAGGCACTGTTTCAGCAGGCATCGATCAAGATCGTGGAGACATTTTAGTTCACGCCCTCAGCACCGATGATGAAAATGCCGAGATTGAAAATATCAAAGCGCGTTATGAAAAACCGTTGATGCAAATTTTTGGTGTCGAAGCAGGAGACAAAGCATGACTATTTTGCCTTATGCCCTCGGGATTTGTTTAATCGCTGTCACCATTTCAATGTTGCTGTGCTTAATTCGCTTAATCATCGGCCCATCGATTGTAGACCGACTCTTAGCACTCGATACACTCTTTTTAAATGCAATCTGCCTCATTATTATTTTAGGCATTTACTGGGCCAGCACTTCATTATTTGAAGGTGCTCTTTTGGTTGCGATGCTCGGCTTTGTCTCTACAGCCGCGTTAGCACGCTACTTCACCTCAGGTCATGTGATTGACTAGGAGCAAGATCGATGCAACTTACGATGGAAATTTTAGTCTCCATTTTTCTCATGATCGGCACTTTCTTCATGCTGGTCGGAGGAATTGGAATGGTGCGCCTGCCCGATTTATTCATGCGCCTGCATGCCCCAACCAAGTCCAGCACCTTAGGCTTAGGGAGCTTCTTGATCGCGGCAATGATCTATTCTGCATTCCAAGGACGCTTTGGTTTTGCTGAGCTGTTATTAACGCTGTTTGCCTTTTTAACCGCACCCGTATCGGCGAATTTAATGGCACAAGCGGCGCTACATTTGCGCTTACGCTCGCTGAGTGGTGACGTTCCAGAAGCACTCAACCGTCCACTGCCTTGGCAACGTACCCGCCGCAGAGCTTTTAGCAATAAGCATGAAGACACTGAACATCGTCTTTAAACGTTTGTATCCTTAAGGATATAAAAATAAATACATTTCTAGCGCTTCGGCACTGATATGGTGTTGTTGCGCTAATTGATGCATCTGTATATTGTACTGATTATAGTGTTCAAACTTATTGGATGGTGTCACCTCAATTAAATTCACTAGTGTTGCCGGACAAGTCAGTCTAATTAAGGCTCTAGCCACTCGAATATCAAAAATTAAACAATAGTCCGAATGCTCCAAAGCACGAGTTGAAAAATAGAGCAATTTAGAAATATAGCTAATATTCAAACCATTAATTAACTTCAATGTTCTATAGGCTTGTTGAATATTCTTCCTTTTTACATGCGTGAACGCCAACTCCATGAGCTCCATATTCTCTGAAGTATAATATTTATTCGTCCTAAATGTACCATAACCAATATCAGCAAAACCCCAAATCATCGTCAGTACAAAAGGTAACTCCACACTAACTTTGCAATCAAAATAATCCCTAAAACATTTAATGACCTGTTCTCTTGAAATATCATCATCACAATAGTCCTTTGTAATACTTTTCAAGTTCTGATCCAAACTCAGCCATCGAGTAGAATTATACTTAAATTTAGATTCTCTCAACGGATCCAGACTCCGGATCTCTAATAATTGAGGCTCGCTCAGATACAACATTTTTAAAATCTCCATCTATTTTTATCTATATACAATTATAAAAAAAGCCACCCGAAGGTGGCTTTTTGATTCAGTTAGACTGAATTATTCATCATCTTTGTTTGCTTCGTCAGCGGGTAAATCCTTCACTGCTTCAGCAATCAGGCCAAACATATAGTTACCATATGCATTGGTTTTATCGTAATGGAAACGCAAACGCGGTGTAATACGTGTCTTAATACGACGGCCGAGTTCGTGACGCAAGAAACCAGATGCTTTGTTCAGCACATCTAGCGTTTCTTTATTGGCTGCTTCACTTTGCTCATCGCCAAGCTCACGGCCCATCACAGTCACATATACTTCAGCATAACCTAAGTCTGGACTAACCTTCACCGCAGAGATGGTCACGAGACCACCTAAGCGTGGATCTTTCAACTCTTGACGAATCAGTTCAGACAACTCACGTTGTACTGTATCCGCCATGCGCTTAAGACGTTGACTACCCGCCATTAAAGACTCCGTTTGATCAATTGAACATCATAGACTTCGATCTTGTCTTTTTCTTTGATGTCTTTATAACCTTTAACCGCAAGACCACATTCCATACCTGCACGAACTTCTTCAACCACTTCTTTATAGCGACGAAGTGACTCAAGCTCACCTTGGAACACAACCACGTCATCACGAAGGATACGAATTGGTTTATTGCGATGTAACATACCCTCAAGTACCATACAGCCTGCTGCTGCACCAAACTTACTTGAGTGGAACACTTCACGTACTTCAGCCACACCCAGAATTGTTTCACGGTGTTCTGGAGCAAGCTTACCGCTCATCGCTGCTTTCACATCATCAATCAATTGATAGATGATTGAGTAGTAACGAATATCGATGCCGTCAGCATCCGCTTTTTGACGCGCTGCGTTATCCGCACGTACGTTAAAGCCAAGAAGAACTGCTTCAGAAGATTCAGCTAGTGTCACGTCAGATTCAGTGATCGCACCAACACCTGAGCCAATGATACGAACTTTAACTTCGTCTGTTGCAAGGTCAGCAAGAGCAACATGTAATGCTTCCAATGTACCACGTACATCAGTTTTCAATACCACATTGACGATAGGCACATCTTTCTTGCCCATAGACGCCATGATATTTTCAAGACGCATTGCACTTTGACGCTCAAGACGTTTTTGACGTTCACGATCCATACGCGCATCAGCAACTTCACGTGCTTTCTTCTCATCGCTTACAACAAGAACTTCATCACCCGCCATTGGCGCTTCAGGTAGACCTAAAATTTCAACTGGAATTGAAGGACCTGCAGATTGAATACGTTTACCGTTTTCATCTGTCATTGCACGAACGCGACCGTAAGATGCACCCGCAAGAACCAGGTCACCTACTTTCAATGTACCGTTTTGAACAAGGATAGACGTTACCGCACCACGGCTGTTGTCTACACGTGCTTCAATCACGACACCTTGTGCAGCACCCTCTTCAGATGCTTTCAATTCAAGCAATTCAGCTTGGATTGAAATCAAATCTAGAAGCTCATCGATACCTTGACCAGAATGTGCTGAAACCATTGCAACAGGTACATCACCGCCCCATTGTTCTGGCACGATTTCTTTTACTGTCAATTCGTTCAATACGCGATCTGGATCAGCCGATTCTTTATCCATTTTGTTGATTGCAACAATAATTGGTGTACCAGCTGCACGTGCATGATCAATTGCTTCCGCAGTTTGTGGCATAACACCATCATCTGCTGCTACAACAAGAACCACGATATCAGTCGCTTTCGCACCACGTGAACGCATTGCAGTAAATGCAGCATGTCCAGGGGTATCAAGGAAAGTGATCATACCTTTGTTAGTTGTAACGTGGTACGCACCGATATGCTGTGTGATACCGCCCGCTTCGCCTTGAGCAACTTTCGCACGACGAATACGATCAAGAAGCGATGTTTTACCATGGTCAACGTGCCCCATGATGGTCACCACTGGTGCACGTGTAGATTGAGCACCACGCGCGCCTTCAGCTGCTTCAAGTAAGTTATCTTCAGCTTGCGTATCCGATACAAGAACAGGGTTATGACCCATTTCTTCTACGATCAATGCAGCAATTTCTTGCTCAATCGCTTGGTTCTGAGTAACCAGCTCACCCATTTTCATGAGTGATTTAATTACTTCACGTACTTTAATCGCCATTTTTGCTGCAAGATCTGCAACAACAATAGTTTCGCCAATTTCAACATCATAAACTTGTTTCTTAACTGGTTTTTCAAAACCATGTTTACCAGCCTGACTTGTTTTCAGACCACGTTTAGGTTGCTTGCTGAAACTTTGCTCTTCCTGACCACGACGACCACCTTTTTTCGGTGCACGTGTACTTGGTGTATTGGTACCACGTTTGATGTCACGGTCTTCTTTCGCAAATGAATCTTCATATGCTTGGCCAACTAGACCCGCAGCAAGTGGAGAATCATCCACAACACGAATGGTCGCAGTTGCATCTTCGTTAGAATACTTAGATGCCATTTGACGCATTTGTTCAAGTGTACGTTGCTGCGCTTCTTCAGCTGCCTTACGACGTGCTGCTTCTTCGGTCGCTTTTAATTGAGCGGCTTGAGCTTCACGTGCTTTTTTCTGTTCAGGTGTTTCAACAACTTTAACTTGTGCTTTAACCACAGGCTTATTGTTTGATTTACGCTTCACAACTACCGCAGCTTTCGCAACTTCTTGCTTCGTCGTTTCTTGCTTTGCAGCAGCACGCATTGCTTCAAAGTTTGCAGCTGCTTTATTTACTGCTGGAGTTTCAGCTTTAGGTTCAACCATAGCTTGAACGTTCGCACGAGCTTGTTGCTCAGCTTGCGCTTTTGCCAAAGCTTCCGCTTTAATTTGTTCTGGATCTGGCTTGGTAAATGTATGTTTCTTGCGAACTTCTACATTAATCGTTTTTGCCTTACCTGAAGTACTCGCTACTTTAGCGGTACTGGTCGTTTTACGTTTCAACGTGATTTTTCCTGCCTGACCATCGTTTTGACCATGAATTTTCTTCAAATGGTGCACGAGGGCATCTTGTTGTTCAGTAGAGATTATATCGTCCGATTTACGCTGTGGTAAACCAGCATCACGAACCTGCTCTAGGACCTTCTCAACAGGGCGGTTCACACTGAGAGCTAACTCTTGTATCGTCTTATCCGTCATGTAGATCTCCTAGTTAAACCATGATTCGCGCGCTTTCATAATAAGTTGACCTGCTTTCTCTGTACCTAGACTTTCAATATCAGCAATATCGTCAGTCGCTTGGTCAGCCAAGTCATCAATTGTGATGACACCACGTGCTGCAAGTGCATAAGCAATCTCTTGCGTCATCCCTTCCATTGCAACGAGTTCCGCGCTTGGATCTTGGATGTTTTCTTGCTGCTGTAATGCATCAGCCAATGTAACTTCTTTGGCACGACTTTGAAGTAATTCAACAACTTCAGCATCTAGCTCGATTTCGTCAAATGTTTCAGCTGGAACATAAGCAATCTCTTCTAAAGAAGTAAAGCCCATTTCAACCAATGCCATTGCCAAATCTTCTTCAATATCTAGACGCGATACAAATAGGTCTAAGTATTGTTGTGCTTCATTTTGCTGACGAGCATGATACTCATCTTCAAGCATCATGTTGAGTTTGTAGCCTGTAAGTTCAGAGGCTAAACGTACGTTTTGACCTTGTGAACCAATCGCACGCGCTAATTGATCGCTAGTTGCGAAAATAATGTCCGCTGTACGTTCTTCTTCATCAATCACAATACCCGATACATCTGCTGGCTCTAAAGCACTTGCAATGTACTGTGCAGGATCATCAGACCATACAACAACATCAATACGCTCACCGTTCAATTCTTGCTGAACTGCTTGGATACGTGTACCACGCATACCAATACATGCACCCACTGGATCAATACGATGATCATTGGTTTTCACAGCAATTTTAGCACGAACACCAGGTTGACGCGCTGCCGCTTTAATCTCAATGATTTCTTCAGAAATTTCAGGAATTTCTTTCTTCATCAAAGCGATGAGCATTTCAGGCTTGGCACGTGACAATTGTAGTTGAGCACCACGACCTTCACGATTCACATTGAACAAAATCGCATTTACACGTTGCTTCGGACGCAAAATTTCTTTTGCAATCATTTCTTCACGTGCAAGATACGCTTCAGCATTGTCACCTAAGTCAATGATAAAGCCATCTTTGGTTTGCTTTTTCACTTCACCGTAGATCAACTCACCCACTTTAGACTCGTAGGCATCTGCAATCAGCGCACGTTCAGCTTCGCGTATCTTTTGAACAATCACTTGTTTTGCAATTTGCGCCGCAATACGACCGAAGTCAATTGAAGGCACTTCAAGCTCACGAATATCACCAATCGACCATTGTGCAGGATCAACATCAGAAATCGCATCTTGACATGCTGGCATTTCATGATCTTCATCCGCAACCACTTCCCATTGACGGAAAGTGCTGTATTCGCCCGTTTTACGATCAATCTCTACACGAAGCTGAGCTTCTTCAGAGTTTGTTCCTTCGTAAAATTTCTTTTTAGTCGCAGCAACAAGCGCTTGTTCTAAGGCTTCGAAAATCGCTTCACGAGGTACACCTTTTTCATTACTAACCGTTTCAACTACGGTAAGAATTTCACGTGCCATAAGCCACCTATTCGTTCAGATTCTTATTTATTAAATGAATTAATCTTGATAGACCAAATTGGCTTTATCAATATTATTACTATCGATTTCAAGCACCTGTTGCTTTTCCACTTCGACTTGAATCATTTCAGCTTCAAGATCTACAGCAACCAATTTAGCTTGGAATTTACGACGGTTATCGACTGCACTGATCAAACGGAAAGCGATCTGTTGACCAATATATGCAGGTAATTGTTCAAGTTGGAAAAATGGACGATCCCAACCCGGAGATGACACTTCAAGTGCATATTCACCTGAAATTGGATCATGGACATCCATCATTGCGCCGACTTGCTGGGTCACGCGTACACAGTCTTGTACACCGATGCCACGGCCCTGCTCTTCTTCACCATCTTCATTGATGATGGGTTCTGCATTTTCGTCGACAGCTTTGTCGATATAAATGCGCAATAAAGAACGTTTTCCTTGAGGAAGGAATTCAATCCCCCAAAGATCAACACCACAGGCTTGCACTGCAGGAGCAATTAAGTCTTGGAGTGCTTGAGTTTTATTTGATAGCTTCATTTACTCTCGTCATTTTTGTGCGATTCAATGGCCGAAACAGACCACTACAAGCCAATACAAACTATAGTAGTAGTGGAACATGACACTTTGACTTTCACCGTATCCGGCTCACATCGACACTACACGATAGCCAATAAAAAAGGGCGTAATCGCCCCAATTATTGCACAGAAAATTAATATCCACTGTGCAAAAAGGCCCACCTTGTTGTGAGCCTCTTTTTAGAAACTTGGTAGCGGGAGCTGGATTTGAACCAACGACCTTCGGGTTATGAGCCCGACGAGCTACCAGACTGCTCCATCCCGCATCAACGTGCAAAAATTATATACAAATATGAACTATTTTTCAATCTAAATACTTCGTACTTGCTCTGATTTAGTTGCACCTAAATCAAATTGGTAGCGGGAGCTGGATTTGAACCAACGACCTTCGGGTTATGAGCCCGACGAGCTACCAGACTGCTCCATCCCGCAACAAAACGCAAAAATTATTCAATTTAATCACTTAAACTGCTTATTTTAGTTTGCATCTAAAATAAGATTGGTAGCGGGAGCTGGATTTGAACCAACGACCTTCGGGTTATGAGCCCGACGAGCTACCAGACTGCTCCATCCCGCAACAAAACGCAAAAATATTCTTAACTTAATCACTTAAGTTACTCACTTTAGTTTGCTTCTAAAATAAGATTGATTGGTAGCGGGAGCTGGATTTGAACCAACGACCTTCGGGTTATGAGCCCGACGAGCTACCAGACTGCTCCATCCCGCATCAACAGAATTTGCTGCATACACCAACTTAATCTTCTGGATTCATAAGTTGGTGCGGAAGGGGGGACTTGAACCCCCACGCCCGAAAGCACTACCACCTCAAGGTAGCGTGTCTACCAATTCCACCACCACCGCAGCTGTGACGCATTCTAGTAGCATCGTCACAAAAAAGAAAGGACTAATTCCAATTATTCGCTTGTTTTAGGTGCAGCTGGCGAAGTTTCAGTCGATTGTGCAGGTGCAGAACTTGTCGTTTGCACTGACTTTAAGCTATAGGCATCTGTGGTTTGCTTTTTGGCAAACACAGCAAGTGACAAACTGGTGATAAAAAACAAGGCCGTCAAAACCGCAGTCAATCGCGTCAAGAAATTACCTGAACCTGATGCACCAAATACAGTTGCAGCACCGCCACCACCAAACGAAGCACCAGCATCTGCACCTTTACCATGCTGGACCAAAATCAGCACGATCATCAACACAGCTAAGATAATATGTACTACCAGCACAAAAGTTTGCATGCTGAACTCCTAATTATTTTGTATTTGCAAATGCTTCGACAATTTTATAAAACGACGTTGCATTTAAAGATGCCCCACCGACGAGTGCACCATTGATATCTGGACAGGCCGCTAACTCTACTGCATTTTCAGCTTTTACACTACCACCATATAAAATGGCCATGTTCGCGCCATGGCTGGTAATTTGGGTGAGGCCTTCACGGATTTTAGCATGCATGGTTTGCGCGTCTTCTGGTGAAGCGGTTTTTCCTGTACCAATGGCCCAAATCGGCTCGTAGGCAATCACAATATGTGGCCACTGCTCTGCCGTTACCACACTGGCTAAATCGCAAATTTGTTGTAAAACCACTACTTCTGCCTGACCAGACTCACGCTGCTCTAAACTTTCACCTACACAGTAAATGACGTTTAAACCCGCATTTAAGGAATTTTGAGCTTTCGCATTTAAAATTGCTGCACTTTCAGCAAAATATTCACGACGTTCTGAGTGACCAATTAAAACATATTCAATTTGACTATCTTTAAGCAGCTCTGCACTCACCTCACCGGTATATGCACCCATGTTGCCAAAACGCGAAACATCTTGCGCCACAGTAAAAACTGAACGTGCAGCATTCGCCAATTCAGCCTGCGTTGAAGTCAAAGCCAGCATTACAGGCGCAAGTCCAATATTACATTTTTCTTCTGCTATTTCATTCTCTTGCAAGAGCTGTTTAAATTCTTGAAGCAATTGCTTGGCATCTGCCTGCATTGGGTTCATCTTCCAATTGCCGACAACCCATGGCTTAATCGTCGAACCCGACATACAGCACCCTATTCAAAACAGTTCATTAAAACGGCCTCATTCTACACGGTATTTATTTTTCAAAGATAGTTTTCTTCTAGAATTTCTTCGGCAATCAAAATAACACGAATGAAAATAAAGACATCTTTTTGTAAAAAAAATCGCCTGCTATCACGACCAGTTCATGCTTTTAATCGATATTAAGGTGGTGACAACACTTTCAGATATGGTATTTTTGTGCAACAAAAGTATAATTTTACGATACCAATTATAAACAATTGAGAAGTTAAGGATCTGGGGAATGTCAGTATCAAATGGTTTGCCTAAGTTCACAGGCTTCATTCGACGCTTAGTCGAAGACGGACGCATGACTGCTGAAAATATGCAGCTGGCAATGCTCTCTGCAAAAAAAGCTCAGCAAGACATCGTTCCTTATCTGATTGAAAATCATAAACTCTCCCCACAAATGATCGCTGAAACGATTTCTTTAGAGTTTGGCGAGCCTGTTTTTGACTTAAGTGTCTATGATTCTGTACAAATTCTACGGGATCTGGTCGAAGACAAACTTATCACCAAGCATCGTGTGTTGCCGATTTACCGTCGTGGCAATATCCTCTATATCGCCACTAGCAATCCAACCAACATGGATGCGATGGACGCGATTCGTTTCAATTCTAAAATGAACATTGAAGCGATTATTGTTGAACATCCTCAGCTTGAAAAACTAATCGAACAAAATTTCGCGCAAGCCGATAGCTTTGAATTTTCTGATGAAGATATTGATTTAGACTTAGAGCAAGACCCTCAGAACTCCAATGACGAACAAGATGACTCACCTCAAGGGGATGAAGCTCCGATCGTCAAATACATCAATAAATTACTGATCGATGCGATTCGTATGGGCGCCTCAGACTTACACTTTGAGCCTTATGAAAAATCTTACCGTGTTCGTTACCGTGTAGATGGAGTTCTGCGTCATATTGCCAGTCCGCCATTACAACTGGCGACTCGTCTTGCCTCACGTTTGAAAGTCATGTCACAAATGGACATTTCTGAAAAACGGGTTCCACAAGATGGCCGGATTAAATTAAAGCTGTCGAAAAGCAAAGCCATTGACTTCCGTGTCAACTCACTTCCAACCTTGTTTGGTGAAAAACTGGTTCTGCGTATTCTCGATCCATCCAGTGCTATGCTGGGAATTGATGCTTTAGGTTATGAACCAGACCAAAAAGACCTATTTATGCAGGCTTTAGACAAACCCCAAGGCATGTTGTTAATTACTGGCCCGACAGGTTCTGGTAAAACGGTATCGCTATATACAGGTTTGAATATTCTAAATAAAGAAGACACCAATATTTCAACTGCGGAAGACCCTGTTGAGATTAACTTAGAAGGTATTAATCAGGTCAATGTGAACAATAAAGTCGGCCTCACCTTCTCTGCTGCGCTGAAGTCATTCTTACGTCAAGATCCTGATATTGTGATGGTGGGTGAGATTCGTGACCTTGAAACAGCTGAAATCGCGATTAAAGCCGCACAGACAGGTCACATGGTCATGTCGACACTCCACACCAATAGTGCACCTGAAACCCTGACCCGCTTACGTAATATGGGGGTTCCATCTTTTAACATTGCGACCTCGGTCAATTTGGTGATTGCACAGCGTTTGGCACGCCGCTTATGCAGCCAATGCAAAGCCGCTGTCGATATTCCTGAACAAAGCTTGCTCGAAATGGGCTTTACTTCCACAGATATCAAAGATCCAGACTTCAAAGTTTATCAACCGGTGGGGTGTGCTGAGTGCCGTGAAGGTTATAAAGGGCGTGTTGGTATTTATGAAGTCATGAAAGTCACGCCAGAAATTTCAAAAATTATTATGGAAGATGGCAATGCCTTACAGATTGCGGAAGCATCTGCAAAATTAGGATTTAACAATTTACGTCGTTCAGGTTTACTCAAGGTTATGCAGGGGGTCACTTCCTTACAAGAAGTGAATCGTGTAACCAGCGAATAGTTGAAATATTGAAAGAATAAGGATAAATGCATGGCTGTCAAAAAAGCACAGATGATGCCAACCTTCAATTATGAAGGGATTGATCGTAAAGGGGCAAAAATTAAAGGGGAATTGCCTGCACGTAATCTCGCCCTCGCCAAAGTTACTTTGCGCAAACAAGGGATTACCATCAAGAGTATTCGAGAAAAGAAAAAGAATATTCTTGAAGGGATAATGAAGAAAAAAGTGACCACACTGGACATCACGATTTTCACTCGACAGCTCGCAACCATGATGAAAGCGGGTGTACCGCTGGTTCAAGGTTTTGAAATTGTGGCTGAAGGCCTAGAAAACCCATCTATGCGTGAAGTTGTCCTCGGCATTAAAGGTGAAGTTGAAGGCGGTAATACCTTTGCGGGAGCACTCAAAAAATATCCGCAATATTTCGACAACTTATTCTGTTCATTAGTTGAATCAGGCGAACAATCAGGTGCGCTTGAGACCATGCTGGACCGTGTAGCGGTCTATAAAGAAAAAAGTGAATTGTTAAAGCAAAAAATTAAAAAAGCCATGAAATACCCAGCAACCGTCGTTGTGGTTGCGGTGATCGTGACCATTATTTTGATGGTCAAAGTTGTCCCAGTGTTCCAAGATTTATTCAGCTCCTTTGGTGCAGACTTACCTGCATTCACCCAAATGGTGGTAAATATGTCTGAATGGATGCAGAAATACTGGTTCATTTTGATTATTGTCGTTGGTGTTGTGATTACAGCTTTACTCGAAACCAAAAAGCGTAGTAAAAAGTTTCGTGACATGTTGGATAAAGCTGCACTGAAAGCCCCGATTTTTGGTGATTTAGTCTATAAAGCAATTATCGCGCGCTATAGCCGCACCCTGTCTACCACCTTTGCTGCGGGTGTACCCTTAATTGATGCCCTCGAATCTACCGCGGGTGCAACCAATAACGTAGTCTATGAAGAAGCTGTGATGAAGATCCGTGAAGATGTCGCAACAGGGCAACAACTTCAATTCGCGATGCGTGCCACCAATAAATTCCCATCAATGGCAGTACAAATGGTAGCGATTGGTGAAGAATCTGGTGCGCTCGATGCCATGCTGGATAAAGTTGCCACTCACTATGAAAACGAAGTCGATAATGCGGTGGATGGCTTAACAGCAATGATGGAACCTCTGATCATGGCAGTCTTGGGTGTACTTGTGGGTGGCCTAGTAATTGCCATGTATCTACCAATCTTCCAAATGGGTTCTGTGGTTTAATGCAAGAAATAATTTCCTATCTGATCAATACTCCAATGGCGCTGTATTTTGCCGTTGGAGTTTTTAGTTTGTGCATTGGTAGTTTCCTGAATGTAGTGATCTATCGCACTCCAAAAATGATGGTACAAGAATGGCGCACCGACTGCCAACTTCTGCTTCATCCTGAACAGCCTATTATTGATGAAACGAAACTCTCGTTGAGCAAGCCTGCCTCGACCTGCCCCCAATGTAAAAGTGCCATACGCTGGTATCAAAATGTCCCTGTGATGAGTTGGTTACTGCTACGAGGAAAGTGTGGCACTTGCCATAACCCGATCAGTATTCGCTACCCTGCGATTGAACTCCTGACCGCCATTTGTGCATTGGTCGTGGTTGCAGTCTTTGGCCCAACAATCCAAATGTTGTTTGGTCTCGTACTCACTTACATTTTAATCGCCTTAACTTTTATTGATTTTGACACTCAACTTTTACCTGATCGCTATACCCTCACCCTTGCAGCTCTGGGTTTAGGGGTCAATAGTTATGCGATTTACACCACACCAACAGCGGCTATTTGGGGCTATATCATTGGCTTTTTATGCTTATGGATTGTCTACTATCTGTTTAAGCTCATCACAGGTAAGGAAGGTATGGGTTATGGCGACTTTAAGTTACTTGCTGCTTTAGGCGCATGGATGGGCCCTTTGCTGCTGCCGCTGATTGTGCTACTTTCCTCTTTCGTAGGTGCCATTATCGGCATCATTCTGCTCAAAGTGCGCAAAGAAAATCAGCCTTTTGCTTTTGGTCCATATATTGCCATCGCAGGTTGGATTGCCTTTCTGTGGGGTGAGCAAATTATGAAAATATATTTAGGCAATTAAAATATAATATGTCATTTATTTTAGGTCTGACAGGCGGGATTGGCAGTGGAAAATCTGCCGCAAGCCACTGGTTTGAACAACAAGGCATACAAGTAGTCGATGCCGATGTCGTTGCTCGAGAAATTGTTGCCGTAGGTCAGCCTGCACTTCAGCAAATTCGAAGCAGCTTCGGCGAGTGGGCCTTACTGGACAATGGTGAACTGAATCGACGCGCTTTACGTGAACACATTTTTCAGGACCCGTCTGCCCGTAAGCAATTGGAAAAGATCACCCACCCTGCAATTCGTCACTCCATCATGCAACAATTACAAGCTGCAACCAGCCCATATGCGATTTTGGTTTCACCACTACTTTTTGAAACCAATCAGCATGAGCTGACGCAACATACGCTTCTGATCGATGCTTCAATTGATATCCAGATTCTCCGCGCTTCACAGCGCGACCATCAAACCATTGAGCAAATTCAAACCATCATTGAAACGCAAATGTCCCGTGAACAAAAACAAGCGTTGGCCGATGATATCGTGGTAAATGATGGACACTTGGAACACTTATACGCACAGCTCAGACCTTTGCATTTAAAGTATTTGGCCCATTCAGAAGTCTAAAAAAGCAGTCGATTATGACTGCTTTTTTTGTTGTGCGAGTTGGGCTTTGAAACTGTCCTGCCGTATCCAACGCCATGGCTGTAAGGCCCCGATCCCCATTCCCACAAGACCACATAAAATCGCAACACTCAAAGGCTCATTGAGCAAAGGAACCGCAATAATCGCAGCAATAAAAGGCGCTAAAGTCACAATACTGCCTGTTTTAAATGCACCCAAACGCTTAATGGCTTCCACATAAGTGAGGGTCGCCACGATGACCACAAACACGCCATGAAATACCACCTGAGCAATCAATTGCACAGGTTGCACATGCGCTATGGTTTTGGGTAGGAATAAAACATAAATCGGCACAAAAATAATCGCAGCCCAAATCGCAACACCTGCCATAGAATGCCATGCTGACAGTTTCCATTGTCTCAATAAAACAGTAAATGTTCCCCACAACACAGCACTGAGGAAAAATAAGCCATCGCCTAAACTAAAGGCGATACCTGTTTCTTGATACATCAGCCCACTCATGGCCGTCAGTGCGAGCAACATAATACTGAGACTGAGCCAAGTATGCCGGTCAAACGGTTGTCGAAATAGCAGATAAGCTGCGACAGCCGTGCAAAGCGGAATGCAGCCATTGAGAAAGATCGCAGCATGTGCCGCAGGCACATAATGAAAAGCGCTATAAGCGGTGATGCAATAACACACCCCACCAATCATCGCCAAAATAAAAGGCTCTTTCTTCCACAAAAAGGCGGTATCTTTTTTATAGATCAAGATCGGCATTAAGATGCAAAACGCCAACAGAAAGCGTAAGGCGGTAATGTCCCACGCACCAATGCCCCAATTGGCACTGAGCCGAGCCGTTAAGGTAAATCCCCCCCAAATACACATGGTGATGGCAATAAAGACATAGCCTTGTTTTTGAGGGGTCATCATTGGGCTTACATTGAATCAGGAATTAAAAAATCTTAGACATTACGTTGACGGCATGCTTCATACAAAGCCATACCCGTTGCTACACTGACATTCAAACTTTGTAGATTTCCTGCCATCGGAATATAAACCGTTTGATCGCATTGAGACTGGGTAATGGGACGCAGACCAGTATCTTCAGCACCCATCACCACACATACAGCCGTTCCAGTAAAATCGAACTGTTGTAGCGGCAAGGCTTTTTCATCCAACATGGTACCGACCACACGCACATTAAACTCATCTTTAATTTGCGCTAAAGTCCGAGCCAAATTGGTCACTTGGATAAATTTAACTTTTTCAGCACCACCTGCCGCAACTTTGCGCGCGGTCGGGGTCAAACTTGCAGAACGATCACGAGGCACAATCACGGCCTCAACGCCCATTGCAGCCGCGGTACGGATACATGCGCCGAGGTTATGCGGATCGGTGACTTGGTCTAAACCCAGCAATAAACAATTTGGCGATTGTTTCAGTAAGGCTTCTAAATCTTTTTCATTGAAAACTGGATTAGGACGGACCGCAGCCACAACCCCTTGGTGAAATGGCAAGCCCGCCATTTTTTCTAATCGATCACGACCGGTTTGTTGTACGCTAATACCAAACGGTTCAGCCAACTCAAGCACACGCTTTAAACGCTGGTCATCACGCCCTTTTAAAGTAAAAAGCGTTAGTACGCGTTCAGGTTCAAGTTCCAACAATGACTCCACCGAATGAACGCCATAGAAATATTCAGGTTTAGCCATGTAGGACCTCTAAAAGATAAATGACCATCGACACGATGTGCCAAAAATAAAAATCCTGTAAAGCTGACTTTACAGGATTGCTGTGCAACAGATAGTTTAACCGATTTCGCTTGAAATTACTTGGCGAGTATCAGTTGAAGGCTTAGCCTTCTAAATGGCACACGTAGTCCAACACGTCGTCAGTTTCAATTTTAAAACGACTATTGCCAGGCACATAAAAAGACTGACCTGCGCGGAACAATTCACTCTCTTCGCTGTCTGCAATTTGTACACGACATTCGCCTGAAATAATTTCCATACGCTCTGCCACATGTGTTTCAAACGTCAAAGCTTGCTCTGTCGGAAGAATAACCCCTAACGTTTTTTTGGTGCCATCTTCAAATTGCACAGTATGACTGATGCATAAACCGCCAAAATAAACATTGGATTTTTTAATGACAGAGACATGGTCGAACTGAGTTGACATGCGTACACTCCAGATAATGCGCATTTATATTCGTATTGATTCGCTAGTTTAAAGATGTGCGATTAACTAATCAATCGATGTTTTATTCCCCTCAATCAATATTTTGTTAAAGTCCGACCATCGTACAATTGCCTCAATTTCTAGCCCATTTTGGCTTGTTTTTTGCCAATGCGATCATTCCCTGAGTCGTGCTCTTTCTGTATACACCGCATACCCACAAGTTTGTGCTGTGCTTGCTATAACAGTCGGATTTAAAAAAATCTGCTAGGTCGACTTTCAGATTCACGTTAAAATAAGCCGACTTTGCACAAAACGAATAGCGTTGCCGTCTTGTCGGCTGAATAAAACTTCACTATCTTAAACTAAAACTTTTCGCAGCTCGGATGCGTTTATGCTGACACATTTAACTTTAATTAATTTTGCTTTAGCCGATCACTTAGCACTTGATATCGATCAAGGTTTTAATGTCCTGACTGGGGAAACAGGTGCAGGCAAATCATTATTGCTAGATGCTCTGTCCGCCTGTCTGGGAGAACGTACTGACACCAACTATGTCCGTTTCGGTTCAGACAAAGCCGATGTCACGGCTATTTTCAGCTATCAAGAGCACAGCCCTGAAGCCATATGGCTAAAGGCACATGAGTTAGATGATGAGTCAGGAGAAATTCATCTAAGACGGGTTATTTTTGCCACTGGCCGTAGCAAAGCATGGATTAATGGTCGTCCGAGTAGCTTAGCTGAATTGAAAGAAATCGGGCGTTTGCTGGTACAACTGTATAGTCAACACAGTCAACAACAGCTATTAGAGCCGCCTTATCCAAGACGCTGGTTAGACCTCTATCATAACTTCTACCCAGAAGCGCAAGCTGTGCGTGAAGCCTATAGCACATGGCAAAAAGACATTCGTCAGCACCAAGCAGCATTGGATGCTCAAGCCACGCGTAAACAGCGTATAGATACTTTGAGTTTACAATTAGAAGAACTCGAAGATGTGGTGCAAATCGACTATAAAGAGATTGAACAAGAGTTCGACCGCTTGTCGCATCATGAAAATATCATGCAGGACTGTAGTTATGCTGTTACGGCCTTAGATGATGCTGAACAAAATATTAATCAAGAAATTTCCAGCATCATTCGCCGCTTAGAATCACATGCAGGACGCAGTGAACAGTTGGCCGAGATTCATACTTCTTTGCTGAATGCACAAAGTGAGCTTGACGATGCCACGGCTAATCTCCGTCAGTTTATTGACCGTCAAAGTTATGACCCAGAACGTATGGAAGAGTTGAACACCCAGCTTGAGATGTTCCACCGTTTTGCCCGTAAGTACCGCACGCAGCCAGAACACTTAAAACAAGAGCATGAACAATGGCAATCTGAACTGGCACAACTCCATTTATTAGAAGATCCAGAAACGCTTGCCGAGCAAGTTGAAGTCTCACATCAGGACCTGTTAAATAAAGCCCAACACCTCGACCAAATTCGTCGCGATGCAGCCGCACCATTGGCGAAACATTTAACCGAACAGGTCAAACAATTGGCTCTGCCTGAAGCGCACTTTGAGTTTAAGTTTGAACCAATGGAGCAGGTTTCTAGTGAAGGTCTAAGTTTTATTCAATTACTGTTCACCGCCAACAAAGGCATCCCACCGCAACCATTAGCCAAAGTTGCCTCAGGGGGGGAGTTGTCACGTATCGCGTTGGTGATGCAAGTGATGAATGCTGAAAAAACTGAAGCTGAAGTTTTAGTCTTCGATGAAATTGACGTCGGTATTAGCGGTGGCACAGCCGAAATTGTTGGTCGTCTCTTGGCCGACTTGGGTTCGCATGTGCAAATTCTGTGTATTACCCACCAAGCTCAAGTTGCAGCACAGTCCGACCAGCACTTGTTGGTGAAAAAACGTCAGACCGACCCTGCCAGTAGCACCATTTTAAACTTAGAAGAAGATGAGCGTATCGATGAGCTCGCACGCATGACAGGCGGCGTTGAAATCAATGACACTACACTACAACATGCCAAGCAATTACGTCAGTTGAAGTTTCAATCCGCCTAATTTATGTAGACTGGATCACAAAAAAAGATTTGGAGAAAGTGCATTAGTCTAGTAACGTGGTAGATAACAACATTTGACTAGAAGCATTTTAATTTCAAGGAGAAGCCTTTAGGTGAGCAAACAATATCTGACGCATCGCTGTCTCATTGCCCCACCCGATATGGCAGATGAAGTCTTTGCCCATACCGTGATTTATTTGGCCCGACACGATGAGGAAGGTGCTCAAGGCATCATCATCAACCGCCCTTCAGGACTTTCAGTCAAAGAACTGCTCAATGATCTTGAAATTGAAGCCGATCACGTACGACCACATGATGTTCTCCAAGGTGGGCCTTTGCGTCCAGAAGCTGGCTTTGTCTTACATACGGGTCAGCCGACATGGCACTCTTCCATTGCGGTGGGGGAAAATATCTGTATCACCACGTCTAAAGATATTTTAGATGCGATTGCGCATAATGAAGGTGTGGGTCGCTATCAAATTGCTTTGGGCTATACCAGTTGGACCAAAAACCAATTGGAAGATGAGCTGTCTCGTGGTGATTGGCTAGTCTGCGATGCTGATATGGATTTGATTTTTAATATTCCTTATGACGACCGTTGGGACGCTGCCTATAAAAAGCTCGGGCTGGACCGAACCTGGTTGTCTTCTGAGATTGGACATGCCTGATTTAAACACACCTCAAATGATTATGGCATTTGATTTTGGTACACAAAAAATGGGCATGGCAGTCGGTCAAGCACTGATTGAAAGTGCAACACCTTTGGCTTTGTTTCCCATGAAAGATGGCATCCCCAATTGGGATGAACTGCATAAAATTATTAAGCAATATCAACCCAATGTATTTTTAGTCGGATTACCACTCAATATGGATGATAGCGAGTCGGAATTATCTGCTCGAGCACGTAAGTTCGCACGTCGTTTACGTCATCAAACCAATATTGAAACATGGATGGTGGATGAACGCTTAAGTACTCGTGCAGCCCGTGATGAGCTGAGCCATTATCATGCGCAAGGCCGAGGCAAAAAACTTTCTGCTGATAGCCTTGCCGCAACCTTGTTTATTGAAAGCTGGTATCGCGATCCTGAAGGTCTTACACCTTAAGTAAGACTTTCTTAAAACAGATGACATGGGTTTTATGACTGGAGTCGGATCTCAACACATCAAATAGCGTTCAAAAAAAAGCATCCTCATCGGATGCTTTTTTTGAAATGAACAGAGGTCAATTTAGTGCTGTGACTCGGTAATATGTACTGTCACGGTTCGCCCCGCGACAAATGCCAATTCATTTTTCGGAATATCATCCAGTGCAATTTTCACAGGAACGCGCTGCGCTAAACGTACCCAACTAAAAGTTGGGTTTACATTGGCCAATAAACCTGTACTTGTAGTTCGTTCACGATCTTCAATGCCTGAAGCAATCCCCTGCACATGCCCTTTTAAGATGTTTGAGTCGCCCATCAACTGTACCGTAGCGGGCGCACCCAAATATATTTTATTTAACTTGGTTTCTTCAAAATAACCAACCACATAAAGCTGTGAGCGATCTAATAATGCCGCTACCGCCTGCCCCACTTTGACATAATTCCCTGCTTTCATCTCAAAATTAGACAGTGTGCCATCGGCTGGTGCCACCACTTCGGAACGGTTCAAGTTTAATTCAGCCAAATGTAGATTACTGGTGGCTACATCGATTAATGCCTGTTGCTGCGCAATATTGGCTTTGGCCTGCTGAATCGCCGCTTGCATTTGTTCATGTTCGGCATGTGATTGATCTCGTACGGCAAACATCTGATCTTGTTCTTGCATTGATATAGCACCATCCATCAAATTGGCATAGCGTTCTGCATTTTTATCGGCCAAGTGATTATTGGCTTGTGATTTGGTCAAATTGGCTTTGCTTTGAAACAACTCCGCTTCGGCAGCAGCCAAACTGGCTTTGGCTTTAGCCAAGTCTGATTTGGCTTGTTCCACATCAAGCGCCTGACGCGCCACATCAATTTTAAACAGCACCTGCCCTTGTTTGACGCTTTGATTATCATGCACTAAAACTTCCGTGACTAACCCTGATACATCGGAAGACACTTGAATCACATCGCCACGAACCCGCCCATCACGTGTCCACGGTTCAGCATTATAATAATGCCAAAGATGCACGAGCACCGCGATCGCGATACCCGCAATCAGCACTAAAGTGATGGGGCGGCTCAGTTTACGCCAATCAAAGGATGCCATTTCATTTTACCTCATTCATTTCAATCAGATGTGCGCTTAGGCAAAGCTCACGATAAAACCCCAATGGACTACGCCAAGCACAGTAATGTAGAGGCATAAATAAAAAATACTGGGTAAAAAAATCCAGCCTTTGTCGACCCAAGGATCGGTCACCCGCATGAGTAACCGTAATACGATGTAGGCCAATACCGCCTGAATGACCAAAACTGGCACATACACACCATAGATATTAAGTTCACCCATCGTTATGCTCCCAGCAAACGGACTTGAGACATTTCGTCCCATGTCGCATGACAGAGACTGCTTTGAATATTATTCAGTGAAACTTGCAAACGCCGAGCAATGCTTAGGTCTTGCAGCTGTATAAGCTCGGCCTGAATGATCTGAATTTTGTCCAAAATGTGTTGTCTGACCTGTAGGTCGCTATGGTCTAATTCTTTAGCGTGAAAATAAGCATCCATTTGGCTTTGTAGTTCTTGTAGATGCAGCGTGATAGAGGCCTGCATAGGCATTTTTTCAATCAGTTCTTGCACCCGAGTTAAATCAATCACCGCACTGGATTCAATCAGAGCCAAATTGATTTTTTGCTTCAAGCGATCGGACTGTACCAATTTGGTATTCAGTACGCCTATCCGATCCAACATACTGCGCAAATGCACTCTAAATTCCACCCCATAAGGTAAATAAAGCGCTTGTCGTATCGCTTTATAATGTAAAGACAGGATTCGCTTGGCGGTAATGTCCGGCGACATCGCACGCACCAAGTGAATCACATAGACAGAAATGATGGGGCCAAGCACCGTCCCAATCGATGCATCAAAAAACATCACTTGGTCAAGGTGATAACGGTTTTGCAGGTTTAAGCCCATGACCACACCCATTATCAAAGGTAGCGCTAAACCTGTGAGTGGTGGATGTAAAAACAGCATCAGACAGTACATACAAAAAGGGGCCAACACCACAGCCAACATCCAAAAAGCACTAATGTGCGGAAAGATGCCATAAGCATAAATAAAGACAATAATCGCCGCATATAGACTGGCACGGATAAAGATTTTTAAGGCAGGAACAGGATTGTCCATGCTGGTCAGAATACAGGCACAAATAGCGGCCATCTCTGCCATCATAAAACCCGCTTTCCAACCACTGATAATCCAAAAGCCAGTCGCCACAAGCACCACAATAAAAGCTGAAATTCCGCCACGCACGGCTACGCCATGATCTCGATGTAAGTTGGGATAGTTTGTACTAATCGGGGTCACGATTGCGGGTAAGCTGTCATCCCCCTGTTGGATACGCTGCCAAATCAACTTAATAGCACGTATATTTTGGGTGAAATGACGCACATCCATTTTTAAACTGGCCAACATGACTTGCTGCTGTGGCAAGGCACTATCAAACACGGCTTGAAAACTCGACTCAAACTGCTCAGGTAGCTGGTTTAAGTCCTGCTCTAAAATGACCTGATCACTTTGTAAAAATTTTACAATCTGTGCATGCGCCTTTTCTAAAGCTGGACGGTAGCGTGAGTCAATGTGATCTAACTGCTGAATTCGCTCGGCCATGGCCACCAAGTTCGTCACCAACATACTGAGTTGATGCAGCATTTCTTGGAGCGGTTTGGTCATGCCCTGCAAGGTCGATTTTTCATAGCTCAAGTGCACGGCCATCACATGAATATCGGCAATATCCCGCGTGATATGACTAAGCGTAGTGCTGTAATTAATGGCCTTAACATCATCTGTCAGGATCTGATCAAAAACCGCTCGGGTGTCTTGAAAAGTCTGTGAAACACGGGTTTTGACTACGGGACCAATATGCATGGGAAACAGTACCGCATTCACCACTGCACTACACAGTACTCCCACCGTGATTTCAATACAGCGCCCAATCGCCATATCAAACATGGAAGTGGTTTCAATGTTATAGACAATGTTGTAGCAAATAATGACCGTGGTATAGCCCGCCAACATAAAAATATAGCTACGCGGCGTCCGATCCAACAATGAAAAATATAGACAAAACCCGACCCATGTGGCTAAAAATAATGTGAACAATTCTGGGGTATTGATCAGGTTTGGCGTGACTGCAATCGAAACAATCGCCCCCAACAATGTTCCCAACATCCGATAAAGACTTTTTGAGGAGGTCATACCCGCATATGGGTTTGCGATAACGAAGACCGTTCCAATCGCCCAAATGGGATAAGCTAAATCTAATGAAAATGCGACATAAAGTGAAAGCATGCCTGCCAAAAAGGTTTTCGTCGCAAAAATCCAGTCCAATTTATTTGGACGGAATGCGAGTAACTGTTTGGTGAGGAACATAAATTCATCTCTAAATGCGCTGAATGACAACATTTAAACAATTCTTCCACACAGCATTGCTCAGACAAACAGCATCACTTCGCCCTCACCTCATGCGAAAACGGATGAAAAAATGATTCAAATAAATGAAGTCTTTTACAGACATGGTCAAAGACAGCGCCATGTTGAAAGGAAAGAAAATAGCTCAATAAATAACAAAAGCATTATTCATTAAAAGACACTTGTAATGATAATTTTTCCAAAAATATAGTTTTTTGTCAATCAAAATATCTTAATATGATAATTTACATATTTTTAAGATCATATTTTACCCTTTTTATTGCATTACAAATGCTGATAAAAGTCCACGAAAGCCATGCGCTCAGAACGAAAGCCATGTCGAGTCTAGGGTTTTTGTTATATAGTAACTGTCGTTCAAATGGCATTTATTTTGACTAAGTAGGTTCTTATGGCACTTTCAAGTTTCGGTAAAATTCTCACTGTCTTAGACCTCTTTTCTGTGTCACGCCCGATTATCAATGTCGATATCATCAGTGCCGAACTGGGGCTATCACAGCCCACCAGTTACCGTTATTTAAAGGAATTGGTATCCGCAGGACTTTTACAGCGCTTAAGTGGAACCAGTGGTGACTATACTTTAGGCTCTCAAATTGCTGTGTTGGACTATATCTCTCGAACCACAGACCCACTCTTACAAATCAGCATTCCTTTTATGCAAGACATCGTTGAGCGAACGGAGTTTTGCTGTATCCTCACCCAGCTCAACGCAGAGCACTGTATTGATCTATATGGTGAAGTCTTTAAAGACCTTGAGTTATTTTCTTATGGGCGTGGTTGCCCACGTCCCGTGTATTTGGGTTCATCGCCTAAAGTAGTGATTTCACAGCTCAGCAAAGCTAAAATTATTGAATATTATCAAAAGTTTTCGGCTCAACTGGCCGAGGTCAATTTTGCCGCGAGCCAAGATGAATTTTTACAGAAAATGAAAGCCATTAAGAAACAGGGCTATTATTTTTCCAATGGCGAATTCGACCCCAACCTTGCCAGTCTGTCTGTACCAGTCAAATTTTCACCCAAAGATACACCGTTGGCACTGACCTTATTGGCTTCAAAAAATCGGTTTGAATTTGTCGATCTGAAAAAAATGGTTGAAATATTAAGACATAGCGCCTTACAGATCGAACAAAAATGTCATCTGCTGCATAATATTGAGGCTTAACTCAACTTAGCTTTGAAGCACTGGATAGAAATAGCGAAAGGTTAAATTCAGACGTGGCTCAGTGATTTTGCTGGATTTCATCAAAGCATGTTTCCAGTAGCGCTGGGTCTGTCCACGCATCACGATCAATTGCCCGCTATGCAACATCAGCTCGATTTTTTCCTGTTTAAACTTGTGCTTAAAGCAAAACTTACGAGTTGCGCCAAAACTGAGTGAGGCAATCACCACATTTTCATGCTGCGGCGAACGTAGTGAAGGCTCATCATCACTATGCCAGCCCACGGCTTGGCTGCCATTTTCATATAAATTAGCTAGACATGAGTTAAATGGATGTCCCACCAGTTGCTCAATATGTTGTTTTAAACGAAACAAAGCGGGATGCCATAACAGTGCTTGCTTGGCACTACCCGAATAGTGATATTGATACTCGGCATCGCCATACCACACCACTTTTCGTTCCGTGACATAACGTTTGCCATACAGTACGACCTCGTCAGGTTGCCATGCCAAATGTGCTAAAAAATAATCCAAATATTTCGCACTTTGCTCTGCAGTTAAAATCAAGCCCATGTCCTGCACCTGCCCATCGAATGGCAGCAAGTTTGCTTGCGGTTCAGGACTAAACAGATCTAAGGTCATGACTTTTCCTCCTCTGCAAACAGTTTAACTGAATTCAGAACGACACAAATCAAAACAAAGTCACAGCTTGTCGCCTAGCCTCCTTATGCATACACTCATGTGAACTTTCACAATGAAAAGAAGCATGTATGAACCTTTGGCAGTTGTTTCAAAAGCTTCGCCCCTTTGTCCGCCCCTATCGGATATTGGTGATTGCGACCTTGATTCTGACGCTGATTGGTTCCTTCACCGCGCAGGTCAATGCCCTGACTTTGCAATATGCCGTCGACAGTATCAACCGTCTGGTCGAACAAGGCCAAGGACTGACCGAAGGCCTACACATTTTGATCACCATTTCTGTGATTTTACTCAGTAAAGAAATCATCAGTGCCTTGGTGCAGTTTGGTCAAAAGTTTTATGGGGAAAAGCTCCGCATTCTGGTATCGCAAGACTTGGCGCAAAGCATTATCGAAAAATTTCTCAGCTACCGTTTGGCCTTTTTTAATGCCGATCAGAACCAAGCAGGTAAGCTACAAACACGGATTGACCGTGGCATTGGTTCACTCACCCGTCTGGTACAAATCTTTTTTATCGATATTTTGCCACTTTTTAGCAGTGCCATTGTGGCACTGGGGCTGATGTACTATGCCAACATCTACGTCGGTTTGGTGGCGACCAGTATTATCCCAATTTACTTTTGGCTGACCTTCCAACAAGCTAAGAAACTGGGCGGATGGCGACGCAACCTGCGTGATGGCCGTGAAAAAAAGAGCCAAGGCATTCTCAGTATTATCCAGTCGATTAGCGTGATTAAGTCCTTTAACCGAGAGTCCATTGAGTCGACTAAACAACTGAAACTGCAAAAAGCACTGACCGATAACCAAATGCAAACGCGTCAACTCAGCTTTTTATTTGATGGCTTAAAGACCTTTATTGAACAAATCGGGATTGTGCTGATCATCATCCTCACGGCGTACTTTGTACTCGATGGACAAATGAGCATTGGCATGATCATGTTTCATATTTTGCTGTTTAATAATGTCTCTGCGCCAATTCGTTCATTACACCGTATTTATGATGAAGTGAATGATGCAATGATTTACGCGGAAAGTTTTTTTAAAATTTTAGAAGCAGATGATGAAATCGAGCAAAGTGGTGCGCTCAAACCCACAATTCAGGGAAAATTCAGCCTAAAGAATGTCGATTTTTTCTACCCCAATGGTCATCACGCATTAAAACAAATCAACATGGAAATTCGACCCAACAAAATCACGGCTTTGGTGGGCTTATCTGGTGCAGGAAAATCGACTTTAATTAGCCTATTAGATAAATTTTATCAGCCTGATGCAGGAAAAATTGAGCTCGATGGAATTGATTTACAAGACATCGACACCGCCTATTTACGCGATCACATTGGCCTCGTCTTACAGAAAAATCACATTTTTCAGGGCAGTATTTTAGACAATATTCGCTATGGAAAAATCAATGCCAGTGATGAAGAGGTCTATGCTGCCGCAGAAAAAGCCTCTATTCATGAACAAATTTTGCAGCTCCCCTCAGCTTACCAATCCGATGCACTGATGCTTTCAGGTGGACAACAACAACGCATTGCACTGGCACGTATGTTCCTCAAAAACCCACCGATTATTTTTCTGGATGAACCAACCGCTAGCCTCGATGCGATTGCTAGCGAGCAAATTAAACAGAGCCTCGATGAGATCAAACAAGGGCGAACGGTGATTATTATTTCGCATAGTTTGTCACAAATTATCGATGCCGATTATACCTATGTCATGAAGGAAGGTTGTATTGCTGAACATGGGGAACATGAAGCGCTGTACCGTCAGGATGGAGTCTATAAAGAAATTTTTGATGCCATGGCCAAGAGCCTCAATATTGAAAAAATTGCCAAGACTTTTGAAGATGATACTGAGGAAGAAACGCATAGCTAATGAATCTCAGGTACAAAAAAAGCTCCCTCAGGAGCTTCTCGACCTCTAAACTAAGGCTGTTTTAAGTAAGGCCAAGCCGCTTTGAGGTAAATAAACATCGACCACAAAGTCAAAATTACCGCGGTATACAACAATGCATAAGCCAACATTTCAAGCGGCTGCCAATTCAGTAAGAACACGGTAATCGCAATCATTTGAAAAGCGGTTTTATATTTCCCAACCGTAGACACGGCTACATTGGTACGCGCGCCTAACTCTGCCATCCATTCACGTAGTGCTGACACCGTAATTTCACGGGAAATAATCACAATCGCCGCAAATGCCATCGAAATTTCAGGTTTCCACTGCACCAACACGATCAGTGCTGCTGCCACCATCAATTTATCCGCCACAGGGTCTAAGAAACGCCCAAATGCAGAGGTCTGATTTAAAGTCCGCGCCAAATAACCATCGAACCAATCTGTCACCGCTGCAACGACAAAAATAGACGTCAACAAAATATGACGAGACATACTTACCGCTTGTTCAGCGATACCCATTACAGGGGGCCAATAGGCCACCAACAAAAAGACCGGAATTAAGGCAATACGCGCCAAGGTCAAGATATTAGGAATATTCAGGATGCGACCTGTAGTCATAAACACCGCCAGTTGTTTCCCTCATGTACGATGAAAATGCACACTTTTTTGAGGTTTAATCCATCGTTAATAGCGCCCACTTTATACGAATTGACCTAAGGTGTCACTAGGCAAACACGGTAACTGTTTGACGTGAAATTGCAATTAAACGATTCTGATCATCCCATAAATAAGCGGCTTCGGTGGAATATCCACCCGCAGCATATTGCGTTTCAACGTGGTATTTCATCCAATCGTGTAACTGATTTTTCAGCGGATGCACATAGGTCAAATGCCATGTTAGCGAACTGGCAGGTGCCATACTTTTAAACATCGGTAGCACCCCTGGTGGCCAAATGTCCATCGACACCATGAGGTCGGCTACGGTCATGTCTCGATTTTCATGTAAGTCTGGATTAAAGCGATACCAGCCAGAAAAGTCAGGCTTTGGGCTGGCTGTACACGGATGCTGCCCTGTCACCCAAACCATATCCAGCTGCTTAAAACACTCAGGTGCAAGCGGGTGATGCGGCGCTGTTGTAAGACCATCAACCGATGGAAACGCGGGTGCTACAGGTTCTTGATGCACATGGATACTCGATTCACGCTGTGTCCCAAAGCTTGCCACCAAAATACTTTGAACTGCATCATCTTGCCATAAACGTACTTCCAAGGTCGTAACCGACTTACCTTGACGTAAAATCTCGCTGGTTAAACGAACTTTGGCCTGTTGTACTGGGCCAACAAAAGTCACGCTACAACTGAGTAAATGCTTCGTGTCATCGGCAAGAGTCAACAATGCTTTTTGCATCATTAAACCTGCGACCAGTCCCCCATAGATCGTGCGTCCCTGTAACCAACCTGTAGGAATATCAATCCATTCTTGTTCTGCTAAAGCTTGATAACTGTGTTGAAGTGACATGTGGCATCCTTGTTTTAAATTCCGTCCATATCTTTACAACACAATTCAACCAATGTGAATGATCAATGACCCATGCGTCAATGAGCACTTTTGCCAACGCAGTAGATGCGGTTCGGTTCTATTCATGCAAGACTTTATAAATGGTGCGGGCCATCACTTCGCCCAAACCGGGGACTACGGTTAAGTCTTTCTCGGAAGCCTTTAACACACCTTGAATCCCGCCAAAGTGCGTCAACAAATCGCGGCGGCGTTTCGGTCCCAAACCTGGAATTACTTCCAAAATCGATGAACCCCGTTTTTTATCGCGTTTGGCTCGGTGCTTGGTTATCGCAAAGCGATGCGCCTCATCACGCACCTGTTGAATCAAATGCAATGCTTTATGATCTTCAGGCAACTGAATTTTAGTTCCATCGGTAAAGTGTAGAGTTTCAAGGCCCGGTTTACGCCCCTCGCCTTTTGACACCCCGACCATAAAGGCCTCTAAACCCAGCTCTTGCATGACTTCCATCGCCATATGCAACTGCCCTTTGCCACCATCAATCAGCAGTAAATCAGGCAGCATAGCTTTTTTATAACGACGAGTCAGCGCTTGGCGCATTGCGGCATAGTCATCACCAGCGGTAATGTCTTGAATTGAAAACTGACGATAATCGCGCTTACGAATGCCGCCACTGTCGAATACCACACACGAAGCAACGGTTTCTTCACCCATGGTATGTGAGATGTCAAAACATTCGATCCGATCAATCGGACGTCCCACCACTTGTTCAAGTTGATGGAAACGCTCATTCAGCTCAAAGTGATTGGCCAATTGCCCTTTGATCGAATGCTGCACATTCATCTGTGCCAGCTCTAACCACTCTGCACGTGTCTCACGCACGCTATGTTTAATCTGTACTTTCTTATCAAAATGTTGTTGTAACGCTTGTTCCAGTTCTTTTCGATCGGGCAATTCGACATTTACAATCACCTCACTGGGTACTTCATCTGCCACTTGGAAATAAAAGTTCGCTATGAAGTCAGCCAGCATTTGCCCCAAACCCTCTCCGAGCATATCTGGAAAATAACTTTTACCTCCGAGCATTTTCCCGTTACGCACATGCATAATCTGCACACAGGTCACCCCCGCCTGATAGGCAATCGCTAAAATATCGGCCTCACCTTTGAGCTTATAAATAGCTTGTTGAGACTGGACATCCCGTAACAGTGCCATACGGTCACGGTAAAACACCGCTTTTTCAAATTCTAAGGCTTCGGCCGCTTGCTCCATTTTCGCAATCAGTTCTTGATTCAGCTCTTTGGTGTCCCCTTGTAAAAAACGAATCGAGTTATCGACATCATTTTTATACTCTTCAGGGCTAATAAGTCCTACACACGGTGCTGAACAACGCTTGATTTGATACTGCAAACAAGGACGCTTACGCTGTGAAAAATAGCTATTTTCACACTGGCGAACATTAAACAGTTTTTGCAAAACCAACAAAGTATCCCGTGCATTATAAGCACTCGGATACGGTCCAAAAAACTTCCCAACTTGGTGTTTGCCTTTGCCCCGACCTGATGCAATCCGTGGATAAGGTTTGTCGGCAGAGACAAAGATATACACATAGGATTTATCGTCCCTGAGCATGATGTTATAGGGTGGACGGTGCAGCTTAATCAGGTTTTGTTCAAGCAGCAGCGCTTCAGTTTCGGAACGAACGACTAAGGTTTCGATGTCATAAATACGCGCCACCAAAGCCTGCGTCTTCGGGTGCTCAATGGTTTTGACAAAATAACTGGAAACACGATTTTTTAAATTTTTCGCTTTGCCCACATACAGCAGTTCACCGTCTTTGCCGAGCATGCGATAAACGCCCGGCAGTGTGGTCATATTGGCTAAAATTTTTTCGATATGTTCTCGCGCGTTTTCGTTCACAGGGTTCCCTAATTTTCTCGGCTCGCCGTCAACTGTTCTGTGCAGGCTTAGCCTTTGATCTGTCTTTTAGATTGGGCAGGTCTGACGCATTTCAAGCTCATTGCTAGTGCGTTTCACAACCAGTCTGGCTGGCAAAAGACATTGATACTGAGATTGAAGGCTTATTCCAGATCCATCTCTTCAAAATCGATCCGTTCAAACACACCTTGTTCATTGCGGGCAAAGTGACTTCCCGCAGGCGCATTTAAGTGAGCAATGATGTCCGCATCATAGTTGGCAATCACATTGACCTCATAAAGGCCTAAATTTTCAGGGTCTTCAATATAGTCATCCCCTTCTTCACCCGATAAAAACACCCAACCACTTTCCTCACTAGATTGTGCTTCTTCACGGTACATGTAGGCCACTTTTAGGCCTTGCACCGTAATCATATCTGAAGCGATACAACTTCCCATATGCGGCACTAAAGTTTGAATTTGTGTCGGACTCAATTGATACGACTTCATAAGAATATCCTTCAACGGCAAGTAGACGTTTTGCATGTGGAGGTTTGTGGGATGAACAGGACTCAAGCTTATTTTACTTTAGTCCTCACGGCATATTTGAGCAAGGCTTTCACTCGCTTAGGCCCGTAAAGCATACAACTTGCCTAAGACTGTATTTATGACAATTTTAACGCAGCTTTAAACGCTACTTTGTCTTTCGGTGACACCAAGATGGTTTTGATTTTACCCTGTTTAAGATATTCAATCTTTAGACGGTCTAAGGACAAGGCAGGTGAACTGATCGAATTATCTGTTTCAGAAACTGACTGTATCGCGCTTAAGGGAATGATCCATTTAAAACAGAGACTGCGAATTGTCAGTTGCTCCTGATCGACCATATAGCGGGTACTCCATAGCGGCCACCACAGCAATCCGATAGTCAAGGCATAGACGACAACGAACAAGAGATTTTGCATCAAAATCCCTTTGCCATAGGTGGTCAAAATCAATTGGGCCAACAGACCTGACATGGCAATAATAAACCCCAAAAACCACCAGTCCATCTTCGAACGAAACTTTTGCACCTTGAAACCTCATGCTTTATCTAAGTTATAAGTTGCGATCTTAAAAATGAAACAGATACGCGCTCATGTTGTTTTTAGTTTTAACTGGATAAAGCATAAAGCCATGCGTGGTTCGAATCCACTGTAAGCCTTGAAATAAATAGAAAAATCAAAAGGGCAGATAGGCTTTCTCTTTTCTGCCCAAATAAAAAACGCCCCTCAGGGCATTTAATGTGCTTTAAAACACATAAGGTCGAACAAAGATCAGGAAGAAAATTCCGAGCATCAGGAACCACTTTAAGAAGTAGTACAATTGACGGTTGGTTTTCTTCAAAGCTTTGGCTTTGATCCGCACTTGATAGACATAACCAAAGACTTTATTCAGTCCACCCGTTTGATCCCCTGCTTCATTTGGAGAGCTGGCAGCGGTCATCACTTTTTTACCAAACCAGTGATTGAAACGTTCCATACAGCGTGTCTTTAAAGGACGCTCGACATCGGCAAAGAAAATAATGCGGTTTTGATCGGTCTTATTCTCTGCATAGTGAATATAAGTTTCATCAAAGACTACACTTTCACCATCACGCCATGAATAGCGCTGCCCATCCACATCAATAAAGCAGCGATCATCATTCGGTGTGATAAGCCCCAAGTGATAACGCAATGAACCCGCATAAGGGGCACGGTGACGAACCAAACGGCTGTCAGGTGCCAGCTCGGTAAACATCGCGGCTTTAATGGTCGGCAAGGTTTTCAACAAGGCTGTGGTTTTTGGACAAAGCTCAGCAGCTGACGGATGCGCAGAGTCATACCATTTCAGATAAAAGCGCTTCCAGCCTGTTTTGAAAAAGGAGTTAAACCCCAAGTCATCATAACTACTCGATGCTTTAATTCCGCCTTTCTCATATAAAGCTTTTGCTTCATCACGAATCATTTCCCAGTTTTCATCCAACACTTTTAAGTCTTGAAAATGCTGAGTGTCGATATACGGCTGATTCGGCACCTTTGAAAACATGTACATGAGATAGTTAATCGGTGCAAGAATCGTTGAATGATCGAAAAATTGACGATAAAACGAGTGACGAACCTTCCCACGTTGCTGAATATAAAGTGCAGAAAGAATAAAAATCGCCAGAATGATCCACTTAATCATATGAAAACCTGGAAGCCAAAGAAAACGAAATAAAAGAAAAAGACCGGTATTCGGTCTAGACTGCAAATTGTAACATAGGCTGCAAAGTACGTCCTATTTCCAGCTTTTCATCACAAGTTTTCATTCTGTTTGGGTTTACCTGCAAGTGTAGCATTGACTAAATTGCCAAAATCGGCGCAAAGGTTGACTTGAAATATAAGGACGCTGTCTAATCATTTTTTGATCACTCATCCATAAAAAATCTTAAATGAAACAAAAACTTCACTCTATTTAGGCCGCATCATTCAAAAATACATCACGCAAGCACACGAAATAATTGAATAAAAATAGATGACCCTTGCGTCACGGCTTGATACAACTTGTTATGTTCTTTTTCGATATAGTTATCGTAAGATTGGCGGAGCATAGATGTACGTAGGAATGACGTACTCGCTTCACAACATCAACTTAGAAGTCCTCCAAAATAAAGGAGATCAGGCATGATCCACGCTGGCAATGCCATTACCGTCCAAATGCTTTCGGACGGAATTGCAGAATTCCGCTTTGACTTACAAGGTGAGTCGGTCAACAAATTTAACCGTGCAACGATTGAAGATTTCAAAGCTGCAATTGACGCTGTTAAAGCAAACGGTGACATCATAGGCTTAATCGTTACTTCGGCTAAATCTACATTTATCGTTGGCGCAGATATTACTGAATTTGGTGCAAACTTCGCTCAAGGCGAACAAGCGATTGTGGATTGGGCATTGCCTGTTCACGACATCTTCAACGCATTTGAAGATTTAGAGATTCCTAAAGTTGCAGCGATCAATGGTATGGCATTGGGCGGTGGCTTTGAAATGTGTCTAGTGTGTGACTATCGTGTGATGTCAGACGCGGCTCAAGTCGGTCTTCCTGAAATCAAACTGGGCATCTTCCCTGGTTTCGGTGGTACGGTTCGTTTAAGCCGTCTAATTGGTATCGACAATGCAGTTGAATGGATGGCGATGGCTAATCCTAAAAAACCAGCTGCTGCACTGAAAGACGGTGCGGTTGATGCGGTTGTTGCTGCGGATAAACTACAAGACGCTGCGATTGACTTGGTTAAACAAGCCCTTGCTGGCCGTGTAGACTGGAAAGCAAAACGTCAGGAAAAACTTGACCCAGTTAAATTGAACCCAATCGAACAAATGATGGCGTTCAACTCGGCGAAAGGTGCAGTTCTTGCAAAAGCAAATCCTGCTCAATACCCTGCGCCTAAACTTCTTCTTGACTCATTACAAGCAGGTGCAAGCCTTCCACGTAATGAAGCACTTCAAGCTGAAGCGGCTGGTTTTGCAAAAGCAGCGATTACACCACAAGCAAATGCATTAATTGGTCTATTCATCAATGACCAAGTGGTGAAGAAAACTTCGAAGAAATATGAAAAAGGTGCACACCCTGTAAACCAAGCGGCTGTATTGGGCGCGGGTATCATGGGTGGTGGTATTGCTTACCAAGCGGCAAGCAAAGGCACACCAATCATCATGAAAGACATTGGTAACCCGCAACTTGCTTTGGGTATGAAAGAAGCCAATGGCTTACTGACCAAACAAGTTGAACGTAAGAAGATGAAACCTGCTCAAATGGGTGAAACGCTTGCGCGCATCCGTCCAACTTTAAGCTATGACGAGTTTAAAGAAGTGGACATCGTGATTGAAGCGGTGACTGAAAATCCAAAAGTAAAAGGCATTGTACTTGCTGAAACTGAGAAGAATGTTCGTGACAACACGATCATTGCTTCAAATACTTCAACCATTTCAATCACACGTTTGGCTGAAAACCTACAACGTCCTGAAAACTTTGTCGGTATGCACTTCTTTAACCCAGTACACATGATGCCATTGGTAGAAGTGATCCGTGGTGAGAAGACTTCGGCTGAAGCGATTGCGACGACTGTGGTTCTTGCTCAGAAAATGGGTAAAACACCAATCGTTGTGAACGACTGCCCAGGCTTCTTGGTGAATCGCGTATTGTTCCCTTACTTTGGTGCATTCGACTTGTTACTTAAAGATGGCGCAGACTTCCAGCAAGTCGACAAAGTCATGGAAAAATTCGGTTGGCCAATGGGTCCTGCATACTTGATCGACGTTGTTGGTATCGACACGGGCGTTCACGGTGCAGAAGTCATGGCTGAAGGTTTCCCTGACCGTATGAAGCCAGACTTCAAAGGTTCAATCGAAATCATGTACGAAAACAAACGTTTGGGTCAAAAGAACGACGTTGGTTTCTACAAATACGAACTTGACCGTAAAGGCAAAAAAGCCAAAGTGGTTGATCCAACTGCGTATGAGCTTGTTGCTACTGTGGCAACTGCGGAAAAACGCGAGTTTGATGCTCAAGAAATCATTGACCGTATGATGCTTGCTTTCTGTAACGAAACTGTTCGTTGCCTAGAAGACAACATCGTAGCGACTGCTTCTGAAGCAGACATGGCGATGATTATGGGTGTAGGTTTCCCTCCATTCCGTGGTGGTCCATGCCGTTACATCGACCAAACAGGTGTTGCTGAATACGTTGCACTTTGCGACAAATACGCACACTTAGGTAAGGCTTATGAAGCGCCACAAATGTTGCGTGACATGGCTGCTAACAACAAAAAATTCTACGGTTAAGGAGCAACGTGAATGGCTACTTTAAATCCACGTGACGTTGTCATCGTTGATGGCGTACGTTCAGCAATGGGTAAAACCAAAAACGGTATGTTCCGCAATGTACGTGCTGACAGCTTATCGGCTGAATTGGTTCGTGCTTTAGTTGCTCGTAACCAGTTTGACACCAATGAAGTTGAAGACCTGATCTGGGGCTGTGTAAACCAGACTCTAGAACAAGGTATGAACATTGGCCGTAACATTGGTTTATTGGCTGACCTTCCAAAAACTGTGGCAGGTCAAACGGTTAACCGTCTTTGTGGTTCATCTATGCAAGCGCTGCACACCGCTGCTGCACAGATTGCAACCAACCAAGGTGATATCTTCATCATCGGTGGTGTAGAGCATATGGGTCACGTCGGCATGATGCACGGCATCGACCTCAACCCAGAAGCGTCTAAGCACTATGCAAAAGCGTCGAACATGATGGGCTTAACGGCTGAAATGTTAGGTCGTATGAACGGCATTACGCGTGAAGAACAAGATGCGTTCGGTGTTGAGTCTCACCGCCGCGCTTGGGCTGCAACGCAAGAAGGTCGTTTCAAAAACGAAATCGTGGGTGTTGAAGGTCATGATGCAAATGGCTTCAAAATCCTTTGCGATATCGACGAAGTGATTCGTCCAGATGCCAACCTTGAAGCATTCAAAGGTTTACGTCCTGTATTTGACCCGAAAGGCGGTACGGTAACAGCAGCAACGTCTTCAGCTTTGTCTGACGGTGCATCTGCAATGCTACTCATGTCTGCTGAACGTGCTCAAGCTTTAGGTCTTAAGCCACGTGCTGTGATCCGCTCTATGGCGGTTGCAGGCTGTGACGCTGCGATCATGGGTTATGGTCCTGTACCTGCAACTCAAAAAGCGCTTAAACGTGCTGGCTTAAGCATGGCGGATATCCAAACCATCGAGTTAAACGAAGCGTTTGCTGCTCAAGGCTTGTCTGTAATGAAAGGCTTAGGTGTTTATGAGAAGCAAGACATCATTAACTTAAATGGTGGTGCGATTGCACTGGGTCACCCATTGGGCTGTTCTGGTTCACGTATCACAACGACGTTGTTGAACGTGATGGAACAACAAGATACGCAAATTGGTCTTGCGACGATGTGTATCGGCCTGGGTCAAGGTATCGCAACGATTATCGAACGTGTTTAATATTTAATTAAATACTGAGATTAAAAAAACCCCGCTTATTGCGGGGTTTTTTATGAAGCAAAGAATAAATGAAATAAATGCTATTCACTTAAACTTAAAGCGATTGTCTAAAATAAACCAACAGATAGAAAGCTCAAGTTTCAAAACTGAATCATAAGTTGAATAAACATCTTATTTACTATCTTACAAAGCCCAAACATTCATTAAACCTCTTACTCCTATTCGACCTTTTCTCATAAAATCTGATCTTTAGACAGTCTTAGAAGCATTCCTAACGAAGCGCATCAATTCAATAATGGGGACTAAAATTCTAGAGTTTCAGAAGTTTTTGCTTTATGGTATGACCTAAAATATAACAGTCTTTTACATAACAATGAAAATCAAACCATTTTATTCCCTTTTGACGATCGGCTACCTCTGTACTTCACTTTTCCTCACAGGTTGCATTGCTAATAAAGAAATTGGGCATCACTCCCGTAGCTTATTTCAAAAATACGAGGCTAAATACGAATGGGTAACCTTACTTGAAGACGATGTGATTGCATTTGGCAAACTGTCTAAAGCGCTTCCGAACGAGCCAACTGATAGCATTGTAGTTGCAGGAAATAAATACAGTTACCTCATCAATAAAGGCGGTGCGGATTTTATTGAACTCATTAGCCAACTCAATCCGCAATATATCCATATCAATCGTGAACTTGATTTCTATTCTTCTAGGCTCAACAGCAATAAATTTAGCGGCACTTTTAAATTTTCTTATGTACCACCCAATGGAATATTAAGTCCAGAAGAACGTTCATTATTCAAAAAATATGGTGTTGCACCATGTGATTGCTCTAAGGCAGAGCAGCAAGATCATCTATTTAGTTTAGAAATTTCAGGTACGATTTATCCCAAAATTGAGAATGCCACGGATCTAAAGCCCTTAAGTCATCCTTATAAAGTACGTATCATGTATTACGACAATCAAAGTGGCTATATTAAAATGTCTCGTCGTGAAAAATTGTCTGCAATACCGCTATTACCTTTAACAATCGCCATCGACATTATTCAATTGCCTCTGAAAGCTTTAGACATTACTTATCAACCTTAATTACTCACATCATCACATTAAATAGACTGTCTTTTTCTGAATATAAGAACAGTCCATCTAACTTAAGGAAGTGACCAAAGACTTTCGAGTATTTAATTAATGAGTTGAATACAAAACCTATTCAACTCAAACAATTAAAAAGCTCATACTTCAATTTTCTGCGCCAACAAGGTCGCAAAATGCTGCTTAATCCGATTGCCCTGCTCATCGACTCGATGTAACTCACCTACATTTTCATTATATTTAGCAATGTTCCAACCCTCATACAAAGCACTTAACTCTCCTGCTTTAAACGCAAATGGAAAGTCAGCCTGCGCAGGAATATCATCGGTATCCATCGCACAAACAATCAAGTTAAATCCATTCACTTTAGTTGCTTGCTGCATCTGCGCAATCAGCGGTTTCACCGTTTTGGCTTCTAAAAACATCATCACTACCGTACAGCAAATAAAGTCGTATGTACCTGTAATGCTTGGGTCAGCATTGAGGTCACGCTTTTGTACATGAATCTTTAGAATACCTTCGGCATCTATAATCCGTTGTAGTTTTTGCAAACTTTGCGGATTAACATCCCAAGCATCCACCTCAAAGCCTTGCTGGCTTAAATACAGCGAATTTCGCCCCTGCCCACAGCCGATATCCAAAGCCCGACCACCGTGTAAATACGGCGTAGCCGCCAAAATTTCTGAGTGCGTAGGTGAAAGCTGATATTTCTTATTAAAATAATCCTGCGGGGTACAGTAAAATTGCAACTGACACTCTATGTCATCGCTGGTCGAAACAATTTTGTGCCATGCTTGAGGCTGAATAAATGGTGGCTGTTGCTGAGGGGTAAATAGATGCTCAGATTGCACTTGACCTGCCTCATCTAGAAAAGCAAAACTCAGCTCACCTTGAAAAATCTTTAACTTTGCCCACGTGCCTGCTTTGGTATTGTGTTGATTTTTAAACCCTTGCGGAATGGCCTGCGCAGTCCACACAGGAAGTTCTTTATAACAAATCAAGTCTTGCATCAGCCTAGTCCCCACCTTTGTTATGACGTATTTGCTAATCCATCTTTTATTATTGAACGCTTGTATGATCATAGCCAGTTCAGACTCAAATGAACATTCATTCAGTGACTAAAAACTACAGATGTGTAAGAAATAAAATCTGTCGCTCCCCTGCATTGAGCAACTCATCGAACTTTCATGACTTTAAACTTTTGAGCTTTGACGCCTTTTTGAACATTTTAATGATAGGCTTAAAGACAATAAAAATTCAGCTTAACTATATTTCAAATGATTCGGAGTCTATCGATGTTTGCATCACCTTTAAAAACCATCATTTGCTTAGGCGTCATGGGGACATTATTCACAGGCTGTGCCACCAAAACCCTGATGACCAAAGACAATAAAACCTATACCCGTACCAACAAAGTCACCTTGATTGAAGACCAAGTGGTGGCTTTTGGCAAACCTGCTCAGCCTCTACCGAATTTACCTGCGCATAGTTTAGTGATTGCGGGCCAACAAAAAAGTTATGTATTGACCCAAGGCGGGCCCCAATTTGTCAGCTTGATTGGGAAACTGGAGCCGAAAAATATTCAAGTCACCCGAGAACTAAGTTTCTATTCAGAAAAGAATGATGGTCATTTTACAGGAACACTGCCACTGTCTTATGTGAAGCTCAAAGAAGACATCAGCAAGAAAGATCTGGAATTTTTTATTGAAAATGGCGCGAAGGAATGTTCAAGTTCCAGCGATGAACGCATGTTTGCGCAGCGTTTCTGTTTCGAGATAAAACTGGCAGGTGTGGTTTACCCTGCGGCGAACAATTTAGCGTCTTTAAAAGCTTTGAGTAAGCCTTATCAGGTGAGCATTTATACCCACCAAGAGGAAAGTTATAAATCGAAGTCGGGCATGAATCCTTTTGAAAAATTAGTGCTGCTACCTTTTGCCGTCGCAATTGATGTGGTCAGCCTACCCTTCCAAGCAGCCGATAAAATTTTTGATTAAGACAATAAAAGCACAGCGCCTAGAACGAATCGGGCGCTGTGCTTTTTTGTGAAGGATTTAAATTAAGAGCTCGCCCATCAACCAAGCCATATACTTTTCTTTGTCCATAAAGTCAGGTGCGCTGCCCGTATCTAGACTGAAGTACTGTTGGTTGAACTGAATCACGATTTGTTCGGTGTGGTGCCAGTCTTCGATCATTTTGAAATATTGGTTGAAGAAAAAACGATTCTTCCCCCAGTTGCTTAAACGTTCTAATTTTGGATAGTTTTTATTTTCTACAAACTCACTATACACATGCTGAATATCATCAAAAACGTGTATGGTTCTCATGACTCACCTGCCTGCACTGAAAAGTCGTCATCGTTGTGATGCTTTTACTCTAGCAGCCAATTTTGAACAACAGATGACAGTCCGCTTACAAGACTGTCATCTTTGCACGGTGTTATAACTTCTGTTCCACCTCTTTTTGGGTCTGTTTTTCGACCTGCTGCATTTGGCTATTCAATGCCAAAATCTCTTTATACAGCGCATTAAAATGCTGTAGTGGTGCATCTTCATAAAACATAAAGGTATTATTTTTCTTTTCCCATTGGTTATTTTTCAGCACCAAGAAAATTTGATCCGCTTTGGCTAAATTCTGCTGTTCAAGACTAAACAGGCGGGTAGCTTCATGGCTTTTTTCACTGGCTTTCATGCTGTCAGTCAGTTGATGGCGGAACCGCGAAGATATTGCTAAATCTTTGGCCTGAGCAATGGCCTCTTTTTGACGTTGTTCAACCTGCTGAGCATAGCTCTCAACAACGGCATGTACATCTTTCAGCATTTGCTCCGTTTCAGCATAATTGTTCTTTTTGTCTTTGCTTAATCGGTCAATATTTAGAAACTGATCCCAATTTAAGGCTTTTAAATCTCGTAGATATTGATTGCGCGCTTCGGCATTTTGCAGCATATGACTGAGCACAAACTCCGCCATAATTTGATAGTCACCTGTCAGACGTGGGTCTTTTACATCGACTTGAATCGGTGTAGTCCAATCTTGAGCTTGTTTGTAAATTTGTTCGGTCTTTTCATACAGCACCGTTTCATAGCGTTGTAGCTGCTGCTGCTCTTTTTGTTGTTGAGAATACTGATAAAACATCCAACCAAAAACGGCACTGGTCGCAAGAACTAAAATCAACACGATACGTCGCATGTTCAGCTTCCTCTTCATTTCTTTTCATCATAGCAAATAAAGGCACATGATCAATATTTCAACATGTTATCGATCTTTGAGGATGCTAAGCCCGTACCTTCCCCAAGTGGATGAGGAAGTACTGGCGATAAACCAATAAGGAAGTGTTACTTCGCTGGAGCTATTCTTGGTTGCTGACTATTCTGTTGAATCCCTTGCATAAAATTCCGATCAATCTGCCCAATCGAAATTTGTTCACGGGCAATTTGTACATTGGTCGCATTACGGTCAATGCCAAACGGCTGTAACATAATATACAAACCTTCAGTTGGATTAGACGACTGCAAACCAGCGGCGATGTTTAAGACATGTTCACGTAACAAAGGCGGCACAGAATTTAGATCTGCGGTGACCGCAGGTGGCAAAATATCGATGTTTTGAGTGATAGTCGGATCGACCACAAAAGACTGTGCATCATCCTGTAACTGAACAATACGGTGCTGCAAGGCTTTACGAATATTTTCATCCTGTTGATAAGGAATCACACCCGTTTCTGCACGTAGCTCTGATTCCGCCATGGTTTTAAAAGTCGGTAGACTCACAATCTCACCATTGGCTTGCAGCAAAGTCGGCATAAGAAGAGCGCAACAAAAAATGGGAAGATAATTTAAAAATTTCATAAAACAATCCCAAACGATAAGAGATATAAAAAGGCATGCTCAAACTGAGCACCTTCACTCTATTGTATATTTTTCGATCTTTATGCAGCGTAGTTGTCAGATAAACGGTCAAACCCAGAGGCTCAACTGATTGAATCCATAGCGAAACCGCTTTTTTTAATGGGCCTGCTTTAAATTTTATAACTCATCCCCATCATTTCCTTAATTGCTCTTTTTACTATTTTTGAGAAATCCCATGCGTGTAGATATTTGGTCAGATGTTGTTTGTCCTTTTTGTTATATTGGCAAAAAACGTTTAGAAGCGGCGGCTGAACAGGCTGGTGTTGAATTGGAAGTGCATTGGCACAGTTTTGAACTGGATCCAGATGCACCAGTACGCCAAGAAATTTCGAACTCAGAACGTCTCGCACTAAAATATGGACGCACAGTCGCTGAAGTTGAAGAAATGCAACGTAATATTGCCAAAATGGCTGCGGAAGAAGGCATTGAGTTTAACTGGGAAAATGCCAACTCAGGCAACAGTTTCAATGCACACCGTATTATCCACCTTGCTCAAAGCCATGGTTTAGGCAATGAAGCTGAAGAAGCCTTTTTCTTTAGTTATATGACGCAAGGTTTACCGATTGGTGAACGTGAAACCATTGAAGATGTGGCCTCTCGTATTGGCTTAAACCCAGTTGAGGTAGATGATGTGCTGGATTCTGACCAATACGCAGATTTCGTGAAGTTTGACCAAGAAGTGGCGCGTGAACAACTGAAGGTAACGGGTGTGCCGTTCTTTGTTTTCGATCAACGTGTGGCTTTAGCGGGTGCACAGCCGCGTGAAGTCTTTTTACAAGTCCTTGAAAAAGCACAAATGCCAGCAGAAGAAAATAATGCGGCACAGTGTTCCGATGAGTCTTGTGAAACACCAAAACAATCATAAGGATACTGGGTTCAGAGCTGAACTGAGCCCTATCCATAGATAAGAAAATCCCCGATCTGCGGGGATTTTTTATAGGTTATAAAAAAATGGACTTGTGTTTAATCGACCAAGAAACTAATTTTAAGATTGACCCGATATTCTACAATTTGGTTGTCCTTAATCACCACTTTTTGTTCATTGATCCAAGCACCTTGAACATTCTTCACCGTCTCGGTGACTTTTGCGATCCCAGTCTGAATCGCATCTTCAAAACTTTTCGCACTGCTTGAATTGACTTCTACCACTTTTGCAATGGCCATCTGTTTGTCCTCAGCTATTGTTGTTTTTACCTGTTCATCTTAGGTGAATTTTTAATCAAAAATAGATGAGTTAAACATTCCACAGCAAAAACTTACACAGTGCGCACAATCAAAAGACTTCAAAATGGTGAATATTTAAACGATTAATCATGTAACTCTACGTCCTTCTTCAGGTCTCATTTCAGACAAAAAAGACCTACTTTCAAGCTTCCTTTCAAACTTGAAAATCTAAATTTTCACTTTAAATTTAAACAGTTTAGCGCTGGAGTAAAAACTCTATACTAGACTAGAGTATTTATTCTAATTTATTGTTTTTTAACAATAAATGAACTCACCATTCATCTTTTACTGGCCTAAACCAGCGCTTAAATCGATCATTTTTTGATATTATTCATGCGAAATTTATCTTTTTAAAACTCCCAGTCTCCTTAGTGAGACCTCCTTTTTAGAGGAAATATCATGAACGCTGTTAAATATGCTTTGGCTGTCGCTGTAATGGCTCTTTCTGCAACTGTTTCTGCACAAGTTGTTTTTGTTCCAGATTTTCCTGTAAAAAAACCAGCAGACACTCAAACGGCAACGGCTGATGCTCCTGCGGCTGCACCACATCAAGAAGCGTAATTTGCGCTGACTTGGTCAAAAATAGGCAATGTTGATTGCCTATTTTTTTGCCCAAAATTGCAAAGAACTGACAAAAAATTTCAGCTATGAACCCTCTAGGGCAAAAATATTTAATTCAATCTGTGCTGAAATCGAAATTATCTACATTTTTCACTACCCTTTTCTCGTATCGAGAGCAGAATAATTTTTGCCTATTTATTCTTTTCTAATTATGATCAAACAAGAAGACCCAATTCCAAAACCAATAAATTAAATGCACTCAATAGCACATACCTATGCAAAATTTACAAGCCCTCATCCAAGGCCGTATTACGCCCCAAGCCATTGACCTTGATCAATTAATTGCGTTTGCACAGCAGTATACGCAGCCGACTTCAGCCGAATATAAATTACTTGAACTGGCCATCAATATGGTTTTGGCAAGCTACTTGGAACAAGCACAAAAACAACTTTAGAGCTCAGCGCATGAAAGCAATCGAAAAAGCACTGCTGATCAAAGAACTGCATCAATTGATTGATGGTTTGGAGCATCAACCTCTGTCTTTTTTTGAAATTGCACGCTCGAAAAAACGCATCCGTGAAATCTTTGCACTCTGTGATGAACCCATTTTTCAAAAACAACTCGAAGCCTATAAGGCGCTGACTCAGCCTCAAGCTGCGGCTGAACGCTGGATACAGCAAAGCCCCTACCAGCATGCCTATATTGGACTATTTCAATATGAATCTGCTTTAAGCGATGCCTTAAAACAGCAGGCGGCTTTCGCATGGGGTGTTTTATATAAATCAGGTTTGGGTTGGCAAATTGCTTTTCAAAGCACTCCAGCTACACTATATAGCAGCCCATGGCACATAAAGTTTGAACATACCTACCAATGGTTTTTGAGCCATGTACAAAGCGCTCAACAACTCGACAACGCACATTTTCTTACGACACCAGAAATATCCGAAGAAGTTGCAGAAGTTGCAGAAGTTGCAGAAGTTGCAGAAGTTGCAGAAGTTGCAGAAGTTGCAGAAGTTGCACGAGACCAGTTTATCGTCCCTCTTGCAACAACATTCGATGAAGAAACTAGCATAGGGCATGCACAGGACAATGTGGTTAGTGACGCTTTTATCTTCACGGGTATTGAGCTTTTAAGCATTGCTACAGATGATCACTCATCGGCTGAGCAGCCCCAAGATTCTGAGTTATTGCTTCCCGAAGTCAGCCCAGATTCTAGTCTAGTTTTATCTGAGGCTGAAGCAGAGCTTCATTTCAATACCGAAATAGAACCCACATTCGCCAGCAGCCCAAATGCAACTCAAATTGAACAAACCAAACTCAGCTCTTTTAAGCAAAGCGCTGTAGAAGATGTCGTCTCAATCAATGCTATTGAGCTAAGTATCAAACAAGATAAGGAACCTGAAAATCAGGTCGATATCGTACAAACAGATTTAGAGCCTCGACCTGAAGTATTAGCAGAAAATCATTCACTTCTCAGTCATCTGCCTCTTTTAAATGATAAGCTATCTCAGCCTCATGAAGAATTTATCATTGAGACCGCTGCACCCATTCCATTTGACCTCAAGCCAAGTGCATCTATTTCAACGCTCGCCATTCAGGACTTTATCCAAAGGCAAGCAATCTTAGCTGAACCACAAGATCGACTTAAAAGCGAAGTGACAGCACCACGCCCTGCTGTACAGGATAGCTATACAGACAACTCGGAAACAACAGCCCTTGCTGCGCAACCCATACTGCCCACACAGATCAATCTAGGGCAATATCAAGCGAAATTGCGCACGCTGCATCAACCAAACTTAGATCCTAAGCTGTATGGCCTCGACATTTCAGGGCACACCGAGATCGGCCAAAATATCGATTTTCTGATTCACAGCGACCGACTCGATCACTGGTTGGACTCTCCCATCTATGTGGCAGAACAGACCCATCAACACGGAGGGTTTATTAACTATTTGGCTCTATTTGGTGCTGACAGTCCCACGGAAGCCATTTGTCTGAGCCAACAATTTGCCCAGAGTTGTCAACATCAAATCGCAGCCATTCGCGAAATTGAATGGGAGCAGCTACAGGGTCACATGCATGATGTATTTTCGATTTTTCAGCTGTATACCCAACAGGCCAAACTGGTATGGCATATTGAAGACTATCATCCATTTATTCTGGTCGATCTACTCAATAGCCGTAAATTCATCCAGTTTGAAGAAAGCTCCGCGGACGTAAATACGCCCATTTTAGTGTTAAAAGAACGACAAAAAATTCGAGTGATTCATGGTCAAAAGCGGGTTGAACTCTCACGTGCCGAGATCGCGTATCCGTGCTTGGTCTTAGACCGACAGCACGGCGTCAGTTGGCAACTGATTCAAAATACGATTTCCACTTTGCCTGAACCTATCACCGTGTTTCAATTATTTGATTCTATTCAAAAACAACTTGGCAGCGAGTTGTAGAGTTTTGTATTTTCTACTTGTGTTCTTATGTGAAATTTACAACACTAAAACATCGAAGAACAATAAAGTACGAAAGCATGCTAAGAACTCAACATGTGGGATCCATCTCTTTATTTTTCTGCCTAAGTGTAGGTACATACGTCAACGTGGCTTGGGCGGAAAGCAATACCAACATCACACAACATTTTGTGCCACCTCACGACGTGGCTGAAATTGACAAAATCGCATCGCCCCCCAAAGGTAGTGGACTTTTATATCAAATTCCACAGTGGATTGACTCACTTCCAACCGTTCTACCTGAAGAATCGGACGAGCTGATTGTGCCCACGACTGATCTCACTGAAGAACGCACATGGGTCGACCGCCAGCAAAAAGAAGTTCGAAACTGGGCAGACCGAACAGCCACTAAAATGGACAATTGGTTTGGTGAAACTGATCCTAAAAAACCGGCCACAGCCACCTTACGGGTCTTGGTCGATAACCGCTGGAATAAACATGATGAATACGATGTAAAACCGCGGATTAGGGGGCGGGTTAAACTTCCAACTTTAGAACATAAACTCAGTGTGGTGTTTGGGGATGACTCATTAGATAACGAACTGCAAAACAATGTTGCAATTACCAATGAAAATCCACCCAGTGCGAATAACGATAAAACATTTGATCGCCGCCAAACCCGTGATGCCAATAGCTCACTGGCTTTAAGATGGTCGCAATTATCAGATCGTCTGCCTTTTGAAACCGATTTCGACTTGGGTGTACGTTCAGGGGATGATATCTATGCGCGGATCGAGTTATCGAAAGAATGGAAACTCGACAATGATTTTCGTGCGTATGCTGAACAGATTTATCGTTATGGTATCGACAGTGAAAATTACTTACGTACCAACCTAGAGCTGACGCATGCACGACCCAATCAACCCTTTTTATCCAATCAGTTCAGTCTGACCTATGCCGACGAACAAGATGATGATCTGCTCTGGGATAACTATAGCTTTAGACAACACCAATTCTTTCATGGCAATCGTTTTAACTACGGCATTTACACTGGCGGTTTCTACAACAACGACGACCTGCGCTTGAACCGTTGGGGGCCTTTTGTCTCGTGGCGTCAACCCTTCTTACGCGAGTGGTTTTATATCCAAGGCGATTTAAATTATTTTAACGATCACCGTGAAGACCGCAGCCATTACGTCAGTGCCTTGGTCCGTTTTGAAGCTTTATTTTAATGGCATGGCGGATATTTAGCCTGAACTGTGGATAAGTTCTCACTTATCCACGGATATCCACATCAGCTTCTTTTCCGCCAATTTAATCAATGCATTTAACAGATATTAAGGCGCTTGACCCAATGGGTTTGTCTTGTCCTGAAATAGATTGACAGTATTCCACTTCAAACCGAGTTAAGCAATTAGCTCGGTTTTAGTTTGCTCATACATCTGATTCGGGGTGTTCATATTTAAACTTAAATGTGGTCTATAGCAATTATAAATCATGATAGATTCCGTAATTAAGTGATCTAACTCCTTCATGGTTTGACATCGTGTAGTTAAAAACTCCTGCTTTAATATTCCATTAATCCGCTCTGCTAATGCATTTTGATATGAGAAACACTGTTTCGCAAGGTATCCATCTGTCATGGAAGGACATATCCCATAATGGCGCAATGCCGATTGATATAGCTCAGAGCAATACTGAGAGCCTCTGTCTGAATGATGAATCATCCTAGTCGCTCTCGATCCGTCACATGCTGCATCGCCATATGTAGAGCCTGCATAACAGAGATGGATCCGGAAATTTGAACAACTCCTATAAGTGATATTCTGCTCCTCAAATGATGTTATAAACATCAATATATGGAGTATTTTATGGCACGTAGACCAAGAAGAAATCATTCAAACGACTTTAAAGCTAAGGTAGCACTTGCTGCGATCAAAGCAGAAAAAACACTTGCTGAATTGAGTTCTGAGTTTGATGTTCATCAAAACCAAATTATTGACTGGAAAAATCAATTGATCTCAGCTTCCTCGCAAGCTTTCGATCAATCAAAAGCTCCATCAGAACCCCCCATTGATCTTAAAAAGTTACATGCAAAAATCGGTGAGCAGGCATTAGAAATTGATTTTTTAGAAGGTGTGTTGAAGAAACTGGGCCGCTTCAACCACAAAAGTTAATCGATCACTCACTTCAGATTTCAGTATCTAAACAGGCTAAGTTACTGAAAGTCTCTCGTGGTTGTTATTATTATCGCCCAAAACCTGTTAGCTCATCAGATCTGAAACTGATGCGATGTATTGATGAATTACATATGCAATATCCTTTTGCAGGCAGTCGTATGATGCGTGATTTGTTGAATCGTCAAGGGCATCATATAGGACGACGTCATACACGTACTTTAATGAAGAAAATGGGTATTCAGGCGTTATATTGCAAACCAAATTTAAGCCAGGCTAATCAAGCTCACCGTAAATATCCATATCTGCTCAAAGGGTTGGCTATTCTGCGCAGTAATCAAGTGTGGTCTACGGATATAACGTATATCCCTATGGCAAAAGGCTTTGTTTATTTATGTGCTGTGATTGATTGGCATAGCCGCAAGGTACTTGCGCATAGGGTATCGATTAGTATGGAGGTGGATTTTTGTATTTCGGCTTTAAATGAAGCAATTGAAAAATATGGATCACCTGAAATATTTAATACAGACCAAGGCAGTCAGTTCACCAGTGATGCATTTATTGATGTATTGAAATCAAATGGCATTCAAATCAGTATGGATGGTAAAGGTCGATGGATTGATAATGTGATGGTTGAACGATTATGGCGGAGCGTTAAATATGAAGAGGTGTATCTCAAAGCTTATAGCAGTGTCACAGATGCGAAAAAGCAATTGAGTGCATATTTTGAGTTTTATAATTTGAAACGACCTCATTCGAGTCTAGACAAATTGACACCAAATGAGTTTTACTATGATCAGCTACCCCAACAAAACAAGGTGGCTTAACTAGAGCGGAATATCACTTATAAATACGCTTTTAGTTGTTCAAACAAGTGGGACCACCTCTTAACATTCTCCGCACGCATATCATTCGATAACTTATAACCTTTAATCTGACGGGTATAAGCATCTGTCACCAATGATAAATAATGTACGCCTTCAGCACTCTCAACATAAGTAATATCACTAACAAAGACTTCGTTGGCTTGCACTGCTGAATAATCCTTTAATAAATTTGGATGCTTCTTCATCCAATGCTTGCTATCCGTAGTTTTTGTATAGCGACGCTTGGGGCGAATCAATAAATTATGCTCTTTCAATATTTTAAATAACTGATCCCGTCCACACTTTAAACCACGCTGCAACAATTTGCCTTTAATAAGCCAATACAACTTACGTGTTCCGATACTTGGCATGAGACAACGATATTCCATAACCAACTCAAGTATTTGTTCAGTTGCTTGTGCAGTCATTTGAGCACGTTTTTCTGCTTGATAATAAGCTTGTCGGGTGATTCCCAACCACTGACAATAACGTGAAACGCTTAGTCCTCTTTGGCTTTGCCAATCTTTGAAACGTGCTCGGTATACTTTTTTCCAAGATCAGTCCCACATTCTTTATCAATGTGATAAATCACATCCTGAATAAATTCAGTTTTAAGCTTTTCTGCGGCTAACTGCTTTTCTAATTGGCGGATTCGTTGTTGGGGTGTTAATTGGCGTTTAGAAGAAGGCGGCATATTCGAAGTCCAGTCCTGTTGTCCGTGCTTGCGTAACCATACCAGCACAGTTGATCTTCCTTGAATACCATATTTTGCCTGAGCTTGTTTATAAGTAATTTGCCCTTTTTCTACTTCATGTACAACCATCATTTTAAAGGCAAAGCTATAATCACCTTGTGTACGTTTAACTCTTTGTTCTCGTTCATGTTCCATAAAATAAGCCTCTTAAAGGTGTAAACTTATTTCAGGACGGGACAGTTAACATAAAAAAAAAGCCTATCTTAGCGATAGGCTTTTTTTTAAGCACATATTAATTTATTGAAGCAATAAGCTGTTAATCCGTTTGATATATTCGGCAGGATCATCAGGTAAGCCGCCCTCAGCAATCACCGCTTGATCAAAAATCACATTAGCCAAGTCATCAAACTGTGCCGAATTTTCTAATTTTTTCACCAATGGATGCTCTGGGTTAATTTCCAAAATTGGCTTGCTTTCAGGTACAGCCTGACCCGCTTGCTGCAACATACGAATCAATTGTGGCGAAAGCTCTCCCTCACCTGTCACCAAGCATGCAGGCGAATCGACCAAACGTGTGGTCACCCGTACTTCTTTGGTCTTGGCTTTCAATGAGTCAGACAGTTTTTCAACCACAGGTTTAAACTGCTCTGCAGCTGCCTCAAGTGCCTTCTTCTCTTCGGCATCTTGTAAATCACCTAAGTCGACTGCACCTTTGGCCACGTTTTGCATTGGTGTGCCATCAAACTCATGTACAAATTCCATTGCCCATTCATCGACACGGTCTGCCATGAGTAAGACTTCAATTCCTTTTTTCTTAAACAGCTCAAGTTGTGGCGAGTTCTTCGCAGCATTTAGACTGTCTGCAGTCACATAGTAAATCGCTTTTTGCCCCTCAGGCATACGCGCTTTATAGTCCTGCAAAGAAGTGCTCACCGCATCATTGTTTGAAGTTGGGAAGCGTAAAAGTTTTAAAATACGCTCACGGTTACCAAAGTCTTCGCCCAAACCTTCTTTCAATACTGAACCAAATTCACGGTAGAAGGTTTTGAACTTCTCTTGGTCTTTTTCATCTTCCGATTTGGCTAAAGCATCCAGCATGGTCAATACACGGCGTGCATTCCCTTCACGAATGGTTTTCACATCACGGCTTTCTTGTAACAACTCGCGACTAACGTTCAATGGTAAATCGGCACTGTCGACCACCCCTTGAACAAAGCGTAAATAGTTTGGAATCAAGTTATCCGCATCATCCATAATGAAGACACGTTTTACATAGAGCTTAATCCCCGCTTTGGCTTCACGGGTAAAGATATTCGCTGCAGCTTTGCTCGGTACATACAACAGCTGTGTATATTCGGTACTGCCTTCGACGCGGTTATGCGCCCATGCCAGTGGCGCTGCAAAGTCATGGCTGAGATTCTTATAGAACTCGACGTACTGCTCTTCAGTCACTTCATTTTTATTACGTGTCCACAGGGCGCTGGCTGAGTTAATCGCTTCCCACTCACCCGTTTTCACATACTGACCCGGTTTTGGTTCTTCACCTTCAACCGCTTCTTCTTGCTGCCAAACTTCTTGTTGCATCTCAATCGGCAGACTAATGTGATCTGAGTATTTATTGATAATTTGCTTCACTTTATGCGACTGTAAATAGTCCAACGCATCTTCACGCAAATGTAAAATAATATCGGTACCACGGCTGTCTTTGTGGATCTGCTCGACTTCGAACTCACCCGTGCCCGCACTGACCCAACGTACCGCCTGATCAGCATCCACACCTGCACGGCGTGATTCTACGGTAATTTTATCAGCCACAATAAAACCTGAGTAGAAACCGACACCAAACTGACCAATCAGTTGTGCATCTGATTTCTGGTCACCTGTGAGCTTAGACATAAAGTCCTTGGTTCCAGACTTAGCAATCGTCCCTAAGTGGTCAATCGCTTCTTGTTCAGTTAAACCAATCCCATTGTCTGAAATGATCAGTGTTTGATTGGCTTCATCAAAGCTGACGCGCACATGTAAGTCCGGGTCATTTTCATAATATTCAGGATGATTAATGCCTTCAAAACGCAATTTATCGCAGGCATCGGATGCATTTGAGATCAATTCACGTAGGAAAATGTCAGGATTTGAATACAGTGAGTGCGTCACTAAATGTAATAGCTGAGCCACTTCAGCTTGGAAACTATGTTTATGTGCGTTTTGCTCGCTCATCAATCGCTCCTTAATGTATTAAGTCTTATAGAGAATGATTAATGAATTGGAGTGAGCGATACGTTTTTCAATAGCAATCGCAAGTTTTTTTGCTTTTTTTAAAATGGGCCCTGACGGTAAATACGATCTAAATTCAGCTCTAACTGCTGCTGGCGCATTTTATACACATCCATGAGGCAACGTTGTGAAGTACCACAACGGTCACGGAGACTCAACCACTTCACTTGCTCATCTTGAATCAAGCCACGTGCCCCCATCGGAACAAGACGTTTTAAAATGGTATAAGTGGTGGCCATTTTCACATCGGCATCGTTGATTTGGCGATACTCACAAATCGCATGTTCTGTCGTCGTTTTTGCTTTATCACAATTAAAACTTGCTGCTTGAGCATGCATGCTCCAAGCCAAAGCACAAACTAAACCAATTCCGAGCATAGCTTTCATTTTTATAACTCTCTTATTCTGTTTCTATCCATTCTATAGATGATTTTCTTTTAATACTGAATCATCGTGATTTATTTCAACGTTGACCACTATTCAACTTTAGTCTTTGCATAAAAAAACCCCATCATCGATGAGGTTCTTAAAAAGCTACTTTTGATTATTAAAATTTGTAGCTATAACCGAGGGTATAAATCACTGGATCGATATCTAATTTAAACTTCGTTGTGCCATCTACATTTACTTCTGGGTTCAAATCTGCATAACGGACATCGGCAAACACACCCCAGTTTTTTGCATCAGCAGGTTGGAAGTTAAAACCAATTTGTGCAGCATAACCGAAATCTTCTTTTATGCTTTTCACACCTTCTTCATCCCATGCAATAAATGCTGTTGCACCGACACCAATATAAGGCGTGAAACCTGTTGAGTTTTTAAAGTTATACTTTGCCGTTAAGGTAGGCGGTAAATGTTTAATTTTTACTGCTTCTGCACCATTAATGAGTACATCGTGGCTAATTGGCGTTGCTAGCAGTAACTCGGCAGAAATATTGTCATTAAAGAAATATTCAACCGATGGCGTAAACGCAAGTTCGCTATCAGCTTCAATTTTTGCATTCCCCAATGCAGCAACTGTTGTATCTTGCGTTGGTGCAACTGCAGATCCACCGACTTTGATTTGCCATTGACCTGCCATTGCAGCAGATGCAGAAAGACCCATTAATGTAATTAGAGCAATTTGCTTCAACATTTCAAACAACCTCTGTTTGTAAAATAATTAATATAAAAATTAACATTAACTCATCATAAACAAGAGTGTAATTAATATGCAATTATAATAATAATGTATTTTAAATACTATTTTTAAGTTATTGTTTTAATTTAATTAAATATTAAATAGACTATTTTAGTTGGTTTTAAATTAATAATATACAAGCAAAATAAATATATTTTAATTCCAACCTTTTTAATCCGAATTAACATTATAAACCCGATTGTTTTAATCTGAATAAATAATAAAAAAGGCGATTTTAAAATCGCCTTTTTATAATCATTGGGGGGGTAAATTACAACACCATGGCCGCAATCCAACCGAAAATCATGAGTGGAATATTAAAGTGAATAAAGGTCGGGATCACACTGTCTTTCATGTGATCATGCTGACCATCCATATTCAAACCCGAAGTCGGTCCCAAAGTGGAGTCAGAAGCTGGAGAACCCGCATCACCGAGTGCCGCAGCCGTACCAATAATCGCAATAGTTGCCGCTGGACTGAAACCAAACTGGATACACAAAGGCACATAAATAATTGCTAAAATTGGAATGGTAGAGAACGAAGAACCAATTCCTAAAGTAATCAGTAAGCCAATCAATAGCATCCAAAATGCAGCGAGTCCTTGGCTAGAACCAATCCATTGCACTGATGCTTCTACCAATGCTGGCACTTGATTGGTCGCAGAAATAACAGATGCAAAACCTTGTGCTGCAATCATAATGAAACCAACTAATGCCATCATTCGCATACCGCTAATAATCACATCATCTGCTTCTTTCCATTTAAAAATGCCCGCACAGCTCAAAATCGCAACACCAACCAGACCAGCTAAAATCATGGAATCTGATGCAATTTGTACCCAAAGCGTAGCAACTACCGCAATAAGCGCCATAGATAACGTAAACTTTGAAATTTCGGGCTTAGACTTCTCACCCGTGATATCAAGTTCAGAAGAAATACTTTGCTGCACTGGTTCCACATGTACTTCTTCGTATACACGTTTCTTACGGTAACTAAAGAATACAGCAACCAATAAACCAATAAACATGCCAGAAACAGGAATGGCCATTGCTGAAGGGATATCGGCATAATTGATTTTAAAGCCGTAGGGTTGCCCGAAAGTATTAATATTTTGACCTAAGATGTCATTCAGGAAAATCGCACCAAATCCAAATGGTACCAGCATATAAGTGGCAACCAAGCCAAAGGTTAGAACACAAGCAATTAATCGACGATCTAACTGAAGATGGTTAAACACACTTAATAAAGGAGGAATCAGGACTGGAATAAACGCAATATGCACAGGAATGACGTTTTGTGAACAAATGGCTGCTAACGCGACGGTTATAAAAATCAGATATTTAACCCGATTTTGTGCCTTTTCATTGCTCGAACCTTTCAATGTTTTAATAAGCTTATAAGCCAACAAGTCAGGTAAACCTGAGCGCGCCAAAGCCAAAGCAAATGCACCTAAAACCCCGTAAGCCAACGCAATTTTTGCGCCGCCCCCAAGCCCATTATTAAATGCTTCGAGGGTACCGTGTAGCCCTAAACCAGCCAATAAACCGCCTGTGACAGCACCAATAATTAATGCAAATACTACAGGCACACGAGCTAATGAAAGTCCAAACATGACCCCAATAGCGGCAAGAATTGCGAACATAGTGAAAAGAGTGACTTGGAAGAAAGGCGCATTTTATCAGAAAATAACCAAAAAATTCTGCCCTTACAGGTCGCTAGCGCCTTTCTCTTTCACAGATCATTTCAGCTGGCTTCAACACAACGCCAGTTTTGAACAAACCTTTTGATTTCTTTAGCAATTACCTCTGGCTGGCTCAAGATTGCCCAATGGTTGGCATTCACATTCACCCGTTGAAAATCCTCGACCCACTTCGGCATTTCATCGATTAACGCTGGACTCACAAACTGATCTTGCTCCAACACAATCGCTTGTACGGGACAAATTGCAAAGCGTTCCCGAGGTTTCGTCAGACGTGGGATAAAGTTCGCGCGGTAGAGCGCAACCCCGTGCTTACCATCGGCAGCAATGTGATGATTCAGCGGTAAGTCTGAACGTCCTTCTAAACGCGATAAAACTTTGCCCCAATGCTCAGGACTAAAAAACTGCCATACGCTTGGTGCCAGAAAAGGCAACTGAAAGGCCGCAATGTACCAAGACTTCGTTAATTGCTTAAAAAATTGAGGCTTGTATTGTGTGAACTGTTCACGCATCCAAAATGCGGCATGGTCTAAGCATGGGCCTGAAATAGTGGTAAATGACAGCATACGCTCTCTAAATTTTGGCTCAGTCGCGGACTCCCATGACTGAATCGATCCCCAGTCATGCGCAACCAGATGAAAGCTACGCTGTGGGATCATACTATTCACCACACTTTCCAAATCTAGCGATAGCTGAGGCAAGGCATAGGCACGTGTACGACGCGGCACACTCGACATACCTGCGCCACGTACGTCATAAGTCACAATATAATAATCATGGATGAGGTATTGAATCACGGGCTCCCATACGTCCTGATTATCAGGATAGCCATGCACCAAGACTACGACAGGATTCTCCGATTTCCCCCATGTTTTGACATAAAGTCTTTGCTGATCAGTTGTCTGTACCCAATGACTTTGCTGCTCCATATTCAGCTCCTTATTGTTATTGACTGTTTTTTATACTTTACTGGCAAAACGATCAATGCCAATTGATTTGATCTTCTCTAGTATGGATAGAAGTTCATCAGATACCATTGACCGAAATGAGCATTTTAAAAAAACTTGTGACACAGCCAATTGTCGCGAAATACTTTCTCAATCATTTTGCTCCCTTTAAAGGTGCAGGGATTCAAATTGAAAAATTTGACCTTAAACACTACCACATTCGCGTCAAAATGCCCCTGACTCGACAAAACCGAAACATTGTCGGCGTACATTTTGGCGGGAGCTTATATGCAATGGTCGATCCTTTTTATATGACCCTGCTGATGCATCACTTAGGCAATAAGTATATTGTCTGGGACAAAGCAGCCTCTATCCAATTTCTCAGCCAAGGGCGCAGTACAGTCTATGCAGACTTTCACCTCGATGCCCAAGAAATCGCGACCGTGAAACAACTGGCCGACAACTATGCCCCCGTACATCGTATTTATACCTTAAATATTTATGATGAAGCTGGCATTCGAATTGCCGAAGTGGAAAAGACTTTATATATCCGTCGTAAAAAACCTAAACCGGCACAGCTATAAAAAAAGCACTTTCATGAAGTGCTTTTTGAAAATCTGAACTTAAAACATTATTTACGTTCTTCAATTGCAGCGCCTGCACCACCGCCGATGGCACCACCAATGGCTGCGCCGGTATTACCACCAAACACGCTTTTACCCACTGCTGAACCAATCGCACCGCCAACACCACTGTAGGTTGCACTACGGTTTGAGCCACCTTGAGCTTTACTGCCCACAGCTGCACCAGCACCGCCACCAATGGCTGCACCTACACCGCCACCGAGGCTATTCCCCGCAGCACCACCTACTGCACCGCCTAAAGCCGCTGTCCCAATACGTTGCTCGGAAGCACTCATATTCTCACAACCTGCCAACAGCATCGTCGAAAAAGATACCACTGCAATCATGCTCATATACTTTTTCATGAGATTTGTCCTTATGGGCTATTTCTTACAGCATAAAAGATCAGTATGAACTTAAAACCCGTGAAATGTTACGGTTACAGGTGCTATTGCTGAAAATTTGTAAATAAGAAGCCCTCCTGAGAGGGCTTCTTACCGTATTCAACTCAAGCTTATTCAGGCTCTTTCACCACAACCACATCTTTGGTGGTGGTGCCATTTTCTTGGAGCACCGCACGCGTCACACTTTCTTGACTATTCGGATCTTTCACTTGATCCAGTTTCAGCTCCTTACGTATAGGTTCCTGCCCTTTCTTAAACTCAACCCCTTGTGCATCAATTTGCTTACCTTCTGCAAGGACTACACCACCTTGACTCAAGGTCGATTTCACTTCGACTTTGGATGTCGGAACAATCACACTGCCCTTTTGCACCATCGGTGCCGACATTTTTTTATCTGAAAATTGGCTGGCATTTTCTTCGAGAACCACTTCACGCGCCACAATATCTTTACCACCATTTTTCACTTCAAAAATAGTCGCTTCGGTTGTCCGCACAGGGTCTTGACCAGCAACACTGCGAATAATCTGTGTTTTGACAATCGGTACAACCGCCTTATCCTCCACGGTGATGGTATTCGGCATCGGCGCTGCCATCGTTTGGCTCACAAATGCGAAGATGCTTAAGCCCAATAGTTTTGATGTCAATTTCATGTAGAACCACCTCTATTTTTTAATCGTTAATGAAGTAAGGAGATTTGTGTACTTATATTTTTAATATAGGAAAAATGTGAAATTTATAAAAGCTTAAATCCACTTCTGTAACAAAAGGACAAAAAAAGCCACCCGAAGGTGGCTGAATCAACGAAATGGGTTTTGTGAAATTTTGACTTTGACAGCATCTTTACCTTTTCTAATTATTTGGCCGCGAGAACATAAATATTCAAACACCATTTTTTCTCCCGAAGCTTTAGGTGCAAGGTAGATCTTTTCTAAATATTCCATTATTGATGGCTCATAATCTATATAAATACGATTAATTTTTTCATCATATTGAATTAATTCATTATCCATTTGAGTTACATAAATCATGCGGCACTCTTGTTCTTCTTTAAATGCCATATGTTTTATCAAATAGCGTAAAGGCAGAAGTATCTCAGCCAATAGTTCACTTTCTTTAGGCGGTAATTTTTCTATGTTAATCTCATGAATAAGTTTTGTAAGCTGCTCTAAACCACCTTTTACGTTACTTTCAGTTTCTTGAATTTTAGTAAGATACTTATCCCACTTTTGTTGTGCTACATCATTCTCTGTATACCACGGAGAATTATTTTTTAATTTAAACTCACGTCTGAAACTCCATTCCTCACGCTGTGCCACTTTAGTTAAACCAGAAGTTGGATCAAAATAAATACAGCGATATAGCGGCATTGCTGACAATCCAGATTTTGACTTTTCTTGTTTTATACTTAGATTATCTTCCTCTTCACCAGTTTCTGCGACTAACCCAGATTTTTCATATATGCGTGCAACATTATGTTCTGTGGCAAAGAAATCTTTTGACAACACTAAACTTAAACCCGAAGCGTCCTCCTTCTTCTCTTTCGCATAAAGTCTAAATTGATTTAATGAGTCATGGTGTAATGTAAAACAAGAAATAAACGCCGTATCTTGAGTGGCTTTGTTGCACAAACCTATCTGTAAAGGCTTTTTCAGCGATATAATTTTCAAATGAAGAAGCCTACACACAAAATCTACCGCACAACCAATTGGCCCGCATATAACCGAGCACTCATGAGTCGCGGAAATATTGCCATTTGGTTTGATCCTGCTACGCAATGGTATGCGCCATCAAAAGGCAAACAAGGGCGAAATCAAACCTACTCCGACGCAGCCATCCAATGCTGCTTAATGATTAAATCCTTATTCCGTCTGTCTTTACGTATGGTCACTGGCTTTGTGCAAAGTCTGATTAAACTTTGCGGATTAAATTGGATAGCTCCAGATTACACCACGCTTTGTAGAAGACAAAAGCATATTGATATTGTAATCAGCTACCAAAAAAGTAGCGATGGGCTGCATCTACTCATGGACTCTACAGGCATGAAGTTTCTAGGTGAGGGCGAATGGAAACGCAAGAAACATGGACCTGAATATCGTCGCCAATGGCGTAAACTTCATATTGGTATAGATGCTAAAACCCTACAAATACGAGCAGTTCAGCTTACAACCAATAATGTCAGTGATTCACAGGTGCTTGGTGATTTACTTAATCAGATTCCACAAGATGAGCGGATTGACTCTGTTTATACCGATGGAGCTTATGACACCAAGCAATGCCGTCAGGTCATTGCAGATCGGCAAGGGCATGCGGTGATTCCACCTAGAAAAAATGCGAAACAATGGAAAGATACAAAGAGTAGCTCGCTAGAGCGAAATGAATTACTTAGAACAATTAAACGTTTAGGCAGGACACTATGGAAAAAATGGTCAGGCTATCATCGGCGAAGTTTGGTTGAAACTAAGATGCATTGCATCAAATTATTAGGCGATAAACTCAGTGCAAGGAGTTTTGATAGCCAAGTGAATGAAATCCATGCACGTGTAGCAGTCCTTAACAGATTTACGGAATTAGGTCGACCACTTACCCAAGTTACGCCTTAAATTTGGCTCAATTAGGGGCGCTTTGCATTTCAAATCTTTGTGCAACAAAGCCGTAGAGAACCTAAATTAAATTGAGCTCTTGCATATTGCTCGGCCGTATCCTCTCTTTTTACATTTTGGTATGCCTGTTCTGCTTCTTCAAGTCAATTTTGCTTTCTTAATAAAAAACCTAGATTACACTGGGCTCTTGCATATAGCTCAATACTATATTCTTTTTGGACATTATTATATGCTTCTTCTGCTTCTTTAAGTCTATCTTGCTGTTTTAGTGAAACACCTAAATTGAATTGAGCATTTGCATATAGCCCAACATTATCTTCCTTTTGAACATTATTATATGCTTTTTCTGCCTCTTCATATCGCTTTAAATCATCCATTAAATTCGCTAAATGAAATTGAGCTCTTGCATAAATTTTATTTAATCCATCAAAGTTTTTCTCAATTTTAGAAAAGAGTTCAATTGCATGATTAATATTATCATTCTTATATGCTTCAGATGCTTGTTTAAAAATCGCCTGTGCTTCTTCTAATTTCATACAACTCTCCCTTATAACTAAATATTATATTTTTCTGTCTTGTCCTGAAATAGATTGACAGTATTCCACTTCAAACCGAGTTAAGCAATTAGCTCGGTTTTAGTTTGCTCATACATCTGATTCGGGGTGTTCATATTTAAACTTAAATGTGGTCTATAGCAATTATAAATCATGATAGATTCCGTAATTAAGTGATCTAACTCCTTCATGGTTTGACATCGTGTAGTTAAAAACTCCTGCTTTAATATTCCATTAATCCGCTCTGCTAATGCATTTTGATATGAGAAACACTGTTTCGCAAGGTATCCATCTGTCATGGAAGGACATATCCCATAATGGCGCAATGCCGATTGATATAGCTCAGAGCAATACTGAGAGCCTCTGTCTGAATGATGAATCATCCTAGTCGCTCTCGATCCGTCACATGCTGCATCGCCATATGTAGAGCCTGCATAACATTCTCCGCACGCATATCATTCGATAACTTATAACCTTTAATCTGACGGGTATAAGCATCTGTCACCAATGATAAATAATGTACGCCTTCAGCACTCTCAACATAAGTAATATCACTAACAAAGACTTCGTTGGCTTGCACTGCTGAATAATCCTTTAATAAATTTGGATGCTTCTTCATCCAATGCTTGCTATCCGTAGTTTTTGTATAGCGACGCTTGGGGCGAATCAATAAATTATGCTCTTTCAATATTTTAAATAACTGATCCCGTCCACACTTTAAACCACGCTGCAACAATTTGCCTTTAATAAGCCAATACAACTTACGTGTTCCGATACTTGGCATGAGACAACGATATTCCATAACCAACTCAAGTATTTGTTCAGTTGCTTGTGCAGTCATTTGAGCACGTTTTTCTGCTTGATAATAAGCTTGTCGGGTGATTCCCAACCACTGACAATAACGTGAAACGCTTAGTCCTCTTTGGCTTTGCCAATCTTTGAAACGTGCTCGGTATACTTTTTTCCAAGATCAGTCCCACATTCTTTATCAATGTGATAAATCACATCCTGAATAAATTCAGTTTTAAGCTTTTCTGCGGCTAACTGCTTTTCTAATTGGCGGATTCGTTGTTGGGGTGTTAATTGGCGTTTAGAAGAAGGCGGCATATTCGAAGTCCAGTCCTGTTGTCCGTGCTTGCGTAACCATACCAGCACAGTTGATCTTCCTTGAATACCATATTTTGCCTGAGCTTGTTTATAAGTAATTTGCCCTTTTTCTACTTCATGTACAACCATCATTTTAAAGGCAAAGCTATAATCACCTTGTGTACGTTTAACTCTTTGTTCTCGTTCATGTTCCATAAAATAAGCCTCTTAAAGGTGTAAACTTATTTCAGGACGGGACATTCAAGTATATAAAAAAAGCCACCCGAAGGTGGCTTTTAATTCATTTAAAGGGCTAATTACAGACCGTTAAACTCATCGCTAAATGCTTGGCTTAATGCTTGATCAACATCAGAGAAGTCATTTACAAGCTCATGCTCTGCAGCTTCAGCTTCTTGACGACGACGTTCTAAGTGATACGCAAGACCGGTACCTGCAGGAATCAAACGACCTACCACTACGTTCTCTTTCAAGCCACGTAAATCATCTTCTTTACCTGTTACAGCCGCTTCAGTTAACACACGTGTGGTTTCCTGGAACGATGCAGCAGAGATGAACGAGTCAGTAGAAAGCGATGCTTTGGTAATACCCATCAATTGACGTTCAAACTTCGCAGGGAACTTGTTTTGCGCAAGAACAGCTTGGTTCTCTTGCATCACGCGGATGTAATCCACTTGCTCGCCTTTGATGAAGCTTGTATCACCGCCATCAGTGATATCAACTTTACGCAACATTTGACGTACGATGACTTCAATGTGCTTGTCATTGATTTTTACACCTTGCAGACGGTATACATCTTGAACTTCGTTCACGATGTAGTTGGTCAGCGCAACTTCGCCTTTCAAGCGTAAGATGTCATGTGGGTTCTGTGGACCATCAGAAACAGTCTCACCACGGTTCACATGTTCGCCTTCGAACACGTTCATGGTACGCCATTTTGGAATCAGTTCTTCGTAAATCTCAGAACCATCATCTGGAGTAATCACTAAACGGTTCTTACCTTTAGTCTCTTTACCAAAGCTTACAACACCTGAAATTTCAGCAAGAATCGCATGCTCTTTCGGTTTACGTGCTTCGAACAAGTCAGCTACACGCGGTAGACCACCGGTAATGTCACGCGTACGTGAAGTTTCTTGAGGTACACGACCAATAACGTCACCCACACCAATTGTTTCGCCATCACGGACAGAAAGAATCGTGTTTTGTGGTAGGAAGTAGAACTGCTCACCACCATCCGTCGTATCAAGAACAACCGCAGGACGTAAATCTTTACCAGACGCAGGACGTGCAGTCACAGGTAAGATTTCAATCGTCGTCATACCCGTTGCATCATCAGTCTTCGAGGTAACAGTAACGCCATCAGCAATTTGGCTGAAACGTACTTTACCTGCAACTTCTGTTACAAGTGGGTGGGTGTGCGGATCCCAAGTCGCCACGATACCGCCAGCTTCCACAGATTCGCCATCTTTCAAGATGATCGACGCACCGTATGGAATTTTGTAGCGTTCGCGTTCACGGCCTAAGTCATCTGCAATACCAATTTCACCTGAACGAGATGTTGATACCAAGTGACCTTTAGCATGTTGTACTGTTTTCACATTGTGGAAACGTACAGTACCTTTGTTACGGACTTGAATGCTATTTGCAGCAGACGTTCGGCTCGCAGCACCACCAACGTGGAACGTACGCATGGTTAACTGTGTACCCGGTTCGCCAATCGATTGTGCAGCCATAACACCCACAGACTCACCAGGGTTCACCTGATGACCACGCGCAAGGTCACGACCATAACATTTCGCACATACGCCGAATGTAGATTCACACGCAACCACTGAACGTACTTTAACTTCATCGACACCTTGCTCTTCTAGGAAGTTTGCAAGTTTCTCATCAATCAAAGTGTTACGTGGCAGGATAATGTCATCAGAACCTGCTTTCTTCACATCTTCAGCAACAACACGGCCCAGTACTCGAGTACCTAAGTTCTCGATTACGTCACCGCCTTGAATGAACGGAGTCATTACAAGACCGCCCAAAGTACCACAGTCAGGCTCAGTAATAACCAAGTCTTGCGCTACGTCTACAAGACGACGTGTCAAGTAACCAGAGTTTGCTGTTTTCAGTGCTGTATCGGCCAAACCTTTACGCGCACCGTGTGTTGAAATGAAGTACTGAAGTACGGTCAAACCTTCACGGAAGTTCGCTTTAATTGGAGTTTCAATGATCGAACCATCTGGTTTCGCCATCAAACCACGCATACCCGCTAACTGACGAATCTGAGCTGCCGAACCACGGGCACCTGAGTCAGACATCATATAGATCGAGTTGAATGATTTTTGCTTCTCATCTTCACCCTGTTTGTTTTTAACAGTGGTAAAAGACAAGTTGTCCATCATCGCTTTCGCGACTTGGTCGTTGGTACGTGCCCAAATATCGACCACTTTGTTGTAACGTTCACCCGCAGTTACGAAACCTTGTTCGAACTGTTGCTCAATTTCACGAACTTCAACTTCCGCTTTTTCAATAATTGAGTACTTCGCAGGTGGAATCACCATGTCTTCCATACCTACCGATACGCCTGAACGTGTCGCTTGACGGAAACCTAAGTACATCAATTGGTCTGCAAAGATCACTGTATCTTTAAGACCTAATTTACGGTAGCAAGAGTTAATCAATTTAGAGATGTTTTTCTTGGTCATCTCAACGTTGATTTGTTGGAAATCCATACCCTCTGGCACAACTTCCCAAAGTAAGCAGCGACCTGGTGTGGTATCCACAACAATAGTTTGCTGCTCACGGTTACCATTTTCATCAATCACAGTCTGGTGTACACGTGCTTTTACGCGAGCGTGTAAATTTACCTGACCTGTTGCAAGTGCACGGTTAACTTCGTGAGTATCTGCAAACACCATGCCTTCACCTTTGGCATTGATCGCATCACGAGTGATGTAATACAAGCCTAAGACAACGTCCTGAGACGGTACGATGATTGGCTCACCGTTCGCTGGAGACAAGATGTTGTTGGTCGACATCATTAACGCACGCGCTTCTAACTGCGCTTCAAGTGTTAATGGTACGTGTACCGCCATTTGGTCACCATCGAAGTCGGCGTTAAACGCAGCACAAACGAGTGGGTGAAGACGGATTGCTTTACCTTCAATCAGGATCGGTTCAAATGCTTGCAGACCCAAACGGTGAAGTGTAGGCGCACGGTTCAACATCACTGGGTGTTGACGAATCACGTGAGCAAGAACGTCCCAAACTTCTGGCGTTTCGCGCTCAACCATTTTCTTCGCAGCTTTAATGGTTGTTGCTTGGCCAGATGCTTGTAGTTTCGCGAAAATGAATGGCTTGAATAATTCAAGTGCCATTTTCTTCGGAAGACCACATTGGTGCAAACGTAAAGTAGGACCTACAGTAATTACCGAACGACCTGAATAGTCAACACGCTTACCAAGTAAGTTTTGACGGAAACGACCTTGTTTACCTTTGATCATGTCAGCCAAAGATTTAAGAGGACGCTTGTTCGAACCCGTGATTGCACGACCACGACGACCGTTGTCTAACAATGCATCTACAGACTCTTGTAACATACGTTTTTCATTACGTACGATAATGTCTGGCGCTGCAAGGTCAAGAAGACGCTTCAAACGGTTGTTACGGTTGATCACACGACGGTAAAGGTCGTTCAAATCAGAAGTCGCGAAACGACCACCTTCAAGTGGTACTAACGGACGAAGATCTGGTGGAAGTACTGGAAGTACATTCATCACCATCCATTCTGGCTTGTTGTTTGACTCTTTAAACGCTTCCATCAACTTCAAACGCTTAGACGCTTTTTTAAGCTTAGTCTCAGACGTTGTGTTTGGAATTTCTTCACGTAAACGTGAAATTTCGTTTTCAAGATCGATGTCTTTTAACAAGTCTTGAACAGCTTCTGCACCCATTTTCGCAGTGAATTCATCACCGTGTTCTTCTAAAGCGTTGAAGTATTCTTCATCGTTTAAAAGTTGGTATTTCTCAAATGGAGTCATACCTGGGTCAGTTACTACGTAAGATTCGAAATACAATACACGTTCGATATCACGTAAAGTCATGTCTAATAATAGACCGATACGGCTCGGAAGTGATTTTAAGAACCAAATATGTGCAACTGGAGAAGCCAGCTCGATGTGACCCATACGCTCACGACGAACTTTCGCAGTTGTTACTTCAACGCCACATTTTTCACAAATGACGCCTTTGTATTTCATACGCTTGTATTTACCACACAAGCATTCGTAATCTTTGACTGGGCCAAAAATTTTGGCACAGAATAAACCATCACGTTCTGGTTTGAACGTACGATAGTTAATGGTTTCAGGCTTTTTAACTTCACCATGAGACCATGACTTAATCATTTCTGGTGACGCAAGACCAATACGGATGCGATCAAACTCAACTGGAGCATGACCATCTGAATCCGTCTTTTTGCGCATGATATCGAGCAAGTCTTTCAATTTTTTTCTCCGTGTGTTGTGGAGACTTTCACTACACAACTGGGTCACAAATATTGTTTTTACTGAACAATCCTCCCTCAATCCCTCCTTTTTCTAAGGAGGGAAGCTCCTACTCTTTTAAAGTGGGAACTCCCCCTTTCTCAAAGGGGGTTGGGAGGATTAAATGGAACTAATTAGTCACCATTTTTCAGTTCAATGTTGATACCTAAAGAACGGATCTCTTTGGTCAATACGTTGAACGATTCAGGCATACCTGGGTCCATATAATGGTTACCATCTACAATGTTCTTATAGATACGGGTACGACCTTCAACGTCATCCGACTTAACAGTAAGCATTTCTTGAAGCGTGTAAGCTGCGCCATATGCTTCAAGCGCCCAGACTTCCATCTCACCGAAACGCTGACCACCGAATTGTGCTTTACCACCAAGCGGCTGTTGAGTTACTAATGAGTAAGAACCAGTAGAACGCGCGTGCATCTTGTCATCTACCAAGTGGTTCAGTTTCAACATGTACATGTAACCTACAGTTACAGGACGGTCAAACTGTTCACCTGTACGACCATCATACAATACTGTTTGACCAGTACGTGAAATGTTCGCAAGCTCTAACAAGTCTTTAATTTGTGATTCTTCAGCACCATCGAATACCGGCGTTGCAAGTGGAACACCCGCACGTAAGTTACCCGAAAGTACCAAAATTTCATCATCAGTTAAGCTATCAAGATCTTCTTGCTCGCCACCAACTTTGTTATAAATCTTGTCTAAGAATCCACGAAGCTCAAGTACAGTACGTTGCGCTTTTAACATCTTGTCGATTTCTTCGCCAAGACCTTTCGCTGCCATACCTAAGTGAGTCTCTAGAATCTGACCCACGTTCATACGTGACGGTACACCCAGTGGGTTCAATACGATGTCGACTGGAACACCATTGGCATCGTGCGGCATGTCTTCAACAGGTAAGATGTTAGAAACAACACCCTTGTTACCGTGACGACCCGCCATTTTATCACCCGGTTGGATGCGACGTTTAACAGCCAAGTAAACCTTAACAACTTTCAATACACCTGTTGTTAATTCATCACCTGTAGAAAGTTTGCGTTTTTTCTCTGCAAATTTCTCATCAATTTCGAAGCTCTTCTCTTTCAAGAACACTTGAATTTGAGTTAAACGCTCTGCAATAGCTTCATCAGTCGGTTGGATTTCAAGTAAATCAACCAACTCTAAACCAGACAATACGTCTGCAGAAAGCTTATCGCCACGCTTGGTTGTACCACCACCGTTAGACTCTTGACCTGTCAACAAACGAACAATACGTTCACGTGCTGCTTCTTCGAAGATTTTGTATTCTTCTTTCAAGTCTTTACGATATGAATCAAGCTGAGCTTTTTCAATTGCTTGCGCACGTTCGTCTTTTTCAAGACCATCGCGTGTAAACACTTGAACGTCAATCACTGTACCTTTGGTACCTGATGGAACACGTAAAGATGAGTCTTTTACGTCAGCTGCTTTTTCACCGAAAATTGCACGAAGCAATTTTTCTTCTGGTGTTAACTGCGTTTCACCTTTAGGCGTTACTTTACCTACAAGGATATCGCCAGCAGTCACTTCAGCACCGATATATACGATACCTGATTCATCAAGCTTAGACAGTGCAGCTTCACCTACGTTAGGAATATCCGCAGTAATTTCTTCTGCGCCTAACTTCGTATCACGAGCAACACACGACAATTCTTGAATGTGAATCGAGGTTAAACGGTCTTCTTGAAGTACGCGCTCTGAAAGTAAGATCGAGTCTTCATAGTTGTAACCATTCCACGTCATGAACGCAACGCGCATGTTTTGACCTAACGCTAGCTCACCGCCATCTGTTGATGGACCGTCAGCCAATACATCGCCACGACCGACTTTATCACCAAGTTTCACAAGAACTTTTTGGTTAATACAAGTGTTTTGGTTCGAACGTGTATATTTGATCAGGTTATAGATATCTACACCTGCCTCGCCTGCAACCATTTCGTCTTCGTTGACACGAATCACGACACGTGAAGCATCGACGAATTCGATACGACCACCACGACCCGCAATCACACACACACCAGAGTCATGCGCTACATTTGCTTCCATGCCTGTACCTACAAGCGGTTTGTCAGCAATCAATGTAGGCACAGCTTGACGCTGCATGTTTGAACCCATCAATGCACGGTTGGCGTCATCGTGTTCAAGGAATGGAATGAGTGATGCAGCAACAGAAACAACCTGCTGTGCAGAAACGTCCATATGCGTCACTTTTTCAGGCGGCATACGTACGAAATCACCTTGGTGACGTACAGAAACAAATTCTTCTGTTAAGTTACCGTCTTTATCTACGCCAGAATCGGCCTGTGCAATCACAGTACCTACTTCTTCAATTGCAGATAAATACTCAACTTCATCCGTTACACGACCATCAACCACTTTACGGTATGGTGTTTCTAAGAAACCGAAATTGTTACATTTCGCATAAACAGAAAGCGAGTTGATCAAACCAATGTTTGGACCTTCCGGCGTTTCAATTGGACATACACGACCGTAGTGAGTTTGGTGTACGTCACGTACCTCAAAGCCCGCACGTTCACGTGTCAAACCACCGGGACCAAGCGCCGATACACGACGTTTGTGCGTAATCTCAGACAATGGGTTGTTTTGGTCCATGAACTGAGATAACTGGCTTGAACCAAAGAATTCTTTGATTGCAGCAGCCACTGGTTTCGCATTGATCAAATCTTGCGGAGACAAGTTATCTGTTTCAGCTTGGCTTAAACGTTCTTTAACAGCACGTTCTACACGAACTAAACCAACACGGAATTGGTTTTCAGTCATTTCACCTACTGAACGCACACGACGGTTACCCAAGTGGTCGATATCGTCGACTTCACCTTTACCGTTACGGATTTCAACCAATGTTTTTAATACATCAGTGATATCTTCGTTCGACAAAATGCCTTCAACTTCACGAGACTTCTGATCCGTACCCACTTCGTAAGGACGACCCAAACGACGGTTGAACTTCATACGACCGACTGGAGAGAGGTCATAACGTTCTGAAGAGAAGAACAAGTTATTGAATAAGTTTTCAGCCGCTTCTTTTGTTGGTGGCTCGCCTGGACGCATTACTTTGTAGATTTCTACCAATGCTTCTTCACGACCTGTCGTGGTGTCTGCACGTAAAGTATCTGCAACGAATGAACCACGGTCGATATCGTTGGTGAATAGAATGTTAAATTGTTTAACACCACCTTCAGCCAATTTCACCATAATTTCATGGCTTAACAAGGTGTTTGCTGCAATCACATCACCATCTTTAAGTGGAATGTCTTCTGCAGTAATACGCTCGTATAAGTACTCATCAGGCACAGAAAGCTTTTCTAGGCCAGCAGCTTCCATTTGACGCACATGACGCGCGTTGATACGCTTGCCTTGCTCAACAATGGTTTTGCCATCATTGTCTACGATGTCAAATTGTGCCATTTCGCCACGCAAGCGTTCTGGAACAAGGTCAATCTGGTAGCTACCCATGTCTAGGTATACAGGCACTTTTTCATAGAACAAATCTAAGATTTGCGCATTGTTATAACCCAAAGCACGAAGAACTACAGTCGCAAGTAATTTACGACGACGGTCAATACGCACAAATACAAGGTCTTTTGCGTCAAATTCAAAGTCTAACCATGAACCACGGTAAGGAATAATACGCGCAGAATAAAGCACTTTACCACTAGAGTGGGTTTTGCCTTTATCGTGGTCAAAGAATACGCCCGGTGAACGGTGTAATTGAGATACGATTACACGCTCAGTACCATTAATAACGAATGTACCGTTATCGGTCATGAGTGGCATTTCACCCATGTACACTTCTTGCTCGCGCACATCTTTAATTGATTTAGTTTCGCGATCTTTTAAGATCAAACGAATTTTTACGCGCATTGGTGCTGCATAAGTTGAGCCACGAAGAATACATTCGCGTACATCAAACTCAGGCTTACCAAGACTATACTCAACAAATTCTAAAGCAGCATTGCCAGAATAACTTTCTATAGGAAAAACTGAACGAAACGCGGCTTGCAGACCGATATCTTCGCGGTTTTTTGGTGATTTGCCATCTTGTAAAAATGTTCTGTACGAGTCGACTTGAATCGCGAGCAAGTACGGAGCATCCATAACACTAGGCAATTTACCAAAATTCTTACGGATCCGTTTCTTTTCGGTATATGAGTATGCCATCTGGAGTCCTCGGAAAGTAAACCGAGCCCGCCTGCAGAACGGGCTCAGAAGGAATTACGCAGGCCGATATGGCCACCACTTTTTACAAATGCTGCAATTTTCAGTGGTATTGAAACGCTTACCAATATTTTTAAATTTGAAAAATATTGGTAAGCGTTTGATTCTTTTCTTTATTTTAATTTGATGGATTTTCCACCAAGCAAACAAAAATCGAGCCGATTATTGTAACGCAAAAAGGCTGATGACCCAAGAGCCATCAGCCAATTTTTGGGGTGAAATTAATATTCCCCCCCTGGTAACATTACTTAATAGTAATAGTAGCACCAGTTTCTTCAAGTTTTTTCTTAAGTTCTTCAGCTTCTTCTTTAGAAACTGCTTCTTTAAGAACTGAAGGAGCGCCTTCAACCATGTCTTTAGCTTCTTTCAAGCCAAGACCAGTGATTTCACGAACTGCTTTAATCACAGCTACTTTGTTCGCGCCGAAAGAAGTCAACTCAACGTTGAATTCTGATTGCTCTTCAGCAGCAGCAGCAGCAGGACCTGCAGCTACAGCTACAGCAGCAGCAGATACGTTGAATTTTTCTTCGAAAGCAGAAATAAGTTCAACAAGTTCAAGAACAGTTTTTTCAGCAACTGCGTTTAAGATTTCTTCGTTTGTTAAAGCCATGAGAGTAACTCCAAATGGGTATTGAATGATGTGTGTTTAAGTTTGAGCTTATGCAGCTTCTGACTCGTTTTTCTCTTGAAGCGCTGTAAGTAAGCGACCCAATTTCGAAATAGGAGCTTGAAGAACATTTGCAAGCATAGTAAGCGCTTTCTCTTGGTTTGGAAGATTCGCGATAACGCTAACTTCTGCGCCTTGATAAAGTTTGCCTTCAAATGCAGCAGCTTTAAGTTCAAATGCTTTGTTAGTTTTCGCAAATTCTTCGAATAAGCGTGCCGCAGCACCCATATCATCTGCAGAAGTTGAGAAAGCTAAAATTGTTGGGCCAACAAGGTTGTCGTTCAAGATATTGAATGGAGTATCTTGAAGAGCGCGTTTAGCCAAAGTATTACGTACAACACGTGTAGCAACACCTAACTTACGAGCTTCAACACGAAGAGCAGTTAATTGCTCAACAGTTAAACCTTGGTAGTCAGCAACAACAGCAGCAAACGCAGTAGAAGCAACTTCAGTTACTTCAGCAACGATCTGTTTTTTGCCTTCGATAAGAAGAGCCATTGTAAAACCTCCTAACGGTGATTTATGTACTTACGCGAAGTACACTCCCAATTCGCAAGTTCATCACTGAACTTACACGCGGAGGATGAACAAATCACACCACCGCGTCTACTCAGGCTGGGAAATTAAGAAAGTAATCGAAATTACTCTCGCCTGAGGTCTTTGACGCTGATAAATCTACATTTACCAATTCAAAGTTTGCCTAAGTTTGCAAAATACGACAGAGCGTTTCTTGCGTAAAAATCAAAGCAGCGCTTTGATTTTTACTCAGGGCTTTAAAATTCTGTCTAAGTAAAACTTAGTTAGAAACGTTGCTTACATCAACAACAAGACCAGGACCCATAGTTGAGCTCAAAGTGATCTTTTTGATGTATACACCTTTAGATGTCGCAGGCTTTAACTTTTTCAAGTCTGCAATCAAAGTTTCAACGTTTTGACGAACAGCTTCAGCAGAGAAATCTACTTGACCGATCGCAGCGTGGATAATACCCGCTTTGTCTACACGGTAACGTGCTTGACCAGCTTTTGCATTTTTAACTGCACCAGCTACGTCAGGAGTTACAGTACCCACTTTAGGGTTTGGCATTAAGCCACGTGGACCAAGAATCGTACCCAACTTACCCACAACGCGCATTGCATCAGGAGCAGCAATTACTACGTCAAAGTCAAGGTTACCCGCTTGGATGCTTTCAGCAAGGTCATCAAAACCAACGATATCCGCGCCTTCAGCTTTAGCAGCTTCAGCAGCAGCGCCTTGAGCAAACACAGCTACACGTACAGTTTTACCAGTACCTGCAGGAAGTGTAGTCGCGCCACGAACAACTTGGTCAGATTTACGAGGGTCAACACCTAGGTTTACCGCAACATCCAAAGATTCTTTGAATTTCGCAGCAGGAAGACCAGCAAGAACAGCTACTGCTTCTTCTAAAGTGTAAACTTTGTTTGCTTCAATAGCAGCAGCAATGGCTTTTTGACGTTTAGTTAACTTTGCCATGTCTTATAGCTCCACTTCCAAGCCCATAGAACGTGCAGAACCAGCGATGGTACGAACACGTGCGTCTAAATCAGCACCAGTTAAATCTGGTTCTTTAGTAGTCGCGATTTCTTCCAATTGAGCACGAGTCAACTTACCAACTTTAGTTTTGTTAGGTACAGCAGAACCCTTTTGGATACCAGCAGCTTTCTTAAGAAGAATAGATGCAGGAGGAGTTTTCATGATGAATGTGAACGACTTGTCGTTGTACACAGTAATCACGACTGGAATTGGTAAACCAACTTCAAGTTTTTGTGTCGCAGCATTGAATTCTTTACAGAATGCCATGATGTTAACACCACGTTGACCCAATGCAGGACCAATCGGTGGAGATGGATTCGCTTTACCAGCTGGAACTTGCAGCTTGATATAGCCGTCAATCTTCTTAGCCATTTCAAATTACCTCTGGGTACAAACGCCGATGAAGGCTCCCCAATTTCTAAGTAACGATACCGTTACAACAACAATGCCTGACTTATAAATAAGCCAGGCGTTTTTCAACCACATCCAATTAAACTGATTTTTCGACTTGGCGAAATTCCAGCTCAACCTGAGTTGGTCGATTAAATACATTAATAGTCAACGTTAAACGTGACTTTTCGTATAGAACTTCTTCCACCACACCTTTAAAATCTGTGAATGGACCGTCAACCACGAGTAATTCTTCGCCTGGTTCAAACATCGTCTTCGGACGTGGTGCTTCACCAGTATTGCGTACACGAGCAAGAATCGCATCTGCTTCACGCTGGGTAATTGGTGCCGGTTTCTCAGCCGTACCACCAATAAAACCTAAAACTTTTGGACATTCTTTAACAATGTGCCAAGTTTCATCATTCATTTCCATTTCGACCAATACATAGCCTGGAAAGAACTTACGCTCAGATTTACGCTTCTTACCATCCTTCATTTCTACCACTTCTTCGGTAGGAACAAGGACTTCACCAAAGCTATCGGCTACAGCGCTACGCTGGATTCGATCATTAAGTGAACGCATCACTTGTTTTTCATAACCTGAATAGGCATGAATAATGTACCAACGTTTCATAGCTCTCTTACCCGATAATAAACTTCATTAACCAGCCCAAAATGTAGTCAAAACACCATAATAAAATGGATGCAACAACTACAACCGCAAGCACCTGCCAAGATGTGGTCATGGTCTCTTGCTTTGTTGGCCAAGTCACTCGACGCAGCTCAATTCGTGAGTCTTTCAACAAACGAGCAAAGCCTTTGCCTTGATGGGTGGCGTATAATAAACCGAATGCCACGATGATACAAGCCAAAATTACCCCAACGCGCACCCAGATATCGTTGGCTGGTGCCCAATACGCTGGTAGGTGTTGATTCACCATGGTCGCACCAATTAATAAAATCAATGCGATAATCCATAAGACGACGTCTAGGGGAGAACCAGATTTAACTACTTCAGCAGAATTATTTCTTTGAGGGATTGCCGCGTCGCTTTGTGCGTCGCGTAATTTTTCATTCGACATTTTTGTACTCGTCGTAGGTTTCGCGACTTATTATATGACCAGTTTTGCCGACATCAAGCGTCTTTTATAAAAAAGTTGGCAGGCCAGGAGGGACTCGAACCCCCAACATTCGGTTTTGGAGACCGACGCTCTACCAATTGAACTACTGACCTGCAAAACAAATTGGAGCCGAAACCCCAATTTGTAATTTTATTTTATAATTATGCAGTTACTTTAGCAACTACACCAGCACCAACTGTACGGCCACCTTCACGGATCGCAAAACGTAGACCTGGGTCCATTGCGATTGGATGGATTAATTCTACTGACATTTCTACGTTGTCACCAGGCATAACCATTTCAACGCCATCTTGTAATTTGATCGCGCCAGTTACGTCAGTTGTACGGAAGTAGAACTGTGGACGGTAACCGTTAAGGAATGGAGTGTGACGACCACCTTCTTCTTTAGAAAGTACGTATACTTCTGCATCGAATTTAGTGTGTGGCTTGATTGCACCTGGTTTAGCAAGTACTTGACCACGTTGTACGTCTTCACGCTTAGTACCACGTAGAAGAACACCACAGTTCTCGCCCGCACGACCTTCGTCTAGAAGTTTACGGAACATTTCTACGCCAGTAACTGTAGTTACTTGAGTATCACGGATACCAACGATTTCAACTGATTCGCCTACTTTCACAATACCAGTTTCTACACGGCCAGTTACTACTGTACCACGACCAGAAATAGAGAATACGTCTTCGATTGGCATTAAGAATGCTTGGTCGATTGCACGCACTGGCTCTGGAATGTAAGTGTCAAGTGCGTCAACAAGCGCAACAACTGCTTCTTCGCCATACTGACCAGCGTCACCGTTAAGTGCAAGAAGAGCTGAACCACGGATAACTGGAGTGTCATCACCTGGGAAGTCATAAGTAGAAAGAAGTTCACGAACTTCCATTTCTACTAATTCAAGAAGTTCTTCATCATCAACAAGGTCACACTTGTTAAGGAATACAAGAATGTAAGGTACACCAACCTGACGAGAAAGAAGGATGTGTTCACGAGTCTGTGGCATTGGACCATCAGTCGCAGCACATACAAGGATCGCGCCGTCCATCTGAGCAGCACCAGTAATCATGTTTTTAACATAATCGGCGTGGCCCGGGCAGTCTACGTGTGCGTAGTGACGAGTTGGAGAATCGTATTCTACGTGTGAAGTATTAATTGTAATACCACGTGCTTTTTCTTCTGGTGCAGAGTCAATTGCAGCGTAGTCTTTCGCTTCGCCACCGAATTTCTTCGCACATACAGTTGCAATTGCAGCTGTTAAAGTTGTTTTACCATGGTCAACGTGACCGATTGTGCCCACGTTAACGTGTGGCTTATTACGTTCAAACTTAGCCTTAGCCATGTTCATCTTCCTCGTTTACGTCGAACACAGGTATAAACAACTCAGTATCGACACATCGCCTAAAAAATCAAACACCAAATACTTGAAAAGCAGACTAATAAGCCTGCTTCTTTAAAAATTTGTAGAAATTCTACTAAACTGTAATCTGGAGCTCTTATCGAGATTTGAACTCGAGACCTCTCCCTTACCAAGGGAGTGCTCTACCACTGAGCTATAAGAGCAAATATAAAACTTCAAATGGAGCGGGAGACGAGGGTCGAACTCGCGACATGTAGCTTGGAAGGCTACCGCTCTACCAACTGAGCTACTCCCGCACGATGTTGGTACAAAGACCACTTTCTTGAAGTCTTAAAATTGGTGGTGAGGGAAGGATTCGAACCTTCGAAACTTTCGTAGCGGAGTTACAGTCCGCCCCCTTTGACCGCTCGGGAACCTCACCATTTTACACTTACTTCAGTGTCGCTCTTTACTTAACTCACTCAACTCTCTAAGATGGTGCCGGCACACGGATTCGAACTGTGGACCTACTGATTACAAGTCAGTTGCTCTACCAACTGAGCTATGCCGGCGTTTCTTAGTGTTTCGTACGTTTCGTATCGGAACGGTGTGCAGTTTAGCAAAACTCAAAATCCTTGCAAGTGTTTTTTTCAAAAAAAACGTCAAAAACTCACAAAATCAATCCGTTTGACGATAATTCAACCGCTTTGATCACTGCGCGAGCTTTTATTTGGGTTTCATTCCACTCAGATTCAGGATTTGAGTCATAAACAAGCCCCGCTCCTGCCTGAACATACACCTTATTTTCACGAATAACGCAGGTACGAATTGCAATCGACATGTCCATTTCGCCATGCCAGCCTAAATAACCAACAGCACCACCAAAAATTCCACGTTTTACGGGCTCAACTTGATCAATAATTTCCATCGCACGGATTTTTGGCGCACCTGAAAGTGTACCTGCAGGGAAAGTTGCTTTAAAAACATCCAAGGCATCTACATCATCACGAACTTCGCCTTGCACATTGGAAACAATATGCATGACATGCGAATAACGTTCGATCACCATTTGATCAGTCACTTGCACTTTGCCAATTTTCGAGACACGACCGACATCATTTCGCCCCAAGTCAATCAGCATTAAATGTTCAGCAATCTCTTTTTCATCCGACAGCAAGTCTTGTTCAAGCGCTAAATCCTCTTCTTTGGTTTTACCACGTGGACGCGTTCCTGCCAGCGGACGCACGGTTGCAATTCCATTTTCAAGACGCGATAAAATTTCCGGGGAAGAACCGACAATATGAAAAGGCTGATTATTTTCCAAAGTTTGCCCCTGCACCAAGAACAAATAAGGCGATGGGTTCAAATGACGTAGCGCACGATAGACTTGTAAAGGCTCACCATCAAAGTCAGAGACCATACGATGCCCTGGCACCACCTGCATCACATCACCAGCACGAATATACTCTTTCACCTTTTCAATCGATTCTAAGAATTTTACTTTGCCCGTGAGTGACTCAAAATGCGGTGCAGTATGCGGCGTGGCTTTTAGACTAATTGGCGTTGCGAGTAAATCTTCCAATGCATCCAATTGCTGCTGGGCTTGGTTATATGCATCCGCGTCAACCACATCGGCATGCACGATCAGGAATAAAGTATCTTTTAAGTTATCAAACACAATCACTGTTTTAGACAGCATCATCCAAATATCAGGCAAACCCACCGGATCTGCTTCTGGTGCGTTGTTTAAACGCGGCTCAATGTAACGTACCGCATCATAACCAAAGTAGCCCACCAAGCCACCCGTAAAGCTTGGCAGAGCAGGTAAATCCGCTTGAGTAGGTACTTTATACTGCGACTGAAAATCCCGGATGAATTGAAACGGATCTGTACAGGGTTGCTTTTCTATAGTGCCGTCGGCTTGTTGAATGGTCAGCTCACCCGCGTTGCATGAGAACACGGTAGATTCACCTAAACCAATAATAGAATAGCGTGCCCAGTTCTCCCCACCTTCCACAGATTCAAACAAATAGGCTTGCTTATGCTCTTTTAGGCGCGCAAAGACCGACAATGGTGTCTCAGTATCGGCTAAGCGCTGGCGATAGACAGGAATCAGGTTATAACCCGCTGTTTTGAGTTGATCGAATTGAGTTTGCGTTGTCATGAGTGTTCTCTATTTTTTCAATATGGCGTGATCAGTTTTTAAAATTAGTGCTTGGAGTTTCGCCATCGAAAAGTCATATGTTTACTCATGTTCATTCCTTCGTTTGCAAAGTTACCTGATCAGTTCACACAGATTATCCACCACTTGCTGTGGCTGACAGTCTAAAATATTTTCACCATGATTATAGCCATAGCTGACCACAACACAATCAATACCCGCACGGCGTGCAGCCTCAACATCATTGGATGAGTCCCCAATCATTAAGACTTGATCTTTGCTTTGCGCATATTGCTCAACACAATGTAACAATTGGCGGGGATGAGGTTTGCGCTCTTCGAAACGATCTCCGCCGATGACATCAGCAAAATAATGATTCATGCCTAAGTGATCGACAATAGCACGTGCAGGTGCTTCAGGTTTATTGGTCACGCAAATCATGGTTTTCTTTTGCGCCAAGCCCCATTCTAAAAACTCAAGAATGCCATCGAAAGGCTGAGTTTCTACACATGGGTCGGCATTATAAATTTTTAAAAAAGTATCCAATAATTGTTGTTGCTGGGCAGGATCGACTTTACCCGTTAAATGTTGCAAGGTACTTTGACAAAACAGCGCTGTTCCCTTACCAACCCAGACCCGCACCTGCGCTTCAGTAACGGTAGTCAGTTGCAAAGCATTCAGGCTCATATCCATGGCACGATGTAAATCTGTTGCTGAATCCACCAAGGTTCCGTCTAGATCGAAAAGTAAAACCTCTCGCTGTGCCAAATTTGCAATATTCATTCACCCTCACCCATTTTTATCGTGTACTGCCCAAAACAATCAAGGCATGCTTGTGCATGCCTTGATTGTAGTGTGATCTGCGTTTTATTTGAACATCAGCCAAGCAATAATCGCTAAAATAATCAAGACAATAATCGAGATTAGACCCAGCGAGGCATTTTTCTGAGTTTCAGCCTCTTGCTCAACCTGTACTTTTGGAGCCTCATTATTCTCAACCTGAGGCACGCTAGGCGCATTCAAATCCACCCCTGCTGGAATAGGAGCGGGTTTCGGAATACCAACATTTTGCGGCATCCCATCACGCGTTAAACTCACATTGCCATCACGTTCTTTTAGCTCAGGCATGCCCTGATCGTTCATATGCTGTGCTGCTGTTTTCGGCTGTTTTGGGTCAACAACAGCTTCATTAGTACTAACTTGCGCTTGGGCAGTTTCTGAAGCAGCTACCGCTTCAGATGGCTGACTAATCGGTGCTTCAACCACAGCTGCGCCCAGAGTTGCCGCCTCTACCGATTCCACCACATCTTCTAACGCCTTAGCAGGCTCAAAGACCGAAAACTTTAAGCTTGCAAACTGGACGATATCACCCTGCTTCAACAACGTTTCTGCCGCAATTTGCACATTATTCACATATGTGCCATTTGAAGAACCCAAGTCTTGTAGCCACAAAGCATGTTCTTTCAGTAAAAAAGCCGCATGTTTACGCGAAATTTCAGATTGTTGTAATAAAATATCCGCTGTTTGATGACGACCGACCAACATATCACGGTCAATGCTAATTTCCTGACCAGTTAATTCGCCAGTAATTGCTTGTATTTTCCAAGTCATGACTTATCTCTCTATGTGCTGATTTATGATAACACAGAGAATATTCTTTACCATTTCACCTTCCCTTAGAGATGAATAGCAGGACAGCTAGGCTGAACCTATCGAGACATTCTCAGTATATCGTTCAGGGATGGAATAGCTTGTCGATACCGCCTGAGCCATGTGTACCACGCGACCACCTTGAACATTTTGCATCATCAAGTTCAAGCCAATCTGGGGCTGAACCATTGGGTATAGCTGACGCGAGGTGGTATTTTTAGGAACACTAGCAATCGGCTGTTTACGAATCGCAGGTTCAATGGCCACAGGCGTTGTTTCAACCATCGGCTGCGTTGAGGTTGGACTGCTTGGTACCTGTTGATACGATTGTGGCAAGGTCGGTTTGGTTGATGTCACAGGCAAACGCTGTTGGAAAACATCATCGACATTTTCAGGCAACTTGGCAAAGCTACCATCTTTATCCATGGCCAACTGCAAGCTATAAAGCTGACTGTAGCGCTGCTGAGAAAGGCGACGCGCAGACTCCCCATCCCCCACAATCGTCGGATGAATGAAAACCAGCAAATTGCGTTTCTGATCCGACTTACCATCTGAGCGGAACAAACGCCCTAATCCTGGTATTGCGCCAAGGCCTGGGATCGATTGGCGTGAATAAGATGTGTTATCTGAAATCAAGCCGCCTAAAACGATGGTATTGCCATGCTCAGCCAAGACTGAGGTTTTAATCGCACGCTTACTGGTGACCAAATCCTGCGCTTGACCTTTATTGGCTTTCACATCCGAGACTTCTTGTTCAATCTCTAAGCGGATAGTTCCACCTTCACCAATATGCGGCACCACTTTAAGCGTCACACCCACATCTTTACGCTCGATGGTGGTGTAAGGGTTGGCTGTACCTGAAGAGGTGGTAGAAACTGAGCCTGTTACAAAGGGCACATTTTCACCCACGACGATATAGGCTTCTTCATTGTCCATGGTGACAATCGATGGTGTAGACAGCAGATTCGACTTGGTATTACTTTTTAACGCTTGGATCATCGCGCCATATAACTGACGCGAGCCATCACTGCCTTCTTTATAATCCCCAAGGATTAACGAACCACCCGCGCCAATTGCACTTGCAGCCCCCGCACCGCCACCCGTTAAATAGTTTGCAGCAATACTTTTGAGACTCGAACCAATATTGTCAAAATTGATAATCCCAACACCACTGCTTAAATCACCCATCGCCCATTGCACGCCCAACTGGTCGGCATCGTTACCTTCCACCTCGAGAATAGTCGCTTCGATCAGGACTTGCTGACGACGGGTATCCAACTGCTGAATGGCAGACTCGATTTCACGCATCAACTGAGGGTCCGCTTTGACCACCAATGCATTTTGCGAACTATCGGCAATAATACTGACCCCATTACTGTTAAAGCTGGTGATGTTGTTCTGATTGCGATTGGACTGGCTATTTAAATTAATACTTGGTGTGGAAATCTGAGACGATGAACCTTCACTCGAACTATTATTTTGGTTATAGCTGGAATTGCTATTGTTATTGCTGTCGTTAGACTCGCTAGAATTAACAGCCTGCCCTGAAACCAAACCTTGTAAAATTTCGGATAAGCTTTTAGCGCTGGCATATTTTAAACGGAACACCTTCAAGCCACCCAGACGCTCCGCAGCAGGTACATCCAGCATCTCGATCATTTGGCGAATACGTTTACGTGTCGCGGTATCCCCTTTTAGAATAATCCGATTGGTCCGATTATCTGCAATAATTCGTATTCTGGAACCTTTTAAATCTTTGATCGAGCCCGTTCCGCTCATACTTTCTAGTAATCCAATCATTTCTTCAGCCTGACTCGACTGCAACGACACCGCTTCGATGTCATTTTGTCCCGTCCCATCCAAGTTACGAATAATCGTCTCAAGCTGATAAATATTGCTGGCGCGATCTGACACAATCAGTGCATTGGTGCCATTCACCGCAGATAAATGTGCAAACTGCGGCATCAATGGACGCAGTGCAGGAATCAGGTCATTGGCATTGGTGTTTTCCAGCCAAATCACCCGCGTCACAACCTGATCGCCTGTGGCGCGGTGACGAACATCATAGGGAATGCCAGAACTTTTGACATTACTGTCAGGCACAATTTTAATGGTCCGACCAGAAGGAATCGCGACCACACCGTTGACATTCAAGACCCCTAAGAACAAGTCGTAGACTTCTTGCTTATTCAACGCTTTGTTTGAAATCACCGTGACATTGCCGCGTACCCGTGGATCAACTGCAAAGTTTTTCCCAGTGATATCCGCAACTTCATTAATAAATGCAGTTAAGTCCGCATCACGCAGATTAATTTTCCACGTTTGTGCATAGCTGGCTGTACTCACCATGGCAAGCAAAGGCGCTGCGATTGTCAGTGCCCAAACAGGGCGGTGATTCAATAAAGCCATAAATCCAAGTCATTCCTAACTAATATTGGTGATGTTCAATCACTGAAAATTCTGTTGTACCGTAATGATACGATCACCACGTTTCACTTCTATTTTTACTTGTCCTTCACGGCGCGCACGCTCTAACAACTGCGCGTCATTTTGCCCCTGTCCGATCTTTTGACCATTTAAAGACATAATCTGATCCCCTGCCTGCAAGCCTAAACGGCTTCGCAGTGCAGCTGGTGTTTGCTCAGTGACTTGATAACCTTGCCCTGTGTTATTGGTATTTACACCCAAATCTTTTAAATATTGCTCACGATCTTGTTGTAAGTTCTGTACTGCTTGGCCTAATGCTTGCTGCTCTTGACTCACAGCAGACGCTACAACGGGTGCTGTTGCTGGGGGCACAATTTGCTGATCTAAATTATCAATTCCTTGAAAAAACAATTCTCGGGTTTGCCCACTGTTACTTTTGAGAATCGCGCGATCCCAATACACCTCTGCCAAATAATAAGCGCTGCCTTCGATATTTTCCCCCACTCGATAACGCTCTGCCACATTATTTGCCTTAATCACGGCAGATGAGAACTGACTGGGTTGTCCAACCACCACCCCTTGTAGCTGTAAATTGAGCTGATCATCTGCGGGATTCTTACTTTGCTCTGCAAATAACGCAAAATTGGTAATATTCGGAACTTGAGGTTGCTGCGAACCCAATTCAACGCGTGGCATTTGCATAACTTGTGGTGGCGCCACCCAAAGCCAAAATAAGCCAGCCAACTTCCAGCATAGTGCCAAGATCAAAAGCATTAAGCACAGTGGTGCTATACGTTCAAACTGTTTGAGATTCACTTCTGGTAATTTTTGCAGATCGAAACCCATTAAAAGCCCCCACTAAGTAAAGGCTGACGTGAACTCACCACATAACTATCTAGGCCTGCTTTGCCTTGATATGACGGGACATTCAACATGAGACGCTGGGTTAATTGCACATCTAACATCAGACTTGGGTCGATGGTCAGGTTCATCAGTTTTTGTTGTCGTTGATCGCGTAAATCGACCATCAGCTTATTTTGCTCCTGCGACAAACGACCCGCTAACGATGGAATCTGCATTTGTTGTGGGCGCTGCGTAAAGATATACATGAGTTCGCCGCCTGCCCATTGTATTCCCCCATCCACTTGGTCGAATCCTTGCTCTTTTTTATAATTAAAATCAATTTCTTGTAACTGAATCGCATTACTTGGCCATTGCCAATTGGCCAACGACTTTAACGTTTCGGGTGCAATTTTTCCGTTTAAATCACGCACCATTATTTTTTTTCCAAACCCATAGGCCAAAACGCCTTCAAGCTTGGTATTGGCACTATAAATTTCGAGATTGGCCCCTGCACGAAGAAGCAGTAAATCTAAAGGTCGGGTGGTCCAAAGCACAGTTCCACGTAATTTTCCAGTTTGCCAATCGGCCTGTCCATGCCAAATATTACCGCTGACGTTATGTAAAACTTGGTTGTTTTTATAAAATTTTGCAATGAGCCATGCCGCAGGAATTTGCAGCAAAACAAAAATTAAAAAGGCAACGACTGCAAACATCCACCACGTGATGTATCTAGGTTTTGTGATTCTCCCACCACGAACTTTCAATTATTCTTCCTTGCTTCATTTCTTGTCTTTCTTTGATAGACATTATGCATAATTTTACAACAACACCAAACTTTAACTATAAAAAAAACCAAGCAGATGATACTTGGTTTTTTGAGCTTAGGTCACATCTGTGACAAGGTGATGACTTAGATTAGAAAATCTTCAAGCTTCGCACCTTTTTCTAACTGAGCCACTAACCAACGTGGTTGCTTACCACGGCCAGTCCATGTCTCAGCAGCATTGCCTTTGTTACGGTAACGCGGTTCAACCGACTTACGTGTGCCTTTTTTACGCTTGGTCGCGCCAAACTCTAAAATTTGTTCAATGCTTAAGCCTACATTTTCCGCAATCGCATTAATTTGAGTATAAGCATCTTCAATTGCTTGATCTTTTTTAGATGCAATTAAAGCTTCCGCTTCGATTTGTAGACGCTTTAACTCTTCTACGGATAAATTACTAATATCTGGCATTACATTAACTCCATTAACCAACATTTTATTTACTGAGTCTATTTAATAATATTTTGATTAGACCAAAGACTCAACTCATCCATGACTTAAACAACAATACTTAGACAATATTTATATAGTCTAACGACTTTTAAAATAAATAAAAAGAGATTTATATTTGGTGACCGACGGTTAACTCAAATTCTTTGAGTTTTTGACGCACCAGTTCAGGAATTAATGTTTTCTGCATATTGGTTTTATCGACGCAAACAATGACCGCTTCTGCTTCCGCAACTAACGCTTGTTGCTGTTCACTCCATAATAAATAGTGCATACGAAATGCACTATTTCTGAGTTCTTCAATACGTGCACTAATTTTTAATTGGTCTGGATAAAATACTGGTTTTAAATATTTGCACTGATTTGATGCAACAACAGTTAGCACATCCGCAGATAAAATACCCGTATGTTCAATATAAGCCAAACGAGCACTTTCAACATAACGATAATACATTACATTATTAACATGACCAAAGGCATCCATATCTCCCCAAGCCACGTGTTGAGTATAAACCAATGGGTAATCTAAAACGCTCTGCATTATGCACCTATATTTTCATTTCTACAAAATTTGCATTATTTTCAAAAATTAAATTTAACTGTTTAATTAAATCTTCATCACCATTTAAGGTCGATTTGATTCTTAAATAGTTCATTAATACATTATCGGGATATAAACTTAATAACGCATCTGCCTGCTCTTTCATGCCTAAAGCAGTATAAATATGCCACTTAGCAAAACTCAAAACCGGCACACTCTTATACTTCACTTCCCATGCTTCAATGTGTTGCTGCAAGTCCACATAATCGGGTTGCTGTTTCAAAAGTTGCTGCTGGAACCACAAATAAAATACTTCCGAATTAAACTGCTGATTGAGTAAATAAATCGACAAGTATTCATGCTGTTCACTCATGTCTGGCATACGTGCTAATAACTTAAGCCACAGCAGTTGAACATCATAACTGCGGCTGAAAATCTGATCAGACAAATCCAAATAACGTTGTTTTAAATCCTCTAAATTTTCATAATTGGCTTGATCAAATTTTATCAACAAACGCTTCAGCCATGCTTTTTTCACATCTTGATCTAAATGACCATATTGGGTTGAGCGTAAATACAGCCACGGAAACTGAATCGCAAAACGCCCCCATAGCTCTTTTAAACACGCTTCATAAGCGGTTTGCACATCTTTAAGCCAAGGTGAAAGTTCATGTTGATTGAGAAACTCTAGATGGGTTAAAGCCTGTTCTGCATCTTCTTGTGCTAAAAACAGTTCAATACGCTGCAGTTCAGCCAACTCAAAAGCCATGGCATTGCTTTGGCTCAAGGCGCTTAAGGCTTCAGGGAACTGCTCCTGCATCAAATATAAACGTGCATCGATTATACTTTTGAGCAAGCCCGACTGCGCGAAGGCATTTTGAATAAAGGCTTGTTGATCTCGACCTGCATCCAACAGCCAAATCACAGCCAGTTGTTCATAAGGATGCAAACTTTTAAAATCAAAAACAGTTTCCGCTTTGCGTTTTTCTCGACTGAGATACCGTTTTAGCCCCAACCAAACCAAATGCAAGCTAAAACTAAGCAGTGCTAGAGCAATAAATACGATCCAGAGATTGGTTTGTAACTGCCAGTCATGCCAAAACACGTAGACATAACCCGCACCATGCCCATAACTCAAGACACTCAACACAGCAATTGCAACTAAACTCACCAAACCATAAGCAATCAGTATTTGTTTCATTCCATTACCCCAACAACGCACGCGTACTTAAAATAGGCGTTGGGACAACCACCAATGTTTTCAGCTTATTCAGCTGTTTCAGCAGCTCTTTGGCTTTAGGGTCTGGAAGTTGCTGGATCAACAGCATTACTTCGGTTAAGTCTTTTTGGTATTCGGTATATTGCCCTGCAGCTAAGGCTTGGCGTGCCAACAATAAGCGTAACTGGGCTTCTTTAAGCACGATTTGTCGTTGCATTAACGCTGTTGCAGGTGCTTGCGCAGGTTCGAGCCTCAACCATTGTTTCCAAAAGGATTCGGACGTATCGCGCGTGGTGTTTAACTGAGGTTGTTGTATTTCTCGACTTAAAGCCTGATCAATCTGTTGCAGCTGGCGGTTAATCAACGCTTGCTGCTCATTGCGCTCAGCCACAAACTTCTGAATGGTTTGCATATCTCGCGCTATGACCTGATGCAAACTTTGCTTCAACGCCACAGCCAAGTTATATTTTTCCAGCTGCATATCTAAAAAAGCCAACTTATCGGTGGCCACCACATACTGCTGTTGCTTTAAGGCAAACTCAACCAAGTCCAACTGTTGCTTAATAAACAAAATTGGATCAATACCCTCAACCACCAATTCGGCAGGTTGGCTACTCATCGTATTCACTGTTGCAGGGTTTTGTTTCAAAGTTTCTTTTTGACGCTGCATAGCCACGACTTGATCGTTCAAATTGGCGCTGCGCTGTTCGATTTGGTGCATTTCATTGAGCAAAGTAGCTTGCTGTGTACTCAGCCCCCACACGTCATAACTTAGCTTCGCAATCCACGCCAATGCAGCCATCAATACAATGATAAGAATCTTCTTCATGCGTTCCCTTGCTCACTTTGTAACAACTGTACAATCGTGGCTGTCTTTAAATCTTTCAGTACACTCATTTTAAACGGCACATGCATTTGCTGTTGATACTGTTTCAAGATCTGTGCCAAACGCTCACCCAACACCAAAAAGTGTCCTTGTTGCAGAAGCTGAATATTTGAGTCCAGCAGAGCTAACCAATTCAGCCAACTGGCCTCACTGCTGATCAGTGCGACGTAGTGATTATGTTCTGATAAACATTGAATTAGTTCAGCCTGTTGCTGCATCGTTTCATTTGGACAATGACGCTCATACAAAACAAAGTTCAGTATAAGACGCCCATGTTGCATTAAGGTGTCCATCATAAACTGACGCCCACCCTCTCCCCGCCAAAACGCAATGCTCGCATTGCTGGCCAAGTTCTGCAAAACAGGCAGTTGTAACATCCCTTCAGAGGTTTCCACCTCAGGCACCACACTATCCAAACCATATTCAGCCAAAGCCTGCGCTGTTTTTTGTCCAACCGCAATCCATTGAATATGCTGTAAATCGGACACCGTTAAACCACTTTGCAGCAAATGTGCCATACCAAACTGCACGGCACTGGGGCTGACCACCACAATCACTTGGGTGTGCTCTAACTGCTGATACAAGCGTGCCAGATCATGATCCCATGCTCTAGGCAACAACTCCAGTAACGGCAATGCATAGACTTCAACAGCCTGTTGCTCTAGTGCCATCGTGAGGCTTGCCGCGCGATCAATTGGGCGCGTATTAATAAACAGCATCGTTAAGAAATATTAGTGATAAAAGGCTTTGAGTAAGTCGCCTGCACCTTGAGCCAATAACTCTTGTGCAAGGACAACACCCAAATGCTCGGCTTCAGCCGCATCACCCGCCACTTGTGCTTTGAGGAGCGTTTGCCCATCGACACTCCCCACACGCCCTTCAAGCTGAATGCGGTTGTCTGCTAAAGTGGCATAGCCCGCAATGGGTACCTGACATCCCCCCTCAAGATAAGCATTGAAAGCACGTTCAGCGCGAACACAGGTATCGGTTTCTACATGTAATAAAGGATGAATCAAATCCAATACCGCTTGATCATTTGCACGGCACTCTAGCCCTAAAGCGCCCTGACCCACGGCAGGTAAACTCAACTCTGGGCGAATGGTATGACGGATACGTTCTGCCAAACCCAAGCGCTTTAATCCAGCACTGGCCAAAATAATGGCATCATACTGACCTTCATCCAATTTAGATAAACGCGTTCCCACGTTCCCTCGTAAGTCGATAATCTCTAGGTCAGGTCGTTGTTTTAAAATTTGGCATTTACGGCGTAAACTCGAAGTGCCGACCTTTGCTCCTTGTGGCAATGCATCAAAACTCGCATAACTATTCGACACAAAAGCATCTAAAGGATCTTCACGCTCACAAATGACGGCCAGCGACAAACCTTCAGGCAAAGCCATCGGAACATCTTTCATCGAATGCACCGCCAAATCAGCACGACCATCCAATAACGCTGCTTCAAGCTCTTTGACAAATAAACCTTTGCCACCAATTTTTGCCAATGGTGTATCTAAAATTTTGTCCCCTTGGGTAACAAAAGTCACCAACTCTACTGTGAGCCCCGCATGCAATGCTTCTAAACGAGCACGAATATGTTCAGCCTGCCAAAGGGCAAGTGGGCTTTGTCGAGTAGCGATCTTTAGGGTTTTCATAAATTTTAGTATGTGCCGATAAGAATGAAACTATCTTAAACTGAATTTCCCCCATTGGAAATGTATTCAGCCCAAAGCACCCCGTCTCATCAGCAGCAGAGCCATTAAATTGGCATGCTAAAGCTTATGTAAGCGCTCGCGCAAGCCCGGTAAATGCCGTCGACTCACCGCTAGACGCTCATCTAACTCACGGCAACGCACTTGATACTGCCCAGAGTTGACCACTTCAAGCCCTTCTAAAAAGTGAACTGAAACCAAGGCATTACGGTGGATACGAATAAAGGCATCCCCAAACTCATACTCTAAGTCTTTTAAGGTTTCATCAATTAAGACACTGCCGTTTTTGTGGCGTACCGTGACATATTTTTGATCCGCCAAAAAATAGTAAATATTTTCAATGGGAACCAATTCCACACCACGATAGGTTTTCGCTGCGATTTGATGTCGCTTTATGTTAAATTCATCCATATTTTCTTTTTGTTTTATCTCGCTCATTTGAGCTTGGGTTAATTTAGTGAGGTGACCAAGCACCTGTTGCAATTCCTGTTGCATCACTGGTTTTAATAAATAACCTTCAGCATGTGACTTAAATGCATCGAGCGCATGTTCATCATAAGCTGTACAAAACACCAAAGCAGGCATCGGTTCAAGTTGGCGCAAATAATGCGCACAGGTCAAACCATCCATTTCTGGCATTTGAATATCTAAAAGTACCACATCTGGTTCATATTGTTGAGTTAATTCAATTGCTTGTTGACCATGTGAGGCTGTTGCCACCACTTGATGTCCGAGCTGACTCACCAATCTAGACAAACGTTCGATTGCTAAAGGCTCATCATCACAAATTAGGATGTCCATTTATCTCCTCCCCAACAGTCACCTTGTTTATTTTTATAGGTTCACTGCGGCTTATTTATATCGATACTGCACAACAGTGGTATACATTCCCTCCCCTGCATAGGTTTGAAAGCTCACAGTTCGCCCAAAATATGCCTCTAGGCGCTGCTTCACATTTTCAATGGCAATACCATGTCCTTGTCGTTTATGAATTGTTTCCTTTGTAAATGGGTTAGTTATGACGATATTAACTTGATTTTGCAATATTTCAATCAGTACACTTATCGTACTCTTAGTTAAAAATTTTTCAACACCATGAAAAATACTATTTTCAAGTAAAGGTTGTAAAGTTAAGAGTGGAATTTGTACCTGCTTACACAATTCGGCATGCTCGATTTTCCATTCAACCTGTAAACGATCACCCAAACGAATTTGCTCAATCGCCAAATAACGCTGACACAACTCAATTTCATCACTGAGCTTGACCAGTTTTAACTCTTGGAAACTGGCTCTAAACAAACGCGATAGATTGAGCAGCATCTGTTCGGCTTTATCTGAGTCAATCGCAATTAGGCAAATCACATTGTTTAAACTATTAAACAAAAAATGCGGGTGAATACGGGCTTGCATGGCCTGCACCCGTGCATTCAGCTCACTGTTTTGCTGCCTAAACCACTGTTCTCTTAGGTACAAATAACGAAAGCAAAAGCTGCCCAACAGCAAGCCATAACCCAAATACAAAGCCACATCATTCCATAAGATGGCTGAAGTCAAACCATTGAAACTAAAATTAGCTCCAAAGAAGATCAGTATATTAAGGCTGAGCGTGGTCACCAACACAATGATCTGTAATAGAAAAAAGCCTGACAATAAAGTCATACCGAGACTCAAATCTTGCAACTTTTTTTGCCCATATTGCATTAGCGCAGCAAAAGACAGTAAAACCCAATTGATGTAAAGCATATAACCGAGTACATGCTCAAACACCAAGTTTGACCAAGACTGCGCCTCGGCCAAAGCCAACAGCATGGCCAACAAATTTCCACCAACAAATAATTCCAACAAATGCGGCCATTGCACGATTTTACTAAATAAATAAGAGATATTTGGCTTAGCCATGCTGGAAGTTAAACTTTGCGCATCTTGAACTTCGGCAAGTTGTCTTGAATTTGTTATACTCATGCGAGTTCTACCGCTTTTTATCTTATTGAGCCGACATGACCACATCTTCTAATTCCTCAAATCCGTCACAAGCCCAAACTTCGGGTATGTGGGGCGGTCGTTTCTCTGAAGCTACTGATGCCTTTGTTGCTGAATTTACAGCATCTGTACAATTTGACCAACGCTTTTATAAACAAGATATTGCAGGTTCTATTGCTCATGCGACCATGCTTGCAAAAGTTGGCGTTCTGACTGAACAAGAACGCGATGACATCATCAATGGCTTAAACACCATTCAAGCTGAAATCGAAGCGGGTCAGTTCGAATGGCGTATTGACCTAGAAGATGTGCACATGAACATTGAGTCGCGTTTAACTCAACGGATTGGCATCACAGGTAAAAAGCTCCATACCGGTCGTAGCCGTAATGACCAAGTGGCAACCGATATTCGCCTCTATGTCCGCGATGAGATCGATGCCATTTTAGAATTACTAAAAAAATTACAAAAAGGTATTTTGAGTATTGCTGCGCAAAACACACATACCATTATGCCGGGCTTCACCCACTTACAAACGGCACAGCCCGTGACTTTTGGTCACCATCTGTTGGCATGGTTTGAAATGTTAGTACGTGACTCTGAGCGTCTCATTGACTGTCGTAAACGTACTAACCGTATGCCTTTAGGTTCAGCAGCACTTGCGGGTACCACTTACCCAATCGACCGCGCATTTACAGCAGAGTTACTGGGTTTTGAAGCTGTTTCTGAAAACTCACTCGATGCAGTATCTGATCGCGACTTCGGTATTGAATTCAATGCTGCGGCTTCTCTGATCATGATGCACTTATCACGTATGTCAGAAGAACTGATTCTTTGGACGTCTGCACAGTTTAAGTTTGTAAACATTCCAGACCGTTTCTGTACTGGCTCTTCAATCATGCCACAAAAGAAAAATCCAGATGTGCCTGAGTTAGTGCGTGGTAAAACAGGCCGTGTCTATGGCGACTTGATGAGTTTGTTAACACTGATGAAAGGTCAACCGTTGGCGTATAACAAAGACAACCAAGAAGACAAAGAACCGTTGTTTGATGCGATTGATACCGTGCGTGGCTCGCTCATGGCTTTTGCAGACATGATTCCTGCTTTGGTGCCAAACATCGACATCATGCGTGAAGCAGCGCTGCGTGGTTTCTCAACCGCAACTGACTTGGCTGATTACCTTGTGAAAAATGGCGTGGCTTTCCGTGATGCACATGAAATTGTGGGTAAAGCTGTTGCTTTAGGTGTTCAAGAGTCAAAAGATCTTTCTGAATTAACTTTAGAACAACTTCAACAGTTCTCTGACTTAATTCAAGCGGATGTATTTGAAAAAGCACTAACCCTTGAAGCGTCAGTCAATGCACGTAACCACATTGGTGGAACTGCACCTGCGCAAGTCGAAGCTGCCATTGAACGTGCCCATGCGCGTTTAGAAAAACTTTATGCTCAATAAGGACGTCTAGATATGACTCGACAAGTTTTTTGCCGTAAATATCAAACAGAAATGGAAGGTTTAGACTTTGCACCGTTTCCTGGTGCAAAAGGCCAAGAACTTTTTGAAAACATCTCCAAGCAAGCTTGGGGAGAATGGTTAAAGCACCAAACCACTTTAATCAATGAAAAACGCTTAAATGTGTTTGAACCTGATGCGAAAAAGTTTCTTGAAGAACAACGTGAGAAGTTCTTTAACAATGATGAAAGCTTAGAAAAAGCAGAAGGCTTAAAGCCTGAGGCGTGATAAAGCGTTGCACATTTGAAAAGCTCCGACATCGGGGCTTTTCTTTTTATTCATACAATGTTCTATCCAAGCACAGGGATGACCAAACCCCAAATAGATGACATATTAATGACTCAATCAGACTATAGAACAGCTATTTGTATCTAAATAATTAAGTGTAAACATAGCGCTACACAACCATTGCAAAACTCAACATTACACTACAAGAACCTACATGACGCAGAAAAACATCTTTCCTATAATGGCATTCAAGGATAGAGGGAAACCTCTTATCGATAACGATAAATATCCCCGATTTTAGTCTCAGATTTCCCCCAAAGTCTGAGATTTTTTTTATCCGAAAATTAAGCAACCATTAAAAAGCACAACCGAAGTTGTGCTTGAAAAATAAGTTTCGCTTTTTTTATTTTTGGATATGTTTTTCAACTTCTTCAAAACTGGTATGACGTACATCCAAACCTTTCACCATGTAAATCACTTGTTCAGAGATATTACGCGCATGATCGCCAATCCGTTCTAATGAACGCAATACCCACATCACATTAATCACACGGGCAATATGACGCGGGTCTTCAATCATATAAGTCATCAAAGTACGCGTTGCAGATTGATATTCACGGTCAATATCAGCATCGGCCATCATCACACGTAGCGCTTGTTCTGCATCTAAGCGTGCAAAAGCGTCTAGGGCATCATGAATCATGACACGGACTTGGTTACCAATATGACGCGTTTCCATATAACCGCGAGGGGATTCGCCATCTTCACATAAGCTTTGCGCAATACGAGCAATTTTCGCCGCTTCATCACCAATACGCTCTAGGTCGGTATTGGCTTTCGACATCGCAATTACCATACGCAAATCAATCGCAGCAGGATGACGACGCGCCAAAATCAAGGTCAAGGCCTCATCAATTTCACGTTCGAGCTGATTCACCGCATTGTCTTTAAACTGGACATCGACCGCTAAGTTGGCATCAGTGTCGAGTAGCGCATGAATTGCATTTGCCACTTGTTGCTCTACCAAACCACCCATGGTCATAAATTTGGTGTTCACATCCTGCAAATCTTCGTTGAATTGCGAAGAAATGTGATGGTTTAAAACAGGACTATTTGGCAAAGGACGTACTCCACAGCAACATCATGAGGGACTAAAGATTGAGCGATATTAAAGCATATCAATTATGAAGATTTGATGACAACGCCCATTTTATAAGCGTGCTTTGTCCACCAACCATGCATTCATTTCTTGAATATCTTGTTCAGTCAACTTACCCACAGATGCCTTTAAATGCAAGACATTGATCAGGTAGTCATACTTGGTATTGACATAATCTTGCTTGGCCGAAAAGGCGTTGCGCTGTGCCAGTAAAACATCGACCATAGTTTTTAAACCTTCTTGATACTGCGCTTGTGAGGCACGAGAGACGAGGCTGGATGATTCCATGGCAGCTTTACGTGCTTGCAACTTGGCTTGGTCTGTTTCCACTTGTAAATAGGACTTTTTCACCTCTGTATTGGCTTTACGGATAGCGGCATCCAATTCGGCTTCAGATTTTTTGACGTTGACGGCAGCTTTTTGAATCGACTTCTTGGTTCTCCCTCCCGTATAGACATTCCAATTCATCTCAATACCAATCTGATCAAAGTTGCCTTTGGCCGACATAATATTCTCAGGAGTCTGCTCACTATAACCATAGCTTCCCACAGCTTCAATTTGCGGATACAACGCAGCTTGTTCAACCCGTTTTTGATCTTCAGCATAGCGCTGCTGTAAACGTGCCTGCTGAATGCCTAAGTTCTGTGCGAGAGCTAAATTGGTCCATGCCGAAAGCTCTGCGGGATAAGGTTTTTGAAACTGAAAGTCTTCACGTAGCACTGCCAAGTTTTCTTGATAAGGCCCGATAATTTGCGCCAGTTGTTCCTGCGCCAAGACCAGTTGTACATGCGTCGCAATGCGGTTGGCCTGTGCGCTTTGGAATTGTGCATTGGCTTCACTCACATCACTTTTTGCCACCAAACCCTCTCTGAGTTTGGCATTCATCATATTCAGTTGCTCAAGTAGAGCCCGTTCTTCTTGTAAATTGGCTGCGGTTAAACTTTGTTGGCGCAGTACATTAAAATAGGCTTCCGTCACCGCTAAAATGTGTTGCTGTCGCTGTAGCTGTAAATTGACTTCACTTAAACTGAGGGAGGTCTTGACTTGTTTCAACCCTTCCCACGCATCCCAACGAAAAAGGGGTTGGCGCGCCGTAATCGCCACTTGTTTGGTGGTGGTCGTATCGGGCATGGAAAGAACCGAACTCACCTGCCCAATGGGTTGATTTTTTCGAGTCACATTCCCAGACAGACCAATGGTAGGTAGTAAATTGCCTTGTGCAATGCCTAAATTGAGTTGATCTGCTTCATATTGGAGTAAATTGGCTTGCCAGTTGGGATCATTGACTTTGGCGCGTTGTAAAGCGTCGACCAAATCCAAGGCATGACTCCACGGCGCGAAAAACAACACACAGCTGGCTAGGATACATTTAATCTTCATTGTTTTCAGTCAACCTTTCCGCCTCACTGGCCTCGTTCTGAGCAACGCTATACTAAAACGGGTTGTCATTTTTTTCGTATATTTTTTATTGCACTGGTTACAATAGCGCCCACTAATTTGTTCATTATGAAGTAAATATTAAACAGTGTCACAGCCCGTTCAACAAACTCATTCACAATACTACACATTAAAAATTCCATTCCCCCTATAAAATGAGGCACGGAGAAAAGGAGTTTCTCTACTGTGTTGTCGCTGAACTGAGTTTTTTGATCGAGTCGCTGTGAATCATTCTTCTTTATTTTCGCTTAAACCTTACGCACTGATTTTCATGTGCGCCCTGTTGGCTGCCTGTCAGAAACCTGAACCTGTCAGCTTTCAAGAGCCCGCACAAATAGAAGCGTCTTCGACTCAAACCTTGGACTTAACCGATTTGTGCCAAAAAATTGACAAAAACATGTCGGAAATAGATGCACAACGTACGACTTTTGCTTTAGAGCAAATCAATCAAGATCTTAAGCTGTGTTTACCTTTACTCGGCTTTCAACAACAAAAGCATTTATTGGGTTTATCCAATAAAATGTACCGTGACTTTTTATCGGTTGAACGTACACCGCAACAGCAGCGTGCTTTTGAAAGCTATGCCCTAGAAATGGCTCAGCATCCGACCATTCAACAAAGTCTTTTTGAGCAACTTACCATTCGCGACCAATACCTCATCAAACACCAAGGGCAGTCTTATGTCGAGCTGTTTGATGCAGGCGAAGGACAAGTGCATTACCGCCGTAGCCCTGAATATTTAGCCAAAATTTTCGCGCCTTATCTCCCTGTCGCAGAGCAAGCGTTTATTGAACATCTGGCGACACAGAATCAATACCCAGCCGTGATTGGGAGTCAGGTCAAAATTGACGCCAAAGAAATTGCGGATCGTGCGCTGTATTGGGAAAGCTATTTACAGGAATATCCGAAAAGTAGCTACCACCAAGATGCACGTCATCTGTTGAATCTATACAGCACCCTCTTGTTTATCGGACTGGATACTCAACGCGTTTACGACGGCTATACCGTGCAAAGCAATTATTTGGAAGAAATTGAGCGCCTAGCCGCATTAAAAAATTCAATAGTGACGGATCAAGCACGCTTATTTTTACAGTTTGTGGCGCTCAGTCCTGAACAAAGAGCGGCTCAAATCATCTTGCCTGCTTCCGCTCACGCACAGCGCCTCGGTGCAGATCAACTCTTACAAAGACAATTGGCGCATTTTATTCAACTACGTATGGTCCAACCCGATCAAGGCAAAGACTGCTTAAGCGATGCCATTTGCTTAGAACGTTGAACACATTCCCCCTTCACACTTTGAATAAAAAGGTCGCTGTTTTTAACAACAGTGCATGTTAAGATGATGCATCGCTTGACGGAGCGCGAGTAATTGCTCGCTGAGATCAGCTAAGACTTTTCAATAAAGTTTTGAAGCTGAGTACCGTTGAACCTGATCAGGTTAAGACCTGCGTAGGAATCAAGCCATCTAAAAACTGAACGCCTTTCATTGAACTATTTCCAGTAGAAATACATCCGTTGCATTTGTACCCGCAAATCAACAACACACAGAAATAGCTTCAATTGCCATCGTTTTTGGTCGTGCTTGATTCGTTGATGTCATTCATAAGGATCATTGCAATGAACCAGTTAACGAATCTTTCCGCTGAAATTTCAGCACAACATGAACAAGATGCTAAAGATCTGACCCGTATCTTGCCTGCCTCTAAAAAAGTTTATATCCAAGGTTCACGCCCAGACATTCAAGTCCCCATGCGTGAGATTGAACTGACCGAAACCCCAACAGGCTTAGGCGGTGAGTACAATCCACCAGTGATGGTGTATGACACCTCTGGTGTGTATACCGACACCAATGTCAGTATTGATCTAAACAAAGGTCTACCGAATGTCCGTGAAAGTTGGATTGAAGAGCGCAATGATACTGAAATGTTAGACAGCCTCAGTTCAAGCTTTGGTCAAGAGCGTTTACGGGATATTCGTACCGCTGATATTCGTTTTGCTCATATTCAAAAACCACGTCGTGCCAAAGCAAGCCACAATGTCACGCAGATGCATTATGCCAAACAAGGCATCATCACTCCTGAAATGGAATACATCGCTATTCGTGAAAATCAGCGTCAACGTGAAGGAGTCGATGCACGTCAGCACGCGGGACAAAACTTTGGTGCGCATAACTTGATGGAAATCACGCCTGAATTTGTGCGCAAAGAAGTGGCTGAAGGGCGTGCGATTATTCCTGCCAATATTAACCATCCTGAAATTGAACCGATGATCATTGGCCGAAACTTCTTGGTGAAAATCAATGCCAATATTGGTAACTCGGCTCTCGGCTCTTCAATCGATGAAGAAGTCGCAAAAATGACATGGGCAACCCGTTGGGGTGCAGACACCATCATGGACTTATCGACGGGTAAAAATATCCATGAAACTCGTGAGTGGATTATCCGTAACTCGCCTGTTCCGATTGGTACCGTACCGATCTATCAAGCTTTAGAAAAAGTTGATGGGGTAGCGGAAGACCTGACGTGGGAAATCTTCAAAGACACGCTGATCGAGCAAGCTGAGCAAGGCGTAGATTACTTCACCATCCATGCAGGCGTCTTATTACGTTATGTTCCAATGACGGCGAATCGCCTCACTGGTATCGTCTCTCGGGGTGGTTCGATCATGGCACAGTGGTGTTTGGCCCATCATCAAGAAAACTTCCTCTATACGCATTTTGATGAAATCTGCGAAATCATGAAGGCTTATGATGTGTCATTCAGCCTCGGTGATGGTCTACGTCCGGGCTGTATTCAAGATGCCAATGATGAAGCACAGTTCTCTGAATTACGCACTTTAGGTGAGTTGACTCATCGTGCTTGGAAACATGATGTGCAAGTGATGATTGAAGGTCCGGGGCATGTGCCTATGCACATGATTAAAGAAAATATGGATCTACAACTTGAAGTCTGCCAAGAAGCACCCTTCTACACTTTAGGGCCATTAACCACCGATATTGCACCGGGTTATGACCATATTACTTCTGCGATTGGTGCAGCGATGATTGGTTGGTATGGAACTGCTATGCTCTGTTATGTCACCCCTAAAGAACACTTGGGCCTGCCGAACAAGAAAGACGTCAAAGATGGCATCATCACCTATAAAATTGCAGCACATGCAGCAGATTTGGCCAAAGGTCATCCGGGTGCGCAAGTCCGTGATAATGCCCTATCTAAAGCACGTTTTGAATTCCGCTGGGAAGATCAGTTTAATCTCAGTCTTGATCCAGACACGGCGCGTAGCATGCATGATGAAACCATGCCGAAGGAAGCGCACAAGTCTGCACACTTCTGTTCAATGTGTGGTCCCAAGTTTTGCTCGATGAAAATCACCCAAAACGTGCGTGATTATGCACAAAATCAGCAAAACGCTACACTGAATAAAATTCAGCAAGAAGAGGTTGAAAACGGTCTCGATAGCATGAAAAAACAATTCCATGCAACCGGACAAAACTTGTACCAAAAAGTGTAAGTTGATAAAAAACCTTTTGTAATCATACGATTCTCAGTTAGGATGAAATGATAAATTTCATCCTGATTGCGCTTTATGAACATAATTAAGCAAGCTACATATCACAGTGAAGATGTCCAAATTGTAGACAGGGCCTTTGTTTTTCAGGGTTTTGTTCAAGTAGAAAAAGTAAATTTACGTCATCGCCTGTTTAATCAAACTGAGTACACCGCTGTGATTTCACGTGAGCTCATTCAGCGTCCTGAAGCTGCGGGTGTCTTGATTTATGATGATGCACAACAAAAATTTGCCTTGATTGAACAATTTCGTATTGGTGCTATGGATGATCAAGATTCAGCTTGGCAATTGGAGATTATTGCGGGAGTACTCGATGGTGATGAATCACCTGAAAGCTGTATTCGCCGTGAAGCATTAGAAGAATCAGGCTGTCAGATTGAACACTTACAGCATCTGTTTAGCTTTTATCCTTCTGCAGGTGCCTGTGCGGAACTGTTTCATCTGTATAGTGCTGCGGCCGATTTACCCGAACAAGGTGGTGTATTTGGTATGCCCGATGAAGGTGAAAATATTTTATTACACCTGATTGATTATGCGCAGATCGATACATTACTTTCCAATGGTCGGCTCAGAAATGCGCCTGTCATAATGGCCTTGCAATGGCTACAACAACAGATTAAAACGACAAGGAATGTCTAAGGGGTCAGGCATGACTTTAAATAATGAGAAAAATTGGACCATTATCCAAATTTCAGATACGCACTTGATGGATCAAGATCATCTGGAGTTTGTACGTATGAATCCAGAGCAAAGCTTTCATCATGTAATACAACACATTGTGGAACGTCATCCACAAATTGATGCCTTCGTCCATACGGGCGACTTGGCACAAGTACCTGTGCCTCGAACCTATCAACGCTATTTAGACTTTATGCAGAGTTTAAAGACGCCGTTTTATCAGGTTCCGGGCAATCATGACAATGCCGAACACTTCCCTTTTCATCAGCAGCAAAACAAAGTTCATGTGATTCACTTTGGCCCTTGGAGCGTGGTTTTACTCAATAGTGCTGTCAAAGGTAAAATCGATGGCTGGGTCGATGAAGCACAATTGAACCAACTGGAACAAATCCTACAAGAATTTGGCCAGCAACACATTGTGATTGCCTGTCATCATCATCCTTTTGAAATGCAGTCAAAATGGATTGACCAACATAAACTCAAGAACACCCAAGACCTTACTGCGGTTCTTGCAAAATACCACAATGTCAAAATTGTGCTGTCGGGACATGTCCATCAAGAATCATGGCGTGAATGGCATGGTATTCAGTTTTACTCGACGCCGTCTACCAGTGTCCAATTTAAGCCTTTAAGTGATCATTTTGCCTTAGATGAGCAAGCACCAGGTTATCGTATTTTACAATTAAACGCAGATGGCAGCCATGAAACCCACGTAGAACGTGTCTTACACGCACAGCAAAAAATAAATGTTGAAATTTCAGGTTATTAACTTTTCATTTTTATCGTTTTCAATTACCTTAGTTGCTCTTACGAAAAAGTGATCAATTTAATCCAAACATCAAAGACTATCAAAATACTTAAAAAGTCTATATGATGACGACCCCCGAGGGTTAATCTCCTCGAGGGTGGATAAAAACACTTGCATATCACCATATTTTTTGCGTATTAAAGATACGTATATGATGAGGATTGCCCTAAATGGCGAATGACAACCAAAATACTGTCTTAGACGAACAAACTGATGTTGTAGATGAAAAATCTACAAAACGTGTGCGCAAAACTAAGCCTAAAGCGACTGACGGTGGTTCTACTGCAAGCTTATTTGGTATTGAACCTTATCAGCCGAAAAAAAATGAAGAATACATGTCTGAAGGTCAGCTTGAGCACTTCCGCCAAATTTTGTTGGCATGGAAAGCAGAGTTGATGTCAGAAGTTGACCGCACACTCAACACCATGCAAGACGAAAACACCGCTTTGCCTGATGTGAATGACCGCGCGACACAAGAAGAAGAGTTTGCAATTGAACTACGTACACGTGACCGTGAACGTAAACTCATCCGCAAAATCGAACAATCAATTGAAGCGATTAAAAACGATGACTATGGTTTCTGTGAAACCTGTGGTATCGAAATTGGTCTGCGCCGTTTAGAGGCTCGTCCAACTGCAACTTTATGTATTGACTGCAAAACACTGGCAGAAATCAAAGAGAAGCAAAATAACGGTTAATTGTGACTGTTGATAACTCTCCAGCCAAGCATCGCTTGGCTCTTGCGCAGCGGCGAAACGATGTTTCGCTGACTCGCTACTCAGGTCGGTTTGCGCCATCGCCAACCGGCCCTTTGCATTTTGGTTCACTCATCACCGCCGTTGCCAGTTATTGCGAAGCTAAAGCACATCAAGGCACATGGTTGGTTCGTATCGAAGATACCGATATCCCGCGTATTTACCCTGGCAGTGAAAGCCATATCTTGCGTTGTATTGAGGCTTTCGGCTTTCAGCCCGATGCGGATATTATTTTCCAAAAAGATCGTCTCGATATATACGAAGACGTGATTCAACAACTGCATCAACTCAAACTGGTCTATGCCTGTCAGTGCACCCGAAAAATGCTCGGTTCTAACCACATTTATGCAGGCACCTGCCGTGACCTTACTCTGCCTTTTGAGCAACAAGCCATTCGCGTCAAAGTAGAAGATGTCGAGATTTGTTTTGATGATGCTCTGCAAGGCCGACACTGCTCACAACTGGCACATGAGCTCGGTGACTTTGTACTGAAACGCCGCGATGGCATTATCAACTATCAATTAGCGGTCGTGGTAGATGACTACCTACAAGGCATCACCCATGTGGTTCGTGGTGCAGATCTATTGGATAATACCGAGCGACAAATTTATTTAGGTCAGCTGCTAGATTACCCACGTCTTAGCTATATGCATCTGCCTTTAGCCATGAATGATCAAGGGCAAAAGTTGTCTAAACAAAATATGGCACAGGCACTGGATCTTAACCAAGCACCAGCACTACTCGCTCAAGCGATACATGCTCTAAATCAGCCATCTGTCGCGTTAGACCACCCTGAACGAATGTTGCAACAAGCCATTGCGCAATGGGATGTTTCACTAATTCCGCACCATACTACCCTGCACGGTATCTATTTATAGCAAAACGATTGCGGCAGAAACTCAACGCGAGGTCTAGTGCGCAACGTTTGTAATTGAAAGAAATTCAAAAAATTTAGAAGGGCTCAAACGCTATCCGCATAAAACGAAAAGTACGTTTAGTCTGCGGAAAGCGTGATGAAAGAACAACCCGCTTAGAAGCTGGATTCTTCTTTGGTTGGATTAGCACTTTGTGTTGTTGCATCAATTTTCAAAATCAAACTGATCATCACTGCACACATAATCAGTGATGAACCGCCATAACTAATAAAAGGTAGCGTCAAACCTTTGGTTGGCAGCATACCCATATTCATACCTGCGTTTACCAAAATTTGCAGTAAGAAAATAATCGATACCCCATAAGCCAAATAACCCGCACGCAGGTACTGATTCTTCAGCGCACGATGACCCACTTTGATACAGCACAGCAACATGGTAAAGGACAGAATTAAGACCGTAGTGATGCCGAAAAAGCCAAACTCTTCACCTAAAATAGCCAACATGAAGTCGGTATGGGCTTCAGGTAAGTAGGCCATTTTCTGTACACTGTGGCCAAGTCCTACACCAAACCATTCACCACGTCCAAAGGCCATCAAGGCATTGGAAAGCTGGTAACCAGTGCCTAGCGGATCTTCCCAAGGGTTTGAGAAAGACATTAGACGTTCAAAACGGTAAGGCTCAAACACAATCAGAAAGACAAATGCCGCAAAAATTGCACCAAAAGCCATACCAAACTGAATCAACGGCGCGCCAGCAAGGAAGAAAATCCCGAGCATCATCAAACTAATGACCACGGTTGCACCCAAGTCGGGCTCCGCAATAATCAAACCCACCGTCAATAGCATAATGATGCCGAGACGAATCAAGCCTTTGATGTTATTTCTTACTTCTTCGGCACGGCGTACCACATAGTCGGCTGTGAAAATCGCCATCATCACTTTGGCAACCTCAGAAGCCTGCAAGGTGAAGCCCGCAACACGAATCCAGCGGGTCGAACCATTGACCTCCGTACCGACGACCAACACAGCGGCCAGCAGTAAAATGGTCAAAATCCACAGCGGAAAGGTGTTATTGAACCAAACATTGAGCGGAACTCGGTATACCGCATAGGCCAAAACGCCAGCCACCGCAATTGAAATGCCGTGACGAAGGACATAGTGAAATGAATTCTCATGAAGGCGTTCAGCATAAGGCATCGACGCAGATGCGACCATGATCGAACCTAAACACAACAATGCAATGACGCAAAAGATCAACACATTACGCGGTGTCACTTCGCTGGGTACACGCGGCGCCCAACGGCTATAAAACTGGTTAATTTTATTGATCGTTGTCTGAGCAAACTCAGCCATCTCAATTTCCTTATTATTTTTAGTGGAGTTCTTGCACACAAGCGACAAACTGATGTCCGCGCTGTGGGTAACCACTGAACATATCAAAACTTGCACATGCAGGTGACAATAACACGACATCATAGGCTTGGGTATGGGCTTGGCAAAGTGCAACCGCCTGCTCTAAAGTCTCAGCATGCAGTAAGGTCGTTGTTCCTGCCACGGCTTTTTCAATCAACGCCGCATCTTCACCAATCAACACAGCCACCTTCACGTATTTGCTCAAAGCCTCACGTAAAGCGCTAAAGTCTTGCCCTTTGCCTTGACCACCTAAAATGATCGCGACTTTGCCGCCTTTGGCTTCAATCGCAACACCTAGACCATCAATCGCAGCCAGTGTTGCGCCTACATTGGTGCCCTTAGAGTCATTATAGTAACGAACACCCTCAACTTCTTTCACAAACTCACAGCGATGCTCTAAGCCTTTAAAGCTTTTCAGTGTTTCCAACATCGACTCCAGCGGAAGATTGATTGCCTCACCTAAAGCTAAACAGGCCAAAGCATTGGCCACATTGTGCGTGCCTTGAATATACATCTCTGCACTGTTCAATAAACGTGTGCGGCCACGGGCCAACCAGATCGTACCGTCGTCATCTCTTAATACACCGTACTGATTCATATCAGGTGCATTTAAACCAAAGCTTTGCATTGGCGTAGCATCAGGGACCAAAGGACGAGTAAGTGAGTCATCACGGTTATGAACGACTTTTTTCACACCTTGGAAAATGCGATGCTTCGCGGTGTGATAGCCCATCATATCGCCATGACGGTCAAGATGGTCTTCACTCATATTCAGTACCACCGCAACTTCAGCTTGTAAATTTGAAGTGGTTTCTAACTGAAAGCTGGATAGCTCTAAAATGTATAAATCTGGCTCATCTTTGGTCAAATCCAACGCTGGGCGACCAAGGTTACCGCCTACCGCGACTTTTACACCTGCATGTTCAGCCATTAGCCCAATCAAGGTCGTCACGGTACTTTTTGCATTCGACCCAGTAATGGCCATGATCGGCTTGTCGGTTGCACGGCGTAGGATTTGAATTTCACTCACCACGGGAATACCTTTGGCAATCGCAGCTTGAATTTCAGGTAGTTTCGGATCGAGCCCAGGGCTAATAACGATTTCTTCAGCAGACAACAACAGTTCTGCGTCAAACTGACCAAAACTGGTTTGTACCTCTGCTGGAATTTGGTCATGACCGGGCGGGGTCGACCGAGAGTCCGTTACTGCAACGCGGTAGCCTTGGTTATGTAAAAAATTGACCGCTGCAACACCAGAAATGCCGAGCCCTGCAACGACCTTAAGTCCACCACGTTGTATTAACATTTTCGCCCCATGCTTGGTCTGAGATTTATCTGCGGAAATGTTAGCACTTTGCTGTTTTGAATGCTTTTTCTGTTTTGACTTTCCTGCACTTTTTTTGTGTCAGTGCGTAAAAAAGCCGCCCCTCTTGGACGGCTTTTTTATTTGTGAGCAAAAATCGTTTTTATTTCCACTTCACCGCTTGGACTTCAGGCTTTTTCGCATTGCTGTCTTCCGTTGCTGGACAAGCACAGTTTCCGCCACAACCACCAGCCATTGACGGTTTTAACCACGTTGCTAAACGCGTCCAACCTCGAGCCTCACACAGCGCAGACAAGGACATGAAAACTGAACCCGATGTCTTAGGAAATACTTTCTTAAATACCACCACGGCACTCCAGATCACCAGAGCAGCAACAATTAGAATTTCAATCATCTCAATCTCCTCGCCTATTTACGCCAATTAGCCCAAATAGTGCGTTGCAATTTGATAGGTCAGGAATGACATTAAATAAGCCAAACCAAACAAGTAAATGGTCATAAAACTCACGGTTTTCCATGAACCTGTTTCACGTTTGACCGTCGCCAAAGTCGCCAAACAGTGCGGCGCATAAATAAACCACACCAATAAAGACAGACCAGTCGCCACCGACCAGCCGAGCTCACCGCCACTACTGATCAGTGAAGCCAAACCTTGTGACATTGCATCTTCATCGACAGCGGATAAGGCATATACCGTACCTAAAGCTGCCACTACGACTTCACGAGCGGCCATGGCTGGAATCAAGGCAATACAAATCTGCCAGTTGAAGCCCAGCGGTGCAAAAATCGGTTGTAGTAAATGACCGAGCATACCGGCAAATGAATAATCAATTTCTGGTAAAGTCGCACCTTCAGGGGCTTGCGGGAAAGTACACAAGAACCACAGCAAAATAGACAACGCGAAAATGATGCCACCCACACGACGCAAGAAGATCTTGGCGCGGTCAAGTAAACCAATCCAAATATTCTTTAAGTCAGGGAAACGATAGCTTGGCAACTCCATCATCAACATATGTTGTGACTTATCTTTCTGGAAGAACTTCAGAACGAAAGATACACACAGTGCACTCACAATCCCGGCCATATATAATGCAAACAACACCAAACCTTGCAGATTGAATAGGCCCCAAACGGTTTGTTCAGGAATAAAAGCGGCAATTAACAAGGCATATACAGGTAAACGTGCAGAACACGTCATCAGCGGTGCAACAAAAATCGTGGTCAAACGGTCACGCGGATCACCAATGGTACGCGATGCCATGATGCCCGGAATTGCGCAGGCAAAGCTTGATAACAATGGAATAAAGGCACGCCCAGAAAGACCTGCTTTAAACATCAGTTTATCCAGCAAAAACGCGGCACGCGGTAAATAACCCGACTCTTCCAACACCAAGATAAAGAAGAACAAAATTAAAATCTGCGGTAAGAACACCACCACACCACCCGCACCCGCAATAACTCCGTCCACCACCAAGCTATTAAGCAAAGGTTGGCTAATGGACCCACCGATGGTTTCACCTAGCCAGCCAAAGAAAGTTTCAATCCCATCCATAAACGGCGCAGCCCAAGCAAAAACGGCTTGGAAGACAATAAACATCATGACGGCAAGGCTAACTAAACCCAAAACTGGATGTAGGAAAATCTTATCTAGAAAATCAGTTCGCTTGTCTTCTTCATCGACGTACTGCACAGCGTCATGTAATAAATTTTCTACTTTCTCATGTGCAGTGTCGCCTTTTAAACCCGTCAGCTCGGTATAAGGCACGGCATATTTGCCCTGCTCTAAAGCGCTAAGCAGGCTTTCAATACCCGAGTTACGCACCGCAACCGTTTCAACGATCGGCACACCCAAGCGCTCAGAAAGCTTTTGGGTATTGATTTGCATGCCACGGCGACGTGCTTCATCCATCATGTTTAAAACGATTAACATTGGACGGCCCAATGCAATCAGTTCAATCACTAAACCAAGGTGAAGTTTGAGGTTGGTTGCATCAACCACACATAAGAAAGCATCTTGCTGATCTTCGTCTGCAATTTTCCCCATCACCACATCGCGGGTAATCATTTCATCAGGGCTGGTCGCATCTAAGCTATACGTCCCTGGCAAATCCAGAACGCGAACCGCTTGACCAGAAGGAAGACTAAATTGACCAACTTTACGCTCAACCGTTACACCCGCATAGTTACCTACTTTTTGGCGTGTTCCAGTGAGATGGTTAAATAAAGAAGTTTTACCGCAGTTTGGATTACCTACAAGGGCAACACGCAAGGCATCACTCATCTAGGTGCTCCTTCGACTTGAATTTCAATTTTTTCAGCTTCAACTTTTCTTAAGGCGAAACGTGTAAAACCCACTTGGATTAAAATTGGATCGCCACCAAAAACACCTTTGGTAATCACCTGTACTTTTGTACCTGCGACAAAGCCTAATGTTTCAAGACGACTAGCCACCAAATCAGTCTGAGCTTCGCCATCCAAAGTATGATTCACTTTGTTAATGATGGCAGTTTGTTTGACTTTTAAATCAGATAAACGCACCGCATCCAACCCTTTAATATTTTGAACAGTATACAAACAAATGAGAATAATTACCAAATCAGATTCGATAATGATTCGCATCTGTTATAACACATCGACAAGCGAGAATGATTACACTACATTGAATAAAACCCCTATTCCTTGTTTTTGTCTTTCCGTGATGATGTGCTTGAGAGCTTTATGTTAAATAAAAAACCGCGTGTGCCTGCGCCTGTTCAAATTCCAACTCAGCTCAGTTTTTTACACGGCTTTAAAGATTATCTCATTGCACAAACCGTCAGCCCACACACCCGAAATGCTTATCTCTCGGACTTATTGCAGTGCAGCGAGTGTAGTCAGGTGAGCATGCCCGAATGGCGCAGTGATGATGTCGCCGATGTTCTGCTGGCCCTGACCAAGCAAGGCAAAAGCCCGCGCTCCATTGCGCGCTGTCTGTCTGCTCTGCGTTCTTTTTTTAAGTTTCTACGGGAACAAAAACTGCGTTCAGACAACCCTGTCGCACTACATAAAACACCCAAAATTGGCCGCGCACTGCCTAAAGATTTGTCTGAGCAAGACGTGGATGCCTTAATTCAAGCTCCAGATATTGAAACCGCTCTCGGACTCCGTGATCGTGCCATGTTTGAAGTGTTGTATGCCTGTGGACTGCGTGTATCTGAGCTACTGAACTTACGCCTAGACTTAATCAATTTAAAACAAGGCTATTTAAGAATTACGGGTAAAGGCAATAAAGAAAGGCTGGTACCTTTGGGGCAAATCGCAGTGGAATGGGTCGAAAAATACTTAATTGAATCCCGTCCGCAATTATATAAATCTGCAACTGACTATCTGTTTTTAACTCAACATGGCGGCATTATGAGTCGGCAAAACTTTTGGTATGCCATTAAACGCTATGCCTTACAAGCAGGGATTCAGGCTGAACTGTCTCCACATACCTTACGACACGCTTTTGCAACGCATTTACTCAATCACGGCGCCGACTTGCGTGTAGTACAAATGTTATTGGGACATAGTGATCTGTCCACGACACAAATTTATACCCATGTTGCACAAGTACGTATGCAACAACTACACGCCAGCTATCACCCAAGGGCTTAAGGTCTTGATCATCCATAACTTAAGGCTGTTTTTAGCACGAAGACTACGAAGTATTACCGAGACCTATAGTTTTTTTGCTATGCTTGGCGCTCTGTTTTTATAAAGTCAAAAGAAAAAGGGTTATCTATGTTATTTACCCGTAAACCATTGTTCATTGCCTGTGCCATTGCTTCAAGTGTTCTATTTACAGCATGTTCAAATAACACTGAAGAAAAAAAACAAGACTCTTTAACAGCAAGCGCGCCAGCCACAGGTGAAGCGTCGACTTTGACGGAACGCAACGCAAAGCAACGTTTAATTGACACTCTTCAAAAGCATTTCAAAACAGCCAATATCAATGCCAAAATCATCGATATCAAAACCACTGAAGTGCCAAATTTATTTTGGGTCAATCTTGAAGGGATGAGCTCGGTTTATACCACGGCAGATGGTAAATATATTATCCAAGGTGATGTGATTCGCTTGGGCGATAAAACACTCCACAACGTCAGCGACAATCTGCAAGCTGAAGCCAACAAAAAGCTTCTAGCAGGGCTCAAAACTGAAGACTTACTGGTTTATAAAGCCAAAGGCAAGACCAAGCATGTGGTTTATGTCTTTACCGATGCCAGCTGCCCTTACTGCCATAAACTGCACGAACACATCCCTGAAATCACAGCTCAAGGCATTGAAGTACGTTACATTGCATGGCCGCGTGGCGAACAGTTCATGCCAGCCATGGAAAGTGTGTGGTGTAGCGCAGACCGTCAAGCTGCCTTTGATCAAGCAATTTCAGGTGCTCAACTTCCACCAGCGACCTGTAAAAACCCAGTACGAGATCAATACCAGTTGGGTCTGAACATGGGCGTAAATGGGACACCTGCGATCTACAATGAAGATGGTGAATATCTCGGTGGCTATTTGGCCCCAAGTGAATTATTAAATCGCCTTAAATAACTAATTTTTATTTGTTATTTAACTAATATTTATAGTTGAACATAAAATGATTTCTTTCCTAGAGTCTCACAGTTTTTTTAGCTATGATCTAGGCTTGGTTCAATATATATAAGTAAATTGGAGTGTGACGTGAAACCAGTTCGTCTGGCAATCCTCGGTCTTGGTACTGTGGGTGGTGGTGCCCTTAAACTACTAAAAGAAAATGCTGCTGAGATTAAACGTCGCACCGGTCGTGAAATTCAAATTACCTATGTCGGCACACGCCGCCCTCGTCCAGACTTAGATTTAGGCGATGAGGTCAAGCAAAGTGCTGACTTACTCGACATTGTGCGTCAGCCTGATGTCGATGTTGTGGTTGAAGTAATGGGTGGCATCCACCCTGCATATGAAGTGATTAAAGAAGCCATTTTGCATGGCAAACAAGTGGTCACCGCGAACAAAGCTTTACTTGCTGAACATGGTAATGAGCTGTTCAAGCTGGCGGATGACAATGCCGTGCAAATCGCCTATGAAGCTGCGGTTGCAGGGGGCATTCCCATCATTAAAGTGATGCGCGAAGGTCTAGCTGCAAACAAGATTAATTGGTTAGCGGGTATCATCAATGGTACAGGCAACTTTATTCTGACTGAAATGCGTGAAAAAGGTCGTGCTTTTGCCGATGTGCTCAAAGAAGCACAAGAGCTGGGTTATGCCGAAGCTGATCCAACTTTTGATGTCGAAGGCATTGATGCTGCACATAAACTCACGATTTTAGCATCGTGTGCTTTTGGTATTCCGCTACAGTTTGACAAAGTCTATACCGAAGGCATCAGTAAAATCACAGCGCAAGACGTGAAGTATGCTGAAGAACTGGGTTTCCGTATTAAGCACTTGGGGATTGCGCGTCGTGCGGCGAATGGCATCGAACTTCGTGTTCACCCAACCTTGATCCCTGCGGAAGAACTGATTGCCAATGTCAACGGCGTTAAAAATGCTGTCTTGGTACAAGCACATGCTGTCGGCCCAACCTTGTACTATGGAGCAGGCGCAGGCGCAGGTCCAACGGCTTCTGCGGTCGTTGCAGATGTCATTGATATCGTCCGTGATATCTCGTATACCGAAGATGGCGCTGGAACGATTCCACAATTGGCCTTCGAAGCACTGACCAATGTGCCCATTTTAAGCCGCGAAGAAATGACCACCGGTTATTACATCCGGATTAATGCTGAAGATCAAACTGGCGTCTTGGCCGATGTAACTACGATTCTGAGCCGTGCAGGCATCAGTATCGATGCCATCATGCAACAACCACGCTTAAAAGACCTTATTCCAATCGTGATTTTGACTGATCCAGTCGTTGAATCAAAAATGGACGAGGCACTTGCTCAAATTCAAGCCTTACCCGTCATTCATGGCGAAATCGTGCGAATTCGTTTAGAATCGCTTGATAATTAATCGGGTTGAGGAAAAGAACGCTCTTCTCTTCCTCACCAAGCTCTACACACAATTGGAACATCATCATGTCGAATGCCAATCGTTATACTGGTTTAGTTGACCGTTATCGCGACCGTTTACCAGTGTCTGCAACTACTCGCGCTATTTCTTTAGGTGAAGGTAATACGCCACTGATTAAACTCGAGAACATTCCACGTTTAATTGGCAAAAATGTTGAAATTTATGTGAAGTACGAGGGCTTAAACCCGACTGGTTCATTTAAAGACCGTGGTATGACCATGGCGGTTACTAAAGCCGTTGAAGAAGGCTCAAAAGCGATTATCTGTGCCTCTACAGGTAATACCTCAGCTGCGGCTGCGGCTTATGCAGCACGTGCAGGCATCAAAGCGTTTGTGTTAATCCCAGAAGGCAAAATTGCCATGGGTAAAATGGCGCAAGCAATGATGTATGGTGCCATCACCATGCAAATCCGCGGTAACTTTGATGACGGCATGCGTCTGGTTAAAGAAATTGCCGACAAAGCCCCAGTGACCATCGTAAACTCAATCAACCCATACCGTTTGCAAGGTCAAAAAACCATTGCTTATGAAATCGTCGATGAGTTAGGTCGTGCACCAGATTACCACTGCCTACCAGTAGGTAACGCAGGAAACATTACTGCACACTGGATGGGTTATACCGAAGCAGTTGCCAATCAACCTGCAGATCAATTTGAGCAAGTGATTTACGACGCTGAAACAGATCAATTCACGGGTCCTAAACCTGAAGGCTTACCAACTATGGTTGGTTACCAAGCAGCAGGTGCTGCGCCATTCTTACGTGGTGCACCCGTTGAGAACCCTGAAACAGTTGCAACGGCAATCCGTATTGGTAATCCTCAAAGCTGGAACCATGCTAAAGCGGTGGTTCGTGATTCTCAAGGTTGGTTCGATGAACTGACTGATGCTGAAATCTTAGAAGCACAGCGTTTGCTTTCAATGTATGAAGGTGTCTTTGTAGAACCTGCTTCTGCAGCATCAATTGGCGGTGCAATCCGTGACATCAAAGCAGGTAAAATTGCGGAAGGTTCTGTGATTGTCTGTACCGTGACAGGTAATGGTCTGAAAGACCCAGATACTGCGATCAAACAGTGTTCTGATGCGGTCATGCTATCAATCGATGCCACTTTAGAACAAGTTCGCGATTCAATTCTTTCAAACATGTAATTGAGAGAAGACAAAAAAAGCCCTGCATATGCAGGGCTTTTTTATGACTCAATTTTCGTTGTTGAGTGAACAAAAACAAAGTCGGGTTAAATACGTTTTGGTAATTGGCTTGCCCAGTTCATTAGGCGCGTTGCATCATTGGTACGTGCTGCAGATGAGTCCGCACCCAATAACACCACCACTGCTGGACGGTTATTTAAAGTGGTATGCATTACCACACAACGACCGGCTTCATTAATGAAACCTGTTTTTGAAATATTAATATTCCAACCACCATTACGAACCAAGGCATTGGTATTGTTTGATTTTAATACACGATAGCCCAAGTTAAAGTCATAGCTGGCTGTGGTTGAGAACTGACGAATCAGACCATACTGTGATGCGGCATTGACCAAAATACCCAAGTCACGTGCTGAAGCGACATTGCCTGGATGCAGACCAGTCGACTCCATATAATGGGTTGAATTCATACCCAAAGATTTGGCTTTGGCATTCATCGCCGAAACAAAGGCTGAGCGACCACCCGGATACGTCCGTGCAAGCGCCGATGCTGCTGGGTTTTCTGACTTCATTAATGCAAATAACAATGCCTCTGCACGGTTCATACTGTCCCCTGCACGCAGGGACGAGCTTGAACTTTTACAACCCGAACACGAAAAGTCCGCTTGCTGTAAAGTAATGTTTTCAGACATATTTAAACGCGCATCTGAAATCACCACCGCCGTCATCAGCTTAGTAATCGAGGCAATCGGCAGCGCGGTATTACTGTTTTTACTGTACAGCACTTCACCTGTATTGCCATCCATCACCAGTGCTGCACGAGCATTGACACTGGGTTGGTTGGAATATTTCGAGGTATCGAAAATTTGTACTGTTTTCGAGGTACTGTTGTTTGTTACCACACCATTGGAACTGCGAATACTGGTAGTGACTTTTGTTGAACCCTTAGGAGCGTACTCTTCAGGATCTTCCATGAGATCATCATTCAGAAACTGTTCTGCATCTGCTGCAGACCAGCTCATGCTTGCTTGGCTAGGGCCCGAGCCCGGATTCATCACCAAGTCTGCAAAGCTATGGGTACTGACCGTCGTTGCAATCGACCATCCCAATAGATGCATTAAAAATTTATTTGATTTTTTCACTTTTCTTCACTCAACTTCATAACCCATAAGATACATTTGCGTATTCACGCCAATATGCCTTACATTTGTACACAATGCGAACAGCATTGCCGTCGACAGCGTGCATATCTTTTCAAATAAGCCTAAGAATAGGATTGCTAATTTTGTCGTTTCATTGCAAGCTTATTTTGCTTTATGTAACAAAAAATATGGTTTTTATAGTGAGGAAGAGCTAGGTGATCACAGTTTTAGTGGTAGATGACCATGAGTTAGTACGTACAGGGATTTGTCGAATGCTCGAGGACCATGCCGATGTTCAAGTCATTGGCCAAGCTGAATCTGGTGAAGAAGCAATTAATCTCGTCCGTCAACATCACCCGAATGTGGTTCTGTTAGATGTCAACATGCCAGGGATTGGTGGCGTTGAAACCACACGCCGCTTACTGCAAACCGCACCCGAAACCAAAGTACTGGCAGTCAGTGGCCTAGCTGAAGAACCGTATCCTTCCCTGTTACTCAAAGCTGGCGCCAAAGGCTACATTACCAAAGGTGCGCCCGTGACCGAAATGGTACGTGCCATCAATAAAGTGATGCAAGGCGGCAAATATTTCAGCGCTGATATTGCTGAACAACTGGCCAGTTCTTATCTATCGGATACACAAACCTCACCTTTTGATGCTCTGTCTGAACGTGAAATGCAGGTGGCGATGATGGTCGTGAATTGTATTAGTGCACAGGAAATTTCTGACAAGCTTTTTGTCAGCGTAAAAACGGTCAATACTTACCGTTACCGAATTTTTGAAAAGCTCAACATTGACAGTGATGTGAAGCTGACTCACCTTGCTATTCGTTATGGTTTAATTAAACCCTGATGCAAGCTGACTAACACCCACATGCTGCAATACTCAACCAATATTCAGTTAAATCAATACCGTCTAGGTGTTTGGTATGCGTCTTATCGACTGTTTATTGGTTGCTGTTTATTGTTGGTTTATCTGCTGACTTATGAGCAACTGTTTTCCAATTATCAATATCCAGTATTGTATCGTTCTGTCCTGATTGGCTTTATTTTTATCAGTGCCTTTCAGCTATTGAGCCTCAAGCATGTGCGCAAGCGCATACCACTTCAGCTCACCTTGTTATTTATCGTCGATGTCATTAGCCTCAGCTTACTTACTTTCGCCACCGATGGTCCGAACTTACAGTTAAGTTTATTGTTTGTGATCACGATCTTTGCCTCTTCTGTATTGGTCGATAAACAAAAAGCACTCATCATTACGTTGATTGCTGTGATTACACTGGTTTATCAACACTTTATTGGAACGCTATTTTCAATTAGTTCACTGAATACCATTGGCAACAGTGCCGTGCTCGCCTTTTTGTTCTTTGTGGTTTATGGGTCTGGACAAATTGCAGTACGACGTTTTCAAGTCCTTGAAAATTTAAACTTCTATCAGTCCCAAGAACTGGATCAACTGCAAAACATTAACCGTTATATTTTAGAGCAAACCGAGCTCGGCTATTTGGTTCTCGATGAAAACTGCCACATGGTGCTGAGTAATCCTGCCGCATGTGCATTATTGGGTATCTCCCCGATTTATGCTCACGATAAATATCCTTTGTACAAAGCACAGCCTGATTTATTTGAACTCCTCAAATTCGACCAACTGAAGAATGGAGAAAAATTCCAATTTACATCCCAGCTGAGTCGCTTTCAAATTCAGATCGAAATTCAAAAACTACAAGTACCGAATCAGACACTCACCTTATTCGTCCTGCAAGATGCACAAAAAATTAATCAACGTGTACAACAACTCAAACTGGCTGCACTGGGTCAACTTTCTGCCAGCATTGCACATGAAATCCGCAATCCACTGGCAGCCATCACGCAAGCCAATGAATTAATGCAACTTAACGACCCACAACAAGAACTGTTGCATAACATGATTGCCAAACAAGCCTCACGGATTGATAAAATTATTGGCGATACACTGAACATGGCACGCAGTAAAGAAACCTATCCGACCTTGATTGATGTCGCCTCTTTTTTAGAACGTTTTATCGTTGAAGATTTGCCCGATGTCAAAGATCAAATTGATTACCGCATTTCCGATCAAGCTCAGATTCAGTTTGATGAACAACAACTGAGGCAAGTGCTGATCAACCTGATTCGAAATGCCATTCGGCATAATGCAGCTGAAGCCGAGCACATTCACATTCGAGTCTATAGCTATAAAAACCTCGTCCACATTGATGTCTGCGATTTTGGTGAAGGGGTCGCCACTCAGGATCAAAGCACCCTGTTTCAACCGTTTTTTAGTACCTCAATCAATGGAACTGGGTTAGGATTATATTTATCCCATAGTTTCTGCGAAGCCAACCAAGCTAAGCTATACTATGTAGAACAAAAAATAGGGGCATGCTTTCGGATTGAATGCCCCCGTATAAACAATGACGTGTAATTTTTGGGGTTAAACGTGGAAAAAAAACCACTTGTTTTATTGGTGGATGACGAACAAGACTTATGTACACTGATGCAAATGTCTTTAAGTCGGATGGGGATTGATACACATATTGCCTATCGCTTACAAGAGGCGGTTCAAGCCCTGAAAACGCATCAATATGATGCCTGTCTAACCGATCTGAATTTACCCGATGGTAATGGCCTGAGCTTGGTCGATTTTATTGCTCAAAATTATCCTAATTTACCCGTTGCTGTGCTGACGGCTTACGGCAATATGGATATTGCGATTGCAGCACTTAAAGCTGGTGCTTTTGATTTTGTCAGCAAACCGATCAACCAAAAACATTTAGAGCAACTTTTACAAAAAGCTTTTAATCAGCCGATCAGTCAGCTGCATATCCAAGAAGATACGCTTGAACATCGTCTGCTGATTGGTCAGTCCCTTCCAATTCAGCAACTACGCATCACCTTAAAGAAAATGGCACGCTCGCAAGCCCCTGTCTTTATTACGGGTGAATCAGGTACGGGCAAAGAAGTGGTGGCTAATCTGGTACATCGCCTGAGCAATCGCAATGAAGGACCATTTATTGCCATCAACTGCGGTGCCATACCGACTGAACTGATGGAAAGTGAATTGTTTGGACACCGTAAGGGTAGCTTTACAGGGGCGACTCAAGACAAACAAGGGCTGATTCTGTCTGCGCATGGCGGCAGTTTATTTTTAGATGAAATTGCTGAGTTACCGCTCACTATGCAGGTGAAACTGCTGCGCGCGGTACAAGAAAAACGCATTCGCCCAATTGGGAGTGACACCGAAATTGATGTCGATTTCCGTGTGATTAGTGCCAGCCATCAAGACTTAGAAGCACTGGTGCAACAAGGCAAGTTCCGTCAGGATTTGTACTTCCGCATCCATGTCATGGACATTGTGCTGCCTGCTCTACGTGAGCGTGGCAATGACATTATTCTTTTGGCTCAACATTTCATTCAAAAAATCTGCCAAGAATGGGACATCCGTTATTTAAAACCTACTTAAACCTACTTACGTGGGTTTAATGTTTAATTCCTACTTCATCATCAAGAACCAATTGCTATTGCGCTTGGGATTACCTCAATTCCATAGGCTGTCACGGTGTAACTCACCGCCATTGGTGGCTTATGTAGCCACCAATTCTTTATCTGCATGTTTTAGAATATTGATGGCAGCATTAATATCCCTGTGATGCAGGGTGTTACATGAACATCGCCACTCACGCATTGCAAGTGTCAGGTTTTGGTTTAATTCACCACAATTCGAACACATCTTGCTGCTTGGAAAGAATCGTCCAACAGAAAGTATTGATTTGCCATGCTGTTTAGCCTTGTAAATCAACTGTCGCTTGAACTCATAAAAGCCCATATCCGATATGGCTCTTGAGAGCTTACGGTTTTGTACCATACCTTTCACATTTAAATCCTCAATCGCAATCAGATCGAATCGCTTAACTAAATCAGATGTGACTTGATGAAGATTGTTTTTTCTCAAGCATGATATTTTGTAGTGCAAACGAGAGAGCTTGGTTTTCGCTTTTTCTCTGTTTTGACTACCTTTCTTTTTACGGCTAAAAGACTTAGCAAGTCGTCTTAACTTGGCAAGCTGTTTCTTTAGTGGCGCACTTGATGGAACAACCTCGCCATTAGATAAAGTGGCAAGACTGGAAACACCTAAATCAATACCAACAGATAAACCTGTTTTGGGGTGAAGTTTCTCAGGCTGATTTAATTCAACAGCAATCGAAGCAAACCACTTACCACCCTGTTTAAATATTTTCGCTGATAATATTTTTCCTTGATAACGCAAATCCTCAGTCATTTTTACCCAACCCAAGTTTGGGATACTAATTTTTCTATCTTTAATGCTGAATTGGTCATTTGATAATGAGAAGCGATCATCTACGCCTTTTTTTCTAGGCTTTGGATATTTGGATTGACCATTAAAAAAACGATCAAATGAACTACCCAATTGCTTAATCGCAAGTTGTGGCGCACATTTGGTCACTTTAAGCATGAAAGGGTATTTCTCACGCTTGAACGAGTTTAAGTGCTTTCTTATTTTAGCTTCGGATGGTTTATTTAGAAGTTTTTTATCCACCTGAACGCCATAATAGTCACACTGATCTCTATATTCCTTATCTGCTTTATATTGACGTTGCCATTCTTTTAAAGCCCAATTATACGACAAACGAGCAACACCACTCGCTTGAGCGAAATGACTTGCTTGCTTATTATTTGGCAGTAATTGGATTACATGCCCTCGTATGAATCGGCTCATAGTGCGTCTTTGACTGCCTGTATTAACTTTTGGTTTTTCTTACTACGACTACCATATAATCTTGCCGAAAACACTGTAATGATTTCCAAAACATCTTGAGCAAGTTCTTCCTCAAAAGACAAATTTTCACCCTTATTAAGAATGACGATCTCCACGCTTTTAGCTTCACATAAGGCAAAAACCAACTCAGCACCAAACCGCAATAAGCGATCTTTATGCGTTAAAACCAAACGTCCGATTTCATCATTCATGATTGCTTCTAGCAGCTTATTTAAGCCTTTTTTTCTATAGTTCATACCCGAACCAAGATCGGAGATTAATTCAAACGTCCAACCTTGATTTGCACAGTACATTTCAAGAACTTGTTGCTGTCGAATTAAATCTTCTTTTTGGTCATGACTCGATACCCTTGCGTATGCAATGGTTTTCCTTTGAAGTTGACTATCGGGCTTGTGTATTTGCTCAGGCGTGATCTTACTCAGATCATATCGTCTATGATTTTTAGGGGTTCGATCTGCAACCAAAGTGCCTTCTTCATCCCAACGCCTTAATGTTTGAATGGAAACACCTAATGTTTTAGCTGCAACGCTAATGCTTACATATTTACTCATGTTGTATATAATAGTATAGAAATAAGTAGATTTCAATTAGCAGTTACAAACCCAGTCAAACCACTGAGTGAACGTGCACGTGAGTTTTTATTAGCCCAATATTATCCAGGCAATGTGCGTGAACTACGCAATATGATGGAACGTGCCATCACTTTAAGTGATGAAAGCAGTATCGACTTACCACACTTGCAAACAACCCCACTGCGACCGATTGCTCAAACCAACTACGCCAATGCCACGCAACAAGGTGCTGTTGGCAATGATCAACTCAGTCATGTGCCTTCGCGTAAATTGCCCGAAGAGGGTTTAGAGCTGTATTTAGAAAAAATTGAAAAAGAAATTTTGATGAATGCGCTCAATCTCACCCACTGGAACCGAACACTGGCGGCTAAAAAGCTCGGTATGTCTTTCCGCTCTTTACGTTATCGCTTGAAGAAATTCGGGCTAGATGGCGAAGATGATCCCGTTTAGAGACTTAACGACGGTTAATTAGAATCTCTGCCACATGTTCAACATAGCTTTCGTCTTTGAGTTCATGTGGCATTGGGTATACCTGATTCGGTGCAATTCCCACCCCTTCAATCATCCGACCACTTGGAGTGTAATAATGCGATACGGTCATTTGCAGCGCGGCACCATTCGATAACGGAAATAGTTTCTGTACCACACCCTTACCATAACTTTTTTCACCAATCACCCACGCCCGTCCATGCTCCTTCAGCGCAGCGGTAAACACCTCCGCGGCCGATGCAGAGCGGTCATTAATCAGAATCCCCACTTTTAAGTTTTGAAACTCTAGGCTGGGTAAAGCTTGGAACTGTTGATCCCCTTCAGAACGGCTTTGGGTTGAAACAATCACCCCTTGATTTAAGAATAAATCAGCAGATTCAACTGCGGCAGACAACAGCCCCCCGGGATTATTTCTGAGGTCAATCAAGACCGCTTTTAAACGCGAAGACTGATGTTCTTCAATCAGTTGCTGAATTTCATTGGCCGTATCCTGTTGAAACACCCGCACCTTGAGCACCAAAACTTGGTTATTCAATAATTGCGCCTGAATATCGGTTTCAACTTTTTTGGTTCGGACTAAATTGATCGGGGTTGAGTTGGCTTTCAACTGCAAGCTGACGGTACTACCAATCGCCCCACTGAGTAAATCATTGACCTGTGACTGATTGAGCTTACGTAATTCTTGATCATCTATTTTAAAAACGGCATCAGCATTTCTTAAGCCCAGTTTGCTGGAATCTGAGTCAGGCTTTAATCCACGAATTTGCCATTGCTGTAAACGAGTATCAAAGCTTAAACCGAAATCGACTGAAGCCAAATCGCCTTCGGTATATTGCACCAGTTGCTTATATTCTTGAGGAGATAAATAGCGCGAATAGCGGTCTAAACCACTAACCAAGCCTTTAATGGCTTGTTGGAACAATGCCTCATCACTGCGTTCAGCCACATAATTGTCTTTGACTAAACCATAGATTTGCACAAATTGTTGAATGGATTCAATTGGAACTTCGACATAACCTTGTTCCAATTCATCATCAAAAGCGGGTGCTGCCGCTGTTTTTGCAACAGCCCCCATCGGGTGGATCAGACTCAGACCTAAAGCAATCACTACACCTATTGAAGTCCACGATGCTTTTGCCATTTACCCACCCAAATTGATTTATACGTCTAATGTAATTAAGTTACGACCTTGCATGTCTGCTGGAACAGGAAGATGCATCAAGCTTAACAAGGTTGGTGCGACATCGGCCAATACACCACCCTCCGCAATGGTTGCTTGGGTTGGGCCGACATAGATAAAAGGCACCAATTCTGTCGTATGCTGAGTATGCACCTGACCACTGTGATAATCCTGCATTTGTTCAACATTACCATGGTCAGCCGTAATTAACATATGGCCTTTTTGTGCCATCACCGCCTCATAGACACGGCCTAAGCATAAATCAACAGCTTCCACTGCTTTCACTGCAGCATTAAACACGCCCGTATGACCCACCATATCGCCGTTGGCATAGTTCACCACCAATAGATCAAACTCACCAGAGTTAATCGCAGCCACCAATTCATCGGTCACTTCATAGGCGCTCATTTCTGGCTTGAGGTCATAAGTAGCCACATTCGGTGATGGAATCAAAATACGTTTTTCACCTGGATATTCATCTTCACGACCACCACTGAAGAAGAATGTCACATGTGCATATTTCTCAGTTTCAGCAATACGCAATTGAGTTTTACCAAGGTCTGAAAGATATTCACCTATCGAGTTTTTTAATGCTTCAGGCATATATGCCACAGGTGTATCAATACTGGCTTGGTAGCGTGTCAACATCACAAACTTAGATAAGTTTGGTACAACTTTACGCTCAAAGCCTGCAAAATCTTTTTCAACAAACGCTTTGGTAATTTCACGCGCACGATCCGCACGGAAATTCATAAAGACAATGCTGTCACCATCTTGAACTTTTACGGCATCGCCAATGCGTGTTGCTTTGACAAACTCATCAGATTCATCTGCTGCATACGCCAAGGCTAAACCTTCAACTGCTGTAGCTGCAGTACGTGTTGCTTCAGACTCAGTGAGTAAACGATAGGCTTGTTCCACACGGTCCCAACGGTTATCTCGATCCATCGCAAAATAACGACCAATCAGACTCACAATACGACCTTGATTTGGATATTGAGCAAACAACGCATTTAATTTTTCTAAAGATGGCTGAGCACTGCGTGGTGGGGTATCGCGACCATCTAAGAAGGCATGGAGGTACACGGTTGCACCGCGTTTTAACGCAAGTTCAGCCATGGCAACAATATGATCTTCATGTGAATGCACACCACCTTGAGACAACAAGCCCATGATGTGTAAGGCACCGTTTGCAGCTTTGGCTTTTTCAACCGCATCGATTAACACTTCATGCTCAAAAAAAGCACCCGTACGGATGTCTTTCGTGATTCGGGTAAAGTCTTGATAGAGCACGCGACCTGCGCCCAAGTTCATGTGACCCACTTCAGAGTTGCCCATTTGACCATCTGGCAGACCTACGTCTTCACCAGAACCTGAAATTAAGCTATGCGGATGCTTTGTTTGAATAGCTGTTAAATTCGGTCGATTCGCTGCTAAAAATGCATTGTCTTCGACCGCTTCACGATGACCCACACCATCCATAATGACCAGTACGTGAGGGATTTTGCCAGCAGTTGCATCCGCCATAATAAACACTCTTTTTTGTCTACAAATTAATCGCTATATCTTACCGAATTTTCGGTCAAGACTCTATGCAGGCATGATGGTTAAACACCATCATGCACATTGTTTTCTTCAATATCGTGCAGTTATCGCGCACGTTGTAATAAATAACCACCTACGCCAAACATCAGTAAAATCGGCACAAATACAAACCATGCGGGTGAAGGCGAATAAACCAAACTTGCATAACCCAAGAAATCTTGTAGGTAAAAGAAACCTAAGCCTGTAAACAGTGCAATCACCAAACGAAAGCCCATCGATTGTTGGCGCAGTGGGCCAAAAATAAAGGAACAGGCAATCAACACCAAAGCAATCAAGGCAAATGGAGACGCCACTTTCTGCCAAAAAGCCAACTGATAAGTTTTAGGCACTTGGCTGTATTCATGCATATAGCTCATAAAACTGACCAATTGACTCGGTGAAAGGTCTTCAGGGTCAATCGTCACCATGTGCACATATTTCGGCTGCAGTGCCAGTGTCAAAGGCGTTTCAGCGGCCTTTTGTGCCGTAGCATTGCCTGTCGGCAGGAAATCAACTTGTGCGGTATTTTCTAAAATCCAACGACCATCTTGCACAAACTGACCTTGCTCAGCATTTAGAACGCCTTTTAAACGAGCATTATTGTCAAAGTCGACCACTTGCACATTTTTCAGCTGACCTTGAGAATTGGCATAATCGACATAAATAAAACGCTGCCCTTCTCGTGTCCAATAACCACGTACTTCACCAAGTTCAGCCGCAGTTCGATGGCTTTTCACACCTTTGGCTTGCTCATTGGTGTATGGAATCACCCATTCACTTAAAGCAAATGACAGCACCACCAAAATTAAAGCCGAACGAATCACCCAACCGACGATTCGCCAAAGACTCACCCCTACCGAGCGCATCACAATCAGCTCACTGTTTGAAGCCAAAGTGCCCAGTCCCAGTACGGAGCCAATTAACGCGGCAATCGGTAGAATCTCATAGAGATATTGCGGCGCCCCCCACAGTACATAACGTAAGGCATCCCAAGCGCCATAACCTTCTTTAAGGGAGCCTAGCTCACCCAAATAGGTAAACAGAATTTGCAAGACCGATAAAATAGCGGTAGCACCCAGCATCGCCATCGCGGTGGTTTTGGTCACATGTTTTGCGACTATACGACGTGCGAACATGATTAAGACCCCGCTCGTTGTAATGTTTTCTTAATTTTCGGGGCCAGCTTTTGTTTACGCGAAAACAAAGCCGCTGCTATCGCATAGATCACCAAGATCATTGGATAAGCCCAAATCCCCATTTCTTCTTTACTGACTCGGGTTTTAATGGCCATCAGCGCTACGATTAGACTGGCAAAAATAAGCAATGCAGGAAACAGCTTTAAGTAACGTCCTTGACGTGGGCTCACTTCAGATAAAGCCACAGCGAGAAGCAACGCCACTACAATGGCAAACGGTACAAAAATACGCCAGCCCAACTCACTCGCCACGACAGGATCATGACGATTATCCCAAAGTTTAATGGTGGATAATGCTTCAACATCGGCACTTTCAAACTTTGCTTCTTTATCATTTTCTAAACGTAGGCGATAAGACTGAAACTCGGCTTGGCTATAACGCGGCTGTCCCGGATAAATTTCATAACGGCGACCTTGCACCAAATCCACCACATTGGCGGGATCATTTTCAATTTCAACCCGCGTGGCTTCTTTGGCCAAAATCATGACATCAGGCTTACCTTCTGCTTCAGCACGTTGATAGAAGAAGATGTCTTTGAGGTTTTTACGGTCTTCGGATAAGTCACCCGCATAAATGGTATAAGGCCCCGATGAAATAAACTCTTTGGGTCGAACCAAATCAAAACCTGTACGCACCGCCTGACTGGTGGTGAGTTGCTCAAACTGACGAACACCCCACGGCGCCATCCAAAGCATCAGCACGGCTTGAACAGCAAGAAACACCACGGTCATAGGGATCAGCAGTCGCCCCAATTGGTTACGACTGACGCCACTGCCATTGAGTACTGCCATTTCATGATCGACATATAAACGACCAAAAACCAGCATCAGCCCAATAAAAAAGCCTAGAGGAAGAATCAGCGTTAAAAATTCAGGCAAACGATAGCCAATAATACTAAATAAAATACCTGCATCTAAGCGACCCTGCGCGGCTACACCAAAATACTTGATCAAACGACCGCCCATCATGATCAAGGTCAATAAGGCGATTACAACCAAGGATGTCGACACCACTTGTTTGACCAGATAACGCCGAATAATCAAATTAATTCTTCCAAAAATAGGTGAATAAAAACTAGCGCTAGTTTACCCGAATAGTGAAAATATAAAACCTGTACTCTTGTTGCACTTTGCAACTCTATTCATGTTAATGTTTCAGTGGTTTAATCATTTTCAAACTTTATAAGGCTTAAATAAAACTTATGAAACTCTCTATTAATACGTCATTCACAGAGAATACGTCTAGCCAATTTTTGTTGATATTAGTAGATTCTGAAAACACGCAACACCTTGCAAATGCTTATCAAATTAATGATTTAAACAACTTAATTGAAGCGACTCAGTTTAAAGCTGCGTTCAATGAAACCTTGAGCCTGATTGGTCAAATTCCAACAAGCCCCAATGCAGCCTTGGTCGGTGTCGGTAAAGCAACTGAATTACAAGCAGCAAAGCTGGTGAAAATTGCTCAAACCATTATCAAAGCTTCACAAAAAAAATTCAAACACATCAGCCTTGACCTTTCAGCCCTTCCAGCTGAACTCCATTATTTATTTGCCCTCAGTTTGACGCAAGCGGCATATGCTTTTGATGAATTCAAATCGAAAAAAGCAGACAACGTGCTTGAACAGATCAGCCTCATTGCCGCCCAGTCACCGCTGAATGCTGCGCAACTTAAATTGATTGAAGCCGTGCAATCTGGTCAAAGCTTTGCTCGTGACTTAGGCAACCGTCCGGGCAATATCTGCTTCCCTGAATATTTGGCAGAGCAAGCCTTAGAACTGGCAGCCCAATATCCGGACCTACTCCGTGTTAATGTCCTTGATGAGCAGCAAATGGCTGATCTGGGCATGCATTCCTTCCTTGCGGTGAGCAAAGGTTCAGACCGCCCAGGCCGTATTATTACCCTTGAGTATCAAGCTGAACGTACTGAAGCCCCAGTGGTCTTGGTCGGTAAAGGAATCACCTTTGATACAGGTGGCATTTCATTGAAGCCGGGTGCTGGTATGGATGAAATGAAATATGACATGTGTGGTGCAGCATCGGTTCTAGGGACACTCCGTGCTCTGTGTGAATCACGTTTAGCCATTCATGTCGTAGGTACGATTGCTGCAGCTGAGAATATGCCATCAGGTAAGGCTACGCGTCCGGGTGACATTGTGAGCACCATGAGTGGCCAAACCGTTGAAATTTTAAATACCGATGCAGAAGGTCGTTTGGTGCTGTGCGATACATTGACCTATGTGAAGCGCTTTAACCCTGAACTGGTCATTGATATTGCAACCTTAACGGGCGCCTGTGTCGTGGCACTCGGTTCAGTCTTAACGGGTATGTTTACCCCAGATGACAAACTGGCGGCCGAACTATCTGAAGCAGGTCAAAATAGCTTTGACCGCGTCTGGCGCATGCCTGTGATTGATGACTATCAAGAACAGTTAGACTCTCCATTTGCCGATATTGCCAACATTGGCGGGCCTAAAGCTGGTGCTGTGACTGCGGCTTGCTTCTTGCAACGCTTCACCCGTGATTACCGCTGGGCGCATTTGGACATCGCAGGTACAGCATGGAACTCGGGTGCCAATAAAGGGGCAACCGGTCGCCCAGTACCCTTATTGATGCAATTCCTAGCTCATCGTGCGCAGTCTAATGGCTAATATTAGCTTTTATCTGTTTGAGCAAAGTCCTGAACGACAAGTCGAAAGTGCTTGTCGTTTGTGTCGAAAAATCTTGCGTCAGCCAGAGCGAATCTGGCTGTATGCAAGCGACCCTGAACTACAACAGCAATTGGATGAACGTTTGTGGAGTTTTGATGACACGAGCTTTATTCCGCATGGCATTGATCAAATCGATGCGCGCATTTGTATCTCAGCCCAACTGCCTGAGCAATCCGACTGGATTGTGTTCAATTTTAACGATCAAGCTCTTGAACAGTTCGAAAAATTTAGCCACATTATAGAAATTATTGAAAATAACGAATCGGCCAAACAACAAGGTCGTGAAAAATTTAAACAATATAGACGACTCGGAGTTGAAGCTCGAACCTTCAAGCTTTAAATGATTCCCCGTCTAAATAAGGAGATGCGTAGTGGCATTGAATGTTGGTCCAGATTTTAAACAGCGCTGGTTAAATGTACCTGATGCTGTTCGTCAGGCCTTTATTGATGACCTGAGTCGCGTCTGCGATGTACTCAAACCTGAAACAGGTTTGCACAGTTGGATTGAACAAGACCAACGTGCTCAAGCTGTCTCGACCCAACGAATTGAACAAGCGTATGCCGATCTGAAAGCACAGCTGATTGAAGAAGCGCGAATTCGTAAACAACAAGCGTTGGAAAAATCTCTGGCAAACAAACGCGCAGCACAGGAAGCTTATGCGGAGAGCCTCAAAAAAGATGAAATCCGTCAGTTCAATGAGCAAACCCAAGCTTTAAATGTGATGCGTCAAAGTGTCGATCAGGAAATTTCGAGTTACACCGCACGCTATGAGAAAACGCCTGAACAAGCTCTGGACTATGCCAAAGGTAAATTTGGTATTGATGACTCACAAATTTTGTCTGAGTTAGAAAGTGTCCGTTTACGTTTAGAGCTTGAAGCGGAAACCTTAATTGAAGAGTCCGTCGCCAGCTACCGCAGTAAGCTGCAAGCCGCGGCTCAAGAAGAAATTGACTATATTTTGAAAAATTCAGACTTTTCTGATGAAGTGGTATCCAACTCTGCCTAACTGGCCTTGGCTTCCACTTAAACTCACTTCGGTGAGTTTTTTTATGCACCCTTGTTTTGCTCGGCTGATGTGGTCTGTGATCTCAAACCAACACATCAACCATAAACGATAAGGTATTGCCCACACCATAACCAATCGCCAACAAACTACCAATCCAAATCAGGCCACCGGTCACGTTATACCACATAAAAGTCGCCAAGCTCATATGCCCTGCGCCCGCAGCAAAAGGCGCGAAAGAACGCACAAAAGGAATAAAACGTGCCACTAAAATGGTTTTACCACCATGCTTTAAGAAATATTGATTGGTCTTCATCATATATTCGGGTTTCAGCCAACGCGAATGCTGATGGGCAAATTTAAAGCCCAGCTTCTGACCAGTATAATAATTGACGATATAACCCAATACCGCAGCAATCATCATCAAAATACCCATGGTATGGATATGAATTAAATCCGAGCTGGAACATAAGGCACCAATGGCAATCAGTAAACTGTCACCCGGCAAAAAGAACATAAAAACGAAGCCCGTTTCTGCAAAAATAATCAGAAAAAGAATCGCATAAATCCAAAGGCCGTATTCTGCAAGCAGTACGGGCAATAATTGTTCTAGATGGAGAAAAAAATCAATCATTGTCACCTATCCGTGCAATGAACTGCGTACTATCTTTCATCATACTCAATTGCTTACCTATTCATTTCAAAAGAAAAACTCCCTCATTTTGGGCAAATAGGGAGCTCATCTTTTGTCTATTCTTGCTGCAATCTAAACGATTTTTCTATTTCAAGAAACCATTTTGTGCCAAAAAGTCTAAACTAATTTTAGATTGTGGGGGAGTTTCCGCAGCTTTGTCACCCATCATCAGACGTTCAATGTAGCGTGCTAACACATCCACTTCAAGGTTCACTTGACTGCCTGCCTTCCACGTTCCAATGTTGGTTCGTTCAGCCGTATGCGGAATTAAATTGAGGCTTAAAATACGCCCACGCAAATGATTAATGGTCAAACTGATCCCATCGACCGTAATCGAGCCTTTTTCTGCCAAGTAACGTGCAATCTCAGCTGGCGCAGTCACTTCAAAATAAAGCGAACGTGCATCTTCACGCACAACGGTGATTTCACCCACAGCATCGACATGACCTGACACAATGTGTCCACCAAAACGTGTGGTGGGCAACATCGCCTTTTCCACATTTACACGTTGTCCAACTTTCCAGTGGGTCAGTGTGGTTCGGTTCAAACTTTCACGTGAGACATCGGCAGCATACCAGTGCTCACCCCAGTCAATCACTGTGAGGCAAATGCCATTGGTGGCAATCGAGTCACCCAAATGTACATCTGACATATCAAGATCCGTACCAATGCGTAACCGCACATCGCCACCGACATTTTGTACGCTTTCAACCGTGCCCAGACTTTCGATGATCCCTGTAAACATTTCTGATTTCTACCTCTATATTTTTACCACAGCGCCAACTGTGTCGTGACCCCAGATGTATCGACCCCACCCAATTCGGCATAATGGTACAACTGCCCCAGTAGCTGACGAATTGGTGGACCTGACTTGGCATGGGTATCCGTGATCACAATAAACTCTAACACACGCGCACGCTCAGACTGACGCTGTTTACTCACGCGATAACGCGGTACATCCTGCGTTAATAAAGTCACGCGACCTCGCTCCAAATTGGCTTTGAGCAAGTCTCCTGCTTCAATATTACCATCGGTTGAATAACTAGTCAGAATGTAACGTGCATTGATGGTAGAAAGTAATTTTTCATATGCCTCTTTGGCATACTTTGACGAGTTATAAGGACTCGGACGCTCTTTGCGCCACGCACGGTCAATTCCGCTTTTAAAACCTTTGGTGTCTGGTGTTGGTAAATCTACCTGATCCCATAGTGTTAAAGCATTTAAAACATGATAGTTACTGCTGTAGGCATGCTGGTTATAGGGTGGATCTAGATAAGCTACATCGACCTCAAAACTGCTCATTTGGTTGGCCAAATGCTGTGCATCGACACACCACATTTCAGCCATCGGATTCTTTTGCTTATTATCACCCACTTCACTAAAACGACTTGGAGTTAACCACAACAAGGATTCAATCCGCTCTAGCGCTGTTTGGGTTTTACCGCCCCAACCGTGGTGGAAACTTTTAAAGACGCCGGAAGTATTGCTGACAAAACTTGCAGAATACAGCAGCGGTGCCAGTAAAGCAGACATCTCCACATCATCGATTGCCCCTTGTGCCTGCCATGTGGCAATTTGCTGACGAATCGCATCGATACGCATGCCGTTGCGACGTTTGAAGAACAAACGATCTCGGCTTGGATCATAAATCTCATCATTTCGCGGACACAGATTATGCGTTACCCAGCCCTTAACTTCAGGCAAGCGGTTTAAATAATCAATGGCTTTTTGATAACCACCTAACTCTTTAAATGCAGGCGCTTCGGTACAGGCCAAAATGGCATGGTTCAAGGCATGGCTATACGGTTCCCAGTCATTGGCAATCACCCGATAACCATTTTGACGCGCCAAACGCGAGACCACGCCCGAACCTGCAAAGAAGTCAGCAAAAATAGGCGCACGACCATCTGCACGGTTTAAAGTCCCTGTACTCTCGAGTGCCTCTAAAATCAGATGTAACAGACGGCGCTTATTCCCCAAATAAGGAACAAGTTGATGAAATAGATATTCATCGGTGGTACGTGCCGCGTGACGACGTTTATGATAAACCGTAGACTCTGAACTCATAATGACTCTTGAGAAGGGATAAGCGTTAAGCGCACATCGTCACCCAATTGTGTGACATCCATAAGCTTAAAGCGGAGTTGCTCTGCCATCTGAGAAAACTCAGCATTGAACATTGCACGTGCAGACTGACCCAATAAGGTCGGTGCTACATAACTAATCATTTCATCGACCAACTTCTCTTGTAAAAAAGCTGTCGATAACGTTGCACCTGCTTCAACCATGACATCGTAAATCTGATGCGATTGAACCAACTGCTTTAATAACTGATCTAAAGGCTGTACAGCAAACTGTAGCACACTTAAATCGGCCAATGCTTGGCGATAAGGCCCCATCACCATCACGGTATCAGGCTGTTGTAAAATTTGAGCCGTCAGCGGCAAGCGGCCTTGACGGTCCAACACCAGACGTTTCGGTTGTACAACCGTTGTCAGATCCGCAACACTCGGAAGCTGTCTGACATTGAGCTGAGGATCATCGGCCAATACGGTTTCAATCCCCGTGATCACGACACCAGAAATGGCACGAAAATGCTGGACATCCAACCGTGCTGCTGGGCCTGTAATCCATTTCGACTCACCCGAAGCCATCGCTGTTCGACCATCTAAACTAGAGGCAACTTTTAAACGCACATAAGGCATGCCAGTAGCCATGGCTTTTAAAAAGCCCGCATTCAACTGATGCGCTTCGGTTTGGCAAATGCCGACATCGACCTCTATGCCTGCTTCTTTTAAAATTTGTACCCCTTTACCAGCCACCAAGGGGTTAGGATCTGGACAGGCAATCACAACCCGCGCCACACCTGCCTCGACCAAACCTTTGGCACACGGCGGTGTACGCCCATAATGCGCACAAGGTTCTAAAGTGACATAAGCCGTTGCGCCTTGGGTCTGTTCGCCCGCTTCACGCATCGCAAAAACTTCTGCATGTGGCTGACCCGCTTTAGGGTGATAACCCGTCCCCAGCAACAGCCCATCTTTCACAATGACACAGCCTACATTTGGATTTGGCTTGGTGCTGTATTGACCTTGCAGTGCTAAAACAATCGCTTGTTTCATCCAAGCTTGGTCAGCGTGTAAAGCACTAGACTGTAATTCAGACATGGATGCCAACTCGCTTAATGTTCACGTTGTTGCATTTGTTCAATTTGGTGACGAAAGGCATCGACATCTTGAAAGTCTTGATAGACCGATGCAAAACGCACATACGCAACATGATCCAATGAAAATAAAGATTGCATAACAATTTCACCAATGGTGCGTGATTTCACATCACGCTCACCTAAACGGCGGATTTGCAGCTGAATATCGCTCAAGACGGTTTCAATTTGCTCTTGCGTCACGGGACGTTTTTGTAAAGCATGCATCAAGGAACGACGCAATTTCGCTTCATCAAAAGGTTCACTTTTTCCATCCGACTTGATCACACGAGGCATGACCACTTCATAACTTTCAAAGGTTGTGAATCGTTCACCACAACTAATACATTCACGACGACGACGAATTTGACAACCTTCAGCGGCCAAACGTGAGTCGATCACTTTACTGTCTTCAGCGTTGCAAAATGGACAATGCATAGTGGTTAAATTGAACAAATTTGAATGGTTTTAGAGTGTAGCAAAAATTCGGTGTTTTGTAGAGTTTTACGCTAGATATAGAAAAAAAACAGCCCTTTCGGGCTGTTTCACACAATATATTGATTATACTGTTTATTTATTATTCTATTGATTAGTCCACACGTTCACCATGTTGGCTCAAGTCTAGGCCCATACGTTCATCATCAGATTCAACGCGAATTCCAATCACCAGATCAATCACTTTCAAGATGATGAAGGTTAATACTGCTGAGTATGCAATCGTTGCCAATACCCCTTCAACTTGAACCCAAAGTTGATGCATTACATCACTTGGTGCTTTGTCGCCCATGATGAAATCGCTGGCAAAGAATGCTGTTAAGATTGCACCGACAATACCACCGACACCATGTAAACCAAACGCATCTAAAGAGTCATCGGCTTTTAAAGCACGTTTCAATGCACTGATACCCCAGAAGCATACCACACCACCGATTAAACCCATCGCCAGTGCACCGCCGACAGTCACAAACCCTGCTGCTGGTGTAATCACTACAAGACCAGCAACCGCACCAGATGCAGCACCGAGTACTGAACCTTTACCACGTGCAACTTTTTCAGTAATTAACCAAGAGATTGCCGCTGCTGCTGCTGCTACTTGAGTCACAAGCAATGCATAACCTGCTGAGCCGTTTGCGCCCAATGCAGAACCCCCGTTGAAACCAAACCAGCCTACCCACAGTAGGCTTGCACCCACAACGGTTAATGCCAAGTTGTGTGGAGCCATTGATTCACGACCTAAGCCCATACGTTTACCAAGCATATATGCAGCAACCAAACCTGCCACACCTGAGTTGATGTGTACAACGGTACCGCCGGCAAAGTCGAGTGCGCCATCATTTGCTAACCAACCACCGCCCCATACCCAGTGAGTAATTGGTGCATAGACCACGACTACCCAAATCGAGATGAAAGCGATAAATGCGCCGAATTTCATCCGTTCTGCAATTGAACCACTAATAATGGCAACGGTAATGATGGCAAAGGTCATTTGGAAAATAACGAATAGAACTTCAGGAATCGTCCCTGTGAGTGCATCTGTGGTAATCCCAGTCAGCATGAACTTATCTAAGCCACCAATAAAGGCATTGCCCTCACCAAAGGCCAATGTATAACCAATGATGACCCATGCAATACTTACCACTGCTGCAGCAACAAAGCTATGTGCCATAGTACTTAAGACGTTTTTCTTACGAACCATACCGCCGTAGAATAACGCTAAACCTGGAATGGTCATTAATAAAACCAGTGCTGTGGAGACTAAAATCCACGCCGTATCACCTGTATCTAATGTTGGTTCTTCTTCTGCAGGTGCGGGTGCTTCTACTGGAGCAGCAACGGCTTCAACCGCTGGAGCAGCCACATCCGTTGTTTCAACCACTGTGACTTGTTCTGATGGCGTTGGCGCTGTTGCTGCTTCTTCAGCCCAAGCAACAGAACCACCTAAAAGTGCGCCAGATAAGCTCAGCGCGAATAGCATCTTTTTCATTCGTATCCCCCAACCTAATTTGTGCGAGTTATGTGTTACTCAGCAAACTTCATGCCAAATTAAACGGCATCGGCACCTGTTTCACCTGTACGGATACGGATGACTTGCTCTAAATTTGTGACGAAAATTTTACCGTCGCCAATTTTTCCGGTACTAGCCACACGTGTGATTGACTCAATCACCGCGTCGACCATTTCATCACTGATCGCGATTTCGATTTTTACTTTTGGTAAGAAATCAACAACATATTCAGCGCCACGATAAAGTTCAGTATGACCTTTTTGACGACCAAAGCCTTTGACTTCAGTTACCGTGATCCCTTGAACACCAATTTCAGACAGTGCTTCACGCACATCATCCAATTTAAACGGTTTTACAATTGCAGTTACGAGCTTCATGTTTGTTTTCCTTCGGCTTATTTCACCAGTAAGGTTTTATGTTCAAATTTCATGCCAAAAATTCTTAGGTTGGGGGGAAAAGAAAGTCTGACATGAGTTTTCTTTATACCCTATTCTATACATTTAAATGCGTTTTGAGCTTCAAAATTCAGGTTTTTTAGTCGAAGATTTATGATTTTTTTACAATCGATGAAATCATATTTCATCTGAAAGGCTATAGAGTCAGAAGCAGCAATGGTACACTGCTGTCACGTCTCCAACTGTTGGATATAGAAATGATTGAAACTTTATTACAAGCCATACTGGAACAAGTCGAACAACCTAAACAAGACTTAGAACATAATTTACGCGCACTGCTCAATGAAGCAGTCACCAAGATGGATTTGGTTTCCAAAGATGAAATTGAGCGTCAACGTACTGCACTGAATAATGCCAATTTGCGTTTAAATGACTTATTGAAACAAGTGGAAGCTTTAGAGTTACGCATTCAGAACAAAAAATGAGCACCTGTTTGGTGCAACAAAAGACGCATAACGAATTAAAATAATGCACTATAATGGAACAAAAGATGTCTTTTGCCAAAATTTACACTCGAGCTTTGCTCGGTTTACACGCACCTTCGGTTGAAGTTGAAGTTCATCTGAGCCAAGGACTACCCTCTTTAACCATTGTGGGGCTTCCTGAAGCAGCCGTTCGGGAAAGCAAAGATCGGGTGCGCTCCGCCATTATCAATAGTGGCTTTCAGTTTCCGACCAAACGTCTCACCATCAACCTTGCACCCGCAGACCTGCCCAAAGACAGCTCGCGGTTGGATTTGCCTATTGCACTGGGTATTTTAATTGCCTCTGGTCAGCTCCCTGAGCAAGGAACTGAAAATTTTGAATTTATAGGTGAGTTGGCACTTGATGGGCAACTGCGACCAATTTCAGGTACTTTAAGTATTGCGATTGCCTGCCAGCAAGCTGGACATCAACTGATTTTACCTGAGGCCAATGCGCAAGAAGCCTCTCAACTGCCCAATTTTCAAGTATTTGCAGCGCAACATTTAAAACAAGTCTGTGAGCATCTGTCGCAAAACCATCTCATCCAACAGTTTCAACCCACGGCGCTAAAAGCCTCCCAACATTACAAATTTGATTTGGCCGATGTTAAAGGTCAACTACGTCCGAGACGTGCCTTAGAGATTGCGGCAGCAGGTGGTCATTCTTTGCTATTTAAAGGACCGCCAGGGACAGGGAAAACCCTATTGGCTTCACGTTTAGCCAGTATTCTCCCACCCTTGAACACGCAAGAGAATTTGGAAGTGGCGAGTATTTACTCGGTGGCCAATCATCAACATCCTTTTGGACAGCGGCCATTTCGTGCACCGCACCATACAGCTTCTGCAGTTGCCCTAGTCGGTGGCGGGTCACAACCCAAACCCGGTGAAATTACTTTGGCACATAAAGGCGTGCTGTTTTTAGATGAGCTACCAGAGTTTGACCGCAAGGTGTTGGAGGTTTTAAGACAGCCGATTGAAGCCAAAGAGATTGTGATTTCGCGTGCTTCACGGCAGATCACCTTTCCAGCCAATTTCCAACTGATTGCTGCAATGAATCCGTGTCCCTGTGGTTATGCTTTTAATCAAGATAGCCGTTGTCAGTGCTCAGCCGAGGCGATTAAACGCTACCAAAACCGCATTTCAGGGCCGTTACTGGATCGGATTGATTTACATATTGATGTACCACCCTTGCATGCTTCTGAATTGCAAGACACACAAGCCGTGGAAGACTCGGCAACTGTACGTGAGCGCGTGATTCAAGCTTATGAATGGCAAATGCAGCGCCAAGCTTGTCTCAATATGGCTTTATCACCCAAACAACTCGAACAGTTCGCACCACTAGATGGACAAGCGGCTTTAATCTTTGAAAAAGCACAACAGCGTTTAAATTTGTCTGCTCGGGGTTATCATCGGATTTTAAGAGTGGCCAGAACCATTGCGGATTTGGCCCAGTCAGAGCACATCCAAACTGGACATTTGACTGAAGCTCTCTCCTACCGACAGCAAAATGCCTAAAAATCGCTAAATTCCACATAGAAAAAACCCCTCTAGGCCTTAGGACTAGAGGGGTTTTGAAGATGCTAAAACTTAGAACGTTTTAGTTAAGGTAAACACGGCACCTGTTTCTACAGCACGTGCTGTCACATGATCCAGATTATCAGTATCAAAATTGGTTCCTACCGCTGCCAATTCTGCTGTTGCACCAGGAATAGACTGGAATGCATAGGTCACACCCACTTTCCAATCGACATAATTGTCATCATCACCAAATGAATATTTATCTTCATCACTCACCACGGTATAACCCACATTCGCGACACCACCAAAGCCCGTTGAACCAAATGGAATTGCATAACCAGCATTGATGTTCCAGCTGTCTGTATCTTTTGCAACATAATCATTGGTATAGTTCACATTGGTCAGTAGGCTGTCCCCTTCAGTAAAGACACTCGCAAAGGTTAATTTGCCATAAAACTCTAACCAGTTCAGATCATCTGCACTTGGATAGTTGTAGTACACCATACCCACATCAAGCACTGGCTTGCTGGCAAAGCTTTCTAATGTTGTTGCAAAACCAATCGATGGATCGAGCTCTAAGCTCGGTGAACCTTCACCAAAGTCAACATTTGAACCCCAAAGACCCAAATACAAGCCTGAGTCATGTGCCAAAGTAAAGCCCGCTTGTACCGCTGGATCATTTTGGGTTTGAGTTAAACCACGGAAACGATAGTCAGTTGTTACAGCAGCACTTCCACTAAAAGATAAACCAAACGGTAATGCTGGCTCGTCATCTGCGAAAGTGAATGCAGAAGCTGAAGCCACCACAGCTAAAGATAATGCTTTAAGTGCAAATTTCATTGTTTGATTCCCCCACATCGTATCCGACGTTTTTTGGTTATTTCGATAAACTCATGTAGGTAGTAGCAATAGATATGCCACATTCAATTCAACATCAGATACACCTTTTAAAAAATTATTATAAATAATTGTTTTTGTTAAAATTATATAAAATATAAGAAATTGAGCTTATCCTCAGCTTGATCGTTAAACCTCTTCGCGGTGAATTGAAGCCAAGCTCATCAAACAAACATAATTGTTTACAATATGCGCTATTTTGAGACTCATCTTTGGAACGTACGTTTTTAAGTGCATAAAAAAAGTGCATCCCCAACCGATCTGGATGCACTCTTCATATCTTTAACATTTAAAAGTTGTAAGTTAAACCCAGCACCAAATGGTCTTCTAAATCCTCGCCCATACGATTATGTACACCATAAATATAATCCGCAGACATTTCCATACCTGTCTCTGCAAAGGGTCTACTCAAGCCTAAGCGAACTTCATTAACAGTAAAGTTCTTCTCTGTAGTGAGTATGGCATCATCATGCTGACGATAAATCGATGCACCAATCGAACTATTGAATTGAAAGTTTTGTGGAAGAGCATAATGATGTGCAAGGCTTAAATAGGTATCGCCTGCATTGGCATAGCTCACATCAGCTAAAGCCACCGTGACACCTACATCAAAGTCTTTATAGCTCAGACTATTTACAAACTCTGCTCCAGTCGTACTTCGTCGTTCTGTGCGATCTTCACTATAGACCGAGCCGCCATCATTATATAAATAAGTCACAATATGTGAGCGATAGCTTAAATCTGGACTGAGTGTGCCTGCATAACCCATATAAAAATCATGCTCAACACCGTGATCTTTGCTGATATCTGCGGCATCATAATTCAGTGTCGAACCCCAATAACCTGCATATAGACCAGATGCATGTTCATATTCAAGCCCTGCTTGCAGGGTAGGCTGGTCATTTTCAACACCCCCACGATAAATATACTGACTGAGCACAGCAAGGCTTCCACTGAGTCCGCCTTCTGAGCTTTGTTGCTGTGGCTCACTTGCGTTGACCAACATACTGCCAGTAGAAAAAATTAAAAATAGTGCAATTTTATGTGAATTTTTATGCATTTAAGTTCTCGAAATTTCTTTAGACATGAATCATTTACTGATTCCATACCCATAAATTTTAAAGCTATTTTTAACAATGGGTCAAATTTCCCTAGACAACCGCTGTGTAATTCATCGTTTGCCAATCTAGCTATGCATGATTTTAAGCTGATTCCAAAAGCCCATAAATAGCTAAACACTTTGATTCATAGGCTAAAAAACTTTGCAGCCTATATATTATATTCTGCAATACATAGCAAAAAAGTGAATGAAGGAGAGAAAAATAATTCAATGTTTTATAAAGACTTATTCTAGTCAACCAAATATTTTAACTAAAATTAAAATATTTCAAACAGATCACTTACAAAAAAATGCATTACTTTAGTTGAATATGTTAAATAAAAATGACAATTTTTCAGCGATTACTTATACAATTGCTGTTCTCTTTCCATCCAATTTGTATAAGGTTCGCTCCCCAATGCAAAACACAAAAAAATTAGCATTAGCAGTTTTAGTACAAACTGCACTTATATCAACAGCTTTTGCGAGTGAGCAAAGTGAATCTAAAGGTTTCGTTGAGGACGCTGAAGGATCAGTGCTATTTCGTACTGGTTATTTAACTCGTGACAAGAAAAATGGTAAAGCTGATACAAGTTCAGCAGCTCAAACCGCGATGGTCAAAATTGAGTCTGGTTATACTCAAGGTACTGTTGGCTTTGGTGTCGGCATTATTGGCGATACATCATTTAAATTGGGGAAAAATGGTCACACTGACAACCAAATGATCCCAACACATCCGCAAAACAATGCTGATGACACAAAAGATGCGTATGACTACTGGACACGTGGTGGCGGTATCGTCAAAGCGCGTATTTCAAATACTGAAGTACGTTACGGTACACACGTTCTAGACTTACCAGTACTGGCAAGTAACACAACACGTTTAGTGCCTGAATACTTTGAAGGTGTTTTGGCAACAAGTCGTGAGATTAATGGTCTTGAATTAACAGCGGGTAAATTCACTAAAGATCAAATGTCACACCAAATCAATACTGATGGCAACCATTTAGACCGCGCTGTCGTTTGGGGTGCAAAATATAAGTTTAATGATGCATTCAATGCATCTTACTTTGGCTTAGACAGCAAAGACGCATTAGATCGTCACTATGTGAATGCCAACTACAAGCAAGCTTTGGCAAACAACAGCTCTTTAACCTATGACTTCAGCGGTTATCACACTGAGTGGGATAAGGGTGTAAAGGTATCTTCTTCTACTTTACCTAGCACTTCATCTGACCGCAGTAACAATATTTGGGCATTGTCTGGTACATATAACCAAGATGCACACAATGTTATGCTTGCTTACCAACAAAGCACTGGTAACACAGGCTATGCATACGGTGAGAATGCAGACGGTTTCCAAAGTATTTATCTACCAAACTCTTACCTTTCAGACTTTAACGGTCGTGGTGAGAAGTCTGTGCAAGTTCAATATAGCCTAGATTTTGCAGGTTACGGCGTTCCTGGTCTAAGCTGGACGACTGCATATGTTTATGGTTGGGATATTGATACAGCAACTGATGACAACGCGAAAGAAAGCGAACTCTTTAACCAAGTGAAATATACCGTTCAATCTGGTTTTGCTAAAGATGCAAGCTTACGTTTACGTTACTCTCACTATCGTAATGATGATGCTTACGCAAACGATTACTACATGCCAGACACCAACGAATGGCGTATTTGGTTAGACATTCCTGTGAAATTCTTCTAATTTCTACGGAAAAGCTAATCTAATAAAAAAACCTGCACATTGTGCAGGTTTTTTTATTGAAGCCTACCATCAAACACGGTTCAATTGAGGCTTCACAGGCTGGATTATTTTGCTGCTTCGATTGCTTTAAGCACTTCTTGCTTAGCAACTTCAGAACCTTCCCAACCTGTTAATTTAACCCACTTCCCTGGCTCTAAGTCTTTATAGTGCGCGAAGAAGTGTTCAACTTGTTGAATCAGTAAAGGTGGAAGATCCGTGTACTCTTTAATATCTTTATAGATTGGCGTTAACTTGTCGTGTGGAACTGCGATTAATTTCGCATCGATACCACCGTCATCTTCCATGTTCAATTTACCCACAGGACGGCAACGAATCACTGAACCTGGTTCAACTGGATGTGGCGTTACAACGAGTACATCTAATGGATCACCATCTTCAGACAAGGTGTTTGGTACATAACCATAGTTCGCTGGGTAGAACATTGCTGTACCCATGAAACGATCTACAAAAAGTGCATCCGAATCTTTATCAATTTCATATTTGATTGGTGCTGCATTTGCAGGAATTTCGATGATCACGTAGATATCGTTCGGTGCATCTTTACCCGCAGGGATATTGCTGTAGCTCATAACATCACTCTTTAACAAGTTAAATCTTTTAAAAAACCGCATCGATTATAACGGTTTTTGAGAAAAAAATATTTCTGCGATTATACATCCACTGGGTGAAAATATGTATGTTTCGCACTTAGCCCATCGTCAGTCGAATGACCAACAATAATAAACAAATAGGACAAAGCAGTGACAACAGCCAAACGATCGTACGGAGCGTCGACCAGTTGGCCAAATAGCAAATCCCATACAGCACACGAAAGACAAGATAGGCAATACCAAATGTCATGGTGACCACTTGCGGAATCACCATATATTCAGCCATTAAGATGGCAGCAATAAATAACGGTAAACTCTCAAAGCTATTTTGCTGTGCCGCATTGGCACGTGCAGCCAGACCAGTCGTTTTGGCGAGAAATTCACGCGGATGTTGATTATCTTTGGCGCGAAATCCTGCTGTTTTTTTAGCAATGATTGTAAATACGTAAGGCAGTAAACAAGCAATTAAAATGAGATAAATAATCCCGCTAATGCTTTGCATTGGTTTTTTCTCATCAAGATCATTTCGAAGGCTATCATAGCATGGCATTCCGAGGATAAATTTGGTTAAATTATAGTGTTTTTATAATTTCCCGATGAGACTCCAGCATGGCTAGCCCTGATCAAAAAGAAATGTTCGACGTGCTCGAAATTCAGCTTCAACATCAACGCCAAGTGGATCGTGTGTTAAAGATTGTGCTTCCCGTTACTGCATTTTTATTGGCGGTCATTTGTGCCAATATGAATATTGGTTCGACCCTTGGCACACTGGTCATGCTGATCATTGCATTTTGGATGGTCGGGATTAAACGTCAAAACCTATGGTCTTGGTTGCTTGCAGTGACCGTCTATTGTCTGATCGATAATGTCCTGAGCTTTGGTAGTTTTGCTTTCCCAGCCTTTAGTCGTCAGTGCGGTACGATGCTGACCTTTGTTGGCATCTTGGGCATTGGCCGTCCCTATATCGACCGCTGGTTAATGAAAAATTAAATGCGAACATGAAAAAAAAGCGCCTGATGGCGCTTTTTTTTATTTGAACTTAAGCTGTTTTACGTAAATCTTTACGTAGGATTTTACCTACGTTTGATTTCGGTAACTCATCCAAAAATTCAACATAACGCGGACGTTTGTAACCCGTTAAGTTCTCTTTCGCAAAGGCCAAGACTTCTTCTGTTGTTAAAGATGGATCTTTCTTCACCACAAAGAGTTTTGGTACTTCACCTGATTTTTCATCAGGTACACCAATGGCAGCCACTTCCAATACTTTAGGATGCTTTGAAACCACTTCTTCGATTTCTGAAGGGTAAACGTTAAAGCCTGACACCAAAATCATGTCTTTCTTACGGTCTACAATTTTGACATAGCCGCGAGGGTCCATGACACCAATGTCACCCGTACGGAAGAAACCATCTTCAGTCATCACTTTAGCCGTTTCATCTGGACGGTTCCAATAGCCACGCATCACTTGTGGACCACGGATTGAAATCTCACCTTGTTCACCCAGTGCAACTTCCTTCCCATCATCATCCAAAATTGCAACTTCAGTTAATGGCAATGGAATACCAATTGTGCCACTGAACTCTTCTGACGCTGGCGGATTTGCTGTTGCCACAGGTGAAGTTTCAGATAGGCCGTAACCTTCAATGATGTTGGTTCCAGTAATTCGCTTCCACGCTTCTGCTGTAGAAGGAAGCACCGCCATACCACCGCCCATCGCCATTTTCAATTTGCTGTGGTCGAGTTGCTTAAACTCTTCATTGTTCACTAAAGCATTGAATAGCGTATTCACTGCTGGGAAGAATGACGGTTGATATTTACGTAATTCTTTCATCACCGCAGGTAAATCACGCGGGTTTGGAATCAAAACGTTGGCTTGGCCTTTGTACATGCCGTACATCGCACAAACCATGAACGCAAAAATATGATATAGCGGTAAGGCACAGAAAATGCGGTCATCAGGTTGACCATCTTGTGCACCAAATTTACTTTGGAAAATACCGTCACACTGCAACATGTTCGCCACAAGGTTGCGATGCGTCAATTCTGCACCTTTAGATACCCCTGTAGTGCCGCCCGTGTACTGAAGCACTGCCGTGTCACTTAACGTTAAGTTCGGGCGCTTATAGTTACTCGCACTAACTTTCGACATTGCCGCATTAAAGCGAATATGACCAGGAATATTCCATGCTGGAATTTGCTTACGCACAGAACGTAATACAAAGTTCACCAGGGTGCCTTTTAATGCACCCAACATGTCGCCTACAGAGGCAATCACGACATGTTTAACTGGCGTTTTACCATTAATCGCTTGATAAACAGAGGCAAAGTTTTCGATGATCACTAAAACTTCTGAACCCGAGTCATTTAACTGATGTTCAAGTTCGCGCGCGGTATACAGTGGATTGACGTTAACCAATACTAAACCTGCACGGAATACACCCAAAGCAACAATAGGATACTGAAGAACGTTCGGCATCATTACAGCGACACGTGAGCCTTTTGCTAGACCCAAACTTTGTAAATACGTTGCAAATTTACGGCTTGCTTCTTCTAACTCATTAAAAGTGAGCACTTTATCCATAAAGATAAAAGCATCACGAGAGCCAAATTTTTGGAAATTTCGTTCAAAAACATCTACTAATGACGTGTTTTCTGGTGGCAATTCTACAGTCTCTGGAATCCCCGTTTTTTGGTATTCTGCGAACCAAATTTTTTCCATATCGCCCGATTCTCCTATCAGTAATCCTTAAATTTCAACTATTGTTCTCAATATTAAGCGCTCTTTATTTAACTTCTGTTGCTTAATACTGCATCCATTTCCCGCATACATACCATATATAACGTATTTTGATCAATGGATGCTAGTTTTATCTCTGAACTAACAGTTTATTTGCTTTTTGATAACCACGTGGTAATAACTGCCCTTTTGATGCTCTTTTGCCTATGTATTTTTGCAAGTCATCACCCTTCAATTTTAATTGCTGCTGTCCTGCAACGACTTGCAGTATTTCATCTAGCGTTAATCTTGTCATGAATACAATTTGATCTTTCTCTTCAAGTTGTATCAATTTATTACCTTTACCTTTATTTAAAACAGGCAACTCTGACAACTCTAAAATCAACAAACGACCCGTTGAGGTCAATAACGCCAAATGGGTGGCCTGATCAACACTGGTTAACGGCATAACTGTGGCATTTTCAGGTAAAGTCAGGAAGGCTTTACCTGCTTTTGCATTGGTATCTAACTGTTTTGCCTGTGTTTTAAAACCATATCCTTTACTACTTAGCGCTATGACTTCGGTTTCATCATCAGCAATGAAGACTTGTTTAAAACCAACACCACTGGCTGGGGATAATTTTGAACTCAACGGTTCTCCCAGACCACGTGCGGACGGTAGGCTATTAATGGCTAGTGCATAACTACGTCCTGACTCATCCAGCACATACACGCGCTGATTCGATTTACCTTGTGCATGACTGAGGTATTGATCGCCTGCACGGAAGTTCAGGTTTTCGGCATCAACTTCATGACCTTTGGCTGAGCGAATCCACCCCGCTTCAGACAAGACCACGGTCACAGGATCAGCAGGCATGAAATCTTGCTCACTCATCGCCGTCGCTTCTGCACGATGCACGATTGGTGAACGACGGTCATCGCCGTATTTTTTCGCATCATCTTTGAGTTCATTGATGATTAAAGCTTTTAAAGACTCTGGATTAGCCAACTGTTCACGAATCAGTGCAGCTTTGGCTTCTAACTCTTCTTGCTCACGGCGCATTTCCATTTCTTCAAGTCGAGCCAAATGACGTAACTTGAGTTCTAAAATGGCTTCGGCCTGAATGTCATCAATATTAAAACGTGACATCAACTCCGCTTTGGGCTGTTCTTCTTCACGAATAATACGAATCACTTCATCAATATTTAAATAGGCAATAATCAAACCGCCCAAAATATGTAAGCGTTTTTCAATTTTATTCAGGTGATATTGCAGACGACGGGTGACGGTTTCCTTTCGAATTTCAATCCACTCCAGCAAAATACGACGAATCGATTTCACTTGTGGACGGCCATCCGCACCAATCATGTTCATATTGACCCGATAGCTCGACTCAAGATCGGTGGTGGCAAAAAGGTGACTCATTACCGCTTCAGCATCAATCCGATTTGAACGCAGTACAATCACCAAACGGGTTGGGTTTTGATGATCCGATTCATCTCGTACATCGCTCACCAAAGGCAGTTTTTTCGCCTGCATTTGATCTGCAATTTGCGAAATAACTTTCGAACCTGAAACTTGATAAGGCAAGTCCGTGATCACAATTTCATTTTTTTCGATGCGATACACCGAACGCATACGATAACTGCCCCGCCCTGTGCTTTGAATTTTTAACAGCTCTTCAGGTGGCGTAATAATTTCTGCTTTGGTCGGCAAATCGGGTGCAGGAATATATTCTGCAACTTTTTCATCGCTTAAATTTGGATTGCGAATTAAGGCAATGGTGCCTTTCACGACTTCACGCAGGTTGTGTGGCGGAATGTCCGTAGCCATACCAACTGCAATGCCTGTGGTGCCATTTAACAATATATTCGGAATACGTGCAGGTAAAGTCACGGGCTCTTTCATCGAACCATCAAAGTTATCCTGCCAGTCACAAGTCCCCTGTCCCAGTTCAGACAAAAGCACTTCACTATACTGAGATAATTTGGCTTCGGTATAACGCATCGCCGCGAACGATTTCGGATCATCGGGAGAACCCCAGTTACCTTGACCTTCAATAAATGGATAACGATAACTAAAAGGCTGCGCCATCAGCACCATCGCTTCATAGCAGGCCGAATCACCATGCGGGTGATACTTACCGAGCACATCGCCAACGGTACGCGCAGATTTTTTGGGTTTACCGCTGTGTTTCAGCCCCAATTCGCTCATGGCATACACAATACGGCGTTGCACAGGTTTTAAACCATCGCTGATATGCGGTAAGGCACGATCCATGATCACGTACATGGCGTAATTGAGATATGCTTGTTCAGTAAATTCTGCTACGGAACGGTTTTCTGTCGCTTGATGCGCAAGGTTCGTCATAACAACCTGTCATCCTAATTAATCGTTTTTTGTTTAAGTTCTTATGCTATGTCGCAGGCTCTGCCTATACAAGTGAAAGCGTACACCACTACGACAAATTGCGTCTTTAGATGTTCCTAGTGTCGTAAAATTATCCATTTTTTTTAAAATGAGCAACTAATTATTTTGAAGTTCAGTTCCTGTGTTCATCTCTGCTCATCAATGAAAATGGTTAAGCAACTTCAGTCTTCTCAACTTGATCGATACGATCGACAAAAAATCGGGCCATCCTCATCCAAAATCCGACACAACGAATCGGGTATATTGTATCAATCAAGCAGTGAGTATTAAAAAGGTCTCATCATTAACAAGATCTTCAGCTATCAAAATACAACGTTGAGAAGCCACACTTTGGCCAAGCAGATTGAATTCTTATTGCTGAGTTGGATCTGGTTATCGGTTATTTTAAATCTATCATCTAGATTTTATCTTGAAGTGTATTGAATACTGAGAGTCTCAGCACATCTGACTCTCAATCTTCAGCACGGACTAAATTACAGTCCAATTTCTTCCAATGTTTTGCCTTTGGTCTCTTCACCCAAAATCAAAATTACCGCTGCAACCGCAAGCAACACTGCGGTAAACATCATGAAAATCGCACTAAATCCATTACTCTGTACCATCATATGTGTCACCACCATCGGTGCGACAATGCCGCCCATACGGCCAATGGCTGATGCCCAGCCCGAACCAAAAGCTCGGATATTGGTTGGATATTGCTCTGGGGTATAGGTATACAAGACGCCCCATGCACCGAGGTTAAAGAATGACATCAGGCAGCCCCAGAACATAATCATGTTCACAGTGTCAGCTTGACCAAAAAAATACGCGGAAACTGCACACATGCCAATAAAACCAGCCAAGGTTGCTTTACGTCCCAGCTTTTCGACCAGCCATGCTGCGGCCACATAGCCTGGCAGCTGTGCCAAAATCATCACCAAGACATATTCAAAAGACTGAACAATGCTATACCCCTGCTTCACCAGCAAACTCGGTAACCATGTAAAAATGCCATAATACGAGTAGACAATACCAAACCAAATCAACCATAACATCAAGGTTCTACGCGCAAATGCCCCCGACCAGAGCTGGGTAAAAGACACGGTCTTTTTCTCTGCCACCGGTTTAACAACGATATGCTCGATCACTTCCACACCGCATTGACGTTCAATCTGCTGCACCAAAGCATGCGCTTCCACAATACGACCTCGGTTAATGAGATAAGGAATTGACTCAGGCACTTTGAACCAAATCACAATGGCGTACAGTGCAGGAATTCCACCGATTAAGAAGGCCATATGCCAGTCAAATTTTGGAATCACAAAATACGCCACCAATGCAGCGCAAAGCCAACCTAAGCCCCAAAAACTTTCTAGCAGCACGATAAAACGCCCACGCACCTGCGCAGGAATGTATTCACTAACCAAGGTCACCGCTACTGGCAACTGTCCACCTAAGCCTAAACCCACAATAAAACGAAACACCAACAACCACGTTAAGTTTGGGGCAAAGGCACAGGCCGCCGTCGCTAAACTGTAAATCACCAGGGTCGCAGCAAAAACTGTTTTACGCCCGATGCGGTCGGCCAAGCCCCCTGAACACACCGCACCAATCGCCATTCCGACAAAGCCAATGGAGACCACCCAACCTTTCTCGGTTGGGCTCATGTGCCAATCTTCGGCCATTTTTGCCAAAATAAAAGAAATCAGCCCCGTGTCCATGGCATCGAACATCCAGCCCAAGCCAATGACCCACAACAAGGTGTAGTGAAATTTACCGATCGGTAAGCGTTGTATGCGAGAAACTAAATCCATAGCTCGGCCTCTAAAGCGGGAAAATATAACAGGCTGCTTCCTCAACAGCTTTATCATTATGTGCTTTTTTATATAAACAAGGCGGTCAAATCGCCGTTATTTTAGCTCGCATCTTTCGAGGAAGCCGATTGCTCATCATCATCTTGATAAATGAATTTCGGCATTTCTAAGCCAAAGTAAATCGCGATTAGACGTAAGCTAAAACCAAAGATCAAAGTCGAAATCACAGTCAGCTCAAGTGATAAACCGAGCTGAATGCAGCCCCAATAGAAAATCACCGCGACAAAAGAAATACTGGCATACAGCTCACGGCGGAACACCAAAGGGACGTCATTACACAAAATATCACGCAAGATACCGCCTGAGACTCCTGTCAGAACCCCTGCAACTGCAGATACCACAAAACCATGTCCCATTTCTAAGGCAATTTGACAGCCGATGATGGTAAAACCGATCAGGCCCAGAGCATCGAGGACCAAGAAAATGTTGCGTAAATGGCGCATCCACTTAGCAATCAAAATCGTCATAAAAGCGGCAAAACACGTCAGCATCAGATATTCAGGATGCTTGACCCAAGTCAGCGGATAATGTCCCAATAACACATCGCGGACAGAACCTCCGCCCAGTGCTGTGACACAGGCAATAATCACCACACCAAACCAATCCATACTACGCCGACCCGCCGACAGTGCACCTGTCATTGCCTCTGCTGTGATCGCTATAATATAAATAATAGTGAGTAACATCGCCTGGATTCCATATAGGCTAATTGATGCGCGCTATTCTAAGCCAAATTTGCTTAAAATTATAAAAATTGTGCACAACATTGTTTAAATTTTTTCCCTGAACCGCAGACGCACGCTTGTTTCATTGTGATTTGCATTTCAGTGGTTGGATCTAAAAAATACCATGCTTCTGCATGTTTCACAAAATGTGAAATTTCATGATGTATCTGTGGCGATGTGCCATCATGATAATGGGCTTTGAACTCGACCATGGCATGGTTTTTATCGAGTTTTTCATTGGCCTGTACGACGTCTAACTTCAACCATTTGTTGCTTCGACTCCACTCTGCAATTGCTGCAACATCTAGAGCCTGTTGCTGCCCCAAAGCTGTGGTTTGCACAATGTAATCAATTTGCTGTTTGGCAAAAGCACTATAACGTGAGCGCATAAGTTGAGCAGCACTCTGTGCACGGCTTTGTCCCAAGTGCAAAGGCTGACAGCACTGCTTATATTCACCCTGCCCACACGGACACTCAACATTACTCATGATTTTTCCATAAAAAATAGCTCGACATTGCGAGCTATTTTAACCTGTTCAAACCAGATTAAGGTTTGTTTTAAGATGATTCCTTGTGCAGATCCGACTTTGGAATCACATGCACTTTTTCAATTTTGTGCCCATCCATCGTCACCACTTCAAAAATACAGCCATCTGCTTCAAGGCTAGAGCCATTTTCAGGTAAACGACCTAAATGAAAGAGGATATAGCCTGACAAGGTTGAGTACTGATCAGACTCGTCGACCAAATCACGATCCAACAATAACGACACATGACGAATATCAGTAGAGCCATCGAGCATCAAGCTGCCATCTTCTAAGCTTTCAGCCACATTGTCTTCAGCATCTTCATCAGGGAACTCCCCTGCAATCGCCTCTAATACATCAATCGGCGTGGCAATCCCTTCAATCGAGCCGTATTCATTCAAGACCAAAGCCATTTGTAACGGTGCTTGACGCAGTTGTTCCATTACCATCAGGACTTGTGCATTTTCATGCACAATCACAGGCTCACGTAAATGTTTATCAAAATCGAGTACACCCGTTTCAATATATTCATTCAAAACTTTATGGGTCAGTACCACACCAGCGATGTTGTCTAACTCGCCCCGTGCCACAATTAAACGCGAATGCGTAATGCTGAGTAGTTGTGATTTGATTGAAGCTTCTTCATCCTCTAAATCAATCCACTCCAACTCTGGACGTGGGGTCATCACGGACTTCACTGGACGTTCAGACAAACCCAGCACCCCTTGCACCAAGACACTATGATAGACCCCATTTTCAGGATCAAATACTTCATCCGCATAAGCGCGAGTTGCCAGGACATCTTCAGGCTCAGAGGCATGATCACTACTTTTACCGCCCAACATTCGCAGCACCGCAGATGCAGTTTTATAGCGAAGATCTGTGGTGGTGACCATTTTTTCTTGATTACGGCGCATGGTTTGGTTGATGAATTCAACAATCACCGAGAAACCAATCGCGGCATATAAGTAACCTTTTGGAATATGGAAACCAAAGCCTTCTACAATCAATGAGAAACCGATCATCATCAAGAAGCCGAGACACAAAATCACCACGGTCGGATGTTTGTTGACGAATTCCATTAAGGCTTTCGATGCCCACAACATAATGCCCACGGCGATAATCACCGCAATCATCATCACAGACAGGTGTTTAACCATACCGACTGCGGTAATCACCGAGTCTAAGGAAAACACAGCATCCAAAACTACAATCTGAACGATCACCATCCAAAACACAGCATTGGCTGGACTTTCTTCTTTCTGAACCACTTTGGCGTCAATACGTTCATGCAGTTCCATGGTGCCTTTAAACAGTAAGAACACCCCACCAAACAGAAGAATCAAATCTCGTCCTGAGAAAGGATGATCGAAGATATGGAACAGCGGCTCGGTCAGTGTCACCACCCAAGCAATTGAGGCCAACAGCACCAAACGCATTAAGAGCGCAAGGATCAAACCAACAACACGGGCCGTATTGCGTTGTTCTGGTGGGAGCTTCTCCGCCAAAATCGCAATAAAAACCAAATTATCAATCCCCAGCACAATTTCCAGCACCACTAAGGTGAGTAACCCCACCCACGCAGAAGGATCAGACATCCATTCAAATATCATGTGATCTGCTCCTGTCGAGGGGAAATATACGGTGCATAACGCAACTTAAGCGGATGAAAAGGAAGATTCAGCACCAATGGCTGTAATTTTTTTTCGGAAAACTGAAGATGTCTTGAGCGACAACTACCACTACCCATGTTCGTTCTTGTGTTGTAAAACAGGAAATAAGTATAGGCAAGATCTACATGAAATTCATCTTTTTTTCAAAAGCGCACTGTTTTAAAAGATTTAACAAATTATTACCCGATTGTTAGATTAAATACAGCTTGCCGTCACATTTCTTGCTTAAACTAAGAAAGAAAAAGTAGATAAAGCAAAAGGTAAAAACATACGCCATGAATAGTGAATTAAAAATATCTTCTCTCAACACTGAAGTAAATGTTCAAACCACTCAACCTCTGATCGCACTTTACTGCGGTTCTCGTTCAGGCAATAAACCGATTTATCAAGAAAAAGCGATTGCACTGGCACAAGGTTTAGCTAAACTGGGTTTTGGTCTGGTTTATGGGGGTGCCAGTATTGGCCTCATGGGACAAGTGGCCGATGCCATGATTAGCCACGGCGGTGAAGCAGTCGGCGTCATTCCAGAATTTATGCTGGATTATGAAATTGCGCATCACCAACTGACCGAATTACATGTTGTACAAACCATGCATGAGCGCAAAGCCTTAATGGCCGAACGTGCAAGCGCCTTTGTCGCACTACCCGGTGGTTTAGGCACTTTTGAAGAAATTTTAGAAGTGGCAACCTGGGGACAACTCAACCAACACCAAAAGCCGATGATGATTTATAACGTCAATGGTTTCTATGACGCACTGATTACACAATTGGATCATGCAGTAGAAGAAGGTTTTCTACCGCCACAGCACCGCGCAAAAGTAATTGTATGCAACCATGCTGAACAGATTTATTCAGCCATTGCCAACCTCGGCAGCCCAGCGCACTTCGCTATTTAAATCCTTTTATTTATGCCATAAAAAAGCGAGCCTAGGGACTCGCTTTTTTAACATGTGCGTTTATTGCCCATAATGGGTGACAAAGTTATAGAACCACGGCAGTGTGGTCGCCAAAATCACGGACATGGCTAAACCAAACATCAATTTCATCGCATCTTTACTGACGTTACGCGAAGTGCGGTGTTTGTTCACTTCATCAAAAATCATCGACATTGCAAACTCACGACCTGCAAGTAAACCTAAGAATACCCATGTGGTACTCATTGGAATGTTACTCCACTCTTTGAACACCAACAAAATCAGGGCATACATAAAGTCAATAATAGTCGCTGCACGAATATCGGTGACACCTGTTTTGGTATCGACAATCTTCTGAATCGCACCACCACGTTGGTACAAAATTATCGCCAACAACACCACAAAGACCGTGATGGCAAACAGTAAAAATGAAAACGGCACTTGACGGGGTACATAGACGAAAATATTGGCCAAATCTTGAATCAGCCACTGACTCCACAGAAAAGCCGTAGAGACCCACTGTAGCCCAATCCAAATATGCGACGGTTCTTGATTACGGGTTTTCGCAAAATACTTTGCGACTTGTCGCATCACAAAACGATAGACAATAATCGCAACCACAAAAGCCACCGCATAGCCCATCATCGATTTCACCATCATCGAGCCTAAACTTGCAGGCGAGAAAATGGTTAAAACCAAGAAAGTGGTACTGACGGGAATTCCGTATTTGGTTAAAAATAGCAGTAAAATCGGTGGCACAATATAGAGCCACGTGACCCCACCCTCAGGAAAAGGGATCGTTTCTAAACGGCCATATGATGCATCACCCACACCGGATGCATACCAACCATAAATCAACACCACCACCAAAATGGTACTGATAAAGAGCCAAAGCACCCACCATGGACGATGTGCATTGGATGAAATAAACGTACCTAATGTCTGCGGCACATCATTTCCGACGATAGAATAAGCCGCTAAACAGAAGCCTATCACCATCAAAATTTCGATTGTCATAAAACCAACCTTTTGAATAATTTATTCCAAGACAGTGCCTTTGGACGTTTGCCAAAGATTATGACGGTTTTATTTCATTTTCATGACATCATTGTCATATATTTTTTGTAGCGCCATAAAAAAGAGCACCGTAGTGCTCTTTTTTCAAATTCAAAACTCAGTTTTTTAATTGAGTTTGACTTCATAAACCGCTGTACTACCACTGACTTCATTTCCCACCACCAATAGCGGGTGACCATTGGGTGAATTCTTCGCCGCGATGAAAATCAAACCTTCTGGGCCTAAGTCACCTTGTTTCGTGACTTCAGTTTCATTGGTATTGCGATGGTTCAGATACTGAACAAATTTAGCCTGATTCGGGTTGCTAATGTCATACACCATGATGCCACTGGCACGCTCAAGTCCAATAAAGGCAAAGGTCTTTGCACCAATTTTACCCAACGTCACGCCTTCAGGTTCAGGGCCTTTATTATCACTACGGTCATCAAATTTAAATGCTTCATGATTGCTATTAAATTGATGTGGAAACAACTCCGCAATTTTTCGCTCAAACTCACTCCCCGAGTCCCACACAATCTGCTTGGTTTCAGGGTCGACAATACTCACCGAACGGCCACCATAGGCATATAATTTGTCATAAGTCAGACGACCATTTTCATCCAACTTCGGCAGACCTGTTAGTGGATCTTTTTGATAACCTTGCGTCCAACTAATGGTCAAACGTCCAATTTGTGAATCTTTAATTAAATTATCCGCGCAGACTTCTGTTGCGTCAGCCGTTTGACAAGGTTTAAACACCTTTGGGTTTAATTTCGCCCCTTTTACGCCTGGTGCAAGCTGACGTAAATGCGCGGCATAATCGCCTTTGGCATCAAAACCTACTTTTTTAAACAAATGTTTAATGCGTATCTCTTCAGCATAACCAGCATTTAAGTCCCCGCCTTCAAAGTATTTGGCTTCATCCCTTAGCCATTCACGGGCGTCCCCCTCATTGGCCGTGACCAAATAGGTTTTGCCGTTGGCTTGATATTGTGCAATGGCATCGGGCATATACATGCCATATAGCCCTGGCCAAGAACTAATATTAATCATGCCTGCATCTTTTGCACATTCTGTAATACTACGCCCCAAAGAGTCTTGACCAATAGCACAGTCACGGTCACTCCCATCCAAGGCATTTTCAGGCAAGCTATGGTCCTTGTAGCCCATCGGGAAAAGATCAACAAATTGATTTTTTGCTAAGTCTAAAACTCCAATCGCATTGTTTTCTTGCAAACTAACCCATGCTTTTTTACCATCAGCACTGACTGCGATGTACTCAGGCTCTAGGTCTTGTGCAACTGTGGTCGTTTGAATACCTGCTGTCGCTACATTTGGATATTGACTGATGTCTGGGCCAAAAATACGAATGCCTGCATCTAATAAGTCTTGTTTACGGTCATTCCATGCATGGAAGCCCGCAATAGTTGCTGTTGGTTCTTGAATATCTGAAATATCAATAATGCTGACCGAACCTTCGGGATCGACTTGATACCCTTCATTCGGTTCCGCTTCATTCGCTACCAGTACTTTTCGACCATCAGGCGTGAAGGTCAACATATCAGGCAAAGCTCCCACGTTGACTTGACTGATAAAAGAGAGATCTTGTGCTTTAAAGAAAGCCACAATACCGATTTGGGTTAGAGGTGGTCCCACTTGTTTGAACAACTAAAAGCGTATTTATAAGTGATATTCCGCTCTAGTTAAGCCACCTTGTTTTGTTGGGGTAGCTGATCATAGTAAAACTCATTTGGTGTCATTTTGTCTAGACTCGAATGAGGTCGTTTCAAATTATAAAACTCAAAATATGCACTTAATTGCTTTTTCGCATCTGTGACACTGCTATAAGCTTTGAGATACACCTCTTCATATTTAACGCTCCGCCATAATCGTTCAACCATCACATTATCTACCCATCGACCTTTACCATCCATACTGATTTGAATGCCATTTGATTTCAATACATCAATAAATGCATCACTGGTGAACTGACTGCCTTGGTCTGTATTAAATATTTCAGGTGATCCATATTTTTCAATCGCTTCATTTAAAACCGAAATACAAAAATCCACCTCCATACTAATCGATACCCTATGCGCAAGTACCTTGCGGCTATGCCAATCAATCACAGCACATAAATAAACAAAGCCTTTTGCCATAGGGATATACGTTATATCCGTAGACCACACTTGATTACTGCGCTGAATAGCCAACCCTTTGAGCAGATATGGATATTTACGGTGAGCTTGATTAGCCTGGCTTAAATTTGGTTTGCAATATAACGCCTGAATACCCATTTTCTTCATTAAAGTACGTGTATGACGTCGTCCTATATGATGCCCTTGACGATTCAACAAATCACGCATCATACGACTGCCTGCAAAAGGATATTGCATATGTAATTCATCAATACATCGCATCAGCTTCAGATCTGATGAGCTAACAGGTTTTGGGCGATAATAATAACAACCACGGGAGACTTTCAGCAGCTTAGCTTGCTTAGATACTGAAATCTGAAGTGAGTCGTCGATTAACTTTTGTGGTTGAAGCGGCCCAGTTTCTTCAACACACCTTCTAAAAAATCAATTTCTAATGCCTGCTCACCGATTTTTGCATGTAACTTTTTAAGATCAATGGGGGGTTCTGATGGAGCTTTTGATTGATCGAAAGCTTGCGAGGAAGCTGAGATCAATTGATTTTTCCAGTCAATAATTTGGTTTTGATGAACATCAAATTCAGCACTCAATTCAGCAAGTGTTTTTTCTGCTTTAATCGCAGCAAGTGCTACCTTAGCTTTAAAATCATTTGAATGATTTCTTCTTGGTCTACGTGCCATAAAATACTCCATATATTGATGTTTATAACATCATTTGAGGAGCAGAATATCACTTATAGGAGTTGTTCAAATTTACGGATCCATCTCTGTTTTATCCTCAGCCTGAACCGCCAGTGCCACGATGCCATTATGCACCGCGACACTATTCACTTCGGAATTGGATAAATAAGTTTTGGCATCCAAAGATTGGATATATGTCGGCTGCGCTGGTTGGGAGAAATCTAAAACATCGACCATGCCCTTTTGTGCATTCACCACGAACAGACGCTTACTCGCAGCATCATAGGCAGGGATTTCAGCTGCACTTTGCCCAAATATCCCTGACTCATAACTTGCAAGATGAACCAGTTCAATACTATTCGGCGTGGCTTCCTCTACTACTGGTGGTGGTGTGATAGTTTGCGTATCATCACTGTCATTACACCCCGCTAAGCCCAACCCCATGCATGCTAAAAAGACAACACTATATGTTTTATTCATCATGATCTAAATATCGGTTCAAATTTGACCAATGTATGACGTACGCGTTGCAAACACATGACGTAGAGATGTCAATTTGATGGCATGTGATAAATGCACATTCGCAACAACAGTCCAACTTAAATTAAGCTAAACTGTTTAAAAATTTCACTTTGTTGTATCTATGAACCAAACGCCGACCCATCAAGCACTCGCTCCTGAGTACCGTCTTTTGGTACTTCTGGTTTCGATTGGCTTTTTTATGCAAGGCTTAGATACCACCATTGTGAATACCGCTCTACCGGCTATGGCAGCCAGTCTGAATGAAGACCCGCTGCAAATGCATAGCGTGGTAGTGGCCTATGTGCTTGCCGTTGCTGCTTGTATTCCCTTGAGTGGCTGGCTAGCCGACCGTTTTGGAGTGCGCAATACCTATTTCAGTGCCATCATCATTTTTACCCTTGCCTCGCTGGGCTGTGGCTTTTCTGAAAGTTTAAATGAATTATTATTGTATCGCGTGCTACAAGGCATCGGTGGTGCATTATTGCTCCCTGTTGGCCGTTTAGCCATGCTCAAAGTCATTCCGCGGACGCAGTTCTTATCGGCCATGAGTTTAATGAGTCTCGCGGGACTGATTGGTCCACTGATCGGGCCAACACTCGGGGGCTGGTTGGTCGAAGTCAGTACATGGCATTGGATTTTCCTGATTAACCTCCCCATGGGACTGTTAGGGGTCCTGATTAGTTTTGAAGCCATGCCGAATGTCACCGAGCAGAATGTGCCTCGTTTTGACTTTTGGGGTTTTATCCTGTTGGTGATCGCCATGGCAGGACTATCTTTAGGGATTGAAAATTTTGCCAGCCCACACCTGACTTTATGGTGGAGTATGGGGCTGATTGTACTGAGCTTGGTGACTGCGCTTTGGTATGCCTATCATGCACATACCCATCAAAATGCGCTATTTCGCAGTAAACTGTTTCGTAACCGCATTTATGCCGTGGGTATTTTAGGTAACTTCTTTGCTCGCCTCGGTGGCAATGCCATGCCTTTTTTGATGCCACTCATGTTACAAGTGGCTTTCGGTTTTGAACCCTTTGTGACCGGACTCTTAATGATTCCGACCGTGCTGGGTTCACTGGCGTCTAAACCCATCATTCGTCACTTGATTCAGCGCTTCGGGTATCGCCACGTGCTTTTGGTTAACACCTTGTTGGTCGGTGCATGTATCGCCAGTTTTGCCCTCAATACCGCAGACACCCCAACTTGGCTGCGCGCGCTGCATTTCTTTGTTTTTGGTATGCTGAACTCCCTGCAATTTGTGTCTATGAATACCCTCACGCTGAAAGATTTACCGCAACAAGATGCCAGCAGTGGCAACAGTTTCTTGTCGATGATCATGATGGTATCGATGAGTATTGGCGTGGCTTTGGCAGGTACTTTAGTCAATGTCTTTACCGCATATTTGGGTACAGATCACATCGTCATGGCATTCCATAACACTTTAATTGTATTGGGCTGTATTAACCTGATTACCGCAGCTATTTTCTGGCATATCCCTAAAGATACCGTGGATGAATAACAGATACAAAGTGCTGCCATTCACTGACCATAATCATCATGGTCAGTTCCACAAATTCGAGCTATGATGATGAGCTAAAAACCAATACCTGCAAAAGCATGTCCGCAAGAAAAAAAGTTTCCACGCCGTCAAAAACCTCATATCCCTATTACATACTTGCCTGTGTAGTGATGCTATGTGTCGGACTGGGGATCACCTATTTTTTCTTGCAGAACAATGTCGCATCTGCCCAAGAGTATCCGGTAAAAGGCTTTGATGTGTCTCATCATCAGGGCGACATCCAATGGCAATCTATTTCTCCCCAAGAGTTTAAATTCGTTTATTTAAAAGCCACTGAAGGGGGCGATTTCAAAGACCGTAAATTTCAGGACAATTGGCTCAAAGCCCGTGAACAAGGCTTTTTGGTCGGAGCCTATCATTTTTATCGTTTATGCCGTGATGGCCAGATTCAGGCCCAGAACTTTATCGAAACTGTACCGAAGAAAACCGATAGTTTGCCGCCTGTGATTGATTTGGAATATGACAGCACCTGTATCAACACCTACACCAGAGAACAGCTACTCAAAGAAATTCAGGTCATGCACGACCAACTGTATCAACACTATGGTTTGCAACCCATTTTTTATACTTCTAAAGCATTTTATAATATTGTTTTAGTCGATGAATTTAAACAAACTCCCCTTTGGATTCGTGAATATCAAGGCCAGCCTGAGCTCAAAGGCAATCCGAAATGGACCTTTTGGCAACACACCAGCCAAGGCCAAATTAAAGGCATACCAACCTTGGTGGATCTCAATGTATTTCAAGGCTCAGAGCAAGATTGGATCAGCTTTTTAGAGCGCCAAGGGCTTTATCAACTGCCACAAAACTTACCAATCAAGTAAGCAGTTCCAAGCTCAGCATTGAAATTCAAATACTAAAATACCAAGTCAAACTATGTCGCTTATGCCGCATGTAGAACTACGCAATCGATCTGAATAGTGCAATACTGGCTTAGGTTTCAATATTAAAATTCAGCATGCGAAAAATCATTCACATCGACATGGATGCCTTCTATGCCTCTGTGGAGTTACTTGATCGTCCCGACTTAAAGCATTTACCTGTGGTGATTTCTTCACACCATCCCCGTGCTGTCATTGCAGCCGCATCCTACCCTGCACGTCGCTACGGACTCCGCTCTGCCATGTCGATGACTCAAGCCAAAAAACGCTGCCCTCAAGTGGTAGTGATTGAACCTAATTTCTCTAAATATCGTGCGGTCTCAGAGCAAATTCATGCAATTTTTCAGCGTTATACCACACTCATTGAACCGCTTTCCTTAGATGAAGCTTATTTAGATGTAACGGAAAATTTACAACAACTGGCCAGTGCCACAGAAGTCGCTGAACGCATCCGCGCTGATATTTTTCAAAGCACAGGACTGACCGCCTCTGCGGGTGTAGCACCGAATAAGTTTCTAGCCAAAGTTGCTTCGGACTGGAATAAACCCAATGGTATCTGCGTGATTAAACCCTCACAAGTTCAGCAATTTATTCAGCACTTGCCGCTTAAAAAAATCCCCGGAGTGGGTAAAGTCATGCAAGAAAAATTACATGCGCTCAAACTTGAAACTTTAGGTGATTTACAGCATGTGGATGAAAATGTCCTAATTCATCATTTTGGCAAATATGGCAAACAGCTCTATCTATATGCACAAGGGATTGATGAGCGCCCTGTACAAGCGGAACGAGAACGTCAGCAAATTTCAAAAGAAACCACTTTTGATGATGACTTAACCATTGAACAATGTCTCCCATTTTGGCCCAAGTTGATTGCGCAAGTCTGGCAAAGCTTAGAGAAAAAGCAACTGTATGCCCGCGGTGTCACCGTCAAAATGAAACTGAAAAACTTTCAAACCCTACAGCACAGTAAAAGCTTCAAAATGCCATTAAAGCATCAAACTGAACTGCAAATGACCTTAGATATCTTACTCAAAGAAATGCAAATCACACCGGATCAACAATTTCGTCTTATCGGTGTTGGGGTCTATGCACTTTCGACTCAAGAGCCTTTACCCCAGCTCTCTTTATGGTCTGACTGAATGCTCAATCAGTCACTTTTTAACCAAAAGAACAAAAATAATGCAATTTAGCATTCACAAACTGTGTTTTTAGAGTAATCTAATGACGCGCTGCATTTATCCATGTAACCGCTGAGATGCTAAAACTTACCTTTACTTTTAGCATACGTCCTGTGATTGGTGTGACGATCAAATCCGAAGATTACAGGACATCTCTGATATTTATCATGGGTAAAATACCTGCCTCAAAACACATTCAATACTTCTCACATCATTACAAAGTTCATTTCAATTTCACTTAAAATTCATTCGTCTAAAAAAAAGAAATTCAGTACACTCAAAATGATTTAACAATATTCAAAGACCAATGAATAATAAAAAACAGATCCTCTGTGTTGAAGATGATGCCGCAATTCTCATGCCCTTACGCTATGCACTCGAACGTGAAGAATGGCAAGTGACTTGGGCAAATACTGGCTCTCAAGCCATTGCCTTTGTTCAACAGCAAACTTTTGATTTTATTATCTTAGATGTAGGTTTACCCGATATAAACGGTTTTGATGTCTGTAAAAAAATTCGTCAGTTTAACCATACCCCACTACTATTTTTAACTGCACGAGATGATGAAATTGACCGAATCGTAGGACTGGAAATTGGTGCAGATGATTACTGTACCAAGCCTTTTAGCTCGCGTGAAATCGTGTCTCGTATTAAAGCCATTTGGCGCAGAATGGACATACAAAGCCAATTACAACCTGCTCAAAGCACGATTGAGACACAAACAATAATTGCGAAAACATGGCAATGTATTGATGAATCACTGCAAATTCATTATCAAGGCAGTGCCTTACAACTCACTCGTTATGAATACCGCTTATTAAAATTGTTAATCGATCATCCTGAACAAGTTTTTAGCCGTCAACAATTGATGGATCATATTTGGGAGCATCCTGAACACAGCTTAGAACGTACTGTCGATACCCATATCAAAAGTTTAAGACAAAAGCTCAAACACATTTCAGCTGAACATGACCCAATCACAACACATCGTGGTTTTGGTTATAGTCTAAAACGGATGTGATAGCACCATGTCGATTTTTATCCGTATTTGGTTTTTCTTTGGCTTAATTATCTTGCTTGGGTTGTGGTTTATGTCCTACACCTTTAACCAACAAGTGAAGCCCAATGTTCGCCAAGTGGTTGAAGACACACTCGCTGAAAATGCCAATATTATCGCCATGTTAGTGGCAGAAGATGTCTATGAAAATAAAGTCGGTACCGCACAATTTGATGAAAAAATTCAAAAGGCACTGAATCGTAAACTCAATGCCAATATTTGGCAGCACAATAAAAAAGAAATTAACCAACAAATCTATATTACAGATGCAAAAGGCACCGTGATCTATGATTCACAAGGTATCGCCACTGGACAGGATTATTCACGTTGGAATGATGTTTATCTAACACTGCAAGGTAAATACGGCGTACGTTCAACCCGCAGTTATGAGGGAGATCCGAATAGCAGTACCATGTTTATCGCTGCGCCCATTTATTATCAAACTGCTCAAAATCAGCAACAAAAATTGATTGGTGTGGTGAGTATTGGTAAACCGAATAGCTCTGTACAACCTTATATTCAACGTGCAGAAGATCAATTACTGCGCCAAGCTGCATGGATTACCCTACTCAGTCTTTTCCTTGCCAGTTTGGTCGCTTATTGGCTTAAACACAGTATTGACCGTGTTCGAAAATACGCTCAAGCGCTTGCTCCAGTGAATCAAACGCCTTATTTCCGTTCAGCCAAAGAACTGAATCAAGTGGCTCAAGCTGTTGAAAATATGCGTGAAAAACTCGAAGATCGTGCCTATGTAGAACATTATGTCAATACTTTAACCCATGAATTAAAAAGCCCACTCACGGCGATTCAAGCCAGTGCAGAGTTACTCAAAGAAGATTTGCCTTTAAATGATCAACAACAATTTGCACAGCACATTCATGCACAGAGCCAACGTTTAAAACTTTTGATTGATCGCATGTTATTGCTTACACGTTTAGAAAAATCCAAACATCAAATCGAACTTCAAAATTTTAACTTATCTAAGCTGATACAACAGGTTTTAGATCAACAAGCAAGCCAATTACAAAGTAAAAAAATTCAATGTTTATTGGATATCGAAGCGAACTGTATGATTCATGCAGATCGTTTTTGGTTACAACAAACCATTGCCAATATTTTGGATAATGCTCTAGATTTCTCGGCAGAATCTTCGAAAATCCTGATTCAATTGCATCGTCAAGCTCACCAAAGCATTCAATTACAGATTTTTAATGAAGGTGAATGGATACCTGAATACGCCCTCTCACAAGTCTTTGATACTTATTTTTCATTACCCCGTCCTATTACCCAACAACGCAGTTCAGGTATTGGTTTAAGCATTGTCAAACAAGTGATTGAACAACATCATGGGCAAATTCAAATTCAAAATATTCAGGAAAATAACATTGCTATTATTCAACCGCATCAGCAAGGCGTATTGGTCAGTATTGTTTTACCTTAACGAAGTTCTATAAATTTCTTAATAAAATGCTACTAGGAACGACTCAAATAAATTCGTAAAGCTTCACCTAAACTTCACATAAAGATCAAGGCCAATTCAAACAAAAACCATCTCACTTTCACATACTCAATCCTGAAAAAAACAAATCATCAGGAATCATTATGCGCTCTCATTTCCTTAGCCTTAAAATCATTGCGATTGTTATACTGGTCGCTATTTTCTGGATCGGCTTATTTTTCATTACCAGCCTTGTGTCAGAACGCCAAGACTACCAACAAGCATTCCTCAAAGAAATCTCACAAAATCATATTAGCCCACAAACCATTATTTCGCCCTATATACAAGTTCCGTATCAAGAGCAGAAAACCTGTTTGGATGAACAGAAGAAATCCTATGCATGTACAGAAGAAAACTGGATGTATATCGGTGCTGACAGTACTCAATGGACATCAAACTTTAATGTTTCAGATGATACTTACAAACGCACGATTTATCGCGCAATTAGTTATCAAGCCAATTTAACAGCGAAAGGAATCTTCCAAAAACCTCTATTAGAAAATAAAACCTATCTTTGGGATCGTGCTGAAATTATTTTCCCAGTCCATGACCCACGTGGTTTAGATCAGCAACCTACACTTAAAATACTCAATAAAAACTATGCTTTTGAAGTGAGCTCGCAAGGCAGTGATGGCTCAGGTTTTGATTTTATGAATATTTCAGCAAAGAAATATCCTGAATTGATCAATGCGATTCAAAATGGCTTTCACTTTGATTTAACGGCAAATTTGACAGGTTTAAATAGGTTTACGCTTATTCCAACCAGTCGTAGTGTGAGCTATCAAGCTAAAGGCAATTGGGCAGATATCAAATACGATGGTCAAAACCTCCCTTATGCAAAAACCAGCACTCAACAACAATTCAATGCGCAATGGAAAAATATAGCTTTAGGTCATCAAAACCTAAATAAATTCATGTATTGTGAAAGCAATGAATGTACTCGCCAATTCGCTCAAGGCAACTACGTTCAAACTGCAAATTCTACTGAGTATGAAATAGCTGGGCATGAAAAAATTGGCTTATCGACTGAGTTTTTAGAGTCGGTGAATGTTTATACTCAAACTGATCGTGCGATTAAATACGGTATTGTGATTATCATCATCACCTTTGGTTGCTTCTTCTTATTCGAAGTGCTTAAAGGCTTGAGAATCCACCCTATTCAATACTCATTGGTGGCAATGGCGCAAGGCATCTTCTTTGTTCTACTTCTTTCGATCAGTGAATATTATGCTTTTGCATGGGCATATATCGTAGCAGCATTGGCCTGTATCGGCTTAATGACATGGTACCTATACTTTGTGATGAAAGGATTTAAAGCTGCTGCTTTGTTTAGCATCATCTTAATGACCTTATACAGCATCATGTATATGTTACTGCAATCTTCAGGTAAGACCTTCTTAATAGGCTCAGTGATCTCGTTCATTATCCTCGCAGTCGTCATGTTTATTACGCGTCATATTGATTGGTACAGCATTGGGAATAAACCTACACCAACACTTAAACCTTATACCCCTTCTAATTCAGAATATAGCCAAATCCTAAAAACTATAGAACAATAGAGATATGGGATATTCAAAAGATTTTAAAGACAAAGTCATAGAAATTATGATTCGAGATGAAATGTCTGTGCGAAAAGCAGCACAGCATTTTAACATCTGTATACAGACGATTCAGAACTGGAAAAAGTCCACTACAAACAAACCTATTCCTGGCCGTCCAGCTAAAATTAGCAGAGAGCAAATATTGAAGGATGTTGAACAATATCCTGATGATTATCAGTATGAGCGAGCTGAACGTTTAGGAGTAAGCACTCATGCGGTATTTAATGCGTTACATGCCGCAGGAATATCGCGTAAAAAAAGACGTTAAAGCATCCTAAAGCAGATCAAAATCAACGTCAGCAATTTCAAAATCTCATAGAGTGTTTAGAAGGGAAATTGCCTCTGATTTACATAGATGAAAGTGGTTTTCAAAGTGAAAGTACCAGAACCCATAGTTATAGCCTTCAAGGAACACGTGCTGAAGGTAAATTTAACTGGCAGTTGAAGAATTGCAGTAATGCGATCGGTGCAATCATTGAAAATAGATTACTGACAGTTGGTGTGTTTAATTGTTCAGTGAACACAGAAGTATTTGAATGTTGGATTGAACAGGATTTATTACCTAAGTTGAAAGAAAGCAGTGTTTTGATTATGGACAATGCGACCTTTCACAAAGGGAAAAGACTTCAGGAGTTGGTACGTTGTGCAGGCCATTACATTGTGTGGCTTCCTAGATATAGTCCAGATTTAAATCCAATAGAAAATATGTGGTCGCGAGTCAAGGCAATTCGAAATAAGTTTAGAGTTAAAGATATTGATAAATTATTTAAAGATTACTGTAATGATTTATTTGGTATTTAGCTATAGTTCTAATTTTAACTAGATAAGTGGTTTAAAACTTAGGCTTTTGCGGATGGCGACATGCCATCCGTAATTGAACGAAAACAATGAAATAACAATCGAATATCGAGATTGATCATGCAAACCCAAACTATCTATATTGCGACCTATATTCAAAAAGAGATACAGCTCCAACAATACTGTCCTTTGCAAAGTTCGATTGCATATTGTTTAAATCGGCTCAGAATGGCTCAAATTCATTTCTTAAACCTAGGTAACCTTATTGTCTGTCCCGAATACAATTGCGTATTGATCTTCCAAAATAAGTCTTTGATTCGTATTGATCCACTGGCAAGATCAGCACAAACTTAACTGATGATAATAAACTAGGTTTGCAGAATATTCTCGATCACGTAAACTTTAGATAATGAATCATGTTAGAGAAATATTATGGCTGTACAACGTTTTCATGTGTCAAATCGCTTTTCTGAAATTGCGATTGCTGGAAACCTCATCCATTTAGCAGGGCAATTGGCTTCTGACTTCGATTTAGACATTAAAGGGCAGACGCAACAAACATTGGACATGATCGACCAATTTCTTGCCGATGCAGGCACAGATAAAAGTCATATTTTATCGGTGACGATTTATTTAAAAGACATTGAAAATGACTATGCAGCGTTCAATGAAGTTTGGGATGCTTGGGTTGCAGACATTGATGCCTTACCCCGTACCTGTGTTGAAGCTAAACTTTATGATCCACGAGTATTGGTAGAGTTAACCGTTGTTGCAGTGAAACCTACATAAAAAATACACTCATCATAAAAACATGAGTTTTCATGTTTTTTATGATGGATGCTGAGATTCAGTTAGCCGATCAGACGTAATTTTCGAGTTTGTGCTGCATTATAGTAATCATATTTTTTGGTCGCATGCTTATCTTTAGTCAAACGCGATGAGGCATAGAGATCGCCATAAAAATCTTCACGTAACTGATGATAGTCAGGCACTTCTTCATAACGAATCACTTTATAGCCAGCCATATCGAGGATCGCATCCTGAAACTGTGCCTTTTGTGGACGTTTCAGTGAAAGCGGATCTTCTAAAGCAACCACTGCCAAAACTTGTTGTGCACTATCCACAATGACAAAATCAGCCACCAAATTGCGGTATTTATTTCGCGTACGCGAAAATTTTGTAGTCAGTAAGGCATCATAAGACACATGTGCCAGAACAGTATGATGCGGTAAAATTTCTTTCAAACGAGTATAAGTCAGTTGCTCATGCATACTAAAAATAGCACGTTGTCTTAATGCACTATCTTGCTGCTTGGTCTTAGGGATCAACGCTTTACTCGCTAAAATCATGACCAGTATCAACAACACGCTACCAATTACCATATAAGTTGTCATATTTTCATCCTTTTGATCTTTATTATAATTTTCGGTATCACAACCATTTTTATTCGATCAGTATAACCTACTGACCATTTATCCAAACCACGCAATAAAAAACTAAAGCTAAAATCAAACAAACGCTGATAAAACTAAACAATTTTTTGCAATGTCATTCGTTGTAACACGTTTTGTTTTAATCTGAATGAAATTTTGGCTCTTTAGCCTATCTACACTGTAATAGAGTGATTCATTCACGTGCAATATGATTCTTCGGATTGACCCAATTTTCCAGACGGATGGCAGAAAAGCCAATCTTTGAGCTATTTTTCTAACGCAATAAAAAAGATCGATCCTAAAAAAGGATGCCGTAGCATCCTTTTTTATATTCAATTGCCATTAAGCACGTGACTTAGACTTTGGTTTTGACTTTGAATGTCCAAATGGCTTCTTGGCGTCACCTGTTTCACGCGGCGGCAAACCTGTATGCTGCGTTAAAATCTGACCACGTTCAGGACGCTTCTTGGTATTTGATGGATGCGATTGATTTTTCGCTTGTTGGTTACGGCTATCACCATTACGTTTTTGCGAATCACCATCCACGGTTGAGTTTTTCTTCCGAGCAGACTGATACTGACCTTCTGTCCCTTGCGGTTGATAGGTTGGAATCAAATGCTGTTTCGAGTTACCAATCAAGTCTTGGCGGCCCATCTCTTTTAAAGCATCGCGGAGTAAAGGCCAGTTGTTTGGATCATGATAACGTAAGAAGGCTTTATGCAGACGACGACGCTTCTCACCTTTCACAATATCCACATCTTCAGTATAACGTGCCACTTTTGCTAGTGGGTTTTTACCTGTGTGATACATGGTGGTCGCTGTGGCCATTGGTGATGGATAAAAAGTTTGTACCTGATCGGCACGGAAACCATTTTTCTTCAGCCAAATCGCCAAATTCATCATGTCATATTCAGTCGTACCCGGATGCGCTGCAATAAAGTACGGAATCAGATACTGTTCTTTACCTGCTTCCTTACTGAAACGATCAAACATTTGCTTGAAACGATCATAGGTCCCGATGCCCGGTTTCATCATCTTAGACAATGGACCTTTTTCGGTATGTTCAGGCGCAATTTTTAAATAACCACCGACATGATGCTGCACCAATTCTTTAACATATTCAGGGTTTAACACCGCTAAGTCATAACGCAGACCCGAACCAATCAGAATCTTTTTGATGCCTTTAATGGCACGTGCTTTACGATATAGCTGCGTTAAAGGTGCATGGTCGGTATGTAGGTTTTGACAAACACCCGGATAAACACACGATGGTTTACGACAGTTCTTTTCAATTTCAGGGTCTTTACAATGCAAACGATACATGTTTGCTGTAGGCCCACCCAAATCAGAAATGATGCCGGTAAAACCTGGTGCAGTATCGCGAATCTTTTCAACTTCACGTAAAATTGATTCTTCTGAACGGTTTTGAATGATGCGTCCTTCATGTTCTGTAATCGAACAGAAGGTACAACCCCCAAAACAGCCACGCATAATGTTGACAGAAAATTTGATCATATCAAATGCAGGGAAACGCGCATCAGCATAGACAGGATGCGGTAGACGTGCATAAGGTAAATCAAACACATAGTCCATTTCTTCCGTCGTTAACGGAATCGGTGGAGCATTTAACCAAACATCACGCTCGCCATGCTTTTGTACCAAAGCACGTGCATTTCCCGGATTGGTTTCAAGGTGCAAAATACGGTTGGCATGTGCATATAAAACGGGATCATCTGCCACTGCTTCAAATGCAGGCAAACGAATCACAGCCAGTTCACGCGGCGGTAATTTATGTTTAATTGCCTTTGAAGACGGCTGTAATTGCACAATTTGTGTATCAGGATCGAGTTTATCCCCTTCACGAACAATTTGATTCGTCACAATTTCTTTTTGGAAATTTTGGTATTGGGTTAAAGAATTGCCCTTATCTTTTTCAATTTCACAGCCATCTAAATCTTCAGTCATCACATAAGGATTGATGATCGGATCAACACGGCCAATGGCATCCACATCATTCGATGCGATTTCCACAAACTTGGCTTTAGATGGACGGTTTAATTTATTCACGATAAATGCCGTGCCACGAACATCGGTAATTTCGTGAATTTTTTCGCCTTTGGCTAAGCGATGTATCACTTCAGTAATTGAACGCTCACCATTACCATACATCAAAAGATCGGCTTTTGAGTCCATCAACACTGAACGACGGACTTTGTCTGACCAATAGTCATAATGTGCAATACGACGTAAAGACGCTTCAATTCCACCTAACAATACAGGTACATCTGGAAATGCTTCACGCACACGTTGGCAATATACGGTTGCTGCACGGTCTGGACGTTTATTGGGTAAATTATCTGGCGAGTAGGCATCATCAGAACGGATTTTACGATCAGCCGTATAACGGTTGATCATCGAATCCATATTCCCAGCGGTCACACCCCAAGCGATATTTGGCTTACCCAAAACTCGAAATGCTTCAACATTCGTCCAATCAGGTTGTGCAATAATCCCGACACGGAAACCTTGTGCTTCTAACGTACGGCCAATAATGCCCGAACAAAATGATGGATGGTCGATATACGCATCACCACAGACCAAAATAAAGTCACAACTATCCCAACCGAGTTGGTCCATTTCCTCGCGCGACATCGGCAAAAATGGCGCAGGTTCAAAACATGACGCCCAATATTTGTCGTAATCAAACAACGCTTTAGGCGCGGTCTGCATAGTATAAGCAGTAGACATGGCTAGCAATTCTCGGCTGGCAGATGAAAGATCTCAAATAAAGATCAAAGATGAAAGCCGATCATTTTACCATGAATTACATTCAGCTTGCTTGGTTAAAAAAGCATCATATACAGCACGTTATCATTTATTTTTTTATGCAAACGTAATTTCGAAGTTTTTATTTAAAAAGAAACAATTCGACAGTGAAGAGACAAAAGCTGCCCCTTCATTCCTTAAAGAATAAAGACCAAAGTCCAATCACTTGGGACAGCAAGCAATACATCGAGACCCAACAGATTCCGCTGAATAACGCAGCAAAGAATAAAAAAAGTAACATCAACTATAGCTATACCGATCTCTCAGAATATCCCTCACTTTATATAGTTTTTATTTAAGATATCATCATTTCCTTATAAGATTCTGATATTTAGATTAATGAAAAATGCTGCTAAAAATAAACACCATCTTTCATCATGTAAAAACTCAAATCAGTTCAGTTCTTTCATACCAACTTTATTATTTTTGAGCAGTCGATAAATCCATAATCAACTTTGTCGCTAAATATAAACGCGGCACAATAGATCTCTTTCATAAATCAAAAAACGACCTATCTATTGCTGATTATTTGTACCGAAGAATCTTAAACATTCAGGCATAATCTTTGAATGAAATACATCTATTCAAAGAAGCTTTCTGAAACACAGTTTAAGCGATATACCGGCATCTCATGGTCAACCTTTAATTTAATGGTTGAGCAATTGAAAATGCATGTTCCTGCCAAAGGTAGACCATCTAAATTAAGCCTAGAAGATCAGATTCTCTTATGCTTAAGCTATTGGCGTGAATACCGAACATTATTCCATGTCGCAACAAGTTATGGCGTGTCAGAGCCCACTGCTTCAAGAATCGTACACCATGTAGAGGACTGCCTCATCAAGTCCAATTTATTTAATTTACCAAAGCATTTGCCTGAAGGCGAAGGTATTGACTGGAATGTGGTGATCGTAGATGCCACAGAAATTCCAATACAAAGGCCTAAAAAAACAGAAGAAAAGCTATAGTGGTAAGAAGAAGGCACATACTTTCAAAGTTCAAGCCATTGTTCATTATAAAACTCAGCAAATTCTGAGTTTATGCACAAGTCGTGGTGCTGTACATGATTTCGAACTTTTCAAACGCAATTTGAATCAGATTCCTGCAAGTGCCTTTATACTTGCAGATAAGGGTTATCAAGGGATTTACACAGTGTATCGAAATAGCCTATTGCCATTAAAAGCAAAAAAACGCTGCAAACTAGATCCTGAGCTAAAGCTTTACAATCGAGAAATTAACAAAAGAAGAATTGGCATTGAGCATGTATTTGGCAGTTTGAAAACCTTCAAAATCCTTGCTGAGCGATATCGCAATCGAGGAAAAAGATTGGGATTGAGGTTCAATCTAATTGCTGGGATCTATAATTTGGAACTGAGTAAAAAATGATTTATGAAAGAGGTCTAATACTTTCGACTAAAATATATTCAGCATTATTCGAATGTGCACCATCACCAGATAAGCCCATGCCTTCTAAAATCGCTGCTTTCGAATTTAAGCCAGCAAATGCGGCATCTGTACCACCACCTGTTGCTTCAGCTAAGACCTTCATTGGTAAGTTAAAATCAGTTTTGTAAATAAGCTGTGCTTGTTCAGCCAATTTTTTTGCCTGTGGATTTGCCATTAAAGGTGGGCGACGCATTTCAAACTTTAACTTAACTTCACTATCAGCTAACTTTTTATGTTTAATCCTTTCCTGTAATACACGTTCCACTTGCTGAAAATCTTTAACTTGCAAAGCACGAACATCTGCTTGTGCAGTCGCAAGGTCTGGAATCACGTTACGCACTTTACCTGCACTCGCTACAGTCCAGTTTAATTTCAACCCTGTTTTAGGATTCGATAAATCTTGTAACTGTAAGATTTGATGTGATAATTCTGTCAGTGCATTTATGCCTGCTTCAGGCTTAACCCCTGCATGTGCAGATTTCCCGTGAACCTCTAAATATGCTGCACCAATCCCACTGGTAGCTAATCGTAAACTACCATCTTTACCACCACCTTCAAATGACAAAACTACATCTTGGTCTTGTGCAGTTTCAGTAATCAGTTTGCGTGAACCTGGCGAACTGATCTCCTCATCGGAGTTAAGTAAGACTGTGATCGTGCCATAATCTTGATAATTCAACTTTTTCAAAAGATCAAGCGTATGAATAATCGCAGCAACTCCCTGTTTATCATCTAAAATTCCAAGGCCAAAAACTTTATCTCCTTCCATTTTAAAAGGTTGGTCTTTCAACATTCCAGTTAAATACACCGTATCCATATGAGCAATTAGCATAATTTTACTGCTGCCTTTACCCTTTAAAACAGCTTTTACCATTGGACCAGTCTGTTGGGGCGTATCATCCATACGATATATATCTTTAGCTTCTACAATACTGACCTCAGCACCTGTCGTTTTTAATTGTTCAGCGACATATTTAGCGATCTTATTCACGCCGACAAGATCTTTACTCCCCGACTCAATATTGACTAAAGCCTCTAGAGTATTTAAATAATTCTTTTTTTCTGACTCAACCAGATGTTTGACCTGATCATTAGATACAGCATGTACTTGCCCAAAAGCTCAACAACGCACATGAGATTAAAGGAAGTTTTTTCAGTTGATATTGAATTTTATTAGACATACTCATTATTCCATTTAAAGATATTGCTAACAAACTATGAACATTTGATCGACTATTCAATATTTTTAAAAATCTAAAAATAAAAAATGTTAGATAGATTAAATGTCATGATCGATAAATAAGTAAATCAGTATGTAGAAACCTATCCTAAACCTCAATTAGACGATTGATTCGTTTATTATTTAATATATTCAGCATAAAAAAATCCCCCTATCTCATTTGAGTTAGGGGGATTTAGAATTAATGAGCTGGCGATGACTTACTCTCACATGGATAACTCCACACTACCATCAGCGCTAAGAGGTTTCACTTCTGAGTTCGGGAAGGGATCAGGTGGTTCACTCTTGCTATTGTCGCCAGCACAACTGTTTATGACTATTCGTTGGGTCTTATTTACACATTGTGTATGCCTAACTTTCATCAAATGAGTTATTAACAGGTATATTTGAGTTGGATATTTTATCTAGCTTTATAACTAAATCAAGTTGTTTGCAGTGATTTGAACCACAACACCAACTGTTTGGGTGTTGTATAGTCAAGCCTCACGAGCAATTAGTATTGGTCAGCTTCACATATCACTATGCTTCCACATCCAACCTATCAACGTCGTAGTCTTCAACGGCTCTTTAGAGGACATAAAGTCCTAGGGAAATCTTATCTTGAGGTAGGCTTCCCGCTTAGATGCTTTCAGCGGTTATCCCTTCCGAACATAGCTACCCGGCGATGCGACTGGCGTCACAACCGGTACACCAGAGGTTCGTCCACTCTGGTCCTCTCGTACTAGGAGCAGATCCTCTCAAATTTCCAACGCCCACGGTAGATAGGGACCGAACTGTCTCACGACGTTCTAAACCCAGCTCGCGTACCTCTTTAAATGGCGAACAGCCATACCCTTGGGACCTGCTTCAGCCCCAGGATGAGATGAGCCGACATCGAGGTGCCAAACACCGCCGTCGATATGAACTCTTGGGCGGTATCAGCCTGTTATCCCCAGAGTACCTTTTATCCGTTGAGCGATGGCCCTTCCATACAGAACCACCGGATCACTAAGACCTACTTTCGTACCTGCTCGACTTGTGGGTCTCGCAGTTAAGCGCGCTTTTGCCTTTATACTCTACGCGTGATTTCCGACCACGCTGAGCGCACCTTCGTACTCCTCCGTTACTCTTTAGGAGGAGACCGCCCCAGTCAAACTACCCACCAGACATGGTCCTCGTCCCGGATAACGGGACAGAGTTAGAACCTCAATATTACCAGGGTGGTATTTCAAGATTGGCTCCACCGAAACTAGCGTCTCGGTTTCAAAGCCTCCCACCTATCCTACACAAGTAAGATCAAAGTTCAATGTCAAGCTGCAGTAAAGGTTCACGGGGTCTTTCCGTCTAGCCGCGGGTACACCGCATCTTCACGGCGAATTCGATTTCACTGAGTCTCTGCTGGAGACAGCGCCCCCATCATTATGCCATTCGTGCAGGTCGGAACTTACCCGACAAGGAATTTCGCTACCTTAGGACCGTTATAGTTACGGCCGCCGTTTACTGGGGCTTCGATCAAGAGCTTCGCTTACGCTAACCCCATCAATTAACCTTCCAGCACCGGGCAGGCATCACACCCTATACGTCCACTTTCGTGTTTGCAGAGTGCTATGTTTTTAATAAACAGTTGCAGGGGCCTGGTTTCTGTGGCTGCCAATAGCTCAAGGAGTAAATCCTATCACCGTCGGCAGCGTACCTTCTCCCGAAGTTACGGTACCATTTTGCCTAGTTCCTTCAGCAGAGTTCTCTCAAGCGCTTTGGTCTACTCGACCTGACCACCTGTGTCGGTTTCGGGTACGATTCCTATGTAACTGAAGCTTAGAGACTTTTCCTGGAAGCATGGTATCAGCCACTTCACTGTACAAGTACAGCTTGCTATCAGTTCTCAGCATACAGTACCCCGGATTTGCCTAAGATACATGCCTACAACCTTCCACCTGGACAACCAACGCCAGGCTGACTTAACCTTCTCCGTCCTCTCATCGCATTACATAGAAGTATTGGAATATTAACCAATTTCCCATCGACTACGCCTCTCGGCCTCGCCTTAGGGGTCGACTCACCCAGCCCCGATTAACGTTGGACTGGAACCCTTGGTCTTTCAGCGTGCGAGTTTTTCACTCGCATTGTCGTTACTCACGTCAGCATTCGCACTTCTGATACCTCCAGCATACTTCTCAATACACCTTCATCGGCTTACAGAACGCTCCCCTACCACTTGCAATAAATTGCAAATCCGCAGCTTCGGCATATAGTTTTAGCCCCGTTACATCTTCCGCGCAGGCCGACTCGACTAGTGAGCTATTACGCTTTCTTTAAAGGGTGGCTGCTTCTAAGCCAACCTCCTAGCTGTCTATGCCTTCCCACATCGTTTCCCACTTAACTATAATTTTGGGGCCTTAGCTGGCGGTCTGGATTGTTTTCCTCTTGACTACGGACGTTAGCACCCGCAGTCTGTCTCCCGGATAGTACTCATTGGTATTCGGAGTTTGCATCGGTTTGGTAAGTCGGGATGACCCCCTAGCCGAAACAGTGCTCTACCCCCAATGGTATTCGTCCGAGGCGCTACCTAAATAGCTTTCGGGGAGAACCAGCTATCACCGAGTTTGATTAGCCTTTCACCCCTATCCACAAGTCATCCCCTGGCTTTTCAACGACAGTGGGTTCGGTCCTCCAGTTAGTGTTACCCAACCTTCAACCTGCTCATGGATAGATCACCCGGTTTCGGGTCTACACCCAGCAACTAAACGCCCTATTAAGACTCGATTTCTCTACGGCTCCCCTATGCGGTTAACCTCGCTACTGAATGTAAGTCGCTGACCCATTATACAAAAGGTACGCAGTCACCGAACAAGTCGGCTCCCACTGCTTGTATGCATGCGGTTTCAGGATCTATTTCACTCCCCTCACAGGGGTTCTTTTCGCCTTTCCCTCACGGTACTGGTTCACTATCGGTCAGTCAGGAGTATTTAGCCTTGGAGGATGGTCCCCCCATATTCAGACAAGGTTTCACGTGCCCCGCCCTACTCGACATCATCATATCAGCCCTTTCGTGTACAGGACTATCACCCACTATGGTTGCACTTCCCAGAGCATTCCACTAAAACTGATATGACTTAATGGGCTTTTCCCCGTTCGCTCGCCGCTACTGAGGGAATCTCAATTGATTTCTTTTCCTAAGGGTACTGAGATGTTTCACTTCCCCTCGTTCGCCTCGTATGACTATGTATTCATCATACGATACCTGCCTTATGACAGGTGGGTTTCCCCATTCAGAAATCTCCGGATCACAGGATATTTGCCGCCTCCCCGGAGCTTATCGCAGGCTATTACGTCTTTCATCGCCTCTGACTGCCAAGGCATCCACCACATGCACTTAATTACTTGACTATACAACCCCAAACAGTCGTTAATCCCTACAAGTAGGATTAAGACAGTCTATGATGATTTCTCATCACTTCCTTACAGTTTGTTGTTCTGTGTACTTAAACACTGTACAGCTTCAATTCAATTCACATACCAAAACGCTTGATTCAGTTAATTTCGCTAGTAACTCATTTCTTCAATCTTCATCAATCAGTAATAAATCACTGTTAATGTCGATCTTAAAAACGAGTATGAACAAATTATTTCAACTCAAATATATTCTGTTAATGATTTTTCCAGCCTTCGTCAGGTCAGGAAACTGTGATAAATCACAGAAGTTAATAAAATGCAAACTAATGTCTACTTCTTACTAATTTCTATAATCTAACTACTTAGCTTATATATTGAAGAACAATATATGGTGGAGACTAGGAGAGTCGAACTCCTGACCTCCTGCGTGCAAAGCAGGCGCTCTACCAACTAAGCTAAGTCCCCAGCTTATCAATAAGTCAATGTCTCTGTTTTTCTGTATTCAGCATTTAACAATGCTTGTTAGTCAGATTTGGTGGGTCTGACAAGACTTGAACTTGTGACCCCACGCTTATCAAGCGTGTGCTCTAACCAACTGAGCTACAGACCCTCAGATACATCGTCATGAAGAACAACTTGTTGTGGATTCTTACCAATCGTCAATCTTTCGTTAAGGAGGTGATCCAGCCGCAGGTTCCCCTACGGCTACCTTGTTACGACTTCACCCCAGTCATCGGCCACACCGTGGTAAGCGTCCTCCTTGCGGTTAGACTACCTACTTCTGGTGCAACAAATTCCCATGGTGTGACGGGCGGTGTGTACAAGGCCCGGGAACGTATTCACCGCGGCATTCTGATCCGCGATTACTAGCGATTCCGACTTCATGGAGTCGAGTTGCAGACTCCAATCCGGACTACGATCGGCTTTTTGAGATTAGCATCCTATCGCTAGGTAGCAACCCTTTGTACCGACCATTGTAGCACGTGTGTAGCCCTGGTCGTAAGGGCCATGATGACTTGACGTCGTCCCCGCCTTCCTCCAGTTTGTCACTGGCAGTATCCTTAAAGTTCCCGGCTTAACCCGCTGGCAAATAAGGAAAAGGGTTGCGCTCGTTGCGGGACTTAACCCAACATCTCACGACACGAGCTGACGACAGCCATGCAGCACCTGTATGTAAGTTCCCGAAGGCACCAATCCATCTCTGGAAAGTTCTTACTATGTCAAGACCAGGTAAGGTTCTTCGCGTTGCATCGAATTAAACCACATGCTCCACCGCTTGTGCGGGCCCCCGTCAATTCATTTGAGTTTTAGTCTTGCGACCGTACTCCCCAGGCGGTCTACTTATCGCGTTAGCTGCGCCACTAAAGCCTCAAAGGCCCCAACGGCTAGTAGACATCGTTTACGGCATGGACTACCAGGGTATCTAATCCTGTTTGCTCCCCATGCTTTCGTACCTCAGCGTCAGTATTAGGCCAGATGGCTGCCTTCGCCATCGGTATTCCTCCAGATCTCTACGCATTTCACCGCTACACCTGGAATTCTACCATCCTCTCCCATACTCTAGCTTCCCAGTATCGAATGCAATTCCTAAGTTAAGCTCAGGGATTTCACATCCGACTTAAGAAGCCGCCTACGCACGCTTTACGCCCAGTAAATCCGATTAACGCTCGCACCCTCTGTATTACCGCGGCTGCTGGCACAGAGTTAGCCGGTGCTTATTCTGCGAGTAACGTCCACTATCCTAGAGTATTAATCTAAGTAGCCTCCTCCTCGCTTAAAGTGCTTTACAACCAAAAGGCCTTCTTCACACACGCGGCATGGCTGGATCAGGCTTTCGCCCATTGTCCAATATTCCCCACTGCTGCCTCCCGTAGGAGTCTGGGCCGTGTCTCAGTCCCAGTGTGGCGGATCATCCTCTCAGACCCGCTACAGATCGTCGCCTTGGTAGGCCTTTACCCCACCAACTAGCTAATCTGACTTAGGCTCATCTATTAGCGCAAGGTCCGAAGATCCCCTGCTTTCCCCCGTAGGGCGTATGCGGTATTAGCATTCCTTTCGGAATGTTGTCCCCCACTAATAGGCAGATTCCTAAGCATTACTCACCCGTCCGCCGCTAGGTAATGTAGCAAGCTACATCACCCCGCTCGACTTGCATGTGTTAAGCCTGCCGCCAGCGTTCAATCTGAGCCATGATCAAACTCTTCAGTTAAAAATCATTAGTAGCTTATGGCTACAAATCTTGGCTCATCAATTTTCTGACAAATATTTCTCAAATAAACTTCGAGTAATTCTTACCATTCAATCAATGAAATATCTTCGATCGATCAATCAGTAAAAATCCACACAAGTTGTTCTTCATAATCTCTTAATGATCTTCTTACTGATTCGTCATCAGCAAGCTAGGTCGGCTATATTACACTGAATTTCTAAAGTGTCAATCCGTAATTCAAATTAATTTAAACTTAACCAACAAAACCCAATCTTAACACCTCGTGCTAAGTTACTGTTTTATCAGAAGTTTTAATCTTCATCACTGCCGATGGATGTGCATTCTACAGCATTTCAGAGCGCTTGCAACACTTCTTGCAAAGATTTTTTATCGTGTGTTTGTTTTATAAACCAATAAAAATATAAATAATTGTTTTTTATATAAAATTTATTTTAATTATTTTTGATTTTCATGTGATCTAGCTAAGAACTCTCACCCAAGTAATTACAACCAATTGTTTTAATTAAAATTATTTAAAAAAATCATTTATTACGCACTCCCTATTGCTTAAGGCGTAGTCAATTCTTGTTTTATTCTTCACCGCCCTGACGCTTATATAGACAAAACTTGTTTTATACGGTCTTCTTCCAAGATACATAGGCCCTATTTAAATATGGAAAAATTGATTGCAACGCTAAAAATTAAAAAGCCATCGCTATTGAGCAATGGCTTTTGGAGTACTGAGTAACAATTAGAATTTCATACTGACACGTGCCCAGTAATTACGTCCAATATTATTAAATTGCTCATCAGTTGGCAGACCTGTACCTGAAGCCCCCATTTTATTTAAATGCTCGGTATATGTACGATCTAAGACATTGTCGACCCCCACAGACAAATCGACACCTTCAGTTAGGTTATAAGTACCGTTTAAAGACAAGGTGCCAAAACCTGTACTTTTCTTATTATCATAACCGACAATGTTCCCTTCGCGTTCGCTAATACGACTTTGACCATCCACAATGCGCCAGTAAGCACCCAAGGTATAACGATCTTGGATATAGCGAAGATTGATCCGTCCTTCTAAAGGTGCAATTTGTGGCAACGGCGTATTATTGGTGGTGTTTTCACCCCATGCATACATTGCACTCACATCTGCTTGAATGGCATCAGTGAACTGATAACCAATTCCTGCTTCGGCACCTGCAATAACTGCATCGACATTTCGAGTTTCTGCTTTATTGTTGGCGTTATATTTAGTCAAAATAAAGTCGTGGATTAAACCTGTATAAGCAGACGCCCATGAACTGAATTGACCATGCGAATGTTGATAGCCTAAATCAAGCTGCAGTGTTTTCTCAGTATCAATGTTTTTAAAGGTATTTTCATAACCGTTACCTTTTACGGGACTAAATAACTCCCAATAATCTGGCATACGCTCCACATAACCTAAACCGATATAAGTTTTCCCGTCATCATGCTCGGGATGATGATTTTCAAAACGTATAAACGCGCTTGGTAAAGTTTCTTTACGTTCTTGTGCGGATTGAACTGCATCAACTTCAACTTGATCGATACGCAAACCAGAAACCAGTTTATTATTTTCATTAAGCTGATAGCTTAATTCACCAAAACCACCTACAGACTGAAATTCCATATCGGTCATGCGTGGCATATTCTGATAGGGAACGCCAGCTGTTGTCTTACGAATCGAGTGCTCATTATTTTGTGTATCAAGACCAGAGATCAGTTTGATCTTGTCCCACTCACTGGTCATGGCAACACGCGCATTTAAGGTTTTACGTGCCACATTGGTTGCCATTTCCATCATTGGTTTTGGTCTTAAACTATAGTTATCCATAACGTGGTCATTAAAGTTATAGTTCACTTGAGCTTCGACTTTTTGAATGATATCGGTAAGATTTTTCTTTTCTACACGAAGTCCTAAACTTTCACGGGCAAACTTGGAACCATCCATCATGCGCCCCGCATAGACGGCTTCACCATCAGCTTTACCGCCAGTCAACTCTACCCAGGTATCTTCATCCGGTGTCCAGCCTAAAGCCAGATCCGCATTCCAGCGTTCCCAATCTGAAGGCACAGTGGTTCCATCACCATCTTGATAACTATTCGATACCGAACGATTGGTATTCAGACGAATATATTTTTTCTCATCCCCTACCGCTGTTTCAATATTATGATCTAGACGACCAAACGAACCGATTAAAACACTGGCTTGCCCAAGATAGTTTTTATCATTGGATAATTGCGGTTTTTTCCGTTCAAAAATAACAGTTGCTGCTGAACCTGTATTGGCATATTGAACTGTTTGTGGACCTTTCACGACAGAAATACGATCGTAACTTTCAGGTTGAATATAAGACGTCGGTGCGTCCATACGTGCTGGACAAGCACCTAAGTTTTCAGTGCCATCAGATAAAATTTTAATCCGTGATCCAAACATGCCTCGGAAGGTTACATCTCCGTTGGTTCCGCCGCTTTTAATTGAACTAAAACCCGGAATACTTTGTAAATAATCTGCGCCATCGGTTGCAGGAACAGGTTGGATCGGTTGCTTTGGATCGGCATGAAGAATTAAACCATTTGCGTCATGATCTAATTGTGCATTTACCACGATCGGCGCTAGACGTGTCGTAGAATGCTCCAGTTGAGCAGCAAAACTCACTGTAGAAAAACAAGCAAGGGAAATCGCAGCCGCAAGAGGCTGTAAAAAGAATGTAGGCTGAGCCATTTTTATTCTCACTGAATCTATAAATACAACTAGGCTAGAGTCCATTAAGACCCGAAAAATATATGTCTAGGTTTATACAAACAGTGGCGGTGCTCGCCCTTGAGGCAGTAAGAAGAGTTGTTGCAGTGCAAACCAAACATGCGCAAAGGCTTTTTGAAATGCAACTAAACGGATTTGAATACGGTCAAGTACCGCTTTCAACTCTAAATCAGGCGGCAGCACGAGATTGCCATATACCGTACAGTATTGGCATTGATGACTTGCATCATGATGATTGTGTTCAGCAGGTTGTGAACTGAGTTCATGCTGAGCCTGCATTTCATGATGATGTGTGGAATGCTTTTCAGCATGAGAACTGAGTTGTTCAACTGGTTTGAGTAAAAGCGCACGCGAAATGGTTTCACAGACCGGCGCAATTTGATATTGCGTCGGTAGTAAAGGCTGTAAAAAAACAGCAATCTGTAAAAACACGGCTACACAAGACAGTAGCAACGCAGCTCTAAAAAACAATCCATTCCATCCGAATTGGGAACGCGGCCAGTATAACAAAGCCCAATCGAAATTGGGCTCACTTTAAAGATGATTTTTAAGCAAAAAAACTTAACCGCGTTTTACAGCTACTTTGTCTTTTTGGCGCTGACGAGTCAATTTTTCCACTTTTTCACGTGCGCGTTGACGCTTCAGTGGTGACAAATAGTCGACGAACAATTTGCCATTTAAGTGATCCATTTCATGTTGAATGCAAACAGCGAGAAGTTCGTCAGCTTCGATCTCAAATGCTTGACCTTCAAGGTTAATTGCTTCGATCTTTACGCGTGACGGGCGCTCAACTTTGTCGTATATTTGGGGAACTGATAGGCAGCCTTCTTCATAGGGCTGCGTTTCTTCAGTCAATGGGGTAACTTTGGGGTTAATGAATACCAAAGGTTGATCTTTATGTTCAGATAAGTCCATGACAATCAACTGAATATGACGATCAACTTGTGTCGCGGCAAGTCCAATGCCTGGCGCTTCATACATGGTTTCAAACATATCTGCAGCCAGCTGACGAATTTCATCAGTAACTTCTTCGACGGGTTCTGCAATGGTACGAAGACGGGGATCAGGAAAACTTAAAATAGGTAATAAGGCCATACTGCGTCCTCAATTATGCCATTGATCAAAAAACCAAATGAAGGGAATGCTTGATCAAAAAAATGTGTGTAATATCGTTATTATAACGCAACTACATACATAATTTTAGGAATTATGATAATGAAAAAGGTTTTTATGGGCATGCCATCTTTTAGTGCCTTGGGGTTTAAGCAACACATGTTAGCACTTGCGGTTTGCGTAAGTGTTGGCGCAGGCGTCATTTCAACAGCTCAAGCGGCGCCTACACGAAATTACAATCCACCTGCTTTAAAAGCCAATGCACCGAATGTTTATGTGGTGAAAAAAGGCGATACCCTGTGGGATATTTCTAAACGTTTTCTAAACAATCCTGTACGTTGGCCTGAAATTTGGGCCAGCAATAGACACGTCAAAAATCCGCATTGGATTTTCCCAGGTGACCGTTTATTGATGTGTACCTATGAAGGTCGTCCAATTATTGGTAAAGACGAAGGTGATGGCTGTGAAGGGATCATTCGTCGTTATACAGGCGGCACTAAACTTCAACCTCAAGCACGCGTTGAGTCTTTAAACAATGCCATTCCTGTCATTCCACTGGAATACATTAAAAACTGGCTTGAACACAGCACTATTCTTTCAGAGGAATCTTTGGAAGGTACACCGTATATCGTTGGTGCTGCCGATCAGCGTGTGATTGCAGGTAAAGGGCAAACCGTTTATGCACGTGGCCAAGGCATTGAAGTCGGTCAACGCTACGCGATTTACCGTGAAGGCGAACCATACATTGTGACGGATGCAGAGGGCAAAAAACAAAATCTAGGTCTAGAATTAACTCAGGTTGCTTCAGCCATTGCCATTCGTGGTGAAAATGACATGTCCACTTTAGAAATCACAGATTCGTATAATTCTGAAGTACGTCGTGGTTATCGCGTACTGCCTGAATACGACGCCATGCTTCCAACCTTGTTCTACCCGACACATGCACAAGATGTGACTGGGGGTGGACAAGTGATTCGTGTTCAAGGTTCGATTGGTCTAGCTGCGAAGCATTCGGTTGTAACCATTGACCGTGGCACAATGGACGGCGTTCAATCGGGTTATGTGTTCTCGGTTAGTCAAAAGGGGCAAGAAATTCGTGATCCAAAAACCAATGAAAAACTGACCCTTCCAACGGAGCGTATCGGCAACATCATGGTCTTTAAAACCTTTGACCGTGTCAGTTATGCTTATGTGCTCGACAGCGAACTGCCAATGAACTTGGGTGCGAAACTTTCTCCCTCTGTGGTCGATGAATAATCCACGGCCTTAAGGTGTACACATGCTGAACTCTTTATCACATGAACAGATTGCAACAATCACCCTGTGGTATTTAGTTCAGCATTCTTTTCAAGCTTTCAAAAACTACAGCGTCATTTTGGCACAAGCACAAAAGCTGTCGCTGCCTCCAATCTTCAGATCTGGCCAAATCTCGGCTTACACAAAAGCCATCTACAACGTGTCGTAGAAATCCAGACACCTGCTGGCCAAGCCAAGTTGCAAGCTTTACTGCATGACGTCCAAGCCAGTTGTGATTTTATTTTGCTGGATACTGAAAGTCATTATCCCTCGCAGCTGCTTCCTTATTCTGACCGGCCACCGATTTTATTTGGTCAAGGTAATCCACAAAGCCTATTACAACCTCAAGTTGCTATCGTCGGCAGTCGAAAACCCAGTCCACACGGCAAACAAGTGGCTTATGACTTTGCCTATTACCTCGCTGAAAAGGGCTTTTATATTTGCAGTGGTTTGGCTGAAGGCATTGATGCAGCGGCACATCAGGGCGGCTTAAAATATCAACGTACCATTGCGGTGATGGGCACGGGCTTAGATCTCACTTACCCTTCCCAACATCAAGCCCTGCGTACGCAAATATTAGAAAATAATGGCTGTATCATTACTGAATTTTTACCACATACACCGCCTTTACAACATAATTTTCCACGGCGCAACCGCATCGTCAGTGCATTGAGTTTAGGGGTTGTGGTTGCAGAAGCTGCACTCAAAAGTGGCTCTCTTGGTACAGCCAAATCTGCTGCTGAACAAGGCAAGATAATTTTTGCGATTCCCGGTCATATTTACAGTGAACACCATCAAGGTTGTCATCAACTAATCCGAGAAGGGGCGATTTTGGTTGATCATCCTGAGCAAATCATTGAAGACTTGGCACTCCCCACTCAATGGCATAGCCAATCTCAGTCACAAGAAACCGCCCCAAGTGCTAGTATTGAGATCCCATCTGATTTACTCAAACTTTATAATCAACTGGATTGGGTGGGACAAAATATGGATCAACTTAATTTCAAACTTAACACCGATATTGCCACACTCACCAGCCAGTTAATGGAACTGGAAATTTTGGGGCTTGCACAACAACAAGCTGGCAATTATCTGCGTTGCCGTTCCAGCCAATAAGGTTCACAATAACCCTTTATGAATCAATAAAAGGTACAAAGTGTAATGATTACCACCTCTGTGACTGAAGCGGCGCAATGTTTAAAACAAGGTCAAGTTTTAGCATATCCAACAGAAGCAGTATGGGGTTTAGGCTGTGATCCGTATAACGAACAGGCCTTTTTAGATATTTTACAGATCAAGCAACGCCCGATTGAAAAAGGGGTGATTTTACTGGCTGGGCAAATTGCTCAAGTTGAACCACTTTTAGAACATTTAGATCCCCACATCCGCCAGCAAGTGATCGAGAGTTGGAGTGATCGCAGTCCATCAGAACGCGCAACCACGTGGTTACTACCAGCGAATGAACACATTCCGACATGGATTAAAGGCAATCACCCTAAAGTTGCTGTACGGGTAACCACACATCCGATTTGTGTGGCGCTTTGCAATGCCTTTCAAGGCTTTATTGTTTCCACCAGTGCCAACCCCGCTGGATTATCACCTGCCCGTTCACTACAAGATGCCAACCACTACTTTGCCCAACAGGTCAATTATCTGAATGGTGACCTAGGCTTGAGCCAAGAACCGAGTCGCATACTCGATGCCGAAACTGGCGCAGTGATTCGTGCTTAAAAGCGTGCTCTTTCTCAGGATTTTTACTGAAAAATAGACAAAAAAAAGCTCAGCCATATAGGGATGGCTGAGCATAAAAAAGGATGTGTAATCACATCCAGAGGGTCTGAAAACTGATGAGCAAACACTTAATGCCCGTTTTGACATTGGCCTAAGTTTGCAATGCGCGTATTATGTAGCAAATTGCTTTTCTAAACAAATAGATTTTTTATATTAAAAACAGCGTTAAAACGCTGATTAATGGAGATAATTAAAATATAATTCAAATTATCTACCTATTTTTAATCAGCTTTTGCATACATTAAATACATTCATCATCTAAAATGGCATTAATAAATTAACTTATTAATGAATTATTCTATTAAAAAAATAATTTAAATGATTATTTTTTAATCAATATCAATCCATCGAGTTTGCTAAAGGTGGCGTTTTTAATGCTGTTTTACGCTGTGCAAGTAAAATACCACAGATAATGACCACTCCACCGACCGTATGATAAACCGTCCACGCCTCTTTCAACCAGACATAGGCAATCACTGCGGTAAAGACCGGCATCAAGTTCATAAAAATACTGGTTCGATTCGGCCCTAAATGGGTAATGGCCAACATCCATAGTAAAGGGGCAACTAAGGAAGGGAAAATGCTGGCATACATAACACTTGCCGCATTTTGACTATTGATTGAATCGAGACCGAAATAGGCAATAAAAGGTAAATGGTAAAGCAGTGCAAAAAAGATCTGCACATAGAGGCTCAACATCAAGGGAATTTGCAATTGCCACTTTTTCAAAAACACCCCATAAAAGGCATAGAAGAATACCGCAACCACCATCAGGACATCACCCAAATGCCCACCCGATTGAACTAAGCCCGCAAGATTGCCCTGCCCAATGATATAAACCAAACCTGCAAAAGATAAAATACTCCCGATCATCGCAAAACGATTTGGAATATCTTTTAAAATCAGCAGAGAAACAAAAATGGTAAAGATCGGAATAAAGGCATTAATCAGTCCCATATTGGTCGCAGTCGTATAGTGCGCAGCGGTATAGGCTAAGCCCTGATACAACACCAGACCAAATGCACTTAGCACTGCCAACTGACCCAAATGCGCTCGGATTAATGCCCACTGCCGACATAAAGGTCGCACGACAAAAGGTGTTAACAGAATGAAGGCAAAGAACCACCGATAAAAACTAATACTGACTGGCGAAATGAAATCTGCTACATAACGCGTAACGACAATATTGATCGACCAAATGAGTACGGCAATGATAGGGAGACTCAAAGCCCAATACATACGTTGTGGTGTGGTACTCATTCTTATTCCCGTTTAACTTTTGTTTGCAAAATTTAAATAAATGGTAAAACATTTTTATGATTTATTCGAATATCATTTGGGTATCACACATAATTGATACATTTATCTTAAAATATAAAATTCATAAAAAACATAATATTAAGATAAAATAAAACTATACATTTCAATAAATTGATGCATTTCAGCAGCTTCACTCTACAAAAACACCATAGAACAATGTCAACGATCTCTGCATCGTATTGATACTGTTCTAGCGAACGTATTTTTTAATTGATTGGTCATTGCTCTTAGACTCTGGCCTACAAAAACATATTTCCCGATAGAAGGATGTCGTTATGAAAAAGTTACTTTTAACCACAGTTTGTATGGCCACACTTACTTTGGCTGCGTGCGAAAAAAAAGGAACTGAGCCAGCCGTTGAACAAACGACGTCTACATCTGAAGCGACCTCAACCGAAGCAACCACTATTGTTGCTAATCACAGCAATAACAATATTGCCGATATTCAAGCCGATTTGTTAGCCGTACAAACGCTATCGAATGCCAAAGCTCAAGAAGCCGCCGCGTTTCAAAAAGAAGTGAGTGCAACCTTAGAGAAAAAGGATCCCGCTCAAATTAAAGCCATGGTTGAAAAAACAGAAACCTATGTGAAACAATTTAATGATGAATTAGATGCCTTAACCTTAAAAAGTGCTGAAGTAGATGCTTTACGTGAAAAAATGCAGGACGCCAATGATCTGGGTGTAGAACTCACCAAAGAAAGTACAAAAACAACGCCAGATAGCGCGAAAATCACCGAACTACAAAACAAAGCCACTGAATTGCAGAAATCGATCATTGCTGACGTAACGGCTTTAGAAGCGAAAGTCAAAGCAGCTCCAGCATCTTAATGACCTCCCTACTCTTTAAAGCAAGCCTCGGCTTGCTTTTTTGTTGCGATCAATCCGCAAATGGGCGTGACTTTGTCGAACGCTTCCAACACAATAAAATGCACATCGTATAAGGACACGCAAATGAGCACTTCGATTTATAACATTCCTGTCAAATCCATTCAGGGCGAAGACATCAACTTAAACCAATACCAAGGTAAAGTTCTCTTGGTGGTGAATGTGGCATCTAAATGTGGCCTCACACCGCAGTACGAAGGTTTAGAAAAACTCTATCAAGACAAAAAATCACAGGGTTTAGAGATTCTAGGTTTTCCTGCCAACAATTTCTTGGCTCAAGAACCGGGTTCAGATGCTGAAATTCAAGAATTCTGCTCCTTAAACTATCAAGTAGATTTCCCGCTTTTTTCAAAAATCTCGGTCGCAGGGGATGATAAGCATCCGTTATATGAAACGCTCACCCAAGCGGTGCCTGAACGTATTGGTGAAGGCCCTTGGTGGAAAGATTTGGTAGACTATGGTTTAACACCGAATGAACCACCTGAAGTGCTGTGGAACTTCGAGAAATTCTTAATCAATAAAAATGGCGAAGTGGTTGCGCGTTTTGCACCGGACATTACGGCCAATGATCCGCGTATTGTCGATGCCATCAATGCCGAATTGGCCAAATAAGCCTGAAGCTGTTTATAAGCAGTCGAATTTAACGGCTGCTTATATTTTATTTTTTTAAATGAGTAATGACACTCGAATCGGTTCGATCTTCATGATTTCTTCTTTATTTTGATAATTTTACAACATTTCATTCACGATCAATCAAACACTTCACTCTATGATGCATCTATCCGCTCAAGACAATCCGAAGTGAAGCTCATGAATACATTTATAAAAGCAGCAGTTTTATCTATCTCAACCGCATTGATTGCCCTGCCTGCACTAGCAGCATCACAAGAACAACATCAGCAACATCAAGCAGCTCAGTCACATGGACATGCGCAACAGCACACATCGAATGGACATCAACAACCAACCCATGCCACTGTCAAAAAAGCCAACCGTCCATCTCAAGACTGGAAAGCAGGTCAAAAACTCCCAAGCGCTTACCATAGCAATGCCTATAAAGTAGATCACCAAAAATACAAAAAACTCAGCAAACCCGGTAAAAACCAACAGTGGATTAAAGTGAATGGCGACTATGTACTGACAGACATTCGCAATCACTCCATTATTAAAATCATTGCTGGTTAAACTGCTGTAAATGAAGAGTGCTCAGGCACTCTTTTTTTGTTTTAAAAAGTTTTGTTATGACTTTGAAACCCAGCATTTTATCTACACATTTTGCCCTTATATTAAAAAACACATAGCCCAATATTGATTTGATGATGAAAAAGCTTTTACAAAACTTAGTTCTTCCTTTTGCACTGTTTAGTTCAGGCATCCTACTCATTGGCTGTGAGCAAGCAACAGAGCCGAATCAGCAAGACATCCAGACTGAGTCATCTGAGCAACACCAATCAGCGAATACACAAAGCCCTGAAAAAGCTGAACTGAAAAGTGGCAACATGCTCTATATCGTGCGTGATGTGGCAGATATGCAATTAAAAGCAGGCGAATATGTCACTCAGCTGCAAGAAACCCAAAGTGACTTGCAGTCCGCAATTGAACAGCACGATCAGCAACAGTTGCAACACGCCGCGACAGCTTTACAACAACAGCTCACAGGTTTCAATAATGCCTTGAATGGCCTGAATCTTAAAACCCAAGAAATCAATGATATCCGTGAAAAATTACTGTCTGCCAACCAACAAGTCTTAGCTTCACCTTTTTTAAATGGACAGGTGGATTTTAGCCAAGTCGACTTTAAAAAGATGCAACAGCAAATGGGCACGATCCAATCTGAAATGTTGAAATTGGCTTCAATGATGATTCCTCAGCAAGCTGAGAATGATAGCTCAAACACAAACCAATCTTAAAACATTTAAATACTGGTGCTTTCAGCAATAGAGTAGGAGAAAATGACTGCAACCATTTTCTCCTAATTTGATTGAGGCACGATTTCACACATCCAGCTGATTATTTTTATGGGCATCCAAGCTTCGGGGAAATCGAGCTATTATCTGTTGAATTTGGCACATAGCCATTTGCGCATCAACCTCGACATGCTGAAAACACGGCATCGTGAAAAACTCATTTTTGAAGCAGGACTGGCCTCAAAAACCAAAATGGTGATTGATAACACTAACCCTACGCCAGCCGATCGGGCCCGTTATATGCCAGTGCTCAGGCTTCAGGCTTCAGGCTTCAGGCTTCAGGCTTTGAAATTGTAGGCTATTTCTTTGAGACTGAGCTTAAAGGTGCACTTGAACGCAACCACTTACGTGAAGGTAAAGCCTGCATTCCTGAAGTCGGAATCAGAGCCACCGCTCAAAAATTTGAGCCACCACACTATGCTGAAGGCTTTGATGCACTGTATAAAGTTCGTATTCTCGGGCAAGGCGAATTTTCAATTTCACCCATACAGATTTGAAGCGTTAATGAAAAAACATTAACTATTTCTCATTTTTAGGCTACCATGTACAAATAAGAAACACAGAAAAACCTTTTTATAATGAAAAAAGTCATTCTTGTGATCGCCTGTTTAGCAATCATCGTCTTTGGCGGGATGCACTTTTTAATGCCTGAAAAAACCACGCCACACTTAACCCAGTTTTTTTCTAAAGAGCATAAAGAAGTTCAACGTATTCAGGATTGGCTCAAATACAAACAACAGCAGCAGTTACTTTTGGTAGATGTTACAAGCCCTGTCAGCCCCAAACAACAAAGCGCTTATACTGAATACATCAAACAAAAAATTGAACTCAACCAGCAAAATATTCAGCGCCTGCAACTCAGCCGCTATCAAAGCAAAGCGTTTAAAGAGCTACAACAGCTCGAAATTCATGCGCTAGAACAATGGAATAACTTATTTCAAACGCATATTGTAGATGCCTTCGTTGAACAACAACATTTCACTGAAATTCCAGCCGAAGAATACCAACAATTTGATGCTGAAGCGCGCTATGCTTTACAAAAGCAAGAAATTTTGGTTCTCGAACACTTACAACAATTGCTGCAACACAACAGCCCTTATCTGTCTGACATCGATCATAGCCTACTCAGCGATTGGCTTTATTACCAACTGATGCAACATGAAATTCATCCAGTTATCTCTGAATGGTTGGAAGTCGAAACAGATATGCCTGATCGAAGCCGTCAAGATGCAATGCAAGACCTGAGACTATATAAGCGGTTTAACCCCAATACCGATGAATATAAGTACATCATGTCACTCGAAACACAGCTTTGGCATGCCGAACACCCATCTTCAAATTTGCTTGCACAGCCGTCCAATACCATGTCCAATTCGGATATCGAAATCGATCCAGAGATTGTGATTCCTGAAGATAAACCTCAAGTTGAGCAAATCAAAAAGCTGATTGAGACGCAGCACAATAGCGTTAGCCGCATGATGTGCAGCCAATTACGTCAAAGCTTTTTGAAATAAATTTAAAACAATCCTTTGAGCTCATACCTCATCAAAACGAAGACTGTTCCTGAGTTTTGCTCTGTGCTAACCATTCTTTAAAAGCCTTTTGCATGGCGTGACGCTCATATGGCTTGGCTAAACGTGCTTCCATCATTGAAAAATCACCCTTATAAGCTGCTTCAATCATGGCTTTGGTCAGCTCCTGAATGCACGCGCGACCCCGATGTTCATATTGCAATATTTCTTCTGAAGTCAGTACCAAGTCCCAACACGACACCACTGAGCTCATGTCGACTGCAATACTCAGATAATAATGCTCAAAATCTTGGTAAAGTTCCCAAAAGTGGGATTCATGCGCAATCAGGTTCATCTTCATCTACCCTCACAGAGAAGCTTTCAAAATATAACCTCTATTGAATAAAAGATATGCAACTTTAGATAGTCGTGCCCCTGCTAAACGAAATATATCAAGCATAGGAGCGCTGGTTCAGATGAGTTTCAAAAATTGAGTATTCAAAGTATTCTACAAGCCAGCGTACAGTTAAAAGACGAAGCACTATCATGCAAAACAAAGATTGCATGTATGCAGCAGACCAATCCAGTCCATTTGAACAATGACAACTAAGAAACCAACAAACTCATCATGAAATAAGCAATTGACGCATTTTCACCAACAGACATAAAAAAAGCCACCTTTCGGTGGCTTTTTTAATCTCAAACCATCTCTTATTGAGCGCGGTTTTTGATTTTGCGGATGGTTTCCAACTGAGCAGCAGTTTCTGCAAGAGCAGCCAAAGCAGCAGCCGAGTCCAAGTCGCTCTTTTGATTCGCAAGCAATTGTTCAGCGTGTTTACGCGCTTCAAGAATTGCTGCTTCATCTAAGTTTTCTGCACGGACTGCAGTATCTGCAAGAACCGTAACAACATGCGGTTGAACTTCTAGAACACCACCAGATACATAGATTAACTCTTCTGTACCGTTTTCAAGCAGAACACGGATTGTACCCGGCTTGAGTAAAGTTACTAGTGGCGCGTGACCAGGCATAATACCTAACTCACCACCAGCACCTTTAGCAATTAGCATCGTTACAGTGCCAGAGTACAAAGACTCTTGAACACTTACAACATCACACTGCATAGTCGACATGAGAATCTCCTAAATTAGGTAACTAATTAAAGTTTCTCAGCTTTAGCAATTACTTCGTCAATACCACCAACCATATAGAACGCTTGTTCTGGAATGTGGTCATATTCACCAGCTAAAAGACCTTTAAAGCCACGAATCGTTTCTTTAAGCGGTACAAGTTTACCAGGAGCACCAGTAAACACTTCAGCTACGTGGAACGGTTGAGAGAAGAAACGTTGGATTTTACGCGCACGGTAAACAGTCAACTTATCTTCTTCTGCAAGTTCGTCCATACCAAGAATCGCGATGATGTCTTTCAATTCTTTATAACGTTGAAGAACGTTTTGAACTGAACGAGCGATCTCGTAATGCTCAGCACCCACTACAAGTGGATCTAACTGACGAGAAGTTGAGTCAAGTGGATCGATCGCTGGGTAAATACCAGAAGATGCGATGTCACGGCTCAATACTACAGTTGCGTCTAAGTGAGCAAATGTCGTTGCAGGCGATGGATCTGTTAAGTCATCGGCAGGTACGTATACCGCTTGGATTGACGTAATCGAACCAGACTTAGTCGATGTAATACGTTCTTGAAGAACACCCATCTCTTCTGCAAGTGTAGGCTGGTAACCTACTGCAGATGGCATACGCCCTAGAAGTGCTGATACTTCAGTACCTGCTAGTGTATAACGGTAGATGTTATCTACGAACAATAGTACGTCACGGCCTTTGCCGTTTTCGTCTTTCTCGTCACGGAAGTACTCAGCCATGGTCAAACCAGTCAACGCTACGCGTAAACGGTTACCCGGTGGCTCGTTCATCTGACCGTAGACCATTGCTACTTTGTCTAGAACGTTTGAGTCTTTCATCTCGTGATAGAAGTCGTTACCTTCACGAGTACGCTCACCAACACCAGCGAACACAGATAAACCTGAGTGCGCTTTAGCGATGTTGTTGATCAACTCCATCATGTTTACAGTTTTACCAACACCGGCACCACCGAACAGACCAACTTTACCACCTTTAGCGAACGGGCATAGTAAGTCGATGACTTTAATACCAGTTTCTAAAAGGTCAGTAGAAGCTGCTTGTTCAGCATAAGAAGGTGCTTGACGGTGAATCGGCAAACGCGCTTCAGTCGCAACTGGACCAGCTTCGTCGATTGGGCGACCAAGAACGTCCATGATACGACCCAAAGTCGCTGTACCCACTGGTACAGAGATTGGAGCGTTAGTATTCGTTACGTTCAAACCACGCTTAAGGCCTTCAGTAGAACCCATTGCAATAGTACGAACTACGCCATCACCAAGTTGTTGCTGAACTTCTAATGTAGTTTCAGTGCCATCAACGTGGAGAGCGTCATAGATCTTAGGAACGCTGTTACGTTCAAACTCGACGTCGATAACCGCGCCGATGATCTGAATGATACGACCGCTACTCATTGCTGTCTCCTCAATTCAAAATAATGTTAAACGGCAGCGGCACCACCAACGATCTCAGAAATTTCCTGAGTAATCGCGGCTTGACGCAGCTTGTTATAAATAAGTTGTAGGCTCTTGATCAAATCACCTGCGTTGTCCGTTGCAGCTTTCATTGCAACCATACGAGCTGACTGCTCACACGCGATGTTTTCGATCACGCCTTGATATACCACAGACTCGATATAACGAACCAATAAGCCATTTAAAAGCTCTTCAGCTTCAGGCTCATAGAGATAGTCCCAACCGTATTGACGGTTAAGGGTCTTGTTTTCTTCAGCAGTTGCTAAAGGAACAAGTTGTTCGATTTTTTGATTTTGAGTCATGGCATTGACAAAGCCGTTTGACACAAGATAAATACGATCTAACTCGCCTTTATCAAATGCGTCTAACATCACCTGTACAGAACCAGATAACTGTTCAAGGCTTGGTGTATCACCGACATTTGTCGTAGCACCCAGCACTTTACCGCCGTAGTTTTTAAAAAACGAAACCGCTTTTTGACCAATTAAAGCAAATTGAACTTCAATTGACTGCTCTTGTTGCTGTTGTACGTGTTTAACCACTTTTTTGAATAAGTTAATGTTCAAACCACCAGCAAGGCCACGATCTGAAGACACAATGATATAGCCAACGCGCTTAACCGGGCGTTCAACCATATAACGGTGTTTGTATTCAGGATTCGCTTGAACCAAGTGAGCAATTACACGGTGCATATTTTCGGCATACGGACGGCCTTGAGCCATGCGCTCTTGCGCACGACGCATCTTAGAAGCTGCTACCATCTGCATCGCGCGAGTAATTTTCTGCGTGCTTTTGATACTAGCTACTTTGGCGCGAATTTCTTTTAAATTTGCCATACGCTTAACCTAGTATTCGAAGGCCCTTTCGAGCCCTCGAAGGTTGATCCGTGAACCAAACCAAAACTAAATCCAACTGAAGTTGAAATTAGTAAGTTTGAGTCGCTTTAAAGCTTTCAATACCTGCTTTGATTGCAGCTTCGATGTCTTTGTTGTAATCACCAGTTTCATCGATGTTTTGCATTAACGCAGCATTTTCTGAACGGAAGTAAGAGATTAACGCAGCATCAAAGTCTACGATTTTCTTCACTTCAACGTCAGCCATGTAGCCTTCGTTAGATGCATAAATTGAAACAGCTTGGTCAGCAATTGAATATGGAGCATATTGTTTTTGCTTCATTAATTCAGTTACACGTTGACCATGTTCAAGTTGCTTACGAGTTGCTTCATCAAGGTCAGAAGCGAACTGAGCAAACGCTGCCAATTCACGGTATTGCGCCAAAGCAGTACGGATACCACCAGACAATTTTTTGATGATCTTAGTCTGCGCTGAACCACCAACACGAGATACAGAGATACCCGCGTTCACAGCAGGACGAATACCTGCGTTGAATAATGATGTTTCAAGGAAGATCTGACCGTCAGTGATCGAAATTACGTTCGTTGGTACGAATGCAGATACGTCACCCGCTTGAGTTTCAATGATTGGTAATGCAGTTAATGAACCAGTTTGGCCTTTAACTTCACCATTCGTGAATTTCTCAACGTAGTCAGCAGAAACGCGCGAAGCACGCTCAAGAAGACGAGAGTGAAGATAGAATACGTCACCTGGATACGCTTCACGACCTGGTGGACGACGTAATAACAATGAAATTTGACGGTAAGCAACAGCTTGCTTAGACAAATCATCATAAATGATTAGTGCATCTTCACCGCGGTCACGGAAGTATTCACCCATTGTACAACCAGAGTATGGAGCCAAGTACAACATTGCTGCTGGATCGGCTGCAGCTGCTGCTACAACAGTGGTATACGCCATAGCACCAGTTTCTTCTAGCTTGCGCACAACGTTAGCAATAGTCGATTGTTTTTGACCAATAGCTACGTATACACATTTAATGCCAGAGTTTTTCTGAGCGATGATTGCATCGATCGCCATCGCTGTTTTACCAGTTTGACGGTCACCAATGATCAACTCACGCTGACCACGGCCTACAGGGATCATTGTATCTACTGATTTATAACCAGTTTGTACAGGTTGATCCACTGATTGACGCCAAATTACGCCTGGTGCTACTTTTTCAACAGCATCAGTTAATTTTGCATCAATTGGGCCTTTACCATCAATTGGGTTACCCAAAGCATCTACTACACGGCCTAAAAGTTCTGGACCAACCGGAACTTCTAATACACGACCTGTGCAACGCGCTTTTTGACCTTCTTGAAGGCTTAAGTAGTTACCTAAAACAACGACGCCCACTGAATCCTGTTCTAGGTTCAGTGCCATACCGTATAAGCCGCCGTCGAATTCGATCATTTCACCGTACATTGCATCAGCAAGGCCGTGAATACGCACAATACCGTCGGAAACCATAACAATGGTCCCTTCGTTTTTAGCGGTCGCGCTGGTGTCCAGATCGCCGATACGCTGTTTAATGAGCGCACTGATCTCGGATGGATTCAGTTGTTGCATTGCGCTATACCTCAATCTTTTTAAAGTTCAGTCTTCATATGCAATTAAGCAAGAAGACGAGTCCGCATTTTTTCTAGCTTGTTAAGCGCAGAATCATCTATCACTTGGTCGCCTGCACGAATAACAACACCAGCAATAAGCTCTGGTTTAACTTCTACAGAAACATTTACCGCAGCTTCGAATTTTTTCTCTAAAGCATGTGCAAGTAATTGTTCTTGTACAGAAGTCAATGGGAATGCAGATTCAATCACTACATCCACAGTATTGTTATTCTGTGATTTGAGCTGCTCGTATTCAGCAGAAATTTCAGGAAGAAGCACCAAACGGTTGTTTTCAGCAAGCAATGTCAAAAAGTTTGACACTGCTGCAGTTTGGTCTTCGCCTAATACTTTTGCAAAAAGACTTACCTGCTCAGCAGGAGTAAGCTCAGGGCGAGTTAAGAAAGCTGAAAATGCTTCGTCTTGCACCGCAGCACTGAGCAAGTTCAATGCAGATGACCAAGAGTCAGTTGCATTTTGCTCAGAAGCGTAAGCAAATGCTGCTTTAGCGTACGGGCGTGCCAACGTCAAGAGTTCAGCCATAATCCGCCTCTCTTAAAGTTTAGCAGCCAGCTGAGTCAGCATGGCATTGTGAGCTTCAGCATCAACTTTTTGGCTAAGAATTTTCTCAGCACCTGTTACTGCAAGATCAGCAACTTGTTGACGTAATTCTTCACGAGCAGAATTGATTTCTGTATCAACAGCTTCTTTTGCTTGTTGACGAATACGCTCACCTTCAGCTGACGCTTGAGTACGAGCTTCTTCTACCAATTGTGCACCGCGACGGTTCGCTTGTTCGATCAATTGAGCCGCTTGCGCTTTCGCTGCATCTAATTCAGCTTTCACTTGAGCTTGCGCATCCGCAAGATCAGCTTTTGCTTTTTCAGCAGCGTTTAAGCCATCAGCGATTTTACGCTGACGCTCACTAATCGCATTGATTAGTGGTGGCCATACAAATTTCATGCAGAATGCGACAAACATCGCAAATGCAATCGCTTGGCCAATCAATGTGAGGTTGATATTCATTGCTATTCCTCAATAGTTTAATTTAGGAATTAAGCTGATTAACCTACAAATGGATTAGCAAAGATGAAGAACAAGCCAATACCAACACCGATCATAGGCACAGCATCAAGAAGACCCGCGATTAAGAACATACGAGTTTGAAGTTGTGGAGCCAATTCTGGTTGACGTGCAACAGCTTCAAGGAAGCGACCGCCTAAAAGACCAAAACCAATCGCAGTACCTAAAGCACCAAAAGCGATCAAGATAGCAGATGCAATTGCAACTAGACCTAAAGTGAGTTCCATGATAATTCCTCAGAGGTTAGGTTTATACCAAATTAAATTAAAAAATTGTGCGCCCAACCATCCAGTGATAGTTGGGCATTACCATTAATGCTTTTCGCTTGCCATGCTCAAGTATACGATAGTCAGCATCATAAAGATGAATGCTTGTAGCGTGATAACAAGAATGTGGAAGATCGCCCAAGGCACAGACAACGCCCATTGGATCCAGAACGGTAATAATGCGATAAGGATGAAGATTAACTCACCTGCATACATGTTACCGAAAAGTCGCAGAGCCAATGAAACTGGACGTGCAAGGAATGTTACTAATTCAAGAATTAAGTTCACTGGAATCAATAACGCTTTTGCAACTGGGTTACTTGGGTTAAATGGGTTAAGTGCTAATTCGCCAACGAAACCACCAATCCCCTTTTCGCGAATACTGTAGAACAAGATCAGTACAAATACAGATAAAGACATACCTAGGGTAATGTTTGGATCTGTAGAAGGTACAACCTTGAAGTAAACGTGATGAGGATCCATACCAAATACACTTGCACCAATCAGTTGAGCTGTATACGGAATAAAGTCAACTGGGATTAAGTCCATTGCGTTCATGAGGAAAATCCACACGAAAATGGTCAATGCAAGTGGCGCAATTAAGCGTGATTTGCCATGGAAAGTGTCGCGAACACTTGAGTCCACAAACTCAATGATCATTTCAATTGCAGACTGGAACTTGGTTGGAACACCAGAGTTTGCAGCTTTCGCTACGCACCAGAACAACAAACAGAAAATCACACCAAGAGTGATAGACCAACCCATTGAATCCAAGTGAATAGCAGTGAACCCCATCTGTTGAGCTTCTTCAGCAGTCTCAGCCAACTTCCATGAACCGTCTGGCATTTTGCCATAAGTCATATTCGTCAAGTGATGCTTGATATACTCGGTCGAAGTAAGGGCATGTTCTTCAGCAGCCATAAATCACACCTGGTCAATGTCAAATACAAATAGAGAGAACGAACATCGCGTGCTGCTTGATATCTCGTCCATCTCCTAAAAAACTTTTCAATTTTTTGTAGTGCTTATTAAACTCGTTTTTGTTGACGCGACACCCAAAATGGAGCAACCCACGTCATGGTTTGAACGAGCATAAAACCACAAAACAACGCCACCGCTGACAACGGTTTGACATTGCTTAAAATTAAAATGAAACCAACAATCACAATTGCAAACTTACCCATCATGCCTTTATACATGTTCGCAAGAACTTGTTTAGAAGCGCGAGCTCCTGCTGCTCGAAACGACTGCCATGAAAAATAGCAAGTCGCAAGCCAACACACGAGCGCACCTAATGCTGCACTCAGGGCTGCGGTTGAGTCTTTCACGACCCAGCCGATCAAGGCTGAAACAGGAATCATACATGCTTGTAAGAGGACTAAAGCTTTCGCTAATCGTCGGTCAATCAAGCGACTAGTTCGGCTCATTATTTATTCACTCACAACAATCATGCTTGACAAGTTTAGCTGATGATTATTTTTAATCGCAGGCATTATAGAGTTACACCCCTGAACATGCAATCTTTTCCCGACCTAAGTCGAGTTTTTTTCTATGTTTAAATTGCTTTTAAACTAATCAATTATTGTTTAATTTTTGCGTCACTTTCGGGTGTTTAGCACACATTTATGCACATGATCGGCCAATTGCTTCCACGCGCTGACAAAATCCCCTACCCCAGTCATGCTTTCATCAACCGCTTGGAAAACCAATGGGTTCAACTTTTGATATTGTGCTTGACTAGCATGCACTTCAGCCAAAAGGCACATCTTTGAATAAGGGCGGCTGTCATTTAAGTATTTGATTTGCGCAACCGTAGGCGCAATATGTGGATCATCTGTCAATGCGCCTGCAAAGCGTAAGTTTAAAGGTCGCTCCAGGTATTGATAGGCATCATGAAAAGACCAATATGGGCGAGCTTGGGTACTTTGACTATATATAGCTGAAGCTTGCAACATTTTCTGAGCAAAGATTTTGGCATTGTTCCAGTAGCGCTCCTTATACTCAGGCATCTGCTGTGAACGCAGGCCTGCAATAAAGAAACCGATGCGTACCGCATTGTTTGGGTCAAGCCAAACATGGGTATCGATGGTATTTTTTAAGGCATCACCACGGGTATTTCGTAGTGGTAAAGCATTGATAATGCCTGAATCTAAAATAGAAACTGCTTTATCATTGGGGGTCAGGAGTTTATCCAGCGGTGCTTCATGGGCTCGTCCCAACCAAACAACCAAACCTGCATCCTGAATGATTTTACGATGCATTGGGGTCAAACTTACATCATGTCCAGATTGATCGGCCAACAATAAGGTTGGTTTTTCAATGCCTTTCGTCACTTCCTGTGCAATCAAGTAAATCGGCTGTGTAGAGACAACCAAGTCTTGCGTCCAAGCAACACTACTAAACAGCGCAAACGCAAAAAAAGCCAAGAAACGGGACATGGGGAGCAATCACTAGAAATACAATTAGTGTTATAATATAACAAATCGACAAAAATACCTATGCCTAATCGAAACTCTCTGCGCTTCATGTTAAGATTTAATGTCGTTTTTCTTTTATAAATTTTGCACTTGAGGTTTGTTATGAGCGCTTGTTCTCACGAACACCACCATGCTTTACATGATGTGCATGGTCATCACAACGTTGAGACGCGTTTGGCTGAAGCAGAAGTCTTGTGCGCAACAACTGGTGCGCGCCTAACCCCCTTAAGAAAAGAAGTCTTGGCACTGATCCTGAATGCGACAGGCCCGATGGGTGCGTATGACTTGTTGGCTAAAATTAAAAGCAATGCCGACCGCCCTGCTGCCCCACCGACGGTGTACCGCACCTTAGACTTTTTATTAGAAAAAGGCCTCATTCACCGACTCACCTCAATTAATGCCTATATTCCGTGTTGCCATCCACGCGAAGGCCATCAAGCAGCTTTTCTCATTTGCACCGATTGCAAATCAGTGACAGAGGCCTCTGCTCAAGGATTATTACAACAACTCGATGCACTTTCCGCAGCCGATGGTTTTACGGCACAACATAGCATTATTGAAATTTCAGGAATTTGTCAGCAGTGTCGCCACAAATAAGCCTTGATCCTGTTCTGGTCGAACTCTCCCAAATTAGTGTTCGTATCGATGAACGCGACATTTTAAAGCATGTCGATTTTGTCTTACATGAACGGGAAATTGTGACCCTGATTGGCCCAAATGGTGCGGGAAAATCCACGCTCATTAAAGTGCTATTGGGTATTGTGCACCCTAATGCTGGCGACATTAAAACAACAAAGCCACTCAAGTTTTCTTATGTACCACAAAAATTTAATCCCTCACATAGCCTACCGCTTAGGGTGAAAGACCTTTTGGCTTTGGAAAAATGCGATCCTGTAATCAAGCAAGAAATTATCCACGATACTGGGATCAGCAAACTTGAAAATTCTAAAGTACAGCAGCTTTCAGGTGGGGAACGACAACGCGTTTTACTGGCTCGTGCACTGTTACGTCAACCCGATATTTTGGTTCTCGATGAACCGATGCAGGGCTTAGACATTCAGTCTGAGGCTGAGCTGTACGACTATGTGCGCAGTTTACCCGCCAAATATGGTTGTGCTGTGCTCATGGTTTCACATGATTTGCAGTGGGTCATGCAAGGAACTCATCGTGTGGTGTGTTTGAATAAACACATTTGTTGTAGTGGCCTGCCTGAAAGTGTGCAACAACACCCTGAGTATCAAGCTATTTTTGGTACCAACCGCGTATTCTATCAACATCATCATGATCACTGCGCACATGGTGATAGTGCAACGCCTTGTCAGCATGACGCTCGCCCACACATTCACCCCGAACCGGAAGCTTAAGTCATGATGGAATGGTTACAACTGCTATTACCTGCATGGATTATGGGTACGTTGCTAGTCTTTTTGACTGCACCACTGGGCTGTTTGATGCTATGGCGCCGCATGTCATTTTTTGCCGACACCATGGCACATGGTACTTTACTGGGTGTCGCGATTGCAGGAGCAATGGCGTTGCCCCTGTGGATGGGTGTGGCTTTTATTGCGGGCTTGTTGGTGGCGATCCTTTGGGTTTTGTATGATCCACGGTTACCTAATGACGCATTACTCGCACTCTGTTCTGCGACCTTGCTCTGCTCGGGTCTGATGTTTATTCAACATATTCCAAGCTTAAGACCTGAGCTACTCAGCTATTTATTTGGTGATTTGCTCACGATCACATGGGCAGACCTGCCCGTTTTTGCCACTGTTATTGTTGTTGCATTGGCAGTGCTTTATAAAAGTTGGCAAGCTCAAATTCAGATCGCGATCGATCCTGATATGGCCGTCAGTGAAGGTGTCAGTGCGAAATGGCAACGTTTGATTTTTATGTTGCTACTGGCTTTATTTACCATTTTGGCGCTTCGTGCAGTGGGTTCTTTACTGATGGGTGCTTTGCTTGTCATTCCAGCACTTACCGCTCGACTGCTTGCCCACTCTCCAAAACAAATGGTGATTTGGGCCTTTGTGATTGCGCAAATTGGGGTGACAGTTGGTTTATGGTCCAGCGCAGGGCTGAATACCTCTACAGGACTCAGCATTGTTTTAACCATGTCGATTCTGTTTGCGTTGATTTTTATCGCGCAGAAGTTTAAAAAACTGACATAACTAAATGATCCATCAACGTTATTTTATCAGCGCATGTCTACTCGGACAAAAAGTCCGTTATGACGGCAAAGACTGCTTAGTCTCTCAGTTAGTTGAAGCCTTGCTCGATAAAAATTATGTCAGCTTATGTCCTGAAGTCAGTGCAGAACTTCCAACCCCGCGTCCCGCAGCAGAAATTCGCCACGGGTCTGGTGCTGATGTTTTATTAGGCCGCGCACAGATTTTTTCCTCAGATGGCCATCAGATTAGCGATGTCTTTATTCAAGGTGCCTACAAAGCTTTAGCATTAGCGCAAGCCAATCACGTTACCCATGCTGTGCTCAAAGCCAATAGCCCATCCTGTGGCAGCGATGGTATTTATGATGGCTCATTTACTGGGCAAAAAATTGTAGGGGAAGGAATTACTGCCGCCCTATTTCGTCAGCACGGTATACATGTGGTTACCGAACAACAGTTTTTAGTAGAATTGACGCAGACTAAACTTACTGATGAACCAAACTAAGCAGTCCCGCCGCACAACTGAACAATACTGCGAAAGTACGATTGAGATATTTTTGCTGTCGCGGTGATGTTAAGAGTTTTAAAACTTTCGCTGCTAACCCCGTATATCCCGCCATCACAATCAAATCAATCGTGACCATCGTGACAGCCATCACCGCATATTGACTCCACTGCGGTTTAGACAAATTCAAAAATTGCGGTAAAACCGCCAATAAAAATACGATTGCTTTGGGATTGCTCATATTGATCAAAAAGCCATACATCACCAATTTGGAGCGCGATTTAGTTGGTTGTTCTTGTTGGATTTCAATCGATTGGATGGGTGCCATCCATTGTAAATAAGCCAAATACAATAAATAAGCCACACCAAACCACTTCACGGCCCAAAATGCCCAAGGCGTTGTGGCAAAGAGTACCCCTACCCCAGCCGCCACAATACCGATTTGCACCAATAAGGCGAGTTGTAAACCCAGCGCATTCCAATAACCATGCCGAAAACCGTAGTTAAGGCCACTCGACATTGACGCAATGGCCCCTGCCCCTGGAGAAATACTAATGATCCAACATGCGAGTACAAAGCCCAGCCAAATTTGAAATGACATAGTGGTATTGAGAAAAAAATGACCTTTAGATTATATGATCTTTCATGCTTTTAGGGGTTATTATTCATTAATGAATTTATCACTTAAGGCTATGAAGCAGAAACTGCATAAGGCACAATAAGTACAGCCAATAGAAATAACAATTTTTTTAGGAGCCATGAATGACCGCCCAATCTGTAATTCTACCATTACCTTCAGATCATGCCCGTTTTATTGTTTTACGTTTAAAAGATTTAAGTATTGATGAACTTAAAGAAAAATTAGAAGATTTATTTTCAACTCGTGATCGCCTTATTACCCAACATCCACATGCGCAAATTAAAACGGCTGTTGCTTTTGGCCCTGAACTTTGGGCACAACTTCATCCTACAGCGCCTGCAGGGTTTAAACAGCTAGAGCCCATTTATGGCTCTTTCAATATGCCTGTTTCACCTGCGGATGTTTTAATTCATATAGCGGCCCAACGTACCGATATTTGTTTTGCCCTTAGTCAATCGTTCTTTGAAGGTATCCAAGATAAAGTTGATGTTCTAGATGAACGAGTCTGTTTCCGCAATTTTGATGGTCGAGATTTGACTGGTTTTATTGATGGTACTGAAAACCCGCAGTTCCCCGATGATCGTGCTGCAACGACTTTATTAAGTGAAGATGCAGGAGTATTCGCAGATGGCTCTTTTATCTTTGCACAGCGCTATTGTCATGATTTGGAAAAGTGGAAAAAATTAAAAGTTGATGCTCAAGAGCAAGTCTTTGGAAGGACAAAACTTGAAAGTATTGAACTAGATGATGACGTTAAGCCTGAAAATTCTCACGTTGCACGTGTCGTGGTTGAAGATGATGAAGGCGAAGAAATGGAAATCCTACGTCACTCGCTTCCTTATGGCGATGGTAAAGGTGAGCAAGGTTTATTTTTTATTGCCTATACGAAAGATTTAAACATTATTGATGCGATGTTACTGCGAATGTTTGGCACCAGTGGTGATGGAATCCATGACCGTATGCTTCATTTTGTGACTCCTGTGGATGGTGCTTATTATTTTGCGCCGAGTGAGGAGCTGTTGGAAGAAGTTTTGGAAGGGTGATTTTTTAATGCTTAACTACAGTAATGGCCTACTGTAGTTAAGCTAATCTTTTACAATTCGGCTTTCCATACGCTATTTTTCACTAACTTCCCATCTTTAATATGTAATGCAATATTATATTGAGCAGCCCCACCACTACTTAATGAGTTGATTATGTATAAATCATTGTTTTTCTGATAAATCTGAAAATCAGCAAGTTCATTCTTACTACTGAGCCCATCTTTTGGAAAAAAATAGTTTTCCAATTGATCTGAATTAATAATGATTTTTTGCTCTTGGATCTTAACTACAATTCTGTTCAACTGAAGAAAGTTTACAGTAGGGAGGTCACCATCCGTACCATAAAAAGCCTTCCCTTTATACAAACTATATAACTCGCTCCCCTTTAGGCTTTTGGAATAATTTTTTGAATTCAAATCCGCATCCTTCGATGAGATCTCAACTGTATATAAAGAATTCCTATATAAAACAGTTTTAACATCATATTTTTTTAATTTTATTTTGTTATAACTATCAAATCTATTAATTCTATTATTATAAATATAACCATTCACACCAGACGATGAGTTAATAAAACAGAAATTATTCACAATATCATCCACACATGAAACTATTTCTCCATTCTTCTGTTTAGATATAACCTTAGAGCTCAAATCTGCCGATTCACGAACATTAACATAGCCGTCTTTATCTTGAATCAATCCAAAATCAGCATAAATACAAGTACTAATTGTCATTAAAAAAGGAAAAAAGATATAATTCATTTTATTTTTTCTCATTTAGGGTAAGTTCCTTTTTTATCGCGAATGTATTTAATTTTTATATTAGGATATTGACGCTGAAAGTTTATGATTTTTTCTGCCAAATTTTCAACATCCTTGTTCTGCGCACGAGTACAACCCATTGTAACGCGCCAGCCCTGCTTTTCAGCGTAAGGATCTTTTAAGCCAGAGCCTCCTCCATGAACCCAACGAGCCCTTGTATCAGTACTACGAATTTTTGTAGTTCCATATGCTGCCCCCAATTGACTTGTCCTAGTGCCACCGGAAATAATTGTATAAAATCCAGTGAACATCCCATCAGCGTTACTTTTAGCTTTACTAGACACTCTACTTCCTGATTTGAAGCTAAAAAGTTTGTTACCTAAATGATCATAGAAAACAGTATATCCTTCTTTGGGCTCTTCAAACGGGCCATAATCCATATCTTGAAATGTATAAATAACAGCCATCCCATCAGATATTTTCACTTTCACATCCTTTGTATTCCCATTCAATTGCGTTTTATTTTTATCAATTTTTGGAGGCTCTTTTACCTTTTGATTATTAACAGCTTCTTTTGCTACTGGAGTACTCAACTCAATCATATTATTAAATTGTTGAGCACTGTTACTAATACTACCGGTCGGCTTCGCTGTGTGATTCTTCGAAAACTCAAGAATATCTAAATTTAAATTACCTAAACCAATATTGTTAAAAATTTGGTTTAAAGCACTATTAGATGGTTTGTGCCTCAAGTATTTATTTATCTTTAGTTTCTTCCCAATTGCAATATTATTTATGTTACTTATCTTATTATCTTTTGCTATTTCCTCTATAGTAGTGCCGAATTTTTTAGCAATTCCTGCTAAGGTGTCACCCGATTTCACACTATAGCTTTCACTCACACCAAAAAATAGAATCTGACCAACCTTTATCTTGTTCTTATCTTGAATATTATTATCTTCTATAATTCTATTTACGGTTGTAGCATTAGATTTAGCAATTTTTTCTAGAGTATCCCCTTTTTTTACAACGTATCCTGCTGTAGAACTAGTCTGTATTAAATCTTTGTAATTATCAGGAAGTATAATAGTAATTATTTCATCACCAATTCTTGAGAGTATAGATTTAGTCTCTCCTTTTGAATTTGTTTTCCCAAAAATAACATTTATTTCCGTTTCATTACCCCTATCCATTGATAAATGTGAAGGCTTTTCATTACTCGAATTTTTAACAGTTGCCAAAATATAATTTTTATTCTCAACATCTGAACCATTATTATCCGTTAGTTTAATTTTGGTTTCTACCTTTTGCTTCAGTAGAGCTGTTAATACTACTAATTTCTGTTTGAAAATTCTTTCATACGCTCTAATTGCATCCTTCCTCCATTTGAAATTATATGCTCGCTGCTTACCACGATCATCATTATAATATCCTGGACCATCATGATGAAGCATATATATTAATTGCCAGTATTTCTCATCACTAGGCTTAAACCCCCAATTAATAGCCAGCTCTTTATTAAATAAAAATGCAACCAAAACACCATATGATCCGATCGTTGCATCAAAAACATTGTTTCCTCTCATATCAATGTCTACACCAATCAGCTCTTTAGCTCTTTTTCTAAATGCATTTGCTGTATCCTTTGTATATTGTGCAAGTCCTGCGGCACTGGTGGTTCCAGCCGCTGCATCTGGATTAAAACCAGATTCTGCTAAACAAATTAATAAAGTATAAGCCGTTTCCTTATAATCAAGGTTATACCTCGAACATAGCGAAATAATAATGTCGACTATATTCTTAAAGTTAGCCTCTTCAATATCACCATATATTCTAGAATTTCCTTTATTTTTTTTATTGGTTGGTATAGGAATGCTGATCAAAGAGTAATCTACAATTTGCTCATCTGTATAAGCATAACCTTTTTTTGGACGCAATATCTCATATATATTAGACATTATTCTTCCCCATAAACTGCATTAGCAGATATAACTTTTATTCTTTTTATTTTCATATTATCTATAATTCTTTTAGCGTCTTTTTTTGGAGTAATAACTCCATTTAAATTTAAAACAACTGGTTTTCTAAATTCATTAACCTCTTCAACAGTCATTGCATTGATGTTATTTGAGACACCTTGATTTAGGAGAAAAAAACTATTTCCTTCATGCTCTATACATGAAAAACTAATAGGGCTTAAATACCCTTCTTCTAAGATTATTTTTTCCTTATTATTCATTTTATCTATTATTGGTAAGTTAATTACAGTTTTTTCATCAATTAATAGTTTACTACTTCTACATTGTCTAACGATTCCTCCACTACCTCTATCAACAAGTCCCTCCTCAGAATCATAACAACTCGAAAGAATTTTAATTCTTTTCTTCCCACATTTTATTTCTTTTGATTCATATTTTTTATAATTTAAACTCCCCCCATCTGATAAATCAGAAGAGTTACACCCATAAACTACTATAGATATCAAGAAAATAACCAAAAAATTATTCTTCATTTATTTCACCATTATCTTCATCAATTAGCGGAGAATCTATATGATTAAGCTGTTCATACTCATACGTTGTTTGTGGTTGGAACCAAATGTCTTGGGTTACTTCTTCAATAATTTCCAAATTCAAACTTTCATCACTTGATGAGGAATATCCAGTTACTGTCATACCATTATCGTCTGTCGCTCCTAAAATTTGTTGTCCAGATGGTAAGGTTAATTTATATTTTTGTCCTTTTACTGGATTATTTTGCTGATCCCTAACAAGAAAATTTCCATAAAACATACTTGGTAATTCAGGAACCTCATAAGATACTTTTGCCCCACCCACAAAACTATGCTGACCCGCCTTACTTTCAAACTTTCCACCTGTTATCGTAAAAATCCCATCCCCATTAATTTTGAGCTGTGAACCACCAGCAGTCAGTACAATTTCCTTCGGACTGGTTATTTCTATTTTATCTTCAGTTGAAATCAGCTTAATCACCTTACGCGCAATCGCCTCTATCGCATCATCTTGCGCCTGTAATTCAACTTTTCCTTTTGCAGCAAATGCCTTTAGCCCTTTTTGTGCAGCAAATAAGCTCACCTTATCCTGCGCATGCGCAATAATATTCTTCTGGGCACTTAAGTTAATGGACCCCTGTGCGCTTTCAGCGATGTCTTGAGTAGCTTGTAATACAATATCTTCAGGCGTCGTTAAGGCAATACCATTGGGGGAAGCCAACAGCATTAAAGCCTGACGAAAGATCTTCGCTTGAGCTTGTTGCTGGTCATCCTGAGCTTTTTCTAGGCCTTGAGTATAACCTTCCATAAAACCTTGCATGGAGCCCAACGCCTGCATGGGATTAACATTCAGTTTGCTGCCTTTATTAAAGGTTCCGCAAGCACTGGTCAGATCAAAGTCTTTCATTTCGACATTGGCAATCACTTTGCCAACATCTTTTAAAGCGGCGAATGGATCTGCATTCAATTTTTCTTTCACACCTTTCAACTGACTTTTCAAAGCATCTGTGCCATGTTCTTCGAGGTTATCAATAAAGGCTTTTAAATTGTCTATTGAAGCCTCTGCATCCCGAAAATAGTCTTTAAATTCATTAATCAAATTGTCCGTATCTTGACCAAATTTTTGAATATCCTCAAGAAAACCACCGCACGTTTTTAATGCCGAAATCGGATCCTGACTAACTGCCGTTTTAAATAAACCAACGGTTGCTTGGAGTGCTTGATTGGCCCCTTTTAACTCTACAGACTGAATCAATTTAGGCAGACGATTGATCACATTCAATGCATCAGTCTGTTGTTTAACAGCCAAAGTACTCAACATGTGCATACTGTCATGACCTTGCTGCAAGATGGACTGGGCTTCTGATGCAGCCAAATGATCCGCAACCGCTTGATCCTGTGCATAGGTACTAATCAAGAGGCCTTTGCCTGCACGCATGGCGCCCCATTGATCCGTTCTTAGCTCAAACCCCTCACCACGCCCATCACTGTTTTCAGTTGCTTTTGGATGACTCAGGTTGCCAAGGTTGAGCTGACTCGCTCCATGGCTGCTGTGTAACTGCACACTAATTTGCCCTGTCGTATCATCAAAACGCAGCTGGTTAAAACCTTGCCCTGCAACTTCTTGTGAACGAATCCCGCTGAGTTTTTTCGTCGCAGGCAATGTCCCTTTCACATCAAACATGGTTTGGAGGCGCTCCGCTTCATGAATACGTCCCACCACAAAAGGTCGATCGACATCCCCCTCAAAGAAGTCGATGACCACAATTTCTCCGACACGCGGATGAAAACGTGCGCCATATCCCTCACCCGCCCATGGAGTCAATACATCGACCCATGCCGAGTCCGTGTCATTGTCATTTGCACCCGCGCCACCATCATGAGCATGGTCATCACTACGCGTAAACATGAAACGAACTTTAATTCGCCCCCATGCATCCACATAAATTTCTTCCCCTTCAGGCCCGACGACTTTGGCCCGTAAAGGATAAGCTGCTGGACGGTGTATCCACGCTTGATATTCAGGAACAATTTTGACCTCACGGCGTACGACAAAGAGTTCATTGGCTTGACGTTCCTCACTCAAACCTTGCCAGCGACTTCCTTTTAGTAACAGATTGATTTGCTGTAGCAACTCTTTGGGTAAATTATTTTGGTTATAAAAAACTTTGCCTAAAATGAGAAATTCACGCTCTGCGGACACATGTTGGTCTATTTCAGGATGATCGACCATTTCAAACCAATAGCCCACTTGCGCATCGCGAACGCTACTTTTTGCTGTGAAATATTTGGCCTGAAGCTCGTGATATTGGTTCAGTTGTTGGTTAAGACGATCTAGTTGACTGCTATTGGCAGACGTGGCTTGATCCTCACCCTGTAGATCAGCTGTCCATGCTGGACTAACACACCAGACTTGTTCCAGACCCAAGCTTTCATTGTCTTGTTGATCACTGTGCTGATGCGCACTCAATACAGCTTGACTCTGATCTTGAGCTAAATGTTGCGCTTGCCAACGTTGCGTCTGTACCGTGGTGGACTGTAAGTGACGTTCAGCAATAAAACTGGTGATGCTATCAAAAGGCTCAGCGGCATGGCTGCGGTGGAAACGAATCGTACGACGACCCAGTGCTGTAAAAGCTTGATTATCATCCATCAAACGAAGTTGCTGTACCTGAATCGGTTCCGACGAACTGAGCACCATCGGAGCTTGTTCATCGATCAACCAATTAATCCCTTCACTCCGCCATAGTCGAGTGAGAAATTCAGCGTCGGTTTCATTAGACTGCATGACAAAGGGTCGTACATCATAATCACGGCTCAAACCCTCTAAGTTCAGGCTTAAGCTGGCTGCAAATAACGTGCTGTGACTTTGCCATTCGCTAAACAGAGTTTCAGTAATTTCACGAACACTTTTGCTCATAAACACACGACTGTTTCTGCGCTTATGCCACAGCGCTGTTGCATCTTCAATCGTCAGTTTATAAACAGTTAACGCGCCATCACTTTGCCCCTGACTGGCACTGGTAATCACCCCCGTCAGACGAGAAAGCTGCCCCACATCCGTGACCTGATCAACCGCGACTCGCCCACCAATGAACTGTTTTAAAGGCAAATAAGCATTGGTCGATAAACATAGGATTTCAGCTTTTAGGCCCTGATTAATGCGATGTTCACCCTCAATCCGCTGAATAAACACCTGTGTGTTCAAAGCCGAATTGGAAAAATGAATATGCAAAGCACGTTTTTGTGAGCCGAATCCAAAGGATTCCAGCATTTTATAAATAGAATTGAACATGATCATTGTTAAGTTATTGGTTTTTATACTTGTGCGCGGAGTGTACAAAATGTCTTTTTTTTAATCTAGTAAAATAATGTTAATGAAGACGCAGCTCTCAAAAAACAAAAAGGAGCATTACGCTCCTTTTTGTTCAATCTCATTTTCAGCTTTAGAAGGCAACACGTTTATAGTGACGATACTCTGGCTTCCAAAAGTTTTTCTCAATCGCGTGTTGCAATTGCTCATCACTAATAATTGGGGCTACACCTGCATCCATTGCTGCTTTGGCCACTTTGAAGGCTATCAGCTTAGAGACTTTCTGAATTTCATCAATCTCAGGCAATAAATCTGCTGTAGGGTTGGTCAACATCGGTGAGCAATCTGCCAAAGCATTACTCGATGCAATCAGCATCGAATCGGTCACACGGGTTGCATTGGCCGCAATCACGCCCAACCCAATGCCTGGGAAGATATACGAGTTATTACATTGCGAAATATTATAAATTTTGCCTTGATAATTGACAGGAGCAAAAGGACTGCCTGTCGCTATCAAAGCCTTGCCGTCCGTCCAGTGAATAATATCTGCTGGCACGGCTTCGACACGCGAAGTGGGATTAGAGAGTGGCAATACAATCGGACGATCACAGTTCGAAGCCAAAGTACGAATCACTTCTTCAGTGAATAAGCCCGGCTGACCCGATACGCCAATCAATACGGTAGGTTTGGCATTCTTCACGACATCGAGCAGTGAAATCACCTCTTCAGCATTGCCCCATTCCGCTATTACGTCTGGCTTTTGCGCCAATTTACGTTGGAAATCGAGTAGATTCGGCTGATTTTCAGTGATTAAACCAAAACGATCGACCATATACACGCGTGCACGCGCTTCGGCATCAGTTAAACCCTCAACTTTCATCTGTGCAACAATTTGCTCAGCAATCCCACAGCCTGCTGAACCCGCACCTAAGAAGGCAACGGTTTGATCTTTGAGCTGTTTACCTGCCGCACGTGATGCAGCAATCAAACTGCCCACAGAAACGGCTGCGGTACCTTGAATATCATCATTAAAACAACAGATTTCATCACGGTACTTATTCAATAACGGCATGGCATTATTTTGCGCAAAATCTTCAAATTGAATTAAGGCTTTCGGCCAACGACGCTTGATCGCAGCAATCACTTCATCGACAAAAGCATAGTACTCATCACCACTGATACGCGGTTGATTCCAACCCATATAAATTGGGTCATTCAGTAACTGCTGATTATTGGTCCCGACATCGAGGGTAATTGGTAACGTATAAGCTGGGCTAATACCCCCACACGCGGTATAGAGCGACAACTTTCCAATCGGAATACCCATACCACCAATGCCTTGGTCGCCCAAGCCTAAAATACGCTCGCCGTCGGTAATCACAATAACTTTGACATTTTTCTTGTTGATGTTATGCAAGATGTCATCAATATGCGCACGGTCTGGATAGGAAATAAATGTACCACGATGGCGACGATAAATATCCGAAAAACGCTGACAGGCCTCACCCACCGTTGGAGTATAGATAATTGGCATCATCTCACTTAAATGGTTTTCAATGAGGTGATAGAACAAGGTTTCGTTGGTGTCTTGAATATTACGCAAGTAAATGTGCTTATTGATCGCATCATTAAAAGCACAGTACTGTTGATAAGAACGCTGACTTTGTTCTTCAATGCTTTCTTCAACATGCGGAATTAAACCATGCAAGTTGAAGCGAGTGCGCTCTTCTTCCGTAAATGCCGATCCTTTATTTAACAGCGGCAACTCAAGCAAGGTATTGCCCGCATAAGGGATGTATAAGGGTTGTTTTGTCTTTAAATATTCTGTCGTCATTACCTATCTCGTTATACATAGATTTAGATGAACCTATGGGGAGAATCTATGCATCTAATTCGGCTACTAGCTTAGCGCCATTTGCTCGTCTTTTGATATTTATAAGCGTGATGCAATTATCAAAGCGATTTAGTCTGAAAATAAAAATCAAACCAACTCAACGTAAAAAGGACGTTTACGACAGTCTTTCGGTCAAATAACGCATGGATAAAATTTGAACTTAAATAAAGCTCAAGCTAAGCTAACGCTTTTATTTCTTCTTTATATTAAAAATGATCATCAAAAAATTGAGGTTGTTGAGCCTCGCATGTCTTTACCTCACACAAATGACAGCATGCCAATCCATTTCTACAGCGCAGACTACAGTGAGTGATAAAATTACAGGACTATTTGGTCATAACGAAAAACTGCCTGAAATCGATCCCAAAGGCATTGTCGATATCAGTAAAGCCACCATCGAGCAATATGAGCAACTCAGTGCAAATTTACCCTTGAACCAATGGGTCTATTTGGAGAATGAAAAACAAGGGATTTATCAGCTACAAAACAAATCGACCGAAGGCTTTGTGCTCTCACTACGTCTGAATTGTAAAATCAGCAGTCATCCGCCTACATTTGAGCTTCAAGATGCGCAAGGCAAACGTATCTTATATGGCTATGATAAAGAAGCAGGACAGATTCAGTTTTTACTCGACAACAAAAACTATGGCAATCCCTTTGATCCATTTCAACGCCAAACCCTGAGTCGTTTTCAACAACAGCTTGCCAGTGCCAAAGTAATTAAGCTCTTTCATGCCAGCAAACTGTATCGTTTTCAAAACCAAAATGCGGAACTCCTAAGCAAACCTGTCTCATGCCGTGAAAATAGCTAAAATGGAGGTTATTTGGGTGGGTTCAAATGTGACATATCAACAAACACACCGGTCAAACGGCGCACAATCGGTAGCACAATGAGCACTACAGGATAAGCCACCACCCAAGACATCATCCATGCGGACAGCCAAACCTGTAGGAAATTGTCCACCCAACCCAAATTGCGCCAAAGATTGATCATCGAGATAATGCCACTCATAAAAAATGAGATAAAAAACGGCAAAATAAACATGGCGTATTTTGCTGGTAACTTGGGAATATTCCCAATGATCATCGGCCGCTGTTCAGACACGTTTTATCCTTAAAAGTATGCGTTTTGGTTTTCATCATACTGCGCTTTTCATATTTATTGCAGCGCAATCTTTAGCAGTTTTTGAACATTTTTTATTCTATAAAAATGGATTCACCTAAAGACGCGGAAATTTGCTATATTTAGCGTTTTTCTGCGACATTAAATTTTCGACTGAATATGAACACGGCAATCCAAGCAGCTCTCGAGCACGCAGTACAAAACCTTCAAGCTGAAGGCGTCCTTCCAGCAGACTGGAACAACAGCAGTACTTTGACGCGTACCAAAGACCGAAGCCATGGTGACTTCGCGTCCAATATCGCGATGATTGCCTCTAAAGCTGCGGGTATGAAGCCACGTGATTTAGCCGAAAAAATTCTTGCTGCACTGCCTGAAGTGGCGGACATCAGCAAAGCAGAAATCGCAGGCCCTGGCTTTATTAACTTCTTTTTAAATGCTGACCAACGCTTTGCTGTACTTGATCAAATTCAAGCGCAAGGCAATCAGTTTGGTCGCACTCAAGCCAATGCTGCGAAGAAAATCCAAGTAGAATTCGTTTCTGCCAACCCAACGTCTAGCTTGCACGTTGGTCATGGTCGTGGCGCAGCATATGGGATGACGGTTGCAACCTTGCTTGAGGCAACAGGTGCAACGGTAGACCGTGAATATTATGTGAATGATGCAGGCCGTCAAATGGACATCCTTGCAACATCTACCTATTTGCGCTACCTCGAATTAACAGGCCAAGCACTGGTTTTCCCTAAAAATGCCTATCAAGGCGATTATGTTAAAGAAATCGCGCAAAGTATTATCGATGCTGATGGCGATGCCTACGTCCGCCCTGTAGCAGACGTCTATAAAGATGTCCCTGAAGATGTGCAATATGCAGAAGAACTCGATGCCGAAGGCAATAAAGTTGTCCTTTCAGGCGACAAAGAAAAGCACATTGATGGTTTAATCCATAATTCACAAAGCTTAATCGGTGAAGCTTACCGCGTATTCCACCAAGCAGCGCTGAATGCGATCTTAGATGACATCAAAGATGACTTGGGCGAGTTTGGTGTAACCTTTAACCAATGGTTCAGCGAAGCATCACTCACTGATAAAATTGATGAAGCGTTAGCCACTTTAGAACAACGTGGTTTCTTATACAAAAAAGACGGCAATATTTGGTTCAAATCAACTGAATTTGGCGATGAAAAAGACCGTGTTGTGAAGCGTCGTAATGGACAAACCACTTACTTTGCTTCTGACATTGCTTATCACCTGAACAAATTACAACGTGGCTATACCGATATTATTGATATCTGGGGCTCAGACCACCATGGCTATATTTCACGGGTTAAAGCCGCGATTGATGCCTTAGGGTATGACTCGAAAAAACTCACCGTTCTATTGGTTCAGTTCGTCAGCCTATGGCGTGGTGGCGAGATGGTACAAATGTCATCTCGTTCTGGTCAGTTCGTGACTTTACGTGACCTGCGTAAAGAAGTGGGCAACGATGCTGCGCGTTTCTACTACGTGATGCGTAAGTCTGAGCAACACATTGACTTTGACTTAGACCTTGCAGTTTCACAAAGCAAAGACAATGCGGTGTACTACATTCAATATGCGCATGCACGTGTCAATCGTATGGTCGATGTGAAAGCACCTGAAAAAGGCATTCCTTTTGATCGTAGCAAAGTAGCTGATTACGATGCGACCTTATTAGTTCTTGACGCTGAAACTGAAATTCTTGCCAAACTTGCGGCCTATCCAGAAATTGTGCTTCGTGCTGCAAATAGCTATGAACCACACCAAGTGGGTAACTATTTGAAAGAACTCGCAGCATTATTCCATGGTTGGTATAACTTGGATAATACAAGAATTATCGACGAACAGAATATTGCCCTTTCGCAAGCCCGTTTATTACTTTCAATAAACGTACAACAAGTTTTGCGTAATGGTTTAGAGTTACTAGGTGTGTCTGCACCTGAAGCCATGTAATAAGTGAAGCAAAGCTTCACACATGGCTGCAAGACCGAAAGCTATGCTTGAGGTAACGATGTAAAAAGCAACGCTTTGCACATCGTCACAAGATGAAGGGCTTTGCCCGAAGTAGCCATATCAACCCTGATGTATTGCTCGCTTTGTGAAACTTGAATTTTGCAAAGCGATTCTTTATTTTACAATGACGCCTCTTTTAATCCCTTGAGGCCAAGTACTAAAATAAAGAAGAGAATGGGCCAGTCCCTCATATTGATTAGAAGAAAAGAGGTTTCCACGTGTTTGGAAAAACGCAGCGCGGTGTATCTGAAAGACCGAACAAACCCAAAAAGCCACTGATTCCAGCTTGGCTCGGTACACTTGTGGTCATTTTAATCGTGCTCTGTTTTGCTGTAGCACTGTTACTGTGGAAACCTTGGGCACCAGTGAAGCCGAAAGGGCAAATCACTTCGGAACATTATCAAGAAGAAACCAATAAAGACTACCGTTTCTATGACCTACTGCCACAGCAGCAAGTGACGCCAATTCCTGATCAAGCCATTCCTGAAACCAAAGATAATCCAAGCACTGTGGTGATTGTTGAAGCACCTGCTGCCGAAGAAAGCACCCCTGCTGAACCGGGTTTAACCGAAGCAGCACCGACACCGCAAGCGCCAAGTTTTATATTGCAAGTCCGCAGTTACCCTGACCCTGACAGTGCCGATGCACGTCGTGCAGAAATTATCTTAAATGGTCTCTCTGCCGATGTCGTCAAAACCGTTGAAGGCGGCCAAACATGGTATCGCGTGATTTCAGGGCCATATGACTCGCAAGAAGCCGCGGTGATTGCACAGCAAACCCTACAACATAGCGGGATTGATTCGATTGTGGTCAAACGCTAAAACAAAAAAGGATGCCTCGGCATCCTTTTTTATACTCTGAGTTTGGCAAGAAAATTTTGAATCAATTGCGCAACGTGCGCCGCATGCACATAAGCTAAATCATGTTGACCCTGTGACACGATATGCAATTCAGCATGTGGTATTTGACGGTGTAAGGCCTGCCCCACCGCAACAGGGCTAATCGGATCTGCATCGCCCCAAATCAACAAAACTGGACACTGGATACGCTCCAGACTATCCGTCAAATCAGACTGATGCTGAACAAACCAATCAGGAACCATAAAGCTCTGTTGATAATCCTCTCTCCAATCCTTCACCTGAAAAGGACTTAAATCAATACCGCCTGAGGTTGCCACAAGTACCAAAGCCTGCACCTGCTCAGGTTTTTTTAGGGCAGCTTGTACTGCAAAAATGCCGCCCATGGATTGCGCAATAACCACAGAAGGCTGTTGGATTTGATTCAACACATCGGCTTGTAAGCCTTCAAAACTTTGCACATCCACATCATCAGCATAACCACCAAAGCTCGGATAAGCGACGACTATAGTTGAATCGTCCTGTAGGAGTTGGATAACAGGTTGCCAAAATGCCGTATTGCCCGATGCACCGGGCAAAAAAATCAGGTTCAAATCATCACCACCCACTAGAAACCACTGAGCTCTTTGGCTTTTTTAAATGCTGGGCGCTGCTGAATGCGCTGTGCATAAGCAACCATTTGAGGGTTATGGGCTTTTACCCGCTCTTGCATCGCCACCACAGGAAAGCTCATTTGAATATCAGCAAAGGAAAAATCACCTGCAAAATAGTCATGTTGAGATAAATAATTTTCCAAATATGCACTGTGCTCTTTCAAGCGTGGATTAATAAAGCCACCTTTCACCCCATCACAAATTTTATTGGCAATCGGTTTAATTAGAAAGGGAACATGCTTGGATACATTACTCATCACCAAAGTCATGACCAAATATGGCATCAACGAGCCTTCGGCATAATGCATCCAGTAGTTGTATTGCATTAAATCCTTTGGATTTTGCGGTTTAAACTTGTGCTCCGTATCGTAGGTGGCTTGTAGGTATTCCAAAATAACCGCAGATTCTGCTATGACCAAATCACCATCGGTCAAAACAGGTGCTTTACCTAAGGGATGAATGTTTTTTAACTCAGGTGGCGCAGCATAGGTCGGTAGGCGTTTATAAAACTTCACCTCATACTCCAGCCCTAACTCTTCCAAAGCCCATAAAATGCGTAAAGAGCGTGAATGTTCCAAATGGTGCAGGGTGATCATTGTTTTACCTTTTGTTTTAATTGAAATCTAGCACTCACTTTACGCTAAAATTTGGAGTTTGTACCTGTCGATACACATGAATATCCAGTCGCACAAAATCCTTTACCGCCTATAAAAAACCGTCAAGCGAGTTAAACAATTGAGGTTTCAATCTCGACGGAACGTAATAAAGTTTTAGTGACTGGTGTTTTTTGACAGATGTCTAAGATTTTTTGGTGTGCTTCTTCTGTCAATGTTTGCTCAAACGACAAACGACGACTGATCCATTCTCGGCCTTCTTTATTAGCATTAAAATCTGCTTCGACACTAAAAGCCCCCCACTCAATACCTTTGTGCTGTGCATACATCCGTAGGGTAATCATGGTGCAGGAAATCAAACCTGTACAAATAAAGTCATAAGGTGCTGGGCCTTTGTCCTGACCGCCAAAAGACGCTGGTTTATCGGTAATAAATTGGTGTTGTCCCCTGCTTACTTCACCAGACCATGCTTCGACGCATGTTTTGACTTCTGCATTCGCAATTATTGCCATTTTTTTATTATCCTATTTTTCATTGATATTATTTTGAATAGGTTTCAAGTATTGAAACTGTCCACCTATTCTGTTGTTGAACGACTTGTCGCAGTATTCCCTTTATTTTGAAGCGCGCATTTGGTCTGGAAATGCTGGAGCTTCTAAGCGCGGACCTTCATAGTCAGGAATCGAACCAAAACGTTCATCTTGTGCAATCCACTGATCACGTGCAATTTTCAACTCTGCTTGAGTACGACCAACAAAATTCCACCACAGTAGAATTGGACTTTCAAACGGTTCACCACCTAACAGCAACAAGCGACTACCAGCATGAATTTCAATTTCAATCGCGCTTACACCCTGCTCGAGCACCACCATATTATCCTCATTCAGTTCGTGCCGATTGACGGTAGCCGTTCCTTCTAAAGCCATAAAGCCATATTCAAAGTTTGGATTGAGTGTTAAACGGGTTTTGGTGCTTTCTGCTGCGCTTAAGTCCACCCCTAACAGCTCAGTATAGACACTCACAGGTGAGGTGGTATTTAAGAACTCTCCGACCAAAATGGTAAATGCTACCCCATCTTTTTCCACCACTGGCAGTTCTGGATAGTGATCGAAACGGGGTTCAACAGCAATTTGTGCATCGGGCAATGCAATCCACAATTGTGCTGCATGCATTTTGGTTTCTGTATCTGGTGCGACTTCCGTATGGGAAATCCCGTGTCCTGCGGTCATGAGGTTGACCTGTTTTGGACGAATCAGCTGCTTGCTACCCAAACTATCGGTGTGCATCATGGTGCCTTCAATCATCCATGTAAAGGTTTGCAAACCGATATGTGGATGTGGGCCAACATCTAAACCATCCCCTTGTGGGAAGGTTACAGGGCCCGCGTGATCTAAGAAACACCATGCACCAATCATTCTTTTATGGCGACTTGGCAGCGCGCGATTGATGACCGTCCCTTGGCCTATTTCAGCACTTCTCAGTGGAAACTCTTGAATGAATTGATTTACGTATTTTTCACAGTCATCCAAATGTGAAAGTTCAGTATAATTATTATTCGTCATGTGCTTACTCATTACAGATCCATATGTCCTAGATCATAACAAGCAGATTCCCAACTGCACATCCCTAAAAATAGAATGCTGATTCTTAAACTTGGGACAATATCTTGTGTTTTCAAAACCTAACTACAAGGCAATGCGTGGATGTAAAAATGTTGTTACCTCTTTATTTTTTTAAAGATTACGACCAACTGAAAATAAGAAAAATATTATTGTGTAAGCCCTTTTGATAAATGAAATATACAGATTTCTCAATTTTTATGCCTATCCCATATAAATTTCATTCTGATGATAGTGTAGATAAGGAAGGTGTTTTACATCCAAGTGCAATTTTAAATGTGTTGGAATAGAAAAGAACTCTTTATCAACCTCATTGAGCTTTTTCGAAATCTGAACTATCCCCGTGTCAAGAAAAGTAATAAATCCTTGATCAAATAGACGGTCAAAATTTGGGGACAATAAGAATCCATTATAAACATCTACTTTTTCATTTCCATCACACTTTGCCCAAGGCTTAATATGGGATGCAATTAACAATCTACTATGACTAAAGCCTGTGACTGCACAATACGGATAAAAATCAAAAAGCTTTTTCCTGAACTTATTTTGAATCAGTCTGACTTTAACCAAACGCTCAGCATCTGTTGTAAATATTTGTTTTTCCGTAAATATTGACTCATCATTAACATCAATTTCTTTTAAAAAGTCACCATAATGCTTCAATGCAGAAGAATACATATTATTCCCCACTCGGTTTCTATCTTGATAGATATCTAAAGTAAAAATTGTCTGCTTTAATGCTTCAAACTCAATGCTGTTTTGAGGTAACTCATAACTAGGTAACCACTCATTAATTCTATTTTTTATAACTAAATCATATTTTAAAGCTGTAGCCTTTGAAAGATTCTTATTCTGTATTAACCAATGATAAAAATTCATCCGTCTCTCCCTACCTCGTTATATAAAAAAGGACGCCTAAGCGTCCTTTTCAAAGAGTAATTTCTCGTTTACTGCCACAGGCGTAGCCTTTGGCGTAAAACTGGCATGAAGCGTTGCTTCATGAAAGCCCAGTTTTACTCCCATTCAATCGTTGCTGGTGGCTTAGACGACACATCATACACAACACGAGAAACATCTTTAATTTCATTCATGATACGCGTTGAGATTTTATCGACAAGATCATAAGGAAGATGTGCAAAGCGTGCTGTCATAAAGTCAACCGTTTCAACGGCACGAAGTGCAATCACCCATGCATAACGACGGCCATCACCGACGACGCCAACAGATTTCACCGGTTGGAATACAGCAAAGGCTTGTGCAGTTTTATCATACCAACCACTTGCACGAAGCTCTTGCATGAAGATGTCATCTGCAAGACGTAAAATGTCTGCATACTCTTTCTTCACTTCACCCAAAATACGCACGCCCAAACCTGGACCTGGGAATGGATGGCGATAAAGCATTTCAAACGGTAAACCTAAAGTTGTACCTAAACGACGTACTTCATCTTTAAACAAATCACGGATTGGCTCAACCAATTCAAAAGCTAAGTCATCTGGTAAACCGCCCACATTGTGGTGAGATTTAATCACATGCGCTTTGCCATTTTTGGTTGCAGCAGATTCAATCACGTCTGGGTAAATTGTCCCTTGAGCAAGGAAGTTTACACCATCAAGCTTACGTGCTTCTTCAGCAAAAACTTCGATGAACTCACGACCAATGATTTTACGTTTTTTCTCAGGATCAACTTCACCTGCAAGTGCAGTCAAGAAACGCTCTTCAGCATCGGCACGAATCACACGGATACCCATGTTTTTCGCAAACATGTCCATCACTTGCTCACCTTCGTTCAAACGGAGTAGACCGTTGTCAACGAATACACAAGTCAATTGATCGCCAATTGCACGGTGTAAAAGTGCAGCAACCACTGATGAATCCACACCACCAGACAGACCTAACAGAACTTTTTGATCGCCAATTTGTTGACGTAATTGTTCAACGCGTAGATCGATGATGTTTTCAGAGTTCCACAGGCTACGACAGCCACAAATGCTGTGTACAAAGTTCGATAATAACTCTGCACCTTTTGCAGTGTGCGTTACTTCTGGGTGGAACTGAATCCCGTAAAAACGACGCGCTTCATCAGAAACCATCGCCACTGGACAGCTTGGTGTGCTTGCAGTGATTTGGAAACCTTCAGGAATCGCTGTCACTTTGTCACCATGGCTCATCCAAACTTTAAGTTGGTCTTTAGTGTCTTCAAGATCACCAATCAACTTGTCACGAACTTGGATGTTTACTTCGGCATAACCGAATTCATGTACAGTACCCGGCTCAACTTTACCGCCAAGCTGTGCAGACATGGTTTGTAAGCCATAGCAAATACCCAAAACTGGTACACCTAAGTTGAACACAACTTCTGGCGCACGTGGGCTGCCTTCTTCGTGTACGCTCTCAGGACCACCTGACAAGATGATACCGTTTGGATTAAATGCACGAATGTCTTCTTCAGACATGTCATAGGCATACATTTCAGAATATACGCCAGCTTCACGTACGCGGCGTGCAATAAGCTGGCTATATTGAGAACCGAAATCCAAAATAAGGATACGATCTTCAGTAATTTGAGTATTGGTAGTCATGACAAACAACTATGAAAGGCAAACGAATATAAGCGCCGTATTCTAGCATTTTTCCGCGCATAACGCACATAATTCGGACAAGCTTTATACAACACTTAAAACCCAATGGTTTTTATATCAAAAAGCACGCTTTCGCGTGCCTGATGTTTATTTCAAAACTTTTTCTATTTTAACGACTTCAATATCGGTCGGTTTATAACGATGTGTATCCACCTCACCGACCACTTGTACTTTATCGCCTGCTTTAATATTGGATGCTTTCCATAAATCGTCATCAATATCCAGCAAAATATCCCCTATACCATCGCTGAACTCGTAGTTGTCTTCATTGAGATGTTTCAGCAGTGTCCCTTTTAAAGTGACCGCAGTTTCATCTTTGAGCTTTGCAATGGCTGACACAGAGACATGGTTCTTTGCAGCTTCTTGTAAAATGATATGATCATCTTTGGCCCATGCGCCAGCGGCAAGACTTAAACTTGTAATACATAACCCTATTTTAAAAAGATTTTTTCATCTTATTTTCCTCATGTTTTATTGATCTTGATCAAAAAAAATAACGTCCACACCGTACTTTTTTGTAAATAAAAAAGCAGCATCCTGCATGCTGCTTTTCATTTTGAATTATTTTTCAATCAAATGATCTAGACTCATTTTTCCTGCACCATGCAGCATTAGAAACAATAGACCACCTGCCATGGCAAAATTTTTCATAAAATTAATGCTGGCTTGTGCGCCATCGTGAAAAATAAACGCGGTAATAACACTAAATAGGTCTAAGCCAAACGCAGGAAAGTGGGCTTGAAAACCAAATAACAGCGCTAAGCCACTACCAAACTCAACTAAAATGGTTAAAGGTAATAGCGCTCCAAGCCCCCATATACCCTAAAGTTACGCTATAAGCTGAAATTTTTCCCTAGCTTGCAACAAGAGAATATAAGCCATCAGTACACGGGGAATTAAAGCTAAAACTACATCTGTATTGGGTTGATTGATAATATTTTTGGCCACAACATTTCGATTAAATATTTTTACACCTTTAAATACGTTTTATTTGAAGTTGTAGCTATCTTAATGTTCTCTATTTTTAGAATAAATATCCATTTTCATCACACATACTTTTAAGATAAGAACACTGATAGCTAAATTTATTTACGTTTTAATACTGACTTCTGATAACGAGACTGCTAGGATTTCCGCACTCTTTTGCTTATTTGTGCCCCATGGAACTGATTGATTTTATATTACATGTCGATGACCATCTGCTTGAGTTTATCACCAACTATGGGGTTTGGATTTATGCAATTTTGTTTCTCATCATCTTTGTGGAAACAGGTTTGGTGGTCATGCCGTTCCTACCCGGAGACAGTTTATTATTTGCCGCAGGTGCATTAGCTGCATCCACAGGTGCAATGAACCCATGGACTCTTGGTGTTTTACTTTTTATCGCGGCTGTACTGGGCGATACGCTGAATTATCACATTGGCCGTTATATTGGACCGCGTGTTTTTGAAATCGAGTCCCGTTTCATCAATAAACAACACCTGATTAATACACAAAAATTCTTTGAAAAACATGGTGGTAAAACCATTATTTTTGCGCGTTTTATCCCTTTTGCGCGGACTTTTGCACCTTTTGTAGCAGGTGCAGGAAAAATGGATTACAAATTTTTCCTGTCTTATAACCTAATTGGCGCATTCTGCTGGATTGGTTCATTCATTACTTTAGGCTATATTTTTGGTAATGTGCCTGTGGTCAAAGACAATTTCACGCATCTGATTTTCGGCATTATTATTATTAGTGTCTTGCCGGGGATCATTGGTTTTATTCGTGCAAAATTAAAGAAAAAATCAACCACTGAAGCTTAAGCAAAAAAGCGTAGAATCACGGGAAACATACACACCACCAACAACATGGCCGATCCTTTATATAAGAGATCGGCTTTTATTTGTTTGGACTCACCCGATAAAATGGCACGGCCAAAAGACATCCAGAACAGTGCCGTTGGCAATAACACCAGACTAAACACCGCAAAGACCAAAAAGAAATTGGTGGGATTATCCCAGGCTTCATAGGGAAAAATACCTGCAGCAAATAAGACCGCTTTCGGATTTTTCAAAGTTGAAAAAAATAATTGTTTAGGTCGAATCGAGGTAAAACGTTGATTATGTTTTTCTAAGTGTGAGCTTTTCCACAAATGAAAAGCCAGCCAGAACACATAGACTGCACTGAGTGCATGTAAAAGGTCTATCAGATAAGGCCAAGTCGGGGTGCTAAGATGAATCAGGAGTGCCCATAAATTGATGGCATAGAAATACCCAAACAGTTCTGCGGGTACAAGTAAGCTGGTCTTCGCCAGACCTTGCTGATGTGCAGAGCTTGCGAGTAAAGCATTGGTTGGTCCCGGAATCATCAAGACAGCAATCATTGCCAATACAAACAGCCAACTCTCAATCATAGACATCCAACAACAGCATTAAAGATGCGCAATTTAGCCGAAAAAGAGCTGTTTCCTCAAGTCAAAGCCAAAAAAAACACAGAACCCATGAGGTAGAAAAGTGCATGGTAAAACGATAGCACATTGTTTTATTGAGATTATTTTCGAAACATTTTGCTAAGATTTTAATGACTGCTGAAAGGTTGAACCCTTCAGCAGAATGAATAAATGCGGCATTAATTCGTCTTATTTTGCACGGTAATTGCACAGCCTTTGAATTTTGCAGCCTGTACAATCGCCTCTTGCTGACCCAAAAGTCGTGAAATTTCAGTTTTTTTGGTATTCGATGATTGTCCCATATTGACTGAAACGCTTGGACCAAAGCCCCAACCGCCACCATGACTCCATCCACCACCCAGACCTAGACCCACGCCAACACCCGTACGTTTTGCAGTAGGTACACCTTCATCTAAATGTTGCTGAATCCGATTATATTCTGCTTGTAACTGTTGGCAGTTCAAAGCTTGATACTGTGTAGGAGAGACATAAGTCGGTTTAACCGTTGTGGCACAGGCGCTCAATAACAGCGTACTGCCCATTAAAAAAGCAATTGTGATCTTTTTCATGCTGAATCTCGCAATTTATTATTCTCAATCTCATTGAACAATGATTGATAGGCCTGCGTCAATTTATGATCGTGTGCCAAATGAATTAAGGGTAAATTTTTGTGATGCGATTCTTTCATCAGCACCGATGGGGGCAACATACTTTCTAGTACAGGAAGACCTTCGTCCTTCAGCTGTTGCACCACTTCACGCGGAAGTTTGGCCTGCGCTTGGAACTGATTCACCACAATGCCTTCAATTTCCAAATGATCATTATGATCGTCTTGAGTTTCGAGCACATTTTCGATCAAAGTTTGCAGTGCACGTTTAGAAAAGACATCACAATCAAACGGAATCAGGACTTTATTGGCTGCAATCAGTGCCGACAAAGTAAAGAAATTAAAGGCTGGCGGTGTATCGATATAAACACGATCATATTTTCCAGCAAGCTGTTGTAAGGCATCACGCAGTTTATAAATTTTATGTTTTGACTCTAAAGCATAAGCCAATGCCCCGAGGCTTGGGCTGGCTGGAATCACATCCAAATTTTTAAAAGGGGATTGGTGTACATAACTTTCTAAACCTTTAGCTCGCCCTTTGAGGATCGAACCAATGGCACTTCCCAATAGACTTTTATTTTGAGTCGTTCCAAGCACTTCTTCAAAATAGTTTTCAATATTGGGTTCTAAGGCTGGCTTGTCTGCCGAATACGTTGCGTCATCGCCCAGCACATACTGACTCGAATTCGCTTGCGGATCGAGATCAATCAATAAGGTTTTTAAGCCTTGATGTGCACTAATTGCCGCCAAATTCACTGCAATACTGGATTTACCGACACCACCTTTTTGATTAAATACCACACGTGTATGCATGAAATCCCCTCCCTCTTGTTATTTTTCCGCTATAGATAGCAGTGTAGCGCAGAACAATCGCTGTGCCGATGATTATGTCTAACAATTAGCCAAAGTTTGGTTTAATCATGACTAAACCTAAAATGGATATCATCGCAACCACGGCCAAGAATAAGCCCGCTCGGCGCTGTGTAAGTAAAATGCTGTCTTCTTTTTTATAAGCCTTCGACAAAGCGGACAACATCACTAAAAATAAAACCACTTTGGCATAAAACCATGTTTGCACATCAAAGTTTTTCATCACTAAAAGGACAATCCCGGTCAGTACAATCACCAGCATACTTAAATGCTGAAGAGCAACAAAAGCCGTTCGACCCGCTGGATTAGGCTGATTGCCTTGGACGCCTTTAAATAGCGTCATGGCACGCGCCAAAATCACGACACATGCCAAGCTGACCGCACTCATATGCACGATCTTAATCAATAATTGTGTTTCCATGACTGAATCTCTGCTTAGCTTTTCGGGGCATGTGCACAATTTGGACTAGAAGTGTCTTGTCCTTGCCACTCCTCGGGTAAAAAAGCATGTATAGCCAAAGCATGAATTTTACCAGGACTGAGTAAGTCTCCTGCTACCGCATAAATTTTTTGATGGCGCTGAACTAAGCGTAATCCCGCAAAAATCTCACTCACCACGATCACTTTAAAATGTGATTCTTTACCTGGAAAATAGCCGCCATGACCAGAAGATTCATTCACGACTTCTAAATGTGATGGGGAAAGCTGTTGTAAGCGTTCAATCAATTGCTGCTCCAAGCTCATACCTGTCTCCAAAAATAATGATTCGTTCAGAGTATACCTGTTCCTTCAAGATGTTGAATGCATAAAACCCTTTCAGCTAGCATGAGGCACAACTTTTCACGAGCAAAAGTTAAAAAAATCTCAAGGCATCGTCTAAAACTGGCTTTATTTTATGCAATTAAACTCAGCTTTTTCATAAAGCTATTGACCCTGAACTTGCTTGCTGTATCATACAGCGCTATGCGGGAATAGCTCAGTTGGTAGAGCACAACCTTGCCAAGGTTGGGGTCGCGAGTTCGAGTCTCGTTTCCCGCTCCAAATTTTTTTCAGTGTAAGTTTTAGCAAAAACTGCTCAATACGCGGGAATAGCTCAGTTGGTAGAGCACAACCTTGCCAAGGTTGGGGTCGCGAGTTCGAGTCTCGTTTCCCGCTCCATTTTTTAGTGTAAGTTTTAGCAAAAACTGCTCAATACGCGGGAATAGCTCAGTTGGTAGAGCACAACCTTGCCAAGGTTGGGGTCGCGAGTTCGAGTCTCGTTTCCCGCTCCAAATTCAAAAAGGCCCTCATCGAAAGATGGGGGTTTTTTATTGTTGATTTTATTAGGTTTTTAAGAAAATTACTCTACTCACAACTGCCACAGCACCTACCTACCACTCTCCAATAAACTAGACCTTGTGACCAAGATGTGACCATTACGTGTCCTTAGGCATCAAAATAACACTAAATGACGTCAAATAAGCTTAATTTACGATCTAATTTAGCCTTCATTTTCTTGGTATAAAGCTTCTAATTCTCGGTTCATGTTTTTATTTTTTTACCAATGAGTAAATTATCAATGTCCATAGAATTTTAGATGTGACCATTTGTGACCAAAAATCACGACATAAAAAAACTGAATTAGCTCAATTTTGACGAAAAAAGCCACTCTTTTATATCAAAGAGTAAAAAATGAAATTCCTTAGAGACTCATGATAAGGTTTGAGGCCACATACTTTTCAATGTGACCATTTGTGACCAAAAGATTTTTATATAATTAATTTTAAATATCTTTTTCAAAAACAAATAAGTCCCCTACTTGTATATCTAAGTAGTCGCAAATGCGATTAATTGTATCCAAATCAATCCTTGTTAAATCTCCATTATAAAGTTTGTGCAATGTTGTTTTATTAATTCCAGTACCACGGATTAGATCTGCAACACGCATTTTGCGCTCCGCCAACAAAATAGGCAGCTTACAAACAACCATTAAAATTTCCTCTAATACCATGAAAATTTAATTGCATTTAATTAAATTTAAGGTTATTTTAGCTATAAGGATGAAAAATTACTTCCATCCGATGAATTATGACAGGAATACAATTATGACATATACCTACTTAACAGCCCAACAATTGGCTGAAAAAATTCAGTACGACGCACGTACTATCCGCAACCAACTCAAAGATAGCGTTTTCATTGAAGGTGTTCACTACATTCGCCCATTTGGTGGACGCAAAATTCTTTTTGTTTGGGAACGCATTGAAACTGAAATGCTGAAGTTCACAGGCCTAAGCATGGATGCACTGCAATAATTTTAAAGTGAGGTTAACCAATGGCGAGCATACAAGCCCGCAGTGGAAAGTTGGTTGTTGACTTCCGTTATTTGGGCATTCGTTGTCGTGAAACAACAACACTTGTTGATAACCCTTATAACCGTCGTATTTTAAAAAAACGACTCGACCAACTTGAAGCTGAAATCACTCTAGGTACGTTTGAATACGGAAAATATTTTCCAAAAAGTAAGCGCATCGAAGAGTTCACAGCAAAGCGTAGTTTGCAAATTGCTGTACAAAGTAATGTTCCACTTTTTCATGATTATGTTGAAGTGTGGTTTACACAGAAAGAAATTGAATGGCGCATGTCTTACCGACAGAAGGTTTTAATAGTGATTGAGAACTACTTAAAGCCAGCTTTTGGAAAACAAGTTCTTTCGAAAATTAAGAAGTCAGACTTGATTGACTTCCGTGCCTCCCTCGCCAAAGTGACACACGGAAAAAATCAAACAAGTCTGAAAGCATCGAGGATCAATCAAATCATGACGCCTTTACGTATGATACTCAATGACGCAGCTGAACGATATGGTTTTGAATCACCATATAAAAATATAAACAACTTAAAAGAGAGTCGAATTGAGGTCACCCCTTTCTCTCTTGAAGAAGTTCAGCAAATCATTACAACGGTTCGTGATGACTTTAAACCGTATTACACCATCCGTTTTTTTACGGGTATGCGTACCAGTGAAATTGATGGTCTTCAATGGAAAAACATTGACTTACAGCGTCGTGAAATCCATATCCGTGAAGCACTTGTGAATGGTGTTTTAGGTGGAACCAAAACGTATGGTTCTGACCGCACGATCCAGATGAATGACCGGGTGTACCAAGCCTTTCTGCAACAGAAAAGCCTCAACAACGGAAAATCGGACTTCGTCTTCTGCAACCGTGATGGCGGTCCTCTAGACTACCGTTTAGTTAATAAGCGTGTATGGCACCCTATCCTGCGCTTTTTAGGATTAACGCCTCGTCGTGCTTATCAGACACGTCACACAGCTGCCACACTTTGGTTATCTGCGGGTGAAAATCCTGAATGGATTGCACGTCAGCTAGGTCATTCGACCACTGAAATGCTGTTCCGTGTTTACAGCCGCTACATTCCAAACGTCACACGTCGTGATGGCAGTGCTTTTGAAGCCATGCTGGAAAGACTAAATACAGAGGAGCCTGCTCATGAACAGTAAGGCTTTCTTTAGCGGTGTAGTCGTTAGCCCAGAAGCAGATATGGTCGCGCGTGAACTCATTCATGAGTTACACATCCCCAAACTGCATAATCTGGCCTTTTTGCTGGAAATCAATAAATGCTTCGATGATCACCAGGCGTTGAGACTTTGGCTACAGCGAATGCTGGATGATGGACAAGCCCATTACGACGACCTGGCCCAACAGGCTCGCCTCCGGTTAATGAGCTTAGCTCCCTGATCTAATAAATATACAAGGTCATCCAATCGATGACCTTAGCCCCTCTATACCTATAAAAAAGGTGAACACATGCATAAAGATATTTCAATTTGGATGCCACTCTATATTGGCGACTTACAGGCAAAATTTGCACGAATGACTGCAGAGCAAATCGGTGCAACACTGCTGTTAATGATGGATTTCTGGAAAAATGGAGCTATTCCTCATGATTTAGCAACGGTATGCAGCATCACGAAATTACCGCAGCATACCAAGGCTAAAACTTTGTTGAATACGCTGACAGCATTGGAATTATTTGAAGTCGAATCTGAACAAATTCTTTCAAGTTTTTTAACCAGTTTAAAAAACCAAGCGTTGCAAAATCAACAGATGAAATCTGATAAAGCTAAAAATGCAGCTCAAGCACGCTGGAATAAATCCGCAAGTAATGCTCAAGCATCAACCAAGCAACGAAAAGTAAATGCTCAAACAGCTCCTGAGAAGAGCCCGAGTATTACTCAAGTCATGCTTGAACCATGCCCTTCATCTTCATCTTCATCTTCATCTTCATCTTCATCTTCATCTTCATCTTCATCTTCATCTTCATCTTCAAATTTTGAAGAAAAAAATGAGGATTTTTTAGAAAATTCCAAATGGATTTAGGAGAGTGATCATGAATACCATGCTTAAAACACTCCAGTTTCACCCAGAAACAACGGAAACACTCTGTCCTACACATCATACACCCCTGATGGAAATTGCAGGTCACAGGCTCTGTAAATTGTGTGCCAAAGAAGCCGTCCATCACTCACATGCAGCCTATGAGGATGAACTGCAACAGCGATTGCTACAACAGAAAATCAAAAACTCAGGGCTCAATAAACGCTATCTGGACCGTGGCTTCAAGAATTTTGTAGTTGCATGTCCTGCTCAAGACAATGCCATCAAACTATGTCAGGCTTTTGCACAGCAGATTATTTCTGGCCATAATCCGAACATGTTGATGATTGGTACACCGGGTACAGGTAAAACCCATCTGAGCGCATCAATTATTCGCAACATTCTGCATAACAGTACAAAATCTGCACGCTACTATACCAGTGTAGAAATTGCTCAAAAAATGATGGACACCTGGTCAGATGCTTCACGCTCTGAGAAAGAAGTCATCGACCATTTCTCCAGTTTTGAGTTATTGGTGATTGATGAATATGGCCTGCATGACCGGCATGAAAAACGCCTGGAGATGATACATAAGGTTTTGTATAGTCGTTATGACAATATGAAATCTACCCTGCTGATTTCCAATTTCACAGTCCAAAATATGCAGCGGGATTTAGGTATAAGATTATGGTCTCGGTTACATGAGAACCATTTGATTGTAGTGCCGTGTTATTGGGATGACCGACGAATAAGCGGATAGCCAAACTCTTTGCTCAAGCCAATTATCTTCCGAGATAATTGGCTTTCTTTCTAAAGATTCAGAACATCTAACCCAGCAGATAACTCTCGGTTTCCAAAATCAATATCCTATTAAGTTTGAACTATACATATCATATATTTACAAGATATTTATATAATCCATTTTCAACAGGCTTATTTATTCTAAAATCAATTTTAACAACAGAAACAGGACCAGCATCTGTTTGCATTAAAGTCTCTTGTGCACTACCTTCGATATAACTTAGAAAACCGATAAAATAGAAATCGACACCTTCATCATCATCTTTTTTCACGAATAAAGGTAGCAATGTTCCTTGTTGCTGTGCATTTAAAATCACCTGAACATCAGGACTAGAAATTTTTCTTTTTGATTTAGACATCCACTGAAAATGTTGCGGATCAATGAACTTATCTTCATATTTTGTACTATCAGAAATATCATCTGCTTTATGATAGGTGACAAATATTGGGCAATTTGATTTATCTTTACTGGCTAAATATCCACCCACATTTTGTGGGTTTTGATTTTTTTCCCAATTTAAAATACGGAATACATCTTTACGTCCATATTTCGCATAATAAACAAAACCATGGTTGAATTTAACTATATCAAAATCTTTAAAATATTTACTGATTGCATATTGCACATTATCATTTAAGAATTTATTAAAAGTAGAGTTTTTAAGAGCTTTCTTTAAATCACTAGAAGCAAAAAAATAAGAATTTCTTATCCCTAAAGAGATCATTGCCCCATGATCTTTAAAATATTTAGTCGGGTTAAAAACCATATTTAAATTATTAAGTATGGATACCAAATCATCTTTAGATACACTGATTTGATATCTTTCCTTTACTTCATGTTGGAATGTCTCGACCTCTATTACATCTTGATCATATTGAATAATTTTCTCTAAAAGTAATGATTCTAGTACACGCTTTGTATTGTTAATTTCTAGAGCATAGAATTGTAATAATGCCTCTTCGAACTCATTTAAAGTTGGTGTGATTTTTTCTATCGGATTTATAAAGGAATAATAAGATTTTGCATAATTTACAAAACTAAATGGATCTCGCAAATCGGTTTGTAGAAAATCCATCATCATCGGCATACGACCAAGCCGAGTCTTTAATAACTTGTAATCATTCACTAAATCTTTTTTCATTTGAAAATTAGAATTATTAATCGAAGCAAAGATTCTTTCTTTAGCAATTTCATCAAAATGAATCGTCGATGCACCTGGTAATAATGAACCACCACTCGTCACTAATTTTCGCAATTGATCCTTATTAAATGAGCTGTCACCAAATAAAGCCATTGGGATTAGAAAGTTCTTTTCATAATTGCCAATAAAATCGATAACGGTAAGGTATTCTTTAGTTGCAGTTTTTCGTAGTCCACGACCTAATTGTTGGACATAAATAATCGATGACTCTGTTGCTCGTAGAAAAATTACTTGATTAATTTTAGGAATATCAATTCCTTCATTAAAAATATCAACCGTAAAAATCATTTCAATACGATGATTATCTACCGAGCTGATTGACTCGATCGCAGCTGTTCGCTGTTCCGTACTATTCTCACCACTTAAAGCTATACTTTGAATCCCTAAGAGATTCATTTTCCCTGCAAGCTCTTTCGCTTCTTTAACGCTAGAACAAAAAACTAAGGCTCTTAATTCGCCGTTATCTGTACCAAACTTATCTGAAGCTTCTTTGATCTTTCGAGCACGCTCATCACTAATTAAATGACCAAAATCAGTATTATCATCAATCAGCTCACCATCTATTTCTAAATCTGAAATTCCAAAATAGTGAAATGGACAAATGAGATTACATTCCATGGCTTTTTTAAGCCTGATTTCATAGGCTATGTTGTAATCAAATGCTTTGAAAATATCAATACCATCGCTTCTTTCTGGAGTCGCGGTCATACCTAAAAGAAATTTAGGTTTGAAATATTCTAAAATTTTTAAATAGCTAGCAGAGCCTGAACGATGACTTTCATCTATTACGATATAGTCAAAAGCCGCTGGTGAAAATTGAGTTAAATGATGATCTCTAGATAAAGACTGTATAGTGGCAAAAACATTATTGTACCCAGCTATATCTCGATTAGATCCTGAAAAAATAGCAGATTTAAAATCGGTCCCTAATACATTTTTGAAAGTCTGTTGTGCATCAAGAAGAATATTTTCTCGATGCACAATAAAAAGCATACTTTTTGCTTTGAAATTGCGTATATCAAAAGCCGAAAGATAAGTCTTTCCTGTACCTGTTGCAGAGATGAGTAAAGCCTTAGAAACATTGCCCTCTCGTAATTTTTCCAAACTACTCAAGGCTTCTTGTTGCATTAAATTAGGTGTAATTGAACTAAAAAGCTTTATGTTCTGTTGTGGTAGTTTCTGAACAAATTGTTTTTGGGCCTGATATATTTCACTATATTGTGCTAAATACTCGTCAGTCAATTCTTGTGCATCATTAAATAAAATCTTTTTTTTAAGCAGCATATCTCGCATAATTTTACTTTGAGGCAAAGCTCGAATAAAAATATTGAGCTCTTCATTTTTACTCAATGCATTAGCAGTTAAATTACTGCTACCTAACAACACACTTATATGATCTTCACGCTGGAATATGTAGGTTTTAGCATGTAAATCAGATTTCGTATCGATACGGACCTCAATATTCTTAAACTTTTTTAGTCTTTTTAGTGCATCTGGTTGAGTAAAATTAAGATACTGAGAAACTAAAATTCGACCAGGAACATTCCTGCGTTGTAAATTCTCTAGCAAAGAATAAAGTGTATTAAAACCACTCATGCTCAAAAAAGCTGTAGTGAACCAAAACCTTGTGCAATGTTCTAACTCACCTTCAAAGGTATTGATCACTTTTTCTAATGGATAATTATTTTGTACCAACTTAGTTTGATAAATATCTTCTGAGTAGGAAGATTGATCAATGAAGCTTGTAATTAACCCTTTACTCAATGCATCTAGAATCATTTTCTTTGCAACTTATCAACAATAGGTAAATCTGCTGCTGCCCAGTCGAGAATAGTTAGTTCATCAATAGTCAACCATTGATAATCCACATGTTCTAATAACTGTAAATTTTTATCATTGGTACGGCATAAGAATGTATTCAAAGAAATACTGAAGTCAGGGTAGTCATAGTCAACTGTAATAAGATGTGAATGTACTACAATCTCCATGTTTAACTCTTCTTGAATTTCACGAATAATTGCTTGCTCTGGCGTTTCATCTTGCTCAACTTTCCCACCAGGAAATTCATATTTCAAAGAAATATAATCATATTTAGATGGTGCTCTTTGTACACATAAAATTTTATCTTCATGTTTGATTACGGCAGCAACAACAGCAATTTTTTTCATAGACAATATTTTTTTTGATAAATGAGAATCTTACTATAAGCATAAGACTTAGATAAGACAGAACTTTAATAATTAAGCACTTTAAATAGCTATCAAATAAAATTTTTAAATGTATCAAACTATTTATATAGACTTATTACAGTATTCTTATAAGTTTTACCAAAAATTCAAACCAAAATTAAAACGATAATGCACAAAAAATTACAATAAGATACACTAAACTTCAAATTAAACCCACCGACGTCACATTATGAATAAAGAACCAAATATTCTTATTAAATTATGGGATTTCTTGACACTGAAAACCTACCATAAAAATTTATTGACAAGTGGTGGTTCGACTTATCTTACAGTTATTTCATTTATCATGATTCTTGCTGCTTTGTCGGAAGGTTTCGCATGGGGGTTTTTAGGTAGTACTTTTACTCCTAATTCACCTTACGTCGGCTGGACTATCGTAGGTGGATTCGTTTTTCTTCTAATGTGGTTTTTCGACCGATCAATGGCATCTGCTGATCTATTAAAAGATGAACATGAAAAAACCTTGAATGGTTTGCAATTAACAAAAAAAACTTTTTATTCATGGTCCGGTATCAAATCATTCATAGCAAAATATTTTCCATTTGCTATCAGGATTGGAATTGTCTGTTTATCTTTATATATTACTGCACCTTTTTTAACTCAATTAGTTTTTAAAGCAGATATTGATAATAAAATGATGGAGCAATACAAAGACAATATTGCTCTAGCGAAAAAAAATGGACTGGAAAATCGTGATAAGAAAATTGCGGAACTTGAACAGTTAGTCAACAATACTAATGAAAAATTACAGGTAGAAATCAGTGGTAAAAGTGGCACTGGATATGGTCGTGGTTACGTTGCTCAAAGTATTGAAAGGCAATTAGAAACATTACAATCAGATTTAAAATCAACTCGTATAGAAAGAGAAAGTTTTTTAGCCAAATTTGATCAAGCGGTAGATCGTGGCAATGAAGAAGAGTTAAAAAAATATGGGATTACTATTACAAAGGATAGCCCAATATTTAGGCAACAAGCCATTGAAGAATTTGAAAATCAAAAAGCTTTTAATCAAACAAAATATGCTGTAGATGTTTTTTTAATTATTCTCGGAACGATATTAATCTCTGCAAAACTTATGCAACCTCGTACTTTGCAGATGTATTTCTCAAGTCGCTTACAAGAGAAATGGGCGCTATATAAACTCGGAACATTCGATAAATATTTGCCAGAACAGGAACGCAGTGATCTTATTCTACAAACTAATCAGTCTATTCCGGAAGAATTTGAGGAGATCATGGTTCAATATGCTCAAGACCAACGTGAACGGAAAAAACAAGAAATATTAATGATTCAAGAAAAAGAAAGACTTACTCGAGAAAAGCAGCAGAAGCAATTGTTAGAAGAAGAGCGTTTACTGGCCAAAGCGAAACAGGAACAAGAACGCCAAGAATTAGTCGAAGCTGAACTAAAAAAAGCACAACAAATTCATTTTGAACGTCTTGCCAAAGAAAAAGCTGAGATTGAAATGCGTGAAAAATCTCGTGTGTTTTATGAAGGGCAAATTCTAAAAGCTTTAAATGAAGTAGAAGAAGCTGAAATAGAATATTTAAACAAATTTTCAAAAAAAATAGATCAACTAGAAATTGACGAGAAAAACTTAATTGAAGAGCTCCATGATATTGAACGTACTTATAAAAACCATGAAGACAATATCGATGCTCGCAACAAACGAATTAGTATTGCTGAGGCAGATTTAGCTGATATGCAAGACCTAGCACGTAAACTTCAGCGCCCAGAAGAAAATCATACCATTGAAAGTTTGCGAGCCTTTACGACTGCAGAGTCTGCGGTCGTTGAGCAAAAGACCTATATTAAAAACATTAAATCTTCACTACTAACTTTTGAAACAGATCAGAAGTATTTTCAAGAAAGTATGGCTCGTATTCGTGAACAATTAAGTAAAACTAGAGCTACATTAACTGAGCTCAAGGAACCTTTAGAAATTATTTCTACCTTTCGTTCCAAAATTGAAGCACGAAAAATGGAGCTATTAGGAGCTGAGGGCTTAATTGATACGCCATATGAACCACACCATGATGAAGAGATACCGATGTTGGTAGAGAAACTGAAAAGCCAGCTTTCGACTCAAGTACCGTCGTATATGTCTTAAGAATAAATTTATATGATTTGGTTAATTTTTTTCGTGGTGACAATTTTAGGCTATAGCATTTTTATTTTTATTAGAAAGATAAAACTGCATCGTAGTCGCTGTGAGCATATCCGTGCAAGTTTACATTTACCTACAGAAAATCAGAAAAATGATTATTCAGTTTTTTTTCCAGCAGGCTTAGCTATCGGTGAGTATTTATGTCAAGTTTACAGTATTGATCCAAGCGTAATTAAAGCCGTCGATTTTAGTAGCCAGGAAGAGTTAAATTCAGCATTAGATGTCTCAAATTATTTAATGTTGAATATGTTAGAGAAAGATGAAACTTCTTTATCAGGCTTTAGAAATCGTCTAATCGGTTATATTGGTGAACAAAAAGTAAGTGATCTGTTAGATAGACAAACCCATGAAATTGTCTGGGCTAGCACATCCAATCAAGAAGTCTGGGACTTAAAAATTGACGATGATCTCGTAAATGTCAAAACCATTCTAGATATAGACAGCATTAAAATGACAGCTTTGGCACATCCAGATGTGACTTATTTAGTGCCTGAAGATACCTATCAAAATATTGGAATAGATAATATACAGCCATTAGAAGGTTTGAGTCATGCCGATATATCGCAACAATTTGACTCTACCATCGAACAGGCAAATGGTAATGCTGCCTTAGATTCATTCGATCTACATTTGCCTATTGCAAGCGGAATAGCTGCATTCAATGAAAGACAACGATTATTAAAAGCCGGTGGAGATGAAAACTCGATAAATAAGAACGTTCTTATCGACTTTTCTTCCAAAACTGTAGGGAGTCTGACCATGGCAAAAGTTGGTGCATCCATCGGGCTTGGTTTAGGGAGTCTCGTGTTTATGCCAGTTATTGGAGGTGTTATAGGAGCAGGAGTTGGCGCATTAATCGGTTCAAAAGTGGGAGGTGGCTTTGGTAAAAAGATCAAAGAGTTAGAATTACAAAAAGAAAAGCTTCGTTTGGAACAAATGCTGGATAAATTTGGTCTTCAATACTTACCGTATATTAAAAAATTAAAACACCAAGCTAATATACCCTTACAAAAGCAAAAGCAAGCATTTCAACTAATCGAACAGAGATACAGTCAATATCTAACATCACAAAAATGGAAACATTATTTTTTCCCCGATTTAAATTTTATTTTTTATGATGAGCTAAAAAAAATAGCTAAGAACAACTTAGATAAGTCTTCTACCAAATTTCAAAATATCGAAAATACACTTATGGCTATAGAAAATGAGAAAAACTCAAAAGCATTGGCAATCTTAGTATTAAATAGCATTTATTTACGTGATTTCCTTCATATAGATCTGGTGCAAATTAAAAAAATTTATGACCAGAAACGTAAAATATATATTGAAAGGTACAAATTATATCCTGATCAATTTCCATTGACCCAAGATATCATCAACTACAATAAACTATATAAACAAGGGATCTAAGGTCTTTCTTATAAACCAATAGATCGAAAAATTTGCTTATCTTTTCCGCCCAACCAAACTAAATACTTATTCTCTATTGCCTGCTTATACGCCCAATCGGCAACCCGATGCGAACGTTGCAGATCGGTTAGAAAACCTAATTGGGAAATTTCCTGAACAATAGATTGATCATGCAGATGATTACGTTCTCTCCATTGATCTAGGAATCGCTCGGATGCCAGATAATTACTTTTCTGTGAATTACATTTATCATCTGCTAGAACAAAGTTATGTCCGGTATCGGCAGGATATAAAGACCATGGAATAAAATGATCTACAGCATATTTTGAATTTTTGAGACTTTTTCCACAGTAAAAACACTGGCATTGCTGTAAGTCAATTAAGAAGTCTGCGACCTGCCCCAATTGATTACGACTTGGAGCAAACATGAATTCATCTAGGTCAGGCAAACCATCCAGTACCACCAGGTTCTGCTTGTTTAGCCGAACGAAATCAATCCAGCGTTTCTGACACAACTCTTCAATGATTTCACTAAATTGTCTTAAGCAATACATCACCTTGGGCAACAGCTTGAGGGACTGCTTGGAATCTTCAAGATTATAGAGAAATTCTACGGTTTGACCATTTAAATTCTGCAAATATACTACCGGCATTTGCTTTACAGTTGTCGCAACAGTTCGCTTCAGCCTGTTCCAGTAAAGTACATCCTTTCTCAACGCGGCCAAGGTCTTGAATTGTTGCTGTGCATTCTGAATTTCACTGATGATCTTTGCCTGCTTACCAGTGCTTTGATGAATAGTAAAAGGCTCGTACTGGTTAAACTGAAACGGCAGTGACTGTTTCCAGTATAGGTCAATAAACTTTTCAGCAATATCCTGATATTCCAAATGCAAGGCAGCACCGGTATCTTGACCCTGTTCAATCGCCAGACGCGTGATACTGATCAGCAAAGCAAACTTATATGTCGAAGTAAAAGTCCCTGACTGCAATATCTGCTGAATATGCTTCAAGAATTTCAGCTGCTCGTTGGGTGTAGGTTTATTATTTTCTATAAAGCGATCATCCTGCCACATGTTGAAGCTTCACCTGTCTTTGTAATCCTGCTTCCGTAGCGATTTCCATCATTTTGGCATTTTGAATGGCTTTTTTACGCATAGCTGAAAGGGTTTCTTTAAACTCGTGCTGATTACCTTTCAAATTGAGTGGCAGTATCGTTTGTTCAAAAACCTTTTCCTCAACATTCCAAGGTTCTTCACAAATTATCCAGGACACATACGCATTATCTTCAAGCCATGCATCCAGCCATTGTTCACCTAAATGCGTGAAAGTCATGCGATTACCTGACCCTACTCTTCTAAGCGGATACCCACTCATCTCAGCCAGAAGTATGCCCAATGTTCGTCTTAGTGTTGAACCTTCTGCGTTACCTGAAAAGTGTGTTTTAAGCCGTATTCTCAAGTTTGATTTACTATTTGGTTTAGTCTTTTTGTCAGGCGATATGCCAACATACAACAAAGTGTATTCTTGATACGTTATACAGTGTTTTGTTGGGATTCCCGGTGGATTTGTTTTGAACCACCAAAAATAAATCCCGTGTTCTGCAGGAATCAAAGAGGGCTCTTTCATTAACTCGGCACGACTGTATAAACGCTGCGGGTAATAATCAAAAGCATGTGATTGCTTTTTCCATATTACATTGATCCACTCTTCTGTACGGTCTGGACGTTTATCTACAGTAATCCATTGCTGTAACAGTAAAGCCTGATCTATTTGTTTGAGTAAGTCGTAAGCTTGCTGCTCATTCAAGTCAGTAAAGCTGCGCCCTTCTTTCTCACGGTCTTTATCGCCATATTTAAAAGACATATAACACACACCATTTGGCTTTAATGCTTTAAATATGCGCGCCAACATTTCAGTCAGGCGATCTCTTTCACAGTGCAAAAGAGAAGCACAAGCCCAAATCCCATCGTACTTAGCTACTTCATTCAGCTCATAAAAATTTTGCTGACGTACCTCGATGCCTGTCAGCTCTCTCGCCTTTTCAACCAGCTCGGTAGAATAATCAATTGCCTCAACTTGATAGCCTTTTTTCTTAAATGCCAAAGTGTCCCGCCCCGAGCCACAGCCCAAATCCAGGATCAATGCCTGTTCCGGCAAATATCTTAGAAATGGTGCGTAAAGACTGTCCATCTCAACCTGATAGGTATTTTCAAAAAATGCTTGAGCATGTTGATTGTAATAATTTGATGTTTGATTCATTGTCTAAAAGCCAATATCTTATGTTAAAGAACATACTGATATTTCACTAGATAAGTCAAATGATCAGTCCTATGAATGAATCAAACTCTTATGTTACTGTATCCGCACAACTGAGATAGAAACCAAACTGGTTCTTGTAAATGGAAAAAATATGGGCTTCAGATTTCGCAAGAGTATTAAACTGCTACCTGGATTAAAAATCAATCTGACACATAAAGGCATCAGCAGTGCAAGCATTGGCAAACCTGGTGCTTCTTTAAATATTGGCAAAAAAGGCACCCGAACCAGCGTTGGTATTCCAGGCACAGGCCTATCCTATTCCAAGCACCAGCCCTATAAAAACAGAGTTGGCAACCAAAAAAATCCTATTCAGGAACAGCAATCGTTCTATACATCACATACTGAGCAACCCAAATCGAATGTCTGGATTTGGGTAATTTTTGGATTATTTTGTTTTATTGTCGGGGCTATTATTTTTTAGAATTAGCCGACCTTTGTACCCATAACATTTATTCCGCTAGGGGCTTTGCTGCACAACCCTATCTGTAAAGGCTTATCTAGCAATATAATTCTCAAATGAATAAGCCCGCACCTAAAACCTATCGCACAACCAATTGGTCTTCTTACAACCGAGCTTTGGTGAATCGAGGAAATATCTTGATCTGGTTTGACCCGACTACTCAATGGTATGCACAACCAAAAGGCAAACATGGTAGAAATCAAACTTATTCTGATGCGGCTATTCAATGCTGCCTTATGATCAAATCACTATTTCGACTCTCTTTACGCATGGTCACTGGCTTTGTTCAGAGCCTCATTAAACTTTGCGGCTGAGCAGCACCGAATATCAATGATATTCGTATTCGACTATTTGTAGAAGACAAAAGCATATTGATATTGCAATTCGTTATCAAAAAAGTCGTGATGGTCTCCAACTACTCGTCGACTCTACTGGCTTGAAGTTTTTAGGTGAAGGTGAATGGAAACGTAAGAAACCTCAGCCTGAATATCGCCGCCAATGACGTAAACTTCACATTGGTATAGATGCTGAAACGCTGCAAATACGGACCGTTCAGCTCACGACAAACAATGTCAGTGATTCACAAGTACTCGAGGATTTACTTGATCAAATTCCACTTGATGAGCAGATTGATTCTGTCTATACAGATGGTGCTTATGACACGAAACACTGCAGAAAAGTCATTTCAGATCGACAGGCACATGCGGTGATTCCGCCAAGAAAAAATGCGAAGCCCTGGAAAGACAAAAAGCTGACATCTTTAGAAAGAAATGAATTGTTGAAAACGGTTAAATGCCTAGGAAGAGCAATTTGGAAAAAGTGGTCTGGGTATCATCGCCGAAGCTTGGTAGAAACCAAGATGCATTGCATCAAATTATTGGGAGATAAACTCAGTGCACGGAGTTTTCAAAGCCAGGTGAATGAGATTCATGCACGTGTGGCAGTTTAAATAAATTTATGGAATTAGGCCGAGCTCATACCCAAGTTGTCACTTAAATTTGAGTCGCTTAGGGGAGTTCTATTTTTTAAATCTTTGTGCAACAAAGCATTGCATAAGTATAACTGAAAATAATACTTCTAAGTTGCCTATACGGCAGTGAACAACATGCTGGTCATTTGATCAAATGTCTGGGCTTTCTAAGCTGCCTATAATTCCATCAATTGATTGCGAACTGCTGCTATATATTAAACCTCTTGCGAAAGTGTGGTTTTACCTAATTTTTGAATCAGCTAAAATCTTATAAAATATAGCTTACGGCTGTTTAAACTTTGACTAATGCAAAGAGGTGGATCAGGAAATTTGAACAACACTTATAAGTGATATTTTGCTCCCCAAATGATGTTATAAACATCAATATATGGAGTATTTTATGGCACGTAGACCAAGAAGAAATCATTCAAATGATTTTAAAGCTAAGGTAGCACTTGCTGCGATTAAAGCAGAAAAAACACTTGCTGAATTGAGTGCTGAATTTGATGTTCATCAAAACCAAATTATCGACTGGAAAAATCAACTGATTTCAGCTTCCTCGCAAGCTTTCGATCAATCAAAAGCTCCAACAGAACCACCCATCGATCTAAAAAAACTACATGCAAAAATCGGTGAGCAGGCATTAGAAATTGATTTTTTAGAAGGTGTGTTGAAGAAACTGGGCCGCTTCAACCACAAAAGTTAATCGATGACTCACTTCAGATTTCAGTATCTAAGCAAGCTCAGCTGCTGAAAGTCTCCCGTGGTTGTTATTACTATCGCCCAAAACCTGTGAGTGCATCAGATCTGAAGCTGATGCGGTGTATGGATGAGTTACATATGCAATACCCTTTTGCAGGTAGCCGGATGATGCGTGATTTGTTGAATCGTCAAGGACATCATATAGGACGACGTCATACACGTACTTTAATGAAGAAAATGGGCATTAATGCGTTATATTGCAAACCAAATTTAAGCCAGGCTAATCAAGCTCACCGCAAATATCCATATCTGCTCAAAGGATTGGCTATTCAGCGCAGTAATCAAGTGTGGTCTACGGATATAACGTATATCCCTATGGCAAAAGGCTTTGTTTATTTATGTGCTGTGATTGATTGGCATAGCCGCAAGGTACTTGCGCATAGAGTATCGATTAGTATGGAGGTTACATTTTGCATAGAAACATTAAATGAAGCTATTGAAAAATATGGTCGACCTGAAATATTTAATACAGACCAAGGCAGTCAGTTTACCAGTGATGCATTTATTGATGTATTGAAATCAAATGGCATTCAAATCAGTATGGATGGTAAAGGTCGATGGGTTGATAATGTGATGGTTGAACGATTATGGCGGAGCGTTAAATATGAAGAGGTGTATCTCAAAGCCTACAGCAATGTTTTGGATGCGAAGAAGCAATTAAACGCATATTTTGAATTTTATAATTTGAAACGACCTCATTCGAGTCTGGACAAAATGACTCCAGATGAGTTTTACTATGACCAGCTACCACAACAAAATAAGGTAGCTTAACTAGAGCAGAGTATCACTTATAAATAAGCTTTTAGTTGTTCAAACATGTGGGACCACCTCTGCAAGGTCTACTCAAAATTAATAAAAAATCATAGAATATAAATTGTTAAGTTAAAAATAAGAGTAATTATGGGCAAGCAAAACAAAGGGCATCACTAGAAAAGCGTATAGCTCAAGCACAACAGCAAAAATCGGATGTAGGACTAAATATTATTGAAAATTCGCTATTTATAATGGATAAAATCCAATAGAGTATTTATCATAACTTTATAGATATATTTAAAAAGAGGAAAAAATGTCACACGAAGCACAAATTAGTAGAACTTCGCCAACAGCATTTTTGTTTTTAGTTGACCAATCTGGTTCTATGATGGACAAAATGTCTTCAGGACGAACTAAAGCAGAATTCGTTTCCGATGTCCTTAACAAGACACTTATGGACTTAATTACAAGATGCTCTAAATCAGAAGGTATTAGAGATTACTTTGATATAGGAGTCTTAGGATATGGTCATCAAGGTGTAACCAACGGGTTTGGTAGTACTTTAGGTAGTCAGGTAATGAACCCAATTTCATTACTAGAGCAAAATCCACTTAGAGTCGAAGATCGTAAACGTAAGATGGATGATGGGGCTGGTGGAATATTAGAAGTTGCGGTTAAATTCCCCATGTGGTTTGAGCCAACTGCTAATGGTGGAACTCCTATGCGTGCAGCATTAACTAAAGCGGCTGAAGTATTGGCTGAATGGTGTGATGCTCATCCAGATAGTTATCCTCCAACAATTTTACATGTTACTGATGGGGAGTCTAACGATGGTGACCCAGAAGAAATCGCTAATCATCTGAGCCAAATTGGTACAAATGATGGTCCGGTATTGATTTATAATTTACACGTAAGTGCTTTAAGTAATTCTCCAATCATTTTACCTTCAAGCGAACATGTTTTACCTGATGCCTATTCTAAAATGTTATTTAGAATGTCTAGTGAGTTGCCTGCACATTTAGTGGGTTATGCACAAGATAAAGGTTTCAAAGTAAGTGGTGAATCACGAGGCTTTATTTTTAATGCCGAAGCTTCTGATATTGTAGATTTCTTTGATATTGGTACAAGAGCTTCTCAATTGCGATAATGAAAGTTATTTTTCAGGGTACTCATCCAAAAGAAATTGGGGAAGAGAAAGCAAATGAAGATTCATTTGCTTTCTCCAACGATTTAGCTAAATTCATTCTATGTGATGGAGCTAGTGAATCTTATAATTCTCAATTATGGGCAAAAATTATTTGTAATTCTTTTATTGAGAGTGATGATATTAATGATGATTGGTTAAATAATGCAGCCAAAGAGTATGTATTAGAACATGATTTTGATAATATGAGCTGGGCCCAATTATCTTCCTATCAGCGTGGAAGTTTTTCAACATTTACTAGTATTAACGTAGATCTTGTTAATAAAAAAATTATTACAAGATTATTTGGTGATAGTTTTATATTTTTTTTCAAGAAAAATAATGGAAAGTATAAATATCATAAAACATTTGATATTCCGGATTTTTACGCAAATCCGACATTAATCTCTACAAAAATTGAATTAAATAGGGCTATCGATTTCAATAAAGAAAATAGTAATCATTATTTGGATATACCAATTTTATCAAATGATGAATCTATAATAGCTATATGTGCAACAGATGCATTGGCAGATTGGTTTTATAGAGCTATGATGGTTATTGATCATAATAAGTTAGTTAATATATTTCTTACCATTAATGATAGAAAATTTAACAAATTAGTAAGATTTAGTCGTAATAGGGGAAGTTTAAAAGTGGACGACACTACTTTGGTGATCTTAGAGATATAGTATACAGTCATGAGTTATCCATCCTTTGAGAAATACAATGAAGCATTTCAGCTTCATAGTAAATTATTAACAGATAGTGAATTAGCAAAAGGTAACGTCAAAAAGACGGGACTCGGTGTACCTTTGGCTATTAGTGGTGGATTTGCCTTAACTTATACAATTGAATGTGGCTCAAAAAAATATGCTGTAAGATGCTTTCATAAAGAATCAAAATCTTTAGAGCAGCGTTATTTAGAAATTTCTAAAAAATTAAAAAGCCTGTCTTCTGCATTTTTCTTGGATTTTGAATTCCAGCCTAAGGGAATTATTGTAGATGGTAATTCATATCCAATTATTAAAATGGCATGGGCTGTAGGAACTACACTTGGTGAGTTTCTTGATGATAATTATGATAATCAATTATATATAACTAATTTATCAAATGCCTTAGTAAAGTTATCAGAATATTTAGAGGGTAATTCAGTTTCTCATGGTGATATACAAACCGGAAATTTAATGATTTCTAATTCTGGATCTTCAATCCAGTTGATTGATTATGATGGTATGTACATTGATTCCATAGCAAGTTTGGGTAGTGCCGAATTAGGACATATTAACTTTCAACACCCTTATCGGGCTAAATTAAACCCTTATAATAGTAAACTTGATAGATTTTCATTGATATTATTATGGCTGGCCTGTAAAGCATTAGCAACTGATTCTACTATTTGGGATAAAACAAAATCGGATCAGGATTCAGTTGTATTTCGTTCGACAGATTTTACTAATCCTAATGCCTCTCAAACATTCGCATTATTAAGTACATATCCGGCTTTAAAGGAACATGTTAAAAACTTTGCTGCAATATGTAATGTTACTAAATTGGAAAGTATACCAAGCTTAAGTGACTTTATTACTGGTCTGAATATACCTAATTTAAGTAATGTTCATATTATATCTAAGAATGTTAGCCGTGCTGTTATTGTTAATGAGTATGTAAGTCCATATCCAGTTATTTCAGCAATGGATTATAATGCTTGCCTTCAACAAATTGGTAACCAAGTTGAAGTAATTGGTAAGATTACAGATGTGACTCAAAATTTCACTCGATATGGCAAGCCATATGTATTTATCAATTTTGGAGATTGGAAAGGTAATATCTTCAAAATTACAATTTGGAGTGAGGGCTTAGATGCCATTATAGATAAGCCTGATAGTTCTTGGATTGGTAAATGGGTAAGTATTAAGGGCTTAATGGAAGCACCTTATAAGAGTAAAAAATATAAGTATTCTCATATATCAATTACTGTATCAAAGAAAGGTCAATATTTTATAATTGATGAGATTGAAGGTAAGAAACGATTAACTTATAAAAAACAATCTAGTACAGTAAACAATTCATCAATAAGAGTATCTAATAAAGATATTTTAACTCAGATAACTGGACAATCTATTTCTGTAAAGAATAGTCAATCTGTAAGTACAAATTCTACTAATACAGCTAAATCTTCTAATCAAGCTATTTTGAGTAAAATACATTCTACAACTAGTAATACTATAAATACTTCCTCTAATAACGCTATAAATAGTTCAAATCGGAAACCAATTACAACTGCTAATAATCAGAAAATTACTACTAACTCCCAAGTATCAATACCTACAAATAATTCTTCTCAAAATAAAGTTAGGAAGGGATTTAATGGTGAACAAGTAATTACTTGGGTGATCTGGATTGTAATTATTTTAGTGGCATTGAAGGCTTGCAGTTGAAATTTAAGGCAATAGACCTTTTGCGGGTGGTGTTTCAAAAAGTATGCTGGCGTTAAACAAATCCGTTATTAAGGGTAAGCGTCCGCTGAATCCCATACCTATTTTTTAATTCGATTTAGGTTTCCAGCAGTGCGGCAGCAATTCTTCAATTTGGGTCACTTTGTGTGTCGGTAACCTTTTCAGCACATCACTTAAATAGGCATACGGATCCAAGCCATTCAGCTTTGCTGACTGGATTAAAGTCATGATGTTTGCCGCTCGCTGACCACTGCGCAGCGAACCTGCAAACAGCCAGTTCTTGCGTCCCAACGCCCAGGGACGCATCTGATTCTCTACCCAATTGTTGCATATCGGTAGATTGCCATCATCCAGATAGCGGCTTAAGGCTGGCCAACGCTTCAGAGTGTAATTGATAGCCTTGGCGGTGGGAGAACTCGATGGCACTGTCAGATGATGTTGGTTGAGCCATTCATATAGTTGTTGCATCACTGGTTGACTATGCTGTTGTCGGTATTCGCGGCGGTCTTCCGCTGTACCATCGGTCTTTTTCCTGAGTTCTGCTTCTATCGCATACAGTTTCTGAATCAGCACTAAGGCCTGTTCAGCAACCTGACTTTTCCCAGTTACATGCAGTTCATGGAATTTACGACGTGCATGGGCCATGCACCCCACCTCAATCACCTGGCCTGATTTAAAACGTGCTTTATAACCACTGTAATCATCACAGACTAGATAGCCCTGCCAGCCTTTCAAGAACTCTTCAGCATGCTGGCCTGAACGACTATCCTGAAAGTCATAGATCACCGCCTGAACTGGATTATACTAGACTTCCTTCATAAATCATTTTTCAATCAATTTAATTGTTTATCTTTCACCCAATCTAAATTGTATATGCCAGCAAGTAAATTAAACCGCAGGTTTAATCTTTTACGACGATTTCTATATACACAAGATAAAATCTTAAAACATTTCATCCTTCCAAATACATGCTCTACTTGAATTCGTCTACGACCAATCTCTCTATTTAACTTTTTTAATTCAGAATCTAATTTTTCAGTTTTCTTGGCTTTAGATGGCATGAGGCATCCAAAACCCAATTTTTTTATCCCTAAATACCCCTTATCAACGATAAAAAAGGGCTTAAATTTTAATTTCCTCATACTTTTTTTAAATATTTTAAAATCATGCATGCTTCCATGACTTCCACATACACTCAGTATTTCACCTGTTGTATAGTGCATAGATAGCTGAAATTTAAAGGTATGTCGCTTTTTTTTACCGCTATACCATTTCTTCTGTTTTTTTTGGACGTTGAACTAATATTTCAGTTGCATCAATCACAACAACTTCCCAATCCACTTCATCTCGATTAGGAAGTTGTTTTGACAAGTTAAATTTTCCAGAACGGATTAAGGTATCTTCAATAACACGTGTGATACGAATTGCACTCGTTTCAGATACACCGTAACTCATACCAAGATGGAAAAATGTTCGATATTCTCTCCAATATTCTATACATAAGAGCAAACGATCTTCCAACGGTAATTTATGCGGTCGTCCTTTACCAATATGACGAGGTAAATGCTTATTTAGCTCGGCCAACATGAGGTTAAATGTAGCCCAACTAACACCGGTAAGCCTACGAAACTTAACGTCTGATAATTTTTGAATATCTTTGAATTTCATCCAAGGATTATCTCTTGAATTAAATAATTTTGCTGATTAATTTAAGATCAAATAAATTGTACGTTTTTTGATTTATGACGGAAGTCTATTATATAAAATTATACTTATTGTACTTCATAAAATAAGGTAGATTCAATTTTATAGGGGAGAAATATGGGCTTCAGATTTCGCAAGAGTATTAAAATATTACCTGGATTAAAAATCAATCTGACGCATAAAGGCATTAGTAGCGCGAGCATTGGCAAACCTGGTGCTTCTTTAAATATTGGCAAAAAAGGCACCCGAACCAGCGTTGGTATTCCAGGCACAGGCCTATCCTATTCCAAGCACCAACCCTATAAGAACAGAGCTGGCAACCAAGAGAATCCTGCTCAGGAACAACAACCACTCTATACATCACATACTGAGAAACCCAAATCGAATGTCTGGATTTGGGTAATTTTTGGATTATTTTGTTTTATTGTCGGGGCAATTATTTTTTGAATTTAGCCATTCTTTGTACCCCATAATATCCACTGCTAGGCAAAATTTAATTCATTCATTACTATGGACGGATGTTAAATACAATAAAGGCTGCCGCTGATGTCTGATAATGACAGTACTCTGGATTATGATGAAAATGATTTAATCGACTCTCCCTTATCTCAAGTTTTACAAGAGGATAATGAGCAAATTGAAATTCTAATTTATCGATTACCTGATAGTGACTGGACACTGGAAGTGGTAAACCAAAATGGTACTTCTACGGTATGGGATGAAACATTCCCGTCAGATCAGGAAGCTCTATCTGTCGCTTTAGATGGAATTAAAGCCGCAGGCGGTATTCAGGCCTTTTCAGAGCTCAGTGACCTTGAAGCAAAGAACAATATTTTTCCTGAATCCCTTACTCGCCATTAAAAATGAAGCTGCTGGCTTGGATCTGAGTCAGTATTTTCTGGATTCTTAGAACCTGTCGCGATGATAGGTTCACTTCAACCCAAACCCATCTAGGGTTGAAGGGTCAAAGTTTTCATCAAACATAAACTCATCTGCTCGCTCTTTTCTTAATGTCGCTAAGGCATAAAAGAAACATTTCTCACATAACTGCAATTCATATCTTTCCCCGTCATGCTTGGAACCATAGCCCCAATGCGCAGATAAAGTTCCAAATTCCAATTTCGTTGATTGGTTGCATACATCACATACAATATCTGTAACGACTTCTACCTGTTTCAGTTGTTTAATTTCCATATACGGCTCCCGATATCAATCATGTTAAATTTGTCTACATACTTATCAAAAATTGACTCCTGTTTGGTTTTAATTACCATTAAAAAAGATCAAATTTGAGCATTGTTATTGTAATAATCAACTATACTCATCCCTACTGTATTCATTGTAATCTGCTATGTGAACATCATAATAGAAACATGATATTTTTTGCCAACTCACAAATATAGCTAACTAATAGTGAGTATCTAATCGAGGAGGAAAATTTGAAACTTTCAATAATAAATAAACTTTAAAAACAAGGAAAAAATGATACCTCCTGCCATATTCAAAAACTCTAAATATACGTAAGTATTGCTGTATTATTTTTATTCAATAGCACACATGGATCTGACATCTGAACTACTTTTGAAGTTTCCAGCAACACAGATAAGTACTCTAAAAAATTTCAAAAAAAGAAGAATCACCATTCATCCACAAGCGTATGGTTTCAACTTATGCTACTTAAATATGTTTAAAAATCTCACTGCAGATTTAGATATTTCTAATCGCATAAAAGAACTCCATGTGTGGAAAACTTCAGAATTTGATGACTACTCCATTTTCAATAATATTAACTTATATCTTAGCTATTTAAAGCAAGATATTAATGAAGTCACTTTAATTATTCATCATCAACAATCTTTTTCAGAGGATGAGTTAGCATTTCTGATGGAGTTATGCAGTCGTGAATTTATTCAATTCATCAAATCTACAAAATTTGATATTCGTTCGTTAAATCCACGAAAAACATTGCATTTAATTAACACACATCTTTCACGTCAAACACTATTGACCCTTAACAAAGAATCATCTTTAAAGCCACATCATCAAATGAGTCTGGAACTGCTAGCACAACTACTTTCATGTTCTCGAAATCAACTGAATCAGCGTACTAAAAATATCAAACAACAGCGTACACATATTTTTAATGAATTATCACTCAACAGCAGATGTGTAAAAGAACTCGTTGATCACTCTGATAGTTGTATAAGTACAGAAAAAATTTGGAGATCATAGTGTCGAACGATCTAAACGAGCATATTGATTTGACAGTTATTTCACTGCAAAAAACACTAGAAAAACTGTTTGGTGATGAGCAATTTGAACGTACGCAACATATCAACTTTGTGCTTAAACTATTGTCTTCTCAACAGACTGACAATTTTCTGGTTGGTCTCAATCTCGATTACTTTGATATCGATATAAAGTTTGATTCGCAGCTGCCGACACCTCCGGTAATCCCTTTCACGAAAAAAGTTAAGATCAGTGATCTACCGATTACTTCATATGTCAATTCAATTTCGCAATTATCTGAATCGCAGACGCATGCAAAAAATTGGAATATTCTAGTTTTAAAAGCAGCAATTTATTTAATTGCTCTTCCTGAGCTTAAACCAGAGCTTTTTAAACAAGCACACACAGAACACTTCAATACCGTAAAGCGCTTATTCCAGCGCTTTAGGACTGCAAATAAAAATTTAGATACTGAAAAAAAATATCAAAATACACAAGAGTATCAACGTCTCTGGAGTACCTATCTTCAAGATCCAACACAGAGCTTAGAGCAATTTATTCAACATCTGATCACATTAGATACGGATGAATTGCCTGAGTTTGATCGCAATCTACTCAATGATATTCGCATTACTTTTAACTACATTTTAAAAAACAAAGCGAAGATTGCACGTGCAAGTATCGATACGCAGCTTCAACATCAGTTTCTTGATGAAGAACAATTCATTGAAGAAAGTATCGAAATCAAAAAAGGGGCTAAATCTAAAGCACTGAATATAGAAACCTTAATCGATGAGCCGATTAATCGGCAAATTGTTGTCAATCCAACTGACGTCACACCACTCGCAGCACATTCAGAAACGAGTCAAATCTATGTTCTACCGCTTGTTGCAAAACATATTCAACGCAAAGAACATTTACTCACGTCGAGTAGTTTTTTTCCGAATCCATCTAGCGTGAACCATCTCCTGAAAAGACTTCATGTGGACTACTCTGAACATCAAAATAAAAGTGCTTTGATCCTAATGCTCGCATTTTTGACCGGTAATAGTGTGAATGAGTGGCTATATATACAAAGCAAGCGAGCTAAAAAGTTAAATAACCGCCAAAAATTGATCTATAAAAATGATCAGGTCTTCTTAAACAGTCACTTTAATGTATTTGAGAACCGCAATTTTGAGTATTCAGACAACTTGCTCAATCAGACGATCTATTTAGACATTCCAATCCCGAATCTATTCATTGAGGATCTGCGCAAAATGGATTCGGTTAGTTTCGATGATATACAGCAATATTTACGCAAATTAAGACAAGAATTATTGATTCCAAAACTGTCTGTCGTAAAGGTGAGTTCTCTACTGCATCATACGGTTCTTGCAAAAACAGGGAATAAACAACTCGCAGATTTAATCACAGGGATTGATGCCAATCAGTCATCATCTGTTTCTTATTGTCATCAGAATATTCCACGATTACATGCACAATATATTGATATTCTAAAATCACTTTGTGCAGATGTAGCAAGCACATATGAAAGTTGTGTACCTTCGCTCCCTGATTCAATAACTCATTTTGGTAGTCGTAAAGCTCCAAAACCACAGGTCATTACAGAGATTTTTGCTGTATTGAAGTTTAATATTTTTTCACAAGCTGAAGACGATCTGATTGCTATATACAACCACTACAACATATGGATGTGGCATATCCTCCTTCTTTTTACAGCAGCACGCCCCGTTGCTGAATTCCCTGGATTTCTTAAAAACTTTAATTTAAAACGCCAAATTTTGATGGTTTCTGACAAAGAAGTAGGCGGCCGCAATGGATTCGGACGTCTAATCCCACTTTGTTCATTTTTAGTTGAAGAGATAAAAAAATTCCTTAAATTTTTAGAATATTTTTCGACTCAAATCATGATGAGTCATCCAGCTTTAAATGATGTTATACAACAAATAGAAGCAAGTAAGCTGCCCTTTTTGGGAATCAACCAAGATGATGAGTGGAAACCACTAAGTCCTTCTACAGTCAAAAATTTCCATCCTGAATTAGGACTTGATCATGCAAATTGGCATCGCCATACAGCTCGTGCATTTTTGACTCATAAAATTACCGAACCTGAGATTTTAGCTCTCTTTGGACATGAGCTCATGCAACAAGAAGCAGCACATCCTTTTTCCAGTTTATCCCTATCTCAATTTTCTAAAATTGCGAATGTTTTAGAGCAAATGAAGGATCAATTTAAAATTAGCGGGATTGAAGTAAATGTCATCATTCAATAAAAAAATCCAAAAAAAACGCTATGCTGAAGATAGACGTCAACTTCAACGTAATGAATTAGAAAAGAACCTACGAGCTGATGCAGAACAAGAGCTCCGACAGTACTTTGATGAGCAAAAATTCTCAAATGACGAATTAATTCAAGCGTACCCTGCGATTTATGAGTTTATTAAACGTAAAGCACCAAATTTGGCTTGGAAAAAATATGCACATAAATTCTTCCGAACATATATCAAAGATCTCAATAAGAGCAATAACCTAGACTTCCCATTACCTTATCTCACCTTTGAGATGAAACGCGATGAACCAATTTTCACTTTGGATTGGATCCAGGCCGGTCATGAAATTGACATCTTTATAGAAAAACTTTGGGATTACTGGATTCTTGCTCAAGATAGTTCCGCTTTTTCTGATGATGAAATTATTGGGAATATTCTGCTTTGCTCAATGTTATACGGTGGATTAAATCAAATATCTTCATTAAATGCTTTGCTCGAACATTTAAAAAACCCTGCAAAAATCCAAAAAATTTGCGATTTTAATATCATCTTTTTAGAGCCACTTTCTCCAAGCTATGGCGATCTATTTGTTGATGAAAAAACAATTCGAAAATCACGTAATTTTATCCCAGATCAGCTGACAAGACTTTGGCTCATTCATTTTAATACAAGACAAATTCGTGACATCAGTCTAGATGTGAATGTGTATCTACACCTCATTTTTCAAAAAATAAAACATCCATACACCAACAAGACTTTTGAGTTTTTAAGTGACTACGCCAATTTTAATTGGCTACAACTACAGAATGCAGATATTGATCCTGCCCTCTCACAATGTTTGTTAGAAAACACTCTCACGTGTGGTTTATCAGAACATGAGTTTGAAAACTTTGCATTCCCAAAATTTAAAACTCAATTAAGTGCTGAAATCGAACGAAATGTCTCTTCTACAGCCAAAGTCCTACCAGATCTCAATACGTCTGAAGCAGTAGAAAATGTGATATTTATTCATAAAAACTTGCTGAAAATTATGCGCACATCAACGGACCAAGGCACTGCTAAACTCATTATTGATTTTTGCCTGCTTCACCAAGAGCAGTTTAATGAGTTTTCTAAGCGCATTATCTTATGGCTCATCAGTCTCTATCAACCAAATTCAGAGCAAATAAAAGAATTATCAGCCACCTTTGATTTTGATACAACTCAGTACACGAAGGCATTTCAAGACAATCAAAAACTCGCAGATAGTTCAATCTATACATATTACACCCGGATCGCAGAACCGTTTTTAACTCATGCCTTACAATACATCGATGCCGACGATGACATTAATGATCTGCTGAACAAAATCTATCAACAAATCATTAGCAATACACGACTTGCTGATGAAGTAGATCAATCTGAGTTTAAAAAATCTAAAGACCAAACAATCCACATGTTGAAACGCTTTCATACCTTTCAACAAATTGTTTTTCAAGCAGAAGATTTCGAACTTGAATTTATTGCATCGCAAAGTCGACCACGGGCACGCATCATAGGCCACACAGCCTTCCAGGTCATATTAAAGAAGTTAAATCAGCTCTTACATGACCAATCCATCTCAGACCATCACTATAAATTATTAAAAATCATTTATATTTTGGCTTACCGTACTGGTATGCGTATTAACGAAATACTCGGGTTACGTGTAAAAGATATCGAGGGTTTAAATCAATTTTCTATCTGGGTTCAACCTTATGGTTCAAAAAAACAAGGGAATCAACATCTGCTCAAAACGGATAGTGCGGAACGGATTGTGCCTGCATACGCTTTGCTAAAAGATGATGAGTACCAATTCTTTAGCGATTTTGTTGTTGAAAAACGCTTAGAAAATAAGAAAAGTTTATATTTATTCAGCAACTTGAATGAAAATAAAAAACTGAATAAACACACTGTCACCGCACCCCTAAAACTGATATTAAATCAGGTCTTTAAAGGGCATCATTACTCCTTTCACTCTTTTCGTCACACTACAGCGAATCATTTATCGCTTTTACTGAACTCTGAATATGCACCACTTGTGCAAAAGCTAACTGACTATAGCGAAAACGAATATCAAAAAATTCGAGCCGAGCTACTTCAAAATCAACATGGACAAAACCATTGGTTTGTTATTGCACATCTCTTAGGACATATAGAGCCAGTTGAAACATTCAAAAGCTATATTCATTTAGGTTATCTCATAGCTGGTCAAAAACTACTAAAACATCATCCAGATATGCCTAATGAATTGGCTAAAAAAATTATGGGCCACAATGCAACGTTTAAAAATTTGCAAATAACAAATGATGAAAAAGACTTTAATTTTGAAAAAAACCAGGCCGTTCTAGCAACTATATTATTAAACGATCAAACAAAATGGCTTCAAAGTAATGCTACTGACATTTTAGATGAACTGTCGTTACAAATAGATCAATCCCATGATTTTTTTGCTTTCTTTGTTGGAACAGAAGATTCTAAAATTTCACTTCAACGCTTCTATGAAACGCTCAATATATTGGAGACTACTAACGATCCTAAAAGTACAGCTCAACGTATGTGCTTGCCAGAAGAACTCGTCAATTTTTGGTATGAAAATGCTCTAAATTTAGCAAACATTAAATCAAAAAAAGGGAATCCACGTTTATTTAGTATTGATAGCTCAACCCACTTAAAACCAGCAATGCTTGATAGCGCTGAAGAGCTTCATGCGGTGACTTATTTTTTTGAACATCTACAGAAAATAGCTCGTAAAAATCCAATACAAATTGCATGCGTCCTGAATATATTTTTGAATCGAGTGACCGCATCACACACAGGTATCCATTATCGCTGGAAGGATATCGATCAACTCGAACATTTTTACTCCCAAGTTAAGGCTTTATTTCCTGCCAAATTTTGGCACTTACTTGGACAAGATTTGCAAACAAAGTTAGATGCTAAACAACAGCCTCAACTTTTCAAATTAGCAAAAGCATCAACAGATAAACATCCATCAACTCAAGAGGAATTTCCTCGTCTACAACTCTACTCAGTAAAAGATGGTCATGCTCTTGCTGCATTTAAATTTTGCTTACATCTAGCATGTATTGGGCGCCCACTATCTATTCCGCTTAATGGGTTGGATTACATGTCACCTGATACCGTACATAAACCTATGGCTGTATTACACCAACAGGAACTTCTTAAAACTGATTAAATCACTGATCTATTTATGATTTCCATTGTGTGTTTAACACCCCCATAATTCTATTTTAATAGTAAAATATAGTCAGTTTTCGCTATTATATAACTATTAAAATAGTATAATTCCCCTTATTTTCAATGGTCAGACTATCTACATTAAACAAAATCATAAATTGCTTTTCACAATAAAAGAAACTAATATGTTTCTTACATGACCTAAAAGCAATAAATATATCTACAATGAATAAGTCTTTACTTCAGCAAATCAAAAAAAGACGAACCCAATTGGGCTTAAAGCAAGTTGATATGCAATCCCGTACAGGCATTTCAAGACAGCAATACCAAAAGCTGGAAAGTCAGGGCAACCCTCGATTAGAGACCTTAGAAATTATCGCGGCAGGATTAAATGCTCAACTGATGCTCATCCCTGATGATAAGGTTCATTTGATTAGACAATTATTGAATGATGAAATTAAAGTCACTATTGAAGATCAGGATGACTTAATGACTAACCCATGGAAGGGTCTTCTCGGAGGAGAGGAACCATGAATACTGTTGCCGTCCTGAAATTAACATTACATCACGCTGTCGTTGGATACTTGGCAGGATTTCAGAGCGGAAAAAATATTCTGGTTTTTACGGATTCTTTCCGATTTGATCAGCAACGCCAGACCTTGAGCTTGCTGACTTCCCCCTTGTATCCTCAAGCAGATAAGATTTTAGAAAAGACTTATGTTACACATCAGCGCTTACACCCCTTGCTATCAAACTTGCTACCAGAAGGCGCATTACGCGAACTCATTGCACAAAGCCTTAAAGTACATATAGACAATGAATTTCAGTTATTGGCAGCTTTAGGTCATGACTTACCTGGAGCACTCATTGCGACCCCATTAGATCCAGAAGAAATTCCAGATGAAATAAAATTCAAACTGCAGATCTCGAATCCAGATCAGATTTTAAAGCAAGAGATTCGAACAGATAATAAGTTTTCCTTGGCTGGCGTCCAAATGAAGTTTTCCATGAAAGCCAAAGATGGGCGTTTTACATTAGCACAGGCAATAGAATCCAGTCTATTAGGGGATTGGATTATCAAAACTCCTTCTTCCAGACATGGTTTTGTTCCACTAAATGAATATTCTATGATGAGCCTTGCCAAAACAGTCGGCATAGATGTCCCTGAGATTCGCTTGGTGGATATGGCACTCTTACAAGACCTGCCACCATTAAATTTACCCCAAGAGCAATATGCTTTCGCAATCAAAAGATTTGATAGACAGAGTACTGCTGATACTATAGAGCTTATTCACATCGAAGACTTTGCTCAGATCTTCGGCGCATATCCACATCAGAAATACAGCACCACAAATTATGAGCAGATAGGAAAGATCATTTATCAATTTTCAGATAACAAAATTCTTGATATTCAGCAATTTGCCAGCCGCTTACTCGTCAATATTTTGCTCGCCAATGGAGATGCGCACTTAAAAAACTGGAGTATGATTTATCATGATAAAAGTGCACCCAGATTATCTCCCGCATACGATATATTAATGACCAGTGTATATATTGAAAATGAGCGTCATTTCGCATTAAATCTTGCCAAAAATAAAGATTGGTATTTAGCTGAGATGAAACACTTTGAACAATGGGCTGAAAAAGTCGGTGTTCCATGGCGTGTTATTGAAAAACAACTTCACGCGATCATGGACAAAGCACGGTCAGTATGGCCAGTGCTATTACTAGACTTACCTATGATTTCTGTTCATAAAGAAAAATTAAGAGAACATTGGAAAAAATTGCATCCAGACTTTCAGATACTTACAGATGATTAGGGTAATCTGAAACCAAACTAAAATTTCTCAAACAAGTTCATCACGTCATTTTCCGTCAGTTTCGCTTCGCCCTCATGATCGGTACTTAGAATAGACTGTGCCAGTTCTGCTTTATTTTGCTGTAAGGCAAGAATTTTTTCTTCTATGCTTTTATTGGTAATCAGCTTATACACAAATACTGGCTTGTCCTGTCCAATCCGCCATGCACGATCTGAAGCTTGATCTTCAGCAGCAGGGTTCCACCATGGATCATAGTGAATGACCGTATCTGCGGCAGTTAGATTCAGACCGACCCCTCCTGCTTTCAGACTGATTAAAAATACTGGCACTTGTCCAGACTGAAATGCTGTAATGACTTCATCTCGCTTTTTGGTCTTTCCAGTCAGCTTCACATAGCCAATTTCTGCGTGATGGAGGTGTTGCTCAATCAGTTCCAACATTGAGGTAAACTGAGAGAAGATAAGAATTTTTCGCCCCTCCTCCACCATTGGAACGACCATATCCATCAACTGTTCAAGTTTGGCAGAGTTTGCCTGCCCAATTTTCACTGAATCCAGCTTTAGTAAGCTAGGATGGCAGCACACCTGACGTAGCTTCAGTAAGGCATCTAAAATTTGAATTTGACTACGTTTAAAGCCTTTTTCTGCCACAATTTTCTGAATATTTTCCTGCATCGTGGCGCGAACAGCCTCATATAACTTGGATTGCTGGTCATTCATATCAATATTGACTTCAATCGTGGTTTTTTCTGGCAATTCTTTGGCTACGTCAGTTTTCAAGCGACGTAAAATGAAGGGCTTAATCCGGTTGACCAGCTTTTGCCTTAACTGCTGATCACCGCGTTTTTCAATCGGATGACGGTACTTTTTATTAAAAATTTCTTGTGAATATAAAAATCCTGGCATCAGGAAATAAAATAGTGCCCACAGTTCACCCAAATGATTTTCCATCGGGGTACCTGTTAGACACAAACGATGTCGTGCTTTTAATTGGCGTACTACCTGTGCAGCTTTGGCACGCGGATTTTTGATATTCTGCGCCTCATCCAAAATGAGTTGATGATATTCATATTGCTTTAGTTGTTCTTCATCTCTCGCTAGAAGCGGATAGGTGGTTAACACAATATCATAGTGCGGAATCTGCTCAAAATTCTGATGGCGGTCGGGCCCCTGTAGCAGCAATACCTTGAGCTCAGGGGTAAATTTCTCCGCTTCTTTGAACCAGTTATGCATCAGCGATGTGGGTGCAACAATTAAGGCGGGACTGTCCTGCAAATATCCAGCCTGCTTTTCCATGAGTAAATGGGCTAAAGTTTGTGCTGTTTTCCCCAAGCCCATATCATCTGCCAGAATCCCGCCATGCTGGGTTTCCCTTAAAAACTGTAACCAGCCTAAGCCCTGCTGCTGGTATGGACGCAACTCCCCCTGAAAACCTTGTGGTGTCGGCAGTTGTTGCTGGTAGCCTTGTTTGAATTTCTGTACAAATTGCTGCAGGCGATCACTGACCTGCCATGTCATCCCAAGATTATGCTGCAATTCTAATAATTGACTCGCATCATAGCGATCAATACTGCGCTCTTCTTGCTGTAAAATGCTCTGCAGATGCAACAATACCGGCTTAATATCCCTAGCGGATAGAGCCAAATCAGGTTGATCAACTGCAGTTTTCACTGTGAAAATTTGACTGTCATGCAGATGAATAAAAGTCCGTGGATCAAGTAAATCAGGATTTACTCGCACCAAAGCTACGAGCGCATCAAGCAAATTATAAGAATTGCCTGCACTGTCTTGAACCGTCGCCCCGATATTGAACCAGTCCTGCTGACCTTCAGATTCAGTGATAGAAATATTTAAATTTTCAACATATTGCAGATTAAAGGGGCTGTTTTTCAGATGCTCTATCTGCCAGCCCATCAACTCAATTTGATTGATGGGCATCAGCTGTTTAATCCAATCTCCATAGAAAGCAAAAACCATAGAATCAAGACGTTGTTTATCCAGTTTTAATTGATGGTCATAACTAAGATCTTTCACCCACTTCAGTGATTCGACCAATAGCTGTAAACGTTGGATTGACTGTTGTTCCTGATCTAAGTCCCGAAGCTGTCGTACCATTTTGTCATGCTGCTCACCAATAAAACTGTCGCCTGATGTACCTGCTTTTATTCTTCCGCCTGCATAGGAGAATTCAATTTCGGCACAAACAGACTCTTCCCATTTCCAATCAAATTTATCTAAAACACCGAAGCGTAAAATTGGCTGGGGACTACCCTCAAGGACATCAATATGCTGAATAGACTCGGGCTGAGGCAGATTTTTCACGTCTGAATATTGATGAGTCAGTTTCTCAAACTCTGGCAAGAGCATAGATGGAAGATCAGGCATCTGTAAAAAATGGTACAGAAGATTTGCCGTATATTCACCATATAACTGGCCCACCGTGTTCTGTTGAATATCCACATAACACGGTGGCTGGCTCGCGAGAATCTGAATATGTGGATTTGATTTTAAATCGAGTCGAATATCACCATTGACCAATTCAATGTTTAAATGCTCTGTCTGTTTGTTTATACCTTGTTGCCAGATCAGTTCGATGTGATAGCCTTGTTCTGACCATTTAAGTGCAGTATGGCTCTTTTTTTGCCAGTACACATCGCCACTTTGAATAAAAGATTTGAAATGCTCCAATAAAATGCTTGAGATATCAAGATTGCTTTGATAAAAGCGTTCGTCACTGTTTATTTTGGCATAATAATAAATCTGGTTAAATAATTGTCGTTTTTGTTCAGGTAAAGTCAGATGCTTTCTGGTGATATTTTCATATTGGGTATAATAACTTTCCCCTGCAATTGAGCCGTTCTTATTGCGTCTGGCTTTCTGAACATCAACTGTCAATTTCTTTAAGCTGACCGACTGATCTAGCAGGTAAATTAAATAATTGTTTGTTTTGACAGATTGCTCAGGTTCAGTCTGTTGCAAATACCGTTTAAAATCATTCAACCAGCGCTGCGCCTGATCATCCCCCCATCGGCGTTTTGCGATTCCCTGCGGAGATTGAGATTCAGCATAACGCTGTTGAAATTCCTGACGATATTCTTGAAAGAATAACCGCGCTAAAGCAGCAGCATGTTTACAGTTATATCCAACTGGACAAGTGCAGTCATCATCGATTAAACGGTCTTTTTTAAGATTATAGGTAATCGCGGTATCGTAATAATCTGTCCCTTCAATTTGAGCATACATCGTGACATCATCATTTTCCTCAAAGAACTCAATCGTTTCCCTATCAATGTGTTTAGCATAGCTCAGACTGCGATGAAGAGTTGGATTACTAAAGTGAGATAGAAAATTGATCAATGAGGACATAATTACCAGACACCAAAATGTTTATACAATTATAACGGACAAAGCTGTCATTTCAGAACAGTAGCCGAACTGCTCAACCTGAGCACAGATTCGACTCACTCAATAGGAATATTGTGAATAAAGACAATCAAATTCGAGAAGTTAAACAGTTCATTGAGATCGAAAATATCCTGATAGAAAGTGATCATTTCTTCACAACAGTTAATTTTAAACCAAATGGGGTCAAAAGTTTTAGCATTGTTTCTATGTGTGATTCATAGAGATCATTTCAATTTAGCGATCTCTAGATCCATCTTGTAATTGGCATGTTGAATCCGTTCATTTGAGGGGTTGTATTGCTTCTGGACTTCATCTGAGAAAGGAGTTTCTTCACATAATTCAAAGTACCTCTCCATCGGTGTTTTACCTTTCAACGCTGAATGTGGTCTCATCCAGTTATAGTAATGCTGCCATTCGGCTAGCTTGTCTTGGATATCCTCAGAATTGATATCTACAGTAGCGTAGAACTCAGATTTATCAGTTTTTTGTGAACGCTCTACCTTGCCATTCAGATGAGGTGAACCTGGTTTATTTGGCCTAAATTTGATTCCATGCTGCATCATTTTTTTCTGTACTTTTTCAGCAAAGAATTCCCGCCCACGATCGGTCTGTATTCGCTGTATGGGAAAAGGCATTTCTTCAATTACGCAGTCTAAAAAGTCGAGAGTATTCGCTGCTGTTCGGCGTTTATATATCCTTAAAACGCGATATCGTGTGCAGTCATCGATAGATGTGTACTGATATAGTCCTGGACCCAGTTTACAGGTATCCATTTGAATTCTATCGCCTGGTAATGGGCGTTCATAACGAATGAAATCTGCTTTACGACGGAATTTTTTAATCGGTTTGACTTGATGGGTGGATAGTACTTTATGGATAGTCGCTAAGGACAACGAGACTCCGTGCAGCCTCATCAATTCTGTTTGCAAACGTCGAGCACCAAAATTTCTAGCTGAGCGCATTTCTAATATTAAGGCTTCTAGCTCAGCATTGATTTTAGTATTTGGCGATTTTAAGGGACGTCTACTCTGGCTACTTAATCCATCAATACCTTGCTCAGAATATCGTTTCCACCACTTGCGTAACGTTGGTCTAGAAATGCCACATCTCCGACAAACTAGGCCAGCATCATTAGTCTCTTCAAATAATTTAACTCATACGAGTCTTTGTTGAATTTCTCTGTTCATAGACACCCATTATATTGAAATAATGTCTATGAATAAAATACTTAAATAAAAATTCTCCGACAAACTCAGTACGGTTAATTTTTATCCAAATGAGTTTTCAAAATTATGCTTCATCCATAATCCATTCTTTAAAAAGAGCATCCTCGATTTCATAAGTACCATTTTCTGGTTTAAAAATAATTTGTTTTTTTGATAAAGAACGTAGGGCCGATTGAATACTTGATACCGCAATGTTATCTACACCAATGGAATCAGCCAGATGTTGTCTAAATTGACTACTATAAAGTTCAACTTGTGATTCCGCTATGGCTTTTAAAATTAGCTGTTCTAATAACTTAAACTCTCCCCATAATCCCGAAAAGTCACGATGCCCCATTGTATCGGCTATAAGCTGTTCCTTGGCAAAATCTATAGCCAGCATTGGGTTTAAGGCTAAACGCTCCACTAATGATCTTGCTAGTTGAGGACTTTGCTTCATATCTAAAAAAGCGTGCCATAAAATTTCTTTATTCAAACTACGTCCTGTTGTCTGATTAAATACATCTGCCAGATGATCTGTAAATGCTTTTGTTAGATTTGGAAAAGGTAAATTCTGTCCATAATGAAAAAAGGGAGCACTACTCACAGAAAACATTTGTCTCAGGCCTTCTCGACTTGAACCAGTAAAAACTACCTTTATTGTTTCTTTATGCATATCTAAAGCGGTACGTAAACTGGCAATCGTGGTTTTATATTTTGAACTAGCTAAAGCCTGAATCTCATCAAGTAACAGTAAAATAGGTTTCCCCTGCTGAGCCAGTTTAGTAATGCTAGACAAAATACTGGAATTCACTTGTCCTTGTAGAAGTGTCACTTCAGCTTTTACCCCTGCCACCTCTGTACTTAAAGAACCAATATTTTTAATCCAATGTGTGGCTTTCCCCATTAAGCCATTTTGTTTTGAAAACTCATCAAGAGCTTTTACAAACTGCCCTTCACTATGCAGGCCTGCATCTAAAAAACTGAAATAAAAAACGCGCCATCCAAGCTGTTCTGCTAGGGGCGTAATATCTTTTCGTAAAAATTCAGTTTTTCCCATCCGGCGTGGGGCAAAAAAAGTCAGAGAACTAGCTAGTCCAGTCTCAAACATGCCTAAAATTTGTTTCGCCAGTTCGGTACGTGGAAAGTGCCAAGGGTCATTGGAGATGGTCATCATTTTAATTACTCGGCAATGATTTATTTATTACCATAGATTGTATTAGATTCCATTAGATTGTAAATGTCTAATTAGATTTCTTTAATCTAATAGGATCTAATCAGGCCAATAAAGCACCTTCTTACCGATCAACTGTTTATTTTATAACTCCATTATTTTGTGGTTTAATAGACATATATGGACATAAGACCCAATATTATGGATTTAAAATTCAGAAAACCTGAAGAAGTTGTTGGATTATTATGTGAGAGGCTTCGTAAAGAACGACTTTATCTGGAAATGACTCAGGCAGATGTTGCTGCACGTGCTGGTATTGGTGTGAATACAGTATCCAATCTGGAAGCAGGTCGAAATGTTTCATTTGAAAATTTAGTACGCGTTGCCATGGTCCTAGGCCGATTACAAGAATTAGAGGAACTCTTCAAACCTAATTTAAACAGTGTAGATGATATTCTTCGCTATGAGAGCAATACGGCTCGCCAACGTATCAAAAGGAAATAAATCCATGCTCAAAAAACTTAATGTTTACTACAATGGATGGGGTGAATATTGGCTTTAGGGTACACTGGTCTCCTCAACAGCAATCACAGGTCGACCATTAATTGCCTTTGAATACAGTGCTGAAGCGATCCGTAAAGGTTTAGAGCTTTCCTCTTACCTACTTCCATTAAAAGGTGACCCATTAAGAAAAAACTTTCCTACACAGCAAATGGGATTACCAAGTCATATATATGATGCATCACCCGATGGCTGGGTGTGCTCCAGAATTTTGGTGGCTATTCAGTCCATCATTACTTACATTCCAACTCTCTAGTTTTCCAACTAGCCCAGGTTATAATAATGGCCACCCAAAATACGATTGATCTATTATGAACAACTCCAATGACCCTTTACACGGCAAAAAACTTGCTGACATTTTGGATGAATTATTGGATTACTACGGTGGCTTTGAAGGTTTAAGTCGTAAAATTGAAATTAGATGTTTTTGCATAGACCCAAGTGTTAAATCATCATTGCGATTCTTGCGTACCACACCATGGGCACGTGAAAAAGTAGAAAGCTTATATTTGTACGTCTTACGCCAAAAGGCAAAACAGAAACCGTAGCCCCAGGCAACACCCCCTCTCATTATAAAATTATACCAGTCAGTAAAACACCTTTAGATTAAGCATGTGTATGTTGGTTATTATTGTTGATTATCAAAATAAATTAGTGACCAAAAATCAAAGTACCCCACCCTACCTTAAATTACACCACACAAAATAAAAACTCTATATAACTGTTATATATAGAGTTTATTAAAATACCAATTATGTTATTTAGTGTATTTTATGTCGGTGACTATTGCCAAGGTTGGGGTCGCGAGTTCGAGTCTCGTTTCCCGCTCCAAATTCAAAAAAGCCCTCATCGAAAGATGGGGGCTTTTTTATACATTTCTGAATATTACTCAAATTACCAATACTAACTCCGACAATCAAAAATACCAAATGGAGACATCAAACCAACAAGGGGTGTCTAAAAATAGAGCATCCCTCGTTGTAAGAATCCATCCTAATACTATTGCTGTGCAACGAACTTGGAATTAGATTGTTCTTATTTGAAAACTCATCTCACGTCTCCAAACAAATTAAAACTTCACCAAATCCCCTTTCAACGCAACACCCGCCATCGCAGTTCCTTTCGCGCATTGGTAGGTGGTGGTACTCCGTGTTTCATTCGACTTATAGAAACTCACCAGATTAGTCACAGCATTTGCACCATTGGCTTTGGCAGTATTTTGGAATTGAATCAATGCTGAACGAAGTACATGATCACATGAAGTTTCCGCAGATTTAGCAAAACCATTGGTCTTTTTATTGGTCACTAAGCCCTTTTCAATCACCTTGCCGCCCGACTTGGTTCCAGCCAAATAAAACTTCACTGAACCATCGAGTACCCCATCTGCAACAGCACGGTTTACAGCTTCTTGAAACTTAAAATCATACATTTTATCGGCAGCCTGAGCTGATGCAATCGCACCTAAAGACAACACAGCAACTGCACAAATATTTTTGAATAACATGGTTCTACCCTTATCTTATTAGACACGTTTAAAAATCAAGGAGGTATTAATCCCCCCAAAAGCAAAATTGTTGCTCATCATAATTTGCGTTTCTGCTGAACGCATATCTGAAACGATATAATCCAGATCGCCACAAGCGCTGTCAATCTGATCTAAATTCAGCGTAGGCACCAGCTGATTGCGTCGCATCATTTCAATACTCAGCCATGCCTCAATGGCGCCGCACGCCCCGAGCGTATGGCCAAAATAACTTTTTAATGAGCTCATCGGTTTTTTACCCAAGATCCTCGCGGTGGCTTGTGATTCAGCAATATCCCCTTGATCAGTTGAAGTGCCATGCGCATTGACATAATCAATATCCGCGGCAGTAAGCTGTGCATCTTTCAATGCCAACTGCATACAACGTCCCATCATTTCGGAATCAGGTCGAGTCACATGCTGACCATCAGTATTGCTGCCATAACCGACAATCTCGGCATAAATGGTGGCACCGCGCGCTTGAGCATGTTCATATTCTTCTAAAATTAAACAGCCTGCCCCTTCACCGACCACCAAGCCATCGCGGTCTGCATCAAACGGGCGCGGCGTTGCCTCAGGTTGGTCGTTTTGCATACTGGTTGCTAACAACACATCGAACACGGCTGAACCTGCGGCACTGAGTTCTTCTGCCCCACCTGCGATCATCACGGTTTGTTTGCCATATTTAATCGCTTCATACGCCTGACCAATGGCCATGGAACCCGAAGTACAAGCACTTGAGGTTGGCAGCGTTAAACCTTTTAGGCCAAAATATACCGTCATATTGACTGCACTGGTATGCGACATCATACGGATGTAGGTCGTGGCATTCAGTTGACTCATATTGTGCTCAATCAACATAGAGCCAAACTCACGTACAGCATCTACACTGCCCGCAGAGGAACCAAAAGCCACGCCTGCATCACCACTTTTTAAGATATCGGCATGCAGTAAGCCTGCATCTTCCAATGCTTTTTCAGCACATACAGCAGACATTAAAGCAACACGTCCCATGCCACGGGTCACTTTACGGTTAAAATGTTTGGGTACGGTAAATGACTCAACAGGGCCAGCCAATTTACTGCGTAAATCAGGATAAATTTCCCAGTCAGGCATATAGCGAATGCCACTTTTACCTTGTGCAAATTGCTCAAAAATTTGTTCTGCGGTTTCACCCAAAGAGGTAATCCCAGACATGCCTGTCACAACAACACGTTTCATTAGATTAAGCCTCCATTGACTGAAATCACTTGGCGAGTGATATAACTGGCATCATCACTACACAAAAATTTCACAGCTTTTGCAACTTCTTCCACCTGCCCCATGCGTTGCATCGGAATCATTTTCAAAGCATGTTCCTTTACTTCTTCGCTCACCATTTCAGTTTCAATCAAGCCCGGAGCCACACAATTCACCGTGATTTTACGTTTTGCCAACTCGAGTGCGAGTGCTTTGGTCGCACCAATCAAGCCTGCTTTGGCAGCACTATAGTTCACCTGACCACGATTCCCCATGATTCCAGACACTGAAGACAAGGTCACAATACGTCCGCCCTTTTTCAAGCGAATCATCGGCATCATCAGGGGTTTCAGCACATTATAAAAACCGTTCAGAGAAGTCGAAACCACGTCATCCCAGTCTTCATCGGTCAATGCAGGAAAGGCGCCATCACGGGTCAATCCTGCATTCAGCACCACCCCATAAAAAGCACCATGCTGCGCAATATCTTGCTCCAAAATGGCAGTAATATTTTCACGATCATTCACATCAAACATCAACACATGGCTGTCTTGACCTAAGGCTTGAATCTCCTGTGCCACTGCTTCGGCTTCTGATTGTCTTGAGCGGGCATGTACCGTGACATCAAAGCCTGCCTTGGCCAACTCCAAAGCAATCGCTTTACCTATTCCACGACTCGAACCCGTGACTAAAATTCTTCTGCTCACACTAATTTTCCAATGATTTCATTCATATTTTCAGGCTCAAATACGCTCAACATGGCGCTGAACCGATGTTCTTGATATTCAATTTCACAATTAAACTGCCCCAAACCTTCATGCAGATAACTTTGTTCTACCCGAATCCGCACAGTTGCACCCAAACTAAAATAGGCACAAGGCAACTGCATTTTACGCGTTCCCAATAAAAAGCCAATTTTCGGTGGCAATCCTTTAGTTTGCCCTTTATGGCCTGCATAAGCACTAATGGTCTGCGCCATCAGCTCAATGCTGCTCCATGTGGGTAAACCTTCTGGCCCACAAAACATCAAATCAGGTGTGATGTGAAGTTCTGCAATCGCAAACTCATCATTGGCTTCAATCAAATGACTCACGAAAACCATCGGTTTTTCATGAGGAATAAACTGTACTGCATCCATCATGGCAAAGCCGTCCCAAAAATTAAGCTGATATTGCTGCCACCAAAAGCAAAAGAATTACTCATCGCATAGCGAATCGGTGCATCCAAATGTGGAACACGCACATAATTTTGCTCAGCCAAAGCATCGTCCAATTCACCTGCATGATGCAGCGGCAACCAAGATTGATCTAATAAAACTTGCTGACAAATAAAAGTTTCGATTGCACCCGCTGCCCCTAGACAATGCCCCGTTTTATGTTTGGTGCTGCTCAAGGCCACAGCTGCATCTGAGAAAACGGTCTGTACCGCCTTAATTTCCATCGCATCATTTTGCGGTGTGGAAGTGCCATGCAAATTTAAATAATCAATATCGCTTGCTTGCAGCTGTGCAGCGTCTAATGCTTTTTGCATCGCCTCCGCAGCCCCTTTCCCTTCTGGATGTGGTGCTGAAATATGCCAAGCATCCATTGACTCACCACTCGATAGCAACATTACAGGGGCTGGTGCTTTCGACAATAAAAACAGTCCTGCAGCTTCACCAATATTGATGCCGTCACGGTTGGCACCACAGGGCTGACAAATCCCGTTTGATAAGCTTTCTAAACTATCAAATCCATTTAAGGTCAGCTTGCATAGGGTGTCTATTCCACCGACTAAGACCGCATCAGCCAGATCTGCATTTAGCAGACGTTGCCCCACCGCCAACGCTTTAGCTGCCGAGGAGCAAGCGGTAGAAATGGTATAGTCAGGCCCTTCCCAGCCCAAATACTGTTGTAAGGCTTTCGCTAAACTGCCCATTTCTTGCTTTTGGTGCTGTACAGACTGTGGTGCTGACTGTTGAAACTGGACTTTTAAAACTGGTTCATTATCCGCGATGCCTGAGGTTGACGTGCCGATAATCACCGCAAGACGTTGTTTGGGAAACTGTGCGGTATAAGTTCGAATTTCGGTTTCAATTTGTGCCAAAGCCGTTAAAGCAAAGCGTAAATTCCGTGAGTCTGCACTGCTTAAGCTTGCAGGAACTGCTTGAAGCAAGGCTTGGTCAGATGCACCGACCCAGACCGTTCGCCCCGCGATCAGATCCTCTCGTTGGGATAAGGTATTTTTGGTGCTTGTTAAGGCATGTTGAAGCTCAGCGGCATTTTGTCCCAAAGCCGACAGCGCCGCACTGAACTGAATGCCAACAGCTGAAACATGCTGTAGTTTTTTAGTCATGATGGTCACCTTGATCATCTTCTAAAGTATTGCTCACCGCACTGATGACCATCTGATAAGGCACTTGCAAATTATCTAGCTCAATTGCCCCCTCATTTTGCTGAATTTTCAACACGGGCTGTTGCTGCATATAAATGGTATCGTCTTTCTGTACGACCTCATTTTGAGCGGCATGTAACGCAGCAAAATTGGGATAGGTCGCATACAGAATATCGCGCACCACATAATCAAAAGGCAATAACCTCATCGGCTCAATCCGCTGTTCAACGTCTACCTTTTGACCATCAAAACTGAGCTTGAATAACTGCTGTCCCGTAAGGCTAAGTGCCAGCATATCAAGCGACTGTCCTCGCTGTTGTTGGTACAGTAAAAAGCTGAAACTCTGGGTTTTCCACTGCACTTCAATTTGGTCTTGACGCTGGTAATTCTGCGCAGCCCACTGCGGAGTCGCGAGTCCCTGCGCTTTGGGAATCCAACTTTGACAGGCACTACAGAGCAGCGCACTGGCTAAAACCCAACTGACGGTCTTTAAACGCAGCTTAAGTTTCATCGGTCAGCGACTCTTTTTTAGGTTGTTCTTCTCGGCAATATTCGGCCAAAGTGCTCAAACGTTGCTTGGCATTGCGATGAATCGGGTTGCTCGTATCCCATGCATAACCTGCCAGTAAAGATGCAATCATACGGCGAATTTTTTCATCCTGCTGAGTCGAAAATACCACATCCTGAAACTCACCTGAATACCATGATTCGACATAGGCACGGAACACTTGAATGCCTTTACGTAGCGGCTTTTCATATTGCTCCATCCAGTCTACCGTCTGACCTTGCAACACTTGCTCGACCAATGGCACTGCTAGACTGGAAGATTTTAAGGCAATGGTTACCCCTGAAGAAAAGACAGGATCGAGGAACTCACCCGCATTGCCCAGTAGTGCATAGTTTTCAGATGCCAAGTGTTTCACATCGGCAGAGTAGCCCACCAAAGTACGTACAGGAGTATCATGTTTGGCATGACGTAACACATACGACAAGCTGGCATCATCCGCCAAAATACGTTTCTGCAAAGCTTCTAAGTCATAATCCGCACTGCCGTCATAACCGTATTTTTCAAAGAAATCTTGCTCCGCCACGATACCAAATGAAGAGCGTCCATCAGCAAAGGGAATCAACCAATACCACGCACGATGGTCTTTTTCATGTACGGTAATTAAGATTTTCTCACGGTCAAACTCAGGATCATCCAACAACCCATCTTCAATATGGGTAAAGACTGCACGGCGCACTGGAAAGTCCGACGGGCTTTCTAAGTCGAGAAACTTTGGCAAAATTCGGCCAAAACCACTGGCATCTAAGAGGAATTTGCCTTGAATTTGGTAGTTGTTGCCTTGCGCATCTTTCACCGTCAAAATCGGCTGTGTGGATGCGACATCGACCGCCAAGACTTCATGACCAAAACGGATATCTGCGCCCATTTTTTCAGCTTGCTGTGCCAAAAGCTGGTCAAAGTTGGCACGTCGTACCTGCCACGTGGTGCCTGGGCCTTCACTAAACTTTTGGGTAAAGTCATAAAAACTGCGCTGTGTGCCTCTTAAAAAAGCCGCGCCATTTTTAAACTGAAAGGCATATTCATCGGCATGTGCACGAACCGTATCCAACAAACCCGCTTCTTCCAAAAACACCATACTCTGCGGCAATAAAGACTCACCGATGGAGAAACGCGGAAAATATTGCTTTTCAATCACCGTGACCTGATGGCCTTTTTGGCGCAGCAAAGCTGCGGCCGAACTGCCTGATGGTCCCGCCCCAATAATTAAAACATCTGTCTGTTGCATGGTGCTCATTGCACTGTACCCTTTGACTCAGCTCTTTGGCTGATATTGTTGAACCACCACATGTTTTGCATCGGAGGATGTAAAAAGTGTGGCATAAATAAATGAAGAAATAACGCCCAGCAACACCGTTAAACCGAAACTGTGAATGGCGTAGGTATGACTGAAAGACAGCAAGCCAAAACCAAAGAACGTCGACATCATGCACAGGAACAGAGCCATACCCACTACCTGCGGGTGATCATGTCCGTGGCGGTAGAAAATCGCATAGTCCACCCCAATTCCAATGATCAGGAAGGTGCCCATAATGCTGAATAAATTAATCTCGACACCGAGCCAGGCTTGAATCGCAAACGTGGTCATTAGAGCCATACTGACAGGCAACACCAAAGGCAGAATGGATTTTTTGCCATAAAGTACCCCTAAGCCAATGGCTAAAATCAGCAAAGCACTCAGCAATAGCCACTGTGCTTGCACACGATGCTGTTTAAACAATTCAGACAGCTGATGAACGGGGCGTAACAGTTGTACATCCGCATCTTCAAGCTGTTGCACAGCGTGTACATCATGCACATTTTGCAGCATCACTAAACGTTGCGTCGGACTCATCTGCAAAAAATGCAGGGGATGATCTTTAAAGACTGCTTCGGTCAGCAACGGTTGGTCTTTTAAATGCGCTTGCCAGTTTAAAACATCGGCGGTATTGAACTGTAGTGCTTGCGCATATTTCACCAAAGCGGATTGAGGAATCGCCTGTAACATCGCGATATTGTGTTTTTGCTGCTCAAGCGAGGGAACCCACTGCCCTAAGGCTTGCACAGCATCCAACTTACCAGCCTGCTGCAAGGGCGTAAGCTCTGCCAACAGTTGCTGTTCATGCTGTTCTAACTCTGCTGGGGTTCTGCCCTGTACCACAAAATATTCGCTGCTTTGCTGTTGCATAAAACGCGAACGAATATATTGATCTTCCTGCTTTAAGGTGGCATCCATACTTTGCAAATTGCGGATGTCATCATTGCTTTTCAGGAGGACGAGGCTGCTGCCTGTCAGCAGTAGAATTAGTGCAATCATGCCATAACGCAGTGTATTTCGACTCTGCACATAACTGCGTGCTTTGCCAATAAAGCCCAAAGCACGTATCGCAGGTTCCGCATTCAGCGCAGGCAAACGTGGCAGTAATAAAATACTGGTCACCCATGCAGCACTCAATCCAACCATGGAAAAGACTGCAATTTGTTTAAAACCCGGAAATGGGGTAAAACTCAGCACCACATAGGCCAACAGTGTGGTCATCAACCCCACAAATAGACTCGGCAGCAATGGTTTTAAAACAGCAAATCCATCCACCTGTCGGTGCTGAGACTGCATGGCCATGAAGTAAAATGAAAAATCGACGCAGACCCCAATCAAACTAGCACCAAAGACCAGTGTCATCAGGTGAATTTCGCCGAAAACCCAATACGTCACCGCAAAGGCCACCAGACTGCCTGTGCCGACCGCAACCATTTCCGTTAGCATGGGTCTGATCGAACGGAAGCCAAACCAAACCAGCAGTAAAATTCCGATGGTCGAACCTACACCAATGGTCGAGATTTCCTCTTTTGCAGAGTTAGTGCCGAACTGTGCAAACAGCAGCGTACCTGTCCAGTGCGGTTTGACCTGCAACTGGCTAAACTGCGAATTGATATGTTGAATAAATGCAGCGGTCTGCTCTTGGTAGGCAATGTTATAGGGACTATTGTTAAGCTGAAGTACCATCAGGCGCGAGATGCCCTGCTCATCACGAATTGTGGCAAAGCCCTGCTCTAAATTGATATCGGCATTGCTTTGTAAAGCGCTTAAACCCACTGCATAACGCGGGAACAGCAGCAAGGGATCTTGCTTGAGCATTTCAGCCGTGATCGGCATGCCGGGACTCATCAGTTGCAATAAGCCTTGCTCTATCAGTGCGGCATCATCCTGCTCCTGCACCATCTGCTGATCGGTCTTGGATAATAGCCCTGCTTTGTGTTGATACAGCGCTTGGGCAAATTGATCAGGATCAAGCTGTGGACGAACAGGTAAAAACAGCTGACTTTGGTCGGCTTGGGTTTTGAGTGCTTGCGTTGCCTGTTCGAGTTGCTGATCCGTTTTGGCATCCAACACCACAAAAACTTTGTCATTTAACTGCTGACTCACATATTGCTGCGCTTGTTCCAGATGCGCATCTTGATGTGCCTCAGGCAGCAAAGCAAAAATATTGGTCTCAATCTTAATGCCTTTATTCAGCCAAGCCGCGCCCAGTGTCAAAGCAATGACACACAGCACCAACAGCCATAGGGCGCTAAATTTATTTTGCCAATTGGAAAAGCGCATTTTCCGCAGCCGTTAAAGTTTGAGGTTGAGCCGTTTGCTGGCTAAAACGAATGATGGTGCGATTATTGGCTTGTTCCAAAATCGTGATACGGTCCACATAACGCTGACCTTGGGCATCGACTTGGACAAAAAGCTTTTTAAACAGGCTGCTTTTCGGCGTTAAGCTGACATTCCACTGCGTCGGGCTGTAATTGGCAGACACCACATTAAAGTTTTTAGCGAGCGCCGCTTCGTTGCCCGACATCAACTGTAAAAACATTGTCGCTACAGAGCCATACGGAGTCTTATCGACTTCAATTTGACTGCTAGTCCGCTGTGTCTTTTGTACCAGCTTACGCGGTGTCACCACCAAATCGGCTTTGACTGGACTTTGAATCTGCCACAGCACGCCTTGGTTTTTGCTGAACAGCACCGTGCCTTTGGACACATAGGTTTTATTTAAAGAGGCCAGTTTTTTCTGTTGCTCAAATTGAGCACGCACCACAGGCATTGCACCGAGCTGAGCAAACACCTGCTTCAATTCAGTACTTTGTGCATTCGCTGCGGGAGCAAGCAAAGTCATCATACTGGCTGTACACGCAACCAAAATCGGCTTGGAAAATTTGTCTCGAATCATGCTTGCATTACTCCGCCTTAAACTCAGGCCATGCATTTAAACAGTCCAACAACACCTGTGGTGACTGGAAGCACATTTCACGTTTTTCAATGTGTACCGCCACTTGTGAAGTATAGCCCTTGGTCAGCTTTCTACCCGAAACCGCATCGAAAATCAGATATTCAATTTTTAGGCGGTTTTCCCATTCTTTTAAAATGGCACGCACGCGAATTTTTTGCTCAAACTCAATGCCTTGTACATAACGGACATAGCTTTCAATCACAGGCCATGCATAGCCTGAGTCACGCATTTGGTTATAGTTATAGTGAAATTGATCCAGCAGTTTACAACGTGCAATTTCAAAATATTTTAAATAATGCCCATGCCACACCACATGCATGGTATCGACATCATGAAAAGGCACTTCAATAATTACATCAGCATACATGCTCATTTCCTATGAATATTGAACAGCAATGCTGCCTAACAGTTCTAAATCCTCAAAGCGGTTGACCAGCATTTGAAGCTCATGTTGCAAAGGACGATCTTCCTCTACATAGGTGAAGCTCTGAAGCACCCAGTGTTGAAATGCTGTTAAAACAGGGCTGAGTTCTGTATCTACACCTTTGAGTTTGACCGCCTGAACTGCTGCACAACTGAGTGCTGCAATCACTTGTTCGGTCAGGGTAATGACACGACTGGCATCACGCGCAGCAATGGTGCCCATGCTAACTTTGTCTTGATTATGACATTCGGTTGAGCGTGAGAAAATTGACGCAGCGAGCGTCTGCTTCAAGGCTTCTGCTGTCCATGCTGAAACCCCGATTTGCACCGCTTTAAAGCCATGATTCAGCGGTAAACGCTCAGCACTTGAACCGGTTAAATTGCGTGGCAAGCCATTGTTCATTTTATAGTCCACCAACTGCGCCAATTGACGATCCATCAGGTCGGCAATATTCGCAATCATAATTTTCAGGCTGTCCATGGCTTGGGCAATATGTCCGCCATAGAAATGTCCACCATGCAGTACCCGCAGGTTCACAGGGTCAATCAATGGATTGTCATTGCTTGAGTTCAGCTCATTTTCAATAAACTGACGCAGCCACACTTTGGAGTCTTCAAACACCCCAATCACATGCGGTGCACAGCGTAGTGAATAACGGTCTTGCAGGCGTGAACTTTGGTGTTCGGTCTGCACTTCACTGTTTAACCAGTCACGTAACTGAGCTGCAATATGTTGCTGTCCCGGATGTGGTTTTTGTGCAAACAAGACTTCATCAAAATGGCTTGGATTCCCTTCTAAAGCCAATACATTCAATGCGGTGATCAAAGTACTGGCAAAAGAAATCTGTTCGGCTTTTTTATAATTCAGGCAAGCGATAGCAGTCATCACCGCTGTACCATTCATGAGAGCTAAGCCTTCTTTGGGACGCATCACCAAAGGCTGCACACCTTTTTCGGCATACACTTGCGCAATCGGCACGATCTGACCTTGATAGTACACATCGCGCTCACCAACCAAGGCCCCAGCGATATAAGACAAAGGCGTCAGATCCCCACTGGCACCAACCGAACCTTCCGAGGGAATCACAGGAATCACATCTTCATTCAACATCCAGACCAACCGCTGCAACAAGGCATGCGAGACACCCGAATAGCCACGTGCCAAAGAACATAAACGCACCGCCACGACAGCACGTGCTGTAATTAGGTCTAAGTTTTGTCCCATGCCACAGCCATGAAAACGCGACAAATGCAGCGGCAACTCATGCACTTGGTGGGCTGGAATTTCAACCAAGCACGAGTCGCCATAACCCGTGGTCACGCCATAAATGACGCCTTCGTCTTGCAACAGCTGATCAAGGAAATCTGCGCCACGTTGAATCAATGCTGTCCATTCAGCAGAGGTAGGCAATGCCACCTGTTTCTCTTTACGCGCTACAGCCACAACATCTTCAATACTGAGCGGAACTTCCCCAACAATTAACACAAAACTTATCCTTTATTCCAAAAATTATAAAAATTAAACCATTGATAGGGCGCACGTATGCAATGCTGTTCCAACAGTTCCACATACTGTCGTGTGGTCTGTTGCATGGCTTGTAAACGCTCTTTCCGCGGCCAATTTAACTGCTCCGCGACTTGATGAATATGCACTTCAAAATGTGTATTGACTCTATAGCAAAACACTGCCAACACAGGAGCTTTCAATAAACTGGCCAAAATCCACGCACCTTGCGGCCACAGCGCTTGCTCGCCTAAAAAAGCAACCGATTGTACCCGATCTGACTGCACGGGTACGCGGTCTGCTGCCACAATCACCCATTCACCCTGTTCCAATTTATCCTGCAAAATCAGTGCTGTTTCGATTCCTAGCTCATCCACCGAAACCAAATTAACATCGGCATGTTCATTCAGTTTTTTTAAAAATGCATTGAACTTGGTGGCATGTTTTTGATAGACCAACACATTAATTTTCTGCGGATGCTCTGCTTTGACGGCGCGCAGCAATTCAATATTGCCAAAGTGTGACACCACTATCACCGCACCTTTTTGATAGTGCGACCGAAAGTGCGCATGACCATGTAGCTTTAAGTTTTGCTCAGGAATATGCCCGAGCCAACCTTCAATTTTATCTAAAATACATTCGCCAAATTGCATCAAATGCGTATAGCTGTGCCAAAGCTGTGGCTCAGTCTGAAACGGCGACTGCGTACCTGCAAAATGATGCAGTTTTTTTAAGTACAATAGCGAAGCCTGACGCGCGGTATTGGAAAAGAGCCAGTACCATAAAATCACAAAGTACAAGATGACCCGACATAGCCAGCGCCCACCTAAACGGTAGAAACCCAGCATTAGCATCAGCGGCAACATCCCGCCACGCTCTTTCACGGCGCTCCATTTCTGCATATGCTTCTCTGACCGCCTTAGCCTTTGACTTTCTGATAAATCAGTTTGGGGAAACGCAGCAGCATGCCACCCAATAAGCGGCTATGCGCGCGCGCCATGCCCAGATTGTCACGCCAAACATCAAAATGCGAAATGCCGCCTTCAGGGTAAATCACATGCGTGGGCAGATTGATAAACGATACATTGTCCCATTTCAAACGCACCAAAATTTCCGAGTCAAAGCCCATCCGCGGTTGAAACTTGGCTGTATTTAAAATGTTCACCGTCTGCGCCATAGGATAAATGCGGAAGCCACACATGCTGTCTTTAATGTCAAAAGACAGGCTGTTAATCCACACCCAAATATGGGTTGCATAACGGCCATAGAGACGTTTTTTTGGAACAGTCGCATCAAAGATCGGCTGACCAATAATCATGGCTTCGGGATGCTGGATAGAGGTGTCTAAAAAGCGTTGCACATCCTGCCAGTCATGTTGTCCATCAGCATCTAGTTGCAAGGCGTGGCTATAACCAGATTGAAAGGCATGCTTGAGACCTGTGATCACCGCCTGCCCCTTACCTTGATTGTGGGTATGTTCAACCAAATCGGCCCTTGGGTAGTCATGCGCGAGCTGATGTAACACCGCCGTACAATCGGCATCACTGCCATCATTCACCATAATAATCGGCAACTCAAAAGAGCTTAAATGTGATAATAACGCGGCCAAATAATGCGGATGGTTATACACAGGAATCACAAAGCAGTGTTTCATTTTTGTCTCTCGGCTTAAACGTCTACAGGCACAGCAAACAGCAAACGTCCTGATGCCAATATTTTGTCATGATTTTTCAGCTCAAAGCTGACCTTATGCGCTTTACGGCTAAGCAGCAGTTCCACCGCTTGATAGGGTTGAATCAATCCCTGAAATTTTAACTGCTCAAAACCATTACACCACAGTAAATCCGCCCAGTTTTGTTTGGCAAAATGTTGAATAAATCCAATTTGCCCTACGCCCGGATAAATCGGAAAGTTAGGGAAATGCCCTTTAAAACACTCCAGCTCTGGAATAAATTCCAAAGCATAACTGATCTGCGTATCCTGAGATTGCTGCATCAACACCACAGGCAAGATCATCGGTTGAAAGAGTGATTTTAAATACTGTTGATTCAACTTCGATTGTGCATTTTGTGGCATTTGCGTTAAGAACCGCCACTGCCGCGGAATCGCAATGCTTTCCAGTTTTTGTTGTAATTGTTTTTTCAGTTGTGCAGTAAAGGCGGCTTTACCCTTTTCGGTGAGCAGTACCCTTGCCTCCTCGGTCAGCACCGCTACCACCGTCAAAATCTGGCGCTGTTCTTTTTCATGAATTAAAACATGACACTGCTGTATTTCGACCAATTCAGCGATTTTCGCTTCAATCGCATCGAGACTTAACCGCTTTTCTTCAAGTTTGACAATGCGGTCCAAACGTCCCAATAGCTGAAATGGACTTTTGAGATTATCTGCATCCACGAGCCGCACTTTATCCCCTGTCAAAATCCAATCCGCGCTAAAGGCATGATCAGTTTTAACGGCTAACTCTTGCTGTTCGGCACACTCGATTTCGACATTGGCGAAGGGTGTCCATAGCGCATCATCTGCCTGACGGTGAGCGATCCCGCCTGTTTCAGAACTGCCAAACACTTCGGTAATCGGACGGTTCAGCAAAGGACGCACACCAGCATCCAACTTTCCACCAGAAGAATAGACCATATGACAGTCTTGCAATACCACATCTGTGGTCCAGCGCTTCAGCAAAGCGGGGCTGGAAATCACATAATTAGGTAACTGCACACAGGTGATTTTCTTTTGAACATCAACCACATCTTCAGGGAAAGCCAGTTGTTTTTGATAGAAACTGCGTCCACTGGCTAAGGGCCACAACAACTTAAACAACAAACCATAAATATGTTGATGGCTCACCGTGGCAATCGCAACCGCTTGCTCAGGCAAATCAAAACTGGCTTCTAAACCACAGACTTCATTGAACAGTTGTTGCAAAGTGCGCGGAATCTTTTTCGGCTGCCCAGTTGAGCCCGAAGTATAAAAATACAACTGCGCCTGATTGAAAAAGGCCGCATCAAATTGAAGCTCGAAGGTTGTCGTTACTGTTGACGGCAAACGTTTTAAAAAGTAAATCTGCTGTTCAGCCAATTCTTTTTCTAAGTCGCTGACCCGATGCGGCGGCAATAGCACTTGTTTACCTGCTTGCAAGGCTGCAAACAACAATACTAAAAACTCATAACTGTCTTCTTGCCAAAGCGCCCATACCGGCTGTTCCAACTGCTGAATTTGCGCAGCCTGTTCAGCCACATCCAACCAAAAAGTGTGAAAGGACACAAAACTAGAGTCCGCCTGAATACACAAGGGACGTGATGAATGGAGATGGTGTTGAAAATGACAAGACATATAATTTGTTTTTAAAACCGTTTTTCTAATCGCGATAGTTCGAGGCCACTATTTCAGTTGCCCTGACGAAGATGCTGTTATTTCTGTGCCTGATGCAGTCGCTGCTGGCGTTTACGCAACACAAATTCACCCAGCAACAACCCACCCATCAAGACATAAGAGATCAAGCCGTTATACAGCACCCAAATCTTCATCGGTGCAAAGAAAACAGTGATCAGGGCAATGACCGCATTGATGCAGAAAAAACCACACCAAACTTTGGTCACTTGACGGGTCCATTCTACCCCTTCTTCGGGCAAATTAGGTTCTGCCAAACGTGCAAAACGTTCAATCATTGAAGGCGGTCGAATCAAGGTACTGGCAAAAATAAATAGTGCCCCGAGACTCATAAAGACAGGATAGAGTTTAAGCCACGCATGATCTTTTAAAATCAAACTCAGCCCGCCACATAAAATGGCAAAACCCGTCAATGGCCACAGCAAGGCATTGCCCTTACTCAATAAGCGCAGGATGCCTAGCACAATCAGTACAGCACTGACCCAGACATACTGTCCATGCGCCAAAGCATAAGCTACAAAAAAAGGATAGAGGATCAATCCGACCCCTGCTATCCCTTTTAAAATATTGTTCATGCAGCAGACATATTCTGAATCACGAGCACCACATCTTGTACGGTACGTACATTTTTAAAGTCGTCAGGATTGACTTGTTTGCCTGTCAGCTCTTTAATTTTTACGACCAAATCAATGGCATCAATACTGTCAACATCGAGGTCTGAAGCTAAGTTTGATTCTAACTGCACATCTTCAGGCGCAATTTCAAACAGCTCTTCCATCCACTCACGTAATTTTTCTAACACGGTTTCTTGTGCAAGCATAGCAACCTCTTATGCTGTTTTCTGTGCTTCAACCAAAGCCACTAAGCTTTGAATTGATTTAAAATGTTCTTTGGTTTCTGCAGACTCTGCATTTAGATGAATGCCATAGCGCTTTTTCAATGCCAAACCCAGTTCTAAAGCATCAATCGAGTCCAAACCCAGACCATCACCAAACAAAGGGGCGTCTGTATCAATGTCTTCAATACGGATGTCTTCAAGGGCGAGGACATCAATAATCATTTGCTTTAATTCATCAGCAAGATTGCTCATTTACGGATAACTCTTGGTTAAAAAACCATTGTAATTGTTGATTTAATTGACGCACATTTTTGGGATTGACCGTTACATCATCCAATACGTCTTCCACTCGGATCGCATCCAACACTTTCACATGGATATGAAAAGGCTGTTCTGGAATGTGATACCACTTTTCATTTTTGGTCAGGGTCGATGGCGTGCAGCTAATCAGCACAGGGCGGATCGGCACACCTGCACGCAGGGCAATATTGGCCGCACCACGCTGAAAGTCATTCAGCTGCTCACCTTTGGCTGTCCGTGTCCCTTCAGGAAAGATCAACAAGGACGCCGCATGATCCTGCTGTAATTTTTGTACGCAGTCCTGAATAAATTGTTCAGAACCTGCATTTAAAATATAGCCTGCGCTTTGCACAGGACCTTTGGTAAAAGGATTCGACCACAGTGCCTGCTTGACCACGCAGTTTGCTTGTTCCATTAAACCAATTAAAACCACCACGTCAATCAGTGTCGGATGATTGGCAATCACCAACTCTTGTTGACTGTGCTGTAGTTTGTCTAAACCTTCAACCGTATAGGTCATAATGCCCAGTTTCACCATCATTTCGGTAAAACCTTTAAAACTGTGTTTAATCACCTTTTGAGTACGCTGCTTTCGCAGCTCAGGGTCTGCTGAACTCAGCTTGACCAAGGGTGCAATCAAACCACCAATCGCCACGCCGCCTAAGCCAAAGCTGGCAAAACTAAACCCTGTCGCTCCAACACGCCAGACATAGTTTGCTTTCTGCTTGATTCGGTTTAAGTTCAGCATTTCGTCCACGCTTCAGATTCAGTTTGCTCAGGATTATTCCAAAATGCGTTAAATGCCAAAGCCTGCTGATAGGCTGGCGTTGCATCCGTATGCTTTGGCGTCAACATCAAGTTGGCAGGCGCTAATGAAATCATCGTGGCCATCGCAAAAGCAGCAAATGGCTGATGCTCGGCATAAATGTCTGGCAAGGCTTCATCATAATACACCAGCAAAACCTGACGAGCTTCTGGCCTTGTTTTTAGCCACGCATAGGCTTCAATCAGTCCATCATTCCACGAACCCGCCAAACTGGTCGCAGGTGTCGCATCCTGACATAAAATAGAATATAAGCCCGAAATTGCATTATGTACTGAGGTTGAAAATTGAGTCGGTGAAGGGGTTTGCTCGCGTAACACATCTTCTAAAATATTCAGTGTTTTTGCTTCATCGCCATATTGCGACACCCAAACAATATAATCGACCTTGCGGGTGGCTAAAGTCTGCATTGCGCTATTCAAAGCCAGCTTTGCCAGACGCGATAAGCGTCGGCGTTGCATCGCAGGAATGTGTTCTATAGCTGATAATTCTTGATCAACCAAGCTCATATTCAAGCGGGATACGTGGAGTTGCATCATCATGATCAGTGTTTAAAAGTTGATAAATTATCAGGCGCGCAATTATAGCACTGAGCCACATTTTTCACAAAAAATAACAAGCGCTGATATGTTCAAAAAAGGAGGATACAGCAACACTGATCCTCCTCCATAAAATAAGAGTGACTAGAGGTAATATTGCGTTCTTTTTTTGGCAAATTTATCCAATTGTTTTAAAAAGCCTTCGAAATAATCTTTCTCTTTTTCCTCAGTGCGATAGCCTGCATAAAGAGTCCTACGCAAACCTTCAGGCGCTACGCAGTCCAAACGACGCGAAGTCACCCAACCCTTTTGTTCATATTCGTTCACCACCCAATCGGGTAATGCCCCTATACCACGCCCACTGGCTACCAGCTGAATCAGCATTTGGGTGAGGTCGGTGGTGCGGATCTGTTTCGGCAGAATATTGGCCGGAATAAACAGACGCGACATAATATCTAAACGGTGCTTATCTACTGGATAAGTCACCAAGGTTTCTTCTGCAAGTTCTTGCACGGTAATATCTTTGGCACGAACCAAAGGATGGGTGTTGGATAAAACCAAACGCGATTCGTACTCAAAAATCGGGAAATATTCCACCCCTTTTAACGCAATCGGGTCGGCCGTAATTAATAAATCAAATTCACCTGTCTGCAATAACTCATGCGGATTGGCCTCAAAACCTGAAGCGAAGTCCAGATCAACATCTGGATACTGTTGGCGATATTGATTTAACAACGGCATTAACCAATCGAAACAGCTATGACACTCGGAGGAAAAAGTAATTCGTCCAGTTTGACCATGCACAATACGGGTGATGTCGCTTTGTGCAATTTGTACCTGCGGCAATACTTCATCCGCTAGTTTTAATAAACGCTGTCCAATATTAGAAAAGCTAACTGGACGGCTACGACGGTTCACCACCTCTACCCCAAACCATTGGTCTAACTCACGCAACTGGTGTGATAAAGCAGAAGGCGTTAAGCATAGGTCTCCCGCAGCAGCCACCAATGAGCCATGCTCTCTTAAAGCGGTTAAGGTTTTTAAATGGCGGAGTTCTAACATCTGGCACAGCCCAATTTTTTAATCTTGATGAATACGGTATAGCTTAACCTATAAAAGCCACATTTGATTATTTTTTCTCATCTTAATTTCTACTTAATTAGTTTATTTCACTTTAATATTTATGATCCACAACGAAAATATTCGCCCAATTTACAGAAAATGAAAAATTTAAGCATTTAAATTCATAATCTTCATGATCCGTGCATGAGCGCTAATCGAAGTAAGGCTTTCTTTTATAACTGTGGATGACTTTTAAGACTATCTCTTGGTCATGCCTAGGTTGAAGCGTGATCCCTTCAGTTTTTGAGAGGTACAACGACCGAATCCAGCCCACCAACGGTCCTATTTAACTCGTGGCTATGCATCGAACTCTTGTGATATCTCTACTTTGATATAGCGAAATCATTTGACAGCAAGCAGCATGCTCTTGTACCTGAGTTAAATTCAGCTCAAATATTGAGAACTGATGATTCTGATCTTCTATCCAAATTGAGCAAGCTAAAGCGCTGAAAAAGCATACCGTGCTGACAGCAGAACTTCTCACCACCCTAGTCTTCGGGCTTTTTTATGTTCCACGTGAAGCATTATGTAAATATCGAATCAAAGTCACTTGTCTCTCAAACTGGTGAGAAGCCAAACAGAACATGTAAAAACAAAAAAGCTTCCAAAATAGGAAGCTTTTTTTAAATCTTAGATTTAACCATCAATGGTGAGCTTTAAAATCTCAGCTTTGGTATAACCCCGTTCTTTTAAAAGATGTTGAATGGCTTTTTTCTCATCTTGATCTTCAAGGAATTTACAGCGTTGGATCAAACGCATATCGGTCTCATACTGAAAGTTATGACGACACTCCAATTCCTTATTGGAAGGCGTAGTAAAAAAATGAAGCACAGCTAGATACTCTCTTTCATGCTGTTGAAGTGGCCCGCCTTCAACGAATACCTATCTAACACAACTGTTAAACACCCTTTGTGTAAATGATGACGAATCTCGCTCCATTATGCAAGTTTGGGCCTCTCAAATGTTCTCTCTCTACTCATCTACAGCGCTCAATACAGGTCTTATTCATCGGCCAAAGTCGATTTTAATCATGAAAATTCATCAGCTCATCCTGAGAATTCTTCATCTAATCGCCGTTGATCCACTCGTTAGACGTTTTAAACTGTCTGGTTTAAATAGATAAAAACCATTCAATATGTCGAAGCTCGAACGTCAGAAACTTAGCCTCCCCACAGGTCATGACAAACTGCTCTTGCATTCCTGCTGTGCGCCTTGCTCAGGTGAAGTCATGGAAACCCTGATTGAATCAGGTATCGATTTTTCTATCTTTTTCTATAACCCCAACATTCATCCTGTAAAGGAATATCTGATTCGCAAAGAAGAAAATATTCGCTTTGCAGAAAAACATCACATTCCATTTATTGACTGTGATTACGACACAGACAACTGGTTTGCACGCGCTAAAGGTATGGAAAATGAGCCAGAGAAAGGGATCCGTTGCACCATGTGTTTTGATATGCGGTTTGAACGGACAGCGTTATATGCGGCAGAACATGGCTTTAGTCTAATCAGCAGCTCTCTCGGTATTTCCCGTTGGAAGAATATGCAACAGATCAATGAGTGCGGCCACCGTTCTGCTTCACATTATGCAGGCATTCACTACTGGGACTACAACTGGCGCAAGCATGGCGGTGCGGTACGCATGCTGGACATCAGCAAACGTGAAGAGTTTTATCAACAAGAGTACTGCGGCTGTGTGTATTCACTGCGGGATAGCAACCGTTGGCGCATGAGTCAAGGCCGTGAACGGATCAAACTCGGACAAAAGTTCTATTCCAATGCCATGGATCAGGACAGCTGATTTCAGCCAGTAGACTCCACATACCAATTTTTCCAAGAGCTGGTTCCACGCACCGCAATCGACACGGTCGGAATCAGCTTTTCTTTTAAGATCTTGGTTTGTCCAACGGCTTTGGCTAAGCGTGCTTTGACTGAGTGAATGCATTCACGGTCACCAAATTCACAGCGGTCTAAGCTGGTTCCACCACAGGGCCCATTGGCCAAGCCTTTGGGGCAAGTTTCTGGGCAAATATACAGAGTCTCGCCTAAACGGCATTGACCGCAACTTTCACAGCCCACCACTGCATGTTTACTCAAATGTTCTGTTTTCAGTAGTACTTGATTGGCACGCGAGCGATCCCAAACATTGAAATTGAAAATAAACCGCCCCACGCCTTTGGCCAGTTTAGATTCAAATAAAGCATCGTGCATCAGATGCAGATGTTGGTACTTAATAATCTGACTTGAGGTCGCAGGTCGCGAATAACAATCCAGCTTCGGATGAAACTCTGTGCCTGTTTGCACCTGCCAAAGCGTATTCCAAAGTCGTTCACACTCAGCAAAACTCAAATGCCGATATTCTTCAATATAACGCTCCAGTAAGCTTTGTTCTTCAGGCTGATGGCAAGCCGATAAATGCACCCCCGCAAAACCCAAATGTCGACACATTAGAATCTGTAATGCGCAGCGCACATAAACGCGATCACTTAAACCCTGTTCTTTTTCCTGTTGCAATACCTGCAACATATGCGGGGTGATCACTATACCCGCCACTTTATGCTTCAGCATAAACTTAGCCCGTGCCAAGGTCAGTGGCATGACGCAGGCTAAAATTTTCTGAGCATACTGATGCTGCACCAAAAATGCATGTGCATCTTGCAAAGCAGTCATGTCATAGCCCAATTGGGTAATCACATAATCAGCCCCTGCTTTCATCTTTTTATGCAGTTTCAGATATTGCGCCTCTTTTTCCGCTTCCGCATATTTAAACGGATTAAACGCCACACCAATATGAAAACCGCCTTGGCGTTTGGCTTCCATGACAGCATTCACCGACTCCAAATAACGTGTTCGTGGCTTTAGGTCATGGCTATAGTGGTGCTGTTTTAATTTATCGCCTGTTAAAAGCAACAGGTTCTTTTGACCCTGTGTTTTTGCATCTTTCAAAAACTGCTCAAAGTCTTGTATATCACGCGCTTTCCCCGAAAAGTGAATGACTTTCTCAATCTCTTGTGGATACTGTTTGGCGACTTGCAAAGGCGCTTCATCGTCATCTGCATGCACCCGATCGGCCAGCGTCATAGCCGCAGGAAAGCCTGCAAATTGAGTTTTCACAGACCACTGGGCTTGGTGTGCGCTTAAGTATTCAACCAATACGCAAAATTGTTGCTGTGCAAAATATTGAGCAAGTAAGGACATCACAGAAGAAATAATCCAGAGGATTAAAAAAGAAGAATTATATCAAAAAATCAAAAATAGATGACGAATCGTCTGGTTGTTCGCTACGGCATATTCAATATATTTTTGGACCACCCCCTACCCCATGAGTGAACTCAAATATCCACCCCGGTCTGATTCATTAGTTGCAGTACCCTGCTAAAACTGAACCTGATGGTCAAATTCAAAAAAGAACGACTTTACCGCTCAACCATAAGCCATCAATAGTGCAACATTTGTCTAGACCCCTTATTTACTGCGCCGATTGACTTATTTTCGATAAGATTGTTCTTTTTTATGCTTTTCAATCGCTTAAAGACTAAGCATATTTCAGCTTTTTAAAATAAAGGCATCTTTTCAAGCTGGGACTGACTGTGTATAACAATGGACGACTCAAGGAAATGATTCGCACATAGGCAAAAGCCTGAAAAAAGCTTAAACTATGTGCCAATGAAAACAAATGATATGTCGTCCATGGCGACAACGATGAAGGTGAAGGTTGATGCCGCTCAATACCGTTGAAGAGCTAGTTGCAGATATCCGTGCAGGTAAAATGGTCATCCTGATGGATGACGAAGATCGTGAGAATGAAGGTGATTTAGTTATCGCAGCGACCCATGTTCGCGCAGAAGACATCAACTTTATGATCACCCACGCACGTGGTTTGGTGTGTTTAACGCTCAGCCGTGATCGCTGTAAACAATTGAATCTTCCATTGATGGTCGATGCCAATGGCGCACAACATGGCACCAACTTCACGCTTTCCATTGAAGCGGCTGAAGGTATTTCTACAGGAATTTCACCTGCAGAACGTGCGCATACCATTCAAACGGCAGTAGCGGCACATGCCAAACCATCAGATATCGTTCAACCAGGACATATTTTCCCATTGATGGCTCAGCCTGGTGGCGTTCTACACCGCGCAGGTCATACCGAAGCAGGTTGTGATTTATCTCGCCTAGCAGGTCTAGAGCCTGCATCGGTCATCTGTGAAATCATCAATGAAGATGGCACGATGGCGCGTCGTGCCGATCTTGAAATTTTTGCTGAAAAGCATGGTTTAAAAATTGGCACTATCGCGGATCTGATTCACTATCGTATGACCAACGAGCAAACAGTTGAACGTATTGATCAGCAAAGCATTGATACCGAATATGGGACATTTGACTTATATCGTTACCGCGAATTAGGCAATCCAGATATTCACTTGGCTTTGGTGAAAGGTGAACCAAAAGAAGGGGTAACCACCGTTCGTGTCCATGGTTTCAACCCTGTTCGTGACCTGCTCAAGCTCAACAAAAAAGACGGCGAGCCAGCATGGAATCTCGACAAAGCCCTGCAAGAAATCGCAAGCAGCGATCGTGGTGTTTTAGTCTGGATTGGTCAGCGTCATTTACAAGACTTAGGCCCAGCCTTAGACAGCCTTACAGCACCAAAACCAACCAAATCCAATGCGGCTTTATCTCAGCAGTACCAAACCATTGGGGTGGGCGCACAAATTTTACGTGATTTAGGCGTAGAAAAGATGAAGCTTTTGAGCTCACCTTTACGCTTTAATGCACTCTCTGGGTTTAATTTAGAAGTGGTGGAATATATCACCGCACATCAAACAACTTAAAAAATCATCGAGGTTGCTATGGCAATTCGCCGTATTGAAGGTATGTTACATCTCGCTAGCGAAGGCCGTTATGCGATTTTAGTGGGTCGTTTTAATAGTTTTGTTGTCGAACATCTATTAGAAGGTGCAATTGATACATTGAAACGTCATGGTGTATCAGAGGATAATATCACTGTTGTTCATGCACCAGGCGCGTGGGAACTTCCTGTCGTGGCTAAAAAATTAGTGGCGTCTGAACGCTTCGATGCCATCATTGCACTGGGTGCTGTGATTCGTGGTAGCACACCGCACTTCGACTTTGTTGCAGGTGAATGTGCCAAAGGTTTAGGGGTGGTTGGCCTAGAATCTGGTCTTCCAGTGATTAATGGTGTATTGACTACGGATAGTATTGAACAAGCGATTGAACGCTCGGGTACAAAAGCAGGTAATAAAGGCGGCGAAGCTGCTCTTACTGCAATTGAAATGGTTAACTTGTTAAAGGCTATTTAACGCTATGTCGCAAACATTGCAAGCAACTTATGCAGCAAAACGTAAAGCACGTCGCTTTGCTGTACAAGGAATTTACGAATGGCAAATGAGCCACAATCCAGTCCATGAGATCGAAGCACGTACGCGTGTGGAAAATGCCATGCACAAAGTGGATCTGAGCTATTATCATGAATTGTTAACCCAAGTGGTTGCCAATCATGAAGCATTGGATGCGCTCTTAATCCCTGTGCTTGATCGCGAAGTTTCTGCGCTTGACGGCGTTGAACTTGCGACCCTTCGTTTAGGCGCATATGAACTCAAGGAACATCTTGAAATTCCATATCGCGTGGTTTTAGACGAAGCGATCGAGCTTGCTAAACATTTTGGCGGTGCAGACAGCCATAAATACATCAATGGTGTATTAGATCGTTTAGCAACAACTTTACGTGCAGCAGAAAAGCAACAAGCGAACTCACAGTAGTAGATTTGTTGTATGGCTGAGTTTTCGATCATTGATACCTATTTTAATCGTAAGAGTCCTCATTCTGTCGATTTAGGCGTCGGTGACGACTCAGCCTTGCTCACCCCACCACCGCAGCAACAATTGGTCATTTGTGCCGATACCTTGGTTGCTGGACGCCACTTCCCGCTTGATACCAGCCCACATGCGATTGGCTGGAAATCTGTCGCGGTCAATTTATCTGATATCGCCGCAATGGGTGCGAAACCTCAGAGTATTTTATTGGCCTTGAGCTTACCCCAAATTGATCATGACTGGCTCAAAGGCTTTAGTCAGGGTTTATATGATTGCTGTGATCAATTTGGCGTGAGTTTAATTGGTGGAGACACCACACAAAGCCCACATCTCACCATTTCCGTGACTGCACTGGGCTGGGTTGATATCGGTCAAGCCGTCACCCGTTCTGCCGCGCAAGTGGGTGATTTGATTTGTGTCAGTGGTACGGTCGGTGATGCTGCTTTTGCCTTGCAACACTTAGGCCACCCTCTCCAACAACGTTTGGACTACCCCACCCCACGATGTGAACTGGGTCAGGCGCTCAAAGGCTTGGCGCACAGTATGATTGATGTGTCGGATGGCTTAGCACAAGATCTCGGTCATATTTTAAAAGCATCCCATGTGGGCGCGACCCTACAACTTGATCAATTGCCAATCAATACCGCTCTACAAGATGTAACACGAGAACAACAATGGCAATATGCTTTGGCGGGTGGCGATGACTATGAATTATGCTTTACAATAAGTCCGCAGAATTATGAAAAACTTTTGCAACAACAAAACCATAGCAGCATCAGTGTCATTGGAAAAATTGATGCCGAAAGTGGTCTGCGTTTTCAACAAAATGGCTTAGACCATTCCTTGCAATTTAATGGATATCAACACTTTGCATAAGCCCCCTATCCTCTTTCGTCAGATTTCTTGGTATGACCGTTTCATCGTGTTTTGCGGTGTAGGGTTTGGCTCAGGGCTAGCACCTAAAGCACCTGGAACGTTTGGTTCTGCCTTCGCGCTGCTGTTTGTCCCGATTTGGCTTGCAATTGGCTTATCCAACACCATTATTGCCATATTCCTCATGTCTCTCATTGGTATTTATATCTGTGGGCATACCGCCAAAGTGATGGGCGTACATGATGATGGGCGTATTGTATGGGATGAGTTTGCTGGCCAGTCCATCACTTTTTTACCTGTTCTATATTTAGGGCAAATGAATTGGCTCTGGCTACTGCTGGGTTTTGTTTTATTTCGTATTTTTGATGTGTGGAAACCTTGGCCAATTCGCGTCATTGACCAAAAAGTCGAGGGTGGTTTTGGCATTATGCTCGACGACCTGATTGCAGGACTATGGGCTGCACTTTGTATTTGGATTTATTTTTATTTCACTGTGGCTTAGGCCATTTTTAGGATTACAACATGTCAACGACTGTTATTATTCTTGCTGCAGGTAAAGGAACACGTATGCGTTCTTCTTTACCCAAAGTACTACAACCACTTGCAGGACGTCCTTTACTTGGTCATGTCATCGACACTGCAAAAAAATTAAATGCAGCCAATATTATTACAATTTATGGCCACGGCGGTGCACGAGTTCAAGAAACGTTTACTCATGAAAAGATTGAATGGGTGGAACAAGCTGAGCAACTCGGAACAGGTCATGCAGTGCAAATGACACTCCCAGTCCTTCCGCAGGAAGGCAGCTCACTGATTTTATCAGGCGATGTACCTTGCATCTCTCAAAACACACTACAAAAATTACTCAATGCAACTGCCGAGACAGGCATTGGTCTAGTGACTTTAACTTTAGCCGATGCAACAGGTTATGGGCGTATAGTTCGTGAGAATGGTCAGATTCAGGCGATTGTTGAACATAAGGATGCGACCACAGAGCAGCATCAGATTAAAGAAATTAATACAGGTATTTACTGTGTCAGCAATGCCAAATTGCACGAATGGTTACCTAAACTCAGCAATAACAATGCGCAAGGTGAATATTACCTGACTGATATTGTAGCAATGGCCTTAGCTGATGGGATGCAAGTCGCATCGGTGGAGCCTGAACAAGCCTTCGAAGTTGAAGGAGTGAATGATCGTATTCAGCTCGCCGCATTAGAACGCCAATTCCAAACCGATCAAGCCAAAAAGCTCATGCAGCAAGGTGTGCATTTAATTGATCCTAGTCGCTTTGACCTTCGTGGAAATTTAACCGTTGGGCAAGACGTACGCATCGACATCAATGTGATTATTGAAGGCGAATGTGAATTCGGCGACCATGTAGAAATTGGTGCAGGTTGTATCATCAAAAACACCAAGATCGCAGCAGGTACAAAAGTTCAGCCGTATAGCATCTTTGATAATGCTATGGTTGGTGAAGATGCGCAGATTGGTCCTTTTGCTCGTTTACGCCCAGGTGCAAAACTGGCGGCTGAAGTGCATATTGGTAACTTCGTTGAAGTCAAAAACACCAGCATTGGCTTCGGTTCAAAAGCCAACCACTTTACCTATTTAGGTGATGCTGAAATTGGTGCAGGCTCGAACATTGGTGCTGGGACCATTACCTGTAATTATGATGGTGCAAATAAATTTAAAACTATCATTGGTGATGCTGCATTTATTGGTTCCAACAGCTCATTGGTTGCACCTGTCACGATTGGCAATGGGGCAACCGTCGGCGCAGGTTCAACCATTACCCGTGATGTTGCAGAGAATAGTTTAGCGGTAGAACGCTCTAAGCAAGTTGAAAAAGAAAACTATCAACGTCCACAAAAGATGAAGAAATAAGAGGATTAAATTATGTGCGGTATTGTCGGTGGCGTTGCAGAACGTAGTATTACCAATATTTTAATTGAAGGTTTAAAGCGCCTTGAATATCGCGGCTATGACTCTGCGGGTTTAGCGCTGGTCAATCAAGGTCAAGTTTTACGCGAAAGACGTGTCGGTAAAGTTTCAAATTTAGAAGAAGCCGTTAATCAATCCAATATTATCGGTTCTCTGGGTATTGCGCATACCCGCTGGGCAACCCATGGTAAACCCACTGAAGATAATGCACATCCGCACATTTCAGGCGATGTTGCTGTAGTCCATAATGGCATTATTGAAAACTATCAAGAACTTAAAGATGATCTTGAAGCTTTAGGCTATGTATTTACCTCACAGACCGATACTGAAGTGGTCGCTCACTTGGTGAAGGATGCTTTAAAGTCAACTCCAAGCTTGCTGGAAGCTGTGCAACAAGTCGTGCCTCAGCTTAAAGGGGCTTATGCACTAGGTATTGTACATACTGACCATCCCGATGAACTGATTACCGTGCGTGAAGGTTCACCTTTGGTCATTGGCGTCGGTATTGGCGAAAACTTTATCAGTTCAGATCAATTGGCTTTACTACCTATTACCAATCGTTTTATTTACCTTGAAGAAGGTGATATTGCTCGTTTAACCCGCAATAGCATTGAAGTTTTTGTCGCTGGTCAACGGGTCGAGCGCCCAATCAAAGAATTAGATGCTGCCGTCAGCAATGCATCTAAAGGTGAATATAAGCATTACATGCTCAAAGAAATTTATGAGCAACCCGAAGCGATTCAACAAACCATTTCTCAAGCTCTAGATGGCAATGCACTGCGTGAAGATTTTCTTGCCAATGCAGTCGCTGATTTCCAAAAAATTCAACAAATCCAAATCATTGCCTGTGGGACCAGCTACCATGCAGGGATGATTGCCAAATATTGGTTTGAACAACTGATTGATTTACCGTGCCAAGTAGAAATTGCGAGCGAATTCCGCTATCGCAGCCCTGTCATTGTCAATCACACGCTTTATGTCTGCATTTCACAGTCTGGTGAAACCGCTGATACTTTAGCCGCACTGCGTGATACCCAAAAGCGTGCTGCAGCAAAAGGTGCTGACATCACCACCATGACTATTTGTAATGTCGCAACATCATCTATGGTACGTGAGACCAATCATAGCTTGCTTACACTGGCGGGTCCTGAGATTGGTGTAGCATCGACCAAGGCGTTTACCACGCAGCTTGCAGCACTGATGTTATTGGTCCTAAAAATCGGTACAGTCAAGAAGAGCATTTCTGTACAGCATGTGGCTGATATTACGGCTGAACTTTGGCATACCCCTAAAGTAATTTTAGATACCTTACGTAATGACCCTGAAATTTTACGTTTATCTGAACTCTTCGTAGAGAAGCAGCACTGCTTATTCTTAGGTCGTGGCACGAATTTCCCGATCGCACTTGAAGGGGCGTTAAAACTCAAAGAGATTTCATATATCCATGCTGAAGGCTATGCCGCAGGTGAACTTAAACATGGTCCGCTCGCTTTAGTCGACAATGACATGCCTGTGGTCATTCTCGCACCGAAAGATGACATGCTCGATAAACTCAAATCCAATATGGAAGAGGTTCAAGCCCGTGGTGGTGAACTCTTTGTCTTTGCCGATGAAAATAGTGGCATTAAAGCCAAAGACCGTCAGCATGTGGTTTATGTACCAAGCATCAGTCCAATACTAGCTCCAATTGTTTATAGCGTGCCTGTACAATTGCTGTCTTATCATGTTGCGGTTCTTCGTGGTACGGATGTCGACCAACCTCGAAACCTCGCTAAATCGGTCACTGTAGAATAATTATTTAAATAAAGGCTGGTGTGTTCGTATAATTAAGTTTGTATCAAATAATTAAGTTTAGATTTAATTATTTAAGTTTGGATATTAATGAAGTAAACGAACGAAACCCTACCCTGTAGACCCAGTGATTCTTCACCAAGTCTACAGGGTTTTTAATATAAATAAATTCAAATTAGAATCACACCAGAAATATAAAATTATTACTAATATATTCAACAATATAGATATATAAAAATCTCACCCTAGATTCAAAAAGCATCCCTTTTTGACCTCATCTTGAAAACATTTCATTTTTATTTAAAGTATGCTTCACCTTTCTGAGCAAGAATTCGTATTTTAAAGTGGAAGAACCCGATACTTAATACAAACTTAATTTCATCTAAAATTAAGGATACCAAATTCTAATACAAACTTAATTTTAAAATTGAAAAATAATGAATAATATATATCAACAACTTATGATCAAAAATAAAACAAACTTAATTAAATTACCATAATTAGACGCAGTATTTGGTCATAAAGCAAAATAAGGGATAAGGAACTATGTGCAAACTCTGAATAAGTCTATTAGCTATTCCTGTTACTAGCTAGCAGCCCACCTTATTTAAAATGAGGTATTTCATTCACTGGATATATTAATGTTCTCTGTACACGACAAAAATAGATAACTCATTGAAATAATGTCACAATAATTGTTTTCTAACGACGAATACTATGACACATCTCAATGAGTTATATCTTATCTTAAACAAATCTCTAAAATGGAACAAGTCACATTTAAAGTGCTTTGCGCTCATCATGCTTGTGATTATTTTAAAGCAAACATGTAATCTTTCTTCTGCATCTAAAGCCTTGCCCATCAAGTGCTTACCACAATCATTTTATCGACGTATGCAGCGCTTCTTTGCAGGTCAGTATTTTGATTATCGTCAAATTTCTCAGTTGATTTTCAATATGTTTTCATTCGACCAAGTGCAACTGACTTTAGATAGAACCAATTGGAAATGGGGAAAACGAAATATTAATATCCTGATGCTCGCAATCGTTTATCGTGGAATAGCGATACCTATCCTTTGGACATTGCTTAATAAACGTGGAAATTCAGATACGAAAGAGCGTATTGCTTTGATTCAACGCTTTATAGCCATTTTTGGTAAAGACCGTGTTGTGAATGTGTTCGCAGACAGAGAGTTTATCGGTGAGCAGTGGTTTACATGGTTAATTGAACAAGACATCAACTTCTGCATTCGTGTTAAAAAAACTTCATTGTCACCAATCATTTAGGAAAGAATCATAAAATTAGTGATTTATTTCGCCATCTTAAAGTTGGTCAAATTGAATGTCGTAAACGACGGATTTTGGTTGGTCGGGTGAAACTATATATAAGTGCACTACAGTTAGAAAATGGAGAGCTTTTACTCGTCGTTTCTCCTCAGTTTAATGCCAATGCTATTCAGGATTATGCATTACGCTGGGAAATTGAAACCTTATTCAGTTGTCTCAAAGGACGCGGGTTTAATCTTGAAAATACGCGCTTGACAGACCCTAGACGAGTGAAAAAATTGATTGCGGTGTTAGCTATAAGCTTCTGTTGGTGTTACTTAACGGGTGAATGGCAACATGATCAAAAAAAAGCGATAAAAATAAAGAAGCATGGACGACTCTCAATGAGTTTATTTCGCTATGGTTTAGACTATGTTCAAATGGCGATTCAGCGTTTAATTGGTTTTGGGAAAAAAGAAGAGTTTAAGGAAATTTTGGCAATTTTAAGAAAGCAGAATCCTGATAGGATAAGGGTTCTGTGAAATTTGTCGTGTACAGAGATTAATGTTAATGGATTTGATGTTAATGAGATAAAGCCAAACCGCTGATAAAACTTCATAGCTTTTTGATCCTTAGCATGTATTACAACAAAATTAACACCAATAATTTGAGCAACTTTTGAAACTTGTTTAAGAGCCTGAGCTAAAAGTACTTTTCCAATTCCTTGCCCTGCGCTGCTTGATCAACGGCAAAGCGACCCACAACCACACAAGGTAATGGATAACGAGGTAATCGTTTAGTGAAAATAGCATCAAATCCTATAGAGGTACTTGATAGACAATAAAATCCTCTCACCTACTGTGTATCATCATCAATAGCAACATAGGTTTTATTTGTTCCTGATTTCTGATATCGGGATGTGTATTGTTTTATGGATTTATTTAGATCATCTTGCCCACAATTAAATGATTTTTTCTGATGATGGTCTTGTAAAACCTCAATTTTCATCCAATAAACTCATTAATTTTTTCATCTCATCATTTGCAGGGCGTGGATTTTCAAGCAAATTCATTAACATATCACGATCAGCATTATTTACTTTTAACTCGTGATGATATTTAAGTAATTCTTTTGCTCGTTCAAATGAGGATTGGATCATAAAGGAACTCACACTAAGACCCAATAAATTCGCAGCTTGCTCAATTACATTCTTTACATCTACAGTTGAACGAACATTGATTCGTTCTGTTGCTAAGTTAGCCATATTTCCCACCAACTTGTGCATCAATATGATGTACAAGTTATAGCAGATTAAGGCAATACTTTAAGATTCAAATTTGCATATTTTGTTTTAAAATATTTGGAATATAAAATAAGCATTTTACTATGAACCAGAATGAGTGGTCGGGTTTGAGTCTGAATATGCAGTTGGTTTACATAAAAATATGCAACGATGTTTACTAAGATGTAATTTGAATACTTTTGCCTATCCTAAACGTTTTTTAAACTCAGCAATTGAGTACTAAAATACCCGATAAATTATTAAGCTACTGAATTTAAAAAATAATTAAATAAAAATTATAAAATTTTGTTTGTATATAAATATATTTAAGTTTGTATATTTCTGCCAAATACAAAATTATCTTCCTTGAGATATGATGAATTATCAACCAAAATTCATAGGTCTTCTGTATGACAAAAATTATAAAAAACTATGAGGAATTAGTAAAAGAAGGATATGGCCAAGGCCATGGACGAGATTATAAATCTTGCAAAACTGTTCATAACTTCAGTTCAATTGGTCGCTCTCATAGAGTACAAGGTCGTGTGAGTAAACGTCTTCACCACTTGTTTTCTGATCTAGAGTTATCCACCTTTTTGCTGCTTGACTGGAATCAGAACGTTACAGATATTCGTGAACATTATCCTTTGGATATCTATGATCTTAACTCCATCTGTTCTCGTTACCGGATGAAAAAGGTATCGGTTGATTATCTACCTTTTACCCTATCTTCAGATTTTTTAGTTGATTTTGGTAAGTTTTCTATAGCCCTCGACACTCTTTATAGCAAGGATTTGAATAAAGCTCATATTATTGAGTCTTTAGAAATTAAACGTCGTTACTGGGAAGAAGAGCACAATACGCCATTCAAGCTGATTACCGAAAAGGATATTCCTGCTACGGTACTAGAGAACATTAAATGGCTGTATGTAGAAAAAAATAATCTTGAAATAACAAATCATATGATTGATCAAGCAATTTATTTTATGGAAGAAATTAGCCAGTATCCTCAAAGCTCATTGATCTCTTTCTGCAACCATACTGACCAAACTCAAAAAAGGGGTATCGGAACGACGCTCGCATTGTTTAGAAAACTATTTGCCCTGCGAATACTGCAATTTAATCTAGAAATTTCGTACTTGGAGCTTAAACTCTCTGATATTCATGCAAGTAATTTGCTCCAGAACGAGAATACAGTCCATGCAACTAATTAATTCAGTTTACATCTTGAATTCAACACAATACCGGATACTCAAATTCTTACCGCAGTATACCGTATGGATTGCAATTGATAATAAAAATGCTTTTCCTGAACTCATTTTATCCAAGGAACTTCAAACTCTCTCAGATGATCAAAGCCTAATACCAGCACAAGATCCTTATGATCACTTAAAACGATTAAACTTGAGTGAGGATTCTATTCAACTCAAAAAAAGAGATGAAAACTTTTTTATTATTCAAGATTTAATTAATGATGAACAAGTTCTTATCAATGCAAAAATCAGGACTGCAAAAATTAAAACTATACATCTAGAAAAAGAAGTATCAATTAATAAAATCCTACGACTCCTAAGACGCTACTGGCAACGTGGTCAAACTATAAATGCTTTGCTACCTGACTATGAAAACTCAGGTGGAAAAGGCCAAAAAAGAGCTATAGGTGATAAAAAAATTGGCAGACCACGCATTTATGAATCGAATGAAGGTAAGAATGTCACTGAACAGGTTGAATTATATTTTAAGCAAGCCATCGAAGAGTATTTAGTTCCTGTCAAAAAACAATCCATTAACGAAACTTATCTTCGGTTTAAAAATTTATTTTCTAAGCACTTTCATCAAGTGCAAGCCGCAGATATTCCAACCTATGCCCAATTCTATTATTTTTATAATAAGCGATATAGAAATAAGAACAATTCCGAGGAAATTCTGAAGAATCAGAAAACTCTGAAAGATCACAAACCTCTGACTTCAACAGCGACCAAGCACGCAAATGGTCCTGGTGCACGTTATGAAATAGATTCAACAATCGCTGATATCTACCTTGTATCATCACGAGATCCATCACAGATTATTGGCAGACCTACCGTATATATTGCTATCGATGTATTTAGCCGGATGATTACTGGGCTTTATGTCGGTATGGAAAACAGCTCATTTAACACAGCCATACAATGCCTCAGCGTCGCAATCCAAGATAAAGTAACATTCTGTCAGAGTTATGGCTTACAAATACAAGCGGAAGACTGGCCGATTTATGGTTTACCTAGCGCCATACTTGCAGACCGCGGCGAACTAATTGGCTATCAAATTGAACTTCTTGAAAAAAACTTTTCTGTTCGAATTGAAAATGCACCACCGTATCGAAGCGATGCCAAAGGTATTGTGGAGAGGGCTTTCGGAATCATTCAGTCACGCTTTAAATCCTACGATAATATTGGTGTTGTTTCTGGATTCAAGGAAAAAAAGAAAGGCGGACATGATTATCGGCTAGAAGCGTGCCTGACTCTGGAAGAGTTCAGAAAAATCATATTAAGCTGCATCTTGTTACGCAATAATTTTGATGTCTTGACGAAATATGATCGCAGTGCCGATATGCCAACTGACCTGCCATCTATTCCTCTTAAGCTCTGGCAGTGGGGCCTACAGCACCGCACTGGGATGTTAAGACAAGTGGATAACAAATCACTATATGTTGGCTTGCTACCTAGGATCGATGCCTCCTTAAGTGACAAAGGACTTAAAGTCAAAGGATTAGTCTATCAATGTCTGGAAATGCATCAACAAGGCTGGTTTATTCGAAACACAACCAAATCTCGCCCGAAAAAGTTGCGGATTGGTTTTGACCCATACTCAGTAAATACCATTTATATTTTTTATGATGAAAATAAATTGGAATACTGGGAGGCTCACTTAAATGATACCTCACGTCAATATCAACATCTGACCTGGTGGGAAGCTGAACAAATTCAAAAAGCGATCAAAACTGTTGAAAAACAGCATTCGCAACTCAAGTCTGTAGCCATCAGCGAATTGCAGGATTTTACTGACAACATCATTAAGTCAGCACAGAGTCGGCGGGCTCAAGCGGGAGTTCACCAACTTTCTAACGCACAACGTACTCGAAATATCCGGCAGAATAAACAAGAAGCCATGCAGATGGAACGTGCGGAACACCTACAAAACAGGCCTGTAAATTCTATCCGGACCATCAATCCCAATAAAGATAATACTCAAATACCCCCATCTCAAACCAGCAATCTAGATTTGACAAGTCAACCAGATTTAATGAGACAATTATTTGAAGAGGACGATGAAGAATGAATAATAATGAACTCACGATTAATACATCAATAGAAGACATCTATGGGGATAATCCTCTCATTACTCAATTACCGCCCATTCTTGACACGAAGTCGGTTATTAAACACCTACGAGGGAAACTAAAATTTATTCCAGAGCAGCGTTTTTTGCCTCAACCAGAAAGAATTCATCTAATTGCTCAACTGCCTCATGATTTTTTCCAACCACTCACCAAACATCTATCCCTTGAACAAAAAATTTCTATCATGATCCGGCAAGGTTACGTGAGTAGAAACATCAATAATGGTGATCGACACAGGCATTTGCACGCGGCTTTTCAACAACTAGAACCTTCAAACGAAAGCTCTTACCGCTACGCTCCTCCAGAATCGACAGCCACTAGTATGTCTATTATAGGATGTTCTGGGAGTGGGAAAACGACCACGATGAACAAGATTTTGCGTTATTATCCGCAAGTGATTGAGCATAAAGAACTGGGGTTAAAGCAAATTGTTTATCTTAAAATTGATTGCCCTCATGATAGCTCTTTAAAAAACTTATGCTCAAACTTTTTTAGAGCAGTAGATTTAGCATTAGGAGATACTAACTTCGAGCATCGTTTTACCAGAAGCCGCTTAAATGTAAATGCAATGCTGCAGCAGATGAAAATCATCGCAAATAACTATTCAATTGGACTTTTAATCATTGATGAAATCCAGCATTTAAATACAAAAAAATCTGGTGGGGCTGAGATTATTCTTAATTTCTTTGTCACCTTGGTGAATGTCGCATCCATTCCGATCGTGATGATTGGGACACCCAAAGCCAATGAAATTTTGCAAGAAGACTTGAGATCAGCTAGACGCAGTGCAGGATTAGGCTCTTTAATCTGGGAACCTATGCGTAATGAAGCCCCTACTCCCGATCCTAGTACTCCCGATCAAATGATTATTTCTGAATGGCATGCTTTTACAAACAAGCTATGGCAGTATCAATGGGTTCAACAACCAGCTGAACTGACCGATGAATTAAGAGCCACTTGGTATTATTATACGCAAGGTATTCCGGATCTAGTGGTTAAGTTGTTCTGTCTGGTACAAATTCATGCAATCACCATCAGTCTGGAAAAAATCACCTCAGAATTATTTAAAAAAGTCTACGAAGAACAATTGCAGCCAGTCCACGATATTCTAGATGCACTGCGTTCAGGCAATCCTGCACGTATTGCACGGTATTCTGACCTCACTATCCCTCAAGTTCAAATTGAGGAGTATGTTGAACAACACCGTTTTAAAGCCGCATTAAAAACAGAAAAACAGCATAAAGATCTGGGACCGCATTATTCTACTTTAATAGGTATGCTGACAGCATTAGGTCATCCCGCCGCTACAATAGAACCGCATGTCACTTCTGCATTAAAAAAATATCCAAACGAAAACTTACAGGTACTCCTCCAGCATATTCTGGAAGTATTAGACAGCCCTGTAGCAGAAGATAAGTTTAAACAGCATCAAACCACGACTCCGGCAAGGAAGCCACGGACATCTCGTAAAGTCATGAAGGCAGAGGAATGGAAAAGTACTGAAGCTACTGACTTACGAAACTTTTTCAGTCAAGCACAAGAACAGGAAATAGATGTTTATGAGTTATTAAAATCATCTCACTATTTGTTTGATCCTACTCGTCCTATTTTGCATTAAGCAACAAAGAATGGAGAGCACGGTATTATGATTTCGAATTTTCCAATGCCATATCCGGATGAGCTAATTTACAGTGTAATTGCCCGTTATGCTGTTCACAATGGGATTCTGAGTCCCAAATATCTCACTGAAGAATTATTCAATAGCAGGAATTTAACACCAACTTACGATTTACCTTCGCATCTAGACAGGTTGGCCGGTTACTTACCAGGTCATTATGATGCGCTTATTTTAATTAGCCAGCACACCCTACTACCAATTTACCAACCATTCCAACCTGATACAGTGATGCGTTATGCTGTGCAGGCATTGCGAAATGAACAGTATCAATCACTGCATACTAAATTGGGAAAAAATGCATCACGGATCAAAGCTGTGAGTTTTTTTCGATTCTGTCCTCATTGTTGGCAAGAACAGATGGAACAATATGGTGAAGTTTACTGGAAACGCAGCTGGCAGATTACTGGGTACGAGTATTGTACAGGACATCAGCAACCTCTTTTTATAAGTTCGATCCCTTGCAATGGGATAGACCGAAAATTCTATTTTGCCCATTTGAATGCACTAAAAGAGTCTTCACAGCTTGTGTTTAATCCTCAAGACGTAAATCATCATATCGAGCTTGCAGGACTGATCGAAGAGCTACTCGCTCATTCAGCACCCTTCAATGTGCAGGATTTTTCTACTGTATCAGATGCTTATTTTCTTATCTTAAAAGCATAGGTATCTACACATCTTGATGTACCTAATGCAATTGTTGCGATTTCATTCAGTTCATCTATTGAATATTCTGAGAGCAGTTGAAGAGTGTTCAGTAAAATCGAAAGTCCTGCCAATATTGCAGGTGCACTTTCCAACTTACCTCTCTTCTGCTGTCGGCCTGAAAGACGGGCCAGAAATATACGAATTTTCTGATTTTGTTCATCTTCAGAACGCTGTATTCGCCAAGTCAGTACACACGCCATACTGCTGATCAGGAGCCGTCTTAAAATCGCTGCAGGTGTGGTCTGAAGCCATGATTCAACGTCATGGCCTGCCTGCTTCAGAAGCTTGAAATAGCACTCAATTGTCCAGCGCCAGTAATACCAGGTGGTTAATTCTACCGCATCAATCTCTGAAGAAACATTGCTGATCAGCGACCATCTCGCGACTGTTTTACCTTGAGCATCTTTCACCACAGCAACAATTAATCTGGCTGTAACTGCCTTGCCTGGCTGGGGAGCAACCCGTTGGCCTAAATCATCTTTTCTCTTCGGTTTTGCTGCACGCGTTATCCGAATATCGGTTTCTCCAACATGCAGCATATGCCTGTTTCCTTTATAAGCAATCGGCTTAACTTGCTGAGTTACTACTTTTTCTGCGACTTCTGCAACTTTGTAGGTTTCCCCTTGATGCTCAATCCGATGGCTTTCTTTGGCCCGAATCAACCATTTGAAACCATGGCTGCTGATTTCCCTCAAGTGGGCAATCGAGTCTCCTTCACGGTCAATGATATGGACTTTTGTTTTCTCAATCGGATACTGTTCAATCGTTTTGATTTGTTCTGCGAGTGAGTCCAAATGGGACTTGCGCTCGCTGTATTGTTCACTGAATGTGGAATAACAGCCGGATGCATCTGTTAGCGTCTGAGCTAATGGCGCAATTGGGAGCCCTGATGACGCATCGACAAGTAAACTGCTTTGCAATTCATAGCCTGAATTCGCCTCTGTTCTTTGAAGACGCCGAACCTTATGACTGTGCTTCACATACTGCAGTTGAGACCAGTCATGAACGATTAATGCATACTGATGCGGTGATGTCTTGATCTGTTCGCATGCAAGAAGCTTAATCGGCTGGTTTAATTGACTAAAAGAGATTTTATTATTATTCAGGAATCGCCAAACAGCCTGTGTAGTTGAGAAACTCGACTTTTGGGTAGAGGCCAGGTCTTTGATTGCGGGAGCAAGTGAAGCAAGAGGATTCATATTGAGTTTTACAAGGCTGTTATAACGTTTGACAAGACGCTGATCCAGACCAGAGATGTTAAATTGAAGAGCATGCTCTTCAATTTAACGCAAAGCTCGGAAATTGTGTAGATACCTATGTCTTAAAAGATAGGGAATTACTATCAGGCCGTAAAAATATCAATTACGAAAAAGTCCGTCAATTAGTCATTGAATATTGGGGCGAAAGTTTTCTTCAATATTATCATTTAGGTGATCTGCTGTCTGAGAACTGCTGGCTCAAAAATATCTGTAGGAAACACCGCAAGGCGTTTTCTTATCTTGAGCATCTAATCGTATTAAAAGCTCTTGTTCCAGAGAAAAATCCAATTGAAATATATAAGCAATATATTCACCTAGTATCAATGGACCTAGAGGAAGATGCCGCAACAGCAGCAATATGTATTGATAATAAAGTAGATCAAACGTTATCTGAGGACCAAAAACAATGGACAAAATTAATCCTAGAAAGGCCAGTCAAACAGGCTCGCCAACAAAATGGCTCACTGTATGCTCGCTTATATCGCAATCATAAAGATTGGCTATTATTTATCAATAAATCAGCTTTAATTCCCCCTCCTTCTGTCCCTAAACCACGTATTGACTGGAGAGCTCGAGATCGACAGTTTATTAAACAACTCATCAAAATACGGAATGAATTATTAGAAGATCTAGACTCCCCGCAATGGACAAAAAAGTTTTTTATTAGACAACTGGGTTCAGTGAGTATGATTGAAAAAAACTGGAATTTTTTCCCATTGACTGCAGCCTTTTTGGATCGTTACGCTGAGTCTGTGGATTGTTATCAAATACGTCGCCTGACTCGAACCTATATTCGCCAAAATATTGAAGATAGATGTTATCCATCGAGTGTTTTTTTACGTGAATCAGGATTAAGTGAGCAGCGATTAACGCCAGAAGCACGTCGATTTTTTAATAATATTTGGGAAGAAATAGAAAAATGAGTGATTGTTCAACTGACTTTTTACCGAATGATATGATTTACTATACTGCGACAAAAATTAGTCGACGTGGTCAAACTCGGTTTGATATTGATACTCATTTGTTTAACCCTATTATTAACAGCTATATTCAGCTTCAATTACCAATTGAGAGCATTCTTCTTTATGACTATCTCACTCCAATTGCTGATGACTATCCAAAAAAGAAATTATTTAGCCATACACTTAAAAGTGTAAATTTCACAACATTCAAAACTATCATTTTATCTGAGGATGAGCCTCAAAAGATGCATCAGGGTAGGATCTGTTTTGAATTTAATTATGATTCATCTATATCAGATAAAAGTATTACGATTCTTTTACCTAAGCTCATTCTTGCTAGAGATCTATTTTTTTCACACCCTTATCTTTTACGTGCGGCACTTTTTGCAGAAAACTATTCAACAGATATTTTAGTAGACGTAGAGGATCCTGATGCAATCCACATTTTTATTGCACAAAATAAAAAGATTTTAAAACAAGATCTCTCCGATCCTCATTTTTTGAAAAAATTGGCTTTAATTCTATTACAACCTGATTTAAATAAAGCCTTCCTTAGCATTTATCAGAAAACAATTACTGATCAAAACAGTGCTAAATATTTTAATTTTGACATGGAGGCTCCTGAGATCAAAAATATTCATCTAACAGTAGATGGAATTTATGATAAAAAAATAGGTATTTACAGAATTGAGCGCATCAGATCTTTCAAAAATCTTGATACAGCTATCAACCGCCCTATTCAATTTCATTTCACTGCAAAAAAAATTATACAACAGGTCAAAAATGCTCAAGGGCAAGGTTCAAATAAACTAAAACCAGCAAGTCAGCCTAAAGAGAAACTGAATAAAAATGCTGAGGCAGATACTGATAAACTACTGAATAAAATAAGAAATATACCTGGAAAAATTTATACTATAGAAGAATTAAAAATTTCTTTAGAGACACCTCCTGCTGAAACTGTAGTACGGAAAAGACAAAAACAAATGGATAAAGATCAAAATCAAGAAGAAGGATTTGCTGGAGGCGAAGGAGATATAGAGGGTACAGTGCCTGGATTTACAACAGAATCAGAAATTCAACTAGAGCGAGTCACTCATAAAGACTTGATTAAACTACTGGAACAAATTGAGAAAAAAGGATATAAAATCAAAGAAATAAAGAACTCACCTTTTAAAAAATATAAACGTTTCAGAGGGCATAAGTTTGCAAACAATCAATTACGCTACTTTTATGTCTATAAAATTTTGAACATAGAAAATAATCATCAATTTTATTTGTGTGAAATTGATACTTCAGATGGTAAAAAAAATATCTCTACCTTATTACTCCCATATGAAGAAGAAACTCAACGATTAATTGAGACAGATTTAGAAATATTAAATAATTCAATACTGTCTCAATCACTCAGTTGGCCTAAAAAGTTTCTATCTGAAGTGAGAGGTATTACTACAATAACTACAATTAATCATCCTTCAAAAAACGAAGAAGTAGAAGATGTAAATTATTACGCTGAATGGGCTCAACGTATTTTAGAAAAGGGAAAATCAATGATACAAACTAAATACATCGTTACATATTGAATAGACAAAAATGAGTTACTTTTACTCAATTTTCTTTATAATCTTTTAGCATAATTAATGTTTTAGTCATTCGCTTATTATACATTTTCATTTAAAATTCGTACTATTTTTACAACGTAACAAAACTAGAAACTTACTTTTCGAGGCAAATTATGTTAAAGCATTCACTTAAACTTACAGCACTTGCAGCTGCTACTTCTTTATTACTTAGTGCCTGTGGCGGTAGTGATAATGATCATGGTGCAAGTCCATTTGTACCTAACACTGTTCAAGGTGTAGCCGTTGACTTTTATGTGGGTGGAGCCACTATCTCATTAGATGACTGCGATGGCTTAACAACTGAAACAAATGATGAAGGTAAATTTAATTTCACCACTACGCGTGCATGCAATGAATCTGCGATGACCGTGACTGGTGGCACAGATTTAGTGACTGGTTTACCATTTACCGGAACGCTTAAAATTAAAAAAACGAACTTACAAAATTGGAGTTCTAGAAACTTACTGGTTGCAAGCCCATTGACTACTCTTGAATATTATGTAAGCTCTGCTCAGGATCTACAAACTATTCTAGATAATCTGGGTATTAAAAACGCCAATGCTTCTAACCTTTCTACCTTTAACCCAGTTTCTTCTGGTACTGCCCAAGAAATGGCATCTATCTTTGTCTTGCAGCAATTAATCACGCAAATTGAGGATAGTTTACAAGCTCTTCCAAACAGTGAAGGTAATGCTGCCCTTAACCTTGAAGAAGCAACTGCTTTAGCTGTGAATGCAATCACTCAAACACTTAAAACACCAAATCAATCATTATTTGATTCAACTGGTGCGATCTCCCCTACTCAACTCAGTGCTGTTTTAGAAGCGGCTGTGAACACAGCAAATGAAAAGTTAGAAGAAAAAGGCGAAGAGATCCGAGTTCCTGAGCAATTGGCTGTTCAAGTACAAGGTAATATTCAAACTCTTTCTGATGTAGTAGCTACGGTGCTTACAACAGGGGGAAGTGCGAACGACCTAGTGAATGCGATTGAAAATAATGAGGGGATACTTGAACAAATCCAGGATATCGTCAAAACTCCTCTTATCAATAGTTTCTCTCTTGCTTCTTATTCTTTGGAACAAATTAAAAACTCTACCGCAGCAGCACCGTTACTCGTAAACCGTACTGATATTAATAATACTGCCCGTATCACTTTTGCAATGGCGAATACCACGACCAATGTAAATGAAAGCGCTGAGGTTGGCTTTAAAGTAGTTGCCAATCGTAATGCATTAGAAGAAACCTTAGATGTATACCTAGACAAATTGAATATTGTCTTTAATGCAGATGGTTCAATTCAATCAGCAACCATCCCAGCAGGCGCAACTTTTAAAATTGCGTCATCATTAGGTAGTATTACAAATGGAACATTTGACGCAGCTTCAGACATCTCAATTGCTTCAAATGGCTCAATTTCTTTATATGACATGGTCCAACAAAACAGTACTTTAGCTAATTACTATAATCAGTACTTCAATCTGTTACGTGCAGAGGATAAAATCACTGTTACAGCAGTTGTCGCACCACGTATGTATGTGATTGATCCTGAATTAGGCTTAAACAGTGGCTCCGTTACTGTTGGTGATACTAGTTTAAATGGTTTCGCATTAACAGGTCACTTTAAACTTAACTAATCTGAATCAATTAAAGCCAGCGTTTTTGCTGGCTTTAATTATTGAATATTCTAAAGTGATTAAATACATGAAATATGCTTTTACAACGCTGGGATTAGGCCTACTGTCTTCTTTTACCGCTTGGGCTGCACCAAATGATCTATATTTGCAAGCCAATAGCTTTACTCAAACTGATACTGCACTCAGTATCGGTATAGATGCAGTAAATGATACGATTGATGTCTTTAATATTCGAGAAAGTGAAGGTGTTTCAGAAGGAGCCGGAGATTATATCGGTGCACATGTACATCTTATGCATAAATTCTCTCCAATCTGGGGCTTAGAAGCCAGTTACCAGTATCGGGAAATTGATTATGCGCAAGATACCAATACGATTTCCAGCCCTCTCCTTGCGGTGCGTTACACACCTGACTTTAATCTAAACAAAAATGATACCGTGACATTCCGTCTGAGTACTTGGGGCAATTTTTCTGATGAAATCAAAAAATCCACCCCTACGCAGATCCAAAATCGTACTTTAGAACAAATTACGGTTCAAGATGCTCAAGATTGGCAATTACAACTAGACAGTATTTTTAGCCGTAAAATCGATCATATGAATATGGTTAATTTATTTACGACCCTTGGCTATAGTAAGGTAAAAGTAGATCAATTAAATATCCAAGGGCAGAAAAATGGCTGCCTCATGGATTTCCAAATTCAGTCTAATAATCAATATACTGGTCAGCTCAGTCAACCCTGTACAATTGATGATTTAATTGTGAAAGAGTTGAATGTAGCCGGTGATGCAAATGAGTTTGGGATCGATATTCAAAAAGATCTGAATTATGACGCTTTTTATGCAGGATTTGGCGGTTCTTGGAATTGGCGTTATCGTAATTTTGAAAGTCAATTGGCCTATCAGTATCAACGCTTATGGCGTAAAGACATTGATGACCGGATCAGTAATTTCGGTGCTGCACCCATTAAAGATAACCATAGTATAGGACTTAAATTAAACTATGATTTTAGTCCTCAAGTTAGAGGCTTTATTAAGGGTGAAATGTATCAGCATAATTTAATCGGTTATGTCCCTTTCTTATATAATGGTGTCACGGCTTCTCGTTTAGATAAAAAGTACGGTTTAGCCTCAGTGGGAATTACATTGCACAATTTTTAAATAACACTCTGAGTCATACTTATATTCAACTGTATAATCAATGATATAACCTCTGTAATTTTTTATAGAGGTTTTTTTCATTTTATCCATTTATCTCTATACTGTTTTAATCCCTTATAACTTCAACTCTTTTTTGCGAATTTTGAGAAATCACATGACAAAACTGACTTGCTTTAAAGCCTATGATATTCGCGGCAAACTGGGCACAGAACTCAATGAAGAGATTGCCTATAAAATTGGTCGTGCTTACGGACAGATCTACCAACCGAAAACCGTGGTGATTGGTTGTGACATACGCCTGAGCAGTGAGGGCTTAAAACAGGCGACTACTCGCGGTTTAAATGATGCTGGAGTCAACGTGCTGGATTTGGGCATGACCGGGACTGAAGAAGTTTATTTCGCAGCTTTCCACCTGGATGTCCAAGGTGGAATTGAAGTGACGGCCAGTCATAATCCGATGGACTATAATGGTATGAAATTGGTACGTGAAAATGCCCGCCCGATCAGTGCCGATACTGGTCTTAAAGAGATTCAGGCCTTGGCAGAATCAGGAGAATTCATTGAGGTTGTCCAAAAAGGTTATACTGAACAATATAATATCCTTCCAGAATTTATCGATCACCTGATGACCTATATCGATCCGGCAAAAATCCACCCGATAAAACTGGTGATGAATGCTGGCAATGGTGCCGCAGGTCATGTAGTGGATGCGATTGAACAGAAGTTTCAACAGCTACAGATTCCGGTTGAATTTATCAAAATTCATAATGAAGCTGATGGTAACTTCCCGAATGGCATCCCGAATCCAATTCTGGTTGAAAACCGTGATAGTACCCGTGATGCGGTCATTCAGCATGGTGCGGATATGGGCATTGCCTGGGATGGCGACTTTGACCGCTGCTTCCTGTTCGACGAAAAAGGCCAGTTTATTGAAGGTTATTATATTGTCGGTCTGTTAGCACAGGCTTTCTTATTGAAACAGGCTGGTGAGAAAATTGTCCATGATCCACGTCTGGTCTGGAATACGCTGGATATCGTGGAACAATTCCAAGGGATCACGGTTCAGTCCAAGTCAGGCCATGCCTTTATCAAAGATGTGATGCGTGAACATAATGCAGCTTATGGCGGGGAAATGAGTGCCCATCACTATTTCCGTGACTTTGCCTATTGTGATAGCGGGATGATTCCGTGGTTACTGGCAATAGCAGTACTTTCTGAAACAGGAAAATCATTATCCTCTCTAGTCGAAGAAATGATTGCCAAATTTCCATGCTCAGGTGAAATCAACTTTAAAGTTTCAGATACTCAAATTACGATTCAAAAGCTCTTTGATCATTATACCGATCAAAACCCTGCTATCGACCAGACGGATGGAGTCAGTTTGGATTTTGGTGCATGGCGTTTTAATGTCCGTGCCTCCAATACTGAACCTTTACTGCGTTTGAATATTGAAAGCCGTCGTGACCAGAATCCACGACCAATGCAGGACTATGTCGATGAGTTGACAAAACTGATCCAGGGCGAAGCTTAAATACTCAAAAAAAACTGAAACCAGTGCCCTTTAAACCAGAGAAAAGACTCCAGTTTTTAGGGTACTGTTCCAGCCTTAAATTCTTATGGAAAATATTTTTCGAGTATCTCGACTGCAATATTTGCATTCATTTTCCGCGCAAACAGCATGCCTGATTGCCTCATTTTAGTAAGCGTCCGCTGAATCCCATACCTATTTTTTAATTCGATTTAGGTTTCCAGCAGTGCGGCAGCAATTCTTCAATTTGGGTCACTTTGTGTGTCGGTAACCTTTTCAGCACATCACTTAAATAGGCATACGGATCCAAGCCATTCAGCTTTGCTGACTGGATTAAAGTCATGATGTTTGCCGCTCGCTGACCACTGCGCAGCGAACCTGCAAACAGCCAGTTCTTGCGTCCCAACGCCCAGGGACGCATCTGATTCTCTATCCAATTGTTGCATATTGGTAGATTGCCATCATCCAGATAGCGGCTTAAGGCTGGCCAACGCTTCAGAGTGTAATTGATAGCCTTGGCGGTGGGAGAACTCGATGGCACTGTCAGATGATGTTGGTTGAGCCATTCATATAGTTGTTGCATCACTGGTTGACTATGCTGTTGTCGGTATTCGCGGCGGTCTTCCGCTGTACCATCAGTCTTTTTCCTGAGTTCTGCTTCTATCGCATACAGTTTCTGAATCAGCACTAAGGCCTGTTCAGCAACCTGACTTTTCCCAGTTACATGCAGTTCATGGAATTTACGACGTGCATGGGCCATGCACCCCACCTCAATCACCTGGCCTGATTTAAAACGTGCTTTATAACCACTGTAATCATCACAGACTAGATAGCCCTGCCAGCCTTTCAAGAACTCTTCAGCATGCTGGCCTGAACGACTATCCTGAAAGTCATAGATCACCGCCTGAACTGGATTATACTGTGTGGTGGCATAGGCCCAGACATAACCTTTCTTCGGTTTTTTATTATTCTCACCCATCCGCATGATGGTGACCGGTGTTTCATCTGCATGCAGCACCCGCTGTTGCAGCACCACCTCTTTTAAGGCATTGGCCAGAGGTTCCAGTTCTACACCGCAGCGACCTATCCAGTCAGATAAAGTGGATCTGGACAGATCAATGCCAGCCCGCTGATAGATCAGGCGCTGACGGTACAGCGGCAAATGATCGGCATACTTCGATACCAGCACATGGCTGAGCAATTCAGGTGAAGCAATGCCTTTATCAATCACATAGGCGGGCATCGCTTGCTGAGTCAGAGTGTCACACTGATCACAGACCCATTTACCACGCACATGCTGTTCCTTATAGAACTGTGCCGGTCTGAAATGCAGTTTTTCACTGACATCTTCGCCGATACGACGGAGTTGGCAGCCACAAGCACATTGGGTTGATGCAGGTTCATGCTCAATACGGATGGTGTGTAGATGATCTGGCAGTGGTCGACGTTTAGGTTTATTGGTTTTGGCTTTCTGTGTCGCTGCATTGGTTTTATCTGCATTTAGCCGTTCCAGTTCTAGATCAACCGCGGCAATATCTTCTTCAACCGCTTCATCCCACAGATGGATTTGTTTTGCCGTTAAGTGTTCATTCTTTTGGGCGAATTTGTGCTTTTTAAACAGCGCCAGTTCATGCTCGTATTTTTGATTGAGAATAGAAAGATGTTGAACTTTGGCATCCAATTGTTGGTTTGATTGTGCTAGAGACTGATGCTGCAGCGCCAACTGCCTGGTGAATTCCAGCAGTTGTTCATGGGTCAGTTGGCTTAAGTCAGGCAGCGTATTCATGACCGCAGTATGCCTGAGGTCATGAGAAGAATGAAATAGAACGTTTGGAGAATAGCAGAATGGAACAGCCTGGTTTAAAGCATCGTCACCACCTGCTGTCGTCCAATGCGCTGCCAGGGCAAACCTTGGATCAGTGCCTGTAACTGTTCCGGGCTGAGGGCCACGGTTTCACCTTGGTGAACTTGAGCCCAGTGAAATTTGCCCTGTTCCAGCCGCCGGGCACACAGCCAGATGCCCAATCCATCATGTACCAGCACTTTCATGCGATGGCCACGTTTATTACAGAACAGGTAAGCACAATGCGGTTTGATGTAGCCAAAGGCTCTCACCACCTGAGCCATGGTCGTATCCATACCTGCACGCATGTCCATGGGCTGAGTAGACAACCAGATTTCATCAATGCGGATCATGTTGCAAGTGCCTTGAGTAATTCTGCCAAGGCAGGTATTTCTGATGTCTGCCATTTTAGCTGAATATCATTATTCGTATGAGGCACGGTGATACACAACGTGATCCTCTCATCAATAGGTTGGCTGATTGCAGCAGTGTAAGGCAAAGCAATAAATGCTGGATTCACATGAGTAGGATCCTGCACGGCACCCTCATGATGGCTGAAGATCCTGATCCAACGACTGACAAGGTTGGCATTAATACTATGTTGCAGTGCGACCGAAGCGATCGAGGTATTAGGATTTTTGCAGGCATTGACAATACTGAGTTTGAATTCTTTGCTGTATTTTCGGCGTTTTTTAGCAACAGGAGGTGTTGCTGAATATATATCCATGTTCATGGATTAAGTCCCCACTTGTTTTTAGGTGGGAACTAAATTAAGGCTTATAGGATCGCTTGGTAAGGCTGTGTTAGCCGGATGCTTACTCATTTTATCAAAATCAGACACATCTAAAGTTCTGGGATAATCCGGTCCTGAATCCCAGTCAATATATCTTAGCCCTGTTTCACAATCCTCTATCCTATGCTGGGCACGATAGATGCGTTGCTGAAAATGGGAATTATAAATAATGGTATGGAAAAAGATTTCATCTGTAAGCGTCCGCTGAACACACCTTATGAATTCGTCCTATAAGCCTTAATTTAGTCCTCACTTAAAAACAAGTGGGGACTTAAATTTATGACTACAAATAATCAGACATCCATCGCATCTCTTACGATAATACGAAGAACATATAGTGCTGAATTTAAACAGCATATCGTTCAGGCGTGTAAAGCATCGGAGGTTTCAATTGCTTCAGTCGCTTTGCAACATGGATTGAATACAAATCTTGTATCCAAATGGATTCGCTTAATTGATGCTAAGCCAAGGAGTGATCGCTCACCACTATCGAATAAACCTGCATTTATTGCCTTATCTTGCTCTGCACCATTAGATCATACTCCTACTGACATGTTAAAAGTTCAAATTACTTTACCCCACTCAAAAGCAGAAATTGGCTTGAAATGGCAAGTATCAGAAATATCTGCTTTAGCAGAATTACTCAAGGCACTTACAACATGATCCGTATCGATGAAATCTGGTTGTCTACCCAGCCCATGGACATGCGTGCAGGTATGGATACGGCCATGGCTCAGGTGGTGAGAGCCTTTGGCTACATTAAACCGCATTGTGCTTACCTGTTCTGTAATAAACGTGGCCATCGCATGAAAGTGCTGGTACATGATGGACTGGGGATCTGGCTGTGTTCTCGGCGGTTGGAACAGGGCAAATTTCACTGGGCTAAAGTTCATCAGGGTGAAACCCTGGCACTCAGTCCAGAACAGTTACAGGCACTGATCCAGGGTTTGCCTTGGCAGCGCATTGGACGACAGCAAGTGGTCACAATGCTCTAAACTAGCTTGGTCCATTCTGCTATTCTCCAAACGTTCTATTTCATTCTTCTCATGACCTCAGGCATACTGCGGTCATGAATACACTGCCTGATTTAAGCCAACTGACCCATGAACAACTGCTGGAATTTACCCGGCAGTTGGCAATGCAGCATCAGTCTTTGGCACAATCAAATCAAGAATTAGAAAAATCAAACCAGCAATTGGATGCCAAAGTTCAACATCTTTCCATTCTCACGCAAAAATACGAGCATGAGCTCGCACTATTTAAACAGCACAAATTTGGCAGTAAAAACGAACATCTCACCGCAAAACAAATCCATCTGTGGGATGAAGCGGTCGAAGAAGATATTGCCGCTGTTGATCTGGAACTGGAACGGCTGAATGCAGATAAAACTGATGCAGCGACACACAAAGCCACAGTCAACAAACCTAAACGTCGACTGCTGCCCGATCATCTACACACCATCCGTATCGAGCATGAACCAACATCAACCCAATGTGCTTGTGGCTGCACCTTGCGTCGTATCGGCGAAGATATCAGTGAAAAACTACATTTCAGACCGGCACAGTTCTATAAGGAACAGCATGTGCGTGGCAAATGGGTCTGTGATCAGTGTGACACCCTGACTCAGCAAGCGATGCCCGCCTATGTGATTGATAAAGGTATTGCCAGTCCTGAACTACTGAGCCATGTGTTGGTCTCGAAATACGCAGATCATTTACCGCTGTACCGTCAACGTCTGATCTATCAGCGGGCGGGAATCGAGCTTTCTAGATCAACTTTATCTGACTGGATAGGTCGCTGCGGTGTAGAACTGGAGCCTCTGGCCAATGCTTTAAAAGAGGTGGTGCTGCAACAGCGGGTGCTGCATGCAGATGAAACACCAGTCACCATCATGCGGATGGGTGATGATGAGAAAAAACCGAAGAAAGGTTATGTCTGGGCCTATGCAACAACCCAATATAATCCAATTCAAGCCGTGATTTATGACTTTCAGGATAGTCGTTCAGGCCAGCATGCTGAAGCGTTCCTGAAAGACTGGCAGGGCCATCTGGTCTGTGATGATTACAGTGGTTATAAAGCACGCTTTAAATCAGGCCAAGTTATTGAGGTGGGCTGCATGGCGCATGCGCGTCGTAAATTCCATGAACTGCATGTGACCAAGAAAAGTCAGGTCGCTGAACAGGCCTTAGTGCTGATTCAGAAACTGTATGCCATAGAAGCAGAACTCAGGAGAAAGACCGATGGTACAGCAGAACAGCGCCGCGAATACCGACAACAGCATAGTCAACCGGTGATGCAACAACTGTATGAATGGCTCAACCAGCATCAACTGACGGTGCCATCGAGTTCTCCAACCGCCAAGGCCATCAATTACACTCTGAAGCGTTGGCCAGCTTTAAGCCGCTATCTGGATGATGGCAATCTACCGATTTGCAATAATTGGGTGGAAAACCAGGTGCGGCCTTGGGCGTTGGGACGTAAGAACTGGTTATTTGCAGGTTCGCTGCGCAGTGGTCAGCGAGCGGCAAACATCATGACTTTAATCCAGTCAGCAAAGCTGAATGGGCTGGATCCGTATGCCTATTTAAGTGATGTGCTGAAAAGATTGCCGACCCATAAAGTGACCCAAATAGAAGAATTGCTACCACACCGCTGGAAATCCAACTCAAATTAAAAAATAGACATGGGGTTCAGCGGACGCTTACGAATGGGCTGGATCCGTATGCCTATTTAAGTGATGTGCTGAAAAGATTGCCGACCCATAAAGTGACCCAAATAGAAGAATTGCTACCACACCGCTGGAAATCCAACTCAAATTAAAAAATAGACATGGGGTTCAGCGGACGCTTACTTTCATCTGCACAGAGTGAAGATTTAAAGGTTTTTGTATAATCCGGATTTGCTTCTAGATAATCCAGAATAAATGTCACCGCCTGATCGGTGAGGGTAATCCAGTTTGAACCTTTATAGAGTTTAGGTAAATGAGAAATATCCTGTTTACGGAAGTGCCGGCAATACCATAATTCCCATCTGTTCAGTAACTGAAATAATGGTGATTTAGCTTTCTGATACATAATCGGTAAATACAGGACATTCACCCGTTGTTCCACATCATCTGCTAAATCATCATAACCCACAAACTCGGTCTGTTTCTGATATTCTTTTTCTAGAAATAATTCTCTTGCTGTATTGGAACATAAAGGAATGTCATCTCCGGACAGGAAGAAAAAATAGCCGTAATCATATTTTTGCGCTTCCTGCAGGAGTTTTAACATGACCTCAATTTGGCTATAGCTGCCCCATCGTACATCTGTCCGGTCTGCTAAAAAATATACCTGATCATGCTGTCCGAATTGAGTATGAAATGGGGCAAGGTCGGCTTTCTGATCGACATGAATGAGAATAATACTATGAGGACTTTTCAGCAGCTCATTCACCAGAAAAACCAGTGAATGGGTAAGTTGATGACAAATGACCCCATAAATAAAATTCATATTTATGATCCATATCCTTTAGGATTCTGCTTCTGCCATTTCCAGCTATCGGCGAGCATATCCTCTAAGCCATATTCGGGGGTCCAGCCCAACTCTTTTACTGCACGCGCATTGTCTGCAAAACAGGTCGCCACATCGCCTTCACGCCGTGGTACCAACTCAAATGGAACAGCAACACCATTCACCTGCTCGAAGGTATTTTTGACTTGTAGCACTGAAATCCCATTACCGGTACCAATATTCCAGGCACGACAACCTTGAGAAACCAGACGATTATTCAAAGCACAGAGATGTGCACTAGCCAGATCAACCACATGAATATAGTCCCGCACGCCAGTGCCATCGACCGTATCGTAATCATGACCAAAAATAGACAGTTTTTCACGACGGCCTACAGCTACCTGAGTTACATAAGGCATCAGGTTATTAGGAATTCCTTGTGGATCTTCTCCAATCTGGCCGCTTTTATGCGCACCGACCGGATTAAAATAACGCAATAATGCAATCGACCAGCGTTCATCAGACACAGCCAGCTTTTCCAGTAGCTGCTCTACGATCAGTTTGGTATAGCCATAGTTATTGGTCGGCATTCCGGTAGGCATCTCTTCATTTAAAGGTGAAGGATTATTTTCACCATAGACCGTAGCCGAAGAGCTGAAGACCAGTTTGAATACCTGTGCACGCTGCATCGCCTGCACCAGACTGATGGAACCGGCAATATTATTGTCAAAATAGGCCAAAGGAATCTGCTGGCTTTCTCCCACCGCTTTCAGCCCGGCAAAATGAATCACTGCATCAATCGACTGTTGCTGAAAGACCTGATCCAGTAACTGGCTATCCCGGATATCGCCTTCCACAAAGGTCAGGCTTTTTTGGGTCAGCTTTTCTACCCGGCTTAAGGACTCGGAAGAGCTATTGCACAAATTATCCAGCACGATCACTTCATGTCCAGCATTCAGCAACTCCACACATGTATGTGAACCAATATAGCCGGCCCCACCTGTGACCAGAATTTTCGCCATTTTACTTTCCTAATAGAACTTTAATTAAACCTTGGGTTGAGCCATCTAGACCATCCAGATCGGTCTGTTCACCATTCAGGATGGGCAGTAACTGGTTGGCAATTTCCTTGCCTTTTTCCACGCCCCACTGATCAAACGGGTTAATGTTCCACAGCACCGACTGAACAAATACCTTATGTTCATAGAGTGCAATTAGCATGCCTAAACTGTATGGGTTGAGCTCTTGCAGCAATAGGGTGCTGCTCGGCTGATTACCTTCATACTGTTTATAGGCCGGCAAACTTGCCAATTCGGCCTGATCTAGCGCTTCATTACCAAAAGCCAGTAAACGCGACTGCGCCAGACAGTTGGATAATGCCAAATGATGTTGTTCGACCAATGCTTCGGCACTGTCTGCATAGGTATATTGCTGGCTATTATAACGCTTTACCGGTGCAATAAAATCACAGCTGACTGACTGCGTACCCTGATGCAATAACTGATAGAAGGCATGCTGGGCATTCGGTCCAACCTCCCCCCAGATGATCGGGCAGGTATCTAGCTGGACTTTTTCGCCATTACGCTGGATCGACTTACCGTTGGATTCCATTTCCAGCTGTTGCAAGTAAGATGCAAAATATTTCAGCCGTCCGTCATAAGGCAGAATTGCATGGGTCTGAATATCCAGAAAATTGGTATTCCATGCTCCCAAAAGTCCCATCAGCACCGGAATATTGCGCTCAAAAGGCTGGTACTGAAAATGCTGGTCAACTGCATAAGCACCGGCCAACAGCTGCTTGAAACCCTCAATCCCGATGCTCAAGGCAATTGGCAGTCCGATACAGGACCAGAGTGAATAACGCCCGCCAACCCAGTCCCAGAGCAGCAACTGGTTTTCCGGCGCAATGCCCCATGCGGTCATTTTTTCCGGCTTGGTTGATACTCCAATAAAATGATGCTTGAGAATATAAGGATGTTGACCTAAGGCCTTTTCCAGCCATAAGCGTACTGTCTGGGCATTGGTCAGGGTATCAATGGTGCCGAAGGATTTGGAGGAAATAATAAACAGTGTCGTTTCCGGACGCAGCTGATGCAACAGCTCGGACAGCTGACTGCCATCCATGGTCGAAACAAAATGTACGTTGAGTGGCTGGGCAGACTGGTATTTAAAATCAGACAAGGCATGCGTGACCATCAAGGGACCCAGATCTGATCCACCGACGCCAATATTGACCACATCCTGAATCACTTCACCGGTGGCACCGCGACGCTGCCCGGCATGAATCTGTTCTACCAGGGCATACATCCGTTCCAGCTGGGCATGTACATCAGCTGCCAGATCAGCATGCTGTTGATCCTGTTTCGGCAGGCGTAGTGCCCAGTGCATGGCAGCACGCTGCTCGGTATAGTTGATTTTTTGATTGGAAAATAGGGAGCCAATCCAGGATCTGAGGTTCTGTGCATCGGCCCATTCGATCAGGCTCTGCAGCACATTTTTATTGATTCTGTGTTTGCTATAATCGAATAGCAGTTGTTCAAACTGGATAGAATATCGATTAAAGCGCTCCGGGTCAGCCGCAAACAGCTCCCGCAAATGCTCAGACTGAAGCTGTTCTTTGTTCGAGGCGAGTTTCTGACACACAGTTTCAGTGTCGAGATTTGGATTAAAATGGCTCAACATTAACGTCCCACCCCAATATAATTAAAACCACGTGTCTTGACATACGTCGGATCATACAGATTACGCCCATCCAGAATCAGGGGATGCTGCATCAGCTTGATCAGATACGGATAATCCGGACTGCCATACTGTTTCCATGCCGTCATCAGACACAAGGCATGCGCACCTTCCACGGCCTGATACTGGTCTTTACACAGGATCAGGTCTTCCCGTGGCCCATAAACCTTTTCAATATTTGCGATTGCCTGAGGATCATGTAGCTTGACCGTCACGCCTTGCGCCCACAAAGCGGTCAGCATGGCATGTACCGGAGACTGCTGGATACTCGGCGTGTTTTCTTTAAAAGCTGCACCCCAGATCGCAATGACCTTGCCTTTTAAGTCTCCGCGGAAATAATTCCAGAGTTTACGGAACAGCAGTTCTTTTTGTTGTTCGTTAATATCCCAGACCTGCTCCAACAGCTGGTTTTTTACCCCTGAATCTGCCACTGCATGTGTCAAAGTCCGAATATCATGTGAGAAATTTTCTCCACCGAAACCGACACCGGGGAACAGATAGGCAGAACCAATCCGGTTATCCGCAGCCATGCCTTGCCGTACCTGTTCAATATCAATGCCAAGCTTTTCTGCCACACTGGCCAGATCATTCATATAACTGATCCGGGTGGCCAGCATGCCGGAAATACTCAGCTTGGTAAATTCGGCATCCAGAACCGGCATAAATAGATACTGCTGCGCGCGTGGAAAAAGGGGACGTAATAATTCTTTGATTTTAGGCTGTATATCTGCATGATCACAACCCACGATCAGCTGGGTGGCCTGAGTAAAGCTACGCAGTGCATTCCCTTCCTGAATAATATCCGGCAGATAAATCCAGTCATCATTCGGCAATAACTGCTGAAAGCGCTGGGTGCCATGCAAGCCAAAGGTCGAAGCATTAATCATCAGTTTGGGATGGGCAAAACAGGCATGCCGGATGGTGTCCAGCATCTGAAATGCCTGCTGTTCTTCAGTCGCATTAAAACTAAAGAAAAAAACATCCTGATTAAAATCCAGATGCTGAAAATCACAACAGTTTAAAAAGCCAGATTTTTCCTGTTTTTGCAGTAATAGCTGAAGAGATTCATCCTGGAAATAGGGCCGGGCCGACTCATCTGCATTGAAGCTGTTACACCAGACCACCTGGTGACCACATTCAGATAAAAGAGCTGAAATGACTCCGGAAAATAAGGTTTTTCCCAATACTGCGACTTTCATAATATTCCTTTTTATTATTTTTTCTTACAAAGCCAGTTCCTGAATCAATGCTTTAAACTCGCTACCGAGTTTAGGATGATCGACGCCATAATGTAAAACAGCTTTTAGATATCCCAACTTACTGCCACAGTCAAAGGTCTGGCCTTTCATGCGATATGCTTCTACAGCTTCTGTTTGTTGCAGCATTGCAATTGCATCGGTCAGCTGGATTTCATTACCTGCCCCGCGTGGGGTCTGTTCTAAAAGTTGCATGATTTTGGCCGGCAGAATATAACGCCCGACCACAGACAGATTTGATGGTGCGGTGCCGACTGCCGGTTTTTCGACAATGCCTTGCATGACTATGCTTTCACCTTCCTCAGGCGATGCAGCAACATCAACAATGCCATACTGGTCGACCAGATGTTCAGGCACTGCTTCCACCATGATTTGTGACGCTTTAGATTCTTCATAACGCTGAATCATACGCGCCAGGTCATTTTCAGGGTCTTGATCCTTGACTAGCACATCTGGTAGTAACACCGCAAAGTCATCATCGCCAATCACGGCTTTGGCACACAGTACTGCGTGGCCCAGACCCAGAGGCTGTGGTTGGCGTACACTAATCACACTCACACCTGTAGGCAAAATTTCAGTAATTTCTTTGAGTAAGTCCGTTTTGTTTTTTTGCTCAAGCGTGGTTTCAAGTTCAAAGTTACGATCAAAATAATTTTCAATCGATGCTTTAGAAGAATGGGTCACCAGAATAATCTGCTCAATTCCGGCAGCAACCGCTTCACGTACCACATATTCAATCGCAGGGCGATCCACGACTGTCACCATTTCTTTAGGAATGGATTTACTGGCAGGTAAGAAACGCGTACCTAAACCAGCCACAGGGAGAATTGCTTTCTTAATCATATCTATAAAAACCTAGTTCACTTTAATTTCGTTACCGCGTACATAACCATCCACATAATGTTCTAATTGTGCCAGCGCCCATTCAATGTCGGTTTGAGTCGCTGTAAGTTCATGTATGCGGTTAAATACTGCCAGAATTTCTGCTAATGGATAATGTTTTTCGACAGATCGTAGAATACGCGTATGTGAAGTAATTTCTGTATTTTCTTCGTCAATCAGCAGTTCTTCATAAAGTTTTTCGCCTGGACGTAGCCCAGTATATTGAATTTCAATATCACCATTCGGGTCTTTATTATCTCTGACTTTGAGTCCGCTCAGCGCAATCATTTGACGAGCCAGATCCTGAATCCGTACTGGCTCGCCCATATCCAGCAGGAACACGTCGCCTCCTGTACCCAAAGCACCGGCCTGAATTACCAGCTGCGAGGCTTCCGGAATGGTCATAAAGAACCGGGTCACTTCCGGATGAGTCACGGTAATCGGTCCACCCTTGGCAATCTGCTGTTTAAACAGCGGCACCACCGAACCCGAAGAACCGAGCACATTACCAAAACGCACAATACTGATCTGGGTCTGGTCCTGAGCCTCTGCCATAGCCTGACAGTACAACTCTGCCATACGTTTGGTCGCCCCCATCACGTTGGTTGGACGTACCGCCTTATCAGTTGAAATTAATACAAAGGTTTCGACGCCTTTCTTCACCGCTGCATTCACACTAAAGGCGGTTCCAACGGCATTGTTTTTCAGACCTGCCAGCGGATTACACTCGACCAGCGGGACATGTTTATAGGCGGCAGCATGATAAACAGTCTGTACGCCATATTGTTCAATCACCCGTTCTAACTTACGTTCATCGAGAACTGAACCTAAAATCGGAATAATTTCACAGCTTGCAGTGAGGCGTAACTCTTTTTCAATACTATAGAGCGCAAATTCAGTCAGTTCATAAATGATAATTTTGGCCGGCTGGTTTTTAATGATCTGGCGGCACAGCTCTGAACCAATCGAACCACCCGCGCCTGTGACCATCACCACTTTATCTTTAATGTTTCTGGCCAGCAGCTCAGGAACCGGCGGAACAGGATCACGTCCCAGCAGGTCAATAATATCTACTTCCTGAATATCAGAAATTCGAATTTCACCATCGACCAGTTTGGTCAGACCTGGAATTTCAGTAATTTTTAAATGAGCCGGTTCTAAAAACTTGATGATTTCACTTTTACGGAGCCGCCCTACCGAAGGCAACGCAATCAGAATTTCATCAATTTTTTGCTTGCGCATGAGTTTTAAGGCAGTCTGGGCATCATAGACTTTAAGTCGACCAAGCTGCTGTCCCGCCAGCGAGCGTTTGTCGTCAATAAACATGATCGGCAAATGTTCATTGGAACGATACAGTGCAGCAGCAACCTGTTGACCGGCATGACCCGCACCATAAATCGCAATGCGTTTTTTCTGTACATCGGCCTGCAAGTAGGAACGGATAATAAAACGGATGATGCCCCGGCTAAACCAGATCCAGGCAAACATCATAAAGCCGAACATCAGCGGAATAGAAGTCGGAATAAATGCCGGCGTGAAATAAGCCAGCGCATAAAGACCAGCGACAGTCAGAGCCGTCGCCAGCCCCATTTTAATCATAAACACTTCATTATACGTACGGACAATAAAGCGATAGACACCACACACGAATAGGGATACAACTGCAATTACACTGACCCAGAGCGTACCAAAAGCCAGATTCGGTACCACTTCTGCGCCTAAATCGAATCGGCGAATGGCATAACATAGCCAGATCAGGACCGGAAAAGCACAAAAATCTAGAATAATTAAAAATGCAAGTTTGGCGACTCGTGGTGATTCTACAAAGGGTGTAATGATCGATTTCACTGGGTACGTTTTCTCAATTTTAATAAATTTTTAATGAATTACGACTTTATTAATAACTTAGAACGATATTATATAGAGAAATGCACCGAATACGGTGCACTTATCTTGCAAAAGTTTAAGCAATTATTCTATGAATGACCTGTTGAATTGCCGTGACTGTTTTATGAATACTTTCATCACTTAAAGTAGGATGAACTAAAAACATCAGACTGGTTTCACCCAATTGCTGCGCATTTTTCAAACGCTGTGCTGGACGCCATGGCGTATCATCAAAAGCATGCTCGAGATAAACTTCTGAACAGGAGCCACTGAAACAAGGCACATTCTGCGCACTGATTTCCTGCATGATCCGGTCACGTGACCAACCTTCTGGCAAAGTATCGATATTGACCTGCACATAACATTTATAGGCAGCATGCACATAATCATCGGATGGACGATGGACGCTAAAATATGAACTGTCTGCAAATGCCGCATAAATCTTTTCCATATTGGCAAGGCGTTTTCCAGTCCATTCCGGCATTTTTTTCAGCTGGAGACGTCCGATCACACCCTGCATTTCCATCATGCGCCAGTTGGTACCAAAGGAATCATGCAGCCAGCGGAAACCCGGTGGATGCTGCTTGTTATAGATGCTGTCAAAGTTCTTGCCATGATCTTTATAGGACCACATTTTTTTCCACAGCACTTCGTCATTGGTGGTCACCATGCCGCCTTCACCACCTGTCGTCATAATCTTGTCCTGACAGAAAGACCAGGCCGCAACATGACCGATTGAACCGGCAGCTTTACCTTTATATTTTGCTCCATGCGCCTGTGCACAGTCTTCGATCACATACAGGCCTTTAGCGGAAGCCAGCTGCATGATCGGGTCCATGTCGCACATCCAGCCTGCCAGATGTACACAGATAATGGCCTTGGTATTGGGTGTGATCACCGCTTCAATGGTACGGCGGGAGATATTTTGGGAGTCCAGTTCAACATCGGCAAAGACCGGGTTTGCCCCAGCTGTTACAATGGAGCTGGCCGAGGCCAGAAAGGTACGTGAGGTAACAATCACATCATCCCCTGCGCCAATACCTAATGCCTTGAGTGCGACATCAAGTGCTACTGTTCCATTGGCCAATGCCACTGCATACCGGGTTTCTGCAAACCGGGCAAATTCTTTTTCGAACTCGCGGCATTCCTGTCCGGTCCAGTAGTTGACTTTATTCGACAACAAAACCTGGGAAACCGCATCCGCTTCTTCCTGAGTAAAACTTGGCCATGGTTCAAATGCAGTGTTTAACATGATGTGTCCTGAATTTTTAAATTTAAAAACTTATTTTTTCTCTAAGATCCGTGCCGGATTGCCGACTACTGTCACGCCGGGCGGTACACTTTTGGTGACCACAGCCCCCATACCGACCACGGCACCCTTACCAATCACTAAAGGCTGGTCAGGTGTACCCTGTTTAATCACAGCACCTGTACCAATATAGGCGTGATCTTCGATATGAATATTGCCATTGCATTTCACCCCGGGAGCAAAGGTGACATAGTCACCGATAATACAGTCATGAGCGACATAGCTATAAATATTGGCATGAAAGAATTTTCCAATTTTGATATTGGATGTCAGACAAGTGAAAGGACAAAGTAAACTTCCTTCACCAATATGCACCTCATCTAGAATAACTGTATTACCTGCATGAACATCTAGATGCTGTATCTGGTCCTCATTTAAACACTGAACCAGTTTTTCACGAACTTGACTATTCGCGATAGCAATCGTTACAGCCTTATGTGTATTTGGTTTAGCGAGAAAATCCTGATAGCTTAAAACGACATAGCCATTTAAATGATTACCTGCTTGGCCATCATCGATAAAAACAAAGTTATCTTTGGCTAAAGTTGGAAATTGCTGGCGAACTAATGGCATAACTTCCTTACCAAAACCACTTGCACCGTACACACCAATAAATAAAACCATTACTTCAAACCCTTTCGACATCTTTCAAATTTAATTTTAAAAAATTAATTACTACTCAAAATTTTTTAGAAGAGTTTCTATTACTTCTAAGCGTTCACTCAAGTCTGTTACTTTTTTTCTTAGCTGATTAATTTCGAGAGAATTGATATATCCTAGTCTCATCCCTACTTTAGGTAACCAAGAAATAGAAGTAGACCAACATTTCACTCTAATACAATGATCAAGACATTGAATAATAAACTCTTCTTTATCAACTTTTTGAATAGTCCCCACAACACCATTATAGGGCGAATTAAATAAAACTTCAGACTTCCAGATTTTTATTTCTAAATCTTCAAAAAATGTAAAAGCACCAGGGTGTGGACGTGTTGCCGCTTTAATTAACCGGTCAACTTTATAGGCTGTATTTTCCCAATTTATACAACCATCCAAGTGAGTACGTTTACCATTAAACGTAGCCTGTTCTTCTGACTGCTGTACTCCCTTTAGCTGCTCATTTTTTATTGAAAAAATTAATCCATCTAAAGCATATTTTTCTGCAATCAATAATTTAGCTTCAACACTTTCTGCATCATCAGATTCTTCAACCAAAAATGGGGTCTGAATAAAAATTTGTCCTTCATCAGCATTTTCTGTCAACTCAAAGAAAGTCGCTGCCGCATCCCCACATTTTTCAGTAATCCATGCTAAAGGCGCTCTACCTCTACCTTTTGGTAAAGCAGTAGGATGAAAACCGATAGAAAATTTTTTAGCAGCATCAATAATTTTTCTAGATACTAATTGAGAAAGACCAACAACAAAAATATAATCTGGGTTTGCTTCTACAATTTCATTTTCAAAGTCATTTATTTTTTGAAATGCCTTATAAGCATATCCTTTATTTTGACTATAAGATAAATCTGTCCATCCACTCACTAAAGAATGATCTTTAGGCTCATAACCATAAACGGTAACATCAGCTATATTTGAATCTAGAAGTTTATCAATTAATATTTTTGTGCTTGTTACTCCACCAATAACTATAAGCTTCATTTCACATCCTTTTTAAATTTATCTTCTCCAAAAATAACCACCAATATTGTTTTAAAAACAATTTTCATGTCATTTAAAATAGATAAATTTTTTACATATTGAATATCGTATTTCCAGCGCTCTTCCCAACTCAAAAAAATATTACCATTAATTTGAGCTAATCCGGTCATCCCAGGACGAACTTTAAAACGCTCTTTTGCCCATTCAGGCATTTCTTCATAAGTTATGGTAAGACATGGTCTAGGGCCAACCAAACCCATATCTCCTTTTACAACATTAATCAGTTGAGGTAATTCATCTATTTTGGTACGACGCATCACTTTCCCAATCCATGTTACCTCTGGATCAGTATTAAAGGTTTGGCGAATTGATCTATTTTCATTTACAGTCATAGAACGAAATTTTAAAATTTCAAACAAACAGCCATTAAGCCCTACCCGTTGTTGTTTATAAAATATTGGCCCCTTGTCACCTAATTTTATAAACAGGGTACAAACGATTAATATTGGTGATAGGAGTATTAATAAAAATAGAGAAATTATGAGATCTGTTAATCGTTTTAAAGCAACTGTGAATTTCATCGCTGATATTCACCTATCAGTACAAAACCTTCTGCTGCCATACTGCCTATATGTGTTCCTCGAATATGAGCTAAAGATTCCAATGATTTAAGTGAGCGTGGCATATTTGAGGGTTGAACTTGACTTTTATAAGCAGCCATTGCCAATAGTTTTTTTTCTAAAAAACTCTCTATATCAACAAAAATATTAGGTTGAAATGCAGCAACTAAATAAGGTGCCGCTAAATGGGTTTCTGAAAGTGTCTCATAACATAACACTCTCTTTAAATTTTTATTTTTTGATAAATATGGTCTTAAAGCTACCAATGCAGCGTAATTGATTACACCATGATCCTGATGTAAGTCATGCTGAAAGGGAATATATACTTCATCTGGATTAACTTCTTGAATTAGCTTATCCACTTCACCATTCACTTTCCATGTCGGGTAGTGATCTAAACAAGCAGCAGGTAAATTTTTAAATATAACTTGAGTTATACCTAAAATTTCTGCAGCATCTAAACACTCAGTACGAATACCATCCCATAATGAACTTGGCCATATCGGATGAGTCCCATCACCAGGTCCTGTTAAAATAGCTAATACTACTTCATGTCCTTGGGAGGTTAGTTTCGCAATCGTTCCTCCCATACCAATCACTTCATCGTCTGCATGAGGGGCTAATATTAAAACTTTCATTACATTTTCTCTCAAATTAAACTTTTCGACTAACTTTCTCAAAAATCGTTACAAAGTTTAAGACCCCACTTTCTAAAGATAATTCTTGTAGATAAAAGTTGTGCGCATTTAAGCCCATTTGCAGCTGTTCACTAGCAGACAAGTGATAAATTTTCAAAATAGCTTGCTGAATACTTTCTACATCCTCAGAGATTGCAACACAGCCACACTCAGCTCGTCGTACAAGATCAGCAGCATCTCCTGCCACAGCCATTAATACAGGTTTACCCATTGCCATATAAGCTTGAGTCTTAGATGGTACAGTAATCTCAAACAATGGATCTTTTTTTAAGTGTACCAATAATAAACTTGATAGCTCTAATACCCCTCCAACTTCTGCCATAGGCATACGTGGAATAAAGATAGTATTTGAAATATTTTCACTAATTAAACGCTGTTTTAGACGCTCAGTTTCTGTCCCACTACCAACAAAAACGAATTGAATATCCTGAATATCCTGGACTTCTTTAGCAACATCTAAAATGCTATCCAAAGCCTGAGCTTTCCCCATATTTCCGGCAAAAACAATATTAAATTTATTCTGCATGAGTTGTTGATATTCAATCTTTGCAGGCTGCGCTTGAGTCAAACCTTGTTCATCACACCAATTATAAATAACACTAATTTTTTCTACTGGAACCTCCCTATCTATTAGCTGCTTTTTAAAGCCGGGACATAACACGACAATATGATCAACTAATTTATAAACTAACTGACAAACTGAACCAATAAGACTTAAAATTTTATTGTTATTCAGCATACCTGTTGCTTTTAAAGTATCAGGCCACATATCCTGAATGTCATAGACAATCGGTATACGTCGGAAAAACTTAATAAAAATAGCAGCTATCCCCACGGTTAATGGGGGGTGATAAGCATAAATTACATCGGCTTTTTTAGTCGCAAAAATGCCAAAAAGCATTGCCATAAAAGCAAAGCTAATATAATTAAAAATTCTTTTTAACGCAGAGCTATCATGATTGGGATATAAAGCCACGCGTAAAATAGAAATACCATCTATTTCTTCACGTTGAGAAAGTTTTATTTTATAACCATCATAAATTTTCCCACCCGGGTAATTTGGAAACCCAGTGAGTACCTGAACATCATGACCTTGTCGCTTTAATTCTTTGGCAAAAGCAAGCCCTTTAAATGTAGGCTCAGGATCAAACCACTGCGTTAAAAGAAGAATTTTCATAGCTTAGTATTTCTTCCACACCACACGGTTAACATAGTCGGTATAACTTAAAATTATACGCGCCACCTTTTCACTCACGTTTGGCATACTGTAGTCAGCAACTAAGCGCAATAGTCGTTCTTCGCCACGTGGTTGATGATCCAGAATATCTAGACCTTGCAAAGTCCGTTCTGCAGTTAAACCCACCATCATCACCGCAGCTTCTTCCATTCCCTCAGGACGTTCATGCGCCTGACGTAAATTCAAAGCAGGAAAATTTAGGATAGAAGATTCTTCATTAATAGTGCCACTGTCTGATAAAGTAGCCTTTGCAGAAAGCTGCAATTTATTGTAATCACTAAAACCGAGAGGCTTTAATAACTGAATTAATGGGTGAAATTCGACATTCAACTCTTCAATACGCTTACGGGTACGAGGGTGCGTTGAAACAATCACAGGATATTGATATTTCTCAGCCACAGCATTGAGCATCTTAACCAGATCTAAAAAGTTTTGGTCTGAGTTAATATTTTCTTCACGATGCGCACTGACAATGAAATATTGATGCTCTGTTAAGCCCAAACGTACCAATACATCTGAAGCTTCAATTTTGGCCTTGTAGTGATGTAGCACTTCAAACATTGGGCTACCTGTTTTAATCACCTGATCTGCAGGCAGGCCTTCAGCCAACAAATAATCTCGTGCAATCGTGCTATAAGTTAAATTAATGTCAGCAGTATGATCGACAATACGACGGTTAATTTCTTCAGGTACACGCATATCAAAGCAGCGGTTTCCTGCTTCCATGTGAAAAGTTGGAATCTTACGACGCTTGGCAGGAATGACCGCCATACAGCTATTGGTATCGCCTAACATCAGTAGAGCTTCTGGCTGAACTTCTTCCAGAACTTTATCAACTGCAATAATGACATTACCAATCGTTTCTGCACCTGTTGCACCTGCTGCATTTAAAAAATGGTCAGGTTTACGAATACCCAAATCGGTAAAGAAAATTTCATTGAGTTCATAATCATAGTTTTGGCCTGTATGTACCAAAATATGATCAAAATATTGATCACACGCAGACATAACACGTGATAAACGAATAATTTCAGGACGCGTTCCAACAACGGTCATTAATTTTAATTTCTTCACAATTTTAACTCTTAATTTGTTAGTGGCATGGCATAAGTATCTGGTTTTTCACGGTCAAATATTTCATTTGCCCAAAGCATCACTACCATTTCTTCATTACCAATATTGGTAATATCATGGGTCCAGCCTGGCACAGTTTCTACAATTCGTGGTTCATCGCCATAAGTTTGAAGCTCATAGAATTCACCTGTAACCACATGCTTAAACTTGAATAATGCCTTACCTCTAATTACCAAGAATTTTTCAGTTTTAGTATGGTGATAATGGCCACCACGGGTAATACCGGGATGTGCAGTAAAGTAAGAAAATTGCCCTGCATCTGGGGTTTTCAGCATTTCGACAAACACACCGCGCTGATCACCATATTTAGGTACGCTATAGTCAAACTGTTCAGGTTTTAAAAAACTTAAATAGGTTGAATAAAGTGCACGAGTTAAGCCTGTTCCGACACGACCGGTAATTAAGGTATTGCGAGACTCTTTAAAATCTTGCAGCATTTGTGCTAATTCACCGACGCTAATCTGATATTCAGGCTGTATGGCAAAAACTTGTTCTACCTGCTGTGTACCCTGAATAATATTCCAGAATGACTCTACGACGTCATCTACATACACTAGACGAATAACAGCATTTTCATCATGAATCTGAATCGGTAAGTCATTTGCAGTGTTATAGCAAAATGTTGCAACAGCCGAGTTATAATTTGGACGTGACCATTTACCAAACACATTGGCTAAACGGCAAATATAAATAGGATTGCCCTGCTTTTGCTGCAGATCTAATAGGGCTTGTTCACCACCGAGCTTACTTTGTCCATAGGCATTATCACGTTCAGCCTGAATAGATGAAGAGAGAATAATCGGGGTTTGCTTTTCTGCTTGTCTAAGAATGTCTGCTATTTTTTGTGTGAGCGTAACATTACCATCAATAAACTCTTGTTCATTTAAAGGACGGTTTACCCCAGCCAAATGTACAATCCAATCCGCAGAAAGTACGGATGATTCTAATTCAACAGCATTTGATTGACGGTTAATCGTCAAAACTTCTACATCTGACTTTTCAGCTAAAAACTGAATCAAGTTTTTGGCGATAAAGCCATTTGAACCTGTGACTAAAATTTTCATTTTATGCCTCTGGGTCAATATATTGGCCTTGAGTCAAGGCACGAACAAAACCAAGTTTTAAAAGCAATTTTTTCATGCCTTCAACGTCTAAACGCTCGGTATTATGAGAATTATAGTCTTCAAACTGGGTAATTTTTAAATCACCATTTTCAACATATTTTGCATAGTTTAAGTCACGCTGATCCGCTGGCACGCGATAATAATAACCTTGATCTAAAGCAACAGCCATTTCTTCACGACTCAATAATGCTTCAAAAGCTTTTTCACCATGACGCGTACCCATAATTGAAATAGGATGCTCAGGTACATTTAATAACTGAGTTAAAGCTTGCGCTAAAACATGGATGGTTGCTGCTGGCGCTTTTTGTACAAAAATATCACCATTTTGACCATGCTCAAATGCATATAGCACCAAGTCAACAGCATCATCCAGAGTCATCATAAAGCGGGTCATATTTGGATCTGTTATTGTCAAAGGTTTCCCTTGACGAATTTGATCGACAAATAAGGGAATCACTGAGCCTCGTGAAGCCATCACGTTACCATAACGTGTACAGCAAATAGTCGTATCTAGTTCTTCTAAATTACGTGATTTCGCTACAATGACTTTTTCCATCATTGCTTTTGAAATACCCATTGCATTGATGGGATAAACAGCTTTATCTGTACTTAAACATACAATACGTTTTACGTGGTTTTGAATGGCAGCTTCTAAAACATTTTCCGTACCCAATACATTGGTTTTAACTGCTTCCATTGGGTGGAATTCACATGAAGGCACTTGTTTTAAAGCTGCCGCATGGTAAATGTAGTCAACACCGCGTGTTGCATTTAAAATACTCGTGTAATCGCGAACATCACCAATATAGAATTTAAGCTTAGATGACTGGTATTTTTTACGCATATCATCTTGCTTTTTTTCATCACGACTAAAGATACGAATTTCTTTAATATCTGTTTCTAAAAAGCGTTTTAGAACAGCATTACCGAATGAACCTGTACCACCTGTGATTAATAAAACTTTATTTTTAAACATGAGAACCACTATTTAGTATATAAATGTGTAATTAAACGTTTTTGCAGATTCCATTTATCTTCTGCATTAGGATAATTTTTCAACAAAACTTTTTGTCCATTATCTACTAACAATTGCTGTAGATTAATGTCAGAGATAAGTTTCAAAATTGCAGTTGCTATATCTTTTCCATCCAATGGATCAAAATATAGGGCTGCATCTTCACATAATTCGGTGGCAAATGCCCTATCACTTACAAGCAAGGGTCTTTTTGCTAAAAATGCTTCTGGAAATACCGCAGTCGATGATTCAACTAGGCTAGCACAAATCACAGCATTACTTTCCAAGTAGAGTTCAGCAAATTGAGAGTTTTCAACAAAACCTGTAGTTGAGATAAGATCAATCACTGAATTATTTTCAGCTAATATTACTAAATTATTCCAGTCATTACTTTCTTTTGGAATAGTAAAAACAACCTCTAAATTGTGCTGAAAACTTGGGGCATTTTTAATTTCAGCTAAGGCAAGAATGATTCTTTCTAAATTTTTATGTGGGTAATAGCTGCCAGGAACGAGAATTCTAAATTTATCTTGTTTAGGTACTATTCTATTTTCATTATCTAAAATATTTTTCTTAAATTTCGGACTATAGGAGTTTCCAATAACAAAAATTTTGTCTAATGGATATTTAAAACTAGCTGATAGCTTGCTTTTAACCAACTCAGTTTCCACCAATAAATAGCTTTGAGAATTTTGAAATAGTTTTTTCTTAATAAAGTTTAAAACTTTTTCATAAATACCTATATTTAATTCTTTCTCATATAATATTTTACCTAGAGCAAAACCTTGTAATGTTTTAGCTTTAGGTTTCCAATAAGCTGGGCCAAAAACCACAAAAACGAGTTCAGGATTATGCTTTTGTTCGATTTTTGAAATACGCTTACCTTGAGCGAACTTCTTATAAATCGGCTCTATACTTTCAACATAATAGTGTTTAACACTTTCTTTAGCTAAAATTGATAACTGTTTATCAATTTCAGGGTTCACAACGCAAATTACTTCAAAGCTTGGATCAATGGCAATATTTTCAATGATGGATAAAGCAACTTGTACCCCACCACCTTTTGCACAAATGGAAGTATCAACCATTATCTTCATTACTATTCAACCATGTACTTAAATAAGATATTAAATTTTCCGCCATTGCATCACTATTATATTGATCAAATAGAACATGTGAATATAAAGAATGTTCATTTATCAAATTTTCAGTTTTAGTATAATATTCCATTTTGGTTTTAAGATCTTTATAATCACCTGATTTAAATCTATATCCATTTTTCCCATTTTCAATCAAATGCCAAGCTGCACCCACCATATCTGAGGCAATCATGGGCTTACTTAAGCTAGCAGCTTCATTTAAAACCACCCCCCACCCATCATTACGACTAGGAAGTATGAATACATCAGCTAAACTCATTATACTTGAAATATCTTTTGAGCTAACAGCTGGATGAAATAGCAATTTATCAGCTCGTATATTTAATTTATTAGCTAAATCTTTTAATTTAATTTCATTGGAACCATTACCAACAACTATTAAACAGCACTTATCATCTTCAATCTCAGAAAATGCTTTTAATAGTAAATCAACTCCTTTTCGATTAATAAGCTGTCCCAAGTATAGAAAAGCTAATTTATCAATTTTAAATTTCGAAATATTTTCATTACCCCCATAAGATATTAGAGGCTTTATAGAATAACTAAGATGCTTAATATCTTTTTTAATCCCCCATCTTCTAAAATCTTTTTCAGCTAAAATCCCCTGTGCTAATGCACCTAAAGCAAACTTATTAACTAAGTTTGCATACCATTTCTTTATTAAGAATGATTTATACCACCATAGGCCTGGAGTAGATTTCTCACTCCAATGAACCCAATTAATACTTTTCTGACTTAAATGAATAGCTAACTTTCGAGTAAATCTACTTCCATATCCAGGAACAATATGTACAAAATTAGAATACTTACTTAAAAAATCATCCATTTCAGCTGCAGTGACATGAGATTCAAAAGGCTTTAAAGTATTAACATCCCATCCTAAATCTTTTCTATCATTAGTAATTTCTGCATAATATCCAACTCTTAAATTTACATCATATTTAATTAAAGTATCAAAGAAATGCGATTGATGATGAGAAGGATAATTCATCCAAATAAATATATTCATTTAAAAACCTGATAAATTTTAGATAAGATGTTAATAAAAAATATAAATGACGGAAACTTAATTAAAGTATTTAAATATTCTTTGATACTTATATTTGCACCATTACAATTGAAGGTTTGAATATATAAATATCTTTCATACTTTAGAGAAAGCTTAAATTTCTCTGAAATATAGCGTTGACTAATTAAATATTTATCATGCTGACTATTGCCAATTCTTGGCTTATCATGACTAACATCTATAATATAGCTATAATTAAATATTTTTTCGATATTACCTAATTGAAGAATTCTCAACCAACATTCTAGATCTTGCCAACATTTCAAATTCTCATCGAACCCGTTAATTTTTTTCAAAGTTTCAGTTTCTGTAAAAATTTGATTACCAACTGGATTTGATAAAAACATTTCATGAAATTTAATGACCTTATTCTTAAATCTTTTTTTACCATATGTCAAAGTGGTTCTATTTTTAAGCACATATAAAGAACTTATAGCTACAGTATTATTTTTTTTATTCTTCCAAGCATCTATAAATGACTGAATCCTATCTTTTTCAAAATAATCATCATCATCTAAGCCTGTTATAAAAAAACCTTTAGCATTTTGGATTGCAATATTTCGACTTACACAAGCGCCAGAATTATTTTCTTTTATGTAAAATCTCACGCGAATATCTATTTTTGATAATTCGTTTAAATAATTATGAGTACCATCTGTTGAACAGTCATCAACTATTATTACTTCTATCTTTTTATATGTTTGCAGCAGAACAGAATTTACAGCACGCTTAAGCAAACTTAAGCGATTGTAAGTAGGTATATATATAGTTACAAGTGGTTCCACTTTTACCTATCCTCTCTTATTTTTTAACAAAGTTATTTGCATTACAAGTCCTATAAACAACATTAGCAATATATACAAATTTCCACCCTTAAAACCTAAATTAAAATAAAAAACCCCTTGAACAACTATTTGAAAATATAAAATCAAATAAACAACATACAACCAAGTTAATTTCCTAAAATAGATAAAAAAAGCACTTGACACAATCAAATGGTAAAAAATTAATATTAAACAATAAAACCACCCCCCCATGATATAAAAGTTTTGAAATAAAGTACCCCACATCCAAAAATATGAACTATCTCTTCTCATAAATATATTTGAATCAAATAAAACTGGAAAATTATATGCCCAACCATAAAAATTCTGATGATTTTCTACAATTTCAGCAAAAATATATGGCTGGGCACCGAAATAAAATAAAGAATCTTTAAACAAAGAATCAAAATCTGAAGAAAAGCGATCTAATGTAATCCAAATAAAAAAACCAAACATTACAAAGCCTAAAAACCAAAAATACTTTTTAATTTTTTTAAAGAAGTAGTTATTTATTAAGTAAGGCAACCATAACCAATAAAAAAGACAGCAATATAAGAAAATATAAATAAATCTATCTCTAGTAGCAAAAACAAGACCACCTATCACACCACTTAAAACACCTAAAAAACAAATGATTAAAAACTTTTTTTTGTTCTGGGTTGACACAACATAAAATAACAAAAATAAATATAACGAATACAACATTGCTATCCCAACATTCAATGTTGTAAAGATATTTTGTGGCATATGTGAATAATATTCTGAGTTCTCAGCTCCTCCTGCTCTAACATTTGCTGCCCCATATAGGAAAGTATTAAATGTATATGGAACTAAGTAAAAAATTGAAATTAAAATAAGGGGAAATAATAATGAAATCATTCTATTTGTATATTTATTTTCAATTATTTCATTTAAGTTTGGTCTAATAATAAATAGTGATGGAATAATAATAATAAAAATCATTATTGGCAGAAAAATATATGAAAAAATATCATAGCTAATATTATTCATATACAAATAGCTTTTTTTTACAAAACAAGAAAAAATAAACAAGTATTGATAAATGTAAGTTATAAATAGAAATATTTTTTTTACACTAAATGCTAAATAAGAGAACAAAAATATAAGTGTTGATACCAGTAAAGAAACCCAAGCCAACATATCTGGTTGAAAAAATAATGAATTAAAAATCATATATAAGGATAAAAATAATGTAAATATAAAAAGAATAAAACTTTTCTTTCCATATTTATTTAACATTATTAACATACTCAATCCTTCCCGAATAGATCGCGTGTATACACTTTACTTGACTCATGCTTCAAATCATCACTCATTCTATTCGCAAGAATCACATCGGAACTTGATAAGAACTCATTCAAATCATTTTTTACTGCATAAGTTTCAAATGTTTCTTGCTGTAAAGTAGGTTCATAAATCTGAACTTGAATGTTATATTCCTCTAACTCACGGATAATGTCTTGGATCGCTGAATCCCTAAAGTTATCAGAACCTGCTTTCATCGTTAAACGGTAAATCCCCACGATATTTGGACGTTTTTTAAGAATCTCTTTTACAATAAATTGCTTACGGGTTTTATTTGAATGAATAATTGCCTGAATCAAATTTTGCGGCACATCTTTATAATTTGCCAGTAACTGCTTGGTATCTTTAGGCAAGCAATATCCACCATAGCCAAATGACGGATTATTGTAGTGTTGACCAATACGAGGGTCTAAACTCACACCTTGTATAATATCTAAACTACTCAGACCGTGTTTTGCACAATAGGTATCTAACTCATTGAAATAAGCGACACGCATAGCCAAATAGGTATTTGAAAACAGCTTAACTGCTTCTGCCTCAGTAGATTCCATGCATAAAATTGGAGCATTTTTTTCAACCGTTGCATTTAAATATAGCTGAGCAATTGCTTCACCACGTTCAGACTTTTCCCCAACTATAATTCGTGATGGATACAAATTATCATAGAGTGCTTTACCTTCACGTAAAAACTCTGGCGCAAATATGATCTGCTCTGTTTTGAATTTTGCTTTTATCTGTGCTGTATAACCCACAGGAATGGTAGATTTAATGACAATTGTTGCAGTATGATTCAGCGGAATAATCTCTGCAATAACGCTTTCTATAGAAGACGTATCAAAATAATTAGTCTCAGAATCATAATTAGTTGGGGTCGCAATAATAATATAATCGGCTTGCCCATACGCCTGAACCTGATCAAGTGTAGCTTTCAGATTTAAATTGTCTTCTTCAAAAGCCTGTTTAATATAGTCATCTGCAATAGGTAATATTTTTTGATTAATTAAAGTGACACGATTCTCATCAATATCTAAACTAGTTACTTTGTGCTGACGTGCAAATAACACAGCGTTAGATAAACCAACATAACCAGTACCTACAACAGTAATATTTAACACTTATTTATTCCTAATGCTTAAATTTTAATGAATGTTTAAAAAATGGGAAAAAATGTATCTTAAATATAAGACCATTTTTATAAAAGTAATTAAAGAAGGTTAGTGATAGCAATTCAATGATGAGCACACTGTATGCAGCCCCCTTTAAACCAAATAAATAAATCATAATGTAAGATATTGGCAATGCACTAATTGCAACACACATCATTTTTCTTGAAATATAGCGGTAGCTTTCTTCTTTTACCAAAAAACGTGCAGAAATCGTTCCTAAACCGCTACATAAAGTAGCCAATCCTAAGATTACAATTAACTCATATGCCTCTTGATAAGCATTTCCATAAAATAGATTCACTATCCATTGCCCCGAAATAGCCAACATAGTTACTACTACCGATGAAATAAGTATTATCACGGCATTTAACTTCGCAATCATCACATATGATTGATAGTTGCTTTTTTCTCTATATATTTTACTTAAAACTGAAGTAATGATAGAAGTATTAATAAAAGCCCATGACATTCCTAATGTCACAGCTACAGCATAAATCCCTAATTCACGTGTAGATGTTAATGCGGCAAGCATTAAGCTTGTAACCTGAGTGTATAAAGTAACTGCTAATGTAGACAATACCAAAGCACTACCTGCACCAAAATAATATTTTCTATAGTGTTTCAAGCTAATAGGCTTTAACTGTTGAGATTTATTAAAAATGTATTTCTTTAGTAAAAAAGGAATAAGTGCTGTGAGAACAATAGGAATCCCCAAAAAAGCATAATTCAGCTCAAATAGAACAATCAGATAACGAACCAATAAAGCAATACCCAATCCAATCATATTTACAATAGCATTGATATAGGAGGCCAATATTGCATTATTATAGATTGCAAAAATATCTTGGGTAATAAAATAAACAGCTAAGGCAGTCGCTATTGCAAAAATAAGGGTTAATTGATCAGAATATAAACATAAGCCAATCAAAATAGGCAAGCTGTATATTAAAAATAAAATCTTTCTTAAATTTTGTGTGCCAAAAAGATACTTCAATCCTGAATTTGGATTCTTACTCACTCGTTTGAATAATATTTCCTGATTACCAAACCAAGTTAAAGTTTGCACAAAGCCAAATAAGGTTGCTGCTAATGCTATTTTACCAAAGTTAGAGGGGCCAATATATTTGGCCACATATGAAGTGACAAAGATAAGACCGAAAATGCTAATGCACTTTTCTATCATCATCCAAAGTGAATTAGAGATAATTTTCTTAGATAAAATATTCATATGCTTGATCAAGTATTACTTATATTTCAGTAAAACTAAACTTAAAAAAGTACGATCTAATTTTGAAATTATGAGTTTTTTTTTACCACTCTTGCCTGAGGCTGAAGGCACATAGTCCAACCCAGTCACCGCAATTTTTAAATCTGCAATAGATAGCATTTCAACGCCTTATTTATGTACTGTACTTATGAAGATTCAATCTCTCGGCGCGCATACTAGCAGAAAAACGTGAAAATTCTGTTGTGATTTAACACCAAAAAACAAAAAAATAAGAAAATATTTGACTAAGCTTATGCAGGAATGCTCTAGAAAAAGATTTGGATGGGCAAGCAGGCCTTATTCTCTTCATTCACTGTTCAAGTAAAATCAGATACATTTTGTTATAATAAAATCAAAGTTCTCAGGTAGAATATGGCGGATTTAACGAATTAAATATTAAAAACGGGATTTCATGTGCGACAAATTCAACTGGCTTTTTTACTGACTTGCGGTCTCACTTTGACCGGCTGCGCAGTGACCTCTGGTCTGCAAACGTATGACCTACCAGCAGAAGGTGTTTATCAAACCGAACTCGGCACTTCAGTCAATGTGATTAAACTCACCCAAGACTCTATGCTGGCTGTTCAGCCTGCTGTACAAAATATTCAACAAGACTACGCCCATTTGTTTAGCACCCCGCATCGTAGCTACAGTCTGAGTCCGGGTGATCTCCTGTCCATCTATTTATGGGCCTATCCGGAAATGACCCCGCCAAGCAATACCATTAGCAGTGAACAGTCTGCTCAGGCTAACGGTTATCAGATTGACTCACAGGGCTATATCCAGTTTCCCATTATTGGCCGCTACAAGGCTGCGGGTAAATCCCTGACCCAAGTCAACCGCGAATTACGCAGTCAACTGTCACGTTATTTAAAAACCCCGGATGTCATTGTTCGTGTTTTATCCTATCAGGGCCAGCGCTACTCCGTTCAGGGCAATGTCATGAAAGGCGGACAGTTTTATTTAAGTGATCAGCCAGTGAGTGTCTATACGGCCTTGGGCATGGCTGGTGGTGTCAATGCACAACAGGGAAATAATGCTTCCATTACCTTGGTTCGTCAGGGACAGACCTATACCCTGAATACGGTAGAACTGGAAAAAGCAGGTTTTTCACTGCATAACCTGCTGATCCAGCCAAATGACACTTTATATGTGAATAATCGTGAAAATCAAAAAATCTATGTCATGGGTGAGTCGGGTAAAAACCAGTCCTTGCCACTGCGCGATCAAGGAATGAGTTTAAGTGATGTATTAGGTGAAAGTTTGGGCCTAAATCCACTCTCTGCCAGCCGCAGCAAAATTTATATCGTACGCAGCCAGCCAAATGCTGTGCATACCGAAGTTTATCAGATGGACCTGAGCAGTATTGCCGATTTTGGCTTGGCTAACCAGTTCAAGATGCGCAGCAATGATATTGTCTATGTCGATGCTTCAGGTCTGGCACGTTGGCAACGTGTCGTAAACCAGGTGATTCCATTCTCGAATGCACTTTATAACCTGGATCGCTTGGGGCAATAATGCAGATTAAACATATTTTACTGGTCTGTATTGGCAATATCTGCCGTAGTCCTATGGCCGAATACTTTTTAAAACAACAGTATCCGCATTTAAAGATTGAATCTGCGGGTATTGCGGGCATGGTAGGACATGCAGCAGATGAAAAAGCCAGTCTGTGCATGCAAAGTTTGGGCATTGATATGAGCCCGCATGTCGCTCGAAAGCTAAATGCCGAGATGATTAAACAGGCTGATCTGGTTCTGGTGATGAGTCAAAACCAACAAAAACATCTGGAACAGACCTGGCCTTTTGCTAAAGGTAAAACCTTCCGTTTGGGGCACTGGCAAGCCAGGAATATTGCTGACCCTTATCAGCATGACCAAGCTGTATTTGATGATACCTGCCAGTTAATACAGAGCTGTATTGCTGACTGGAAAAAATATATTTAAATTTGAAATCAAGATTATGAGCCAAAATAGCAATACTGAAGATACGATAGACTTAAAAGAATTATTTTTTTCACTCATTGCCCAGTGGAAGCTGATTGCGCTGTGTGTCATCTTAAGCGTGATCTGCGCATTGCTGTATTTAAGGGTCACCCCAGACACTTATTCGGTCGATGCGCTGGTACAGGTCGAAGAGAATAAAGGGACTTCTGCTGCCTTATTGGGTGATCTATCCAACATGATAGAGCAAAAGCAGCCGGCTCAGGCAGAAATAGAACTGCTGAAATCGCGTCTGGTGCTGGGTTCGGCCATTAAAGCCTTAAACCTCGATCTACGCATCGCTGGCACTGAAAACAGCTTTACCGACCGCTTGTTATCACCGCATGACTATCAGACCGAATACAGTAAATCATCTGTTTTGTTTAAGGACAATGGTAAATCCTTTGATATCCGTCAGTTTGAAGTACCGGCTTATTTCCATGACAAAAATTTACGTCTAGACTTTCAGCAAGGTAAATACACTTTAACTGATCCGGCCACAGAACAGGTGGTCTTCTCTGCGCCATTAAACCAGCGCAGTCAATTGCAGTCCGAACATGGTGAGTGGAAAGTTGCCATTTATAGCCAGGACCAGTTCATGGCACCTTATCTTGTTCGCAAGCAATCCCTCCCCGCTGCAGTAAAATCAATTCTCGCCAATTACTCTGTTGCAGAAAAAGGCAAAATGACCGGTGTATTAGGCCTGAATTATCAGGGCACGGATAAACAGCATATTACTGAGGTTCTCAATGCCATCCTAGTTGCCTATAGCCAGCAAAATATTGAACGTCGTTCTGCAGAAACGGCACAAACGCTTAAGTTTCTGGATGAACAATTGCCTGAATTGCGCCAGCAACTGGATGTAGCTGAGCGAGAATTCAATACTTTCCGTCAGCAGTTTAATACAGTCGATGTCACCAAAGAATCTGAACTGTATCTGACCCAAAGTATTAGCCTGGAAACCCAAAAAGCACAGCTCGAACAGCAAGTGGCTGAAGCTTCTGCCAAATACACCAATGAACATCCGGTGATGGAGCAGATGAGTGCGCAACTGGGTGCGATCAATAAAAGAATTAACGAGCTGGAAGCTACTTTAAAGCAGTTACCAGACCTGCAACGCCGATACTTGCAACTCTTCCGTGAAGTTGAAGTGAAACAGCAGCTCTATACTGCCCTGTTAAACTCTTATCAGCAGCTACGCATTGCCAAAGCCGGTGAAATTGGTAATGTGCGTGTGGTCGATACTGCCGTAGAACCATTGCAACCGATCAAGCCGAAAAAACTGCAAATTTTAATTCTATCTATTTTCTTAGGTGGTTTCCTCGGCACTCTCTTGGCATTATTGCGCAACATGCTACGCTCAGGAATAAAAGATTCTTCAGAAATTGAAAATAATCTGGATCTGCCCGTTTATGCCACTGTACCACGTTCGCTAGTGCAAGAAAGCCGAAATAAAATTCTGAAAAAGAAAAAGACCATTCCTATACTTGCAGTTAAAAATAGCGATGATATCGCTATTGAGAGCTTAAGAAGTATGCGCACAGCTATTCATTTCGCTCTAAGCTCTGCCCGGAATAATCTGATTACGATTTCAGGTCCAGCACCTGAAGTTGGTAAATCCTTTATCTCAGCCAACTTAGCCACAATTTTGGCGCAAAGCGATAAACGTGTATTAATTATAGACGCAGACTTACGTCGGGGTTATTTACACAAGTATTTTAATCTCGAAACACAACCTGGCTTAACAGAGTTACTCAATGGTCAACAAAGTTTAGACACGGTTATTCGTCCTACAGAAGTGCCAGGTTTAAGTATGATTTCTCGCGGGAAAAGTCCTGCGAATCCGTCTGAACTATTAAGCTCTAACCAGTTCAAAAATTTATTAGAGCAAATGTCAGAGAAATTTGATCATGTCATTATTGATACTCCACCAGTCTTAGCAGTGACGGATGGTATCATTATTTCTCAATACACAGGTGTTAACTTAGTGATTGCCCGTTATGCGAAAACGCAGATGAAGGAGCTTGAATTGACCCTGAATCGCTTCGAACAAGCTGGTGTGAAAGTGAATGGCTTTATCCTGAACGATATTCAGCGTTCAAGTGCAGGCTATGGCTATAACTATGCTTATGCCTATAAAGCCAATAAAGAATCAGACTAAATACATTCTCTAACCGATAAAAAGCCAGAACTTGATTTCTGGCTTTTTATTTTGTATGACAAACGTTTATATATTCAAATCCTTATAGTTTTTTTAAGGACTTCGGCATATATTAATTTGAAAATGTACTGGTGGTACAAAACACGTCATTCATGAAGTCTGCTAAGATGCTAAAAAACTTTCTGAATGTAATAGAATTAGGAAAAATTTCACATGAGTAAAGCCTTACCCATTGCTGTAGCTGTTATTCTAGGCGGTGCTGCACTTGTTCCCGTTTATTATGCATATCAACACCCAGCTTCAGCCGAAGCCCAAGTTTCAAAAAATGCATCTGCCGTAGAAAAAATTAGCTATGCACTGGGTTATGAGGTTGCTCATCAAACTCCACCAGAACTCGATATTAACAGTTTTGTAACGGGTGTCCGTGCCGGTCATGCTCGTAGCCAACCTGCCTATAGCGAAGAAGAATTAAAACAAGCCTATGAGCAGTTCCAACAAGAAATGCAGCAAAAACAGGCTAATGATGCGAAACAAGCACAAACAACCAGCGACAGCTTCTTAACTGAAAATGCGAAAAAAACTGGGGTGAAAACCACGGCTTCAGGTTTACAGTACAAAATTACACAAGAAGGTACAGGCAAGCAACCCACTGCCAGCTCTGTCGTGACTGTGCATTACAAAGGCCAATTGGTCGACGGTAAAGTCTTCGATAGTTCGCTTGAACGTGGCGAACCGATTGAGTTTCCTTTAAACCAAGTGATTCCAGGTTGGACCGAAGGTCTACAACTCATGAAAGAAGGTGGGAAAGCGACACTTTACATCCCTTCTAACTTAGGCTACGGCCCACAAGGTGTACCTGGCATGATCCCAGCCAACAGCACGCTTATTTTTGATGTTGAACTGATTAAAGTAAAATAAGACAAGTCAATCAAAGGAGAGCTTTTGCTCTCCTCTTTTTATTGAGAATACAATATGAAAATTCAAACAACATTACTCTGTGGCTTGTTACTTTCTACACCTGTTTTTGCTGCACCGATTAATACTAAAAGCAGCATCAATCAACAAGTCGGTTATAGCTTTGGCTATCTCATGGGTCGTAGCAATGCCGAGTCAATTCAAGATTTAGATCTTGATGCTTTTGTGCAAGGGTTACGTGAAGCCTCTAAAGGCCAAGCTGCGTCATTAAGCGATGAAGAAATGGCGCGTGTACTCACCCAATATAAGCACCAAGCGGAAGCGAAACAATTATTAGAAGTGAAAGAATTGGCAGACAAAAATGCCAAAATTGGTGCGGCTTTCTTAGCTGAAAATGCGAAAAAACCCGAGGTGAAAACCACGGCTTCAGGCCTACAATATATGGTTTTACAACAAGGCCAAGGCAAGTCACCTAAGGCCAACAGCAAAGTCAAAGTCCATTATGAAGGACGTTTGATTGATCAGACCGTTTTTGACAGCTCGATTGCACGTCAACAGCCTGCGGAGTTTCAAGTCAGCCAAGTAATTCAAGGTTGGACCGAGGGCTTACAGCTAATGAAAGAAGGCGCAAAATATCGTTTCTTTATTCCCGCTAAACTGGGCTATGGCCAAATTGGTTCAGGCGATGTGATTGAACCGAATAGCACCTTGATTTTTGATGTGGAACTGATTGAAGTGTTGCCAAAATAAGACGGCAATACAAAGGCAATGCTATATACAAAATAAAAAACCTGATCTTCGTGATCAGGCTTTTTATTAATTTCAATCTATTCTTCAATCAAGCCGTGCTTTTTTTAAGCTACGCACTTTGCTTGCAATATAAAAAAAGTACTGCTTTGTTTTATGCTTCATGTTTGAGATGACGTGGTCTAAACCCAGTAAAGAGCAAACCAATCGCATAAGCCACGACACCCACCACACACAATCCGAGCACTTCTGCAACACGGATCCATTGTGAAACATCACCATTATACCAAGTCAATGCATACCACAATGCCGCAATCATCACGGCGTTAGAAATACCAAACTGGATAAACAGTTTTTTCCAGTGTGCACCAAAACGGAAAATATCGCGCTTGTGTAGATAGAAATACAACATCCCCGCATTCACCAGAGCAGAGCCCGAAGAAGCTAAAGCCAAAGCCATATGCTCTGCCTGCCAGTCAATCAATTTAAAGAAGCCAATAAACACCACGTTTAAAATCGCATTTGCGGCAACGGCCATTAAACCGACACGGACTGGTGTTTTGGTGTCTTGCTGCGCATAAAATCCAGGTGCAAAGACTTTAATCAACATAAATGAAATCACCCCAGCACTCATACATTGCAGAGCCAAAGCCGTCATTTGCGTATCTTCAATGGTGAATTGACCGCGTTGGAACAGGGCCTGAATAATGGGGGTCGATAACATAAACAACGCGATACTAGCCGGTACCCCCACCAAAACAATGACCTTCGCAGCCCAATCCATCATGCCACGAAACTTCGACATATCCTGCTCTGCATGACGGGTCGACAATGCGGGTAAAATCACCGTACCAATCGCTACCCCAATCAAGCCCAAAGGTAATTCAGTCATACGTTCCGCACTGTACAACCATGACACTGAACCGTCTTGCATAAACGAAGCCCAAATGGTGTTCAGGAGTAAGTTGATTTGCGTGACAGAAACACCAAATAGCGCAGGCAGCATCAATTTCATGATGCGATCCACCCCTTCATGTTTAAAATCGACTTTCGGCGGAATCAGTAACTTTTTATGCCAAAGTTCAGGAATTTGGATCGCCAATTGTAATACACCAGCAGCAATCACTGCCCAACCAAGTGCCATAATCGGTTCTACCATATACGGCGTCAGCCACCATGCTCCTGCAATCATCGCAACATTCAGCAATACCGGTGAAAATGCGGGTGAAGCAAAGGAACCATAACTATTTAGAATACTGCTGGCAAATGCCGTCAGCGACATAAACAATAAATAAGGAATGGTGAGGCGAAACATTGAAACCGCGAGATCAAACTTCTCTGGATCGGCATGGAAACCCGGTGCATAGATGTATAGCACTGCTGGAGCTGCGACCATAGCAATGAAGGTTAAAGCCGTCATAACGGTCATCAAACAACCAAAGACACGGCTGATCAGAATTTGAACTTCCGCATGGGTACGCCCAGTTTTATATTCGGTCAGTACTGGAATAAACGCCTGTGAGAATGCTCCCTCAGCAAATAAGCGACGGAAGAAGTTCGGTATACGAAAGGCCACCACAAAGGTATCGAAATCTTTACCTGCCCCAAAGACATTCAGTAAGACAATGTCTCGTACCAAACCCAAGACCCGAGAAAGCATGGTCATTGCACTTACAATTACGGTTGACCGCCACAGCGCCATCGTATCCACCTAGTTTTTCATTTGCCGCTATTGTAATGAAACTTCAGCGAATATTTGATTGTTTAATGTTGTTGTTGACTCTCAATTCATTGACTTTTTAACTGCTGCAAACGATTTCGATAGCCTAACCAATCAAAAAATGGGCCTGGATCGGTCTTACGTCCTGGTGCAATATCGGAATGTCCTGCCAAATGCTGCTGAATTTGAGGATAGCCCTGTTGTAAACAGGCCGTCACGTGTACCAATGTTTCATATTGGGCATCTTCAAAAGGCAAGTCATCACTGCCCTCAAGCTCAATGCCAATCGAATAATCATTACACTCTTTCTTGGCCAAATAGCTTGAGCGTCCTGCATGCCATGCACGATCGTTAAAATTGACAAATTGTAAGACTTCGCCACTTCTTAAAATCAGTAAATGCGCTGAGACTTGCATGCCTTGAATGGTTTGAAAATATGGATGTACTGACCAATCTAATTGATTTTGAAAAAATTGTTCAATATAGCCGCCGCCAAACTGTGAGGGAGGCAAACTGATATTATGAATGACAATCAGTTGAATCTCAGTATCAGCAGGACGTGCATTAAAATTAGGCGATGGAATTTGTCTCGCTCCCAGCAGTTGCCCTGCTTGCACTTGAAACGACGGAATGACCTGCATATTTTATATTCCTCAAACCCATTGCGCCCTTTGGGCAATCTTTTTAATGTCTCTCATGCTAAATCTTTCCCCGTCATTTCTCAAATTGCTCAGCGTTTGATTCTGAAATTTTCACGCCTTTTTCAGGAAAAATGCTAATATATTGCGCAATTTTCATGGCTTCTATAAAGATACGGACAATCGGATGAGCATATCGCAGCAACTGCTTGAACAATCTATTCAACTCAATATTCAACAGGCATTACAAGAAGACATCGGTGATGGTGACATTACAGCCCTTTTAACACCTGAAGATGAACAAGCGACTGCGACCATTATTAGCCGTGAAGACATGATTCTTGCAGGTCAACCTTGGGTCAATGCATTAATTGCCGCTTTTGATCCCAGTGTTGAAATCACGTGGCTAAAAAACGATGGCGATTTGGTTTGTGCCAATGAAACCATTTTTAAACTGGCAGGTTCAGCACGCAGCTTACTTACGGTTGAACGCCCTGCACTCAACTTTGTACAAACACTATCTGCTGTAGCAACCAAAACGTCGGAATATGTCAAACAACTCGATGGCTTAAACACCAAGTTGCTGGATACCCGTAAAACCCTGCCGGGTCTACGTATTGCCCAAAAATATGCTGTCGTGATCGGCGGCGGTCAAAACCATCGTTTAGGTTTATTCGATGCTTTTTTAATTAAAGAAAATCACATCATGGCAGCGGGTGGCATTGCTCAAGCCATTGCCAAAGCGCATCAAATTGCCCCAGGCAAACCTGTCGAAGTCGAAGTTGAAACTTGGGCTGAATTAGACCAAGCATTGGAAGCCCAAGCTGATATCGTGATGTTAGACAACTTTAGCCAGCAACAAATGATTGATGCGGTCAAGCATGTTGCAGGGCGTTGTAAATTGGAAGCGTCAGGGAATATCACCATTGCCAACTTGCGCGAAGTCGCAAGCACAGGTGTGGATTATATTTCGATGGGTGTATTGACCAAAGATGTCAAAGCAGTCGACCTTTCTATGCGTTTTAATGCTTAATTCCAATAGTTTGCATTCAAACGACACGCAATAAAAAACGCACTCTCAAGTGCGTTTTTTATTGCGTTAAAATTTACCAGCCCAGTGCTTGCTGTTGTTTTTTCACCAACTCTTGAATGCCCTTTTCTGCCATTTCTAACATGGCATTGCACTGTACACGGGTAAATGGTTTATCTTCTGCCGTGCCTTGAATTTCAATAAATTCGCCAGCTTGGGTCATGACCACATTTAAATCCGTTTGGCAGTTTGAGTCTTCTTCATAGCACAAGTCTAAAAGCACTTCGTCTTGGAAAATACCGACTGAAATTGCAGCCACTAAGCCTTTTAATGGATCTTGCTTAATTTTCTTTTTCTCAAGCAATGTGTTCATCGCATCAATGAGGGCCACCGCAGCACCGGTGATCGCAGCAGTACGTGTACCGCCATCTGCCTGAATCACATCACAGTCGATAGTGATGGTATTTTCACCGAGTTTTTTTAAATCCACCATGGCACGCAGACTACGGCCAATCAAACGTTGAATTTCTTGAGTACGACCACTTTGCTTACCACGCGCAGCCTCACGGTCACCGCGGGTATGCGTCGAACGTGGCAACATGCCATATTCAGCGGTTACCCAGCCCTGACCCTTGCCTTTTAAAAAGCGTGGTACTGAGTTATCAATACTTGCAGTACAAAGAACTTTGGTATGACCAAACTCAACCAATACCGAACCTTCCGCATAACGTGTGTAGTTACGAGTAATGGTGACATCACGTAATTGATCTAATGTTCGTTGGTCGATACGCATAATACGCCCTTCATCTGACTAAATAGGTTGGCGCATAGTATAGCAGAAGCAGACCCAAAGCATTTGTCTGACTGCATTGCATTTGTAATTGATCGCCTGTTTCCCTACCCCTCCATATTATTTGTTAAACTGAAGCTTAAAAGAGGCTGAGGCAATCATCTATGTCGATTCGAGAAGAACGTAAACAACAAAGCCGCCAAGCTTTGCTGAATGCTGCATTACAACTCAGCACCTCTGGACGTTCCTTTGCTCGCATTAGTCTGCGTGAAGTCACTCGCCAAGTGGGTTTAGTACCGACCGCGTTTTATCGCCACTTTAATGATTTGGATGAGTTAGGACTTGAACTGGTCGATCAAGCGGCGCTCCACATCAAAAGCATGTTAACCCAATTGGGACAAAGCTATGTTTATGGTCCACATGCCACGATTGAGCACAGTTTAGATCTATTTTTTCATGCTGTAGAGCAACATCCTGAACAGTGGATTTTCTTGATTGGAGAACGTTGGGGTGGTTCTGCCTTGATCCGTGCAGCCGTTGAGCGAGAAATTGCCTTTTTAATCGATGACTTCGCCCATGAATTAACCCGTATTGAAAGCATGCAACATATTCATGACAGCGAAGACCTCAAAGTATTGGCCAATATCTTAATAGATGCCTCCTTTAACTGGGCCATGCGCTGGATTGGTTTGAGTCGAGATGTGGCTCCCGAAGAACTACAACAGCAGCAGGCTTCATTTAAACTGAAAACCATCGTGCAGATTCAACTCATGTTCCGCGGAATATCCAATTGGCAACGACCATCTGCTCAGACTAAACACGCCAATCCGACCTTACATTAAGACGCTTGCAGACGTAATTTTTGCCGTATTACAAAATTTTTAATGCGCTTTGCTCAAACTTGGATGCTTTTTCACTATCATAGAGCCAGTTTTTTCATCTGTAGCTCCTATGCGTTTTTTTCTTTTTTTAGCGGCGAGTGTCTGTATTGCCTTGGCATGGCTATTGCCCATTCATTATCGACCTTGGGTCACCTATACAGGTGAATTGTTTGCATTTTTATCTTTATTTGCACTCTCTGCCTTATTTTTAAAAGAAAAACTCTTGCTCCCGAAAGTGAGTCTGCCGCTATTGCTGTTGAGCCTCGTGCCCTTCATTCAGTACGGTTTTGGCGAGCTGTTCTTTTTCAGCAAAGCACTGATGTGTAGCTTATATATCTTTGCATTCTGGCTGAGTATGGTTTTAGGTTTTAACCTGAGCCAAAAACCCTTGGAACGTGAGCAATTATTTAGTGGTCTGTGTAGTGTATTTTGGTCGGTCGGTCTGGTAACAGCGCTCATCGCCACTTGCCAATGGCTCAATATTGAACAGTACATTCCCGGTATGACCGCTTTAAAAGGCGATCGTCCTTATGCCAACTTTGCTCAGCCGAACAATATGGCGAGCTTTCTGATTCTGTCCTTACTCGGCACACTGTACCTATTTGAAAAGAAAAAATTCAACTCGATTCTGCTGTGCGTCAGTGCTGCATTGATGCTATTTGCGGTAGCCCTGAGTCAGTCCCGTACATCATGGGTCGCAAGCATTTGTGTACTGCTGTATTTGCTCTATCAGCAGTACAAAGGTGTGGTTCAACTGAAGTGGTATAGTGCCCTCGCATGGTTTGCGTTGTTCATTGCATTTATTGCGTTTATTCCACAACTCAATCACCTGTTGGCTCAGCTGTCTAATGTCGAAGTGACCCAAACCCGTGATGCAGTTGCGCGAGCAACGAGCGATATGTCACGTCTTGCCATTTGGCAACAGATGCTCCATGCCATTGCTGAGCGACCTTGGTTTGGTTATGGTTGGCATCAAACCAGTGTGGCTTACACCCTAATCAGTGATCAGTTCCAAGGCCCCGTTTGGGTGAAAAGTGCGCACAACTTCATTCTCGACTTTATGTTATGGAATGGATTAGTGATTGCGATTCCATTTTTTGCCTATCTCAGCTATTGGGGCTATCAACTGCAAAAGCATGCGACATCGCTGGAATCTGTGATTGGACTTCTGATGGTCGGCGCTTTACTGATTCACGGTATGCTTGAATTTCCGTTGTTCTATGCTTATTTCTTGCTGCCACTCGGATTGATTCTAGGCATTATTCAATCTCAGCAAAAAGTGAAAACGTGGACTTTACCGAGCTTTGCCATGCCGATCACATTTACTGTCTGTGTGGTCTTGGTCGCACTGATTATTCGTGACTATGAGTTGATGGTACCAAAGCTGAATCAAGCTTCTCGTTATGAACACACCCCTGAAAAGTTCACCAATCAAGATCACATTTTACTGCTGTCGGAGTTTAACCGCCGCATTGAATGGATTCAGTTAAATCCATACAGCAAAGTCAGCCCTGAGCAAATTCGTGACTATGAGGAAATGGTGCTGAACTACCCGATTCCCTATGATTTGACCAAATTTGCCAAACTCTTGGCCTTTAATGGACATGAAGCCGAAGCTCGTCATCAACTTTGGCGCTTAAAAACCTTAAGAAAAATTGAGCTGCGTTATGAGGATTTATTACAACCTGCATCAAGTGCGCAATAAACATCGTTAATCCATAAAAAAGCCTGCATCAGCAGGCTTTTTAACTTAATAAGGACTTAAAACAGATTCAGCTTATTTTGCAGCACGTTCTTTTTCAATCAAGTAATCCACGACTTGAGTCACTTTAGCATCTTCACCTTGCACAATATATTTACCATTCACCGTCACAGCAGGAACACCACTGAGTTGATAGCGCTTGGCTAAGTCTTGTGCTTGTGCAATTTTTGAAGTGATCGCAAATGATTTATAAGTGCTGTTAAATTTCGCTTCTGGAATACCAAACTGAGTATAGAACTTAGCTAAAGCAGGTTGCTCTAGAATTGGTTGATTTTGATCATGAATGGCATGGAATAAAGTCAAGTGGGTCTTTTTACGTACACCCAAGGCCTCAGACACATAATAAGCTCGCGCCGCTTGCTCCCACACTGGATTCATGGCTGCTGGCGTACGCACGAAACGCACATCTTTCGGTAGTTTTTTCAACCAAGTCTGCATATGCGGTTCAAGTTTAAAACAGTGACCACAGCCATACCAAAAGAATTCGCGGACTTCAATTTTTCCTGGCACTTCCACCTGTACAGGTGTTGGTACGACGATATAGTCCTGACCTGCCACAAAATTTGCAGCCATTGCACTGCCCGAAATTGCGAAAACAGCGGTTGCTAAGCCACTCAAAAGGAGTTTTTTCATTGAACTTATTGTCCTCAAAATCATTATGATAAGTTTATGCAAATACTATAAATCAAATATGCCAAATTCGTTTTCATTCTGTGAACTTTTTTCAGGCTTTTATCGCTTTTTCTAGAATAAACGCTACACTAAGCCCTATTGAACATTTTAAATATCATGACTTAAATTGAGGTGCCGACGATGTCGCAACTGAATGTTGATCCACAAGAAATTGCCAAATTTGAAGCATTTGCTGCCATATGGTGGGATCAGCACTCGGAGTTCCGACCTTTACATATGATCAACCCTCTGCGCTTAAACTGGATTGATGAACATGCAGGTGGACTCAGTGGAAAAAAAGTCCTGGATGTCGGCTGTGGTGGCGGAATTTTAGCTGAAAGTATGGCACGTCGTGGTGCAAATGTGCTCGGCATTGATATGGGCGAAGCCCCCCTGAATGTGGCACGTTTACATGCAGAACAAGAAGGTGTTGAGCATATCGAATATCGCCAAATTCCAGTTGAGCAGCTCGCAGAAGAACAAGCAGGACAATACGATGTCGTGACCTGTATGGAAATGTTGGAACACGTACCCAATCCAGCCTCAATCATTGAAGCCTGCCATAAACTGGTGAAACCAGGCGGTCATGTATTCTTCTCTACCATTAACCGTAATCCCAAAGCCTACCTGTTTGCCATTATTGGTGCTGAATATGTACTGCGCATGCTAGCCAAAGGCACCCACGATTATCAAAAATTCATTAAGCCCTCTGAACTGGCACATGATATTCGCGGCGCAGGACTCAAACTGAAAGACATGACGGGTTTACATTACAATCCATTGACCAAACGCTATTGGTTAGCGCCGAATGTCGATGTCAATTATATGGTCTATACCGTCAAAGAAGGTGCTGCATGAAAGCCGTCTTATTTGACCTTGACGGCACACTGATCGACACTGCAGCCGATTTTATTCGTATTATTCAAGACATGTGCCGTGAAAAAGGCGTCGCTGTGGTCGATGCAGACCTAATCCGTAGCCAAGTCTCTGAAGGTGCACGGGCGATGGTGAAATTGGTTTATCCAGAACTTGCCGTCGAAGACCCGATTTTTCTTGCACATCGTCAGCGTTTTTTAGATACCTACGGTGCCGATATCGCAGTAGATACTGACCTGTTTTCGGGCATGTATCCGCTACTTGAAAAACTTGAAAGCCAAGAGATTCCTTGGGGCATCGTCACCAATAAACCGCGCTGGCTCAGTGAAGCATTATTAGATGCGCTGAATTTGACAGAGCGCTGTGCGGTTTTAGTCTGCCCAGAGGATGTCTCACAGACCAAACCTGATCCTGAGCCGATGTATTTGGCTGCCAAGCACATCGCGATTGCACCCCAAGATTGTATCTATGTCGGCGATCATCCACGTGACATCGATGCGGGTCGTAACGCGCAGATGTATACCATTTTGGCGGCTTATGGTTATTTACCATTCGCGCACAAAGATGACTTAACAGCGTGGCAAGCAGATTGTATAGTGAAGACTGTGGCTGAATTGGACGATGTTATTCAGTCTCTTGTGAGTCAAACTACACCGTCCACTTCACTGACTTTATCACAATTAAAAAATCAAAATAACGAGGAGGTAATGATGAAATATTCAGAATATCAACCTCGCCCCGATCTGCTCAAAGATCGCATCATCTTAATTACAGGTGCGGGCGATGGTATTGGTCGTGCTGCTGCATTAAGTTATGCCCTACACGGCGCAACTGTGGTGCTGCATGGACGTACCTTAAATAAGCTCGAAGTCATTTATGATGAAATTGAAGGCTTAGGTGCGCCGCAACCTGCAATTTTACCCTTGCAGCTGTCGAGCGCCTCTCCTCGTGATTATGAATTATTGGTCGACACCTTAGAACGCCAATTTGGGCGCCTAGATGGCATTTTGCATAATGCGGGCATTTTAGGTGAGCGTACCGAACTGGAAAATTATCCTGTCGATGTCTGGGATGATGTCATGGCCGTCAACTTGCGTGCGCCATTCGTTATGACTCAAGAGCTAATGCCACTTCTGAAAAAATCTGAGCATGCCTCCGTAGTTTTTGCCAGCTCAGGTGTCGGACGTGAAACGCGTGAACGTTGGGGCGCATATTCCGTGTCTAAGATCGCGATTGAAGCGGTCAGCCAACTGTTTGCCAAAGAAAATACCTCACCGAATATCCGCTTTAACTGTATCAATCCAGGGGCGACCCGCACTGCAATGCGTGCAAAAGCCTATCCCGATGAAGATCCAAAAACATTGCCAACGCCTGAAAATATCATGCCTGCCTATCTGTACTTGATGGGCGATGACAGTTTGCATATGAATGGTCAAAGTATTGATGCACAAGACTAAAATGTGTCACTTAAGAGGAAGCTTCGGCTTCCTTTTTTTATGCGTCAAACTGAAGCTTAGTCATCTGCAACATGATTTCAAGGTTCAGAAAAGGTTGTCTTTTTTCAATTTTTGCGGATACTGATGTCCAACTCCATTTTTGAAGTATATGCCATGACGGACTTGAGCAACATCACTGTACAACCCACTGAAGATGGTATGGTTAGCCTGTTGATTGACCAACAGCCGATTTCAGAAAAATATGGAATGAAGTTTGAAGCCAGTATTGTGGAGGAACTTCAAGCCCTGGAAAATGGCGCCACACTGAAACTTTTCGACCAGTTTGTTTTTGCCCATACCGACTTGAACTTTGAACATAGCTATCACTACCTCACGGTCATTGCTAAGAATGATGAACAATATAAAGCAAAGAAAAGCTTTGTTTATCGCATCAAAATTGACGGTCAGCCCGACATTGAGCATGCCATCAGCAAAAATGGTGAACCGATGACTGCAGCCGATGTACGTGAATTTATCCAAGCGCATGTACAGAAATCATTGACTGATTATACCGACCTCAACTACGCCTATTGACATACTCCCACCACCAAACTAAGAGTTATGGTGGGGGAATCTTTGCGACCTATGCAATCAAATTGATTACACCTTTCGATGCCACACTTGCGCTGACAAGTATTGTGGCATAGGAACTCTTTACACAGCACGAAGCCCTAGTGCATCAGCTAAAGCGAAATTACGGATATTTATACTCGCATTCACATCACGATCTTCAACCAAATTGCAATTTGGACATTCAAACAATCTGACACTTAGCGGTAACTTTTCCATCTTATAGCCACAGCAAGAACAAGTTTTTGAACTGGGAACAAATCTTCCAATTTGTAGAATATTCTTGCCAAACCATTTTGCCTTGTATTGCAATATCGTAAGAAATTGACCCCAAGCTACATCTGAAATAGACTTCGCTAATTTTCGATTCCTTACCATGTTTTTAATTCCTAAATCTTCTACTGCATACGTGGTCGCTTGGTTTTCACAGATCAAGTGATGCGTTAGTTTATGATGTAGGTCTAAGCGTTGCAAACGCACTTTTTCATGGATGAATGCAACACTTAACTTTTGACGCTGATAATTCTTAGATTCTTTCTGTTTTCGGGCAAATATCTTTTGCTGTATAGCTAAGCGGTTTTGAGCCTGCCGTAAGTGTCTTGGATTTTCAACTTTATCACCATTAGATTGAATGAGCATGTGATTCAAACCCATATCAATTCCAATAGTTTGATCGGGTTGAACTGTTGTTGGTGCAACAAGCTCTAACTCAGACTCAACTAAGATAGAAGCATAATACTTACCTGTTGCTGTTTTGCTAATGGTGACAGTTTTAATTTTCCCATCAAATGTCCGACTAAATACAGTTTTTATCCCTTTAATTTTAGGTAGATGTAGTAAACCATGCTCAAAGCTCACCGTTGCGTGCTGAGGGCATTGATAAGACCGTTGAGGTACTTTCTTGGATTTGAAGCGTGGATAGCCAACAATATGACTCAATGGGCGTTTTTCATCAAGTTTTGGCTTGTAGCCTTTAATTTTCCTGAATTCAATCTTGCCTTTCTTCAATCGCTGAAAAAAATTGTTATAAGCAGTATGCAGGTGAAGTAATCCACTAAGAAGTGATTGACTGTTTACTTCATTCAACCATTCAAATTCAGGTTGCTTCTTCATTGCAACCAATTGGTCTTGAATATCCTTTTTTGATAATAATTTTTGAGTTTCTGAATGGACTTTGGTTTGAAGAGCTAAAGCCCAATTGAAAATAAAGCGAGTGCATCCGAAGTGCTTTTCAAACTGCACTTTCTGTTGAGAATTTGGATAGATGCGATATTTATACGCTTTTAAAAAAGGTTGTTTCATGGTTATAATTTAACAAATTAATTACTTAGTAGACTTCCTTCATAAATCATTTTTCAATCAATTTAATTGTTTATCTTTCACCCAATCTAAATTGTATATGCCAGCAAGTAAATTAAACCGCAGGTTTAATCGTTTACGACGATTTCTATATACACAAGATAAAATCTTAAAACATTTCATCCTTCCAAATACATGCTCTACTTGAATTCGTCTACGACCAATCTCTCTATTTAACTTTTTTAATTCAGAATCTAGTTTTTCAGTTTTTTTTGCTTTAGATGGCATGAGGCATCCAAAACCCAATTTTTTTATCCCTAAATACCCCTTATCAACGATAAAAAAGGGCTTAAATTTTAATTTCCTCATACTTTTTTTAAATATTTTAAAATCATGCATGCTTCCATGACTTCCACATACACTCAGTATTTCACCTGTTGTATAGTGCATAGATAGCTGAAATTTAAAGGTATGTCGCTTTTTTTTACCGCTATACCATTTCTTCTGTTTTTTTTGGACGTTGAACTAATATTTCAGTTGCATCAATCACAATAACTTCCCAATCCACTTCATCTCGATTAGGAAGTTGTTTTGACAAGTTAAATTTTCCAGAACGGATTAAGGTATCTTCAATAACACGTGTGATACGAATTGCACTCATTTCAGATACACCGTAACTCATACCAAGATGGAAAAATGTTCGATATTCTCTCCAATATTCTATACATAAGAGCAAACGATCTTCCAACGGTAATTTATGCGGTCGTCCTTTACCAATATGACCAGGTAAATGCTTATTTAGCTCGGCCAACATGAGGTTAAATGTAGCCCAACTAACACCGGTAAGCCTACGAAACTTAACGTCTGATAATTTTTGAATATCTTTGAATTTCATCCAAGGATTATCCATTGAATTAAATAATTTTGCTGATTAATTTAAGATCAAATAAATTGTACGTTTTTTGATTTATGACGGAAGTCTAGTGTAAATATAATGAAATCACATTATCACTGTGTTTATAAGCTCACATATCATTTAGTGTTAGTAACAAAATATCGCAAGAAATGCCTTTCAAATGAAATGCTCAATCGGCTTGAAGAAATCGTAAAAAAGAACTGTGCCGATTGGGAGATTGACTTGCTTGAGTTTAATGGTGAAGCTGACCACATTCATTTATTACTAGAAATGCACCCGAATATCATGCCAAGCAAATTCATTAACAATCTAAAAACAGTGTCAAGCCGACTGATACGCAAAGAATTTGAGGAAGAACTAAAACCGTATTATTGGAAGCCTGTACTTTGGACGAGAGCATACTGTCTATAGTCAAACTACTTTATTATTCATACAAGATTCGAAAAAAACTCGAAATAACTCATCGACTGAGTCGATCAACCATTCTTTACGCTTACGTTTAACCCATGCCCACATGTGTTCTATAGGATTTAAATCAGGGCTGTATGCAGGAAGCCAAAGAATTTTATGCCCTTGTTGTTCCAATAACTCCTGAATATCTGCTCTTTTATGAAATGCTGCATTATCCATAACCACTACACTATTTTCTGGTAATGCTGGTATGAGGAATTGCTCAATCCAAAAATGAAAAACATCTGAATTGATTTTGCAGTCAAATAAACCGACTGAAAATAACTTACCCTCATGGATTGCTCCAATGGCATTGGTCTGATTCTTTAATTGCCAATTATATTGCCATAAACAGGGTACTCCTTTTCGTGAGTAGCCATGAGGTCTATAATCATGTGACTTAAAACCACTTTCATCCAGATAAATAATCGGATGGTTTTTTTCTAATTCATTCACTTGCAGAATAAATTTATCCCTAAGCTTTGTATCTGCTTTAGGATGGCTTAACGTCTTTTTTTAACTGTAATATTTAAGCGCTTTAATGCAGCACCAATAGATGAAACACCACAATTAAAACGTGCAGCACGTTCATATTGATAAGCATCAGGATACTTTTCAACATCTTCACGTAAAGCATCATCGTTAATTTTAGAAGGTTTACGTACACGAGTTTTTTTAATCTCTATACGTTTCTTCCATTCAACAATGGTATTTTTATTAATTTCAAATTGTGCAGCTACCGCTCGAATAGAATAACCTTCCTCAAGCTTAGCTAAAATTTTACGTCTAAAATGTTCTGAATAACTCATTGCACCATTGTATTGGTTTTATAATGATTTGACTATACTTACAACAGGCGGGGCTACAATTGATGTAATTCGGGAATATATAAAAAATCGAGAAAGACCTGAATAACGAAATGTCGTGCTATCCATCACAATCTAAATCACAGATTATAGATGGAGAATTTCGCGCAGTTAGTTAAGCCGAATCAGCCAAGTTGAAAACTCAGCTTGGCTAGTTGGATATTTTAAATCGTATTTTTAAATTATTTTAATAAAAATATTCGGTTTTTAAGATCAATATTTCCTATTTATCATTCTGATTGATCAAGAATTGAAAATAAGGATGCAGCATGGCTGATTTGCAACGTAAACATGACACCATTCGTCATATCCATAATTTACAACTACCCGAAAGCCTGATTTGTGCTTTGGAGGATGCCAAACAAGCTGAAGCAGTGGTTCATTCAATCCGTTCATTACAACATCTAACGCAGCAGTGGAATTAAATAATGCACTATAGTTAAATCACTATAAAACTAATACAAATAAGCCTATGAATTATTTATAGTTTTTTACAATCTTGTATGGACAATAAAGTAGTTTGACTATATGCGTTCTTTGACAAAGGGAGATCTGAGCCCTCAAAATGAGTCAAAAATCAGAAGATACCGACTGTTTGCTTTGGCCTTTGGCGCAATTGATGATTTAATTCAGGCTTAGAATTGGGCATAATCTTCTTAATATCTCTGCATTTGTTAATAAATACCCAATTCATCTTCACAGTTTCTCTGCATTTTTTTCGTACATTATAGGAAAGAATGAAATTACCTTAATGAGGATTCAACATGAAAAAGATTTTGACAGTATTGGCAATCTCTTTCAGTGCTTTGATGGCAAGCAGTCTCAGTACTGCTGCCCCTCAGTTTGACCACGATCATCCACGCTATGGCAACGAGCCACGCGGACGTGACTTTCGCGATTCAGGTAATGACGATCAGCAAGATCGTCGACGTATGCGCGAAGAGCGCGGTGTCAAACGTTTACAACAGCATAAATGGCAACAAGGTTATGTCATGCCACAGCATTACCGTGGTAACGGCTATAAAGTCGAATATAAAGACCATAATCTTCCAAAGCCAAACAGAAACCAGCAGTGGTACAAAATCAACAATGACTACATCTTAGTCGACGCAGACAGCAACAATATTCTGCGCATTATGGGGCTTTAATCTGCGCTTCATTTTGTACAACTCCTCGACATTATTCTTGAGACCTGAATCAACACCCTTTCACCCGCTTTAGTACGACTGCATACTCCTCTTAAGAGACCACAGTCAGGCACAGCATGGAAGGCGTTGTTTCAGGTTTTTTATGTGCCAAAGCTTTTGTTTGCAAGCATTGCAGAAAAACAACAATCTCCTCAGTCTCTTCATACATTTCACAATTCACCTAAATAGCCCTCACGCTTTCTCTAGAGTTATTCGCTAATTTTAAATGATCGAAACAAGACTGATACTGGACGAAAGCAATGAAAAAAATTCTGACTGCAATCACACTCTCTTTAGGCGCGCTCATGGCCACATCTGCAATGGCAGCACCACAATACTATGACCGCGCGCATGCTCATGACTCGCGCTGGGATCATCGCGATGACCGTCGTTGGGACAATGACAATCGCTACCAAAACAAACGTGTTAACCCAAGCCGTGACTGGCGCTCAGGTCAAACCTTGCCACGAGGCTATGACTCATCGCATTACCATGTCAGTGACCGCGAAGCACGTCGCCTACCCAACACTGGACGCTACCAACAATGGTATAAGGTCAATGGTGACTATGTTTTAGTCAATGAACGCAATAACCGTATCCTACGTATTATCGGTTAATTCTGGCTGGTGTCGCAAAACCGATCGAACACCTGAACATTGCTTCAGGTGTTTTTCTATTTAAGACTTCCTCTTCTGCATTTTTTGATTAAAATCATGCTAAGCAGTTCATTTTGAGACAGGCATGCACGAAAATTCCATCGAAACACATCACAGTACAACTTTGCAGTATGTGCATTGGTTTCGACATTCTGCGCCTTATATCAATGCTCACCGTAATAAAACCTTTGTAATCATGTTTGATGGTGAAGCAGTTCAGCACGATAACTTTCAACATATTATTCACGATATTGCCTTACTGCATTCACTCGGGATTCGCCTGATCTTGGTGCATGGCGCGCGTCCGCAAATCAACCACAACTTAAAACAAAGCCAGATACAAACGCCATTTCATCAACATCGCCGCGTGACCACGCGAGAATCCCTAAGTTGCGTGATGAATGCGGTAGGCTCAATTCGTTTGCAAATTGAAGCCTTACTGTCGATGGGGTTGGCCAACTCACCGATGTATGGTGCACGCATTGATGTAGTTTCAGGGAATTTTGTTACAGCCAAGCCCTATGGCATTCGCGATGGGGTCGATTTTCAGTTAACCGGCGAAGTTCGTACGATCGATACCGATGCCATTCAACGCCATTTGGATAATCACAATATTGTGCTGCTCGGACCAACTGGCTATTCCACCACAGGCGAAGTGTTCAACCTACTGGCAGAGGAAGTGGCGACCCGTACAGCGATTCATCTTAAAGCGGATAAACTGATTTTCTTGGGCAAACAACATGGTCTGCTCAATGAACATGGTCAGTTGCAACGCGAAATTTCGCCACACAAGCTCGATGCACAAATTGAGAAATACCAAGATTCGAACCCAGACATTGCCGTGCATTTACGCGGTGCCAAAAAAGCCTCGACGGATGGCGTCCATCGCGTCCATCTGATTTCCTATGCTTATGATGGTGCCTTGGTTGAGGAGCTCTTCACGCGTGATGGTTCGGGCACCATGATTACCGACGCCCATTATGAAGAAGTCCGTATGGCCAACATTCAAGATGTCGGCGGACTGATTAACCTATTACGCCCACTTGAAGAAGAAGGCATTTTGGTTTATCGCTCACGTGAACGTCTCGAAAACGAAATTGGGCAATTTGCGGTGATTGAACGTGATGGCATGATCTTGGCCTGTGCTGCGCTTTACCCACTACCAGCGGCAGAGGGTGAAATCCGCAGTGCCGAAATTGCCTGTGTCGCAGTCGATCCTAGCTATCGCAAATCTAATCGTGGCAGCCAAATTTTGCATTATCTCGAAGGTAAAGCCCGCAGTATGGGCATTCAACAGTTGTTTGTACTGACCACACGTACTGCACATTGGTTCTTAGAACATGGCTTTGAAACGGCCAATGTCGATGAACTTCCCAATGCACGCCAAGCCTTATACAACTATCAGCGCAACTCACTCGTCTTTAAAAAGCCACTTTAAGTGGCTTTTGCAGGATTATGGATATCTTTATTTCTCATATCTTTATCGAGAAAACACCGCAAAAATCGCTCAACTCTATATTGCGTGAAATACTAAGCTTATTCCAAAAATAAAAATACCTTTTAAATAATAAATATCAATCATTTAATCTCAATAAATTTTATATTTTATGTTTTTTATATTGCTGTTTTTTACATAAGTTTTGCACTTTTGTTTTTATCTTTTTTTTTCATGTCTAAAGCCCGATTTCTTATTTTTTCTGAAAAGAAATGCCCATTAGCGTATGTGTTCACCAACTCACTCACCTTATTTATTTGGAGTTATGAAACACATGAGCACTTCTCGAGCACAGTTCTGGATCAAAACAAGCGTTCTTTCTGCAGCAGTCGTGGGTGCCATGATGTTATCTGGATGTGGGAAAAAAGAAGCTGAGACCGTCACACTCAATATTGGCTTTCAAAAATATGGCATTTTGCCCATCGTCAAAGAGCGTGGCACTTTAGAAACGGCGCTTAAAGCACAAAATGTCCAAGTGAAATGGGTCGAGTTTCCTGCAGGTCCACAGCTCCTCGAAGGCTTAAATGTCGGCAGTGTGGTCTTTGGTGAAGCAGGTGAAGCCCCTCCGATTTTCACACAAGCTGCAAATTCGAACTTGGTTTACATTGCCAACCAACCTGCTGCACCTAAAGCAGAAGCACTGATCGTACAAAAAGACTCAAAGATTCAAAGCATCCAAGATTTAAAAGGCAAACGGATTGCACTCAACAAAGGTTCAAATGTGCATTACCTGCTACTCAAAGTGTTAGAAGCAAATAACCTGAAACTTTCTGATATTGAAGCGGTGTATCTTCCACCATCGGATGCACGTGCCGCATTTGAACGTGGTGCAGTTGATGCTTGGGTCATTTGGGATCCCTTCTTTGCTGCCGCTGAACATCAAATCTCAGCACGTGTGATTGCTACAGGAGAAAACTTAGTCAGTAATCATCAGTTCTATTTGGCCGATCGTAAGTTTGCCGAAACCCATCCAGAAGTTTTAAAAACGGTCGTGAATGAACTCAACACCACCACACAGTGGGTCGAACAGAATCAACAACAAGCAGCCCAGTTGTTAGAAAAACCGACAGGCTTGTCTTTAGACATTTTACAAACCTCGATTGGTCGTATGGGCTTTGGCGTTCAACCCATTTCAGCCGAAGTCGCAAAAAAACAGCAGTACGTTGCGGATGCTTTCTATCAACAAAAACTCATTCCGAACCAGCTGAATATTGACGCTGCCATTATTAAACAAAAATAACGAGATCATTATGAAAACACTTAAAACAGTTTCCAGTATTGGCATTGTCACCTTGAGTCTGGGACTCGGGGCATGCCAAAAGCAAGACACGGCAGCAACGAATACGTCAGAAAAGCAGACAGCCGTTCCAGTTAAAACCCTGTCGATTGGCTACCAAAAGTCGTCTTTGAACCTGTTAGTCGCTCGTGAACAAAAATTATTTGAGCAGCAATTTCCTCAAGCCAAAATTGAATGGAAAGAGTTCCCTGCTGGCCCACAAATGCTAGAAGCCTTGGCCGTCGGTGCAGTTGATTTTGGCTCTGTGGGCAATACCCCACCGATCTTTGCTCAAGCTGCTGACAAAGAGCTGAGTTATGTCGGCTATGAACAAGTTCCAGCCAATGCTCAAGCGCTGTTGATTGCTAAAAATAGTACCATTGATTCAATTCAAGACCTAAAAGGCAAGCGGATTGCGGTTCAACGCGGTTCAAGCGCACATGAGTTACTGGCGAAAGTCTTACAAAAAGCAGGGCTCAGTTGGCAGGATATTCAACCGATTTGGCTGCCCCCTGCAGATGCACGTGCCGCGTTTGATAAACAATCCATCGATGCATGGGCCATTTGGGAACCCTACCTCAGTGCAGCAGAGCAAGATGCACAGGCCAAAGTCTTGATTGATGGCACAGCATTTCCACAAACCTATTCTTTTTATATTGGCAACCCCAAGTTCATTCAGACCTACCCTGAAGCCACCGCTCAGTTCATTCATGGGCTGAATCAGGCCGATCAATGGGTGCTAAAAAACCAACCACAGGCACTTTCGGTCTATACCCAAAGTACGGGTTTACAGCCCTCTATTGCCCAACGCGTCATCGACAAACGTCTGAAACCTTCACCGATTCAAACCCTGACGCCTGAAGTGGTGCAAGCCCAACAACAAATTGCGGATTTGTTCCAACAAGTCCAGCTCATTCCGAAACACATTCAAGTTCAAAATACCGTTTGGGTTGCACCGAGCAAACCTTAAACGACTCTATCTAAGGATTTTTTAAAATGAAAATTTTCTGGTTTATCCCAACTCACGGTGACAGTCGCTACTTAGGTACCAGCAAAGGTGCGCGTCAAGTGGACCATGCCTATATGAAACAGATTGCAGTTGCCGTGGATAATTTGGGTTATGAAGGTGTTTTGATTCCAACAGGTCGTTCATGTGAAGACCCATGGTTGACCGCAGCCAGCCTGATTGATGCCACGAAAAAATTAAAATTCCTAGTTGCACTGCGTCCAGGCGTGACCACTCCGGCACTGGCTGCACGGATGGCAGCCACCTTTGACCGTCTCTCCAATGGTCGGGTTTTATTGAACTTGGTGACCGGTGGCGATGAAAAAGAACTGCAAGGGGATGGCGTTTATGAAGACCACTCCACTCGCTATAAAACTGCCAATGAATACGTCAAAATTTGGCGTGAGATTTTAACCCGCTCCAATACAGGTGAAAGCTTTACCTTTCACGGCGAACGTCTAAAAGTAGATGATGCCAAACTGCTATATCCACCTGTGCAACAACCCTACCCTCCACTTTGGTTTGGCGGCTCCTCGGATGATGCCATCGAATTAGCCACTGATCAGGTCGATACTTATCTGACATGGGGCGAACCTCCTGCTGCTGTTAAAGACAAAATTGACGCTGTCCGTGCCAAAGCCGAAGCCAAAGGCCGTACGCTCAACTATGGTATTCGTCTGCATGTAATTGTGCGTGAAACCAATGAACAAGCATGGCAAGCGGCGGAAGAGCTCATTCAATATGTCGATGATGCCACCATTGCTGCGGCACAGGCTAAATTTAAGAGCATGGACTCGGTCGGTCAACGTCGCATGGCTGAACTGCATAATGGTGACCGTAGCAAACTGGAAGTGTCCCCAAACCTTTGGGCTGGCGTAGGTCTGGTTCGTGGGGGTGCAGGTACGGCATTGGTCGGTGACCCTGAAACGGTTGCAGCCCGTATTCAAGAATATGCCGACTTGGGCATCAGCACCTTTATTTTCTCAGGCTATCCACATCTTGAAGAGTCTATTCGTTTTGCCGAGTTGGTGTTTCCACTCCTGCCACTCGAAACTCAAGCAAAGTTAGCACAACCAAATTTAACAGGCCCCTTTGGTGAGATTGTGGCAAACAACTACACACCCGATGAAAACAAAAAAGCAAAAGTGATTCAGGAGCCTGCCTAATGTCCAAGATCGTTTCAGTGCAAACCCTCCAGCAGGAAAAGGTTTCACGTGGAACTCAGTTAGGGCAACTATTGCTGCCTTGGCTCTTTCCTATCGGCTTGATTGTGCTTTGGCAAATTGCCTCCAGCACAGGACTTTTAGAAAGTCGGATTTTACCTGCACCAACGGCAGTGGTTACCGCTTTTTGGCACCTGCTACTGAGTGGTGAACTATGGAAGCATGTGCAAGTCAGTGCAGGCCGTGCCTTACTCGGCCTATTGGTGGGTGGGGGTTTAGGTCTATTTCTGGGTTTGTTAAATGGTTCATCGAAAACGGCGTCAACTCTACTCGACACCACTCTACAGATGATCCGAAATATTCCTGCACTGGCACTTATTCCGTTGGTGATCTTATGGTTCGGGATTGATGAAACCGCCAAGCTTTTTTTGGTTGCGGTCGGGGTCTTTTTCCCCATTTACATCAACACCTATCACGGTATACGTTCGGTAGATCCACAACTCATTGAAATGGGGAAAAGCTATGGTTTGACCCGTTGGCAATTGTACAAAGAAATTATTTTACCGGGTGCGATGCCCTCTATTTTAGTCGGACTCCGCTTTTCACTGGGTTTGGTATGGGTCCTGCTGATCGTTGCCGAAACCATTTCAGCCCAAGCCGGCATCGGTTATATGACCATGAATGCACGTGAATTTTTACAGACTGACATCGTTTTGGTGGGGATTTTACTGTATGCCCTACTTGGAAAATTGGCTGATGTACTGGCCGTCACATTAGAAAAATACCTGCTGCGCTGGCATGCAGGATACCAAAAATAAGGAGTTTGAGATGACTGATTTAAGCCTTGGTCGCCATGCAAATATTCCGTCGCCGCCAAATCACAATCAAGACATTAACCCTCAAGCGGTGCTTGGGGCCGAAATTATTATCGAACAACTGCATAAGTTTTATGGTTCAGTTAAAGTCCTTGAAGACTTAGATCTGCATATTCAGCCGGGTGAGGATGCTGCCATTGTCGGACGCAGTGGTTGTGGTAAAAGTACCCTGCTGCGCCTGATTGCCAACTTAGAACAACAAAGCTACGGCGAAATTAAGTTTAAGTCCGCACGACACCTCCGCGAAGGGATTACCGCAGACGATATACGGGTCATGTTCCAAGATCCACGACTGCTACCATGGCGCTCCATTGAACAAAACGTACAACTGGGGTTGCCAAAACAACAACATGCCACTGCCTCGGGTTTGCTAGAAAAAGTCGGACTCAAAGAAAAAGCGGGACTTTGGCCTTCGCAGCTCTCTGGGGGACAGCGTCAACGGACCGCTTTGGCAAGAGCTTTATCGCATAAACCACGGATTTTATTGCTCGATGAACCTTTGGGAGCACTCGATGCCTTAACCCGCTTAGATATGCAGAATTTGATTGAAAAATTATGGACGGAACAAGGCTTTACCGCCATTTTAGTCACCCATGATGTCAGTGAGGCCGTTCAACTGGCCGATCGGATTATTTTGCTAGACCGTGGCCATATTGCCAAAGAGTTTCAAGTCGACCTACCCCGCCCTCGCGTCAAAGATATGCCGTTCAATACCCTTGAACAGCAGGTGTTAAATGCGGTTTTAGCCACATAAGTAGACTAAAAAATCCTTAGCTTGAGGTGCTAAGGATTTTTTATGCTAAATTTCAGTAAAAAAAGCTAAAGACTTTCATATCACTTAAGCATACTTTAGTTTAAATAATGTAATAAATTTCACGTTATTTTTATCAAAACATGCTATTTCCCATTGAATCATTTCATATAGTTTAGACAAAATAGTTTTTATATAATTATATTTTATTGGACAACGTTTAGAATTTATCGCAATTTAAGAGCCAATCTACAGAATAAATGATCATTATTCAAAAAATTAAATTTCCACTTTGTGCACAAATCTGATGATTTGCCGTACAATTTGTCCTTCCCCTTTTTATTGTTTTTTAAATTACAGAATGGAACAGAAAAAGAGTACTCAAAAACGCCACCAGCTGCTGAATGCTGCACTAGATGTCTTCTCGCTCTATGGATTTAATGGAGCAAGCTTAGATGAAATCGCACAGATTGCTGAAATGCACAAATCAAATATTTTCTATTACTATGAAAATAAAGAAGCTTTGTACGTTGAAGTTTTAACGACGGTTCTACAAAAATGGTTAGCCCCACTACAGATGTTAGAAGCTGACTTAGAGCCGGAAGAAGCGATCACCAACTACTTATTGCAAAAGATTGAGGTTTCTCGGACTCAACCGAAAGCATCTCGCTTGTTTGCGTTAGAAGTGATCCAAGGGGCTCCGCATATTTTGGAAATCCTCAAAGGGCCTTTAAAGAAGTTGGTCAAACGTAAAGCCAAAGTCATTAGCAATTGGCAAGAGCAAGGTAAAATTTCAACTGAAATAGACCCTGAGCTGTTAATCCTCAACATTTGGGCCTTAACACAAAACTATGCTGACTTTGCCACGCAAATGGAAATGGTAACAGGTAAAACCCTACGTAACCGCAGTATGCAACAACGAGTCATTCAACATACCGTGCATATGATGCTGTATGGCGTGATCCCGCGAACACCGTCTGCATTATTCAAAGCTGAGTAATTTTGGCATACGACCATAGCACTCTATGGTCGCCGAATTGAAAAAGACAGAATCAAAGCCTCAGATACTTTCAAATAATGCTAATAATTTCTGAGCTCCCAATAACAAATTGTCTTCCCAGTCCAAATGCGCGGTGTCGTTGGCACCATCTGAAATATATTTGACTGAAATCAGACGGACACCCTGTTTTTTACAGACCTTTGCCAGCGCATATCCTTCCATATCAACCAAATGACACGGTACTTTGGGCTTACCTGTTTCAAAGCTATCCCCTGTTCCACAAATGCCGGTACGGAGCTGCTGGAAAAACGGTTCTAAGTGAATTTCCGCAGGATGCATGGTGTCAAATGGGGTAAAACCGACAGCGAAACCGAGTGGAGACACATCCATGTCACGTTGTACGAATTGAGAGACTTCGACCAATTCGTGCTTATCAAAATACGTACTGCCTGCTGTACCTAAATTAATCAGAGTTTTACAGCCTGTTTTTTGAATCACTTCAAATGCTTTATAGGCCGCGTTGACTTTACCAATACCGCTGTAGTGAACTTCAATCCCTGCTTGCTCAAACAATCCTTTAGACTCATTCGGCAAAGCCATGATCAATGCAACATCCGACATAAAATACTCAATTAACAGACTTCATGCGTGCCATTAGAAAACAAATCGATCCGAAAGAAAAGCGCCTCTGGTCTCTGTTCAAACAACCTACATAAGATCAGATGGCGCTTTAAACTGAAAGGATTGTAGACCTCATTTATACTGCTGTTCTAAATAGGTTTTTAAGCACGGCGAAAAGAACAAATCCCCTTGATAAAAACCGTGTGCCGTCTTGGTTGCAACCAAACTCCATAACAACATCAGTATGACTGCAAAAGCATAGCCAACGGCATACAGGAAGGCCAAATTGAGTTGCTGGGCTAAGGTTAAGATTGCCAGTGTATATACGCCCAATGGGAAAGTCAGTCCCCACCAGCCCAAATTAAACGGCAAATCCTGTTTAGCATGGTGCAAAGTCATCAGTACCGCAATCCCCAACCACCACAGCCCAAAACCCAGCAGAATTAAACTGGCCAAAATTCCCGCCTGCTGAAATAACTGACCCAGTTGTGCTAAGCCCAAACTCGCCATCAGCATCGGTGCCTGATGCCCCAAAACCAATAATGCCAAAGCAGCAGTGCCTATCGGCCCCAAAGCCAACCAACTGCTGACCGCCAACTCTTTTTCAGGCAATTTATGTAAAACTAAACGCAACATTAAAATCGTTAAAATTGCAAAGGCGGGTAATACTGAAACACCCCACAACACATAACTGCCCAATAAAATCGCAACGGCGTGAGTATCAGCTGCCAAATGCCCCAGTAATAGACCACCACTGCTGGCTGCAACTTCACAGGCCACGATCGGCAATAACCACACCGCGGTCATCTGCTGTAAAGCATGCTCCTGATGTCGATACATAGCAAAAGGAACTACCCACGCCACCAAGAGCGCCAAGACCACATCAGCATACCAGAGCGTTTGAGCAATCTGTACAGCTGTGTCGCCATAAATAGGCTGACCATACTTTGACATACTCCCACCACCAAACTAAGAGTTATGGTGGGGGAATTTGTGCGACCTATGCAATCAAATTGATTACACCTTTCGATGCCACACTTGCGCTGACAAGTATTGTGGCATAGGAACTCTTTACACAGCACGAAGCCCTAGTGCATCAGCTAAAGCGAAATTACGGATATTTATACTCGCATTCACATCACGATCTTCAACCAAATTGCAATTTGGACATTCAAACAATCTGACACTTAGCGGTAACTTTTCCATCTTATAGCCACAGCAAGAACAAGTTTTTGAACTGGGAACAAATCTTCCAATTTGTAGAATATTCTTGCCAAACCATTTTGCCTTGTATTGCAATATCGTAAGAAATTGACCCCAAGCTACATCTGAAATAGACTTCGCTAATTTTCGATTCCTTACCATGTTTTTAATTCCTAAATCTTCTACTGCATACGTGGTCGCTTGGTTTTCACAGATCAAGTGATGCGTTAGTTTATGATGTAGGTCTAAGCGTTGCAAACGCACTTTTTCATGGATGAATGCAACACTTAACTTTTGACGCTGATAATTCTTAGATTCTTTCTGTTTTCGGGCAAATATCTTTTGCTGTATAGCTAAGCGGTTTTGAGCCTGCCGTAAGTGTCTTGGATTTTCAACTTTATCACCATTAGATTGAATGAGCATGTGATTCAAACCCATATCAATTCCAATAGTTTGATCGGGTTGAACTGTTGTTGGTGCAACAAGCTCTAACTCAGACTCAACTAAGATAGAAGCATAATACTTACCTGTTGCTGTTTTGCTAATGGTGACAGTTTTAATTTTCCCATCAAATGTCCGACTAAATACAGTTTTTATCCCTTTAATTTTAGGTAGATGTAGTAAACCATGCTCAAAGCTCACCGTTGCGTGCTGAGGGCATTGATAAGACCGTTGAGGTACTTTCTTGGATTTGAACCGTGGATAGCCAACAATATGACTCATTGGGCGTTTTTCATCAGGTTTTGACTTGTAGCCTTTAATTTTCCTGAATTCAATCTTGCCTTTCTTCAATCGCTGAAAAAAATTGTTATAAGCAGTATGCAGGTGAAGTAATCCACTAAGAAGTGATTGACTGTTTACTTCATTCAACCATTCAAATTCAGGTTGCTTCTTCATTGCAACCAATTGGTCTTGAATATCCTTTTTTGATAATAATTTTTGAGTTTCTGAATGGACTTTGGTTTGAAGAGCTAAAGCCCAATTGAAAATAAAGCGAGTGCATCCGAAGTGCTTTTCAAACTGCACTTTCTGTTGAGAATTTGGATAGATGCGATATTTATACGCTTTTAAAAAAGGTTGTTTCATGGTTATAATTTAACAAATTAATTACTTAGTGTAAATATAATGAAATCACATTATCACTGTGTTTATAAGCTCACATATCATTTAGTGTTAGTAACAAAATATCGCAAGAAATGCCTTTCAAATGAAATGCTGAATCGGCTTGAAGAAATCGTAAAAAAGAACTGTGCCGATTGGGAAATTGACTTGCTTGAGTTTAATGGTGAAGCTGACCATATTCATTTATTACTAGAAATGCACCCGAATATCATGCCAAGCAAATTCATTAACAATCTAAAAACAGTGTCAAGCCGACTGATACGCAAAGAATTTGAGGAAGAACTAAAACCGTATTATTGGAAGCCTGTACTTTGGACGAGAGCATACTGTCTACTTACAACAGGCGGGGCTACAATTGATGTAATTCGGGAATATATAAAAAATCAAGAAAGACCTGAATAACGAAAAGTCGTGCTATCCATCACAATCTAAATCACAGATTATAGATGGAGAATTTCGCACAGTTAGTTAAAAAGCCATTGAGGATGGTAGCCAGCGCCATCGGGATCGTCCCTAAAAATAGGCTCATGCTTGGATGTTGAAAAATCTGTTTGGCTTCGTGCGGATAAAATGCCCAACGTAAGCCATATAGCACACTAAAAAGTACGAACAGTAAAATATTGAAATACCACAGCCCTGTGCCGAGTTGCCATGTGAATGCCTTTAACATCGGAAACTCTGATACAATTAATGCCACAACACCTGTTCCCATACTGACAGTGAACCAGTTGGGAGTGAATTGACGGATCAGATTTTGCCGCTGTCCAAGTTGTGTAAATGGTTTTTGCATGAGTTCGACCTCATTTAAAATCTACATTTATACTAATTAAATTTATAAATAAGAAAAATTGATTAATTTATATTAAATAAATCAATAAAAATAATAAAAATATACTTTGCACTAAATTTTGCGTTGTCAAAAAACAACCACAAGACGAATGCCCAAGAATATGGCAATATATAAGCCGTTCTTAATTCCAAGCACTTGATTTGCCCATGAAGCTGCTCCGTCTAAATGCTTTGCCTTCACATACCCAATTAGAAAAAACTGCTGTCACTATCGGTAATTTTGACGGGGTGCATTTGGGTCATCAAGCCATGATTCATCAGCTCAAAGCCATTGCAAAACAACAAAATCTAAAAACAGTGGTGATGATTTTTGAGCCTCAACCACTTGAATTTTTTAAAGGTTATGATGCTCCACCGCGTATTTCATCATTGCGTGAAAAAGTCGAATATTTAACCGAGCTGGGTGTGGACTATATTGCGGTCGCGAAATTTGACAACAGCTTCCGCAGTTTAAATGCAGAACAATTTGCCGATATTTTAAAAGAAAAACTCAATGCCCAAAGTTTGGTTTTAGGCGATGACTTTCACTTTGGTAAAAACCGCCAAGGCAACAGCGAATTTCTCGAAAACTATGGTTTTCAAGTCCACAATCTAGAAACCATCCTCGCAGAAGGTGAACGCGTCAGTTCAACTCGGATTCGCCAAACACTGGCCGCAGGGGACTTGGCGCTGGCTGCTCAGTTATTAGGGCGCCCTTATAGTATTACGGGTCGGGTACAATATGGCGACCAAATTGGCCGAACCCTTGATTTTCCAACCATTAATGTACGTTTAAACCGACATAAACCCTGTTTAAACGGCATTTATGGTGTAGATGTGATGTGTGAAACCACGTCTTTACGCGATAAAGTGAAAGCAGACCACCCTGATCGATTAGGGGTTGCAGGATATGACCATTCAGCGCTTTTTGGTGCGGGTCATGTCGGAACACGTCCAGCCATTCAACAAGCACAGCCAGAATGGCGATTAGAAGTACATTTCCCTGATGTTTCTGCTAATCTGTATGGCTTGTTAATGCGGGTCACTTTCTTGAACTACTTACATGGTGAAAAGAACTACCCTTCGCTGGAAGCACTCAAAGCGGGAATTGATGATGATGTGGTGAAACTGCTTGAGTTCCGCCAAAACACCCCCACATTTCCCTTTTAAATACCAATCAATTTTATGTAAAACGCGTCAGCCGAGCCGCTGATTAAATTGGAAGACATCTTGCATGAGCGATAAGCAAACTACTGAAAATGCAGTGGATTATAAAGCCACACTCAACCTCCCAGGTACCGAATTTGCCATGAAAGCAAACCTTGCGGTACGTGAAGCAAAATGGTTAGAAGAGTGGTATGCCGACAACATTTATCAGCAGATTCGTGCGTCGCGTATTGGCAAGAAAAAATATGTCCTGCATGACGGCCCTCCGTATGCAAATGGCCAAATTCACTTGGGTCATGCGGTCAATAAAGTTTTAAAAGATATCATTATTAAAAGTCGTATTCTCGACGGCTTCGATGCCCCTTATGTACCAGGTTGGGACTGCCACGGCCTTCCAATTGAACTGAAAGTAGAAGAGAAAGTCGGTAAAGTGGGCGTGAAGGTGGATGCTTCTACTTTCCGTAAAGCCTGCCGTGAATATGCTTACACCCAAGTTGAACTGCAAAAGAAAGACTTTGTGCGTATGGGCGTGTTTGGTGACTGGGACAATCCTTACCTGACCATGAACTTTAAGCAGGAAGCAGACATTGTGCGCTCTGTTGGCGCAATTGCGAAAGCAGGCCATATCGAACCAGGTCTTAAACCTGTGAACTGGTGTTTAGACTGTGGTTCAGCTTTGGCTGAAGCTGAAGTGGAATATGAAGATAAAAAATCTGACGCGATTGACGTTGGCTTTACGGTTGTCGACTTAAAAGACTTAAGCGCACGTTTAAATATCAACGTAGAAGCCGCAACAGATATCGTAATTTGGACCACCACACCTTGGACTTTGCCTGCAAACCAAGCAGTTGCCGTCCATGCTGAAATTGACTATCAACTAGTTCAAGTTAGCACCGACCGTGGCGTGCAAAACTTTATTTTAGCTAAAGACTTAGTTGAGTCGGCAGTTGAGCGTTATAAGCTTGAAAATCCTGTGGTTCTCGCTGATTTTAACGGCTCAGCAATCGAAAACCTATTATTACAACACCCGTTACTGACCGATCGTCAAGTGCCTGTGATTTTGGGTGAACATGTCATTGCAACCAGCGGTACAGGGGCGGTACATACTGCACCTGGCCATGGTGTAGACGACTATAAAGTTGGCTTACAGTACAACTTAAAAGTTGAAAACCCAGTGGGCGGTAATGGTGTGTATTTACCAACTTCACCGATTTTTGCAGGCGAGCACATCTACAAAGCCAATCCAAAAATCATTGAAGCTTTGGGTGCCGTCGGTCGCTTATGGGCACATCAACCGATCAAACACAGCTACCCACACTGCTGGCGCCATAAAACGCCAATTATCTTCCGTGCGACCCCACAGTGGTTTATCAGCATGGATGCACAAGGCCTGCGTCAAAACGCTTTAAATGCGATTGAAAACGAGATTAGCTTTGTGCCTGATTGGGGTAAAAACCGTATTCAAGCCATGATCGAAGGTCGTCCCGACTGGTGTATTTCGCGTCAACGTACGTGGGGCGTGCCAATCCCATTCTTCGTGCATAAAGACACCAACGAACTCCATCCGCGCACAGCAGAGTTGATCGAAGAGGTCGCGAAGTTGATCGAACAAGAAGGAATTGACGCTTGGTATAACCGTGAAGCGAAAGATTTTATCGGGGATGAAGCGGAACAGTACAACTGTGTTCGTGACACTTTAGACGTGTGGTTCGACTCAGGCACAACGCACTATGCCGTACTGCGTGAACGCGAAGAACTCACCGATCCTGCTGATTTATACCTTGAAGGTTCAGACCAACACCGTGGTTGGTTCCAGTCTTCATTGCTCACCTCGATTGCGATCAATGAACGTGCGCCGTACAAAGGCTTACTGACCCATGGCTTCGTGGTGGATGAAAAAGGCCGTAAGATGTCAAAATCTTTGGGCAACATCATCACCCCACAAGACATTATTAAAGATATGGGTGCAGACGGCTTACGTTTCTGGATTGCATCGGCCGATTACCGTTATGAAATGACTGCTGGTAAAGAAATCTTTAACCGTGCATCAGATGGCTACCGCCGTATTCGTAATACCTTGCGTTTCTTATTGGCAAACTTAAATGGTTTCAAACCATCGACGGATGCATTGCCTGTAGATCAATTGATCGCACTTGATCAATACATCTTGCAACGTGCAGCGGACGTGCAGAAAACCATTCAACAAGCCTATGAAGATATGAACTTCCATATCGTGGCAAATGCACTAACCAACTTCTGTATCAATGACTTGGGTGGTTTCTACCTCGACATCATCAAAGACCGTCAGTACACCACCAAAGCCGATTCACAAGCGCGCCATTCAGCTCAAACTGCGCTGTATCATTTGGTGCAAGCCTTTGTACGTTGGATGTCACCAATCTTAAGCTTTACCGCTCAAGAAGCATGGCCACTCATTCCAGAACAAACTGAGAAATACGTATTCACTGCGGAATGGTATGACATTCCTGTGGCTTCAAAAGCAAACTTGTTGTCTGAAGCCGATTGGCAAACGCTGATTGCAGTGAAGTCTGCGGTGAACAAGTTCATCGAAACTGCGCGTACCGCGAAAATCGTGGGTTCAAATCTCTCTGCCAAAGTTGAACTGTGGGCAGATGCAGAACTCAAAGACGTACTGGATCGTCTAGATGATGAACTTCGCTTTGTTATGATCACTTCACAAGTCTTGGTCAATGCATTCGATGCAACTCAAGGTGAAGCCTCTGATCTGGCAGGTCTGAATGTTCAAGTCTCGGCGGCTGATGGTGAAAAATGTGTACGCTGCTGGCATGTGCTGCCAGATGTGAATACACATGTTACACATCCAGGTCTATGTGGTCGTTGTATTATCAACCTTCCTACAGGCCAAGGCGAAGAGAGAAAGTATGCCTAACCCACAACATAAAAAGGGCTTATTCCAATTCTATCCGCACAATTTGGTGTGGGTAGGTTTGGCTATTCTAGCGATTGTCTTAGATCAATGGACCAAATGGATTGCCAGTACCCATCTGAATTATGCAGATCCCGTACCAGTCCTGCCCTTTTTAAATTGGACCTTATTGCATAACTATGGCGCAGCCTTTAGTTTCTTGTCCGATGCGGGCGGCTGGCAACGTTATTTCTTTACCTCTCTTGCAGGTATTGTGTCTGTCATTTTTCTGTTTTGGCTAATGCGTATGCCTAAAACCGTGAAAGTGCTGCCCATCGCGATTGCCCTAATTTTAGGTGGTGCTATAGGGAATTTAATTGACCGTGTAACCTTAGGCTACGTGGTTGATTTTATTCATGTGTACTATCAAAACAGCCACTTCCCTGCATTTAATATTGCAGATAGTGCGATTACGCTAGGAACGATCCTTTTGTTGATCGATACCTTTTTTCTCGAAAAAAACCGTATCCAACGTGCCGAAGTAAACCATGACTGATTTTATTAATCCCAATGAAGAAACTCGCGTAAGCGAAGGTTCAAAAGTAGAGTTACATTTTTCTGTTTGCATTGAAAATGGCGTAGAAATTGATAACACACGTAGCCGTGAAGAGCCTGTAAGCCTAGTGATGGGTGATGGCAGCTTACTGCCTGGTTTTGAAAAAGCACTGTTTGGTTTACGTGCTGGCGACCGTCGTACGGTGAGCCTACCACCAGAAGATGCTTTTGGCCCGTGGAATCCTGAAAACGTACAACAGTTTGATACAGTCAAATTTGAACAGCGTCCTATTGAAGGGCACATGATTGAATTTGAGGACAAAGCTAAACAGAGTCTTTATGGTGTGGTTAAAACTGTAGGTGATGACATCACCGAAGTCGACTTTAACCATCCATTGGCAGGTAAAGATATTACCTTTGAAGTAGAAATCTTCAAAGTGACACCTGCCGGCCAACAAGGTATCAAAATTATGTAAAGCCACAGGTCGACCATCTGTGTGTTAGCTAAAGCCCCTTCGGGGGCTTTTTTAATGCCTCAAACATTTGTCGATCAGATACACATTCAATCTATGCAAAGCCTAATTTTCATACTACCGTAGCGTCATCACATTTATTTTCCAAGGATTTTTCATGAAAATTCAGGTCATTATAGGCAGTGTGCGCGAAGGTCGGACAGCCATTAAAGTTGCGCGATGGGTGCAAAAAGGCTTTGAACAACTAGAACTCAATACAGTCCAACTCGAGTTGGTCGACTTAAAAGAGTGGGATTTGCCAATTTTTTCAGGTGCCAATCCTCCTATGACGGGCATTTATGATCAACCCAAACAACAAGCATGGGCCGACCACATTGCCCAAGGTGATGCCTTTATTTTCATTAGCCCCGAATACAATCATGGTTATAGCCCTGCACTTAAAAATGCCTTGGATTATTTAGGCAAAGAATGGCAAGGCAAACCTGCGGCCTATATCAGTTATGGTGGTACCAATGGCTCACGCTCCATCGACCAAATTCGCCAAGTCGGTACTCAGCTCGGTCTGGTCGATACCAATGCGGTGATTGAAATTCGAGATATTTTTTCACGCAATAAAACCGAAGATTTTGAACCAAATCCTTTTGATGAGAAAAATTTAAAAGCAGCAATTGATAAACTCATTAAATATGTAAGCGCATAAGCATGAGATTCTTCTGTACGCTATTGCTTACAGTAACTTGAGTATTTGTCGGCTTTTCAATAAACAGCATCGACGCTATAGTTAAATCATACAGAGACAGGATGTCTCAGATGAAAAACAAAAATAACAACATACACAGCAGGATGCTGATCGGTAGGACAGGAGTTATACCGCTTGAAAGAATTTAAAAAGCCCTCGACAGGATGTCGGGGGCTTTTTAATTGTATTGATTTTTAGCTCAATATTTCTCTAAAAGTCCAAATCACGATCAGATATTAACGAACCTCTTATAAGCTTCAATACTTTAGAAGAAACTCATGAATACAAATCAAATTGGTCTGTCAGGATGACTATCCCAACTTAAATTTTCTAAAAATAATGATATAAAACAAATACATAAAAACATAGGAAATTTAAAAAACATCACTTCCATCCATCGTACATATTTAAGCGCTAATCCATAAAATATTAAGACTGTCACCGTTTGTCAGTATGTTCTTCTGCACAACGAAATATTACATCTGCTGGTCGAACTACACTTTATACTCTCGCCTACTGAACATCTGCTGCTTCAGCCAAAAGGCTTCAGTCCAATACAATGAATTAAAAAAACAAAAATAGAGACCATTCACATGCAACTAAACACCACACTTTTAAATGATTATTGCAAAATTTATGTCGCTGATCCCGAATATACAGATGTAGATGCTCTAACCGCTTACGTTAGAGTCCATCGCACAGAACTTATGCAAGAGTTGCATCAGTACGGCATCTTATTATTTCGCAGCTTTAAATTACAACGTCACTATGAATTTCATGAGTTGATCGAACATCATTTTCAGCTTGAACCTTGGCATACATTTACACCTAAAAATCAGGTTGGTTTGCCTCTTTCATGCGTAAATATAGCGAAAATCGTGCAGGTCATGATAGACCTTATCTCAACCACAATACGGTGCAATTAGGCTCTGTTGAAAACTCAATTCAAGGTCCACATGTCGAAGGTGGCCTATACTCGACTCGCTCGCGTTATATTGCCTTGTTTTGCCAAGAACCCGCAGACCACTTACTCGAAACTGGATTTAATAACCTCGAAAAAATTTGGACCCATTTTCCAGTTAGCTTACAACAAAAATACTTGGGCGCATGGAACCATTTTTCTTATATTTCAACACGTAAACTCAATCTTTTTGATCGCTTGCTATTGAACAAAAGGCCCTTTCGTTTCAACAAACAACCAAATAAAGAAACCAAACTTACCTTAAAACGCTCACCTATCGTTGTCATACACCCGAACACGCAAAAGTTGATGATCCAGCCGTGGGCTTTTGCAAACAATACCAACGCTTTTGCCCACCAAGCTGCACAAAAAAGCTTTAAGCATAGAGGTAGGCTTCTACCAGACCCCACGGCTAACTGCATGCAACTGTCATGGGAACTTTTCACCCATGAAGGTGAAAAAATTGAATGGACCGATCAGGAAAAACAACACTTCTTTGAAGCCTTATATCACGATGCACTCTTGCTCCAGTGGCAAAAAGGGGATGTCGCCTTGATCGATAATATTAAAATTGCCCATTGGCGGATGAATGGTAAACAAGGACAACGAAAACTGATGCAGATCCAAGCCAATGTCTTCAATGCCGATCGACATGCTGTGCTTTAAGACTGTCTTTCTTAGCAACACTCTGTTTGGGTGATTAATGTGAAAGCAGCTGAATTAAATCTGCATGTTTCCCATCCTCAATCACCCAAATACTGCCATCTTTCGCTTGTTGTAAACCACGGATACGTTCTTTCATATCTATCCGTTGGATTTCTTTTACTGGCTGTGCTGTGGTGGCTACAATAATTAATGCTTTAGATGAAAGCCCACCAATGATGGCTTTATCCTGCCACTTTGGAAACATCTGTCCCGTATAAAAAATCAAACTCGATGGAGAAATTACGGGTGTCCAGTCTAATTTTGGCGCTTCAAACTCAGGCCGCGTGGCGTGGTCAGGGATATTCACACCACTATAATGATCACCATTCGAAACGATTGGATAACCATAGTTTTTAGCCTTTTGAATTAAATTAAGCTCATCCCCACCTTTAGGGCCCATCTCCACCACCCAAAGTTGTTTTTTGGCATCCAAAGCCATTCCCAAAGGATTACGATGCCCCAAACTCCATATTTGTTTTGCGACATCACCCTGCATCTGAAATGGATTATCTGAAGCAACAGAACCATCATCATTCAAGCGAATCATTTTTCCAAGGTTCGATGTTAAATCTTGTGCAGGCTCAAACTTTTGCCGTTCTCCCGAACTAATCCATAATTTCCCTGCACCATCAAATAACATCCGATGTGCATAATGTCCCTGCCCACGCACCTTGGGTACTTGTTTCCATATCGTTTTAAGGTTGTCTAATTGTGGCTGCGCCTGATCTAAATTCAAATCAGCACGAATCACAACCGCACCATAACCACCTTGCCCTGCTTCAGCATAGCTAAGATAAATTTGATGGTTTTGTGCAAAATCAGGATGTAAAACAATATCACCCAATCCGCCCTGACCACCGTAAGCCACTTTAGGTATATTCCTAATGAGAGTCTTTGTCTGATCTATAGGATTAAATAAAATCAACTGTCCTGATCTTTCAGTAATTAATAATCGCCCATCAGGCAATACCGCTAATGCCCATGGCTCATTGAATTCAGAAATACGTTTGAGGTGTATAGATGTGCCTAAAGAAGCAGAACTGTCCTGTTGTTCATGTGCTGCTGACTCCGCTGATCTTTGTGCATGACATGCCATTAATCCAAAAAATGCACTCACTGTCATCAACAAACAAAAAGCTTTTTTTCTCAGCATTGCCTTCCCCATTAAACGCACGATCCCAATTCATTGTAGAGAAATCATAAGTACAGCGTTATCCGCTTTGGTAACAAGATGAATCCGTGTAAGTCAAAGCTTACAAAAACTAAGGAAAGTGACCACTAGCCTTAAAACAGCTTATAGCATATATTGAATACATCAGGAGACAGGACGTTTCCCAAACTTAAAACAACAATAATCAGTTTGAGCATCAGGACATGAGATATGACAGGAGTTGTATCTAAGCACTGAAATACAAAGAAACCTCGACAGGATGTCGGGGTTTCTTTTTTATTGAGCACATTAAAACTTAAATGAAACCTTGCTTTGACACATTTTGCATGATCACGAGTTAACTATAGCCATTCTTTCCCAACGGATATAGATGGAATAGTTGTTAAAATTGCTCAGAATATATTCGGATACTTAGTTATAATCTCTTTTAGTGAGTAATAAATCATCAAATTTAAGTGAAAAACTAAATCTCTTAAGTGTTAACAGCTACCTTTTAGCCAATCTTTTATTATCTAACATTATTTAATATATTCAGCATAAAAAAATCCCCCTAACCGTTAAGTTAGGGGGATTTAGAATTAATGAGCTGGCGATGACTTACTCTCACATGGATAACTCCACACTACCATCAGCGCTAAGAGGTTTCACTTCTGAGTTCGGGAAGGGATCAGGTGGTTCACTCTTGCTATTGTCGCCAGCACAACTGTTTATGACTATTCGTTGGGTCTTATTTACACATTGTGTATGCCTAACTTTCATCAAATGAGTTATTAACAGGTATATTTGAGTTGATTTTAACATAAAGCATAGCTTTATGTCTTGCGCTCGGACAAACATAATTAATGTTTGTTTATTCCTCGCTCATGTATCTAGCTTTATAACTAAATCAAGTTGTTTGCAGTGATTTGAACCACAACACCAACTGTTTGGGTGTTGTATAGTCAAGCCTCACGAGCAATTAGTATTGGTCAGCTTCACATATCACTATGCTTCCACATCCAACCTATCAACGTCGTAGTCTTCAACGGCTCTTTAGAGGACATAAAGTCCTAGGGAAATCTTATCTTGAGGTAGGCTTCCCGCTTAGATGCTTTCAGCGGTTATCCCTTCCGAACATAGCTACCCGGCGATGCGACTGGCGTCACAACCGGTACACCAGAGGTTCGTCCACTCTGGTCCTCTCGTACTAGGAGCAGATCCTCTCAAATTTCCAACGCCCACGGTAGATAGGGACCGAACTGTCTCACGACGTTCTAAACCCAGCTCGCGTACCTCTTTAAATGGCGAACAGCCATACCCTTGGGACCTGCTTCAGCCCCAGGATGAGATGAGCCGACATCGAGGTGCCAAACACCGCCGTCGATATGAACTCTTGGGCGGTATCAGCCTGTTATCCCCAGAGTACCTTTTATCCGTTGAGCGATGGCCCTTCCATACAGAACCACCGGATCACTAAGACCTACTTTCGTACCTGCTCGACTTGTGGGTCTCGCAGTTAAGCGCGCTTTTGCCTTTATACTCTACGCGTGATTTCCGACCACGCTGAGCGCACCTTCGTACTCCTCCGTTACTCTTTAGGAGGAGACCGCCCCAGTCAAACTACCCACCAGACATGGTCCTCGTCCCGGATAACGGGACAGAGTTAGAACCTCAATATTACCAGGGTGGTATTTCAAGATTGGCTCCACCGAAACTAGCGTCTCGGTTTCAAAGCCTCCCACCTATCCTACACAAGTAAGATCAAAGTTCAATGTCAAGCTGCAGTAAAGGTTCACGGGGTCTTTCCGTCTAGCCGCGGGTACACCGCATCTTCACGGCGAATTCGATTTCACTGAGTCTCTGCTGGAGACAGCGCCCCCATCATTATGCCATTCGTGCAGGTCGGAACTTACCCGACAAGGAATTTCGCTACCTTAGGACCGTTATAGTTACGGCCGCCGTTTACTGGGGCTTCGATCAAGAGCTTCGCTTACGCTAACCCCATCAATTAACCTTCCAGCACCGGGCAGGCATCACACCCTATACGTCCACTTTCGTGTTTGCAGAGTGCTATGTTTTTAATAAACAGTTGCAGGGGCCTGGTTTCTGTGGCTGCCAATAGCTCAAGGAGTAAATCCTATCACCGTCGGCAGCGTACCTTCTCCCGAAGTTACGGTACCATTTTGCCTAGTTCCTTCAGCAGAGTTCTCTCAAGCGCTTTGGTCTACTCGACCTGACCACCTGTGTCGGTTTCGGGTACGATTCCTATGTAACTGAAGCTTAGAGACTTTTCCTGGAAGCATGGTATCAGCCACTTCACTGTACAAGTACAGCTTGCTATCAGTTCTCAGCATACAGTACCCCGGATTTGCCTAAGATACATGCCTACAACCTTCCACCTGGACAACCAACGCCAGGCTGACTTAACCTTCTCCGTCCTCTCATCGCATTACATAGAAGTATTGGAATATTAACCAATTTCCCATCGACTACGCCTCTCGGCCTCGCCTTAGGGGTCGACTCACCCAGCCCCGATTAACGTTGGACTGGAACCCTTGGTCTTTCAGCGTGCGAGTTTTTCACTCGCATTGTCGTTACTCACGTCAGCATTCGCACTTCTGATACCTCCAGCATACTTCTCAATACACCTTCATCGGCTTACAGAACGCTCCCCTACCACTTGCAATAAATTGCAAATCCGCAGCTTCGGCATATAGTTTTAGCCCCGTTACATCTTCCGCGCAGGCCGACTCGACTAGTGAGCTATTACGCTTTCTTTAAAGGGTGGCTGCTTCTAAGCCAACCTCCTAGCTGTCTATGCCTTCCCACATCGTTTCCCACTTAACTATAATTTTGGGGCCTTAGCTGGCGGTCTGGATTGTTTTCCTCTTGACTACGGACGTTAGCACCCGCAGTCTGTCTCCCGGATAGTACTCATTGGTATTCGGAGTTTGCATCGGTTTGGTAAGTCGGGATGACCCCCTAGCCGAAACAGTGCTCTACCCCCAATGGTATTCGTCCGAGGCGCTACCTAAATAGCTTTCGGGGAGAACCAGCTATCACCGAGTTTGATTAGCCTTTCACCCCTATCCACAAGTCATCCCCTGGCTTTTCAACGACAGTGGGTTCGGTCCTCCAGTTAGTGTTACCCAACCTTCAACCTGCTCATGGATAGATCACCCGGTTTCGGGTCTACACCCAGCAACTAAACGCCCTATTAAGACTCGATTTCTCTACGGCTCCCCTATGCGGTTAACCTTGCTACTGAATGTAAGTCGCTGACCCATTATACAAAAGGTACGCAGTCACCGAACAAGTCGGCTCCCACTGCTTGTATGCATGCGGTTTCAGGATCTATTTCACTCCCCTCACAGGGGTTCTTTTCGCCTTTCCCTCACGGTACTGGTTCACTATCGGTCAGTCAGGAGTATTTAGCCTTGGAGGATGGTCCCCCCATATTCAGACAAGGTTTCACGTGCCCCGCCCTACTCGACATCATCATATCAGCCCTTTCGTGTACAGGACTATCACCCACTATGGTTGCACTTCCCAGAGCATTCCACTAAAACTGATATGACTTAATGGGCTTTTCCCCGTTCGCTCGCCGCTACTGAGGGAATCTCAATTGATTTCTTTTCCTAAGGGTACTGAGATGTTTCACTTCCCCTCGTTCGCCTCGTATGACTATGTATTCATCATACGATACCTGCCTTATGACAGGTGGGTTTCCCCATTCAGAAATCTCCGGATCACAGGATATTTGCCGCCTCCCCGGAGCTTATCGCAGGCTATTACGTCTTTCATCGCCTCTGACTGCCAAGGCATCCACCACATGCACTTAATTACTTGACTATACAACCCCAAACAGTCGTTAATCCCTACAAGTAGGATTAAGACAGTCTATGATGATTTCTCATCACTTCCTTACAGTTTGTTGTTCTGTGTACTTAAACACTGTACAGCTTCAATTCAATTCACATACCAAAACGCTTGATTCAGTTAATTTCGCTAGTAACTCATTTCTTCAATCTTCATCAATCAGTAATAAATCACTGTTAATGTCGATCTTAAAAACGAGTATGAACAAATTATTTCAACTCAAATATATTCTGTTAATGATTTTTCCAGCCTTCGTCAGGTCAGGAAACTGTGATAAATCACAGAAGTTAATAAGTTATCTACTTACTAATTTCTGTAATCCAACCTATCTGCGCGAAGCATAGCTTCTTGCTTAAATTTCAAGGAAAAGCCTTAAAGCAGTGCTTTAAGTTTTCTTGTCTTGAAATTTGGTGGAGACTAGGAGAGTCGAACTCCTGACCTCCTGCGTGCAAAGCAGGCGCTCTACCAACTAAGCTAAGTCCCCAGCTTATCAATAAGTCAATGTTTCTGTTTTCTGTATTCAGCATTTAACAATGCTTGTTAGTCAGATTTGGTGGGTCTGACAAGACTTGAACTTGTGACCCCACGCTTATCAAGCGTGTGCTCTAACCAACTGAGCTACAGACCCTCAGATACATCGTCATGAAGAACAACTTGTTGTGGATTCTTACCAATCGTCAATCTTTCGTTAAGGAGGTGATCCAGCCGCAGGTTCCCCTACGGCTACCTTGTTACGACTTCACCCCAGTCATCGGCCACACCGTGGTAAGCGTCCTCCTTGCGGTTAGACTACCTACTTCTGGTGCAACAAATTCCCATGGTGTGACGGGCGGTGTGTACAAGGCCCGGGAACGTATTCACCGCGGCATTCTGATCCGCGATTACTAGCGATTCCGACTTCATGGAGTCGAGTTGCAGACTCCAATCCGGACTACGATCGGCTTTTTGAGATTAGCATCCTATCGCTAGGTAGCAACCCTTTGTACCGACCATTGTAGCACGTGTGTAGCCCTGGTCGTAAGGGCCATGATGACTTGACGTCGTCCCCGCCTTCCTCCAGTTTGTCACTGGCAGTATCCTTAAAGTTCCCGGCTTAACCCGCTGGCAAATAAGGAAAAGGGTTGCGCTCGTTGCGGGACTTAACCCAACATCTCACGACACGAGCTGACGACAGCCATGCAGCACCTGTATGTAAGTTCCCGAAGGCACCAATCCATCTCTGGAAAGTTCTTACTATGTCAAGACCAGGTAAGGTTCTTCGCGTTGCATCGAATTAAACCACATGCTCCACCGCTTGTGCGGGCCCCCGTCAATTCATTTGAGTTTTAGTCTTGCGACCGTACTCCCCAGGCGGTCTACTTATCGCGTTAGCTGCGCCACTAAAGCCTCAAAGGCCCCAACGGCTAGTAGACATCGTTTACGGCATGGACTACCAGGGTATCTAATCCTGTTTGCTCCCCATGCTTTCGTACCTCAGCGTCAGTATTAGGCCAGATGGCTGCCTTCGCCATCGGTATTCCTCCAGATCTCTACGCATTTCACCGCTACACCTGGAATTCTACCATCCTCTCCCATACTCTAGCTTCCCAGTATCGAATGCAATTCCTAAGTTAAGCTCAGGGATTTCACATCCGACTTAAGAAGCCGCCTACGCACGCTTTACGCCCAGTAAATCCGATTAACGCTCGCACCCTCTGTATTACCGCGGCTGCTGGCACAGAGTTAGCCGGTGCTTATTCTGCGAGTAACGTCCACTATCCTAGAGTATTAATCCAAGTAGCCTCCTCCTCGCTTAAAGTGCTTTACAACCAAAAGGCCTTCTTCACACACGCGGCATGGCTGGATCAGGCTTTCGCCCATTGTCCAATATTCCCCACTGCTGCCTCCCGTAGGAGTCTGGGCCGTGTCTCAGTCCCAGTGTGGCGGATCATCCTCTCAGACCCGCTACAGATCGTCGCCTTGGTAGGCCTTTACCCCACCAACTAGCTAATCTGACTTAGGCTCATCTATTAGCGCAAGGTCCGAAGATCCCCTGCTTTCCCCCGTAGGGCGTATGCGGTATTAGCATTCCTTTCGGAATGTTGTCCCCCACTAATAGGCAGATTCCTAAGCATTACTCACCCGTCCGCCGCTAAGCTAAGGTGCAAGCACCCTCGCTCCGCTCGACTTGCATGTGTTAAGCCTGCCGCCAGCGTTCAATCTGAGCCATGATCAAACTCTTCAGTTAAAAATCATTAGTAGCTTATGGCTACAAATCTTGGCTCATCAATTTTCTGACAAATATTTCTCAAATAAACTTCGAGTAATTTTTACCATTCAATCAATGAAATATTTTCGATCGATCAATCAGTAAAAATCCACACAAGTTGTTCTTCATAATCTCTTAATGATCTTTCTAACACCTCGTCAGTGCTAGAAGCTGGACTCAATATACTCAACAACTCAGCACTTCGTGCTTCGTTCGTTTCCGTCTATCTCGTCGGTATGGGGTGCATTCTAGACCATTACGAAATCTTTGCAACCCCCAAATTCACTTATTTGAAACGGGCGTTGGTTTTTTCTACAAAATTTAAGAAAAACCGTATTTTTCATCTATTTTTTGATCATATTTATAATTTTTTCTCTTATTTCTTTCAATATGAGCCTTTCATTTCCAATCTTTAAAAGTCTTTTAAGCTTAAAATTTAAGCCTTAACATTTATTTTTTCTTTAGGATGAGTCTTATCTATCTTCTAGCAACATTTTCGGACTTAAAATCACTCTGTATTTCTTTCATCTCTGTGTTTTTGATAAATCATCTTTCTAAAGACGTAGTTCTTTTATATTTAATACGCGCCTAAGCTGAAAAACTGCCACATCGCTATAAAAGCACCTAATATTTAGCAAGAATGGAATGCTTAGTCTGTTTTTATTTCATTCGCGTAATAGCAAAGCCCTCTTCTATCTATACCATGGTCAAGATAATTCAAGACAGAGCTGAAATAACAGCCACGATAAAGCTTGATGATACGAAGCATCTGGATATAAGTAGAAAACGCAGTGCTATATACCTATAAAGCTGATGACCAGCTTTATTTAAAAGTCTATTGCACCTAACTTTTATGACAGCTCGTTATTTGTCTGCGAGAAACTGATTTTAAAAACTAAATTTTTGCCAATAAAAAAGGAAGAGATCTCTCCCAAAACCTCTTCCTCGGAGTTAGATCGTTATCTGATCCATAGATGTCATTATTATAGTTATCTTAAAAAAAGTCCCTTGGGGAAGAGACTTGAAAACTGTGGAGAGTTATTCTTATTGACCCTTCTAGCGATATTAAAAACATCGACTAGACGTTGAAATCTTATACACACTCATTTTAAATTGCAATATTTTTGGAAAAAATTAAGCATTGTTTTTATAAGGTTTTTTTTGAATTTACTTATTTGATTTTTTTATAAAGATTAAAAAAATAAAAAGCAGGCCGAAGCCTGCTTTTATATCAATAACTTAAAGCATATATATGCACTGACTTAGTCTGTAAAAGTGACTTTGGCAATGGCTTTTTTACCCGACTGGACAATTAAAGTGACATTTTCTTTAACAGAGAAACCCATATCGACCACGTTCCAATCAACTTTGACCGCACCACGACCCACGGCATCTTTTGCCGCTGCAGCATTTGGGTTTAAGCCCGCTACGCGAAGAATTGTTGCAATAAACAACTCGCCACCAAATTCTGCACGTGAAATTGTCACTTCTGGTGTCCCTTCGGGTAGTTCACCCTCAGTAATCAGGTTGCCTGCACCTTTATGTGCATTTTCTGCTGCTTCTGCACCATGGAAACGCTCTACCAACTCAAGGGCTAGAATTTTCTTCACTTCTTGTGGATTACGCCCTTCAGCAATTTCTTTTAGCAGGACTTTAATATCATCAACGGATTTAAAGCTGAGTAAATCGAAATAGCGTTCAATTAATGCATCTGGCATCGAAAGGACTTTCTGATACATCGCCCCTGGTGCATCAAATACCCCAATATAATTACCCAAAGACTTAGACATTTTGTTCACACCGTCTAAACCTTCAAGGATTGGCACTGTAATGCAGACTTGCGCTTCTTGATCATAACGACCTTGAAGTGTACGCCCCATCAATAAGTTAAAGGTTTGGTCCGTACCGCCTAACTCAACATCTGCCTCAAGGGCAATCGAGTCATAGCCTTGAACCAATGGATATAAAAACTCATGAATTGCGATTGGTTGATGGTTGTTATAACGCTTGGTGAAGTCATCACGCTCAAGCATACGTGCAACCGTTTGCTGTGATGCCAACTGAATTAAATCAGCCGCTGTTTTGGTTGCAAACCATTCTGAGTTGAAGCGCACTTTGGTTTTATTAGGATCAAGAATTTTAAACACTTGTTCTTGATAGGTTTTTGCATTTTCAAGCACTTGCTCACGCGACAATGGTGGACGTGTTGCACTTTTTCCAGTTGGGTCACCGATCATCGCGGTATAGTCCCCAATCAAGAAGGTCACGTCATGACCCAAGTCTTGGAAAGTTTTCAGTTTATTAATTAAAACCGTATGCCCCAAGTGCAAGTCAGGCGCAGTCGGGTCAAAGCCCGCTTTAATTTTTAAAGGACGATTTTCTTTTAATTTCTTCAGAAGATCTTCTTCAGAAATAATTTCATGCGTGCCTCGTTGAATGAGAGCAAGTTGTTCTTCAGCCGGCAGGAAATTTGACATCACAAAACCCAAACACATCAGTTATTCAATTTGTGCGATATACTAACACTTTTTCAGCACATTGCAGGCTTTAGAATAATCATGACAGCGATCTATATTGGGGTAATGACTGGCACCAGCATGGATGGTGTTGATATTGTTGCTGCTTCTTTTGATCCTTTAGAGATTCACGCGACACTCACCCTTCCTTTTGATCCAGACCTTCGCGATGAACTCATGGCACTCACTTTGCCAGATGACAACGAAATTGATCGTATGGGTAAAGCCGATGTCGCACTGGCTCAAATGATTGGTCATGGCATCAATGAGATGATTGAGAAAAATCAGCTTGATCGTAGTCAAATCAAAGCCATTGGTTCGCATGGTCAGACTATTCGACATCGTCCTGAACATGGTTTTACTCTGCAAATTGGTGATCCCAATATTATTACTGAGCTCACTCAGCTCCCAGTAATTTCAGATTTTCGCCGTCGTGATATGGCTGCAGGTGGTCAAGGGGCACCGTTGGTACCTGCATTTCATCAAGCGCTCTTCCAACACGATAGTATTCACCGTGTGATATTAAATTTGGGTGGTATTGCCAATGTTAGCATGTTGCCTGCAGGTCAACCTGAAGCCGTGTATGGCTTTGATACAGGTCCAGCTAACATTTTAATGGATGCTTGGTGTGAACGTTATACTGGCCAGCCTTATGATGAAAATGGTAACTGGGCGGCTTATGGTCAACCTATTCGTAGCTTACTCGACCGCCTGCAAGCTCATGAATTTTTTTCTAAAGAACCACCCAAAAGTACTGGTCGTGAAGACTTCAATCTAGAATGGCTAGATGAACAAATTGCCGACTGGCGCAATGACCTTGAATACGACGAGCTTGAAGACAGTCCTGAAAATATTCAGGCTACATTAATGAAGCTCACCACGCGCGCCATTAAAAAAGCCATCTATCGCTCCGATATGGATACGGGTGAAGTCTACGTCTGTGGTGGTGGTGCCTATAATTCACACCTTTTAGAACAGTTACGTTGGCGCTTACGTAAACATAATTGGTCTGTACAAACCACCTCCGCGATTGGCTTAGCCCCAACTTGGGTGGAGGCGACTGCCTTTGCTTGGTTGGCCATGCGTTTTATCCAGCAACTCAGTGGCAACTTACCGACAGTGACAGGCGCACAAGGTAACCGTATTCTCGGAACGATTACCGCGGTTTAAACATCAAAATGCTTCTGGTCTTTTAGACGCAACCCAAGCAAATCAAAAAAACCAGTCAGGTGAATAACCGACTGGCTTTTTCTTTAATTTATATCAACGATTTTTTTTGCTGTTAATGTTAACGCATCATCAACTTGGCATTTTCCTGACGGAAGGCTTTTAAAATTTGCTGCCCCGCTCGTCCCGTCGGACTTAAGCCTAAACGAATTTGCTCCTGACGAATCGCTTGACGAGTTTTATCACCAATCAAGCCATCCACCGCGCCAATATCATAGCCACGATTCAGTAAAAACTGCTGAATTTCACGACGTTCAGAACGCGAAGTGCCTGCATCATCAGTTGGCCAAGTTGTACTAAACCCACCTTGCCCTTGTAAGCGGTCTGATAAATGCGCAATCGCTAATGCATAACTTTCTGCTGCGTTATAACTATAGATTGCATCAAAGTTTTTAAACACTAAAAATAGTGGACCATTTTCACCAGCGGGCGCCATCAACCCAGCTTGTGAGCTAGAAGATAAATTGCCTTGAATTAACGCTGAGCCATCTGCGCGTACCAAGCCGTTTTGCATCCAGTAAGATAAGGACTTCTTATTACGACGACTTTCTCCACTCAGAGAGATCGCTTGCGGATTTTTTACTTCAAATCCCCAAGGCTGCCCAGTTTGCCAGCCGCGTTTTTTGAGGAAATTGGCTGTTGATGCCAAAGCATCTGTGGTACTCGACACCAAATCACGGCGTCCATCACCATCAAAATCGACCGCCAGCTCTTCATACGTCGATGGCATAAACTGGGTATGGCCAAACGCACCTGCCCATGAGCCTTTCAGTTGTGGCTCCGTTAAATCGCCACGCTGTAAAATACGCATAGCGGCAAAAAACTCTCCACGGAAATAGCTTTGGCGGCGCCCTTCACAACTCAATGTGCCTAAAGCTTGTAATAATGGATATTTACCTGAAATATCGCCAAAATTACTTTCCACGCCCCACACGGCAACCACAGTCTCCGCAGGCACACCATACGCGGCCGCAACACGATTCAACACTTCACGATGCTGCGCCAATTTTTGCTGACCTACCGCAACACGCTCATCATCCACCAATCCTGACAAATAATCCCAAATCGGCGTGGAAAATTCAGGTTGGTAATTTAATTTTTCAATCACAGAATAATCAGGCGCTAAATTTTGTGTGTAGCGATCATAAGTGGACGCAGACACACCATTCGCCATCGCTTGGCTTTTTAAATTGGCAATACAGCTTTGAAATGAATTCTGAGGACGATAATCGGAAGTTGCGACATTTGAACTGCCTGTAACTTTTTGACCATTAATAATAAGCTCAGCATTCGCCTGAGTCGCCGCTAAAAAAAATGAACCTAAAAGAAAAGCAAAACGGTGCATAAAATCCCTAATGATTCTTTATCTCTGAATTATGCTTTTAACCTTAACACTTTCGATTTCACTTTTCTGAATCAAAACGTAAATGAATATTCATTTTGGTTTAAATTCAAAACCATCTTTTAAATTTAAAACCACTTATCCACAACACTACAGATCTCAACTTTTGAATTCAAAAACAACCTTTAGTTCAGCAAGCACTTTAAATTCAATCATCTTGTTTTAAATTTATTTTATCCACATTTTTATTTAACCTTCATAATCAACAATATACAAAGAATTAAACTTCGAAACCCAAGCTCAATATTTTTAAATTCAAAACTTTAAATTCATCTCACAGACTTTAAATTTATTGTTTTGAATTTAAATTCAAACAGCATCAAAACTTTTAAATTCATTTTAAATTTAAACACTCGATTTAAATTTAAAACCCACTTTTAAATTCAAAATTTTACTTCTATTTTTTAAATTCAAAATAGACTTAAAAAGATATCCACATACCCAAGTTGATAGAGCTCTCTACTGTTTCACTTTCTTTTAGGTGAAAACCAGTGTCACATTCAATCGTAGACGCTGTTTTAAACGTGCTTCTCTGCACAAAACTCGCTTTATTTTGCTTTCAGTTTATTTTTCTATGCGCTAATTTTATCAAAACGGATAAAAAACACTCAATTTATTTCAATTTTGATCCGATTAACGGTCACTTTTTTCAAAGAGGCGCAATCATGCCTGAATGAGTCCAAATAAAAAAGCGACCACTATCGTGATCGCTTTTTTTAACAACAACTGAAGCTTTAGATGGTCATATCTTCGCTCAGTGCCAATGGATTTGGTAAGATTTTAGCCAACTGGCGACATAGCATCGTGAGTTGAGCGGTATCATTCGGCATTAAAGTTAGGTGACCAATCTTACGACCTTCACGTTCTTCCTTATTATAAAGATGTAGATGTACACCTTCTAAGGCCAAGACTTGTTCAGACTGTGGATACTGACCAATAATATTGATCATGACCGTAGGGCGAACGACTTCAGTTGAACCCAAGGGTAAGCCTGCAACTGCACGAATATGGTTTTCAAACTGAGAGCATACTGCGCCTTCAATCGACCAGTGTCCTGAATTATGCACACGTGGCGCCATTTCATTGGCATACAAACCTTTGTCTGTGACAAACAGTTCTAAGGTCAACACGCCAACATAATTCAAATGATTCAATAGGCGAGTGATGTAGTCTTGTGCAACGGGTTGTAAGTCCGCACTATTCGGTGCAGGAACAATCGAATGCGACAAAATACCATGATGGTGATGGTTTTCAGCCAATGGCCACGTTTTCACATCGCCATTTTGACCACGTACCGCAATGATCGAAACTTCACGCGAGAAGGTCACAAAGCTTTCTGCAATTAAACTTCCAGCAGGGCCTAATTCAGCCCATGCTTGTTCAATTTGTTGTTCAGAACGCAATACAAACTGACCTTTGCCATCATAGCCACCTGTGGCTGTCTTCAGCACAATCGGTAAACCCAGCTCAGCAACTGCAGCGCTTAAACTTTCTAGAGAATCTACCGCTTTATAAGGCGCAACAGGAATCTCAAGCTCATCAAATAACGCTTTTTCAGACAAGCGATGCTGTGCAATAGCTAAAGCCTGACGCGGCGGATGCATATCTTTTTGCTTGGTCAAAACATCAACATCGGACAAAGGCGTATTTTCAAACTCAAGGCTGAAGACATCGGCACTAGCAATAAAGTCTTGTAAACCGTTTTCAGTTTTGCTTGAAATCACAGTTCCTAAAGCCGCTGAAGGGCAGTCTATACTCACATCAAAGAACGTACATTGAATATTCAGTGGCAAAGCCGCTTGCGCCATCATGCGACCCAGCTGCCCACCACCAAAAATACCGATGGTTTTATTCATGAGGAATGCCCCGTATTAAGCTTGGCCTGGAATGTTGTTGCTTGCGACTTTGTCGGTTTGTGCAGCACGGAAATCGGCTACATTTTTTGCAATTTCAGGACGTGTCAGACCTAAAATTTGTGCTGCCATAATCGCGGCATTGGTTGCGCCTGCTGGACCAATCGCCAAAGTACCCACTGCAATACCTGCTGGCATTTGCACAATCGATAACAGTGAATCGACACCGTTTAAAATCGAAGACTTCACTGGCACACCAAGTACAGGTAAATCAGTTTTCGCCGCACACATTCCCGGTAAATGCGCCGCACCGCCTGCACCCGCAATAATCACTTGAATACCACGGTCACGTGCTTGCTCTGCATATTCAAAAAGACGATCTGGCGTACGGTGCGCAGACACAACTTCCGCTTCAAATGGGACACCAAGTTGCTTAAGCATATTGGCAGTGTGTTCGAGAGTGGCCCAATCTGATTGAGAACCCATGATAATTCCAACGAGAGGAGTGTCTTGTGAAGCGGCCGCATTCATTGCAATGTTTCCAGAGATAGTTAAGAGAGATAAATCTCGACTAGCGCCAAGCTTTAATAAGAGCCCCGTATTATAGACTGATTTTTCAGCTCTCCAAAATTTAACCGTGCAACTAAATGCAGATTTTTCTTGTTTTTTTATTTCGTAGCATAAAACTTAAATAAAAAGAGGACTGTAGCCTCATTTTTTGAGTTATTGGCTGCGAAAAACAAAATACACACAACCAAATAAACACAGTCCGGCCCACAAATAATCGAGCTTAAAAGGCTGTTTAAATAAGAAAAGCATAAACGGTACAAAAACCAATAACGTCACCACTTCTTGGGTGATTTTCATTTCACCCATTGACCAGCCTTGCTGTGACAGCATACGGGTCGCAGGAATCATAAAACTGTATTCCACCAATGCAATGAACCAGCTAAATAAAATGGCTTGCCAAAGCGGCACACCCGGCAAAAATTTTAAATGTCCATACCATGCAAGTGTCATAAAACAGTTGGCAATAATCAATAAAATAAAGGGCAGGGACATGAAGCAAGATCGCCGAATTTAGGAGCATTTATTCTACGTTTTTTGCGAGGAAATTCAGCAAATATTGCACTTTTCAGCCAGCTTTTTTACAAAATAAAAGCTTTGTTCAAGCCGCAGAATAATTAAACGATTAGATACAAGAATCACTATCTTTTCGCTAAGCGCCTTGCTATGGTTGCTTTCACATCGAATTAATCACGACAACAGCACCAACACTACGTGATGTGTCTATAAAAGCAGTGGAGTGAGGCGGAATGCATCTGCATATTTTGGGTATTTGTGGCACCTTTATGGGGTCTTTAGCGCTTTTAGCACGTGATCTTGGCCACACAGTGACGGGTTCGGATCTAAACGTTTATCCTCCCATGTCGACCCAACTCGAAAATGCAGGCATTACCTTAATGCAAGGTTATGACCGCAGTCATTTACAACCTCATCCTGATTTGGTCATCGTCGGCAATGCGATGAAACGTGGGATTGATGCCGTTGAATACATGCTCAATGAAGGCTTACCGTATATTTCAGGCCCACAATTTTTGGCCGATCATGTGCTCCAAGGCAAACACGTACTTGGTGTAGCAGGGACCCACGGTAAAACCACCACCACCACCATGTTGGCTTGGGTCTTGGATCAGGCAGGTTTAGAGCCAGGTTTCCTGATAGGCGGTGTACCTTTAGGTTTTTCTGAAAGTGCACGTTTAGGTGCTGGCAAATACTTCTGTGTCGAAGCCGATGAATATGATTCTGCCTTTTTCGACAAACGTTCGAAGTTCGTGCATTACCACCCAAAAACAGCCATTTTAAATAACCTCGAATTTGACCATGCCGACATTTTTGATGATCTAGCAGCGATTCAAAAACAATTCCACCACTTGGTTCGTACCATTCCAAGTGAGGGTCGTATCATTGCTCCGATTACTGAAAGCAATATTGATGAAGTTTTAGAGCAGGGCTGTTGGACACCCGTGGTTCGTACCTCTTTAGAGGCCCACGACAAGTCTGAATTGTATGCCGAACAACTAAGTGCTGATGGTTCACACTTTAAAGTGCTCCAACACGGCGTGGTGAAAGGCACGGTGCAATGGAACATGACAGGGCAGCACAGCGTAGCCAATGCTTTGGCGACTATCGCTGCGGCTGAACACGTCGGCGTGAGCATTGAAACAGCGTGCGAAGCACTGTCTAACTTTGGCGGCGTGAAGCGCCGTATGGAGCTTTTAGGCACAGTACGTGGCGTTGAAGTGTATGATGACTTTGCCCATCACCCAACCGCAATAGATACGACGCTGGAAGGCGCACGTAAGCGTTTAGGCGAGCGTAAGTTGTGGGCGATTATTGAACCTCGTTCAAATACAATGCGCATGGGAAGCCATAAAGATGGACTTGCGCACTCTGCGCGTTTGGCGGATGAAGTGATTTGGTATCAACCAGAAGGTTTGGACTGGGACTTACAACCTGTCATTGCGGCTGCACCCAACAAGGCCGTGGTTGCACGCACTTTGGATGACATTATCCATACCATCGTCAGTGATGCAGGCGAGGGCGATGCAGTTGTGATCATGTCCAATGGTGGCTTTGGTGGTTTACACCAAAAATTGATTAGCGCCTTGAACGCAGAATAAATTGTCCCATTAGAAGAAAAAACCCGCATATGGCGGGTTTTTTACAAGCTTATCCAATTAAAAACCAGACATCGTACCCGTATATTCAAAGTCTTTTAGTTTTGACCAACCTTGAACCGTGTCTCCCAAGCGTTTACTAAAATACATGATCGAAACCCACTGCTCTTGGCCATCATCATAGGTGCTATAAGCAGTGATATGGTCATTTTTAATCATAAACAGATCTTTGATTTTACAAGCATTGCTCGGTGCTGAATAAAAATACACTCTGGTTGAAGCAATCACTTTCATGCCCCAACGTGGAATGATCTGAACTTCTTTTTGTTCTGCCTTTTCCTCAAGTTTTACACAATCTTCAGCATGCAATCAGGGGGCAACTGAACAGAATAGGCCCATAGATAAAAGCGTCTTCATATACTTTGATTCCATCATGTTCAGCGCTGCAAAACACAAAATAGAACTGTAATGGCAGCTATATCGATCTCATTTTAGCTTAACCTTTAGAATTGCGATGAATGGCAAACAATTAAGCTGCAACATCCTCAAAACTTTTCTCACGGCGAAACATCACATCTACATAAGAACAAGTCGGGATAATTTTCAGGTTTTTCTCACGTGAAAAATCAACCAGAGTATCTAACAGTAAACGTGCTACGCCTTGCCCCCGCAGTGAATCATCGACCCAAGTATGGTTGGCATCAATGGTTGTGTCATCCCGCCAAATATAGCTAATTTCAGCAATACGCTGACCGTCTGCATTATTTAAGAAAAACTCACCTTTTTGATCACGATCTACATGTTGAAATTGCATAGCACACTCATTGAATGGATTGATGGTTATCTATCTTAGAGGAATAAAACATCATGAATAGATGGATCTTTGTCGAATACCGATTTGGAAAAAGGGCACAAGGGTAAAATTTTCACGCCCTTATCACGGGCAAAGTTAACCAAAACATCCAATAACTGACGCCCCACATGTTGCCCACGGAGCAACTCACTGACCCAAGTGTGATCAATGATAAATTTATCGTCCCCAGCCCAACTATAGGTCATTTCCGCCACACGCTCGTTTTCTTGCTCAACAAAAACTTCGCCTTTACTACCTGTTTCTTGATGTTGAATTTTCATTATTATTCCTCTTTGGTTTACTGTTTTTTTTAGCTTGCCACAAATTGAAGCAAAATTTTGTCTCATTTATATTTCATCTACAATTTTCTTTAATATTTGCTCAAACCATAAAAATATGCGATGCTTAGCTCACTTTTGGATCAAATCCAAAACCAAATTTATGTTGAACAAGGGGAGTAGCCTCCTCCAAACGTGAAAAATCAATGCTATGCATCACTTTCACGTGTCAGATTATCGTCATTACACTTTGCAAAAAGTCGGTATCTGAGCATTTTAGCGCACAAAATACATACGCTAAAATGTAGGCAAGACCTTGATCATGTTGTCACAGATGTTTTATTTCATCTGGCAGCAGGTCAAGGTTTTTTTGTGGCCGATTGCTGGATGTGGAGGATTTCATGGAATCTATCGGCAATTTATGGCTATACCTTGCTTTTTTCGGCATTGTTACCGTGATGCTACTGATCGACTTTTTAGGCTTTAAACAAAAAGAAGGCCAAGAAGTTAAAATCAAAACCGCCGCGTTATGGAGTATTGCATGGGTTTCCGTCGCATCACTCTTTGGTGCAGGTCTCTGGTTGTATTTACAACAAACTGCAGGTGTCACTGTGGCCAATACCAAGGTCATGGAGTACTTCGCAGGTTATTTACTTGAAAAATCTTTAGCCGTCGACAACGTCTTTGTCTGGCTGATGATCTTTGCTGCTTTTGCCATCCCACCTGCACTACAACGCCAATTACTGCTATATGGTGTATTGGGCGCGATTATTCTACGTACCATCTTTATTTTTATTGGCGCGTGGTTCGTGCAAGAGTTCTCATGGATTCTGTATATCTTCGGTGCGTTCTTGGTGTATACGGGTTTCAAATTCTTCAAAGGGCAAAACGAAGAAGAAACCAATATCGAAGATATGGCGATCTTAAAATGGTTGCGTAAACATATGCGGATTACCCCGCAAATGCATGGCAATAAGTTCTTTGTCCGTCAAAACGGGATGTTGTGGGCAACGCCGCTGTTCTTGGTGTTAATTTTAGTTGAAGCGTCGGATGTAATTTTCGCGGTGGATTCCATTCCTGCAATTTTCGCGGTGACTTCTGATCCGTTTATTGTGTTGACTGCAAACTTAATGGCAATTTTGGGTCTACGTGCGATGTTCTTCTTGTTGTCTGGTACAGCAACCAAGATGCATTATCTCCCGTATGGTTTAGGTATTATCTTGGTATTCATCGGCTTTAAGATGCTCATGCTGGATGTGTTCCACATGCCAATTTGGATTTCACTGGGCTTTATTGTGTTGGTGCTGACCATTACTGCGATCTTGTCGATTCGATACAGTAAGAAACATCATCAAACCACCCTCTAATGTTTTAAAAAAGCCTTCCCCTGTGAAGGCTTTTTTGATGGCTAAATCTTAAATTGTACAAGACTTAATCCTATGATTTTCTGTGCAAATGTACTGTACTTTATGCAAACAGCTCCCTATGATAAGCGGGCTTAAAACCCTTGGTTTTACCTGTAAAAATAAAAGAACCCGAAGGTTGCTCATCCATGCGTACCAAAAAATTAACTCTTGTTGTGGTGCCGGTTTTACTCACGGCATGTAGCGGCTCTAAAACCCTACAACAGGATGTTTACAATAACCAATATAACTGCTATCAAGACTGGCATTTTGAACTGTGCGAACCTGCTAACGAAAATGGCGAATCGAGCTATAGTGGCTCTACTGGGGTCTATATCGGCCCACAATATTATAAAAATAACCGTAAAGTCCGTTACTTGGGCCAAGTCATGAAAGCACGCGGACGACATTCGACAGGCTCACCCAGAATCTCGACTCACGTTTTTAGCCATGTCAAATCCCAACCCATTCGTGGAGGCTTCGGCCGTGGCGGAGGCTCGTTCGGAGGTTAATACATGAAACGAGTTCTACTGCCTGAGCGTGAAAACTGGCAACAAGCACATCAAGAGATTGGTTTTGACTACTACAACTTGCCGTCGCGGGATGGTTCAATGTATTGGTCAGAAGGTGTGGCTTATGAGTTTAGCCTCAAGCAAATTGAACAACTTGAAGATGCCTCGAACGAATTACACCAGATGTGCCTTGAAGTGGCAGGGGATATGATTCAACGCGGTTATTATCCCGAATATTTTCAACTCCCCCCAGCAGCGATTCCTCTGATTGAGCATTCATGGAAAAACCAAGCACCAATGCTCTATGGCCGTTTCGATTTTGCCTATGATGGTCAAGCCATCAAAATGCTGGAATACAATGCCGATACGCCAACGGGTTTACTCGAAGCGTCTGTTGCACAGTGGCATTGGATTGAACAAGTCGAAAATATTGCAAACCGTGATCAGTTCAACAGCATTCATGAAAAGCTGATTGAGCGCTGGAAACAGCTCTATCCTGCGCGTAGCCGTGTCCATTTCGCAGCCTGCCAAGAAGCAGGGCGTGAAGATTGGGGCAATTTAGAATACCTCATGGATACTGCTTTTCAGGCAGGCTTAAATGTCAGCGAACTGTCGATGGAAAACATCGGTTGGAATGGCACAGCCTTTGTCGATTTGCATCAGCAAGAGATTCAGCATTTATTTAAGCTGTATCCGTGGGAATGGATTTGGGAAGAAAATTTTGCGCAGTTTCTCAAACCTGAAACCGAATGGATTGAACCGTGTTGGAAAATGCTGCTCTCCAATAAAGCCCTATTGATCGAGCTATGGAAACGCTTTCCGAATCATCCATTGTTGTTAGAAACCCATGCTTATGATGCGCACGCCCACTACGCAGGGAAATGGGTGCGTAAGCCCATCTTAGCGCGCGAAGGCGCAAATATTCATATCCTACAAAACAATGTCGATTGCGGCGCAGCCTCAGGTAGTTTTTACTTCGATGACTACGACAAATATGGCTATGTCATGCAGCGCTGGGTAAAAACTCCGTTGCATGAAGGCATGCTGCCCACCTTGGGACTTTGGATGGTCGGAGATGAATGTGCGGGGATGTCACTGCGTGAAGATGTATTTGATGTGATTGGCAATGATGCGCATTTTGCTGCGCATTATTTTGTGGAATAAAGTGGCGCTCTAAATCACCTATTTAAAATAGATGTCCAAAGATTAATGCGGGTCTGTTCAGGCGTTTTAGTAGGAGCACCATCACTTTTAGGTTATTCACGGCGGAGTCTTATCTTTTTTAAGTTCGATACTGGGAGCTCAATTATTCTTTTGTTTCGCCAAATGAGAAGCGAAGCTTCGTAAGGACAGCATTTGTTCTCCGCAAAACCTATTCACTTTCTATAATTAAAAAATTTGTGTTGCAAAAATAATCTACTCCAAACACTACGCAGGTTGCGGATGACGCTTCCGTGTATCAAATAAAGTTTAAATTGAAAAAGAAAATGCTTGTCAAATCTAAAACTGACAAGCATACATTCGAAGACAATATTTTTTTCAAGCTTAAATGGTATGCGCTTTAACCCGCTTCATATAAGACACCAAACGCGTAAAAAATAAGATTTGCAGGAAGATGGTAAACAGCGAAATAGTCCATTCATACCAATCATCAAACGCTGTACCTTCTAGATTAAAAGCAAAATAAAGCCCCAATAACACTGCACCAAATACAAAACCAGCCACAGTGGTTTGTACCAAAATGGGAAAAGACAATGCCGTGATTCGACCTAAGAAATGCTCACCCTCATCGCCGCCATTGGCTTTATAAGCACTTTGAATCCCGATAAACATAATCAATAAAGTCAGAAGTCCCTCAACTCCAATCACACGGACATCACCATAGGGTGAATACATGCCGTAGTAATACACCACTGAAACCAATAAGGCGGTGACTAAGTAATAATTTTTATAATGCTTTTTATCGAGGGTATTGCTAGATAATTCATGTGCTAATGCTTTGGTATTCCAAAAATACATGCCGGTCATGGTCTCTTATTTTATCAATGCCGACACTGTACTGACTCAGCATTTAAAGATAAAGACTTTCTCAACAAAATTTTGCGAATAGATTGAATCATTTAAGCTCAAAGCTTGTGCTTATGGATTGCATAAAAAATCATGATCTTATCGATGGCATGGATACATGTTTGGCCTTAAAACAGTTCAATTTTTAAGAAAATACTACTCCGGTCTTCCATTTAAAATCTTGCGTTCACAACACACACAAAAACTTCAGTAAATAGCCGTGAAAAAAATCCAGTTTACGGTACAATCAATCGAAAAAAAGTCAAAACGCAGGTTTAAAATGTCTTCTGTAGTTGCAACGACGGCGGTTCGCGGTCGCTTCCTAGATATTCAGAATACGGTTGCCCAAGCGCGTGAAATTCACGACCAAGTGCGTTACGTAGAAGATGGTTTACTGATTAGCCAAAATGGCAAAATCCAATGGTTTGGATCTTGGCAGGAGGGACAACAGCACCTTCCTGTTGGCGTCGAGGTTCAGCACTATCCTGAACAATTGATTGTGCCCGGTTTTATCGACACCCACATTCATTTTCCACAAACAGAAATGGTGGGGGCCTATGGTGAACAGCTACTCGAATGGCTCAATACCTATACCTTCCCAACTGAATTACAATTTTCCGATAAAGCTTATGCCGATCAGATTGCCCAATTCTTTGTGCAAGAACTGCTGAAAAATGGCACCACCACAGCCTTAGTCTTCTGTACTGTGCATACCGAATCAGTCGATGCTTTATTTGAAGCAGCAGGGCAGCACCAGATGCGTCTGATCGCAGGTAAAGTCATGATGGACCGTCATGCACCTGAAGGTCTGTGCGACACGCCTGACAGTGCTTATGCAGACTCTAAAGCACTGATTGAGAAATGGCATGGCAAGGGCCGTAACCTGTATGCGATTACGCCACGTTTTGCCCCAACCTCAACACCAGAGCAATTGGCTAAAGCAGGGCAGCTCAAAGCTGAATACCCAGATGTGTATGTGCATACGCATTTAAGTGAAAATAAAAATGAAATCGCTTGGGTGAAAGACTTATTCCCTGAGCAGCAAGGTTATCTCGATGTTTATCATCACTTTGGTTTAACCGGTTCACATTCGGTCTTTGCCCACTGCGTGCACTTAGAAGAGGCTGAGTGGGACTGCATGCATCAGACTGACTCTGCCATTGCTTTCTGTCCGACCTCCAACCTATTTTTAGGCAGTGGTTTATTTCCATTGAATAAGACTTGGGAAAAGCAGGTAAAAGTTGGGCTGGGTACAGACATTGGTGCAGGGACCTCTTTTAACCAACTACAAACTCTGAATGAAGCCTATAAAGTACAGCAGCTTCAAGGTGATAAACTGTCTGCTTTTGAGTCGCTCTACCACGCTACGCTTGGCGGTGCCAAAGCACTGAGCTTGGATGATAAACTCGGTAACTTTAATTTGGGCAAAGAAGCTGACTTTGTGGTGCTCGACCTTAAAGCAACCGCGCTGCAAGCATTACGTCAGCAACGTGCAAAAGGGATTGAAGATGCGTTATTTGCCCTAATGACCATGGGTGATGACCGTAATATTCATGCGACTTATATTTTTGGTCAGAAAGCCTATGTGCAAAACTAAGTAGCAAATAGCGAAAATTTAAGCAGCTAATCGAGTTTTGAAACAACTTTGATTTTCGCCTCTAAGCCAAGCTGCATCCCGTCTGCAATGAAATGATTACATTTTCAGCGGGCAAAAGGGGGTGCATCTCGTTTAGAGATATATTAAAATTAATGCATATATAGAGGTGTTGCAGGTCAACGCCTTTTTTATTTTTGATTTTTTTAATTTTAGGTATCTACCCATGACCGTTCAAATGAGCGTAATGATTTCTACTGAAGAGATTCAAGCGAAAGTAAAAGAGCTTGGTGCACAAATCGATGCGCATTATGCAAACAGTGATAAGGAACTCGTACTGATTGGTTTATTACGTGGTTCAGTCATTTTCATGGCAGACTTATGTCGTACCATTTCAAAACCCCATGAACTCGACTTCATGACGGTTTCGAGCTACGGCGGCGGTACGGTATCTTCACGTGATGTAAAAATTTTAAAAGATTTAGACGGTGAAATTCGCGGTAAAGATGTTTTAGTCATTGAAGACATCATCGACTCAGGCAACACCTTGAGCAAAGTATTAGAAATTTTAGAAACACGCTCTCCCAACTCAATTGAACTATGTACCTTAGTCAGCAAACCTTCACGCCGTGAAATTGAACTCGATGTGAAGTTTTTAGGCTTTAATGTCGAAGATCGATTCATTGTGGGTTATGGCTTAGACTACGACCAAAAGTACCGTCATTTGCCATTTATTGGTGAAATTGGTCTTTAAGAGCAATCGACAAAAAAGTGGCCGAAGGCCACTTTTTTTATTTTTACTGTTAGCTAAGTACATAAAACATACAGTTTTTAGCAGATTCGCTCTACTGCACAGCAGCATTATGCCCGATGATATTTTTGCACATGATGTAAAAACAAAGACATGATAAAAAAAGGAGCTGGCTCATGTGGTCACTTATTGTTGCAATCGTAATTGGTTTTATTGCAGGTCTCATCGCACGTGCTGTCCATCCTGGTGATGACAAAGCGGGATTTATTGTCACCACTTTACTGGGGATTGCAGGTTCTCTCGTAGCCACTTATGGTGGTCGTTTACTTGGTCTCTATAGTGAAGGCTCTGCCGCAGGGTTTATTGCTTCAGTTATTGGGGCTATCGTTATTCTATTCATTTACAACATGGTCACCAAAAAAACCTAAACTCAGCCATTAAAAAAAGCACCGTTTCAGGTGCTTTTTTTATGTATCTTTGAACTCTTATAAGCCCAGTTCACGCCACATATTTTCAATGGTGGTTGAAGGCACAGCACCATTCACTTTAAAGCCATTTGAGAAAATAACCACAGGCGTCCCTTGTAAACCCAGACTACGACCGAGTTCAATGTTGCGCTCAATTGGATTGGCGCACGGTTTTTTCGACGTCGGTTGAGTCCCTTTCGCAATCAAATTTTTCCATGCGAGGGCAGGATCTGCTTCACAAAATACTTGTTTCGACGGTGCAATCGATTGCGCCTTAATGGCATAAATAAATGTATAGATGGTCACATCATTCAGTTTATTCAGCTCAGCCTCTAACTGCTTACAGTAAGGACAGTTTGGGTCTGAAAAAACCGCCAATTGGCGTTTGCCGTTGCCTTTAACGCTTTTAATGGCATCTTTTAGCGGCAGCTTGTTCCAATCAATCGAGTTTTGTTGCACATATAAGGCAGCACTTAAATTTTTCTGATCTTTTAAGCGTACCATCGAACCTGCAATCACATGCTCAGCCGCTTCGCCTAAATACACAATTTCGCCATCTAAAGATCCACTATAAATGCCCGACATTTCTGTTTTTTGAATATTTTGAACATTAATATTTGGATAATTCTTTTTTAAGTTGGCTTGAACACTTTCTACGCTGGCCATACTCATGCTTGCAATTGCACTTGTGAGTAGTGCCAAACCCAGTTTTTTTATCATCACTTTTTGCTCTTTCAATCGGAGAACCACGGCGCTAGTGTAGAGCGTATTATTCAAGCATTGAATCATTTTTTCCATGGCTTTACCGAAACCCAACACGCCTTGCTTATGAACTGGCCAAAGTTTCACGTGGAACAGTGAGGGCTGTACTATTAATTTCCACCGAGACATGAACAATTTCTTCATGAATCGAGAGCATTGCCCGCACGCGATCCGCACTTAAGTCTACCGTCGTTTCTAAAGCTAAAATACAGGAAAACTTGCCTTTGCCTACTTTCCAAACATGTAAATCGGTCAAGGTCGTCTGCGGTAGTTCTGCCAACACTTCGCGAATTTCATCCACCACATGATGATCCATTTCAGCATCTAACAAGGTTTTTCCCGTTTCTTGCATTAAGCTCAATGCCCATTTGGCTACCAGTATTGATCCCACGATTCCAAGGGCCGCATCGAGAAAATCCCAGCCCAAATATTTACCAAAAATCAGCGCGATTATGGCAAAAATGGAAGTCACCGCGTCTGCCACTACATGCATAAATGCAGCTTTCTGATTTAAATCATGATGATGGCTATGTACTTCTGATGCATGAGCGTGATGGTGATGGTGATGGTGATGGTGATGGTGATGGTGATGGTGATGGTGATGGTGATGGTGACCATCGTGCAGCAACCATGCACAGATTAAATTCACCAATAAGCCTAAAATCGCAATTGGAATCGCTTCGTTATAATGAATTTGTACAGGCGAGAATAGACGCTGAATCGAGTGAAAAGCCATAAAACCCGCCACCACCATCAGCAAAATAGCGCTACTGTAGCCTGCAAGAATTTCAATTTTCCATGTGCCGAAACTAAAGCGCTGATCATGGGCATAATGCCGCGCAGCACGATAGGCAAAATAAGCCAAACCCAGTGCCAACATATGCGAACTCATATGCCAACCATCTGCCAGCAAAGCCATTGATTGGAAAATCCATCCACCAATCACTTCTAATAACATCATGACTGCCGTTAAAATGGTCGCCATTAAAATCCGTTTTTGTGCCAGTGGATTACCGTCATCAAAATGATGCGTATGCTGACGTGATGGGGTATTTTGCATTTTAAATCATTCACCAATATACTCCCCCTTAGTATATTTATTTTTGGAGCAATGTGTTGAGTCATTTGCATGAAGATAAAAAAATTTTAAACCGTGTGAAACGCTTACAAGGGCAGGTCAACGCCGTTGAACTCTCGATCACACATCCCAATGCCAGTTGTATCGATGTTTTACAACAAGTCGCTGCTATTAAAGGCGCGGTCAATGGGCTGATGAATGAACTCGTTGAAGCACACTTACGCCATCATGTATTAGCACAAGCTGAACAGGTCAATGAAGAGGAGTTGGCTGAGTTCTTAAAACTGCTGAAACGCTATGGCTAAGTTTTATTGCGTTCTTTTTCAAGTTTTTAGTTGACCATTTTTTCCACAAACCGATACACTGTTGCTCTCTATCCTTTTTCTCTTGGGCATCAAAATATTCTCGTTTTGACTGAGAGAGCCGCATGGCATTTGCATGACAACAACCACTTCTTGGCGTCCATTTTGTATGGTCAGCCTCGCCTTAATGATGGGAACGATGGGGACTGCCTTAGCCAGTCCACTTTACCCGCTGTATCAAGCCTTATGGCATCTGGTGCCGAGTCAAATCACCTATATTTTTGTGGCTTATATGTTTGGTTGTCTCGCTACTTTACTTTTTCTCGGCCGGACCAGTAATAGCATTGGCTATTTACGCACCTTACAAGTGGGCTTGGTGTTTATCAGCATCGGGTTGGTGATTTCCGCTTATGCTTCTGATGCTCTCATTTTATCTTTGGGCCGCTTTATTATTGGTATTGCATCTGGTTTGATGACCACTTCGGCCTTACTGGGACTGATGTATACCGTGCCCAAAAGCCATCAACAGATTGCGCCGCAGCTCAGTTCGATTATTACCGCAGTAGGTTTTGGCTTAGGCCCGCTGATTGGTGGCCTGATAGCTCAATTTTCAGAATACCCTTTGGTCAGCCCTTATCTACCGGTCATTCTTGGTGCTGTACTGTGTTTCTTTGGTTTATTTTGGGTTGAGTCTCCCACATTTACCGCACAGCCCTTTAGTATTGCCCCAAAGCTACTCCGACCAGAAGTGCAATATCATCAGTTGTTTTTGATCGTTGGATTTACCGCATTTAGTGCCTTTGCCGCGTTTAGTTTATTTGCATCCTTATCCCCGTCATTTGTGCGGGATATTTTGCCGTGGCACGGCCCCCTTATCAGCGGTTCAGCCATTACCAGCATTCTCATTGTCTCTGCCGTGGTGCAGTATTTTGCCAGAAGTATTCCTGCATATAAGTGCCTCAACTATGGCTTAATTACCTTGATTGCAAGCTTAGGCATTTTGGCGCTGTGTATGCTATTTCAACTGAGTGCATTTTTCTTTATCAGTGATTTTCTCGTTGGTGTCGGACATGGCCTGACCTTGATTGGTTCCTTTGGTCTCATTCATGCCATGACCAGCTTAGAGAATCGTGCTGCGGTGATGTCGACTTATCTTTTTATTGGTTATTTGGGTACGATTGTGCCTATTGTAGCTGTGGGTTATCTGGCAGATCACTTTGGATTAAGTTTCGGGGTCATTAGCTTTAGCATTGTCATCGCTTTATTGTGTTTTTATCTGTGGTTTGCGCATAAGGGCAGTATACGTCTGGCTTAAAGATCAAAAGCCCTGATCAGAGGGCTTTTTCATCAATAGCAGTGTTATTTTCCAATACAGAATGATCCAAAAATTTTCCCAAGCAAATCATCCGCACTAAAGTCCCCTGTAATTTCACCGAGGGCATTTTGCGCCAAACGTAGCGACTCTGCGACCAACTCACCTGCGTTATACACCACCAATTGTTCACGAGCTTCAGCAAGGTAAAGCTGAGTACGTTTCATTGCGTCTAAATGGCGTGTACGCGCAATAAAGGTATCTTCTTCTGGCTGGAAGCCTGCATGCGCTGTAATCGCTTCTATGAGTGCTTGAACGCCAGTTTCTTGCTTTGCCGAAACCATAATATGACGGAAGCCATTAAAATCTTCGATATGCGATGTTGTTTCCATCAAATCACACTTATTACCAATCAGCATTAAACGTTTCGGTTCAATATGCTCAGCAAAATATTCTTGCGCCAGTTTGAGTGGGTCTTCGCCTTGGCTTAAGTCATAGACTAAAAGTAACAGGTCGGCTTGCTCAATTTCTTTAATGGCACGACGAATCCCTTCTTTTTCTACAATATCGCCGGTTTCACGTAAACCCGCAGTATCGGTTAAGGTAATGGGTAAACCATTCAGGGTAATTTTTTCATGTAAGACATCTCGCGTCGTACCTGCAATATCCGTCACAATGGCGCGTTCAATGCCCGCTAATGCATTGAGCAGTGATGACTTACCCGCATTCGGTTTCCCTGCAATCACCACTTGTAAACCTTCACGCAGCAACTGTCCTTGACGAGCCGATTGTTGCACTTGATTCACAGCAGACGTAACACCATCTAAAAGATTTAAAATTTTCCCGTCCGCAAGAAAATCAATTTCTTCTTCAGGAAAATCAATCGCAGCTTCCACATGCAAACGTAGATGAATCAATTGCTCCAACACACGATTCACTTTAGTTGAAAATGCGCCTTGTAATGAACGTACCGCAGAACGTGCAGCGGCTTGAGACGTCGCATCAATCAAGTCGGCGATTGCTTCAGCCTGTACCAAATCCAGTTTGCCATTTTCAAAAGCACGCATGGAAAACTCACCGGCTTTTGCTGCAATCGCACCAAGCTCCAACAAACGCCCCAGTAAAGCATTTTGAATGACAGGGCCCCCATGACCTTGCAACTCAACCACATCTTCACCAGTAAACGAGTTCGGGTTCGGGAAACAAATCGCTAAGCCCTCATCCATCACTTCGCCAGACGCATCATAAAACTGGCGAAAACCAGCAAAACGCGCTTTCGGTAAGTCTTTTTGGGTCAAGGCCTGTGCAATCTCATATGACTTGGGACCAGATAGGCGAATGACCCCCACACCACCACGCCCAGGTGGTGTTGCAATGGCAGCAATCGTGGTTCGGTTGTACATAACATTCACCTAAAAAATCTTAAAAGTCACACAATGAAAAATCCGCCTAAGATTACCATCTTAAGCGGATTTATTCAGCTTTTCGCGAAAAGTTGCCTCGATTAACTCGACGCGCTTTCCTTATTCAAGCGGTCTTTTTCAACAGATTTGTTGATCAAGGTCTGCTGAATAATCGTGATACTGTTGTTGACAATCCAGTACAACACGAGACCCGCAGGGAAGAACAACATAAAGACTGTGAAAACAATCGGCATGATTTTGAAAACTTTCGCTTGCATTGGATCAGCCGGTTGTGGATTTAAAGACTGCTGAATGAACATCGTTGCGCCCATTAACAGCGGTAAAATAAACCACGGATCCATCGCTGACAAATCTTGAATCCAAAGTAACCATGGCGCATGACGAAGCTCAACAGACTCCATCAACACCCAGTACAACGCAAGGAAAATTGGCATTTGTAATAACAATGGCAAACAACCCGCAAGCGGATTGACTTGTTCACGTTTATATAGAGCCATCATTTCTTGAGAGAAGCGCATACGGTCTTCACCGAACTCTTCTTTCATACGCTGCATTTCAGGTGCAATGACACGCATTTTCGCCATTGAGCGATAGCTCTTAGACGACAATGGCCAAAGAATCAATTTCACCAAGACCGTTAACAAAATAATTGCCCAGCCCCAGTTACCCACTAAACCGTGGAAGAACTCAAGACCCAAGAACAATAATTTCGCAATTGGCCATAACCAACCATAATCAACAGTTTGGTTTAACCCTGTTGCAAGCTCTTTTAACTCAGATTGAACTTTAGGACCTGAATAGAAGGTCGCGTCAATCTCAGCCACTGTACCAGCAGGCACAGTAATCGTCGGCGAAGTAAAACCAATGATATTCATATCATCCGTTGACTTACGCGACTCTAATTTCGCGACATAAGGTTGACCATTGGCTTGCGTCAATTTTAAGTCACCAGGAATCCAAGCACTCACAAAGTAGTGCTGAACCATAGCAACCCAGCCGCCTTTCGCCTCAACATTCAATTTTTCTTCATTGAAGTTAGCAAATTTAAGCTTGTTATAATGTTCTTCAGGCGAACCCCAAGCACCACCTAAGAAAGTGCCCAGCGTGAAAATACCTTGATCCGATTTGCCTGGATCATCAGAGTTGTCACGTTTGAGTTGACCAAACATTTGACCCTGCCAGTTTTGACCACTGCGGTTCACCACTTTATGGTTCACAACAACAGGATATTCACCTTGCTTAAAGGTAAAGGTTTTAATGATTTCCACACCATCAGCTGTTTTTAGTACCATCGGTACGGTTAACACTTTGATGCTTTTTCCATCTTCAGTTTGAACCGCTTTGGCATCATTCAATGTATAAGCAGATTTTTCAATCTCATACATTGGACGACCGCTACGGTTACTGTCTGGACCATTAAGACCAATTAAACCAGACTGCGCCACATAAGTACGTTTTGCATCACTTTCAAGCATGACAAATGCTTCGTTACTGTCTTTGCTCTTGTCATGGTTTAACAATTCAATACGAACAATATCACCACCTTTAGGATTAATCCAAAGATGATAAAGGTCAGTTTGTACTGAAATAAGCTGTTGATTTACAGATGCTTTTGCTTCTGTAGCTGGTTGCTGAGTCGCGATATTTGCTTGTGGCATATCAGACGCTGCTGAAGCCGTTTGAGCATTTGGCAAATCTGCAGATACTTCATGTGAAACTGCTGCAGCCTGTTGTGGCTGTGGCTGAGTCTCAGCATGTCCATAATCTTTTTGCCAAGCCAAAATGAGCAAATAAGCGACAACAAACATGGCCCCGAGAATGGCAAACCTGGCCCATTGTTGCATATCGATTACCCCAAGTGGTTAGAGTGATTTTGGTTCAAGAAACAATCACGAAAGGGTACAGCAACCAGATGCTTTTGAGAATCTATTTGCTGAAAAGAGATAAAACGAATCCTTTTGTTTGGAACAGGGTCATACCCCGATCCACCCCAAGGATGACAACGGCAAATACGTTTAGTAGCCAACCACACACCACGCACAGCACCATGTGTATGGACTGCTTCCAATGAATATTGAGAACATGTAGGGATATAACGACAACGCGGTCCAAGTAAAGGACTAATCGCAATTTGATAAAATCGAATTAACCAATGCAGTAAGCGTACCATTGGCCATCTCTACTTTTGCAGGGAGGGAGCTATTTTTTGATGCTTTTTGGCAAGACGTTGTAATTTTTGCCAAGCAAATTGTAATTGCTGGTGCAACTCTGCATTAGGCACTGTTTCTATCCCCATTTTAGGCATAACCACAATATCTAAAGTTAATTGCTGTTGATGCAAGCGAAAACTTTCGCGAGCCAAACGTTTTACTCTATTTCTTTCGTGTGCACGACGCACTTTCTTTTTAGCAACAACAATGCCCAAACGACTTTGAGGTTGTTCGGTCAGTTTTGCTAGAAATAAGAAATGGGGCTGATGCACTTTAAAAAGCGCACCATCGAAGACACTCTTATAATCGGCAGCACAGCGAATACGAACCTCTGTGCTGAAGCCATAAAGTGTAGTCATAACACCCAAAATCGTTTAAGCGTTAACTATTGATTAAACAGTTAAGCTGTGACGACCTTTTGCACGACGACGAGCTAATACTTGGCGACCAGCTTTAGTAGCCATACGAGCACGGAAACCATGAACGCGCTTACGCTTTAATTCAGATGGTTGGAATGTACGTTTCATATCGAAACTCCAAAAATGATCATTCAATGAAGGTTCGCGAGTTTAGTGTTCATTGCTTGAGCTGTCAATGGAAAACCGATTTTCTTGTGAAATTAAGCCTTTTTATTTGTAACAGCAGCTTGAGCTTGCTCTTTTCTCGATAACATTTAAACAACTGCACTTTTTTTCTTATACACAACCTAGATTATTGTTTATTAAAGTGATATAAGTTACCAACAAGATTACCCACACAATTATCCACAAGCCTTTAAATTCACTTGCTGTGCATGTTTTTAAATTTAAATTCATTTTGGATCTCCAGTTATCCCCAGAAAACAGGTCTCTTATAAATAAATTCAAATTTATAAATTTAAATTTATTACTATTAGGGTGGTCTTTTTCTGTGGAAATGACACTTTTTTAATTATAAAACAATAAAATATGGTGTGGATAAGATTGTTTTTATGAAATTAATAGTTTGTGGATAACTTTGTGCTATATTCTATCCACAGTTTGCGGATAAACTTATCCACACCAGTATTTGAATTTAAATTTATTTTCATAAGCAGGCTTTTTGAGCAATATCTGCAGAATTTTCCATGACAGATGTGGATAACTTGGTTAGAATGGCGACCCGCTTCGGTGGGTACATAGTGTTTTTATTAATTATCGATGGAATGAATAGGGGTTTCAC